>NZ_JAWRYK010000001.1:0-3327431 GCF_046534635.1 Leifsonia sp. SIMBA_070 | reverse complement strand
AGTGTCACCACCAAAGACCGCTGAAGTGTTACCGATGTCCTGAGGCAGAATCGTCACCTATGTCCTGAGACATAACAGCGCACATCTCGAAGAGTGCCTACGTGCATTCGCTCCTTGCTCTTCAATCCGTCCTAGTCATCTCGCCCTTCGTTGCTTGTGTTTGTGCTCTTTGGTGTTCCTCTTTTTTGTCTTCGCTTGTTGCTCCTGGTTCCTGTCGTTTTGTCCCTTTCTCGTCGCGCGCATCTTTCCGCCCAGCGCTTGCGACGGTCCGCCGGCTCTCGCGTGTAGCCGCTTCCGAGCACGAAAGAACCCCGACCCGGGGACATGGGTCGGGGTTGTTTCGTTCCGTTCGGGAATTACTTGTCGAACATCTCTACGATGTTGTGTGCCGCTGCGAGGACGCGGGCAGCTGAGTCGCGAATCACGGTGATGTCTTCGTCGCTCCATCCGGTGATGTAGCCGATGCTGTAGGCGCTGGTGTCGAATCCGCGCAGGCCAGCGACGACGTAGGCGACCGATTCGGCTTCGACTTCCATGCGTCCGCGATGCTGCCGATACTGTTCGACACTGTCGATGTGGTGCAGCTCGATGTGCGCGGTCTCGTGTATCAGGGTCTTTGCGGATTGTTCGACGCTGATGTTTTCGGCCAGGATCACACTCAGCGTCGTGGGGTCGGTGTAGCCGCTGGCGTGGGCGAGCGGTGCGCGCCTGATCCTCCACCCCCGGGATTCGAGGTGATCGGTAAGCGGAGCGATGACGCCGTGGTCCTGGTCGCCGATGAGTCGCTGGGTGGGATCGTGCGGGAGCAGGTTCGTCCCGTCGATCGGGTCGGTCTGTGCGATGTCGAACACGGACAGCGTCGGGAAGTATCGGGTTACGCGCGCTTCGTGCTCGGTCGGCTCGTCGGCGCCGGCTGCGGTCTCGGTCTTCTTCTCGCGATACCCGAAGATCTTGATCGACTTCTCGCCCTTGCGCACCTGTCGACCCTTCGCCTGCCACTGTCGGAACCCGGCGACCATGGTCGCGTCCGGGTTTTGCGCGAGGATCAGCAGGAGGTTGTTCAGGCTGTAGTTGTGGAAGGAGCGAGCGAACTCGAGGAACGCCCGCCACTGGCCGCTGTCGGCGAGCTGCTGGACCTGATCCACGATTGACGCGTAAAGTGCCTCCGCCAGCGCCTGACGATCCTCCGCGTTTCGGGCGATGATCTTGTTCCGCATGATTACCTCACTCCTTTGTCCACTCGTCTTTCTCGCCGTCCCGGCACGAAGATCAAGAACGGGCGGAGGCCGAGCAGCGACCGATAGGAGCGGTTGCTAAGTGGAGGAGCGCAGCGACGGAGTCTGCAAATAGCGAGGGTCGGGAACGGAACAGCCGAAGGCCGTTAGGATCGCAGGCCGGAGCGGGGAGAAGACCAAAAGGGCTGGCCGATCTAGTCGGCTCCGGATGGCCTTTGGTTTCTGAGCTGGGCCGCCATTGCGCTGGCGGGCGCGATGTGGAAACGGACTACCGTTGCCGCCGCCGCATGAGGACGGTGTCCCGCCACTGCCCGGCCCACGGGCCGTAGGCCATCAGAGCGATGCGTTCGCGATGGGCAACCACCTGGATGCCGGCCAGCTCGTGCCGTTATAGGCTCGCAGCGTTCTCGCGGAAGATGCTCGACTGGATCGTCCAGACGCCCGCGTTGTCGCAGGCGAGGATCATCTTGTCGGGCAGTTGCCGCCCGAGTCCGTGACCGCGGGCGCGTTCACGCATGCAGACGGGGTGCCCGACGACTTCCCGGTACTGCAAGTCAGTCGTCGTCGAAGTCGCCTGTTTCCCCGGGCCTAGGGACAGTTGACTTGGACCGTGGGCGGCTTGGGTCAGGCGGAAGGTCGGGCGCTGTGAGGTTTCAGGTCAGGTCTGCCGTGGTCCGCGGGATGATTTCGACGTGCCAGTACACAGCTTGTTCCGGCCACTCGTCATCATCCGCGAGCTCGTAAACATCGAACACGGCGGCGCCGGCGAACTCTCCCGGTAGCCGCAGTCGAGTGGGTGGGGCGGGAGCATGGTTTTCAAGGAGCACCACGGTATCCCTGGATGTGTCGTTGGCGTGCAGAAGCACTGCCCGAAACATTGGCGTCGTGTCCATGGCTGCACCATAGGGCGATTCATCCCTGTTGGGGCCCCGTTGCGTTCAGTTCGTGATTGTTCACGCCCGGGGGATGGCCGGGTGTGTTTGGTTGGCGTCGGTCAACGGCTGCGTGTGTCTGTGACACCGGTGAGGAGCACGTCGACGGTGCGGTTGCCGCCCGCGTTTTTCGCGGCGTACATGGCGTGATCTGCAAGCCGAATGAGGTAGTCCGGGTTCCAGCTATTTCCCTGCAGCGGGGCGAGGGACATGCCGATGCTGGCTTGGATGGAAACGGTGGCGGGGAGGTCGCCATAGGGCGCGTTGATCGCGTGACGGATTCGGTCGGCGAGGGTGTGCGCCGCCTCGATATCGCGGACTTCGCTGAGGATCACGAATTCGTCTCCCCCATACCGGGCGACGAAATCGTGTTGCCGCACCGTGCTGTTCAGCCGGTGGGCGACTTCGCGCAGTAGGAGGTCACCGATGTGGTGGCCGTAGGTGTCGTTCACCGCTTTGAATCCGTCAAGGTCCAGAAACAGGGCAGCGACCATGTCGTGTCCAGTTCTCACGGAATCTTGCAGCTGCAGGTTCAGCAGCCGCCGGTTCGGAAGGCCGGTGACCTCGTCGTGGAAGGCCAAATGCTCCAGTCGACGTTGCAGGCCAAGCGTCTTGATGACCTGGCCGGCCTGAGCCACAAGGGAGCCGGCCACCGGGGCGACTTCATCATCGAATTCACGCGGGCGGCGGAAGAAGCAAGACAGGACGCCCCGGAGGAGGCCGCCGGAGCGGAAGGGCGCGGCGAGGATTGCTTGGACACCTCGGGAGCGCATGGCCGCACCGATGACAGGGTCGAATTTGTCGCCCTCTTCGGTGCCACTGATGGTGACAACCCGATCCAGTTCCTGGACCGCTGCCACCAAGGACCCCGGTGGAATCGCGCCTGCCAACGGGTGGGTTCCGGCGATCTGTTCCAGCTGGCCGCTGCCGTTAGTGAGGAACACAACCGAATCCTCGGCCTGAAATGCTTTCGCGGCGGTCGCGCACAGGATCTCCGCCAGTTCGGTCTCCGATTTCGCGTTGCCGAACGCGCTGGATGCCTCAAGGATGACCTCGAGCCGCCCACGCATGCGCTCCATTCTCGCGTTCTGCTGGATCAGATGTGCTTCATATTGGGTGCGCTCTGCGGCGTCAACCAGCGCTACGAGCCGCCGATCGCCCGCCGCCATCTGGGAGGTGACAACCGGACGCTCCGCCGCGTCATCGTGTCTGATTCGGTGCGTTTGGCCTAAGGGGCCGTCCTGGGAAAGCAGGAAGTCGTCCAGCGCGCGACCGGTGATCTCCTCCGGACTCGTTCCGGCCCACTGCGCAAAGACGCTGTTTACTTCAATGATGCGCCCCGATTCATCAACGACCACGAGTCCGCAGGGAAGATCGTCGGGCTGAACCTGCTTCACCGTGCGAATCCCTCCAGTGGGCGGTTACGAACCGGGGGCAGGGTGCGCTCTAAACGAACTTATCGCAGGGCAAGGATCGATTCTCCAGGCGTTCAGCACGGTTGCACCAGCAAGTGATTGATCTCCTGACGTCGGCCGTCCAGCGGCACCCGAAGAAACGGCACAAGTGACGACGGTGCATATCGCCCCCGCTGGCCGGCTCCGCCCATCCTGCGTCGTGGGCTCAGCTCGAGCTGCTGGGTCTGATCGGAGGCGGGCCGCCCCTACTGGGCACTCTGCTGGGCAGCGTGATCGTCAGCGATGCTCTCGCTCTGGTCTTCCTCGCATTGGCCGCTGGCTCGATCGTTTACATGCTGGTGAAACTCAGCGGCGTCGCCCTAATGCGAAATCAGGCGAGTTCCCCACCGGATGAAGAGCACCGCGAGAACAAGCGCGACCGGCGCAACGAGGAAGATCCATCCCCAGGCGTACTCGACGGTGAGGATGATCGCGATGACAGCGATTCCCGCGCCTACGACGCAGATGACAAGGCCCAGCAGGGCTCGGAATAGACGCGCTGTCGTGTTCTCCATCGGACTTACCTTACGAGATACCCGAGGGGGCACGCCCGCCGCCATCATGGCGTCGGTACGCCCAGCCTTCTCATTGACGGATCACGGGGTGAGCGATGCCGGAGGGAACATTGACGGTGTCCGCGACTAGGTGCTCGGCGTCGATGTGTTCGCTTCGGGGAGTGTTCCGGCAGGCGTCGATGGTGAGTCTGCGGTGTTGGAGCGTGCGGACGGTTTCGTGGTGCGGGCTCGGGCGATGGGTTCTGACTCCTGGCCATGTATGACGAGGTCGATGTCCGCTCCCGGTTCGAGCGCGTCGATGAGGTTCCTGACGTTTCTGACGTTCCTGAGGACGGCGGCGTGCTTGGCGGGGTCGGTCTCATCGAGGTGAACGACCACACCGGAGATCGCGGACCTCGGTTATCTCCCTCACGCGAGCGTCATGAAGAGCTTCTGGAGCTCTTCGACCGTCATTGGGTCGGAGGTGTCGTCCGGGTCGTTGATGCACTTCTGCATGGCAGTAGAGATGATCTGGAAGCCGGCCTTGTCGAGCGCACTGGAGACTGCGGCGAGCTGGGTGACGACGTCGCGGCATTTGCCGCCGTTCTCGACGGCGGCGATGACGGCGTTGAGTTGGCCCTGCGCGCGGCGGAGCCGGTTGAGGACGGGCTTGATGTCGGCGGCGGTGGTGTCCACGGTGTGTTCTTCTTTCTCGATGGCGCTGAGCGAGGCGTCGGAGGTACCCGCCAGGGTATCTCTTCGGCTCAGGCGCGGGCCTTGGCGGCGGTGAGCTCTGCCGGATCGATGGCGCGGATCTGGCCGATCAGGTCCTCAAGGTCTCTGGCGGCGAGTGCTCCTGGCTGTGAGAAGACGAGGACCTCGTCGCGGAAAGCCATGAGGGTGGGGATCGAGGTGATCCCGGCGGCCGCGGCGAGTTCCTGCTCGGTCTCGGTGTCGACTTTGCCGAAGACGATGTCCGGGTGCTGTTCGGATGCGTTCTCGAAGACGGGGGCGAACATGCGGCAGGGGCCGCACCAGGCCGCCCAGAAGTCGATCAGGACGATGTCGTTCTGCTCGATCTGGTCCTTGAGTGTGTCGGCGGTGAGGGTGATGGTGCTCACGGTCAGCCTCGTCCGAAGAGCCGGCTGAAGAACCCGCCCCCGGAGGCGGCAGCCTTCTCGGCGTCGGTGTGGTTGCCGTTGCACCATTGGTTTGCGGGGACGCGCCGGCGAACGTCGGCGATGTGCTGGCCGCAGCCGCTCCAGGTGGTCTTGCCGCAGACTTTGCAGGTGGCGGGGTAGCACATGGGTTGCAACTCTCTTTCTGGGGTTCGGTAGGGGTGGTTCTGTATACCCCCCTCCGTATAGTACGATACCGGGGAGGGTATAACCAAACTGCTCTCGGGAGGTGCACAGGATGAAGGCCGTGATCATTGGCGGAGTCGCCGGAGGAATGTCTGCCGCGACGCGATTGCGCCGGCTCGACGAGTCGGCGGAGATTGTGGTGTTCGAGCGCGGCCCGTACGTTTCGTATGCGAACTGCGGGCTGCCGTATTACGTCGGCGGCGTGATCACCGATCGGTCATCACTCCTGCTGCAGACCCCGCAGTCGTTGGCGGCCCGGTTCCGGCTCGATGTGCGCACCGGTCACGAGGTCCTTGCGATCGACCCGGTCGCGGGCACTGTCTCGGTGTTCGACCTCGCCGTGGGCGAGACCATGACCGAGAGTTATGACGAGCTGATCCTCGCGGTCGGTGCTACCGCGAGGGAGGCCGTGGGGCATCCCTGCATCCCGACGCACACCCTGCGCACGGTGGAGGATGTCGACGCGATCGGCGTGCTGGTGGACGCGGCAGCGGACAACCCTTCCGCCTTGGTCGTCGGCGGTGGCTTCATCGGCCTGGAGGCGGTGGAGAACCTGGTGCGCCGCGGAATCCACGTCACGCTCATTCAGCGCGGCCCACACATCCTGAGCCCGCTGGACGTTGAGATGGTTGCGCCCGTTGAGGCGCAGCTGCGCAGTTACGGCGTCGACGTGCGCACCTCCGTCACTGTCGACACGGTCGAGGCGGGGGCGGTGCTGCTCAGCGACGGCGCGACGGTTCGGCCGGACTTCATCATCGACGCGTCGGGTGTTGTGCCGAGCGTGGACCTGGCGCGCTCGGCCGGGCTCCGGCTGGGGCCGACCGGCGGGATCGCGGTCGATGCCCGCAACCGCACTAGCGTCGCGCACATCTTCGCCGTCGGCGATGGCGTCGAGAAGGTGGATGCGCTCAGCGGCGCAGAGGCGCTCGTGACCATGGCCGGGCTCGCCAATCGGCACGGCCGCTCGGTCGCCGACGTCATCGCCGGCCGCGAGGAGCAGAACACGCCCGCCCTCGGCACCGCGATCGTGAAGGTTTTTGATGTCGTGGCGGCGAAGGTCGGTTGGGGGGAGCGGCAGCTCTCCGCTGCGGGGCGGGCGCACCGAGTCATCCACACGCATCCTGCCTCGCATGCCACCTACTACCCGGGGGCCCAGTCCATGTCGATGAAGCTGCTTGTGGACCCGGCGACGGACGCGATTCTGGGTGCGCAGATCGTCGGCGGCGAGGGTGTCGATAAGCGTATCGACGTGATCGCGGTCGCCATGGCGGGCGGGATCAGCGCCTCCGGTCTGATGCGTCTCGAGTTGGCGTATGCACCTCAGTTCGGGTCGGCGAAGGACCCGATCAACCAGCTCGGTTACGTCGCCGACAACCTCCGCAGTGGTGCCAGCCGTTCGCTGCAGTGGCACGAGCTCGGCGCCGCTCAGGACGCCGGCGCCACCCTGGTCGATGTGCGCACGGCCGGTGAGCATGCGGCCGGCTCGATCCCCGGCGCTGTGAACATCCCTGTCGACGAGCTGCGCGACCGGCTCGCCGAGCTGCCGGCCGGCCCGATCGTGGTGCATTGCCAGGTGGGCCAGCGCGGTCACACCGCCGCGCGCATCCTCGAGCAGCACGGTTTCGACGTCGTCAACCTCGACGGGGGCTACCGCACCTGGGTGGCGGGCACGTCGCTGGCAGCGCCCGTTCCGGTCAGATCGGCTTGATGAGGTGGCGTCACAAGGGCTGCTTGTGACGCCACAACCGGTTTGATCTAGCCCGATTCGGCCAGATCCGTCACGGTCGAAGCATGGAATTCTCTCCCGTCCGGACTCTGCCGAGAAGGATCGCGGCCCGCGGAGCCCAGGTCGTGCCCGGTGTTGGCCTGACCGTTCTGATTGCGTTGGCCGCTACCGGTGTCTCGCGCGTCGTGCCAGCGGTCGGCAGCGCCCTCCCGGCCCTCGTCATCGGAATCCTGGTGAGCCTGATTCGCCGGCCGGCCGGCCGGTTCGCGCCAGGAATCGGCTTCTCCGGGAAGTTCGTGCTCCAACTCGCGGTCGTCCTGTTGGGCGTCCAGCTCTCGTTGTCGAGTGTGCTCGTCGTGGGTGTGCAGTCCCTTCCCGTGATGCTCTCTACGCTGGCGGTGTGTCTCCTTGCCGCTTGGGGCGTCGGCCGGGCTCTGCGCATTCCGCGCCGGGAACGCACCCTGATCGGTGTTGGGACCGGGATCTGCGGTGCGTCGGCGATCGCTGCAATCTCCCCCATCATCGGCGCCGCCAGCTCCGAGATCGCCTACGCGGTTTCGACGATCTTCCTGTTCAATGCGGTCGCCGTGCTGGTGTTCCCGCTGATCGGGCATGCGTTGGGGATGAGCACCCATGCGTTCGGTCTGTTCGCGGGCACCGCGGTGAACGACACCAGCTCGGTGGTCGCCGCCGCGAGTCTGTTCGCGACCTCGGCGCTCGGCTTCGCCGTCGTCGTCAAGCTCGTGCGCACGCTCATGATCGTCCCGATCAGCATCACGCTCGCCGTGGTCGAGCACCGGCGGACGAACGCCGGCGCTCCGCTGACCGCGCGGCGGTTGATCGGTCTCATTCCCTGGTTCCTCGTCGGATTCCTCGTCATCGCCACGGCCAATACGTTCATCGCGGTTCCCGCCGACCTGCACGGCGTGCTCGTGACGGCGAGTGTGTTCCTGGTAGCGGTGGCGCTCGGTGGGATCGGCCTCACGACCGATGTGGGGGCGATCCGACGTGCCGGCTGGCGGCCGCTGCTGCTGGGCGCCGTACTGTCGACACTTGTCACCGTCACCAGCTTGGGAGTGCTCGGCATCACCGGGCAGCTCTGAGCGCCGTCACGAGATCGCGTGCACGACCTCCAGCAGTGGCCGTGCGCTCGCGGGCACGCCCGACCCGCTGCGTCGCCACACCGCGGTCAGCGGCCGGGTGATGCGCAACTGCCGGATCGGGACCTTGACGAGGGTCCCGGCGGCGACCTGCTCGCGCACAGCGAGGATGCTCAGCACGGCTGGGTGGTCGCCTGCCGCAGCGGTCGCGCGGATCGCACTGGTGGAGGACAGCTCCAACGCCGGGCGAACCGGTTGATGACCGGCGCCCGTCAGCGCCCGCTCCAAGGCGAGACGGGTGCCCGAGCCGCGTTCGCGGGAGACCAGGGGAGTGCTGGCGAGTTCCTCCGCTGAGATGCCGCGTGCCCGCTTCGCCCACGGATGGGTGCGTCCGACGACGACGACGAGTTCGTCCGACGCGAACTTCGTGGTGGCGAGATCGGCGGGCACGTTCGGCGTCTCGATGAATCCGATCGTTGCCGATGCGTTGCGGACGGCGAGCAGGACCGCTTCACTGTTCGCGGCTGTTAACTCGATACGCGGGCCGCCCCCTGCGGCATTCAACGACGTGAGCCAGTGTGGTGCCAAATGCTCGGCGATTGTCATGCTGGCCGCGATCCGCAGTGTCTCGCCGGCTCCCCCCCGCAGGGAGGCGACCGATGCGTCGAACCGTTCAGCAGCATCCAGCAGTTCGGCAGCCCACTCGGCGACGAGCGCACCGATCTCAGTCGGATGCGCACCCACGCTGCTGCGCACGAGCAGGGGCACGCCGATCTCTCGCTCAAGCGACGCGAGGCGTAGCGACGCGGCCTGTTGCGTGACGCCTGCCTCGCGTGCCGCGGAGGAGATGCTGCCCGAGCGGACGACTGCCGCTAGCAGCCTCAGGCGTGCAATATCCACGGGGATCTCACTTTTCGCACTCGTTCACGCTACCGGTTGGTCCAGGGGTTCACAGAGAGGGTGTGGACGCCTACGGTTGCGCGAAACTCATCACAGGAGGTTCCGATGAATTCCCGGGTCGTACGCAACGGGCAAGAGATCGCTAGTACACCTGAGCGGGGACGCAACCTGTTGTCGGGGATATTGTTCGGCGTCGGGCTGGCGGCGTTCATCGACGAGACCGTCTTCCACCAGCTGTTGCACTGGCATCACTTCTACGATCGCTCCACTCCTGAGGTGGGGTTGGTCTCGGATGGGGTGTTCCACGCGTTCGGGTGGTTCGCGATCGTGGCCGGCCTGTTCCTGGTAGCCGACCTCTACCGGAGGCAGTCGATGTGGTGGGCGCGGTGGTGGGGCGGGGTTCTGCTCGGAGCGGGCGGGTTTCAGCTTTATGACGGAACCGTCCAGCACAAGCTGTTGGGGCTGCATCAGATTCGTTACGAGGTGGACTTGCTTCCCTACGACCTGACATGGAATATCGTCGCGGCGCTGATGCTGGTCGCCGGTGTCGTCCTGGTTCTGCGCACCCGGGGAGCGGGAGGGAGAGTTCGGCAGGAGAGAGCGCGGGCGCATGCATGAGCACGAGACGGCCGGAGGGGGCCCCTTCTTAGCAGTGCTCATGGTTGCGCTGGTGGTCGCCGCGGCGGGGTGGTACCCGATGGCGGTGTTCCGCGACCGGGCCCGGAGGCGATGGCCGCTCCACCGGTCGTTCCTCTGGGTGACGGGAGTCGTTGCCGCAGCTGCGGCCGTGGTGGGCCCTCTAGCGGCATGGGCGCACATGGACTTTGTGGGCCACATGCTCGCGCATGTGCTGCTTGGGATGGCCGCGCCGCTTCTCCTGGTAGCGTCACGGCCGGTGACGCTGCTGTTGCGGTCGATCGATGTGGTTCCGGCGCGGCGCCTGTCCCGGATCCTGCGCAGCGGGCCCATTAGCTTTTTCCTGCATCCGGTTGTTGCTGCCGTGTTGAGCATCGGGGGACTGTGGCTGATTTATGCGACGCCGGTGTTCGGCCAGCTCCACACCAATGCCCTTCTTGGTGTTGCGGTGCATGTGCATGTGTTCGTCGCGGGCTATCTTTTTACCGCCGCGATCGTCGGGCGTGACCCTCGACCGCATCGGTTCGGGTTTGGGCTGAAGGCCGCTGTCCTGGTAGGGGCCATCGCGGCGCACGATATTCTGGCCAAGTTCCTCTACGTGGCCCCGCCTGCGGGAGTGTCCACCGCCGCCGCGGAGGCCGGTGCGATGGTTATGTACTATGCAGGCGACGCCGTAGAGATCGTATTGATCGTCGTGTTGTGCCGCGAATGGTATACGGCCTCGGCTCCCGCCGTGAGGAAAAGGAATGACCAGGGTCAGGCGTCGTCGGAGCTGCGCGGCGGACGAGCTTGACACCCCGCGGAGGGTGAACCGCGGTGCGCCAGCAGTTTGCCGGGTGGGTCAGCCTCGCGATCCCACGTCGACCCGGGAATCGTCGGCCGGTCCGCCGGAAACGTTGCCGCGGTCCGGTTGCAAATATGGTGAGGGCTCAGCGCCGGGATGTCTGCGGGCTTGGACGATGAACAAGACGATGCCGACCGCAACAGCGGCGAAAGAGGCCCAGACATTGGCCGGGACGCCTAGCCAGCCGTCGCTGGTCGGGTCGATGCGGATCGATTCCAGCCAGCTGCGGCCGAGTCCGTACCAGATGAGGTAGAGGGCGAGAACTCGTCCCCACTGCAACCGGAGGCGTCGTTCGAGCAGGAGGATGACAGCGACGCCGGCGAGGTTCCAGATGATCTCGTAGAGGAACAACGGGTGGAACAGGGTGCCGGACGGCATCCCGGCGGGGTACTTGGGGTTGGTGGCTTCGATCTGCAGCCCCCACGGGAGGGTGGTGGGCAGGCCGAAGAGCTCGTGGTTGAAGTAATTGCCGAACCGACCGAGTGATTGGGCGACGAGCAGCGCTGGGGCGAGCGCGTCGGCGAAGGCCCAGAACCTGAGGCCGGCGCGTCGGCAGGCGATGTAGACCCCGAGCGCTCCGCCCAGGAGCGAGCCGTAGAGGGCGTTTCCGCCGTCCCAGATGGCGAAGACGTTCCAGAGGTTCGCGCCGGGGTAGAAGTAGTCGCCGACGTGGGTGAACACGTGGTAGAAGCGGGCGCAGACGATGCCCAGCGGCACGGCCCAGAGGACGACATCGAGCACGATTCCGCGGTCGACGCCGCGGCGGCCGAGTCGGTGTGCGGTGATGAGGGAGGCGGCGATGATGCCGCTGAGGATGCACAGCGCGTAGGTGTGCACGGTGAGCGGTCCGAGCTGGAATTGCGCCCATTGTGGGGGCGGGCTGGGAATGCTGAGAGCTAGCAAAACGAGTCTTCTCCTGTTCAGCCGATGACGCGGACGGGGCCGCCGACCATGGCCCGGGTAGGTGGGGTGAACGCCGTCCCGCCGAACCTCTGGTCGAGGGCGGTGAGGATGCGGTGGGCGATGCGGAATTTGACGTCTCCGCCGTTGACGCCGTGGAAGTCCTCGCCTCTCAGGCGCACGGAGCCGGAGACGTTGCCGACCCACGTTGCGGTGGCGATCTTGGTCGTGGAGGTGACTAGCCAGTTCTGCACGGCGTGGTCGGTGGTTCCGGTCTTCCCCAGGATGGGTACACCGTCGTGCGGGTTGGCGCTGGCTGCTGTGCCGCCCGGCTGGAGGACCCCCTGCAGGTCATAGGCGACACCGGATGCGATGTCGCCGGGTATGCCACGAGTGCAGGTGCTGGCGCTGGTGGGTCGGGGGGTTCCGTGCGGGCCTGTGACTCTCACGATGGCGACGGGCGTGCACACGGTGCCCCCATCAGCGATCGCCGCGTACGCGGTCGCCATCGTGAGCGGCGAGAGATAGTTGACGCCCAGGATCATGGACGGTACGGATGTGAGGGGGTTGGCGGACGAGGCGGCGTGCACGCCGAGCGATTCGGCGGTGTGGAGGATCGAGCAGAGGTCGAGCTTGGTCCCCATCATGGCGAACGCGGTGTTGACCGATTGCGCGGTGGCCGCCAACACGGTGAGACGGGATGCCGAGCCCTCGTCGTTGCTCACTGGCCAGGGCGGCCCCGACACGGGGCCGCAACTGCTGTGGAAGGCGGCCATGGGGAAGGTGTGGTGCGACGCATCCACGACCTCGGAGAGCGTGTGCCCGGCCTCGAGCCAGGCAGCGATCGTGAACGCCTTGAAGGCGGAGCCGGTCTGGAACCCCTGGGACCCGCCGTAGGCGGCGTCGGTGTTGTAGTTCACGGCGGTCGCTCCGGGACCGGCTTGGTTGCTCTCATCGAAGGTCTTGTTCTCTACCATCGTCTCGATGTGGCCGGTGCCGGGCTCGACGGAGATGTTGGAGGCGCCTAGGTGCATTCCCGGTCGTGTCGCCGGAATGTACGCGTCGACGGCTTGCTGGGCTTGTTGCTGCAATCCGAGTTTCAGTGTGGTGTAGATCTGTAGTCCGCCGCGATCGATGGTGGACAGACGATCGACGGAGGTTTTCCCGAAGGCCGGGTCGTTGAGCAGCTCATCCTTGACGTATTCGCAGAAGAATCCGGCGTCCACTGCCGCGGCGGCGGTGCATCCGCTTCTGGCCAGCGCGATGCGCGGCTGGATCGGGGTTAACTTGGCGGCGTCGCGCTGCTGGCGGGTGATCCGATGGTTCGCGTACATGCGGTCCAGGACGTAGTTGCGCCGCGCGAGGGTACGGGCGTAATGATTCGCAGCACCGTTGACCGCGTCACCGGGCCGGTCGATGCGGAGGGCGGAGGGGCTGTTGAGGATCGCCGCGAGGGTCGCCGCCTGCGGCAGGGTGAGCGCGCTGGCGGAGACACCGAAGTAGTGTCCAGCGGCAGCCTGGGCACCGTAGACGTCGCCGCCGAACCCGACGAGGTTGAGATACGCCGTCAGGATCTGGTCCTTCGTGTAGACCTTGGAGACCTCGCCTGCGTATCGGAGCTCTTGGACTTTTCGCTGCAGTGTGGTCGCGGTGACCTTCTGGTAGCAAGCAGCCGAGGCGTGAGCGTCGGTGAGTGCGTCGCATTGCTGCACGAGAACATTCTTGACGTATTGCTGTGTGATTGACGATCCGCCTTCCAGGCGGTGTCCGGCCGCGTTCGCGGCCGCGGCGCGGGCGGTGCCAAGGATGTCGATCGGACCCTCTTCGAAGAAGCGGGGATCCTCCGTCGCGATCACTGCCGATTTCAGCGCTTCCGTCGTCCCTGACCACCCGACGTCTGTGCGGTCCTGCGCGAAGAAGGAGGCAATGGCCACCTGCTGCCCGCCCCGCTGGGCGTAGAGAGTGGAGGCCTGCGCCGGTGGCTGGATCTTCAGGTAGTCGGGGAGCCCGTTGAAGATCGACACTCCATCACTGACTCCTGTGGCGACGACTGCGACAGCCGGGACCGTCGCAGAGGTCGCCAATACCCCGGCTACAGCGCTCAACAGGACGAATGCGGTCAACGCGAGAGAACGGCGGGAGAGCGCAATCAGCGCTCCGCGTCGAGGTGTTCTCGCCTTCCCTACCCTTCGCGGCTGCGCGTCGTCCCCACTCACGCTTCCGACCCTAGGAGATGGGTCCTGACCGACGCCCGGCAACTCCCGGAGGCCGGCCGCCAGGGGCCTGCGAGTTTTCACACGGTCCAGCAGGGCGCGGTACCGGTGACGGGGCATCATCCAGGCAACGACCCGTGGACATCGGCGCAGGCCTCGCGCAGAACGACATCGTCCTGGTCGACTTCTGGGAGGAGTGGTGCGGCCATGCCGTGTGTTAGATCCTTACGCCGATGGCGTTCAGCGGAGAGTGCGCGCCCGCGCCCACCCCGGAGCGCTACCGGCGAACGCGTTGGTGGAGCTCATTGCACAGGTGTAGATCTCGATTCTGCGTGGTCTGCAGCGGCTGCCGAGTCCTAGGCGCAGGTCGGGCGCGCCGACGCTACCTCTACGACGTCGGCCACGGATGATGACTCCTTCGCCAATCGCCAACCCTCCAACGCCGAGTATGCCTTGGAAGAGCGGTGACCACCCGGGCGCGAGGGAATCGATCATCTGTCCGGTTGCGCCGGCGGACGCGCTGACCGCAAGCAGGCCCAGTGCCACGGCGGCGATCGGTGCGCGCTGTGAGCAGGCCGTCGCCGTGCCGACTGCGGGCCGCAGCCGCAGCACCAATGACGTCGCGGGAATCACGATGGCTGCAGCGCCAGCCGCCGTGCCAATGGTCGCCCCACTGATGAGCAAATGCCAGCCCCAGCGAAACGGTAAGCCCCACGATCGCGACAGCGCGGCCCCACTCACGCACCGCTGGCTCAATAATGATACCCGCGGGGGTATGAGCGTCCCGCTGGACCGATATCTCTGTTGCTCAATAGGTACCCCTGGACGGTATTCCCGCAAGCTGCGATGGCGACTGGAAAACGGTGGGCGGCAGCCGGATCGCCCACGAGCCCTCGCGATGGCGCTGCTCCGTCTGCTCGAGTGGCTGCGTCTCGAACGTGCTCTGCGGTCTGTTGCGCCATGGCCGGCCAGACTATGATCAACGTCAAAGCGCCCGGCGATGCGAGCACGTGAGTTGCAGTCACGCTTGTTGCAGGTAAGCGATTGGTGGCCTCGAGAGCCCGCTACCCGCAACGCCGAACGTGTTGTACTTCCGTAGTGTGGCTTGTGAAAGTGAGTGCACCCTCGTCTTCGAGAATCATGCCGGTCCGCAGCGGTCGCGACCTACACTGGCATCGTGACGCACAATGGCAGCCGATCGCGGCCTTCTCCGGATGAGGAGACCGTTGCGACAGTTCTGGGAACGTTCGCTCGAGAGCGATATGCCCTCGCCGCTGTGGCCGGGTCCGTAGTTCTGGTCGCCTGTGCAGCTCTCGTGAACTCTGCACGCCCGCTCTTCGGGCACTCCGGATTCGGGCTTGCGATCAGTCTGACATCCTCCCTTGCCGGGATTCTCCTGTCCGCCGTGACTCTGGTCTGGAGTCTTATCAACCGGTCGTCAGACAGACATTACTTTGAACATGGGCGCGGCACACACGTCGTCGCGTGGGCACTCGCAATCGTCGTTAGCGTTGCAGCTATCCTCGATTTCGTCGCCTTTGCTGTGATCCTGAGCCGCTAAGAGTCAGTCGACGCCGGTGAGGCGGCGGCGGCCGAGTACGTAGCCGACCATCACGCTCCCGGCGATGGCGAGCATCATCGGGACCAGCATCGAAGGGCCTTCATTGGTGAACTCGATAACGAGCACCAACGCCGTCAACGGTGCCCTCATCGATGAAGCGAGGAACGCCGCGGCCCCGATCAACGCGAACGCGGCCGGAGGAACACCCGGCCACAGGGCACTCCAGGCCGCGCCGGCTAGCGCACCCGCCGCCGCACCGATGGCCAATGACGGCGTCAGCGTTCCACCGGCGGCGCCGCTGCCGATCGTGCCGACCGTCGCCACCACTTTGAAGACAAGCAACGCTGCCAGCAACCCGACCGGGATGGCCACATCGAACGCAATCTGACCCAGAGCGCGTCCGTTTCCGAGAATCGCCGGGAATGCAAGCGACAGCACGCCGACGGCAGCGAACGTGAGGGGCATGACGATGAGAATGCCCCAGGATGCCGGCCGGTGCGCCTGCGCGAACTGGGCGAGCCGCACGAACCCGATGGCCGCGAACCCCATGATCGGCCCCACGATGATGGACCAGACCACCATCGACGGCGACAGCGTGAACTGCGGCAACGAGTACAGCGGGGTCGCGGGCACGACTAGGTGCCCGACCAGGGTCGCGGTCGCTGACGTCGCCAACGCCGGAAGCACCGTCGCGAAGCTCACCTCCGCCAAGAGAATCTCCACGGTGAAGATGGCGCCCCCGAGTGGCACGCTGTAGACGGCGGCGAGTCCGGCGCCGGCACCGCATGCAACGAGAATCCGACGCTCACGTGCGGTGAGGCCGGCCTTCTCGCTCAACCATCCCGACACCAGCGCCCCTAGCTCTCGCGGCGCGACTTCTCGGCCGATCGAAGCGCCGAGACCGACGATCATCACCTGCAAGCCGGCATTGATCACAGTGACGAAGGGGGGCATCCTCCGACCGCCGACGCTCTGCTCGACAGAAACGAACGGCGCCCCCCATCGGCGCAACGCCCACCACCCGACCGCGCCGATGACGCCCGCGAGCGTCAGTGCAACGAGGCGCGTGACAGGTGGGGCCTGAAGAAGACCATCGAGGAAGGTGCCTTCCGTGTATCCGTACGCGAAGTGCTGGATCAAGTGCAAGCAGATGGCGACCAGCAACCCGCCCGCTCCGGCCCCCATACCGACCAGGAGCGTGACGACGCCCAGGCGTAGCAACCAGCTCGGGGATGCGGGCAGTGTCGGGCCTCTCACAGGTCGATGCTAGCCGCAGCCCGGGCGCCTACTCCCTCACAGCGCAGCATCGACAGGGGTCCTGGGCCGACGAAGGAATCGCGGATCAGGCAAGCAAAAGTCTCGTCCCCAGGCGAATCAGCAGTGCCGCAACCGGAATTGAACCGGTCCGACGAGAAAGATCCATCCCCAGGCCCGCTGGATCGTCACAACCGTGAGGGCGATAGTGCCCTTCGATCTGCAGCCCCCACGGGAGGGTGGTGGGCAGGCCGAAGAGCTGGTGGTTGAAGTAGTTGCCGAACCGACCGAGTGATTGGGCGACGAGCAGCGCTGGGGCGAGCGCGTCGGCGAAGGCCCAGAACCGGAGGACGGCGCGTCGGCAGGCGATGTAGACCCCGAGCGCTCCGCCAAGGAGCGAGCCGTAGAGGGCCTTGCCGCCGTCCCCGATGGCAGTGAGCGCTCCACGTTTGAGTGCTCTCGGCTTCCCGCTCGTTTGCAGCTACGCGTCTTCGCCACTCACGTTCCTGGTCCGAGGGACGGGTCCTTGGCGCACCGCAAGCGGTGCTGCGAGGGCGCCGGGGCCTGCAAGAGTTCACACGGTCGGCGCGTTCAGGAGAGCCGGTGTTCCTGGTCTTCGAGGTTTCTGGGGACCACGCAGGTTCACTGAGCCTTGATGCCATCCGCCTGAGAGGACACCATGATCCATACCGGTCTCATCGACCCGCAGACCATCATCCAAGCAGCCGGCCCGTGGGTGCTCGTCGGTGTGTGCGTGCTGGTGTTCATTGAGACGGGTCTGCTCGTGGGCTTCTTCCTGCCGGGGGATACGCTCCTCTTCTTCACGGGGGTGCTCAGCCTGACGGGCCACTTTGTCGAACCGCTGTGGGTGATCATCCTGGCCGTTGTGGTCGCGGCAGCGCTAGGAGATCAGGTCGGTTACGCGATCGGCCGGCGCTCGGGACCTGCCGTGTTCGAACGGCGGGACTCCGGCTTCTTCAGTCGAGCAAGTGTCGAGCGTACGGCGCAGTTCTTCGACCGGTTCGGCGGCTCGGCAGTCATGGTCGCACGCTTCGTCGCCGTGGTGCGCACGATCGCACCGGTGGCGGCAGGGGTGGGCCGGATGCGCTGGTCGGTATTCACGATCTTCAACATCGTTGGGGCTGCCGTCTGGGCCAGTGCAGTCATCCTCGGCGGGTACGGCCTCGGGCACATACCCGGGGTCGCGGATTTCGTAGCGAAGTACCTCGACCTCGTGCTGATCGGCATCGTCGTGCTCTCGGTGGTGCCGCTGGTGATTCGCCTCGTCATCGTCCGTCGGAGTTCCCGAGCAGGTTCGTAATCTCGCGGCGGCCGAGCGTTTTAGCCGGCCGGGAGCCTCAGCTCGATAGCTGTTCCAGTGGGGCCGGTGCGGGTCACCGCGACATCGCCGCCGTGCCGTGTCGCGACGTCGCGAACAAGCGCCAGCCCGATCCCGAATCCCGCTCGTGTTCTCCCCGGTGCAGCAGGGTGCGCCCGCGCGAACCGGTCGAAGATCCGTGTTGGGTCGATGCCGACGATTCCGGCGCCCTCATCGGTGACCTTGAGGACGGCCTGGTCGCCCTGAAGTCGGACGTCGACGGTGATGCTCGAGCCGGCCGGTGAGTGCACCAGCGCGTTGTCGATCAGGGCGGTGGCGCAGCGCGTGAGTGTCGTGGCCGGAACCGTGGTCCGCACGTCGTCGCGGCTGCCGAGGACCAGTTCGACGCCGGCGTGGCGGGCCAGCACTTCGAGTGAGTGCAGTGATCGGGTGACCGCGTCGCGCAGTGACACGGGTTCGGTGCGTTCGGGGTCTGCGGCGAGAAGCAGATTGTCGACGACGTCGACCAGGATGCGCGTATCGGTGCGAAGGTCGGCGACCGCGGGTTTCGACGGATCGTCCGGTGCAAGGCCGCGTTGGAGCACCTGCAGCCGGGCGTCGAGGACCGCGAGCGGCGTGCGGAGCTCGTGGCTGGCGTCGGCGACGAAGTCGCGTTGGATCTGCAGCGCACGTGCGAGCGGACGCACGGCTCGCCGGGTCGCGATCACGCTGAGCACGCCCGCGATCGCAACAGCGAGGAAGCCGACGAGGGCGAAAGCAATCAGTGCTTCCGTGGCATCGATGTAAATCTTGTGCTCGCCTGGTCGGGGCGGTTCATTCACCTCCGAGGGTCGCAGCTGATCCAGCACGAATATGAAGGCGGCGCCGATCGCAGCGATGACGAGGGCGCCGGAGGCGATGCCGATCTGGAGCCCCACGATCCGCGATGCGCGCCGCACCTGGCGAACAGCGGGATCGGTCGGCGCCTGCTTCATGGCCGCCCCAGCCGGTAGCCGTGTCCTCGGACCGTTGAGATCAGCTCCGAGTCGGCTTTACGGCGCAGGTAATGAACGTACGTGTCTACCGTGCCCGGCTGCTCGTCGGGGGCGAACACGGCCTCCAGAATCTGATCGCGGGAGAACGTGCGCAACGGATTCTCCGCCAGCAGACGGAGAAGCCCGTTCTCGCGTTGGGTAAGCAGGATGCGCCCGTCATACGGGGAATACAGCGTTCTACTCTCGGGATAGAACGCCCATTCGCCGATCGCGAGCTCTCGGCCCTCCCCAGTGAAGGTGCGCGTCAGCGCCCGGAGGCGAGCGAGGAGCTCGTCGAACTCGAACGGTTTGACGAGGTAGTCGTCGGCCCCCGCATCCAATCCCTCCACCCGGTCGCGGAGTGCGCCGAGAGCGGTGAGCACCAGAATAGGGCTCACAACCCCGCGTTCGCGGAAATTGGCCACGAGCTGCGTGCCGTCCAGGTCGGGAAGTCTGCGGTCGACGACCATCGCGGCGAAGTCGTGTGCGGTGCCCGCTGCCAGCGCCCGCTCGCCGTCCGTCACCCGGACTACGTTGTAGACCTCGGCGAGAACCTGTTCGATGAGCGGCCCCAGTTGCGGGTCGTCCTCCACCAAGAGTACGCGCATCCTGTCGCTCACTTGCACCTCCCGGTTCCTTCGCACTCTTCAGCATGGCGGGGAATGTCAAGAATCCGCCCAGAACCCGTCTCAGAGAATTCTGGGAGGCCTGCTGCCAGGCTGTCCGGCATGCTGCGCACTCACCAATTCATGCCACCGGCTGACGATTCCGGCGATCCTCGGACGCGGCTGGCGGTGCTGCCTCAGCCGCGGCATTGGCTGATGGTGAGCCTGCTCGGCGTGATTGCCATCTTGCTGCTTGGGTTCTCGGTGAAACTGGTGCCCGGCGTCCTTCGAGCCGAGCTCGCGCTGGACGAGGCGCTTACTGATCACCAGGTGTCGGTGCTGAACGTGGTCGCGGTCGCCGTCTCCACCGTCTTCTCCCCGCCCGGGATCATCGTCGTGCTGATGGTCTCGTTCCTGTTCCTGCTGGTTGTGCGGCGTTCCCCCGTCAATGCGTTCGCTTTCACGGGACTTGCCGCATTCGGCTGGCTGTGCTCGGAGATCTTCAAGCTCACGGTCGATGAGCCGCGCCCGTCCGCGGGCCTGCTGGATCACCCGCTTCTGGCCGAAAGCGGCTACAACAGCTTCCCGAGCGGTCATACGACCTACGTCGCGGCGTATGCGATCGCCTGCTATCTGCTCGCCCGGCGGACCCGTTTCGCGATCCCGGTAGCTGTGCTCGGTATGGCTGCCATCGCAGGCATGGGTGTCGTCCGCCTCTACGTCAGCGCCCACTACCTCACCGACATTCTCGGATCCGTGCTGGTAGCCTGCACCGCAGCCGTCTTCTTCAGCGGAGTATGGAATCGCCTCGGGGTGCCCCTCCTTTACCGACTCCCGTTGATCAACCGCTGGGGTCCAATTTCCGCCGATACTAGTTCAGGCGTCCACTGTTAACGCGGAACCCGATATAGCGAGCGGGAACCGTAGGGTGCTTTTTCTAGTTGAGGAAATTGAAGAGCTCACTAAATGTGCGCCGACGATCACGGTCCACGGCGTCAACCTTTTTCCGTCGGACGGCCGCACCAGCGACCTCGCCTGCCGTGTTTACGCCACCCCGCAAGGTCTGAGAGGAACGCCCACAGCGGAACAGATCGCCGATGCGCTACGCCCATGGATTTAGCCCGGTGCCGCATCGGCCCCGTACCGCGAGCTGGCAACTTCTAACTGTCATCCCTGGGCACTTCCTGTTGACATCGTCTCACCCATAGGGTCGGTCGGATGTCCCGAGGCAATGGTTGGCGTGTGGGCAAATTCGTGGGAGTGGCTAGCGCTCGAACTGGCGGTGGTGACGCCACGACTTCTGGGGCGCCTAGCCGAGACGCAGCAGGCACGGCGTGAACACGACCACATTTGCCGTCGCTGCTGCATTCGCTGTCCGGGAGTTCATTGGCACGTCAGCGTACGTCGTCGATGCTTACCAGGGTCCGCTCAGAGCTGAGGGTTTCGGCACGCGGAAATAAGGGGCCAGAGTGCGTCGGCGATAACTTCGCTCGGGTGCGAGCCGGTGGGTTGGGCGGGTTCTTCCAGCTCTGCGATCTCGACGCCGACCACATCGTGTTCGGCCAGTATGTGTGCGAGCTGCTTGAGCTGATGGAGGCTTAGCCCTCCGGGGACCTTGTAATCGGTTGGGACGATGCCTGGTTCGAGTACATCGCAGGAGACGTGTACGAAAATGGGGCGCCCGGTGATGAACTGTCGAAGGTGTTCGATCGGTTGGGCGGAAGCGTGGATGAGTCCGACCGCACCGCTGTCCGTCAGGTAGCGTTCTGTGGGTTCGATGTCGCGGGTGCCGGCTAGTGCGATGCGGGATAGTGCAACGCCGGCGCCGAGCCCGGAGTGCCAGAGCCCGGTCACGGCGGTGAGCACCATGCCGCCCAGGTATCCGGTGCGTGTGGTGGCCGGGGTGTTGAGTGAGGCGTCCGCGCCGACCCAAATCAGCGCAGCGTCGGGTCTGCGGTCGGCGACGACCGGGAGGGTTGCCAGGGCGGCCGCATTGCGGCTTAGTACCAGGAGGGGCCGTACATCGTTGAGGAATTGCTTTTCTAGATGTGCTGACAGTTCTTTTAGTTCGGCCATGGCGTCTGCCAGTTCGAGTTTCCATCCGCTGTTCGTCGCTGCTCGGGGCTTTCCGACAAAATATGGAACGACTCCGAGCCGGTGGCCGATCGCTGTCGCCAGCACCGGGACAGCCGACATCGCCCTATCGTTATGGTCAGCGACCTTTCCGGCGAAGGCGAGGATCCCCACGGGCGTTTCCTTCACCTGTTGGCCTTCCGGGCGAGACAAACGCCCCGGGCGGGGCGGCCGTTCGAGCTTAGCGGTCGATAGACGGCGAAACGATCAACGGGAGCGGTCGAGGTCGGTCTGGCTGTCAGGGCTCGCGGCCGCACGACTTCGCCGCTGATCGCGCTGGAATAGGACGAACAGCCAGATCAGCGACGGTGCCAGCAGCAGCATGCCGATGGCGGTGCTAATGGTGACAGCCTGCAGCGTTGCGAGCGGAGCGGCAGCGTCAACAACGGTCAGCCCGGGAAGGAGAACGGGGTATTGGGTTGCCGCCCAGGCCCAGAGCACGGCGGCTACCGTTGTGCCCGCCGTCAAGCGAACCAGGGTGAAAGCCCGCCGGTACATGAACACCAGTGAAAGAACTCCAGCGAGTATGGATAGTCCGGTCAATGGAAGCGCGGTCGTAAAGATTCGACGTGCCACATCTGGGGCGTCGATGGCGACAACAATCAAGCTCACAGCCGCGAACAGGGCGGCGGCAAGTCCTGCCCCGAGGGCGCGGCGCCGAAAGGTGTCGGCCAGTTCGGGGGAGCCCTGCCGTCGCGCGTCGGCTGTGAGGTAGGTTGCAGCCAGGTAGGCGCATACGGCTACCGCGAGCAGTCCGATGCTCACCCCGGTGGGGTTTAGCCAACTGGTGATCACGTTGCCTGCGGCGATTCCGGCGGGTATCCGCCCCGAGAGTATCGCGCCGGCGATGGTGCCGAGGAAGAAGGGGGTGAGTACGGAGGAGACAGCGAAGGCTGCACCGAAGAGACGTTGCTGCCAGAATTCGGTGACGGATTTTCGGAAGGCGAATGCGGACCCTCGGATGATGATTCCGATGGCTGCCAACGAAAGCGGAATGTAGAGCGTTGAGGCGATTGCTGCGAACGCTGGTGGGAAGACGGTCCACGCCAAAACGATGACGAAGATGAGCCAAACGTGGTTGGCTTCCCACACCGGTCCTAGCGAATGTTCGATCAACGACCGTTGTTGTTTTCCGCGCTGGCCCGGACCGGCGATAAGGTCCCAGACGCCGCCTCCGAAGTCCGCTCCAGCAAGGAGGACGTACGCTGAAACAGCGATCCAGGTCAGTGCGAGTAGGGCGTTTGCGAGGATCAGTTGCATGGTCACACCACCGGGGGAGCGGCAGAGTCGAGTTCCTGCGGCGCGGTGGGCACCGGGCTGGAGCGGACAAGCCTGAGCAGCACGTATACCGTCGCAACTGTGAGGACCACATACACCAGGGCGAGAACGGGCAGCCCGAGATCGATGCCCGGCGCCGGGTTGACGGCCTCAGACACCCTCATAACGTTGTAGACGATCCACGGTTGCCGGCCGACTTCCGTCACGATCCATCCCGCCTCCATGGCGGCGGTCGCTGCCACGCCGGAGATGGAGACGGCGATTAGAAACAATCGCGTTTGCGGCAAGGAGCGGCGACGCCACCAGGAGATAGCGAACCAGGCACCCAGGGCGAGCAGCCCGAAACCTACCGCGACCATGAAGTCGAATGCGGGATGGACAACGTTCACCAATGGCCGATCGGCAGCCGGGACCGCCTCCAGGCCGCGCACGTACCCGTTCGGGTCAAATGAGACCAGCAGTGAGAGACCGGCCGGAAGCTCTAGAGCGCCGTGCAGGCTGTCGTCGAAGTAAATCCCGCCGAGCGACAAGGGAGCGCCCCGCATGCTGTGGAACAGGCCCTCCATCGCCGCGAGTTTCGTTGGCTGGTTCTCCGCGACGAATCGGGCAGCCCAGTCACCGACGACGATTTGGATGGGCGCGGTGATCGCCCCCAGGGCCAAAGGAACCATCAGACCCAACTGGTGGTAGCGGTCCCGTTTCCCGCGCAGTATGGCGACACCGTAAACGCTAGCGGCGACGAAGGAGGAGACCATGATGGCTGCGAGGATCATGTGGATACCTTCGGGCCAGGTGGCCGGGTTGAACATCGCCGCCCATGGGTCGACGCCGACCAGTCTTCCATCGACGATCGTGAAACCCGTCGGGCTGTTCATCCACGCATTGGCGGACACCACGAAGAACGCGGAAAGCACCCCGGACACCACGATCGGGATGCCCGTAAGAAGGTGCACTCGAGGCGGTAACCGGTCCCACCCATACAGGTAGATGCCGAGGAAGATCGCTTCGATGAAGAACGCGAATCCCTCGATCGCGAACGGCAGGCCGATCACGGCTCCGAAGTTCTCCATCATCCCGGACCAGAGCAGGCCCATTTCGAAGGAGAGAATGGTTCCGGAGACGGCGCCGACAGCAAATAGCACGCCGAGGGCTCTGGCCCACCGGCGCGCGAGAAGCCGGTAGTTCGCATCGCCGGTCCGGTAGCCGCGCCACTCCAGGAACACAACCAGAGCGGGTAAGCCCACCCCCAGGCAGGCAAGGATGATGTGCCAGCCCAGTGACATGCCCATTTGCGTTCGCGGGGCGATCGGGTCGACGGCCATCACCCCGAGCCCACCCAGTACTGAACTGAATGCAGTCTCGATCATCGGGCCGTCGCGACGAAGAGAAAGGACAGGATGCTGCTGCCAAGGGTGATGATCGCGCACCCCGCAACAACGATGAGACGATGTCTCGGGCTGGGCGGGCGGGGGGCGCCGTAGGGTCCCCACATGTACTGGTGGAGTCTGACCCGGTGTGCTTCGTTGACAAGGTCGATCGTTCCTGGCAGCTCCGGATCGAGCGTACCGTTTTCAAACTGGCGCACGATACGGGAGGCCTCCGCCACGGTCATCTCATAATCGTCGCGGGGGCGCAGCTCAGCGCGCGAGGTCTTCCTGCTGCCTGTTTCAGGTCGAGGACTCATGTGGGCACCTGTGTCTTCCTCTGGTCACGTGCTCGTCGTTCTGGCTGGTTCATCGTGCGAAGTAGCCGCGGTAGTACTCGTAGACCCAGCCGACCAGGCAGACCAGCGCTAATGCTCCGCCGATGAGGATGAGCCAGAGTCCGACGGTGAAGCCGAGGAAAGTGAGGAAGGATGCGGCGGCGAGACAGAACGGCCACCAACTCCAGGGGCTGAAGGTTCCCAACTCTGGATCGCCCTCATCGATCGTCGCGTCTTTTCGGTCTTCCGGGAGTTCAGCAGATTGGCTGCGATGGCTTCGGTTCAGGAAGAAGGCCATCAGCGCGCACAGTACGGCACACAGCCCTAGAGGCGTTCCGCCGGACCAGTCGATGTATCCCTTGTAGAGGAGGCCCCAGCCGGCGTAGATGTTACCGATGATGAAGAAGTAGGCGGCCAGTCCCCAAAAGACTCTTGCGCTGACCTTCATTTCAGTTTCCCCCCATCCAACGTCGGGGCGTCTGGGGCGTCTGCGCCGGGGCCCATCCCGACGGGGATACCTGCTTCCGGGTGGTTGAGGTCGAAGGCCGGCGACTCCGAACGGATGCGCGGGATGGAGGTGAAGTTGTGGCGCGGCGGCGGGCAGCTGGTCGCCCACTCGAGGGAGCGCCCGTAGCCCCACGGGTCATTCACGGTGACCTTCGGCGCGTTACGCGAGGTGAGGTACACGTTGGCGAGGAACGGCAGCATGGAGATGGCGAGGATGCCGGCGCCGATCGAAGAGACTTGGTTCATCCACGTGAACCCGTCCGTGGGGAGGTACGTTGCGTACCGCCTGGGCATGCCGATCACACCTAGCCAGTGCTGGATGAGGAAGGTGGTGTGGAAGCCGATGAACAGCAGCCAGAAGTGCCACTTGCCCAGCCGGTCGTTGAGCATCTTGCCCGTCCACTTCGGCCACCAGAAGTAGAACCCGGCGAACATCGCGAACACGACGGTGCCGAACACCGTGTAGTGGAAGTGGGCGACCACGAAGTAGGTGTCGGACACGTGGAAGTCCAGCGGGGGGGAAGAGAGGATGACACCGGTCAGCCCACCGAATGTGAAGGTGATGAGGAATCCGATCGACCAGAGCATGGGTGATTCGAAGGTGAGTGAGCCGCGCCACATCGTGCCGATCCAGTTGAAGATCTTCACGCCGGTCGGCACCGCGATCAGCATCGACGTGAGCGCGAAGAACGGCAGCAGCACCGAACCGGTGACGTACATGTGGTGTGCCCACACCGTCATCGACAGGGCAGCGATCGCGATGGTCGCGTAGATCAGGGTCTTGTATCCGAAGATCGGTTTACGGCTGAACACCGGGAAGATCTCGGACACGATGCCGAAGAACGGCAGCGCGATGATGTACACCTCGGGGTGGCCGAAGAACCAGAACAAGTGCTGCCAGAGCAACGCGCCGCCGTTGGCGGCGTCGTAGATATGCGCACCCAGGATACGGTCGGCTGCAACCCCAAACAGGGCGGCTGCGAGCACGGTGAAGGCCATCAGGACCAGCACCGCGGTGATGAGAGTGTTCCACGTGAAGATCGGCATCCGAAACATTGTCATGCCGGGGGCACGCATGGTGACGATTGTGGTGATGAAATTCACCGACCCCAGAATGGTTCCGAATCCGGAGAGGATGAGCCCGAGCACCCAGAGGTTGCCCCCGATCCCTGGTGAGAAAGTTGTCGAGGCCAGAGGTTGGTAGGCAAACCAGCCGAAGGATGCTGCCCCCTGCGGGGTGAGGAACCCCATGAGCACCATCGCGGCGCCGAAGAAATAGGTCCAATATGAGAACGCGTTCAGGCGAGGGAATGCGACATCCGGTGCGCCGATCTGCAACGGCATGAGCACGTTTGCGAAACCGGCGAATAACGGGGTCGCGAACAACAGGAGCATGATCGTGCCGTGGATGGTGAACAGCTGGTTGTACTGCTCCTTGGTCTGCACCACCTGCAATCCCGGCTCGAACAGTTGGGCGCGGATGATCAGTGCCATCACGCCGCCAATAAGGAAATACGAGAATGAGGTGATCAGGTATAGGTAGCCGATCACCTTATGGTCGGTGGACGTTAGCCAGCCAACGAGGACGTTTCCTTTCCGCTGGAAGGAAGCCGTCGCTGCCTTATCTGTATCCGGAACTCTCGTGCCAAGTGCAACCACCATGGCCTCCCTTGCCACCGGTAGGAATCGTTCGCGCCTCACCGAGAGGATTTGTCTAGTGATCTGCTGTAAAGAGTGAAGCTACGCCGATCAACGCCCCTTGTGAAGGGGGACCGGGCGAGGGGCCACTTCACCGGGCTCGGCGGTCTATCCCGGTACCTGTGGCGGCTGCATCAGGCTCGGTGCGCTGTTGGGCACGATGAGGTCGGCTCGACGCTATTTCGGTCGTTCCTCTTGGACTCCGGGGGCGATGTCCGTTGTGGCATCCGCTTTCACATCGTCGAGAAGACCTTGCATCTGGTCTTCACTGATGGTGATCCCTGCGTCACGCAGTCGCGTCCGCAGAAGACGCTCAGGCTCTTCTTCCGAATGCAGGGCGCTGTCGGCGCGCACTTGTGTGACGATCCCGCGAAGACGAACGTCTTCTGAGGCGCGTTCAGACCCGTCCAGAACGGGCTCATCGAGTTCACTACTCATTTGCTTCTCCCTTGCGCGATCCTGCAGTAAGGACGAAATGGCTTTCTCTTTCCCGTTTGCGCGACGCTACCCGGGATCGGGCCCCTCGTGAAGCGGTGAGATTGGTTCGACAACAAGCGTGATCTGCTGGGCCGACCGGGTCTGACGCAGCTTGCGCTGCGTCCCTCGCGTTCGTCGAGGCGGACCTGGTAAATCACCCGCAGAGCCACAACCGCTGCGGCCAAAGCCGCAAAGCCTTGGATTACCGGGCCGACCTCACCGAACCCGAGGAGAAGCTTGCCGACGGGATCCGCCGCTGCAACTGGCGCCGCTCCTACCCCGGCAAGCGCGACCGCGCCGAGAGGGGCACGGAGGAGGCAGGCGCTGGGTCGACCCCGTTGGGGGACGATGCGGAGCACGAACGCGATCAAAGCGCTCCCGCAAACCAACGCTGCGCCGGCATGCCAGGCGTTGTCCGATCGAGATGCCCACACCACGGCGACCGTCACCGCCGAGAGGAGCGCCGCGCTCCGTGCAATGCGACGGATGCTCACGACTGATGGCGTCGACTTCTCCGGAAGACGTTGAGTTGCCACAAATATACCTCCCCGGGTATTGTAGGGGTGTTAGCGGAAGGAAACCCCATGAGCACAACAGCCGACACCTCTCAGAAGCCGGTTCTGAATCGCTTGAGGCGCGCTCGCGGGCAACTCAATGCCGTGATCGACGCGATTGAAAACGGCGAGAAGTGCCGAGACGTGGTGATCCAGCTCGCTGCGGTCTCCAGCGCCCTCGACAGAGCCGGTTTTCAGATCATCTCAACTGCCATGCAGAAGTGCATCGGTGAGGAGCAGGACGAGTCCGACCCCATCACGGTCGCTGAACTCGAAAAACTATTCATGACGCTTGCCTAAGGCTGTATGTTTTCCCGACTGCGAGTGGTGGTCAGAAAGAGGAGCACGGATGTCTGACACGCTTCCACAGATCTCAGTGGATGAGCTTGCCGCCCTTACGGACCGGACCGTCATTGACGTCCGCGAACCTGACGAATATGCGAACGGTCACGTGCCTGGAGCCCGCAATTTGCCGCTGGCGACGATCCGGACGCATGCGGATGAACTCGGGGAGGTCGGCCCGGTCCACGTGATCTGCCAAAGTGGCCGTCGGAGCACACAGGCAACTGAGGTCCTTCGTGCGGTCGGAGTCGATGCCGTCAACGTCAGCGGGGGGACGACCGCATGGATCGACGCCGGGAAACCGGTAGAACGTTGAACTGTCCGCGTGCTCTGCGCGTGACCCCCACTCTCTTCTGATGCTGCTTGCCGTCGCAGCCTTCGGGCTGCTGGTGGGTGCTGTGTTGGGGCTGGTTGGTGCGGGTGGTGCGATCATCGCGGTTCCAGCGCTGGTTTACGTGGTCGGCGTTCCTGTCGCGGAGGCGATGTCCACATCGCTTGTGATGGCAGCCTCATCGTCGGTCGCTGCTGTGCTGCCTCGGCTTCGCCACGGAATCAACTGGCGGATCGCGACGACGGTCGGTGTTGTCGGCATACCCGCCGCCTTCCTCGGTACGGCGGTCAACGCCGCCCTTCCGCAACCCGTTGTCCTGCTTGGCTTCGCGACGCTGATGATCGTGGCGGGGATTCAAATGCTCAGGCCGAGGCCATCGGCAAGCGGTGAACGTCCGCCCGGCCGAGGCTGGGTCTGGCGCGCCGTCCTCGTTGGCCTTGCCGTGGGGTTGCTGACGGGGCTGCTCGGGGTGGGTGGCGGGTTCGTCATCGTGCCAGCTCTCGTGCTGTTGTTGCGAATGCCGATCGGGGCGGCGATCGGGACGTCGTTGATCATCACTATCGTGAACTCAATTGCCGGTGTTATCGCTCACGCCGGCGTCGGCTCGGTTGACTGGCAGATTACGGTCGCGTTCGCGGCCCCCGCGTTTCTTGCATCGTTGATCGCGGCACGGTTCGCCACGCGGCTCAGCGGCCGGATGCTCCAGGTTGCGTTCGCCGTTCTCGTGTTGGCGATCGCGCTTCTCACCATCGTTCGCACAATTCTGACGTGGTGATCAACCCGGTGTTTCGTTTGCGGAGGGGTACGTCCTGAGTTGCGAGCGGCTGACGGTCGAGGGCTACAGAATTTCAGTCGGCAATGGTGCGTGCTTCGTCCTTGTGCTGGAGCCAGCCGAGGTAGCTTCCGGTGAGTTCGCGCAGGTCGAAACCTGCGCGGCGTAACGCTTGCGCAGCGACAATGTTCCGCGCACCCGATTGGCAGTACGACACGACCGGGCGATCTGCCGGTACTTGGGCTTTGTCTCGGAGGATCCTGCCGGCACTGACATTTCGCGCTCCGGGAATGTGCCCCTCCTCAAATTCGCCCTGCCCGCGGACGTCCAGGATTAGCGGATCTGTCAGCATGTCCAGATCGGCCGGGGGAATCTGCGCGGACGGTACCAGCG
Organism: Leifsonia sp. SIMBA_070; assembly: GCF_046534635.1. Taxonomy (NCBI): domain Bacteria; kingdom Bacillati; phylum Actinomycetota; class Actinomycetes; order Micrococcales; family Microbacteriaceae; genus Leifsonia; species Leifsonia sp. SIMBA_070. The sequence continues at coordinate 3,297,674 of NZ_JAWRYK010000001.1, read as the reverse complement.
TGAATCCCTCCAATGTTGTGACGAACCCAGCAATTCGGTCGATACCGACTCGAATCAGATGGTCACGGATCGTGTCGGCCTGGTGCTGGTCCTTCGCCAACAGCAGGAGGGGACGCGTGTCGCTCTCCGGATCGAGTGCCCACGCACCCCAGCTGGCGGTTTTTCCCGTGCCAGGGATCGCCAATGCCCGGATCGGGGTGCCCGTGCGCACTTGGTCCGGTGTCCGGGTGTCGATGAAGATCGCCTCATCGTCTGTGACCAGGCGAAGGGCATCGTCGTGAGGGACGGTCGGAACAGGGCGGAGGTCGCCGAGCAGCGCTGGTCCGTCCCGGTTCTCGCGCTTCATGCGCGCAAAATATGCGTGCGCATCGGGCTGTCCGTTCAAGAGCTCCGCGACGAACGCCTCTCGGTCGCCACCGACCAAGGGGGCCCACCAGGCATATCGACGCTCGTACCCGACAGTTGTCGCGGGGATCGCGCCAAGGCTCTTCCCGCATGCGCTGCCGGCGCCGTGCGCGGGATACACCTGAACATGATCTTCCAGCGTAAGGAAAACGTTGCGGAGACTGTCGAACATCTGATGAGCGCCCTGGAACCGGGTGTCGTCGCCTCCCGCTGCCTCATCGAGCAAATCAGGTCGGCCGACATCGCCCGCGAAAACAAAGTCACCGGAAAGGAGGTAACCAGGCTGATCCGCGAACGCGCCGTCAGTGACCAGAAAGACCAGATGCTCCGGGGTGTGACCCGGTGTGTGTCGAGCCTGAAGACGGACATTGCCAATGGTGATGACATCACCATCATGTAAGCGTTCGGCGTCGAAACCGTATTGCCAGTCCTGGCCGCCCATACCCGACACGTACAGCCGGGCGCCCGTCGCCCTGGCGATCTCGCGCGAGCCCGACAAGTAGTCCGCGTGGATGTGCGTCTCGGTGACCGCGACGATGCGCAGATCGTTGCGCTGGGCCGTGTTGATGTATGAACGGATGTCGCGCCGGCCGTCGACGCGATTGCTTCGCCGGTCTGTTGACATCCGATGAGGTAGCTCGCCTGGGCAAGATCATCGTCATAGAAGCGTTCAAGCAGCATGGAGTCCTCCTCGGGGTTCCTTCGCCAGCTTAAACCCCCTAGGGTATTGTGCAATGGTTTGTCGCCTCCGATTCGCGCGCCGCATGAGCCGTGTACGACCACTAATCGAGCGGAATGCGAGGCTTCTCGCTCAAGGGATCGAGGCGGGAGCTGCGAGCGGATTAGACGCCGTAGCGGGATGGAGGATGGCATGAGTAACCCATCGTCAAGCGCGTGGTGGGACGAGAGGTATGCCGAAACCACAGCGGGGAGGCTCTGGGCCGCGTCTGCGCCACGGGTTGTTCTCGACGTTGCGGCAGAACTGCGCCCGGGCAGGGCACTAGATGTCGCCGCCGGCGATGGTCGCACCGCAACCGCGCTCGCCCGACAGGGCTGGTCCGTGACGGCCATGGACTTCTCGCCGGTGGCACTTCAACGCGCCCAGACGCGTCCGGGCGCCGAGCAAGTGGCATGGGAGCTGGGCGACGTGCACACCTGGAAGCCACCAGGCGTGTTCGATCTTGTGATCGTTGCGTACCTTCATCTCAGGGATAACCAGAGCACCCTCCGTCGCGTGTCCGGCTGGGTCGCGCCCGGCGGGACGCTTCTCATCGTCGGTCACGACGAAACCAATCCATCGCACGGCGGCCACGGGCCCACCGAATCCGCCGTTCTATACAGTCCGCAACTTCTCGCCAGCGTTGTGGGCGATGAGTACACGATTCTGCGCAACGAGACCATCCATCGCGACGACACAGACCACGAGACTGCTGCCGGCGGCGATACCGGTGTTGACACGGTGCTCCGGGCGCGACGCGCCGGATAGCGGTCGTTATTTCATCCAGAAGGTCGCTGGCACCCGTGGTGTTTGCCACGAGTCGTCCAGCTTATACCCCGTAGGGTATTAGAAGCCGACGGATGACTAGAGGAGACTTGATGCCGCCCACTACTGCCCGATCGCCTCGACGGCCTCTCCTGCTAGCTGCTGTAGCCGCCACAGTTGTGGTCCTAGTCGGAGGTGCAACGGCGCTCCTTGTTGGCGCCCCTGGTCAGGGAGGGTCTCCGCTAACGGCGCCACCGACGGCGAAAACACCCTCGGCTAGCGCGATTCCTGAGCTCAGTCGTCGGAACGCGAACGACCAGCGTGCTCTTGGGAAGGTGGATGCGCCGGTGGTCCTCATTGAGTGGTCCGACTACCGATGTCCGTTCTGCGGTGTCTTCGCTCGTGATACGCAGCCCGCGCTCGTTCGGGAGTATGTCGACAAGGGGCTTCTTCGAATCGAATGGCACGATATGCCAGTCTTTGGCGATCAGTCGATTGACGCTGCGGTAGCTGGTCGTGCCGCCGCAGCCCAAGGACGGTTCTGGCAGTTTCACGAGAAGGTGTATGACGTCGCGCCATCTCGTGGCCATGCAGACCTATCCCGGGAGAGACTTCTCGATCTCGCCCGGCAAGCCGGTGTCCCGGACATGGCCGCGTTCGAAGCAACGCTCGACGACGTCGCGGTCCGTGCCGACGTACAGCGTGAGCAGCAGGAGGGATATGCCCTCGGCATCACTGGAACTCCAACCTTCCTCATCGGATCGACACCATTGGTGGGAGCGCAGCCTGTCGATGTCTTCCGGGATGCCATCGATCAGCAACTCAAGGCTGGCACGTGATGTCTATCGGATTTGCCGGCGCTCTAACCGGCGGAGTGCTTGCCCTGTTGAGTCCGTGTTCGGTGATGCTCCTGCCAGCGTTCTTCGCTTTCGCGTTCGACCGGACACGGACGCTGATCGTTCGAGTGGTCCTGTTCTTTCTTGGTCTGCTGTCAACGCTAGTTCCCCTTGGAGCGGCGGCCGGAAGCTTGGGAGCGTTGATCCAGCAATATCGCGGACCACTCGTCCTGGCCGCGAGCATCCTGGTCATCAGTATCGGCGCGCTGCAGGTCTTAGCCGTCCCGCTCCCTGGTCTTGCCCGGAAGGGGAGTGGTGACGCGAGTTCACCGGTTGGGGTATACGTGCTGGGCACGGTCTACGGCGTGGCGGGCGTGTGCGCAGGACCAGTATTAGGAACCATCCTGACTGTCGCCGCATTGGGCGGCGATCCGCTCCAGGGGGGGATCCTTCTTGGCTTTTACGCGCTTGGAATGGTGGTCCCGCTATTGCTGCTGGCGCTGATGTGGGCACGGTTCGGTGGCCGCGTTCGTCGTGCGATTCGTCCGCGGAGCCTTCGGATCGGCAGGTGGGAAAACTCCTGGGCAACGATTGTCGCAGGCGCATTCTCGATCAGCATCGGTGTTCTGTTGCTCGTCACCGACGGCTTGAATGGAGCGGTCGGGATCCTGAGTTCCGAACAGCAAGCAGCAGCGGAGAGCGGGGCCCTTGCGTCAGCAGCCGGGATCAGCAACGCCGCAGTCGTCCTCGGGTTCACTGCCCTTGCGCTGGCGGTAATCGGCGTGTGGGCGTTGCGGAGCGCCCGGTCGGCGCGAGGTCATGGATCTGCCAGACAGGCAACAAGCACATCTGACAGCGGGAGCACGGAGCCATGACAATGCACCAACGGTGGCGGATCGCGGCAACGAACCTTCGGGGGTGGCCTCTGCGCCGCTGGATAGCTGCGGTGGTGTCTGCGCTGCTGGTCACCGTTACCATCGCCGTGCCGACCGACTTGATCGAGACACCGCTGTTCAGCCGCGAGGTCCCGCCCACACCGTGGGCGTGGCCTGTGCTGGCTGTGACCGCCGCTCTCTCCGGCCTACTGACGGCAACCTACGTTGCTCGCCCCGCCGCAGTAGGTATTCCGCGAAGCGGTAAATTCGGTATGGCAGGGGCGCTCTTGTCCTTCTTCGCGGTCGGATGCCCGGTCTGTAACAAGCTGGTGCTGTTAGTGCTCGGGGCCTCCGGCGCGATGCAGTACTTCGAGCCCATCCAGCCCTACCTTGCGGGAGCATCCATCGGCATCATGGTCTGGGCTCTATGGCGACGTATCACTAATGAGGACTCCTGCCCCGTGCCTCGCATTCGACCGGAGTTACCTTCACGCCTCGACGGGTAACAAATCCGGTTACTGAATCGACCTGGCTTTGGTTCCTAGGGTTCCGTGGCAGGCGGGTGCCAGGAGGGGAATTCGCGCTCAGTGTAGAGGCTGTTCTCGACTTCGGCGGGGGCCTAGTAGTCGAGCTCTCGGTGGAGGCGCTGGTTGTTCCACCACCAAGCCCACTCGACCGTGGTTAGCTCGACCTGCTCGATGGTGCGCCAGGGTCCCCGGCGGCGGATCAGTTCGGTCTTGTAGAGCCCGTTGACTGCCTCGGCGAGAGCGTTGTCGTAGCGTCCTCAACCGTTCCTGTGGACGGGATTGCGCGAGTTCGAGGGTCCGGTCGGTGTACACCAGCGACATGTAGTTCGATCCGTGGTGGGAGTGGTGGGTGAGCCCGGACAGGTCCCCGCCGGCGGCGAACGCCGCCATCTCCAGCGCCTGCAATGGCAGGACGTCCGCCTTCAGCGTGCCAGCGACGTTGAAGCCCACGATCCGGCGGGAAAACACGTCGGTCTCGAATGCAGCATAGGCGAACCCGGACCAGGTGCGGACATAGGTTATGTCGGCGCGACCCCTGCTTTCCGTGGGCCGGCTGCGGTGAACCGGCGTCGCACGAGATCAGTCGGCCGCGCCCCAGCCGGGTCCGGGCGGGTGGTGAACACCCGCTTCGAGCGGCGAGCCCCGGCCAATCCGAGTTGACGCATGATCCGACCGGTTTGGTCCCGGCCCAGCGCCCACCTTTGCCGACGCATCAAAGCGTACATCTTCCGCACCCCACAGACTCCCTAGTTCTTCGCGTGCAGCCGAGCGATCTCCCCGGAGCACCTCGTCCGAGAGCTGCCGGGCTGAGGGCGGACGGGTCGTCGCTGCCTGAAAGCCGCGGGAGGTGATGAATCCAGTCTCTGTCGCCGCGCGGACGCGACAGATGGCCTCGACCCCGAAACGGTCCCTCATCGCATTGATGAAGGCGATCACCGCGTCGTGGGCCGGTCGAGTTCCGCGGCGAAAAACGCCGACGCGGCCTTCAATGTCTCGTTCGCGCGACGTAGCTCCGCGTTCTCCCGCCGCAACCGCTTCAACTCCATGCTCTCCGACGTCGTCACGGCCACGCGGGAACCGGCATCGATCTCGGACTGACGGTGCCACCGACGCAGCCCCTCGGCGCTGATCCCGAGCTTGGTCGCAACATGACGGATCGCTTCGAACTCGGACTCATAATCGGGCAACGCCTCCTTCGACGGCCGCAACGCGCGCTGCCGAAACTCCGGCGGATACTTACGAGGCATGACTCCATCTTCCTAAAGGAAGCGGAACCAAAGCCAGGGCGATTCATACCCGAACTGGGGTAATGCCTGCTTCCCTGTGGTTCGCTTATTGCCTGAGTTCCGGGGCTACTACGACGTAGCGAAGGGGTGCTTTAGTGTGAGGCGAGGAATACCACGCTCAGGCCCGTGCTGGTGGCTGCTGCGATCGCGCAGCAGGCCAGGACGAGTCGCCGTCGCCGTTGCGTGTGGGGTCGGCCGGACATTGTTCCCCACATATACGCGTTGAGCTGTACTCGGTGCGCCTCGTAAACGATGTCCATGGTGCCCGGAATCTGCGGGTCCAAGGCGCCCGCCTGATAGTTCCGTGTGATCCGATCGGCCTCTTCGAGGGTCATTTGCGTGTTGGCCGACGATTTCTGTGCGATGTGCAGCGCGCGGGTATTACCTCGGGAGTGCCTCTCGCTCATTTGACTTGGCCGTCAGCCATGTCGACGGTGGGTGCGTCGGGCGCGTCTTTGGCCGGGCCGATTCCGATCGGGATGCCGGCCTCGGGGTGGTTGAGGTCGAACGCGGGCGACTCCGAGCGGATGCGCGGGATGGAGGTGAAGTTGTGGCGCGGTGGCGGGCAGCTGGTCGCCCACTCGAGCGATCGGCCGTAGCCCCACGGGTCGTTGACGGTGACCTTCGGCGCGTTGCGCGCGGTCAGGTAGACGTTGACGAAGAACGGGATCATGGAGATGGCGAGGATGCCGGCGCCGATCGACGAGACCTGGTTCATCCAGGTGAAGCCGTCGGACGGCAGGTAGGTCGCGTACCGGCGGGGCATGCCGACCACGCCCAGCCAGTGCTGGATGAGGAAGGTGGTGTGGAACCCGATGAACAGCAGCCAGAAGTGCCACTTGCCCAGCCGGTCGTTGAGCATCTTGCCCGTCCACTTGGGCCACCAGAAGTAGAACCCGGCGAACATCGCGAAGACGACGGTGCCGAACACCACGTAGTGGAAGTGGGCGACGACGAAGTACGTGTCGGACACGTGGAAGTCCAGCGGCGGCGACGCCAGGATGACACCGGTCAGACCACCGAAGGTGAAGGTGATCAGGAAGCCGATCGACCAGAGCATCGGCGACTCGAACGTGAGCGACCCTCGCCACATCGTGCCCAACCAGTTGAAGATCTTTACGCCGGTGGGGACCGCGATCAGCATGGACATCAGCGAGAACCAGGGCAGCAGCACCGAGCCGGTGACGTACATGTGGTGCGCCCACACCGTGATCGACAGGGCGGCGATCGCGATGGTCGCGTAGATCAAGGTCTTGTATCCGAAGATAGGCTTCCGGCTAAACACAGGGAAAATCTCGGACACGACCCCGAAGAACGGCAGCGCGATGATGTACACCTCGGGGTGACCGAAGAACCAGAACATGTGCTGCCAAAGCAGAGCTCCACCGGTGGCGGCGTCGAAGATGTGCGCCCCGAACACCCGGTCGGCGGCGAGGGCGAACAGTGCGGCTGCGAGCACCGGGAACGCCATGAGAATGAGAATCGAGGTCACCAGGGTGTTCCAGGTGAAGATCGGGATGCGGAACATCGTCATACCGGGCGCGCGCATCGTGATGATCGTCGTGATGAAGTTCACCGCGCCGAGGATGGTGCCGAACCCAGATAGAGCGAGCCCGAGCACCCAGAGGTTTCCTCCGATCCCGGGTGTGAACGTGGTGCTGGAGAGGGGGGCGTAGGCGAACCAGCCGAAGGAGGCGGCGCCCTGCGGGGTGAGGAAGCCGCCCATCATGATCGCGGCTCCGAAGGCGTAGAGCCAGAACGCGAACGCGTTCAGCCGCGGGAACGCGACGTCTGGCGCGCCGATCTGCAGCGGCATGAGCACGTTGGCAAAACCGGCGAACAGCGGCGTCGCGAACAGCAGCAGCATGATCGTGCCGTGCATGGTGAACAGCTGGTTGTACTGCTCCTTGGTCGCGACCACTTGCAGACCCGGCTCGAACAGTTGGGCGCGGATGATCAGCGCCATCACGCCGCCGATCAAGAAGTAGAGGAACGACGTGATCAGGTACATGTACCCGATCGTCTTGTGATCCGTTGAGGTCACCCAGCTCACGAACACATTTCCCTTGCGCTCAACGCTGTTTGACTCGCGGGTGATCGGACGGTTGTCGTTAGTCATGACCATGGTGCGACTTATCTCCTGTGAGGTGTCAAGTGTCGGTGTCAGGTGCCAAAAGTCAGCGGCCGCCGAAGCCGGGAGTCGAGCAGGAGAGGCAGATCAGCGTGGTCGATGCTGCTGCAGTGCTCGCGACAACGAGGCCGATGAGGAACAATTGCACATCTTTCCGGGCGGTGGTCTTTCGGATCAGCGAAAACGCGGTCTCTGTCGTCATGGCCTGATGTACGCCCAGCCGGCCCATTGCTTCTGTACCAGTTCTGCGATGCCCGACGGCACGGTTGTGACTCCTTGAACCAGCGCGCTTTCCGGCAGGGACTTGCGCTCAAGAGTATTGGCGCAGGCTGATACGACCACGCCCTTGGCAACGATCGTGTTGATGTCGGATGCGAACGAACTCTCAGCGAGGACCGCGACGATCCCTTCGCCGTGAGCCACTACTTCGATCAGCGTCTCCGAGCCGAGGCTGGCGAGCACATTGTTGACGTTCCGCACCGCTGCCGCGATCTTTTCCGGACCGCTCTCCGAGAGCTGAAAAACTACCCCGCGCTCCGTCTGCTCTGTCACGACACCTCCCATTATTCGCGCACTAACGGTTACAACACTAAACCCCCAGGGGTTTACCGCAAGAGGGGCCAGGCCGAAGCCCTTTCGCAAATGGTTTACTTTTGTGATCCTTTGGCGCATAGTGGAGGCGTGGGCAGAACAATCCAGGTCGACGTGGTGAGTGATGCATTGAAGCGATTGCGCCACGCGACGAATTACCAGCTGCACCAAGAGGCGGTGCGCTCGTTGCCGCGGCTCTCGATAGCGTCGGTACACCGAATTACGGCGCGCTTAGTGGACAGTGGGCATGCCCGTTACGCACCCAGCGATGGCCGAACCGTTGTGCTGGACGCTAACCCGGACCCACATGACCACTTCAGATGTACATCGTGCGGGGGAATGTTCGACATTGCCCTTGGCCCGGCAGTGGTCGATCAGATTCAAACCCAACTAGGTCGCAACATCGTCAGGGACGGGATAACTGTTCACGGGTGCTGCGAGGTATGTGCCGAAGCAAGTCATCCCAACGATTGAAGGAACGACAATGAAATTCTCAAAGTTCATGGCCAGCACAACGGGCCGCATCACGCGTATCGTGGCCGGCCTGATTATCATCGCGATAGGCGCTCTCCTTTGGTCGGGCTGGGGCGTCGTGCTGATCATCGTCGGCCTGGTTCCTCTAGCGGCGGGCATATTCGATTGGTGCGTGATTGCGCCGCTTCTTCGGCTCCCGGTGAGCGGCGCTAAGATCCGAGCCCGCGAAGCCCGGTAAGGCACTGAGCCGTCGGTCAGAAGTGCGACTCCAGCACTACCTCGCCGGACGCAGCCACATCACCGTGCGTCACCGCATGACCACGACCGCCACGCCCCTCGATCGCTGATGATCCCGGGCCCCCGCAGCGCTTCGCCCTGCTCTGGCCCCGCTCGTCCGGCAGCGCGGGACTGGCTGCTGTCGTCGTCCGGTTCTGGCGTTACGGGGCAGCACCTTTGGTCGAAGGACATGGGCCTGCATCTGCTTGAGAACGCTGTAGTGCCCGGGCCGGCCACCCTAGACTTCGCGCTAATTTCGGCGCTCAATGCGGTCGTCACCTTCGTCGACCCCGCGATCGGCGGTAGGCTCCGGCGCGACCGCTGATCATACCTGTACTCAGATCCTCGACTGCCTCGCTAGAGCCGTCCTGGCGCATGGCGCACCTTGTTGCCGAGGTTGCCGCCACCGTGGCGTAAATGTGTTCACGCCACGACCCTGTGACCCCGAAGAGCTAACACCCCAAAGGCTTCTCGAAGCTCGCTCCGGAGTCGGGGCCAGCCGATCTCGCGGGCATAAGCCGGTCGCGGACGTCGGAGATCGACTGGAAGTTCCGCTGTGCGCCACTGCGCTCGTGGAAACATGTTGAGCCGCCTGCGGCGGCGCTGCACCTGCTGCCTTGTTTGTCTTTCCGCCGGGCGATCGTAGCTCGTTTCCGGTTCTCCGTGCCGGGCTTTCGCGGCATATCCTCCCTCGCAAGCTCGGTCCGGTATTCCACGGTCACGGCACTGCGCCCCTCCCACTCGCTCTCGATCTCGCCGCCGGAAGGCAAACAAGAACTCTAATGAGACCGGTTGGTCTGGGACTGGCTGGCAGACTGACGTCCGGGTTGGCGTCGCGTGACTCAAAACAAAAATGGCCCCTCGGGTGCCTTTCGATCGATCTGTCCGTGCGCCGAACTGGGCGTCGGTTTGCTTGTTCCGATGGCTTGATAGAAGGTCGTCCGCGAACCGGTGAAACCGGCTCGTGTGACTCATAAGAGTTCCGCCTCGAAACGTCTCCAGACCGACGAATTGGATTGTTCGTTCAATGGAAGGGGACCATCGGAGTGAGCTCCGTGGCTGATCACTATGACCACGTCGTCGGCGTCGACACGCATGCACGAACACACACCTATGCCGTTCTGGAAGCAGGAACCGGGCGCCGTCTCGATTCGGCGACGTTCCCAACGACGGGGAACGGGCTCAGCCGGGCACTGGCTTGGATCCGCCGGCGCGCTCAAGGGCGGCTTCTCGTCGCGATCGAGGGCGCGAGTTCCTATGGCTCCAACCTCAGACGCGCGCTGATCGGTGCCGGCATCGACGTATGCGACGTCCGGCCGCCGAAGCGGGCGGCTCGCGCGTGCCGCGGCAAGTCGGACGAGATCGACGCCATCGCCGCGGCTCGGACCGCGCTCGCCTCGGACGTTGAAAGGCTCACGACGCCACGTTCGGACGGACTCCGCGCGGCGCTGCGAGTGCTGTTGGTCGCCCGGCAGTCGATGGACAGCCGCCGCACGGCGGAGCGGAACGCGCTGACCGCCCTGTTGCGCAGCTTCGACCTCGGCATCGACGTACGCAAGCCGCTCACCGACACCCAGGTTCGCGAGATCGCCGGCTGGCGACACCGCGCGACTGACGACGCCGCGATGACCACGATCCGGCAGGAGGCTCGCAGGCTCGCGGCCTCGGTCCAAGCGCTGACCCTCCAACTCGCCGAGAACCAGGCCGCGTTCGCCGCACTGGCAGGGGCGTCGCCGTTGGAAGCCTCGAGTGGGAACACGACCCGGCATCGCCTGAACCGGCACGGCGACCGGCAACTGAACCGGGCGTTGGATGTCATCGCGAGGGTCCGGTTAAGCTGCGATCCCTCGACCCGGGATGACCTGGCCAGACGGCTCGCGGAGGGCAAGAGCAAACGCGAGATCCGCCGCAGTCTGAAGCGCTACACTGCCCGGCAGCTGTTCCGTCACCTGAGCGTGGTCATGAGCTGAACCGGGTGGGCCAGCCAGCTGGCGGGCCAGGGAAGCGGGGCCGCACGGAGGCGGCGCTGTCTTAGCTGGATGGAACGCCTTCGGCGTGCTGTTTCCCTTAGGTTTTCTTTCCGATCCGGCAGCCGATCATAGCGAGCTCCACCAGCTACGTTCCCTCCACTCGCTTTTTGCAGACTCCACTCGCTGCGCTCCCTGCGCTTAGCAACCACTCCCTCCGGGCACTGCGCTGCCTGCGCCCGCTCTCGATCTTTGTGCCGGAACGGCAAGAAAAACGATCAGGAGCAGGACAGCACCAACGCCCCCACCTGGTCACGCCGGCCCGGCGACCAATTTGACACCGACCCATAGAAGGGTCGATCGACAGGGAGTGAACGATCATGCGGGTATTCATCATCGACACCACACACATGGGTCCGGAATTGCAACGGGGACTGATCGGAGTGGTCGGCTCGACCAGTCCGACATCGGAGGAGAAAAAGGAGTGCGTGGACACCGTGTCCCGGTACGCGATGGATGGGTGGGCCATCGCTGCCGACCCACACACCCCGATCGGGCATTTGGCCGCGCTCACTGCCGAGACGGTGTGCGTGCCATTCCTTTCACTGAGCCGGTTGCCGCAACTACGGGGACAGGTGACGGCTGGGCCGGTGGCCGGCCCGCGAGTCGGCGGGCTCAACTGATCAGCTTTGGGGGTGGTATTCGGGTGGGTCCCACCTTTTCGAGGTGGGACCCACCCGGACCCGTCAGGCTTCGGGGCTGACGGTAACTGCGACGTCCGTTGCTTGTGCGCTGCCGCTGGTGACGATCTGCTCGACGCCGCTGAGGCTGTAGCCCCAGACGGCGAGCTGGCGGAAGTAGTCCGTGTCGGTAGGGGAGGGGGTGCGCCAGGTCTGCTTGCTAGTGATGCTCTCGCATGCACCGAGCACGATCGCAAGGGCGACGTGCTGCGCCTTGCTAGGCGTCTGCTCGATCAGGGCGGCGAGCTTGTCCGCGTCGAAGTACCCGGGTCGTTCAACTCCGAGAAGCTGGTGGGCGAGTTCGTTGCCATCCCGGGTAGCCGCGCTGACGGCCAAACGATGCGTGGTGAGCCCGCGCGCGATCATCACGGCGGTGTCCTTCGGCAGCGTCTTGCGCGACAACAGGGTCGTGAGCCATTCACGGCGGACGACTTCGGCGGACGCCCAGGCCTTGTTGTTGGCGATGAGAGTGCGGCGCTCGGCCTTCTGCTCGTCGGTCATCGGGCCCTTGTTCGGTTGGCTTGCTCCGTAGGTGTGGAAGCCTGCTGCCGTAGCGTCGCGGATGAAGTAGCTGATGGTCGCGTCGCCGTCGGCGTAGACGCGCACGTGGGCGGCACGTCCCTCGATGCTCTCGATCTGTTCGACGGTGACCCGTTCGTTGTCGGCGGTGAGCAGTTCGCCGATACGGCTGTACTCGGTGTTGTAGTAGCCGGGGTCAGTGTCGAGGATCGTGTACCCGCGTTCGGCGAGGTCGGCTTCGGCGTCGGCTTTGACCTTGGCCCTGGCTTTCTCATCGCGTGTCCGCTGGGCTGCGTGCGCGAACTGCGCCGGGTCCTTTGTCGCCACATCGATCAGGTCGGCCCGGATCTCGTCGTCGCCGTCGAACTCGATCAGCACGGCCGCCTGGTCCAGCGTGAGCGGGTGCTCCTGGATTGCGCTCGCCGCAACTTGGTTCTCGGTCACTGCAAGCGCGGTCTTGACCTCTCTGGCTTTGGTTTCGGTGCGCCGGGCGATTGCGGTGACGGTGAGTCCTTCGAACGCGAGTTGCTGGAATGCTGCGGCACGCTCACCGTCGGTGAGCGCTTCGCGTTGGTCGTTTTCGACCATCTGCTGCACGATCCGTTCGGTCGCTGCTTTGTCGGCGTCCAGGAGGTAGACGGGGATGGTGGCGAGTCCTGCTTCCCGCGCCGCGAAGACCCGGCGTTGTCCGGCGCGCACGGTTACGGTGCCCTTCTCGTTGAGGTGTCCGAGCACCGGGGTGAGGATTCCGTTTTCGCGGATGCTCTGCACGAATGCGGGTGTGATGGGTGCGGAGGGTCGCATGTTTGTCTCGAGTATCAGGGAGTGGGGGTCGAGGTGTTGGATGGTTCCGGCTGCGGTGGTGCTGTCGCTCATGGTTTCTTCTCCGACCAACTGTTCTTGTTCGCCTGTCTGGCAAGGGGATCGATGGAGAGCGGGAGTGGGCGGAGTGCCGGGACGTGGAATACCGCAGGGAGCGCAGCGAGTGAGGATATGCCGCGAAAGCCCGGAACGTAGCCCGTGGGAGCGAACTACGATCGGCAGGCCAGGGAGACGGATGCCGGGCAAGCACAGGGTCGCGCGCGACTCCGGTCCTCCCGTGCGGCAGGGGTAACGCAGATCAGGAGCGAACGGTCGCGGGCTGTCCGGCGACGTCGAGTGCGAGAAGTCGTTCGGAATCGATCATGATCTGCCTCGATTCGGTCAGAGAACAGACCTTGTCCCGCTGTTCGCGTGCCCCGTATGGCGGAGGGCTGGTTTCCGCATCTAGCGTCGAGGGCGCCGGGATTGGCTCGGTGTCCAACGCGGTTTTGTGGCGCACAATTGGTGCATGAAGATCGAAGTGCTCCACATTGGCGACTGCCCGAACTGGGAAACGGCCGGTGGTCGGGTCAAGGAAGCACTCGCTCACCTCGGCGACACCGTCAACGGTGGTCAGTTTCCGATTGCTCAGCACACCCGAGCAGGCCGCCTTGGTGCCGTTTGCCGGATCGCCGACCATCACCGTTGACGGCGAAGATCTCTTTCCCAGCGACGGAGGCACCTCTGATCTCGCCTGCCGGATCTACTACACCCCGGACGGGCTTGCGGGTCTGCCCACGGTCGACCAACTGATCGAGGCGATCGAACGTCATGAGCGGTGAGGAAACGGTGGTGTGTTCGTGCTGCGGCCGCGACCGATCGCGACGCACAGTTCACATGCTCGATGTTGGTGCTGCCTACATTCGCCGACGCTGCGGGTTGTGGGTAGCGCTGCGATGGCGGCGGGACACGTTCTAGCCCAGGAACCGGCCTTGGGATGAGCGCCGTAACGGTCGATGTGCACAACCCGCGAGTTCGTGCCCCACCGTTCCTTCAACCTCGTCTATGTCAGTGCGCGCTGTGTTCCCGCCCTGCGCTGTTGTGGTTAAGATGGCGGCTCGGGGGCGCCGCCCATCATGCGCAGCATGCTGAGGCTGCCGGTGCGAAAGAAGACGACGAGAAGGAACCCTGCGAGGGCTCGCCTGGTTCGAGGTCCGCACCGGACGGGAGCTCAACTCCAAGAGCGTGCAGGCTGACGCGAAGCAGCTGATCCTGTGCATCTACCTGTCGGGACCGTGTTCATCGGCCTCGTGCTCAATAGCCTGTTCGGCTGGTGGTGGGCTGACTCTGTAGCCGCGCTCGTCGTCGCCGTTCTCGCGATCCGCGAGGGCCTCGAGGCATGGCGCGGCGAGGTCGAATCAGCATTCGATGTCCTCAGAGAAACGCACGAGGACTGACGCCTGATACACATGGGGGGCGGTGTCGTAATGGGCTGCTGTGACCCGCACAATTGTGCGCCCCGAGCTCTGCGAGCCCTGCTGTAACTGCTGAATGAGCCGCTAGACGCCGGTGAGGCGTAGCAGGCTGCGTAGCCCGGCTGGGGTTCCTGGCCAGTTTCGTTCGAGTGCGGCGTGACCGGCGTGTTTGACGGCGAAGCGGAGGACGACGGCGACGATGATCGCGTCGTCGGCGTATCCGAGTACCGGGATGAAGTCGGGGATCAGGTCGATCGGCGAGAGCAGGTAGACCAGGAGGAGGAGCAGCCAGATCCGGGGTGCGCGGGGTACATGCTTGTCGGTGCTCAACCGTTTGATCAGCCGGATAACGTCGGGCGCGAGCCGGGCGATCTCGCGCCAGTTCGTTTGATTTCCGCTACGCCGCTGCTCCCACCAGAGGAAGACGACCAGTGCCAGCCAGAGCAGTACGAATCCGGCGGCGACGCCGATGAGAATTTGCGCCCATTGCGGCACGGCGTACTCCGTTCGACAGCTCTCAGGTGGCGGTGATGACGCCGGTGAGGAGCAGCACGGCGACGAGCACTGCCAACCCAATCCGATACCAGATGAACACGGTGATCGGGTGGTGGGCGACGATGCGCAGCAGCCAGGCGATCGCCGCGTACGCGACCACGAGGCTGACGATCGTCGCCAGGATCGTCGGGAGCCAGCCGACGGATGCACTGATCGCACCCGTCTGCGTGACCCCTTCGTAGCCGCCCGCCGCCACGAGGGCCGGGATCGAGAGGAAGAAGGAGACGCGGGTCGCCGCCACCCGGTTCAGTCCGCGGAAGAGGCCGGCGCTGATCGTGGCGCCGGACCGCGAGACGCCGGGGATGAGCGCGATGCACTGGAACAGCCCGATCACGATCGCGTCGACGATGGTGACGTTGCGTTCGTCGCGTTTCTGGGTGGCGACGCGTTCGGCGGCCCACATCACGATGCTCCAGAGCACCAGCGCGGCGACGACGACCCAGAGATTGCGCAGGCCGCCCGAGATGAGGTCTTTGGCCAGGAAGCCGACGATGCCGATCGGGATGGAGCCGACGATCACGTACCAGGCGAGCCGGTAGTCGGGGTCGTCTCTGGCCCGGCGGCTGCCGAAGCCGCGGATCCAGGCGAGGAAGAGCCGGGCGATGTCCGACCGGAAGTAGATGATCACGGCAAGGATCGCGCCGACCTGGATGATGGCGGTGAAGGCGGTGACACCCTGGTCGTCGACGGTCAGCCCGAGCAGCTTCTCGACGATGGTGAGGTGACCCGTGCTGGAGACGGGCAGGAACTCGGTGATGCCTTCGACGATCCCGAGGATCAGGGCTTGCAGCAGGTTTATCCGTCGCCTCTCATCGTGACGGTGTCAGCCTTCCGGCCGGGCACCGAGAAACTGCTAAGCCGCCCGATCGGCGGCCACGGTGAAGCGTAGTGCACCTCCCCAGGGTGAGACGGCTGCAGCCCGCGTCGTTCCTTGGTGTGCGAGGGAAGGTCTGTCATGCTAGCTGGTGCGCGTTCTCGCGGCGGCGGTGGGGCTCACCGTAGGTAACCTCGGCACTGGCGCCGACAACAGTCCCTGTCTCGACAATTTGTGCTGTCTAGAGATAGGGAAAGCTGTTGACTGTTTTCAGGAATCCGTTCGCCCGCGACTCCTCTGGTGTGTTGTTGTGACCGCCGAGTCGGACCCGTCCGCAGCCGGAACCGGCGACCCGTCCGGCGACGAACCCTGGTTGTCGCCCGGTGTTGGCAGTATTGCTGCGGCGAGCTTCTTCTCCGATTCGGGGCATGAGATTGCGACGTCTGTTCTGCCGAGCTTTCTCACCAGTGTTCTACACGGGTCGGCCGCCTCCCTGGGCGTGATCGAGGGAGTTAGCGATGCGCTGACCGGCGTGGCGAAGCTGATCGGCGGGCCGTTGGCGAACGATCCGCGGCGCCGCCGTGTGATGGCCACAGGCGGCTATCTGGTGACGGCCGTTGCCACCGCGGCGATCGGCCTCGCAACCGCTGTGTGGCAGGTGGCAATCCTTCGTGCCCTGGCGTGGGCGTCGCGAGGCGTGCGCTCACCAGCGCGGGATGCGATGCTCTCCTCGCTCGCACCGCGCCGCGCGTACGGGCGAGCGTTCGGGCTGGAACGCGCTGGGGACAACTTGGGGGCGGTGGTCGGACCGCTCGCGGCCGCCGGGCTTGTCGCCTGGCTAGGGATTCGGCCAGCGATCTGGTTTGCGCTGATCCCCGGCGTTCTCGCCGCGATCGCGATCGGCTTCGCCGCACGCGAGGCGCGTCGGCACGGGGATGGTGTCCGCCAGAGGGTCCGCTTCAACCTCGCTGGGCTGCGCACTGCGGGGCTCGGTAGACCGCTGCTGCCGATTGTGCTTTTCGAGTGCGGAAACCTGGCAACCACACTGCTGATCCTGCGGGCGACGCAACTGTTCCAAGGGCAGGGAATGACGGCGACCGCTGCGGCGTCGACGGCCATTCTGATCTATGCAGCACATAATGCGGTGGCGGCCGGAGTGTCGATCCTGGGCGGCCGGTGGATCGATCGAACCGGACCGCGGCGGGAGTTCGCGGCCGGAGCGCTGGTCTACGTGCTGGGTTACGCGGTATTCGCTTTTGGGCCCACCCCGTGGTGGGCGATTCTGATGGCCTTCGCGCTTGCCGGCGCGGGCATCGGATTCGCTGAGACAGCAGAGTCTGCGCTGGTGGCTCAGATCCTTCCCGATCATCTGCGCGGGAGCGGGTTCGGCGTCATCGGCGGCGTGCAGGCGGTCGGGAACATTGTTGGGACCGTCGTCGCCGGCATCCTGTACACAACCGTCTCCCCAACCGTCGGGTTCCTGTACGCGGCGGCGTGGATGCTGCTCTCGTTCGCCGGATCGATCGTGCTCCGGGTCCCGGTTAGGAGTCGGCGTGGTTGAGCCGGTTGAGGGTGACAGCAGGTTCGACCGACCGTTGAGCCGGGACGTTGATGCTGTGTTGAGCTCAGAGGAAGTCCGGGTGTTGTGGGACTTCGTACACGGCGACATCATGAGCGGCCCCACCCGGCAGCGGCTGCAGGAGTACTGGGGCATGTGTCCCCGGCACTCCTGGGCGTACGCGGTTGCCGAGATCGAACTGTGGGAGGCCGGAGCGGGTGCCCGCGGCGGGCATCAACCCTTTGATCTCACGGTCCTCTACACCGATCTTCTGCAGACGATGGCCGGCCGGCTCAGCAGTGGACGCCGGCACCGTCAGATCAGGTCGCTCGAGCGGCATGGACAGTGCGTGATCTGCGCCGACGTGCGCGGCGGCACACCGTCCGGCATCGTGGTAACCCACGCCGGCATGGATCTGCAAGAACTCACCCGCGAAGCCAACGAGATGCGCTTCACCACAGAATGGCTGATCGAAACTCGTCCGCTCTGGGCCGCAGCCGTCTGTCCCGAGTGCGCGAAGACGTGGTCGGTCCCCGCCCAGCCGGGGACCCTTCCCTGCCGCGCCCACATGCTGACCGGTCAGGCGTTCAGCGACGCGGCTCTGGAACTGACCCGCACGATGTTGGTGGAGTTGGCGGGACAGGTGCGGGCATTGACGGATTCGATGACCCAATCGGGGTTGCCGGCCACAGAACCGGTGAATGCGTCGTGGGTGAAAGCGGTGAGCTGGTTCAGCGGTTGGGACTTCCCTCTGACGCTTACCCGGTCATCGTAGAAGGCGCGAGATCCACCGCTTGGATGCTCCAAACCCCGTCGGCGCGTAACAGCTCGTTGACCGATCCGGTGGGTGCAGCGATTTCGCGCACCTGCGGGTCGAGTGCGCGCAGTAGCGGTCGGATCACCGCGTCATGGGTGACCACGACGACGGCGCCCTCCGGGTACTGGTCGAGGACGGCATCAAGCGCGGGGCGGGCGCGGGCCAGCACCTGGCTGACCGGTTCCACGCAGGGGGCGGCGTCGACACTTCCGAACTCGGCGATCACCTCGGCTTTCACGTGCCCGGTCCACGGGCCGTAATCCCGGTCATTGAAGCGGTCATCGGCGTACGCTTCAACGCCGACGGCATCCGCGATCGCCCGGGCCGTTGTAACAGCTCTGGTCAGGGGGCTGGAGAATACAGAGACCACGCCTTTGTTCTGCAAGTAGAGACCCAGGGCAGCGGCCTCTGCCTGACCAACCTCGTCCAGCGGCGGGTTCGCCAACCCGCGCAGCCGGCCTTCCGCGTTGAGCACGGTTTGCCCATGTCTGGCCAAATAGAGGTGCTGTTTCCCTGCGTGCGGCGACATGTGTCCTCCTCTTTAGTTCACCGGCTGGGTCTGCGGCCGGGAATCCTGTGCGTCGAAAATACGGTCGTAGACGTCTTCCCCGAAACTGGTGGGCAGCGGCGGCCCGACGACGAGGCGGAAGTCGCGGTTCCCACTCTGGTCCCTGTTCGCTCGCAGGAACAGCGCCTCAGCGTGCCCCTCGGTGAAGTAGCGGTGCGCGAAGTCATACAGGTGCGTGACAAGGGCCACCCGGACATCTGCTGCGGTGAGTGCCCCAACCAGGTGCCGGAGGATCTCGGATCCTTCACGTTCGTTGGTTGATGCGAACGATTCGTTCAGCAGCAGCAGACTGCCGGGCCGGAGCTGATCGACGATGCTGCTCATCCGGGCGAGCTCTTCATCAAGCTTGCCGCTTTGCATCGAGGCGTCTTCCTCCCGTTTGAAATGGGTGAAGATCCCATCCCGCACACCGGTTTCAAAGTCGTCGGCGGGGACAAAGAGCCCGCACTGGGTGAGGAGTTGCGCTTGGCCCACGCTGCGCAGAAAAGTGGACTTCCCTCCACGGTTCGCGCCGGTGATGACCACTGTGGAACGGTCGAAGGCGTCCACTTCGTTCCCGATGACGGGGTCCTGGCTGATCAGCGCGAGTGCTGCATCGTAAAGGTTGGCCGATCGGAAGCCGGCGTTGGCTGTCAGCGTCGGAATGCAGGTGCTGGCGCCGGCGCGGGTGAGCGCGTCCTGGAGGTTGATCGCGGCGAGGTAGAAGCCGAGTTCCGTGCGCAGCATGGTGAAGAAGTTCTTGATGTGTTCGGTCGACTGGGCAAGAGCGCTGGCGACCAGGCTCAGGCCGTGATTGCGTAGATCCGAGAGAGCGTTGAATCCGGCCTCATCTCGGTCCGCGATGGTCATCGAGTGGGCTGGGTGGGCGAAACCGAGCCGTTCGAAAAGAGTCACTTTCTGCTGCAGCGGTCGCCGAAGCACCAGTTCGGTGCCCTTGTTTGCGTGTCCGAGGCGGGCGCTGATCAGCACGCCGTGCCGGAACCGCAGCCGGCGCAGATGGTCGTCGATTTCGGCGAAGTAGTCGTCGGAGAGTTCGGCGGTCAGCATCCGGCAGAGCTCGGTGAAGGCTGGCGAGTGGAAG
Source organism: Leifsonia sp. SIMBA_070 (assembly GCF_046534635.1). Lineage (NCBI taxonomy): Bacteria > Bacillati > Actinomycetota > Actinomycetes > Micrococcales > Microbacteriaceae > Leifsonia > Leifsonia sp. SIMBA_070. The sequence continues at coordinate 3,277,895 of NZ_JAWRYK010000001.1, read as the reverse complement.
CCGGCGGCGTGCTCATCGGCGATCAGCCGGAGTTGGCGCAGGTGGAGGATGAACATTTCCAGCGCCTCGACCGAGCGATGCAGGCTCGAAGTGGGCGAGCCCAGCCCCCAGCCGTAGATCTTCTTTTCTTCGGCCAGCGTTTGCACGCACACCGCGTACAGGCTCCGGAGCACCTCCGGACAGTTCAGTGCGTCGGTCAGCGCCTGTTGCCGGTAGGTGATGCGCTCCGGGTCGGTCAGCGGTTGCAGCAACGCAGCCTCGGCGACGTTGCGGAGGAAAGCGTCGTCGTTTGCCATCGCGGTCACGATCGCGTTCAGTTCCAGGTCGGCACCGAGCTGGAGCTGCAGCCGGGTGGGGCGGATCGAAGTATCGAAGTCGATGTCCTTGAAAAGCAGGTGGGCTTTCATGCGTGGATCCTTTCCCGCAACCGTTCCGCCGTCAGCCCGTATCGGGCCGCGATCGCCGTGGCGTGCGCGAGCCCGTCCGCCGGCCGACGACGAATGCGGAAGGTGCGCGTGGTGACCTCAGCCGGGTCGACCTCAGCGACCATGCTGACCGTGCCCGGCCCAAGCGCCGAGAGCTCGTCGACGAACGTGACATACACCCCGAGCGCCCCCAGGGTGATGATCCGGTCGAGGATCTGTGTGCCGAGGAAGAGGGCGTCGTTCACGGTGGTCGAGGTGAAGATCTCATTCAGGATCACGATGCTCTCCCCGCTCGCCTGCTGAAGGATCGCGTGAACACGCAGCAGGTCGTCCTCAAGCTTCCCGGTGAGGTTCTGCAGATTCTCCTGCCGTTCGAAGTGGGTGAAGACGCGGTCGAACAGGTGCAGCGTCGCGGACGACGCGGCAACCGGCAGACCCAGCGCTGCCAGATAATGCAGCTGACCGAAGGCGCGGGCGAACGTGGTCTTGCCGCCCTGGTTCGCGCCGGTGACGACAAGGACGCGCTCCTCACCGGTGAGCGAGAAGTCGTTGCCGACGACCGGGTGTGCTCCTCCGGCGAGCTTCGCGGCCAGCACCAGGTCGACGGCGTCGCGCGCCGAACCCGTGGGCTCCCTGGTCACCGTCGGAAGACACGTGGCCAGGTCGGGGATCCGTTCCAGATACTCCAGGTAGGCGAGGTAGAACTGCACCTCCCGGTCGAAGCGTGCGATCATCGCGGATTGGAACACGGCGTGTTCCTGCACGAACCGGGCAAGAGCATCGAACACATCGGGGAACACCTCACCGACCAGGCCGAGGATCCCCGCCTCGACATGGTTCATCGCAACCGGATCCTGGCGGCTCTGCAGCTTAGACGCGACCTCGCCCTGCCGAAACTTCGAGAACGTAGCGGCGACGTCGGCGCTGTAGTCGGCTTCCTCGGTCAGCGGGAACACGCTGACTCTGCCGCCGTCGATCAGGAACTTGTACCTGATCTGCTCGAGCCGGTCAGTGGTCTGGTCGGCATCCTCCGCGAGCGTCGAGAACGCCTCGGAGGCCACGTATTGATCCAACTGGTCGCGGAATCGCAGCATGCCGGGCGAGGCCAGCTCGGCATCCATAAGCCCGGAGGCCAGGCCGCCGACGGCTCGCAGATAGCAGGTCACCGCCTCCAAAGCGACCCGCTGCTTCTGCTGCCGGTAGCGCAGGGAATCAGCCTCGGCCAGCAGGGTCCGCATGGCGCGCATTCCCTCCGCGAAAACCCGGATGCTATCCCTCACCCGCGGTTGGGTGAGGTCCTGGATGACAGCGTGCCGGAACTGCACCGCAGCAGCACTCGTAAGCGGTGTGAAGAAGTACGGCCTCAACTCGTACTGGTCACGGCCGGCAGTCAGATCAGCGACCAGTCGGTCAAGATTCAGGTCGCCGAACGCATCCGGCTCGACCTCCACCAACTCGATGGCGGGCTCGTTTGGGGAGGAGGCGAAGAGGATGCTGGCCGAAGGTGCAGTGTTCTCTGCCAATGGGGTTCTCCTCTACCTGGACGCCGTGCAGCGCGGTGGTGCAGGTAGAAGCCATTAGCGGACGGTCCGCGGTTGTTGGCGAGCTTCATCGCCACTGACCAGTGTGCACCCGGACGGTGCAGGTCACAATACGTTGACCGCTGTGTACGATCTGGCAGACTAGGCGCAGCGCACAGCGCTGCGGTGGTGGGGCTCACCGCGAACAACCTCGGCGCAGCCGACAACGGTCCCTATCTCTCCCTTCGGGCGCGCCGAACACGAGATAGGAGCCGGTCATGACCGAACCCACCCCCACCGATCCCCGCCGGGTGATCCTGGTCGGAGTTGAAAGCGGCCGCCCCGACACGGTGCTCCAGCAGGCCGCGGAACTGGCGCGCGACCTCGGCTGTGAATTGGTGTGCGCACACGTCGACCTCGGCCGATACACCGTCGAAGAGAACCCCGACGGCTCCGTGCACTCACTCCCCCTGGACCCCGACCTTCCGGAATTGGACGAGGACAGCTTCGACCCGAAACTGGCGGCTCAGATCGAACGAGTCATGGGCCCCACCGGGGTGACCTGGAGCGTGCGCGCCCTCGCCGGTGAACCGGCCCGGGCGCTTGCCCACCTGGCGAACACACTGAACGCGCGGATGATCATCGTCGGCACCCACGAAGCGAGCCTCCGACGTGGGATGCGCGAATTCTTCCGAAGCTCGGTCGCCGTACATCTCGCCCACCGCCAGAACCGGCCGGTCCTGGTCATTCCGCTGTCCCCGGTGACCGACGGCGGGGCGCTGCCGTGGGAGTGAGACTCGCCGAGCTCTACCTTCTCCGGCACGGGGAGAGCACCGCGAACGCGGACGGGCTGTTCACCGGCATCACCGACGTGCATCTGACCGCCGCCGGCATCGCCGAAGCCGAACACGCCGCACAGCTCCTGGTCGAATCCGGCGCCGTGCCAGATCGGATCTGGACATCCACCTTGTCCCGGACGGCCGAAACCGTTGCCGCAATGCTGCCTTTCTTCCTCCCGAGAGTTCCCCAAGTGATCGCGGACTGGCGGCTGAACGAACGCAACTATGGAGCGCTGACTGGCCTCTCCAAAGCCGCCGTCGCAAGCAGATACGGCCGGCAACAATTCCTCACCTGGCGACGCTCCTACGCCACCGCACCGCCGCCAATGGATCCCGCCCGGTTGGACGAGCTCGCACACACCGAACCCTTCCACTCCCTCCCCCCAGGAGCCCTGACCAGCACCGAATCGTTGGGTGACGTGGTCAAGCGGGTCACCCCGTTCTGGCAGGAACAGCTCAGCCCCGGCCTCACCCTCAGTGCCCGCACCCTGGTTGTGGGGCACGGGAACTCGTTGCGAGCCCTGGCCATGCTCATCCAAAACCTCAGCATCCCCGCCATTGAGCAGCTGAACATTCCAACCGGCCACCCGTTGAGGTATCGTTTCGACCTCTCCCCCAGAACGCCCGAACTAGTCTCGGCTGACTATCTGGACCCCGCCGCTGCCGTCGAAGCTGCCACTCTGCTCGCCCGCCAAGGCGGAACCTAGCGCCAGCCTTCCCCGCCCCGATCCCAGTAACCGAACCGGAACGCATGACCTACGAACGCCTGAACAAGCGCGAACCCGACCGTGCCGACGACCTGCCCATCGACCCCGACCTGGAGGTCGAAGAGCCTCAACGCCGCGCGCCGCGGCCGATCCATTTGCACTGGAAGTACATCGGTCTGGTCTTCGTCGGCGGGGCCATCGGAACCTGCATCCGTTACCTGCTTTCCACCGCGATCCCCGTCTGGCAGGGGCTGCCGATCGCGACCTTCACCATCAATGTGACCGGCGCGTTTGCGCTCGGATGGCTGCTGGAATCACTCTCCCGTGGCGGCCCTGACCAAGGCCTGCGCCGGGCTGTGCGCCTGTTCGTGGGAACCGGGATCCTCGGCGGTTACACCACCTACAGTTCCTTCGCCGTCGACACCGACGGGCTCATCGCCTCAGCCCAAATCGGCAACAGCATCCTCTACGGTGTGGCAACTGTCCTCGTGGGCGCCGCCGCTTCTCTGGCCGGCATCATCATCGGCGCCGCCGTGCACCGTGCCCGCGCGAAAGCGAATGCACGGTGATCGCCTGGGTTGTGCTCGCCCTCTCCGCAGCCGGTGGCGCCGGAGCGGCCCTGCGCCTGATCACCGACGGCCTGGTCAAAGCCCGCGTCCGCATCGCCTACCCACTAGGCACCACCGTCATCAACATCACCGGGTCTTTCGTGCTCGGCCTGGTCACCGGGCTCGCCCTCTCGCACTTCCTCCCCACCGAGTGGCGGCTGATCCTCGGCACCGGGTTCCTCGGCGGATACACCACGTTCAGCACCGCCAGCTTCGAAACCGTGCGCCTGGCCCAAGACGGCCGCTACGCCGCGTCCGCGATCAACGGGTTCGGAATGCTCGCCGGGGCGCTCCTGGCCGCAGGCCTCGGCCTCTGGCTCGGCGGCCTTTTCTGAGAGATCACAAATTCGCGCTTCCACCCGGCGTCGTTCTCTGGCAAGCTGACGCGTGACGCTTCGGCGTCTCGGCGGTGGGGCTCGCCGACACCAACCTCGATGCCGACAACAGTCCCTATCTCAAGCGATCCCCCATGCTCAGAGATAGGAGACCCCATGGTCGACCACGGCTACACCGGACACATCGATCCCACCCACCAGGGCCACTACGTCAGCCACCCCGACGCCCACCCGATCCACATCGAACGCGTGGACGCCCGGCAGATTCTGGACTCCCGGGGATACCCCACCGTCGCCGTGACAATGCACCTTGGCGACGGGGCGGTGGTTACCGCATCAGCTCCCGCAGGTGCCTCCACCGGAGCTTTCGAAGCGGCCGAGCTGCGCGATGACGGGTCGTCCTACTCCGGTCGCAGCGTCCACCGTGCCGTGAGTTCGGTCACCGACGAAATCTTTCCGCTGCTCTCCCGCAGCCGCTGGTCCAACATCCGCGAGGTCGACCACGCGATCGGGGCGCTCGACGGAACGGAGAACCTTGCACGCCTCGGTGCGAACGCCGTGGTTGCGGTATCCATCGCTACTGCGCGGGCGTTCGCCCACGCCGCGGAAGTGCCACTGCACGTCTGGATCGCACGAGTCACCGACAGCACCGAACGGATGCCCGTCCCCCACTTCAACGTCCTCAACGGTGGCGCGCACGCCGCCAACCCGCTCGAGTTCCAAGAGTTCATGATCGCCCCCGTCGGCGCAGCCAACGAGGAAGCCGCCGTCGAAGCCGGCGCCGAGATCTATCACGCCCTCGCCGCCCGCGTGAAAGCGAAGTTCCACACCGCTGGGCTCGGCGACGAGGGCGGATTCGCCCCCGACATCGCCAGCCCCGAAGAAGCGATGACCCTCCTTGTCGCTGCCATCCAAGACGCCGGCTACACACCCGGCCTAGATGATGTGGCGATCGCCATCGACCCGGCCGCGAACGGCTTCTACGAACGCGATGGCCAGTACAAGATCGCCGGCAACCTGCTCTCCCGTGATCAGCTTGTCGACTACTACCTGCGCCTGCTCGACGAGTTCCCCCTGCGCAGCATCGAAGATGGCTTCGCCGAAGACGACCACCAAGGCTGGAAACTTCTCTTCGACGCGGTCGGCGACCGAACCCAGCTCGTCGGCGATGATCTCTACGTCACCGACATGCGCCGCATCGCAGACGGGGCGAAGAACCGGTACTCCAACGCAGCCCTCATCAAGCCCAACCAGATCGGCACGGTCACCGGCACGCTGGACGCCATCGAAACGGCCAAACGCCTCGGCATGCAGGCAATGGTGTCACACCGCTCCGGTGAAACCCTCGACACCTTCATCGCCGACCTCGTCGTCGGCACCGGCGTCGGCCAGATCAAATCCGGCGCGCCCGCCCGCGGCGAACGGATCGCGAAATACAACCGCCTCACCGAAATCGAAGCCATGACCCCACGGATTCCCTACGGCCTTCTGCCCATCACCACCCCGGCGACCGAAACAGTCTCCCCCTAAGCCGCTCGCGACTCTCAGGAGTCCACGCCTGACGCGAGCCGAGAGGGAGCGCTTCCCTACACCAAGCGCTCCCTCTCACCTCGCACCATCCCTGAGGTTGGCCCCGAGGCAGCGGTATCACCCGGCCACAGGTTAGGCGGGAGGCCTGGCGTGTCGGAAGTGCAGTCGGATGTTGATGGATTCCGCCCTGACCGCCGATGCTCGGCAACGCTGTCCCGATTCTGCTAGTTGCCAGTGATCACGTGCTCGGCCGGAAGCCTGGTACCCGACGGCCGCACCAGCGCTCTGGGTGCGGGTGAACGGTCTTGCCGCACTCGTCGGCCATCCCTCTCGCCTTCCCCGGCCTGACCCTGGTTTCGTGGCGACGGTTGCGGCTGGTTGCTGATCGTTCCCGCCGGTAAGATGGGAGATTGGTGTGCCGGGAAGTCTGGTCGGCGGGCGGTAGATGACGCCCTGGCCGACCTGAGGACCCCAAATGACATTCATCCGCTCCGAACGCGTCGCCGCCGGCTTGCTGCTGTTCGCCGCAGCACTAGGGCTGGTGGTCGGGAACTCCGGCATCGCCGATGCGGTCCTCTCCCTCGAGGGCGTGAAGCTTGGCCCCGCGGAGACGCCGTTGAACCTCACGATGGGGGAGTGGGTCAGCGAAGGACTTCTCGCGGTGTTCTTCTTCGTGGCGGCCGTCGAACTGCGCAACGAGTTCACCAACGGACAGTTGAACACCCTCAAACGAGCGATCCGCCCAGCCGTCGCCGCAGTGGGCGGAGTGCTGGTCCCGATCGGCATCTATCTGGCGATCACAGCCGGGTCCGGATACACGCGGGGCTGGCCGGTACCCACCGCGACCGACATCGCGTTTGCGCTCGGTGTCCTAGCCGTGTTCGGCCGTGCCATCCCCTCTCGGCTGCGGATCTTCATGCTCGCCCTCGCCATCCTGGACGATGTGGTCGGGATCGTGATCATCGCCGTGTTCTTCGCCCACGACATCAACCCGATCATGCTTATCGGTGCCGCGATCGCGGTGACCGTCTTTGGGCTGCTCAGTCGGCTCCTGCGCGCCCGCGCCCGACCCCTGATCATCGTGCTCTTGCTGATCTTCGCGGTAGCCACCTGGGTGCTGGTCGCCCTGTCGGGTGTTCACCCGACGATCGCGGGCGTGGCGCTGGGCCTCGTAATGGCGCACCGGCCGGGCCTCCGTGCTCGGCACCTGCTGGAGCCGTTCACCAACGGGCTGGTCCTTCCGCTCTTCGCCTTCACCGCCGCGTTGGTCCCCATCCCGGGCGTGTCGGTCGGAGAGCTGTCCCGGCCCTTCTGGGGGATCCTGATCGCGCTCCCGGTCGGGAAGCTGGTGGGCATCAGCCTCGGCACCTGGCTGTACACCGTGATCAGCCGCGACAACCACCCCAGCATCACCCTCCACGGGCTCCTCACTGCCGGCGCCCTCGGCGGCATCGGCTTCACCGTGTCACTACTGATGAACGAACTCGCCTTCGCCAACCACCCCGAAATCGCCGACCAAGGCACCCTCGCCGTCCTCCTCGGCTCTGCTATCTCCATCGTGGTCTCGGCCATCCTCGTCACCAGCCTCAACAGGTACTACCGACGACTCCGCGCACTGCGCGAGAAAGCCACCCAACGCGCCACCGACCACCGACCGTAAGCCGCTCGGCGCGCTACTACGTGAATCCGCTGTCGGCTCCAACCTTCGTCGCCATCGCTCGGCAGCTTGATTACGCCGGCCCCAACCCGCGCGCCCGACTCGTCACGGCGGGCCCGGGCGGCTACCCATGCCCGCGGCTAGTGTCCGCCGCCCAGGTTTCCGGCGAGCCGCTCGTGCATCCTGGTGCTGGCGTCGTTCAACCCTTCGATCGTGGCGGCCTTGCCGCGGTTCTCATACTTGGTAGTGATCCCATCGAGGGCGGCGACGGTGGAGGCGTCCCAGATGTGGGAGCCGGTCATGTCGATCACGATCCGGTCGGGGTCTTCGGCGTAGTCGAACTGGGTGGTGAGGTCGTTGCTCGAGGCAAAGAAAAGCTCCCCGGTCACGGTGTAATAGGCGACCGCCTCGTCACCGTCCGACCGGATCGTGCGCTGCACGGTCGCGAAGTGGGCGACTCGCTTGGCAAATATGACCATTGCGGCGATCACCCCGACGACGACCCCGATAGCGAGGTTGTTGGTGAGGACGACGACGATGACCGTCAGCACCATCACAATCGTCTCTCCAAGCGGCATCCGCTTGAGGGTGGCGGGTTGGATGCTGTGCCAGTCGAAAGTGCCGACGGAGACCATGATCATCACCGCGACAAGTGCGGCCATCGGGATGATCGCGACGACGTCGCCGAGAGCTACGACGAGGATCAGCAGGAACACTCCAGCGAGGAAGGTGGAGATGCGTGTGCGAGCGCCGGAGGCTTTGACATTGATCATGGTCTGCCCGATCATCGCGCAGCCGCCCATGCCGCCGAACAGACCGGATAGCAGGTTGGAGACACCTTGGCCGAGGGATTCGCGGGTCTTCCGGGAATGGGTATCGGTGATGTCATCAACGAGCTTGGCAGTCATCAGCGACTCGAGCAGACCGACCAGTGCCATCGCGAGGGCGTAGGGGGCAATCCGTCCAAGTGTTTCGAAGGTGAGCGGCACGGCGGGGAAGAGGAACTGCGGCAAGCTGTGCGGCAATTCGCCCTCGTCGCCGACGTTGGGTACGTTCAGGCCAGTGACGACGACAGCGACGGTAATCAAGATGATCGCGACCAGCGGTGCGGGGACGACCTTGGTGAACCGGGGCATGAACACCATGATCAGGATGCCGACGGCGACCAGGGGGTACACCAGCCACGGGACGCCGATCAAGTGCGGCAGCTGGGCGATGAAGATCAGGATCGCAAGCGCGTTGACGAAACCAACCATCACGCTGCGCGGGATGAACCGCATCAACTTGGCCACACCGAGCAGACCTAGAGCGACTTGAAAAACGCCGGCGAGGATGACCGCGGCGAACAGGTACTCGACCCCGTAGTTCTTCACCACCGGGGCGACGACAAGCGCGACAGCGCCTGTAGCGGCGGAGATCATCGCGGGCCGGCCACCGAGGAACGCAATGGAGACCGCCACCACAAACGATGAGAACAATCCCACGCGCGGGTCGACGCCGGCGATGATTGAGAACGAAATCGCCTCGGGGATAAGGGCCATCGCCACGACCAGGCCTGCGAGGACTTCGCGTGTCAGTAGGCGAGGGCTGCGCAGTGCTTCCAGAACGGTGGGATGCGCGCGGTAGGAGGGTGCCGTGATGGCAGAGGACATGGAGGTACTCCAACAGAGTCGTGGCCCTCGACGCGAGGACCGGATGGGAATGTCTGGGGTCCGGCGCCTCGTCGCGCGCACCACCGTGCCGCCGCGGAGCGGAGAGAATGGTGGGGAAGTGTTCGCTTGAATCAGCGAACACGCATAACTCTACCCTAACGTGAGGGTTGAGTTGAAATGAGGGTCATGACATCGGAATCGCGCACCATGCACATCGGTGAGCTCGCCGAGCGCACCGGGCTGTCGTTGCGCACCCTCCGGCACTACGACGAGGTCGGCCTTGTCAGGGCATCCGGACGCACCGAGGGTGGCTTCCGGGTCTACACCGAGAGCGACTACGACCGACTCGTGCTCATCCGGAGAATGAAGCCGCTCGGCTTCACGCTGGAGGAGATGGCCGATCTTCTGCAGATCGTCGACGGGGAATCAACCGCGCGGGCCGAACGCGGGAATCTCTCCTCGTTCATCGACCGCGCCGTTCAGCGGCGAGACGAGCTGCGCAAGCAGGTCGCGATGGCGGACGAGTTCATCGAACTTCTGAAGTCGAGGCAAGCGCACTCCTGACCCTCCGAGATGGTTCGAGAACATGCACGGCGGTCAACGACTCGAACCGCAAGAGCCCGCTATCTCGGAATTCGCGCGACTTGAACGGCTCGACGTTAGGTCGGGTGGTGTCGCCTGTTGGAACGTCCGCGGCGTGACAACAATTTGACAACACTCGAGCGAAATCGAAGAGCACTGGGCGATACCGGGTCATGTCCAGGATCCTTGTATTTCCGCGGGTTTCGCGGATCATTGAGGCAACTGCCTGGTCAAGGCTAGAGTTCGAATCCCACGCCCTCCGCTTTGTGAGTCGCGACGGGGTGACACCCGAGTAAGCCGACACGCATCCCGGTCACTCCTGGTCGGCGACGACGACCTGGACGCCTGCGGCCCGCAGGCGCTCCAGCTCGGTCGGGTCTGCGCTGGAGTCGGTGATGAGGAGTTCCACCTGGTCCATGTCGGCCACTTGCGCCATCGCGACGTTGCCGATCTTGGAGCCGTCTGCCACGACTACCGTGCGCTGTGCCTTGACGACCATCGCGCGGTTCGTGCGTGCTTCGGTCTCGTCGTGGGTGGTGACGCCCGCCGTGGCACTGACGCCGTCTGCGCCCAGGATGGCCGTTCCCACGTTCACCGCGTTGAACGTGCTTTCCGCGAGAGCGCCGACGAGTTCCAGTGACTGGGGGCGGAGGAAGCCGCCGGTCATCGCGACGCGGACGTCGGAGTTGCTGGAGAGCAGGTTCGCGATCGTCAGGGAGTTGGTGACGATGGTGATGTCGCGGTGGTTCGCCAAGGCCCGCGCCACGCTCGCCGTCGTGGTCCCTCCGCTGAGGGCGACGACGTAGCGTTCCGTGGGGAGTCGCCGGACTGTCGCGCGGGCGATCGCACGCTTCGCCTCCTGGAAGCGCGTGTCGCGCAGCGCGACCGGGATTTCGTGGCCGCCGCGCTCCAGCGCTGTAGCGCCGCCGTGGGTGCGCACGATGAGGTTCTGATCCGCAAGGTCGGAGAGGTCGCGGCGCAGTGTCGCGGGCGAGACTCCGAGGCCGTCGGAGAGTTCGGTCAGGCTGATCGTGCCGCGCTGCGTGATCTGGTCGAGGATGGCGACGAGTCGTTCGGCACGTCGGCCGGTCGTGACGCGTGCGATCAGGGATTCGGTGGTCGGGGAGAGCATTGGGGCCTTTCCACGCTTGACGTCGAACGGACTCCGAATAGTGCAAGCGATCAATCAATATGAGCACTTTAGTCCGAAATCGCTCATTCTGTTGCGCGAAGTTGACACCGTATCGCAGGATCGCACCATGCCACAGATCGTTTTCCTCGGCGCGGGCAGCGTCGTGTTCACTCGCCAGCTGCTCGCCGACCTGTACCGGTTCGACGACCTCCCGAGCGTGAAGATCGTGCTCCACGACATCGATGCCGAGCGGCTCGAGGTCGCGCGCGGTACGGCGGAGCAGGTGGCTTCCCGCTTCGGCCGCACGACCGAGATCGTTGCCACGCCCGACCGGCGGGCGGCTCTCGCCGGCGCGGACTTCGTCGTCAACATGATCCAGGTGGGCGGCATCGACGCCACCCGTGTCGACCTCGAGGTGCCCGCAGCCGCCGGTCTGCTCCAGACGATCGGCGACACCACCGGTGTCGGCGGCGTGTTCCGCGGACTGCGCACTTTCCCCGTGCTCTCCGGCATCGCGGCCGACATGACCGAGCTGTGCCCCGACGCGTGGTTCCTCAACTACACCAACCCCATGGCGATGAATGTCTGGTGGATGTCGGTCGTCGCCCCGCAGATCAAGACCGTCGGCCTGTGCCACAGCGTGTACTGGACGGTGCACGACCTCTGCGAGCTGATCGGCGTCCCGATGGAGGGCACGCACTACCGCGCCGCGGGGGTCAACCATCAGGCGTGGCTGGTCGAGTGGTCGCGCGACGGCGAAGACCTCTACCCGCGGCTGCGCGCGGCGATCGAGCGCGACCCCGAGCTGCTCCGCCGCGTCCGCGTCGAGATGTTCCGTCGCATCGGCTTCTACCCGACCGAGACCAGCGAGCACTCCTCCGAGTATCTCGACTGGTTCCTGCGGTCGCCTGAGCAGATCGAGCGGTTCCGCCTGAACCCGCTGGAGTACGTCGGCATCTCGGAGGAGAACGTGGCCGAGTTCGAGCACGCCAAGGCCGCGCTCGCCGCGGGGGAGGCGCTGCAGCTGGAGGAGGGCGCCGCGGAGTATGCGCCGCAGGTCATCCACTCGATCCTCACCGGCACGGAGCGCGTCATCCACGCCAACGTCGTCAACCGGGGACTCATCGACAACCTGCCCCAGGGCGCGGTGGTCGAGGTCCCGAGCCGGGTGGATGCCGCGGGCGTTCACCCGCTGCCGTTCGGTTCGATCCCGGTGCAGGGCGCCGCACTGAACCGTACGTACCTCTCCGTCGCCGAGCTGACGATCGAGGCGGTGCGGACGGGCGACCCCGAGCTGGTCCGCCGGGCGGTTCTGACCGACCCCAACGCCTCCTCGTCGCTGACACCCGAGCAGATCTGGGCCCTCTGCGACGAACTGACGGCCAGGCACGCGCCACTGCTGCCGGTCGCGCTGGGCGGCACGCTCGACGAGCCGCGCTGACGACCGGCAGAAAGGCCGGCACCCTGTAGCACCCGAGAGAGGAATAGACGATGAAGTCCCCGTTACGAAAGCGCATGGTCCGCACCACCGGCGTGGTCGCCGCCGTGACCGTCCTGGCCGCCCTGGCTGGATGCAGCGGTTCGCAGGGCGCCACGACGCTCGATACGAAGGCGAAGACCAGCATTCAGGTCTGGTCGGGCCAGTCCGACGCGGCCGAGAAGATCATGGAGTCGCTGTCCAAGGAGTTCGAGAAGCTCCACCCGAACGTGTCGATCGACCTCTCGCCGGGAGCCTCGTCCACCGATCAGTTGCTCCAGAAGCTCTCAGCAGGCTTCGCGGGCAACCAGTATCCGGACATGTCCTACGCCTTCGGTTCCTGGGCCGGGCAGCTCGAGTCCTCCGGACGCACGCTCGACATCACGGATGAGGTAAAGAAGCCCGACGTGAAGTGGGACGAGTTCACGACCGCCGCCCGCGGCACCGCCCAGCCGAGCGGCAAGAAGACCATCGGGTTCCCCGCCGTGGTCGACAACATCGGCCTGCTCTACAACAAGACGCTCTTCGACAAGGCCGGTCTCACGTACCCGACGAAGGACTGGACCTGGGACGACTTCCGCGAAGCCGCGAAGAAGTTGACCGACAGCGCCAACCACGTCTACGGCTACGGATATTCGGTGTCCGGCAGCGAGGAGACGACGTGGCAGTTCTGGCCGCATCTGTGGCAGGCCGGTGGGAGCATCCTGAACACGGATGCGACGAAGGCCGAGTTCGCGTCGCAGGCGGGGGTGGACTCGCTGACCTTCCTCCAGAAGATGGCGGTCGACGACAAGAGCGTGTACCTCGACCAGACCGACACCAAGTTCGGCCAGTTGTTCACCAGCAACCGGATCGGGATGATCACCTCCGGTCCCTGGCAGCTGTCCGATCTGAAGACCGGCGGAACGGACTACGGCGTCGTGCAGCTCCCCGGCACGAACGGCGACCACCAGACCGTTTCCGGGCCCGACATCTGGGCGTTGTTCGACCACAAGGACAAGAACCGCGCCTACTGGGCCACTCAGTTCGCGCAGTGGCTGACCTCGGCGGAGCAGGACGAGCGTTTCAACGTCGCGTTGGGCAACCTCCCGTTGCGGTCCTCCGAGGCGGGGTCCGATGCCGTGAAGGAGGAGGCGAAGGCCTTCCCCGGCTACGACGTGTTCGTCGCGAACTCCGCCAACGTGAAGAACACCCGGCCGACCACCACCGGCTACGCGGGACTCTCCGTCGCGATCGGCAAGTCCATCTCCCAGGTGTTGCAGGGCGACGGACAGCCCAAGGAAGCGCTGCAGCAGGCCGCTACGGCCGCCGACACCGCGCTGAACAAGAAATAGGACCCGTCGTGGCAGACAGCATCGCGCCGGCAGCGGCGCCGGCCAGGACCCGGCGGCGGTCGGGCACCGGCTGGAAGGCGTCTCTGACCGGGTGGGGGTTCGTCGCTCCCGCGACCATCATCATCCTGGGTCTCTCGATCTTCCCGGCCGTGTGGGCGTTCGTTCTCTCATTCCAGAGCTGGGACGGCTTCAGCGAGCCGACCTGGGTCGGAGGCGCCAACTACACCGCTCTGATGTCGGACGCCGACTTCGGCAACTCCGTCCTCAACACGGTGGGGTTCACCCTTCTGTTCGTGCCGGCGTCTGTGCTGCTCGGGCTGTTTCTCGCGGTGGCCCTGAACCGCCGGATCCGGTGGATGGGGTTCTACCGCACCGCGATCTTCGTTCCGTTCGTCGCCTCGGCGGCGTCCACCGGCATCCTGTCGACCTACCTGTTCAGCCCCCAGTTCGGCCTGGTCAACAACGTCCTGCGTGTGCTGCATCTGCCGCAGCAGGGATGGCTGGACGACCCGCATCAGGCCATGCTCGTGATCGCGATCATGTCGTTGTGGGGGTCGGCGGCGTTCACGACGGTCATCTACCTGGCAGCGCTGCAGGATGTCCCCGCGGACCTCCTCGAGGCGGCCCGCATCGACGGCGCCAACCGGTGGCAGACGTTCTGGCGGATCGTCTGGCCGCAACTCGCTCCTGTCACCGTTTTCGTCGCCATCTGGCAGACGATCCAGGCCATTCAGCTGTTCGACCTCGTCTACACGACGACCCGTGGCGGCCCGCTGGACGCCACCCGGACGATCGTCTACTTCCTCTACGACAAGGCGTTCCACGCCCTGGAGTTCGGCTACGGGTCGGCCGCCGCCTACGTGCTCTTCGCGGTCACCCTTCTCATCACGATCGGCGTCGTCGTCTTGCAGCGGCGCCGAGGCTCGGAGGCGTTCTGATGGCCACGGTGCTCGACGAGGTCTCGCAGGCCTCGGCACAGATCGCGCGGGAGACCGCGCAGCGCCCAGGGAAGCGGACCCGGATGAGCGGGTGGCACTTCGTGTTGCTCCCCATCGCGATCCTCTTCCTGGTGCCCTTCCTACAGATGGCCCTGGCCTCGTTCTCCCCGGCGAAGGAGCTGGTGGCCTTCCCGCCGCCGTTCATCCCGTCCCACTTCACCCTGGACGGGTACGCCAAGCTCTTCGGCCAGACCGACATCCTGCTGTGGCTCGGCAACACCGTGATCGTCTCTGCGACCGCGATCGTCTCGAACCTCGTCCTGTGCTCGCTTGCCGGATACGGATTCGCGCGCCTGCGGTTCAAGGGCCGAAGCTTCGGGTTCCTGATGATCCTCGCGACCATCATGATCCCGACTCAGCTGCTGATGATCCCGACGTACATCCTGTTCGCGAAGCTCGGGCTGCTGAACGGTCTCGGCGCGGCCATCGTCCCCTGGCTGGCGACGGCGTTCGGGATCTTCCTGATGCGGCAGTTCTTTCTCACCCTGCCCGCTGAGCTGGAGGAGGCCGGTGCGATCGACGGCTGCAACCGGTGGCAGATCTTCTTCCGCATCGTGCTCCCGCTGGCGCGCCCCGCGCTCGCGACCCTCGCGATCTTCACCCTCCTCGGCGCGTGGAACGACCTCGTGTGGCCGCTCATCGCGATCAACAACACCTCGTCGTTCACCCTGCAGCTCGGCATCGCGAACTTCCAAGGCGCCCACCAGACCGACTGGAGCCTCATCATGGCGGGCAACGTGATCGCCACCCTGCCGCTCATCCTGTTCTTCCTGTTCGCTCAGCGGCAGTTCATCGCGACCATGACGTTCTCGGGACTGAAGGGATGAGCCACCTGTGGGACACGATCCGGCGGCACAAGGCGGGAGAGCCGGTCGGGATCTACTCGATCTGCTCCGCCCATCCCGTCGTGCTGGAGGCCGCCATCGCCCAGGCCGCGGCCGACTCCAGCTACGTGCTGATCGAGGCGACCTCGAATCAGGTCGACCAGTTCGGCGGCTATACCGGGATGCGCCCCGCCGACTTCCGCGCGCTCGTCCACTCGATCGCCGATCAACACGGCTTCCCGCGTGAACGGATCGTGCTCGGCGGCGACCACCTGGGGCCGAACCGGTGGCAGAAGCTGCCCGCCGATCAGGCCATGGCGAACGCCGACGCCCTCGTCGCCGCCTATGTCGAGGCCGGGTACACCAAGATCCACCTCGACTGCAGCATGTCCTGCGACGGCGACCCGGTGCCTCTCGGCGACGACCTCGTCGCGGCACGCAGCGCCCGCCTGCTCCGCGTCGCGGAGGAGACCGCCCGCGACGTCGGCCGGCGGGGGCGGCAGCTCTACGTGATCGGCACCGAGGTGCCCGTCCCGGGCGGTGCGCACGAGACGCTCAGCGAGCTCACCCCGACCGCGCCGGAGGCGGCGCGCGAGACGCTCCGTCACCACCGCGCAGCGTTCGAGGCAGCCGGCGTGATGGACGTCTGGCCGCGGATCATCGCGCTGGTCGTGCAACCGGGCGTCGAGTTCGACCACCTCCAGGTCATCGACTACCGGCGGTCCCGCACGGGGGCGCTGCGCGAGGTCCTCAGCGACGAGCCGGGGATGGTCTTCGAGGCCCACTCGACCGACTATCAGCTGGAGGCGCAGCTCAGCGAGCTGGTGGAGGACCACTGGGCGATCCTCAAGGTCGGCCCCGGTCTCACGTTCGCAATGCGGGAGGCGCTGTTCGCCCTCGCCGCCATCGAGGACGAGCTCCTCCCGCCCGCGGAGCGCTCGAACCTCGTCGAGGTGATCGAGAGGCGGATGCTCGCCGAACCCGGCCACTGGCAGAGCTACTACGAGGGCGACGCCGACGAGCGGCGGATCGCCCGCCGGTACAGCTACAGCGACCGTCTTCGGTACTACTGGCCCGATCCTGAGATCGAGGAGGCCGAGGCGACGCTCTACGCGAATCTTTCACGCCGCACCGTGCCGCTCCCGTTGATCGGGCAGTTCCTGCCGGACCAGTACGCCCGAGTGCGCGCGGGCGAACTCGAGCCGACGCCGCGTGCGCTGGTCCTCGACAAGATCCGCGACGCCCTCCGCCCGTATGCGGCCGCCACCCTCCCCGCTATCCGCACTCTGTCAACAACCGCTACGAATCAGGGAGAACTCCTTGTCTGAAACACGCTCCGTCACCACCGAACGCGCCGAGGGCGAAGGCGCCCGGTTCACCATCAGCGAGATCAGCCACCAGCCGGCGGTGTGGCGCCAGGCGGCGGCGAACATCGCGGCCGGTCGCCGCCAGCTCGACGACTTCCTCGAGCCGCTGCTGGCGCGGCCCGATCTGCGTGTCGTCCTGACCGGCGCCGGCACGTCCGCCTTCGTCGGGGGTGTCGCGGCTCCAGAGCTGTCCAGGCTGCTGTCTCGTCGCATCGAGGCGATCGCGACGACGGACCTCGTGTCGAACCCTCGGGAGTTCCTTGCGGAGGACATCCCGACCCTCCTGGTCTCGTTCGCCCGCTCCGGCAACAGCCCCGAGAGCGTCGCCGCGACGCGCTTGGCGGACGAATGCCTGAGCGACGTGAGTCATCTGATCGTCACCTGCGACCCCGCTGGGCAGCTCAACCAGGAGCACCAGGGCCGCGAGCACTCGTATGTGCTGCTCATGCCGGCCGGGGCGAACGACCAGGGCTTCGCCATGACGTCGAGCTTCACCTCGATGCTGCTCTCGGTGCTGCTGGTGCTCGGAGGAGGCGACGCGCAGACGGTGCAGCCGCTGATCGCTGCGGCCGAGGGCGTGGTCGACGGAGGCTGGGATGCGATCGGCGATCTCGCCACGCTCGACTGCAATCGCGTCGTCTACCTGGGCAGCGGACCGCTGACGGCGCTCGCCCGGGAGTCTGCGCTCAAGCTCCTGGAGCTGACGGCCGGACAGGTGGTCAGCTACTACGACTCGGCGTTGGGCTTCCGGCACGGACCGAAGTCGGTGCTCGACGACCGGACCCTCGTGGTCGTCTTCATCTCGTCCGACGAGTACACGCGCAAGTACGACCTCGACATCCTCGCCGAACTCCGCACCGCGCTCGACCCGGGGCGCGTCGTCGCCATCGGTCCTGACGGCGTCGTCGCGGACGGCGATCGCACGGTCGCGTTCGAGGGGCTCGACTCGCTGAACAATGCGTTCCTGGCGAGCGTGTACGTCGTCGTCGCGCAGATCCTGGCTCTGTCGTTCGCCCTCCGGGTCGGCACGACCCCCGACAACCCGTTCCCGGACGGCAACGTCAACCGCGTGGTGAAGGGCGTGCGGCTTCACCCGCTCGGTGCGGGCGGAAGAGGGCGCGCGTGAGCCGGTTCCTCGGCATCGACGGAGGCGGCACAAAGACCGCCCTCGTCCTGCTCGAGTCCGACGGCTCCGTGCTCGCCCGCTCCCTGCAGCCGAGCACCGACTACTACCGGCTTGGGGCGGAGACCGTGACTCGAATCCTTGCGGAGGGCATCGACGAGATCTGCAGGCAGGCCGGCATCGCCCCTGATCAGCTTGATTTCACCGTCGTCGGCATGCCCGGCTACGGAGAGGTCAGCGCCGATGTCCCGGTGCTCGACGCAGTCCCGTCGTCAGTACTCCGCAGCGACCGCTACCTGTGCGTCAACGACATGGTGTGCGGCTGGGCCGGATCGCTCGGCGCCGGCGACGGCATCAACGTCGTCGGCGGCACCGGATCGATGACGTACGGCGAACGTGCCGGAGTCGGTGTGCGCGTCGGCGGTTGGGGCGAGTTGTTCGGCGACGAGGGCTCGGGTTATTGGATCGCCACCCGCGGCCTCAGCGCGTTCACGCGCATGAGCGACGGCCGTCTCCCTCGCGGCCCGCTGTACGCACTGCTGCGCGAACGGCTCGGCGTCCGAACCGACCTGGACGTGATCGGCCTGGTGCTCACAGACTGGCAGAAGGAGCGAACACGGATCGCCGCGCTGTCGACGACGGTCGCCGATGCTGCCGACGCCGGGGACGGGGTCGCCGCACAGATCCTCGCGGACGCTGGGGCAGAGTTCGCCGAGCTGGTCGACACCACCCGGCTCGCACTCCGGTACGAGGACGGCGAAACGGTCCCGGTCTCCTACTCCGGGGGCGTGTTCCGCTCCGCACCGGTCCTTGCGGCATTCGAGCGGTCGCTCGACGAGCTGCACGACGGCTACGACCTCCGCGAACCTCTCTTCGAGCCGGACATCGGGGCCGCGCTCTACGCGGCCAAGGTGTCGGGAACCCACCTTCCACTACCCACCTCCTGAAAGGATGACCACGTGACCGAGCTCAGAATCGGCGTGATCGGCTACGGCAACCGCGGGGAGGTCGCCCGTGAAGCGCACCGTCCGGGCCAGGGCTCGGTCGTCGCCGGCATTTGCGATCGCGATGAAGGCGCTCGCGCTCGCGCTCGTGAGGACTTCCCAGACGCCTTGGCCACCGACAGCCTCGACGAGCTCCTGGCCCTGGGGCTGGACGCCGTCATGGTGCTCACACCGGACGACCGGCACGCCGCGGTCGCGATCCCGGCGCTCGAGGCAGGACTTGCGGTCTTCTGCGAGAAGCCGCTGGCGATCTCCATCGACGACTGCGACCGCATCCTTGCAGCCGCGCAGAGGACCGGATCCCGCCTGTACGTCGGACACAACATGCGCCACATGCCGGTGATCACGCTGATGCGCCGACTGATCCAGGAGGGCCGCATCGGCGATGTCAAGGCCGTCTGGTGCCGGCACTTCGTCGGCAACGGCGGCGACTACTACTTCAAAGACTGGCACGCCGACCGGTCGAAGTCGCTGGGTCTCCTTCTCCAGAAGGGCGCCCACGACATCGACGTGATCCACTGGCTGGCCGGCGGCTACTCGAGCCGGGTCCAAGCCGTCGGTGCGCTCGCCGTCTACGGCGACCTGACCGACCGCCGCGACCGATCGGCGGAGCGGGTGCAGGACTGGTTCAGCCTCGACAACTGGCCGCCCACCTCAGCGGAAGGCCTCAATCCGGTGATCGACGTCGAAGACATCTCTCAGGTCAACCTCGTGCTCGACAACGGAGCACTCGCCTCCTATCAGCAATGCCACTTCACCCCGGATTACTGGCGCAACTACACCGTCATCGGAACCGAGGGTCGCATCGAGAACTTCGGCGACACGGCCGGCGCGGAGGTGCGGTTGTGGAATCGGCGGCACGAGGGCGCGGCTCCCGCCGACGAGACCTTCGTCGTCGACGGCGAGATCGGGGGCCACGGAGGCGCGGATGCGCTCATGATCTCGGAATTCCTCGACTTCGTGCTCCAGGGAGGCGACACTGTCACGTCACCCGTTGCCGCGAGAAACGCGGTCGCTGCAGGTGTGACAGCCACGTCGTCCTTGCGGGGCGATGGCCGTACACTGCCGGTGCCCGCGCTGGATAACGAACTCATCGCCTATTTCGACTCGGGTCAACTCTGCGGTGCTGAATGGCGTCCCGCGGGCTGAGTCATGGGCTTCGCCACGATGGCACGCTCAGCGGTGTCGCACTGCGTAGAGGTGTTCCGGCCGTCCGGTGGCACCGTAGCGGAGCTCCAGCTTGAGCACGTCGCTCTGCTCCAACTGCGTCAGCGCACGTTGCGCCGTCGCGCGGCTCACGCCGATCGCGGCGGCGACATCGGTGGCCGAGCTGCTGCCGGATGCGGCGGCCACCGCCTCGTACACCGCCTGCAGGGTGGGAGCCAGCCGGCGCAACGCCTCCGACTGCGCGCCCGGTGCCGGACGCAGCAGGTCGAAGATCCGATCGACGTCCTGCTGGGTCGCCTCGGCCGGAAAGGACTCCAAGTCCTCGTGCGCCTTCCGGAACGCGGTCAGCCGCTCGGCGAGCTCGGCGAAGCCGAACGGCTTCACGAGGTAGTGCAGTGCGCCGAGTTGCACCGCCAACCGCACAGTGGCGATGTCGTTGGCGGCCGAGATGACGATGACGGCGGGCGGCGCAGGATCGGCGAGCAGCCGCCGTACCACCTGCAGTCCGTCGCCGTCCGGAAGGTAGATGTCCATCAGCACGAGATCCGGGCGCAGCGACTCGGCCAGCTGCACCGCCTCCGCGGCCGTGTGCGCCTGACCGACCACGTGGAACCCCTGCACCGCCTCAGCGAATCCGACGTGCACGCTCGCCACCCTGAAGTCGTCGTCGACCACCAGAACGGTCAGGGGTGCGGCGTTCATCGGCGGGCCTCCGCCGTCGGGGCCGGTGTGCGCGGCAGCACGACTTCGAAGGTGGCGCCGCCCTCGCCCGAGATGGTCACGGTGCCGCCGAGCTTCGTCACGGTCGAGTGGACGAGCGACAGCCCGAGCCCGCTGTGCCGCACGAGCGTGCCCCGCTTGGTCGTGAAGCCGTTCTCGAAGATGCGCGGAACGTCGGTGCTCGGGACGCCCGGGCCGTTGTCGGAGACGCGCACGGTCAGCGCGGACGCCGTCTCCACGATCCCCACGACGACCTGGCGGGGGCCGGCGGCCAGCGCCAGCGCATCGAAGGCGTTGTCTATCAGGTTGCCGATGATCGTCGTCAGGGCCTGAACCCGGTCCGGTGCCTCGCCGACGTCGGTGTCCGGAGAGACGACCAGGTCGATCCCGCGCTCGTTCGCCTCCGCAGCCTTGCCCAGGAGGAGCCCGATCAGCATCGGCGCGCCGATGTGCGTCCGGAGCGTGTTGTCGAGGTCGGCGGTGGTCCCGCGGATCTCGGCGAGAAAGTGCAGCGCCTCGTCCGTCCTGCCGAGCTCGAGGAGCCCGGAGAGGGCGTGCATCCGGTTGGAGAACTCGTGCTGCTGCGCCCGGATGGACTCGGTGAAGCTGCGCTCGCCGTCGAGCTCGCGGGTCAGGCCGGTGACCTCCGTGCGGTCCTGGAGGGTGAACACGGCGCCGTGAGCGCGACCCCCCAAGGTCACCGGCATCCGGTTGATGACCAGCACGTACTCGTCGGTGATGGCGATCGCGTCCTTGACCTCGGTCGTGCCGGTCAGGGTGTCGCGGATGGGGCTCGCCACGAGGACGTCGTCGAGCAGGCGTCCGCGTGCGCCGTCGGGCAGATGGAGGAGGCGCTGGGCTTCGTCGTTGACCACCGCGATGCGGCCGGCCGGGTCGATGGCGATCACTCCCTCGCGGATGCCGTGGAGGGTCGCCTCCCGTTCTTGCAGCAGCCGGGCGATCTCGTCGAGTTCGAGGCCGAAGGTGCGTCGTTTGAGCAGGCTGGCCAGCGCGAACGAGGCGAGCGCGCCGATGGCGAGCACCAGGGCGAACCAGAGCGCGTAGGAGGGAAGTTCGTTCAGGAGCTCGCCGGAGACGCTGCTCTCGCGGATGCCGACCGACACCTCCCCGATCACACGATCGTCCGCCCCGAACAGCGGCACGCGTGCGTTCGCATTCACTCCGGTCGCGCCGGTGTCCGTGCCCAGGTGCACTTTTCCGTCCCGCGCGACGACCGGCTCCGACACCTTCTTTCCGATCAGCAAGGGGTCCGGGTGCGTGTGCCGCACCCGGTTCAGGTCGATGACCACGACGTACGCGGCGCCGGTCCGGTTCGCCGTCTGCGACGCCAGCGACTGCATCGTCGCGTCACAGCCGGACGTCGGTGCGGACATGCACGCCTGGATGTCGGGGATGCCCGCGAAGGTCTGGGCGATTCCCGCCGCCCTCGCCTGGTAGTCCGCATCCAGATTCGCCCGGGCCGTCTGGGCGAA
The DNA here is from genome assembly GCF_046534635.1 of Leifsonia sp. SIMBA_070. Lineage (NCBI taxonomy): Bacteria > Bacillati > Actinomycetota > Actinomycetes > Micrococcales > Microbacteriaceae > Leifsonia > Leifsonia sp. SIMBA_070. Next base: position 3,255,401 of record NZ_JAWRYK010000001.1, on the reverse strand, counting down.
GAGGAGGAAGCCGATCACCATCGAGGCGGTCAGGATCGCCACCTGAGCCAGCAGTATCTGGCTCGACAGCCGTCGGATCCATCGTCGCATCAGAAGGAAATCATGTCACTCGCCGCTCTGAATGGCATGCGAGCACAACGCGCAGAACCGGGCGGAACGCGCACAACGGAGCGAATGGCGCACAAGCGCGACAGCACCGCCGCCCTGGCGTGACGATCGTCTCGAAACACGCGAAGACAGAGAGGTCTTTCGACATGAGCGACAAACGAACCCACACCCCGACGGGCTCTCCCGGCCCGGACGAACCGGCCGGCATCGAAGTCGTCGGGCTGACGAAGCGGTTCCTCACCCCGAAGGGCGAGACGTTCACCGCGATCCACGACGTCACGCTGACCGTCGAACCCGGGCAGTTCTGCGCGATCGTCGGCCCCACCGGTTGCGGCAAGTCCACCACCCTCGCGCAGGTCTCCGGCCTCGAGCGGCCGAGCGCCGGCTCGGTCAGCGTGGGCGGTCGCCTCGTCGAGGGCATCACGAGCGGCGTGAGCTACATGTTCCAGGCTGACTCGCTGTTCCCCTGGAAGACGGTGCTCGCCAACGTCATGATCGGTCCGATCCTGCTCGGCACTCCGAAGCGGGAGGCGACGGCGCTGGCGATGGACTGGTTGCGCCGCGTCGGCCTCGCCGGCTTCGAGGACCGCTATCCGCACCAGCTCTCCGGCGGGATGCGCAAGCGCGTCGCCATGGCCGCCGCGCTCATCAACAACCCGCGCATCCTGCTCATGGACGAGCCGTTCGGTGCCCTGGACGTGCAGACCAAGGCGATCATGCAGACGGAGCTGCTCGGACTGTGGGAGGACCTCCGGCCCTCTGTGCTGTTCATCACGCACGATCTCGACGAGGCCGTCGCCCTGTCCGACCGGGTGGTCATCATGACCAGCAGCCCGGGCACGGTGAAGGACGTCTTCGACGTCGACCTGCCCCGCCCGCGCGGCGATGTGCAGGAGATCCGCCACGAGGAGCGCTTCCTCGAGATCCAGGGGCGCATCTGGGAGTCGCTGCGCGACGAAGTGACGCGGGCGTACCAGCAGACGGCAGGAGCGGCAGCGTGAGCACCATGACTACGACATCCAGAACCACCACGATGAGTGCGGCTTCCGCCGCCGAAGAGCGCGAGATCGAGATCCAGCTCGCCGGTCGCCGGGCCCGCACGCGCCGGACCGCCTGGGTGTGGGCCGGCCGGATCGGCGTCGCCGTGCTCGTCATCGGGGGCTGGCAATGGTTCACCTCCGCCGGGTGGGTCGACAAGTTCTTCTACGGTCAGCCGTCAGGGATCTGGGACAGCCTGGTCCGGCTGTTCACGCAGGGCACCGCGTTCGGCACCATCTGGGAGAACCTCTGGATCACCGTCCAGGAGGCCTTCCTCGGCTTCGTCCTCGGAACGATCGCCGGAGTCGTCCTCGGCATCCTGTTCGGGTCGAACCGCTACCTCGCGTCGGTGTTCGGGCCCTATATCAAGATCGTCAACTCCATCCCGCGCATCGTGCTCGGCTCGATCTTCATCGTCGCCTTCGGTCTCGGCGTGCTCCCGAAGGTGCTGCTCGCCGCGGTCCTGGTGTTCTTCGTGGTCTTCTTCAACGCGTTCCAGGGCGTGCGGGAGGTCGACCAGAACCTCGTGGCGAACGTGCGGGTGCTCGGCGCCTCGTCGTTGCAGGTGGCGCGCCACGTCACCATCCCCTCCGCGATGACGTGGATCATCGCCAGCCTCCACACGGCCTTCGGCTTCGCGATCATCGGCGCCCTGGTCGCCGAAGTGCTCGGAGCGCAGCACGGCATCGGCCTGATCATCAGCCAGTCGCAGGGCAACTTCGACCCGAACACGGTGTTCGCGTGCATGGTGATCGTCGCCGTCGTCACCCTGTTCGCTGAGTACCTCATCACCCTTCTCGAGAAGGCCCTCCTGAAGTGGCGGCCGCCGAGCCGCTCGGAGTCGGCCCAAGCCATCTGAACCAATGACCTGCAACGAGGCAGACAGCCGGCACGCCGGCACCATGAAAGGAACATCCAGATGAACAAGCGCAGCATCGGCCTCATCGCCGCGGCCGGAGTCGTCGCCCTCGGGCTGGCCGCCTGCAGTTCGGGCGCCGGAGGAGCGTCGTCCGGCGGCGCGTCGAACGCCGCCTCCATGCCCACCGTCAAGATGATGGTCGGCGGCATCGACAAGCAGATCTACCTGCCGTACCAGCTCGCCCAGAGCCTCGGCTACTACAAGAAGTACGGCGTCAACATGGAGCTGTCGACGGAGCAGAACGGCGGTGTCGGCGCCGAGGATGCGATGGCCTCCGGCCAGGTCGACCTCGCCGGCGCCTGGTACATCCACACCGTCGACTTCCAGTCCAAGGGCAAAGACGTCATCAACCTCGTCCAGCTCTCCGGTGCGCCCGGCGAACGAGTCATGTGCAACCCGAAAGCGGGCGTGAAGTCGGGGGCCGATTTCAAGGGCAAGAACATGGGAGTCACCGACCTCGGTTCCGGCACGGACGAGCTCACGCAGTTCCTCGCGGCGAAGGCGGGCGTCGACAAGAAGCAGTACAACACCATCGCCGTGCACGCCGGCTCGACCGCGATCGCGGCGATCCAGCGCGGCTCCGCGGACTGCGTGATGACGACCCAGCCGACCGTCGGCGCGCTGACGACCCAGAAGCTCGCCGTGTCGTCGGTCGACCTCGCCACCACCAAGGGAGCGACCAAGGCTCTCGGCGGTGCGTGGCCGGCCGCCGGCCTGCTCGCCAACGCGAGCTGGGTGAAGAGCCACCAGGACGCCGCTCAGAAGGTGGTCGACGCGCTCGTCGCGACGATGCACTGGATCGCCACGCACAGTGCGACCGATATCGCGAACAAGCTGCCCCAGGACTTCGTGCAGAACAGCACGATCACCAAGCAGCAGTACATCGACGGCCTCACCACCGACAAGGGTCAGTTCCTTCCGGACGGCATCATGCCGGCCGGCGGTCCCTCGGTGATCTTCGACATGGAGAAGACGATCGGCGTCGACACCTCGAAGGTGAAGATCGCCGACACGTTCACCAACAAGTACGCCGACGCGGCGAACAAGCTCGAAGGCTTCACGACCACCACCAAGCCCGCCGGCGCGAACGGCTGACGACACAGACCGGCCGGCCGGCCCGCCGCCCCCTAGCCGGGCGGGCCGGTCGGTCTTTCCGCGCCCTCCGCGCGAATCCAGATCTAGCCTCCTCGGTGAGCCGCCGTTAGCCTGGCGCCACCACAGGGGAGGCCGGGGATGAGCGAAGTCCGGGGTAGTCGTCGCAGCTGGGTCATCGCCCTGCTGGTGCTCGGGGCGGCACTCGTCCTCATCGGAGGCGGGATGATCGCCGGCGTCTTCACCACCCTCCTGCTCTCGAATGGGAACCGTGGGGGCTGCGACGCGGCGGCCGTCGCCGACCAGGTGCTTCCGACCATCGTCACCGTCCACGTGGTGGGCGACGCCGGATCCAGCAATGGCAGCGGGCAGATCATCACCCAGGACGGCTACATCCTGACCAACAACCACGTCATCGCGCCGGCCGCAACGGGCGCGAAGCTCGCCGTGCGGTTCAGCGACGGGCATGAGGTGCCCTCGGCGCTGATCGGCCGGGACCCCAAGACGGACCTCGCCGTGGTGAAGGTCCACGACGACAAGCCCCTCCCCGTCATCGGGACGGGGGACTCCGGCGGGCTCGTGGTCGGCCAGCCGGTCGTGGCCCTCGGCGCCCCGCTCGGACTGTCGAGCACGGTGACCGCGGGCATCGTGAGTGCCCTCGGGCGCACCGTGCCGGTTCCCAGCGACGACGACACCAACGCGGTGCTCGCTGGGGCGATTCAGACCGACGCCTCCATCAACCCGGGCAACTCGGGCGGTGCCCTCGTCGACTGCCGGGGGCGGCTCGTGGGCGTCAACACAGCAATTGCGACGGTGCCGGGGAGCTCAGGTCAGCGAAGCACGGGGAGCGTGGGGATCGGGTTCGCAGTTCCCGAGTCGCTGGCCCTGCCGATCGCCCACGAGTTGATCGAGCACGGCGAGGTGTCGCATCCCAGCGCCGGACTGACCGCCATCCCTATCCCGCCCGCTGTGGCATCGGCGTACGGGATTCCGGACGGGCTCTTAGTGCAGCAGGTCGACCCGAACGGACCCGCCGAGAAAGCCGGTCTGCGCGCCGGCGACGTCATCACCGGAATGAACGGGCAGGCCGCCCGCAGCATCGACGTGCTCACGGCGCTGCAGGTGACTAGCAGCGCGGGCGGCACGGTCGATGTCTCGTACGTCCGCGATGGCCGGGAGCACACCACGAAGGTGACCCTGCAGTAGCGGAGGCCGGGACGGCGGGGCGGCGATCTCCGACAGTGGCCCAAGGATCCGGCGGTAGGGCCGCATCCATCGAGGCACGCGTTCGTGGACCGCTGGCGGCGCAGTGAGGCGGACCGTCAGTGCTGCGCCAGCACTGCGATGACGACGAAGCCGCCTGCGCCGAGCAGGAGGCAGCCGATCACGATCCAGGCGATCACCGAGCGTCGCCTCCGGTTGCGATCGCTGGAAAGGAGCGTGGGGCCGTGACTGCTGTTCATGGAGGTCACGTTAAGCGTCGTCGTCGGCGTCGCGACAGACAGATGGAGCTCAGGAGTGGGAGTCCGGGTCGTACTCCAGCACGATCCCCGAGCGCAGGGTCACGATGCGCGTTCCCGTCCCGGGGTCTGTGTGCTGATCCACCACGGCTCCGCCGTGCACAGGGCGGGTCTCGTCGTGCTCCTCCGGCTGGCCGCCGATCTCGCCGTGCTCCATGCGGGTCCCCTCCCTGCCGGCGACGCGTGCGCAACCATCGTGCCGCACAGTCGACACGTTGGCACTAGCGCAATTACTGCGAAATCGCACAGGGAGTCCCCGCCGATGAGAGTGCCCGGACGGTGTCAGGACAACAGACCACCGAGGATTCCGCCGGCGACACCTGCGCCTACGACCGTGGCCGCACCGTTGGCGCCTCCCCCGGCGCCTGCGTTCATGAACGGCCCCATCGCCCCCACGAAGGCCTGGAGGTTTCTGGTCTGCATCAGCACGGTGCCGGGGCCGGTGAACTCGGCCACGAGCATTTCGCCCGACGTGAAGGAGCGGAACAGGCTCTTGGTGGCCTTCTGGATCCGCACGTTCATCGTCGAGCCCCAAGCCACGACGTGGCCGGTGTCGATCGTGTACCGCTCGCCCGCCTCCAGTCGCTTCTCGTGCAGTGAGCCGAAAGCCGTCAGGAGGAGCAGGCCCTGACCGGAGGCGCGCATCACGAACAGACTGTCGCTACCGAAGAAGCCGGCCATCCCTCCCCACGCGGTGTCGATGTCGAGGGACGGCTCACTCGCCAGGTACGAGGCGGCGGCGATGTTGTACGAGCCCGTGTCGAGCTGCAGGGGGACGATATCGCCGGGGGTCGACGGAGCGAGAGTGAGCTCGCCGGGGCCGGCGGTTGCGGTGAAACGGGACACAAAGGCCGAACGCCCCGCTGCGGACCGCTTGAGTGCGCCGACCAGGCCGCCTTCCAGCTGCGAGGAGAGTTCGACGGAGGACGACATGGAGACCATTGCGCCGGCCTGCGTCGCAACAGTCTGCCCGGGACGGAGGTCGAGGGTGGCCATCGAGAACGCCGGGCGGTAGTCCACCCGGTAGTCGAAGGTCGAGGACTGGCCGGCGTCGGGAAGAACGGAGAAGGTTGACATGGCTGGAGGCTACGGAACCCGGATCCGCTCGACCTGATTGCGGCCATTTCGGTCCCGCCGTCGCGCGAGAGGCACTCGGCGCGGGCCGTCAGCGACGTCGGCGCCCCGGTGTGACAGCCGCTGTGACCACAGCGGCCTTGGCGACAGGAGCGGGTCCCGGTGTGACGGCGCGCCCGACGACAGCGGCCTTGGCCACGGGCGCCCGGACCACGCCGGCTCGCCCTGCGCGTGCGGGGTTCAACATGTCAGACCTCTTTCTTCTCGGCGGCGGCGCCGCCCTCGGGCTCGACCGCGGCGGCGGACGCGGCGGCGGCCTCTTCGAGTGCGGCGGCGAGGACCTGCGTGTGGATGCGCCCGTCGGCGATGAGTTCGGCTCCCGCCGCTCGAGCAGCGATCGCGAAGTCGGCGGCCCACACGTTCTCGTACACCAGCACGCCGGCCACGCTGCCGGGCTCCATCGCTTCGGCGAGGGCGACCACGTCGCTCTCCGCGATCAACGGCACGATTTCCGAGGCGAGGACGTCCGTGCCCTCCGCTTCGTCGAGGTCGGAGAGTTCGAACCCTTCGACCTCACCCTCCACGCTCTTGGCCATGACGATCGAGTCGAGAACCCGGATGATTCCGCTCTCGGTCAATCGATCGATCTCGGCGAGGACCTCCCCGGTGAAGTTCTGGTGTCCAGGGGGAAACTCCAGCACGAGGAAATCCACCGGCCCGGAGACATCACTGATCTGCGCGTCCATTGCGCCCTCCACTTCGTCGTTTCAGCCGGAAGCTAGCACCGCGCGACGCGCACGCGATAGGCACCTCGAAAGCGTGGTGGGAGCATCACGATTCCGCTGGCGATCCGTCTCCTAGGTGTAGGAAGTCGTCCACGAAAGCGAAGAATCACATGAAATCACCCGTGCTTGTGAGCGCCTCCATCGGCCTGATGGTCGCGTCGAGCCTGATCCTGACGGGGTGCGCGGGCTCCGCTCAGCCGAGCAGCCCAGGGACGAGCAGTTCCATTACTGCGCGCGGAGCGAAGCTGGCCGACCCCCTCCAGGCCCTCCGGGACTTGCAGCGCATCTCCGACGACCACGGCGGCAACCGAGCGACCGGCACGCCGGGCGGCACGGCGAGCGGCGACTACATCGTCTCGCAACTGAGGGGGCTCGGTCTTGCGCCGACCGTCGAGGAGTTCACGACCAGCGCGTCGATCACGGGACGCAATATCGTCGTCGACCTCAATGCGGGTAGCGGCGCAGACTCCGTTCTCATCGGCGCGCACTACGACTCCGTGCCGAATGGTCCCGGCATCGTCGACAACGGATCCGGTGTCGCGAACCTGCTCTCTCTCGCCGAGAAGGTGACAACCGAGCATTCCCACCTGTCGCAGACGATCCGGCTCGCGTTCTGGGACGCCGAAGAGACCGGTGTCGAGGGTTCGGTGGCGTACGTCAAAGCACTGACCGAGTCCGAGAGGGCGCGTATCTCCGGTTACGTCAATATCGATATGTCCGCAGGCAAGAACGCCAAGGTTCACGTCTTCGATGGAGACCGCTCGAGTGCCGGCCAGTCGCCCGACGAGGAGAACCTGACGCTCGCTCCGGGGTCCGCCGAGCTGGAAGCGCGACTCAGGTCCTCGTTTCCGGACGGGACACCGTTCCTGGAAGGGTACGAGCAGGCCACTCGCTCCGACGGCCTACCGTTCAACAAGGTGGGCATTGCCGTGACCGGCATCTCGACCGTCGTCGACGAAACGCCCCTCACGACGATCATCTCCTGCTACCACCAGAGCTGTGACGATATCGACAACGTCGACCGGGAGATGCTCCAGCTCACCAACGCAGCGCTTCAACGCTTCGCCGTGACCCTCGCGACCTAGCGCCGAGGTCTTCGTGCCGTAGCGTTGGTGCCGAGCACGGGAGGGGGCCGGATGGGCAGTCCGCAGTCCGAGCGCGCCTCCCGGCCGGACCCGGGCCTCGCCATCCCTCCGGTCCTGGTGGCCCGCTCCGTGCGGGTGCGCCACGACGGCGCAACCGCCTGGACTCCCGACGGTGTGGATGTCGAGGTCGCGCCGGGCGAAGTGCTGCTGGTCCTCGGGCCGAGCGGCTCCGGCAAGTCCAGCCTCGCCCTGACCTTCAATGGTCTGGTGCCGCACGCGGTCCCGGCCGAACTGGACGGCACGGTGACCGTCTGCGGCGTCGAGACCAGGGACGCGAGCGTCGCCGAGCTGAGCAGCCGGGTCGGGATGGTGTTCCAGGATCCCGACGCCCAGCTCGTCACCCGCACGGTGCTCGACGAGGTGTGCTTCGGCCCGGAGAACCTGCTCCTCCCGGCGGCCGAGGTGGAGGCCCGTGCGGAGGAGGCCCTTCGGGCGGTGGGACTGTGGGATCGGCGCGACGACGATCCGGACGTCCTCTCCGGAGGCGGCAAGCAGCGGCTGGCGATCGCCTGCGCCCTCGCCATGGGGTCACCGCTGCTGGTGCTCGACGAGCCCACCTCCAACCTCGACCCGGCGGGAGCGGAGGAGGTGTACCGCCTGCTCGGAGAGCTCACCGCGCCGGGCGCGGCACGCTCGGTCGTGCTGGTGGAGCACAACGTCGACCTGGCGCTGAGCGTGGCGGACACGGTCCTGGTGCTCGACGCCGACGGCAGGCCGTTCGCCCGGGGCCCCGTGCGGGAGGTCGTTCGCGATCGCGCGGCCGAGCTCGAGGAGCTCGGCGTGTGGCTGCCCACCGCGACGTCGGCGGCGTTGCGCCTTCGGCGCGCGGGGGTGCAGATCGACCCCCTCCCGCTCACGGCGGAGGAGTTGGCGGAGGCCCTGACCGCGACCGAGGCGTCGGCCGCCTCAGAGGTCAGCACCCGCGCGTCGCGGCCACCGGTCGCCCCCGTGTCCGGACCGCCGGCGGTCGACATCCGAAATCTGAGCGTCACCCGCGGCGGCCGCCGCATCCTGGACAGTGTCTCACTGCAGGTCGGCCGGGGCGAGTTCGTGGCCGTCGTCGGTCCGAACGGTGCGGGCAAGTCGACCCTCGCGCAGCTGTTGGCGGGAGTCCGGCGTGCGCCGCGCGGCACGGTGGAGGTGCTCGGTCTCGACCCGTCGCGCTCGTCGGCCCGTGCAGTCCGGCAGGCAGTCGGGTTCGTGTTCCAGAATCCCGAGCACCAGTTCGTGACCGACAGTGTGGAGGCCGAGCTCGCGGTGGGGTTGCGGCAGCGACGGCTCCCGACGGAGGAGATCGGCGAGCGGGTCGAGCGGATGCTGAGCCGGCTCGACCTTCAGCCGCAGCGCACCGCGCATCCCTTCCTGCTCTCGGGCGGGCAGAAGCGACGGCTCTCGGTCGGCACAGCCCTCATCGAGGGCGCGCCCGTGCTGGTGCTGGACGAGCCGACCTTCGGACAGGACCATGCCCGAGCGATCGAGCTGCTGGACCTGCTCGCCGGGCTGAACGCGGAGGGCGCCACCGTCGTGGCGGTCACGCACGATCTGGGCCTGATCGCCGAGTATGCGACCCGCATGGTGATCCTCGACGGCGGTCGGGTCGTCGCCCAGGGCGAGACCTCGGCGATCCTCGGCGATCGACGCCTGCTGGAGGCGCATGCGCTCCGGCAGCCTCCCCTCGTGCGGGCGTTCGCCGGGCCGGATGTCCACACCGCGCTGCGCGGGCTCACCCGGCTCGCCGACCTGCCGGGGGCGCTATGACCGCACCGGCGCTCCGCCTCGCCGCGACCCCGCGGGCGTTCCTCTACCGGCTCAACCCGCTGGCCAAAGTCGCGGCGGTCCTGCCGGGCTGGATCGTGCTGCTCGTCGCACGGGGAATCGGCGTCGCGCTGGCGCTCGCGGTGGGTGCCGTCGTGCTGCTGCTCGTCGGCGCGCGCCCGCGGGGAGGCGCGCTCGTGCTCCTCCTGGTCGGTCTCCCCTTCGGCGTCCTCGTCATGTCCGCGGGGTTCGCACTCTGGGCTCCCGCCGGCGCAGGCGCCCTCACCACCGGTCTCACGACGGGACTGCGGTTGGGGGCGCTGCTCGCCCTCGGGCTGGTCGGCGGCCTCACCACCAGCGGACCCGATCTCGCGCGGTCGCTCACCGCACAGCTGCGCATCCCGTACCGGTTCAGCCAGACGGCCGTCGCGGCGTTCCGGTTCGTGCCCCGGTCCGCGGCGGAGCTCGCGCTCATCCGGCAGGCGCTGCGGGTGCGGGGGCTGTATCCGGGTAGGGGGCCGGTCGCTGCGGTGCGGCGGGCGCTCGCGACGGTGGTGCCTCTGCTCGTGTCCAGCATCCGGCACGCGGAACGCGTCGCCCTGGCGATGGAGTCCCGTGCGTTCGGCGCGCATCCGCAGCGGACCGAGCGTCATCCGGTGGAATGGCGCGCGATCGATATGGCTTTCGTGCTGGCGGGATGGGCGGCGACGGCAGCCGTGCTGACGCTGCTCTGAGCCGAATTCACCATCGAATTGCGGAATACACCCCCCAGGTGGGGGTGATTTGGGCATTCCCAGGGTGAATCGAGGGTGAAAAACGACCGCTCGGGTACGCGATACCGCCACACTCTGTGTGAATCCCGATAGCGGTCGTGTTCCCGCGCGCCCGCCCCGTTCTGCCCGAAGGACACCGTTTTGCTTACCCGTTTGCGTTCCCTTCTTCTTCCCTCCCGCGGCCGTCACAGCCGCCGCACGCTTCGCGCCCCGGCGAGTGTCGCGACCGGGGTCGTGCTCGCCCTGATCGGCGCCCTCGCGATCGGAGCCCCGGCGGCCAGTGCCGACGACCTCGGCTCCGGCGTCCTGAACCTGTCGAAGACGGCGAACGTCACCGAGGTGGAGCCCGGGCAGAGCTTCCTCTACACGATCAACTACGGCTGCTCCTCCACCACCACCGGGTGCGTGAATGCGGTGCTGACCGACCCGGTCCCGGCGCCGCTGCAGATCGTCGGGAAGCCGAACGTCGTGGGCGCGGGCAGCGTCACCACGACGGTGAACGGCAACACGGTGACGGTCGCCTTCGCCGACAGCGTGCCGAACACCGTCCCGGCCAGCACGGGTCTTGCGGCGGGCACCACCGGCTCGGTGCAGATCCAGGTGACGATGCCGGCGGATGTCGACAAGAGCCTCGACGGCGTCCAGCTGACGAACACGGCCACGTTCCAGGCGACCAATGCCACCACGGTCAGCGGCGCGGTCCCGGTCACCGTGCACGTCCCTGACGTGATCCAGGCGAGCGTCTCGAAGACCTGGACCCCTGGGTCGACGCAGTACAACCCGGGCGAGACCTCGCAGGTCGCGCTGACGGTGAAGAACACCTCGAACATCCCGGCCACCAGCCTGACGATCGCCGAGCCCGCCGACCCCGCGGCGGCCGGCAGTACGTTCTCGTACTACGACCTCGCCGGCTTCGGCGCCGTGACGTTCCCCGAGGGCGCCGATCAGGTGCAGGTCATCGCGCTCACCGCCGGCGGTTCCGTCGACGGCCCCGTCGGCGCGACGCCCCAGCTGCCCGCCGGTGTGCGGGCGGGCGACGTGACCGGCCTGCAGTTCGTGTTCTCCTCCAGCACCGGTGACACCATCGTTGCGGGAGGCGCGGCCGGTTCCGTGGCCCTCACCCTCGCGCAGCGCGCGTCCGACCGGAACACGGCTGCGAGCCTGGTGACCGGCGGCACCCGCACGAACCAGGTGGGCGCGACGGTCAGCACGCCCAACGGCGACGGCCAGGCGCCGCCCGCCTCCGCGCAGCAGGTGGTGGCGCCGCTCACCGTGAGCGTCGCCGCCGGCAAGTCGTTCCTCGACCACCAGATCCCGGCGGGCGAGTCCTCCGTCGGAACCCTCGTCGCGCGCAACACCTCCACCGGCCCGCTCACCAGCCTGACCGTGCGCGAGCCCGGCACCGGCGGGTTCTTCACCGACAAGGTCACCTTCGGCGGCTTCACGACGGGAGCGGCCTGGCCGCAGGGCGCCACCGGCGCGACCGTGCAGTGGTTCGTCAACACCGGAGCGGCACCGGCCGACTCGGCCTTCGACGCCGCCTCCGGCCTCCCCGCCGCTCCCACTCTCGCCGGCGGCCAGTACCTGACCGGCTTCCAGATCGTCTACACCGGCACCATCGCGACCGGTGCGTCCGCCACCATCCCCTTCACGGTGAACACCACGACGGATGCGGGCCCGACGGGCTCCGGCTTCGTCACCTACCCGAACACCGTCACCGTCACCGGCGCCAACCCGGCCGGCACGGCGTCGGACGATGCCACGGCGAACCTCGACGTGTACTTCCCCGAGGTGAAGCTGACCCTCGACAAGACCGTCACCCCAAGCACGGTCATCCCCGGCGGCACCAGCCTGGTGCAGCTGTCCGCCCAGACGCCGAGCGGCACCAGCTCCGTGCGGCCGAACACCATCGTCGTCAGCGAGCCGCAGGACACCGCGAACGCGCCGTACTGGAACGCCTTCGACGCCACCTCCATCGCTCCGACGGCCGTGCCGTCGGGGTCGACCCTGACGATCGAGTACACCACCGACGGCACCACCTGGAAGACGCTGACCGTCGTGGATGCGACCGCAGCCTCCAAGACCTACTCTGCAGTGCTCGACAGCGTGCTGCCGTCCGGCACCACCCACTCCGACCTCCTCGGGCTGCGGTTCACCTTCACGGACAGCGACGGCTTCGGTCAGGCCACCAACGTCAAGCCGGCGATCGGCTTCACCGCCCGCGGCACGCTGCGCAGCGGCGGGCCGACGAACCCCGGCGCGTACCCGGCCATCACGAACTACCAGAACTGCGCGCAGAGCGGGGCCACCGGCGTCGTCGCGGGCAGCACCACCGTGACCAGCCAGCCCGCTGTCGACTGTGCAACGGTCGGTGTGCAGGCCACCCAGGGCGGCCCCGGGTCGCTGCTCGCCTCCAAGAGCTGGGACGGCACGAAGGTGCTGCAGGCCCAGTCCGGCACCACGACCGGCGTGACGCTCGGCTGGGGCACCCAGGTCAGCGGGATGCAGTCGATGACCATCCAGGACCCGGCCGTGCCGAGCCCCGTCGACGGCAGCGTCTTCCAGGCCTTCGACCTGGCCCGCATCGACGCGATCACTCCGACCGTGACACAGGGCGCCGCCTTCGACCCGCTCATCCGCTGGGACAAGGTCTCGAAGGTGGAGCTGTTCGACGGCACCCAGTGGAACGACATCACCTCGGAGGCCTGCGCCTCGGCGAACGCCTGCGACGGCATCTTCCCCGGCTACACGCTGACGGCGGCTGAGCGCGCCTCGACCCAGGGCGTGCGCCTGACGGTGATCGAGAGCCCGAACCGGGCCGCGCGCATCCAGTCGACCGGCGACCCCACCGCACCGGCGGTCGGCAGCGGCGTCGCGAGCGTGAGCGCGAGCACCCAGCCGGGCGGCCGCACCATGCACCTCGACCTGACCATCCGCAACAGCGTGCGCGGCAGCACCACGACCGACTGGGTCACCGGCACGCGCACGTACAACCTGGCAGGCTCGCCCGGTGCCGTGGACAACACCGTCCGGGTCGGAGCGCAGCCGTTCAGCGGTGCGCCCACCACTCGCGACGCCGATGACCACGTCACGATCGTCGACCCGACCTTCACCACCAAGGTGACGAAGACGGCATCGCCGCAGACGCTGGTGATCCCGCAGCCCGACGTTCCGGCGGCGGACTACCCGACGACGACGTACACGACCTCGGCGCTGAACACCTCGAACAGCAGCACCTGGCAGTTGCGGCTGTCCGACCCGGCGGAGTGCACCAACGCCACCAGCTCGGCTCCGTGCGCATTCGCGCCGTACGACGCCACAGGCAACCCCTTCGAGCAGCTCACCCTGACGAAGATCGTCGTCGACCTGAGCCAGGCTCCCGGCGTGCAGACCTCGCAGAGCAGCGTCTCGCTGCTGCACCGCGCCGCCGATGGAACCGAGACCACGGAGACCCTCACCGTCGCAGACGCCATGGCCCTCACGCCGGCCCAGCTCGCCGATGTCGTCGGCGTCAGCTCCCTGTTCCGGGGCACGAACGCTCAGGGCACGGACGGCACTGGCGGCACCATTGCGCCGCAGCAGAAGGTCGTCCTCACGCTGACCGCTCAGCTCCGGAAGACGACGCGCACCGGAGGGGCGACTCCCGTCCCCGGCACGATCGACAACATCGCCCACGCGACGCTGCACGACGACGTCTACCCCGGCGTGCAGGCTGCCGACCAGCAGGGCACGACGCTGACCCTGCAGAACGGCAACCTCCAGGTCACCACGGCCAAGTCGTTCAACCCGACGAGCACGCTGCAGGCCAAGCCGGCCGATCCCATCCAGGTATTCCTGCGCGCACGGTCGACCGGCACGCTCGCACCGAAGGTGCTCGTGATCCAGGATGCGGCGGACACCTTCTGGAACGCCTTCACCCTGAAGTCGTTCACCCTCCCCAACACGCCGACAGGCGCCGACCGGGTGCAGGTGGATGCCCGCACCGGCTGGGGCGCGTCCGCCCAGTGGCAGTCCGGCACGCCCACGGTGATCGCCTCCGCCGCCCTCCCCGCAGGGGTCACGGCGAGCGATGTGACGGGACTCCGGTTCACCTACACGCGCGCTGACGGCGCCTCGTTCGCCGCCTCGGACAACCTCGACGACGTGCAGCTGAACCTCTCGCTGCGCACCGCCCTCCGCGATGGGAGCGGACCGGTCACCTCGACCGCCGTCGCGCAGCCGATGCCGGGTGAGACCGCAGCAGGGACCATCTCCGACACGGTGACCGCCGACGCCTCGTACAACGATGTCGTCGCCCCGCAGGCCACGGCCACCGCGACCTTCGGCGTGGACCCCGGGACGGCCAAGCTGGCCGTCGAGAAGACCAGCCCCGGACAGGCGGCCTCTGGCCGCGAGGTCAACTGGACGCTCCGTTTCAAGAACACCGGAACGGGCATCCTCCCGAACCCGGTCGTGACCGACACCCTGCCGGCCGACGGCTCACTCCTGTTCGTTCCCACGAACGTCCCGACCTACAGCACCTCCACCGGCGGGACGCTGCCGGTCGACGGCGCGACGATCGTCCGCAGCTACGACGCGGCCTCACGGACCATCCGGTTCGCCTGGCCCGCCGGGTCGCAGCTCGCACCGGGTGAGACGTACAGCATCACCATCGGGCTGCAGATCAAGCCGGGTCTCGCACCCTCCTCGACCGCGCTCAACTCCTTCGGGGTCACGACGGACCGTCAGCTCACCTCCGCCGACTGCACCGCTCTCAACTCGGGCAACGGCCGGCCGGTGACCTTCGCCGCGAACACGTGCTCCACCTCCAACGTCGTGACGACCCTCTCGCAGGGATCGTTCACCGCCGCCAAGGGCGTGAAGTCGTCGACCGGTCTGGCGCAGAACGTGGTCAACCCGGCCTTGCCCTGCACCGCGGACACGGACGGCTACTACCGCTACCCCTGTGCGGCCGTCAGCGCGATCGGCGCGACCGACGACTGGAAGCTCGACATGGTGAACGGCGGGAACGTCGCGGCCAAGACGCTGACGGCAGTCGATGTGTTCCCGTACCCGGGTGACACCGGCGTGGTGGACTCGTCGCCGCGCGGCTCCGTCTACACGCCGCGGTTCAACGGCGACCTCACCTTCCTCCCGTCCGCGGATGCCGCGGGCGCGACGATGACCTGGTACGTCACCACCGCTGCCGCGCCCTGCGCCGACGACATCACGCCCGGCAAGGCCTGCGCCGCGGGATCGTGGCTGCCGTCGAGCCAGGTCGGCTCGACCATCCAGGCAGCGGATGTGACCGGCGTGAAGATGGTGTTCGACTTCACCGGGACCGCCACCGGCACTCTCGCGGCCGGCGCCGCGGTGAAGGTGACCTACACCAGCACCAACGTCCCGACCACGACCGCGAACGACCACCGTGCCCCGGTCGACGCGCCCGTCACCGGCGTGCGCGCCTGGAACTCGTTCGGCTTCTACCCGACCTACGTGTCGGGCTCCCAGCCGGCCGGGCCGCAGGAGCCGATCAAGGCGGGCGTCATCCTCACCGGAGGCCCGCTGCAGATCACCAAGACGGTCACCGGGGCGGCGGCGCAGTACGCGCCGACCAGCTTCCAGGCCGACGTGACCTGCACCGTCGCCGGCGCGACCGTCGCCCTCGGCGCGAACGCCTCGGTGACCCTCGGTGCGGCCAACCAGTACACCGCCCGGATCGACGGCATCCCGACCGGCGCCCAATGCGCGGTCGTGGAGCACGGCGCCGACGGCTCGTACGGCGAGGCGAGCCGCAGCGTGACCCCTGGCACCGTGACGATCGCGGCGGCGGACGCCACCGCGCCCGTGCCGGACGCGCAGAAGGTCGCGATCGTCAACGACTACCCGACCACGGATCTCGTCGTCAGCAAGCACGTCGACACCGCGGCGACGGCGGGCTCCTTCGGTCCCTTCGGCGTCGGGGTGGTCTGCACCGCGCCGCTCGGCCAGAGCATCCCGCTCGCCGCCGGTGACGCCGCGTTCACGCTGCAGGACGGCGACTCGCACACCATCGCCGGTCTGCCGGCGCACGCGAAGTGCGTCGTGACCGAGACCGATCCGGATGGCGCGGCCGCCGCTCCCAACCACGTCGCCTTCTCGATCGACGGCGCGGCTGCGACCGACGGCTCGCAGGCGACGGTGACCCTCGGCGCCGGCGCGCAGCCGACCACCGCCGAGATCGTCAACCACTACGCGGCCGGCGCGCTCGCGATCACCAAGATCGTCGACGGCGACGCGGCGGCGAACTACGGCGACGGCCCGTTCACGGTGCACGTCACCTGCGTCTACGACGGTGACCAGACGCTGTTCGACGGCGATCTGAGCATCGTCGGCGGCCAGACGCTGACCGTCCCGGGCCTCTACCCCGCGGGCACCGAATGCTCGGTGGTGGAGACCACGAACGGCGGCGCGACCGGCAGCACGGTGGACACGCCGACCGTCACCATCCCTGGTGCGGCCGACGGCTCGGTCCCGACCGTGACGGTGAGCGTGACCAACACGTTCTCCGCCGGAAGCGTCAGCATCGTCAAGGAGCGCACCGGAGACGGCGTCGCCCGCTACGGCGCCGGCCCCTTCACCGCGCAGCTCGTCTGCACCTGGCAGAAGGACGGCCAGACGCTGACCATCCCGCTGCCCGACGGGGGTGTCGTCACGCTGGATGACGCCAACGGCTACTCCGCGACGGTCACCGGGCTCATCCAGGGCGCGCACTGCGACACGACGGAGACCGCCACCGGCGGCGCGACTGCCGTGACGATCGCTCCGGCCGCCGGCGTGACGGTCCCGGCCGGCGCTCCCGCGCAGGTGACGATCACCAACGCATTCGACACCGGCTCATTGGTCATCGACAAGAAGCGGATCGGCGACGGCGTCACGAAGTTCGGCGCAGGTCCGTTCACGATGCAGGTCACCTGCACCTACGACGTGGATGGCGTGGTCACCCCGATCACGCTGGCCGATGACGGCACGCTGACCCTCTCGAAGGACAACGGCTACACCGCCACCATCGACGGCCTGATCGTCGGCGCATCCTGTGCCGTCGAGGAGACCGACGCCGGACTGGCGACGGCGACCACCATGGACCCGGCGGACGGCACCGTGACGATCGGAGCCGCATCGGCGGCGACGGTCACCGTGACCAACCGCTTCGACGTGGGCCACCTGCGCATCGCGAAGTCCGCGGACCGCTCCACGGCGGCCGTCGGCGACACGATCGTCTACACGATCACCGTCACCAACGACGGTCAGATCGACGCGAAGGACGTCGGAGTGACCGACCTGCTGCCCGGCGGGCTCCGCGTGGTCAGCACGACGCCGAACGCGACGACGACGAGCGCCGGACTGCACTGGGTGATCCCCGGTATCGCGAAGGGAGCGTC
The DNA here is from genome assembly GCF_046534635.1 of Leifsonia sp. SIMBA_070. NCBI lineage: Bacteria > Bacillati > Actinomycetota > Actinomycetes > Micrococcales > Microbacteriaceae > Leifsonia > Leifsonia sp. SIMBA_070. Next base: position 3,237,792 of record NZ_JAWRYK010000001.1, on the reverse strand, counting down.
GGCGAGCATCCGCGTCGTCGCCACGCTGATCGCGCCGCAGGACACGACCAACAGGGCCACCCTGGACGCGCTCGACGGTCCGTGGGACCCGTCGACGGGCGACGGTCAGTGCGGTGACGCTGCCACGGCGTGCGCCACGGTCACCGACCCCGGCGTGCACGGGCTGGCGAGCACCGGAAGCGACCTGCTCGGTTCGCTCGCCTGGGCGATGACCGCGCTGGCGGCGCTGATCGCCGGCGCCGGCCTCCTGCTGCTGCGGCGGCGGCCACGACTCCGGAAGCGATGAACCAGACGGGATCTGGTTGGCGACCGGCCGAAGGAGAGTCTGGGTAAGCCTCTCCGTCGAGCGGCGGGGAGGACGGGAACCTCCCCGCCGCACCCTTTTTCGCGTCGATTCTCCGGACCGGCGTCATGATCCGGGTCGAAGGGACTCTCTTAAGCGGGTCGCCCCGGACGCTGCCCGCTGATCCCGGCGAATTCGGCCCGCCGATCGGCGGCGCCGTCGGAGGCGGTCGCGGTGGGCCGGGTTTTCCCGGCCCGGCTCACCGCAACAGTCGGTCGTCGCCTCAGGGGAGAGTGACCGGGACGTCCGACAGGACGCCGTGCCGGGTGCCGCTCAGGTAGAGGGCGCCGATGCGGTGGTCTCCTGCCGTCCATCCGTACGTGCGTGCGGCGTCGCCCGCCGCGTCGAGCGTGAATGAGAACGGCGTCGACGCGCCATCGGCCCACACCTGCACCGTCGCGCCGGGGAGGCCGTGCACGGTGAGCGCGACCGTCCCCGGCGATCCGGTGGCCGTCACTGTCGGCACGAGCGCTGTGCCCTCCAGCGGGGTGGAGGCGACGGAGGCGTTGCCCAGCACGTCGGTCTGCTCCGCGGTCAGCGCGTAGGACGGGCTGATGGCGATGAGCTCGGGCGAGACCCAGGCGCCACCGGCGTCCGCGGCCACGGTGGCGACGATCGTCCCGTGGTCGAGAAGGCGGACCGTCGCGCCCGGCTCGGCCGTCCCGGAGAGGATGGGCGCGAGGCGGGCGGCGTCGGCGCCGGTCCCAGTGTCTGCTGCGACGATCACCGGGGGTGCGGCGGTGCGGTCGATCGTGACCGACACCACCGCAGGCGTCGAGGTGCCGCCGTCCGTCGTCTGCGTGACCCGGAGGTCCCAGGGACCGTCGCTCAGAGAGGCGAGATCCGCAGTGAGCGACCAGGTCCCGTCCGGCCCCACGGTGGCCGTCCCGAGGGAGGCCGGCCCTGCGAGGGGCGCGAGACGCGCCGAGGATGCGGATGCCGCGGGCTGCACGGGAGAGCCGGCGGGCACCGCGGCGATGCCGATGGCCGCGCCCGGAGCACCCGTTCCGGCGAGTGGCAGTGCGGATGCGGCGGTGCGCCAGCCCGGAGCGACGGCCGTGCTCACCACGGGTGCGGCCGGTGCGGCAGGGGGCGTCACCGGCGTCGACGGCGTGGACGGCGTGGACGGCGGTGCCGCCGGGTTCGAGGGGGAGGAGGGCGCGACGACCGGCGCAGGCGGCGCATCCTTCCCCTGTGCGTCGGTGTCACCGGGCTGCTCGGGCTCGTCGGGCTGGTGCGGCTGCGCCTGCGGGGCGGGAGGCGCCGGCTGCTCCGCGACGGGAGGCTGCTCACCCGGCGCGGAGTCCGGATCGGAAGCGGCCGGTGGCGCCTCCGCCGGTGCCGCTCCGGAGCTCGCCCCGGCGTCACCGTGTCCGCCCGACCCGCCGAACACTTGGGGACCGAGCACCACCGCTGCGGCCACCCCGGCCGCGACGAGCACGCCCGCGACGGCGATGCCGCCCGCAGACGATCCCTTGCCGGCGTTGCGGGCCCCTCGGCCCGGTCGTATCGTCACCGCCGCAGGCGGCGTCCCGGATCCGGTTGCGCTCGCGGCCCCTGCCGCCGCCGTCGCGGCGACCCCCTGGCGCACCGTGGCCGCGTAGGCGGCAGCGCCGGAAATGCCCAGCAGCAGCGGAAGCAGCACCAGCGTCAGCCGCGCGCCCACGTTCCGGGCCTCCACCGCGACGATGCTGCACTTCGTGCACTCCGCGAGGTGCCGCTCGAGGCGTGCGGTGTCCCGCCGGCCGAGCCCGCCGCGGCTGTACGAGCCCAGCCGTTCCGTCGTCCAGCGGTGCTCGGAGCCCTCCGGGCTCGACGAGATGTGCGCCTGGATCCATGCCTGACGGAGGCCCTCCCTGGCGCGGTAGGCGAGCGCGGCCGTGCCGTTCGCGGTCAGGCCGAGCAACGGTGCGACCGCGGCCGGCGTCATCCCCTCGACCTCGCAGTACCAGAGCACCTCCTGCCACCGCTCCGGGAGGGAGCGGAAGGCGCGCGCCGTGAGCGAGCGGTCCAGCGCATCCATGCTGGCGGCCTCCGTCGATGCGGGGTCCTCGATCGTCGTCGCGTCTTCGATCGGCAGCTCCTTGCGCGAGCCTCCCCAGGCCGCGGCGACGTTGCGGATGGTCGTGAACAGGTAGGGCCGGAAGCCGGTCCGCGGCCCGTTCCCGTCGCGCACCGCCTTCAGGACGCGCGCGTACGCCTCCGCGACCACGTCGTCCGGGTCCTCGGTGCTGAACGACCGCGCGACCGTCCGCCCGGCGGAGGCGTGTCGTCTCCACAGCTCCGCGAACGCCTCGTCGTCGCCGGCGCGGGCGGACTCGACCAGTTCGGTGTCGGAGCGTTCGGCCGTCGGCTCGTCAGCCGCCGCGTCGTCGTACGTCACCTCGTCCTGCCTCATCTCGTCCCCCTCACCGATGGTCGGTCGGCGGAGTCGGCGCGTGTCCGGGTCACGCACCACCTGAGAGATCGGAAATGCCCGCATTCATGACGCGACTCCAGTTGTCTTCTTCGCGTCCGGCGGGGAACGGTGGAGGTCACCGCTCCGCGAGAAGGAGCGGGACCAGCCCATCGCTGTGGAGGCGGCCCTCCTCGTCCAGGGGGATGGCGTTGCGTGCGCACTGCTCGAGCAGCTCGCTGTCGGAGAGACCGCAGAGCGCGCCGATCTCGGCCAGGGCGATCCAGCCGGACTGGCCGCGGGTCCGCACGGACTCGGGTCTCACGCCGAGTTCGCGCGCCAGCACCGCAGCCGGGTAGCCGGCCTTCAGCAGGCCGGCGATGACCTGCCGGGTGAGCAGGTACGCCGCGCGGCGCTGGCCGCCGATCGCCTCCTGCTCCTCCTGGTGGGCGGCGTGCAGCACGGCCGCCAGCTCGTCGGGCAGGGCTCGGGGGCGGATGCCGACGGTGCGGATGGGGAGAGGGCTTCGGCGGTGGCCGATCGGGATGCTCTCGTCGAGGGTCATGTCGTCCTCGCGGGGAGGGGGCGGGCAGCGGAAGGTTCCCTCGGAACGCTACGGCCCCGATGCACCCTCGTGGGCGGATTTCACCCTCGGATCACCCTGAGAACGGCCACCGGCCCCGTCAGTCCCGCTCGACCAGCAGGTGGCGGGACAGTGCGACGGCGATGGCGTCTTCGCGATTGTTCACGCCCAGCTTGCGGTACACGCCGCGCAACTGCGTCTTCACGGTGTTCGTCGACACGACGAGCGCCGCCGCGATCTCTGACGCCGACCCGGTCCGCAGCAGCTCGGTCAGCACGGCGACCTCGCGGTCGGTGAGCAGGAGTTCCGGCTCAGCGGTGGGAAGCAGCGGGCGCACGGGGATCTCGCGGAGCAAACGGCCGTAGCCGGCGGCCTCCAGCGCGTGGGAGACGCGTTCCAGGTCGTCGCCGGGGAGCAGGGCGAGCGCCAGCCGCTGCTCGGTGCGGGACAGGAGGGCGCCCAGCTGCTCCACGACCCCGCGCGTGCGGGACGTGGGAGCGAGGCGCAGCAGCACCGCCGCTTCGAGGGAGGCAGCTTCGGCAGCGGTCCGGGCGGTGAGGGGCTTCCCCGTGGCGGCCTTCAACTCGGTGAGGGCGGAGCCGTTCCTGCCGAGCGAGAGATGCACGCGGGCCCGGGCGATGTGACGGTCGGGACCGACAGCGGTGTCGCGCTCCACGATCGCGGCGGCGGCGTCGGGGTTGCCGAGGGCCAGCTGCAGGATCGCCCTGATCGGCGCGAGCTGGTTGCGCGCTGCCGCCGAGCGCGCCTCGCCGGCGCGCATGGCCGCGTACGCCTCCAGGCCGGCCAGCGCGTCGCCGGGCCGGCCGTCGACCAGCTGCGCCAGCGCCTCCACGTGCGCTTCGGTGATCCAGTGCTCGATCGTCCGCCGGTCGTGCTCCATCGCGGACAGGTGGGCTCGTGCCTCCGCCGGCTCGAACCGCTCCAGCGCCAGGATGGCTTCGGCCAGGCGGTAGAAGGTGCCGGTGTACATCCGTCGCTGGCGGTCCGTCCAGGGTCCGGTGCGGGCGTACTCGACGTGGGCACGCGCCTCCGGGAGGTCGCCCTGCAGCGCGTGGATGCCCGCCATCATGGCGAGGTTGCCGAAACCGGGGGAGGGTGGCGTGGTGGGCGTCGCCGCCAGACCCTTCGCGAAGGTCTCCATCGCGCCATCCACGTCGCCGGCGTAGTAGAGGGAGATGCCGAGTTGCGCGTACACCCGCGGAAGCTCGCTGACCTCGTCCCTCTGCTCATCCGTGAGCCGGTCCAGTTGCGAGACCGCGGCACGGGCCGGTCCGACCGCCAGGCCGACGCGGCCGATCAGGCGATACGCGCTGGCCTCGGCCGAGCGGATGAGGACGCGGTCCACGGGGTCGAGCGTCAGGTTCCGTGGCGTTCGGGCGGCCCGGACGGCGATGACGAAGTACCGGAGCGCCCGCATCCGGTGAAAGCCGAGGGAGTTGTACGTCAGGCCCAGGAGCAGGGCGAGCAGCGGATGCGCGCGAAGCTCCGGCACCGGGATGCGCTCCAGGAGGAGGCGCGCAACCTCGCCGTGCTCGCTGATGACGTGGAACCAGCCCTCGCGGACCGCCGTGGTCGCCCCATCCCAGTCGGCCCGCTCCACCGCCGCCTGCAGCTTCGCGATCGCCTCCCGGCCTGTGGCCGAGCGCTGTGCGCTCACCGCGTCGTCGTGGACAGCTTCGTCGTCCAATTCATCCTCCTGACTCCATCTTTGCGCCTCGTGGAGCAGGCAGGATCCGTGTTCGCGCTCTCACGTTCGCTGGATCGTGCAGGATGGAGTGCCCGCACTCTCCACGGAGGTACCCCATGGCCCAGCGGCCGCCCCGGCTCAGCACGCGATCGCTGCTGATCATCGCCGCTTTCGGCGCGCTCGGAGCGCTGCTGCTGATCCTCGTCGCCCCGCTCACCGCGACGCTGGCGGCCCTGTTCCCGCCGGCGTACGCCGTCGCCGCCGGAATGCACAGCGTCCTGCCGTTCCTGGCCAGGAGACTCGTCGGCTTCGCCTGGACCACCACCATCGCGTTCTCACTGGTGGGCATCCTGACGATCGGTTTCACACCGCTCGGGGTGCTCATCCTGGTCCCGCTCGTGATCACGGGGCTCGGCTTCGACGTGACTCTGATGCTGCTCGGAAGGCGCGGGCCGCTCCGGCCATGGCACCACGTGGTCGCCGCGGTGGTGACGGCGGTGCTGCTCTTCCTGGTGTCGCTCCCGGTCATGTCACCGCGGGATCTGGCCGCGCCGATCCTCATTCTGACCTTCGCGGGTCGGCTCATCGGGCAACTGGCCGCCGCGGGCATCGCGTGGCTCATCGGCGGCCGGGTCCTCAGGGCGGGGATCCTGCGGCCTCACTCCCTCTCGACCAGCAGGTGACGCTCCAGCGCGACCGCGATCGCCTGGTCGCGGGTTGAGACGTCGAGCTTGCGGTAGACGCTCCTCAGCTGCGACTTGACCGTGTTGACCGACACGTTCAGCTCTGCCGCGATCGCCGTGTGGGACGCGTGCACCAAAAGGGTGGCCAGGACGGCCGTCTCGCGCCGGGTGAGCACGATGCCGGGGCCTGCATCCGGCAGCACCGAACGCACTCGTTCCAGCGGGACGGTCTGCGCGTAGCCGAGGGCGTCGAGCGCCCTGACCACCCGCGCGAGGTCGTGCGGGGGCAGCAGCGCCAGCGGGAGGAGCAGCCCACCGCTGCTCGCCAGCAGCGCGCCCAGGTGGTCCACCACCGGGGCGGCCCGCTTCTCGCTGGAGAAGCGGAGCAGCGCGGCCGCCTCCAGCGCGGACGCCTCGGCGCTCTCACGGGGCGAGAGCACGACCGCCGAGAGGGGCCGGAGTTTCTGGAGGGCGGCGCCGTGCCGGCCGAGCACCAGCTCCACGCGGGCGGTCCCGATCCGCTCCGCGCTGTCGGTCACCGGTTCGCGATCGAGGACCGCGGCGGCCGCGTCCGGGTGGCCGAGCGCCAGCTGCAGCACCGCGCGCAGGGGCGCCAGAGCCCCGCGCGCAGCATCGGTGCGGGCCTCGGCCCCCTGCTCCCGGACGCACTGGTCGAGGAACGCCAGCGCACGGCCGGGGGAGCCGTCGAGCAGTTCGCCGGTACTGGCGGCGAGGACGTAGGGGATCCAGTGCCCGGCGCTCGGAACGTGCGCAGCGGCGCGGGCCAGCCGCTCCGTCGCGGTCACCGCGTCGAGCCGGTACAGGGAGATGATCGCCTCCGCCGTCCGCAGCATCGCCGCATCGGCAGGCGGGAGCCGGTCGCCGGTGACGGCCCCGGCCTCCTCGACCTCCTCCTCGGCACGACGCAGGTCGCCCTCGCGTGCGTGCAGGCCGGCCAGCATCGCCCGATTGGCCGACGCGGACGGCAGCGTCGGGTCGGGCGCCCACGCCAGCCCTTTCCGGAAGGCGTGGAGCGCCTCCTCCGGTGAGCCCGCGTCGAGCAGGGCCGAGCCGAACTGCGCGTACAGGCCGCTCACCGTGTCGGCGTGGTCGGGTTCGTCACCGGTGAGCGCATCCAGCTCGGCGATCCCGGTGCGGGCCGTCATACGTGCTCGCTCCGCCCGCCCCTCCCGCCGGTGCGTGTCGAGCTGGTTCGCCCGCACGATGGCGCGGTCGACCACGTGGGCCACGCCGAGTGTTGGTCCTTCCGGCCGACCGTGGATGTGGTCGGCCGTGTCATTCGCTCGTTCCACGAGCTGTCCTCCGAGAATTCGGACGCGTGACGACGCGGGAAGGGCGGAACGGTGCAGCAGCATCCACCACCGTGGAGGCGCGCGTTCCGGCCCCGAATCGCGTGCCCACGCGTCGGCTCCGCGCCCGAAGCGGGCGTCCATCGAGCCGGCGCAGCACCGTATCGGGCCGCTACCGGAAGGGGAGGCGAGTCGCCTCCGGCCGGAGGAGGGGTGTCAGCCGGGGCTGACGTCGTGTTCGCCCGGTGGTGCCGTGGGCGGACGGTTCGACGACGATGGGGAGGATGCTTCGCCGGGTACGGCGGGAGGGAGCCAGGAGCCGTTCAATTCGGCTGCGGGGCCGGAGGAGGACGCGCCGGATCCCGTGGACGCGCCACCCGTGGAGGTCGCGTCGGCGGGCGAATGCGGGTCGACCGGGGGTTCGACGGCTACGGGCGCACCGCCGGTTCCCGAGGGGGAGGCCGCGCCGGCGGAGGCGAGCGGGGCCGCGACCGGGGACGTGTGGCCTGCGCGGGTCGAGGGCGCCGGCTCTGCTGCTGACGTCGTCGCAGTGGATGCGGCCACGGTCGTCGCAGCGGCTGCCGGCTCGGGAACGGAGGTGCCGGGTGCGGCCGGCGTGGCCGCCGTGCCGCCTGCGTTGCTGCCGGCTCCGCCGGTGCCGCTTCCGTCGCTGCCGCCCGTTGCCGGGGGCGGCGTCGATCCGTCGCCGGGTGGCGGTGGGGGTGTCGCTGGGCCCGTCGAACCGCCCGTGGGACCGGTCACGACGCTGACGACGCCGCCGACGACCCCGTCCACGACATGGTCGACCGTGCCCACCACGGGTGTGGTGATCGAGCCGGTCGGGGTGGAGCCGAGAACCGAATCCACCACGCCGCCCACGACAGGGACGGAGGTGACGATCGAGTCGACGCCGGAAGTGACCGGCGTCAGAATCGAGCCGAGCAGGCCGCCGTGCCCCGACTGCTCATCGGCGGACGCCGCCGGCGACTGCGCCATGAAGCCGAGGACGGTCAGAACGCCCGCACCTGCAAGACCGAGGAGTGCCAGTCGGAGGACGGAGCGGGAGGGACGGGCCACGGCGGCAGGTTCGGGCGAAAGCGAATCGCGCACCGTTCCCCCCTTCCGAAACCCTGTGAGCCAGACTATAGCGGAGCGCGTCGACGTACGGGGGCGTGCGCGGCGGGTGGGGGATAGGATCGCGGCAGCCGTTCGCCGCCTTTTCGAGAGGACCCGCATGACCGACAGCCCCGTTCCCGCGTTCGAACTGCTCGCCGCAGGGCTGCTGGAGGACCCGGACCTCGACGTCACCGTCACGGCCACCGGCCTGCACGTGCACGGCCGCCTCTTCGCGTACCTCGACGGCGCCGAGCTGGCACTGGACCTGCCGAAGGAGCGCGCCGACGACCTGGTCGGGCGCGAGGTCGCCTCCCCGGTGCCGGCCGGCCGCAGCGAGGCGAAGGGCGCCTGGGTCCGCATCGCAGACCCCGAGGATTGGCCGGAGCTCGCCTCCGAGGCCCACCAGTTCGTCGGCGAGCCTGCCGTCGGCCGGGACTCCTGACTTCATGAGCACCGTCCCGTCCCCGTCGGCCGGCTGGTACCCCGACCCGAGCGGCTCCGGCGCGCTCCGCTGGTGGGACGGCGTGCGCTGGACCGAGCACGTCGCTCCTGGACCGTCGCAGCAGGCCGCCTTCAACAGCGCTGCCTACGCGCCGGCCCGCCGTCGCCCGCTCCCCGCCGAGACACCCCTCTATACCGTGTGGATCTGGCTGGTAGCCATCCTGCCGCTGGTCAGCACCCTCCTGGTGTTCCTCCTCCACCCGCAGCCCGCGTTCCGGCTGGATGAGACCGGCCGCAACGTGGTGATCGGCGACCCGCTGGCCCTCCTCGGCGGCCCGATGTACTTCGTCGTGGTCGGGATCGGCTGGCTGCTGACCGCTGCCGGCATCGTCTTCTCGTGGCTCGACTACCGGGAGCTCGTGCACCGGGGCGTGGAGAGGCCCTTCCACTGGGCGTGGTCGTTCCTCGGCATCGTCTACCCGATCGGACGCAGCGTCGTCATCCGCGGTGTCGCGGGAGGTCGTGGTCTCGCCCCGATGTGGGTGTCGATCGGCGTCTACGTCGCCGCTCTTGCCGTCTCCATGATCTGGTCGATCCTGCTGGTCAGCCAGATCCTGGGCTCCATCGCGACCAACGTGCCCGCCGGAGCCTGAGCGGCCGCTGTCCGAACGGCTCCCCTCCGTCCGTTATGATGGCTGTCGTGCGTCCGCTCGCGGCCGCGCTGGAGACGTCGCATAGTCAGGCCTAGTGCACCACCCTGCTAAGGTGGAGTCCCCGTAAGGGGACCGAGGGTTCAAATCCCTCCGTCTCCGCAGATAAATGTGCTGGTCAGAGGCTATTTCCGTTCGCCCAAATCGGTGCAAAACCCCAAAAATCCCCACGGTTGACCAGAGACCCGCGCTGTCGCTGGTATCTAGGGATAGTCCAGCCCCCACAACTGGAGGGCGCCGTCGTGATCGAAAGCGTATCGACGAGATTGAGCCGCTAGGTAACGTGCAAGGCGTTGCCCCGATGGCTGAAGACCTTCCTTGGGTGGAACGCGACTTGGGCGTCGGAGTCCTGTCGCGCCTCGACGACGAGAACGACTCAGCGACGCCGCCACAAGTCGGCCTACTGGCCGGGCCCGACCCACTGATACGCAGTGCCGGGTCCACGCCCCGACCCGATCACGACCGCATCTCCACGGGCGACGACAGCGTTCAACGCCCTCAACGCGCGCGCATCCTTCCAGTTGAACTCAGTGACCACATCTCGTGTGCGTAGCGGACGTCCCGCGGTACGGAGCAGCTCCGCCACTTGATCGGCGGCGTCTTCGGGGCGCATTCTCGTGATCGGGGCTCCGGTCGGGCGGCCCGGCGCGGACACGGCCGGTTCGCGATCGTCAGCAATCTCATAGATCCTGCCCTTGTTGATCCCGACAGCGCGAGCGAGGCCGCGGTTGACCAGGTCGGTCAGAAGCTTCCGAGCGTCACGGGAGTCCAGGGTCATTTCTTCACGCAGCGTCGCGTTGGTGTACTTCATCCCTCCGCGCATCTTCGCAAGCACCACGCGCTGCTTGTCACTGAGTCCCTGCGCTCCGGGGAGCGTTGCCAGCCATTCGATGTCATTGGCGTGCATCAGCGCATGGTTTGGCACCCGAGCGGTGAAACGGATCGTCTCGTTGTAGAACTTCGGTGGCTCCATCCCCGCCTCGGCCAGTGCGGTCAGAATCGTCGGGATGCCACTAGCGAGGAGCTCGACCACACGCTCATCGTTCAGCGTGCGGACATTCTGCAGGATCGACGCTAGCCGCTCATTTCGCGGAGACGACACTTTCGCGAGCCCCAGCGATGCAATGTCCAGATCCCAAAGACCGCCAGGATTCGTGACGATCAGCTTGTCGCGCTCAAGCCTCAGAACGATGGACTGCCCCAACGTGTGCGGCGCCAGGTCGCGGTGAATCAAAGCGTTCGAGAGAAGCTCGCGCACCGCAACTGTGGGGTACTCCGGCACATCCCGGCCGTGACCGTCTTCACCGAACGCCACCCGGGTTCTGGTGTTCCGGATCACCCACTCCAGCGCTTCATCCAGCATGGCGGGGACCGGGCCGCTGATCTCCCGGACGTCGGTCGCGCGGGTTCCGGCGTTCGATGAGGGGTCGGCGGCAACACTCGCCTTAATGACGAGCCGCGGGAAGAACTGCTGAGGATAGACACCCATCGCGAGGATGCCCGCCACCGTTGGCGTGCCACTACGAGCCAGGACGCTCGTGCGCTCCAAAAGGTCACGATCGTCGGTGAACCGGGCCAACTGCGGGTTGCGGCGACACAGTTGGAGGTAGCGACGGACATACGAATCGTCGAGGTCCTCGTACGTTGCCTCCGGCACCGGTTCGCTGTCGAATCGCGGCCGCCCACGATTGGTGATGAAGGTTTGCTCCTCCACCGCGGACATCGGGTAGTCGCCGTCGTAGACACGGACGTAGGCTTTCCCGTCCGACGTCCGGGACGGTCTGAGACTGGCATCGAGTTTCCGCACCTCTACAAGGACGAGCTTCTTTTTCTCGAATTCGACGTCGGAGACGTCAACGTGTGGCGGCGGTGACATTGTCCTTGTTGCGTTGGCCACCGACTGTTGCATGGCGGCTGCGTCCGCGATTCCGGTCGTTTTGAAACCCGTGTTCTCATCGAGTCCGAGAATGATGAGTCCACCGTCGGTGTTCGCGAACGCGGAGATGGTGCTGGCAATGTTGGAAGGAAGCCCGCCGGCGGCACGTTTTGCTTCTACGCTTGAATGATCGGAACCGTCGCTGCGGAGACGGCGAACGATTGCAGCTACGTCATCAAGGCGCATTCTCGGATTGTAGCGATCGCTAGACGATCACCAAGAACATGGTTTATCTCCCCAAATAGTGCAATAAGGACGTTGTTGGAGATCTCGAGGAGATACCGTCGCTATTTATGCATTTCGTGCGATGCGTAATGGCACGCAGAAAATGATGACGGATACCGTCGCGGACAACAATAGAAACAGTTCATTTGCCGCAGCGTTTATCACCGGGATTGAGGTGCGACGTTGAGTCAGCCATAACAACACCGGTGCTACTAGCAGTCGCTCGCCGGTTTCGAACAGGCGATCACGGCTAGCGTCACCAATGACACAGCATCAAGCGCTGCGACCGTAGAGATGGATCGCATGTGGGCTCGGCAAGACGGTCATCGTCGGTGCGATCGAAGTCAACTGATATCGTGCATCGCCATTCAGAGTCTGAACGACGACTGTAGCCGCGGTCGATGAACTGTGCCGTGTTGTTAAGGTCGTTGCTGATCATTCCGATCTGTTACTGGACAGGTCGACGTCGACTGTGTGCAGCAAGAGTCAGCGGCTGGGATGGTGATCGGCGACGCACCCGTGCAACGACGTCTGACCATCGGCGTACGTATGGAACAAGAACGGCATCGGCGTGAACTACAACCCGGTCGACGTCCACGAGGAATGGACAAGGAAGCGATTGCCCGGATGGCTCCTCATGCTCGTTACCGCGGCGCTCCGCGACCGGCTTCCTGATCCAATTCACGAAGAGGATTGGCCAGGGCGCGGCTTGGCTGAGAAGACTCACAACTCGGTACGGTGAGCACGTGCAAGCGACTTCCGATGATGCCGAAACACCGCTGAACGACGCGCCCATTAGCAGCTCGAAGCAGGACCGTCTCGATCGGACGCTAGCCGCAGAAGATCTGGCGCGGACTATCCGCAACATAGATGCAAGCGACGGCGTCGTTGCCGCTGTAGTCGGCGCGTGGGGACACGGCAAGAGCTCGTTCATCAACCTGATGCGGGAAAGCTTCGCCACAACGCCCGCCATCCCCGTTATCGACTTCAACCCGTGGATGTTCTCCGGCACCCAGCAACTCGTCGACGTGTTCTTCTCCGAGCTCTCCGCGGAGATGAAACTGAAAGACCCGAAGTTCGAGCAGATCACCAGGCTCCTCGACAATTACGCTGACTTCCTCAGCCCGCTCGGTGCGATCCCGTTCGCAGGCCCTTGGTGGGACCGGAGCCGGAAGGCACTTAGCGCGTTCCGCGCGTGGCAGAAGAACCGGGCCGGAGGAGTCCGCTCCATCCGTGACCAGATCCGCACCGCGCTCACAGACCTTCCCGGTCCGATCGTCGTCGTCGTTGATGACATCGACCGACTGACCACGCAAGAGATCAGAGACATCTTCCGTCTCGTGCGCCTTACCGCGAGCTTTCCGAACATCATTTACCTCCTCTCCTTCGACCGGGACCGTGTCGAGCAAGCGCTCCGCGAGGACAACCTTCCCGGGAGGCAATACCTGGAGAAGATCGTCCAGGTGAGTTTCGACCTGCCGGCGATCACTGAGCCACACCTGCGCGAAGCAACCGTAAGCGCGCTCGACCGGGTACTCGCCGGGGTGAACGGGCTCGTGGATCAAACCCGATGGCCGGACGTGTACTGGGAGATCATGCACCCTCTCGTCGGAAACATGCGCGACGTAAACAGGCTTGCACTCTCCTGCGGCGTCACCATTCACGCCTTGGGAGGCCAAGTGGACCTGGTCGACCTTCTGGCGCTGGAAGCCGTCAGGGTGTTCCGCCCGGAGCTCTTTCAGCGTCTGACAGGTTTGCGAAGCCAACTGACTGCCATAGGCTCAACCCGCGATGATCCCAATTCAAAGGAGCAGGTCGAGGCTCTTCTGGCCAAATTGCCCGATGATGCGGACCTCATCAAGTCGATGATTCGACGGATCTTCCCCGCGGCCAAACGCTACATTGACAACTTCGTCTACGGGGAGACCCAACGAACGGAGTGGCGGCGGGCACACCGGATCGCTCACATCGACTTCCTCGAGCTCTACCTTGACCGGGTAGCACCCACCGGACTCGCTGCGTTTCGCGCCGCCGAGATCGCCTTCACGCACCTAACCGACGCGGCCGCACTCGACACCTACCTGCGGTCATTGGACCCGAGCACTCTCGAGGACACGATCATGGGGATCGCTGACTATGAGCCGGCGTTCGTGGAAGAGATGGTCGTCCCGACGTCCGTCATACTCCTCAACCTGATACCCAGTATCCCCGATCGGGTCCGGGGCATGTTCGACTGGTTGACACCCGAGCTCGCAGTCAGGCGAGTCGTCATCCAGATGCTGGGCAAAATCGACGAGCAACCGAATCGCGAACAGTTCGTCGAGCAGATCATCGCCCGGGTTCCAAGCCTTTCCGGGCGTCTCGCCTTGCTCGAGTTCACCGCTGGCAGCCGTGAACTTGTATCTCCCGAGTTCACTCGCGACGCGGAGACGGCGCTTTTCGAGGAGGTGGCGCGGACGACGACCTGGGATGTCGAGAACGAGTGGCAGCTTGTTCGACTCTTCTTCCTTCTTCACGAGCGGACATCAGACACGCCTCTCTCCGATAATCGCGATCCCGAGCTCACCGGAACGATTCTCATCCAGGCATCATCGGAGGCGCGATCCCAGTACGACAACTCACGCGTGGTCACCCGGAAACCACGCCTTGCCTGGGACCTGCTCGTAGGAATCTACGGAAGTGAAGCCAACCTCGCCGAAGCAGTCGACGCGATCCGAGGCGCCGACAAATGGGGCGACGTTGTCGAACTCCACGACAAGTACGCCAGTGGGTGGCGAGACGACACCGACCACGTGGACTAACAGATCGAGAGATCGCTACGGAAGGAGCTTGCATTGCTCGTCGAAGTGCCCACGGCAGCGGCCCAATCAGTCCCGTGGTGGGGGAGCGCTGTGCTCGGCGGCGCCTTCGTTCTTGCCGGAGCCCTCGCTGCAGGCGCGGCAACCTACCTGAACGCGTGGATGTCCCAAACCCGAATGAACAGACGAGACGACCGCCTCCGGTGGTTACAGAACATGAAGGAGATCGGCGCAGACCTCGTCGCCGCCTGCCACGATATCGACGAGGCTGCGCTCCTCCTGCATAAGGCGCATGTGCCGGGCGCCGGACCAATCGATTCGTTCCGACGTTCGGAGCTGTGGGATCAGATGGTCGCCGCTCAGAGCGTGTTAGTTCGAGCGTCGTCCCAGTTGTCCTTGATTGCTCCGGAAGACATTGCAGGCACCGCTCACGACGTACTCTCCGGGGCGAATGAGCTGGGCAGGCACTGCGAAGGTCCAGCGTTTGACTTCGAAGCGGCCCAGACGGAATTCTCCGAAGCGTCGGCGGATTTCATCATGCTGGTACGTGAACACCTCGGCGTTGAGCCTCTCTCGCGAGCGTGAGGAGCCAAGTAGAGGTCCGGTGCGGAAGGGCTCAGTTCGCTCGACGCGTACTCGGCGCAGCCACAAGCACCGCGCAATCGGGCATCGCGCCGCTGTCGCCACCGCACCAGCACGTCACGTGCCCGCCTTGGATGTAGCGTCGCGACGCGTGCGTTGTAGCTACGAGGCGTGGGCGACGAGTGTGCGCCCTACGTCGTGGCGGCCAACAGGCGAGCACCGATGCTCACGCCATATCCGAGCTGCTTTCGCCAAGGCTCTTGGATGTCGCGTCCGTGGATCGGATCGTTGCGCACCTGCCGGAGCTCCTTGATTAGGTCGATGTCGGACGCAATCTCGACGGCGCCTTCGCGCGTAGTTCCGAGGGTGTCCAATGCATGCCCGCATCTAGGGGCGGTGGTCGTGAATCTGCTTGCGTGGTTCGCGACCCGACGGGTAGCGACGACGAACGGCACTGAAGCGCGGAGACCGAGCCCCCAGAAAAACCCCACAACCGTGGTCAGTGAGCGCTGCCCGATGTCATCGATCGAACGCCAAAATCCGCGGATTTCGGGGCACTGGGAGACGCCTTAAGGGGCGAAGTCAGGGTTCAAATCCCTCCGTCTCCGCAGATAGCCCCCGGAATCCCCGTGATTTCGGGGGTTTTCGGGTCACGGAAGACGGGCTTGTCCCAGTTTGCGGCCGTGACGGCGGCCCGGAGGCGCATCGCGACGTCGTCGAGGTCGTCATCGAAAAGGTCGGCGGAGAGATCGAGAGTCATCGCGGCCGACGCGTGGCCGAGCATCCGCTGGACCCGCTTTGACGTGGGCCCCCGAGCTGGTGGCCAGAGAAGCAGCCGTGTGCGGAGGTCGTGGAGGGTCGTCGGTTCGAGTTCCGCCTCTATCAGCGTGGTCTTGAACCAACTGCGAGAGCCGGTGCTGACTCGCGTCCGCCGAAGGTGCTCCCGATACGCGTCGCTGAACACCAGATCATCGCGGCCTTTGTAGGCGACCTGTTCGGCCACCAGATCCGAGAGGAACGGCGTATAGGGCACATCGCGCTTTGTGCGACTTTGGGTTCGATCTCGATGACGCCAGCTACTTCGACAGCGTTGACCGCCGCCGTGATTCGTCGCCGACGCAAGTCGCCATCGCGCGTTCGCAGTCCGATGGCGTCACCCCAGCGCAATCCGGTGTAGGCGAGCTGGAAGGCGAGCAACGCATGGTGGCCAGACGCTGCCGCGAGTCGATGCACTTGTGCGTGAGTGAGATAGACGTGTGGGGGTGCTCAGGGTGATTCGGGGGTGAAATCGGCCGATTCTGGTAGCTTTCACAGATAAGTTCGCAAGGCGGCCGCCGAGACGGACGGCCAACGGAGACCTCTCATAGCCGACAAGAACCAGGGAGTTTGCCTCGATCAGGCTCGGAGCCGCCGGAATTCAGGAGAGTGTGAACGTGAGACGACGCGGACTTCCAGCTGTGGCAGGGGCCGTCGCCACGGCCATTATCGGAGGAGCACTCGCGATGCTCCCGGCGGTGGCGGCCTCGGCGGCCATCTCACCGTCCGCCGGCACGAGCAACTTCTATTGGCCCTCTGGAGGCTCGATCTTCGAGCGGAGCCCCTCCGGAACGATCTCGAGCGTCCCGGTCACGCCCTCCATCTCCGCTCTCGCGCTCGACCCGACAACGGGAGACCTCTACGGCGTCCCCTCGTCCGGCGTCACTCTGTATCGGATCGCCGCCGATGGCACAACAACCAACCTCGGTAACCCGGCCGGCTACACCAGCGGGGTTTTCAGCGGGCTGGCTTTCGATGCCCAGGGCCACCTCTGAGGAGTCTCGGCGGCGGGCTCGGGAACGCAGGTCCTGTCCGAGGTCGACGTCACGACGAACACAGTGATCAAAGCGCTGAACCTTTCCACCGGCGTCGCCGGGGATCTTGCCTGGGTCGACGGTCAGCTGTACGGGGGATTGAGTAGGATCCAGCGCATCGACACCACCACCGGCACCGTTGTGTCATCCAACCCCGTCACCGGGCTCTTCGCTCCTGCGTACTGGTCGAGCCAGGGTCACCTGTACACCTGGGTCTCAGGAACGATCCGCGAGGTCATCGGCCGAGACTGCCACCCCGACCCTCGTCACCGTTGCAACCGGCATCACCGCGCCCGGCGACGGCGCAGCCGACCCCACCGCGCCGAACCCGTTCCTCAACGCTGCCGACGACGACTTCACCAGCGCGCCCCTCCCCGCCAGCGGCGGCACCACGGCCACGGTGTTCGGCAACGACACGAACAACGGAGCGGCCTTCGCCGCAGGAGACGTCACGCCAACCATCACGGACGACGGCGGACTGACCGGCGCAACGATCGCCGCCGACGGCACGATCACCATCCCGGCCGGCGCGAGCGCCGGAGCACACACCCTGACTTACCAGCTCTGCCGCACCGCGTCCGGCCAGACGGCGATCTGCGACACCGCGACCGCGCAGCTCCGCATCCGCGATCTCATCGCCGCGAACAACGATGACTTCACCGCAGTACCGGTTCCCGCAGCCGGCGGCCCCGCAGGGAATGTCTTCAGCAACGATGTCCTCAACGGCGCACCGATCGACCCGTCGGCTGTGACGACCACCATCACGGACGACGGCGGACTCGCCGGCGTCAGCCTCGCCGCGGACGGCACCCTCACCGTCCCTGCGAATGTTGCAGCCGGTGACCACCAGCTCACGTACCAGGTATGCGAGAACAGCGACCCGACCAACTGCTCCACGGCCGCGGTCACCTTCACCGTACGTGCGGCGAGCGTGACCCCTCCGCCGACAGGACCGACACCGGGCGGTTCCCAGGCGCCCACTGTGTCGCCCAGTGTCGCTCCTGTCTCCTCCCGCCTTCTTGCCGACACCGGCAGCAACGCGGACTGGGGTCTTGCGGCCGGTGCCGCCCTCGCTCTGCTGGCACTCGGGGGTGGAGCGCTGCACCTCGCTCGCCGTCGAAAGGCCGCCTGACCCTGCCCTGTTCCAGCGCCTCCTGAAAGGTGGCGGATGAGCTGTCTGGACCGATGAACGGCTGGGCCGCTACGGTGACTTCCGTGCTCGAATTCCAGCACCGCCCCTCCGCCTCGCCCTGGATCGAGAGGGTTTGGCGCAGCCGTAGCAGCGGTACGACCACGATGACCTCGGTAGCCCGCGCCCAGTGGGATCTGGTGGCGTGGGAGGAGTTGGACAGCGTGCACGTGGGCGTGCAGGGCCCGGAGTCGCGCGCGTCGAAAGCTCCCGTGCCCGCGGACACCGAGTTCGTGGGCGTGCGGTTCGCCGTTGGAACGTTCCTGACCGCGGTCCCTGTCCCTTCCGTTGTCGATGGATTCGTCGACCTGCCGCTCAGGGGACGGATCTTCCAGCTGGAGGGGAGGAGCCTCCGGCCACCGGGATTCGACGATGCCGAGGACCTCGTCGACTTCCTGGTTCGCGAAGGTCTCCTCCTCGATGCGGCGACCAGCGCCTCCGCGGGGATGAGCGAGAGGACCCGTCAAAGGAGGTTCCGGGCTGCGACCGGCCTGTCGCAGCGGACGGTCCGTCAGATCGAGCGGGCGCACGATGCGGCCACGCGAATCCAGGACGGCGAAGCGCTCGTGGACGTCGCCCACGAGACCGGGTATTTCGACCAGCCGCATCTGTCTCGCTCCCTGCGTCACTTCATCGGGTGGTCGGCGACTCAGCTCGCCGGTGCTCCCCGGGGGCCCCAGGAAACGGAGTCGCCGTTGTCGTTGCTGTACAAGACCCCCGGCCCCGATGGCCGGTAGCGTCCGATCCACGGTCGAAAACCGGCCGAAGAGGAGGAGGCATTGTGAGCGAGAACCGCGACTCGGGCGAAGCCGGCCAGGAGCGCCCGGTGGTGATCTACGAGTTGCTCTCCCTGGACGGGTTCGGCGACGAACCGGGGGAAGGTCCGTGGCTTCGGGACACGGGCGATCGTCTCGAGGAATTCCTGGCTGACACGATCACCCCTCAGGACACCGTGCTGCTCGGGCGGCGGACCTATGAGAAGTGGGCCCCGTACTGGCCGACGGCGCAGGTCCAGCCGTTCGCCGAGTTCATCAATGGCACGCCGAAGTTCGTGTTCTCGTCGGCGCCGTTTTCCCTCGAGTGGGCCGGGTCAACACTTGTCGCGGAGGATGCCGCAGCGTTCGTGCGCGAACTGAAAGGGCG
Source organism: Leifsonia sp. SIMBA_070 (assembly GCF_046534635.1). Lineage (NCBI taxonomy): Bacteria > Bacillati > Actinomycetota > Actinomycetes > Micrococcales > Microbacteriaceae > Leifsonia > Leifsonia sp. SIMBA_070. Next base: position 3,218,780 of record NZ_JAWRYK010000001.1, on the reverse strand, counting down.
GCCAGGCGGCGCCATCGGCATCCACGGAAGCCTCGCGCTCGCCCGGTCGCTTCTCGCAGCGCACCTGGTCGATGAACTGCGCCTGGTGATCGCTCCGAGCCTGGCCGGTCACGGCACGCGCCTCTTCGGAGACGACGGCGACCTCCAGCGTTTCGACCTCGTCACCAGCGAGCGATCTGGCGGGTGCCTGCTCCTGCACTACCGCCGACCCTCCGACGGGTGAGGCGCTGCGAGAATGGGACCACCATGACTGACACCCTCCGCGCATCCACGATCCGCATCCGTCCAGCGGAGACCACCGAGTACGCCGCCATCGGGGAGTTGACGCACGCCGCCTACACGCACGACTACGACGACCTGCCCGCGCACTATCGCGAGGAGCTCAAGCATCCGGAGACGCTGCTGGACTCCTTCGATGTGTTCGTCGCGGAGGATGCCGCGAACGGCGAGCTCATCGGCACCGTCGCGCTGCTGCGGCCGGGGCACGATTTCGGCGGCCATATCCGGCCGGGCGAGCTGTACTTTCGGTTGCTCGCCACGCATCCATCGGCCAGGGGGCGGGGCGTTGGCGCCGCTCTGACCCGCTTCGCGATGGAGGAGGCCGCACGCCGGGGGGACCGCGCGGTGGTCCTGAATAGCGGCCCGGACATGCTGGGCGCGCACGCGCTCTACCGCAAGCTCGGGTTCAGCCGCCGATCCGAGCGAGAAGAGACGATCGTGCTGCCCGACGGAAGGCTGCTCGAGCTGCAGACGTACGTCCTCGACCTCGCGGCCTAGCATGCACCGCCTCATCGTCGAAACCGACCTCTTCAGCGACGTGGACGACGTCGGCGCGCTGGCGGTCGCGCACGCTCTCGCGGATGACGGGCGCTGCGAGCTCCTCGCCGTCGGCGTCAACACTCCGAGCGTCCATGGTGTCCGGGCCGTTCGGGCGATCAACGCGTTCTTCGGACGGCCCGGAATCGCTGTCGGGCGGTTTCGCGAGCACGACGACTCCGTCTTCGAGCACGACTACGCCACGTTCCTCACGGAGAACTACCCGGTCCCGCCCGCCGAGGGCGATGAGCTTGCCGTCGCGCTGCATCGTCGTGTGCTCGCGGAGGCCGAGCAGTCATCCATCACGGTCGTCTCCCTGGGCTTTTTCGGCAACCTGCTCGACCTGCTCGACTCGGGCCCGGACGAGATCTCCGACCTCGATGGCACGGAGCTGGTCGCGCGGGCGGTCTCGCGCATGGTCGTCATGGGCGGCCGCTACCCCGAGGGACGCGAGTTCAACATCGCGCAGGATCCGGTCGCTGCCGGGCGCGTCCTGTCCGAGTGGCCGACGCCGATCGACTTCATCGGTTGGGAGGCCGGCTTCGAGGTGATCACCGGGAGGGAGATCTCCCGTGACGATGAATGCAACCTCGTCGGCGCCGCGTACCGGACGTTCTCCGGGGAAGGCGCCGGCCGCGAGAGCTGGGACCCGATCGCGATGCACTACGCGATCGTCGGGGGCGACGGGCCCTACACCGCGTCTCCGACCGGTCGCGTGGTCGTCGAGAGCGACGGAACCACCCGCTTCGTGGCTGACGCCGACGGCCCGCACCGCTACGTGTCACTCGCCGCGACGCCGACAGCGGTCGCCCAAGCCCTCGACGCCCTCCTCGAACGCGCTACCCGGCTGCGTCTCCACGGCGGCTGAGCGACGGAACGCAGCAGGCCAAGACGAGAGCCGGCGCCAGGGCGCTCGCCACCAAGGCGACGGACGGCCCAGCGACGTCGGCAGTTGCCCCGTAGAGGAGCGCGCCCAGTGCCGTTCCGAGCTGAACCGCCGTGTCCATCCAGCCGTTCGCCTCGGTGCGCATGGAAGCGTCGGCATGCGCATCCGCCGAGACGTAGCCGGCGATCAGACCGGGCGCCAGGAACGCCCCCGCCAGGGCGAACCCGAGGAGCGAGGCGGCGAGGCCGCCCACCAGACCGGTCGTCACGACGACTACGAGGAGGACGGCCGTGGCGAACAGCAGTTGTCGTTCGATGCTGGCGCGCAGCCGCAGGGCTCCGAACACGAGCCCGCTGATCCCGCTGACGCCCGCGAAGAGCGCGAGCAGCACCCCGGCGAGGGTCGTGCTGCGTTCGACCGCCCCGATCGCCGGGGCGGCGATGTCCATCACGCCCAGCACCATCCCGGGTGCCGTCATGGCGATCATCACCGGGATGAAACCGGGGGAGCGCAGAGGGGACCGTCCCCGCTCCCGACGACCGGACGGATCGAGGGGCCGCGTCCCGGACCGCACCCGCGACAGCGGACCCGTCACGAATACGACCGTGGCGACCGCCACACCCGCAGCGGCGGTCAGCAGCGATACCAGAGGACCGGCGGCGGCCGCGACGAGGGCGGCGACGAGCGGGCCGATGGCGTACGTGACCTCGCCGGCGACCGCGTCCAGGCTCAGGCCGCGCCGGCGGACGTCGCCGGCCGGGAGGGCCGCCGACCAGAGCGCACGCATGCTCGCCGCGAAGGGTGGAGTGGAGGCACCGGCGACGACGGCGAGGACCAGGAGCAGTGGCAGCGCGGACTCGGCGGCGAGGGCGAGCCCGGTCAGCGCGAGCCCCGTCAGCGCGCACGCGTGGACGAGTCCGAGGACAGTCAGCACCCGCGGCTGGCCTCGCCGGTCGATCAACCGCGCACGCCACGGCGTGGCGACGACGTTGGCGATACCGACGGTGGCGGTGACGGCCCCGGCGACGGCGAACGACCCGGACGACCTCTCGAGGAGCAGGACCAGCGCGAGAGCGGACATCGCGAGTGCGAGCCGGCCGAGCGAGCTCGGCAGGAAGGAGCGGGCGACGTGCCGGGTCGTGAGGACGGCGCGGTAGGACGAGCGCGGCACTACGAGTTCTCGGCCCACTCGCGCGGGTGCTCACGAGCGATCCGTCTCAGCCGCTTGATGCCCTCACCGAAGTCGGCGCGACCGAGGCCGAACCGGAGGTGGCCGCCTCCGTGCCCGAAGACAGCGCCCGGAGCAAGGAGGATGCCGTGATCGTCGATGAGCCACGCGGCCAACCGGTGAGAGTCTCCATCCTCCAACCAGGGGTACGCGCAGGTCCCTGACCCGTCCGGAACCATGCGCCAGCCGGGCTGCTCGGCCACGAACTCATCCAGCACTTTCCGATTGCCGGACACGAGGTCGCGGGACCGCTGCAGGAGGGCGGGGGCGGCCTGCAGTGCGGCGATGGCGAGGATCTCGCTCGGGGCACTCGTGGCGAGCGTGGTCCAGTACCGGTAGTCGAGGAGCCGCGAGGCGACGCGCGTGTCCTGGCAGGCGATCCAGCCGATGCGAGTGCCCGCCATCCCGAAGACCTTCGAGACGCCGGACAGAGTGATGGCGCGCGGGCTGAGACCGGCCGCAGCGGGCAGCGTCGTTCGCGGATCGCTCTCTATGCCGCTGTAGATTTCATCGCTGAGGAGCCAGACGTCGTTCTCCTCGGCGAGGTCGACCAGGCGTGCGAAGGTCTCGGCGTCAGGCAGCGAGCCGGTCGGGTTGTGGGGGAAATTGGCGACGATCATCCGGGTGTTCGGGCGAATGGAGCGGGCGATCCGTTCCACATCCAGGGCCCAGTCCTCGTCCCGGGAGAGAAGGACCTCCGTGACCTCGACCCCGATCGCCTGCGGGATGCCGCGGAGCAGCTGGTAGAGCGGGCCCACGGTGACCACGTGATCGCCGCTGTCCAGCAACGCGTTGAAGACGACGAAGGCGGCCTCCGTCGCTCCCGCGAAGATCTGCACCCCGCCGGCCGAGGCGATACCGGAACGGTCGGCGATCAGTTCGCGCAGCAGCGGATGCCCGGGGCCTTCGGTGTACCCGAGCGACAGAGATTCGTACATCTCGCGGGTCTCCACCGGCGCTACGTCCCAGAGGAAGGGCAACGAGATGCCCTCCACGTCGGAACTCGTGAGATTGTGCCGACTGGTGAACTCGTGCTCGGCGAAGAGTCGCTCGATCTGGAACTCGGGAAGCCTCATGTCCGTCCATCCCCCTTCGTGAGCCTCGGATTCGTGAGGCTGCAGCCGCGAAGGCCATTACAGACGGACTGGACGTTGTGGCCAAGGGCCAGTTCGTAGGACAGTGGTCGGTATGGAAGACCGGGCTGCTCGACTGTCGGGGATGCTCGGGCCCTGGAGGCGCGGGCGCGGGCGGCTTCACCTCCGGCTCGCCGACGCCATCACGCGTCTGATCGAGCTCGGGGCTCTGCCCGGAGGGTCGACCCTCCCCAGTGAACGTTCGCTTGCTGCGGTCTTGGACATCTCCCGGACGACGGTGACGGCTGCGTACGACGAACTTCGCGGCCACGGCTGGATCACCACCCGCCGCGGGGCCCTGCCGCGGGTCGGGCTGTCCCGGCCGGATCTCAACGGACCGCTGCTGGAGGAGCGGGTCGAGGACGTCTTCCGACAGCAGAGCCACGACGTCATCGATCTCGAGACCTCGAGTCCCCTCGCCGCCCCGGCCGTCGAGGAGATGTTCCGGCGGCCGCTCGGGGGCGGGGCCGCCACGGCCGACCTGACGGGAGGTGGTGGGTACGCCGTCGACGGGCTCCCCGCCCTCCGTGATGCGATCGTGCGTCGCCTGCGAGCGGACGGCATCCCTGCGCAGCCCGCGGAGATCGTGATCACGAACGGCGCGCAGCAGGCCATCTCGCTCATCGCATCCGCTCTGGTGTCGCCGCGGCGGCCGTCGGCCATCGAGGAGCTGTCCTACCCCGGGGCGATCAGTGTGCTCCTGCGGCAGTCACGGGCCGGTCTGGTGGCGCTCCCGGCGGACGATTCGGGCCTCCGCGTGGAGGAGGCGGTCGACGTCATCCGTTCGGTGAAGCCGAGAATCGCGTACGTGTCGACCTATCACAACCCCACCGGTGCCGCCCTGTCCGCGGAGGGAGCGTCGGCGCTCATCGAAGCGGCGCTGGAGGCGGGCACCACTCTCGTCGAAGACCGGACGCTCGCCGATCTCCGTCTCTCCGGTGGTACCGCTCCCGCACTGGCTTCTCTCGCTCCACCGGGCAGTGTCGTGACCATCGGGAGCATGTCGAAGCTCTATTGGGCCGGAATGCGGGTCGGGTGGATCCACGGAAGGGCCGCCCTGGTTCAGCACCTCCGCGAGCAGCGGGCGGCACACGACCTCGGCGGTTCACCGCCGATGCAGGCGATCGCTGCCGCTCTGCTCGTCCGTCACCACGAGGACACGGTCGCGTGGCGGCGTCGGCAGATCCGGATCAGTCTGGAGAGTGCGCGAACCGCCATCGAGGAATCGGGACTGCCGTGGGTCTTCCGTGAACCGAGGGGTGGTCTGTCGTTGTGGGTCCGCACGCCCGCGCACGCCGACCTTCTGGCCCGCCTCGGTCGCCACGTGGGTGTGGCGGTTCTGCCGGGAACGAGCTGCAGCGTGACCACGACCCGCGCCCGGCACGCGATCAGGATCTCGCTCGCGGCGGATCCCGACCGCATCGCCGACGGCATCCGCCGCATCGCCCGCCTGCGTGAGGCGCACAACCCGGCGACGTGACTCCACTCAAAAGCTGCTGGACCGATGAACAGGAGGGCCGCTACGGTGACTTTCCGTGCTCGAATTCCAGCACCGCCCCTCCGCCTCGCCCTGGATCGAGACGGGTGAGCCCCTCCGTAGGGCCTTTCTCAGGGCGTGGGATACTTGGGCCACAAGCAGACGGGGACGGAGAGGGACCACCATGACCGACGCCCTCCAGTTCAGTCGCCGATCCGAGCGTGAAGAGTCGATCGTGCTGCCCGACGGCCGAGTCCTCGAACTGCAGACCTACATCCTCGACCTCGCCGCCTGAGGGATCGCCGCGCACCTCGACCGGGCCCGGGTGCACACCGGCCACCCTCACCGGGCGAGGTGCGCGGCGATCCCGACCGAGACGAAGTCGGCGTACTGCTCCAGGTCCCAGCCGCTGCGGACGACGAGGAGGTCGTAGAGCTGCGGCGAGCTGTACGCCAGCAGGATGTCGGTGGCCGCATCGACGCCGAGTCCCGGGGGCAGGTGGCCGGCGCCGTCGAGGCGCGCGGCATTGTCCGCCATGCGGGATCGGCGATCGTCTTCCAGCTCTGCGGCGAGCGATGCGAGTTCCGGATCGTGGCCGGCCGCGCCATCGAGCAGAAGCAGGATGGGGGCCACCCGCGGAGCGACCTCGGCGGTCAGGCGCCCCCAACCGCGGACCAGGGCGGCCAGGTCCGCGGCGTCCAGCGTATCCGAACGGGCTTCGGCTGCGACAGGGCCGATCCCTTCCAGAGCCCGGCGGACGACCGCGCGCACCAGGGCCGGCTTGCCGGGGAACCGCTTGTAGACCGATTCGACCGAGACGCCGCACGCGTACGCAACTTTCGGGACCGTCAAGGCGGCGTAACCGTCGGAGAGCAGCATCCGGCGTGCCGTCTCGATCAGCTCCTGCCTGACCTTCTCGGCTCGGGCTCTACGAGCCGTCGCGTCATAACTCCTCTTGACGGTCGCCACCCGACGCTCCATACTCGAACTAATAGATACAGAGAAGTGTAATGAAATAGAGGACCTCATGTCCACTTCGACACATCCCTTCCTCGTCCGGCTTCAGCAGGCGACCGACGATCACGACCTCGACGCACTCGTCGCCTGCTTCGCACCGGGATACCGCAACGAGACCCCCGCGCATCCCGGCCGGTCTTTCGGGGGGACAGAGCAGGTCCGGGCTAACTGGCAGCAGATCTTCGCCTTCGTCCCCGATATCACCTCCCGCGTGACCGGGCACGCTGTCGACGGGTCGGAGGTGTGGTCGGAGTGGGAGCTGAGCGGCACGCGCATCGATGGCACTCCGCACCTCATGCGTGGCGTGATCGTGTTCGGGTTGGAGGGCGATCGTGCAGCGTGGGCGCGGTTCTACCTCGAACCCGTCGAGCACGACGGCGTCGACGTCGGAGGCGCTGTCCGCGCGCAGGTGCACGCGGACGACGGCCCGCGATGATCGCCGTGGCGGGAGGAAGCGGCCTGCTCGGCCGCCTGCTCGTCCGCGACCTCCTGGCCGTGGGGCAGGAGGTGCGCGTGATCGTGCGCGACACAGCGCGGGCGGACGAGGCCTCCGGCGGCACCGTGGAGGTGGCCGCCGCCGACGTGAGAGACCGCGACGAGATCCGCGGCGCAGTGGCAGGAGCCGACGTGGTCGTGTCGGCGGTGCACGGGTTCCTCGGTGGGCGAGGCGCGGGGCCTGCCGAGGTGGATGGACGTGGAAACGTCAACCTGATCGACGCAGCGGTCGAGGCCGGCGCTGGAGTGGTGCTGCTGTCCGTATGCGGAGCGTCGCCGACGCACCCGGTCGATCTGTTTCGGGCGAAGTACGCCGCCGAGCAGTACCTCCGCCGGGCGGGCGTGCCGTGGGCGGTCGTGCGCGCACCCGCGTACCGCGAGACCTGGCTCGGTGTCCTCGCGGCGACCGCAGGAAGCGGAGGGCGCCCGCTGATTTTCGGAGTCGGCGACCGGCCGATCCCGTTCGTGTCCGCCGCCGATGTCGCGACGGTGGTCGCCCGCGCCATCGACGACCTGTCGGTGCGCGGGCGGGTGCTCGAGCTGGCCGGCGAAGCGGTCACAATGACGGAACTCGCCCAGGCGCTCCAGGCGGAACGCGGGTGGCACGGCCGCCTACGGCACGTCCCCAGGCCGATGCTGCGCGTCCTGTCCGTGGTCGCACGGCCGGTGAGTCCGGCATTCGCCCGCCAGAACCGTGCAGCCCTCGCCATGGACACGGGTGTCCCAGCCGTCCGGGCGTTCGCGGATTCATCGACTCCATGAGTCAATGCCAGACGTTTCTCCTGTTGGAAAGTTGGCCCGCACCGCGCCTACCATCGCAGGGACGGCCTCGTCCGGCCATGCGAAGGGAACGACAATGCAGTTCAGGTACCTGGGGAACTCCGGCTTCAAGATCTCCGAGATCACGTACGGCAACTGGCTGACCCACGGGTCGCAGGTCGAGAACGACACCGCGGCCGCGTGCGTGCGTGCCGCTCTGGATGCGGGGATCACCACGTTCGACACGGCCGACGTGTATGCCAACACGGCAGCGGAGACGGTCCTCGGTGGAGCGCTGAAGGGTGAACGGCGCCAGTCGCTCGAGATCTTCACGAAGGTCTTCGGCCCGACCGGTCCGAAGGGGCACAACGACGTGGGGCTGTCGCGCAAGCACATCCTCGAATCCATCGACGGGTCGCTCTCGCGTCTGCAGACCGACTACGTCGACCTCTACCAGGCCCACCGCTTCGACGTCGAGACCCCGCTCGAGGAGACGATGCAGGCGTTCGCCGACGTCGTCCGACAGGGCAAGGCGCTGTACATCGGCGTGAGCGAGTGGACGGCCGACCAGCTGCGTGCCGGCGCCGCCCTCGCGAAAGAGCTCAACATCCAGCTGATCTCGAACCAGCCGGAGTACTCGGCGCTGTGGCGGGTCATCGAGGCGGAGGTGGTGCCGACCTCCAAAGAGCTGGGCATCTCGCAGATCGTCTGGTCGCCCATCGCGCAGGGCGTCCTCTCCGGCAAGTACCGCCCGGGTGCGCCGCTGCCCGAGGGCAGCCGGGCGACCGACGAGAAGGGCGGAGCCGGCGCTGTCCGGCGCTGGCTGAAGGACGACGTGCTGACCCGCGTGCAGCAGCTGACGCCGATCGCGCACGAGCTCGACCTCACGCCGGCGCAGCTCGCGGTGGCGTGGGTGCTGCAGAACGACAATGTCGCAGCAGCGATCATCGGCGCGTCGCGTCCGGAGCAGGTCACCGAGAACGTGAAGGCGTCGGGCGTGACGATCCCGGACGAGCTGCTCGGGCGTATCGACGAAGTGCTCGGCGACGTCATCGAGCGTGACCCCTCGCACACCCACGAGCGCTCGCCGAAGACGCGGGAGGCGTGACGCGGGAGGCGTGACGCGGGTGGCGTGACGCGGGAGGCGTGACGCGAGGGGCCTCGGACAATCCCCTCGCCATACCGGTCGGCCAATAGGATGGGGCTCGGCGCATTTCGACCGCGCCTCCGGAACAGGGGATCGAATGCGCACCTCCAGGCACCGCCGAAGCTCGATGCACGCAGTGCGCGCCAGCCGTCCCAGGCGCCTGACCGCAGTTCTCGCGGCCGCAGCGACCGTTGCCGCCGGGTTCATCGGCTTCGGCATCGGTGCTGCCCCGCAGCCGGCCGCGGCCGCCAGCCAGGGCTGCAACTACGCGAACAACACCCCCGGCAACGGCAACTACGCCAACACCACCTGCTGGTTCGACTTCTCGTCCTTCAGCGAGACGACGGCGAGAACCACCAGCGGTCAGGCGATGCAGGTGACGCTCTCCGGTGGGTATATCGCCAGCTTCACTGCGAAAGTCACCGACGTCGCCGGCTTCAACGTGATGCACGTCGCCGCGGTCACCACCCCCATCGAGACACGCTTCGCGTTCGGACAGACTCAATACGTGGGGGTGGCCAAGAAGCCGTCGCTTTACAGCCTCGCCGCTCCTGCTGGTCTCAAATCGGCCACGCTCAGTTTCAGCGACATCCAGGTGACGGATTCACAAGGTCATCCGGTGACCGGGTTCTCGTTCGTAGCCGCTGACACCGAAGACAACGTCTCAGGGGAGTCCTTCACCTGGACCTCGGACAAGCCGATCAACGAACTGGAGCGTCTTGCCCCGAACGGCAACTGGGGGTGCAAGGCGCCGGTCGGCCTGGGGACCACGACCGTGAGCTGTGCCGGCACGGGAGCGGGCGGCACGACGATCGCTGGTGGGCGGTCGACGGCTCTCATCGTGGGCGCGGACAGCCCGACAACCTTCGCGACCCAGTGGGTGACCGCCCAGCGCTCGGGCATCGCCATCGGGATCCAGACGTCGAAGCTCACGCTGGTGAAGCAGGTCGCGAGCCGCATCAACGCGGCCGACTCGTTCGATATCGCCGTTCGCGCACCGGGCAACGTGCCGGTCGGTTCCGGCACGACGGGCGTCGCGAACTCGGCGACGACCGGTGCGGCCGACGTGCTGCCCAATGGCGGTGCGTACACGCTGAGCGAGGCGATGACGGCCGGGAGCCCGACTCCCCTGACGAGCTACCTCGGGTCGTGGGCGTGTACGAACGTCGCAACGAACAGCCCCACTGTGCTGCCCTCCGGCAGCGGCGCGACCAAGACGATCTCTCCGGCGATCGGTGACGACATCACCTGCACCATCACCAACACGGCGATCCACCCGGCGTTGGACCTCGTGAAGTCGGCGGCGCCCTCCGACCCGGCGAGCTACACCGTCGGGCAGCCGGTGACCTACAGTTTCGTCCTGACCAACACGGGTGATGTGCCGCTGACCGGGGTGGCCGTCGACGATTCCACGTTCTCCGGAACCGGCTCACTCTCGGCAGTGAACTGCCCGGCATCGGCGGCGACGCTCGACCCGAACGAGCAGGCGACCTGCACAGCGAGCTACACCCTCACCCAGCAGGACGTGGACAACGGCAAGGTCACCAACGCGGCCACAGCGACCGCCACCACGCCGACCGGCGCGACCATCACCACCGCGCCCGCGAACGCCGTCATCCCGATCAATCCGGCCCCGGCTATCAGCTTGACCAAGTCCGCCGACCCGACGACGGCACAGCACGCCGGTGACCCGATCGCCTACTCCTTCCTGGTCAGCAACACCGGCAACGTGACGCTGTCGTCGGCCTCCGTCATCGAGACCGCGTTCTCCGGCACGGGCACCGCACCGACTCCGACCTGCCCGGCCGGCAGTCTCGCCCCCGGGCAGAGCGTCACCTGCACCGCGACGTACGCGCTGACCCAGGCCGACGCGGATGCCGGCGTCGTCACCAACACGGCCACCGCTACGGCGACAGCTGCACTGGGTACGAACCCTACGTCTGCCGCGTCCACCGCCACCGTGACCATCCCGGCCGAGTCCGCGCTCAGCCTGATCAAGACCGCTTCGCAGGGCACCCTCTCCGCGGTGGGAGACACGGTGACGTACACCTTCGACGTCACCAACACCGGCAACATCACCGTGGCGGATCCGGTGATCACCGAGACCTCCTTCTCGGGCACCGGCACGGCGCCCGCAGCGACCTGCCCGTCCGGGCGCCTGGCCCCCGCCGCCACTGTCCAGTGCTCCGCCACCTACCGGATCACCCAGGCCGACTTGGATGCCGGAACGGTCACGAACACCGCGAACGCTACGGCCACACCGGTTCGGGGCGCCGCCCCGGTCTCGAACGCATCGACCGCCAGCGTCTCCACTACCGCAAGCCCTGCTCTGACGATCCAGAAGTCCTCCACGCTGACGGGAGCAGCTGCCGCAGGGAGCACCGTCCGTTACGCCTTCCTGGTCACCAACACGGGCAACGTCACCCTGTCGGGCCTTGTGGTGAACGACACGGCCCTCTCCGGCACCGGCACTCTGGGAGCCATCGAGTGCCCGAGCACGACGGTTGCGCCGGCCCAGGCAGTGACCTGCACCGCCCCGTACACGCTGACCCAGGCCGATGTGGATTCGGGGGAGCTGACGAACACGGCCACCGCGACCGGCGCCGCTCCCGGCGGTGCCGTCGTGACCTCCGCTCCATCGGATGACACGCGGCCTCTGCCCGCCGCGCCGGCCCTCACGCTGGTGAAGTCCGCTTCACCGGCCGCGCCGGCGAGCTTCGCCGCCGGTGAAACGATCACCTACTCGTTCGTGGTCACCAACAGCGGCAACGTGACGATGGCGGACGTGGCGATCGATGAGGGCGCGTTCAGCGGTTCGGGCACACTTGCGGCGCCCGTCTGCCCTGCGGGGGCGGCCTCCCTGGCACCGGGGGCACAGGTGGTGTGCACCACCACGTACACCGTGACCCAGGCCGACCTCGACGCTGGAAAGATCACCAACAGCGCCACCGCGCTCGGGACTCCACCAGGGTCGATCGTCACGGTCGCCTCTGACCCGTCGAACGCGACCGTTCCCGAACCGGCCGCACCAGCTGCCACCCTGGTGAAGACCTCCGACACGACCGCGATCACCCACGCCGGCCAGGCCGTCCACTACTCCTTCTCGATCACCAACACCGGCAACACCAGCCTCAGTGGCGCAAAGGTCGACGAGGGAACCTTCACCGGGCACGGGAACCTCACCGCGCCGGTGTGCCAAACCACCCCGGCGACGCTGCTTCCCGGCCAGACGATCGTCTGCACGGCCGTCTACACGGTGGTCGCCGCCGACCTCACCGGGCAGGCGCTGAGCAACACCGCCACAGTGACGGCCACCGCCCCGGGCGGGGATCCGATCGCCTCCGACCCGTCCACGGCGCGCATCACGGACGTGGCCGCACCGGCCCCCAGCCCGGCCGACCCGCTGGCCTCCACTGGGTCGACGATCATGTGGGGGATCGGGGCGACCGCCGTCGCCCTGCTGCTCGCGGGCGGCGCGCTGCTTCTCGTCCGGCGTCGGAGGGCTAACCGGTAGCGCCTGAACGGGCGGCGCGGCCTCCCGTTTTCAGCCCTTGCCTCTTATAACTGCAAGTTGCATAATTATGCCGGGTCGCTCGAGGCCCGCATCGTGCAGTTCAGAGAGGAACGTCACAATGAAGAGGATCTTCCAGGCGACGGTAGCCGCGATCGCGTTGATAGCGACGGCCGTCATCGCACCCGCGATCGGCGCCGCGACAACTTCGCCGGCCACCGCATCCACCCCCGGCTGGACTGCCCTCGCCTCCGGAGCCGAGGCGCAATCCAACCCCCTCAAGGGGTTCATCCCGTATCAGGGCTCATACTCGAACTTCCCGTACTCGATGGAGTGGACCTACTTCCCCGTCAGCGCGGTGATGACCGGACCGAACACCTTCAACTGGTCGCAGGTCGACAGTGCACTGAATGACATCGCCTCGCGCGGTCACCAGACGGCGTTCCGGTTCTACCTGGACTACCCGACCAAGCCGAGCGGTGTGCCGCAGTACTTGCTCAACGGCGGCCTCGCCACGCACTCGTACAACGACTACGGCAACAACGGCGTCAGCGTCTCGCCGAACTACGACGATCCCAACCTCCGCACGGCGATGGGGCAGTTCATCGCCGCACTCGGCGCCCGCTACGACGGGGATGCGCGCGTGGGCTTCGTCCAGGCCGGCCTTCTCGGGTTCTGGGGGGAGTGGCACACCTACCCGTACAACGGCACCAACGGTCAGCCGAACTGGTTCGCCTCGGATGCGACGCAGGGCGAGATCCTGAACGACTTCGTGAACGCGTTCCACGCCACCAAGCTGGAGGTCCGACAGCCGAACGCCCAGAATGCGTCGCTGCCGATCGGCTACCACGACGACTCGTTCGCCCTGGAGACCAAGACCAGCTCGCTCGGCTGGCACTTCATGGACAACATGACCGCCGCGGGAGCCACGAACAAGTGGAAGACGCAGTCCATCGGGGGCGAGCTGCGGCCCGAGCTCCAGTCCTGCATCTTCAGCTCGGCCGGATGCCCGGTGATCGAGGACGGCGGGGACAACGACTTCCCGGGCAGCGTCAGCCAGACGCACGTGAGCTGGCTGCTCAACCAGTACGCGTTCCAGAACGGATACTCGGCGGCGGACAAGCCGAACGCGCTCGCCGGTGCGAAGTCGATGGGATATTCGCTCCGGGCGACGGAGGCCCTGGTGCCCGCCACGATCACCGCGGGAAGCAGCGCATCCGTCGGGATGACCATCTCCGACATCGGGATCGCTCCCTTCTACTACAGCTGGCCGATCACGCTCGCACTGGTCGACTCGTCCGGCACGATCGTGAAGACGTCGACCACGACGTGGCACGTATCGGACATCGCCAGCGGGGCATCCGTGCAGTTCACCGGCAGCTTCCCCACCACGGGTGTGCCGACGGGCTCGTACCGTCTGGTCGCCCAGGTGACGAATCCGCTGTCCGGCGGCGCGCCCATCCGGTTCGCGAACGCCGGGCAGGACACCGTGAAGTCCGGGTGGCTCACGTTGGGGACGACGACGATCGCGACCGGCGGGTCGACCGCGCACAGCTATGAGGCTGAGGCGGCATCGAACCAGCTGACCGGGACGGCGGCCGTGGCCTCGTGCGCGGCGTGCTCGGGAGGTTCGAAGGTCGGCTACGTCGGAAACGGCGCGACGCTGACGTTCACCGGCGTGGCCGGCGGCGTGTCCAGCTTCCGGATCGCGTACGCCTCGGCCGTCGCGCGAACCGCGACCGTCCAGGTCGACGGCGGCACGGCGACAACGGTCGGTTTCCCGGCGACAGCGGACTGGAACACGGTCGGAACGGTGACCGTGAACGTCGCGATCCCCTCCGGCGCCTCCCACACCATCACCATCGCCAACCCCACCGGCTGGGCGCCCGACATCGACCGCCTCACCACCGGCTGACCCCCATCCCCATCCCATCTCGTCGAAGTGCACGTTGTTGCGGCCGACACGCCGTGCCGGTGCGCAACAAGGTGCACTTCGACGAGAAAGGGAAGGGCGCTCAGCCGCGGAGCAGTTCGCGGGTCTCCGCCGGGCCCGGGAAGGCCTCCCGCTCGCGAACGGCGCCGTCGAGCACCGCGGTGAGGTGGTCGGCGGCCAGGCTGATTCCGCCCATGGCGACGGCCTCCGATCCGAGGGTGGAGGCGACGACCGTCGGAGCCAGGGGGACGATCTCGCGCAGCGACTCCTGGAACCGGGGGAGGAAGATGTCCGCGCTCGGCGAGCTCCCGCCTCCGATCACCAGCAGCTCGGGATCGATGGCCAGCGTCAACGCAGCGGCACCGGTGGCGAGATCGTCGGCGAACTCGCGCACTGCCTCCACCGCCGCCGGGTCTCCGGCGCGGGCCGACTCGAAGATCTGCTCGCGGCTGGGACGCGGATTGGCGAGCACGGCCGACCCGTACTTCTCGTTCAGATCGGCCCACCTGAGTTCCGGCATCTCTCCGACGATGCCGGCGGCGCCGTGCACCCCGCGATGGACCTTGCCGTTCACGATGGACGCGCCGCTCGTACGCGCGCCGCAGAGGATGTAGACCACGTCGGTGTGGCCGCGGGCCGCCCCGACGGCGAGCTCCGCTTGCGCGCCGAGCGCCACGTCGCCCTCGACGAGCACCGCCGCGTCGTATTCGCGCCGGAACCGCTCGCGCAGGTCGAGACCGATCCAGCCCGGCATACCCGTGCCGCCGAAGTGCAGCACCTCGCCGGTGGTGCTGATCGCGCCGGGCGAGCCGATGGTGAGCGCCCACAGGTCGCCGCGGGTGAGGCCGAGGCCGTCGAGGAGGTCGTCGCCGACGTGCAGCGCGGTGGCGATGCGCGCCTCCGCCTCATCCGACTCGGCGGTCGACGCGGTGCGGTGCCCGCGCACCTTTCCGGTGAGGTCCGTGACGACCGCGTAGGTGTGGTTCGCACCGATGTCGAGCGACAGAAAGTGGCCGAGGCCCGGCGCCGGCCGGTAGGCGGCGGCCGGTCGACCGAGGCGGCCGGCGGGGGAGCTCTCGGCCGCGACGACCCAGCCGGCTTCCACCAGGTCGGAGATGATGGCGTCGATGGCCGTCCGGGACAGCCCGGAGTCCGCAGCGAGATCGCGCATGGTCTGCGGCCGCTCCAGGACGGCGCGCAGGATGCCCCAGGAGTTCATCCGTCGCAGCAGCGAACGGCTGCCGACGGCCGGTTCGGCACCGTGGATGAGAGCCTCTCGTGCCATGTGTTCCTCACTCTTGCGCTTTATAACGGCAAGTTGCATAATTAACCCGTCCACCCGACTTTACCGCGGATGGGCGGCACGACGGCCGACGAATCGCTCGAAGGCCCACCCCTGACCATTGCGCCAACGACGGCAGCACGCCGGCGGCGCGGAGAGGTATCGATGACAGCCCTCCTCCCGAGAGCCGCGAACCGCGCGGGCGCCTCCCCTCACCGGCGGCGCCGTTTCCGGGACGACCGCAGGGTCGCCTGGTTCTTCATCGCCCCGGTGCTCATCGGGTTCGCGGTGTTCTACCTCTACCCGACCATCCGCGGCGTCTGGTGGTCCTTCACCGACTACAGCCTCCTCGGCGACCCGACGTTCGTCGGTCTCGACAACTACGCCGCCGTCCTCCAGGACAAGGAGTTCTGGAACTCGATGGGCGTCACGCTCTCGTACGTGGTCATCAACGTGGTGACCCAGACGGCCCTCGCGCTCCTCCTGGCCGCACTGATGCACCGGCTGACCCGCTCGGTGATGCTGCGAACGACCCTGCTGCTGCCGTGGCTCGTCCCCAACGTGACCGTCGGGCTGGTCTGGCTCTGGCTGCTCGACACCAACCTCGGCTTCGTCAACCACCTGATCACCTCCATGGGGCTGCCGGCCGTCGGCTTCTTCACCAACCCGGCGCTGGCCATCCCCACGATCTCGATCGTCAACACCTGGGCCTTCACCGGCTACACCGCACTCCTCTTCTACGCGGGGATGCTGCAGATCCCCGGCGATCTGTACGAGAGCGCGTCACTCGACGGCGCAGGCGAGTGGAGGCTGTTCACCCGCATCACGCTTCCTCTGCTCCGGCCCGTGATGGCTCTGGTCCTGGTCGTCTCGCTGATCGGCTCGTTCCAGATCTTCGACACCGTCGCCGTCACGACCAAGGGAGGTCCGGTCAACGCCACCCGGGTCATCTACTACTACATCTATCAACAGGCGTTCAACTTCTTCCACATGGGCTACGCCGCGACCATGGCGATCGTGCTCGTGCTCATCCTCGGCGTGCTCACGGCCGTGCAGCTGCGCCTCCTCCGCGCCTCCGAATCCCAGCTCGCCTAGGACACGACCATGACCATGACACCCCTGGCAACGCCTGTGCTCTCCGCCCCGGCCGAGACTCCGCCCACGCCCGCCCGCACCGCCACCCGCCGCCGCTTCTCGATCGGTCGCGCGCTCGGCTGGACGGTCCTGATCATCTCGCTGGTGCTGACGCTCTTCCCCTTCTACTGGATGCTGAAGACGGCGATCACGCCGGCCGCCGACGTGATCAAGGACTCGGGCTCCTTCTTTCCCGGCAGCCCGACGTTCATCAACTTCGCTCGCGTCCTCGGGTTCCTGAGCCCGGCCGAGGACCAGGCGGCAGGAGGGTCGGGAGCCTCCATCAACTTCCTGCTCTACCTCTGGAACTCGATCGTCTACTGCTCGCTGATCGGGTTCTTCCAGACCCTGTTCTGCGCGATGGGCGGGTACGCCTTCGCCCGCCTGCGGTTCCCCGGCCGCAACGTGCTCTTCTCTGTCCTGATCGCGGCGCTCATGGTTCCGGGCATCTTCACGCTGCTGCCGAACTTCGTCCTGGTCCGCGATCTCGGCCTCCTGAACAACGTGTTCGGGATGGTGGCCCCCAGCCTCCTGATGACCCCGTTCGCCCTGTTCTTCCTCCGTCAGTTCTTCCTCAACATCCCGGTGGATGTGGAGGAGGCCGCGATGCTGGACGGCGCCGGCAAGATCCGCGTCTTCTGGCGGGTCGCCCTGCCCATGAGCCGCGGCCCGCTCATCACGATCGGTCTCATCACGGTCGTCTGGGCGTGGAAGGACTACCTGTGGCCGCTCCTGATCGGGCGCGATGAGAGCGTCCGGACCATGACGGTCGCGCTCGGCGTGTACCTGCAGCAGTCGCCCAACACGCAGCCGGACTGGACCGGACTCATGGCCGGCTCCACCCTTTCGGTCATCCCCGTCCTGATCCTGCTGATCTTCCTCGGCCGGCGCATCGTCGAGTCGCTCAACTTCACCGGCATCAAGTGACCGACGCCCACCCTCACGCACCATCCACACCCGCACCATCCACACAGAGAGAGAAACGAATGACAACGCTTCGTCGCGTCGCCGCCATCGCCGCCGCCGCCGCACTGCTCGCCGGAGTCACGGCGTGCTCGTCCAGCGGTTCCGGCTCCGGCTCCAACGAGAAGGTGACCCTGCAGTACTGGATGTGGGACGACACCCAGGTGCCCGCCTACCAGCAGTGCGCGCAGCAGTTCACCAAGGAGAACCCGAACATCACCATCAAGATCTCTCAGTCCGCATGGGGTCAGTACTGGACCAACCTGTCGACGCAGATCGCCGCGGGCAGCGCTCCCGACGTCTGGGTCGACCAGGCCTCGTACTACCCGCAGTTCGTGCAGGACAAGCAGATCGTCGACATCCAGCCGCTGGTCGAGAAGGACAAGGTCGACCTGAGCCAGTACGTGGACGGCCTGGCCGACCTGTGGAAGGTCGGTGATGCCCGCTACGGCCTGCCGAAGGACTGGGACACCATGGGCCTCGTCTACAACAAGGCGGACCTGAAGGCCGCAGGTATCGACGAGGCGTCGCTGTCCGACCTGACCTGGAACCCGAACGACGGCGGAACCTTCGAGCAGACGATCGCCAAGCTGACCGTCGACAAGAACGGGCACAACGGTCTCGACCCCGCGTTCGACAAGAACAACGTGAAGGTCTACGGCTTCCTGCCCGAGTGGGCCGACGGCTCACAGGGACAGAACGGCTGGGGCAACTTCGCCTACTCGGCCGGATGGACCTACGCCGACAAGAACCCGTTCGGCACGAAGTTCAACTACGACGACCCGAAGCTCGCGAAGACCGTGCAGTGGCTCGCCGACCTGTCCGACAAGGGCTACGCGCCCAAGCTCGACGTCCAGTCCACCCTCGCCCGTTCGGAGGTGCTGGCCAACAACGGCGGCGCCCTGACCACGCTCGGCTCGTTCAACCTGGCCTCCTACAAGGGCAAGACCGACCAGTTCGGCTTCGCGCCGCTCCCGGCCGGGCCGGAGGGCCGCAAGTCGGCGATCAACGGCCTGTCCGACGCCATCTACGCCGGCAGCAAGCACAAGGACGAGGCCTGGAAGTGGGTCAAGTACCTGGCGTCTGCCGACTGCCAGAACGCTGTCGCCGCGACGGGCGTCGTGTTCCCGGCGATCAAGGAGGCCTCGGAGAAGTCCGCCGCCGTCCGCGAGAAGGACGGGCTGAACGCCAAGGTGTTCCTCGACGAGCAGCAGGCGAAGGACGGCACGTTCATCATCCCGATCAGCTACCACGGCACCGAGATCAGCCAGATCGTGCAGGACGCCATCCAGAGCGTCGCCCTCGGCCAGCAGGACGCGAAGTACGCGCTGGGCAAGGCGAACGACCAGGTGAACGCCCTCTTCAAGTAGCGCCGTCACGTAGCACAGGGCGGGGGCGGCTCCTCTGCCGCCCCCGCTCCCACGGTCACGTCACGGCCCTTCACAGAAAGCTCAGCATGCTGCACACCTTCGACTTCGGCGGCCTCCGCATCCCCGCCAACGTGTCCGGCCCTCCGCAGCCGGCGCGCGGCGGCTTCGTCGTCCCGGCCGGTCCGATCGCCCTGCTGCACCCGTTCGGCGACACGGAGTTCTACCGCCACGGCTGGAACTCATGGAGCCCGTCGGGGTGGGCGCGCACCGACGGCGCGACGATCGGGATCAAGAACAGCCCCGGCCGCCTGCTCACGGCGGACGACGCTGCGAACGAGACCCCGCACGCCCACTCGGGCGCAGCGGTCGGGGCGGTGACCGGCACGGATGGGAACGTCCTGCTGGTGGGCGCACTCGGCCTCGGTTCTCCGCGCGTCGGGGCCGACGGGAACGTGCTGTGGGGCAGGGGCGAGGAGGACGTGGCCGACTGGTTCGTCGCGTACGGGCCCGAGACCCAGGTGTTCGCCGACTACGCAGACCTCGTCTCCGAGCGCCTGGGCCGGCGCTCGGGCCGCGCCGGAACCGTCTGGAGCAGCTGGTACTCCTACTTCGAGGGCATCGACGAGGAACTCGTGGCCCGCACGGTCGCCGACCTGTCGGGCTACCCGTTCGACGTCTTCCAGCTCGACGACGGCTGGGAGCCGATCGTCGGCGACTGGACCGCCGGCCCGGACTTCCCCTCCGGGATGGCCGCCACCGCCCGGACCATCGCCGATGCCGGCTTCACTCCGGGGCTCTGGCTGGCGCCGCTGATCGCCCTGCCCGACTCCCAGTTCGCGCGCAGCCGTCCCGACCTGCTCGTTCAGGACGACGACGGCCGGCCGCTGATCACCGGCTACAACTGGGGCTCCCACTACTACTCGCTGGACACGACCCAGGCCGAGGTGAAGGACCACCTGCGAGAGGTCTTCGAGAACGTGGTCGGCTGGGGCTTCCGCTACCTGAAGCTCGACTTCATGTACGCGGGAGCGGTCGCGGGGAACCGCCACGCCCCCGTCCACCGCGAGACCGCCTACCGGGAGGCGGTGCAGCACATCCGCTCCGTGGTGGGCGACTCGGTGTACCTGCTGGGATGCGGCGTGCCGATGATCCCGAGCGTCGGCGTCTTCGACGGCGCCCGGGTCGGACCGGACGTCGGTGCGTTCTGGGACAACGCTGAGCGGCCGGACGACCCCTCGGGCGTCGGCGCACGCAACTCGATCGTCGCCTCGATCAACCGGATCTGGATGAAACGCCTGTACGAGGTCGACCCGGACGCCGTGTACTTCCGCAGCGCCCGCAACCTTCTCGACGACGCAGAACGTCAGGCGCTGCGCGACACCGCGGCGATCCTCGAGTTCCGGTCCACCTCCGACCCTGTCGCCTGGCTGAACGCCGCCGAGCGGGAGCAGCTGGCCGAGTACATGGAGGAGACCTCGGTCATCGAGCAGACGGGCCGGTACGCGTTCCGCATCGATGGACGCGACGTCGACCTGACCCCGATCGTGACGGGCACGGCCGCGACCGACGCGGCCTCGCTCGTCGTCTAGACGTGGAGGCGCGGCGATCCTCACTTCCGCCGCGCCTCCCCGCGCTTCGACGGAGGGCAGCGCGCAGGATGAGCCGCCGACCGGTTCTGACCCCTCGACCACGTGCCCCGGCCGGGGGCCATGGAGCTCGATCCAGGGTGAAGCGAGGGTGAAAACCGACCGCGGAGACCCAGTGGCCCGCTAACCTCGGCCCCGGAGGCGCGATCGGTCTCGCAACGGGTCGCGCTTCATCGACGCAGGATGAAGGGGATGCCGCTGTGTCTGCATATCGGGAAGAACGCGCCCACCGGACTGGTCTGAGGATGGGCTCGCCGTGGCGCTGGCTCGCGGCTCTGATCGCGGGAACGCTGACGCTGGCCACAGCCTTCGTCGGTGCCCCGGCGATGGCGGCGCCGGTCTACCAGATCGAAGGGACCTGGGCGCCCGGCACCCCGACCACGGTCAAGAGCGGCGACGTGGTGACCGGCGTGTGGCGCGTCAACGTCAACGACGACGCGGAAGCCCCGGCCAACAACCCGGTCGACAACGTGACGGTGACCGTCACGGCGCAGAACGGGCGGTTCGCGTCGACCCCGTCACTGTGTCTGACGACCGGCGTCACCCCGGCCTCCAGCATCTCCGCCGACGGCCACACCCTCGTCTGCAACCTCGGAACGCAGCAGGAAGGCACCGCGGTCGCGCTCCAGGCGCCCATCGTCGCCGACGGCCCCACCGGCAGCCAGATCACCGCGAGCGGCGCCATCGGCGGCCAGACGGCGGACCTCAGCCCGATCGCGATCACCAACGCCTTCGGGATGGACATGCGCTGGGGTGTCGGCACCCCCACCTTCTCGGTGGGCGCGGGCGGATACCTCGTGGACTACGAGTGGACGCTCAGCAAGGCCGTCGGAAGCGAAGCCGGCCCACAGTCGATCACCTACGCTCTAAACATCGCATCCCCGCAGGGCTCCGGCGTGTCCGTCGACGCGAAGGGCTGCACCCCGTTCTCCGGCCCTGCCGCGGCTGATGGTCACCCGTGGTCGGGCGGAACCCACCCGGCCAGGCAGCTGACCACGCCGCCAGGCACCTGCGTCATCACCCAGACCGGTGCGAACACGTTCCAGCTGACCATCACCGGCATCGACTACGCGCCCGCGAACCCGCCGACGCTCGACTCCGCCGGCAACCGTCTCCCCGTCGACCAGGTCGCGCTCACGTCCGGGTCCATCTGGATCCGCGTGAACACGGCGTCGTCTGGCTCGGCCGTGCTGAACTCCAACGCACCGACCTACACGTCGGTCTCGGGGCAGACGGCTCAGGATGACGCCTCCAACAATGCGGAGTCGAAGGCGTGGACGACGCC
Source organism: Leifsonia sp. SIMBA_070 (assembly GCF_046534635.1). NCBI lineage: Bacteria > Bacillati > Actinomycetota > Actinomycetes > Micrococcales > Microbacteriaceae > Leifsonia > Leifsonia sp. SIMBA_070. The sequence continues at coordinate 3,196,698 of NZ_JAWRYK010000001.1, read as the reverse complement.
CGGTCTCTACTCGTCCGGCTGGGGCCGCGGCTACACGAACAGCGGCGGCACGACCTGGGACGACACCTACCGCGTCTCCGCAGGCACAACGGTCGGCCAGTACATGGACACCGCCTACCAGCTGCACACCGATCGCGCGGACGACCACCGGGTCGGGATGTGCACGGCCCTGGACACGAAGTACGTCACCTTCGCTGGGTGGGCCTGGGCGCAGCCGGCCACCGACAACACCATCGGCGCGACGGCGGAATACTACGTCGGCACCGACCCGACCGTGGACCCGGCCAGCGCCGGTTACAACCCGAACGCCTTCGACTGTGCGTCCACCACCGGATGGACGACCACGCAGCCGGCGGACCTCACCACGGTGAAGGCGATGCGCATCATCGGCACGCAGGGGCAATTCGAGCAGCTGTCCACTCAGTCCAACATCACCGCCGTCGTCAATCAGACGATCAAGCCGACGGTTGCGGCGGGGACGGACGTCTGGTCGTTCTTCTCCGGCATCATCGACTTCGACGCCACCACGGACGGATGGTTCAACGGCCAGAGCTGCATCACCCCGACCGCCGGCTCCCGCTACCCCTGCACGACCGGGTTCCGTGATGTTGTTCGCATCGTCACCGCCACTCCGTCGGTCGCCAAGAGCGTCGACCGCGCGGTGGTGAGCCCCGGCGATCCGGCCGTCTACACGCTGACCTACTCGGCGAACGGCGCCGGCGCTATCCCGGCCACTGTCGACGGCTACCAGCTGGTGGACACCCTCCCGGCCGGCGTCACGTACGTCGCGGGTTCCGCCACCCCGGCTCCTGCTGTGTCCACGAACGGCTCCGGCCAGCAGGTGCTCACCTGGACCCTCAACGGTGTGACCACGAACGCGGACCACGCCCTCACCTACCAGGCTGTGGCCGACAGCACCGTCACGCCCGGTTCGGCGCTGACCAACTCGGTCACCGCGAGCTACGGCGGCCTCTCCAAGTCCGCGGCCGCGCAGGTGACCGTCGCGACCGACGGCTACACCACGGTGGTCAAGACGGCCGATGCGCCGTTCATCCCGAACCTCAAGGGGGATGGCACGGGCACCGGATCCTGGACGGTGACGGTCAAGTCGTACGACCCGGTCACGCAGCCGTTCACGGACACGATCGACATCCTCCCGTACATCGGGGATGGCCGTGGGACCGCGTTCTCCGGCTCGTACGCGCTGACCTCGGTCAATGTCCCGCTCGGCGCGACCGTCTACTACACGACGGCCGACCCGAAGACGCTCTCCGACGACCCGTCGAACGCCCAGAACGGCGCAGTGCCGGGCGACCCGACCGGGAACACCGCCGGGTGGACGACGACCATGCCGACGAACGCCACCGCTATCCGGGTGATCGGAGGCTCGCTCGCGCCGGGCGCCTCTCAGGCATTCGGCGTGCACATCGCCACCGACGGCGTGAAGGGCGGCGACACGCTCGTCAACCGCGCGCAGTCCATCGCGGGCCACACGGCCCTCGTGATGCGGACCTCCGCAGAGCTGACCGTTGCGGCCTACTACTCGGCCGAGCTGCTGAAGGAGGTCCAGGCCGCCGACGGCACCTGGCACGACGCGAACAGTGCGGTCGACTACCCGGTGTTCCACTACGGAGACACGGTCAACTACCGCATCACCGTGACCAACACCGGCCAGGGAACGCTCACGAACCTGAACGTGACGGACGACAAGAACCCGACCGCCGGCGCGTTCCAGGTCGCCTCGCTGGCTCCGGGTGAGAAGCAGTCGCACACCTACACGCTCGCGCTGGACGACACCTTGCCCGGCGGATCGTTCGTCAACACGGCGTGCGCCTCGGCCGACACCCCGGCCGACTCGGGTGTCGCTCCGACCATCCCGTGCGACCCGGCCGGCATCGACCTGGTGGCCTACGACGTCGTCAAGACGTCGAACCCGGCGAGCGGCGCGGAGGTGAAGGCCGGCGACACGATCACGTACACGGTGACCGTCACCCAGCGCGGCAGCGCACCGGCGGACGCCGCCTTCAGTGACGACCTCTCCAAGGTGACCGACGACGCCGCCTACAACGGCGACGTCGCCTCCGACATCGGCGCGGCGACCGTGACCGGTGACCACCTGGACTGGACGGGGACCATACCGGTCGGCGGCGTCGCGCATGTCACGTACTCGGTGACGGTGAACGGCACGCAGGCGGGTGACGGCTCGCTCGTCAACGTGGTCACCTCCGAGGGCTGCCGCGACGCGTCGGAGTGCACGACCACCCACCACACGGAGGGTCGCTACACCTTCTCGAAGACGTCGGACCCGGCGTCGGGTAAGACGGTGAAGCCGGGCGACCGTATCCACTACACCGTCCGGGTCACGCAGACCGGCGGCACCGCGGTCACCGGTCACCTGACCGACGACCTGTCGAAGGTGCTGGACGACGCGAACTGGGCTGGGGACGAGAAGGCGACGTCCGGAACCGTGAAGCGGGATGGCGACCACCTGACGTGGACGGGCCCCCTGGCCGTCGGCCAGGTCGTGACCATCACGTATTCGGTGGTCGTGACCGGCGCAGGCGATGAGACGATCGCCAACGCGGTCACCAGCCCGGATGCCATCGCCTCCTGCGTCCCGGCGCCCGATAAGAACCCCGGGTGCGCGACCAAGCACACCGTGGACCCGGCTGCCGTCGCGGCACTCGCCTCCACCGGATCGACGATCGGCTGGGGAGCCGGCGGCCTCGCTGTCGTGCTGCTCGCCGTCGGCGGAGTCCTGATGCTGATCCGCCGCCGCCGCAACGGCGAAGCGTAGAAGGGTGGTGACGCGGCCGGCACAGCGCCGGCCGCGCCACCGTCACTTCGTTCGCAGGAGCGCCTGAGGACCGGCCCAGTTGTACCAACGTGTCCGCAATCGGTGGTCAGTGGACCGATTGGTATGTTGAGTGGGTGAAGACTCCGACCATCACCACCCGGGTCTCCCGTGAACTGGGCAACGCCATCAACCACGGGATCTACCAGCCGGGGACCAAGCTCCCGGGCGAGCGGCTGCTGGCCGAGAGCCTGCACGTCAGCCGGAGCACGGTCCGCATGGCGCTCGAAGACCTGGAGCGGCAGGGCCGCGTCGCGCGCTCGCCGCAGCGCGGCTGGTTCGTGCCGAGCCCGACAGTGGGGGAGCCGCCGAGCACCCTGCAGAGCTTCACCGAGATGGCACGCCAGCGGGGTCACACGCCGACGGCTCAGGTGCTGGAGAAGGCGGTGAGGACGGCGACGCTGGACGAGGCGAACCGGCTGGGCATCACCCCGGGCGCCGAGGTGCTCGAACTGGTGCGGTTGCGCGGTATGAACTCCACCCCGATCTGCGTCGACCGGAACGTGCTGCCGCTGACGGTGGCGCATCCGCTGCTCGACGTCGACCTGACGGATGTCTCGCTGTACGACAGCCTCCAGACGCACTGCGCGGTCTCGATCTACCGGAGCGCGTACAGCGTCCAGGCCGAGGCGGCGGGCGCCGAGCACACGGCGCTCCTGCGTATCGCAGCGGGGAGCCCCGTCCTCGTCGGCCGTGAGATCGCCTACGACCGGGCGGGCACGCCGGTCCTGCTCGGTCTCAACACCTACCGCGGAGACGCGTACCGGTTCCACGCCGACCTGTATCGCGCGGAATGACGACGACCGGAGGCCCCGCTCCTGACGAGGAACGCCTCCGGTCGCGCGGTCGGATTCAGCGCAGCGGGGGCAGGATGTCCTTCTGCAGCTCCAGGAATTCGTCCAGCATGGCCACGGCGCGGTTGTGCGAGTCGACCACCGGGTCCAGCAGGATCGCCTGCAGCAGCTTGGCCTTCGACTCCTCGGCGTAGGCCTCCACGAGGAGCTTGTGGATGCTGCCCTGCAGCCGGACCATGGCGAAGATGCCCTCGGGCAGCGGCTCGACCGCGACGGGCACCAACCGTCCGTCTTCGACCGTCGCTGCGACCTCCACGACCATGTCGTCGGGAAGTCCCGGGATGGCGCCCTGGTTCGGCAGGTTCACCGCCGGCAGGTCGCGCTCGACGCCGCACGCGATCCACTCGATGATGGGGATGGCCAGCTCCTCGGACGACACCAGCGGCCGGTCCGCGAGCGTGGCCTCGAGCGACTTCTGCGCGTGCTTCGGCGGCTGGTAGGGGCGGTCCGTGTCGGCGAAGCGGATCTCGTAGTACCACTCCGGAGTCGCCGCGCCCTCGCGCCACGGGGAACCGTCGGCAGGGTCGTGGAAGTACTGGAGCTGCGCCGGCACGTAGTCGTCCGCCCACGAGAGGTACTCGCCGATGTGGTTCGCGCTGGGCGACGGCCACAGGCCGAAGCGACGGAACAGGATGCGGGACAGGCCGACCTCGTGCCAGTCGGACACCCAGTTGGCGTCGCGCTCCCGCTCGCGCAGGACCGGATACAGGTCCTCGCCGGTGGCGCGGTCGCGGACCCGCTGGAACCAGGTGAAGTGGTTGATGCCCGCTGCGGCCAGGTCGAGTTCGTCGAGCGGCCGCTCCAGCAGGGCGGAGACCTGCCGTGCGCCCTGGAAGTAGCCGTGGCAGAGGCCCACCACCTTCACCGAGGTGAGCCGGGTGATCGCCTCGCACACCTTGTGCTCCGGGTTGGAGAAGTTGATGAAGAGCGCGTCCGGCGCCAGGCGCTCGATGGCGCGGGCGATCTGCAGCAGCGGACCGAACTGGCGGAGGGCGTGGAACAGGCCGCCGGGGCCGCCGTTCTCGCCGTACACCTGGCGGAAGCCGAAGGTGCGAGGCACGGTGAAGTCCTGCGACCAGTAGTGGTACCTGTTCACCTCGATCGCGGTGACCACGAAATCCGCACCGGTGACCGCATCATCCAGGTCGGTGGTGGAGGAGACCGTGGCGCCGTGGTCGAGCTGCGCGATGAGGCCGCGGGCGTAGTCCTCCATCTCGACGAGCGGTTCGGCGGCGATGTCCATCAGGACGATGTCGAGACCCTTCTCGGCGATCGGCTCACTCAGGAGCAGGTCGCGGATGATGGTCCCGGCGAACTCGCGGCTGCCCGCTCCGATGAGGGTTACTTTCATGGCTGGATGTCTCCGATCGTGAGGGGATGAGTGGCTGAGGTGCGGACGAGCCGGCGCGCGAGGGCGACGGCGCCGAGCACCGGGGGTCTGTCGAGGATGGCGACGGGGAGGATCGGGTGGGTCCGGGCGAGGGCCGAGCGGAACGCCTCCTGCAGCCGCGGCTGCCGTTCGATCACGGAGCCGCCCGCCACCACGCCGTCCGCCGGGATGCCCCGGTCGAGCAGGCGCTCGACGAGCCACGCGAGCGAGTCGGCCGCGTCGTCGATCACCGTGATCGCCAGGCGGGAGCCTTCATCGGCCGCGGCGAAGACCTCCGGGGCGTGAGCGCCCCAGGTCTCCGCCGCTGCCGAATCGGTCACGGCGAGAGCGAGCTCGTCGCCGCCGGCCGCGCCGAAGGCGGCCATCAGCCGGCGGCCGAGCGGGTCGATGGCGCCGCCGCCGTCGAGATCGTCGAGCACGGCGCGGGTCGCCTCGCGTACCAGCCCGGGGGCGCTCCCTTCGTCGCCGAGCAGCCAGCCCCAGCCTCCGGCGGTGACGAGCTCGCCCGCGGTATCGCGAACGGTCGCGATCGAGCCGGTGCCGACGACGACGCCGATCGCACCCTCGTCGCCCATCGCCGGGGCGATCAGCTCCGAGTCGTTGACGACGAGCACGGGGCCCTCGAGGACCGCGCTGAGTTCGGTCTGGAACGCGAGGCACTGCTCGCTGTTCTCGCACCCGTGGGCGCCGACGGCGACGGCCGACTCCAGGATGCCCGGGCCGAATCCATCGATCAGGAGGTCGCGCAGAGCGACCGCATCCCCCGCGAAGTCGCCCAGGCGCTTCCGCCACGTCGAGGAGGGCACGAGCAGCTCCTGCGACGCGGCATCGGCATCGGCATCTGCGCCGTCGGCGGAAGCGACGACGATGCGGGTCTTCGTGCCGCCGATGTCCACACCGACCACCTGGGTCATCTGTCTCTCCTCGCACCGTCCGGGGCCACGGCACCGGCTTCGGTGCCTCCCCAACGCTAGACATAAGAAGTCCAGTTATGCCAGTCGCAACAGAATTTCCAACCAAATGCCCGACTGGTCCGCTTTCTTGGATGGCTTTCCGAGCTCACCGGGTCCTCGAGGAGGCGTGGAATCCCCTCTCAGCGGCCGATGATCGGCATACCAGTTCACGGAATGGTTGTTAATCCGTCCCGAAGTGGACTAACTGAGCTGGTTATGGTTAGCGTTGCTTCCGCGCCGATCGGCGGCGCAAGAACTCGCGACGAGTTAAAGGAGACTCGCATGAAGAAGCGTCACCTCGCTGGAGCCATCGCTCTGGTAGCCGGATTGGCCCTGGGCCTCACGGCGTGCGCGCCGGGCGGTTCGACGGCGGCCGGCTCCTCCCGCCCCGTCTCCACGGATGTCTCCGGCAAGGACGTCACCCTCAAGATCCTCGACTTCTGGCAGAACGACGAGGGCAAGTGGATGGATGCCGTCGTCAAGGACTTCGAGAAGCAGCACCCGAACATCACCATCAAGCGGACCACCCAGGACTGGGGCCAGGTGATGAACACGGTCAACCTCCGTCTCGCCGACCCGAACGGCCCGGACATCGCGCTGGTCAACAACGGCTGGCAGTCGATGGGCACGCTCGCCAAGGGCGGCCGCATCCTCAACCTCGACGCCTATTCGAAGCTCTACGGCTGGGACAAGGAGTTCCCCGACACCATCGCCCGGCAGCTGGAGTTCACGCCGGACGGCAAGCAGATGGGCACCGGCTCGCTGTACGCAACGCCGGCGGCCCGGTCGTCGCTGATCGGTCTCTACTACAACAAGGCGATCCTGGATCAGCTCGGCCTCCCGGTGCCGAAGACGCTCGCCGACTTCGAGAAGGACGCCGCAGCGGTGAAGGCCGCCGGCAAGGTGCCGCTCGCCTACGGTTCGCAGGACAAGGGCTCGGCGACGGCGATGCTGTTCGCCCTGCAGAACCTCTACGCTCCGGCGGACAAGATCGGTGACTTCGTCTACTCCAGCGGCAATGTCCCGATCACGGACACGGGGATCGTGAAGGCCGCCACCGACGTGAAGAAGTGGGCGGACGACGGCTGGTTCACTCCGAACTACGCGGGCATCCAGTACGCGGACGCTCAGAACGACTTCCTCACCGGCAAGGCCGCCTTCCGGTTCGAGTACACCGGCTCGCTCCCCTTCTCGGACGCCCAGAACCAGACCTTCGGCTACGTCCAGCTGCCACAGGTCGACGGCGACAAGGTCGTGGGCACGGGCGCATCCGCTGCCAACCTGGCCATCTCGTCCAAGTCGAAGAACCCGGATGCCGCGGCTGCCTTCCTCGACTTCATGGCCAGCAAGTCCGCCGCCCAGGAGGCTGTGGACCACGGTTTCCTGCCGCTGCTGCACTCCGACCTCACCATCCCCGGCGGCAAGCCGGAGCTGGCGACCGAGATCACCGCGCAGCAGGCGCTGGACAAGGACAACGGGTACACGCCCTACTTCGACTGGTCGACGCCGTCGATGCTCGACACGATCGGCGGCCAGCTCCAGCAGCTGTACGCCGGGCAGGTCACCCCGCAGCAGCTCGCCGACGCGGGCCAGAAGGACTACGACGCCTTCCAGGCCCAGCGGGCGAAGGGCTGATGCCGATGTCCTCCTCCGAACTGGTGCAGCGGCCGGAAGCACCGGCCGCTGCACCGGCGGTGCGCGGCCGGTCCACGCGGTCGCAGACGCTTCGGCGATCGCTCTCGCCGCGCGCCCGTCGGCGGCGCTGGCTGGGGCTCGCCTTCGCCGCTCCAGCGCTGCTGTTCTACGGCTTCGTCGTGCTCGTCCCGATCGGGCAGAGCCTCAACTACTCGTTCTACAGCTGGGACGGGGTCAGCGCCGCCCGCTGGGTCGGCGTCAGCAACTACGTCTCGTTCTTCACCGACCCGGCTCTGCTCGAATCGCTCGGCCACGTGCTGGTGCTCGTGGTGTTCTTCGCGCTCATCCCGATCGCGCTCGGCCTGCTGTCCGCGGCCCTGCTCGGCCGGGGCACCACCCGGGGGAGCGGCGTGTACCGCTGGCTCCTCTTCCTCCCGCAGGTGCTCACCAGCGTGGTCGTCGCGGTGATCTGGAAGCGCATCTACGGACCGGACGGGCCGCTCAACTCCGCACTCCGCGCCGTCGGGCTCGGCGACCTCGCCAAGAACTGGCTGGGTGACTTCACCTGGGCGCTCCCCGCTCTCGGCGTGATCGGCACCTGGACCGCGATGGGTCTCTGCATGGTGCTGTTCGTCGCAGGCGTCGCGGCCGTTCCGGTCGAGCTGTACGAGCAGGCCAGGATCGACGGGGCCGGCCCCATCCGCGAGTTCTTCTCCATCACACTGCCCAGCCTCAAGGGGCAGGTGGCTGTCGCCCTGACGCTCACGGTGACCGGCGCCCTCCGCGCCTTCGACCTGGTGTGGGTGACGACGCAGGGCGGGCCCGGAACGTCCACGACGACTCCGGCCCTGCTGCTCTACCGCAAGGCGTTCCTGAACCCCGACGTCGGCATGGCCGCCGCGATCGGCATCATCCTCGCCGTCGTCTGCCTGCTGGTGGCCCTGGTCATCACCAAACTCTCCGAGGAGAAGAACGCATGATCTCCCGCGCCGAGCGCCTGCTCAACCACTCCGTGCTGATCCTCGTCTCGGTCTTCGTCCTCTTCCCGGTCGTCTGGTTCCTGTTCACCTCGCTCAGCCCCAACCGGGGCGGGCAGCTGGACCTCCTGCACCCGCAGTTCAGCAACTTCGTCACCGCCTGGAACGCGGGAGGCTTCGGCTCGGCGATGTTCGCCTCCGCGGTGATCACGATCGGCGCGGTGGCCGGCCAGACGGTCCTCGCGATCCTCTCCGGCTTCGCCTTCGGCGTGCTGGGGGTCGCCGGTCAGAAGGTCCTCTTCCCGCTGGTGCTGTTCGGCCTGATGATCTCGGCCGAAGTGTTCATCATCCCGCTGTACTACACGTTCCAGTCGATCGGGCTGACGAACTCGTGGCTCGGGCTGATCATCATCCAGATCGGGATGGGCGTTCCCTTCGGGGCATTCTGGATGCGGGCCACGTTCCGCGCGGTGCCGTCGTCGCTGATCGAGGCCGCCGAGATGGACGGCGCCCGCTCGTGGCGGATCCTGTGGCAGATCCTGCTGCCGATCTCCCGCCCAGCGGTGCTGACGCTGGCACTGCTGTCGTTCATGTGGACCTGGAACGACTTCTTCCTCTCCCTGGTCTTCATCGCCGACCCCTCCATCCAGCCGGCGACCCTCGCCCTCGGCGTGTTCCAGGGCAAGAACACCCTCGACGTGAACCTGCTGGCCGCGGGCTCCCTGATCGTCGCCGTGCCCGTCCTGATCCTGTACGCGTTCTTCCAGCGGCACTTCATCAGCGGCGTGCTCAACGGCGCGATCAAGGAGTGACGGGCATCCCCGTCCCGCCTCACCCCTCTTCCCCGACAAGGAGCCCCGATGCGCATCGCGCCTGAAATCCTGGACACCCCCGACGAGGTGGGCCGCACGGCCGCCGGACTGATCGCCGACGCGATCCAGGCCGCGACCGCCGCCGGCCGGCCGTTCGTCCTGGGCTGCCCGAGCGGGCGCAGCCCCCTCACCACCTACGAGCAGCTCGCCGTCCTCGTCGCCGAGCGCGACCTCGACCTCAGCCGGGTCGTCGTCGCGCTGATGGACGAGTACGTCGAGAAGACGGCGGACGGCTTCCGGGCCGTCGACCCGGCGCTGCCGCACAGCTGCCTCGGCTTCGGCCGGCGCGAGATCGTCGATCGGCTGAACGCCGCGGCGCGTCCCGGGCGCCGCATCCCCGACCGGAATCTGTGGTCTCCCGATCCGGAGGCGCAGGAGGGCGACTACGACCGTGCACTCGAAGCGGCAGGCGGCATCGATGTGTTCCTGCTCGCCTCCGGCGCGTCCGACGGGCACGTCGCCCTGAACCCGGTCGGCGCGGCAGCCGACACGCTCACGCGCGTCGTGGCGCTCGGCGAGGACACCCGTCGCGACAACCTCGGCACCTTCCCGACGCTGGGGAGGCTGGAGGATGCGCCGCGGTACGGCGTCACCGTCGGGATCCGCACGATCCGCGACCTCTCTCGCTCGGTCATCATGGTGGTCACCGGCGAGCACAAGCAGGGCACGGTCCGCCGGCTCGCCGCCGCGGAGGCGTACGAGCCGGACTGGCCGGCGACCATCCTCACGCAGTGCGCGTCGCCCCGCTTCCTGGTCGACCGCAGCGCGGCGGCCCTGCTGCAGACCTCTCACTGACCACCGCTGCGCGGCCCCGAGCCGCGCGTCCTGGAAGGACCACCATGCCTGTGCCCCCGTTCGACGTCGAACAGACCCTGTCGGCACTGACGCTGGAGGAGAAGGCCTCCCTGCTCTCCGGTGTCGACGACTGGTTCACCCAGGAGATCGACCGTCCCGGCCTCCCCGCTCGCGTTCCGGCGATCGAGGTCGGCGATGGGCCGCACGGGCTCCGGAAGGAGACCGGCGTCGATATGGTGTGGGTGCCCGCGACGGCTTTCCCGACCGCGTCGGCCATGGGCGCATCCTGGGACCGCGACCTGATGCGCCGCGTTGCTGCCGCCATCGGCGAGGAGGCGCGCGCGGAGGGCGTCCAGGTCGTGCTCGGTCCCGGCGTCAACATGAAGCGGTCCCCGCTCTGCGGGCGGAACTTCGAGTACTTCGCCGAGGACCCGCTGCTCGCCGGCGAACTCGGCACAGCCTACGTCGAGGGGGTGCAGTCGGTGGGCGTCGGCACGTCGCTGAAGCACTTCGCCGCCAACAACCAGGAGATCGAGCGGACCCGCATCTCCGTGGTGGCCGAGGAGCGGACGCTCCGCGAGACGTACCTATCGGCCTTCGAGCGGGTGGTCCGCCGGGCCGACCCGTGGACGGTGATGTGCTCCTACAACCGCCTGCTGGGCGTGCACGCGTCGCAGAACCGCTGGCTGCTCACCGAGGTGCTGCGCGAGGACTGGGGTTTCCGCGGAGCCGTCGTCTCCGACTGGAACGCCGTGCACGACCGTGTCGCCGCCCTCCGTGCCGGGCTCGACCTCGAGATGCCGGGGACGGGAGGCATCACCGACGCCGAGATCGTGACCGCGGTGCGCGCGGGCGAGCTCGACGAAGCGCTCGTCGACGACGCCGCCCGGCGGGTGCTCACGCTGGTCGCGCGCGCGTATCCCGGCGACGACCTGGTGGAGGGGCCGGTCATGGGGCTCGGGCACGCGGCCGGCGACCGGCTCACTCCCGAGCAGTCGGCGCTGCTCGGTGCCGAGGAGCACCACGCTCTCGCGCGGGAGGCCGCCGCCGGGTGCCTCGCGCTGCTGCGCAACGAACCGGCGCCCGGCCGTGCCGCCCCTGTTCTGCCGCTCGCCGAGACGGGCAGCGGAACGATCGCGGTGATCGGCGCCTTCGCCGAGCAGGCGCGCATCCAGGGCGGAGGATCGTCCGGAGTCGACGCCACCCGCGTCGACATCCCGCTGCAGGCCATCCGCGCCATCGCCGGGGAGCGGGTCGTCTACGCGCCCGGCTACGTCTACGCCACCAAGAACGCCTACCAGGACGACAACCTGGCGATCCTCGCCGCGCACGGGATCACCCACGACGAGGAGCGGCCGCGGGTCGCGCGCCGCTCCGCCACGCTGGCGAAGGAGCTGCAGCTGGCCGAGGCGGTCCAGCACGCAGGACGCGGCCCGCTGTCCGAGACGGCGCAGCGGCTCATCGACGAGGCGGCCGCGGCCGCGGAGGATGCGGAGTCGATCGTCGTCTTCGCCGGCCTCCCGCTCTCCTCCGAGCAGGAGGCGAACGACCGTGACTCCCTGGACCTCCCTGCCGACCAGGTCGCCCTGCTTACCCGGCTCGCCGACCTGCGCGAGCGCACCGGCGCCTCGCTGACCGTGGTGCTGTCCAACGGCTCCCCGGTGGCGATGGACCCCTGGCACGACCGCGTCGACGCGATCCTCGAAGCGTGGCTCAGCGGGCAGGGCACCGGCTCCGCCGTCGCGGACGTGCTGTTCGGGCGTACCAACCCGTCCGGCAAGACCGCCGAGACGTTCCCGCTCGCGGTCGAGGACACCCCCGGCTTCCCCAACTGGATCGGCGAACGCGGCACGGTGCTGTACGGCGAGGGTGTCTTCATCGGCTACCGCTGGTACGACGCGCTGCGCCGGCCGGTGCGCTACCCCTTCGGTCACGGGCTCTCGTACACGTCCTTCCGCTACAGCGACCTGACCGTGGAGGTGCGCGACGCCGAGGCAGGCTCGGTGCGGGTGTCCTGCACGATCGCGAACGACGGGCCGGTCGCCGGCGCCGAGGTCGTCCAGCTCTACGTCGGCGATCCGGACGCCGAGGTCCACCGCCCGGTGCGGGAGTTGCGCGGCTTCGAGAAGGTCCACCTGGAAGCGGGCGCGAGTGTTCGCATCGATTTCGACCTCGAGAGCCGCGACTTCGCGTACTGGGACTCCGCGGCAGTGCGCCCGGACGGCCGCACCGGTCTGTGGCGACGGGAGGGCGGCGAGTTCCGCATCGAGGTCGGGGCGTCCTCGCAGGACATCCGGCTCACAGCCTCCATCGACCTGCCCGACGACCCCACCATCCCGCCACTGGTGCCGGACGCAGAGCTGGTGGAGACCACCGCCTCCCGCTTCGTCCAGGGCCATGCCGGCTGACGCCCGCGCGAGGTCCGCGGCCCCGTCGTTCGAGATCAGTCGTCGCGGCCCGTCAGCTGCGGGTTGAGGCTCAGCCAGTTCTCGCGGATGAGCGCGGCAGCGCCCTCCGCATCTCCGGCGTGTGACAGCTCGATGATCCCCTGATGCTGGGCGACCGAGTCCCGGCCGGCGAGCGAGGCGAACCGTTGGCGTTCGGCCCGTCGGATCAGCGGCGTCACGTTCTCGAGCATCTCGGCGATGACCGGGTTGGCGCTCGACCGGACCAGCACGTCGTGGAAGTCGTCGTCCGCCTGCATCGCGCCGTCGATGTCACCGCGCTCGAGGGCGCTCGCGAAGCGGCCGTTCGCCTCCTCCATCTCGGCGAGGTCGGCGTCGGTCAGCCGCGGCACGGCGAGCCGTGTCGCCAGTTCGTGCATCGCGGAGGCCACCTGCTGGGCGTTGCCGACGCTTGACGGGTCCGAGGGGGCGACGATGGTCGCGCGCCCGGGTTTCGCGATGATCAGCCCGGCCCGTCCCAGCCGGAGCAGCGCCTCCCGGATGGGTGTTCTGCTCACGCCCAGCCACGCCTCCAGCTCCTGGTCGCGCAGGCGCTCGCCGGGCGCGAAGGTGCCGTCGACGATGGCGTCTCTGAGCGATTCGTAGACATCGTCGCGGAGCAGCGACCGGGCGTGGAGGTTGCCCGTCGTGGGAGTCGGCATAGACAGCAGCCTAACGAATGTGCAGTATATTGGACATCCCCTACTGCGAGGAGCCCCGCGCATGCCCATCTCCGACTTCGAGCGTTACCCCCTGACCTTCGGTCCCAGCCCGATCCATCCGCTCGACCGGCTGACCAAGCACCTGGGTGGCGCGCAGCTGTGGGCGAAGCGGGAGGATGTGAACAGCGGGCTCGCGTTCGGCGGCAACAAGACCCGCAAGCTCGAGTACCTCGTCCCCGACGCTCTGGCGAAGGGTGCCGACACGCTCGTGTCGATCGGCGGCTACCAGTCGAATCACACCCGCCAGGTGGCCGCCGTGGCGGCGAAACTCGGTCTGAAGGCGCGGCTGGTCCAGGAGAACTGGGTCGACTGGCCGGACCCCCTGACCGACCGGGTGGGCAACATCATGCTGTCGAGGATGATGGGCGCGAAGGTCACGCTGGACAGCGCCGGCTTCGACATCGGCATCCGCTCCTCCTGGCAGCAGGCGATCGAGGAGGTCGAGGCCGAAGGCGGCAAGCCGTACGCCATCCCCGCAGGCGCTTCCGAGCACCCGCTGGGCGGCCTCGGCTTCGCCAACTGGGCGTACGAGGTCGAGCAGCAGGAGCGTGAGCTCGGCGTCTTCTTCGACACGATCGTCGTCTGCACGGTCACCGGCTCCACGCACGCCGGCATGATCGCCGGGTTCGCCGGCCAGGAGCGTCCGCGTCGTGTCATCGGCATCGACGCGTCGGCGACGATCGAGAAGACCAGGGACCAGGTCGGCCGTATCGCCCGTCACACCGCGCAGCTCATCGGGCTGGACCGCGACCTCCGCGACGACGAGATCACGGTGCTGGAGGGCTGGGCCGGCGACGAGTACGGCATCCCCGTGGAGTCGACGATGGAGGCCATGCGGCTCGGGGCGTCGCTCGAAGCGATGATCACGGACCCGGTCTACGAGGGCAAGTCGCTCGCAGGGCTCATCGACCTCGTCATCTCCGGTGACATCCCGCGCACCAGCACGGTGCTCTACGCGCACCTCGGCGGCCAGCCCGCGCTGAACGCGTACAGCGGCCTGTTCCGCTGATAGAGGATGAGTGCGGTGCGGGGGAACGTCTGCGGCGCGGCGAGCGATGGCAATCGTGACGCCACACCGCAGCAACCTGCGGTCCCGCTGACGGCTACGCCTTCAGGCCGACCGCCGGCAGCACCACGCCGTCGATCAGCGACAGCAGGAACTCCCGGTCCACCGGCTTCTGGAGGATGAGCACCCGGTAGGCGGTCATCGACGGCATGATCATGGAGATCGTGTCCACGTCGGTGTCGGGCGAGATCTCGCCGCGCTCGATCGCCCGCCGCATGAACACGCGGTTGAGGGAGGCGCGCGGTTCGACGATCGCCGCCGTCACCGCATCCACCAGCTGAGGGTCGCGGGCGAGCATCGACGTGATGCCCGCCATGACCTGGAGCTTCTTCTCGCCGTCCTGGATGGCGTGCGGCCGGATCATCGCCACCAGATCACCGCGCAGCGTGCCGGTGTCGGGCAGGTTGTCCAGGTCGATGTCGTTCTTCTTCATGCAGGCGATCGCGTCGACCACCAGGTCGCCCTTGGAGGCCCAGCGCCGGTACACGGTCGCCTTGCCTGCTTTCGCCCGAGCGGCGACCATGTCGATCGTCATCCCGTCGTAGCCGGTCTCGGCCAGCACCTCGAGCGCGGCGTCGAGGATCTCGGCGTCGCGCGTGTGGTCCCGGCGACGGCCGAGCTTGCGCGGCACTCCGTCGGTCTCGAGCTGCGTCATTGCGGCTCCTTCTGGTCTGGATGATGCATCCCCACCATTGTAAGGTTAATTCTGGAACTGGGTATATCCGAAACTCGTCGGTTTCGTATATGCTTGCCGCCATGTCGCAGACTTCCTCCCTCACCGCGGTCGCCCCCGAAGCGCCCGCCGCGTCCGTGCCGCACTCGCGGCGCTGGTGGACGCTCGTCACCGTCGCGCTCGCGCAGCTCATGGTCGTGCTCGACTCGACGGTCGTGAACATCGCCCTCCCCTCCGCCCAGCAGGACCTCGGCTTCTCGAACGCCGACCGGCAGTGGATCGTGACGGCCTACTCGCTCGCGTTCGGCAGCCTCCTGCTCTTCGGCGGCCGCATCTCCGACCTCATCGGCCGCAAGCGCGCCTTCATCATCGGGCTCATCGGCTTCGCCGGCGCCTCCGCGCTGGGCGGCGCCGCGGGCACGTTCGGCATGCTGGTCGGCGCCCGCGCGCTGCAGGGTGCGTTCGGCGCGCTGCTCGCACCGACGGCGCTGGCCGTTCTGACGACGACCTTCACCGTCCCGAAGGAGCGCGCCCGGGCCTTCGGCATCTTCGGCGCCATCGCCGGCGCGGGCGGCGCCGTCGGCCTCCTGCTCGGCGGCGTGCTCACGCAGCAGTTCAACTGGCGATGGAACCTCTACATCAACATCCCGATCGCCATCATCGCGATCATCGGCGCCGCACTGTTCGTGACCTCGGTCCAGCGGACGGGACCGCGGCCGAAGCTCGACGTCCCCGGCACCGTGCTGGTCTCGGCCGCGCTCTTCTCGCTGGTGTACGGCTTCTCCAACGCCGAGAGCGACGGCTGGGCCTCGCCGCTGACCTGGGGTTACCTCGCTGCGGCGGGCGTGCTTCTGGTCGCGTTCGTGCTCTGGCAGCGGCGGGCGACGCATCCGCTCCTGCCGCTGCACATCGTGCTCGACCGCAACCGCGGAGCCTCGTACAGCTCCATCCTGATCGCCGGGTCGGGCATGTTCGGCATCTTCCTCTTCGTCACCTACTACCTCCAGACGACGCTGAAGTTCACGCCCATCCAGACGGGACTCGCCTTCCTGCCCATGATCGTGATGCTCGTCCTGGCGGCGCAGTTCTCGACGAACGTCTTCGTGCCCCGCTTCGGGCCGAAGGTGATGGTGCCGATCGGCATGGTCATCGCCGCGTCCGGGATGGTCTACCTCACCCATCTCGGCGTCACGGCCAACTATGCGGCCGACATCCTGCCCGGGCTGATGATCCTCGGGACCGGGATGGGCTCGATCATGCCCGCCGCCATCCAGACCGCCACGCTGGGCGTCGACCGGCACTTCGCCGGTGTCGCCTCGGCGCTGGTCAACACCAGCCAGCAGGTCGGCGGGTCGATCGGCACGGCGCTGCTCAACACCCTCGCCGCCACGGCGGCGACGGACTACCTGGCGTCGCACCTGCCGCCCACGCCTGCCGTGGTGAGCGAGGCGGCCGTCCACAGTTACGCGACGGCGTACTGGTGGGGTGCCGCGTTCTTCGCCTTCGGCGCGGTGCTCTCGGCTCTCCTGTACCGGCGTCGTGTCCGCGCGGTCTCGCCGGCGAGCGCCGAGGCGCCGACAAGCGCCGAGACGCCGGTGGTCGCCGCGCACTGACCCCGGTCCTCCCGAGAATCGGGGAGTGCGCACAGGCCGGAGGGGGTCGTAGAGTGCCGCCATGTCAGCGACACCTCTCCCCTCCTCCGGTGAACCACCGCTGGACGGACAGCAAACCTGCGATGCGAGCGGGATGGCGGAGATCCACCGCCTGTTCCGGAGCTCGTTCGCCGAAGCAGCAGGACTGGTGGGCGGTGTGGCCGACGGCGACACCGCCCACGCCGACGTCGTCGCGGCGCAGCTCGCGCTGATCTCCGGCGCGCTGCATGCTCACCATGAGGGCGAGGACGAGCGCCTGTGGCCGACCCTCGACGAGCGCGCACCCTCCTGCGCCGTGCACGTCGAGCGGATGAAGGCGCAGCACGCGACGATGCTGGACCATCTGCGCGAGCTGGATGCTGCGGTGCCCGGCTGGCGAGCGGCGCCGTCGTCAGCGACCGCCGAGCCCGTGCGTGCGGCGCTCGACGGGATCAACGCGGCGCTGGCGGTGCACCTGCCGGACGAGGAGACGACCATCGTCCCGGTCATGGAGCACACCCTGACGGAGCGGGAGGTGGACTGGTTCGGCAAGCATGGCCGGGCCCACACCCCGAAAGGTCAGACCTGGAACATGCTCGGCGCGATCCTCGCCGCGCAGCCGGACGGCGGCGCCGCGTTCCTGAAGACGAACATGCCGGCGCCCGTCAGGCTGCTGTGGCGGAGGGTCGGCGCGCCGAAGTACGCGCGGTATCGGGCGGAACTCGAGGGTGCGTCGGCGACCGACCGCTGACGCCTACGCCTGCGGAACTTCCGCCAGACGGTAGGAGGCCAGGAAGGTCGCCCCGTAGAGCGCGGCCGCGACGAGGAAGCCGGTCGCCATCACGTAGGACGCCCAGTCGCTCCCGCTGATCATCGTGCCGACGCCGGCCAAGAACGTGATCGCGATGACGACGATGCCCCACACCGCCAGGCGCTGACCGACTCCGGCTCGCCGGGCGGCCGAGAACACCCTGATGCTGACCACGACCAGGCCGATCGCGATCAGGATGTGAAGGATGATGATGATCCAGTCCACGACCACGGCGAAGCCGCCCTCCGGTTCGCCGATGAGGTTGGCCGCCATGCCCAGCAGGAACTGCACAGCCAACGCGGTGAGCGCCTCCCGCGATCGGCGGCGGAGGCTCTCGGAGGGACCGGGCGCGGCGGTGGGTGCGGACATGAGCACTCCTCTTATCAATGGAACCGTAACTGCTCGGCGTCATTCTGCTCCTGCGGCGGTGCGGACGTACAGGAGCGATTTCGCGCGGATGCGCGACAGGCCGGCGTGGTGGTCGGCCCGCGGAGGCGCTCAGCTGGAATCCGGAGAGGGAGGAACGCCGATGGAAACGAGCCCTGCGTCGCTTCGCGTATCGGTCGTCCAGTTCGAGGCGATCCCCTCCGACCCGGTGCGGGACCTCCAGATCGTCGGCGCGATGGCCGAGGAGGCTGCCGCTCAGGGCAGCCGGCTGGTGGTCTTCCCCGAGATGTGCCTGCTCGGCTACTGGCATCTCACCAAGATGACCGCCGACGAGCTCTTCGCCCTGGCAGAGCCGGCGGACGGACCGCTCGTGAGCCAGGTGGCCGCGCTCGCCGAGAGTCTGGGAGTGGGCATCGGTGTCGGGTTCCTCGAACTCTCCGAGGGCAGGCTGTTCAACTCATACGCGGTCTGCCTGCCCGACGGCGCGGTGCCAGGATCGTCGCATTGCAGGGTGCGACCGTCCTCATCGCCCCGCACCAGACGGGCGGCACCAGCTCCCGCAGCCCCCATGGTATGAAAGTGATCCCGAGCGAGCTCTGGCATCAGCGCCACGAGAACCCGGGTGCGCTCGAGGAGGCAGTGAACGGACCATCGGGCCGTGAGTGGCTGATGCGGTGGCTCCCTTCCCGCGCGCACGACAACGGCATCTTCGTGCTGTTCGCCAACGGGATCGGCCCCGACGACGAGATCCGCACCGGGAACGCGATGATCCTCGACCCGTACGGGCGGATCGTCGCCGAGACGCCGGTGGCCGACGAGGCGGTCGTCACCGCCGATCTCGACTTCGAACTGCTGCCGCTCGCCACGGGACGCCGCTGGCTCCTCGGCCGTCGGCCCGAACTGTACGGGCTGCTCACTCAGCCATCGGGGATGGAGCGCGACACGCGGACGGCGCGCCACTCCAGCGACCCGGTGCCGCTGACCTTCCGCGTCGGCGGTGGGCCGGATTCCATCCGCTAAGTCCGTTCGCGATCTCGGGCCGAGAGGGCCGCGCACCTTCCCCCCCGTCCGGTGTGCGGCCCTCGTGTGCCCGGCGGACGAGACCCTCGCCGCCGGTTCCGGAGCCATTCCGCAGTCGCCCCTTCTCGACGTGGTGGATGCGCCCCTACACAGTGATGTCCGGTAGCGCCCCGATGGTTCCATCGGGTGCGTGGCGGGCGTGTGACCCTCCTTGGCGGGGTGGACCGCACACCCTACACGGCCGAGGGAAAAAGAGCCGCGCGGACCCGTCACGAAACGCTGAACCCCCACGTCTCTATCAGTGAGCGCGCAAGCGTTCCGCTCACTTCTCATCGCAGGTCGCGGTGGGGTTCGAAAGGAAAAGAAAACCGTAATGACTGCAATCACATGGCATCGCGGGCGAGCAGCCCGGATGGTCGGGGCGGTGTTGTCGTTGGGTGTGCTGGGTGCTGTTGTCGCCGCCCCGGCGGCCAATGCGGCGTCGATCGACTCGGCGCAGCAGGGCTCCATCATCATCCACAAGTTCGCGAACCCGGGTAACGGCACGCAGAAGCCGGACGGCTCGGGCGGCAACCCGAGCACCGACGCCATTTCCGGCGTCGTCTTCGAGTACTGCCACATCGACAACATCGACCTGCTCAGTGGCGACAACAGTGGCTGGAACGCTGTGAACGCGATCACGGCAGGCGAGAAGCAGGCCTCGGCGGCGCAGGGCGTCACGACGCTGGGCAGCTACACCCTCAGCGGTTGCACCAGCATGGCGGCCACGGATGCGACGGGTACCTCCAGCACGGGAAAGCTGCCGATCGGCGCGTATTTCGTGCGTGAGGTTTCCGCACCGTCCAACGTGGTCGACAAGGCCGCGCCGTTCATCGTCACCCTGCCGACGCCTGAGGACAACGCGACCCTCAACGGCAACTGGGTCTACGACGTGAACGTGTACCCCAAGAACACCATTGCGCAGGGCCCGACCAAGAATGTGGTCAACCAGCCCTCCAACGGCGCTCTGCTCGGCGCTCCCGTGAGCTACGAGGTCACCCAGCTGGTCCCGGCGCTCGGCACTAGCGACGTCTACAGCAAGCTGATCATGACGGATACGCTCGACGCCAAGCTGACCCCGGACACCACGAGCCCGGTCACGGTCAAGGTCGGCGCGACCGCACTGGTCTCGGGCACCGACTTCACCGCCTCCTGGGCCGGACAGACCCTGACGGTCACGTTCACCCCGGCTGGTCTGGCGAAGCTCACCGCCGGCGACAACGTGGTGTTCGGCTTCCAGGCCGCTGCCAACGCTCCTGGGGAGATCGACAACCAGGCGTTCGTCAACCTGAACGACTTCCAGCTCACTCCTGGCACCCCGAACGGTCCGGACGGTTCCCCGTCCACCACCATCACCACCCGGTGGGGCGACCTGGTCGTCGACAAGGTCAACGCCGCCAACCTCAGCGATGGCCTCGCCGGCGCGAAGTTCAACATCTACATGGGCACGACCGACGTCGCCGGTGTGTGCTCGGCGATCACCGATGTCTCCGGCCTGCAGAAGGTGACGGTCCCCGGCGGAAGCACCGCGTACGAGATCACCACCGACAGCTCGGGCCACTTCACCGTCCCGGGTCTCTGGATCGGTGACACCGAGAAGACGGTCGCCGCCGACGGCACCGTGTCCAACACCACCGTGGCCGGACACGACTTCCAGCAGCGCTGCTACGTCCTCGAAGAGATCGTGGCGCCGAACGGATTCGTGCTGCCCTCCGGCACCGCCGCGCTGACCACCGTCATGGTCAAGACCGGCACCAACACGGCGACGCCGCTGCAGATCGAGAACACCCAGCAGGGTGTCCCCACGCTGCCGTTCACGGGATCCAACGTCCAGGTGGCCCTGACCATCGGCGGCATCGCGCTGATCGTCATCGCCATCGGCGGTGTGCTCATCGTCCGTCGCCGCAACAGCAACCGCGACCAGAACGCCTAACAGGCACTCGTCGCATACAGGACGGGCGGGCCGGCACAACCGGCCCGCCCGTTCCCCCACAACGAGACCCGAATCGTATGCCCCGCTACAGCCCACGACACGCCACCTTCAAACGCCGCTGGCGCCCCAACTTCCTGCTGGTCCTCACCACGGTCCTGGCCCTGCTGGGTGCGACGGTCCTCACGTACTCGCCGGCCGCCAGCTGGCTCTCCGCCTACAACCAGTCACTCGTCATCAAGCACTACGCCGACGCGATCAAGAAGGTCAAGCCGACCGCGTCCGAGCAGCTGGCCGAAGCCCACCGCTACAACAGCGACCTCTCCGCGGGCGCTGTCCTCGAAGCCAACACCAATGTCCCGACGGGCGACGGAAAGAGCAGCGAGCGGGGCCAGAAGACATACGACTACTGGAAGCTGCTCAACACTCCCAACGGCGCGATGTCCCGCATCCAGATCCCCAAGATCGGCGTCGACCTGCCGATCTACCACGGCACCAGCGACGCGGCCCTCCTCAAAGGAGCGGGGCACCTGCAAGGCACGTCGCTCCCGGTCGGCGGCACGAGCACGCACTCGGTCATCACCGCCCACCGCGGACTCGCCGACGCGACCATGTTCACCAACCTGAACCAGGTGAAGGTCGGCGACCGCTTCACACTGACCACGTTCGGCGAGGTCATCACCTACCAGGTCTTCGACACGCGCGTGGTGGAACCCGAGGACACCACGAGGCTGCGGCAGGAGGCCGGCAAAGACCTCGTCACGCTCGTCACCTGTACGCCGCTCGGCATCAACACCCACCGCATCCTGGTGACCGGCAAGCGGATCCTCCCCACACCGCCCAAAGACGTGGACGCGGCGAAGAACACCGACGCGAGCCTGCAGTTCCCGTGGTGGGCGGTCATCTACCTGGGGGCGCTGATCCTCATCGGCGTCTACACCTGGTGGGCGGGGCGCACGCGTCCGGTGCTGTACAA
This sequence comes from Leifsonia sp. SIMBA_070, assembly GCF_046534635.1. NCBI lineage: Bacteria > Bacillati > Actinomycetota > Actinomycetes > Micrococcales > Microbacteriaceae > Leifsonia > Leifsonia sp. SIMBA_070. The sequence continues at coordinate 3,174,669 of NZ_JAWRYK010000001.1, read as the reverse complement.
GCACGCCGCGCCGGGAAAGGCCAAGCGGAGACGGCGGAGCGGGCGGAGACGCTACCCGCGCCCGGCCCACGGGTCGTAGTCCGCGAGCAAGGGACCCTGGTCGGGCCGGGTCGCCTCCGGGACGTGCTGCAGGTTGACCCGCACCCGGTACCAGAGCGAGCTGGAACCGCGCATCCCATCGACCAGTTCGTCGGCAGGATGCAACCGGGCAGCCGCCTCCGGGTGCTCCGCCTTCCACTGGTCGAGGGCCTCCATCGCTTCGTCCTTCGTCCGCGTGCGGGCCACCTCGATCAGCGGCATGAGTGACACCCGGCGGCCCGCGCCGTCACCGGCCCGCGGAGGCTTCTCCGCAGGCCCGAGCCGCTTAGCGAGGCCGAGCAGCGCATCCAGCGAACCGGCGGCGTCATCCAGCCCCCCGTGCGGGTCGCCGCGCTCCGCGAAGCGCTCCAGAACTGTCGGGACCGTGAACTCCTCCGGCCGCCGCGACCGCACTTCGTCCCAGTCGAGCGGCGTCGACACGCGCGCGTCGGGGAGCGGCCGCACGGAGTAGGCGGAGGCCACGGTGCGGTCCTTCGCGTTCTGGTTGAAGTCCACGAACACGCTCTCGCCGCGCTCCTCCTTCCACCAGCGAGCCGTGGCGAGGCCCGGCGCACGGTTCTCCACCTCACGTGCGAGGGTCTCCGCGGCCAGGCGGACGTCGGCGAAGCCCCACCGCGGCTCGATGCGGACGACGATGTGGAGGCCGCGCGACCCGCTCGTCTTCGGCCAGCCGACCAGACCGTTGTCCTCCAGCACGTCTCGCGCGATGAAGGCCACATCCACGATCTGCGACCAGTCGACGCCGGGCATCGGGTCGAGATCCACACGCAGCTCGTCCGGGTGGTCCAAGTCTTCCGCCCGCACCGGGTGCGGGTTGAGGTCGAGGCAGCCGAGGTTCGACACCCACGCCAGGCCGGCCGCGTTGCGCACGACGGTCTCCTCCGCAGACGTCCCGCGGGCGTAGTGCAGGGTCGCGGTGTCGATGTACGGCGGGTGCCCCTCGGGCACCCGCTTCTGGAAGAACGGCTCCTGGGACAGCCCCTTCACGAAGCGTTTCAGCACCATGGGTCGGCCGCCCGCTCCCCGCAGGGCGCCGTCGGCGACGGCGACGTAGTAGCGGGCGAGGTCCAGCTTGGTGAGCCCCGGCTCGGGGAAGACGACCTTGTCCGGACTGGAGATGCGCACCTCCTCGCCATCGACCTCGAGGAACGTCTCGGACTTCGACGGGCTCATGCCCGCCACGGTAGCCGCCGGCGCGGTCTCCGGCCAGTCCGCACCTCCACAGCCGGCGGTTCAGGCGCGCGGAGTCCCCGCGAGTCGCGAGTTGATCAGCGACAGCGCATCCGCGAACCCGTCGGTGTGCGCCGACTCCGTGAAGCCGGGCCGCAGCAGGATGACGCTGCAGCCTCCCGTGTCGCTTTCCACGTAGGCCAGCAGGCCTCCCGGCTCGGTCGGGTCGACGCGGGTGTCGCAGATACGCCAGGACGTGTCGGTCAGCGGGATGATCTCGAGGGCAGGGTCGACGGGGATCCCCATGAAGCTCGCCAGCATGGCTGCCTCCTTCGTGTTGCTCACGATTCAGGCAACCACCCGTCACGAAGCGAGGTCAGGGATTGACATCCTTCTGAAACCCGCTGGGCCGCCCGGTCAGGGCCACGCATCAGCGGGCGCTGTGCTCCTCCAGCAGCGCCTCCCAGTCGCCCGGGACGTGTCCGTGCGGACCCGGGACCGGCTGGTCCGCCGGGTGGCTGTCCGGAGCGGCGAGCTCCGGACCCTCGACGTACGCCTGGGTGCGGTAGTCCCAGAACCAGTCCTCGCCGGGCTCGAAACTCTGGATGATGGGATGGCCGGTGCTCTCGGCATGCTTGGTCGCGTGCGTGTTGAGCGAGTCGTCGCAGCAGCCGATGTGACCGCAGGCGGCGCAGCGGCGGAGGTGCAGCCACCAGCTGCCCGTCTGCGTGCACTCGGCGCAGCCGGTTCCCGACGGGGGGACGCGCGGGTCGATCGGTTGCGGGTGCGGCGCGTCGCTCATGATCGTCCCTCTCTCAACGTCTGACGGTTCGCGTTCAGGGTGTCACCAACCGGCCCTCCGCTGCATCCCGCGTCGACTGGTCGCGCAGGACGAAGTGCTGCTTCTTGCCGGTCGCGGTGTACGGCAGCTCGGTGACGAAGGCGTACCGGCGGGGCCGCTTGTAGTCGGCCAGCGAGACGCTCGCCCGGCAGTGCGCGTCGAGCTCCCGGGCGGCCTCCTGAGCATCCTCGAGGCGGCCGGTGCGCGGCTGCACGTACGCGGCGACGACCTCGCCCCACTCCTCGTCCGGGAGGCCGACCACGATGCTGTCCGCGACTCCCGGGTGCTCGGCCAGCACCTCCTCCACCTGGACCGGGTGCACGTTCTCGCCGCCTGAGATGATCATGTCGTCCTTGCGGCCGATGATCGTCACGATCTCGTTCTCGTCCCAGCTGGCCAGGTCGCCCGGGTACATCCAGCCGTCGCGGAACTTGCGCGCCTGCTCCTCCGGGTTGTGCATGTAGGCGTAGCCGCTCTTCACGCTGCGCATGATGACCTCGCCGATCTCGTGGCCGTTCTTGGCGGCCAGGTCGTCGGGCGAGGCGATCCGGTCGTCGCCGTACACCTTGACCACCGCAACGTCGTCGTCGAGGCACGCCCGCCCGGCCGCGCCGGCCGCGTCGGGGAGATCCTCAGGGCGGAGGTAGGTGTTCCAGAACGCCTCGGTGGTGCCGTATCCGTTAGCGATCCGCGGCGTCAGGACGCGCTGGTAGCGCAGGGCCGCTGCCCGGTCGAGCGGGGCTCCCATGGTGACGATGCCGTGCAGCGACGACAGGTCGCGCGGTTCGGCCTCCTGTGCGTCGGCCAGCCGCTCCAGGTTGGTCGGGGCGCCGATCACGTAGGTGAGGCCGTGCTCCTGGACGCTGTCCAGCACGACGCCCGCGTCGAAGCGCGGCAGGGTGACGACCTCGGCTCCGACGTAGAAGGCCGTGTTGGGTCCGGCGCAGTAGTTGCCGCCGCGGTGGAACCACGGCGACATGTTCATGGTCCGGTCCGTCGGGGCGAGGGGGAAGTGCATGATCACGTCGTGCGCGGTCAGCACCTCGTTGAGGCTGGTCAGCGGCACGGCCTTCGGCATCCCGGTCGTTCCGCTCGTGTAGAGCCGCGAGGTCTCGTCCCACACGCTCGCGCCCTCCGGGGCCCGGAAGGACGGAGCACCGACGACGACCAGGTCCTCGAAGCGGACGGCGCCGGGCAGCAGCGGGCCGTCGCCGACGGCGGCGAGCACGGACGGGCGGTGGGAGGCCAGCTCCAGCGCGGTGGCGACGGAGTCGGACGCAGCGGCGTCGTAGACGAACACGGCAGGCCGTGAGTCGTCGAGGATGTGCGCCGTCTCGCCCGGCGCGAGCCGGAAGTTCATCGGGGAGCTGACGGCGCGGAGGCCCTGCGCGGCGACGTACAGGAAAGCGAACTCCGGCGTGTTCATCAGCTGGTACGCCACGATGTCGCCCACGCCGACGCCGCGCTCGGCCAGACCGGCGACGAGGCCGCCGGTAACCTCGCCGAGCTGCGCGTACGTCCAGCTGCGGCCGGAGGGCGGGTCGGTGATGGCCACTCGGGAGGCGTAGCGGTGCGTGTTCCGCTCGACCGCCGACGCATACGTGAAGTGCTGCTCGAAGACGGCACGGAGGGTGCCCGGGTCGTACTCGGTGTTCGGCTGGATGGCGGTCTGCTGGCCGGGCTGCAGGTCCGGCTGCTGGTGCTGGTTCGGGTCGGTGAGGGTCATCGTTCTCCTCGGGTGGTGCGGTTCAGGCGTCCAGTGGGCGTCGGCTCCGTCTCGGATCGGTGGGGGAGGCGTCCTGGCGGAGTTCCGACCAGAACGGTGGCGCGACGACGGTGAGACCGCCGTCGACGACGAGGGTGTGGCCGGTGATGTAGCCGGCCGCAGGAGAGGCCAGGAAGCGCACGGCAGCGGCGACGTCGTCCGCGGTGCCGAGCCTCCCGAGCGGGATGCGCGAGGTCATCGTGTCGAGGTCGGGCACGCCGTCGTGGCCGTAGAAGTAGTGCAGCGAGTCGGTGTCGATGAGGCCGCCGTTGACCGCATTCACGGTGATGCCGTCCACGCCGAACTCGGCCGCCAGGTGGCGCACCCACGACTCGACCGCCGCCTTGTCGGAGCCGATGGCGCCGTACAGCGGGAAGGCGCGGTGGCTGCCGTAGCTGGTGACGGCGACGATGCGGCCGCCGGCCGGCCGCATCCGGTCGGGTGCCCCCATCCGCTCGGCGGCCCGCTGGGCCAGGAGGACGAACGAGCGCACGTTGGTCGCCCAGGAGCGCTCCAGGTGACGGGGCTCCAGCTCGACGGCGGGGCGGAAGGCAGAGGAGGCGGCGCTCGCGACGAGCACGTCCAGTCGCGTCCCCGGCGGGAACTCGTCGGCGAAGAGCCGGTCGATGTCCTCTTCGCTCTCCAGCTCGAGCCGGTGCGCCCGGGCGGTTCCGCCGGCGGCACGGATGCCCTCCACGACCTGCTCCGCCGCGTCGGCCTCCCGCCGGAACGTGAGCACCACATCCATCCCGTCGGCGGCGAGCGTTTCGGCGATCCGGCGGCCGATCCCACGCGAACCGCCGGTGACCAGGGCGCGAAGCGGCCGCCGGTCGGGCTGGTGCTGGGTGTCGTTCGTCGAGGCCTCCGTGATCTCGGACGCCAGTCTAGGCCCATCGGAGGGTGCCTCCGGTAGCGGAGGGGGCAGAGCGCGAGGGGCGGCTCCCGTCGCCTTGTCAATCCCTGCAGTTCGCGGTCGGGTCCGCGGATGCTGGTGGGGCCACGTTGAAACCGCCCGCCCGCAGGAGCCAGCCATGACCGCCATCCGTCGCCTCAGCCTCCCGATCGATGAGAGCGCCCGGAGCAATCCGCTCGATATCTGGGCACGGCGGATCGCCACCGCTGCCGGGGTCTTCATCGCTCTGCCCGTGATGATCGCGGGCGTCGTCGCGCTGGCGCGCTGACCCCGCTCGCCGATGGACCAACCGGGCGGATGGGGGTACCGTCGCGCGGTCAGGACACTACGGAAGGAACACGCCATGAGCGACGAGAAGAAGCGCCCCGACGCGGACGAGCTGCCCGACGGCGCGGGCTCCGACGGCAGCTCCCCCGAGCCCGGCGAGGACACCAACTCCGGCGGCGGCCCCGACGAGAACAAGGCCACCCACGGCGCCTAGCGCCTCCGCCCTCCCCGCGCCTCCGCCCTCCCCGCGCCTCCGCCCTCCCCGCGCCTCCGCCCACCGTCGAGTACACGATTTGTGCACGCTTGGAACGCTTCAAGCGTGCACAAATCGTGTACTCGACGGTGGGGGCTCGGCGCGGGGGACGGAAGCCGGGGGCGGAGCGGGTCAGCGACGGTGGAGCGGGCGGACGCTGAGGGACTCGACGGTTCCGGAGGGCGGGAGGTCGACGGCCGTGCGGACGGTCGCGGCCACCATCTCCGGGGTGATCGTGTAGGCGGCGTCGTACTCGTGGCCCTCGCGGGCGACCAGCGCGCGCTGCATGTCGGTGTCGACGCGGCCGGGGTGGATGCTGCTGACGCGCACGCCGTGCGGGCGCTCCTCCTCGCGGAGGGCGTCGGTGAGGGCGCGGAGGGCGAACTTCGATCCGGCGTAGACCCCGCCTCCCGCTCCGCTCGTGAACCCGGAGCCGCTGTTGATCGCGACCACCAACCCCTGCGCCGCCCGCAGGGCGGGGAGCGCCCGCCGGGTGAGGGCGGCAACGGCGAAGACGTTCACCTCGAACACCTGCCGCCAGGTCTCGGCGTCGGTCTCCTCGATCGTGCCGCCGTCCTCCACGCCGGCCGAGTGGACGAGCACATCGAGCCGCTCCGGCAGCGCAGGCAGTGACGCCCCGGTGAGGTCCGCCACCAGGTCGGCGACGTAGCCTTCGGCCGACGGCAGTTCGGCGACGACGGCCTCCACGGCGTCTGCATCCCGGCCGCCGACGAGGATGTGGTGCGTCCGGCCCAGCTCGGCGGCGATCGCGCGGCCGATGCCGCGGGTGGCGCCTGTCACCAGGGCGACTGGCCGCGATGCTTCCGGCCGGGATGCGTGGGGCCGGGATGCGTCGGCTGCGTCGGTGTTCGTCATGCCTTCGACCCTACGGCGGATGGCAACCGCCCCGTAGCGGTAGCCGACCCGCCGGTCAGGCGCGACGCAGCATCCGCAGGCCGGCGGGCACCGACAGCACCGCGATCGCCGCGACGAACACGACCAGCACCGGCACGAGAGGCCACAGGATGAGGGCGACTCCGACCAGCAGCACGGGCAGCGCGAGCCCGATGTAGGCCACCAGGAAGATCGCGGCCAGCACTTCTCCGCGGCGTTCCGGCGCGGCCAGCGATGCCGCCACCGCGATCGCCGAACGGAACTGCAGGCCGACACCCGCCCCGGCGAAGATGCCGCTGACGATGAATACGGGGAGGGAGGCGGCGAGCACGCCGGCGGCCAGCCCGCCCAGTCCGAGCAGCATCAGTACCAGCGCCAGCACCAGCTGGGTACGGCCGGACACCCGGGCGAACACGATCTGCGACACCGCGGAGGCGGCGAAGACGGCGAACGGCACGGCGCCGGCGAGCAGGTGGGAGGTCTGGTGCAGGGTCCCGGCGAGGACGCTCGGGGCCAGCGAGGTGAACAGACCGAAGACGGCGAAACCGGCGAACGCAGCGACGGCCGCCGCCGAGAATGCGCCGCGCGCCTCCACCGGGAGGGAGATGCGCTGCGGCCGGTACGCCGGCCGCTCCTCCGCCCGCTCGACCGTCTCGGGGACCAGCGCGACGGCCACGGCGGCGACGGCGAGCAGCACCAGGAAGACGGCGTACGGCAGCAGCAGCGGCTCCGGGAGGAACTGCGCGAACGCCCCGCCGATCAGCGGTCCGAGGGCCAGGCCGCCGGTGTTCACCGCCGTGCCGACCGTCCCGGCCAGCCGGGGCCCTTCCTCGGGACGCGCGATCGCGCGCAGTTCGCTGAGGTGCGCGGTGGCGCTCGCCGTGAGGGCGCCGACACCCACGCCGGAGAGCGTGCGGGCGACGATCAGCCCGGAGACGTCGTTCCAGACCAGGAACAGCGCCGCCGCGACGATCTCGAGGAGCACGGCGATCAGGATCATCCGCCGGCGCCCGGCGATGTCGCTCAGGTGCCCGATGAGGAACAGGCTGGCGATCACCCCGACCGCGTACGCGGCGAAGATGACGGTCACGACCCAGGTCGGGAAGCCGTCGCGCGCCTGGTACAGCGCATACAGCGGGGTCGGGATGGTGGAGAACGCCATCACCGCGAGGAACGCCGCCGCGATGACCCAGAACCCGGCGCCATGACGGAGGCGGAAGGGAGGGCGGTCGGTGGCGGTGCGGGTGTCGGTCAGGGTGCTCACGCAGAGAATGATCCTCCGGCGGCCCAATCGAGTCCAACGGAAATACCCGATGGTGAGAATCGACAAGTACGATGGCAGTATGGATGCCCGGCAGCTTGAATACTTCACCGCCGTCGCGGACGAGCGCAGCTTCACCCGGGCCGCCGAGCGGGTGTTCGCGGCGCAGTCGACCGTGTCGGCCGGCATCCAGAGCCTTGAGCGCGAACTGGGCGCGGCGCTGTTCGCGCGGGATGCGCACGGCGTGCGGCTGACCGATGTCGGTGAGGCGGTTCTGGCGGAGGCGCGCGCCGGTCTCCAGGCGATGGAGCGGATCCGCGAGCTCGCCGACCGGGAGGGTCCGCTCCGCGGTACCGTCCGCGTCGGTATCTTCACGAACCTGACGCGGGTCGACCTGCCCGGCGTGATGGGAGAGTTCCACCGCCGTCACCCGGAGGTCGACCTCCGTCTGGGCCCGTCGCCCAGCGGATCGTCAGGTCTGGTCGAGGACGTCCGTCAGGGGAGGCTCGACATCGCGTTCCACGGCCTCCCTGACGCCGTGCCCGACCTCCTGACCCGGCCGCTCGCGGTCTCCCCGTTTCTCGCCGTGCTTCCGGAGGCGCATCCGCGGGCCGGTCAGGCCTCCGTCTCGCTCGCCGACCTGGCGGACGAGCCGTGGGTGGATGCCCGCTCCGGCTTCGGCAACCGGGTCACGCTCGACCGTGCTTTCGCCGCTCTCCGGCTGAGCCGACGCGTGCCGACCGAGCTGGCCGATCTCGGCGAGATCCCGCGGTTCGTCGCGGCTGGCCTCGGGGTCGCCGCGCTGCCCGAGCTGACGGTGATCCCCGCGCCGGGTGCGGTGACGGTGCCGCTGGCCGAGCCCGTCGATTGGCGGCTTAACGCGATTGCGCGCGTCCGTCCGGGCCGTGCGGCCGACGCCCTCCTCGCCCTTCTGGAGGAGCGCATCTCCGGGGCGTGAGCCGCGCGCGGCGCCGGCGGCCGCCCCGTCAGCGCCCCGTCAGCGCCGCGCCGAGGTGTCAGCCGCAGTGACTTCCGCGTCCGCATCCTTCCGCGTCTTGCGGAGGCTGGCGACCGCCGCGACCGCGATGGTCGCGCCGATGAACGCGAGCGAGAACCAGATCGGGATCTCGGGGATCCACTCCACCGGATGGCCGCCGTTGACGAACGGGAGCTCGTTGACGTGCAGGGCGTGGAAGACGAGCTTCACGCCGATGAACCCGAGGATGACCGCGAGCCCCTGCGACAGATACACCAGGCGCTGCAGCAGCCCGCCGATGAGGAAGAACAGCTGGCGGAGGCCCATGAGGGCGAACGCGTTGGCCGTGAAGACGAGGTACGCCTCGCTGGTCAGACCGTAGATCGCGGGGATGGAGTCCACGGCGAAGACCACGTCGATGAGGCTGATGGCGACGATCGTGAGCAGCATCGGCGTGACGAAGCGGCGGCCGTCCTTCTTCACGGTCAGCCGGTCGCCGTGGTACCCGTCGGTGATCGGCAGGCGGCGCCGCAGGAACCGCATCGCCCGGTTGTCGGAGGGGTCGGAGTCGTGCGAGCCGAACGCCTGCCGCCAGGCCAGCACCAGCAGCAGCGCACCGAACAGGTAGAACACCCACGAGTAGTTCTCGATGAGTGTCGCGCCCACCGCGATGAACGCGCCGCGGAGGACGAGGGCGATGATGATGCCGATCATCAGCACCTTCTGCTGGAACGCCTTCGGCACGGCGAACGCCGACATGAGCAGCAGGAAGACGAACAGGTTGTCGACCGACAGCACCTTCTCGGTGAGGTAGCCGGCGAAGTACTGGCCGCCGAAGTCCCAGCCGGAGACGACCCCGATCCCGACGCCGAACAGCAGCGCGAGGGCGATGTAGAAGGCGGACCAGCGGGCGGACTCGCCGATCGTCGGCTCGTGCGGCTTGCGGACGTGCGCGAAGAACTCGTAGACGAAGAACGCGATCGTGACGGCGATCGTGACGATCCAGATGAGGGGGGTGACGTGCACCGGGGACTCCAAGGGGTAGGCGGGACGGACGCCCAAGGTCTCCTCCGCCCCGACCGCATGCTCGCGGTTCGGGACCAGCGGCCCGGCATGCGAATCGCATCCGTACTGACGGGCTCACTGCCGGCGGGAGTACTCCCCTTGATCCCTTCGATCGTAGCGGGCCAGCGCCTGGCAAGGGGCTGGGAACCTCCTCGTCAGAGGGCCACGCCGGTGTCCGCCCTCCTTCTCCAGCGTGCCTCCGGCCACGGTACGTCCGCGCCTGACAACCTGCTAGCATCCCCCGCGGGGGGAAGCATGGTCCAGAAGAGAACTCCGCTACGACGGCTCGCGCTCGGCGTCACGGTGGTCGCGGTCGTCTCCGCACTCGCCGGTTGCGCGCTGTTCGACAGCGGAGCGAAAGCGGTCTCGGCGCCGAAGCGCACGCCGCACACGTCGGCGTCGCCCACGCCCGGCAAGCCGGCAAAGACGCCGGGCGTCGACGCGTTCACGCGCTCGCCGTCCCCGTCGCCCACGCCGGCCGCGCCGCCTCCTCCGGCGCCCACGGTGACGCCCGTCCCCGCCGGGACCGTCGTGGCGCAGGGCCGCGTCGACTCGCCGAAGGGCAGCATCCACTACAACTACCGGGTGGTGTCGACGGGCGACAACATGTACTCGGTCGAGTTCTCCGGCTTCACCTCGACGGTTCCCGTCCCCGTGTCGGCGACGTTCCTGGAGGATCGTCCCTCCGTCGGCGACGGCCTGACCTATCACGGCATCGGCGACCACGACCTCGGCGGACCGACAACCGCTGCGGCGGCCGCCTCCTCCGCGGTTCTCGGGAAGAAGCCCTCGTACCTGACCACCCTGGTGACGTACTCGTCCGTCGGCTCGGACGACGGCGTGCCCGTCGAACTCGGCCCGAACAAGGTTCTCGCGGTGAACACGGTCTCCTGGTCCATCCCGGCGCGGCAGTCGAACGTCCATCCCGTGGATTCCGGCCCGCGCACCGGCGCGACGGGCAGCGTCTCGGAGACCACGGCCTCCGGTGCGCCGGCCCGCTACGTGGTCGCGCCGGGCGACACGTCCGATCTGGTCGCCGCCCGGTTCGGCATCCCGACGTCGTACCTGGTGTGGCTGAACGCCGACCGGGGCGTGTTCGACCAGCAGCAGCAGCTGTACTCATCGGTGACCATCAACCTCGACCCCGACAGCCTCTGACCGTCGGGAGGATCACTCCCGAGTCGTAGGGTCGCGCGACCTGCGGCGGACTCGGATGCGGCGGGGGATCCCTAGCGTCGAAGGATGACCTCCTCCGTCTCCGCCCGCCCGGTCCGGGCAACATCCCGCCTGCTGCCGAGTGTGCTGTTCGCGGCGTACCTGCTGGTGCTGGTCTGGGGGGTGCTCTGGAAGTTCGGGGTCCCCGATGTGAGCGGCGAAGGGGTGCGGGCGGTCAAGCTGGTGCCGTTCGTCGCAAGTGAGGGCTTCGGTGTCAGCAATCCCAGCGAGATGCTCGCCAACGTCGTGCTGTTCGTCCCCTTCGGCGTCTACCTCGCGATCCTCGCTCCCCGCTGGCGGTGGTGGAGGGTGGCCGCCGTCGTGGCGTCGGCCAGCGTCGCGCTGGAGGTCACGCAGTACGTGCTCGCCGTGGGCAGCTCGGACGTGACGGACGTCATCCTGAATACGACGGGAGCGGTGTGCGGGATGGTCGTCCTGGCCCTGATGCGTCGCCGGATGGGCGCGCGGGCGGTCCCGGTGGCACTCTGGGTGTGCGGGATCGCGACAGCCGTCGTGCTGCTCGGCGCCGCCGCGCTCCTGGGGTCGCCGTTCCACGTCGGGCCGGGACATGGAGGGACCGGTCACCTGCCGCGGCTGCGCTAACCGTGGTTCTTGCGTCGGAAGGAGACGCCCGCGTTCTTGGCCCACTGGACCGCGGCTGCCCGGGAGTTCACGCCGAGCTTGCGGTAGAGGTCCTGCATCGCGGATTTCAGAGTGTTGGGGCTGATGTAGAGCTCAGCGGCGATCTGTTGTATCGAAAGGCCGCTGCTCAGTAGGTCGAGGACGGTTCGCTCACGCTTGGTGAGTTTCGGCACCGCGATCTCCTCACTGACGGCGAGCGGTTCGCCGTGGATCGGCTCTCCTGCTTGATCGGCAATGGCGGCGAGGGTTCGCGCGGGGATGAAGGTGTACGCACTGAAGATCCGCTCCTGCTGGATGATCACATTTGCAGCCCGGAACGATTCGGACGCGGTGGGGAAGTGGCCGAGCTCGTGATGGGACGCTGACGCCACCAAGAGCGCCGGCGCCTCGACCCGCGGAGCGGCGGTCAGGCTCCGCGCTTCTTCGCTGCTGGCGAGGGCCTCGGCGAACCGGCCCTCGAAGTATGCATGCGCCGCATCAAGGAGCGGGTCGAGAGCTGTCCCGGTCGGGATGAGAGCGATGTCGCCGCGCAGTCGTGGCCGCGCCCGTGCAAGCCGAGAGCGGGCAGCTTTGATGTAGCGGGCGTCGGCGCCGCCGAGGTGCACTTCCGGGTGCCGCTCGAGCTCGCGCTCGAGGCGGGCGTCGACGGAGGATGCCCCCGGCTTGCCGTGCGCGAGCAGCGCCGACACCCAGAGGGCGGCCGCCCATTGCTCACCGAGGGGGAGGCCGAGCGCCCGGCCGAGGTCGACGTGTGCGGTGGGATCCTGCCTGTCCTGCTTGAGCAGGGCAGAGGCCAGGAACAGGATCACGTCGTAGCGGCCGTTGGTCGCTGGTTCTGCCTGTGCTCGGGCCAGCCACACGTCTGCGTCGTTGAGCCGTCCGCGGTCGGCGTGAGCCCACGCGATGTGGCCTGCGGCCCGGCGCGCTATCACCGGCTGCCGGGTGAGGCGGGCCAGGTCGTACGCCTCCTCGTACTCAGCAAGAGCGCCGGATGCTTGGGCCGCGTCGAGAGTGCGGCCCCACTGGAAGCGAAGGTGGGGGAGCGAGCCCACCATTGCGCCCCGGTCGGCCGACGAGATCCTGTCGAGGATCGCTTTGGCCTCCAGCACGGTCCGCCGCGCCTCATCCAGCCTCCCGGCGGTCCGATCACTCGCAGCCTTACCGGTGAGCAGTATGAGGGTGTCGAGGTTGGCTGACGCTTCCGGGTCGGGACTCGGGGTGAGCCGGCCGTCGTGGAAGAACCGCCGCGGTTCCCCGTCGATGACCACGTGCTGCAGGTAGTTCGCGGCAACACTCAGGCTCGGCATGTTGACGAACGCTTCACCGGGAAGAGCTTTCAGAGCAGCAAGCAGATACTTCGGGGCAATACTGGCGAACGCGTCCCAGTGGCTCTCGATCACCGAGTTCGCCGCTTCCCAGCCGTCGCTGGCGGCCGTCTCGGCGACGAGCACCGGTAGGTCGAACGGTCGCACCCGCGGGTCGACCGTTGAAGGGTTCGCGTCTTCGGACTGCTCGTCAGAGGTCATCGTTCACTCACCGGAACAAGCTTGCCAGCTTTACTAACGATTCAGATTTCCTGCGGGAGAACGGGCGACTCGATGCGTGTGTCACCCGATCGAGGGGGCGAAAGGGTCTTGGATTGCCGCACGCCAAGCTCAGCGAGTGCACCCCGTTTGGGGGTAGCAAGTAATGGAGTTTGAGGGGTTTGGGGGTGGACTTTCCGACGTGACCACGACGTCGGCGTGTCACGCCCGATTAGCTAAGTCCTGAGTCGGGGGCCGTGTCCCCTTCGGATATTCGGGGAGGTCTCTGTGGGGACGCACAAGAACGATGCACAGATCGGTAAGGGTCTGTCGCCTCGGCGGCGAAGGCTGAAGCGGCACAAAAAGCGGACGCGCGTTATGGTGAACCGCTTCACCGCCGGCCTTTCCGGCGTGCTGCTGGCTGTGACGGGCTTGTCGTTCGCGGCGCCGGCTCTCGCCGCCCCTGTGTACGAGATCACCGCCAAGTGGGCGGATGGATCCCCGACGACCGTGAAGTCGGGCGATGTCGTCACCGCAGAGTGGCGGGTGAACGTCAACGACAATGCGGCGGCCCCTGCGAACGACCCGGTCGACAATGTGAACTTCACGCTGACGATCGTCAACGGCACGTTCGAGGAGCTTCCGGCCTCCTGTCTGACCACGGGGGTCACCCCCGTTTCGAGCATCTCTGCCGATAAGCAGACGATGGTCTGCAACCTCGGCACGAAGGACGAGGGCACCTCCCATGTGATCCAGACGCCGATCCGTGCCGATGGGGCCACCGGTTCGCAGATAACCGGCACGGGCACGATCCAGGGTGACAGCGCCGACCTTTCCCCGATCGACATCAAGAACCTGTTCGGCATGGACATCCGCTGGGGCGTCGCGACGAACGCTTACAGCCTGCAGGGTTACCCGGCGAGCCCGACCGTCGACCTCGATCTCGAGTGGACGCTGAGCAAGGACAAGCGCAGCGCCGATGGGCCGCAGACGGTCACCTATGACCTGACCACGAGCGGACCCTTCTCGAGCATCTCGGTCGGAGCTCAGGGATGTACTCCGTTCACCTCCGGCGTCGCGAACGGGCATCCGTGGTCGGGTGGTAGCCACCCCGCCGAGGCGATGGTCCAGCCGGTGACCACGTGCACCTTCCAGAAGCTCACCGCGAACACGTTCCGCTTGACCCTGACCGGCATCAACTACAACCCGGCCACCCCCGCGACGAATGACTCGACCGGTGGCGGTCTTCCTGCCGACCAGGTGGCTTTGGCGAGCGGTTCGATCTGGCTGCACCTTGTCCCGACTAGCGCTGGATCGATCAGCCTGCAGTCCACCGCGCCGACGTACACGTCTGCGGCAGGTACTGACACGGCTCAGGATGACCCGTCGAACAACACGGTCACGAAGACCTGGTTCTACCCGGGCACTTTTACCGATCCGTGGGACCGCGCCTATACAGGCTCCGGCGGCAGCAACTACGACAACACCTACGTCGTCTCACCGGGCACCACCGTCCAGCAGGCCCTGGTGACCGGGCTCCCCGGCTTCGACCGTGCCGACACTCTCGGTATCGGGATGTGCGCCCCGATCGACACCAAGTACCTCACCTTCAAGGACTTTTTCCCCGCAGGTACGTGGCCAGGGTCGGTGATCTCCTACTACGTCGGGAACGACCCGACAGTCAACCCCGCCAGTGCCTCGTACGACCCGCAGGCGTTCCCGAACTGTGGTGGGACCACAGGTTGGACCACCACGCCGCCAGCGGATCCGAGTACGGTCAAGGCGGTTCGCGTGACTATGACGCAGGGTCAGGCCGAGTCGTGGAACTCGATCAACGCTGCCTGGAAAGTCCGCTACGTGGTGAAGGACAATGCTCCTGTCGGTCAGGACATCTGGAACTTCATGCTCACCTCTTCGGACGGCACCACCTGGACGAACACCGGTGCCGGCGCATGCGCCGCGCCCACTCCGGGCAAGCGCTACCCATGCACGGTCGGCGCCCTCCGAGACATGGTGCGCATCGTCGCCGCCACGCCGTACATCGAGAAGACCGCAGACCGCGGCGCGGTGAACCCTGGGCAGGCCGCCGGGTTCTCGCTCACGTACTCGGCTAACGTTCCCTCGAACCTCCCGACCTCCGTCGATGGCTACCAGATCGTGGACACGCTCCCGGCCGGGATGACGTATGTCGATGGGTCGGCCACACCGGCCCCGACGGTGTCGACCAACGGGTCCGGCCAGCAGGTGCTGACCTGGGTGATCGATGGTGTGACGACGAACGTCGAGTACGCGTTGACCTACCAGGCTGTCGCGGCCCCCACGGTCGCGCCCGGCACCGTGCTGCAGAACTCTGCAGTGGCGACGGTCTCCGGGACCAGCTCGGTGCCGGCCACGGCTCAGGTGACGGTCGCGGCGAACGGTTACACGTCGATCGGCAAGGCCGCCGACACGCCCTTCATTCCGAACGTGAACGGTGATGGCAAGGGCGACGGCTCCTGGACGGTCACGCTCCGGTCCTTCGATCCGACAGCTCAGGCCTTTACGGACACGATCGACATCCTCCCGTACAACAACGACAACCGGGGCACCAGCTACACGGGAAGCTACGCACTGACCGGTATCACCCCGGCCGCCGGCTCGACGGTGTACTACACCACGGCAGACCCGGCCACTCTGTCCGATGACCCGGCCGATCCCTCCAACGGTGCCGCCGGCAACCCCGCAGGCAACAGTGTGGGATGGAGCACCACCTTCACCGCCAATGCCACCGCTGTGCGCGTCGTCGGCCCGGCACTGGCACCGGGTGCTACGCAGCAGTTCACGGTGAAGATCGCCACGAACGGGGTCAAGGGCGGTGACCGCCTGGTGAACCGGGCCCAGGCTCGCGCTGAGCACTCCGAACTGGTCATGCGCACGTCGGCGCCGATCTCGATCGCCAACTACTACTCGGCAGCGCTGAAGAAGTACGTGCAGGCCCTGGACGGGACCTGGCATGACGCCAACACCGTCGACGACTACCCCGCCTTCAAGGTGGGGGACACGATCAAGTACCGGATCGTGGTGGAGAACACCGGCCAGGGCACGCTGACGAACATCGTGGTCTCCGACGACAAGCAGCCGCAGCTCGGAGCGTTCACGATCGACTCGCTGGCGCCCGGGGCGACCCAGTCGCACGAGTACGAGATCGTCGCCACCGGTGGCGAGGGCGTCAACACGGCCTGTGCTGCCGCTGACGTGCCCGCCGACTCGGGGGTCACGCCCACGATCAACTGCGACCCGGCTGGTGTCGACGTCGTGGATTACAGCGTGGTCAAGTCGTCCGACCCGGCCTCCGGTTCCACCGTCAAGCCCGGCCAGGTGATCGACTACACGATCACGGTCACCCAGAAGGGCACCATCCCGGCTGTTGCTGAGCTGCACGACGCGTTGGCCGGCGTGACCGACGATGCCATCTACAACAACGACCTCGCTGCCGATCTCGGCACGGCGACGTTGAACGGGGCCATCATCGACTGGAGCGGAACCATTCCGGTCGGGGGAGTGGCGAAGATCACCTACTCCGTCACGGTGAAGGACGCTGCCGCGCTCGGTGATTCGAAGCTCGACAACGTCGTGACCTCCCAGGGATGTGTCCTGCAGGCCGACTGCGAGACCACCCACCCGGTGGGTGACTATGAGTACTCGAAGACTTCTAACCCGGCTCCCGGGACGGCGGTCACGGTCGGGCAGATCATCACCTACACGGTGAATGTCCACCAGATCGGGGCTGTCGAGCAGAAGGATGTCACCGTCACCGATGACCTCTCCGACGTGCTCGACGACTCCACCTGGGTCGGTGACGAGAAGGCCGACTCAGGCACGGTGGCCCGTTCCGGGAACACGCTGACCTGGAACGGCGACCTCGCGATCGGTCAGACCGTGACGATCACCTACTCGGTGAAAGTCATCCACGGCAGCGGGAACCTCACGCTGAACAACCAGGTCACCTCCGAGGACGGCACCTGCGTGCCGGCGCCGGACCAGAACCCGGACTGCCGCACCGTGCACCCGATCGGCGGATTCGACTACTCCAAGATGTCGAACCCGAAGTCGCCGTCGAGCGTGAAGATCGGTGACACCATCACCTACACGGTGACCGCTGCCCAGTTCGGGCCGGCAGCGTTCCCCGGCGCCACTCTGGTCGACGACCTCAGCGGTGTGCTCGATGACGCCACCTACAACGACGACGCTCAGGCCACGGCCGGCACGGTGGTCCGGGATGGCAACTCGCTGACGTGGACCGGTGACCTGGCTGTCGGCCAGACGGTGACGATCACCTACTCGGTGACCGTGGTCGGTGACGGTGACACCACCATCCGCAACGCGGTCACCGCGCCCAATGGCGGTGGTGAGTGCGTGGCCGCCCCGGATGGGACTCCGAACTGCGAGACGATCCACAAGTACGGTGGCTACACCTACTCGAAGACGTCGAACCCGAAGTCCGGCACGGAGGTGAAGGTCGGAGACCGCATCGACTACACCGTCACGGTCACCCAGACCGGTGAGGCGCCCACGCATGGCACGGTGGTCGACGACCTCTCCAAGGTGCTCGATGACGCGTCGTGGGTCGGAAACGAGAAAGCCACGGCAGGCACCGTCGTGCGCAACGGCGACACGCTGACCTGGAGCGGTGACCTCGGGGTGGAGCAGGTGGTGACGATCACCTACTCGGTGACCGTCAACGGCAACGGGGATCAGAAGATCCGCAACGTCGTCACCAGCCCGGACAAGACCGCGGCCTGCGTGCCCGCGGCCGATCAGAACCCGGACTGCACCACCAGCCACCACGTCGACCCGCCCGCGCCCGGGCTGGCCTCAACCGGTAGCGACATCGCCGGCTGGCTGCTCCTGGCACTGGCTCTGATCGGTGGCGGCTTCGGGGCTGTGGCCATCCGCCGACGCCGCACCGCGGAGTAATAGGAGAACACGATGAGGTGGGCCGGCGGAAGAGATTCCGCTGGCCCACCGACTTGTCAGCGGAGAGGACGATGAGCCCGAGACTCCACCCCTACGCGCCTCCCACGGGATGCCTGAGCGGTCCTCGCCGCAATCCCCGAGCGCCAGCCGCCAGACCGTGAACGAGCTGCAACTCGGAAGTGCTCGTGTGCCTCAGCCGCCGAACAGCCGTGCGCGCTCGGCGATGTCGGCCGCGGCCTCCCGGGAGGCGACGCCGAGCTTGCGGTATAGCCGGCGCAGCGCTCCCTTGACGGTGTTCGGGCTGACGTACAGCTCGGCCGCGATCTCCGGAATCGTCCGATCGGACGGCAGCAGCAGCAGCACCTCCCGCTCCCGGCGGGTGAGGTCGGCCAGGGCCGGGGAGGTGTGGCCTCCGTCCCGTCGATCCAGCTGGTGGGGGATCGGATCACCGGAGTCGCCGATCAGTGCATGGAGGTGCTCCCGGCTGATGTGGTCGTAGGCCGAGTACAGGCCTTCGCTGTCGATGAGCGCCCGGGCGACCTCGAAGTGGTGCTCGGCGACGCTCGCTCGCTGCAGGCCGAGGGCCGCCGCAGAGCTGATCACCAGGGCGGCGGAGCGGGTGCGAGGAGGAACCAACGCGGTCGTCGCCGGCTCGGCGGAGGCGATCGCCGCTCGATAGTCGCCGCGGCGGTACTCGAAGCTTGCCATCAGCATGTGATCCGCGTGGTGCGTCGACGGGACGGGCTCGATCGGGTGCCCGAGCCGCAGCCAGGCAGCCCGGACGAGCAGTCGGTGGGAACCCCCATCCATGAGGGCGCTCGGGTGCCGGTCCAGCTCAGCGCCGATCTCGGTCTCCAGCAGCGCTCGCTCCGCCGGCGTGGTCGCGTGCCATGCTCTCACCCACAGGGCGGCCGACCAGTACTCGCCGATCGGATACGCGCTCATCCGGGCGAGCTCGAGTGCAGAGTCCTTCTGGTTGCGGTGATCGAGGTGGATGAGCGCCGCGGCGAGATGAGTAACGGCCTCGTAGCGGGGAACCGGGGTGCCGGTCTCCCGCGCCCGGCGCAGCCACTGCTGCGCCGCCCGCAGCCGTCCCCGCCGCGCGTGGTACCAGGCCAGATGACCGGCGGCCCGGCGCCCGACCTGCGGCTGCTGCGAGGCGAGGGCCAGTCGGTAGGCCTCCTCGTACTCGAACTGGACGTCGAGGCCCGGCTCCTCTGCCACCTCCAACGCCCGTGCCCACTGCAGGAACAGGTGAGGGAGGTCCGACGTCATGGCCGCTGCCTCCCGATTGGAGGCGCGGGACAGCCGGCGGCGAGCATCCTGCGCAGCATCCACTGCTCTGCGGTACCCGCCGGTCGTGCGTTCAGAGGCCGCGATCGAGGTGAGGACGACGAGCTGCTGCTGCAGGGGACCGCCCAGGCCGGCCGGTCCGAGGGCTCGCCGGTCGGACTCGAACCGGTGCGGCTCGCCCTGGTTGGCCACATGCTGGAGGTAGTCGGCCGCGACGACGAGGGCCGCATTGTCGAGCAGCGCTTCACCGGGAAGGGCCCGGATGGCCGCCAGCAGGTGGGCCGGCTCGGCGCCCGCGTAGCGGTCCCAGTGGCGCCGGATCAGTTCGGTGGCTGCCGGGATGTCTCCGCGCCGAGAGGCGTCGATGACCGCTTGGCGCAGGTCCTGCGCGGCGATCCACTCCTCTCCTGGCTGACGGTGGTCAGTCATGCGGCGGTACCCACTGTTCGTTCTACTTCCGTTATGTATATGCGTGCGTATCTATATCGTGCCATGTTGAGCGGTCGCGAAGGAAAGTCGGCTCTTTGAGGGACGGACAGAGCGGTTGATCGCCATACCCTCTTTTGGGGGTCATTGCCGGTGGGGAGGGGTGCAACAGGGGGTGCATTTCGCCACCCTCGATTGCTGCTGTGCGCGGCCTTCGAAAAGACTGAGTCCGGTTTCTATCTACCGCGGATCAGAGTAAGTCGCGGGCTCGGCACTTCAAGGGGACGATTCATGCGCGCACGGAACGAGAATCGCGGCGGTTCACGGCACCGCGCTTCGGGGACACGGAAGCTGGTCTTCGCCACCGGCACGCGGACCAAGGCGATGCTGGCAGCGGTTCTCAGTGTCGGGTTGCTCGCCAGCGGCCTGAGCACGTTCGCGCTGGTGGGTGCGGTGGCTCCGGCCTCGGCCGCGCCCGGAACGCCGGGGACCCCGCAGGCGAACACCGTCGTGTTCCAGGAGGGCTTCGAGAACGGGGTGGCGAATGCGCCCGTCGGTCTGGCTGCGTACTCCGGCGCCAACGGCGAGAAGTACACTGCGGATGCGGCCTGGCTGAGCGGCTGCAACGGCCAGGTACGCAACATGAACACGCCGTCCACCACCCTCGGAAACTGCCTCAACGAGGCCGAGACGTCGAACCTGGGCCAGCTCGCGTACGCGCTCGGCGCGAACAACGGCTCCGCCACCCCTGCCGCCAACCACGCCGTGACTGCATATACCGAGGGCAACCCGGGCACCAATGCCGTCGAGTTCCGCACCGTCAGCAATCTCCCGCTGGCTTCGGCGTCGGGGCGCTTCCTCACCTTCAGTGTCGATACGGCGGCGGTCAACTGTCAGGTGTCCGCGCCGCAGTATCAGTTCGCCTTCGTCAATCAAGCGGGCACCGCCACCAACGTCGGTGGCGTGATCAATGCCTGCTCGTCCAACAAGACGGTCAACGTCCCGGCGTACGGGTCCTTGGCTGCACGGGCTATCAACGTGGGCAGCTACACCTCCAACGGTTCGGTGCTCTTCACCGGTTCCACCCTGGGCATCCGCATGACGAACGCGAACGGCTCGGGCGTCGGAAACGACGCCGCGTTCGACAACATCCGCATCCTGGATGTGACTCCGCAGCTCGACAAGTCCTTCTCGCCGGCCTCCATCTACTCCGGCCAGACCAGCACGCTGACGTTCACGGTGACCAACACGGCCGAGCTCGCCGCCAAGAACGGGTGGTCCTTCACCGACAACCTGCCCGCCGGCGTGACCCTTGCGTCGCCGACCGCGGCCGCCACCACGTGCCCTGCCGGCGCAGTCACCGCCGCTGCCGGTGGCACCACGGTCGGCGTCACCGGCAACCTCACCGCCGGCATGACCTCCTGCACCGTGACGGTCAACGTCACCTCGACGACGCCCGGCAGCTACACGAACGGCCCGGCGAACGTCACAGAGACCGGCCTGAACCCGCCAGCCGACACCACTCTGACCGTCGCCACGCCGCCCGTCTGGACGTGCGACGCCAGCGGCTATCTCTTCCAGTCGACCGGTGGACCCTCCTCGGCGTACAAGGTTGACCTCGTCAGTGGCGCGTACACTACGGCCTTCACGCTCACCGACACGGTTAACGCAACGGCGTACAACACAACCGACAACTACATGTACGCCTACTCGAGCCAGAAAACCGGCTTGGTGAAGATCGCGAGCGACGGGTCCATCATTCCGCTGCCGACGCCGACTGGCTTCCCCGCGACTGCGGGCTACACCGCAGGCGAATTCGACAGCGCCGGCCACTTCTGGATCGTCCGCACTCAGGCAAGCGCGCCGTGGGTCGAGATCGACTACGCGGCTGGATCCCCGACATATGGCACGATCATCGCTCAGGGCACCCTCTCTGCGACGACGGACATGGGCGCGGACTGGGTCTACTCCAACGGTGCGCTGTACTCCATCAACCCGAGCAGCCACTTCATCAAGTTCGACACCACCACCCACGTGTCCACCGACCTGGGGCTCCTTCCGAATGTCCCGACCGGTCTCTATGGTGCTGGATACGCGGATGCCGCTGGCAATCTCTACTACTCCAACAACGCGACCGGTGAGATCTACCGGGTGAACCCGACCACGAAGGCCACCATCCTCGTTTCGACCGGACCGGCCGCCGGCGGCAACGACGGCGCCCGCTGCGCCACCGCGCCCATCCCGACCATCACAGTGGTGAAGAACGTCGGCGGTCGCGTGCAGCCGGCCGACCAGTTCACCGTCGGCCTGAACAACGCCGGCGGCACCACGCTCACCTCGGCGACGACCACGGGCACGAACACCACGGCGGCGACCACCAACTGGCCGGTCTCGCAGGGCTCGACATACACGATCACCGACGCCATGGCGGCCGGATCGCCGGACGCCCTTTCGTCGTACGCCCCGACCATCGTCTGCGTCGATGGCAACGGCAACCCGGCCACGACCGGCGGCGCGTCTGCCGCCTGGACGCTCACCGTCGCCGCTGCGACCGCGTACACCTGCACGGTCACGAACTCGCCGAACCAGCCCGCGTTCACTGTCTCGAAGTCCGCGTCGGCGGCGAGCGTGAAGGCCGGCAGCGCGATCACGTACACCGTGACGGTGACCAACACGGGCACGGTGCCGTTCACGGCCGCGAACCCGGCCTCCTTCACTGACAACCTCGCCCGCGTGCTCGACGATGCCGCCTACAACGGCGACGCAAGCAACGGCGCGTCGGTGAACGGCAACATCCTCTCGTGGTCCGGCCCGCTCGCGGTGGGCGCGACGGCGACGATCACCTACTCGGTGACCGTGCGGACCCCGGACAACGGCGACCACATTCTCACCAACGCAGTTGTCCCCGGCACCGGAGGCAGCTGCGTCACCGCTGCGGACTGCACCACGAACACGCCGGTCCAGTCGTTCAGCGTCACCAAGACGGCGGACGCCAACCAGGTGACGCCGGGCAACACCATCACGTACACGATCACCGTGGCGAACACGGGCCAGACCGCGTACACGGCCGGTGACCCCGCGTCCTGGTCGGACGACCTGACGTCGGTACTGGATGACGCCACGTACAACGGGGATGTCACGGGCGGCGCCACGTACTCGGCTCCGACCCTCGCCTGGTCGGGAGCGCTCCCGATCGGCGCCACGGTCACCTTCACCTACTCGGTGACCGTGAACACGCCGGACTCCGGCGACCAGATCCTCCGCAACGCCGTGGTGACACCGGTGGACGGCGGCTGCCCCGCCGGTTCGACCGACCCGGCCTGCTTCGTCCAGATCCCGTCCGGCTCGTACACGGTCGCGAAGTCGGCGAGCACCACCTCCGTGCTGCCCGGTGACACCATCACTTACACGGTCGTCGTGACCAACACCGGCAACACGGACTACACGGCAGCCGAGCCGGCCTCCTTCACCGACGACCTGTCGGGAGTGCTCGATGACGCCGCGTACAACGGGGACGCCAGCAACGGCGCCACCGTCACCGGCACGAACCTGAACTGGTCCGGTGCTCTTCCGATCGGCCAGACGGTCACCGTGACGTACTCGGTCACCGTGAACGACCCGGACACCGGTGACAAGGCCGTGCACAACACCGTGCGGCCCACGGCCGGCGGCGGCGTCTGCGATGCGGCAGGAGACTGCTCCACCACGACCGCCGTGCGGACCTACTCGGTGACGAAGACCTCCAACCCCGCCGGTGACGTACATGTCGGCGACGTTGTGACCTACACCGTGACGGTCTCGAACACCGGCACCGGCGACTTCACCGCCGGCAGCCCCGCCTCGTTCAGCGACGACCTGTCGCACGTGCTCGACGACGCCGTCTACAACGGCGACGCGACCGGCGGCGCGACGGTGACCGGCAACGCGCTCTCCTGGTCTGGGCCGCTCGCCGTCGGTGCGACCACCACGGTCACGTACTCCGTGACGGTGGCGAGCACGCCGATCGGCGACAAGGTGCTCACCAATGCGGTGGTTCCGGGAGACGGTGGCGAGTGCGTCGCTCCGGGCGACTGCGCGACCACGAACGATGTGGCATCCTTCACGGTCTCGAAGACCTCATCGCCCTCCGGTCCGGTCACCCCGGGCACGAAGGTCACGTACACGGTGACGGTGACCAACACCGGCACGGCCGCCTACACGACGGCGAGCCCGGCCTCCTTCACCGACGACCTGACCGCGGTGATCGATGACGCGACGTACAACGGAGACGCGAACAACGGCGCCACCTACGCCGCGCCGACGCTGAGCTGGTCCGGCCCGCTCGCGGTCGGCGCGACCCGGACCGTCACCTACTCGGTGACGGTGAACAGTCCCGACAGCGGCGACCACGTCCTCAACAATGCTGTGGTGCCGAACGTCCCGGGCGGCGAGTGCGACCCGACGGCCGAATGCTCGACCAGCAACCCGGTCCGGTCGTACTCGGTCGACAAGGCCGCCTCCACCACCGTGGTGACCCCGGGCAACACGGTGACCTACACGGTGACCGTCACCAACACCGGCCAGACCGACTACACGGCTGCGGCGCCCGCGTCGTTCCACGACGACCTGACCGCGGTGCTGGATGACGCCGCCTACAACGGAGACGCCAGCAACGGCGCCACCGTCAGCGGGGTCACCCTCTCCTGGTCCGGCCCGCTGGCGATCGGCGCCACCCAGGTCATCACCTACTCGGTGACGGTCAAGAACCCGGACAACGGCGACCACGTGCTGACGAACGCGGTGGTCCCGGACGGCCCGGGCGGCGACTGCGCGACAGCGGGCGGGTGCACGACGACCACTGCGGTCCGCTCGTACACCGCGACCAAGACCGCCGACACGAACGTCGTGAACCCCGGCGGGGTCATCACCTACACGGTGACGCTGGTGAACACCGGCACGGCCGACTACACGGCCGCCACCCCGGCGACCTTCACCGACGACCTGACCGGTGTCCTGGATGACGCGACCTACGACAACGACGCCACGGGCGGTGCGACCTACGCCGCTCCGACGCTGTCGTGGTCGGGCCCGCTCCCCGTCGGCCAGACTGTCACGGTGACGTACTCGGTGACGGTGAACGACCCGGACACCGGAGACTCGCTGCTCCCGAACACGGTGGTCACCGGCGACGGCGGCAACTGTGCCGTCGGCTCGAACGACCCGGCCTGTACGGTGCTGCTGCCCTCGGCCTCCTTCACCGTGTCCAAGACGGCGTCCTCGACGACCGTCGACCAGGGCGGGAGGCTGACCTACACGGTCACCGTGAAGAACACCGGGCAGGTCGACTACACGACCGCTTCGCCGGCCTCCTTCACCGACGACCTGTCGGCCGTGCTGGATGACGCCACCTACAACGGCGACGCCAGCAACGGCGCTACGGTCACGGGGACGGACCTCACCTGGTCCGGCCCGCTCGCGGCAGGCGCCACGCTGGCCATCACCTACTCGGTGACCGCCAAGAACCCGGACACCGGCGACAAGGTGCTGAACAACTTCGTCCGCCCCACCGCGCCCGGCGGTGACTGCACCACCGACTGCGCGACCACCACCCCGGTGCGGGCGCTGCAGGTGGCGAAGACGGTGGACAGCACCCACAGCGCGCCGGGCACGAAGCTGACGTACACGATCACGGTGACGAACACCGGAGGCGCGGACTACACGACCGCCTCGCCGGCGCGGTTCACCGACGACCTGTCGGCGGTCCTGGACGACGCGAGCTACGGCAAGGATGCGACGGGGGGCGCGACCTACGCCGCGCCGGTCCTGTCGTGGTCGGGCCCGCTTGCGATCGGCGCCGTGCAGACGGTGACCTACTCCGTGACGGTCAGCACGCCGGACCTCGGGGACCACGTCCTCCGCAACGCGGTCGTCGCCGCCGGCAGCAACTGCGCGACCGGCTCGAAGGACGCAAGCTGCTCGACGTCCACGACGGTGACCGATCCGGCGCCGCTCGTCCCGCCGACCCTGGCCTCCACCGGTATCGGCAACTGGCTGAGCATCGCGGGGCTGTCCGCCCTGGCGCTGATCGGCGCCGGCCTGGCCGTCGCCTTCGCCACGCGCCGCCGCCGCAACGCCCAGTAACCCCCTGACGGGCGGGTGGGCCGGATCCCCCAGCGATCCGGGCCGCCCGCCTCCCGAATGAGAACCATGCGCTCATCACACCTGCGAAACCTCCTCGCCGCTCTGCTGGCGACCGCCCTGCTCGGCGTCGGCGCTCCCGTCGCTGCCGCGTCCGCCGCCCCGGCCGCGCAGCTCTCTGTCACCCTGGAGAGCAGCGAGAAGACGGTCACGTCCGGCGAGACGCTCACCTACACCGGCACGGTCGAGAACCTGGGCGACGCGTCCGCGCCCGTGAAGATCGTCCTGGAGGCTCCTGCGTACGTGAAGCTCGGGGACGCGAAGGGTGCGACCGTCGAGAAGAGCCGTGCCACCTGGACCACCGACGTTGCGCCCGGCAAGCCGGCATCGTTCAGCATCGATGCGACGGTGCAGAAGATTCCGAAGGCCGAACGCCGGGTCACCACGCTGGCCAGCGTCTACGTCGGCGACGGTCCCGCTCCGGTGGTGCGCACGGCCGACGCGAGCTTCATCCGCGGAGTCGCCGACGGCCCAGCCGGGAAGGCGACGACGGCGCCGGCCGCCTCGAGCGGCTCGTCGACGGGGGCCGTGCTCGGCTGGAGCATCGCGGCAGCCATGATCGTCGTCCTGCTTCTCGCCGGCGTGTTCTTCGCTCTCCGCCGCACCCGTGCGGCCCGGAGGCGCCAGGCGGACGCAGGCAGATAGGTCCCCAGGTTTCCGCGCCTGAGACGTACACTGCCCGTGTGGGTCCCGGGCGGGCGCCCTCCGCCTTCTGCGGGCCCGTCGCGTACCGGGAGCCGGCGGGGACGCCAGGACCTGCGTATGACGCGGGCCGACGAGATTCCTCTGCCGGCAGGCTCGCGGCACCAGCCAGGGGGCGTGTGCCGCGGGCCGTTCACCGGGCGTCCGGTGCGACGGGGCCTTCACCGCACGATTTTGCTGTCTTGCCGCGGGCGTGCGGGCGGGCGCATCCTTCCCCCAAGGAGAAGGGTGGATGTCATGTCAGAGATCAGGAGTACGGGCTGGGTCGGGTGGGCGTACTTCGCCGCGACCATGCTCTTCATCGGCGGGGCGATCGACATCTTCTACGGGATCATGGCGATCATCGGCCCGAACACGGCGTACTTCGTGAGTTCGGGAGGCGGGGTCGCGTCGTTCAACGTGGCGGCCTGGGGGTGGTGGTCGCTGATCATCGGCATCCTTCTGGTGCTCGCCGGACTGTTCCTGCTCCGCGGGAGCATGGTGGCCCGGGTGGTGGCCGTCGTGATCGCCTCGATCAACGCCATCTCGCAGCTCATGTCGCTGCCGGCGCAGCCGTGGTGGTCGATCGTGATGGTCGCGATCGACATCCTCGTGATCTACGCGGTGACGGTGCACGGCCGGGAGCTGCGAGCGGCGCGGCCGTGAGGGGGCGGCCGACCGCTCCATTCAGTGGATGACCGCCTTGAGCACGATCATCGCGACACCGAACAGCGCCGTGGTCACCGCGCCGATGATCCGGATCGGCCAGGAGTCGCCGCGCAGCGCGAAGACGGTGAAGCCGAGGACGGCGAGGATAGCCACGCCCAGCCACAGTGCCGCCCAGAGGGCGGCCGTGTCGTCGATCGTGTGAAGGGCCCCGAGCAGGAGGACGGCGGATTGGGGGAGGGCTGACGTCAGGAAGCCGAGCGAGCGCCGCAGCGCTGCCCGGAACGACGACGCCAGCCCGCTCCTCCCGCCCTCGTCCAGGCCGTGGCCGGCGATCGTGCCGGCGTAGACGTGCGCTGCCCAGAAGACGGCGACCGTGCTGATGACCGTCACGAACACCTGGATGGAACTGGAGCCGTGCCCTCCCGTCGCGACGATCATCCCGCTCACCAGGACGGTGCCGTAGACGGACTCCTCGGTGATGTAGTCGACGCGGACGCGGCGGAGCGTCCCGTTGGACGGATGCCGGTGCCGGCGCGGATCCGGGCTCATGGTCATCATGCGGCCTCGGGATGCGGCTGAGGCGCCCGGCGGGAGTGGTCCCGCGGGAGCAGGAGGGCGGCGACCAGACCGCCGAGACCCAGTACCGCCAGCACCCCCATCGCGATGCCGTAGGCGGCGCCTCCGGCGTTGATATTCGCGACCAGGATCGTCCCCGCGATCGCCGTGCCGAGCGTCGAGCCGAGGTTGGACACGCTGCGCGAGAGTCCGGAGATCTCGCCCTGCGCCTTCTCGGGGAACGCCGACTGCACGACGTTGACCGACGGAGTCAGCATCAGCCCGAGCCCGGAGCCGATGAGGAAGAGCCCGGGGACGAACGACCACTCGGTGGTGCTCCCCGCCACCAGCCAGATCAGCAGGACCACACCGGGCACGCACAGCACGAAGCCGGCCAGGATGAGCGCCCGCTGCGAGAACCGCCGGGCCAGCCGGCCGGCGATGAGCGAGGTGAGCAGCAGACCGACCGTCGCTGCGGTGAAGATCACACCGGTCTCGATCGCGTTGTGCCCGCGTACGACCTGCAGGTAGGCGGACACTGTGAAGGAGGTCCCCATCAGCAGCACCCACTGCAGGTTCTGGGTGACCAGGGCGATGTTCGAGACGCGGTTGCGGAACAGTGTGGTCGAGAGCAGCGCCTCCTTCCCGGCGTGCTCCCGCCGCCGGATCCACCAGAAGAACGCGACGAGGATGGCGATCCCGACGATGACCAGGGTCACCATCAGCGGCACGCTGGTGTCTGCGGCGAGGATGCCCAGCACCAGAACGAAGAGCCCGAGGGCGGAAAGCACCGCCCCGACCACGTCGAACGGCCGGTCGGGGTCGGCGGGGATCGGGTCGGTCAGCCGGCGGCTGAGCAGCAGGATCACGACGATGATCAGCGCCTGAAACAGGAACGCTGCGCGCCAGCTGATCGCGCTGGTGATGAGGCCTCCGATCAGTGGTCCTGCTGCGGCGCCGATGCCGCCCAGTCCGCTGATGACGCCGAAAGCCCAGGCTCGGGTGGCGATGTCGGGAATGTAGACCGTGGTCAGGATGTAGACCGGCGGGATCAGCAGCGCCGTGCCGATGCCCTCCAGGAGGCTGTTGCCGAGGATGAGCGCCCACAGCCCGGGCGCCAGCGCGCTGACGATCGCACCGACGCCGTACACGATCAGGCCCAGGGTGAAGCAGCGCTTGCGGCCGATCTTGTCGGTCAGCTTGCCGGCCGGGATCATCAGCGCCGCCATCGTGAGCAGGAAGAGCGTGATGCTCACCTGGATGCCCTGAACCGTCGTGTCCAGGTCCCGCGACATGTCGTTGATCATCACGTTCATGTTCGAGCCGGCGAAGCTGCAGATGAACTGCGCGAGAGCCAGCGGCGCGATCAGACGGCGAACCGAAGCCCGGGATGTGCCGGCGGTTGCAGCGGTCATGATCCCCCGATTCCGGAAGTCGGGACTCCCGATGGCACCGGATGCTAGTCCTGCGCGGCCGGGCGGGGGTAGCCCGTGCGTGGCGGGTGAACGGTGTCTGAACCGGTCGAACGCTGTCTGGCCGGACCGAGACGCGCGGCGCTACCATCACGCCATCCACTGAAGGGGGCATGATCACGATGGACCATGAGCAGGCTTTTCCCGAGATCGCGGACCACGGCCTCATCGGCGACCTCCAGTCGGTGGCCCTGGTGTCGACGACCGGCACGATCGACTGGTTCTGCGCACCGCGCTTCGACTCGCCCGCAGTGTTCTCCTCGCTGCTCGACCGCGAGAAGGGCGGCTCCTTCAGCATCCGGGCCGAGGGCGACGGGATGCGGGTCAAGCAGATGTACT
This sequence comes from Leifsonia sp. SIMBA_070, assembly GCF_046534635.1. Lineage (NCBI taxonomy): Bacteria > Bacillati > Actinomycetota > Actinomycetes > Micrococcales > Microbacteriaceae > Leifsonia > Leifsonia sp. SIMBA_070. The sequence goes on along the minus strand of NZ_JAWRYK010000001.1, from coordinate 3,145,217 downwards.
TCCCGCAGACGGCCGTGCTGATCACCCGGTTCATGTGCCCGTCCGGCGTCGGGGAGGTGATCGACTTCATGCCGGTCGCCGCCGACCCGACGGTGGCGACCGACAACCGGGCCCTGCTGCGCGGCATCCGCGTCGTGCGCGGCGAGCTGACGTTCCGCCTCGAGTGCCGGCCGCGGTTCGACTTCGGCCGCCGCACGCATACGGCGACGGCGACCGACGGCGACGTCTTCTTCGACGGTGGCGATTTCACCGCATCCCTGCACGGGCTCACTGCCGACGAGGTGAGTGCGTCCGATCTGCCGGGGGACACCGGCGACGTCGACGCACGCGTCACGGTCGGCACAGGGGCCCTTCGCCTGTTCGTGTTCGAGACGGCCCCCGACCGCAGCGCCGAACAGCTCGACGTGGAGGCAGGCCTTGCGCTGTTCCGCAAGACGGTGATGTTCTGGCGGGAGTGGGCGGAGCGGAGCACGTATTCGGGCCGGTGGCGGGAGGCGGTCGAGCGGTCCGCGATCGTTCTGAAGCTGCTGCAGTACGCGCCGAGCGGCGGGCTCGTCGCAGCGCCGACCTCCGCCCTCCCGGAGCAGCTGGGCGGCGTGCGCAACTGGGACTACCGGTACACCTGGATCCGCGACGGCTCGTTCTCGGTGTACTCGCTGCTCGCCCTCGGTTACACGGAGGAGGCGATCGCGTTCGCGCTGTGGGTGGCCGACAGGGTGGCAGAGCAGGCGGGGGAGGCGTCCGGGCCGTTGAAGATCATGTACCGGATCGACGGCTCGTCCGACCTGGAGGAGCAGGCGCTCGACGATTTCGAGGGCTATGCCGGGTCGCGTCCCGTCAACATCGGCAACGGAGCGGCGGACCAGCTGCAGCTCGACATCTACGGTGAGGCGCTGGACGCGATGTTCGTCACCGAGCGGTACCGGCACGTCGGCCAGCCCGGCTGGTCGAAGCTCCGTGGGGTCCTCGACTGGCTCGTGGAGAACTGGGACCAGCCCGACGAGGGCGTCTGGGAGACCCGCGGAGGGCGCAAGGACTTCACGTACGGCCGCATCATGTGCTGGGTGGCGTTCGACCGGGCCATCAGAATCGCGCGCGACCGCGGACTCCCGGCCCCGCTGGACACGTGGGTGGCCTGCCGGGACGCCATCTACGAGCAGGTCTTCACCCGATGCTGGAACCCGGAGCGCAAAGCGTTTGTGCAGTATCCCGGCACCGACGTCGTCGACGCCATCACCCTCCTGATGCCGCTGGTCGGGATGATCTCGCCGCAGGACCCGATGTGGCTGTCCACGCTGGATGCGATCACGGAGGAGCTCGTCACCGACAGCCTCGTGTACCGCTACAACCCAGCGGCCTCGCCGGACGGCCTCCCCGGCGAGGAGGGCACGTTCTCGCTGTGCTCCTTCTTCTACGTGAACGCGCTCACGGATGCGGGCCGGATCGACGAGGCGCAGTACGCGTTCGAGAAGATGCTCACCTACGGCAACCATGTGGGTCTGTTCGCCGAGGAGATCGACCCGGCGGGCCTCCAGCTGGGCAACTTCCCGCAGGCGTTCACCCACCTCGCCCTCATTCGAGCGGCGATCGCACTGAATTCTGCTCTCGATCGGCGGGAGTCGGCGCAGCGGGCGTCGTGACCGCCGCCGCCGGCCCGGCGGCGCCGCTGACCCGCAGGTAGACGATCAGCCATGAGAAGACGAGCACCCCTGCGACGAGCTCCGTCGCCGTGAGGACGTAGTACCCGACCACGAAGAAGATCAGCACGACGACGATGATGGCGAAGAATGCGTAGCCGAGGAGGAAGAAGGAGGCCGGCGCCTGGGGGAGGGCCTTCCGCACCCAGAACACGACCAGCGCGAAGACCACGACCATCCCGACCGCCGACACGTTGTGCAGCACCTGCGAGACGTTGAGGGGGAACAGCCCCACCCCGGCGAGCAGCAGCCCGATCAGGATCAGGCCGACCCGCACGCGGACCAGCGCCGACCTCCGAATCGCATCCGGGTCGTCCTTGGGCTGCCCGGCCGGCCCGAGAGCACGCGTGTCGGTGGCGTAGCGCGCCATGGCGGTCACGATGATGCCCGCGATGATGAGCGTCAGGTTGAAGGACAGCGACGAGAGGCTCTCCGTCATGCCCAGGGCGCTGAGGTGCAGCTTCCACCAGTGGGGGTCGGGGGCGCTCAGCATCGCCGTGAAGACGCCGACGACCACGAACACGCCGAGGACGGTGGACAGCCGCGTGAGACTCATCTCCACCGCGGACAGGAACACGATGTAGGCCGTGAGCGCCACCGCGGTCCCCGCCAGCGCGCACGCTGCCAGGAAGTAGACGGCCGCGTCCCGGAAGCTCTCCGCCAGCACGGCGCCCACCACCAGCCAGGCGAGCAGCGCGATGACCCCGTGCGCGAGGGCGATCACGATCGTGTCGAAGACGTCGGCCGCCGAGATACGATCCTCGGACCGGCCGGACGGCGCGGCGAACGGCCGCAGCCCGGTCCGCAGCCACAGGCGCCCGACGACGTAGGCGACCACGCCGATCAGGCCCCCCGCGATGGCGGCGAACTGCCCCAGCGAGCCGGGCCCGGAGATCGGGAGGGTGTGACCCCAGAACAGTGGGAGGGCGACGAGGCAGCCGAGGACGAAGGCACCGGTCCCCGCGAGGATCGCTGCGCCCTCGGCGCTCAGCAGCGGCGAACCTCCCGTCCGTGCAACCCGTCGATCCGCAGTCATCGCATCACGCTCCGTCGATTGCCGTCAATGTAGCGTGGCACCCAGGATCGGCAACAGGGGGAGACCGGGTGGCTACACTTCATCTCATGAAGCGAGCCACCATCTACGATGTGGCACGCCACGCAGGGGTCTCCCACCAGACCGTCACCCGGTTCCTCAACGGGTTCGAGGGGATCCGGCCGGCGACGCGGGCGAAGGTCCAGGCCGCCATCGACGAACTGAACTACCGGCCCAACGGAGCCGCGCGCTGGCTGCGCTCGCGGCAGTCCAACCGGATCGGCATCCTGGCGCACCGGATGGAGCTGTCCGGCCCCGGACGCATCATCGCCGGGGCGACGATCGCCGCACGACGCCACGGCTACGTGCTCGACATTGCCTCGATGGACGGGGAGGACGCCGCGTCGGTGGATGGGGCGCTCGACGTGGTGATGGAGCACCAGATCGCCGGGGTCTTCGCGACAGCGCAGACCGATGTGGTGCGGGAGGCCGTCGCCCAGCGCGGGCTCGACGTCCCGATCTCGATCGACTCGGGGGAGGGGCTCTCGTCCTTCGGGGGGAACCCGCGCGCCCACCCGGGCCGGCTCGCGGCGGCGCATCTCGCAGAGCTCGAGCATCGCCGGGTCGCTTTCGTGAACGGACCGGGGGTCTGGATCGCGGCGGGTGAGCGACGGACCGGCTTTCTCGACGTGGCGGCTGAGCGCGGCCTCGATGTCGTGTGGGAGTACGAGGGCGACTGGTCGGCCGACGCCGGCTATCGCGCGGCCCAGCTGCTTCCGGACGACGTCACAGGGGTCGCTCTGGCGAACGACAGCATGGCGATCGGCCTGATCTTCGGGCTGGCCGAGCGCGGGATCCGGGTGCCGGAGGACGTGAGTGTGATCGGGATGGACGACGCCCCGGAGTCGCGGTTCCACCTGCCGTCGCTGTCGACCATCCGCCTCGACTTCGAGGGCGAGGGCGCGTACCTGATGAATGTGCTCATCGCGAAGATCGAGGGCGGCGACGTGGGGGATGTGCCCGGCTACCGGCTCCCGGAGCTGGTGCGGAGGGGTTCGACGGCGGAGGCACGGCGAGCCGGAAAGTAACCATCCGGTCTCGATGGTTGTGCCCGGAGGGCGGCTCTGTGTACCATCGGGCTCAGAAATGTTGTCGACAACATCGGCTGTGCGACATAAAGATGTTGTCGACAACACGCAATGGTGCGGAAGGACGACGATGACCCAGAACCCCCTGTTCCCCGGTGTGCTCTTCGGAGCCGCCTACTACGCCGAGTACCAGCAGGAGGGGACGCTCGATCGCGACCTCGACCTGATGTCGGAGGCGGGCTTCACCGTCATCCGGGTCGGCGAGTCGGTGTGGTCCACCTGGGAGCCGCGGAACGGGGAGTTCGACCTCGACTGGCTGCAGCCGGTCCTCGATGGAGCGCACGCGCGCGGCATCGCGGTCATCCTCGGCACCCCGACCTACGCCATCCCGCCGTGGCTGCAGACCCTGCACCCGGAGATCGCTGCGATCGACGGCGCCGGTCACGCGATCGGCTGGGGAGCCCGGCAGGAGATGGACCAGTCGTCGACCGTCTACCGCTGGTACGCCGAGCGCATCATCCGGGAGGTCGTCTCCCGCTACGCCGACCACCCGGCCGTGATCGGCTTCCAGGTCGACAACGAGCCAGGGAACAACCTCCCGCACAACGAGTCGACCTTCCAGGCGTTCGTCGCCTGGCTGCGGAGGCGCTACGGCACCGTCGAGCGTCTGAACGAGGAGTGGGGCCTGGTCTACTGGTCGCACCGGATCGCCGAGTGGTCGGAACTGTGGCGGCCGGGCGGCAACCGCATGCCGCAGTACGAACTGGAGTGGCGGCGGTTCCAGGGCGAGCAGGCCACCGGCCTCATCGCCTGGCAGGCCGGCATCGTGCGCGAGTACGCCAGGGACGACCAGTTCGTCACGACCTGCATCTCGTACTCGCGCCCGCAGATCTCGGACGACGAGCTGGTCGCCTCCCTCGACATCACCGCGGGCAACCCCTACTACCTGATGCAGGACGGCCTTTCGGCCGACATCGACCTCCCGCGCCGGGCGCAGTGGTGGCACACCGGTCCCTGGGCCCTGTTCCAGTGGGCCGACCGGGCCTTCTCGTCGGCGCAGGAGCGCTTCCTGGTCACTGAGACCAACGCCCAGTCGATTGGCGGCCCCTGGCAGAACCAGCCGCCCTTCCCCGGTCAGATCAAGCAGTCCGCCTATGCGCTCATCAGCCGTGGCGCCCGGATGATCGAGTACTGGCACTGGCACACCCTCCACTTCGGTGCGGAGACCTACTGGGGCGGCGTCCTGCCGCACAGCCAGGTGCCCGGTCGCATCTACCGCGAGGTGGCCGACCTGGGCGCGAGCCTCGGACGCCTCGGCGATGCGCTCGACGGGTTCGTCCCGGATGCCGATGTGCTGATGCTCCACTCCACCGACACGAAGTGGTCGTTCGAGTCGTATCCGCCGCTCGCGACGGACGACGGCGGACCGGACGGCACCTCGTACGATCGGATCGCCGACGCCTTCTACCGCGGGTTCAGCGAGGCGGGTGCGCAGGTACGAGTGCAGCACACCCGTCAGTTCGTCCGGCGGTCCGCCGCCGAACTGGTGGCCGAGCATCCCCTCCTCGTCGCCGCTGCCGAGTACGTCGCGGACGATGCGACCCTCGACGCCCTCCGCGCGTATGCCGAAGCAGGTGGCCACCTGGTGCTGGGCATCCGGACGGGATACGGCGACGGGCTCGCCCGCGCCCGCCGCGCCGCCGCCCCCGACCGTCTGCACGATGCGGCCGGTGTCTGGTACGACGAGTACAGCAACCTCGCCGAACCACTCGCCGTCACCCCGACGGATCCGGACTTCGAGCTCGAGCCGGGCGCGCAGGCGACGGCCTGGATCGACGTGCTGAACGTCGAGAGCGCGACCACCCTGGCGTCGTACGAGTCCACCGAGCTGGGAGCGGAGGCGGCGATCACCACGGCGCCGTTCGGCGCAGGACGGGTCACCTACGTGGGCACGGTGCCGAACCGGGAGCTGGCCCGCAGCCTCGCCCGCTGGCTCGTCCCCGACACGGCGGCCGGCCTCTGGAAGACCGCCTCGCCCGTCACCGTGAGCACGGGCCGCACCGGCCGCACCGCCGACCGAACCGTCGCCTTCGTCCACAACTGGTCCGCGGCCGAGCACACCGTCACCGTGCCGGCGGACGCCATCCACCTCGACACCGGCGAGCGTTTCGCCGCCGGGTCGCGTTTCACCCTCGAACCGCGCGGGGTCGCCGTGTTCGAGGTCGCCGGATCACAGGCGTGACCGGACCACCAAGAGAAAGAGAACGCTCATGAGGAAGAAAGCACCGAGAACAGCAGTGGCGCTGGGCACCGGGCTCCTGGCCGTCGCCCTCGCGCTGACCGGCTGCACCGGAGGCGGAGGCGGCAGCTCCGACACCACCAAGCCCGTCTCGCAGTCCGACATCGACAAGGCGATGAAGACGCCGACCACCCTCACCTTCTGGACGTGGGTCCCGGACATCAAGAACGAGGTCGCCCTCTTCGAGAAGAAGTACCCCGCGATCAAGGTCAACGTCGAGAACGTCGGTCAGGGGGCTGCGCACTACCAGAAGCTCCGCACGGCACTGAAGGCAGGCAAGGGCGCCCCGGACGTGGCCCAGATGGAATTCCAGTACATCTCGTCGTTCACCGTCACCGACAGCCTCCTCAACCTCACCCCGTATGGAGCCAACGACCTGGGCAACCAGTACGTGCCGTGGGTCTGGAACCAGGTGAAGCAGAACAACGGCGTCTACGCCGTCCCGCAGGACTCCGGCCCGATGGGCAACCTGTACCGCAAGGACATCCTCGACAAGGCGGGGGTCACTACGCCGCCGACGACGTGGGGCCAGTACGCGACCGACGCCGCGGCGGTGAAGGAGAAGACCGGCGTCTACATGTCGAACCTCGCGTCCAGCCAGGCCGGCCAGATGCTCGGGCTCCTCTGGCAGGCCGGCGTCAAGCCGTTCGGCTACGACGGCAAGAAGGGCGTCACGGTCGACGTGAACAGCGCGGAGGCGAAGAAGGTCGCCTCCTACTGGCAGGACCTCATCCAGAAGGGATACGTCTCCACCGACCCCGACTTCACCGACAGTTGGTACCAGGGTCTCGCCAACGGCAAGTACGCCGGCTGGCTGACCGCGGCGTGGGCTCCGGTGTTCCTGCAGGGGACGGCGGCGAAGACCTCCGGGCTGTGGCGTGCCGCCGAGCTGCCGCAGACGCCAGGCGCGAAGCCGGCCTCGGGTAACTGGGGCGGATCCTCCGACGCCGTGCTGAAGACGACCAAGAACCCGATCGCGGCGTACGAACTGGCGAAGTTCATCAACAACGACCCCGAGTCGACGCTGATGTTCGCGAACAAGCAGTTCCTGTTCCCGACGCTGAACTCCACGCTGAAGGACCCCGCGTTCGTCGACCAGAAGGCCCCGTTCTACGGCGGCCAGGAGGTCAACAAGCTGTTCGCCGGCATCTCCACCACCGTGGACACGAAGTTCGACTGGCTGCCCTACATGGACTACGCCTACTCGAGCTACACCGAGACGATGGGCAAGGCGCTCGCCGCCAAGGGCGACCTCTCGGCCGGGCTCGACGCCTGGCAGAAGGCGCTGGTCACCTACGGCACCCAGCAGGGCTTCTCCGTCAACAAGTAACAACCGGGCCGGCGGTGGACGGGCATCCTCCGCCGGCCCGCATCTCCGGTCCGAACAAGGGAGTTCACCATGACCCAGTCCGTCGCACCCGGCCGGGTGCGCACGCGCGAGCGCACGGAGAAGCCGCGCCGACGAAGGAGCGCGAACCAGCGACGGCTGAACATCGCCGCGTACCTGTTCGTGGCGCCGTTCATGATCGTCTTCATCGTGATGCTGCTGCTGCCGCTGCTCTACTCCGGCTACCTCAGCCTCTTCACGACGCAGCTGATCGGCGGGCAGGCGTTCGCCGGCTTCGCCAACTACGTCCGGGCGTTCACCGACCCGGACTTCCTCGCGGGCGTCGGGCGCATGGCGCTCTTCCTCGTCATCCAGGTGCCGATCATGCTGGCGCTGTCGCTCTTCTTCGCGCTCGCACTCGACAGCGGCCGTGTCCGAGGATCGGTCGCCCTTCGGCTCCTGATCTTCCTGCCGTTCGCCGTGCCCGGCGTCGTCGCGACCCTGATGTGGGGTTACCTGTACGGCAACGACTTCGGCCCCATCGCGCAGGCGTTCCGAGCGGTCGGTCTGGGAGCGCCGAACCTCCTGAGCGACCAGAACATGCTCGGCTCGATGATGAACATCGTCACCTGGGCCTTCGTCGGCTACAACATGATCATCATGTACGCGGCCCTGCGGTCGATCCCGACGGAGCTGTTCGAGGCGGCGGAGATCGATGGAGCCAGCCAGTGGCGGGTCGCGTGGAGCATCAAGATCCCCGGCATCCGGCCGGCGATCATCCTGACCGTGATCTTCTCGATCATCGGCACCTTCCAGCTCTTCAACGAGCCGAGCCTGCTGCACGCCCTCGCCCCGAACGTGATCGACAACGGCTACACGCCCAACTACTACGCGTACAACCTCGCGTTCACGAACCAGGACGTCAACTATGCGGCAGCGATCGCCTTCCTGCTGGGCCTGGTGATCGCCGTCGTGTCGTACGTCGTCCAACTCTCGACCCAGCGGAGGGAGGCCCGCAATGACTGAGACCGTGACCGTCCCGCCCGCGGGCGTGGCCGATGCGGCGACGTCCCGCCGGCGGACATCGCGCCGCGCAGCACGGGCGTACAACCGGGAGACGCAGCGCAGCACCCTGCTCACCGTCATGCTGTGGATCTGCGCGCTGTACTTCGTGCTCCCGATCGTCTGGCTGTTCATCGCGTCGACGAAGAGCAACGGCGACCTGTTCAGCACGTTCGGCTTCGCCTTCGGGCGCACCTTCGACCTGTTCACCAACATCGGCGCGGTCTTCACCGCACAGAACGGCATCTACGTCCACTGGGCGATCAACACCCTCGTCTACGCGCTGGTGAGCGCGATCGGCGCCTCGCTGCTCGCGACCATGGCGGGGTACGCGTTCGCCAAGTACCGGTTCCCGGGCTCCATCGTCATGTTCAGCGTCGTGCTCGGCGCGATCATGATCCCGCTCACCGCGCTGGCGCTGCCCACCTACCTGATGTTCAGCCAGCTCGGGATCACGAACACGCCCGCAGCGGTCATCGTCCCGTCGCTGGTCAGCCCGTTCGGGGTGTTCCTGATGCGGGTGTACGCGGCGGATGCCATCCCGGACTCCATGATCGAGGCCGGACGGGTGGATGGCGCGGGCGAGTTCCGCATCTTCTGGCAGGTCGGCCTCCGGCTGCTCGGACCGGGCATCGTCACGGTGTTCCTGTTCGCGCTGGTCGGCACCTGGAACAACTACTTTCTGCCGCTGATCATGCTGAACAGCTCCGACCTCTACCCTCTGACGGTGGGGTTGGCGCAGCAGCAGGCGACGAGTGCAGCGGGCGGGGGGTCGCAGGCGCTGTTCTCCGTGGTCATCACGGGCTCGCTCGTGTCGATCATCCCTCTGGTCATCGCGTTCCTGTTCCTGCAGCGATACTGGACGACCGGACTGGCGAGCGGGAGTGTCAAAGAGTGAGTGGATTCTGGTACGGCGGCGACTACAACCCCGAGCAGTGGCCGGAGGAGGTGTGGCGCGAGGATGTGCGCCTGATGAACCAGGCGGGCGTGAACCTCGCGTCGGTCGGCATCTTCTCATGGGCGCGCATCGAGCCCCGCGACGGCGCGTTCGACTTCGCCTGGCTGGATGAGGTGCTCGATCTCCTCCACGCGGGCGGCGTGCGCGTCGACCTCGCGACGGCGACCGCCTCCCCGCCGCCGTGGCTGGCGCTGAAGCACCCCGAGATGCTCCCGGTGACGGTGGATGGGGTGACGTTGTCGTCGGGAAGCCGGCAGGCGTACTGCCCCAGTTCGCCGGTCTACCGACGCTACGCCGCTCGGCTGGTCGAGCGGATCGTGGAGCGCTACGCCGAGCATCCGGCGCTCTCGCTGTGGCACGTCAACAACGAGTACGGCTGCCACGTCAGCCACTGCTACTGCGACGCCTCGGCGGCGGCCTTCCGGGCGTGGCTGGAGAAGAGGTACGGAACCATCGAGGCGCTCAACGACGCCTGGGGCACCGCGTTCTGGTCGCAGCACTACGCCGGCTTCGACGAGGTCCTCCCGCCGCGCGCCGCGCCCACGTTCAAGAACCCGACGCAGGTGCTCGACTTCGACCGCTTCAGCTCGGACGAGCTGCTCGCCTGCTTCCAGGCCGAAGCGGCGATCATCCGCGCCCGGTCGGACGTGCCGATCACGACCAACTTCATGGGCTTCTTCAAGCCCGCCGACTACTGGAAGTGGGCGCAGGAGGTCGACATCGTCTCCGACGACTCCTACCCCGACCCCGCCGACCCGATCTCCCCCGCGTACGGCGCGATGCAGCGCGACCTGATGCGCTCGCTCGGCGGCGGCGCGCCGTGGCTGCTGATGGAGCAGTCGCCCGGCGCGGTGAACTGGCGCGAGCGGAACGCCGCGAAGCGCCCCGGCCAGATGCGGGCGTGGTCGTACCAGAGCATCGGGCGCGGCGCCGACGGCATCCTGTTCTTCCAGTGGCGGCAGGCGGTCGCCGGTGCGGAGAAGTTCCACGCCGGGATGCTGCCCCACGGGGGCACCGACACCCGCGTCTTCCGCGAGGTCGAGCAGCTGGGCGCCGAACTGGCGACGCTGTCGTCGGTCGACGGACTGCTCGGCCGGCCCGTGCCGGCCGAGGTGGCCATCGTCTTCGACTGGGACTCCTGGTGGGCGATCGAGCAGGAGGCGTCGCCCACGGCGATCTCGTACCTCGCCGACGTGCTCGGGTGGCACCAGGCCGTGACGGCTGCCGGCGCGACGGTGGACTTCGTCCAGCCGACCGGGGACCTGTCCCGCTACCGGGCCGTCGTCGTCCCGTCGCTGTTCGTAGCGAGCGACGCCCAGCTGGAGGCGCTCGACGCCTACGCGGCGGGCGGCGGAACGCTCGTGGTCGGCTACCTGACCGGCATCCTGGATCCGGACCTCCACGTGCGGACGGGCGGCTACCTCGGCGCGCTGCGCGAGACGCTCGGGCTGTGGGTGGAAGAGTTCGCGCCGCCCGCGGCGCCGGACCTCGCCGCGCTCGGCGGAGGGGAGCCTCCCGCTGTGGGGGTGCGCGGCGACTGCATCGGGGGCCGCGCCTCGGCGTCGCTCTGGTCGGAGTACGTGCGGGTCGAGTCGGCGACGGTGGAGGCGGTGTTCGACGGCGGCGTGCTGGACGGGCACCCCGCGGTGACCCGCCACGGGCGAGGCGTTGGGCAGGGCTGGTACGTCGCCACCCGGCTCGACCCCGAACCGCTGGCGGCCCTGGTCGACGGGATCCTCGACGAGGCGGGCGTGGAGCGGCTGCCGCGTGTCCCGGGTGTGGAATTCGTGTGGCGCGGTGCGTTCCTGGTGGCGATCAACCACGGGGAGGACGCAGTGACGCTTGACCTGCCGGGGACCGACATCCTCACGGGTGCGTCGGCGGCGGGTCTGACGCTGGAGCCGCAGGGGGTGGCGCTCATCGGGGAATAGCGAGAGCCGTCCGCAATGCGTCCTGAACTGCTCCTCACACGGTCGTCGATACCGGCTGGACTCTAGGCTGACCGAGTGATCGAGGAGGCATCGTGGCGCGAATGCGGGACTCTGAATCGCGGTGCACCGGCCCGCGTCTTGAACCGATGGAGTGGCAGTTCTGCCTAGTTGACGGTGAGCCAGTGGTGCCGAACGAGATACGCGAGGCATTGTCCGACATGAGCCAACCGGATCGCGAACTTCACTTCGCTGCGATCCGCTACGTCATGCGCGAGGCGACGTACGGTCGGCTGTACCCGCGAAGAGGAGTCCGATGTGTCTCGCGGCAGCCCATTTTCGAACTGCGTTGGGAAATCAGCGGTCGCCTATGGAGGCTCTACGAGGGTGAACCGGTTTTCGAGCCGAACCTGCTCATCGCGCTTCGATTCCATGAAAAGGACGTCAGCACAAACGATGACGAACTTATCCGCAGCAGGCAGGACGACGAGATAGGCATTGCGGAGGATCGATACGGTCGGGGGCTCCCCTCCAGATGGGGACGCTTTGCAGGGTAGTCAAACACGAAGGTGCCAGGTATAAACTCCAGCTTATGGACAATCTGGACGAAGCGCTCGGCGTAGTCAACTCGCCCGGACAGCGCCGAGCGGACGCGCTCGTCGCGAGCGACATGCAGATGCTGCGCCGTCTGGTCGAGCTGCGCGAAAATCAGGGACTATCGCAAGAGCAAGTGGCCGCCCGTCTGGGGATATCCCAGCCTGCAATCGCTGCCTTCGAGCGGTACGACAATGACCCGAAGCTCTCCACTATTCGTCGTTATGCTCACGCGATCGGCGCCCTGATCTCGCATCACGTGACGCTCGACGATGGGAGATCGTCCGAAACGTCGAATGCCTCCGCATCGGCTATCCGTGTTGATCAAGGTACTTTCGCGCACGTGGACGTTCCCAGATCGTCGTCCAACAATTCATCGAGTGCCTGGCGTGGCGAGCTCCAGGCAGTCCCGGCCGAGGCTGATCACAAGTGAGAATCACTGTCCTCACCCTGTGCGACGCCGGGAGCGTCCGAGAGAACCTCGTTAGCATGCTGGGGGCCGGTCTGACGCTCGTTCAGCCCCAGGATTACCCAGCGCCTCTACAACCTTCGTTGGCTCTGCAACTCACAGCTCATGCCGATGAAGTGGGGGCACACGCGGTGGAACTCACGATCGGCGGAACCGACGACGAGAGGGCACCGCGACTCATGGAAGCAACGCTGGGCCTGAATGTGGAGGAGCCCAGCCAGGGGGGAGGCTCATTCCAGAGCTTCTCGATCGTGCTCGATCTTTCCGAGGTGCTTGTCCCCGTGCCCGGGGACTATGTCATTCGGGCACGACTCGATAGTGCGGACCCGGTCGAGTACGGGTTCACCGCCGCAGAACCCGCGCGCGCTGCACATCCCTGAGTTCACCTCAGCGGCCGAGCAGGCCGCGCCGGAAGCCTTCGGCGACGGCCGCCGCCCTGTCGCCGACGCCGAGCTTGGCGTAGATGCTCAACAGGTGCGTCTTCACGGTCGCCTCGCTGAGGTGCAGCCGGGCGCCGGCGACGCGGTTGGTCGCGCCGTCGGCGACGAGGGCCAGGATCTGCAGCTCGCGCGGGCTGAGGGCGGCGGTCTCCGGCGTGCGCACCCGGTTCACCAGGCGCGACGCGACGGAGGGCGCCAGCACGGCGTGGCCGAGCGCCGCCGAGCGGATGGCGCGGACCAGGTCGTCGCGCGGCGCGTCCTTGAGGAGGTAGCCGGTCGCGCCCGCCTCGATCGCGGGGAGGACGTCGGCGTCCGCGTCGAACGTGGTGAGCACGACCACCCGGCTGGCCACGCCGAGCCGGGCGAGCTCGCGGATGGCCGCCACCCCGTCCATCCCGGGCATCCGGAGGTCCATCAGCACGACGTCCGGGAGCAGCGCCCTCGCCAGCCGGACGGCCTCGGCGCCGTCGGACGCCTCGGCGACCACCTCGATCTCGGGATCGGACGCGACCATTCCCACGATACCGTCGCGCACCACGGGATGGTCGTCCGCGACCAGCAGACGCAGCGCGCTCATGCGGGCACCTGGGCGAGCACCGCCGTGCCGCGGCCGGGATGCGACTCAACGATCAGCGCGCCGGAGACGGATGCGAGACGTTCGCGCATCGCGACCAGCCCGTAGCCGCCCGCCTCGCCCGTCTCGGCCGCGACGAGGCCGCCCGGATCGAAGCCGCACCCGTCGTCCCGCACCTCCAGCCGGGTGCCGTCGGCGTCGGTGCGGAGGGTGAGGACGACTCCCCGCGCGGCGGCGTGCTGCTCGACGTTGGCGAGCGCCTCCTGGGCCGTCCGCAGCAATGCGACCTCGGCCTCCATCGACAGGCCGCGCGCGTCGCCTTCGCAGGTCAGTGTGCTGGGGATGCCCGTGCGGGCCGACCAGGTCTCTGTCACGGTGCGGATCGCGTCCGGCAACCGCACGGCGTCGAGGGCTGCCGGGCGCAGCGCCCGCACCGAGCGGCGTGCCTCGGCGAGTCCGTCGCGGGCCAGCGCGAGCGCGTTCTCCGTGTGCCGCCTGCGGGCCGGCTCGTCCGGGGCCTCCTCCGCGGCCTGCAGCTGGGTCACGATCCCGGCGAAGCCCTGCGCGAGGGTGTCGTGGATCTCGCGGGCCAGCCGCGCGCGCTCGCCCTCCGTCGCCACCCGCTCCTGCTGCTGCTGGGCCAGCCGCAGCCCCCAGGCCAGCCCGCACATGACCACCACGTTGAGCGCGATAATCGCGGCGGCCTCCACGAGCCCGATCGTGCCGGCGCTCACCCCGCTGCTCTGCGCGATCCCGGCCGCGACGGCGGTGGCCCCCACAGCGGGCAGCCGCCACGGCCACGGCACGATGGAGTACGCGAACGAGAACGTCGCGACCGTGAGAAATCCGAACCAGCTGTCGCGCAGCACGAGCACCAGGTTGAGGGCGATGAGCGCGGTCATGAAGATCGCGATGACCGCCGGGTGGTCGCGCCGCCGCCACGGCAGGTCGCGGAGCACCAGGATGAGAAGGCCGACGGCCGCGCACAGCAGCAGTGTCGGCACGACGAGCGCCCACTGGCCCCACTGCAGCAGCAGCGTGAAGGCGACCAGTACCCCCAGCACCAGGTAGGGGGTGACCGTGAGGACGGTGCGCCAGCGCGGCTCGATCACGCGCCCACCCTAGCGTTTCCGCGGGAAGAGGGCGCGGGTCCGTGGCAGGACGGCGAGGATCGCGACAGGCAGCACGAGCAGACCGCAGAGGGCCTGCTGGATGCGCACCCAGTCGGGCAGGAACCCGGGGATCGAGACGATCACGATCACCGCGACCACGACCACCGGCGCCACGATGCTCAGCCGGACCCAGGAGGAGCGCGAGCCGCGTGCGGCGCCGATCCCGAACAGGAGGAGCAGCACCGAGCTGGCGAGCACCAGCGAGCACCGGATCCAGATGGCGATCGCGACGTCGACGCCGGACACCGTCAGGGCGGCGAGCAGCACCTCCATCACGGTGCTGACGCCGACGAAGGCGCTCAGAAGAATGAGGATCGGCCGGAACGCGGAACGACGCTCGGCCGGGGAGGCGGAGCGGGCGGGAGAAGTGGATGTGCTGGTCATGCTCCGAGCGTGCCGCGACGCGTGCGCCGCCGGACCCACCGAACGGACGGTCTTCGGCATCGATCGGTTGACGTTGCCGCCTCACCAAGGGAGGGATCTGGACGGCGGACGCCCTCGGCCTCTATCGTCGACGTGTGGATAACGCGGCTTCGGCCAGCCCTCGTCGGAGACTGCTTCTCACCGTCCTGCTCGGCGTCGGCTCGCTGGCCGTCATCGCGGGCGTGATCTGGGGTGCCGTTGCGAAAGCGGCGGTCGACCAGATCGTCGTCGGTCCGTCGGCGATTCCGACCCTTCCGGTCCACGTCTACGCCCAGTACACGCAGCGCTTCGTGGCGCCCGACTACTCGGGGCTGTGGGCGGGCGGCGCGCTGGCCGTGCTCGGGCTGGCCCTTCTCCTGGCGGGACTCGTGGTCCTCCTCCGTGGAGCAGCCACCCGGTCCCAGCCTGTGTAACCGTTCAGAAACAGTTCGGCGGCTCCGCGAAACAGTGGCCCTCTAGCGTAGACCGTGTCGATGGAGCCGCTTCCTCAGCCGCCGCCCCCAGCCTGCCGCGTCAATGAAGCGGGCTGCGCCCGAGCCCCGACACGGCCCGCGCGATGCCGCGGCCAACCGGGGGGATCCCCGCCACGACCGGGATCACCGCGTCGCGGGTGGCGCGGAGCGTGCGGGAGCGGACGAGGGCGACGCGCGTGATGCGGTCGGTGAGTCGCACGACCTCGGCGGCCGCTCGCCGACGGATGCGGTCGTAGGCGTCGAGAGCGGTGACGTCGCCGGAGGCCGCCGAGGCGATCCGGTCCGCGAGCTCGTAGGCGTCGGCGATGCCGGTGTTCATCCCCTGTCCTGCGGCGGGGCTGTGCACGTGTGCGGCGTCGCCGCACAGCACGATCGGGCCGGCCCGGAAGCGGCGGGCGACGTGGTGGCTGATCCGGAAGCGCGAGGACCACACGGGCTCGCCGGCCGTGGACGTAGGGATTCCTCGGGAGGCGAGAAGACGGTCCAGGTACGATCGGTCGGGATGCCGTGGCGCCTCGGGCTCACGCGGCACGGACGCGACGATCCGGTACCGTCCGCTCGGCAGCCTCCCGATGACGGTCACGCCCTCCGGGGAGAACCCGATGCGCGCCTCAGTGTCGCGCGACGGGGGAGGCGCGAGTTCCACGTCGGCGAGGATGAAGTCGTCCTCGTAGGGGGCGCCGTCGTACGGGATTCCCGCCTGCTCGCGGACCGTGCTGTTCTTGCCGTCCGCTCCGACGACGTACCGGGCGACCCCGGTCCACGGCTCGTCGTCTGCCGTCCGCCGGCCCTCGACACGGCATCGCCCGGTGTCCTGCGTCACCGTCTCGATGTGGATCCCGCGGGTCACCCGGAGCCCCAGCTCGGCGAGCCGGCCGACGAGGATGGCCTCTGTCACGTCCTGCGGGATGCCGAGGGCGAAGGGGTACGGCGTGTCCAGTTCGCCCAGCGTGATCCGGGCGAGGGGCCGGGCTCCGTCGGCGAGGGTGATGGCGTCGATCCGCTGCCCGCGGGAGAGCAACTGCGAAGCCAAGCCCATGCCTGCGAGGATCTCGACGGTCGCCGCGTGCATCAGCGCGGCACGGGATTCCTCGGCCTGGTGCGGCGCCGCATCCACGATCTCGACGGTGAGGCCCCGCTCCAGGAGCCGGATCGCGGCGACCAGGCCGCTCGGCCCCGCGCCGACGATGAGGACATCGACATCGACATCGACCGAGCGGGTCATCACCGACGTCCTCGAACTGCCGGGCGCCGCAGGAGGGCGGCCCAGATGAGGGCCCCGAACGCGAGGAGGGCGGCTCCGGTGCGCACGACGTGGCCGACCTGCCACAGGTCGCGGCGGGCTGCCCAGTCCGTGGGCGGCGAGGTGACGCTCCACGCGCCTTCCGCCAGGTTGATCGGCACGTTCACGATCAGTGTGACGAGCAGGGCGGCGATCAGGAGGAGCAGCGCGACGGCGGTGAGCCAGAAGGCGCGGCCGCGCCGCCGGAGGGTCATGACGACCACGAGCCCGGTGGTCACGATCGCCGGGAGCAGGAGCACCGACGCCAGAGCGGGGATAGCGACGAGGGCGACCTGCTGCGTCTGGATGTAGACGGTGCCGCTGAAACCGCGGAGCGAGAGCTCGAGCACGAGGATGCCGAGCAGGAAGCCCGCGAAGAGTCCGGTGAAGAGCAGGCTGAGAGCGCGGAGGATCGTGGCGATCATGACGTCCCCTTCTTGCTGCTGCCCTCGCGCACGAGGAGCTGGATGAGGCTGGGCTTCTCGGCGGTGGTCGCGACCGCGCACACCTTCCGCAGGTAGTCGTCCGATTCGAGCTGGCGCCGCATCGCGTCGGCGAGGTCGGCACGCGAGGTGTACGACGCGTCGAGGTAGTCCTCGGCCGTCCGGTAGTCGGTGACCTGCGGTGTCTCGAACAGGCCATTGGGGCGCATGATCGTCCAGCCCACGTCCGACTGCCGGAGCAGCGCCTCCATACGGGCCATGTCGGCATAGACGGTGCGGCCGAAGTACGCGACGAGGGGACCGGCGACCTTGTCGACGAAGAAGCCGCCATGGGGTCCCAGTCCGGGGGCGGCGAGGCTTGCGCTGACGCAGACCAGGCGCTCGACGCCGTGGCGCGTCATGGCGGCGACGATGTTGGCGGTGCCGTTCGAGTAGACCGTCACCGGCTGCCTGCTGTACGGGACGCCGAGGCTGGAGAGCACGGCGTCCTGACCCGCGACCGCCGTGTCGATGGCCTCCGGGTCGTGGACGTCGGCCGCAACCACCCGCAATCCCGGGCCGAGCGGCGGGAACGAGTCGGGATTGCGGGTGATGGCGGTGACGTCGTGTCCCGCCTCGAGGGACTGGCGGACGATGAGACGCCCGGTGGGCCCGTTGGCCCCGAACACGGCGATCTTCATGGTGGTGCGGCCTTCCTGTATGCTCTACTAGAGCCGTAATTTATGGAGAAGATATCATATGAATCTCGTAGTAAAAAGAGGCGGGCGGGATCGATCCTCCCGAGCGGACCCGCTCCGGGGTGCCCTGCGAGACGTGAGAGTCCAGCTCTCCGTGCTGAATCACCACGTCGCAGCACGGGCCGATGTGAAGGGCGTCGACTTCGACTGCCTCGACCTCATCTCCATCCACGGCCCGCTCAGCCCCGGGGCGCTGGCAAAGGTGTCCGGCCTCCATCCGGCCACCCTGACCGGGATCCTCGACCGACTGGAGAACGGTGGGTGGATCGCGCGCGAGCGTGACGCAGCGGACCGGCGAGCAGTCGTCGTGCGGGTGCTTCCGGACCGCAACGCCGAAGTCCTGGCGCTCTACGCGGGCATGAACGA
The DNA here is from genome assembly GCF_046534635.1 of Leifsonia sp. SIMBA_070. Classification (NCBI taxonomy): domain Bacteria; kingdom Bacillati; phylum Actinomycetota; class Actinomycetes; order Micrococcales; family Microbacteriaceae; genus Leifsonia; species Leifsonia sp. SIMBA_070. Next base: position 3,126,852 of record NZ_JAWRYK010000001.1, on the reverse strand, counting down.
CCGCTTCGACGCGATCTGCGCAGAGTACGGCGATGCGGAGCTGAGCACCATCGCCGGCTTCCTGCAGAAGGTGCACGAAGCCGGCGCCGCAGCGACCGACGAGCTCGGTGCGACGTAACGACCGGGGCATCGCCCAGGTGCTGCCGTCAGTCAGACAACGGGGTGGTGGCGGTCTTCACGCACCAAGGAGAGCGAGGGGTACGACGGCGACGCCGTCAGGGCGCCGGTAGGCGTTCTGACCGGCGGTGACGACGACCATGTCTGCGAGGTCGTCGCCGAGCCGCTGCTTCAGCCAGAGGAGGTGTCGCACATCCTTGCCGTCGGGTGCACCTTTCAGCTTCACCTCGAATGCGACGGTGCGACCGTCGTGCCGTCGGGCGATCGCGTCGATTTCGTGGTCTCCGTCGCCTGTGCGCAGATGGGTGAGACGGCTGTCGGTGGCTTGGGCGTACGTGTTGAGTGAGAAGATGACCAGCGCTTCGAACAGGGCCCCGAGCGTCGTATGGTCTTGTGGCCCGAGCATCGTCTGTTTCGCTGCGCCGCTCAGGAGCCGGTCTTCATCGAGTTTCATGAGTCGCGCCGCGAGGGCGGGGTCGGCGAGGAAATGCTTGGCGGTGGTTCCGAGACGGACGCGATCCAGGTGGATGTCGGTGGGCGGGAGCTCGTCGAGCATCCAGAACTCGGTGAGTACGTCACGGTATCGGTTGACCGTCGATCGCGGAGCAGCGATTCCTCCGTCGGCCTCGCCGGCCCGCTCCGTGATCACTGAGTACGCCGCAGTGGATGCGGTCGCCCGCGCGTAGGAGGTCAACCAGCGGCGCAGCTGGTCCGGCTGCCGCGTCCCCACACCGCGCTCGGTCACCTCGTGCTCGAGCATCCGCGACAAGTACCCGTCCAGGGACACGCGGCGGGCGCGCGGGCTGAGGCCTCGGATGGCGGGGAAACCGGACGAGACGATCTCGGTGACGTACTCCGGCAGTGAGACCGACGTGCGACCGCCGACCTCCGCAGATCCTCCGAAGAGGCCGGCGAACGACACGGTAGAGGTCTCGATGGCGCGTTCGGCGATAGAGAGCCCGCGCATCCGGAGATCGACGATCCGGCCCGCACCCGAGTGGGCGGGTGCGTCCGTCGGGATGCTGCTCCCGGTGAGAAGGAACTGACCACCCGTGGGCTTCGCATCGACGGCGCGACGCACGAGGTCCCACGACGATGGGATTCGCTGCCACTCGTCGATGAGGATCGGGCGGGCGGCTTCAAGGATCGCCCTCGGCGCTACGGCGAGCAGTTCAGCGTCTTCGGCATCGTCCAGGCGGAAGACCCGTGCTGCGCGCTGCTCGGCCGTCGCGGTTTTGCCGACGCCCTTCGGACCCTGGAGAGCGATGGCGGGAAGCTCCGGGAACAGGTCGTCCAGCGTCTGGTCGATGATGCGCTTTTCGTAGACCACGACTGGTTCCTGTTCCTTTTCCTTCAAGGCTGGAGCAGCTCTATGGTACATCTAACGGACGCTCTACGCTACGTTTAGCGGAACTCCTATGGTACATTTACCGGCTCGGCTACGCTACGGAAAGGGCGCAAAGGAACCCGCGACTCAGCCATTCTGGCGGCGGTGAGAATCGAAGGAACCTCGCAGCCGCGGGGCGACAGCTTCGCTCCGATTACGTGGTCGATCGGGTTTCTGCGGCTTCGTCCCAACTCCGCCCAGGCTTCCCGAATTCACTATTGAGCAAGAACGCAGGTGGCCCGGCTAGATCGGCGATCGGCGGAAGGCCGCAACTGAGGTCGGTCCTGTGTGCCAACTAGACGAGGCGCCCAGAAACGCCGAACTAGCTTGAGAAGTGACAACTGGAGCGAGTGACGGGAATCGAACCCGCGCTATCAGCTTGGGAAGCTGAGGTTCTACCATTGAACTACACTCGCGCGGCCCGCAATCCCAGTAAAACACTGGGGACTGAGGCTGCCGCCCAGACTACCCGGTCACGGGTTTTTGGCCAAACCCGCCGCCTGATTTGGCACCGGCGGTTCCTTTTGGCGGGGATGCCACTCGAACGCGGGCCTTGCACAAACGGTTGGGATGCGATCCACCGCCGGCCCGTTCGGTTCCTGTGCGCTGAGCGAACTTTCATCAGGCTCTCTGCCCTGTTCTGGGGTCGTCCGTTGTCAGCCGGCCCGCCATTCGACTGATGTACTGAGCGAGCACTAACGACCCCGAACCCTCGTCAGAAAGCACCCCCGAACCCGATGCATTCCTCCCTTCGGCGCGCCCTCGCGGCGGGCCTGGCCGTCGGCACGATCGCGGCGGCAGCTGCGGTCACGGCCGCTGCGCCCGCCTTCGCTGCCGTCACCGACGCACAGCAGCCCTTCTCCGCGACAGGAGCCGTCCAGAGCTGGACGGTTCCGGCCGGCGTCACCCAGATCTACGTCGACATCGCCGGCGCTCAGGGTGGAGCGTCGTTCGGTGGTGGCGGCGGCGGTGCGGAGCTGACCGGAATGCTCTCCGTCACTCCGGGCTCGACGCTGCACATCGTCGCCGGCAGTCTCGGCGCGAACGGCTCCCGATACAGCTCGGGAGCGGGCGGCGGCGGCGGATCCTTCATCTACACCACCGCAGACGCCAGCGGCATCCTCGCCGCGGCCGGCGGTGGCGGCGGCGCCGGGTCGAACAACGGAGCATCCGCGGCGAGCGTCACGACCTCGGGGACTGCCGGTGGCACCGGCGGCGGCGCGGGCGGCACCGCGGGCAGCGGAGGTCAGGCGAGCACGGCGGGCGGCGGTGGCGGACTGCTCACCAACGGCGGCGGCACCGGCGGACAGTCGGTCGCGAACGGTGCCGCAGGCGGCGGCAACGGCGGCTTCGGCGGTGGTGGAAGCGCAAGCGGGTTCGCCGGCGGTGGTGGCGGCGGCTACAGCGGCGGCGGTGGAGGCCGGTTCGCGAACAACAGCGCCGGTGGTGGCGGCGGTGGAGGCTCGTACTTCGCCGGGGCGCTCACCGGTGCTGTGAACAACCACGGCGGCAACGGCTTCGTTACGATCTACTACCCCTCCTACCTCACGTCGATCTCACCGGCGACCGGCCTGGCCGGCACCACGCTGACCATCGCCGGCAGCGGCCTGGCGGGGGCGGCAGTGACGGTCGGCGGAGTCGCTGCGACCGTGACGTCGTCCAGCGCCACGCGGATCGTCGCCACCGTTCCCGCGAACGTGCCGGTCCCCGCCGGCGCGCAGACGGTCGCCGTCGCCACTGCGGGAGGAGTGACGCTCCCAGCCGTCGGGGCCTTCACCTATGTGCCCGCGCCGTCAGTGAGCTCCGTGAACCCGGCCTCCGTCGACCCCGAAAGCGCCCCGACCGTGACGATCACGGGCACGCATTTCACGGGTGCGACCGCCGTCGCGTTCGGCGGCGCCTCCGCGACGTCCTTCATGGTGGTCTCGGACACGACCATCACGGCGCAGGTGCCGAGGACCGGGCTGCCCGCCGGCCCGCTGCACACCACGGTCGTCACGCCCGACGGCACGAGCACTGTGACCGCCGCAGACCAGCTGACCGTCGTCCTGCCCGTGCCGACGATCACCGCAGTCAGCCGGGCCACTGGCACGGTCTACGGCGGCACCTCCATCACCATCACCGGCACGGGCTTCACGACCGCCACAGCGGTCGAGTTCGGCGGCATCCCAGCGACCTCCTTCACGGTCGATTCAGCCACCTCCATCACTGCCGTCACGCCCACGGCGCCGACCGGGCCGGTCGATATCGCCGTCACGACCGGAGGGGGAGTGACCAGCACGACCCCTGCCGACCTGTTCACGTACGTCGCGCCCGCGATCACGGTCGCACCCGGCACGGTGCCCGACGGGAAGCAGGGCACCGCGTACGCCCAGTCGCTGACGGCCAGTGGTGACCAGAGCAGTGCGTACACGTACGCGCTGACCGCCGGTGCACTCCCCGCCGGTGTGACGCTGGCGACGGATGGCACGATCTCGGGCACCCCGACCGTGAGCGGCTCCTTCGCCTTCACCGTGACGGCGACCGGCTCCGACAACTACAGCGGAAGCGCGAGCTACACGCTCGTCATCGCGTCGTCGGCCGCCGCGATCACGGGGATCTCGCCCGCGGCGGGCCCGAGCACGGCCGCAACCGCGGGACTGGCGCAGACCGGTTCCGACATCGGCGTGCCGTTGACCCTCGCCGGAGGCCTGCTGATCGCCGGCCTGATCGCCGGCGCGCTGGTGCTCATCGCACGGCGCCGACGCTCAGCCTGACAGCCACATTTCGTCCCGGAGGTTCCCCCGTGCACCGCTCTCGCGCCACTTCTCTTCCCGCTTCCCGGTTCCGTGTTCCCGCCATGATCGTCGCGGCCGCACTGGCGATCGGCGTCGGCCTCGTCGGCCTCACCGCCGCACCGGCGCTCGCAGACGGCAGTACCCCGCTGCTGCAGGACAGCTTCACGGGGTCGACGCTCACGTCGAACCAGTACGCGGTCGGGGGGACCGGGACGGCGGTGCCCGGCCCCGGAACCAACACGGCGTGCCTGACCGTGCCGGCGTCGCCGGCCGGGCAGGTCCCCGCCAGCTGTAGAGGCGCGTCGGACGCTTCCGGCAACGGAGCATTGCGGCTGACTGCCGCCGCCGGCTCGCAGACCGGGTACCTGCTGTACAACCACGCCCTTCCGACGAAGGCCGGTCTGGACATCGACTTCACCAGCTACCAGTGGGGCGGCTCCGGGGCGGATGGGATCACCTTCTTCCTCACGGACGGCGCGTACAACCTGTCGAGCGTCGGCGCATCCGGGGGCTCCCTCGGCTACTCCAACAGCCTCGGCGGCTCGGGCGCGGGCCAGCAGGGCGTCCCGCACGGCCTGATCGGTGTCGCACTCGACACCTACGGCAACTACTCGGCCGAGAGCAACAACCCGTCGTGTGCAACCTCCTCCACCTGGACGGCGAGGACGCCCAACGAGGTCGCGGTCCGGGGGCCGGGCCTGCAGACCGCCGGGCAGTGGAACGACGGCTACTGCCTGCTCGGCAAAGCGGTCACGGTCACCGGCGGCTTGGACAAGACCTCTGCGACCAGTCGCACGTCGGCAGCGCGCCACGTGCGTGTCGTAGTCGACCCGCCCGGCACGACGAACCCGATGGTGAGCGTCTACCTGGGCGCGATGGGGGACACGACGACCGCGGTGGACCAGCTGCCGCTCATCACCCAGGTGCCCGAGCCGGCGCAGCTGCTGGCCGCGACGACCTTCAAGTTCGGCTGGGCGGCGAGCACCGGAGGCTCGACCGACTACCACGAGATCAACACGCTGAACGTCGCCACGGTGAATCCGATCACCCCGAGCCTTGCAGCGACGACGTCCGACCCGGCGGCCGTCGATGCGGGCGGGACGAGCTCTGCGACGTTCTCGACGTCCACGCTCTCGACGGACGGCCCGATCGCCGCCGGCGTGCCGGTCACGATGACGATCACCAAGGACCCGGGGCTCGCCTTCGGCGCCCTGACCGACCAGAGCGGCTGGACCGTGCAGCCGTCCTCCGGTGACACGGCGGTCTACACCTACACTCCCTCCGCGCCGGTCATCTCGGGCACCGCCCTGCCGAACCTCACCGTTCCCGTGACGGGCTCGGGCGCGGGGAACTACCCGCTGACGGCGGTCGTCTCCGGCGGAGGCATCGACACGACCGAGAACCCGGCGGGAGCGCGCACCGCGACCGCGAACATCACCGTGCGCCCGACCGCCTCTCCCGTGTCGGATGCGGCTGTCGCGACGACGGGCCCCGCCTCGGCCAGCCCGAGCCCGTTCACCTTCTCCGTGCCCGCTGCCAGCGGCACAGGAGGCGCCACGCCGAGCTACGCGCTGTCCAGCACGCCGAACCCGGCGCAGGGCACGGCCTCCATCGTCGCGTCCACGGGTGCGGTCACTTTCACCCCCGCCGCCGCGTGGAGCGGAACCTCCACGTTCTCGTACACGGCGACCGCCGACGGCGTCGCGTCGGCCCCCGCCTCCATCACGGTGACCACGCCGCCCGCGGTCGCGCCGCACAGCGCCACCGTCTCGTACGGGCGCACCGCGACCGTCGACCTCTCGGCGGGCGCGTATGGAACCGGCCTCCGCTTCACGATCGCCGGGGCGCCGCCGTCGAGCGCGGGCGCGGCGAGCGTCAGCGGCTCCACCCTGACCTTCGTTCCGGCGGCCGGGTTCTCCGGCGCCACCACGATGACCTACGGTACGACCGACTCGAGCGGTGTCGCGTCGGCGACGCGGGCGGTCACGATCACCGTGCAGCCGCAGGCCGGCACCGACGCCCTGCCGCTGTCGCTGGATGCAGCGGGCGACGGGTCCGCATCCTCGACGCTGCCCACGCCGGACGGCATCGGTCCCTTCACGTACGCACTGGACAGCGACGCGAGCACCGGAACCCTGATGGTGGACGCCGACGGTCACTACAGCTACACCGCCGCCAACGACCGGTCAGGCCAGTTCACCGGAACGTACACCGTGACGGACGGCGAGGGTGTGACGAGCCCGCCCAGCACCATCACGCTGACCGTCAAGCCGTACGCCGGTCCCGTGAACGCGACCACGCCGGCCGATGCCACCGTCACCGCGGCGGCGCCGGCCACCGCGGGGGCCGGCGGAGGAACCTTCGCGCTCGTCGGCTCTCCCGTCGGTGCCGCGATCGACGCGAGCACGGGCGCGATCACCTACACCCCGGCGACCGGCATGAGCGGCAACGTGTCGCTCGCCTACACCGTGACCGCCAACGGCGTCACCAGCGACCCGGCCACGGTGGCGATCGCGGTCACACCGACCGTCGTCGACCACAGCTCCACGACCCTGTTCGAGCAGCCCGACACGGTCGACCTCGGTGACGGCGCGGTCGGCACCGGGCTGAGCTACCGCATCGTGACGGATGCCGGCGCGGCCGGGAGGTCGACCATCGACGCGAGCAGCGCGTCCTTGGTCTTCACCCCGGCGAGCGGGTTCTCCGGCATCGCGACCGTCACCTGCCGGGTGACCGACCACGACGGCCTCACGAGCACCATGACGGTGACGATCACCATCCTCCCGGCCGCGAGCAGCGCCGCAGGCACCGTGACCCTGCCGCCGACCGGTGACGACCCCAGCAGCTTCACGCTGCCGGCGCCGAACGGCACGGGTCCGTTCCACTACCAGCTGGTTCCCGGCACGACCTCGCCGGGTGGAACCTTCACCATCGACCCTGACACCGGCCTCGTGGTATTCACCCCGACCCGCGGCGTCTCGGGAGTGGTGACCGCGCAGTACGTCGTCACGGACGGAGCGGGCATCGCCAGCCTGCCGCAGACCGTCAGCGTCACCGTGCAGCCGTTCACGTCCACGGCCACGGTCAGTGTCGCCACCGGGTCGAGCCCGCTGCACCTGGCGGTCCCGACATCCATCGGCACCGCCCCGTTCTCCTACGCGCTCGTGACGGGGCCTGGCGGGCAGAAGGGAACCGCGTCCATCGACCCGGCGACCGGAGTCATCGCCTTCGTGCCGACGAACCCGAAGGCGAGCGGAACGGCGACGTTCACCTACACAGTCACCGACGCCAACGGAATCACGGTGTCGGCACAGGCTTCGCTCGACATCAAGCCGGTGGTGGATGGAGTGTCGGCGCGCGTGCAAGGAGTTGCGGCAGGCACGGCATCCGCGGAGCTGCGGCCCGACGTCGTCGGCAGCGGCCCATTCACGTTCAGCGTGGTCGGTGCCGCACCGGCGCACGCGGCGGTCCACGTCGAGGGTTCCGGCTTCACCGTGACACCCGACACCGGCTACAGCGGCACGGTGACGTTCTCGTACCGTGTCGTGGGCGCGGATGGCGTCGGTTCGGACCCGGCGACCGCGGTCGTGACCGTCCTGCCGTTCACCGCATCGGCGGCACTGGCCAGCACGGGAGCGACCCTCTCGCTCGTCGGCCTGGGAGTCGGGCTCCTGCTCCTCCTCGGCGGGGCGATCCTGCTGGTCTACCGGCGACGGACGGCGTGCTGATGTTTCGGCCCAGCATCCGGCAGGTCAGTGCGGAGCGTTCTCCGTCGTCGTCGCCGTCGTCGTCGAGCGACTCGCGAAGGGAGGACGTGAGGTAATCCAGCGAGACAGCCGGATGCTGGGCCGCTCGATGAACCGGTACGCGAGTTCCGTGGCTGCCGCGACGGCAAGCAGCGAGAGCAGGAGGGACGGCGTATACGGCATGTGCGCCTGCACGACGAACACGGTCAGAAGCGTGAATCCCACCGGTACGTGGAGCAGGTACAAGCTGTAGCTCCTCTTGGCGACCACGGCGAGCGGTTTCAGAGGCTTGACGCGTCCCTCGATCAGGACCGCGACCAAGAAGATGCAGAACCCCAGCACGGCGTTCGACAGGAAGGAGTTCGCGCTGTCGTAGAAGGCGGGACTCGTCTCGCGCATCCCGTAGACGAAAACCACCCACGCCGCGGCCGCCAGCAGGGCACCGGCCCAGACGGGGATGCGGCGCATCCTGACAAGGTAGACGATCTGGCCCAGGAGCAGCAGCGGGATGAAGGCGACGAACGACGATGCGAGCGCGAATGTCGTGCCCAGCTGAGTGTGAAGGGTGTCGACGATCGCAACGGCCAGCATGAGGACGATCGGAACGAGTGCGGGTGCCCGTGCGAGCAGGGGGCGCGCCACGAGCAGTCCCAGATAGAAGAACATCTCGATGACGAGGGTCCAGCCGACGGCGACGAGCAGTGGTTGAGCCAGCACGAAATAGTTGCCGAGCGATGCTCCGAGAAGGACTTGCAGGGGGCTGGGCACCGAGGTCAATCCCGAGACGAGCGTGCCCGCATATGCAAGGATTGCCACCAGGATCGCCGTGGCGATGAGCGGCGGATAAATGCGCATCAGCCGCCTGACGACGTAAACGGATGCCCGCTCCCGCGATGCGGCATGTGTCACGACGAAGCCGCTGACGAAGAAGAACAGGGCCACGCCGAGCCAGCCGAAGTTCAGCTCGGCGTGGACTGGATTGCGAGCGAGAACCGCCACCGCGTCATCGACGACCCACTTCCTGTTCTGGCTCTGCAGGAAGTTGGGCACCAGATGCGAATAGACCACGAGCAGAGCGGCGATGCCACGAAGCTGGTCGATCTGAGTGAAGAACAAGCCACCGGGCCGTTGGCCCGACTCCTGGGGGGCCGCGGCCCTGCGCCTCCGTGTGCGCGTCGACGGCGCGGGATGCGTGGCCGGCGCGGTGTCTGCCAGCTGCGAAATGGGCCTGCCTCCTCAAAATGCCGGTACCGTCGCACTGCGACAGGATTCGGCCAAGGCGCGGCCGTACAGGATCAGAATAGGGGAACGCGCGCGCCGACAGGGATCCGCGCCGGTACCCACGAACCCACCCGGTAGGCTGGCGACGTGCTTCTCTCCGATCGCGATATCAAGGCCGAGCTGGGTGCCGGGCGCATCGCCCTGGAGCCGTACGAGCCGGAGATGGTCCAGCCGTCCAGCATCGACGTGCGCCTCGACCGGTTCTTCCGGTTGTTCGACAACCACAAGTACCCGTTCATCGACCCGGCGGAGGACCAGCCGGAGCTGACGCGGCTCGTGGAGGTGGACCCGGACCAGCCGTTCATCCTGCACCCGGGCGAGTTCGTGCTCGGCTCGACGTTCGAGCTGGTCAGCCTCCCCGACGACGTCGCAGCGCGACTGGAGGGCAAGAGCTCGCTCGGGCGGCTGGGGCTTCTCACGCACTCCACCGCCGGCTTCATCGACCCCGGCTTCTCGGGCCACGTCACGTTGGAGCTGAGCAACGTCGCGACGCTCCCGATCAAGCTGTGGCCGGGCATGAAGATCGGGCAGATGTGCTTCTTCCGCCTGTCGTCGCCCGCCGAGCGGCCCTACGGCTCGGCGGAGTACTCGTCCCGCTACCAGGGGCAGCGGGGCCCGACGGCCTCCAGATCGCACCTGAACTTCCACCGCACCGACGTCTCCACCACCGAGGCGGGCCGTTCCGCCTGAACCCGACCGCACGAGCCTGAACGCCGGGCCGAAGGGAGCTGCGCACCATGAGCGAGACCACCGACGCCGCGTTCGCACGGGCACTCATCAGTGCACGCCCGATGGACCACAACCCGCAGCGGATGGAGCTGTTCGGCCGTCTCGTCGGAAGCTGGCGGGCCGACGTGCGCTTCTACACCGAGGCGACCGGCGACTGGCGCGAGTTCACGAACGAGTGGATCTTCGCGTACACGCTGGGCGGGCGCGCAGTCCAAGACGTGCTGGTGATCCGCGACCAGACCGACCCGGAGGGTGTGCGCGGCCGGGGCTCGACGGTCCGCGTGTACGACTCGGCGCTCGGCGCGTGGCGCGTGAGCTGGTTCGGCGCGGAGGGCGGCGACTTCTGCACCCTCGTCGCCACCCCCTACCGTCGCGACGGGATCCGTCAGGACGGCACCCAGACCGACGGCCGCCCGATCCGGTGGAACTTCTCCAACATCACCGCCGACTCCTTCGAGTGGGACGGCTGGGTCTCCGACGACGAGGGCCGCACCTGGTGGCTGGAGCAGCACATCGACGCGGTGCGCACCGGCTGAGGAGTGGCCCGGTGTTCGACGACTTCGACGACCCCCGGCTCGACCGCACGGTCTGGCTCCCGCACTACCTCCCGGCGTGGAGTTCGCTGGGCGAGACGCGCGCGACGTACCTCATCCACGACTCGCAGCTGGAGCTGACCATCCCTCCCGAGCAGAGGCTGTGGTGCGGTGGCGACCACGAGCCGCCGCTGCGGGTGTCCGCCCTGCAGAGCGGCAACTTCTCCGGCCCGGTCGGCTCCACGGCCGGGCAGCAGCCATACCGCGACGGGCTGAGGGTGCGGGAGGAGCAGGAGGAGTTCCGCGGCTGCCTCGTCGACGGCGGCACGGTCGGGATGCGCGCCTCCCTCTACCTGGGGGAGCGGTCGATGGCCTCCCTCTGGCTGGTGGGCTTCGAGGACGAACCGAAGCGTAGCGGCGAAGTGTGCGTGATGGAGGTCTTCGGCCGGGATGTGCAGCCGGAGGAGGCGCTGGTCGGGATGGGCTTCCACCGTTTCCGCGACCCGCGGCTGGCCGAGGACTTCGAGCGAGTGACGCTGCCGATCGACGTCACCGAGCCGCACGCGTACGAGGTCAACTGGGACGGTGACGAGGCGACGTTTCGGGTGGATGGGCGCGTCGTCCGGATCCTGGATGCGCCGCCGCAGTACCCCCTGCAGCTCATGCTGGGAGTGTTCGACTTCCCCGAGCGAGCAGACCGGGGCGACGCCCACCATTCGTTCGTGCCGACGCTGTCGGTCGACCGGATCTGGGCGTATTGACGGAGTGGACGCATTCAGTTGCGGGCATACGCACGGAAGAGTTATCCACAGTCAATTACACAGGTGGAAAATAGTGAGTCCGACTCACAGCTGGCCGGAAGCTTCGAGGCTCCGGTCGGCGTAGAGCGCGGGGAGCTGCAGGGTGAGCCACGGGCTGAACGCCCACGGCGTCGCCTCCACCGCAGTGAGGAGCGCGCGGGGCTCGACCCACTCCCACTCGGCGACCTCGGCGGCCGACGGTCGTAGGTCGCCCACGACGGTCGCCGTGTAGACCGGGCAGACCTCGTACTCGACGATTCCTCCGGCATCCACCGCGCGGTACCGGAAGTGGGGAAGGACCGTCACCAGGTTGTCGATGGAGGCGCCGAGCTCGTCGAGCGCGCGGCGGACGACCGCGTCTTCGATCGCCTCGCCCGGGCCGGGGTGACCGCAGAACGAGTTCGTCCAGACGCCCGGCCACGTCGCCTTGCCGAGCGCCCGACGAGTGACCAGGATGCGGCCCTCCCCGTCGAAGAGGTGGCACGAGAAGGCGAGGTGCAACGGCGTGTCCGTCGTGTGCACCGTCGCCTTGTCCGCGGTGCCGATCGGCGAGCCGTCCTCTGCGAGCAGCACGACCTCTTCGCGGGGTGGCGTCATGCGTCCATAGTAGGCGCGTCGCCTGTGGCTTCGGCGGGACGGTCTTTCTCGTCGGGGCGGAGGCCGAGGTTCTTCGCCATGCGCTCGAGAGTCGCCAGCGTTGTGGCGTAGTCCTCCTCCGGGATGCCCGCGGCGAGGTCTGCTCTCACACTGCGGATGCGCTCGGACGCGCGGTCGTGAGCGGCCCGTCCCTCGTCGGTCAGGGTCGCGCGGTCGCCGTCGAACCAGACCCAGCCGCGCTCGACGAAGTCCGAGAGGACGCGGTCGATGCGGTGGCCGCGGCGGTGGCTGCGGTCGAAGGCGGGGCGGTGTCCCTCGAAGCCCGCGTGGTGTCCTTCGAAGCCGGGGCGGTGTCCCTCGAAGCCGGGGCGGTGTCCCTCGAAGCCGGGACGGTGTCCTTCGGCGAAGGGATGTCCGGGGTGGCCGCCGCCGAACGGGCCCTGACCGCGTCCGCGCTCGAAGCCGCGGAGGAAGCCGCGTTCGAATGCCGCCTCGGGACCATGCTCGGCGTGCGAGCCCGGGTGCGGGTGGTGGTGACCGGCGCACTGCCGGTGATCCTCGCGCTGGGGCCGGCGCACAGCCTCCGGTCGGCCGGGGCGACCGTGCGGAAGGCGCTCGGCCAGCTGCTCCGCGGTGGCGGGGCCGTCGGCGAGGGTGTGCAGGATGCGCCAGCTTCCGCGGCGCAGCCCCAGATCGGACAGGGCAGTGCGCATGCGCTGGTGGAGTCTGTCTTCGATCACGCCGAACCAATATGCGGGCGGCGTCTGAGTGGAGTTGTCGATGTTCGTCATCGCGCCTATCCTTTCGGTTGTATGTACTGTTACAAGTAAATGTATAGTTACATGCATGAGCGGATCAGGTCAAACGGATTCCGGAATTCCGCCGGAAGCGGACATCGTGGCGACGATCGAGCACGCGCTGCTCGCCGTGCGGCGCGACCAGTCCCGGCGTCGACCGCCGTGGGGTGAGGGTGGGCCGCACGGCCAGCACGACGGTCACGGCTACGAGGGCCACGGCCACGAGGGCCACGGTCACGGCGGCCCCTGGGGGCGAGCGCCGTACGGGTCGGGACCGTTCGGCCCGGGTTTCGCCGGCCCGTCGGCCGCGGGCGCCCCGTTCGGCGACTCGGCTCGCCCCGGCCCGGGTCGTCGCGGACGCGACGGCTCCCTCGGGCGGATGGCCCGCGTCCGCATGCTCGAGGCGCTGGAGGCGGCGGACGCCGAGAAGCGCAACCTCTCGGTCTCCGGGATCGCCGCCGCCATCGGCGTCGATCAGCCGCGCGCCAGCCGGCTCGTCCAGGAGGGGGTGGAGCGCGGTCTGGTGCGCCGGGTCCCCGACCCGTCGGACGCCCGCCGCGCGCTCATTCAGCTCACCACCTCAGGCCGGGCCCTGCTCACGGAACTCCGCAGCCACCGCCGCTCCGCCGTCGAGACGGCGCTCGCCTCCTTCACCCCGGAGGAGGCGCGCACGTTCGCGGAGCTCTTCGACCGCTTCGTCCGCGCCTGGCCGCGCCCCACCGCGCCCGACGCCGACCCGAACCCGGCCGCGGCCGCGGACCCGGCCGCGGCCGCGGACCCGGACCCGAACCCGGACCCACCCTCCGCTCCCTGAGCATCCCGCCGAGTGGTGACATCAACTCACCACTCGCCGAGAATTCGAGCACCTACTCACCACTCGAGCGGCAGCGCGAGCGCCAAGCGAGCGCGGGACGGCATCAGCGGCGGCGGGGCGCGCGGACGGGGAGGAGCAGGCCGAGCCCGATCGCCAGCACCAGCACGATCGCGAGGATGCCCCAGTACTGCGCGCCGCCGACCGCCACGAACACCGCGAACAGGGTCGGCGCGAGGAACGACACCGCGCGGCCCGTCGTCGCGTACAGCCCGAACACCTCCCCTTCGCGTCCGGCGGGCGTCACCCGCGCCAGGAAGGTCCGGCTCGCCGACTGCGCCGGTCCGACGAACAGGCAGAGCACCAGTCCTCCGACCCAGAACGCTCCGGCGCCGAGACTGTGCGTGACGAACACGGCAAGGCCGGCGACGATCAGGCCGGTGAGCGACGTGACGATGACCGCTTTCGGGCCGAAGCGGTCATCCAGCCGTCCCGACAGCAGCGTGCTGACTCCGGCCACCACATTGGCTGCGATGGCGAAGATGATCACCTGGCCGCTGGTGAACCCGAACGTCCCCTGTGCCAGGATGCCGCCGAACGTGAAGACGCCGACCAGCCCGTCCCGGAACAGCGCCGACGCGATCAGGAAGAGCACCGTGTTGCGGCTCTCCTTCCACAGCCGGCCGATGTCGCGCACAAGCACCCCGTACGACGCGAAGAACCCGACACGCGGCGTGCGGGCGTTCGGCGGGATCTCCGGGACCGTGAACAGCACGGGGAGCGAGAACACGAGCGTCCACGCCGCCGCGATCAGCGCGATGAGACGGATGTTGAGCCCGCCCTCGGTCGGAACGTGCAGCAGCCCGCCGTCGCCGACCACCATCCCGAAGTACACGATCAGCAGCAGGACGATGCCGCCGAGGTAGCCCGCGCCCCAGCCGAAGCCGCTCACCCGGCCCACGGTCTTCGGCGTCGACACCTGGACCAGCATCGCGTTGTAGTTGACGGTCGCGATCTCGTAGAACACCGTGCCGATCGCGACCAGGGCGACCCCGAGCAAGAAGTAGGAGGGCGTTCCGACGACGAAGAACATCAGCGCGGTGACGACGACCACCACGCCGGTGTTGACGCCCAGCCACAGCTTGCGGCGGCCGGAGCCGTCGGTCCGCTGGCCCAGCACCGGCGCGATCAGCGCGACCACGATGCCCGCGATGCCGACACCCCACGCCAGCCCGCTGGACAGCACGGCGACCGCGGCGTCGTACGCGGCGTGGGCCGGTCCGCTCGACCCGGATTCGGCGTTCTTCGCGGCGACCACAGAAGGCGCGACGAACAGGCTGCTCGTCAGGTACACCGTGAAGACGAACGTGGTGATCACGGCGTTGAAGGCCGCTCCGCCCCAGTCCCACAGCGCCCAGGAGACGACCCAGCTGCGGGGGATGCGGCGGTCGGCGGCGCTGTCGGCGAAAAGCGGGCTCGCTGTCGTCACCAGGGCGTCGTCGCCCGGGCCACGACGCGGCAGGTCGGTGGTCATGGGGACAGCGTAGGGCCGGCCGGGGAACGAGCGGTGAACGACCCGACGGTCAGATCGACGCGCGTCAGGTCACGATCGTCAGATCGACGCGGGGAGGCTGTACACCGTCCCGCGATCGTCGCCGCGCACCTGCCGGTGCAGGTCCTCCATCGTCACGTCGAGCTGGCTGGCCGTTCCGGCAGCCGCGGTCAGGTCGCGGAGCAGCCCCTCCGGCACCTCGCCGTCGTACTTGTAGTAGATCTTGTGCTCGAGGCTGGCCCAGAAGTCCATGGCGACGGTGCGCAGCTGGATCTCGACCGGCACCAGCACGGGTCCCTCGCTGAGGAACACCGGCACCTCGACGATCACGTGGAGGCTCTTGTAGCCGTTCGGCTTAGGGTGCGCGATGTAGTCCTTCACCCGCAGCGTCCGCACATCCTCCTGGGCGGTGAGCAGGTCGAAGACCCGGTACACGTCGGACACGAAGCTGCAAACGATCCGGATGCCGGCGATGTCGGTGATCGCCTCGCGGATGGCGTCGAAGCTGGGCTCGCAGTTCTTGCGGATGACCTTCTGCTCGATGCTCTCCGGCGACTTCAGCCGGCTGGAGATGTGCTCGATCGGGTTGTAGTCGTGCAGCTCGGCGAACTCCTCGCGCAGGATGCTCACCTTGGTCGAGATCTCGTCGATGCCGAACTTGTACGGCATGATGAACCGCGCGAAATCGTCCCGGAACGCCTGCACCTCGCTCAGCGTGGCGGGGTCGATGCTCTGCAGCGCCTCGATGGCACGGCTGGAGAGGAGCGGGGCTGCGGCGGGGTCCGTTTCCATGCTCCCGACGCTAGCGACGGTGCTTGTGCGACCGGTGTGAATCGGTGTGAATCCGGGGAGTCCCAAATGCGAGCGGGTGTGCTTGCCTGGCCGCAGGACGGCGGAGGGACGGAGGTGGTCCGATGGCCGGCACGGGTGCGCCGACGGAGCGCTTCAACGGGCGGCTGGCGATCCTGCTCGCCATGGCCATGTTCGTGCTCGTCGTGGACACCTCGCTGATGAACGTCTCCATCTCGGCTGTCGTCCACGACCTCCACACCACGGTCAGCGGCGTCCAGAGCGCGATCGCTCTGGAGGCGCTCGTGTCGGCGGCGTTCATCCTGATCGGCGGCAAGACCGGCGACCTGATCGGCCGCAAACTGGCGTACGTGCTCGGGCTGCTCGGCTACGCCGTGGGTGCGATCGCCATGACACTCGCGCAGAGCCTCAGCGCGATCATCCTGTTCTGGGCGATCATCGGCGGCATCGGCGCGTCGCTGCTGCTCCCGGCGATGCAGTCGCTCATCCACGGCAACTTCGAGGGCGCGCAGCAGACGCGGGTGTACGCGCTGGTGGGCGCGTCCGCGGCCATCGCGGCGGCGGTCGGGCCTCTGCTCGGTGGGTTCATCACGACCTTCCTCTCGTGGCGGGTCGGCTTCCTGCTGGAGGCGGTCATCATCGCCGTCGTGCTGTCCGGCATCGGGCTGGTCAAGGACGTCCCCTACACCGGTGAGCGGTCGGTCGACCTGGTCGGCGCCCTGCTCTCCGTGATCGGGATGGGCGGCATCGTGACCGGCATCCTGGTCTGGCAGGAGGGCGGGGAGCGGGTGCTGCTCATCATCCTGGTCGGGATCGCGGGGCTCGGGTCGCTGGCGATCTGGCTGCGCTCGCGCTCCCGGCGCTCCAAGCCCACGTTGCTCGATCCGAGGCTGTTCCGCTCCAAGCTGTTCCAGTCGGGCGTCTCCGGCCAGCTCCTGCAGCAGATCGCGCTCGGCGGCACGATGATCGCCCTGCCCATCTACCTGCAGATGGTGCTGGAGTACAACGCCCTGCTCTCCGGGCTCTCGATCGCACCGCTCTCGCTCAGCATGTTCGCCGTCGCACTGCTTGCGGGCCGGAGGCTGAAGCGGCGACCCGCGAACCTGATCCTGTGGGGCTTCTCGCTGACGGTGGTCGGGATCGCCGCGATCATCCCGCTGGTGCCCATCGCGACCTCCGGCTGGTATCTGACCCTGCCCCTGATCGTGGCGGGGTCGGGCCTCGGGCTCCTCGTCTCGCAGCTCAACAACTACACGCTCTCGCCGGTCTCCGACGAACGGGTCAGCGAAGCGGCGGGCGTCAACTCGGCCGCCGGGTCGTTCGGGCTCTCCTTCGGCCTCGCCTTCGCCGGCGCGATCATGCTGGCCACTCTGGCGGTGACGTTCACTGCCAAGACCGAGGCGAGCACGGTGCTGCCGCCGGACGACAAGGCGCAGATCTCGCAGGTGCTCGAGACGGACGCGGAGGTGATGTCCAACGCCCACCTCGCCGAGCTGCTCGCCACAGAGCCGCCGGCAGTGCGGGAGGAGGTGCTGCGGATCAACACGGAGGCCCGCCCGATCTCCCTCCAGGTCGCCCTGCTCATCCCGGTGCTCGCCGGACTGCTGGGGGTCGCCAACGCGTTCCGGATGCGCCGGCTGCCGGACCCTACGCCCAGCGCCGCGCCGGAGCCGACCCTCGCCGACTGATCGGCGAAGGCTGGACGGTGCGGCGCCTGCAGCCCTCAATTCCGCGTCCAGGGGAATACCGCAAGCCACTCCAAAGTTGAGTCAGGTGTACTCAAGTTTAGGCATCGCGCTCTTGACAGCATCCCGAGTGGATGACAGTCTTGAGTCGTCGAGGCTCAACTCTTGACCACAGACTTTCATGGCACAAGCCAGCAACAAAGGAGAGAAGCACATATGTCACGTGCAGTAGGTATCGACCTCGGAACCACCAACTCCGTCGTCTCGGTGCTGGAGGGCGGCGAGCCCACCGTCATCGCGAACGCGGAGGGCTTCCGCACCACCCCGTCGGTGGTCGCTTTCACCAAAGACGGCGAGGTCCTCGTCGGCGAGACCGCCAAGCGCCAGGCCGTCACCAACGTCGACCGCACGATCTCGTCCGTGAAGCGCCACATGGGCACCACCTGGACCACCGAGATCGACGGCAAGAAGTACACCGCGCAGGAGATCTCGGCCCGCATCCTGCAGAAGCTGAAGCGCGACGCCGAGCAGTACCTCGGCGACACCGTCACCGATGCGGTCATCACCGTCCCGGCGTACTTCAACGACGCCGAGCGCCAGGCCACCAAGGAGGCCGGCGAGATCGCGGGCCTCAACGTGCTCCGCATCATCAACGAGCCCACCGCGGCCGCACTCGCGTACGGTCTCGACAAGGGCAAAGAGGACGAGCTCATCCTCGTCTTCGACCTCGGTGGCGGAACCTTCGACGTCTCCCTCCTCGAGGTGGGCAAGGACGACGACTTCTCGACCATCCAGGTCCGCGCGACCGCCGGCGACAACCGCCTCGGCGGTGACGACTGGGACCAGCGCATCGTCGACTGGCTGATCAAGAAGTTCAAGGAGACCACCGGCGTCGACGTCTCGAAGGACAAGATCGCCCTCCAGCGCCTGAAGGAGGCCGCGGAGCAGGCCAAGAAGGAGCTGTCGTCGAGCATGTCGACCAGCATCCAGCTGCCCTACCTCTCGCTGACCGAGAACGGCCCGGCCAACCTCGACGAGACGCTCACCCGCGCCCAGTTCGAGCAGATGACCAGCGACCTCCTCGACCGCACGAAGAAGCCGTTCCAGGACGTCATCCGCGAGGCCGGCATCAAGGTCGGCGACATCGCGCACGTCGTGCTCGTCGGCGGTTCGACCCGTATGCCGGCCGTCTCCGAGCTGGTGAAGCAGGAGACCGGCGGCAAGGACCCGAACAAGGGCGTCAACCCGGACGAGGTCGTCGCCGTCGGCGCCGCCCTGCAGGCCGGTGTCCTGAAGGGCGAGCGCAAGGACGTCCTCCTCATCGACGTCACCCCGCTGTCCCTGGGCATCGAGACCAAGGGCGGGATCATGACCAAGCTCATCGAGCGCAACACGGCCATCCCGACCAAGCGCAGCGAGACCTTCACCACGGCCGACGACAACCAGCCGTCCGTCGCGATCCAGGTCTTCCAGGGCGAGCGCGAGTTCACCCGCGACAACAAGCCGCTCGGCACCTTCGAGCTGACCGGCATCGCCCCGGCCCCGCGCGGCATCCCGCAGATCGAGGTCACCTTCGACATCGACGCCAACGGCATCGTGCACGTGTCCGCCAAGGACAAGGGCACCGGCAAGGAGCAGTCGATGACGATCACCGGCGGGTCCAGCCTGCCGAAGGACGACATCGACCGCATGGTTCGCGAGGCCGAGGAGCACGCGGCGGAGGACAAGAAGCGCCGCGAGTCCGCCGAGACCCGCAATCAGGCCGAGCAGCTCGTCTACTCGATCGAGAAGCTCATCAAGGACAACGAGGACAAGCTGCCCGAGGACGTCAAGAACGAGGTCCAGGGCGACGTGGACGGTCTGAAGACCGCGCTCGCCGGAGACGACGACGAGGCTGTGAAGACCGCCTACGACAAGCTCAACTCCAGCCAGCAGAAGCTCGGCGAGGCCATCTACTCGTCCGCGCAGGCGTCCCCCGAGGCGCCGGCCGGCGACACAGCCGACGGTCAGCAGAACGCGTCGTCCGATGACGACGAGGACGTGATCGACGCCGAGGTCGTCGACGACGAGGAGAAGAAGTAACCATGTCGGACCAGAACGGGGGCTCGCAGGAGCCCGAACGCGAGGAGCCGATCATCCGGGACAAGAGGAAGATCGACCCCGAGACCGGGAAGGTCCGGCAGCCCGAGGGTGAGCAGACGCCCGCGGCCGACGGCGACGACGCCGGTGAGCACGACCTCGCGCACGAGGAGCTCATCGACGTCGGGCCCGCCGAGAGCGAGGAGCGGGGCGACGTCCTGAGCGACGACGACCTCGACATCCTCTCCGGGCAGACGACCGCCGAAGAGCTGGCCGCCGAACGGCTCGCCGACCTCCAGCGGGTGACCGCGGAGTACGCGAACTATCGCAAGCGGACGGAGGCCAACCGCGAGATCGAGCGCGAGCGGGCCGTGGGTGACGCCGTCAAGGGCCTCATCCCGGTGCTCGACGACCTCGAGCGCGCAGAGAAGCACGGCGACCTGGGCGAGGGCAGCGCCTTCTCGACCATCGCCGCGAAGCTCCGCACCGCGGTCGAGCGACTCGGCCTCACCCCCTACGGCGAGAAGGGCGAGCCCTTCGACCCGCAGATCCACGAGGCGATCTTCCAGCAGCCGACCCCCGGCGTGACGGCGGACACCGTCGCCGAGGTCGTCGAGACCGGCTACCGGCTGGGCTCGACCACCGTCCGGGTGGCCAAGGTCGTCGTCTCGGTGCCGGCCTGAGCAGGCTGAAGCGCACGGCGAAGCGGCGGGACACGCGTCCCGCCGCTTCGCACGCACCGTGCACACACTTTTCCAGCAGACTTCATTCAGACACGCACTCGGAAGGAGGCGCCCGTGGCTAGCCAGGACTGGTTCGACAAGGACTTCTACAAGGTGCTTGGCGTCTCCAAAGACGTCAGCGACGCCGATCTCAAGAAGACGTACCGCAAGCTCGCGCGCAAGTACCACCCCGACTCGAACCCCGGCGACGCCGCCGCGGAGGCGAAGTTCAAGGAGGTCAGCGAGGCCTACTCGGTCCTCAGCGACCCGGAGGAGCGCAAGGAGTACGACCAGATCCGCGCAATGGGCACCGGCGCCCGGTTCACCGCGCCCGGCTCTGGCGCTCAGGGCGGCTTCGACGACGTCTTCGGCGGGATGTTCGGCCAGGGCGGCAACCAGAGGCCGTACTATTCAAGCGGAGGGGCGTTCCCGCAGGGCGGCGAGTTCGACGACGTCTTCGGCGGGCTGTTCGGGAACGGGCGGTTCGGCTCGCCCTCCGGCGGCTACCGCGGCTACGGCGGCCCGACCCGCGGCCGCGACGTGACCGCGCACACCACCATCGACTTCCTCACCGCTACGCGCGGCGAGACCATCACCCTTCAGGCGTCCGACGGCAAGCCGATCAAGGTCAAGATCCCGGCGGGCGTCGCGGACGGCCAGAAGATCAAGCTGCGCGGCAAGGGCCAGCCCAGCCCGGACGGCGGCGAGCCCGGCGACATCGTGCTCACCGTCACCGTGCGCAAGCACCCGGTGTTCGAGCGCGACGGCCTGAACCTGCGTGTCAACATCCCGGTGACCTTCGCGGAGGCCGCGCTCGGCGCGACCATCGAAGTCCCGACCCTGGGCGGCGACCCGGTCAAGCTCCGCGTCGCCCCCGGCACGCCGAGCGGCCGGGTGCTGCGCGTGAAGGGGCGCGGCGTCGAAACGAGCAAGGGCACCGGCGACCTCCTCGCCGTCGTGCAGGTGGCGGTCCCCTCGCACCTGTCGACAGAGGCGAAGGAGGCCCTGGAGCAGTTCGCCGCGAAGCTGCCGGATGAAAACCCGCGGGACGACCTCCTGGCCAAGGCGCGGAGCTGACCGTGGACGAGAACAGCCAGGTCTTCGTGATCTCGATCGCGGCGGAGCTCGCGGGGATGCACCCGCAGACGCTCCGCCAGTACGACCGGCTCGGACTCGTCAGCCCCAGCCGCACAGCCGGCAAATCGCGCCGCTACTCCATGCGCGACATCGCGAAGCTGCAGGAGATCGCCCGCCTCGGCTCCGAGGGCGTCAGCCTGGAGGGCATCCGCCGCATCCTCGAGCTGGAAGACCAGGTGGGCGAGCTCCGCGGGCGCGTCCGCGAGCTGGAGACGGCGCTCGCCGACGAGCTCCTCAACCGGCCCGGCCGCCGCGTCTTCGCCGCCGGCTCCGAGGGTGAGGTCGTCTCGATGCGCGCCGGCACCCGCGTGCGCCGCAGCAACCAGCTCGTCGTCTGGCGCCCCCTCGACCGCTGAACTTCCGCCGAGTGGTGACATCTGGTCGCAATTCGGCGCGAATACGAGCAACGACTCACCACTCGGTGGCCCGAGAACCCCGCTAGAGGGAGGAGACTCCCTGGCCGACGTAGAGGGTGTTCTGGATGCTGTGGGCCTCGCCCGCGGCGATGTCGCCGTCGATCCCGGAGCGCACCTCCCGCATCAGCTTGTGCAGTTCGGCGTGCTTCTCAGGCAGCCGGGCGTGGCCGGTACTGTCCCAGAGGTTCGAGACGGGGAGGGTGTCGCCGGCCTCGACCGCGAGCGTCCACTCCTCCGTGGTCGCCACCGCAGCGAACTCCGACTGCATCGTCACCAGCACGCTGCGGTGCAGCGCGTCGGCCGAGATGGCACCGGCCTCGTTGACGAGGTCGAGCGTCCCCGTCGCGTCGGACAGGAACTCCACGGTGAACCCGAACTCGCCCGCATCCCGCGCGGTGCCCGCGCAGCAGTGCTGTGTCATGTAGCCGGCGATCGTCACCGTGTCGACGCCCGCCGACCGCAGCCACTGCTCCAGGTCGGTACCGGGAAACGCCGACACGCTGGTCTTGCTGATGACGTGCGCCGGGGTCCGGTCGGCGATCGACGAGTGCAGCGCCGCACCGTCCGATCCGCGCGCGAACACCGGAGCGCCCTCGTCTTCGATGTGCTGCACCACGACCACCGGCACGCCGTGGTCGTCGGCCGCATCCCACGCCACCTCGATGTTCGGGATGGACGTCATCAGGTCCGGGAAGCAGATCTTCAAGTTCCCGGTCACGTACTCGTTCTGCAGGTCGACGACGATCAGCGCGCGCTTCATGGCTGAACTCTAGCCCCGCCGCGAAGGTAGGCTGGTGCGCGGTCGCACCGCCCACAAGGCGGGGCGAGCGCGCGATGAAGCACACCGACTCCCACGAGGAAGCGACGATGAAAGCCCTGTTCAAGAGCGAGGCCGCACCGGGCCTCCAGCTGGTCGACGTCCCGGAGCCCGCCATCGGGCCGGAGGATGTCCGCATCCGCATTCTGCGCACCGGCATCTGCGGCACCGACCTGCACATCCAGCGCTGGGACGAGTGGGCGGCCTCCGCCGTGAAGGCGCCGCTGGTCCCCGGCCACGAGTTCTTCGGCGAGGTCGTCGAGGTGGGGCCGCTCGTCCACGATGTGGAGGTCGGCGACCTGGTCTCCGGCGAAGGCCACATCGTCTGCGGAACCTGCCGCAACTGCCGGGCCGGCCGCCGCCAGATGTGCATCCGCACGCAGGGCGTCGGGGTGCAGCGCGACGGCGCCTTCGCCGAGCAGCTGGTCCTCCCCGCGACGAACGTGTGGGTGCACCACAGTGCGATCGAGCCCGAGGTGGGCGCACTGTTCGACCCGCTGGGCAACGCCGTCCACACCGCGCTCGCTTTCCCCGTCGTCGGTGAGGATGTGCTGGTCACCGGATGCGGCCCGATCGGTCTCATGGCGATCGCCGTCGCCCGCCACGTCGGTGCGCGCTTCATCGTCGGCAC
Organism: Leifsonia sp. SIMBA_070; assembly: GCF_046534635.1. Lineage (NCBI taxonomy): Bacteria > Bacillati > Actinomycetota > Actinomycetes > Micrococcales > Microbacteriaceae > Leifsonia > Leifsonia sp. SIMBA_070. The sequence goes on along the minus strand of NZ_JAWRYK010000001.1, from coordinate 3,103,428 downwards.
CGACATCAGCGCGCAGCGCCTCGAGCTCGCACGCGGGATGGGCGCCGACTTCACCGTGGACGTGTCGAAGCACGACATCCACGAGGCGCAGAAGGCGCTGGGGATGCGCGAGGGCTTCGACGTCGGCTTCGAGATGAGCGGTGCGCCCACCGCGCTGCCGTCCATGATCGAGAACATGAACCACGGCGGCCGGATCGCCATGCTCGGCCTCCCGTCGCACAAGATCTCGGTGGACTGGGGCATCGTCGTCACCCACATGCTGACGCTGAAGGGCATCTACGGCCGCGAGATGTTCGAGACGTGGAACGCGATGGGGGCGATGCTGCAGACCTCCGCCGAGCTGCACGACGCCATCGCGTCGATCGTGTCCGACCGCTTCCCGGCACGCGACTGGGAGCAGGGTTTCGCCGCGGCGGCGGCAGCCGGCGGCGGCAAGGTCATCCTCGACTGGACGGAGATCTGAACATGTACGGGAGTTTCCGGGAGCACATCGGGACGCAGCTGCAGGAGATCGAGGAGGCCGGGCTCACCAAGCGGGAGCGCAGCATCCACGGCCCGCAGTCCGCGCTGATCACGGCCGACGGGCACGAGGTCCTCAACTTCTGCGCCAACAACTACCTGGGGCTCGCCGACCACCCCGCCCTGCGCGACGCCGCCAAGGCCGCGCTCGACGACTGGGGCTACGGGATGGCGAGCGTGCGCTTCATCTGCGGCACGCAGGAGCAGCACCTCGAGTTGGAGCGGCGCGTGTCCCGGTTCCTCGGAACCGAGGCCACCATCCTGTTCTCGTCGTGCTTCGACGCGAACGGCGGCGTGTTCGAGACCCTGTTCGGCGCCGAGGACGCGATCGTCTCCGACGAGCTCAACCACGCCTCGATCATCGACGGCATCCGCCTCTCGAAGGCGAAGCGGTTCCGCTACCGGAACCGCGACATGGGCGACCTGCGCGCCCAGCTGGAGGCGGCCAGGGAGGCGGGCGCCCGCTTCACCGTGATCGTCACCGACGGCGTGTTCTCGATGGACGGGTACATCGCCCCGCTCGCCGAGATCTGCGACCTGGCCGACGAGTTCGGCGCGCTCGTGTTCGTCGATGACTCGCACGCGGTCGGCTTCGTCGGCGAGCACGGCCGCGGCACCCCGGAGCTCTGCGGCGTCTCGGACCGGGTGGACATCTACACCGGCACCTTCGGCAAGGCGCTCGGCGGCGCATCGGGAGGCTACGTCTCCAGCCGCCGCGAGGTCGTCGACCTGCTGCGGCAGCGGTCCCGGCCGTACCTGTTCTCGAACACGCTCGCGCCCTCCATCGTCGCCGGCACCCTCGCGGCATTGGACCTGCTGGAGCAGTCCGACCACCTCCGCGCGCAGCTCGTCGCCAACGCGGAACTGTTCCGGACCCTGATGACGGAGGCCGGGTTCGACCTGCTGCCGGGTGCGCATCCCATCGTCCCCGTCATGTTCGGGGATGCCGCACTCACCGGTCGGATCGCCGACGAGATGCAGCGCCAGGGCGTCTACGTGACCGCGTTCTCGTACCCGGTGGTGCCGAAGGGCCGCGCGCGCATCCGCGTGCAGCTCTCTGCGGCGCACACGGAGGAGGAGATCCGCCGCTGCGTGGACGCGTTCGTCGCCTCTCGCGCGGCGGTCGCCGGATAGCGGAGGGTCACTCCTCCAGCGACGGCCGCGCCCGCCGCAGAAGCACCCCGCGCCGGGCGAAGAACAGCCCGAGCGCGATCACGAGGAACACCGCGAGCGCGGACAGGTCGACGATCGCGACGGTACCGGCCACCGCGGCCGCCTGGGTGAGGCCGCAGGCTCGGGAGGTCTCGTCCGGCACGCACAGGAACCGGTCGCCTGCGCTCGTGGCGCCGGTCCGCAGCCACGATCCGATGAGCTGGTTGTAGCCGGTGGCCAGGCCTTTGGTGAGTGTCGGCCCGGAGTGGCCCGAGCCGGGGACGGCCCAGTAGGTCACCTTCCAGCCGGCGCCCTCCGCGGCGGTGGCCGTCGCCTCCACCTGCGCACGGAAGTGCGGGTCGTCGGCCCCGGCGACGAAGATGCCCACCGTGGTCTGGGGGAAGTCGCGCGAGCGGAGGACGTTCGCCGGCCAGGTCTTCTCGTAGGCCACCTGGTCGCCGCCGAAGTACTTGTCCCGCGTCACCGTCGGCCGGTACTCGCCCGGCTTGTCGGGGCCGGAGATGTCGATGACGGCGCCCCACAGCTCCGGGTGGAGGGCCCCCAGGTACGCCGCGCACTCGCCGCCGTGGGAGAAGCCGGCGATGACCCGTTGCGTCCGGTCGGTCGACACCGGGAGGTTGGCGTCGATCCAGGCGGGGACGTCCTTCGAGAGGTAGGTGGCCAGCTCGCCGCCGGACGTGTCGGCACAGGGCGGGTTCTTGTCGATCGCGCCCAGCTGGTCGACCACGAGCACGAACGGCGCCTGGTTGAGCCGGTCATCCCCAAGGCCGTGAAGTGCGTCGAGGGTGGCGCCGAGCGTGGGGTTGCCCGGCTGGCCCATCATCATCTCGACGACGGGCCGGGTCGAGGACGGGTCCCGCAGCCAGCCGGGTGGGACGAACAGGTGCGCGTCACGGGCCTCGAAACCGGAGGCCGTCGGCGGGATGCGCACGGTGAGCTGGTAGCCGTCGGCCAGCGTCTTCGGCGTCACGGGGATGGCGTGCCCGGCGACGATCGGCTGTGCGAACGCGGGCACCGCGGCGGTACCGATCGCGCCGACGGTGAGCACGGCGGCGACGCCGGCGACGATCGCACGCAGCGCTTTCCGGCCCGTGGACTGCAGCAGGTCGCCGATCGCCAGCGGCAGCACCGTCGCGGCGAGCAGGAGCACGAACCAGCCGGTCCCGGTGAGGTCGGGGCGCGGGAGCAGCAGGACCCCCAGCAGCACCAGAATCAGCCCCACGACCTGACCGCTGATCACGGCGATCACGGTGGTCGTCGCCCGGAAGCGCCAGGACCTCCGGACGAACCGGTAGGCGGGATATGCGCCCGCCAGCACGAGAGCGGCGGCAAGCCAGGTCAGGGCGGACATCGCGGACAGTCTATGGCCGTGCGGCTGCAGCCACGGACACAGCGTACGGTTGCTTCGGCCTGTACGTCGTGTTCAAGCGGAAGGGCTGGATCCAGCGAGCTCGGCGTAGCGGGTGCGCAGACCCTCCAGCAGGGCCGCCAGCCCGATCTCGAACGCCGCGTCGGCCGGAGGTGCGTCACCGAGGGCGACCGCCCGCGCCCGGTAGGCGGATGCGAACGCCGGGACCGCATCTTCCGCGCCGGCCGGGTCGAACATGTCCGGCGGCGCGATCGCGTCGAGCGCGGACCCGAGGATGAACGACTCCAGCGCGACCATCGTCGGCAGCACCTCCGGCTCGGGCCATCCGGCCTTCACCATCGCGGTCACGACGGTGTCGTACATGTGCATGGTCCGTCGTGCGCCGGTCAGCGGCAGGGTCGCCAGCAGCGCGATGGTCGGGGGGTGCGCGGCGAAGGCCACCCGGTACGAGTGCGCCCACGCGCACATCGCCTCATCCCACGGCCGCGTGCCGAAGGCGCTCACATCGATCCGGTCGGAGACCAGCTCCCGGACGCCGGCGATGACGTCCTCTTTGCCGTCGACATGGTTGTAGAGGGCGCTGGGCCGCACGCGCAGAGCCTGCGCGAGCCGGGCCATGGTGAAGCCGTCCGCACCCGACTCGTCGAGCAGCTGGAGGGCGGCCTCGGCGATCAGCTCGCGGGTGAGGACCGTGGTCCGCGGGCGCCCCACCCGGCGCGCCGGGCGATCGATCTCGGCCATGCTCTTCCCCTCCGGCTCGATCACACCCTAGTATCTGACGAAATAAAAGAACGTCGTTCATTTATTCGTAACACGGAGGTTGCATGGGCACGACCGTCTTCACCAACGGCACGATCCTCGCGAGCTATCGCGCGGACGCTGCGGAGCACACCGCCGTCGCGATCGAGGACGGCCGGGTCACCGCCGTCGGCCCCACTGCGCTGGCGTTGCGACCCGCCGCGGACGAGGTGGTCGACCTGGAGGGCGGCGTTCTGGCACCCGCGTTCGCCGACGGCCACGCGCACCCGCTGCAGGGCGGCCTCGAGAAGCTCGGACCCCAGGTCCGGTCCTGCGAGTCCGTGGAGGAGATCGTCGCGTGTGTGCGGGAGTGGGCCGACGCCCATCCCGAGCAGGAGTGGATCTACGGCGGCAGCTACGATGCGACGCTCGCCCCCGACGGGATGTTCGACGCGCGCTGGCTGGACGCCGCCGTCCCCGATCGCCCCGTCGTCCTGCGGGCGTGGGACTACCACACCGTGTGGGTCAACTCCGAGGCGCTCCGCCGCGCCGGGATCGACGCCCGGACGCCGGAGCCGGCGCTGGGCCGCATCCCGCGTCGCCCCGACGGGACGCCGCTGGGCATCCTCCAGGAGCCGGGCGCCGTCGACCTGCTGCTCCCGTTCGAGCCGGGGCGTACGCACGAGGAGCGCGTGGAGGCCCTGCGGCTCGCGACCGCCGACTACGCGGAGCTCGGCATCGCCTGGGTGCAGGACGCCTGGGTCGAGACCGCCGAGGTGGAGGCGTACCTCGAGGCATCCGCTCGCGGACTGCTCTCCACCCGGATGAACCTCGCCCTGCGCGCCGACCCGGTCCGCTGGCGCGACCAGGTGCCCGAGTTCGTCGAATCACGCCGCCGCGTGGAGGAGGTGCAGGACCCGCTGCTCACCGCAGGCACGGTGAAGGTCTTCGTCGACGGCGTGATCGAGAACCACACCGCCGCCATGCTCGAGGACTACGTGGACACCCCCGGCGACCGCGGCCTCCCGAACTGGGATGCCCGCGAGCTGGCCGCCGCGGCCGTCACGTTCGACAAGCTCGGCTTCCAGCTGCACCTCCACGCGATCGGCGACGCGGCCACCCGCACGGCGCTCGACGTCTTCGAGGAGGTGGAGCGGGCGAATGGTCCGCGCGACCGGCGCCCTGTCATCGCCCACGTGCAGGTGGTCGATCCGAGCGACCTGCCGCGGTTCGGGCGGCTCGGCGTCATCGCCAACTTCGAGCCGCTCTGGGCGCAGCTCGACCCGATGATGCTCGACCTGACCCTGCCCCGGCTCGGACCGGAGCGCGAACGACTGCAGTACCCCATCCGCACCCTCCACCAGACGGCCGGCGTCTCCTTCGGGAGCGATTGGCCGGTCAGCAGCGCGGACTGGCGCCCAGGCGTCGCGACGGCGGTCACCCGCCAGACCGACGACCGGGTGCCTGTGGACGGATGGATCCCCGCCGAGCGCATCCCGCTCACCGATGCTCTGGAGGCCTACTCCTCCGGGGTCGCCCACCAGGCCTTCGCCCGCACCAGCCGGGGCGAACTGCGTCCGGGGTCCGCCCCGGACCTGGTCTGGCTCGACACCGACCCGCGCCAGGTGGACCCGCACGATCTGCGATCCGTCCGCGTGCTCGGAACCTGGGTCGCCGGCGTCCGCCGCGCGTCCGCCCCCCTGCACCACTCGATCCAGAGAGGCAGCACCACATGACAACGACCGACCTCCCCGTCCAGCCGCGCCTCAAACGCGCGCTCGGCCCGACCGCCCTCGTCCTGTTCGGACTCACCTACCTGGCACCCGTCACGGTGTTCACCACCTACGGCATCGTGACCCAGTCGACGGACAACCACCTCCCGTCGGCGTACGTCGTCGCGTTGGTGGCGATGCTGTTCACAGCGCTGAGCTACGGCGCCATGGCACGTGCGTTCCCGGTCTCCGGCTCGGCGTACACCTACACGCAGCAGACGTTCGGAGGCCACGTCGGCTTCCTCACCGGGTGGACGCTCATGCTCGACTACCTGTTCCTGCCGATGATCAACTTCCTGCTGATCGGAATCTACCTGAACACGCAGTTCCCGGGCGTCCCGGGCTGGGTGTTCGCGCTGGCCTCGCTGCTGCTCGTGCTGGTGTTCAACATCCTCGGCATCACCCTCGTGAACAAGCTGAACATCGCGATCGTCGCGCTGTCGGTCCTGCTCGTCGTGGTCTTCGTGGTGCTGTCGATCAAGGAGCTGGTCACGAACCCGTCGTCGCACACGCCGAGCCTGATCGAGCCCTTCCTTCCCGGGTCCGGCGGTCTGGGGCCGATCTTCTCCGGGGCGGCCGTGCTCGCGCTGTCGTTCCTCGGGTTCGACGCCGTCTCGACGCTCTCGGAGGAGGCGAAGAACCCGAAGCGCGACATCCCGCGCGCCATCCTGCTGACCACCCTCATCGGCGGTGCGATCTTCATCGTCGTGTCGTGGGTCGGCGCGCTCGTCTACCCGGACTGGCGGCAGTTCGCGGAGGTCGATTCGGCCGGGGTCGACCTGATGGCGAAGGTGGGCGGCACGTTCCTGACCTCGTTCTTCGTCGCGGTCTACGTGGTGGGCGCCTTCGGCTCCGGGATGACCACCCAGGTCAGTGTCTCGCGCATCATCTACTCGATGGGCCGGGATGGGGTGCTCCCGCGCATCTTCGGCCGTCTGCACACGCGCTTCCGCACCCCGTGGGCCGCTGCGGTCGCCGTGTCGATCGTCTCGCTCCTGGCGCTCGTCCTCACGCTGGACCAGGCGGCGACGATGATCTCGTTCGGCGCGCTCGCCGCGTTCTCGATGGTGAACCTGTCGGTGATCCGCCACCACCTGTTCCCGAAGGGCGGCCGCGCGGCGCCCTCGGCGGGGGAGTGGGTGCGGTACGGCGTGCTGCCCGCGATCGGGTTCGTGCTGACGGTCTGGCTGTGGACGTCGCTCACGGCGACCACACTCGTCGTCGGCCTGTCGTGGATGCTCGTCGGCGTCATCTACCTGGCGGTGCTGACCCGCGGCTTCCGCCGCAAGCCGCCGATGATGGACTTCTCCGAGAAGGAGGAGCTGGTGGAGGCTCCGGCCGCGTGAGGATGCTGCGGGGCGCGCCCTCTGGTTGACTGGAGGGCGTGTCCCCCGCAGCGCCCGGCTTCCCGTACGAGCGGCTGCGCCGACGGCCCGACGTCGAGGCGCCGAACCTGTTCGCGTCCGACGCCGCGGACCGCCTGCTGGCCGACCTGGCCGGTGACGCCGTTCGCGAGCCCGGGCTCGTGGTGATCGGCGACGCGTACGGCGCTCTCACCCTGGCGGCCGCCGCCCGTGGCGCCCGCGACATCCGCGTGCACCAGGATGCGCTGACCGGCGAACGCGCGCTCGACGCCAACGCCGCCTCCCTCGACCTGGCGGGGACGTACGAGCATCGTCCCCTCGATCACGACCTCCTCGCCGGCGCCCGCACCGTGCTGCTGCGGCTACCCCGCGGCCTCGACGCGCTCGCCGAGATCGCCGCGCTGATCGCCGAGCACGCGCGAGCGGATGCGGTGGTCTATGCGGGCGGGATGCTCAAGCACATGACGACCGCCATGAATGACGTGCTGGCGGAGGTCTTCGGCTCGGTGCAGGCGTCCCTGGCCCGTCAGAAGGCCCGGGTGCTGACGGCGCGCGAGCCGCATCCCGCCGCCGCCACCGTGCTCGACCGCTGGCCGGAGCGCTCCTTCGACGCCGAGACGGGCCTCTGGGTCTGCGCGCACGGCGCCGCGTTCGCGGGCACCTCCGTCGACATCGGCACGCGGTTCCTGCTCGGCGTGCTGGGCGACGCCGTCCCTGAGGCCCGCACCGCCATCGACCTCGGTTGCGGCACCGGCCTCCTCGCCTCAGCCCTCGCCGTCGCCCGGACCGACCTGCAGGTCGTCGCGACCGACCAGTCGGCGGCAGCGGTCGCCTCGGCCTCCGCCACGGCGGCCGCGAACGGCGTCGGCGACCGCGTGACGGTCGTGCGCGACGACGGCCTCGCCTCCCGGCCCGGCGGCTCGGCCGACCTGATCGTGCTGAACCCGCCGTTCCACATCGGTGGCGCCGTCCACACCGGCACGGCGCTCCGCCTGTTCGCCGATGCCGGTCGCGTCCTCGCTCCCGGCGGCGAGCTGTGGACCGTCTGGAACTCCCACCTGGGCTACCGCCCCGCCCTCGAACGCTCCGTGGGACCGACCCGGCAGATCGCGCGCAGCGCGAAGTTCACCGTGACGGCCTCACGCAAGCGCGACTGAGAACTAGCCGCGGAGCACTTCCCGGACGCCCGACACCACAAGCCCGGAAGCCCCGAGCCGCAACGACTCGTCGGCCTCCGGCCGCGTCGCGACGATGTGTGCGAGCACCGGTTTGCCGCTGGCCGTCAACGTGCTCCAGGCCTGCTCTCCTCCGTCGACGTCGAGCCCCAGCCAGCTCCACCGGTCCTGGGTCGAGGCGAGCAGCGAGGGAGTCGCCGACAGTTCGGCGCCGTAGTAGTAGCCCCAGGTCTGGAAGCCCCGCGCCTTCGCATCGAGCGGCCACTGAGTCGCCGTGCAGTAGCCCTTGGCGACGAACGTGCCGGTCGGGTTCGTCGTCCTGGCCATCAGAGCGAAGAGCTCCCCGAAATGCTCGACGGGCACCACCTTCGGGTCGACGAAGATCGTGTGCGTGCTGCCGTACGCTTCCACGAGCTCGTCGAAGCGCAGGTACGGCTGCGGGGCCTGGGTCGGGTCGTTCGTCTCCGCGGACGAGATCAGGTGAGTCTGCACCTCCGCCCAGGTGTGATCGGCCGCGACGAAGCCCGAGGTGCCGGAGGTGCGGTCGAGGGTCTCATCGTGGAGGCCGAACCAGACGCCGTCCGACGTGCGGGCGAGCGAGATCTCCAGCGCGTTCACCCCGAGCGCCACGGACTCGCGATACGCGAGCATCGACATCTCGGGCCAGTCGAGGGAGCCGCCGCGGTGGGCGACGGTGAAACCCGGGTGTTTCAGAAGGGAGTCGACCAGGAGCCCCTTCTCCGTCGGCGTGGGAGTAGGCGTGGGCGTGGCCGTAGCCGCGGCTTTCGCACCGCCGTTTTCGAATGCACGGGGGAGCAGCCACGCCCCGCCGCCGGCGATGACGGCCGCGCCGATGACGCCGCCCGCGATCCCTCCGACGAGGGCCCGTCGTGAAATCGGCCGACGGCCTCCAGTCGGGTCCTCGTTGTCGTCGGGCATGGGAAACGATAGGCATCGGGGGAGGCGGCGATCAAGCGACCCGATCGGGGGAGAAGCACATGCACGGACCCCAGCAGCGACTTCTTCGGTTGCGATTGAGAGCATTCACAACGTATTCAGGGGGCTGAGAGCGGGTTCCGCAACTGAATCCGTCGTAACACGCTTGTCACCGTGCCCGGATGTTGCTAACGTCCCTCTATCGCACACCGGCGTTGCGCCCCGACTCCGCCGTACCCGCGACCCTTGCAGCCAGGGAGAGCAATGACGCAGACCAGTTCCCGGCCGGACGCCCCGCAGGACGGCGCCGGACAGACCCCGGGAGAGAACCACCACGAACTGAAGGCCGACGGAGTCAGTGCCGCCGGCTCCATCGTCATGGCCGTGGCGGGGAGTGCACCCGCCTACTCGATTGCGGCCACGACGGCGACGCTCGTCGGTGCGGCCGCACTCGGCGCCCCTGCCGCACTGCTCTGGTGCGGTATCCCGATGCTCGGCATCGCGTGGGCGTTCCTCTACCTCGGGCGGCTCGACGTCAACGCCGGCGCCGCCTACTCCTGGGTCGCGCGGGCCCTCCACCCCATCCTCGGCTTCCTGTCGGGCTGGGCGCTGGTCATCTCCGCGACCATCTTCATGGTGGCGGGCGCGCTGCCGGCCGGCGCGATGACCGTCACCCTGTTCGCTCCGGACCAGGCGAACAACGTCCCGCTCATCACCGGGGTCGGCTCCCTGTGGTTCCTGGTGATGGCGGCGTGCGTGCTGTTCGGCGTCCACGTCACGGCCCGTGCGCAGTGGATCATGTCGGTGATCGAGGTGGGCATCCTCGTCGTGTTCGCCGTGCTGATGATCGTCCGCGCCACGACCTCCACGCACGCAGGTCCCTCGTTCTCGTGGGACTGGCTCGGTTTCCAGCACCTGACCGGTCAGGGCGTCTTCGTCTCCGCCGCGCTCATCGCCGCCTTCTACTTCTGGGGCTGGGATGTCGCGGCCAACCTGAACGAGGAGACCAAGGACGGCCACAAGAACGCCGGGTCCGCCGGAATCATCGGCGTGATCATCGTCTTCCTGCTGTTCGAGATCTTCACGATCGCGACGATGGTCATCCTGCCCGCCAAGACGATCGAGGACAACAGCGCCAACGTGCTGTCGGTGCTCGGCGACGCCGTCTGGCCTGGGATCGGCGGCAAGATCCTGGTGGTCGCCGTCGCCCTGTCGACGATCGCCACGCTGGAGACTACGCTGATCCAGGTGACGCGGACGCTGTTCTCGATGGGCCGCGACCACACCATCCCGAAGATCTTCGGCAGCATCCACCGCCGCTGGCGCACGCCCGCGTTCGCGACGCTGATCGTCGTCGGCGTCTCCGTCATCCTGTTCCTCGGCGCGAACCTGATCGGCAAGACCATCGGCGACATCATGACGAACGCCATCGCGTCCATCGGCATCCAGATCGCGTTCTACTACACGCTGGCGGGTCTCGCGGTGGTGGTGGCCTACCGCCGCGTGCTGATGAAGTCGGTGAAGAACTTCATCCTGATCGGGCTGTGGCCGGCGATCGGCGCCGTCTTCATGGGCGTGATCTTCGTGATGGGGATCGTCCAGAACTTCCAGAACGACGCGATCGTGGTGAACGTGCTCGGCCTCGGGCTGATCGTGCTCGGCATCGTCCCGATCCTGATCTTCTACCGCAAGGCCGGCGAGTACTACAAGCGCCGCCCTCTCGAGCTGCCCGAGGAGCTCGACGCCTCCGCCCCCGCCAACATCGACGACCGGGACCCCGCCGCCCGCTGACCCCTCGGGCCTCCGCCCACCGTCGAGCCTCCGCCCCCGTCGAGCCTCCGCCCACCGTCGAGCCTCCGCCCACCGTCGAGCCTCCGCCCACCGTCGAACCTCCGCCCACCGTCGAGTACACAAAAAGTGCACGCTCCAGGGGTCCTGAGCGTGCACTTTATGTGTACTCGACGGCGGGCGGCTCGCCGACGGGCGACTCGGCGGCGGGCGGCTGGACGGCGGGCGGCTCGCCGACGGGCGGTCAGGCGAGGGAGGGGACGGCGCGGCGCGGGCGGAGGGTGAGGAGGAGGGCGGCGGCGACGAGGCCGGCGAGCACGATCAGGCCGCCCGCCAGGAGGAACGGCCCGGCGGGGTGCACGATCGACTGGCCGGCGAGCGCCTGGGCGGTGACGAGAGCGACCGTCGCCGCGTAGACCGCGGCGGCCAGCACGACGAGCCGCGTGCGCACCCGGTCGTCGGCGAGCACGGACCACCGCCGCCCGAGCCAGCCGAGCAGCACCGCGAAGAGCGGCAGCAACTGCAGCGCATGCATTCCGACGAAGTGCGGGATGCGCAGATCGCCGCCCACTGTGCTCCAGCCGAGGATCGGCAGTCCCGGGCCGCCGTCGGCGAGTCCGACGGTGTGGGCGCCGGCGATCCCGCGGAAGTCCGCGAGCTGGGAGGCCGTCGGCCCGGTCATCAGGTAGGCGAGCCCCATCCCGACCAGGGCGATGACGCCTCCCGCCCGCACCGCCAGTGTTGTGGAGCGGGTGCCGAGCCGCAGGAAGAACACCGCGATCGTGGTGACGAAGGTGGCGACGTAGAGCGTGGTGATCGAGATCGCCATCGTGGCCCATACTGCGCTGGCGAGCGGTGTCGAGACGTTGAAGTGGCTGGTCGTGCCGGCGGCTGCCGCTCCGACGATGAGCACCTGCTCGACGATGAGGGCGACGGCGATCACCGTGCCCGCGGCGTGCGCCACGCGCCGCCAGCGGGGGAGGTGCGCGATCAGCCACGCCCAGGTCACGCTGTAGAGCAGGATCGACAGCGAGAACTTGAGCGGCTTCGCCCACGCGTCGAGACCGGTGATCTGGCGCGGGTCGACGATCAGCCCGATGATGCACACCACGGTGCTCAGCACCATCAGGGCGGCGACCGTCATGAGCGGGCGGTGCCAGGCGAACACGGTCTTCATGATGTTCTTCTTTCGTTGCTGACGACGGCCTGCGCCATGCGGCGCAGGCCGAGGGAGAGGGTGTCGCCGAGCACCGTGCCGACGACCATCAGCTCGGTCATGCGCGAGGCGTCGGGGAGGCCGGCGACGGCGCCGAGGTCGGCCTCCGCCTGCGTGCGCGCGGCTACGGCGTAGCGGTCGAGGTAGTCGTCGGGGAGGGGGAAGCCGGCGTTCGCGAATGCGTCGAGCACCTGCGCGGCGATGTCACGGCCGATGTTGTCGTCGCAGTCGGACCATCCGGCGCGGGCGGCGAGGGCGTCGACCCGCGCCAGTGCCTCCGGCGTCGGCTCCGCGACGTCGGGGACCGCGGACCGGGACAGCGCCTGCTGGGCGACGTCGAACGTGTGCACCAGCGGGGCGTCCGGTTCGTCCAGTGCGGAGAGCACCGTCTTGACGGAGGCGATGGACAGCTTGCCGACTTCGAGCATCGCCCGGATCAGGCGCAGCCTCCGCTCGTGGCTCTCGTCGTAGAGCGTGCGGTTGCCGCCCACGCGCTCCCCGGCAGGGAGCAGTCCCTCCCGGACGTAGTACTTGATCGTCGCGGTCGGGGTTCCGGAGCGTTCGGCGAGTTCGGAGATGAGCACGCGCTGATAGTAACACTACCGGTAGTACCGCTACCAGTAGTTTTCAGAGATCGTCGTTACGGTGCCGAGTGGAGGGCGAGTCCAGCAGCGAGAGGAAGAACAGCAGTGCGAGCAGCGCGAAGATGGCGAGCCCGCACAGCAGGTCGCTCCAGCTGAACGGGATGAGCTCCCCGTCGATCGAGAGGACGAACACGGTCTCCATCACCCCGAAGGCGATGAAGAACAGCCCGAGCAGCACGCGGGTGGCGATGATGTTGCCGCGCCGGTGCACCTCGATGCGCCGGAGTTCGACCATCAGCGTGAGCAGCAGCAGTGGGAGCACCTGCGCGAGCGTGGCCGCGGTGGCGCTGTCGAGCACGACGACGCGCAGGTCGGCCGGATCCACCATGGCGACAGGCTACAGCCGTGCCCACCGTCTCGGTGCAATGGGCGTCACGAGAAATTCAGCCGGATCATCCCTAGCCTGTTGGCGTAGACGGCCTGCACCCAGGGCCCCGTCCGCCGGGCCAAACGGTGAATCGCTTCCTCGTTGTTCAGAAGGTGATCGAGCATCTCGTCTCCGGTGATCTGAGCCGACGCGAGGACGAGCACGCGCGCCTCGGAGTAGTAGATCGCCTGCGCCTCGAGCGGGCGCTTGGCTACATTGCGATCCTTGCAGATCACCACCTTGCCCTCTGCCGAAGCCTCTCGGATCCAGCGGGCGTCCTCGATCCCCTGCGAATGGTCTCGTCCGTAGCGTTCATCCATGGTGGTGATGGACCATCCGCGCGCTCTCAAGCCCTGAGGGACCAGCCTCGATCCCATCCCGCGGTCGAGGAAGAATTCAAGGCTCACTCTTAGGCGGCGAGGACGTTGAGGCGGAAGACGTCCTCGGGCTCGACCCCGTAGTCGTCGGCCACGGCGCGCGGCGATTCGCCGGCCCGCACGCGGCCCAGAACATCGGCCAGCGCGATCCCGCGTCTCTCGAGCGTGGGGCGGCCGCCGTTGATCACCGGCTGAACCGTCACGTCGAGGCCTCGATACTGCGGCAGGTGAAGTTTGGATGCGTAGCCCACGGTGAAGTCGATGTTCTTGAGGTAGTCCTCGACCACCTCGTTGAAGACGGCCTGCCCGTCGCGGACGACGACAAGCCGGCGATCGTGCTCATCCTCGGAGCGGAGAAGGATCTCCGCCCCGTCATGGGCCAGCCGATTGCTCGCGAGCACGTACTCAAGGCCGAACTCGCGCTTCAGGGCGTCGACTGCCGGGCGGATCCGCTGCATCGGAAGCCCCGCCTTGCGGAATGCGTTCAGGACGAACGCCTCAGCCAATCCGAGAAAGGGGACCGTGTATCCCTTGCCTGCGTCCACACCGGAGACGAGCGGCTCGCGGTGATCCCCTCCGGTGCCGTATCCCATCAGCCACCGCTGAACGGTCGACGGCGAGGCGCCCAGGATCTGCGCCACATCCCGCTGGGAGTAGAGCGGCGTGAGGTACTCCTCGGAAGGCAGCTCGGTACTCATGGCTCGATCGTAACGGCGAAGGTCACTCGGATGTCGTAGCTGGCCGCAATGCGTTTTTCCCGCACTCTGCGGGAATTACCCCTCGCTCTAGAAAGTTGAGCTTAGTAGACTCAAGTTTGCCCACAACGAATGGGAAAGGAACCAGATGGCGAACATGCAGGGTGCGCCCTCCACGCAGGAGGAGGCGAAGAGCGCACTGGAACAGTACGGCGTGAACCTCACGGAGATCGCCAAGAGCGGCAAGCTCGACCCGGTCATCGGGCGGGACGCCGAGATCCGGCGCGTCAGCCAGGTGCTGACCCGCCGCACCAAGAACAACCCCGTGCTCATCGGCGAGCCCGGCGTCGGCAAGACCGCGGTCGTCGAAGGCCTCGCCCAGCGCATCGTCGCGGGAGACGTCGCCGACTCGCTCAAGGGGAAGCAGCTGGTCGCACTCGACCTGTCCGCGCTCGTCGCGGGCGCCATGTACCGCGGCCAGTTCGAGGAGCGGCTGAAGGCCGTCCTCAAGGAGATCAACGACGCCGAGGGCCAGATCATCACGTTCGTCGACGAGCTGCACATCCTGATGGGCGCCGGCGGCGGGGAGGGGTCGGTCGCGGCCTCCAACATGCTGAAGCCCATGCTCGCCCGCGGTGAGCTGCGCCTCATCGGCGCCACCACTCTGAACGAGTACCGCGAGTTCATCGAGAAGGACGCCGCCCTCGAGCGCCGCTTCCAGCAGGTGTACGTCGGGGAGCCGTCGGTGGAGGACACCGTCGCGATCCTCCGCGGGCTGAAGGGCCGGTACGAGGCGCACCACGGCGTGACCATCGAGGACTCGGCGCTCGTCGCCGCAGCCTCCCTTTCCAACCGCTACATCACCGCCCGCCAGCTGCCAGACAAGGCCATCGACCTCATCGACGAGGCCGCCTCGCGGCTGAAGATGGAGATCGACTCGGCGCCGGTCGAGATCGACACGCTGCAGCGTCAGGTGGAGCGGATGAAGCTGGAGGAGTTCGCCCTCAAGAAGGAGAAGGACGAGGCCAGCAAGGAGCGCTTGGCGCAGCTGCGCGAGCGGTTGCAGGAGCAGGAGGGCCGGCTGGAGGAGCTGCAGGCCCGGTGGCGCGCCGAGAAGGCGTCGCTGAACCGCGTCGGCGAGCTGCGCTCCCAGCTGGAGGAGGCCAAGACCCGGCGCGATCTCGCGCTACGCGACGGCCGGTACCAGGAGGCCTCCCGCATCGAGTACGAGACCATCCCGTCGATCGAGCGCGAGCTGGCGGAGGCCGAGCAGGCCGAGCATGAGCACCCGCGGATGGTGAACGAGCAGGTCACGGCCGACGACATCGCTGCCGTCGTCGCGGCGTGGACCGGCATCCCGGTCGACCGGCTCACGCAGGGCGAGACCGAAAAGCTGCTCAACCTGGAGCACGAACTGGGTCGTCGCATCATCGGCCAGAAGAAGGCCGTGCAGGCGGTGTCGGATGCCGTCCGGCGAACCCGTGCCGGCATCTCGGACCCCGGGCGCCCGACCGGATCGTTCCTGTTCCTCGGCCCGACGGGCGTCGGCAAGACCGAGCTGGCGAAGGCTCTCGCGGCGTTCCTGTTCGACGACGAGAAGGCCATGGTCCGGATCGACATGAGCGAGTACGGCGAGAAGTTCTCCGTCTCGCGGCTCGTCGGCGCCCCTCCGGGGTACGTGGGCTACGAGCAGGGCGGTCAGCTGACGGAGGCGGTCCGCCGCCGGCCCTACTCGGTGATCCTGCTCGACGAGGTCGAGAAGGCGCACCCCGAGGTGTTCGACGTTCTGCTGCAGGTGCTCGACGACGGTCGCCTGACGGACGGCCAGGGGCGCACGGTCGACTTCCGCAACACGATCCTGGTGCTGACGTCGAACCTCGGCAGCCAGTTCCTGGTCGACCCGACGCTTTCCCCCGCCGAGCGCGAGGAGGCCGTGCTGCAGATGGTGCGGCAGGCCTTCAAGCCGGAGTTCGT
Source organism: Leifsonia sp. SIMBA_070 (assembly GCF_046534635.1). Taxonomy (NCBI): domain Bacteria; kingdom Bacillati; phylum Actinomycetota; class Actinomycetes; order Micrococcales; family Microbacteriaceae; genus Leifsonia; species Leifsonia sp. SIMBA_070. Next base: position 3,087,321 of record NZ_JAWRYK010000001.1, on the reverse strand, counting down.
GAACCGCCTCGACGACATCGTGGTCTTCTCCGCTCTGACGCAGGAGGAGCTGGGCGAGATCGTCGAACTGGGCATCGACCGGCTGATGCAGCGTCTCACCGAGCGCCGCCTGGAGCTCGCGGTCACTCCGGATGCGCGGGCCTGGCTGGCGGAGCGCGGGTACGACCCGATCTACGGCGCACGGCCGCTGCGGCGGCTGATGCAGCGCGAGATCGAGGACCGGCTCGCGACCGCGCTGCTGGCCGGCGAGATCCGCGACGGCGACCTGGTGCGCGTCGACCTCGACCGCGAGTCGGACCACCTCACGGTGAACGCGGTCCACGAGTAGCGGAGCCCGCAGCGGAGCGAGGGCGTCCTTCCGAGAGGGAGGGCGCCCTCCGTGCGCGTAGGCTCGGAGCATGCGTGCTGCAGTCATCCACGGAGAGCGCGACGTGCGCCTCGAAGACGTCCCCGATCCCGTTCTCTACACCGGCGAGGGGGCGGATGGCCTCGACGCCATCGTCCGCGTGGTCGCCGCCTGCGTCTGCGGCAGCGACTTGTGGCCGTACCGCGGCGTCACCCCGACGAAGGAGCCCCGCAGGATCGGGCACGAGTTCGTCGGCGTGGTGGAGCAGGTCGGCTCGGCCGTCCGCACCATCGCCCCCGGCGACTTCGTGATCGCCCCGTTCTACGACTGCGACATGACGTGCGTGAACTGCCGCAACGGCGTCAGCACCTCCTGTCTGCATGGCGGCTGGTGGGGCGCCGACGACCGCATCGGCGGCTTCGCCGACGGCGGCCAGGGCGAGCGGGTTCGCGTCCCGCATGCGGACGGCTCGCTCGTCGCGACGCCGGAGTACCCGCGCGCCGAGCTCATCCCGAGCCTGCTGACCCTGTCGGATGTGATGGGCACCGGGCACCACGCCGCCGTCTCCGCCGGGGTCACCCGGGGTAGCACCGTCGTGGTCGTGGGGGACGGCGCGGTCGGCCTCTGCGCGGTGCTGGCGTCCGCGCGCCTCGGCGCCTCCCGCATCGTCGCCATGTCGCGGCACGCGTCCCGTCAGGCGCTCGCCCGCGAGTTCGGCGCGACCGACATCGTGGCCGAGCGTGGGGATGCCGGCGTCGCGGCCGTGAAGGAACTCTTCGACGGGATCGGCGCCGACTGCGTGCTGGAGGCCGTCGGAACCAAGGAGTCGATGGACCAGGCGATCCGGTCGGCGCGCCCGGGCGGGACGGTCGGCTATGTCGGCGTGCCCAACGGCGGCCCCGAGCTGCCGGTTCGCCCGCTGTTCCAGAGCAACATCGGTGTGAACGGCGGTGTCGCACCGGTGCGCAACTACGTCGAGGATCTGCTCCAGGATGTCTGGTCCGGCGCGATCGGGCCGGGCAAGGTGTTCGACCTTGAGGTGCCGCTGGACGAGATCGGCGAGGCCTACGCCGCGATGGACGAGCGCCGCGCGATCAAGACGCTGGTCCGTCCCTAGCACGCCGCCAGCGCGGTCTCGGCGGCGACGCGGAGGCGGTGGGAAGCGGCTCGGAATACCTGAGCGACCCATGTGTTTACATGGGTATAGCCAGGCAATGGAGCCGCGTCCCCCGTTCATCCGCATCTCTGGAGCAACCATGTCCATCGCCTCCGACACCATCCGCACCGCCGAGACCTCCGTCCCGCTGCTTCCAGCACTCGCCGAGCGCTGGAGCCCGCGTTCCTTCGACCCCGTCGCCCCGATCGACGAGGACAAGCTGACCGCCGCGCTCGAGGCCGCCCGCTGGTCGCCGTCCGCGGCCAACACGCAGCCGTGGCGCTTCATCGTGGCGCGCCGGGGCTCCGAGGCGTTCGACGCCATCGTGGCCAACCTGATGGGCTTCAACCAGGTGTGGGCCGGCAAGGCGAGCGTCCTGATCGTCGCTGTCGCCGAACTCGTCGACGCGGAGGGCAAGGAGCGCCGCTGGGCGACCTACGACCTCGGCCAGGCGGTCGCGCACCTGAGCGTCCAGGCCCACCACGACGGTCTCCACGTGCACCAGATGGGCGGTTTCGACATCGACGGAGTGCGCAAGGCCTTCGACATCGACAAGAGCTTCGAGCCTGTCTCCGTCACCGCACTGGGCACCGTGGCCGACGCGGACTCGCTGCCGGAGCCGCTGCGCGAGCGCGAGCAGGCGCCGCGCACCCGCCGTCCGCTGGAGGACATCATCGTCGTCAACGACTGACGCGCAACTTTTGCCCGAAGGGGGCGGTCGCCGATCCGGCGGCCGCCCCCTTCGTTGTGTGAACGGCGTGTGACACCGGTGTTAAAGTTCGTCACACTCAGGTCGGGGCCTCCGTCCCCTCGGCCGGGGGACAAGACGTGGGGCGCCCGGGCGTGTCATCGTGAACGTCCTCCTCGAGCGCATTGAAGCCGGAAACCTCCGTTGACCGGGCCTTCCGATGCCCTGCTGCTGACTCACTGCCCGCGTTCCCGGCGGCTGCGTCCGTGTCCGCCTGTCTGCGGACCCCGCTGTGCGAGCCTGCCCTCGACACGCCGGAACCCCTGCGTCGACCCCCTCTTGCGGGCCACTTCGAGCGTCCCGTAGAACTGACTCCACCCGAACCCGATCAGATCCCCAGCGCTGCGGATGCCGCCCAGACCACGCCTGTGAGAGGTCCGCCCGTGTTCATCTTCCTGTTGCAGCTCCGCCACATGCTCGGCGGGCATCCCGAGTTCTATCTCTTCGCCATCTACTCCGCCCTGATCTGGGTCATCTGGATCGTCAAGGTCCTCATGTCCCGGCGCTACCGGGGCTTCACCGGGGAGTTCTCCGGGACGACCAGCGTCGTCGTCCCGGTCGTCGACGAACCGCTCGACCTGTTCCGTGACGTGCTCGGCCGGATGGTCGAGCAGAGGCCCGGCGAGATCATCGTCGTCATCAACGGTGCCCCCAACCCCGAGCTCGCCGAGGTGTGCGAGGAGTTCGCTCCGCTGGTCCGGTGGGTGCACACGCCCATCCCGGGCAAGCGCAACGCGGTCATGATCGGCACCAAGATGTCGACGGGCGAGATCACCGTCCTGGTCGACTCGGACACCATCTGGACCGAGGGCACCCTGGCAGAGCTGGTCAAGCCGTTCGCCGACGAGCGCGTCGGCGGGGTGACCACGAAGCAGCGCATCCTGGAGCCCACACGCAGCTGGATCACCCGCTGGGCGGACTGGCTCGAGAACTCGCGCGCGCTCTACTCGATGCCGGCGCAGAGCGTCGTCGGCCAGATCGGCTGCCTCCCGGGCCGCACCATCGCCTTCCGCCGCTCGATCCTGATGCGCGTCATGGACAAGTTCATGACGGAGAAGTTCCTTGGCGTCTTCCTGGAGGTCTCCGACGACCGCACGCTGACGAACCTCACCCTCAAGGAGGGTTACCGCACGGTCTATCAGCACACCAGCCTGGTGTTCACGGACGCCCCGCTCAAGGTCAAGAAGCTGTTCAAGCAGCAGCTCCGCTGGGCGCGCGGCAGCCAGTACAACACGATGCGCATGCTCCCCTGGATGCTCGGGCACGCTCCACTGCTCGCGTTCTTCTTCGTGATGGACATCCTGCTGCCGTTCATCCTCGCCGGCGTGCTGGGCGGCTGGGTGTACCGGTCGATCACCGGCAACGGCTACAACTTCTACGAGGGCTTCCTGAAGTCGTACGGCATCCAGGGCGGCATCCTGACCGTGGTCGCGCTGATGATCGCCTCGTCGGTGATCAGCATGTCCATCCGCCAGATCCGGCACCTCTCCGAGAAGCCGAGCGACTTCTTCCGCCTCCCGGTCTTCATCATCGTGTCGACGTTCTTCCTGATGCCGATCCGTCTCATCGGGTTCTTCCGGATGGCGCACGCGAGTGGATGGGGCACCCGGGCGGGTGCCTATGCCGGCGGCCCCGGAGAGATCAGCTCGGAGGAGGAGGTCGCGCAGCACGCGTCCGGAGCCGCCGAGCCGTCGCGCTCCGGCCCGTCCGCCCCGGCATCCGCTCTGCCCGACGCCGTCGGCGGCGTCACGACCGCGACCGCACTCGCCACCCGGACTCAGCTCGCCACCCGCGCAGAGGTCAAGGCCGCGGCCGCTGCGGCGCCTGCCGCCGCTCCGGCCGCCGCCAAGCGCACCAAGCGCCGTCTGAACCCCCTCGCCGCCATCCCTTACCTGATCGGTATCGCGATCCTGACCCTGGAGGCTCTCTTCCTTGTCTGACCAGACCGCCCCCTCGCGGGCCGCCGCCTGGTGGTCCCAGTCCAAGTCCCGCTCGCAGGCCACCACGGTCGCGGCGCTCGTCCTCACCGCCGTCCTGGTCGGGATCTCCGCCTACGTCTGGGTGTCCCCGACCGGGGCTCCCCTCCGCAAGGCCGTCGATCAGGCCGCCGAGGCGGTGACGCCGTTCGCCGCCCAGAACGCCGAGCTCAAGCGCAACCTCGACCGCGCCACCGAAACCATCGCGTCGCAGAAGGGCAAGCTCAGCGCGCTGCAGAAGGCGGCCCTCGCCACGCAGGCTTCCGCGGCCAAGCAGCTCGCCGTCGCCCAGCAGAAGGCGTCCGCTGCAGAAGGCCAGCTGGCCAGCATGAAGAGCCAGCTCGCCGCCGCGCAGGCGAAGGGGAGCGGCGGCTCGTCCGCATCCGGCACCACGGCGAGCAGCGGCAGCACGGGCAGCGGCGGCGGCTCGGGTTCCGGCTCGTCCGCCGCCCCGATCACCGCCCCCGCCCGCGCCGATCTGGTGAACCCGGCGAAGCGCTACTACGGCATGTACACCGAACAGGCGCCGTTCAACTGGGCGACCTTCGACGCGACGAGCGCGAAGGTCGGCGTCTCGCCCAACATGGTCGGCTATTTCAGCGGCTGGGATGAGAACTTCCGCGCCAACGCCGTCACCCGGGCCTGGCAGCAGGGGCGGATGCCGCTGATGACGTGGGAGTCGCGCCCCATCGACGCGGGCAACGACTCCACCGACGCACCGGCCTACTCGCTGCCGAACATCATCCGCGGCGACTTCGACGCCTACCTGCACCAGTACGCCAAGGACATCGTGGCGACCGGCCTGCCCCTGGGGATCCGGCTCGACCACGAGATGAACGGCATCTGGTACCCGTGGTCGGAGACCGACGGGCAGGGCAAGTCCATCAACGGGAACAACGTCGGTGACTACGTGACGATGTGGCGGCACGTTCACGACATCTTCCAGCAGGAGGGCGCGAACAACCTGGTGGTGTGGGTGTGGGCTCCGAACATCGTCAACAACCTCCCCGCGTCGCACAAGGCGCCCGGCTACCTGGACGGCCTCTACCCGGGCGACGCCTACGTCGACTGGGTCGGGCTCTCCGGCTACCTGCGCCCTCCCTACAAGTCGGACAACGACTTCAGCTTCGACTACACATTCAAAGCGAGCCTCGACAAGCTCCGGTCGCTGACCAGTAAACCGATCCTCCTCGCCGAGATCGGCGCATCGGAGACGGATGGTCACAAGGCCACCTGGATCACGTCGCTGTTCCAATCCCTCGGCAAGCCGGAGAACGACGACATCATCGGCTTCTCCTGGTTCAACCTCGCGGTGACCAGCTACGTCGAGGGCGAGCGCGCCACGAACGACTGGCGCATCGATTCCCGGGCGGACTCACTGTCCGCCTTCATCACCGGCCTCACCAGACCCGAGGACGACTTCGTCCTCACCCCTGCTCCGTGACCACCAGAAAGGACGATCCCATGACCGCTCCGAAGAAGATCAAGGACCAGCCGGCCCCGCGCATCAGCGTGATCGGCACCGGCTACCTCGGCGCCACCCACGCGGCCGCCATGGCCGAACTCGGCTTCGACGTCGTCGGCGTCGACACCGACCCGCGCAAAGTCGAGGAGCTGAAGGAGGGCCGCGCCCCCTTCTTCGAGCCGGGGCTGCCCGAGCTGATCCGCCGGAACGTCGCGGCCGGCCGGCTCACGTTCACCACCGACCTCGCCGAGGCCGTCGCCGTCTCGGATGTGCACTTCATCTGCGTCGGCACGCCGCAGCAGTCCGGCTCGTTCGCCGCGAACCTCTCCTATGTGGAGGCTGCAGCCCGCGGTGTGGCAGAGAACCTGACCCACGACGGACTCATCGTGGGCAAGTCGACGGTCCCGGTGGGCACCGGGGCACGGTTGCGGGCGATCATCGCCGACGCCGTGCCGGGTGGTATCGACGTCGAGCTGGTCTGGAACCCCGAGTTCCTCCGTGAGGGCAAGGCGGTGGAGGACACCCTGTCGCCCGACCGGCTGGTCTTCGGCGGCACGTCGCAGAAGGCGGAGGCCACGCTGCGCCGGATCTACGAGAAGCCGATCGCCGAGGGGACACCGGTCCTGGTCGCCGACCTGCCGACGGCAGAACTCGTGAAGGTGAGCGCCAACGCCTTCCTCGCGACGAAGATCTCGTTCATCAACGCGATCGCCGAGGTGTGCGATGCGGCGGGCGCCGACGTCGGCCTGCTGGCGGACGCGCTCGGTCACGACAGCAGGATCGGCCGGCAGTTCCTCAACGCCGGGCTGGGCTTCGGCGGCGGCTGCCTCCCGAAGGACATCCGCGCACTGATGCACCGCTCGAACGAGCTCGGCGCGCACGCCGCGGTCGGCCTCCTGCAGCAGGTCGACGAGATCAACATGGGCCGCCGTCAGCGCGTGATCGACCTCGCCTTGAAGGCGCTGGGCGGGTCTGTCCTCAACCGCCGGATCGGGGTTCTGGGCGCCGCCTTCAAGCCGCACACGGACGACGTGCGCGACTCGCCGGCGCTCAACGTCGCGGCGGCGCTGCACCTGCGCGGCGCGCAGGTGGTCGTCTACGACCCGCAGGCCCTGGGGACCGCGCAGCGGCTGTACCCGACCCTCGGCTACGCCGACTCGATGGAGGAGGCGCTGACCGGCGCCGACCTCACCGTCGTGCTCACCGAGTGGGACGAGTTCACCACCGCCGACCCCGCGGAGCTGCGCGGGATCGTCCGCGGGGGCACGGTGATCGACGGCCGCAACTGCCTCGACGCAGCCGCCTGGAACCGTGCCGGCTGGACCCTCCACGCCATGGGCACCGTTCCGGAGGCGGAGCCCCTCCCCGACGACCTCGCCGCGCTGACCCCCGTCCGCTGACCGCCGCCCCCGCCCCCTTCGACGACACAGAGAATCAGGAGAACCAGATGAGCAGTTACGTGACCAAGGCCGTTATTCCGGCGGCAGGGTTGGGGACGCGCTTCCTTCCGGCCACCAAGGCCATGCCGAAGGAGATGCTGCCTGTCGTCGACAAGCCGGCGATCCAGTACGTCGTCGAGGAGGCAGTGACCTCCGGCCTCCACGACGTGCTGCTGGTGACCGGGCGCAACAAGAACGCGCTGGAGAACCACTTCGACCGCAATGCGGAGCTGGAGGACGCGCTCGCCAAGAAGGGCGACACCGACCGCCTGCTCAAAGTGAGCTACTCCACGTCACTGGCCGACATGCACTACGTCCGCCAGGGCGACCCGAAGGGACTCGGCCACGCGGTGCTCCGTGCCAAGATGCACATCGGGCACGAACCGTTCGCGGTTCTCCTCGGCGACGACATCATCGACGCCCGCGACCCTCTCCTCGGCCGGATGCTGGAGGTTCAGCACGCGCTCAACACGACCGTCGTCGCACTCATGGAGGTGCCCCCGGAGTCCATCCACCTCTACGGCGCCGCCGCGGTGGTCGAGACGGACGACGACGACGTGGTGCGCATCACCGGACTGGTCGAGAAGCCGAGTCGCGAGAACGCGCCGTCCAACTACGCCGTGATCGGCCGGTACGTGCTGCGCCCGGAGATCTTCGACATCCTCGAGAAGACGGAGCCGGGCAAGGGCGGCGAGATCCAGCTGACGGATGCGCTCCAGGGTCTCGCGACCGCGCCCGCCTGGACCGGCGGTGTGCACGGGGTCATCTTCCGAGGGCGGCGCTACGACACCGGCGACCGGCTGGACTACCTGAAGGCGATCGTGCAGATGGCGGTGGCGCGGGAGGACCTCGGTCCCGAGCTGCTGCCGTGGCTGAAAGAGTTCGCGACGACGGCTGGGCCCGCCGAGACGGCGCCGATCCCGACGTTCCCGCTGATGCCGTCGCTCGAGCCGGCTGCCCTCGAGCCGGCTGCCCTTGAGCCGGCTGCCCTCGAACCGGCCGCGCTCGACGAGGCGGCGCTGGAGCCGGCCGCACTGGAGCCGGCTGCGCTCGACGCGGCTGCGCTGGAACCGGCGGCGCTCGACGACGCAGCGCTCCGGGAGCTGCAGCCGGCGACTGGACGCTGACGCACGCGTCGAGACCGACCCCTCAGCACCGACCCCTCAGTCGAGGCCGAGCCGCTTGAGCGTGTGGTTCTCGCTGTGACCGGGGTCGGTCTCGATCTCGTCGATCGCGATCGGGATGCTCGGCCCGACCGCGAGCCAGACGAAACCGTCGCGGTGGACGAGCGGCACGAGGTCCGTCGTGCCGTCGCGCAGCAGGGTCCGGACCCTCTTCAGCAGTGCGTAGCCCTCGGACGGCTTGGTCACGTACGTCTTCCGCCGGTAGTGGATCACGTGGGCGACGGTCTTGGCGCTCAGCCCGGCGACCTCGGAGTCGGTCAGCGCGGATGCGTCCGCGGGTGGAGCGTCGGCGATTCGGGTGTCGGTCATGAGACGCACGGTACGCCGCCTGCGCTAGCGTCGACAGGGTGAATCCTCCTGAGCCGGCCGTTCTCGACCATCTCGCCGATGCGGGTTGGCCGGCGCTCGAACGGGAGCGTCTGGACGGGTGGGCACTCCGCGCCGCGGCCGGGGTGACCAGCAGGGCGAACTCGGTGCTCACGGCCGGAGCGGTGGCCGACCTGTCCTCGGCGGTGGGGACTGCCGAGCGCTGGTACGCAACGCGCGGCCTCCCGCCGGTGCTCCAGGTCAGTCCGGCGTCGCCGGAGGGGCTCGCCGCAGAGCTGCAGCGGCTCGGGTACCGGGAGCATTCCCGGACGGACGTCCTCGTGGCGGACCGTAGCGACGTCGCGTCAGGCACGGACATCGCGTCAGGGACGGACATCGCGTCGAGGATCGAGGATCGCGCCGATGAACGAGGCGTGACGATCGCCGATGCGCCGAGCGAGGGGTGGCTCCGCACCTGGTGGTCGGTGGACGGCCGCGGCGGCGAGGCCGAGCTCGCCGTCGCCGCGCGCATCCTCACCGGCGGCCGGGCGCTCTATGCGTGCCACGGCGATCCGGCCGACCCCGACGCGGTCGCGCGGCTCGCCCTCGTCGGGGAGTGGGGCGGACTGTACGCGGTGGCCACACGTCCGGAGGCCCGGCGGCGCGGACGGGCCCGGGCGCTTGCGGTCGCGCTCGCCGGGGCCGCGGGGGCGCACGGCGTTAGCGACCTCTGGCTGCAGGTGCTCTCGGACAACACCGCGGCCCATCGGCTGTACGGATCACTCGGCTTCCGGCACGCCTCCGGCTACGCCTACTGGTCGAGGGACCGCTGAGTCACGCGCCGAAGATCGCTCGCAGCTTCTCGATCGGAGCCTTGGGCCTGCGGTCCTCGAAGACCAGTCCGTTGGTCTCCTGCCCGGTGTCGGCGAGCTGCGTGTAGCAGTACCCGGCCAGCGGGGCGGCCGACCGCACCGCTCCGACCAGGGCGCGCAAACGTTCCACGAGGTCGCCGGTGCTCGTGGCGGTGGAGTAGCCCCAGGCGTCCTCCGGGCCGTTCTCGGTGTAGGAGATGCCACCGAACTCGGTCAGCATCAGCGGAGCGTCCGTCCGCTGCGAATCGTCGACGATCAGTCGCCGGCCCGCGAAGGTGAACGGTGCGCCCAGGATTCCCTCGCGGTTCGCGTACCGCGCGGCGACGCGCTCTGCGTCGTGGTCGTAGTCGTGGATCGAGAGGATGTCGGACGCCGCGTGCTCCCAGCCGTCGTTCGAGATGACAGGCCGCGACGGGTCCACCGTCTTGGTGAGGTGGACCAGCGCCTTGGCGTAGGACACCATCCGCTCGTCGTGCGCGAGGTGCTGCACGCCCCAGCTCTCGTTGAGGGGCACCCAGGTGACGATCGAGGGATGCGACCGGTCGCGGTCGAGGATCGCCGACCACTCCGCGATGCTCCGGCGCACGGCCTCCGGGGTGAAGGCGTACGCGGCGGGCGCCTCGCCCCAGACCAGCAGGCCGAGCGTGTCGGCCCAGAACAGGAACCGCGGGTCTTCGTACTTCTGGTGCAGGCGCGTTGCGTTGAAGCCCAGGTCGAGGATCAGCTGCGCTTCTGCACGGAGGGCGTCCGCGCCGGGGGCCGCGGAGTGCGACGCGGGCCAGTAGCCCTGGTTGAGCACCGAGCGCACGTAGAAGGGGCGGTCGTTCAGCAGGAACCGTCCACCCTCGACGCCCACCGAGCGCAGGCCGAAGTAGGAGGTCACCACGTCGTCGGGAGCGCCGGGCACCTGCAGGCGGAGGGCCGCGTCGAGGAGGGTCGGGCGCTCAGGCGACCACAGCAGCTCTTCATAGGCCTGCCCGTTGCTCTGGCGCTGGATGCGGAACGGCACCTCCACCTCCCGCCCGTGGACCGCCGTCTCCACCGACGCCAGCGTCTCCGTGCCGAGGTCGACCCGGATGCGGACCGTGGTTCCGGCCGGAGCCGGGCGGCTGAGCCGCAACTGGGCGGTCACCTCACCGGCGGGGACGTCGGTCACCCAGTGAAGCTGCTCGATGCGGACGGCGGCCGCCGTCTCGAGCCACACCGGCTGCCACATCCCGGTCGTGCGGTGGTACCAGATGGAGTGGGGGTGGTGCCGCCAATCCTGTTTTCCGCGCGGCTGCGTCACGTCGGCGGGGTCGTCCTCGGCGCGGACGGCGAGGGAGAAGTCGCCGTCGCCGGCCAGGTCGGTGATGTCGAGGGTGAAGGGGGTGGACCCGCCTTCGTGCCGGCCGGCCGAGCGGCCGTCCACCCACACCTCGCAGGCGTGGTCGACGGCACCGAAGTGGAGGAGCAGGCGCTCGCCGGCCGGCACCTCGTCGCGCAGGACGGTGCGCTGGTACCAGACGACCGGGTGGAAGCCCGTGTCTCCCACGCCGGATGCCTCCGACTCGAAGGGGAACGGAACCTGGATCACTCCCGGGAGCGACGTCGCCGACTCCCAGTGCTCGCGGCGGCCGCGGTCATCGTCGTCGAACGCGAACGTCCAGGCGCCGGACAGGTCGAGCCAGTCGGCCCGGACGAGCTGTGGGCGCGGGTAGCGCCCATCCTGTGCGGTGGCCGCCTCCGCGCGGCGTTCTTCCGTGAGCATCCCCTTAGCATGCCCGATCCGTGCAGCGCTGTAAAGCCGCCCCTCAGTCATGGCAGGGCGGGTGCGCTCTCCCGGGTGACCAACGAGAAGGGCGCCAGCTCGTGCCTCCCCATGCCGTCGAAGCCGGAGACGCGCTCGAGTAGCATCTCGACGGCCCGGGATGCGAGCCCCCGCATGTCGGGGGCAACCGACGTCAGCGAGGGATACGTCACCGCTGTCATCGGCGTGTTGTCCCATCCCGTCACCGCCACGTCGTCCGGCACGTGGAGGCCGCGCTCCTGGAGCGCGCGGAGGGCGCCGATCGCGGCCAGGTCGTCGCGGCAGACGAGCCCGTCGAAGCGCAGCCCCCCGTCGAGCGCCGCGCCGACCGCCCGGACCGCGTTGCCGGCCGAGACCGCAACGCTCGGGATGAGCAGTTCCGGCTCCGGGGTGAGCCCGGCGTCCTCGAGCGCCTGCTGATACCCGGCGATGCGCAGCTTCGACGTCCGCGTGGTGCGGGAGCCCTCGTGGCCGGCGAACGCGATCCGCCTTCGGCCCTGTGCGATCAGGTGCTCGGTCGCCGTCCGCGCGGCCTCGACGTTGTCGATCATGATGCGGTCGACGGTCAGAGGTGCGGCGTTCTCGCCCAGCACCACGAGGGGGATGTCGGTCCGGCTCTGAGCCAGCTCGGCGGAGTTCATCACGCTCGGCTGGAAGATCATGCCGTCGACGAGCCCGGATTCGCCCGCCGAGACCACGGCCCGCTCGCCCTCGATCGTGCCTTCTGTCTGCTCCAGGAGCACCCGGTACCCGCGCCGCTCCGCCTCATCCGCGACCACACGCGCCAGCTCGGCGAAGTACGGGAGGGTCACGTCGGCGAAGGCGAGCGCGAGGAGTCCCGTGCGTCCGGTCGCGAGGCGACGGCCCATGATGTTCGGCCGGTAGCCGAGCTCGTCGATCGCGCGCTGCACGCGCTCGCGCATCTGCGGACTGACGTGGGCGTAATTGCGGACGACGTTGGAGACGGTCTTCATGGACACGCCGGCGTGCTCCGCCACGTCCTGAAGCCTGACCGCCATCGCGCATCCTCTCGCGTCACCATTCGGTTCCCCGCTGGGTCACTCTACAGCGGACCGCGGCAAGCGGTCACCCTGGGTTGACACCGATTATCCAGCGCTGTAAATTCGCGGAACATGCCGAGTGTACGGCTCCAGCACCACCGATCGCGTCCGCCACAGCGGAAGGCAGGCGCGAACGGCTCACTCAAGGGAGAGATCACATGAAGAAGCGATTCGCCGCACGCGCGATCGCGGTGGCGGTCACAGCGGGCCTCGGGCTCGCGCTGACCGCCTGCGGAAGCAGCTCGGGGTCGGGAGGGGCCGAAGTCTCCTCCGGCGACTACACCGGACCCAAGGTCACCATCAGCTTCTGGAACGGCTGGACGGGCGGCGCAGCCCCCGTGCTCGTGCCCAAGCTCGTGGACAAGTTCAACTCGGAGCACAAGAACATCGTCGTGAAGGACGTCCCGATGGAGTGGGCGGACATCGCACGGAAGATGCCGCTGGCGGTCAAAGCCGGCAAGGGACCGGATGTCGCGGTCGGCCACGGCGACGACATCGCGACCTACGCAGCCCAGGGCCTCGCGCTCAAGGCGGACAGCATCGTGAAGTCGCTCGGCTACAAGGCGAGCGACTTCCCGGAGGGGCTGCTCGACGCCGGCAAGTACAACGGCGGCCAGTACGCGGTGCCGTGGAGCGTCACCCCGCTCGGCCTCTACGTCAACAACGATGTCCTGAAGGCGGCCGGTGTCGACCCGAACTCGATTCCGAAGAACAAGGAGTCGTACCTCGCGGCCCTCGACAAGCTCAAGGCCGCGGGTGTGCAGGGCGAATGGGTCGACGGTTACGTCTTCACCGGAACGTTCGAGTTCGAGAGCCTGCTGTGGCAGTACGGCGGCGACCTGTTCGACAAGGGCGCGACGAAGGCCACCTTCAACTCCGACGCGGGCGTCAAGGCGCTGACCTGGATGACCGACCTCATCAAGAAGGGCTACAGCCCGGCCGATGTCTCGCAGGACGGCAACATCAACGCCCTGATCGCGGGGAAGAACGCGTTCAACTGGAACGGCGTCTGGCAGACCACGAACACCGCGTTCGGTCCGCTGAACTGGCAGGCCGTCGGCGTGCCGCAAATCGGCGACAAGAAGGCCGTGTGGTCCTCCTCCACCCACTGGATGTTCATGAACAACAAGGGCCAGGACAAGAACAAGACCGCTGCTGCTGCGACGTTCGTCAAGTGGATGAACGACAACTCGGCGGACTGGCCGCAGACCGGTGAGCTGCCCGCCAAGAACTCGGTGCGCAACGACCCGAAGCTCGTCCAGACGTACCCGAAGCTGAAGCCGTTCCTCGACGAGCTCCCGTACGCGCACTACGAGCCGATCGCCCCCGGCATCACCACGGTGGAGGCGACCATCACCACCGCCGTGAACGAGGCCATCACCGGCAAGAAGGAGCCGAAGCAGGCGCTGGACGACGCCGTCGAGAAGGCGAACGCGCTGCTGAAGCAGAACAAGGCGAAGTACGGTGGCTGACACCGCTTCGATCGTGGCGCCCCGGGAGACCGGGGCGCCACGCCCGCTTCGTTCCGGCCGCTCGGCGCGCCGGCGGCCCGGAGCGCCCCGGCGCACCGGGGTCGCCTACCTGTTCCTGGCGCCGTTCCTGGTGCTCTTCGTCGTCTTCGTCCTGGCGCCGGCCGTCTTCGGCCTGTGGATCAGCCTCACCAACTGGAGCCCGTTCAAGACCACCCAGGACTTCGTGGGCCTCCAGAACTACTTCGACCTGTTCACGCCGGGCAGCGCCACCTCCGGCGACTTCTGGCAGTCGATGCTGGCCACCGGGATCTTCACGATCGGCACCGTTCCGCTCCTGCTGATCATCCCGCTGCTGGTCGCCGTGCTCCTCAACCAGAAGATCCGTGCCGGCTCGTTCTTCCGCGGCGTCTTCTTCGCCCCCTACGTCCTCGGCGTCGCCGTGATCGGCGTGATCTGGAAGTACCTGCTCGACACCCAGTCCGGCATCGTGAACCACCTGCTCGGCATGATCGGGCTGCCCGACAACCTGCCGTGGACGGTGGATGTGCCGTGGGCCTGGTTCACGCTGGTCGGCGTGACCGTGTGGTGGACCATGGGCTTCAACACCGTCATCATCCTGGCCGGACTCAAGGGCATCAGCGCCGACCTCTACGAGGCGGCCGCGCTCGACGGCGCCGGGGCGATGCGCCAGTTCTTCAGCGTGACGCTGCCGGGCCTCCGGCCGGTCATGACCTTCGTCGTGACCATCACCATCCTCGCGAGCGCCAACATGTTCGGGCAGTCGCTGCTCATCACCAAGGGCGGCCCGGGCAACACGACGCGCTCCGCCATCCAATACATCGCCGATCAGGGCCTCTCGCAGAACAACCTGGCACCGGCGGCTGCGATGAGCTACGTGCTGTTCGCCTTCCTCGCGATCATCAGTGTCATCAATTTCCGGCTCCAGCGCGAGCGGGTGGAGAAGGGCGCCTCATGACAACCACGACCCTCCCCGAGAAGACCGCGAGCGAGACCACCGTCCCCGCCCGTCGCCGGCAGACGCCGCAGGCCACCCTGCGCAAGAGCGTGCTGTACGCGGTGCTGGTGGCGCTGTCGCTCATCGTCATCCTCCCGCTGCTGTGGATCCTGATGACCTCGTTCAAGACGGACGCGGACGCGGTGCGCAACCCCTTCTCGGCCCTCCCGAACCCATTCTCGTTGGACGCCTACACCACCCTCTCGAGTGGTCAGCAGCCGGTCTTCCGCTGGTTCCTCAACAGCCTCGCGGCTGCGGCGCTGCAGACCGTGATCATCCTGGTCACCGCGTCGATGGCTGCCTATGCGCTCGCGCGCCTCGAGTTCTGGGGCAAGAAGATCGTCTTCGGACTGATCATCGGGACGCTGCTGGTGCCGCCGGTCATCTTCCTCATCCCGAACTACCTGATCGTGCAGAACCTCGGCTGGCTCGACACGATCTGGGCGATCACCATCCCGGGCGCGGCCAGCGCCTTCGGCGTGTTCTTCCTTCGGCAGTTCTTCGTCGGGCTGCCTGGCGAGATCGAGGAGGCGGCGCGCATCGACGGGGCGGGCGACTTCCGCATCTTCCTGCAGATCGTCCTGCCGCTGGCCCGCCCGGCACTCGCCACTCTCGCGGTGCTGAGCTTCCTGGCGAACTGGAACGACTTCCTGTGGCCGCTCTACGTGCTGATCAGTCCAGACAACCTGACGTTGCAGCCCGGTCTGTCGCAGCTGCAGGGCGCGTACTCCACCCACTACGCCATCGTCATGGCGGGGGCGGTGATCGCCTCGGTGCCGGTGCTCATCCTGTTCTTCTTCGCGCAGAAGCAGATCGTCGAGAGCGTCGCCACCAGCGGGGTCAAGGGATGACGGCTCGCCGGGCACTCCAGGCGGCGGTCGCGGCACTGGGGCTCACCCTCGCCGCCGCCCTCGCCGGGTGCTCGGCGGGGCCGACTCCGAGCGCCGAGCAGTCGAGCTCCGTCGCTCCGTTCCAGATCGACAGCGACTTCCCGGATCCCGGGGCGCTCGTGGTGGGCGACCGCGTCTACGCGTACGCCACCAACACTCCCGCCGTGAACGTTCAGGTCGCCTCGACGACGGACATGAAGACCTGGAAGGTGAGCGACCAGGACGCCCTGCCCCAGCTGCCGTCGTGGGCCGCCCCCGGCAAGACCTGGGCGCCCGGTCCCGCCGAGCTGGCGGCCGGCCGCTTCGCGCTCTACTTCACCGCGTCCGATGCTGCGAGCAAATACCAGTGCATCGGCGTCGCCTTCGCGGACAAGCCGGAGGGCCCGTTCACCTCGACCGCCGAGAAGCCCCTCGTCTGCCCGGTGGACCAGGGCGGCGCGATCGACGCGAGCGTCACGGCCGATGCGGACGGTCAGCGCTACCTGGTCTGGAAGAACGACGGCAACTGCTGCGGCTACGACACCTGGATCCAGGCGCAGCCGCTGGCGGCAGACGGGGCCTCGCTCGCCGGGCAGCCCACCCGGCTGATCAAGCAGACGGAGTCGTGGGAGGGCAAGCTCGTCGAGGCGCCGGTGATCGTGCGGCACGGCGACGAGTACGTGCTGCTCTACTCGGCCAACGACTACGGCAACTCCTCGTACGTGACGGGCGCCGCGACGGCGAAGAGCCTGCTCGGGCCGTACACGAAGGCGAAGAAGCCCCTGCTCTCGACGCCGGGCACGAAGGGGAAGTACCTGGGGCCGGGCGGAGAGGACCTCATCACCTTCGAGGGCAAGGACTGGATGCTGTTCCACTCCTGGGACGAGGCGTTCGCCTACCGCGGCATGCACGCCGTGCCGGTCGCCTGGCGCGACGGCCTCCCGGAGCTCGCACCGTGACCAGCTCCATCCGGGTGAGCCGGCACTGGGGGCCGGTGTGGGACGGGTACTTCGCCGACCCGTTCCTGCTGCGTCTGAGCGGCGGCGGCTATGCCGCGTACGGGACGCACCCGGGGAGTGACGGCGATCGTGTCTTCGAAGCGCTCGTCTCTCCGGACCTGGCGCGGTGGGAGAGCGCGGGCCCGGTGCTGGAGCGCCTGGCCGACCGCTTCGGCGACGACTACTGGGCGCCCGAGGTCGCCGAGGCCGACGGGTCCTTCTGGATGTACTACTCGGTAGGCCGCGGCATCGAGGGCCACCACATCCGGGTCGCACGCTCGGACTCTCCGACGGGTCCGTTCCGTGACCTCGACGTCGACCTGACGCCGGACGAGTTGTTCGCGATCGACGCCCACCCGTTCCGCGATGCGGACGGCCGCTGGTACCTCTTCTTCGCCCGTGACGTGCTCGATCACGAACGCCCCGGGACCCATCTCGCCGTCGCGCCGCTCGACGCGGGGATGACCTCCCTCACCGCCTCGGCGGTGCCGGTTCTGAGCCCCAACGCCGACTGGCAGCTCTACGAGCGCGACCGCCTCATCCACGGACGGCGCTTCGACTGGCACACCCTCGAGGGCCCAGCAGTGGTGCGCCGCGACGAGCGCTATTGGCTCACCTACTCGGGCGGGGCGTGGACCGGACCCGGCTACGCAGTGGGCGTCGCCGTCGCACCGCATCCCCTCGGCCCCTGGTCGCACGTCGATCAGCCGCCCCTGCTCCGGAGTGGTGGCGACCTGCGCGGCCCCGGGCACAACTCGCTCACGGTCGCGCCCGACGGCAGTGACATCATCGCGTTCCACTCCTGGAACCAGGAGGAGACGGCACGGCAACTGCACCTGGGCGCCGTGGAGTTCGACTGAGAGGAAGACAATGAACGACGACGTTCCCCGCGTGACACCCGCACAGCTCGACACGTCCGGACTCGAGCCCGAGATCCAGGAGGCCGTGACTGCGCTCTACACGGACGGCACCATCGGCAAGAAGGGCGCCTTCAGCGTCGAATGGGCCGACCGCCTCCGCGAGGACATCGAGGTCGCCTTCGAGGAGGCGCTCTCCCGCCCCGGCGGCGCGGTCGGACGCGGCACCAAGCGCTACTACGTGGAGATCCACCCCGAGCAGATGCGCGGCTGGCTGGAACTGGTCGACCACCCCTGGGTGCGTGGTCTCTGCGAAGCCGTCCTCGGCCCGGACTACCAGATCGTCGAGCTGGGCTTCGACGTCCCCGGTCCCGGCGCGAAGGACCAGCCCTGGCACCGGGACTTCCCGATGGCCGAGGAGACGAAGCGCACCGGCCGGTTGACCTCGCTGGCGTTCAACCTCACCGCGGTCGACACGACCGACGAGATGGGTCCGTTCGAGATCGCGCCGGGCACCCAGTGGGATCTCCCGGAGGGTTTCGAGCACGAGATGTTCCCGGTCCAGGATCTCTACCCGCGGTTCATCGAGCGGGCCATCCGCAAGTACCCGAACCGCGGCGACATCTCCGCCCGCTCGGCGCTGACGGTGCATCACGGCACGAAGAACACTTCAGACGTGTCGCGCCCGGTGCTCGTCCTCGGCGTGGACGCTCCGGGGGCCGGGAATGCCGAGCACCACGACATGGCCGTGACGACGGGCTTCTACGAGTCGCTGCCGGAGCGGGTCCGTGCGCACCTGGTCTGCCCGGTCGTGGAGGAACTGACGCCGATCACGCAGAAGCACACGATCGAGGGCCTGATGATGGGCGACGCGTAGCTGGGGATGGTCCGTTAACGCCACGATGCCGGGCTGTAGGGAGACTAGGGTTTCTTCCTACGGCCCGGCATACGTTCGGGGTTACTCCGGATGGATATTCGGGTTCCTCCGGCGCTCTTTGAGAATACACGAAAACACGTCGTCGTGTAGGTCAAATGGAGGACAATTTTGTACCCCGATCCTCCCCCAGTGCGAGGGGGCCTCAGACTGCCTTCAGTTCCTCGGTGAGGGCCGCGACGAAGGCGTCGATGTCGTCCTCAGTCGTGTCGAACGCGCACATCCAGCGCACCTCGTTGTTGGCCGCATCCCAGTCGTAGAACCGGAAGTGCTCGCGCAGCCGGTCGGCGACGCCGGTCGGGAGGGTGGCGAACACGCCGTTCGCCTGCGTCTTCTGGCTGAAGCCGACGCCCTGGATGCTGCCGTCGGCGATGCCCGCCTCGAGCGCGGTGCGAAGGCGCGTCGCCATCGCGTTGGCGTGCGATGCGGAGCGCAGGTACAGGTCGTCCGTCAGCAGGGCGATCAGCTGGGCCGAGATGAACCGCATCTTCGAGGCGAGCTGCATGTTGAGCTTGCGCAGGTAGATCAGGCCCTCGGACGCTTGCGGGTTCAGGACGACGACGGCCTCGCCGTAGAGCATGCCGTTCTTGGTGCCGCCGAAGCTGAGCACGTCGACGCCCGCGTCCGTCGTGAAGGCGCGCAGCGGGACGCCGAGCGTCGCCGCCGCGTTGGAGATGCGCGAGCCGTCCATGTGCAGCTTCATTCCGCGGGCGTGGACGTGGTCGGCGATCGCACGGATCTCCTCCACGCTGTAGGCCGTCCCGAGCTCGGTGGTCTGCGTGATCGAGACCACGAGCGGCTGCGCGCGGTGCTCGTCGCCCCAGCCCCAGGCCTCCCGGTCGATGAGCTCGGGGGTCAGCTTGCCGTCCGGCGTCTCGACCTGCAGCAGCTTGATGCCGGCGACCTTCTCGGGTGCGCCGGCCTCGTCGGTGTTGATGTGCGCGGTCTTGGCGCAGACCACCGCGCCCCAGCGGGGAAGCATCGACTGCAGACCGACGACATTGGCGCCGGTCCCGTTGAACACCGGGTAGACCTCGACGCCCTCGCCGAAGTGCTCGGCGAAGACCTCGTGCAGGCGCGCGGTGTAGACGTCTTCGCCGTAGGCGATCTGGTGGCCGTTGTTGGCCGCCGCGATGGCGTCGAGGATCTCGGGATGAACGCCCGCGTAGTTGTCCGAGGCGAAACCGCGCAGGGTGAGGTCGTGGAGTTGAAGCGTCACCCGTCCATCCTCTCAGGCTCGAGGGGGAGGCGTCGGCCGTTGACCGCAGCGGCGTCCGCTTCCCAGAGCGCCACGACCTCGTCGCCGAGTTGCGCCTCCAGACCCTCCAGCGTCTTGACCACGAAGATGGAGGCCGCCGACTGCGGTGCCTGCTTGGTGAAGCCCTGCGCGATGGCACGCACCCACGCGTCGGCCGCCGCCTTGGCGGCCGCGTAGTTCGCGCCGCCCGGATACGGTTTCTCGACGGCCGTCGACGACACGATGGCCAGCCGTCCGGCGGGGGAGGCGACGAGGTCCTCGAAGAAGACGCGCGTGGTGTTCCGCAGCGTACGGAAGGAGCGCTCCAGGAACTCCCAGTCCTCGTCGCTCTGACCAGAGAAGCCGCCGCCGCCGCGCCAGCCGCCGACGAGGTGGATCAGCCCGTCGAGGTGGCCGAACTTCAGGTGGATGCGCATGGCCAGCTCGGCCACCGCATCCCGGTCCGCCAGGTCGCAGACGCGGGTGTCGATGCCCGGGACGGCGGCGGCGAGAGCGTCGAGCGCCTCCTGCCGCGTCCCTATGGCGAGCACACGGGCGCCGGAGGCCGTCAGCGCGCGTGCGACGGCCTCTCCGGAAGCGCTGGTGGCGCCGGCGATCAGGACGAGGCGGCCGGCGACGCCGGACGGCCCGGCCTCCGAGGAGGTCCGGGCCGCCGGGGCCGCCGCGACGTTCGCCGCGGGGGCGTTCGCCATGGGGTCGTCCGTCATGCCGCGTCGGTCGTGCCGGTGATGCCGGCGGTGGACTCGATGACGCTCGCCATCTTCTTGTTCAGGGCCTCGTAGAACATCGAGAGCGGGAACTCGTCGTCCAGCACCTGATCGGTGTAGCCCTTCGGCGGCCCTGCGAGCACCTCGTCCGAGAGCCCGCGTGCCCAGTTGGAGGCCGGGTTCGGGGTGAGCGTCTCGGTCAGCATCTCGTACGCCGCCAGCCAGTGCGCCACCTTCGGCCGGTCGATCGAACGCCAGTAGAGGTCGTTGATCCGGTCGCTGAGGGCGACGACCACGTCGGGCATCTCCTCCCAGTCGATGGTGAGCCGGGTGTCCGTCCAGTGCAGCACGTTGTGCTGGTGCATCCAGGCGAACAGCAGCTGGCCGCCGAGCCCGTCGTAGTTGCGGACGCGGCTGCCGGTGATCGCGAACCGGAAGATCCGGTCGAAGATCACCGCGTACTGCACAAGGTGGGCGTGGTCGCGGATCGACCGCTGCGCCTCCGACAGCTCAGACTCGGGCAGCGCACTCAGCTCGCGCTCCAGCTTGACCGACTCGCGGAATGCGGTCAGGTCGCACCGCAACTCCTCCAGCGAGTAGAGGAAGAACGGCATCCGCTGCTTGATCATGAACGGGTCGAACGGCAGATCGCCGCGCATGTGGCTGCGGTCGTGGATGATGTCCCACATCACGAAGGTCTCCTCCGTGAGGTGCTGGTCGTCCAGCATCGCGGCGGCGTCCGGCGGCAGCTCCAGCTTCGTGATCTCCGACGCGGCGCGGACGACGCGGCGATAGCGGGCCGCCTCGCGATCCTGGAAGATCGCCCCCCAGGTGAACGAGGGGATCTCGCGCATGGCCACCGTCTCGGGGAACAGCACCGCCGAGTTGGTGTCGTAGCCGGGCGTGAAGTCGACGAAGCGCAGGGCGACGAACAGCTTGTTCCCGTAGTCGCCGGCCTCCAGCTCCGCGATGAAGTCCGGCCAGATCACCTCGACCAGCAGGGCCTCGACCAGGCGGTTGGGGCTGCCGTTCTGCGTGTACATCGGGAACACGACCAGGTGGCCGAGGCCGTCGACACGGTGCTGCTGCGGCTGGAACTCGTTGAGCGCGTCGAGGAAGTCGGGCACGCCGAACCCCTCGTCGGCCCAGCGGGCGAAGTCGCGCTGCAGTGCAGCGAGGTAGGACGCGTCGTGCGGGAACGCCGGTGCGAGTGCGGCGATCGAGTCGACGATGGTGCGGACGTGCTCTGCGGCGGCCGGGTGGTCGGACTCCTGCTCGACCGAGCCGTCCTTGACCTGCAGCGCCTGGAGGGCGATGGCCGCCTCCTTGAGGCGCAGCCAGGCGGGATCCGTGGCGACCTCGCGGACCGGGCGGCCGTCCTCGACGACCTCGGGCTCCCCGACAATTGCGTCTGTGGTGAAGTGCTGGACGAATTGAGACATGACGAACCTCCCGTCATCGGTCGGCCGCTCGCACGCGGCGGTGAATGGATGTGACGAGCCTATCCGGGGATCGCAAGCGTTTTGTTGCCCATTCCGGCGGAAAAGTGCGCCGATTTCCCGCAGCACGCACGAATCCCTCTTGGCCGAGGTGCACCTTGTTGCGGGCGACACGCCGTGCGAGCGCAACGACGTGCACTTCGGCGAAGGGGCGGGCCGCGTAGCGTGGCGGGATGCAGGGATTCGACGAGTTGGTGGCGCTGGGCGACGGGGCGGACGTCTCGGGCTGGGACTTCTCGTGGCTGGAGGGACGGGCGACCGAGGAGCGGCCTCCCTGGCGGTACTCGCGAAAACTCGCCGAGCGGCTCGCCGTGGCGCAGGCGTCGCTCGATGTGCAGACCGGGGGCGGCGAGGTGCTCGCCCAGGCCGAGACCTTCCCGCGCACCGCGGCGGCGACCGAATCCTGGCCTCCGAACGTCGAGAAGGCCACGCAGCTGCTCCATCCCCGCGGGGTCGTGGTCGTGGCCGATCCTGACGAGCCGCCGTTGCCGTTCGCCGACGCGGCGTTCGACCTGGTGACGAGCCGGCATCCGGCGACCATCTGGTGGGACGAGCTCTTCCGGGTACTCGCTCCCGGCGGGACGTACTTCGCCCAGCACGTCGGGCCGGCGAGCGCCTTCGAACTGATCGAGTTCTTCCTCGGGCCGCTGCCCGAAGCGCGGCGCGGGCGGCACCACGACGATGAGGTGGCTGCTGCCCAGCGGGCAGGCTTCGAGCTGGTCGACCTCAGGACGGCGCGCACCCGCATCGAGATCTTCGACATCGCCGCCGTGGTGTACCTGCTGCGCAAGGTGATCTGGTGGGTGCCCGGGTTCACGGTGGACGCCTACCGCGACCGGCTGCGCGACCTGGATGCGGTCATCCGACGCGACGGCGTCTTCGTGGCGCACTCCAGCCGCCATCTGATCGAACTGCGCAGACCCTGAGCGGCAGAGACCCTGAGCGGCAGAGACCCTGAGCGGCAGAGACCCTGAGCGGCAGCCGCTTGGCCGCCGCCTGCGATGATGGGGGCATGGCGAGAACGGTCCGCGGTGCACGGGTGCTGATCACGGGTGCGGCCTCGGGGATGGGCCGGCTCTATGCGGAGCGCGCCGTCCTGGAGGGCGCGCGCGCCGTCGTGCTGTGGGATCGGGACGAGCCGGCGCTGCTGGAACTGACCCACCGGCTTCGGCGCGAGGTGCTCGCCGGGCGCACGTCGGCCGCCTGGGGCGCACCCGCTGGGTCACCGAGCTCCGCGGCCGGCCGTCCGGCGACCAGTGTGCTGCCGTTCGTCGTCGACCTGACCGAGCTCGGCGCCATCGCCCAGACCGCGCAGGCGGTGCGCAAGGAGATCGGCGGTGTCGACGTGCTGATCAACAACGCCGGGATCGTCCGCGGCAAGTACTTCTGGGAGCACGACAACGGCGACGACACCCGGCCGACCATGCAGGTCAATGCTCTCGCGCCGATGTACGTGACGCGGGAGTTCCTGCCCGGCATGCAGCAGAGCGCCCGGGAGGCGCGCATCGTCAACATCGCGTCCGCCGCCGGCACGATCTCCAACCCCCGCATGAGCGTCTACGCGGCGAGCAAGTGGGCCGTCATCGGCTGGAGCGACAGCCTCCGCCTCGAGCTCGC
This sequence comes from Leifsonia sp. SIMBA_070, assembly GCF_046534635.1. Classification (NCBI taxonomy): domain Bacteria; kingdom Bacillati; phylum Actinomycetota; class Actinomycetes; order Micrococcales; family Microbacteriaceae; genus Leifsonia; species Leifsonia sp. SIMBA_070. The sequence continues at coordinate 3,063,753 of NZ_JAWRYK010000001.1, read as the reverse complement.
TCAGGAGGGCTACGGGCACGTCAAGGTGACCACGGTCGCGCCGAGCTACATCGACACCGGGATGTTCGAGGGCGCTCGCGGTCCGCTCCTCACGCCGGTGATGTCGCCGGAGTACGTGGTCGACCGTGTCTGGCGTGCGATGCTCGCGGGCCGGCCGATGCTGATGCTGCCGTGGACGGTCGGGCTGGCCAAGACGCTGCGCGGCATCCTGCCGACCCGGGTATGGGATGTCGTGGCGGGCCGGGTCTTCGGCGTCTACGACTCCATGGAGGAGTTCACCGGGCGGCAATAGCCGCGGGCCGCTAGACCGGGCCGGGGCCCGGGTCGCCGCGCTCGACGATGGTGGCGGGGTCGAGGTCGTCCTCGGGCGGCACCGGGACGTCGCCCACGTCGTCGGGGCCGCCGGTGCCGGGCGGCACCGAACGGCCGGTCGACTCGTCCTGCTTGACCTCGGTCTCCCGCTCGCTCGACGGGCTGTAGGAACGGTCCTTGGCCGTCTGATCGGCGTCGCTCTGGTGTTCGTCGGGGGCGTCCGGTGTCGCGTTCATTGGAGGGACGGTACGCGCAGATCGGGGACCGCCCAAGCCCCTGACCGCGTGCGGCCGCGGGTGTTGCGTGGAGGCACAACGAATGGAGGTCACGGATGTCTTTCCCTGAGCAACAGCAGCAGCCGCCCGGCGACACCGAGTCGATGGAGCCGCGGCCCGACCACGGCGAGGAGAGCTACCGCGGAAGCGGCAAACTGACCGGCAAGGTGGCGCTGATCACCGGTGCGGACAGCGGCATCGGCAAGGCCGTCGCCATCGCGTACGCCCGGGAGGGCGCCGACGTCGCCATCGCCTACCTGAACGAGGACCAGGACGCCGAGGACACGGCGAAGTGGGTCCGCGAAGCGGGGAGGAAAGCGATCCTCCTGCCCGGCGACGTCTCCGACCCGCAGCACTGCCGCGACCTCGTCACGCGCACCGTCGAGGAACTCGGCGGCATCGACGTGCTGGTCAACAACGCGGCGTACCAGATGACCCGGGAGTCCCTCGAAGAGATCCCGGACGAGGAGTGGGACCACACCATCGCCACCAACCTCTCGGCTCTCTTCCACCTGTCCAAGGCCGCTGTCCCGCACATGAAGCCGGGCGCCAGCATCATCGGCACCTCGTCGGTGAACTCGGACATGCCGTCGCCCACGCTCCTCCCCTATGCGGCCACGAAGGCCGCGATCGCCAACGTGACGGCGTCGCTCGCGCAGCTGCTCGGCGAGAAGGGCATCCGCGCGAACAGCGTCGCGCCCGGTCCGATCTGGACGCCGCTCATCCCGTCGACCATGCCGGAGGAGAAGGTCAGCCAGTTCGGGAGCGACACCCCGCTCGGGCGCGCCGGTCAGCCGGCCGAGCTGGCGCCGCTGTACGTGCTGCTCGCCTCGGACGACGGCTCGTACATCTCGGGAGCGCGGATCGCCATCACGGGCGGTCGACCGGTCCTGTAGGACCCGCGCACACGACGGCGGCGCCGATGGAGATCCACCGGCGCCGCCGTTCGTTCCTGCGTCTCGAGCGGTCAGACCGTGTCGCCGCGGTCCACCTCGCCGCGCCAGGCGCCGGTCTCGCCACCCTGCGACTCGATGAACTTCTTGAAGTTCTCGAGGTCCTTCTTCACCGCGTGGTCGTCGAGGCCGAGAGCCGAGCCGACCTTCTCGACGGCGTCGGACGGCGCCCACTCGAGCTGGACGGTGACCTTGGTCTCGGCGTCCGAAAGACGGTGGAACGTGACGACCCCGGCGTGCTCGGTGTCGCCGGCCACGGACTTCCACGCCACGCGCTCGTCCGGGAGCTGCTCGGAGATGACGGTGTCGAACTGGCGCTCCACGCCGCCGATCTTCACGCGCCAGTGGTTGGTGGTGTCGTCGACCTGGGTGATCTCCTCCACCTCGTCCAGGAAGTGCGGGAAGGACTCGAACTGGGTCCACTGGTTGTACGCCGTGGTCACGGGGACGTTCACGTCGATGCTCTGGGTCACTGCAGCCATATCGGCTCCTCTCGTCTCTTCTTCTCTGTCGCCCGCGACGGTAGGCCGGGCGATGGATGCGTCATAGGGCCTGGAATTCCCAGGAGGATCGTGCGACGGAACCGCTTCACTCCGACTGCGGCGGCCCTACCGGCCAGCGCAGCAGAGCGGCGGCCGGGGCGTCGTTCGGCAGCTCTCCCGGGGAGACCACGATCACGCGGGCGTCGGTGAGCACGGCCGCTCGCGCGATCGCGACCGAAGCGGGGATGATGCCGAGCTCGCCCGCGCCGTAGTCCTGTTCGGGGGCGGAGGCGATCCACGGTTGCGCGTCGAGCGCGATCGCGCGGCGGTCGGCCTCATGCGTGCGTTCGGCCTCCCGGGGCACGGTCACCACCACGGTGTCCGCCTGGCTCTGCTCCAGGGCGTCCACCACCTCGCCGATGCCGAGCGCCTCGCTGCGGCCCTCACCCTCCGAGCGGGTGAAGATGCGCTCGAGCGCCGCCGTCTCGTCTTCTGCAGCCACCCGGGCCACAGCCTCCTCGAAGCGGCGGAACAGCTCCTCCTGCTCGTCGCCGGCGGAGGCCTCCAACTGCTCGGTGAAGAGCACATCCGTGGCGGACTGGGGCAGCTCCTGGGTGAGGAGCTCGACGGCGCGCAGGTCGCCGGCCACCATGATCAGCCGCGGGCGGTAGCGGTCGGCGAGCTCTCCGATCCGCTCCGCGACCGCTCGCTCGTTGTTCCGCCAGGTGTCCTCGACGTAGTGCTGGTAGCGCAGCTGGGCCCAGCCTCCCGACGGGACCTTGTGCACGATGCCGTGCGACGTCCCGTCGACACGTTCCGGCTCGTCCGTCTGCTGCGCCTCCTCGCCGAGGGCCGCGGCCTCCGGGTCGTGCTCCAGGTCGGGGCGTCGGTGCCAGATCGTCGCGCCGTCGCGGGACGCCTCCACCAGCAGGGCGTGGAAGCCGAAGGCATCCCGCGCGAGCAGCGGCAGCGGATCGATGACCGGCCCGTGCCAGGCCCAGCCGTCGCGCGGGATGGCGCCCAGCACCACCTCGTCGACCTCCACCTGCCCGCTGCGCACCGCGATGAAACGCGCGCAGGGGCTGGGCGTCCGGTAGTCGGTCATCAGCGCGCCCTCGACGGCGTCGATGTCGGCCCGCGGGGCTCCCTGCTGCTCCAGCGACTGGAGGAGGGAGCGGTGGCGGAGGTCCACCGTGCGCTTCGGGTCGTTCATGTCGCGCGAGATGTCGGCGAGGACGGTGGTCCACGGGCCGGGCTCCGCGAGGAAACCGGCCAGGATGTCGCGGGCGCTCATCGCTCGCCTCCCGCCGTCGGGTCTCCGCCCTCCCCGGCGCCTCCGTCCTCCGCCGGGGTCTCCGCCGAGTAGGCGAGCGTGTCCGGGCCAGTCGCACCCGGTTCGCCCGGGTACTCGGATGCGGTCACGTCGTCGGACGCCGGAGCCTCGTCGCCGTCGACCCCGGAGGCAGTGACCACCTCGGCGTCGTCGGTGTCGTCGGGCATCGGCTCCGTCTGGCGCCACTCCTCGACGTGGCTGGGCCCGTGGCCCTGCACGAACGGCTGCGCCTCGTGCTTGAGCTCCTCGTCCTGGATGGGTCCGTGCTTGGTGTTGCCGCGCTCGGCCATGTCCATTCTCCTTCCGTGTCGTCGGCCTGGTCCGGCCGGGGACGCCACAGAACGAACCACCGTGACAGAACCCCCGCAACCTCTTGCAGGGTCGCGAGATCGGGGTAGGCGTGGACGTGAACACGTGGACGTGAACATCCAGAAGAGAAGGAGAACGGACATGGCCGACCGACCTATCCAGATCGACGTGCAGAAGTACCTGAGCGGTGTCGACTACCCCGCGAGCAAGGCCGATCTCGTCGGAACCGCCCAAGGCCAGGGCGCACCGAAGGAGGTCATCGACGCCCTCGAGGGGCTCCCGGACCGCGACTTCGAGAGCCCGGTGCAGGTCACGGAGGGCATCAGCGACAGCTGACGGGGACGTCAGCCGAAGATCATCGGGCGGTCGTCGTCATCGTCGAGCGCTGCCGGCGACTCCAGCTCGACGAGCACCGGCACGTGGTCGCTTGGGGCGGTGCCCTTGCGCTCGTTGCGGTGGATGCTCGCGCCCACCACGCGATCGGCGAACGCCCGCGAGCCGAGGATGAAGTCGATCCGCAGCCCCTCGTTGCGCGGGAAGCGGAGCTGCTTGTAGTCCCAGTAGGTGAACCCGTCGGGGACGATCGGCCGCACGACGTCGGTGAGGCCGGCCTTCTCGAACGCGGCGAACGCGGTGCGCTCTGGCGGGGAGATGTGCGTCGAGAGCCCCGGGACGAGGGCCGGGTCGCCGACGTCGGAGTCGAGGGGAGCGACGTTCCAGTCGCCCATGAGGGCGAGCGCGAGGTCCGGCTGTTCCGTCAGCCAGCGCTGCGTGTCGGCGGCCAGAGCGGCCAGCCAGTCCAGTTTGTAGACGTAGTGCGGATCGGACAGCGATCGACCGTTCGGCACGTACAGGCTCCAGAGCCGCAGCCCGTCGACCGTTGCCCCGATCGCGCGAGCCTCCTTCGGGAGGTCGGGACCGTCGTGATCTTTGAGGAAGCCCGGCATGTCCGGGAAGCCGATCGTCACATCCTCGATGGGAAGGCGGCTGGCGATCGCGACGCCGTTCCACTGGTTGAGCCCGTGGAGGACGACCTCGTACCCGGCGGCTTCGAACTCCGCGTACGGGAACTGCTCGGGCTTGCACTTGATCTCCTGCATCGCTAGCACGTCCACGTCTTCGCGGACCATCCAGTCGACGACCCGGACCACTCGGGTGCGGATCGAGTTCACATTCCAGGTGGCGACGCGCATGCCCTCGATCGTATCGGCCGCCGCCGCCGCCGCCCCTCTAGAATCGGGGATGTGACCGACGCACGACAGCAGCTCATCGACTACATCGCCGCCGAGGCGGTCTTCCACGGCGACTTCACCCTCACCAGCGGCAAGAAGGCGAGCTACTACGTCGACCTCCGCAAGGTCAGCCTCGACCACCGTGTCGCGCCGTTGATCGGGCAGGTCATGATCGACCTCATCCGCGACGTCCCCGATGTGGTGGCGGTCGGCGGCATGACGATGGGCGCCGACCCGGTGGCGGCGGCCATCCTGCACCAGGGTGCGGCGCGAGGACTCTCGTACGACGCGTTCGTCGTCCGCAAGGAGCCGAAGGACCACGGCCGCGGCAAGCAGGTCGAGGGCCCCGACCTCCAGGGCAAGCGCGTGATCGTGCTCGAAGACACCTCCACGACCGGAGGCTCGCCCCTGAAAGCCATCGAGGCGCTGAAGAAGGTCGGCGCCGAGATCGCCGCGGTCGCCGTCGTCGTCGACCGCGACACCGGCGCGCGCGAAGTCATCGAGGGCGCGGGCTACCCGTACTTCGCCGCCATCGGCCTGAAGGATCTGGGGCTGGCCTAGTGTCCGACGAGCGCGGCGGCGCGGGGGAGGAGGGGCGCCGGGCGAGGCGCGAAGAGCCCACCGAGCCCGAATTCGGCAGCTCGGACTGGCTGCTCGAGCAGCTCACCGGAGGGCGGCACATCGACCGGCCCGCTGTGGAGGAGGCCGCGCCTGTGGAGGCGGCTGCGCCCGTGGAGGAGGCTGCGCCTGTGGAGGCGCCCGCCGAACCGGCCGCAGCTGTGGAGGAACCTGCCCTAACGCAGCAGCCCGCGCCCGAGGCCTCACCCGCTGGGGCGGTGCCTGCGGCGGAGTTCGACGAGCTGCTGGGCGTGCACGAGGAAGCGCCCGTGGAGGAGGAGCAGCCGTCCGAGTTCCCGGTCGCGTTCTCTTGGAACCTGACCCCGGGCGCGGGGTCGGACCCCCTGGTCGTTCAAGAGCCGGAGCCGGAGTCGGAGCCGCAGCCGCAGCGGGCGTCGGTGGAGGCGGAGGCCGATGATCGGGCAGCGGAGCGTGCCGTTGAGCCGGTCGCTGAGCCGGTCGCTGAGCCGGTCGCTGAGCCGGTCGCTGAGCCGGTGATCGAGGCTCCGGAGCCTCCCGTCGCCCCCTCGCCCGTTCCCGTCGTCGCCGACCCGCCTGCCGCCGAGCCCGCGCTGGCCGCCGGGTCCTGGGTGATCCCGAATCCCGAGCCTCCGAAGCCGGTCGAACCCGAGCCGGCGCGCACGATTTTCGACCCTCCAGCCGCTGAGCCTGCCGACGATCCATCCGACGGCCACGGCCTTGCCGCCCTGCTCGGCTTCGGGGAGCAGGATTCCGAGGAGCCCTCCGGTCGCTCGATCATCGGCGACACGACAAGCGTCATCCCCATCGACCCGGCCCTCCTCACCCGCCCGCCTGTGTCGACGCCGCCGACTGCGCCCGCGCCCGTCCTCCCGTCGGAACCGGCGATCCCGGCCGCAGAGGCGGAGGTCGCCCTCGGCGGCATCCCCTCCCCGGCGACCAGCCCGATCGACGCGGCCAGCATCGCTGCTGCCTCCGAGCCGACGCCTGAGGCGGAGGTCAAGCCTGAGCCCGCGGTCGAGCCGGAATGGGAATCGGAACGGGAACCGGAGCCGTCGCCCGAGCCGGACACAGACGGCCTCGCCGCCCTGTTCGGAGGTGTGGCTGTCGAACCGGAGCCCGCGGCCGAGGTCGAAGGGCCACAGCTGCCCGCTTCCACCCCGTTCGCCGCCCCGCCGGAAGACGCCGCCGACCAAGACACCGCCGACGCCGAAGACGCCGTCGCCGAAGACACCGCCGACGCCGAAGACACCGTCGACGCCGAGGGCATCGACGACCACTACACGGCATGGTCACCGCCGCGCTTCACGCCGTTGGCGACCCCTCCCGCGTCACCGGGCGTCCCCGCGGCCCCTGTCGCGGCGGCAACGCTTCCGTTCACCACCATGCCGCTCGCCGACTCCGCCGCGCCGGCGGCCGCACCGGCCGCGTCGGTAGCGGACCCGTCAGCACCGTCCGCCCCAGCCGGCCCCACCCCGCCGTCCGGTCCCACCACCCCCGGCGGCGCCGGCCTCTGGGGATCGCGCAACAACCGCATCCTGCTCCTCGGGGTGAGCGGCCTTGCCGTCGTGCTCGTCCTGGTCGGCCTCTTCGCGCTCGGCACGCGCATCCCGTCCCTCTTCAGCGGATCCGGTCCCGCCCCGCAGGCGACGACCTCCAGCACGCCGAGCGCCAGCGCGCCCAAGGCGTCCGCGACACCGGCGCCGGTGCCGACGGTCACGCCGAAACCGGCCGCCGCCGTCGGGCCTGGAGCGCATCCGTGGGATTCCCTGGGCGGCGGCGAATGCATCCAGCCATTCACGTCCGTCTGGGCCGAGACCTTCACGGTCGTCGATTGCACGGCGCCGCACACCGCGCAGCTGCTGTACACGAACGTGCTGTCTGCGGACCCCGCGGCGCCATACCCGGGTGTGGATGCACTGGCACAGCAGATCCCCGGCCTCTGCACCGCCTCCGGCATCGTCGACCTCGGTGCCGCCGGAGCGTACCCGGACCTCCAGGTCGTCGGCTCGTACCCCGCCACCGAGCAGCAGTGGAAGCAGGGCCAGCGCTCCTACTACTGCTTCGCGAACCGCTCCTCCGGCCAGCCCCTGACATCCTCCGTCGCCGGCCCGGGCCCCGCCGCCTGACCCGCCCCCTCCGTCCCGCCATCGCTTCCTCGCTTGACCCGGCGACACGCCGAGCTCGGGCCGATTAAGCGAGGAAGCGATGGAGGGCGGAGGCCGGGTTCAGGCGACGGGCGGATTCCCGAGCGTGGAGGGGGTGGGCGTGCGCGGGCATCGTGACGGCGAGGACGACGGCATCACGCTCGCGGCCGGTGCCGAAGAAGCCGTCGGCGTCCAGGTCGGCGAGCGCGCCCTCCATCGCCGCGAGGAGCGCCGCGTTGACCGCGACCGCGCGGTCGTACGGAGAGCCCCACGTCTCGAACAGCGGGTCGAGCCGGGCGAAGTGCTCATCGCCGAACAGGTCGTACGGCGACGCGTTCACGTCCCAGCGGAGATCGCGCTCGCTCAGATCACTGCCACCGGCTCGGACGGCATCGACCGCGTCCCGCAGGCCCTCGACCGAGGAGGCGGTGGGCGCCGGCCGGTGCGCGACCGGGCTCGTCCACAGCCCGAAGGCGTAGAAGTGCTCGTCCGGACGCTCCGCGCGCAGCTCGGTCCATGCAGCGCGGGCAGCGTCGGCGATGGCGGACCGGATGCGCGCGAAGTCGTCCATCGTCCATCCCCCCGGCCCGTGCTGCGGGCGTCAGAGCTCGGTCTCGACCGGCTCCCGGGTGACCAGCTCGTCGACGCCGCTCAGGATCTCGTCGGGCCGGAACGGGTACCGCTCGATCTCGGCGGGGTCGCTGATGCCGGTGAGGACCAGGATGGTGTGCAGCCCGGCCTCGATGCCCGCGACGACGTCGGTGTCCATCCGGTCGCCGATCATGGCGGTGTTCTCGGAATGCGCGCCGATCCGGTTCATCGCGGACCGGAACATCATCGGGTTCGGCTTGCCGACCACGTACGGGTCGCGGCCGGTGGCCTTGGTGATCATCGCGGTGACGGCTCCGGTCGCGGGCAGCGGCCCTTCGGCACTCGGTCCGGTCGCGTCCGGGTTGGTGGAGATGAACCGCGCGCCCTTGCCGATGAGGCGGATGGCCTTGGTGATCGCGTCGAAGGAGTAGCTGCGGGTCTCGCCGACGACCACGTAGTCGGGGTTGGTGTCCGTCATGATGAAGCCGGCTTCGTGCAGGGCCGTCGTCAGTCCGGCCTCACCGATCACGTAGGCGCTGCCGCCCGGCATCTGCGACTTGAGGAAGTCGGCGGTGGCGAGCGCGGAGGTCCAGATGGACTCCTCCGGCACGTCGAGCCCGGACGTCCGCAGCCGTGCAGCCAGGTCGCGCGGAGTGAAGATGGAGTTGTTCGTCAGCACCAGGAACGGCGTGCCCTGGTCGCGCCACTGCTGGATGAGGTCCGACGCGCCGGGCAGCGCCTGGTTCTCGTGGACGAGCACGCCGTCCATGTCGGTGAGCCAGCACTCGATCTCGTCGCGACGCGTCACGCGGACTCCTTCCACCGGGATTCGATGCGTCCAGCTTAGGGGCCGGGCAGCGGCAGCGGTGAGGATGCGCGGCACCGGTGGATACGCTGGTCTGGTGGACGATACGCCCAACCCGACGCACGAGCTGACGACGAACGGCGTCGGGCCGTGGCCCGGCGAGTGGCCCGACGATCCCCGGTACGACCACGAACTGCTCCGTCACGGCGACACCCGCAACGTCATCGACCGCTACCGCTACTGGAGCATGGAGGCGATCGTCGCCGACCTGGACGAGCGCCGCCACCCGTTCCACGTCGCCATCGAGAACTGGCAGCACGACATGAACATCGGCTCGATCGTGCGCAGTGCGAACGCGTTCGCAGCCGACACTGTGCACATCATCGGCCGCCGCCGGTGGAACAAGCGCGGCGCCATGGTGACGGACCGCTACCAGCACGTCGTGCACCACGGCGACGTCGAGGCGTTCGTCGCCTGGGCGCGGAGCGCAGGACTGCCGGTGATCGCGATCGACAACGTGCCGGGGTCCGTCGGGATCGAGACGTTCTCCCTCCCGCGCGAATGCGTTCTGCTGTTCGGTCAGGAGGGCCCGGGCCTGTCGGCGGCGGCGCTGGAGGCTGCGGATGCGGTCGTCGAGATCGCTCAGTTCGGCTCCACCCGGTCCATCAACGCGTCCGCTGCCGCCGCGATCGCGATGCACACCTGGGTGACGCAGCACGTGAACTTCGCCTGACGCCGACCGCCCCTACCGCCCCTACCGCCGGGTCTCCTCAACGATCGGCGAGTCGCCAGACGATCTTGAGCGCCGACCAGTCGCTGTCCAGGGCGGCGACCTTCACATCGACGAGGCCGCGTTCGAGCGCGGCATCCCGGACGACGGTGTCGGACAGGTCGCTGACGTGCCCGCCGGCCTTGCGAGGCCACGCGGCCCACAGCATCCCAGCAGGCCGGATCCGCTCGCCGAGGGCGTCGAGCTCGGCCAGGTACTCCGCCGCAGACCGGAAGAACGCGACGATGACGTCAGCGGGTCCGTCGTCGATCCAGTCCACCGATGCCGCATCGTCGAGGGGGATGCGCCACCCGGGATCGGCGTGGAGCACCGAGACGCGCGCACCGGGTTTCAGGCCGAGCTTCTTCCAGAGCGGAGTGCCGGAGTAGCCGGCGTCGGCGGTCATCCCCGCCACCCCGCGTCGCCGGCGATCCGCTGGATGGCGGCCGGGTCGAGGTCGTAGACGGTCTCGCCGTCGTCGCGCGCGGGCGCGGTCAGCAGGTGGGCCCGGACCGGGCCCCCGGCGGGCAGCTGCACCCAGCCGAATCCGGCACCGCGGACCGCCCGCTCGTGCGGGGCGGGCCACAGCACGTCGGTCGTGTTGGCGACGGCCGGTGCGACGACCACGGGGATGCGACGCCCCTCCGTTCCCGAAGCGACCGCGTCGGTCACCAGCCCGTGGTGGTAGTGCCCGGCCAGGATGAGCCGCACGTCGCCGTCGGCGCACACGTCGATGAGCGGCTGCGGGTCGACGAACCGCAGCGGCTCGAAGAGCACCGTCGTCGGCGGCACGGGTGGATGGTGCAGCACGACGACCGTGCCGTGCTCGGCCGGGGCGGCCAGCACCTCCCGAAGCCGGTCCAGCTGCTCGGCGTCGATCCTCCCGTACCCGGCCAGGGGCACGGACGTGTCGACGGTGACGATGCGGAACCCGCGCACGTCGGTCACGGTCTCCCGGGCACCGAGGACCTCCTCGAACCCGTCGCGGAGGTCGTGGTTTCCCATCGCGTAGACGATCGCTGCGCCGCGCTCTGCGGCCCACGGCTCCAGCGTCGACTGCAGTCGGCGATAGGAGGCCGCGGTCCCGTCATCCGACAGGTCGCCGGACGCGACCACCACATCCAACTCGCGCAGCGTCGCCGCCCGGGCGAGCACGCGGTCGAGGCCGGCGAGCGTGTCGACGATTCCGTAGTGCAGGCGTCCGTCGCCGAACAGGTGCGTGTCCGAGAGGTGGAGAATCCGCAGCGTATCCGTCACGCCGCCACCCTAGCGCCGCCCACCCACATCCCAGCGAGACGTGAGTCCCTGCCGGAATTCCCGTCGAGTGGTGACCAGATGTCGCCACTCGACGGGATTACTCCGTGTCGAGCGCCGAGATGATCGCGTCGACCGCGGTCATCAGGTTGTGCAGCGCCTGCCGTTCGATCGAGTCCTCCGGCAGCTTCTGGATGTCGTAGCTCGCGGCGTTCGCCGCCTGGCGCGCCTGCGCGAGCGCCGCCTGGACTTCGAGATCGGCCATGTCGTCCTCCTGGGATCGGGGCTGGTGGGCGCCACCCTAACCCCGGCCGCCGGGCGCCCACCAGGGGGAGGTTCCGGCTAGCCGATCAGCGACGGACGGAGGTCGCGCAGGGTGCGGAAGTGCGTCATCCTGGTCACTCCGATCGCCGAGACGAGCAGGGCGATGAGCATCCACAGCGCGAGCACGCCGGCATCCGCCCAGGCCGTGGCCGGGTTGCCGCCGTACATGAGTTGACGGATCCCATCCACGGCGTACGACATCGGCAGCGCATGGTGCAGGGCGGCGAGCGGCCCGGGCAGCGTCTGCCAGGGGAACGTGCCGCCTGCGGTGACGAGCTGCAGCACCATGAGCACGAGCCCGAGGAACTGCCCGACGCTGCCGAGCCACACGTTGAGCGCCAGGATGATCGCGGCGAACGTCACGGAGGCCAGCGCCATCAGCCCGTACATGCCGACCGGGTCGTCGATCCGGAAGCCGAGCGCCCCGGCCACGATCGCGAACAGCCCGATCATCTGGACCGCACCGAGCAGGCCGGGCGTGAGCCATCCCGCGAGCGTGATCTTGATCGGCGAGTGGAGGGCCGTGATCGCCCGGCGCGACACCGGCTTCACGATGAGGAACAGGGCGTAGATGCCGATCCACCCCGCGAGCGCGACGAAGAACGGGGCGAGACCCGCGCCGTAGGTGCCGGCGGAGGTGATGGAGTCGTTCTTCAGGTTCACCGGGTCGGCGATGGTGGAGGCCTGCTTCTTCTGCAGCGACGGGGAGTTGTCCGGGATGCGGTCGACGCCGGAGGTGAGCCCGTCCCGCAGCTGAGTCGTGCCGTCGTGGAGCGTGGTCAGGCCGTCCCGGAGTTGGGCGGATCCGCTCGCCGCAGTCGCGGCGCCGGACGCGAGCTGCGATGCGCCGGAGGCCGCCTGCTGCGAACCGGACGCGACCTGGGACGCTCCGCCCGCAACCTGATCCGCGCCGGCGGACAGCTGGTCGATCTGGCCGACCGCGCTCTGGATCTGCTGGTTGCCGCTCTGGACCTTGGTGTCGAGGTCGCCGAGGACGACCCGCACCTGGGCGAGCTGCTCCTCCGTCGCTCCGGCCGCCGTCAGCCGGTCGATCAAGTCCTGCTGGGCGGCGGGAGCCTCCGCGGCGATCTGCGTGGCCGCAGCCCCGGCCTCGTTCGCCTTCGACGCCAGTTCGCGGTTCCCGGCCGCGACCTGCGCTGCGCCGTCGCTCACCTGCTGGGCGCCGGAGGCCAGCTGCCCGAGCTTGCTCGAGAGCTCCTGCGAACCGGAGGCCAGTTGCGCCGTTCCGTCCGCGAGCTGCGCGGCTCCCGACTGGGCCGTCGCGCTGCCGTCCACGAGCTGGTTGGCGCCGTCCACGGCCGTCACCAGGTTGGAGCGGATGTCGGCGAGCCCGACGAGGAACTGCTTCGCCGCCTGCTCGTTGACCTGCTTCACGATCGACGTGCGGATCTTCTCGGCCGCCTGCGTGCCGATCGTCGAGGCGAGGTAGCTGTTGGTGTCGTTCGTGGTCAGGGTGACGACCGCGCGGTGCGGGCTCGCCCCGGAGGCCGAGGCCAGCGCCGACGAGAAGTCCTTCGGGAAGGTGATGCTGAAGTCGTACTTGGAGTCGTCGACGCCGCTCGCGGCGGATCCCTGCGCCACCCGGTGCCACTGGAACGACCCGTCCTGGATCAGCTGGTCGGCGACGTCGGAGCCGTAGTTCACGGTCGAGCCGTCGACCGTGGTGCCGGCGTCCTCCACGACGATGGCGGCAGGGATGCGGTCCAGGTTCGCGTACGGGTTCTGGTTGGCCCACAGGTACAGACCGCCGTAGAGCACCGGCACGCACATCAGCGCGATGAGCGCCACGATGGACATGGGGCTGGCGGTCAGGCGGCGGAACTCCGCCGCGATCATCTGCGGGATCTTCATGCGCCCTCCTTGGTGGGCTCTGTCACGATCAGGTCCGGGAGATCGTCGGTGTCATCCCGGCCCGGGTCTTCGTCGAAAGTCTGTTGGTCGGTCTCGTCCATGCGGGAGACCAGGGAGGCCGCGGCGATGGCCGCGGCGGAGGCGTCGCCTGCGACGACGAGAACGGCGATGCCGCGCCCCGCCAGCTCGCGTGCGAACGTCCACCACTCGACCGGGTCGCCGCCGTGCCGGTCGGGGGAGACGAGCACGAGCGCCTCCACGCCTTTCCGGAGCAGGGCGAGCTCGGCGAGCAGGCGGATGCGCACGATCGGGGGCACCGTTCCGATGGTCTGCCGCGCGTGGTCGGAGGCGCCCAGGTCGCGCAGGCAGCGGCGCACCGCGATCGGATGGGAGGCCCGCCCGGCGAACATCAGTTCCTCGGCGACGATGCCGGAGACCGTCACATCGGCGGCCGGTTCGGAGACGTCGGGGGCGTCGATCAGGGCGATCCTGCGGCGCATCGCGCCGAAGTCGGTGGCGCCGTCGATGGTGACGGCGCCGGAGTCGGGCCGCATGCGACCGGACGCGATCAGGCCGAGCACCGTCGGGCGCTGCTCGGTCTCGGCGCGCGCCAGGGACGCCCGTCCCGTCTCGAAGGCGGCGGAGGTCGCGGGCAGGGCGGCGCCCTTCGCGACGTCGTCGAGGACGACCTTCATCGGTGCGCTCCTTCCGTGGATGTCGTCGCGGGCGCGCTCGCCGCCTGAACTGCCTCGAACGCCAGCTCGGGGGTGGAGGCGATCAGCGCCCCGGCCTCCGCCCAGCCCATGCCGGCCGCGCTGAGGCCGGCGAGCATGACCAGCCGGTGGCCGTCCTCCGGTGTCAGGCGGCTGCGGGTCGCCTCGTCGAGCACCGACACGGCGGCGTTCTCGATGAGCCGGGTGACCGTCTCCCGGTCGAGGTCGGTACGGATCCGGCCCGATTCCATCCCGCGGCGCACGGTCTCGCGCAGCCGCTCGCGCGCTGGGTCGAGCGCTGTTCCGACCATCGCGCGGTGCGGACCCCGCACGGCGAGTGCCGCGCTCACCCGCACGTGCTCGACCTCTGCCCACAGCGTCGCGCCGAACAGAGCGATCTCGACCAGCGGGTCGGGATGCGCCACGGGGTCGAGCAGAGCGGCGAGCCGGCGGGCGCCGCGGGTGAAGACCTCGACGAGCAGCTCGTCGCGGGTGGCGAAGTGGCCGTAGACCGCGCGCCGACTGAGGCCGGCGCGGGCGGCGATGCTTTCGAGGGACGCGTCGATGTCCTCGTTCAGGGCGACGGCGGCCGCGGCGAGGATGGCCTCGCGGTTGGCGGTCGCGTCGCGTCGCGGTGCGCGGGTGGAGGGGGTGGGCATGCCTCCAGTGTACGCCCTTCTTGCACACCGCTGTGCAAGTTAGCCGACATCCTCTCAGGCGGTGACGGTCCGGCGGGGCACTGTGTCGCTCAACGGGACGTTGCGCCGCGCCGCGACGCCCGCGAAGGTCAGGGCGAGCGCACCGACCGTCCAGACCAGGAGGAGGCCGACCGCCCCCCAGACGCCGGATGCGTCCCCGACCGCAAAACTCCGCAACAGCTGCAGGGCAGGCGCAGTCGGAAGCACGGCGGCGAGACCCGTCATCGGCACAGGAACGGTCGACGACAGCCCGGCGATCAGAGCGATGAGCCCGACACCGAGCGCGATCAGGCGTCCCACCCCGCCGAACGCCGCGGCCAGCGCCTGATTGAGCAGCCCGAACACCGCGCCGACGAACGCGGCCGCCAGCGCGAAGCCGAACCACGCCCCCGGCCGCAGACCGAGCCCGAACTGGGCGGCACCGGCGACGACGACTCCTTGTCCCGCGCCGATGAGCGCCACGATCCCCGCCGAGCGGAGGGCGATCACAGCGGACGGCACGGTCGTCATCAGCAGACGCGACGGAACCGCCCGGCGCGCCAGCGCGGTCACCAGGCCGCCCAGCCACAGGGCCAGCACCGCGAACAGCGGCACCGTCGCGACCCCGGCGGGCGGAGGCTTCTGCTGGGTCAGCACGGGTTGCGCCGCGACCGCTGAGAGGGTCGTGATGTCGCTGTCCGTGTACGTCGGGATGGACTGCGTCGCCTGCTGCAGGCCGGACGACAGCTGGGCCGCTCCGGAGGCCGTCTGCGCGGCGCCCGAGGCGGCGGACGCGGCGCCGCTGCTCACCTGGGCCGCCCCGTCCGCGCTCTGGGCCGCTCCGGCCGCGACCTGGTCGGCGCCGGATGCTGAAGCGTCGATCCCGTCGACGATCTGCGGCGCCGCGGCGGCCAGGGCGGCGTTGCCCGCCGAGACCTGGTCGGCCCCGGCGGCAAGCGCCGAGATCCCGCTGTTCGCACTCTGCAGCCGGCTCAGCGCAGCGCCGGCCCGGGCGCAGAGTGCGGCAGGCCCGGTCGCGCAGAGCTCCGTCACCACGGCGCTGAAGCCGGCTGTGGCGTCTGACACCCCGCCGGCCACCTGGTCCGCTCCGCCGGCGACGGCCGCCGACCCCGCCGCGAGGTCGGCCGTCTGCCCCGGGAGCGACTGCGTGCTCGCGCTCAGTGTGCCGAGCCCTGACGAGAGGGACTGCGCGCCCGCGTCGAGCGACTGCGTCCCGCTGGCGAGGGAGGCCGCGCCCGTCGCCAGCGACTGCGTCCCGGTCGCGAGCGTGGCGGCCCCGGAGGACAGGCTCTCGGCTCCGCTCGCCGCCTGCCCGATCTGCTGGTCGATGGTGTTGAAGCCGGCGTAGACGTTCTGCAGGTACTGCACGGTCAACTGCCGGTCCAGGGAGGCGGTGGCCGCCTGGGTGACCGCCGCCGTCAGTGCGGGGTCGACCAGGGCCGCCGCCGGGCTGGTCCGGACGGTGACCGTGGCGTGCTTCGCGCTCGCCGCCGGGCCTCCGATCGACGTCGCGTCGGCCGAGAACGAGGCGGGGATGGTGAGGACCGCCGCGTAGGTCCCGCTGGCGAGCCCGGACGTCGCATCGTCGTCGTTGGTGAGCACCCAGGTGAAGTTGGACGCGTCGTCGCTCGGCGGAGCCTCGTCCGGGCTGGAGGTCGACGCCCCGACGGCATCCGCGGGAGAGGCCGCACCTCCCGAGATCAGGGCACCGGCGAACTGGCGGCCGAGGGGGACGGTCTTGCCGTTCGTGGTGACCGGGCGGTCGTCGTTCACCACCGCCGCCGTGACACGGTCCAGGTGCTGACCGGGCGCCAGGAGTCCCCAGCTGAGCAGGGCGACGACGACCAGGGGCACCAGCGCCAGGCCTGCGAGGGTCAGCATCCGGGTCTTCTCGCTCCCTGCGCGGGCGTCGAAAGGGCTGTGCGTCATGGGATGCGCTCCCGTCGGTTCATCTCGTCACCCGGTTGCGGGTCGGAGCGTTGCAGGTCGGAGGGTTGCGGGTCTGGGGCTTGCGGGTCATCGGATTGCCGGTCATCGGATCGCGGGTCGGGGGAGAGCAGGTCGGCGACCGCCGACTCGCGGGCCGCGCCGAGGATCACGGCGACGCCGTCGACGAGTGCTCCCTGCACGATTGCGGCGACGCGGGTGCGATCGTCGCCGGTCACGGTCTCCCCACCGTCGACGACGATCACGGCCGGATGGCCGCCCAACGCCGCGCGGACCGCCTCGACCGCGTCGGTCTGCCGGTCCAGGCGTGCGACCCCGACGCGGCCGCGCACCGCGGAGCGCCGCGCCGGGAGCAGGAGGCCGGCCACCTTGAGCAGCCCGGCCTCCAGAGGAACACGGCCGGCGATGGCCAGCAGCAGTGCCGTGTGCGCGCGGTCGGAGACGATATATGCCGTACCGGGCATGACCAGAGCGTTGAAGGGATCGGACCCGCCCGCGCGCACTCCTTCGGCCGCGACGGCGTACGGCTCGCCGGGCACCGGCCAGTCGGCCGCCTCGATCTCGGAGCGGAGCCCCTCGCCCTCGATATCGAAGTGCGGGAGGGCGCGGTCCAGCCAGCGCGGCATCCACCAGGCCGCCGAACCGAACAGGGTCAGCACCGCCGGGATGAGCGTCATCCGCACTAGGAACGCGTCGATCGCGACCCCCACCGCGAGGCCGAGGGCGATCGGCTGGATGGAGGCGTCGCCCTCCGGGATGAAGGCCGCGAACACGGCGAACATGATGATGGCGGCGGCCGTGACGACGCGAGCCGAGCCGACGAAACCGTTGTGGATGGCATCCCGCGGGCTGTCGCCCTGCACGTAGTGCTCGCGCATCCTGCTGGCCAGGAACACCTCGTAGTCCATGGCGAGGCCGAACAGCACGCCCATCAGGATGATCGGCATGAAGCTGATGATCGAGCCCAGGTGGGCGACATGAAGCGGGCCGGACAGAAACCCGCTCATGAAGACCAGGCTGGTGATCCCGAACGCCGCGCCGATGCTGAGCAGGTAGCCGAGCGCAGCGGTGACCGGCACCACGATGGACCGGAACACCATCGCTAGCAGTACGAGCGACAGGCCGACCACGAGCAGCGCGAACGGCAGGAGCGCGCCGCCGAGCCGCGCCGAGATGTCGATACCGGCGGCGGTGTAGCCGGTCACCGAGAGGTCGATGCCGTATTCCTTCTCGAAGTGGCCGTGCAGTGCGCGCAGATCGGCGACGAGTTGTTGCGTGCGCTCCGAGTCCGGGGCGGCGTCCGGGACGACTTGGACGATCCCGGTGTCGCCGGTCGGGTTCGGAGTCGCGAGGGGCACTGCCGCCACGCCGGGGACCGACTTCAGTTCGGCGGCGACGTCGTTCATCAGGCCGACCGGGTCGTTGCTGCCGATGACCGAGCCGGTCAGGACGAGAGGGCCGTTGTAGCCGGGGCCGAAGTGCTCCGCGACCAGGTCGTAGGTGATCCGGGCGGGCTCCTCCGTGCCCAGGGATCCGGCATCCGGCAGGGAGAGCCGGAGCGACATGGCGGGGAGGGCGAGCGCGCCGAGGCCCGCGACCACCAGCACCACGGTGAGGAGGGGGATGCGCGTGACGAGGCGCACCCACCCGCGGGCGATGGACGGCCCGCTACCCGGTGGCCGCTTCGCGCGCGGCCGCTTCGGGCGAGCCTCCGCGGACCGGCGACGGTGCGTCTTCGGCTTCGCTGCCGCAGCCGCCGCTCCCGGGCGGAACCGCTTCGCCACGATCCGGGCGCCCGCGAAGCCCAGCATCGCGGGCGTCAGCGTCAGCCCGACCAGCACCGCGACGGCTACGGCCAGCGCGGCAGCCACTCCCATGGTCGTCAGGAACGGAATGCCGGCCACCGCCAGCCCCAGCAGTGCGATGATCACGGTGACCGCTGCGAACACGACGGCGGAACCCGCGGTCGCAACGGCGCGTGCGGCGGACTCGGGCGGGTCCATCCCGGTCTTCACCTGCTCCTGATGCCGGGAGATGATGAACAGGCTGTAGTCGATCCCGACGGCCAGCCCCAGCATCAGCGCGAGCAGCGGCGTGGTCGAGGCCACGGTTATCCACTGCGTGGAGATGAAGATCGCCGAGAGCGACAGGGCCGCCCCGAGGATCGCCGCGATCAGGGGCATCCCCGCGGCCACGAACGATGCGAACGTCAGGACCAGCACGACGAAGGCGACGGCGAGGCCGAGCAGTTCCGTCACGCTGATACCGGCCACGGACGAGGAGAACACCTGGCCGCCGACCGCGACCTGCGACCCAGGGGGGAGCGCCTTCTCGAGCGTCCTGCCGGCCTCCTGGAGCGCGTCGCTCGTGCTCGGCAGCACCGCCGTCGTCGCCACCGAGAGTTGGATGGGCACGAGAGCCGCCGAACCGTCCGAGCTGACGTTGCCGGTCGACGGCCCCGAGTACGGCGAGGAGGCCGAGGTGACCTGCGGGATCGCCGCGATCTCGGTGACGGTGTGCTCGACGGACGACTGGAAGGCGGGGTCCCGGACGTCTCCGCCTTTCGGAGCGACGGCGATCAGCTGAGCGGAGGCGCCGCTCACCTGCGGGAACGTGCGGGCCAGCGCATCGAGGGCGTTCTGCGACTCCGTGCCGGGGATCGTGAACGTGTTGTCGGTCCCGGTGCTCAGCAGCCCGGCCCCGACGAAGAGGAGGGCGAGCAGGACCAGCCATCCCGCCACCACGGCCCGGCGCGCGCGGTACGCGAACCGGCCCAGGCGGTACAGCAGGGACGACATCGCGCTCAATGTAGGACCGCGGTCGCTCCCGCGACAATGGTCAGAATCGGGCGGCGGCGCTCAGGATCGGCGCAAAACGCGGTCGCGATAGGATCGAGTGCGACGGTCGTCCCGCGTGGCGCCGACGTGTTCCATCCATCGAGAGGATTCCGACGTGCCCGCGATAGTGATCATCGGCGCCCAGTGGGGCGACGAAGGCAAAGGCAAGGCGACCGACGTCCTGGGGAGCCGCATCGACTACGTCGTCAAGTTCAACGGCGGCAACAACGCCGGTCACACGGTGGTCGTCGGCAACGAGAAGTACGCGCTGCACCTGCTCCCGTCGGGCATCCTGACCGAGGGCGTCACGCCGGTCATCGCGAACGGCGTCGTCGTCGACATCGAGGTGCTCTTCGAGGAGCTGGATGCGCTGATCGCGCGCGGCGTCGACGTCTCCCGGCTCAAGGTGAGCTCGAACGCGCACGTCATTACCTCGTACCACCGCACCATCGACAAGGTGACGGAGCGCTTCCTCGGCAAGCGCCAGATCGGCACCACCGGCCGTGGCATCGGGCCGACGTACGCCGACAAGATCAACCGGGTCGGCATCCGCATCCAGGACCTCTTCGACGAGAACATTCTGCGTCAGAAGGTCGAGGGCGCCCTCGACCAGAAGAACCACCTCCTCGTGAAGGTCTACAACCGCCGCGCGATCACGGTCGACGAGGTCGTCGAGCAGCTGCTCGAGTACGCGGAGCGCCTGCGCCCGATGGTCGTCGACAGCTCCCTCCTGCTCAACAAGGCGCTCGAAGAGGGCAAGTACGTCCTGTTCGAGGGCGGCCAGGCGACGATGCTGGATGTGGACCACGGCACCTACCCGTTCGTCACCTCCTCGAACTCCACCGCCGGCGGCGCCGCGACCGGCTCGGGCATCGGCCCGAACCGCATCGACCGCGTGATCGGCATCGTCAAGGCGTACACGACCCGCGTCGGCGCCGGTCCGTTCCCGACGGAGCTGTTCGACGAGTGGGGCGAGTTCCTGCGCGAGCGCGGCTTCGAGTTCGGCACCACCACCGGCCGCCCCCGCCGCACCGGCTGGTACGACGCGCCCGTCGCCCGCTACACCGCACGCGTCAACGGCGTGACCGACTTCGTCCTGACCAAGCTGGACACGCTGACCGGCATCGAGCGCATCCCGGTCGCCGTCGCCTACGACGTCGACGGCGTGCGCCACGACGAGGTGCCGGCGTCGCAGAGCGACTTCCACCACGCGGCGCCGATCTACGAGGACTTCCCCGGCTGGACCGAGGACATCAGCGGCGCCCGCACCTTCGAGGACCTGCCGAAGAACGCGCAGGACTACGTCCTCGCGCTGGAGCGCCTCTCCGGTGCCCGCATCTCCGCGATCGGCGTGGGCCCCGCCCGCGACCAGATCGTGGTGCGCCACGACCTGATCGACTGAGCCGCCGCGAACCACTGGTCCCGACACGCCGTCACGACCGCTGTCGACACGGCATGTCGGGACCACTCGTTTCGCGGGCTGCTCGGTCAGGCCGCGGCTGTGCTCCGGGAGGCGATGCGTCGGTCGAGTCCGCTGAGCTCGTCGATGATCGCCGTCACGGCCCAGACCCGGTTGCGCTGGCGGTTGGTGATGCGGTGGATGATGCCGGCGTGCTCCAGGCGGTCGAGCGCCTCATACGTCGCAGACGTGGACCGGTGGATGCGGTCCTCCGTCGACTCCGCGTCGAACACCGGGTTCTCCAACAGCCCGTCCAGTACCGCGGACACGGCGCCTCCCGCGCGGGGAGCGAGGAGTTCGTGCCACTCGTCGGGGAGCCCGTAGATGGCTCGGACCGAGAGGAGCGCCTCCTCCGACGCGATGCGGGTGGACTCCGCCAGTTCGCGCACGATGGGCCCCGCCTCGCCGCGGCGATAGGCGGTGAGCAGGGCGAAGTAGCGCTGCTGGTCGGCGCCCAGCGCCGATGCGACCGGCGGCGTCGACACCGAGGTGAGGCCACGCCGGCGATAGATGGCACCGATCAGCGCGCGGCCGATCCGGCCGTTGCCGTCGGTGAACAGGTGAATGGATTCGAATTGGGCATGAGCGACCAGCTACGGGAATAGTCGAGCGCGCTAGAACCAGGTGCTGAGGCGCGGAGGGACGGCGGTGCGGAAGAGGCGGTCGAGCGCCGCCGCGTCGCCCCGGATGCGACCGGCCAGGGCGAGCGCGCGGGCCGCGTCATGCCCGAGGTACACGCTCCCCAGAGCCCCGACCGGGAGGGTGACGTCGGCCGAGTCGTCGGTCGCCGCGACCTCGGCGCGCCCGTCCACGACAGTGAGCCGGAAGCGTCCTCCTGCGAGCCCCAGGTCGTCGGCGACGTCGAGCACGAGCGAGCCGTCGCGCTCGTACGTACGCGCCTGCAGTGCGGCCGGGACATCGAGGATGCGCACCCAGAGGTGGTCCTCGACCGCGGTGACCTTCGCGCCGCGGATGTCGGAGACGAGCGCGGGAAGCGGCTCATCCACACCGCGCGTCCACACCTTGACGCTGGCGACCAGGTCGAGTTCGAGCAGGTACCGCCAGAGCGCGGCGAGCGCCTCGTCCGTGGCCGCAGCGAGGTAGTTGACGTCGACGGTGTGGCGGGTGAAGTCGTCGTCGCCTTTGACCGTGTACGAGACGAAGCCCTCCGGCTCCCCGGACGGCGAGTCGTAGCGCACCAGCCGGTAGCGGTCGGCGTCGGTGTCGCCCTTCAGCGGTCCGACCAGGCGGTGCGCCAGGTACGGCTCCAGGCCGATCTCTCCTGCACGACCGGCCATCGCGCGGTCGAGCACCCGCTCCGCCGTCTCGCGGTAGTCCTCGGGCTCGGCGAACGACAGGCGCCCCGGCGTCTCCGCCCCGGCCCAGCGGACGCGCTTGGTGTCGATGGTCCACGCGGTCGCCGAGGTGGCAGGACCGAAACCCCAGCGGCCGTAGATGACCGATTCGGAGACGGTCAGGATGGCGAGCGGTACGCCCAGCGAGTGCGCCGTCCGAAGCTCTGCGCCCAGCAGGGCGCGCGCGATGCCGCGGCGGCGATGCGTCGGCGCCACCGTGACGGAGCTGATCGCCCAGGAGCCGACGCGCTCGCCGCCGGGCACGGTGAGCGGAGCGATCCAGGAGTTCGCGGTGCCGACCGGCTCACGGGCCGGGACGGCGTCATCGTAAACGGCGGTCGTCCGCCGGCCGGACAGGTGGCCGCGGGCCTCCTCCAGCACCTCCTCCTTGGGCCGGCCGCCGTGGAAGCCGCGGAAGTCGGCGCGGATCCAGCCGTCGAAGGCGGCGGCGTCGGTCGTGTCGACCAGGGCGAGGCGGAGGCCGCCTGCGGACAGGTCGCGCTCGGAGGCGGGGTCGATGGGCTGGGTCAGATAGTCCATCCCTTCACCGTATCGGGCGGAGTCCGGTGGCGGGAGGGTTGCGGTCAGACCGCGGCGACCATGATCCGCGCGTAGTCCATCAGCCACTCCTGCTCCGTCTCGGGGCTGAGCTGCCCGGTGAGCACGTCGACGCCGTAGCCGTCCTCCAGCGCGATGAAGCTGCGCGCGAGCACGTCCGCCGGCAGCAGCAGCCGGAACCGGCCGGACTCCTCGCATTCCCGCAGCACCCGTTCGTACAGCGCGGCCTGCCGCGCGATGAGCGTCGCGTTCTCGGCGGCGGCTGCGGCGTTGCGCAGCACGATCGGGGTCAGCTCGTAGAGGACACGGCTGGTCTCCTCCGCGTGGCCCGGCCACGGCACGCCGGAGGCGATGCACGCGGCGAGCTTGTCCTCCGGGCTGCCCGCCTCCTCCACCCGCGCTTCGCGGTGCGTGCAGTACTCGTCGCTGCCCTGGGCGAACACGGCCGTGTACAGCTCGCGGACGTCGGGGTAGTAATACAGCACGGAGGCGGACGTCAGCCCGGCCTCCTTGGCGATGTCCGCGAGCCGCAGCCCGCTGGAGCCGTGGGCGAGCATCGCGCTGGAGGCTGCGGCGATCAGTTGCTCGCGTCTGCGGGTCTGCTCCTTGGGCCGTGCCATACCTCCGATGGTCGCATACCGAGCAGCTGCGTTTGACATCGGCACGATTCTTTATATAAATTGCGTTTAATTTATTCGGACGGCCCCGCTCGGGGCCCAGACGGAACCCGGTTGATGATGACCCGCCCGCTCTCCCTGGCCCTGGTGCAAGCACCGACGGCCCCCTCCGACGACATCGGGGCCTTCGCGGCCCACCTCGAACGCCTCACCCGCCTCCACATCGACACCCACCTCTTCGTCCACCCCGAGCTGCACCTCACCGGACTCGGAGAGGCGTCGCCTGCGGAGACCGCCGAGTGCATCGAGGCGCTTGCCGAACCCCTCGACGGCCCGCGCGACCGTGCGCTTGCGGAGGTCGCCGGCGACCTCGGCCGCTGGCTCGTCCCCGGCAGCTTCTACGAGCGCGGAGAGGACGGCCGCATCTACAACACGACCGCCGCGTACTCCCCGGACGGGCGCCGCGTCGCCTCCTACCGGAAGGTGTTCCCGTGGCGGCCCTACGAGACCGTCGCCGCCGGCGATGAGTTCGTCGTCTTCGACATGGCCGGCTTCGGCCGCATCGGCCTCTCGATCTGCTACGACGCCTGGTTCCCGGAGTCCAGCCGCCACTTGGCCTGGATGGGCGCGGAGCTCATCCTGAACCTGGTGCAGACGCCGACCTCCGACCGCGCGCAGGAGATCACCATCGCCAAGGCGAACGCCATCGTGAACCAGGTCTTCGTCGCGAGCGTCAACGCCGCGGCACCGAACGGTCTCGGGCAGAGCCTCCTCGTCGACCCGCAGGGCCGGACGCGCGTGGAGTCCGCGAGTTCCGAGAGCGCCGTCCTCACCGACGTCATCGACCTGGACGAGGTGGCCGCCGTCCGCCGGTTCGGCACCGGCGGCGTGACCCGGCCGTGGCGGCAGTACGACGGGGCGGAGTCGACACTCGCGCTTCCGCTCTACGACGGCAGCATCTCGTCGTCCCGCTGGACGCCCGCCGCCGCCGCTGCCGGCGCCGCCGCCACGACTCCTGCGGAGGTGCTCGCGTGAGCGCCGCCCCGCAGTTGAAGGCGAAGCTGTCGCTCTCCTCCATCGTCCTGTTCGGCGTCGCCTACATGTCGCCTGCGATCGTGATGCTGACCTTCGGCGTGATCGCCGGAGCCAGTGACGGCACCACCCCGACCGCGTACATCATCGCGGCAGCGGCCATGTCGCTCACCGCCCTCTCCTACGGCCGGATGGCGCGGATCTTCCCCGCGTCCGGTTCGGCCTACACGTACGCGCGGCGGACGATCGACCCGCACGTCGGGTTCCTGGTGGGATGGGCGATCCTGCTCGACTACTTCTTCCTCCCGATGGTCGCGTGGCTGATCCAGTCGGTGTACCTGAACGCGCAGTTCCCCGCCGTCCCGGTCTGGGTGTGGCTGCTGATCAACGTGGTGGTCACGACCGTCGTCAACGCGCTCGGCATCGTGCTCGCCGACCGGGTCAACAAGACGCTCATGACGCTGACCGGCCTCGGGATCGCGGCCTTCGTGGTGCTCTGCATCGGCCACCTGACCGCCGACCATCCGGCCTCCCTCACCGCTCCGCTGTGGAACGACTCCACGACCATCGCCGCCGTCTCCGGTGGTGCTGCGATCGCCGCCTACTCGTTCCTCGGGTTCGACGCGATCAGCACCCTCAGCGAGGAGACGAAGGACCCGGAGCGCAACATCCCGCGCGGAATCTTCCTCGCCGTGATCATCGGCGGGCTCATCTTCGTCGTCGTCTCGTACGTGATGCAGCTGGTGCACCCGGGAGGGTCGTTCGACGACTCGTCGACCGCCTCCTATGCGATGTCCGTGCTGGTCGGCGGGAAGGTGTTCGCCGACATCGTGAACCTGGTCGTGATCGTGGGCGGCTTTGCGTCGGCGATGGCCATCCAGGCGAGCACGAGCCGCCTGATGTTCGTGATGGGCCGCGACGGCGTGCTGCCGCGCCGGTTCTTCGGCCGGCTGAGCGCGCGGTTCAACACGCCGCTGCTGAACCTCCTGCTGATCGGCGTCGTGGCCATGTTCGGCCTCGGTCTGTCGCTCGACACCGCGACGTCGTTCATCAACTTCGGCGCGTTCCTGACCTTCACGATGGTCAACGTCTGCGTCGTCGTGCACTTCGTGCGGCAGTGGCGCAGGCGCGAGCGGCTCTCGGTGGTGAAGTACGCGGTCCTCCCCGTGATCGGTGCGCTGGTCGACCTCTACCTGCTGACGCAGCTCGGTCCGATCGCCCTGTGGCTCGGGATCGGCTGGCTCGTCATCGGCATCGTGTACCTGGCCGTGCTCACACACGGTTTCCGGCGCACCCCGCCGGAGATGCACGTGGAGGACGAGGGCGCCCCGGAGGAGGAGCCCGTCGAGGCGTGACCGGGGTGTCCGCTACCGTTGAGAGCATGAAGGTGCGCGGTCTGATCCAGAGCAGCACGACCCAGGAGCTCACCGCGGAGGCGGACGACGCCGGGTCGGCTCGCGCCCTCATCGAGGCGCAGGTGCCGGACGGCTTCGACCTCCTGCAGGTGCACAACGCGATGCCGCGCGGCGGGCGGGTGATCGCCACGGCGATCATCCGCGAGTCCGCCGTCCAGGAGATCGAGGCGGAGGGCCCGGACTATGCGTCCGCCCGCGATGCCCTGCGTGCGAAGGTGCCCGCCGAGCACCTCCTGCTGTCCATCGTCGTCGACGCGTAGCGTCCCCTCGGCTGGGCCGCGTACTGCGGACTCACGGCAGCGGGAACGCCTGCCCGGATGCCGCCTCCAGCAGCGGCCAGAGCCGCGCACCGAGCCGTGGCGACCGGGAGGCACGCGTGGCCGGAGTGTGGACCGGCGCGCCCTTCGTCCAGAGGGCCGGGCCGAGGAACTCGCCTCCGCTGACGGCCGGGTCCAGGACGGCCCGCACCGGCGCGTGCGCGCCGTCGTCCTTGCCCTGGGTCCAGGCCGCCTGCAGGTTGTCGCCGAAGCGTTTGAGCCGGGACGGCGTGTTGACCCCGCGGATGCCCGGCGTGCGACCGGAGGTCGAGTACCCGGGGTGCACGACGATGCTCTGCACGTCCGCCCCCGATGCCCGGAGCCGGCGGTCGAGCTCGAAGCCGAAGGCCTGCGCGGCGATCTTCGAGCCCGAGTAGGCGCGCCACGACGTGTAGCCGCGTTCGAGCTGGAGGTCGTCCAGTCGCAGGCGGCCCATTCGGCTGGCCAGCGAG
Source organism: Leifsonia sp. SIMBA_070 (assembly GCF_046534635.1). Taxonomy (NCBI): domain Bacteria; kingdom Bacillati; phylum Actinomycetota; class Actinomycetes; order Micrococcales; family Microbacteriaceae; genus Leifsonia; species Leifsonia sp. SIMBA_070. The sequence goes on along the minus strand of NZ_JAWRYK010000001.1, from coordinate 3,037,098 downwards.
CCGAGCGTGACGATGCGGCTCCCGGGCGTCGCCGTGAGCGCCGGCAGCGCCTGCGCGACCAGCCGGAAGTGGCCGAGCACATTGGTGGAGAGCACCAGCTCGTTGCCGTACTCGTCCGTCTTCCGGGTGCGGGGAGGGTGAACGAGGCCCGCGTTCAGGACCAGCGCATCCACCCGGTCCCGCTCCAGCAGGGCGTGCGCCGCAGCGTCGATGGACCGTCGATCCGTCACGTCGAGGGGCATGGCCTCGACGCTCGCCCGGGGCACCCGTCGGCGGATGGCCGACACCGCGGCCTCTGCGCGCTCCGGATCACGGCAGGCGAGCACGACGTGCGCTCCGGCACGCGCGAGCTGTTCGGCGGTGAAGTAGCCGACGCCCGCGTTCGCTCCGGTGATGACGACCGTGCGGCCGCCGGCGTCCGGCAGGGACGCTGCATCCCAGCCCATGCGGTTACCGGCCGTTCTCGCCGGCGATGCGCTCGTGGTGGTGGATGACCTCCGCGACGATGAAGGTCAGGAACTTCTCCGCGAACGCGGGGTCGAGGTGGCTCTCCTCTGCGAGCGCCCGCAGCCGCTGGATCTGCTCCTTCTCGCGCTCCGGGTCCGCCGGAGGCAGCCCGTGCTCCGCCTTCAGCGCTCCCACCTGCTGGGTGAACTTGAAGCGCTCCGCGAGCATGTGGATGACCGCCGCGTCGATGTTGTCGATGCTCTGCCGGATGCTGTGCAGCCGAGCCAGCGCATCCTCCATCTCCCGGTTCTCGCTCATGAATCGACCCTACTGGACCGGCGCACCGTCACAGGCTCGGCGACGGCTCCGCGAGCACGCGCGTCAGCACCGGCCGGGTGGCGCGGAGCGCCGCCCAGACCAGCAGGATGCCCACGGCCAGGCATCCGGCGACGATCGCCAGGGTGAGTGGGGAGACCAGGAGGCTCATGCCGGTGAGCGGGAACACCACGACCGCCGCGGTGACCGCCGACCCGACGGACACCATCCGCAGGGGCGCGAGCACGGCTCGGCTCCGCGCCGCGTTCATCTCTGCCACGGGCATCCCGATCCGGTCGAGGCTGACGTAGAGGTCACGCCGGTCGAGGATCGCTGCCGCCTGCGTCACGCCGGCGGAACAGGCGACCATCAGGAAGGAGGCGACGACGGTGATGATCACGCCGGTCCGGATGTCGGCGACGATCAGCCGCGACTGCGGGTCAGACGAACTCGCCGCGGCATCCATCAGCGAGACGGCGACACCGGCGAACACGGCGATGAAGCTGGTCATCGCGACGCCGGAGACCTGCCGCCAGGCGGCCTTCGGCGACTCCAGGATGCTGCGGGCGGCGAGCAGACGCCGGATCGTGCACGCCCGTCGCGCCTGCCGGGAGGCGGTGACGCGAAGCACCCATGGCCCGACGAGGTTCAGAACGGCGATGCTTCCCCCGAATCCGACGCCCAGTACGACGATGACCACGCTGATGCCGGGCGCCGCGCCCAGCACCGACAGGGTGGCGACCACGACGGCGATGACGGCCACCGCCACGAGCGCGCGCACCCAGTGGACGCCCGGCGCCCGCTCCCGGGTCCGCACGCCGAGCGGCGAGAGGACGACACCGCGGAGCCCGACCACCGCGCTGAGCGCGGCCAGGACGCCGATCCCGGCCACGACGGCCGCGATCCAGCCGGGTCCGAGCAGCACCGCGATGCCGAGTGGATCCCCGCGGAACGGGATCAGACCCACCAGCGGGGCGGCCAGCAGGTACACCACCAGGCCCGTGACGGCGCCTACCAGCGCGAGGAGGGTCGACTCGATCACCGTCAGCGCGGTCACCAGTCGCGGCGTGGCGCCCAGCAGCCGCAGACTCGCCAGTCGGTCGTCCCGGCGGCGCGCCGACAGCCGGGCGGCCGAGCCGCCGAGCGCGACGAGGGGCACGACCAGCAGCGACAGGGCGATCACCGCGAGTGCCTGGTAGAGACCGGCCAGGTCGTCGGTCCACGAGAAGAAGGCCTGCGCTCCGCCCGCGACGATCAGCAGCAGCGCGGTGACCACGGCGAAGGCGACGACGGGCAGAACGACGGTGGAGCGCGCGGAGGCGCTGCGACGCGCGAACAGCCAGGCGAGACGGAGGGTCGTCATCGCGCGCTCACCTCGTCGGCGATCTGGCCGTCGACGATCCGTCCGTCGGCGAGCCGCAGCACGCGCGAGCAGCGGGCGGCGACCGTCTCGTCGTGCGTGACGACGATGAGCGAGCGGCCGCGATCGGTGGTGGACCGGATCAGCGCATCCATCACCTCGGCGGACGTCACCGAGTCGAGCGCGCCCGTCGGCTCGTCCGCGAACACGACGGAGGCCCCGGTGGTCTGGGCGCGCGCGATGGCGACCCGCTGCGCCTGGCCGCCGGAGAGCTGCCCGATGCGGCGGGACTCGAGTCCGGCGAGACCGAGCGCCGCCAGCCACATGGCGGCGGTCTGCTCGGCGGCGCGGCGGTCGGCGCCCGTCAGCATCAGCGGGAAAGCGACGTTCTCGACCGCCGTGAGCTCGGGGAGGAGCAGCCCCTGCTGGAAGACGAAGCCGAACGCCTCCCGTCGCAGCCGTGAGCGGCCGGCCTCATCGAGAGCCGTCACGTCCAGTCGACCTTGCGGTGCCGAGAGCACGACCGAGCCGCTGTCCGGCCGGACGATACCGGCGAGGCAGTGCAGCAGCGTCGTCTTGCCGGAGCCGGAGGCGCCCATGATCGCCACCGACTCCCCGGCGCGGATCGTGAAATCGACCCCGGCCAGGGCGGTCGACGTTCCGTAGGTCTTGACGAGCCCGGAGGCGGTGAGCGCGGAGGGCGGGGGAGCGGATGCGGGAGGCGGTGCTGAAGTCATGCCTCCAGCGTGGCCGGGCGCCGGACCGGCGGCATCGGCCGGAAGGCGCATCCGGTCGGCGGGGCGTCATCCGAGGGATGTGGTCCCCCGGTACGACGGCGCTCAGCTCGTGGCGACGCGCCCGACCTTCTCGGTCTTGTCCCAGCGGGCCTCCGCGCCCGCCAGCTCCTTGAGGTAGGAGTCGAAGGTGATCGCGCACAGCAGCGACCCGTAGCCGGCCAGGTAGATGAGCGCAGGAGCGAGCCAGCGGCCGGCGCGGGTCTTCTCCGACTTCCGGGCCAGCCACGCGAAGACCATCGAGAACGGGATCCAGATGTAGATGGCCAGGGTGATGGCGAACAGTGCCGGTCCGTCGAGGGTGACGCCGAAGAGGCCGGGCAGCCAGACCAGCATCACCGGCGGGAACAGGGCGGTGATCATCACGAGCATGTTGATGATGCCGGGGAAGAGTAGGACGTGCCCGAGCTCGCGCTTCGTCGTCGTGGCATCGGTGAGCGAGCCGAGGATGAGCACGAACAGGTAGGCGAGCGCGGCCGAGATCCAGAGCACCCGGAAGACGCCGGTGGCCACCTCGTTCTGCAGGAACAGCAGTCCGGCCAGCCCGATGGACGACAGGATCATGATCAGCGGCAGCAGCCACAGGCTGAACCAGACGATCCCGAAGCTGATGCCGCCCAGGTGGTGGCGGCGCGACGGCCGGAACCAGACCTTGGCGTAGCGGGCGGTCACGGAGACGTTGCCGCGGGCCCAGCGCAGGCGCTGCTTCCAGAGACCGTCGATCGCCCGCGGCTCCTCCGCCAGCACGTGCGCGTGCGGCTCGAAGACGACTTTGCGGCCCTGCAGCTGGGTCTCGAAGGTGGTGATCGTGTCCTCGGCGAGGGTCGTGGTGTCGATCCGGCCGCCGATGGCGAGGAGGTTCTCGCGCGTGTGCAGCTGGGCGCCGCCGGCGAGGCACGCCTGGGCGCCGAGCACGTTCTGCGCGCGCCGCGCCGCCGGCTGCGACAGCACGTACTCGGTGCTGATGAACTTGGTCAGCCAGTTGCGGTCCTCGCTGCCCTCGTAAATGTAGGCGGAGACCGCGCCCACCTCCGGGTCGGCGAGGTGGCGGGTCATCCGGCGCAGAGACGTCGGCGTGTAGATGACGTCGGCGTCCATGATGAGGAGCGCCTCCATCCACTCGTCTTCGAGGACCCTCGCGATGCCGTGGTTGAGGGTGTGCGCCTTGCCCTGGCCGCCCTGCTCGCGCCGCAGCAGGTGCACGTTGCCGGGGTAGCGCTGGGCGCGGTCGCGCACCACGACCGGGGTGTCGTCGGTGCTGGCGTCGTCGACGACGTAGATGCGGAGCGCCTCGAGCGGGTAGTCCAGCTTCATCAGCCGGTCGATGGAGGCGCCGATCACCGCGCCCTCGTTCCAGGCCGGGACGACGATGGCCACGCGCGGGAGGTAGGGCGCAGCCTTCTTGTAGTGGTTGATCCAGGCGTGGAACGGGATCACCACGAAGGTCGCCGCGGCCGCGACGACGGGCAGCAGTCCGGAGAGGGCGAGGATGAGGCACACGACGACGCCGATCCACTGCAGCACGCTGAGAACGTCCACCCGCAAGACCTCCCTGTTCTACCCTGCACCCTACCGTGAGAGGTCGCCCCGACGGACGCGAACAGGCCCCGGAAACCGGCGCCTGTTCGCGGACGGAAGGCGGTTGCCGCTAGCGGCGGGAGCCGGGGAGGGTTCCTCCCGCGGCGAGGCGCATCAGGTCGGAACCGAGGTCGATCCCGAGCTGGTTGCCACCGGCCGAACCGAACTCGTGCTGGTAGCTGTCCCAGGAGGTGTCGGTGATCTTCGCCTCGATGTCGGACTCCATCAGCACCACCAGTTCGCGGGCGGCGCGGTCGATCCGCGTGCCGAGCGACTTGTCCTGCCAGTCCTCGGTGGAGGCGAAGACCGACGTCGGCGTCGTCATGGTGCGGAGGAAGGCGAACAGCGAGCGCATCTCCCCATCGACCACCAGGGCGTGCCGGGCGGTCCCGGCGGTCGCTCCGAGGGTGACCGGCTTCGCGATGAGCAGGTCGTTGTCGAGCACCTGGAAGAACGAGGTGAACAGTCCGCTCGGACCGGCCTTGTAGACGGGTGCCGTGGCGATGATGCCGTCCGCCGACTTCAGCGCCTCGATCGCCTTCGTGAACTTCGGGCCCAGGTGACCGGACGCCAGAGCGGCGCCCAGCTCGGGCAGCACCTCCCGCAGGTCGAGGTGGAGGGTCTCCACGGTCCGGCCGTCGCGCTGTGCGGTCGCCTCGACGCGGAGCGCGAGCCGGTCGGCGAGCATCTTGGTGGACGAGGGGTCGCTGACTCCCGCGTTCACCACGACGACGCGGAACGGTCGCTGCTCGGTGGTTGTGGTCATGATTCGTCCTTCTCTCGGAGCCGTGCGATCAGAGCGAGGGGGTGCTCGCCTGGACCTGCTGCTCGGTGTCCTGGTATGGGGACCCGCCGGTCACGTTGTCGCCGCGGTTCGCGTTCGGGCGCGGCTGACGCGGGGTTGCGTCGCCGTACTTGGCCGCCACCAGGGATGCGTGGGTCGGAGCGTCCGGGGTCTCCGGGTCCTTGCGCGCTTCCGTCTCCTTGCGGAGCACGGGGATGACGTGCTCGCCGAGCAGGTCGAGCTGCTCCAGCACCGTCTTCAGCGGGAGACCGGCGTGGTCGACGAGGAAGAGCTGACGCTGGTAGTCGCCGGCCCACTCGCGGAAGGTCAGGGTCTTGTCGATGATCTCCTGCGGGCTCCCCACCGTGAGCGGGGTGGCCTCCTCGAACTCCTCCATCGTCGGGCCGTTGCCGTAGACCGGCGCCTCGTTGAAGTAGGGGCGGAACTGGTTCTTGGCGTCCTGCGAGTTCTTGGCGACGAACGCCTGGCCGCCGAGGCCGACGATCGCCTCCTTCGCGGTGCCGTGCCCGTAGTGCTCGAAGCGCTCGCGGTAGAACGCGATCAGGCGCTCGTAGTGATCCTTGGGCCAGAAGATGTTGTTGGCGAAGAAGCCGTTGCCGTAGAACGCGGCCTGCTCGGCGATCTCGGGTGTCCGGATGCTGGCGTGCCAGACGAAGGGCGGAACGTCGTCGAGCGGACGCGGCGTGGAGGTGAAGCCCTGCAGCGGCGTGCGGAAGCGTCCCTCCCAGTCGACGACATCCTCGCGCCACAGCCGGTGCAGGAGGTTGTAGTTCTCCAGCGCGAGCGGCAGGCTCTGGCGGATGTCCTGACCGAACCACGGATAGACGGGACCGGTGTTGCCCCGGCCGACCATCAGGTCCATGCGGCCCTTCGACAGGTGCTGCAGCATCGCGTACTCCTCGGCGATGCGCACGGGGTCGTTGGTGGTGATCAGCGTGGTCGACGTGGTCACCGTGAGCCGCTCGGTGAGGGCGGCGATGTGCGCGAGCAGGGTCGTGGGCGAGGAGGAGAAGAACGGCGGGTTGTGGTGCTCGCCGATCGCGAAGACGTCCAGCCCGACCTCCTCCGCGTGGGTCGCGATCTTCACGATCGCGTCGATGCGCTCCGCCTCGCTCGGCGTCTCGCCGGACACGGGATCGCGGGTGATGTCGCTGACGGAGAAGATTCCGTACTGCATGACTGGCTCCTCAGGTTGTTCTCGCCGTTTCTATGCAAATGCATACAACGTGCGGAGTGTGCAGGTATTCCCGACCCATGATCCCCTCTCGGCCGTCGGCCGCCTCGCCCCGGTAGCCTCGTCAGATGACCTTCGATGCGAACGACGAGAATACCGGCGTCACGGTTGCGGATGGCGCGGCATGAGCGTGCACCTCATCGGCGGCGGTGCGACCACGAGTGCGGATGCCGCGCTGTACGCGCCGTTCGTCGCAGAAGCCGCGCTGCGGGCGAGCCAGGCGGGCCGCGCGAGGCCGCGCCTCGCCGTGATCTCCCTGCACCCTGAGGCCGAAGAGAAGGCTGCGGCGCTCGGCGAGCTTCTGACCGAGGCCGGAACGGGACCCGCGATCGAGCTGAGCCTGACCGCGGGGCGGCCCGGCGAGCCGATCGGACTCGGCGCGATCGCCGACGTCGACGGAATCGCGGTGGGGGGCGGCATCGTCGAGGAGGTGCGCGCCGGGCTCGAACCGCTGTTCGGCGAGTTGCGCCGGATGGTCGCCGCAGGCGTGCCCTACCTCGGTGTCTCGGCCGGCGCGATGATCGCGGCGGAGGGCTCGCTCGGGGGCGGTTCGCGCATCGGCGGCGTTGTCGTCTCGCCGGAGGACCCCGACGAAGAGGGCGAGGAGCTGGAGATCGACCCGGGCGTCGGCCTCGTGGATGTGGCCGTGGAGGTGCACGTAGCCCAGCGCGGCATGCTCTCCCGACTGGTTGCTGCGGTCGAATCGGGGCTCGTCACGGGCGCGCTCGGGATCGACGAGCGCACCGCCCTGATCGTGGGCGAGGGCGCGCTCCGGGTCGCGGGCAGGGGCAGTGTCTGGCGGGTGCTGCAGACCGAGGGCGGCGTGCTGGTCTCCACGATCGGCGCGTGACCGAGCACGGCTCGCGCGGCCTCGCGCTTGTCGTACGCGTTCCGTGCGGCGAGGAGTGGAACCCTCCCGCATTTCCAGGATACCCGGGGGGAGAGGGCTTGCCGCAAGGGCCCCCTCGCAGGGCAGAATCGTCGCTCGTGACTCTGACGACCAGCGCGTTCGACCTGCCCGACCGACTCGCCGGCAAGCGTGACGCCCGCCTCATCGGTGCTGATGACGCGCATTTCGCCGCGATCGCCGACAGCCTGGAGGAGCAGATCGGCGAGTTGACGGAGCGTCTCGCTGCTGAGCGCCTCCGGCCCGGCGGTCAGGGGCAGGAGGCGATGGACCGCGACATCGAGATCCACCGGCTCTCCGCCCGGCTCCGGGTGCTCCGCCGCTTCACACTCGACCTCTGCCTCGGTCGCATTGTGCCGGAGGGTGGCGACGAGCCCGTCTACATCGGACGGCTGAGCCTGTCCGACCGGTCGGGCAAGCGTCTCCTGATCGACTGGCGGGCGCCGGCAGCAGAGCCGTTCTTCGCGGCGACGCACGCGAACCCGATGGGGTTGGCGAGCCGGCGACGTTACCGCTGGACCGGTGGCCGGGTGAGCGACTACTGGGACGAGGTGTTCACCGAGGATGGCCTCGCCGGCAACGCCGCCCTGGACGACCAGTCTGCGTTCATCGCGAGCCTGGGCAGCAGCCGCTCCACCCGGATGCGGGACGTGCTGAGCACGATCCAGTCGGATCAGGATGCGATCATCCGAGCCGGTTCCAGCGGCGCCCTCGTCGTCGACGGCGGCCCTGGCACGGGGAAGACCGTCGTGGCGCTGCACCGCGCTGCGTACCTGTTGTATGCCGACCCCCGGATCTCTCGCGGCGACGACGGGGTGCTGTTCGTCGGGCCGAGCGACGGGTATCTCGCCTACGTCGGGGACGTGCTCCCGAGCCTGGGCGAGGAGAGCGTACAGATCTCCACCCTCCGGGGTCTCGTCCCCGAGGGCCCGACAGCGAGTGTGGAGGCCGATCCGCGCGTCGCCGCACTCAAAGCCTCCAGAGAACTTCTGTCGGCGATGGATGCCGCCGTCCGCTTCTACGAGATTCCGCCCTCCACGGGCATGACGGTGGAGACCCTGTGGGCGGAACTCCGGCTCACCGCCGCCGATTGGGCAGAGGCGTTCGACGCTGCCGAACCGGGCACGCCGCACAATCAGGCCCGCGAGCAGGTCCGGGAGGCCCTGCTCGATCTCCTGATCGACCGTCTCGACGGCGAGGAGGTGCCTCCCCACGTGGCGCGGAAGGCGCTCGTGCAGAACGAGGAGTTGAACCGCGCTTTCTCGCGGGCCTGGCCGCTCCTGGACCCGGTGGGCGTGGTCAGCGACCTGTGGTCCGTGCCCGCCTATCTGCGCGCCTGCGCTCCGGGCATCGACGACGACGACATCGCGACCCTCCAGCGAGCCGACCCGCGGGCCTGGACCGTCTCGGACCTCCCGTACCTGGACGCTGCCCGGCAGCGGATCGGCGACCCGGAGGCGCCGGCCCTCGCCCGGCGCCGCGCTGCGCTGCTCGCCGCCCAGCAGGAGCAGATGGCCAGCGTCGTCGAGGATCTGATCGCCGCGGACGACTCGGAGATGCTGGTCATGTCCATGCTGCGCCGGGATGACGCCAAGAACAGTCTCATCGACGAGTCCGACCTGCCGAGCGTCCCGTCCGATGCGCTCGCCGGGCCGTTCGCTCATGTCGTGGTGGACGAGGCGCAGGAGCTGACGGACGCGGAATGGGACATGCTGCTTCGCCGCTGCCCGTCGCGCAGCTTCACCATCGTCGGCGACCGGGCGCAAGCCAGGCACGGCTTCACCGAGACGTGGCAGGACCGGCTTCATCGGGCGGGTCTGAAGGAGGTGGATGTCGTTTCACTGACCATCAACTACCGCACGCCGTCGGAAGTCATGGCCGAGGCCGAGCCCGTGATCCGCGCCGCGGTGCCCGACGCGAACGTTCCGACCTCGATCCGCAGCAACGGGGTGCCGGTCGTCCACGGTTCGGTCTCCGACCTCGAGGACGTTCTGGACACCTGGCTCGCCCAGCACGCTCTGGGCGAGGGGGTCGCCGCCGTCATCGGCGTCGACCCGGAGGCGGGCGGGCGGCCTGAGCCGAGTCCGCGTGTCCGTTCTCTGACGCCCGAGCTGAGCAAGGGGCTGGAGTTCGATCTGGTGGTGGTCGTGGAGCCGGATCGTTTTGGTTCCGGTGTCGAGGGCGCCGTCGACCGGTACGTCGCGATGACGCGTGCGACCGAGCAGTTGGTGGTGCTGAGCAGCGAATAGACGAAGGTCGCAGCGGCTCCATCGCAGCAGCGGTACGTCCGGTGTCACCGGGGGTTCGGGTGCTCCAGGCGGCGGGCGCGTGCCAGGAGGTAGTCCCGTTCGGGGATCGAGCGGGTGCGCCGCGCGGCTTCGCGGTAGTGGGACACGGCCTCCGCTGTCTTTCCGGCGCGCTCGAGCAGATGCGCCTGCACCGCGGTGACGCGCTGTTCGTCGACCGGTCGGCCGCTCGCGAGCAGCCGGTCGATGCTGGCGAGACCCGCGGCTGGACCGGAGACCATGGCTTCGGCCACCGCAGCGTTGAGGGTCGCGACGGGGTTTCCGGTCTCGCGTTCCAAAAGCCGGTACAGCGCGAGGATCTGCGGCCAGTCGGTCGCCTCGGGCGTCGGCGCTTCGGCATGGACGGCGGCGATGGCCGCTTGAAGGGCGTACGGCCCTGTTCCGCCGCGCGGAAGGCTCCGTTCGAGGATCGCGATGCCCTCCTCGATGAACGGCCGGTTCCAGAGGGAGCGGTCCTGCTCGTCCAGCGGGACCAGGACCCCAGCCGGGGTGGTGCGGGCCGGCCTGCGGGCGTCGGTCAGGAGCAGGAGGGCCAGCATCCCCGCCACCTCACCGTCGTCCGGGAGTGCGGCATGCAGGACCCGGGCGAGATGGATCGCCTGGTCCGTCAGGTCGGCGTCGCCGACCAGGTCTCCGGACGCAGCGGTGTGGCCTTCGGAGAACATGACGTAGACGACGGCCAGCACGGCATCCAGACGGTCGCCGGCGGCGGCCGGCGCCGGGAAGACGGCCCCGGCCTCGCGGATACGCGATTTCGCTCTGCTGATCCGCTGGGCGATCGTCGCCTCGGGGAGCAGGTATGCGTGGGCGATCTGAGCCGTGGTCAGCCCCGCGACCGCCCGGAGGGTGAGGGTGATCTGCGCAGAGACGGTGAGGGCCGGGTGACAGCACAGCTGCAGCAGCTGGACGCTGTCGTCCTCCTGCGAGACCCGGGCGTCCACAAGCGGTCGGTCGAGCAGCGCCTGGCTCTGCTCCCTCTCGCGCCGGCTGGTCTCGCTCCGGATCTGGTCGATCAGCCTCCGGCGGGCGGCGGTGATGAGCCAGGCGCGCGGGTCGTCCGGTCGCCCCGACCCCGGCCACTGCCGGATCGCGGCGATCATGGCCTCCTGGACGGCGTCCTCGCAGATGTCGAACTGGCCGGCGCCGTAGCGGCGGAGCAACGCCGCGAGGACCTGCGGCGCCAGTTCGCGCAGCAGGTCCTCGATGGTCTTCTGCGTCACATGTCCGCCCCGGCCGAGTACATCACCGGCCGGATCTCGAGGGCGAGGCCGTCGATGGCTGCATCGGGGATCTGCTTCGCCAGCTCGATCGCCCGCTCCTTCGATTCGACATCGACCAGGTAGTAGCCGCCCATGAACTCCTTGGTCTCGGCGAACGGTCCGTCGACGACTTCTGGGACTCCGCCCCGGCTGCGCACAACGGTCGACTGGGCCGGGTCGCCGAGAGCGTTGGTGCTGAGCATCTCGCCCGTCTCGCTGATGGTCGAGATGAACTTCTGATGACCGTCGCCGATCGCGGCCATCTGCTCGTCGTTCAGAGCGGCGAGCACGTCCGGGTCGACCTGCATCAGGATGAGGTACTTCATGGTTGTTCCTTTCGGTCCGTCCGCTGCCTGGTGGCAGCGGTCATCAACAGGTCGGAGCGCGTCGCCGATTCTCGACACACTACTGACCGAATGCATCGATGCCGCAGCTGGCCGGATCTGGACCATCCTCGTCCGATTCCCGCTGGCCTGCGTCGGTGGCGACCGATAGCGTCGGAAGGTGAAGGTCGCACTGCAATTCGCCGCCATGGGGCTCGTCTGGGGAGCCAGCTTCCTGTTCATGAAGGTGGCGCTCACCGGCGTCAGCTTCGGGCAGGTCGCGTGGGCTCGGCTGGTGTTCGGCGCCATCACTCTCGCCGTCATCGCGCTGGTGATGCGGGCGCGGCTGCCGCGCGAGCCGATCGTGTGGCTGCACTTCACGGTGGTGGCGGTCACCTACTGCGTCATCCCGTTCCTGTTGTTCGCGTGGGCGGAGCAGTACGTGTCCTCCAGCCTGGCCAGCATCTACAACGCGGTCACGCCGATCACGACGGCGATCCTCGCCACCGCCGCCTTCCGGGTCGAGAAGCTGAACCGCGACCAGGTGCTCGGTGTGCTCGTCGGCATCGTCGGCGTAGTCGTCGTGGTGGGCCCGTGGGCGGTGGATGCGCTCGCCGGCAGCCTGTGGGGCCAGCTCGCCTGCCTCGGCGCCGTCACCTGCTACGGCTTCAGCTTCGGGTACATCCGCCGGTTCATCAGCCCGCGTGCCATCTCCGCAACCACCAGCGCACTGCTGAACATCGGGATCGCGGCCGTCATCATGATCGTGCTCACACCGCTGATCGCCTGGCACCCCGTCACCTTCAGCTGGCCGGTGCTGCTCTCCCTGCTCGCCCTCGGCGCGCTGGGCACGGGCGTCGTCTACATCTGGAACATGAACGTGCTGCGCGCCTGGGGGCCGACCATCACCTCCGGGGTCACCTACGTCACTCCGGTCGTTGGTGTCGCCCTGGGCATCCTGGTCCTCGGCGAACACCTCACCTGGAACGAGCCCGCCGGCGCTGTCATCGTGATCGCGGGCATCCTCCTCACCCAGCAGAGGGTGCGCCTGTTCACGCGGCGCCAGGCAGAGCTCGCCGCTCAGGAGGCCGCGGCGCGCTAGGCGTGCTGCTTCAGGAAGGCGAGGGTCGCATCCAGAGCCTGATGCGCCTCCGCGAACTTCAGATGGAACTGGTACTCGTGCGGCAGCTCCGGCTGGTGGTCGGCCGGCCAGAACAGCTCGGTGACGTCCACCCCGGCTGACCGCAAGGCGGCCGCCATCGGCACCGACTGCGTCCAGGTGAGTCCGTCGCCGTTCCCGCCCGAGATGTACGTCGGCGGGAACTGCGGCGTGATGTGCTGGACGGTCGACATCGTGGAACCGACGTAGGTCTGCGACCAGTCCTTCGTCCCGCTGTACGACCAGAGCGCCGTCTTGAAGCCCCAGCCATCGATGCCGGTCAGGCTGGCCAGGGCGCCCAGGTCGTAGACGCCGCAATTGAGCACGACGGCGGACAGCTGGTCGGGCTTCAACGCGGGCGTCATCCCGAGCAGGTGCGCGTACTCGGGACTCGTCGTCATGACGGCGAGCTGACTGGCCAGCTGCGAGCCGGCCGAATCGCCGGCCAGGACGATCCGGGTGCGGTCGATGCCGAGGCTGTCGGCGTGCGCGTCCAGGTAGGAGAGAGCCTCGTTGAGCTGGCGGACCGCGGTCGGATAGGTGGCCTCCGGGCCGACCGTGTAGTTGAGCCCGACCGTCGTGTAGCCGTGCCCGGCCAGGATGCGGAGGTACGGGTCGACGTCGGCGCTGGCTCCGGAGATCCACGCGCCGCCGTGGATCCAGACGACCGTCGGCAGCGGGCGGGAGTCGCCCGACGGCCGGAACAGGTCGAACGTCGTGTCGGGCGAGCCGGGGGCGTACCGGAGGCCGGTGCGGGCATCCACGCCGCTCTTCGGCACGTACGGCTTCATCTCGGCAACGGTCTCCGCGGCGCCCTTCGCGAAGACGCTGCGGATCGCCAGGGCGGACGGCCACGGCGACGCGGAGGCCAGGCTGCCGAGGATGAGCAGGCACAGCAGCACGATGGCGATCACGGAGACGGTCCGGCGGGCTCGCCGGCTGAGAAGTGGAGGCGTCGGCAGCTCGTCGGCGCGGGCACGGGTCATGCGCTCACCGTACCGTCCCTGGACGCCCGCTGGACGCATCCCGCGCGGGTGCGGCTACCGTCGCCGCCGAGTCAGCGCCGAACGGTGAGTAGATGCGCGAATTCTCGACGAATTGCGACATCTGCTCACCACTCGAGCACGAACGACGGGTCAGGCGACGGTGGGGCCGAAGTGCTCGGGGAGGGTGGAGCGGTGGACGCCGCGGAGCTCCTCCAGGCCGATCGTGAAGACGTCCTGCACCTCGAGCACCGGCTGGGCGCCGACCTCGGCGTCCGTCACGCCGATGCGCAGCGCGGGGATGCCGCGACCGGCGCACAGGCCGCGGAACTTGACGTCGTCCTCGCGCGGGACGGTGACGATCATGCGTGCGGTCGACTCCGAGAACAGTGCCGTCGCCGCATCCACGCCGTCGCGCTCCTCGATCTCGGTGAGCCACACACGCGCTCCGACGCCGAACCGCATCACGCTCTCGGCGAGTGCCTGGGCGAGGCCGCCGTCGGCCAGGTCGTGGGCCGACGAGACGAGTCCTTCGAGGGAGGCGGCGTGCAGGGCCTCGGCCAGCGAGCGCTCCGCGGCCAAGTCGACCGCGGGCGGGCGGCCGCCGAGGTGGCCGTGGATGGTGCCCGCCCAGGCGGAGCCGTCGAGCTCCTCGTGCGTGGTGCCGAGGAGGTAGATGTTCTCGCCCTCGTCCTGCCAGCCGGCCGGAATGCGGCGGGCCACATCGTCGATCACGCCGAGCACGCCGACCACGGGGGTCGGGAAGATCGGGGTGTCTCCGGTCTGGTTGTAGAAGGAGACGTTTCCGCCGGTGACGGGGATCTCCAGCTCCAGGCAGGCGTCGGACAGGCCTTCGACGGCCTGCGAGAACTGCCACATGACCTCGGGGTTCTCCGGGCTGCCGAAATTGAGGCAGTCGGTGACCGCGACCGGGGTGGCGCCGGAGGCGGCGACGTTGCGGTACGCCTCGGCGAGGGCGAGCTTGGCGCCCTGCTTGGGGTCGAGTTGGCAGTAGCGGCCGTTCGCGTCCGTGGCGATGGCGAAGCCCAGGCCGGACTCCTCGTCGACGCGGATCATGCCGGCATCGTCCGGGAAGGCGAGCGCCGTGTTTCCGCCGACGAAGTAGTCGTACTGGTCGGTGATCCAGCCCTTGTCGGCCAGGTTGGCGCTGCCGAGCAGGGCCAGCGTCTGCTCGCGCAGCTCGTCTCGGGTGGTGGGGCGGGGGAGGACGGAGGCGCTGTCGTCCTGCAGGGCGTCGATCCAGGTCGGGTAGGCGACGGGGCGCTCGTACACCGGGCCGTCGACCGCGACTGTGCGCGGGTCGACGTTGACGATCTCCTCGCCCTTCCAGTTGATGACGAGGCGGCCGGTCTCGGTGACCTCGCCCAGCACGCTGGTCTCGACATCCCATTTCGCCGTTACGGCGAGGAAGGCGTCGAGCAGCTCCGGCTTGACGACCGCCATCATGCGCTCCTGGCTCTCCGACATGAGGATCTCCTCTGCCGTGAGGCTCGGGTCGCGCAGCAGCACCTTGTCGAGC
The DNA here is from genome assembly GCF_046534635.1 of Leifsonia sp. SIMBA_070. NCBI lineage: Bacteria > Bacillati > Actinomycetota > Actinomycetes > Micrococcales > Microbacteriaceae > Leifsonia > Leifsonia sp. SIMBA_070. Next base: position 3,022,088 of record NZ_JAWRYK010000001.1, on the reverse strand, counting down.
TCGATGAACATCCCGCCGTCGCCGTTGGAGGCCAGCTCACTGGTCGCGCAGGAGATACCGGCAGCGCCGAGGTCCTGGATGCCCTCGACGAGCTTGTCGCGGAACAGCTCCAGGCAGCACTCGATGAGCACCTTCTCGGCGAACGGGTCGCCCACCTGGACGGCCGGGCGCTTCGTCGGGCCGCCCGCGGAGAACGTGTCGGACGCCAGGATGCTGGCCCCGCCGATCCCGTCGCCGCCGGTGCGCGCGCCGAACAGCACGACCTTGTTGCCGGCGCCGGACGCGTTCGCGAGGTGCAGGTCTTCGTGACGCAGGACGCCGACGGACAGCGCGTTGACGAGCGGGTTGCCCTGGTACACCGGGTCGAAGTAGGTCTCGCCGCCGATGTTCGGAAGGCCGAGGCAGTTGCCGTAGAACGAGATGCCGGACACGACTCCGTGCACGACCCGGGCGGTGTCGGGGCTGTCGATGGCGCCGAAGCGCAGCTGGTCCATGACGGCGACCGGACGGGCGCCCATGGAGATGATGTCGCGGACGATGCCGCCGACGCCGGTCGCGGCGCCCTGGAACGGCTCGATGTACGACGGGTGGTTGTGCGACTCCACCTTGAAGGTGACGGCCCATCCCTCGCCGACGTCGACGACGCCCGCGTTCTCGCCGATGCCGACCATGAGGTTCTTCTTCATGGCGGGGCTGACCTTCTGCCCGAACTGGCGCAGGTAGATCTTCGACGACTTGTACGAGCAGTGCTCGGACCACATCACCGAGTACATGGCCAGCTCGCCGCTGGTGGGGCGGCGGCCGAGGATCTCGCGGATCCGCGCGTACTCGTCCTCCTTGAGCCCGAGTGCCGCGAAGGGCTGCTCCCGCTCCGGGGTCTCGGTCGCGTTCGCGACGGTGTCGACGACGTGCGTGGTGGTGGTGTCGGTCACGCGGGCACTCCAGTCGGGGCGGGGCTGGGCGGGGATGCGTTCAGTCTACCGGCAGCGAGCGGTGGGTCCGCCTGCTCGGGCATCGTCGGGAGAGGGCGGATGCCGACCGAAGGGCGGGTGTCAGGCCTCGACGAGGGTGGAGCGGATGACCGACGTGAAGAACGTGAGCCCGTCCGTCCCCGAGCGCATTGCGTCGCGGGTGTCGGGCCCGAAGCCGGGCTCGACCGCGTGCTCGGGATGCGGCATGAGGCCGACCACGTTGCCGCGCTCGTTGCGAACGCCGGCGATGTCGTTGAGGGAGCCGTTCGGGTTGACGCCCGCGTAGCGGAACACGACCATCCCCTCGCCCTCGAGGCGGGCGAGCTCGTCGGCCGAGGCGATGAAGCCGCCCTCGCCGTTCTTGAGCGGGATGACGATCTCCTGGCCCTGCTCGAAGCCGCTGGTCCACGGGGTGGACGTGTTCTCGACGATCAGGTGCTGGTCGCGGCGGACGAAGTTGCCGTGGTCGTTGCGGATCAGGCCGCCCGCGACGAGATGCGCCTCCGCCAGCATCTGGAAGCCGTTGCAGATGCCGAGAACGGGCATGCCCTTCGCGGCCGCGTCCACGAGCTCGGTCATGATCGGCGAGAGGGAGGCGATGGCTCCGCAGCGCAGGTAGTCGCCGTAGCTGAAGCCGCCCGGCAGGACGAGGGCGTCGACGCCCTGGAGGTCGTGCTCGCCGTGCCAGAGGGCGACCGGCTCGGCGCCGGCCAGGCGGACAGCCCGCAGTGCATCCCGATCGTCGAGCGACCCGGGGAAGGTGATGACTCCGATGCGCATCAGGCGTCGACCTCGGCGGGGTAGTGGATGCCCACCACGTCTTCGATGACCGAGTTGGAGAGGATCTCGCCCGCGATCTCCTCGACCGTCGCGCGCACCTCGTCGTCGATCGGACCGTCGACGGTGAGCTCGAAGCGCTTGCCGACGCGCACGCCGGTGACGCGCCCGCGGCCGGTGCGGGCCAGCGCTCCGGCGACCGCCTTGCCCTGCGGGTCGAGCAGCTCGGCCTTGGGCATCACTTCAACAACGATGGTCGGCACGGGGATACTCCGCTCACTCGGGGCGACAAGGGTGGGGGTTCGCGATCGATTCTACCGTGCGACTCCGACAGTGCGGTCAGACGAGGGCATCCCGGCGGCGACGGCGGCGGCGTGGGCGATCGCGCGGCCCTCCAGGTCGTGGCGAAGGCGGCGGAAGAGGGCAGCGGAGGCCGCTCCCGGCCAGTCGCCGGGCAGAGCGGAGGCGGGGAGGCCGGGGTCGCGGTACGGGATGACGCGCCACTCGTCGAGGGCGCGCATCCACAGGGCGAACGCCTGCTCGTCGTCGGAAGGCGCAGATGCATCGGCGAAGTGTGAGAGGAACACCTCGTGCGCCTGCCGGATCGAGAGGAGGTCGTACCAGCGCGCCAGCCCGGCGGCCAGGTCCCCGCGCGGAGCGGCGTCGGCGAACAGCACGATCTCGGCCTCGGCGGCGATCTCCCTCGCGGTCGCGGCGACCTCGTCCTCCAATGCCGCCGGCGCGATCCACAGGCCGTCGGCCACCGTGCCGCACCCGAGCGCGGCGAGGCGGCGGCGGAGGCGGTCCCGGCTGCTGCGCCGGCGCTCCGGGAACGAGAACGACAGCAGGCACCAGGCCTGGGCCTCCGCGCGCTCGCCGAAGATGCGGGCGTCGCCGCGCTCCAGCATCGGGATGGCCGCAGGCTCCAGCGCGTATCCGGCACCCCCGCCGCGCGGCTCCCGTCGCAGCACGCCGCGTGCACAGAGTCGCGCGAGGCTGGAGCGGGCGGTTGCCGCCGGGACTCCCAGCGCATCCATGAGCCGCACGGCGCCCGCGGCGCTCATCCAGCCGCCGATGGGCCGCAGCACGTTCCCGACCACGGTTCGGAGGAGCGCCGTCGCGCTTCCAGTCGTCGCCTCCAGGTCGTCGCGGCCGCCCGCGACGTCAGTCATGCGTGAGTTCGCCCAGCGCGTCCCGGACCGCGGCCATCCCGGCGCAGACCTCCTCGAAGCTCGTGCTCAACGGGGAGAGTCCGACGCGCAGTCCCTCGGGGTCGCGGTAGTCCGGGATGACGTCCCGCTGCCACAGCAGCGCCGTCACGTCACGCATGGCCGGGTGGTCGAGGGTGATGTGGCCGCCGCGCCGTTCCGGGTCGCGCGGGCTTGCGAGCGTCACGCCGAGCGGGGTCAGCCACTCCTCGGCCAGGGCGACCGCGAACTCTGTCAGCGCCACCGACTTCGCGCGGACCGCCTCGATGCCGGCCTCACCGATCATCGCGATCGTGTCGCGCATGGCGAGCATCCCGACGATCGGCGGGGTGCCGCTGAGGAACCGTCGCACGCCCTCCGCCGGCTGATACTCGGGGCCCATCAGGAACACGTCGCGCGCGCCCATCCAGCCCTGGATCGGCTGGGTCAGCGTCGGGATGAGGCGCGCGTTCACGTAGCCGAAGGCCGGCGAGCCGGGGCCGCCGTTCAAGTACTTGTAGGTGCAGCCGACGGCGAGGTCGACGTCGGCGGCGTCGAGGTCGACCGGCACCGATCCGGCCGAGTGGCAGAGGTCCCACAGCACGAGGGCGCCGGCGTCGTGGACGATGCGGGTGATCGCGGGCAGGTCGGCCAGGAAGCCGGAACGGTAGGCGACGTGGCTGAGCACGACGAGCGCGGTGTGCGGGCCGACGGCCGCGGCGACCTGCTCCGGCGTGACGCCTGCTTCGGTGTCCGCCTCGATCCAGACCAGGCGGAGGCCGCGCTCCCGGGCGATCCCGTCGAGCAGGTAGCGGTCGGTGGGGAAGTTGTCGGTGTCGAGCACGATCTCGCTGCGCTGGGGGAGCGCGTCGACGGCGGCGCGCGCCAGCTTGTAGAGGAGGACGGTCGTCGAGTCGCCGATGAACGTCTGGCCCGGGGCTGCGCCGAGCGCCACGCGGCCGAGCTCGTCGCCGATGGTGAACGGCAGCTCCATCCACTCCTCGTCCCAGCCGCGGATCAGCCGGTCGGCCCAGCCGTCGAGGAGGAAGCGGTGGATGCGCTCCACGCTCGCACGAGTGGGGCGGCCGAGCGAGTTGCCGTCGAAGTACGCGGTGACCTGAGAGCTGCCGTCGTCGAGGCCGACGAAGCGGCCCCGGAAAGCGGCGAGCGGGTCGGACGCATCGCGTTCCCGGGCGGCGCTCAGGGGGTCGGGCGCGAGGGTGGGGGAGGGTGCGGTGTCGAAGTCGGTCATGCGTCGTCCTCGCGGTGGTCGGGGTGGTCGGAGTGGTCGGAGTGGTCGGAGTGGTGGGTGTCGTCGGGATGATCGCCGTCGGCCCAGGCCATGAGCCGCCGGACGGTGAGGCCGTTGGCGGTGGCGAGCCAGTCGGGGAGGCCTTCGGCGAGGTCGGTCGCGGGAGGCCCGCCGGGCACCCAGGCGAGGCGCGGGCCGATGGTCGGCAGACGGTCGTCGTCGGCGTGGCGGAGGCCCGCGATCGACCGCAGCACGGCCTCCGGCGACATTCCGGCGGCGAGCAGCGCTTTCAGCTCGCGGGCGTTGACCCCCACCGGCAGCGGGCCGTTGCCCAGGTCGGTTCCGTAGAGGACGGCGCCGCCCGCCCGGACGAAGCGGCGGATGTTGTCCGAGGCGATGCGGTGCTGTTCGGTGGGGTCGCCCCAGCCGTGGATGTCCAGGGTGCTCACCCAGCTCATCCCTCGGCGGGCGCACTCGGCGATCAGGTCGTCGTCGAGGCGTTCGGCGAACGGTGCGTGCGCGAGCTGATCGGCTCCCGCGGCGACCGCGCGGGCGGTCTGCCCTTCGCCCTCGACGTGGACCGTGACCGGGACGCCCTGCGCGTGGGATTCGCTCACAATTCCGTGGAGGACGCGGTCATCCACCGTTTCGCCCGCCTCGGTGTTGAGGGTGACCTTGATGCGGGAGGCTCCGAGCATGACATTCGCACGCACCGCCCGCCGGGCCTCCCGTTCGCCGCCGACCTCCGTCGAGGAGCCCGGCGGCCCCCACCCGGCGTTGACCGGGTAGCCGCCCTCGCAGGTGATCAGGGAGCCGACGATGGCGACCGACGGCCGCGCCAGGTCGTCGGCGAGCCAGCCTGCGGCCACGGAGGGAACCCAACCGAGATCGATCGCGTGCGTGATTCCGCCGGTGAACAGACCGTGCTGGTCGGTGAGACCGAGGTGCGTGTGGTGGTCGGTCAGTCGCGGGAAGAGGGTGCCGTCGAGACGGTGGTGACGCGCCCGGGCGCTGACGGGGACGTCCTCGACAGGGTGCAGGCGCTCGCCGTCGCTACGGAAGGTGGTCTCGCCGAGCAGACGACGGCCGTTCCAGACGGCGTCGACGGTGAGGTACGCCTCGGCCATTTCGCTGCCGCTCGGTTCGGCCGGGACGACAGACCGGGTCATTCGGGGGCGCCGATCTCGGTGCGCACGGCGTACAGCTCGGGGAAGAAGGTCAATTCGAGCGCCTTCTGCAGGAACCCGGCACCGCTCGAACCGCCGGTTCCGCTCTTCATGCCGATGGTGCGCTGCACCGTCTTCAGGTGACGGAACCGCCAGAGCTGGAAGTTGTCCTCCAGGTCGACGAACTCCTCGCACGCCTCGTACTCGCTCCAGTGGTCGTTCGCGTGCTCGTAGATCTCGCGGAAGACCGGCACGAGCTCCGACGTGAAGACGTGCGCTTGGGTGACGTCGCGCTCCAGGAGGGAGGCCGGAACGGCGGACCCCGCGCGGGACAGATACCGCAGGAACTCGTCGTAGATGCTGGGCGCGTCCAGCAGCTCGGCGAGGAGGGTGTGCGCGACGGGGTCGCTCTCGAACACGCTGAGCATGCGCCGGTTCTTGTTGCCGAGCACGAACTCCACCGCTCGGTACTGGTACGACTGGAAGCCGGACGAGTTGCCGAGGAAGCCGCGGAACTCGGCGTACTCGGTCGGAGTCAGCGTTGCGAGAACGGACCACTGCTCGGTGAGGGTGCGCTGGATGTGCTTCACCCGGGCGATGCGCTTGAGTGCAGGGTGGAGGTCGTCGGCGCGGAGCAGATCCCTGGCCGACTCCAGCTCGTGGAGGACGAGCTTCAGCCAGAGCTCGGTGGTCTGGTGCTGGATGATGAACAGCAGTTCGTCGTGGTGCTCCGGGGTGCTGACCGGGCGCTGGGCGCTCAGCAACGTGCCGAGGTCGAGGTAGGAGCCGTACGACATCCGCTCCCGGAAGTCGGTGACGATGTCGGGATCGAATTCGCGGGTGTTGTCGCCGTCGGCCATGCTGCAATTCTGCGCCGGTCGTCGAAGAAGTGCAACAGACGAAGCCTCCGCCTCCGTCCGTCCTCTCCCCGTTCACCCGCGCGTTACCCGTCGTTGCGGGTCCGGTCGCACCTGGCTCGTAGCCTGGCGGGACGCGACGAAAGGCACGGCGATGACTCCCGACGGACGGATCACGAGCGAGTTCGACGACGTGACGATCGACAGCCTCGCCGTGTTCGAGGACGACGATGACCTCGCCGATCTGGAACTCGTCGTCCTCACCCTGTCGTCGGCGGTCCTCCTCGACGACGCGCTGCGGACCCACATCCAGCACTCCGACCCGGACCTCCTCCGCCCGGTCCCGGGCGCCGAAGACCTGATCCGCCGCCTGCGGGCGACCGGGGTGGCGGTCGCGCTCGTCGGCGGTCTCCCGCGCTCCACCCAGGACGCCGTGCTCGGCACCTTGGGCTGGATCGGCCTCGCCGACATCACGCTGAGCCGCGAGGATGCAGGCCGGGGCAGCCCGTTCCCCGATCTGGCGTTGACGGCGTTGCTGCGCGCCGGCGCATCCAGTGTCGAGGGGATGGTCGTGGTCGGGGACACCCCGAGCGACATCGCCGCTGGGGTCGCGGCGGGCGCAGGACTCGTCGTCGGCGTCCTGACCGGCCGGTACGACGAGCAGGCGCTGCTCGACGCGGGGGCGGACGCCGTTCTGCCGAGTGTCGCCGACCTTCCCGAACTCCTCGGCTACGACGACGACCACGACCACGACCACGACCACGAGCACGAGCACGAGCACGAGCACGAGCACTCCGGCGCCGAAGGCTCCGGCATCCGGTGACCGTCCGGGCGGTCACCCCGCGCGTCGTGGAGCCCCCGGCGCGCCTGGGGATGGGAGTGAGCGTGTACCCGTCCGCGACCGCCATGGTCTGGCCGGGTGAGGGCCACGCGCACGAGGAGGTCGCCGTCCCGGGCGTGCGTCTCGCGCCCGGCGACGTCCTGGCGCAGGTGGAGCTGGCGACCGTCTGCGGGTCCGACATCCACACCGTTCGCGGCGACCGCCAGGCACCGGCGCCGCTGGTGCTGGGTCACGAGCAGGTCGGCAGGGTGATCGCGCTGGGGCGCGGCGGCGCCCGGACCACCGACGGCCATCGCGTCGCACTCGGGGAGCGCGTCGTCTGGTCCGCGGCGGTTCCCTGCGGTCGCTGCGCGCGCTGCCGCCGCGGCCTCCCGCAGAAGTGCACCACCCTCCAGAAGTACGGCCACGAGCGGATGCGCCGCGGCTGGGAGCTGTCGGGCGGCTTCGCCACGCACACGCACATCCTGGACGGGACACCGATCGTGCGCGTCCCCGAGGAGGTGCCCGCCGAGGTGCTGGCGCCCGCGTCGTGCGCGACCGCCACCGTCGCCGCAGCACTGGAGGCCGCCGAAGCGATCGTCCCGCTCGATGGCGCCCTCGTCCTCGTCACGGGCGCCGGCATGATGGGCCTCACCGCCAGTGCGATGGCGACGGAGGCCGGGGCGCGCGTGGTGGTGAGCGATCCCCTCCCCGACCGCCGGAGGGCCGCCCTCGCCTTCGGGGCGGTCGGCATCGCGGACCCGAGTCCCGGAGCCGACTCCTCCCTCTCGCCGGCGGCCGTCATCTCGAAGGCCGGAGGCCGCGGCGCCGCCCCGACGATCGCGCTCGAGCTCTCCGGGAACCCGGCCGCCGTCCGCTCCCTGCTCGGCATCGTGGAGGTGGGAGGCGTGCTCGTGCTGGTCGGCTCCGTCTCGCCGGGACCAGAGCTGGCCATCGTTCCCGAGCAGCTCGTGCGCCGGCTTCTCACCATCCGCGGAGTGCACAACTACGCGCCCCGGCACCTCGAGCAGGCTGTGGCGTTCCTCGCGGACGCGTGGCAGCGCTACCCGTTCGCCGAGCAGGTGGGCGAGACGTTCGCGCTCTCCGACGTGGATCGGGCGCTCGGCTCCGCGACGTACCCGCGTGTCGCCGTCCGGCCGTAGCCTGGGGTGGTGCTCGACCGCTTCTTCGACCTGATCCGCGCCGTCCCGGCGCCGGACGACGCCGAGCTGCTGTTCGGTGACGACGACCTCGGGCGCCTCCGTGAGCGCAACCTCCGCCGCTACCTGGAGGCGCCGCACTCGCCGGTCCTGCTGCTGGGCGAAGCCCCCGGGTGGCGCGGGATGACCGTCACCGGGGTGCCGTTCACGTCCGTCCGCGAAGTGGAGGCCGGTGTCCTCCCGGGACTCGAGCTGCCCTCCGAGCCGCAGGCGCCGTGGGAGGCCTCCAGCCGGGTGTTCTGGGAGACGATGGCGCTGTGGCGCGGGCCGCTCCCACTGTCGTGGCCGGTGTACCCGCACCATCCGTTCGTCGCCGGACGGCCGCTGACCAACCGCACGCCGCGGTCGTCGGAGGTGCGCGCGGGCGGCCCGGTCGCCGAGGAGCTGATCCGGGTGCTGGGCATCGAGACCGTCGTGGCGGTCGGCCGGAAGGCGCAGGGCGCGCTCGCCGAGGCCGGCATCGAGGCTCCGGCCGTCCGGCATCCGGCGCAGGGCGGAGCGCGCCTGTTCACCGAGCAGCTGCTCGCGCTCAACCGCGCGATGCCGGAGACGCAGAACGGGTAGACCCGAGCGGACCAGCGGGGGCAGAGCAGGCTAGAGCGCCTGAGCCGCCCGGTGCTCCGCCGTCTTGTCGAGGTACACCGCGGCGTTCCTTCCGATGCCTGCGACCTCCTCGTCGGTCAGCTCCCGGCGCACCTTGGCGGGCACTCCCGCGACCAGCGAGCGCGGAGGGATGACCGCGCCCTGCGTCACGACGGCCCCGGCCGCGACCAGCGACCCCGCACCGATGCGGGCGCCGTTCAGGACGGTTGCGCTCATCCCGATCAGCACGTCGTCCTCGACCGTGCAGCCGTGGAGCACGGCGTTGTGGCCGACCGAGACGCGAGCGCCGACGGTCAGCGGGAAGTCGGGGTCGACGTGCGCCGACACGTTGTCCTGGAGGTTGGAGTCCGGTCCGATGACGATGGGGGCGTTGTCCGCGCGGACGACGGCCCCGTACCAGACGCTCGCTCCTCGCCCCAGCGTCACATCCCCGACCACCGTCGCTGTGGGCGCCACCCAGGCGTCCTCGTCGACCTGCGGCGTCCGTCCCTCCGGGAGCGCGTAGAGCATCGTCGCACCGTCCTTTCCGTCCCCACAGTACGACGAGGAGGTCGCGGCCGTGGTGGCTGCGACCTCCTCGCTTCTCGCGGATCGGCGCGACGTCAGTCGCTGACCGGCGCCGCGTGGATGCCGTGCGGCGGCTCCTCGCCGGGGCGGACGTCCGTGACGGGCGGCACGTCGGCGGCGTGCGAGCCGTGCGGTGTGGCGTCCACCGGGACGGGGGCGGCGTGCGCGCCGTGGGTGGCCGCGTCCACGGCGACCGGCGCACCCTCGGCGGAGGCGCCGGCGGCGACCGGAGCGCCCGCGGCGGCCGGAGCGCCCGCGGCGACCGGCGCACCCACGCCGGCCGGCGCACCCGGCCCCCAGGCGCGCGGCTTCGGACGTGCCCACCAGACGACGATCAGTGCACCGAGGAGGGCGACGGCCGCGGGCAGCAGCAGGGCCTCGGACATCGCCTGCGTGAAGCCGGCGTGCAGGAACTGCGGCAGTTCGGTGCCGGCGGCGGCCTCGCTGGTGTTCGTCGCGCCTCCCGGCGCCTTCGGCAGGTCGACGGCGAGGCGGCTCGAGATGAGGGCGGCGATGGAGGCGCTGCCCAGCACCGCGCCGATCTGGCGCGTCGTGTTGAAGACGCCGGAGCCGGCGCCCGCCTGGTTCATCGGCAGGTTGCGCGTCGCGGTCGTGGAGATGGGGCCCCAGACGCCCGACATCGAGATGCCGAGCAGCGAGCTCGGGATGAGCAGCAGCCAGATGTTGATGTCCGGCGACAGCATCCGCGAGTAGAGGAACAGGGAGAAGGAGAACAGCACCAGCGCGGGGGTGGTGATGTTGCGCGGGTTGACCCGGTCGATCAGGCGGCCGACGAAGGGCGCGAGCACTCCGGAGAACACAGCGGTCGGCGCGAGCATCAGGGCCGATTCGGTCGGCGTGAGACCGCGCACGGTCTGGAAGTAGAACACCAGCGGCAGCGCCATGCAGGTCACCGCGAAGCCGACCGTCGTGATGGCTCCGTTCGCGAGCGAGAAGTTGCGGTCGCGGAACAGCGGCAGCGGGAGCAGCGGCTCCTTCTTGTTGAAGGCCTGCCAGACGACGAACGCGATGAGCACCACGATGCCGGAGATGATCAGGCCCCAGACCGTGACGGGACCCCAGATGACGCCCCAGTCGTAGGTGCCGCCCTCCTGGATGCCGAACACCAGCAGGAACATGCCGAGGGCCGACAGGATGACGCCGAGGATGTCGAAGCTGTGGGTGTGCGTCGGGAGCTTCGGAACCAGCCGCATCGCGAGGATGAACGCCACGATCCCGACCGGCACGTTGATGAAGAAGATCCACTCCCAGCCCAGGCTGTCGACCAGGATGCCGCCGAGCAGCGGGCCGACCAGTGTCGCGACGCCCGCGACCGCGCCCCAGAGGCCCATGGCCGCGCCGCGGCGGTCCGGCGGGAAGATGCGGGTGATGACCGCCATCGTCTGCGGCGTCATCAGTGCGGCGCCGAGGCCCTGCACGACGCGGGCCGCGATCAGGATGCCGATCTGGCCGGCGAAACCGCACCAGGCGGAGGCGCCGGTGAAGATGACGAGGCCGATCAGGTACAGGTTCTTCGGGCCGAACCGGTCGCCCAGGCGTCCGGTGATGAGCAGCGGCACGGCGTAGGCGAGCAGGTAGGCGCTCGTCACCCAGATCACCGCGTTGTAGTCGGTCCCCAGGTCGAGGCCCTTCATGATCGACGGGTTGGCGACCGACACGATGGTGGTGTCGATCAGGATCATGAAGAACCCGATGACCAGCGCCCAGAGGGCGGGCCAGGGCTTCAGTTCGCGTTCCATTGTCACGTTCTTCCTGTTGAGAGCGGGGTCGCTCAGTGCTTCTCCTCGTCCCAGGAGAGGGCTCCGGAGTCGAGGTCGTCGATGAGGGCTTCGAGCGTGGCCACGTCGGCCTCCGCCATCGCGCGCAGGTAGCGCACATCCACCCAGTACATGGCCGGAAGGGCTTTCGCCCGCATGGCCCGGATCGCCTCGTCGTGCACGGCGATGTCGGCACGGACGAGATGGACGCGCTTGCGGAGCAGCGCGATCACGGTCTCGACCGGCAGGTTGTGGGACTCCCCGAGGCCGAGCGGGAACTCGGGGTATTCGTTGACGGGCGTCCCGATGATCTCGGCCACGCGCTCACCGAGGGCGAGCGTGCCCTCCTCGGTGATCGCGTAGGTGGTGCGCTCGGGGCGGTTGCCTTCGCGCTCGGTTCCGGTCACGCGCACCAGGCCGTGCCGCGCCAGGCGGTCGACCGTGTGGTACAGCGAGCCGGGACGCACCTTCACCAGGCGGTCCTCGGAGCGCTGGATGAGGGTCTGGTACATCTCGTACGGATGCGACGGACCTTCGGCCAGGAGCGCCAGCGCGGCGACGGCGAGAGGGGTGAGGGTGCTTGATTCAGCCATGATTGTTCCGGGTTGATTATTCCACAAGGAATATACGCCCGGCTCGCCGCCCGGTCAAGTCCCGTTGATCCGACCGAGTGGTGAGTGGATGCGCCTATTTCGGACGAGTTGCGACATGTGCTCACCACTCGGCGCAGGGACGCCTACGCAGGCACCACCCGGACGGCGTTCGCCCACGGGTCGTCGAAGGTGACCGAGAGCCCGTCGTCCCGTGCGGGCACGCCGTAGTGCCGCATCCGCTCGCTCAGAGCCCCGAGGTCGTCGGCGGACGGCACGCGGATCTCCACCTCGCCCAGCCCGAGGGCCAGTCGCCGGGGACCGGCGCCCCGGCTGTTCCACGTGTTCATCGCCATGTGGTGGTGGTAGCCGCCCGCGCTGACGAACAGCGCGCTATCGCCGAGCACGGCCGTCGTCTCGAAGCCCAAGCGGTCGACGTAGAAGGCGCGCGCGGACTCCACGTCCCCGACGGAGAGGTGCACGTGACCGACGGTCGCGTCGCCGAACACCGTCAGCCCGTCCGCCTCCGCCAGCGCTGCGCCGCGGTCGGTGAGGTGCTCGCTCAGGAACCGGTTCGGATCCACCTGGAGCGTCGCCATCTCGACCTGTCCGTGGGTCCAGCTCCACAGGCTGCGGTCGCGGTCCCAGTAGAGCTCGACGCCGTTCCCCTCCGGGTCGGTGAAGTAGAACGCGGTGCTCACCAGGTGGTCGGCGCTGCCGGTGAACGTCCCGGGTGCGCGACGGGCGACGGAGTAGACCGCCGCGGCCAGCGCCTCCTGTGTGTCGAAGACGATCGCGGTGTGGAACAGTCCTGCCTCACCCGGCGACGCCTGGTGCAGTTCCGGCGCGTGCTGCAGGACCACGGCGGGCGTGGCGCCGCGGCCGAGGATGACCCGGTCGCCGTCCGCTGCGAGCACCGTCAGCGTGACCGCGTCCCGGTAGTAGCGGGTCATGGCGTCGAGGTCGGCGACGCGGAGGGTGACGGCCCCCATGGCGGAGTCGGCGGGCAGGAGCTCGGGCATATAGAGGAGAACGTCGGCGGGAGCCGGGCTATTTCACGTCTCGATCGCCCCGCCCGTCTCGGCCAGGTAGCGGCGCAGCGTGAGCGTCGGGTCGGCGGCCTGCTGCCGTCGGTACCTCGCGAAGTCGAGCTGGTCGCGCAGGGACGATCCTGCGCGCATCCGCTCCGCCTGCGCACCCTCCACGGATTGGATGCGCGACGCCTCCGCGAACAGGCGCTCCCGGTCCGCGGCGGCGAGCACCAGGACGCCGTCGTCGTCCGCCACGATCCAGTGCTCGGGCCCGACGGCGACGCCATCGAGGAACGCCGAACGCATCGCTGTGCCCGCCGGTGGCACGCGCCGAGGACCGAAAGGATGGGCGCCCCGGCTGAAGACCGGCAGCCCGATCTCGCGCAGCTGGGCCGTATCCCGGTGGCGCCCCCAGATCACCGCGCCCGAGAGCCCAGAGGTGGCAGCCTCCAGCAGCATCAGATCGCCGACGCAGGCCTCGTCGTCCCGGCCGCCGTTGTCGACGACCAGCACGGCGCCCGGGGGTGCGTCGTCGATGGTCTCGAGGAGCACATCCACGCTGCCGAGGTGCGTGACCGGCGCCGCCGGACCGGCGAAGGGCCGGCCGGGCAGTAGCGCCACGAGCCCAACGGGAGCGGTCCCGACCGGGATGCCCAGCCGGACGGCGGCGTCGGCGACGGCCGCGGTGGCGGGAGGAATGCTAGCGTCCATGCCCGGACGCTAGCGCACCCGTCTCGCAGCCGCGACTGCTGCGTCGCGGAACGCGTGCGGTGCGGCGCCCAGCCGCAGTCGTTACGCGGCGTGGCAGTCGCGCCGCGGCAGCCGCAGGTTGGGCAGGGTCAGCGGCCGGTGAGGCGCTCCAGGAGGTCGCGGTAGCGGGCCGCAGTGCGCTCGACCACGTCCGCCGGCAGCACGGGCGGCGTGCCCGTCTTGTCCCAGTTGGCGGCGAGCCAGTCACGGACGATCTGCTTGTCGAAGCTGGCCATCCGCTCCTCCGGCGTGGAGCCCGCGGCGTACGCGGCGGCGTCCCAGTACCGGCTGGAGTCGCTGGTCAGCACCTCGTCCGCAAGCGTGATCTCGCCGGTGGTGCGGTCGGCTCCGAACTCGAACTTGGTGTCGGCGATGATCACGTCGTGCAGCTCCGCGATGGCGGCTCCGCGCTCGTAGACGTGCAGCGACAGCCTCCGCAGCTCCTCGGCGACGTCCGCGCCGACGAGCTCCACCGTGCGCTCGAAGCTGATGTTCTCGTCGTGCTGACCGAGGGGTGCCTTCCAGGCGGGCGTGTAGATCGGCTCCGGGAGGCGGTCGCCGTTCTGAAGGCCGCCCGGGAGCGGGATGCCGCACACGCTCTGCGTCTGCCGGTACTCGGCCCAGCCGCTGCCGGTCAGGTAGCCGCGTACGACGCACTCGATCGGGAACATCTCCAGCGGCTTCACGAGCATGGAGCGGCCGGACACGGACGCCGGGATCCGCTCCACCACCCCGCCGCCCGAGAGGACGTGGTCCGGGATGAGGTGGTTGGGGACGTCGTAGAGCTGGTCGAACCACCACAGGCTGAGCGTCGTGAGCAGTTCGCCCTTGGCCGGGATGCCCGGCTCGAGCACGTGGTCGAACGCGCTCACCCGGTCGCTCGCGACCACCAGCACGCTGTCCGTGTCGCCGAGTCCGTCGGCGCCCTCCGGCACGTACAGGTCGCGGACCTTGCCCGAGTAGACGTGGACCCATCCCGGAATGTCGCTCACCCGTCCATCGTAGAGGGACGGGTGAGCGCTGCCGGTGCCTACGCGAGCAGCTTCGCCTTCGCCCCGGCGAACTCCTCGTCGGTCAGCACGCCCTGCGAGTGCAGGGTGGCGAGCTGCTGCAGCTGCGCCATCATGTCGTCCCCGGCGGACGGGGCGGCGGGAGCCGGTTGCTGCGCCGCCTGCTCGGCAGCGGCCTGCTGGGCCATCTGCTGCATCTGCGCCTGCTGCTGCTGTTGCTCGGCCTGCTGCTGGTCGTACTGGCTCTGCGCCCTTCCCTGCTGGCGGCGCTGGACGTTACCCGAAACGGCTGTTGCGGTCCCCGCGACGACGGCCGTTCGTGCGGCCATCCCGATCAGTCCGGGGCGGCCCATTCTTCCCAAAGGCATGCTGTTCTCCTCAGCTCTCGGCGGTTTCGAGTTCGTCGATCGAACCCGACGCCACGGCGTTCACGACAGGGGCGGGGATGCGCTCGCTGTGCAGCACGACTCCTCCCGACTGGAAGAACTTGCTGGCCAGGTCCTTGGCCCAGACATGCTCGATCACGAGGATCGCGCCGGTCGTTCCCGGTTCCAGCAGGTCGGCGATCTGCTGCACGTCCTCATCGCCGGCGAGCCCGCTGGCCTCCAGGGTGATGTCCGTCAGCCCGATCTCGTCGCCGATCTCCTCCAGCTCGATGATGTCGACGCCTCCGTCGTCGTGCCGTTCGACGAAGACGAGGTCGAGGAGGCGGACCGTCCCGCTTTCGACGAGGTCCAGGATCGCTTGCACCACCCCCGACGACGGCCGGTCTGTATCGAACCCGGCGACGATGAACTCCGCCGGGCCGTACTCGAATTCGGCCATGACAGCCCCTCTCTGAAAGCGGCCCCTGCCGCTTTCAGGGGCACCATACTGCGCTGTCGGAGGCCCCGGCAATGGATCATTTCCGGCCTCTGCCGGCCGGTCGACCGGGCGGGCGGCGTCCGTAGGATGAGGGCAGGCGAACGGCCGTCCGGCCGCTGGCGATGACCCGAGGAAGGGCCGCGATGGGCGAGAAGAACTGGGCAGGGAACTACGAGTACACGGCCGAGCGGATCGCCCGCCCGCGGTCGGTGGACGAGCTCCGCGATCTCGTCGTCGCCTCCTCGTCCGTCCGGGCGCTGGGCAGCAGGCACTCGTTCAACGACCTCGCAGACACCCCCGGTCTGCTGGTGAGCACGGCGGACCTGCCGGGTTCAGCCCGTATCGACGAGGCCTCCCGCACGGTCACGGTCGGCGGCGGCGTGCGCTACGGGGACCTCGCCCGCGAACTGCAGGACGCCGGCTGGGCACTGCACAACCTGGCCTCCCTTCCGCACATCTCCGTCGCCGGGGCGATCGCGACCGCGACCCACGGGTCGGGGGATCGGAACGGCAACCTGGCCACGGCCGTGGCGGGCCTGCGCATCCTCGGCGGCTCTGGCGAGCTGGTCGACCTGCGACGCGGAGACGACGGCTTCGACGGGGCCGTGGTGGGGCTGGGCGCCCTCGGTGTCGTGACCGAGGTGACCCTGGACATCCGGCCGACCTACGACGCGCGCCAGCGGCTCTTCGCCGGGCTGCCGTGGGAGGCGGTGCTCAGCCGGTTCGACGAGGTCACTTCCGCCGCCTACAGCGTCAGCCTCTTCACGACCTGGCAGGAGGAGACGGTCTCCCTGGCCTGGCTGAAAGAGCTCGCCGGAGCGGAGACGCCGATCGAGGACGACTTCTTCGGAGCGCGGGCCCTGACCGAGGCGCGCCACATGATCCCGACCATGGATGTGCGCAACACCACAGAGCAGCTCGGCGTGGTCGGACCGTGGAGCGAGCGGCTGGCCCACTTCCGGTTCGCGTTCACGCCGTCGAACGGCGAGGAGATCCAGTCCGAGTACCTGGTGCCGCGCGCGCGGGCGGTGGAGGCCATCGAGGCCGTCAGCGGTCTGGCTCCCGTGATCGCGCCGCTGCTGCAGGTCAGCGAGATCCGGACCGTCGCGGCGGACGACCTGTGGCTGTCGAGCGCGTACGGCACCGACGTCGTGGGCCTGCACTTCACCTGGTTCCGCGACCAGGCCGGCGTGGAGGCCGTGCTCCCGCAGCTCGAGGCCGCCCTCCTGCCGCTCGGCGCGCGCCCGCACTGGGGCAAGCTCTACGTCGACCGCGACCGCCTCGTCCCGTCCCTCTACCCGCGCCTCGCCGACTTCGCGGCCCTCGCGTCCCGCTTCGATCCCGCCGCCCGCTTCCGCAACCCGTTCCTCACCCGCCTCCTCGGCTGACCCCCCGCCGTCGAGTCCACAAAAACTGCACGCGACGCGCCGTCGGAGCGTGCAGAAATCGTGTACTCGACGGTGGGCGGAGGCCCGGGGCGGGGCGGGCGGGGCGGGTGGGGCGGGGCGGGTCAGGAGACGCGGGCGGCGATGTCGGTGCGGTACTGGGCGCCGGGCAGGTGGATGAGGTCGAGCGCCGCGTAGGCGCGGTCGCGGGCCTCGGCGAAGCCGGTGCCGCGGGCGACGACGGACAGCACGCGGCCGCCGGTCGCGATCAGGTCGCCGGTCGCCTCGTCGCGGGCGGTCGCGGCGTGCGCGATCGTCACCTCCGGGACCGCAGCCGCGGCCTCCAGGCCGGTGATCGGGCGGCCCGTCTGCGGCGCCTCCGGATAGCCCTCGCTGGCGAGCACGACCGTGACCGCGGTGTCGAGCGCGAACTCCGGGCGCGGCATCCCGCCCAGGCCGCCGGTCGCCGCCGCGTAGAGCAGCGTGGAGAGGGGCGTCACGAGCCGCGGGAGCACGACCTGGGTCTCCGGGTCCCCGAAGCGGGCGTTGAACTCGATGACGCGGATGCCGCGGTCGGTGACGATCAGTCCGCAGTAGAGCAGCCCGATGAACGGCGTCTGCTCGGCCGCCAGCGTGCGCACGGTCGGGAGGGCGACGGTCTCGATGACCTCGTCGACGAAGCCGTCGGGCAGCCAGGGGAGCGGGGAGTACGCGCCCATCCCGCCGGTGTTGGGGCCTGCGTCCCCGTCGAGCAGGCGCTTGTAGTCCTGGGCGGGTGAGAGCGGCAGTACGTCGTGCCCGTCGCTGACGAGGAAGAGCGACACCTCCTGCCCGTCGAGGAACTCCTCGACCAGCACGCCGCCGTGATGCAGCCAGTGCGTCGCGTGCTCGACCGCGGCCTCCCGGTCCTCGGTGACGAGGACGCCCTTGCCGGCGGCCAGGCCGTCGGCCTTGACGACGTAGGGCGCACCGAGCTCGTCGAGCGCCCGCTCCGCCTCCGCCAGCGTCTCCGCGCGGACGGCCCGGCCGGTCGGAACGCCCGCGGCGTCCATGATCCGCTTCGCGAACGCCTTCGACCCCTCCAGCTGCGCCGCCGCCTTGCCCGGCCCGAACACCGGGATGCCGCGGGTCCGCAGGGGATCGGCGACCCCCGCCACCAGCGGAGCCTCGGGCCCGATCACCACCAGCTCGATGCCGTTCTCGATCGCATACTCGGTGACGGCCTCCCCGTCGAGCGGATCGAGCGCCGTGTCGACCCGCACATCCTCCGCGATCCCGGCGTTCCCGGGGGCGGCCACGATGTCGTGGCGCTCCTCTTCGGCGAGCAGCGCGGTGATGATGGCGTGCTCGCGGGCACCGGAACCGAGGACGAGAATCTTCACGCCACCATGCTAGGGGGAGCGGATGCCGCCTCCCGGCCGGTGGGAGGATGGATCGCATGGCGAGAGCGAAGATCGCGGACGCGGTAGGCGGCCCCGCAGTCCGTGCGGCCGTCGCGGGCGGCGCCGACCGGAACACCACGGCCACGGCGGTCCGCTACCTCCTGCAGCTGCTGGCCGAGCGGGCGCCGGGCAACACCGTCGAGGTGCGGGTGCCCCCGTTCGGCGCCGTGCAGTGCATCCCGGGCCCGCGTCACACCCGCGGGACGCCTCCGAACGTGGTCGAGACGGACGCCGCGACCTGGCTCGCGCTCGCGTCCGGCGCGATGTCGTGGGAGGAGGGCGTCGCTTCCGGGGCCGTGCACGCCTCCGGCCAGCGCGCGTCGCTGGAGGGTCTCGTCCCCCTGCGCTACTGAGCGCGGGCCCATCCCGCCGTCGCAGGCGCGCGACCGGTCACGGCTGCACCCCGAAGGCGACCGCCACGACCGCCGCGGCGACCATGACCGTCGCGAACGCTCCGACGGCGACCGCCGAGAGAACGCGGGGGAGCCGGGCCGTATCGGGCCGGGGCGCGGAGTTGTTCACATCTATTGAGACGGATGGGAGCAGCGGTCATGACGCCCGACCGCCGTCCAGTTTCGATCTGGGAGAATGGAGGCATGAGCGACACCCCCGAGCAGGAGCCGGACGAGACCCGCGAGGAGACCGTCACGCCTGCCGAGGTGCGCGTGCGGCGCTCGCCGCGCTACTTCCGGTTCATGGTGACCGGCGCCGTGCTGTTCGCGATCGTGGCGCTCATCCTCACCTTCTCCTTCCCCGAGAACCCGACGTACGACCGCGGGAGCATCTTCGGCTTCCTGCTCGCCATCTGCGCCGTCGTCGGCATCGCACTGGGCGCCGTGGTCGCTCTCGTCCTCGACCGGACGACGGCCCGTCGAGCGCGCAGCGTGCAGGCGGATAGAATCGACGTGCGCGTCACCGAGCCCGCATCGCCGCCCGCGCGGCGCGAGGGCTCGCAGCCGGAGCCCGGCACCTCGAGCAGCACCCAGAGCACCACCAGCGACACCGAGAGCTGAACATCCCGACACCTGAAAGGGGTCTGCTGTGGCCGGAGGCGACGGTCTTCTCAGTCACGATCTGCTTCCTGGCGAGAAGGGGCCGCAGGACGCCTGTGGCGTCTTCGGCGTCTGGGCCCCCGGTGAGGAGGTCGCGAAGCTCAGCTATTTCGGGCTCTACGCCCTGCAGCACCGCGGCCAGGAGTCGGCGGGCATCGCGACGAGCGACGGCGACAAGATCCTGATCTACAAAGACATGGGCCTGGTCTCGCAGGTGTTCAACGAGAACGCGCTCAACTCCCTCCCCGGCCACATCGCCGTCGGTCACACGCGCTATTCGACGACCGGCGCCTCCAGCTGGCAGAACGCGCAGCCGACCCTGGGCTCCACCGCCAGCGGCACCGTGGCGCTGGGGCACAACGGCAACCTGACCAACACCGCCGAGCTGATGCAGCTGGTCCACGAGCGCTATCCGCAGCACGATGGGGAGCTCTCCCGCGGCAACACCACCGACACGGCGGTCGTGACCGCGCTCCTCACCGGCGACCTCGACCACACGCTCGAGTCGACCGCTCTGGAGGTGCTGCCGCGGCTTCGGGGAGCGTACTGCCTGGTCTTCATGGACGAGCACACGCTGTACGCCGCGCGCGACCCGCAGGGCGTCCGTCCGCTGGTGCTGGGGCGGCTGGAGCGCGGCTGGGTCGTCGCGTC
Source organism: Leifsonia sp. SIMBA_070 (assembly GCF_046534635.1). Classification (NCBI taxonomy): domain Bacteria; kingdom Bacillati; phylum Actinomycetota; class Actinomycetes; order Micrococcales; family Microbacteriaceae; genus Leifsonia; species Leifsonia sp. SIMBA_070. The sequence continues at coordinate 3,002,115 of NZ_JAWRYK010000001.1, read as the reverse complement.
CGAGACCGCAGCGCTCGACATCGTCGGCGCGAGCTTCGTGCGCGAGGTCGAGCCGGGTGAGCTGATCGCCATCGATGAGAACGGCCTCCGCAGCCAGCGATTCGCCACCGAGAAGCGCGCCGGCTGCGTCTTCGAGTACGTCTACCTGGCGCGTCCCGACACGACGATCGCGGGCCGCGGCGTCTACGAGGCCCGCGTCGAGATGGGCCGCCGCCTGGCACGGGAGCACGAGGTCGAGGCCGACCTGGTCATCCCGACCCCGGAGTCCGGCACGCCGGCCGCCATCGGCTACGCGCAGGCATCGGGCATCCCCTTCGGGCAGGGCCTGGTGAAGAACTCGTACGTCGGCCGGACCTTCATCCAGCCGTCGCAGACCATCCGCCAGCGCGGCATCAAGCTGAAGCTGAACCCGCTGAAGGAGGTCATCAAGGGCAAGCGCCTGGTCGTGGTCGACGACTCGATCGTCCGCGGCAACACGCAGCGCGCCCTGGTGTCGATGCTGCGGGAGGCCGGCGCCGCCGAGGTGCACGTCCGCATCTCCAGCCCGCCCATCACCTGGCCGTGCTTCTACGGCATCGACTTCGCCTCGCGCGCCGAGCTGATCGCGACCGGCCTGGGCGTGGAGGAGGTGCGCCAGTCAATCGGCGCCGACAGCCTCGGCTACCTGTCGGAGGACGGCATGATCGAGGCGACGGAGCAGCCCCGCGAGCGGCTCTGCACCGCCTGCTTCACCGGCGTCTACCCGATCGAGCTGCCGGATGCGCACCACCTCGGCAAGAACCTCCTGGAGCGTCCGACCGTCGCCGCGACCGACGACGGCTCCGACGCCACGTCGGATGGCTGCGAGCCGGGCCCGGACTCCGAGCTCGAGCCGCTGCTCTCGTTCGGCGACCCGGGCCGGCAGGAGTAGGCCGGCAGGCAGGGGCAGCCGGCCGGAGCGGGCCGTCAGGAGCAGCCGCCGCCGATACGATGGAGCGGTGACCGACTCCACCGCTTCCACGTCCGCCTCCTACGCCGCTGCCGGCGTCGACACCGCGGCCGGAGACCGGGCCGTCGAGCTCATGAAGGCCGCCGTCGGCCGCACGCACGGCTCCGAGGTGCTGGGCGGCGTCGGCGGTTTCGCCGGGCTGTTCGACGTCTCGTTCCTGCGCGACTTCCGCCGCCCGCTGCTGGCGACCTCCACCGACGGCGTCGGCACCAAGGTCGCCATCGCCCAGGCGCTCGACCGGCACGACACCATCGGTCAGGATCTGGTCGGCATGGTGGTCGACGACATCGTCGTGGTGGGCGCGCGCCCGCTCTTCATGACCGACTACATCGCCTGCGGCAAGGTGGTGCCCGAGCGGATCGCCGCGATCGTCGCCGGCATCGCCCGCGCTTGCGAGCAGACCGGGACGGCGCTCGTCGGCGGCGAGACCGCCGAGCACCCCGGGCTCCTCGGTCCCGACGACTACGACGTGGCCGGCGCAGCGGTGGGCGCCGTGGAGGCGGATGCGGTGCTCGGCGCCGACCGCGTCCGCGACGGCGACGTGGTGCTCGCGATGGCCTCATCGGGACTCCACTCCAACGGCTTCTCGCTGGTCCGGCACATCCTCGCGGCGCGCGGAATCGGCTTCACCGACCACTCGGAGGACTTCGGCGGGGTCGTCGGCGACACGCTCCTCGAGCCGACCCGCCTCTACACGGGCCCGTTGCTCCGGGTGCTCCAGGACGCATCGTTCGGAGGCGCCGTCCACTCCCTCAGCCACGTCACCGGCGGCGGCATCGCTGCGAACCTCGCCCGGGTGCTCCCGGTCGGCTCCTGGGTGGAGGTCGACCGCTCCACGTGGTCGCCGACGCCGGTGTTCCGTATCCTGAGCGACCTGGCGGGCAGCACGCTGGAGTCGAGCGAGGGCACCTGGAATCTCGGCATCGGGATGTTCGCCGTTGTGGCACCGGAGGCGGCGGATGCGGTCGCCGCGGCGGTGACGGCCGACGGCATCCCGACCTGGCGGGTAGGGACCGTGTCGACCGCCTCCCGTGACCTCACCGGCTTCGAGCAGGGCGCGAAGGGCGTCGACGGCGGCGCCGTGCGGCTGGTCGGCTGCTACGCCGGCTGACCCCGCGTCACCCTTTTTGGTCGGAGCGGCGGCGGACGCCCTCCCGCTAGAGTGACGCGTGTGAGCCGACCGCACGCCCGACTTCGCCTGGCGTGTGCGCTCACCCTCGCGGGCCTCGGCGCCCTGCTCGGAGCCGCTCCGGCGGTTGCCGCAGGCGAGACGGCGCCGGTCGCCGCACCGGCCTCGCCCGTTCCCCCGGCCCCGAGCGCGCCCGCCCTCACTCCGCTCGTCGACTGCGTCCAGGATGCGCCCCTCGGCGCCGTCGCGGTCCGCACCGTCGTGGTCGGCTACCGGTCCTCCGAGAAGGCCACCGTGACCCTCCCGGCCGGAACGGGAGCGAACGACCTGACCGCCGGCGCCGCGGACCGCGGCCAGCCGACCGTGTTCGAGCCGGGCGAGCATCACCGCGTCTGGCTGCTGACCGTGGATGCCGCCGTCGAGCCGGATCTCGCCTGGCGGCTGGGCGGAACCGAGGTCCGCTTCGACGCGGCTCCGGCGTGCACCGCTGCGACGGCCGTCGCGGTCAGCGCTCCGGCCGAGGTCGCAGCGGGCGGGGTCGCATCGGTCTCGGCCACCGTGAGCCGCATGCTCCTCGCCCCGCCGTCCACGGGGACCGTGGCCTTCTCCCTCGACGGAGGCCCGGCCGTCCCCGCGACGGTCACCGCGGAGGGTGTGGCCCGCGCCGACCTGCTCGTCCCGTCGGCGGGGTCCCATACCGTGTCGGCGACCTACCAGCCCGGGGACGGTTCCGGGCTGCTCTCCTCGGCGGGCAGTGCGACGCTGACCGCCACCCCCGCGAGCGCGCCGCTGACGGTCTCGGCCGATTCCGTGGTCGCCGGCAGCACCAGCGTGCTCATCACGGTGTCGCGTCCGTCGCCGGAGGGCAGCGCAACGGTCGACGTGATGACGGCGGACGGCACAGCGCGCGCCGGGGCGGACTACACCGCGGTGTCGACGACGATCGCGCTCTCCGACGGGGAGACGACCGCCTCGCTCCGGACGGCCCTCCCGGCACGACCGGCCGGTGCGCCGGCCACGTCGTTCTTCGTGCTGCTGCAGCGTGCGTCGACCACCGTCGCCACTGCCTCTGCGGCCGTGCACCTCCCCGCTGTGCCGTCCGGCGCCGCGACCGCTGCGGCCGGCGTGGGCCAGGCGGGTTCCGGCGGCGGCCCCGGCGTCTCCTCCGTGCTGCCGCCCGACGATCCGACGGCCGCGGCGCCGGCGGCCGCGAACGCCGCGCAGGACCTCGCCGTGCTGGTCGGAGGCATCCTGCTGACCGTCGGCGGCATCCTGGGCGTCGTCGGCCTCGTGCGCGCCGCGGGGATGCGGGAGGCCCGGGCGTGACAAACGTCACCCCCGGAACCTGACACCCGCTCTGCGAGCGGACGTCGCCGCGCCGCCACTCTGGAGACGTGAACGAGACACCCGCCATCCGCCTCTCCGGCCTCCGCAAGACCTTCGGCCCGCTGACCGCCGTCGACGGCGTGGACCTGAGCATCCGCCCCGGAGAGGTCGTCGCCCTCCTGGGCCCCAACGGGGCCGGCAAATCCACCACCATCGACCTCGCACTCGGGCTCGCCCGGCCCACCGCGGGCACCGCGGAGCTCTTCGGCAGCCGGCCGCGTGACGCCATCCGCGACGGCCGGGTCGGCGCCATGCTCCAGGGCGGCGCGTTGCTGCCCACGCTGACGGTCGCCGAGTCGGTCGCCCTCGTCGCGGCGGCGCACCGGCATCCACTCAGCGTCGCGGAGGCGCTCGAACGGGCCCGCTGCACCGAGATCGCCCGGCAGCGCGTCGCCAAGCTCTCCGGCGGCCAGCAGCAGCGCGCACGGTTCGCCGTCGCCGTCGTCTCCGACCCCGACCTGCTCTTCCTCGACGAGCCGACCGCGGCCATGGATGTGGAGGCGCGGCGGACCTTCTGGCAGTCGATGCGCGAATTCACGGCCGCCGGGCGCACCGTCGTGTTCGCCACCCACTACCTCGACGAGGCCGACGAGTACGCCGACCGCATCGTCATGATGGCCCGCGGGCACGTCGTCGCTGACGGCACGCCGACGGAGGTCAAGGCGGTCGTCTCCGGCCGGCGCATCCGCGCCACGGCCGCGTTCCCCGCGACGACGGCGACGCAGGCGGCGCTCGCCGCCCTCCCCGGCGTCCGCAGGGCCGACCGTCGCGGCGATCAGCTGACGCTGGTCAGCGACGACTCCGACGCCACCCTGCGGGCGCTGCTCGCGACGCACCACGACATCCACGACATCGAAGTGACCGCGCACACCATGGATGAGGCCTTCCTCGCCCTCACCGAGGCGCGCGACACGGAAGGAGCCCTCTCATGAGCATCGCCTACCTCGGACGCGAGTCCCTCCGTCAGCTGAAGAACATGCGCTCCATGGTCTTCACGCTCGCCGTCCCCCTCGTCATGCTGCTGGCCTTCGGCGGGACGTTCGGAGGCGCCGGCCAGGTGGACTCCACGACGCACCTGCCCTGGATCGTCGTCACCACCGTCCAGGTCGCCGCGTACGGCGGCATGATGGCCGCCCTGTCGCAGGCGTTCCAGATCGTCACGGAGCGCTCGATCGGCTGGAACCGCCAGCTGCGCATCACGCCGCTCACCGGCACCGGGTACCTGGTCTCCAAGCTCGTCGCCGCCCTCGCGCTCGCGCTGTTCAGCATCCTGGTGATCGTGGCCGTGTCGATCGCGCTGTACCACCCGGACCTCTCGGTGGGCAGCTGGTTGCTCGCGGGACTCGGCATCTGGTGCGGCGTCATCCCGTTCGCCCTGCTCGGCATCCTCATCGGGCAGCTCGCCAAGCCGGAGTTCGCGCAGCCGCTGTTCATGGCTGTGTTCATGGGGATGGCCGTGCTCGGCGGCCTCTGGATCCCGCTGCAGGTGTTCCCCGCGTGGGTGGCGAACGTCGCCCAGGCGGTGCCCTCCTACTGGTTGAACCGGGTGGGCCAGTTCGGCGCCCTGCAGAGCGGGGATGCGCTCACCCCTGCCATCGTCCTGGCGGCCTGGACGCTGGCGCTCGGAGCCCTGGTGGTGTGGCGCTACCGCCGTGACTCGGCTCGCGGCTGAGGCCCTCCGCATCCTGTTCTAAGGTGGCAACGTGTTCTCGAGCGAGGTGCAGGAGGTCCGCCCGATCGGGTGGCGGGCCCGGCTCGTCCACCCGGCCGCCTTCCGCTGGTACCCAGGGGCCGCGGTCGGTCTGCTCTACCAGGTCTCCGTCCTGGTGGCCCTCTGGACATCTTCCGAGTCGCTGCCCGAGAAGCTGCTGACGACCGTCCTGCTGGCCGTCGTGTACGTCGGGTTCCTCGTCCTCCCTCCGCTGCTGTGGTGGGAGGACGAGCGGACCCGTTTCGTCGGCCTCGCGGTCTACTTCGTGCTGACCCTGACGCTGTTCCCCCTGATCGGGACGGTCGCCTGCTGGACCTGGGTCTATGTCGCCTGTGTCGTCGGGATGGTCGTGTCCCGCACCATCGCCGGGGTCGTGATCATCGGCGCACTGGGCGCCCTCCAGCTCATCGTCTTCGCTGTCGGCGGCACCCTGGAGGACGACTGGTACATCACGCTCGTCACCATCTCCATCGGCACCATGATGAGCGCCTTCGCCCGCCAGATCGACACCCTCCGCCGGCTGCGGAACGCGCAGGGGGAGATCGCCCGGCTCGCCGTGATCGATGAGCGCGCCCGCTTCTCCCGGGACATGCACGATGTCCTCGGGCACACGCTGACGGTCGTGACGGTGAAGTCGGAGCTGGTGCGGAGGCTCATCCCGGTGGACCCGGCGCGTGCCGCCGACGAGATCGCGGACATCGAGCGGCTCAGCCGGTCGGCGCTGGCGGACCTGCGCGCTGCTGTCGCCGGCTACCGCGAGATGAGCCTGTCCACCGAGCTGGCCGCGGCCCAGGCGAGCCTCGCCGCTGCGGACATCCAGGCGCACCTGCCGCGGAACGGCGAGGAGGTGGAGCCCGACCTGCGCGAGCTGTTCGGCTGGGTGCTGCGGGAGGGCGTCACGAATGTGATCCGTCACTCCGGCTCTCGGAACTGCTGGGTGACCGTCAGTCCGGACACCCTGGAGATCGAGGACGACGGGCACGGGGCGGCGGAGGCGTCCGCGACGCCGGCCCCGGTGGGTGCCGTCGTCGGCGGGTCGCCGCGGCATGGCGGGTCCGGACTCGCCGGTCTGACCGCCCGCGCGGCGCAGGTGGGCGCGAGCGTCGCCCTGACGTCCGGTCCGCGCGGCGGCACCCTCCTCAGCGTACGGAGGGCGGCATGAGTACGCCGATCCGCCTGCTGCTGGCCGACGACCAGGCGCTGGTCCGCGGCGCCCTGGCCGCCCTGCTCGACCTGGAGCCGGACCTCGAGGTCGTCGCGCAGGTGGGCCGCGGGAACGAGGTGGTCGCGGCGGCGCAATCGTCGCAGGCCGACGTGGCGCTGCTCGACGTCGAGATGCCCGGAGCGGACGGCATCCAGGCCGCTGCCGCTCTGCGTGCGGCGGTACCCGGGTGCCGCTCCCTGATCGTGACGACGTTCGGCCGGCCCGGCTACCTGCGCCGCGCCATGGAGGCCGGTGCGTCGGGCTTCGTCGTCAAGGACACTCCGTCCGCGCAGCTGGCGGACGCGGTGAGGAGGGTCGCGTCGGGACTGCGCGTCGTGGACCCGGCTCTCGCGGCGGAGTCGCTGGCCTCCGGTGCGTCGCCGCTCACCGTCCGCGAGGCGGAGGTGCTCGGGGTGGCCGGCGAGGGAGGCACGATCTCGGACATCGCAGGCCGGCTGCACCTCAGTGAGGGGACGGTGCGCAACCATCTGTCGAGCGCCATCGGGAAGACGGGAGCGCGCAACCGCTCGGAGGCCGTGTCGATCGCCACGCGGCAGGGCTGGCTCTGAGGGCCGTTCGTGTGAGGGCCGTTCAGCGGGGGCGGGAGGCGCTAGGCGCGCTTGGGAGTGTCCGTCTCTTCGTCTTCATCCTCGTACTCGTACTCGTCGTCCGACTCCGTCTCTTCTTCGGACTCGTACTCCGCCCACTTGGCGTACTGGTCGTCTTCGCTGTGGGAATGACCGGTCAGCTCACGCTCCAGCGCGTCATAGTTCACGGAAGGACTGAATGACTTCAACTGGCGAGCGATCTTGGTGTGCTTCGCCTTCTGACGGCCGCGCCCCATGCGTGACCCCCTTTTGGTCCCAGCCCGCGCGAGAGAATCGCCGGGGATCGAATAAGAACAGTGAAAACTAGCATCGAGTTTAGCATGCGGGCCCCATGGCCCCCCGAGTCGCCGCACAGCGAGAAGTGATGGGATGAGCGCGTGAGCACGACCAGGACCGACACCCAGGTGGTGGTGATCGGCGCGGGCCAGGCGGGCCTTGCTGTTGCGTACTATCTGCGCCGGTTCGAGCTGGTTCCCGGGGTCGATTTCATCGTGTACGACCGCGGTCCGCGCACGGGTGGAGCGTGGCAGCACCGGTGGGATGCGCTCAAGCTGGGCAGCGCCCACCACGTCAACGATCTGCCCGGTATGGCGGAGGTCGGGCTCAGTTTCGAGACCGCCGACCGGTCGCTGCCGGCGCGGGACATCGTGGCCGGCTACTACCGGCGCTACGAGGAGCACTTCGGGCTCGACGTGCAGCGGCCGGTGACCGTGACGAGCGTGTTCGACCGGGGCGCCGACCTGATGGTGCAGCACACCGCCGGCGAGACGGCCACCCGTGTGGTCGTCAACGCGACGGGGACCTGGGGGGCGCCGTTCGTGCCGTACTACCCGGGCATGAACGAATTCCGCGGGCGGCATGTGCACACGTCGAGCTACCTCTCGGCGGAGGAGTTCGTGGGGCAGTCCGTGGTGGTGGTCGGCGGCGGCACCAGCGCGATCGGCTTCCTGCTGGAGCTGGAGGGCGTCGCCGGCTCCCTGACCTGGGCCACGCGGCGGCCGGTCGACTTCCGGGACGAGTCCGAGCTGACCATCGAGGGCGGTGTCGCGGCGGTGGCGATGCAGGACGCGGCGGCCCGGGCCGGTCAAGCGCTGCCGTCGATCGTGAGCGGGACGGGCGTGCCCCGCACCCGGCGCATCGCGGCCGGGATCGAACGCGGCATCCTGCTGGAGCGGGAGATGTTCACCCGGATCGAGGAGGACGGCGTGCGGTGGCCGGACGGGTCCTTCACCCAGGCCGACGCGATCATCTGGGCGACGGGCTTCCGGCCGGAGCTCCGCCACCTCGCCCCGCTGCGGCTGCGAGAGAAGAGCGGCGGGCTGACCGTCTCATCCGGCGCCTCCTGGCAGGACTCGCGCATATTCCTCGCCGGGTATGGCCCGCAGGCGTCCACCATCGGGGCGAACCGGGCGGGCCGCATCATCGCCCGCCAGATCATGGCGCTGCTGTAGCGCCGCGCAACGCTGCCGCGCCGGCGGTCCCGCCTCGCCCGTCCCGCCCCGGTCCCTCCCGCCCTTTATGAGCGTGCGCCGCCGTTCGTAACGACCGCCGCCGTTCGCGCTGGCGCACGTTACAACGGGCGGCTTTCGCCGCCGCGGCGGACGCATCCCCACTCCGCGGGCCGGTGCCCGCAGGTCCACGGGGTGCGACTGCGGTGCCGCGTCACGTCTGCTGCGGGTCGCCGCACCGCAGTCGTGTCGCCGCACCGCAGTCGTGTCGCCGCCCCGTAGTCGTGACGCCGCCCCGCAGCCGTGACGCCGCCCCGTAGTCGTGACGCCGCCCCGCAGCCGTGACGCCGGCCCGCAGTCGTGACGCCGCACCGCAGTCGTGATGCCGGCCCGCAGTCGTGACGCTGCACCGCGGTCGGTAAGCCTGGGCGCAGCGCGTCAGGCGGCGACGTCGCGGGGCTCGCCGGCGAAGCGGAGGCCGTGGATGCGGATCCCACCGGCCGCCGGGTCGGGGTCGACCTCGAAGCGTCCGGCCGGAGCGTCCGCGCGGAGGCCGAGCCGCGCGCTGAGCACCGCGACGGCCGCAGCAGCGGACCAGGCCTGCGGACGGCACGCCGCCGGGTACGGGATGGGAGCGCTGGTGGCCTCCGCGCTGTCGCCGGAGTGGAGTTCCGGCATCCGGTAGCCGAAGCCTGTGGCCGCGGCGAGCAATCCGTCAGCCAGTTGCGCGGCCTCCTCACGGAATCCCTCGCGCGCCAACCCGCCGACGACGATCGCCGTGTCGTGCGCCCAGACGCTGCCGCCGTGGTAGCTCAGCGGCCAGAAGCCTGCCGAGTCCGTCGACATGGTGCGGAGGCCGTACCCGGAGGACAGCTCGGGGGAGACGAGCCGGCGTGCGACCTGTTCGGACTGCTCCCGGTCGAGGATGCCCGTCCCGAGCAGGTGGCCGATGTTGCTGGTGACGGTGTCCACCTTCCGCTTGGCGGCATCCAGCGCGACAGCGGGGTAGGCGCCGGCCGGGTCGTCGATCCAGAAGGAGGCCGCGAAGCGCTCCTTGAGGCCGGCCGCCCAACTCCGCCACTCATCGGCGTCGGGGCGCCCGAAAGCCTCCAGCAACTCTGCGCCCCCGATCGCGGCCTCGTAGGCGTAGCCCTGCACCTCGCAGAGCGCGATCGGGCCGTCGGCCAGGGAGCCGTCGCGCCACTGGATGGAGTCGCCCGAGTCCTTCCAGCCCTGGTTGGCGAGCCCGTGACCGGTGGTGTCCACGTATTCGAGGAACCCGTCGCCGTCGCTGTCGCCGTAGTCGCGCATCCAGGCGAGGGCGGCTTCGAGGTGCGGGAGCAGCGCTTCGACCTCGTCCCGCGGCATGCCCCATCTCCACGCGTCGTGGAGAAGGCAGACCCAGAGGGCCGTCGCATCCACGGTCCCGTAGTAGAGCGGCGGGAGGACGACGCCCTCCCCGGGGATGGTCAGAGCGGCCGGCCGAAGCTCGTGCATGATCTTGCCCGGCTGCTCGGCGGTTGCGGCGACCGTGCGCGTGCCCTGGTGGTGGGCGAGGATGCGGAGGGTGGAGGCGGCGAGTTCGTGCCCGAGCGGAAGCAGCATGCGGGCAGCCCACAGCGAGTCCCGGCCGAAGAGCGTGAAGAACCACGGTGCGCCCGCGGCGAGGAAGACGTCCTCCGGCCGCTCGACGGTCGACATGCGCAACGCCTGCAGGTCGGCGACGGCCTGGTGCAGCCAGGAGGCGAGGCGGGAGTCGCCGGTCTGGGCCTGGAAGGCGCTCCAGGCGGCGGACGGCTCGGCACCGCCCACCACAGCCGTCGGGTCGTCGACGACCGCGCGCCAGTCGAGGACGACCTCGCCGTCGGCGGGAACCTCGGCGTCCCAGTGCAGGGTGATGACGTCGTCCGTCACGGCGACCTCTGCGTTCGGCGCGTGGACCCGTGAGGTGACGGGTCCGCTGCGCAGCAGCGCACCAGCGCCATCGGCCTCGACGGTGACGGGATGCTCGCTGCCGCTCAGCCCCGCCTTGATCTGCTGCATCGGGCTGAAATCGGCCCGCAAAGCGACCTCGACAGTCGTCCGGATGCCGTCGCGGAGCGCGTTGCGCAGCACGATCCGCTCGCTCAGCGCCCCGGCCTGCACCGTGCGGGTCCGGTCGAGACGGACCCGCGGGTCGGCGGTCGCGTCGTCGATCCCGCGGGCGAGGGCGGTGAAGACGGCGGTCCCGGCGTCAGGACCGGATGTGGCGATGTGCTCCGGCTCGGCTCCGCCGACAGTGAGCGCCACCTGGTCGAGCACGCGCAGATCCGAGTGGTAGAAGCCGTGGATGCCGTGCCCGTCGATCCGTCCGTCGGGCGCCGACCATGCCTGGGAGGGGGCGGTCAGCACCACGACGCTGTCGTGAAGGAGCGGCTGGAGAGGCTGGGTCATCGTCGGAGTGGTGCTTTCGTGCTCGGCGGTGGTCGGTTCTGCGGTGGTCGGTTCGGCGGTCATCGGTTCGTCCCGTGCGGTGTTCGGTTGCGGTGTCATGCGGCGGCGTACTCCTGCCCGAGCACACGGGGCTCGATCAGCGTCTCGCGCACCCCGCCGCCGTCCCGCTCCACGCGCCAGGCGTACGCCCGAGGTCGCTCGGCGACGACCTCGGCCGGGCGGCGACCGCGGTAGACCAGTCCGACACCCTCGTCGAGTGCGTACCCGTCGGGCAGGGTGCCGTCCGTGACCGCGCGGTGGTGAGCCGGACGCCGCACGGGGTCGGAGTCGTAGTGGACCGCCAGCGACCCGGGCACGAGGGCCAGCCCGTCGGCCACCGCCGTGATCTCCGGCCCGAACGAGGAGGTGGTGCCGCCCTCGTGCCAGCACAGCGCGCCGGCGGAGCCTCCGGCGAGCACCACGCCCGCCTGCCACGCCTCGGTCAGCAGCCGGTCGAGACCGTGCGCGCGCCAGACCGCGAGGAGGTTGACGAGGCTGCCTCCGCTCACCCAGACCACGTCCTGCCGCAGGAGATGCGCGCGGATGTCGTCGATGTTGGGGTGCGGGAACATCCGCAGATGGGTGGCCTCGACTCCGGCTGCACGCGCGGCCTCCAGTTCTGCGCCCTCCACGTGCCGCTGGTCGCCGCCAGCCGTGTTGATGTGGGTCACCCGTGGGGCGCGACCCTGCACGTCGGCCAGAGCGATGGCGTGGTGCAGCAGCGGTCCGTAGACGGAGTCGCTCCACGCTCCCGCGTTCAGGCCCCCGCAGCTGGCCAGGATGGTCGGCTCTGATGCGGTCATTCCTTGACCGCCCCCTCGCTCGAGTTCATGATCTTCCGCTGGAAGACGAAGAACAGCACCGCCACCGGGATGGTCATGATCGCCGCCGCCGCGAGCTTGAGCGGGTACTGGCTGCCCTGGCTGAGCTGCCCGCTGGCCAGCCCGGCGACGCCCTTGGTCAGGGTCGTCAGGGCGGGGCTCTGCGTCGAGACGATGAAGTGCGCGAGCTCGTTCCACGATCCCTGGAACGACAGGATGACGATCGTGATGAGGGCCGGTCGCGCCATCGGCAGCACGATCGACCAGAACACGCGGAAGGTCCCAGCGCCGTCGATGCGCGCCTGCTCCTCGACGCTGGCGGGGATCGACTCGAAGAAGTTCTTCATGATGAAGACCCCGGCCGCGTCGGTGAGCAGCGGCAGGATCATGCCCGTGTACGAGTCGTACATGCCGAGCTGATTGATCACGAGGAACTTGGGGATCAGGAGCACCACCATCGGCACCGACATGACCGCGACGAGGGCCGCAAAGACGACCGTCCTCCCGCGGAAGTGCAGCCGCGCGAGGGCGTAACCGGCCAGCGAGGCGAAGAAGACGCGGCCCAGCGTCACCACGACGGTCACGAGGGCGGAGTTGCCGAACCAGATCGGGAAGTCGGAGTTGACGAAGAGCTTGGTGTACGCCGCCGCAGTGAAGGTCTGAGGGATGAGCGCGATCGGGTCCGCGGTCGCCTCCGCGTCCGTCTTGAAGGAGGTCGCCAGCTGGATGAGGAACGGCATGATGTAGACGATCGCGAGGACGACGAGGATCGCGTACGTGATCGACGTGGCGACGACCGTGCCGGTCGAACGCCGCCGCCGGCCGGACGGCCGGGGGCGGGCCGGCTGAGGGGTCTGCGCCTCGCGGTCCGCCTCGAGTGCGGTCGTGCTCATCGGAGCGCTCCCTTCCGGTCGGAGTCGTCGCCCGGGGCGGGGACGCTGCTCGGCGCCCCACCCGCGGCCGTGCCGGCCGCGAGCGCGGGCTGGTAGAGCCGCATCCGCCGCTTGGACACCGCCCGTTCGCGCAGCACCCAGCGCTGGAAGAGCGTGAAGACGACGATGATGACGAAGAGGATGAAGGCGATCGCGGCGCCCTGGCCCCACTCCTGATTCACGAACGAGGTCTGGTAGGAGAGGTAGGCCGGCGTCAGCGTGGTCTTGCCGGGTGCGCCGCGGGTCCCGGTGTAGATCTGGTCGAACACCTGCCAGCAGCCGATGAGGCCGAGGGTGAGGACGGTGAACAGCGTCGGCCGGAGCTGAGGGAGGGTGACGCGCCAGAAGCGCTGCCAGCCGTTCGCGCCATCCATCATCGCGGCCTCTGTCACGTCTCCGCCGAGGTTCTGCAGCGCTGCCAGGAACAGCAGCATGAAGGTACCGCTCGTGGTGAACACGGCCATGATGATGTACGCCGACATCGCCACGGACGGGCCTCCCAGCCAGTCCCACCAGCTGACGCCGAGCGTCGTGTTCTGCGTGAGGGCCGCCGGTCCCTGGGACACCCCGAAGGCGGCGAGCAGGTCGTGGATGATGCCGCTCGGGTCGTTGAACCAGTTCGGACCGTGGATGCCGAACCACGAGAGCATCTTGTTGACCGCGCCGCTCGTGCTGAACAGGAAGAGCCACAGCACGGTGATCGCCACCGAGCTGGTCACCGACGGGAAGTAGAAAGCGGTGCGGAAGAAGCCGCGCCCGCGGAGGACGGCCCGGTTGACGAGGACCGCCAGGCCGAGCGACACGGCCGTCTGGAGGGGGACCACGAGCACGACGTACCAGGCGTTGTTCTTGAGGGACATGCCGAAGTCCTGTTCGGCCAGGCCGCCGCCCCCCAGGAGCGCCGCATAGTTGTCGAAGCCGACGAACTTCACGTCGGAGGAGAACGGGCTGCCGCGCCCTCCCCAGTCCGAGAAGCTCACCCACAGCGCCATGAGCACCGGCACGACGAGGAAGACGCCGAGCAGCAGGATGACCGGGGCGGTGAACAACCACCCCGAGGCGGCCTCGCCGCGCCGGATTCCGGTGCGACGAGACCGACTCGTGGTTGCAGACATGAGAGGCCTTTCCCTCCGAGCGTTCGCTCTGTGCGGTGCGCTATTTGTGCGGCGTACTACTTGAGCAGCGCTTCGAGGTTCTTCTGCGTGGCGTCGAGGATGGACTTCGGGTCGCCGGTGGCCAGCGACTCCAGCTTGCTGTTGAAGTCGGTCACGACATCGGCGGAGCCCTTGGCCGTCGGGACGCCCTTGGCGTAGTCGGCGGCACTCAGGAAGGGCACCAGGTCGGGGTTGTCGGACTTCCACTCGTCGGCGGCCGACTTGATGGACGGCATCGGACCGAACGCCTTCGAGAACGCGAGCTGGTCGTCTTTGCTCGTCAGCTTCTCGACGAGCTTCAGCGCTGCGGCCTGGTTGGGGCTGTCGGCCGCGATGCCCCAGCAGTTGGTGAACTGGAGGGTGCCCTGGCCGGCCGGGCCCTTCGGGAGCTCGACGATCTTGTACTTGATGTTCGGGAAGTCGGACTTGAGCGCACCCGTGATCCAGTTGCCCTCGATCGTCATCGCCGCGAGGCCCTTGCCGAAGGCTTCTCCGCCCCAGCCGGCGCCGAGATCCTTGGCGTACTTCAGCTCGCCGCCGTTGAGCATCGTCTTGACGAAGTCGAGCGCCTTGACGTTGGCGTCGCTGTTCGCGGTGGCCTTCGTGCTGTCGTCATTCATGAGGTTGCCGCCGGCCTGCACCATGAACGAGCCGACACGGGCGTATTCGCCGGAGATGCCGAGCCCGACCTGGCTGCCCGTGGTGAGCTTCTTGGCGACGGACTCGAGCTGGTCCCATGTCTTCGGGATGTCGGAGTCGCTCAGTCCCGCGGCACTCCACGCGTCGGTGTTGATCACCAGCTGCAGCGTCGAGAAGTCTTTCGGGGCGCAGTAGAACTTGCCGTCGTACGTGAACGACTTCACCAGGCTCGGGTAGAAGTCGCTCTTGTTGCTCAGCTGGTCGCCGTACGCGAGGAGGGAGCCGTTGGAGGCGTACCCGGCGAGGGCGTCGGTGGAGAGGTAGAAGACGTCGGCCGGCTTCTTCGCGGCGAAGCCCTGCGAGAGCTGCTGGTTCAGGTCGGACGCTGCGACGACGCTCGCCGTGGTGCCGGAGCTTTTGGCCCAGTCGGCAACGGCGGACTTCACCGCGGTCGTCTCGGCGTCGCCGGACGAGCCGATCATGACCGTGAGGGCCTTGTCGGACGAGGTGAGCTTGCCGCTGTCGGTGCTGCTGCTGCTGCCGCCGAAGCCGGAGCCGCACGCCGTGAGGGCGAGCGCGGTCGCCGCGGCGACGGCGCCGCCCGCGAGCCAGCGGTGTGTGATCTTGCGCATTCGTGTCTCCTTGGTGTGAGTGTGCCCGCTAGCCGGGGCGCACGCCGGAAGGGTCGGGAAGGTCGTGGACAACCCGTCGGGTGGTGCGGTCTGTGAGCGATTCTTCGGCATGCGTGAGGTGACGCGGGTGCTCCGCAGCGATGCGCGCATCCGTTCCTCCGCTCCGAGTCGATCGTCACTCCCTGTACGTTTGATCGATCAAATCACCGATTGCTAAGCTGAGTTTGAACGATCAAACCGGGATGCCTGCCACAGTAGCCACGCGGTTCCGCAGGTGTCAAGCAGACCACTAGGGTCATATCCAGCCGCAGAGGAGGGAGTCGCGATGGGTGCGCAGCCGACCGTGAGCGATGTCGCCGGCGTGGCCGGCGTCTCCCGGCAGACGGTCTCGAACGTCCTCAACGCGCCAGAGCTGGTGCGTCCCGAGACCCGGGAACGCGTCCAGGCCGCCATCCACTCGCTGGGCTATCGTCCGCACGCCTCCGCGCGCCGTCTGCGCACGCAGAAGAGCTCGACGATCGGGATCCGCCTCGACCCGATCACCCAGGACGGGATCTCGGGCAGCATCCTCGACCGGTTCCTCCATGCGCTCACCGAACAGGCCGATCGGCAGGGCCTGCGGATGCTGTTGTTCACCGCCGACGGTCCGGAGGGCGAGATCGAGCAGTTCCGTCGGCTGTCGGACGCGGCCGATGTGGACGCTTTCGTGCTCACCTCGACGTTCCACGGCGATCCGCGCACGGAATGGCTGATCGAGAACGGCCAGTCCTTCGTCACGTTCGGCCGCCCGTGGGGGATCGACGACATGACGGACCCCGAACATCTCTGGGTGGATGTGGACGGCCGCGCCGGCGTGCGCGACGCGACCCTCCACCTGCTGTCGCGCGGCGCCCGGCGTATCGGGTTCCTCGGCTGGCCCAGCGGGTCCGGCACCGGTGACGACCGCCGTGCGGGCTGGCGCGAGGCCATGCGACAGGGCAGCGGCCTGTCGGAGGAGGAGCTGCGTCTGCTCGACATCGCCGCAGAGGATGCCGTTCCGTTCGGCGCGGAGGCCGTGCGACGGCTCGAACTGCAGGCGGGACCCCTCGACGGTCTGGTCTGCGCCTCCGACTCGCTCGCGCTGGGCGCGTTGACGGCCACGGGAGGCCGCATCCCGGTCATCGGGTACGACGACACCCCGGTGGCCGCCTCCCTCGGCTTCTCGAGCGTCGCCCAGCAGCTCGACGAGGTCGCCGCCGGCGTGCTGGAGCTGCTGACCGGCACCCACGGCGGCCGCGTGCGACGCGGCGACGACGTGGCGGATCCCCGCCACCGCCTGGTCGCGCCGCGCCTGGTGGTCCGGGACAGCCCCGCTCTCTTCGGCGGCGGCGCCGCGAGCGAGCGCTCGGTGTCGAGCAACAGGATGTCGAAGAACAGCTGAGGCTCCTCCCGAAATCCGCGCGTAACGCGGCCCGGAGACAATGGACGCATGTCTCCACAAGAGCCTCTCGTCGACGCGTCACGAGCGCGTCGCCTCCCGATCACCGTTTCCATCACCCGCCGTGTCGACAGCACGCGGCTCGCCGAGGTGACCCACTGGGTCCAGGCGGGGGTCAACCTGGCCAACACCTTCGATGGCTTTCTCGGATCCGGGTGGGTCCGGGCCCACGCGGATTCCGACGACTGGCACATGCTGTACCGCTTCGCCGACGCCGACACGCTGGAGACCTGGGAGGCGTCGGACGAGCGCGCGGACTGGCTGTACGAGGGCCGGGAGCTCGTAGAGGTGTCCCGGGTGGAGCGGCGGACCGGCATCGAGGGCTGGTTCGACGCGCCGCAGCCCGGTGTGCCGGCGGCGCCGCCGCGCTGGAAGCAGGCGGTGACGATCTGGCTCGGGTTCTTCCCGCTGTCGCTGCTGTTCACCTCCCTGACCGGTGCCTTCGTTCCCGGCTGGCACAGCCTGTGGCCGCTCGCGTCCGTGCTGATCACCACGCTGTGCCTGACGCCCACGATGACGTACCTGCTGCTGCCGTTCGTCACGCGACTGCTCCAGCCCTGGCTGCGCCGTTAGCTCGGTCTCTCTCAGGGTTCGCCCTGACCTGACCCTGAACTCCGCCGATTCTGACGCCGTACCCTTGCATCCCTCGCAATCGAGCTATATCGTGATCTCGTCAACAGTCGCGATATAACGCGAGTCACCGAACGGTCCCGGCACGGGCCGAGGAACAGGGAGCAGAGCAATGGCACAAGAGAAGTGGCTGATCCAGCCCGGCGAGAGCCGCACCATCGACGTGGAGGTCGTCCGCGCGCTGAAGGTCGGATTCATCGGAGGCCAGATCGACATCGTCGGCCACGACGAGCCCGGCGCGCGTATCGAGGTGCACTCGGTCACGGGCCGCGACCTCAAGATCGTCATCGACGGCGATCGGCTGGAGATCGATCACCCGCAGCTGCGCTGGGACAACTTCATCGAGGTGTTCAAGTCCATGCGCTCCAGCGCCCGGGCGGATGTCAGCGTGCTGGTCCCCCGCGATGTCGAGCTCAAGTTCGGTGTCGTGTCCGCGACCGCGCTCGTCTCCGGCCTCCGCACCGACGCCCGGCTCAGCACCGTCAACGGCGATGTCGTCGCCGACGGGCTCACCGGCGACATCGAGCTCAACTCCGTCAGCGGCGAGCTCTCGGTGCGCGACCACACCGGTCGCATCTCCGCCCACACCGTGTCCGGCGACGTGACCGCGACCGGCGCCATCCGCCGCTTCTCGGCCGACGGCGTCTCGGGCGACATCATGATCGACGTCACCGGCACGCCGGACGATATCGCGGTGAACACGGTCTCCGGCGACACGACCATCCGCATTCCGGAGGCCGTCGGCGCACGGTACCGCGTCAACACGGTGTCGGGCAAGGTGCAGCTCGACAACATGACCGTGGTCGGCGGCATGGGCAAGGGCTACACGGGCACGTCCGGCACGCTGAACGGCACCTGGGTCGAGATCAGCGTGAACTCGGTCTCGGGCGACGCAGCGGTGCTGCGCAGCGCGGCCACCGCGCAGGGCACGGGTGCGCAGGAGGCGTCGGCGTGAGCCCCGTCTTCTCGCACGGCAGCCTGCGCCTCTACCTCCTCAGCCTCCTCGCCGAGTCGCCCAAGCACGGCTACGAGCTGATGCAGGCGCTCTCCGACCGCTTCGGCGGCACCTACAGCCCCAGCGCGGGAACCATCTACCCGCGATTGGCGAAGCTGGAGGAGGAGGGCCTGGTCACCAAGACGACCGACGGCCGCAAGACGGTGTACGCCATCACGGACGCGGGCCGCGCGGAACTCGCCTCCCGGCAGGCCGAGCTCGACGCGATCGAGGAGGAGGTCACCGACTCGGTGCGCCGGCTCGCCGACGAGGTGCGGGCCGGCGTCAACGACGCCATGCGCACCCTGCGCGCCGAGTTGGCGTCCGCTGCCCGCGAAGCCAAGCGCAGCGGGTCCCGGGTGGAGCCGCGGCAGGAGGCGCGCGACACCGGACGGGACGCGCGGGCCGCCGGAGCCGCCGCTGTGCGGGAGGCGGAGGCGGCGCTCAACGAGTTCCGTCAGCAGTTGCGCACGGACTTGCGGTATCAGGCAGCGCGCGGGGCCCTCCCCGCCGACGTCGTACCGCTTCTCACACGAGAGCTGGATCGCGTGCGCCGTGCGGTGAGCGAGGCGCTCGCACGCCGGTGACCCGGCGGCCGAGGCTTCGGAGAAGAGTCAGCGAATGCTCATCCGGCTCCCAGTGAGGCAACTGCCCCTCGCCGTGCCGCGCGAATACGCTGCGCCGGGCGCCTCCGCGACGCCGTGCCCAGTGTTGCCAGATCGGGAGGCTCCTGGGGGCGCGACGCGCCGACTTGACAGTGCATTGCCAGCGAGTATGCTCGCACCTCGTGACAACTGAGGGGAGATCCCCGAAGCGCTGGTTGATCGGCGACCCGCTTCCGAGTGAAAAGCTCGAAGGACAACTGCTCCCGAAGCACCTCGCCCTACCCATCTTCGCCTCGGACGCGCTGTCCAGCGTCGCGTACGCACCGCAGGAACTCCTGATGATCCTGCTGCTCGGCGGCCTGGCGTTCCTCACCTTCGCGCCGTGGGTGGCGGCCGCGGTCGTCGTGCTGCTCGTCACCGTCGTCCTGAGCTACCGGCAGCTGGTCAAGGCGTACCCGTCGGGAGGCGGCGACTACGAGGTCGCGCACAAGAACCTGGGCGAGAAGGCCGGCCTGGTCGTCGCCTCGGCATTGCTCGTCGACTACGTGCTCACCGTCGCGGTCTCCGTGGCCTCCGGAGTCGACAACGTCATCTCGGCGCTGCCGTTCCTGGCGCCCTGGCGGGTCGAGCTCGCCATCCTCTGCGTCATCCTGATCGCCGCCGTCAACCTGCGCGGTGTCCGGGAGTCGTCGAAAGCGTTCGCGCTGCCCACGTACATCTTCATCGGCAGCGTCGGCCTCATGGTCGTGACCGCGCTGGTGCGCACCGCGTTCGGCGACGCGCCCGTCGCCGAGTCCGCCGCCTACCAGGTGCACGCGACCTCCCTCACCCAGGCCGCGGTCGTGCTCCTGCTGCTGCGCGCCTTCTCGAGCGGATGTTCGGCCCTGACCGGTGTGGAGGCCGTCGCCAACGGCGTCCCCGCCTTCCGCACACCCAAGATCCGCAATGCGCGCATCACCCTCGGGCTCATGGGCGGGATCGCGATCACCCTGTTCGCCGGGCTGACCGCGACCGCGCTGATCAGCGGCGTCCACTACGCCGAGAATCCGTGCGATCTGCAGGGCTGGGCCCAGTGCGCCACGTCGCCGCAGCGGAGCCTGATCGCCCAGATCGCGGCAGCCACCTTCGGCAACAACTCGGTCCTCTTCTTCCTGGTGCAGGCCGCGACGGCAGTGGTCCTGCTGCTGGCCGCGAACACCGCGTTCAACGGCTTCCCGCTGCTCGGCTCCGTGCTCGCCCGCGACTCCTACGCCCCCAAGGCGCTGAACACCCGCGGCGACCGCCTGGTGTACTCCAACGGGATGATCATCCTGGCCCTCGCCGCGACGGTCCTTCTCGTGGTCTACCAGGCGAATCTGACCCAGCTCATCCAGCTGTACATCATCGGCGTCTTCGTCTCGTTCACCCTCGGGCAGTCCGGCATGGTGAAGCACTGGATCACCCTGCTGCGCTCGGGAGGCCAGACCGGCCGCGAGCGCACCGGAATCGTCCGCTCGCTCTGCATCAACGCGTTCGGGGCCTGCCTCACCGCGATCGTGCTGATCGTCGTCACCATCACGAAGTTCACGCACGGCGCGTACCTGGTGTTCATCTTCATGCCGATCCTGTGGTTCCTGATGCTCGGCGTGAACCGGTACTACCGCGACGTCGAGAAGGAGGTCGAGGTCGACCCGGTCACCACCTTCGGGGCCGTCGGCGACCACGCGATCGTCCTCATCGGCAAGATGCAGAAGCCGGCGCTGAAGGCGCTCGACTACGCCATCGCCGCCCGGCACGACTCCATCGAGGCCGTCCACGTGTCGACCGACGAGGAGGCGACGCAGAAGCTGCAGCGCCAGTGGATCGAGCAGAACATCCACGTGCCCCTGTCGATCATCGAGTCGCCGTACCGCGACTTCGGCATCCCCCTCGTGAAGTACCTGAAGCACCGCCGCGAGGAGCACGGCTCGGAGGTCGTCACGGTGTACCTGCCGCAGTACATCGTCGGACACTGGTGGGAGTCTCTGCTGCACAACCACCGCGCCCGCCGCATCAGCAAGCAGCTGATGCTGTGCCACGGCGTCACCGTGGCGCTCGTTCCGTGGCTGCTCGACTCGTCGTCGCTGATCTACGGCCGCCGCTCCCGTCCGCTGCCCGGCCAGGACCGTCGAGGCGAGCCGGTCCGTCCGGTCGCTCGCCGGCCGCTGGTGCCGGCGTCGCGGCCGCACACGCACATCCACATCCATGAGGTGCCGATCACGATCGACGGCCCGAAGGAGACGGCGGAGCAGATCGCGTCCACGATCCCCGAGCCCCAGCCCGACGCCTCGCAGCCTGGTGCCGGTGGCTCCACGCCGCAGAAGCGGGTGCCCGCACGCGCCAAGCGCTGACCGCCGCCCCGTCCCGAACTCAGGCCTGTCGGGCACCTTGACCTTGACGTAACGTCAACTCCTAGCGTGGGTTTCACACCTCACGAGAGGAGGAGACATGGACTGGTCCATCCAGGACATCGCACGCATCGCAGGCACCACCAGCCGCACGCTGCGCCACTACGACGCCATCGGGCTGCTCGAGCCGAGCCGCGTCGGCGGCAACGGCTACCGGTACTACGACCGTGACTCCCTCGTGCGGCTGCAGCGCATCCTCCTGCTCCGCGAGCTCGGCCTCGGCCTCGACGCCATCGGCCGCGTGCTCGACGACCGGACGGATGCGGCACCCGCCCTGCGCGACCACCTGGAGTGGCTGCGGGCGGAGCAGGAACGGCTGGCGCGGCAGATCGCGTCGGTCGAGTCGACGATCCACGCAGTGGAGGAAGGAGAGGAGATCGTGGCCGAGCAGATGTTCGACGGATTCGATCACACGCAGTACAAGGAGGAGGTCGAGGAGCGCTGGGGGAAGGAGGCCTACGCCTCGTCCGACCGCTGGTGGCGCAGCAAGTCACCCGAGGAGCGGCGAGCCTGGCAGGAGCGCCAGGCGCAGCTCGCCGCCGACTGGCAGGCCGCCGCAGCCAGCGGTGTCGCGCCGGACTCGGAGGAGGCCCAGGCGCTGGCGAAGCGTCACGCCGACTGGCTGGCCGACATCCCGGGCACGCCCGGTTACGGCTCCGGGGCGCCGGCGGCCGCGTACCTGACCGGCCTCGGCGACATGTACGTCGCCGACGAGCGCTTCGCGGCGAACTACGGCGGCCCCACCGCCGCCGCCTTCGTCCGCGACGCCCTCCGCGCCTACGCCGCCGCCCACCTCGCGTAGTCCCCGCCCGCCCCGCCCCACCCGCCCCGCCGCGCCTCGCCCCGGCCTAGCCCCCTAGCCCGCCCGCCCCCCGTCGAGTCCTCACTTATTGCACGTTTTCGGCTCGGAAACGTGCAATAAGTGAGGACTCGACGGCGGCGCGGGTCGGGAGGCGCGGGTCGGGCGGCGCGGGTCGGGAGGCGCGGGTCGGGAGGCGCGGGTCGGGAGGCGCGGGTCGGGAGGCGCGGGGGCGCGCGGCGGGAGGCGCGGGTCAGGAGTGGCGCGGGCGGCGGGTGAGGCGGTCGTCGAGCCAGTGGGCGGCGATCGTGCGAGACGGACGAGCGGCACCGGAGGGGGCGGTTGGCGCGCGGTCGGGCTGCGCAGCGCGGACGAAGGGGGAGTCCGGGCGGAAAGCGCGCGCGTGCGCGTCCCGGTCGGATTCGAGCAGGATGCCGTCGCGCACGTCGAAACGCGCGGCATCCTGCTCGCCCTCGAGGCCGGCCGACTGCTCGGCGGTGCCCTCGAGTTCGCTCTCCAGCTCCGCCGCAGCCGTTGCAGCGTCCTGCGGCAGGCGGATCGCGAAGAAGGGAAGGGTGAGGCTGCACAGCGGGCCGACCAGCAGCGCGAACGCGAGCGTCCCGACGCCGACGTTCCCGCCCAGGATCCACCCGATGGTCAGCACGGTCACCTCGATGCCGGTCCGGACCATCCAGATCGGCCGCCCGGTGCGCTCGTGGAGGCCGGTCATCAGGCCGTCGCGCGGTCCGGGTCCCAGCCGCGGCCCGATGTACAGGCCGGTCGCCACGGCCAGCAAGGCCAGCCCGGCGGCGAAGAACAGCACCTGAGCCCACAGCGCGGTCTGCTGCGGGATGAGGTCGAGCCCGAGCTGTGCGCTGGGCCCGACGAGCAGCACGTTCAGGATGGTGCCCAGTCCCGGCCGCTGGCGGAGCGGGATCCAGAACGCCAGCACCACGAGCCCGACCAGATTCGTGACGAATCCGAAGGGAATGCCGGTCTTGATCGAGAGACCCTGCGCCAGCACATCCCACGGGGACAGCCCGATTCCGGCCCGGACCATGAGTGCGATGGCGATCCCGTAGAGGAACAGGCCGATCAGCAGCTGCACGAGGCGCCGGGTGAGGAGGAGTCGGGTGGTCATGGGGTAATCCAATCGCGATGATTGGACTGGCGGCAAGATGCCAATCTGCGTAAAGTGGCCTGCATGTCGGATGCGCAACTCACCGCCCGCTCCTTGGAGCTCCTGCTCGGCTCGTGGCGGACCTCCGCCGCGGGCTACGCGGCGCTCGCCGACCGCATCCGCCTCCTGGTGCTCGACGGGCGCATCCCCATCGGCACCCGCCTGCCCGCCGAGCGCGACCTGGCCGGTCGTCTCGAGCTGAGCCGAACGACGGTCGCCGCGGCGTACCGCCAGCTGCGCGAGGCCGGCTTCGTCGACAGCGTGCGCGGCTCCGGCAGCGTCGCCCGGCTCCCCGGCCGCTCCCTCCCCCTCCCTGCGACCGGCGGCGAGGGGATGCTCGACTTCACCAAGGCCTCCCTCCCCGCCGCGTCGACCCTGGCCGCCGCCGCGCGCGCCGCCGCTGAGGAGCTGCCGCGGTTCCTCCCAGAGCCCGGCTACGACCCGGTCGGGCTCCCGCACCTGCGCGCGGAGATCGCCGAGCGGTACACGCGGCGCGGCCTGCCCACCTCGCCGGACCAGATCCTGGTCACGGTGGGGGCGCAGCAGGCGATCGCGCTGATCGCCCGCACCTTCCTGCAGCGCGGCGACCGGGTTGTCGTCGAGGTGCCGACCTACCCGCACGCGATCGAGGCGATCCGCCTCGCCGGCGCGCGGCTCGTGCCGATCACGGTCACGGCACCCGAGGAGGGACCGCACCGGATCGGCGACGAGGCGGACGGCTGGGATGCGGAGGCGATCGAGCAGACCTTCCGCCGTTCCAACCCGGCGCTCGCCTACCTCATCCCCGACTTCCACAACCCCACCGGCGCCTCCATGAGCCCGGAGACGCGCGGGCGGGTGCTCGCCGCAGCCGCCGGGCACGGCACCATCGTGGTCGCCGACGAGACCACCGCGGAGCTCGACATCGACCGTGTCGGCGACTACCTGCCGATGCCGCGCTACGCCGACCCGGCCTCCCCCGGCGCGCCCATCATCATGATCGGATCGGCCAGCAAGACGCTGTGGGGAGGCCTCAGGATCGGATGGATCCGCGCAGAGCGCTCGCACATCCAGCGCCTCATCGCGGCGAAGCCCTCGACCGACCTCGGCACGCCGGTGATCGAGCAGCTGGTCGTCGCGCACCTGCTGCCGCAGATCGTGGAGATCATGGAGGAGCGCCGCGAGCAGCTGCGCCGCGGTCGCGAGTCGGTGCATCGGCTGGTGGAGGAGACATTCCCCGACTGGTCGGTGCCGATGCAGCACGGCGGTCTGACCGCCTGGGTGGGGATCGGCGCGCCGGTCAGTTCGGCCCTGGCACTCGCCGCCCGCAGCCACGGTCTGCTCATCGCCGCCGGGCCGCGATTCGGGATCGACGGCGCCTTCGAGCGGTTCCTGCGCATCCCGATCACGTACACCGCCGAGGAGTACGACCGCGCCTTCTCCGCACTGTCGAGGGCGTGGGCGGTCGCCGCCAACGAGCCGAGCCCGTACTTCGAGTCGGGGGCGCTGCCGAGCGTCGTCTGAGAGCCGGACAGGCCTGGCGCCCGCGTCCCCGGACACCCGGGGGAGTACGGGGATGTCGTACTACGGCATGAAGCGCGCGCTCAACACCGGCTGACATACTTTCGATGCGCCACCGTCGCCGCGTGTCCTGCCAGTCGTCCCTCGAGGGGAATTCCGTGCATTTCCTCGCTGTCCTCAGCATGAAGAACCGCGCCCTGATCGCACTCATCACGATCGTTGCCGCGATCTTCGGCGGCCTCGCGCTCACCAACCTGAAGCAGGAACTGATCCCGTCGATCTCATTCCCGCAACTCGTCGTGCTCTCCAGCTACCCCGGCGCGTCGCCCGAAGTGGTCAACAACGACGTGAGCACCCCGGTGGAGGCGGCGATCCAGGGGGTCCCGAACCTCGACAGCACGTCCGCAGTGAGCAGCACCAACCAGTCGATCATCACCGCGAAGTTCACCTACGGAACGGATCTGGCCACCGCCGAGCAGAAGATCGACCAGGCGGTCAACCGCATCAAGTCGGCCCTCCCCTCCGGCGTCGAGCCGCAGGTGCTCTCCGGAAGCATCGACGACCTGCCGGTCATCCAGCTCGCGGTCACCGGCGGCACGGACCAGCGTGCGCTCGGCGACGACATCACGAAGCTCGTCCTGCCGGACATCAAAGACCTGACAGGCGTCAACGACGCGCAGCTCGTCGGCGAGGTCGGCCGGCGCATCACCATCACGCCAGACCCCGCGAAGCTCGCTGCGGCCGGGGTCTCGTCCTCGGCCATCAAGGACGCGCTGCAGCAGAGCGGTGTGCTGATCCCCGGCGGGGACATCACAGAGAACGACAAGACGCTGTCCATCCAGACCGGGAAGCAGCTCGGATCGGTGGACGACATCGCCGGACTGCCGCTCATCCGCTCGGCGGGCGGGGCCAGCTCCGGGAGCGGGGCGGCCGCAGGTTCGGGCGCTGCCGCTGGTGCTGGCGCTGGCGCTGGCGCTGGTGCTGGCGCTGCCGCTGGCGCTGGTGCGGATACTGCCGCAGCCGCCGCGGCCGCGTCAGCTGCGGCTGCCACCCCACCGCCCACCATCGGAGCCGTCGCGACCGTCCAGGAGACCGACGACCCCACCACGTCCCTCTCCCGCGTCGACGGAAAGCCGGCGCTGACCGTCGCGGTCACCAAGCTGCCGTCCGCGAACACGGTCGAGGTCTCGCACGAGGTCACGAAGCTGGTCCCGGACCTCGAGAAGAAGCTCGGTTCGGACGTGACGATCACCGTCGTCTTCGACCAGGCGCCGTTCATCACCCAGTCGATCAACTCGCTCACCGAGGAGGGCCTGCTGGGCCTCGTGATGGCGGTCATCGTCATCCTGGTGTTCCTGCTGTCCGTGCGGTCGACCCTCGTGACGGCCATCTCCATCCCGACCAGCGTGCTCATCACGTTCGTCGTGATGTGGGCCTCCGGCTACACGCTCAACATCATCACGCTCGGCGCGCTCACCATCGCGATCGGACGTGTGGTCGACGACTCCATCGTCGTCATCGAGAACATCAAACGACAGCTCGTCCCCGGCGCGGATCGGGCGGTCACGATCGTCCGTGCGGTCCGGGAGGTCGCCGGCGCGATCACCGCGTCGACCATCACCACGGTCGCCGTCTTCCTGCCGCTGGCGTTCGTCGGCGACGTGACCGGCGAGCTGTTCCGGCCCTTCGCGGTGACCGTGACCATCGCCCTGCTGTCGTCGCTGCTCGTCGCGCTCACCATCGTCCCCGTGCTCGCCTACTGGTTCCTGCGGGCGCCGAAGGTGCACAAGCACGAGGGCGGCGAGGTGGAGGCCGCGCACCTGACCGTCGACGAGGCCGCGGCCTCCGGTGTGGACGAGCTGGAGCACCCGTCCCGCCTGCAGGCCGGCTACCTGCCGATCATCGGCTGGACGCTGAAGCACTCCTGGACGACGATTCTGGCCGCCGTGCTGGTGCTGTTCCTGACGTTCGCCGCGTTCCCCCTCGTGAAGACGAACTTCCTCGGATCGAGCGGCCAGAACTCTCTCACGGTCACCCAGTCTCTGGAGCCCGGCGCCAGCCTCCAGGCGAAGGACGACGCGGCGAAGGTCGTCGAGCAGAAGCTGCTCGGCACGGAGGGCGTGAAGACGGTCCAGGTGTCGATCGGTTCGAGCGGCTCGTCGCTGCGGGACGCCTTCACCGGCGGGAGCGGCGGGACGACGTTCTCGATCACGACCGACCCGAACGCGGACCAGGCGAAGCTGCAGAACACCATCCAGGACGAGCTGGCCGGCATCAAGGACCAGGGCGACATCACTCTGTCCGCCTCGCAGGGGTTCGGCGGATCCAGCGACATCGAGGTGGACATCACCGCGACGAGCAACGCCGATCTGCAGAAGGCGACGGATGCGGTGGTCGCCGAGCTGAAGAAGAAGTCGTCGCTGAAGCAGGTGAACTCCAACCTGAGCGCATCGCTGCCGTACGTCGCCGTGGTGGTCGACCGTGAGAAGGCGGCGGCGGCTGGGCTCAGCGAGGTCGCCGTCGGCACGATCGTGTCTCAGTCGGTGCAGCCGACGCAGGCGGGGTCGGTCGCGATCAACGACACGACGCTCAAGATCTACCTGCAGAGCGCCAACCCGCCCAGCACGGTGGCGGGGCTGTCCCAGCTCTCCATCCCGACGGCCACCGGGGTCGTGCCGCTCGATTCGCTGGCCTCCGTCACGGAGGTCAAGGGTCCGGCATCCGTCACCACCCAGCGCGGGCTGCGGACGGCGAGCGTGACGGCCACACCGGCGACGGACAACCTGACGACGGCCAACGCCGATGTGACGGCGAGCCTGAAGGCGGCCGACCTGCCCTCCGGCGCGACCGCGAAGATCGGTGGAGTCTCGTCCAGCCAGTCCGACGCGTTCCAGCAGCTCGGGCTCGCGCTGCTCGCGGCCATCCTGATCGTGTACATCGTGATGGTGGCGACCTTCCGGTCGCTGCGCCAGCCGCTGCTGCTGCTCGTGTCGGTGCCGTTCGCGGCGACCGGCGCCATCCTGCTGCAGATCGCCTCTGGCATCCCGCTCGGTGTGGCCTCGCTGATCGGTCTGCTGATGCTCATCGGCATCGTCGTGACGAACGCGATCGTGCTCATCGACCTCGTCAACCAGTACCGCCGGCGAGGGTTGAGTGTGGCGGATGCTGTCGCGCACGGCGCGTCCCGACGGCTCCGGCCGATCCTGATGACGGCGCTGGCCACGATCGCGGCGCTCACGCCGATGGCCATCGGCCTGACCGGCCACGGCGGCTTCATCTCGCAGCCGCTCGCCATCGTCGTCATCGGCGGCCTGATCTCGTCGACCGTGCTCACGCTGATCGTGCTGCCGACCCTGTACAACCTCGTCGAGGGGCGCCGCGAGCGGAAGGTCTCGCGGCGTGCGGCGAAGGATGCCCAGGGCGGCGGCGGGACGGATGGAGGGGCTACGCCGGAAGGTCCGGAAGGGCCGGACGGCGAGCCACCCGCGCCACAGCCTCCGGTGTTCACGCGGCCGGCCGGCGGGTCACAGATCTGACGGTTGGGATGTGCTCGGTCGTCTGGTATCCCGGACGGCCGAGCGACGGCCGTCCGTCCCGGGCGCGCGTCGGCTGGCTAGGGTCGCACTATGAGCGAGCAGGCGCTGTCCGTGGATCCGCTGTGGCCGCGTGCCGGTGGGTGGCCGGCTCTGGGTGAGGACGGCTCGGATCTGACGCTGCTCGGCATCCCGACCCATGCGACGTCGCTCTCGCCGACAGGAGCTCACGCCACCCCCGCCGCCGTGCGGGAGGCGCTGCGGCGCTACTCCGCGTTCGTCCCCGGACTCGACGTGGAGGCACTGCGCTTCGCCGATTCCGGTGACGTTCCCGAGCCTGACGGCGCGGAGGGGCGGGAGCGCGCCCGTGCCGCCGTGGCCGATGCGGCCGGCCGGTCCCGCTTGACCGTGGCCGTCGGAGGCGACAACTCGCTCACCGTCCCGGCTGCTCTTGGCTCCGCCGGGGACGACCTCCCGACCGCGGGCCTCATCACGCTGGACGCCCACCACGACCTGCGCGACGGGACGTCGAACGGGTCCCCGGTGCGCGAACTGCTCGAAGCGGGCCTCGACGGCCGCCGGATCGTGCAGATCGGCATCGCGGACTTCGCCAACTCGGCGGCGTACGCGCGGCGAGCTGCGGATTACGGGATAACCGTCATCCCGCGGGACGCGCTGCACGGACGCCAGCTGGACGACATCATGGCGGAAGCTCTGGAGATCGCGGGCGCGGCGGGAGGGCCGGTGCACGTCGACCTGGACGTGGACGTCTGCGACCGCTCCGTCGCACCCGGCTGCCCGGCGTCGATCCCCGGCGGTCTGGCCGCGTGGGAGCTGCGGCGCTTCGCCCGACTGGCCGGGGCATCCCGGCTCGTCCGTTCGATCGACATCGCGGAGGTCGACGCGACCGCCGACACTCCCGACGGCCGCACCGTCCGCCTCGCGGCCCTCCTCGTCCTCGAGGCCGCCGCCGGCCTCGCCGCCCGCTGACGCCCCTCCGCCCCCCTCCGCCCCTGCTCCGTCCCCCTCCGCCCGCCGTCGAGTCCACGAATCTTGCACGCCGCCCCGGCGTGTCGCGTGCACAATTCGCGTACTCGACGGAGGGGGAACGCGGGGAGGTGGTCAGCGGGCGGCGCGGAGGGTGCGGGCGACGAGGGGGACGCCGGGGCGGTACGCGAGGTGCACGTACGTCGGCGCGGCGAGCACGGCCAGGTGGGCGCGCGCACCCGGGCGGAGGTGCCCGACGTCATCGCGGCGCAGCGCGGCGGCGCCGCCGAGCGTCGCGGCCTCCAGCGCCTCCGCCGGTGTCAGCCCCATCTCCCGAACCGCCAGAGCGATGCAGAACGGCATCGACGACGTGAAGGACGAGCCCGGGTTGCAATCGCTCGCGATCGCGACCGTCGCGCCCGCATCCCGCAGCCGACGACCGGACGGATACGGGTGCCGGGTCGAGAACTCCACACCGGGGAGGAGGGTGGCGGCCGTACGGGAGGCGGCCAGCCGCTCCACGTCGTCGTCGCTCAGGTAGGTGCAGTGGTCGACGCTCGCCGCATCCAGCTCGACGGCCAAGGCCACCCCTTCGCCAGGTCCGAGCTGCGCGGCGTGCACGCGCACGCCGAGCCCGCGCGCCGCTCCCGCACTCAGGATGCGCCGGCTCTGCTCGACGGTGAACGCGCCGGTCTCGCAGAACACGTCGATCCACCGTGCGTGCGGCGCGCACGCGTCGAGCATCGGACCGGTGACCAGGTCGACGTAGGCCTCCTGGTCGTCCGCGAACTCCGGCGGAACCACATGCGCGCCGAGGAACGTCGTCTCGTCGGTGACCTCGCCCGCGAGCGTGAGCAGCCGCTGTTCGTCCGCGACCGTCAGCCCGTAGCCGCTTTTCACTTCGAACGTCGTCGTCCCCTGCACGTACAGCTCGGCGACGAAACGGGCGAGCCGTCGACGCAGCTCGTCGTCCGTGGCGGCGCGCGTCGCAGCCACAGTGGACCGTATGCCGCCCGCGGTATACGGTCGGCCGGCCATCCGGGCTTCGAACTCGGTGGCCCGGTCGCCGGCGAAGACGAGGTGCGTGTGCGAGTCCACGAACCCCGGGATGACCGCCGCGCCGCCGACGTCGACGACCTCGTCCGCGTCCTCCCGGGGCGCTGAGGTCCCGGGGCCCGTCCACGCGACGCGGCCGTCGACGGCCAGCAGTGCCGCATCCTGTACCAGGCCCAGAGGACCACGGTGGGCCGGGTCGAAGGTGACCAGCTCGCCGATCCCGGTGACCAGCGTGGCGGTCATCGGCCCTGTGCGCCTTCCGCGCCCGCCCAGACCTGGGCGCCCTGCTCGCGCATCGGGATGCGCAGCCCGCGCTGCTCGGCGACCTCGATGGCCCGGGCGTAGCCGGCATCCACGTGACGCATCACACCGGTCCCCGGGTCGTTGATCAGCACGCGCTCGATCTTCTCGGCCGCCAGCGCTGTGCCGTCCGCGACGACGACCTGGCCGGCGTGGATGCTGCGCCCGATCCCGACGCCGCCGCCGTGGTGCAGCGACACCCAGGTGGCGCCGGAGGCGGTGTTCAGCAGCGCGTTGAGGAGCGGCCAGTCCGCGATGGCGTCCGAGCCGTCCGCCATGGATTCGGTCTCCCGGTACGGCGAAGCGACGGAGCCGGAGTCGAGGTGGTCGCGGCCGATCACGACCGGTGCCGACAGCTCGCCCGAGGCCACCATCTCGTTGAACCGGAGGCCGGCCAGGTGCCGCTCCTTGTAGCCGAGCCAGCAGATGCGGGCGGGGAGCCCCTCGAAGTGGACCTTCTCTCCCGCCTGCGTGATCCAGCGGCGCAGGTGCTCGTCCTCCGGGAAGAGCTCCAGCACCGCGCGGTCGGTCGCGGCGATGTCGGCGGGGTCGCCGGAGAGCGCCGCCCAGCGGAACGGCCCCTTGCCCTCGGCGAAGAGCGGCCGGATGTAGGCGGGCACGAATCCGGGAAACTCGAATGCCCGCTCGTAGCCTCCCAGTTGTGCCTCCCTGCGGATCGAGTTGCCGTAGTCGAACACCTCGGCGCCCGCATCCTGGAAGCCGACCATGGCCTCCACCTGCGCCGCCATCGACCGGCGCGCGTCGTCGGTGAAGCGCTCCGGGTCGGCGGCGGACCGCTCGCGCCAGTCGTCGACGCTGTAGCCGAGCGGCAGGTACGACAGGGGGTCGTGGGCGCTCGTCTGGTCCGTGACGATGTCGATCGCCACGCCGCGCCGCAGCAGCTCGGGGAACACCTCCGCGGCGTTGCCGACGACGCCCACGGACAGCGCCCGGCGTTGGTCCTTCGCGGCCAGCGCCTGCGCCACCGCGTCGTCCAGGTCGTCGGCGAGCACGTCGAGGTACCCGCGGTCGATCCGCCGCTGGAGCCGGGTGCGGTCGACGTCCACGATGAGCACGGCGCCGCCGTTCATGGTGACGGCGAGCGGCTGCGCGCCGCCCATCCCGCCGCAGCCTCCGGTGAGGGTGAGGGTCCCGGCGAGGCTGCCGCCGAACCTCTTGCGGGCGACGGCGCCGAAGGTCTCATACGTGCCCTGGAGGATGCCCTGCGAGCCGATGTAGATCCAGGACCCGGCGGTCATCTGGCCGTACATGGTCAGGCCGAGTGCCTCCAGGCGGCGGAACTCGGGCCACGTCGCCCAGTCGCCCACCAGGTTGGAGTTGGCGATGAGGACGCGGGGCGCCCACTCGTGGGTGCGGAACACGCCGACCGGTTTGCCGGACTGCACCAGCAGGGTCTCGTCGGCCTCCAGGTCGCGGAGGGTCGCCACGATCGCGTCGTACGCCGCCCAGCTCCGCGCGGCGCGGCCGGTGCCGCCGTAGACGACGAGGTCGTCCGGGCGCTCGGCGACGTCGGGGTCGAGGTTGTTCATCAGCATCCGCAGCGGCGCCTCGGTCTGCCAGCTCTTCGCGGTGAGCTCCGTGCCGCGCGCCGCGCGAACCGGTCGTGCTCCGTCCATGGTTCTCGTTTCCTTTCTGTGCCACCGTCGAGTCCGCACTTTCTGCACAGAATCGGCCGTGATTCGTGCAAGATTCGTGTACTCGACGGCGGGCGGAGGGGTCAGGGGAGGGGGAGGGGGAGGGGGGTGGCGGCGCGGAGGGCGCCGGAGGCCACGAGGGCGGTGGCCGCCTCGATCTCGGGGGAGAGGTGGCGGTCGGGGCCGGGGCCTGGGACGGTCCCACGCAGGGCGGCGATGACCGCTCCGGTGGCGGGGCCGGGGAGGAGGGGCGCGCGCAGGTCGGCGCCGCGGGCCGCGGTCATCACCTCGATCGCGATCACGCGGGTCAGGCCGTCGATCGCGCGGCGCAGCTTGCGGGCGGCCGCCCATCCCATCGAGACGTGGTCCTCCTGCATGGCCGACGAGGGGATGCTGTCCACCGATGCTGGCGCGGCGAGACGCTTCAGCTCGGAGACGATCCCGGCGGCCGTGTACTGCGCGATCATCAGCCCCGAGTCGACGCCGACCTCGTGCGCGAGGAACGGCGGCAGCCCCTGGTTGCGTGCGGGATCGAGGAAGCGGTCGGTGCGGCGCTCGGACATGCTGGCGACGTCGGCGACGGCGATGGCGAGGAAGTCGAGCACGTAGGCGACCGGCGCTCCGTGGAAGTTGCCGTTCGACTCCACCCGCCCGTCGAGGGTCAGGACGGGGTTGTCGACGGCCGATGCCAGCTCGCGCCCGGCGACCAGCTCGGCGTGCGCGAGGGTGTCCCGGGCGGCGCCGTGAACTTGCGGCGCGCACCGGAGCGAGTAGGCGTCCTGCACGCGCGTGCACTCCGGACCCTTGTGGCTGGCGACGATCGGCGAACCGGCGAGCATCGTCCGCATATTCGCGGCCGACACGGCCTGGCCCGCCTGCGGCCGCAGCCGCTGCAGGTCGTCGGCGAAGACCGCATCCGTACCGAGCAGTGCCTCGACGCTGAGCGCGGCAGCGATGTCGGCGTCGGTGAGCAGCCCGTGGAGGTCGTGGATGGCGAGCGCCAGCATCCCGAGCATCCCATCGGTGCCGTTGATGAGCGCGAGTCCCTCCTTCTCGGCGAGCACGACCGGCTCGATTCCGGCGGCGCCCAGCGCCTCGGAGGCGGGGAGCAGCTCCCCGTCGACGCGGACGCTGCCCTCGCCCATCGCCGCGAGGGCGCAGTGGGCGAGCGGTGCGAGGTCGCCGGAGCAGCCGAGCGAGCCGTACTCGTGCACGACGGGCGTGATCCCCGCGTTCAGCAGAGCGGCGTACGTCTCGACCGTCTGAGGCCGCGCCCCGGTGCGGCCGGTCATCAGGGTGGAGAGGCGCAGCAGCATCAACGCGCGCACCACCTCCCGTTCGACCTCGGGCCCGGATCCTGCCGCATGCGATCGCACCAGGCTCGCCTGCAGCTGGGCGCGCCGATCCGCGGGGATGTAGGTGGTGGCGAGCGCGCCGAAGCCGGTCGAGATGCCGTAGTGCGGCTCGGTGTCGTCCGCGAGCGCCTCGACGATGGCGCGGGAGGCGGCGACGCCGTCGAGCGCCTCGCGGTCGAGCTCGACGTGCGCGTCATGGCGGGCGACGGCGACGACGTCGTCGATGGTGAGCGGTCCGGTGCCGACGGTCACCGAGGTCTGGGTCTGGAGCATGCTCCGATCCTCGCGCCGCCTGGTGGCGTGCGCGCCGGCTGTAGGCTGCTCGGTGTCCGGGATCCCATACGCAGCGGCCGGCGGTCACCCGGGCCGGACACGGGGAGGAAAGGGATGCGATGAGCAAGGTCCCCGCGGCGGAGAACACCCTCCGCGTCCTCGCCTTCCTCGGTGCGCAGCGCGGCCCGGTGCCGGCCGCCGCGATCGCCTCGGCGCTGCACCTGCCGCGGTCGACGGTCTACCACCTCCTCGCCGTGCTGACCGAGCACGGCTTCGTGCTGCACTTCCCGGAGGCGCGGCGGTACGGCCTCGGCGTTGCCGCGTACGAGCTGTCGAGCGGGTTCTCACGGCAGCAGCCGCTGAGCAGGCTGGGACGCCCGATCGTCGCAGCCCTGGTCGACGCGATCGGCGAGTCGGGTCACGTCGCGGTGCTGCACGGACGCGACGTCGTCTACATCGTCGAGGAGCGCGCCCCACGCCGCCCGCGCCTCGTGACGGATGTCGGCGTCCGGCTGCCCGCCCACCTCACGGCCAGCGGGCGGGCGCTGCTCGCCACCCTCCCGCGCGAGCAGCTGCGCGCCCTGTACCCGGACTCGGACGCGTTCGAGGACCGCACAGGAGCAGGACCGCGGTCGTACGCCGAACTGCGGACGGTCGTGACCGAGGCGCGCGAGCGCGGCTACGCGACCGAGGACGGCGAGGTCACACCGGGCTTCGCCTCCGTCGCGGTGTCGGTCCGCGACCACGCCGGCTGGCCGGCCGCCGGCATCGCGGTCACCTTCCCGCGCGAGAACATCCCCGCCGAGGGGTGGGATGCGCTCGCAGCACGGGTGCGCGACGCGGCGGCCGAACTGTCCCGGCGCATCCGCGGCAGCTGATGCGGGGCAGCGGCCGGCGGCGTCAGGCGCGGGCCGGCGTCCGGTTCTCGGCGCTGACCATCCAGGCGAACTGCTCGAGCTTCTGGATGATCGCGTGCAGCAGGTCGGCGGAGGTGGGGTCCTCCTCGTCGACGTCGTCGTGAACGTCGCGCATGGTCCGGACCACGGCCTCCAGCCGCTCGGTGATGAGGTCGACCGTCTCGGTCGTGTCCACCTCGCCGTTGGGGAACTCGGGGAGGCTGGTCTGCTCCGCAACTGTCGAGCTGCGCCCGTCCGGCGTCGC
Organism: Leifsonia sp. SIMBA_070; assembly: GCF_046534635.1. Taxonomy (NCBI): domain Bacteria; kingdom Bacillati; phylum Actinomycetota; class Actinomycetes; order Micrococcales; family Microbacteriaceae; genus Leifsonia; species Leifsonia sp. SIMBA_070. Next base: position 2,967,060 of record NZ_JAWRYK010000001.1, on the reverse strand, counting down.
GTGCAGGGCCCGGAGGCGCTCCGCGACGTCGTCGCTGAACAGGCGGGCGGCCTCCACGATCTCGTCCAGCTGCAGGTGCAGGTCGCGGAAGTTCTGTCCGACGACGTTCCAGTGCGCCTGCTTGCCCTGCAGGTGCAGCTCGATGAGGTCGACGTGGACCCGCTGGAGGTTCTGCGCCAGCTCGGCGGAGGCCACGAAGCCATGCTCGGCGTGCTCGCGGCGCGTGGGGGCGACGCCGACGGCGCTCGTCCGCCGGACGGCCGGAGTCTTCGGGGTGCTCTTCTTCGGGCTCGTCTTGGTGCTCGTCTTGGTCTGGCTGGCGGCCACGGTGTGTCCCTTCCGGTCGATGTGTCCCTTCCGGTCGATGAACGCCGCCAACGGTAGGCCCGGCGCGCGGCTTCCGGAACCGGGTTGACAGGCGCTTCAGACCCTTGGCACTCTCCGGACCAGAGTGCTAAAATCGTTGCTGAATCGAGAGGTGAAACCTCCTCTCACCAGCTCAATTGAAGAAAGGGGTACATCCAATGGCCATGTCGTTCGATCCTTTCTCCCAGTTGGACCGGATCGCGCAGAGCATCTTCGACACCAGCCATCAGCCGCGCATCATGCCGGTGGACCTGTTCCGTGAGGGCGACCGCTACATCCTGAACGCGGACCTCCCCGGCGCCGACCCCGCGTCGGTCGACGTGGACGTCGACGGCCACCTGCTGACCATCCGCGCGGTTCGTAGCGCCGCCGATCGCGATGGCGCCCGGTGGCTGGCCCAGGAGCGGCCCTACGGCGCGTACATGCGCCAGTTCACGATCGGCGACGACGTCGACCCGGACGGCATCACGGCGTCGTACGACAACGGGGTGCTGAGTGTCATGATCCCGGTCGCCGAGCGGGCCAAGCCGCGGAAGATCATGGTGGAGTCCTCGCGCGAGACCGAGCAGCGAGGCACCGAGCAGAAGGCGGTCTCCGCCGGCTGACCCGTCGGGCGGTGCGGGGGCGCCGTCAGCTTTCGGCGCGCCCCCGTGCCACCCACTCCAGCCGCCGCAGCGCCTCCGCGTTGCGGACGTGAAGGAGCGCGTCCGTCAGCACATCCGGGAGCCGGGTGACCGCGCCGGTGTAGGGGAACTCCTCCATACGGACCACGCAGCCGCCGCCGCGCGGCTTCGCCTCGATGATGACGCGCTCCGACCCGAACGGCCGGGTCTTCGCCTCCAGAACCATCCGGCGGGGAGGGTCCCACTCGTCGATCCGGGTCTCGTCGTTCAGGACGAGCGGCCAGACCCCGATGGAGTGGTGCAGGCGGGAGCCCACAGCGGGGTAGCGGGCGTCGGCTGCCCGGAGGCGGGAGGCCCCGACGACCCAGGTGGGGTACACCCACGCGTCGGCGAGGACAGCGAACACCTGCTCGGCAGTGCAGGACATGCGGCGGACGTTGACGGACATGATCAGGTCTCCGGGAGGGTCGGGGGCAGGAGGGCGTCGGGCACGACCGGCGACGCCGGCGTGGAATATGTCTGGTCGGGCCCGGGCGCGAGGTCCGGCATCCGGGTGAACCCGAACTCGTGGCGGAGCGCGCTGCGGGCGGCGTAGTAGCCGCCGAGCCCGTGCACGCCGGGTCCGGGCGCCGCCGACGCGGAGGCCAGGTAGAGGCCGCGTCCGGGCATCCGCCAGGGGTCCGACGAGAGCACGGGGCGCGCCACCAGCTGGGTGAAGTCGGGCGCGCCGGCGGAGATGTCGCCGCCGACGTAGTTCGGGTTGTGCTGCTGCACCTGCACGGCGTTCATCGTGGAGGTTCCGATGATGAGGTCGCGGAAGCCCGGTGCGAAGTGCTCGATGCGCCGGATGATGGCCTCCGTGCGGTCCTCCGTCGAGCCCCGCGGCACGTGCGTGTACGTCCAGAGCACGTGTTTGCCCGCCGGCGCCCTGCTCGGGTCGAACAGGGAGGGCTGCGAGAGCAGCACGTACGGAGGGTCGCTCTGATGTCCGGCGGCGACGGCGTTCTCGGCGCGGGCGACGTCCCGGCGCGTGCCTCCGAGGTGCACCGTCGCCGTCTCGTTCAGTTCCGGATTGAGCCACGGAACGGGCCCGGACAGCGCGAAGTCGGCCTTGAAGACGCCGTTGCCATCGCGGAAGTGCTCGATCCGGCGCAGGTAACCCGAGGAGAGCCGGTCTTCGCCCAGGCGAGCTGCTGCTGCGACATGGGTGTCGAAGACGATGACGCGGGCGTCCGGCAGCTCCGCCAGCGACTCCACCGGCGTTCCGGTGACGATCTCGCCGCCGTGGGCCTCCAGGTCGGCGACCATGGCGTCCGCGATGGCCTGGCTCCCGCCGACGGGGATGGGCCACCCGCGGGCGTGCGCGTACGTCGCCAGCGTCAGCCCGGCAGCAGCGCCGGCGACCGTGGGAAGAGGGAGGGTGGTGTGGGCGAAGACGCCCGACAGGAGAGCGCCGGGGGCATCGGTGCGGAACGGCACGTCCCACCACGGGCCGCCCTGCGCCAGCGCGGTGAGCCCGAACCGGGCAGCGACGAGGGGATGCCGGGGGATCTGCAGAAGGGCTGACCCGGTGAACTGCGCCACCTCATCCGCGTGCTCGACGAGCGGGCCCAGCAGCGCACGCCAGGCAGGACCGTCGACGCCCAGCCCATCGGCCGTGCGGTCGAGGTCGCGGTACGCCATCGCGACGCGGCCGCCCTCCAGCGGGTTGCCGTACGAGGCGGACGGCACGATGAACGGGACGCGCCGGTCGAGCCCGAAGCGGCGGAAGAAGCCGGAAGCGAGGGCGAGCGGGTGGACGGCGGAGCAGATGTCGTGGTGGAAGCCGGGGAGGGTCAGTTCCTCGGTGCGCAGGCCGCCGCCGATGGTCGCGTTCCGCTCGTAGACCCGGACGGACAGGCCGGCCCGGGCGAGCGTCACGGCGGCGGACAGGCCGTTCGGGCCCGAGCCGATGACGATCGCGTCCAGCCCATCGGCCGAGGTGGAGGAGCTCATACCTCCCTGTATACCCCGCTGCCGTTCTCGGGCCGAGGGCGATAAGCAGCCCGTTCTCAGCATCCATCCGCTAAGGTTGTTAGGTCGGCTCTTGACACTGCGCGATCTGCGCGGATGGGTTTGTCAGTCAAGTGGGCCGGTTTCGCACCCGATCGGCGGTGCGAATCACACAATCGTGAACGGCCCCGGACACAGTTCGCCCGGGATTCATCCGGTGCGCTTCGGCGTGCCGCCGCGCACTCGACATAACCCAGGAAGCACATCCATGCCCGGATACAACAACGACCGACGATCGCAGCCCTCCCGCGGCGGCGCACCCAAGAACGGGAGCCGCAGCCCCAAGCACCGCGGCTACCGCGCAGAGGAGCCCGCGGCCGGAGCCAAGAAGGCCCGCTGGAGCGCGGAGGATCGCGCCGCCCGTGGCCAGTCCACCTACGGCACCCGCGACGGCAACGCCGGCGCAGGCCGCAGCCGTGGCGAGCGCCCCAACTGGGAGCCGCGCGGCAAGGACGCGCGCCGCACCGAGCGCGAGTGGGAGGACCGCTCGCAGCGCCAGGAGCGCCCGCGCCGCACGTTCGACGACCGTGCCGAGCGCCCGCGCCGTGACGCCGACGAGCGTCCGCGTCGTCAGTTCGACGATCGCAGCAACGACCGCCCGCGTCGCGAGTACGACGACCGTCCCCGCCGCGACTTCGGCGACCGTGCCGAGCGTCCGCGCCGTGATGCGGACGAGCGTCCGCGTCGTCAGTTCGACGACCGCAGCGACCGTCCGCGTCGCGACTTCGGCGACCGCACCGAGCGCCCGCGTCGCGAGTACGACGACCGCCCGCGCCGCGACTTCGGCGACCGCACCGAGCGCCCGCGTCGCGAGTACGACGATCGCCCGCGCCGCGACTTCGGCGACCGCAGCGACCGTCCCCGTCGCGACTTCGGCGACCGCACCGAGCGTCCGCGTCGCGACTTCGGCGACCGTGCCGAGCGTCCCCGTCGTGAGTACGACGACCGCCCGCGCCGCTCGTTCGACGAGCGCGCAGAGCGCCCGCGTCGCGACTCCTCCTTCTACCCTTCGCGTGACGAGAAGGCCGCCTTCGTGCCGACCGACGACGTCGTGCTCGAGCGCCTCGAGGCGGAGGCCATCCAGGCCGAAGACGTCGACGGCGTGACCTTCGGCGACCTCGGTCTCGGCGGCAACATCGTCCGTGCGCTGGCCGAGCTGGGCGCCGACAAGCCGTTCCCGATCCAGGCGGCGACACTGCCCGACGTGCTCGCCGGCAAGGATGTTCTCGGACGCGGCCGCACCGGCTCCGGCAAGACCATCGCCTTCGGCGCCCCGCTCGCCGAGCGCCTCATGCAGCTTTGGGCCGAGTCCGGAAAGTCCGGCGGCAAGCGCCAGCTCGGCCGTTCGCCCCGCGCGCTGATCCTGGCCCCGACTCGCGAGCTCGCGCTGCAGATCGACCGCACCGTGCAGCCGATCGCCCGCAGCGTCGGCCTCTTCACCACGCAGATCTACGGCGGCGTCCCGCAGGCTCGTCAGGTCGGTGCGCTGCAGCGCGGCGTCGACATCGTGATCGGCACCCCCGGCCGCATCGAGGACCTCATCGAGCAGGGCCGCCTGGACCTCAGCGAGGTGCAGATCACCGTCCTGGACGAGGCCGACCACATGTGCGACCTCGGCTTCCTGGAGCCGGTTCAGCGCATCCTGCGCCACACCGCCGAGGGCGGCCAGAAGCTGCTCTTCTCGGCCACGCTCGACTCGGGCGTCGCGCAGCTGGTGGACGAGTTCCTCGTCGACCCGGCCGTGCACGAGGTCGCAGGCGAGGACCAGGCGTCCTCCACGATCGACCACCGCGTGCTCGTCATCGAGCACCGCGACAAGGCCGCCATCATCGAGCAGCTCGCGGACCGCGAGGGCAAGACCCTGGTCTTCGCCCGGACCCGCGCGTTCGCCGAGATGCTCGCCGACCAGCTCGACGACGCCGGCATCCCGGCCGTCAGCCTGCACGGCGACCTCAATCAGTCGCGCCGTACGCGCAACCTGGCGCAGCTGACCAGCGGACGCGTCAACGTGCTCGTCGCCACCGATGTCGCCGCCCGCGGTATCCACGTCGACGACATCGACCTGGTCATCCAGGCCGACGCCCCGGACGAGTACAAGACCTACCTGCACCGCTCCGGCCGCACCGGCCGCGCAGGCAAGCAGGGCACGGTCGTGACGCTCATCCCGCGTCAGCGCCAGCGCCGCATGAACGAGCTGCTCAGCCGCGCCGAGATCGAGGCCGACTTCGTGCCGGCCGCCCCCGGCGACGACGTGCTCCTCACCCTCGCGCAGTAACCCGCTCCGCACCCCTCCGCCCACCGTCGACTCCACGAATACTGCACAGACACGCCGTCTGTAGCGTGCAGAAATCGTGTAGTCGACGGTGGGCGAAGGTCGTTAAGGGGCGGGGTGCGGCGGCCGCAGGAGGGTGAAGCGGCCGTCCTCGGACGGGGTCACGCCCGCCGCTGCCGCGAAGGCGGCGAAGCCGCGGGCTGCGGCTTCGCGCTCGTCGTCGGGCATCGCGGCGAGCACCTGGGCGACCGCGTTCCGGCGGTGCTCGATCACGCGCTCCACCAGCCGCTCGCCCTCCCGGGTGAGCGTGAGCTGCACGTAGCGCCGGTCGGTCGGCTCCTCGCGACGCTGGATGAGTCCTGCGCGCACGAGCTTCTCGCTGATGCGGGTCGCGTTCGACGCGTGGACGCCCAGCTCGGCGGCGACGTCGCCCGGGTTCTGCGGGCCCCGGGTCGCGATGAAGACCAGCACCCGGAGCTGCGGCGACGTGACGACGCTCTCGACCTCGACGACCGACTGTGCCGCAACGCGCAGCAGGACGTCGGCGGCGCGCAGGGCGGAATCGATCGGTTCTGCGGAGGTCACGGATCCTTTCTACCCTGGATCCGTTGCGAATCCGCAATGCTTGCGTGCTCGTCGTCGAAATCCGCCGAGAACGCCTCCACCCGGTACCGGAGGACGTCCTCCTCCTTCAGCGTCAGCCCGTGCCCCGGGGCTGACCGGTCGGGCACCAGCTCCCCGTCGCGCAGCGCGGGCACCCCGTCGAAGAACGCTCCGGCGATGCGCGCGTGGTCGTGGAAGTACTCGACGTTGATCACGCCGTCCAGCGCGGCGCCGACGGAGGCGTGCAGTGCAGGGGCGGTGTGAGCGCTGAGCGGCACCTCGAAGGCCCGGGCCAGTGCAGCGGCCGCCCGGAACCCGGTGATGCCGCACCGGGTCGCGTCGGCCTGCAGCACGTCGACGCAGCCGTCGACCAGCAAGTCCCGGAAGTCTGCGGGGACGTACCCGTACTCGCCCGCCGCGACACGCAGCGGCGCCGGGAGGCGGTCGCGCAGCAGCCGGAGGCCGTCACGGTCGTCGCTGGAGACCGGCTCCTCGAACCAGGTGACCCCGAACTCCGCGAACCGGCCGGCCAGCTCCAGCGCCTGCTTGCGCGCGTAGGCGCCGTTCGCATCCACGAAGAGCTCGGTCGCCGGGCCGATCGCCTCCCGCGCGACGGCCACGCGACGGACGTCGTCATCCGGATAGGACCCCACCTTCATCTTCACAGCACGCAGCCCGTGCTCCGCCCAGGCGCCGAGCTGCTCGGTCAGCTCGGCGTCCGAGTAGTCGGTGAAGCCTCCGCTCCCGTAGGCGGCGACGGTGTCGTGCGCGCCGCCGAGGTACTGGGTGAGCGACACGTCCGCCAGGCGGGCGGCGAGGTCGTGCACGGCGATGTCGACCACCGAGATCGCTGCCGCGCACAGCCCGCGCCACCCGGCGTTGCGCACGGCGCGGGCCATGGCCCAGAAGATCCGCTCGGTGTCGCGCGCGTCCATCCCAGCGATAACGGGGCACAGCAGGTCGCGGACGATCCCGAGGGCGGCGGGCGACGTGTGGACGAACCCCATCCCTGTGACGCCGCCGGCTTCGAGCCGCACCACGAGCACGCCGGTGCTGTCCCAGGTGATGGTCCCGTCGCTCTCCGGGCGCTCGCGGCCGCCGGTCGCGGTGGGCACCGCGTACGCCTCCGCCCGGATCGAGCGGAGGCGCACGTCCGGATCAGCTCTCATCGTCGCCGTGGTCCCGGTGCAGCGCCCCCTTCACCCGCTCGACGCCTTCGGTGACGAGAGAGGTCGCGGAGTCCTTGATGACGCCGATGGCCTCCGGGTCGCCCTTGAGCAGCGCGGCGGCGGTGTTCTTGGCGTACTCCGCCGTGATGTGGGGAGGAAGCGGCGGCACGTTCTTGCTGGTGTGCGCGTCGATCAGAGTGACGCCGCGGTGCGCGAACGCAGCGTCCCACGCCGCCCCGATGTCGTCGTCCTTCTCGACCGTGATGCCGTTGAAGCCCAGCAGCTTCGCCCAGCCGGCGTAGTCGACGGATTCGACGTCCTGCGCCGTCTCCCAGACCGGGTTGCCGTCCTCCGTGCGCATCTCCCACGACACTTGCGTGAGGTCGTCGTTGTGGATCACGAGCACGATGAACGACGGGTCCTCCCAGCGGGACAGGTACTTCTTCAGGGTGATCAACTCGTTCATGCCGAGCATCTGGAAGGCGCCATCGCCGATGGTGCACACGACCGTCCGCTCGGGGTAGGCGAACTTGGCGGCCTCCGCGTAGGGCATGGCGGCGAGCATGGTCGCGAGCCGCCCGGACAGGTCGCCGCGCATCCCGTCGCGCAGCCGGATGTGCTGGCCGTACCAGTCGGCCGTGGTTCCGGCGTCGGCGGTGACGATCGCCCGGGCGGGCAGCCGCTTGTTGAGCTCGTAGTAGACCCGGCGCGGGTTGACGCCGTCGGAGTAGGTCTGCTCGGCCTGCGCCGTCATCTCGTCCTCCCACTCGCGCATGTCGGAGGTGACCTTCTTCTGCCAGGAGAGGTCATCGGTCTGCTTCAGCAGGGGGAGGAGGCCGGCCATCGCCGTCTTCACGTCGGCCCAGATGCTGACCTCGGTGGGGTAGCGCATCCCGAGTTGCTCCGGCCGCAGGTCGATCTGCACGGCACGTGCTTGTCCGGGGCCGGGCAGGAACTGCCCGTACGGGTAGTTCGTGCCGAGCATCACGAGGGTGTCGCACTCCTTGATCTGCCGGTAACTCGGTCGTGAGCCGAGCAGTCCGACCTGCTGCGTGTGGAACGGCACGTCCGACGAGATGACGTCCTTGGCGCGGAGGGTCGTGATGATACAGGCGCCGGTGAGCCGGGCCGCCTCCAGGACCTCCTCCGTGGCGCCGGTAGCGCCCGCGCCGACCAGGAACGTGACGCGCTCGCCGGCGTTGATGAGGTCCGCGGCTGCCTGCAGCTGCTCCAGCGGCGGCGCGATCGCGGTGGAGGGGGCCACGGCGCTCGACCGCGACACCCACATCTTCGCCGCCGGCTCCTCCATCTTCTGGCCCTGGATGTCGTGCGGCACGATGATCACGCACGGCTGGAGGCGGGTGATCGCTGTGCGGAACGCCGTATCGACGACCGCCTGCGCCTGCGCAGGGGACACGATCGTCTGCACGTAGGCGGCGACGTCCTGGTAGGCCCGCTCCAGGTTGCTCTCCTGCTGGTTGAAGGTGCCGAACGAGTCGAGGCCCTGCTGGCCGACGATCGCGACCACCGGCTGGTTGTCCATCTTCGCGTCGTACAGCCCGTTCATCATGTGGAAGCCGCCGGGGCTCGAGGTTGCGGCACAGACGCCCACCTCTCCGGTGAACTTGGCGTGGGCGGTCGCCATCAGGGCGGCGATCTCCTCGTGCGTCGGGCGGATGTACTCCAGTCCGCCGCCCGCCCGCTCGGCTCTCCCCAGGGCGCCGTCGAATTCGCCGAGGCCGTCGCCCGGATACCCGAACACCCGGCGGACGCCCCACTCCTGGATGCGCCCGACCACGAAATCACTCACCGTCGTCGTCATGCTGACTCTCCTCTTCCTTGCTGTCGTTCACCGGCCATCCAACCCTCGGAGGTCGCCGCGTCAACGCCTTCCGCGACCCAAAAGCCGGTCGGCCGCGCGCGCCGCCACGGCCATGATCGTGAGCGCCGGGTTCGCGCTGCCCTGCGTGGGGAGCACGCTGCCGTCGGTGATGAGCAGGTTGGGCACGGCGAAGCTGCGGCAGTCGGCGTCCACCACGGCCTCCCGCTCGTTGCCGCCCATCCGCGCACCCCCGACGAGGTGGGCGTAGCGCTGGATCGTCATCGTCTCCTGCGCACCCGCGGCCTCCAGGATGCGCTCCATGGTGGCCTGCGCGGCCTTCGCCAGGGCCCGGTCGTTGTCGCACTGCGTGTACGAGAAGTGCGCGACCGGGAGGCCGTAGCGGTCGGTCTCATCGGCCAGCGTGACGCGGTTGCCCGGCTGGGGCAGGAACTCGCACAGCGCGCCCAGGCAGGCCCAGTGCACGTAGTCCGCCATGTACCTGCGCAGGTCTGCCCCCCAGAATCCCTGGGCCATGACGTGCTCCGCCCAGGTGATCGGCAGCGGCGACACCGTCTGGATCGAGTACCCGCGCTTGTACGGTTTGCCCGGGTCGGTCTCGTAGAAGTCCTCGGTGCTGACCTCGGGAGGCGGCGCCTTCCACATCCGGATCTCGTCGGCGAAGCGGCCGGCGGTCTGCGGTGCGCCCTGCACCATCAGGTAGCGCCCGACCTGATCGAAGTCGTTGCAGAGTCCGTCCGGGAAACGGCGCGAGCGCGAGTTGAGGAGCAGCCGCGGGGTCTCGATGGAGTAGCCGGCGACCGCCACCATCCGCGCGCGCTGGAAGCGCGGAACGCCATCGCGGAAGTAGTGCACGCCGGTGGCGCGCCCGGTGCGCTCGTCGTACTCGATGGAGCTGACCATGCTGTCCGCGCGGATCTCGGCGCCGTGCTCCAGCGCGTCCGGGATGTGGGTGACCAGGGGCGACGCTTTGGCGTTGACCTTGCAGCCCTGCAGGCAGAAGCCGCGGTAGATGCAGTGCGGCCGGTGCCCGAACCGTCCGTTCGTGATGGCCACAGGACCGACCTTGGCCGTGATCCCGGCTGCGAGTGCGCCCCGCAGGAATGTCTCCCCATTGCCGGACACGGGATGCGGGCTGTGCGGATACGTGTGCGGCTCCCCCCACGGCCAGTCCTCGCCGGCGACGGGCAGCTCGTTCTCGATGTCCGAGTAGTAGGGGGACAGCTCCTCGTACGCGAGGGGCCAGTCAGCGCCGACGCCGTCCACGCTCTGGGTGTGGAAGTCGCTCGGATGGAAGCGCGGCACATAGCCCGCGTAGTGCACCATCGAGCCGCCGACGCCGCGCCCCGAATTGTTCGAGCCGAGCGGGACGGGGTCGCCGCCGCCGATCTGCCGGGGCTCCGTCCAGTACAGGTGGTGGGAGCCTGCCTCGTCGCTCACCCAGTCGCGCTCCGGCTCCCAGAACGGCCCGGCGTCGAACGCCACGGCGCTCCAGCCCGCGCGCGCGAGCCGCTGCAGGAGGACGGAGCCGCCCGCGCCGCAGCCGACGATCGCGATGTCGACCTCGTCCGTGTCCGCGAAGCGCCGCATCCTCTCGCGCAGCCGCGGCTCGGTCCGTGAGCCGTCGGGCGTGAGCAGCCACGCCGACGCATTGCGGTCCTGTACCGCGCCGGTCACGTGTCGGCCCCGCCGTCCGGCCGCGTGGAGGGCATGTCGTCGGGGTGGACGTCCGGCACCTCGAACGGCTCGAGCCGGTCGAGGCCGAGGTTCTTGTAACCGCGCGGGTAGGCGGGGCCGGCGAAGCCGATCTCGTCCCAGGCCTCCGGGTGGCTGTAGAAGGCGGTGCAGGCGTAGCGCGTCCACAGGCTCCAGACCTGTCCGCGGTGGAATCCGCGCCAGTCGCCGTCGCCGGTGCGGATCGTCTCCAGCAGCTCCCGGCGCTCGCCGCGGTCGCACTCGGCGAACGCGCAGCCGTGCGCGTCACGCGCGTCGTCGTCGAGGGCCGCGAGGGTCTGGTGCCACGCGTCCGCGTCGATCGGCATCGAGTCGTAGTGCCAGCCGTCGGTCTGGCTCTCGGCGAGCCGGGCATCCACCAGCGCTGTGATGGGAACCCGGCCGTCGCCCTCCTGGTCGAGCAGCTCGTCGAACAGTGCCGTGGCCGCCGCCTGCTCGACGATGTCGAAGAAGCGGATGTCGGAGGGCCGCCCGATCCGGGCGAGCACGACCGAGCGGGTCGCGTCGTCCCAGTGCTGCTTCTGGTCGAGCACCCGGAAGCCCGGGAACCGGTCGGGCACGCCCGCGCCCGGATGCGTGGGCGGCGTCCTCACTTCTCTCTCCTCAGGATCGCCGCGAGCAGCCCCATGCCGCCGACCATCGTGACCAGGAGGGGCGCCAGCAGCGGCGGTCCCATCTCGAGGTTGTAGCGGAGGTTGTGCCAGCCTCCCGGCTTCTGCGTGATGCCCCGGGCGTGCAGGTAGGTGCCCTGCAGTCCGTTGGCGACGATCGTCGCTGCGGCGATGGGCAGCAGCGTCTTGGCCGCACGGCGGTTGAAGACGCCGGCGATCCCGGCGGCGGCCCCGACGGGTCCGAGGATGACCGGGGCCCACATCCATGGATCGCCGAAGCTGGCCTTGTCGTGCTCGAAGTAGATCTCACCGGCGGTGACCAGCGAGCCGACGGCGGTCAGGCCGGAGAGCGACCGTTCGAAACGTCCGGTCTCCACGTTCCGCACCATGCGGTCGATGCCGTGGAGCGGGTGCTTGGCTGTGCGCCGGGTGCGGCTTCGTCGTGTCACGTCCACCTCCCTTAGTTGCGTCAGTGCAAGCGTTCCACCTGGGCGGTTCCGGGTGAAGCCGCTCGCAGCCCCTTCTCAGGTGCCGTCACTTCTCGGCCTGCTCCTGAGCCGCCTGCCGGAAGCGCTCCCGCGGCTCCGGGAATGCGGCGACCGGCGCCTCCTCGCGCGGGGTGAGTCCGTTGCCGATCCAGCCGAGCACCAGCCGGAACCGGCGGGCTACGCTCGGCAACGCGATGGCGTGGTAGACCTTGTCGACCGCCCAGGCCGGGAGGCCGCGCAGCGGAAGCCCGCGCAGTACCGCGGCGCCGCGCATCCCGCCGTAGCTGGCCAGCGTGCCGAGCGAGCGGTGCCGGTACTCGACCGGCGGCTGCCCGTCGAGGGCGCGACGCAGGTTCCCCGCCAGCACGCGGGCCTGACGGATGGCGTTCTGGGCGTTGGGCGGGTAGTAGGCCGGCTGGTGCTCGGCGGTCAGGTCGGGAACCTGCGCATCGTCGCCGAGCGCCCACACCCCGTCGAGCGGAGTGCCGTCGTCACGCACGGCCTGCAGGCTCGCGCTGCACTGGACGTGGCCCTTCTTCCCGCGCGGCACATCGGTCCGTCCGAGCACCGGGTTCGGCGTGACGCCGGCGACCCAGACGATGGTGTCGGCGGGGTGCGTCTCTCCGTTGTTCAGGACCACGATGCCGTTCTCGCAGGTCGTCATCTCCGTCTTCAGGAGCACGCGGACACCGCGCTGCCGCAGCAGTCGCAGCGTCCAGGCGGAGAGCGGCTCGGTGAGCTCCGCGGCGATCCGCCCTGCGGCCTCCACCAGCAGCCAGCTCATCCGCTCGCCGTCGAGCTCGCGGTAGCGGTCGAGCTCCGAGGCGGCGAGGCGCTGCAGCTCGGCGATCGCCTCCACGCCGGTGTAGCCGCCGCCGACGAAGACGAAGGTGAGGGCGCGCTGCCGTTCCGCCCGGTCGGCGGTCGAGGCTGCGAACCGGATGCGCTCCAGTACGTGGTCGCGCAGGTACGCGGCCTCCTCGACGCTCGAGAAGCCGATCGCGTTCTCGGCGAGACCCGGGATGGAAAGAGTCTTGGTCACGGCGCCCAGCGCGAAGACGACGTGGTCGTAGTGGAGGGCGCGCTCCGTCCCGTCGAGCGATCGGACGACCGCCACCTTCGCGGCCGTGTCGACGGACTCCAGCGAGCCCGGCACGAGGTGGGCGTGCTTCAGCGGCCGTCGGAGCGGGACGACGGTGTCGCGCGCCTGCGTCTCGCCGCCCGCGACCTCGGGCAGCAGGGGTTTGTAGGTGAGGTACGGCTGCGGGTCCACGACGGTCAGCCGCAGGCGGTGCGCCGCGGCGTCCCGTCGCAGCTCCCGCGCGAGGGTGAAGCCGGAGAACCCGGCTCCGAGGACGAGGATGTCCGGCTGGGGCATCGTCTCACTCCTTCCCGATCGGGATGCGGTCCTGCGTGGTGCTCACCCCGCCGGACAGCAGATGGAACGCGCTCCGGACGAGCGCGAAATGGCTGTACGCCTGCGGCATGTTGCCGAGCTGCCGGGAGCCGTGCGGATCCCACTCCTCGCTCAGCAGCCCGACGTCGTTGCGCAGGGTCAGCAAGCGGCCGAAGAGCTCCTCCGCCTCGTCCCGTCGTCCCGCGCCGATGAGCGCGTCCACCAGCCAGAACGAGCAGGCGATGAAGACGCCTTCCTTTCCCGGGAGGCCGTCGTCGCTGGCCTGCGGACGGTAGCGCAGCACGAACCCCTCCTCCGTGAGGTCCCGCTGGATCGCGTCGATCGTCCCGACCACGCGTGGGTCGTCGGGCGGCAGGAAGCCGACGCGCGGGATGAGCAGCAGCGACGCATCCAGATCGGTCGACCCGTACGCCTGGACGAACGTGTTCCGCTTGGTGTCGTACCCGTTGGCGAGGATGTCGCGCCGGATCTCCGCCCGCAGCCGCTCCCAGCGGCGCACGGGGCCGGGGAGGCCGAACTGCTGGGCGCCGTCGATCATCCGGTCGACGGCGACCCAGCACATCAGCTTGGAGTGGGTGAAATGCCGGCGCGGGCCGCGCATCTCCCAGAGACCGTTGTCGGGCTCCCGCCAGGTGCGGGCGAGGTGCTCGACGAGCGCGCACTGCAGGTTCCAGGCGTCATCGCCGGAGCCGATGGTCGACCGGGTCAGGGAGAGCCCGTCGAGCACTTCGCCCCAGACGTCGAGCTGGAGCTGCTCGGCGGCCGCGTTCCCGATGCGGACGGGCGTCGAGCCGTCGTAACCGGCGAGCCAGTCGAGCGTCTCCTCGGGTAGCCGCCTGCGCCCATCCAGCCCGTACATGATCCGTAGGTCGGCGGGGTCGCCGGCCACGGCGCGCACGAGCCAGTCGCGCCATGCCCTCGCCTCGTCGGTGTACCCGGCGGTCAGCAGCGATTGGAGGGCGAGGGTCGCGTCCCGCAGCCAGCAGAACCGGTAGTCCCAGTTGCGCGGTCCTCCCGGCTGCTCGGGGAGGGAGGTGGTGGGGGCCGCGACGATGCCGCCGGTCGGCAGATAGGTGAGAGCCTTCAGCGTGATCAGAGAGCGCTGGACGGCGTCCTTGTGGGGGCCGTACGCCGTGCTCCGCCCGCTCCACCGCGTCCAGTACAGCTCGGTCTCGGCGAGGGCGGCCTCGGGGTCCGCCGGGTCGGGCTCCGACTCGTGGCTCGGATACCAGGTGAGGACGAAGGAGACGCGATCCCCTGGGTCGACCGTGAAGTCGGCGACCGTTGTCATGTCACGGCCGACCAGAGGGACGTCCGAGGTGATGAGGAGCGCATCCGGTCCGGCGACGGCACGCACCCCCTCCGGGGTCTTCGTCACCCACGGCGTCACATGCCCGTAGTCGAAGCGGACGGTGAGGTCGGCGTGCATGGCGACAGAGCCGGAGATCCCCTCCACGATGCGCACGAGGTCGGCGGCACGATCGCGCACCGGCATGAAGTCGGTGATCCGGACGTGGCCCTCCGCCGTCTCCCACTCCGTCTCCAGGATGAGCGTCTCACCGCGGTAGCGCCTCCGGGTGCACCGGCCGGCGTCCGTCGGCGCGATCCGCCAGCGGCCCGCCGACTCGGTGTCGAGCAGGGCCGCGAAGCACGCGGGGGAGTCGAAGTGCGGCAGGCACAGCCAATCGACCGAGCCGTCGGCCGACACCATCGCCGCCGTGTGCAGGTCCCCGATCAGCGCGTAGTCCTCGATCCGGGGCGCACTCACAGCCCGACGCTGCCCCGCATGATCCCGCCGTCCACGAACACCGTGGTGGCCGTCATGTACTTCGCGGCGTCGGAGATGACGAAGGCGACGACGCCGCCGATCTCGGACGGGTCCGCCACCTCCCGCAGCGGGATGCTGTTCTCCAGCTTCTGCCGGAGCGAGTCGTCCTTCATGGTGCTCTCGTTGATGGGCGTGTCGACGGCGCCGGGCGCCACGTTCACCACGCGCACCCCCTGCGGCCCGAGTTCGACTCCGGCCGTGCGGGTGAGCATCCGCATCCCGCCCTTCGACACGCAATAGCTGAGGTTGCCGGGCATCGGCCAGTCCTCGTGCACCGACGAGATGTTGACGACGATGCCTCCGGAGCCCTGCTCGATGAAGCGCTTCGCTGCGCGCTGGGTGCCGAAGACGGCGCTCTTCAGATTGACCGCCATCACGTGGTCGAACGTCTTCTCGTCCACCTCCAGGAGGGTGTGCCGCTCCTCGATGCCCGCATTGTTGACGAAGGCGTCCAGGTGGCCGAACTCGTCGACGGCGGTCGAGATCAGTTTCTCGATGCCGGCGATGGTGGAGACATCCGCCTCGACGCCGATCGCGCGGCCGCCGCCGGACGTGACCTCCTTCACCAGGTCGGCGGTGTCCTCCGGGTGTGCGACGTAGTCGATGACGACGGAGGCCCCCGCAGCCGCCAGGGAGCGGACGATGGCCGCTCCGATCCCACTGTTCCCGCCGGTGACGACGACGCTCCTACCGCTCAGGTCCACGGATCCTCCTCAGGGGTCGCTGCCCATTCAACGCTTCGATTGCGCAATTGCAATAGTGGGCGCAGGGGTCACAGACTCCGGCGCCGGGGGTGCGGCCGCGTGTACGTGCTGTCGACCTCTCGTCTGCGGCCTGTACGACGTGGCGGGCCATAGCGGGTTCGGAAGCCGTATTGTCACAATGGGCCGTATCGACACCATGGGCTTGGCCCGTTTCAGCGAAGAAGAGGAGCGCCATGAGCTACGCCGTGACCAACCCCGCCACCGGGGAGACGGTCAAGACCTTCGACACCATCAGCGACGACGACCTGCAGGCGGCCATCGCCGCAGCGGACAACGCATTCCGGACGTGGTCGCAGACCACCACCGTCGCCGAGCGCGCCGCGCTCGTCCACCGCGTCGGCGAGCTTCACGTCGAGCGCCGCCAGGAGCTCGCGGACATCATCGTGCTCGAGATGGGCAAGCCGGTCGAGCAGGCGCTCGCCGAGGTCGACTTCGCGGGCGCCATCTACGAGTACTACGCGGACCACGCCGACGAGTTCCTGAAGGACGAGCCCATCCGGCTGCTCGACGGCGACGGCTCGGCCGTCGTCCGCCGCTCTGCTCTCGGCGTGCTGCTCGGCATCATGCCCTGGAACTTCCCGTACTACCAGGTGGCCCGGTTCGCCGGCCCGAACCTGGTGATCGGCAACACCATCCTGCTCAAGCACGCCGAGCAGTGCCCGGAGTCGGCGGCGGCCATCCAGCAGATCTTCCTCGACGCCGGTTTCCCGGAGGGCGCCTACGTCAACATCTACGCCGACCACTCCCAGATCGAGACCGTGATCGCCGACCCGCGCGTGCAGGGCGTGTCGCTCACCGGCTCCGAACGGGCCGGCGCGAAGGTCGCCGAGATCGCCGGCCGCAACCTGAAGAAGGTCGTGCTGGAGCTCGGCGGGTCCGACCCGTTCATCCTGCTGTCCACCGACGACCTGGATGCCGCGGTGCAGAACGCCGTCGACGCGCGCCTGGACAACAGCGGCCAGTCCTGCAACGCCGCCAAGCGCTTCGTCGTGATCGACGAGCTGTACCCGTCGTTCCTGGATAAGTTCACCGCGAAGCTGGCGGAGGTGGAGGCGAGCGACCCGACCAGCGAGGACTCCGCACTCGGCCCGCTCTCCTCGCTGAAGGCTGCGGAGAACCTCGACGAGCAGGTCAAGCGCGCCGTCGAGAACGGCGCGACGCTCGTCCGCGGCGGAGGCCGCAACGGCGCCTTCTTCGAGACGACCGTCCTCACCGACGTGACCCCGGACAACCCGGCCTCCAAGGAGGAGTTCTTCGGCCCGGTCGCGCAGGTGTTCCGCGCGAAGGACGAGGAGGATGCGGTGCGCATCGCCAACGACACCCCGTTCGGCCTCGGCTCGTACCTCTACACCACCGACAAGGAGCAGGCGGAGCGCGTCGCGAACCGCATCGAGGCCGGCATGGTCTTCGTCAATCTGGTCCTCGCCGACGGCGCCGAGCTGCCCTTCGGCGGGGTGAAGCGCTCCGGCTCCGGCCGCGAGCTGGGCCGCTTCGGCGCCGACGAGTTCGTCAACAAGAAGCTCATCCGCACCTCCTGGTAACCCCCTCGTCGCGGCTCCCCCCGCCGTCGAGTACGCAAAAACTGCACGGATTCGCGCTGAATCCGTGCAGTTTTTGTGTACTCGACGGTGGGGCTAGAGGACCTGGGAGAGGAAGCGGCGGAGGCGCTCGGAGCGCGGGTTGTCGAAGAGGTCGGCGGGGGCGCCCTGCTCGACGATGACGCCGCCGTCCATGAAGACGACGCGGTCGGCGACCCGGCGCGCGAAGCCCATCTCGTGCGTCACCACGACCATGGTCATACCCGCCTTGGCCAGGCTGGTCATTACGTCGAGGACGCCCTTGACGAGCTCCGGGTCGAGCGCCGACGTGACCTCGTCGAAGAGCATGAGCTCCGGATCCATCGCCAGCGCACGGGCGATCGCCACGCGCTGCTGCTGACCGCCGGAGAGCTGCGCCGGCCGCGACTGCGCCTTGTGGGCCAGCCCGACATCCGTCAGCCGTTCGATAGCGATCCGCTCGGCCTCCTGCTTGCCGATCCGCTTGACCTTGCGCAGCGAGATCGTCACGTTCTCGAGCACCGTCATGTGCGGGAACAGGTTGAAGCTCTGGAAGACCATGCCCATCCTGCTTCGCACCGCATCGATGTCGGTCTTGGGCGCCGTGATGTCTTCGTCATCGACGATCACCCGGCCGGCGGTGGGCTCCTCCAGCCGGTTCAGCAGGCGCAGGAGGGTCGACTTGCCCGACCCGGACGGACCGATGATGCACACCACCTCCCCGGGCTCGACGGTCAGGTCGATGCCTTTCAGCACCTCCACCGGGCCGAACTGCTTGTGGATGCCCTCCACCGCGACCCGCCCAGCTTTCACCGTCGCCGGTGCCGTCATCTGCATCATTTCGCCGCCTCCTGCAGCTGCTCGGGGGCCGGGGCCGAGACGGCTCCGGTCGGGGTCAGGTTGGCGTCGTGCTCGCCGACCATCGCGTTCTCGGGCCGGCGGCCGGTCTTGAACCGCTTGTCCATGTAGTTGACGACGTACGTCAGGGGGATGGTGATGATCAGGTACATGATCCCCGCGGCGACCAGCGGCGAGAGGTTGCCCGTCTGCTGCGCGGCGTCCTGGCCAATCCGGTACAGCTCCCGCTCGGACACGGTGAAGCCGAGCAGGTAGACCAGGCTGGAGTCCTTGATCGTGGCGATGAACTGGTTGGTCAGCGCCGGCAGCACATTGCGGATGCCCTGCGGGATGACGATGAGCCGCATCGCCATCCCGTGCGACATGCCGAGCGCTCGAGCGGCCTCCAGCTGCCCCGGCGGGAGCGCCTGGATGCCCGAGCGGAAGATCTCGGCGATGTACGCGCCGGCGATCAGTGCGAGGGTGAGGATCCCGTACGGGTACGAGCTGTCCCCGAAGATGTGCACGCCCATCAGCGGGAGGCCCTGCCCGAGCAGGAAGATCGTCAGGATGACGGGCAGGCCGCGCAGGAGGTCGACGTACACCCGGGCCGGGATCCGCAGGATCGCGCGCTTCGACATGCTGGCGAGGGCGATGAGGATGCCGACGAGCGACCCGAGGATCATCGCGCCGATCGCCAGGATCAGCGTGTTCGGCAGACCGATCAGGATGAGGTCGGGGAGGATCGCGGCGATCTGATCCCAGTTGAAGAAGCTGTCGATGATGTTCATGAACGTTCCCTTGGCTGGCCCGGGTGCGACGCCGGGTTACTCGACCGAGTACTTGTTGGAGGGGTGGGCGGCGTAGTACTTCTTCAGCCAGTCGATGACCGGCTGCGAGTTGTCGGCCGGGTTCCACTTCTCGAGCATCTTCTGGGTGGTGCCGTCCTTCAGGAAGGCGCGGAGCTGCTCGTTGAGGGCGACGCGGAGGTTGGTCGCCTTCTTGTTGAGGATCCAGGCGCCGCCGCGGTCCTCCGGGTTCACGGCAGAGAGCGCGATCTTCAGCGGGAACTGCTCGGTGTAGGCCTTGGCGTTCTGCGGGTCGACGAGGATGCCGTCGAGGCCGCCGCCGGAGAGTGCCAGCCGTGCGGCGTTGTTCGACGGGAAGGTGACGATGTTCGACTTCGTCCAGTACTTCTGGGCGTACTGCAGCGCCTGGCTGGACTGGAGGATGCCGATCTTCTTGCCGGCGACCTCGTCCTCCGTCTTGATCTTGGAGTCCTTGGGCACGACCAGCGCGTTGTTCCCGATGATGTCCGGGAGGGTGAAGTCGACCGTCTTGCGGCGCACGTCGGTGTCGGCGATGGAGCCCATGGTCAGGTCGGCCTGACCGCCGGCGACCAGCGGGATGAGGGTGTCGAAGTCGTGAGCCGTGATCTGCACCGACAGGCCGAGGTTCTTCGCGGCCTCCGACACGAGGGCCACGTCGACGCCGACCCACTTCTTGTCCTTGATGTACGCGAAGGGGGTGAGGTCGCTGCTGGTGACGATGGTCAGCGCGCCGGGCTTGATGGTCTCGTACTTCGAGGTCTTGCTGTCGGCGGTGCTGGACGAGCCTGCGCTGGTGCCGCTCGAGCAGGCGGTGGTGGCGACCAGTGCGGTGGCCAGGACGGCCGCCGCGAACGACGCCTTCGTGAGTCGCTTCATTTCGTTGCTCCAATGGTGAGGGGGGCGGGGGTGAATCGATCGGGGGAGAACGGGCTCAGGTCGGCGGTGGAGGCGCCGGTGAGCGCCAGCTCGGCGCCGACGTCTCCGACGGCTGCCGACATCTTGAAGCCGCGGCCGGAGCACGCGGAGAGGACGACGAGACGGGGGTGCTCGGCGGGGATGCCGATGGTGAACTCCTCGTCGGGGGTCATCGTGATCATGCAGCCGCCCGAGTGGATGGGCGTGGGCTCGAGGTCGGGAAGGGTCTCGGCGACGAAGTTCCGGACGCGCGCCAGCTCCCAGTCCTCGACGTCCTTCTTGTTCGCCGACGGGTCGACGATCTCGTACCCCTCGGTGAAGTCGAGGCCGATCTTGACCCGGTAGTCGTCGAACTCCGGGAGGCCCCAGCCGGTCTCGCCGATCGCCTCGTGCGTGAAGGCGGGGAAGGCCTCCGGGGTGAACAGCGCCTCCTTGCGGGGCTTCGGAGCGAACCACGACAGGGTCGCTCGGCGCGGGGTCAGGTTCAGCGGGAGGAAGGGGAGCAGCGTGCGCTGCCAGGCGCCGGCCGCGACGATCGCCGTCCCGACCTCGTAGGTGCGCTCGGCGGTGACGATCAGCACCGAGTCCTCCTGAGGGACGACCTCCAGCACCTCCGCGCCGACGACCCGGGCGCCGTGCGCCTGTGCGAGCCTCCACTCGGTGCGGATCGAGAGCTCCGGCTCGATGTAACCGCTGGCCGGGTCGATGACCGCGATGTCGCCATCGGTGACCAGGTGCTGGGGGAAACGGCGGCGCAGCTCGGCGTGGTCCAGGTACTCCAGTTCGAGGCCGGTCTCGGCGCTGACCTTCTCCAGTCCGGCGATGAGCGGGCTGTCCGGCGTGCCGATGGAGAGCCCGCCCGTCATGTGGAGGACGGACTCGCCGCTCTCCGCCTCCAGGTCACGCCAGAGGCCGGCCGCCCGCTGAGCGAGGGCCGACTCCTGCGGTCCCTGCGGCGTGACCGACTTGAAGACCCGGGAGAAGCCGTGCGACGAACCGCGGTCGTGTCCGGCGTCGAACTGCTCGAAGCCGATCACCTCCGCGCCGCGCGCCGCTGTCCGCCAGAGCGCAGCGCTCCCTGCGGCTCCCAATCCGATAACGCCAACCTGCGCGTCCACTTCGCTCCTCACTGAAAACGACCGGGTTTCTCTTCGCGGCGGGCCTTCGGAAGAGGGGGCCGTCCGCGAAGTAACGGAAGTCAATCACAGTGAACCGGAACGGGTCAAGCGGAAACGGATGGGAAATCAGAACGTAACAAAAGGCAAAGCGGTCAGACGCGGACGACGCGGCCGATGGCCGACTCCAGCTCGCCCGCCTGCTGGGCCGAGAGCCCGGTGTCGGTGATCAGCAGGTTGATGTCGCTCAGATCTCCGTAACGGCAGAACGCGACCTTGCCCACCTTGCTGTGATCGGCCAGCAGCACGCGGCGGTTCGAGCAGTTCAGGGCAGCGCGCTTGGTCTCCGCCTCCGCGATGTCCGGCGTGGTGAGGCCGCGCTCCACGCTCAGGCCGTTCGTGCCCAGGAAGGCGACGTCGACGTAGAGCTCCTGAAGGTTGCGGATCGCCATGGCATCCACGCTGCCGAGGGTGACGGATCGCACGCGGCCGCCCAGGATGACGACCGTCGCCGCGGTCGAGCGAGTGGCGAGCTGCTGCGCGATCGGCAGCGAATTCGTGACGACGGTGAGCGGCAGATCCGCGGGGATCAGGTCGGCGAAGTGCGCCGTGGTCGTCCCTGCTTCGATGAAGATGACGCCGTTCGACGGCAGCTCGTCCAGCGCCGCACGACCGATCCTCTCCTTTTCAGCCGTCCACTCCGTCCGCGCGGTGATCCCCGGCTCGTGCACCGGCGTCTCGACGGGGATGCCACCGCCGTGCACGCGCATGATCAGGCCGTCCGCCTGCAGCGCGGCGAGGTCTTTGCGCACGGTCTCCGGCGTGACGGAGAGGGACTTCGCGGCCGCATTGACGCGCACCCGGCCCTGCTGCCGCGCCGTCTCCAGCAGCAGCCGCTGCCGCTCCGGTCCGGACAGTCGCTCGCCGTCGTCCTCTGCCGCCATGTCGCCTCCTCGTCGCCGGCGCCGCGGTGGGAGCAGCGCGCGGAACACATCTTACGGTTTTGATTTCTCCTTGACGGTTCTGAACAATCTGTGCTTTGCTTTGTTTGCTTTGGAATTGGGGATCGACGGAAACATGGAGGCGGGCATGACGGACGGGCAGCAGCAGGATGCGATGGCGGAGGCCGTCGGCCGCCCCGACGTCGAAAGCGTGCCCGCCGGGAGGGCGATCCTCGTCGTCGGTCCCAACCCGGCGATGGACCGCACCGAGGAGATCGCCGACTTCCGGCCGCACGAGGTCAACCGCGCCCTCCGCAGCAGCCCCCGCGCCGGGGGCAAGAGCTTCATCGTCGCCCGCGCCCTGCGCCGCCTCCGAACCCCGGTCAGCGCCTACGGCTTCCTGGGTGGGCCGACCGGGCGGTACCTCCGCGACGCGTGCGCCGCCCTCGGCATCCGCGACCGGCACACGGAGATCGCAGAAGAGACGCGCATCAACACCATCCTCGTCGATGAGCGCACACGGCTGTCCACGGTGATCAACGAGCCGGGTCCTGTGGTTTCGCCCGTCGAGGCGTCCGCGCTGACGGCGGCGATCGAGGAGGACCTCCGCCCCGGCGACCTGCTCGTCCTGACCGGCAGCCTCCCTCCGGGGTGCGGCGACGACCTCTACGGCGAGCTCATCCGCCTGGCTCGCGCCCGAGAGGCTCACGTCATCGTCGACGCCGACGGGGACGCGCTGCTCGGCGCAGTCGCGGCTCGGCCCTGGGCGATCAAGTGCAACCTCGCGGAGTTCCGCGGTCTGCGCCCCGACATCCCCGCCGACGTCCTCACGGAGGAGGACCTCGCGGCTCTGACGGCCGGGATGGCAGCCGTCGTCGACAGCGGCATCGAGCTCGTCATCGTGACCCTGGGCGCGGCCGGCCTGATCGCCGCCACCTCCGGGCGGGTGATCGAGATGGATGCGCCACCGGTGGAGACGAAGAACGCCACGGGTTCCGGCGACACTCTCCTCGCCGGTCTCGTCTCGGCGATCGCCGGTGGGGGCGAACTGGAGGCCGCACTTCGGCTGGGCGTGGCGGCCGCTGCGGTCAACGCGTCGGTGCTCATCCCCGACATCGGCCCGGATCCGGACCTGGACGGCCTCCTGGCGGCGACACACGTCCGCACCCGCTCGGTGGCGACCGCCCGCACGCTGGGCGCGCGTCCGTGATCTTCGTCGGCGTCGACATCGGCACGACCCGCACCAAGGCGCTTCTGTACGATGCAGCGACGGGAGAGCGGCGCGTGGTCGCCCGTGCCACTCCGGTCCGGACGTCCGCTGCCGGAGATCTCCGTGACGCGGACGCCGTCCTCGCGACCGTCGTCGATGCCGTGGGAGGAGCCCTTTCCGGGCTGGATGCGGCCGACCGGTCGCGCGTGCGCGGCCTGGGCGTCACCTCCCTCAGCGAGGAGATGGTGCTGCTGGGCGCGGACGGGCGTTCGCTCGGGCCGATGCCGGCCTGGTACAACCGCGGCGCGGGAGGGCCGGCCGCCGCGCAGGCGGGGCTGGACCCCTCATTCTCGTGGGCTAAGCTGCGCTGGGCGCACGACGAGCTGGCGGGCGGGCGCTCTTCGCTGTTCCCTGGCGTGTTTCCGGATGACGTCGCGGGTATCGCCACGCTGAACGGCTACATCGCCGCGCAGCTGGCGGGGTCGGGCCGCCCCGTGGTGGATCACTCCCACGCCTCCCGGACGGGCTTCTTCGACGTGCGCGAGGCGCGCTGGCTGCCGGACGTCTTCGCAGCGACCGGCTGGGCTCCTGGCCTGCTGCCGGAGCTCGTACCGACGGGAAGGAGTGTCGGCACCCTTCAGCCCGGGCTCGCAGAGCGTTGGGACGTGCCTGCGACCGCCGAGGTCGTCCTGGCCGGTCACGACCACTTCTGCGGCGCGTACGGCATCGGACTCCGTGGCGGCGGCGGGCTCTACATCTCGGCCGGCACGTCGGAGGCGCACTGCCTGATCCTCGACTGGCTGCCCGACGGCGAACTGCCCGACGGCGTCGGCGTCGGCCGGTTCGTCGACGGTCGGCGGTTCTATCTGCACGCCCAGCTTCCGTCCGGGCATCTCTACCGGCACTGGACGGGGCTGCTCGGCCTCGACGCCCTCACCCCCGATGAGGAGGCCGCCGAGCTGGCTCGGCGACCGATCGGGTCCGACGGCACCGTGCTCCTGCCCGGATCGGGGACCGACCTCCGCAGCCACCTGCTCGACGTCGCGGCCCCGGCCGACGGCCCGACCATCCTGCGCGCGCTCTACGAAGGGCTGGCCTGCGCAGCGCTGCAGCTCGATCGGGACCTCACCGTGTTCGCGGGCGTGCAGGCGAACACTGTACTGGCCGCCGGCGTCCCGTGCTCCAGCCCGGTGTGGCGGGAGGCGCGAGCGCAGCTCTCCGACGCACCGCTCGCCGTGAGCACGGAGACGGAGGCCCCGGCACTCGGGGCGGCGGTCCTCGCCCAGCTCGCGACGACCGGTGTGGCCGCACCCCCGGAGCCGGCGGTCGCTGTCGAGGTCGATTCGGCCCTCCAGAGCGCCTACACCGGGGTCTACCAGCGCTACCTGCGCGCACGGCATCGCGTCGCCTCCTGACCCGCAATTCCACGAACCACCACCGTTGAAGGGAACAGCCATGTCCAACGCACCCTCCGGGAGCGACCTGCCGCGCCGGCGACTCGGCACCACCGACCTCCAGATCACCCGTGTCGGGTTCGGATCGCTCGCGATGGGAGGAGCGCAGTGGGTCTCCGGTCGCGGCGAACAGAGCGAACGGGACTCGCTCGCCAGTGCACGTGCGGCGGTCGAAGCCGGTGTCAACTGGATCGACACGGCTCCGGTGTACGGTCGCGGTCTCGCGGAAGAACTCGTCGGGCGCGTGCTCCGCGATTTCGCCGAGCCCGATCGTCCGCTCATCTTCACCAAGGCCGGTCTCGGCTGGGACGACGATGACCCGCGAGGTGAGCCGGTCCGGACCGGGGACCCGGCGCGCATCCGCCGCGAGGTGGACGACTCGCTTCGGCGGCTCGGCGTCGAGCGCATCGACCTGTTCCAGATGCACTGGCCGCCGCTCGACGCGTACACGGTCGACGACTACTGGCCGGTGTTCGCCGAGCTGCGCGACGCGGGCAAAGTCCGCGCGATCGGCCTGTCGAATCACAGCGTCGAGGAGCTCGCAGCCGCCGAGCGGATCGCGCACGTCGACTCCATGCAGCCTCCGCTCTCCGCCCTCACCCGCGATGCGGCGGCCGACGTGATCCCGGCGTCTCTGGCGAACGGCACCGGCGTGCTCGCGTACGCGCCGATGGAGTCGGGGCTGCTCACCGGCGCCTTCACCGAGGAGCGTGCCCGCACGCTCTCGGACACGGACTGGCGCCGGAACAGCCCGGAGCACACCGGCGAGGGACTGCGGCGCAACCTGCAGGTCGTCGACGCGATCGCCGCCGTTGCCGCCGAGCGCGGCGTCTCCACCAGCGCGATCGCGGTGGCCTGGGCCCTCGCCGTCGACGGGGTGACCGGCGCGATCGTCGGTGCGCGCGTCCCTGAGCAGACCGACGACTGGATCGCCGCGGCCTCCCTCGACCTGACCCGTGAGGAGTCGAGCCGTATCGCGGACGCGATCGAGGTTTTCGGGGCGGGGACCGGTCCGGCGCGTCCGGCCCGTTCGCGGGCGTCGGATGGGGTGCCCGCGTGAGCCTGGTCAGCCCGGCGGAACTCCTCGCGGAGTCGCCGACTCCCGCGGTGGCGGCGTTCAACGTCATCCTGCTCGAACAACTCGAGGCGTTCGTCGCGGCCGCAGAGCACGCGTCGACGGGCCTCATCCTGCAGCTCTCGCAGAACGCCGTGCGGTATCACGGCTCGCTCGCGCCCCTCGGTGCTGCGATGCTTGCGGCGGCGCGGCAGGCGGACGTCCCGATCGCGGTCCAGCTCGATCACGCCGACGACGTGGAGCTGATCCAGGAAGCCGTGAGCTTCGGCTTCACCTCGATCATGTTCGACGGCTCGAAGCTGGAGGTGACGGAGAACGTCGCGCGCACGGCCTCCCTGGCCGCCGTACTGCACCGGAGCGGGGTCTGGGTGGAGGCGGAGCTCGGCGAGATCGGCGGGAAGGACGGAGTCCACTCGGCGACGGCCCGCACGGATCCCTCCGAGGCGGCCGCGTTCGTGGAGGCCACCGGCGTCGACGGGCTGGCCGTCGCGGTCGGAAGTTCGCACGCGATGACGGAGCAGTCGGCCTCCCTCGACCTCGGCCTGGTGGCGGCGCTGCGGGAGAGCGTGCCTGTCCCGCTCGTGCTCCACGGGTCATCCGGCGTCGGCGACGCGCTCGTGCGCGAGGCCTGCCGGGCCGGCATCCGCAAGGTCAACGTCGGCACACGTTTCAACGTCGTGTTCACGACCGCCGTGCGCGACGCCCTGGCCGCCGATCCGACGGTCGTCGACCCGCGCCGCTACCTCCGCGTCGGGCGCGACGCCGTCGCCTCCGAGGCAACCCGCATCCTCGCCACCCTCGGGACTTCCTGAGCGTCCCCACCCGCCGTCGAGTACACAAAAACTGCACGGATTCAGAGCGATTCGGTGCAGTTTTTGTGTACTCGACGGCGGGTGGGGGGCGGTTGCGGTGGGGGCGCGGGCGCAGTCCGGGCGTACGGTGTCGGGTGGAGGCGCCCGATGGGATACATGATGTACGACAGCAGCACGCAGATCTCGTTCGACGACCGCGTGCTCGCGCACCTCGAGGTGGTGATCGTCTCCAAGCTGAGGCGCAAGGAGTCGTTCGCCCTGAGCTGGCGGGAGGCGCCCGAGAACGGTGACGGGCGCACCACGATCTGGATCGACCCATCCATCCCACTGCGTTTCCGCTACAACGGCTCGCGTCCGCCCGGGCTCGACCGGGAGTGGATCGAACGCCTCGCCGCCTCGGCGGCGAGCTCGTCGGGTCTCGTCGCCGTGGATGAGGACGGCCAGCCGGTCAACGGCACCACGCACGAGCGCGGCCTCTAGCACCGCGGGACCGAGCGCCGCGGGATCGAGCACGGCGCGACCGAGCGCCGCGGGATCCAGCACTCGCGCCGCAGGTCACGCCGCCAGCTGCTCCAGCGCGTGACGGGCGAGTGCGGCCATCCGCGGGTTGTCGTCCGACGACGTCGCCAGTGCGGAGGCCATCACGACGGCCCAGCCGCGTGCGCGCCGCCAGGTGGCGGCGTCGTGCCCGGGGAGCGCCCGGCGGAACTCCTCCCGCGCCCCTCCGTCGAAGGTGAGCCAGGCCGTGGCCAGGTCGGTGGCGGGGTCGCCGGACGTGACGTCTCCGAAGTCGATCACCGCCGCGAGCGCGCCGTCCTCCGCGAGCAGCAGGTTGCCCGGGTGCAGGTCGCCGTGAAGGAGCATCGGAGGGCCGTCCCAGACCGGCGCATCGAGGGCGTCGCGCCAGGCCTGCTCGAGGTGTGCGACCTCCATCCGGCCGGCCAGCGAGCGCAGCCGCAG
Source organism: Leifsonia sp. SIMBA_070 (assembly GCF_046534635.1). Lineage (NCBI taxonomy): Bacteria > Bacillati > Actinomycetota > Actinomycetes > Micrococcales > Microbacteriaceae > Leifsonia > Leifsonia sp. SIMBA_070. The sequence continues at coordinate 2,939,588 of NZ_JAWRYK010000001.1, read as the reverse complement.
ACGCACGGCCTCGTGCCGGGATGCCAGGGGCACGCCGCGCACCGGATTGTGCGGCGCATCGGGAGCAGGCAGCGACAGGTCGTCGAGGAAACGGGCCAGCGGTTCGGCGAGACCGGCGCGCGATACGGCGTCGACGGAGGCGCCATCCGTTCCGTGGAACCACTCGACGACGCTCCACGGCCACGGGAAGGCCGCCGACGGCAGGCCGACCCGCACCGGGACCGGGACCGCGACGTGGACGCGTGCGGCGATGCCCGGCAGCATCCGCTGCTCGTGCTCGATGAGGTGCGCAGCCACCTCCCGTCGCGGCACCCGGACGGCGAGCCGTTCGCCGAGCCGGTACAGCTGGTTGTCCCAGCCGTCGGAGACCAGTCGCAGCTCGCCGCGCAGGTCGGGGTGCTGCTCGGACAGCAGCCGGCCGACCAGTTCGGCATCGGTGTCGATGTCGGCGGCGGGTGTGTCGGTCACCGCTCGAACGTAGCAGAATGAGCGTGCGAGCCGACACGCGCGCTATTAAGCTGCACCAGACGCGCCTATCGCGCAGATTCTGTGCGCACATCGCCAAACGTCTGCGGGTTCCGTGTGAAAGCATATCCGTCGGAGGTTCCATGACTGACACGCCCGCCCCGTCGCCCGACCGCATGCACGCCGTGACCCCGGAGACCCGGGAGCTCGTCGACCTCGTGCTCGACTACTCGCGCCGCCGCATCCTGAGCGAGGACACCCCGCTCGACAAGCCCTTGCCCGAGTTCGAGTTGCGCCGCCTCGCCGGTCAGACGGTCTCTGAGAAGGGCATCGGCGCCGAACGCGCCCTCGCCCTGTTCGAGCACGTGCTCGCTCCCGCGTGCATCACCACCGACCACCCGCGCTACCTGTCGTTCATCCCGACCGCTCCCACCAAGGCGGCCACCGCCTTCGACCTGGTGGTCTCCGCCAGTGCGGTCTACGGCGGTTCCTGGCTGGAGGGCTCCGGCGCCGTGTACGCCGAGAACCAGGTGCTCTCCTGGCTGGCGGCGGAGTTCGGGCTGCCGTCGACCGCCGGCGGCGTCTTCGTGCAGGGCGGGACCCTGGGCAACCTGTCCGCCCTGGTCGCCGCGCGGGATGCCGCGCGGACCGAGCGCGGCAACCCGGCCGGCCGCTGGGTGATCGTCTGCAGCGCCGAAGCGCACTCCTCCATCTCGTCCGCGGCACGGGTGATGGATGTCGACGTCGTCGCGGTCTCGCCCGGGGAGTCCGGGCGGCTCACCGGCGACGCGGTCCGCCCGGCGCTCGAGGAGTACGGGGACGCCGTGTTCGCCGTCGTCGCGACCGGGGGATCCACCAACTTCGGCATCGTCGACGACATCGCCTCCGTCGCAGCGCTGAAGTCGGACTTCTCGTTCTGGCTGCACGTCGACGGCGCCTACGGCCTGGCCGGGATGCTGTCGCCGCTCGCCCGCCACCGCTTCGCCGGCGTCGAGCACGCCGACTCGGTGATCGTGGACCCGCACAAGTGGCTGTTCGCGCCCTTCGACGCCTGCGCCCTGATCTACCGCGATCCGGAGATGGGCCGCCGCGCCCACACGCAGCACGCCGAGTACCTCGACACCCTGACCGACAACGTGGAGTGGAGCCCGTCCGACTACGCGGCCCACCTCACGCGCCGCGCCCGCGGGCTGCCGTTCTGGTTCTCGCTTGCGTCGCACGGCGCGACCGCGTACCGCGACGCCGTGACGGCCTCCATCAGGCTCGCCGAGCAGATCGCCGACGAGATCGATGGTCGCGATGGCTTCCGCCTGGTGCGCCGGCCGGAGCTCTCGGTCGTGGTGTTCGAGCGCGAGGGCTGGAGCAAAGAGGACTACGCGGTGTGGTCCGCCCGCCTGCTCGACGAGCAGCGTGCCTTCGTCACGCCGAGCTCGCACGCCGGACGTCCGAACACGCGGTTCGCCGTCCTGAACCCGCTGACGACCTTCGACGATCTGGTGGGAATCCTCGACACCATGGAGTGACGCGGGCGCACGAGAAGACCCCCGGGCCGTTGGGCCCGGGGGTCTTTCCGCGTTCGAGAGGGAGGCGTCAGACGATGTCGTCCGACTCGCCCGTCCGGCGCGTCACGCGCTCGCCCGTCGCAGGATCGACGGCCGTGCGCGTGGTGGCGACGGAGGTGCGACGCCGGGTGAGCAGCACGATCCCGATGATGATGCCGATGATGCCGGCGAACATCAGGATGTAGCCCACCAGGTGCAGGTCGATCCAGCCGACCTGGACATTGAGTGCGAACGCGAGGATCGCGCCCACGACGACCAGGAAGATCCCTGCGCCGAGGCTCATGGCGTCTCCCGGCCTAGACTCGCCGGCTCCCGGTGAGCAGTCGCACCAGCCAGACGATCACAGCCAGCACGAGCAGGATGATGCCGACCCAGAGCAGGAAGTTCAGCGACGATACGAACCCACCGGTGAGCAGCAGGATGATCGCGATGATGGCGATGATGATGAGCAGGATGTTCATGGAGAAGTGTCCTTTCCTTGACGCGCTCCACACAACAACTGCTTCAATTGCCTAGCAATCCCCTTGACTTCACGTCCGTTTCGGCCTAGCTGATCGCTCGGCGGCGATCCGATCGACCGTTTCGCGCATCTTCGTGAGGAACCGGGTGACGGTCTCGGCTTCGTCGGGGCTGAGTTCCGCTGTCGCCGCAGCGATCTGCTCCTGGGAGGCCGCGAGCAGGGGGCCGGTGTCGCCGAGCGCGGCACGCGTCGGGACGAGCTCCACGGACCGCTTGTCGGTGCGGCTGGGCCGGCGCTCGACGAAACCGGCCCGCGTGAGCCGGTCGACGAGAAGGGTGGTGGAGGCGCTGGACACGCCCAGGTAGGCGCTGACGTCCTTGGCGAAGGTGGGCCGGCCGAGGGCCGTGTTGTCGAGGATCAGCCGGAGGGCGAGCAGGTCGTTCTCGCCGATCCCCATGGCGGCGCCGGTGCGCCTGCGCATCGCCGCCTCGGCCGCACGGTAGACCTGCAGCGCCTCGAGCACGCCCGTGTCGGGCCGAGGCGCTTCCGGTTCGTGCTTCACCCTCTTCAGTCATGCCCTCTTGCTCTGTAGATGCAACGGGGGTGGACCCGACTGTCGGCGGATTCACGGACACGGGATGGGCGCGTATGCTCGCGCGGTGGATGAACGAGTGCTCCTCGAGCGGTACGAGCTGCACGACCAGCTGGGTCGGGGCGGAATGGCGACGGTTTTCCGTGCGGTCGACCGACGGCTGGACCGCGAGGTCGCGGTCAAGGTGTTCGCCAGTGGAACAGCGGTGGAGGATGCGCGGCGGCGCACCGAGGCCTCCATGCTCGCCCGGCTGAGCCATCCGCACCTGGTGGCTCTGCACGACGCGCACCTGGCGTCGGACGGCGACACCACCCCGAGCTTCCTGGTCATGGAGCTGGTGGACGGGGAGGACCTCCGCAGCCGCCTCGAGCACGGGCCGTTGACGCCCGACGAGGCCGTCGAGGTGGCGGTGGGGATCGCCGAAGCGCTCGTGGCGGTGCATGAGGCGGGGATGGTGCACCGGGACCTGAAGCCGGGCAACATCCTGCTCGCCGACGCCAGCGTCCCCGGTGGCCGGCCGGTCGTGAAGCTGGCCGACTTCGGCATCGCGCACCTGATCGGCTCCGAGCGCATCACGACCATCGGCACCGTGATCGGGACCGCCGGCTACCTCAGCCCCGAGCAGATCTTCGAGGGCGAGCCCGGGCCCGCCGCCGACATCTACTCGCTGGGGCTCGTCATCCTGGAGGCGCTCACCGGCGTCCGCGAATACCCCGGGACGGCGGTGGAGGCGGTGGCTGCGCGGGCGGCGCGGGATCCCCGCATCCCGGCCTCTCTGCCCGAGGACTGGCGCGGATTGCTCGGCGCCATGACGGCCCGCGACCCGCGGCCGCGCCCGACCGCTCTGGAGGTCGCCGTCATGGTGCGGGAGCTGGCACCCCAGCTGGCGGGCTGGGAGCCGGAGGAGCCCCAGGCGCCGGAGGATGTCGCCACGGTCGCGATGCGCGCGGACGAGCTCGGAGCGGCTGCGGCCGCGGGTGCGGCGGAGCCGACGCGCATCCTGCCCAGCCGCCGTTCGTCGCGGCCGCAGCCGTCGACCCGGCGCCGTCGGGGGATCGTCGCGACCGGCGCGGTCGCCGGCAGCATCCTGGTGGTCCTGGCCACGCTGGGCCTCGGCAGCCTGATGGCCCCGGCGTCGGAGCCGCGCAGCGTCCCGACGACGCCCCGTCCGACGCCCAGCGTCGTGGCGCCTCCCGCCACCGTCGCTCCGGCCGAAGCGCCGGCCACCCAGGCGCCGGTGCAGCAGCAGCAGCCGGTGCAGCAGCAGCCGGCTCAGCCGCCCGCGAAGCAGGACCCCGCGAAGCCAGGCAAAGGCAACGGCAACGACAAGCCCGGCAAGGGCCCCGGCGCCAAGAACGGCAAGGGCTGACCCGCCCGGGCGGTCCGCGCTCCTTCCCCACCTGCGTGATCGCCGGTACTGTCCGGGGTATGCCCGAGCATCCGAGGACCGCCGCCATCGTCGTCAACCCGGTGAAGGTGGATGAGCCGGCACTGCGGGAGGCGCTCGCCGCCGCGGAGGAGCGCTGGGGTTGGGCACAGACGCTGTGGCTCGAGACGACCCAGGACGACCCGGGCGCCGGGCAGACGAAGCAGGCGCTCGAAGAGGGTGTGGATGTCGTCATCGCGGCCGGCGGGGACGGAACGGTCCGCACGGTGGCGGAGGCGCTGCGCGGCAGCGACGTGCCGATCGCGCTGCTCCCGTCCGGCACCGGTAACCTCCTGGCCCGGAACCTGAACCTGACGCTGGACGACGTCGAGAACGCCCTCGACTCCGCGTTCGGCGGCGACGACCGCTCCATCGACATGGGAGTGGTCGAGCTGCGGGAGGGCGACGGTCCGACCCGGCGGCACGCGTACCTGGTGATGGCCGGAGTCGGGATCGACGCGCGGATGATCGCCGCGACCGACGACGACCTCAAGGCGCGGCACGGGTGGCTCGCCTACGTCAAGGCGATCGGAACGGTCCTGCGCGACAAGAACACGCTCCGCGTCCGCTACCGTCTCGATCAGAAGGGCGTGCACGCGGCCCGCGCGCACACCGTCCTGATCGGCAACTGCGGCTCGCTGCCCGCCAACATACTGCTGCTGCCGGAGGCCGCGGTCGACGACGGCGAGTTCGACATCGTCGTTCTCCGGCCGGAGGGCTTCATCGGCTGGGTGCAGATCGTGGTCAAGATCTTCTGGGAGAACGGCGTCCTCCGCCGCACCACCGTCGGTCGGCGCCTCATGGGCGCCGACCGCGAGGTGCGGGCGATGAACTACCTGAAGGGCCGCGAGTTCGTGATGCGGCTGAGCCGCGCCGAGGAGGTCGAGCTGGACGGCGACCTGTTCGGCCGCGCCTCCGCGCTCCGCACCTGGGTCGATCCGTCCAGCCTCACCGTGAAGGTGCCGCGGTCGGAGTAGCGGGCAACGGCGGCAGCGGCAGCGGCGGCGGCGGTCAGGCGCGCGCCAGCAGCTTCAGCGTGTCGACGACGCGGTTGGAGAAGCCCCACTCGTTGTCGTACCAGGCGACGACCTTGACGTGCCTGCCATCCACCCGGGTGAGCGCGGCGTCGAAGATCGAGGAGGCGGGCTGACCGGTGATGTCGCTGGAGACCAGCGGCTCGTCGGCGTAGTCCAGGATGCCGCGGAGCGCGCCGTCGGCCGCCGCGCGGTAGGCGGCGAGGACCTCGTCGCGGGTGACCTCGCGCTCGACGGTCGTGTTCAGCTCCACGATGGAGCCGACCGGCACCGGGACGCGGATGGAGTCGCCCGAGAGCTTGCCGTCGAGCTGCGGCAGCACCAGGCCGATGGCCTTCGCCGCGCCGGTGGTCGTCGGCACGATGTTCATGCCCGCGGCGCGCGCACGCCGGAGGTCGCGGTGCGGGCCGTCTTGCAGGTTCTGCTCCTGCGTGTACGCGTGCACGGTGGTCATGAAGCCGTGCTCGATCCCGGCCAGGTCGTCCAGGACGGCCGCCAGCGGCGCCAGCGCGTTCGTGGTGCAGGAGGCGTTCGAGACGATGACGTGGCGCTCCGGGTCGAAGACGTCGGTGTTGACGCCGTAGGCCAGGGTGACGTCCGCCCCATCGGAGGGTGCGCTCACCAGGACGCGCTTGGCCCCGGCGGTCAGGTGGGCCCGGGCGGCGTCGGCGGAGGTGAAGCGTCCGGTCGACTCGAGCACGACCTCCACCCCCAACTCGCCCCACGGCAGGTCGGCCGGCTCGCGCTCGGCGAGCACGCGGATGCGGCGGCCGTCGGCGACGAGCACGTCTCCGTCCACCTCCACCGTGCGGCCCAGCCGGCCCAGGGAGCTGTCGTACTTCAGCAGGTGGGCGAGGGTCGCCGGGGCGGTGAGGTCGTTGACGGCGACGACCTCGAGGTCGGAGTCGCGCTCCAGGAGGGCGCGGAGGGTGTTGCGGCCGATACGGCCGAATCCGTTGATGGCGATGCGGGTCATGGCTGGTTCCTTTCGTGTGCCGCATCCATGCTCCGCAGCGCCGTGCGCGCTCGCCAGTGGCTCGATCGCCGGGTCGCGCAAGAATCTCGCCACTGTTCCCGCCACGCCTCGCAACGATCTCGCCAGAGGGAGGGTCAGGCCGAGAACGTGTGCCGGTACTCGGTGGGGGAGGTGCCCAGGATGCGCTGGAAGTGCAGGCGCAGGTTGGCGCCCGTCCCCAATCCCACCCGTGCGGCGATCTGCTCGACGCCGAGGTCCGTGCGCTCCAGCAGTTCGCGCGCCAGGTCGACGCGCGCGCGGAGCACCCACTGCATCGGCGTGTAGCCGGTGTCCTCCACGAACCGCCGCGAGAAAGTGCGGGCAGAGACGTTCGCGTTTCGCGCGAGCTGTTCGAGGGTCAGCGGCTCGGCGAGGTGCGCGAGGGCCCACTCCCGGGTCTCCGCGAAGAGGTCGCCGAGCGGCTCGGGGACGCTCCGCGGCACGTACTGCGCCTGCCCGCCGCTGCGATAGGGCGCCGCTACCAGCCGCCGGGCCACGCGGTTCGAGAGCCCGACCCCGTGGTCGCGGCGGACCAGGTGCAGGCACAGGTCGATGCCGGAGGCCGCGCCCGCCGAGGTGAGGATGTCGCCCTCGTCGACGAAGAGCACGTTCTCGTCGACCCGGACCAGTGGATGCCGTTCGGCGAGAGCGCGCGTGTAGTGCCAGTGCGTGGTCGCGCGCTTGCGGTCGAGCAGCCCCGTTGCGGCCAGGGCGAACGCGCCGGTCGAGATCGCGGCGAGGCGGGCGCCCCGCTCGTGTGCGGCGAGCAGCGCGCCGACGACGGACGCCGGAGGGTCCGTCGTCGCGGGGTTCCGGTAGCCGGGGACGAAGACGGTATCGGCCTGTTCCAGCGCCTCCAGCCCGTCGGCCACGTGGTACGAGAGGCCGTCGCCGCCTGTCACCAGCCCGGGCGAGGCTCCGCAGACGCGCACCTCGTACGGCATGCTCGGCCGGTGAGAGAAGACCTGCGCCGGGATGCCCACGTCGAGCGGCTTTGCGCCCTCCAGCACCAGCACGGCGACGCGATGCGTAGCCGTCATGACCGGGCGGAGACGATCTGGATGAGCGCGGCGCGCAGTGCGGCGGGATCGGCGACCTGCGGGAACACCTCGTCCTCCAGTCCGCGCACGCCCGAGAACGCCGTGCGGCCCTCCTCCGTGATGGCAAGGACATGACGGCGGCGGTCCGCCGAGTCGGGAGTCCGCGTGACGAGCCCCTCGCGGACCAACCGGTCGACGGTGCGCGACATGGTCTGCGGTTCCACCTGCGCCATCCGTGCGAGGTCGGACTGCGAGTCGAAGCCGAGTTCGAGCAGGTGCAGCACGATCAGCCCGGCGTGGGTCAGACCGCGCCGCTCGAGGGCGTCGGCCCAGGCGCGCTCCACGGCACGGGAGGCTGCCCCGAGCAGCCGGCCGAGCGGCCAGTTCTCGGGGCGGTGCTCCTCCGCCTCCGCGGCGCGTGGGTCCATACCCTCATCGTACGGATGCCGGAGCGCCGGAGTGTGCCGGGCACCGCATCCTGTGCGGTCTCGCCGCTCCGGCTCAGTCGGTGCCGGAGTCGAAGGCGGCGCCCTCGGAGCTGAGGTCGATCTCGCGCGACAGCTCCTCGTCGAACGGCTCGACGCCTTCCAGGATGGACCGGGCACGACCCTCTTCGAGCTCACCGACCAGTGCGCCGGTCGGTCCGCCGATGAGGCCGGCGGCGGCGTACTGCTCGAGCCGCGAACGGGAGTCGGCGATGTCGAGGTTGCGCATGGTCAGCTGGCCGATGCGGTCGGCGGGCCCGAAGGCCGAATTGCCGACGCGCTCCATCGACAGCTTCTCCGGGTGGTAGCTGAGCGCGGGGCCCTCGGTGTTGAGGATCGTGTAGTCGTCGCCGCGGCGCAGGCGCAGGGTGACCTCGCCGGTGATCGCGGACCCGACCCAGCGCTGCAGCGACTCGCGCAGCATGAGCGACTGCGGGTCCAGCCAGCGGCCCTCGTACATCAGGCGCCCGAGGCGGCGGCCCTCGTTGTGGTAGTTCGCGACCGTGTCCTCGTTGTGGATGGCGTTGAGCAGGCGCTCGTAGACGATGTGCAGCAGCGCCATGCCGGGGGCTTCGTAGATGCCGCGGCTCTTGGCCTCGATGATGCGGTTCTCGATCTGGTCGGACGCGCCCAGGCCGTGGCGGCCTCCGATCGCGTTGGCCTCCAGGACCAGAGCCACCGGGTCGTCGAACACGACGCCGTTGATGGCGACCGGGCGACCGGACTCGAACCGCACCGACACCGTCTCGGGGACGACCTCGACGTCGTCACGCCAGGCGGCGACGCCCATGATCGGGTCGACGATGTCGAGGCCGGCGTCGAGCTCCTCCAGGCGCTTGGCCTCGTGCGTCGCACCCCAGATGTTGGCGTCGGTCGAGTACGCCTTCTCGCTCGGGTCGCGGTACGGGAAGCCGCGGGCGACCAGCCACTCGCTCATCTCGGTGCGTCCGCCGAGCTCCTCCACGAACGCCGTGTCGAGCCACGGCTTGTAGATGCGCAGGCGCGGGTTGGCGATCAGGCCGTAGCGGTAGAACCGCTCGATGTCGTTGCCCTTGTAGGTGGAGCCGTCGCCCCAGATCTCGACGCCGTCCTCCATCATCGCGCGCACCAGCATGACGCCGGTGACCGCGCGACCGAGCGGGGTGGTGTTGAAATAGGTCTTGCCGCCGGAGCGGATGTGGAAGGCGCCGCACTGCAGCGCGATCAGTCCCTCTTCGACGAGCGCGCGCTTCGCGTCGACGAGGCGGGCGATCTCGGCGCCGTACTCCTGGGCGCGGCCGGGGACCGCGTCGATGTCCGGCTCGTCGTACTGGCCGATGTCGGCCGTGTACGTGCAGGGGATGGCGCCCTTTTCGCGCATCCACGCGACCGCGCAGGAGGTGTCGAGACCTCCCGAGAACGCGATGCCGACTCGTTCACCGACGGGCAGACTGCTCAGAACCTTGGACACCCACCCAGCTTACTGGGAGCCCGCAGCGCCTCAGCCTCCAGCACATTCGTGACGAATCGGGGGAATCACGCGCGCTGAGGGCCGATTCGTGACGAATGTGCAAACGCTGAGGGCGGATTCGTGACGAATCGGGAAGGGTCAGCCGCGGCCGTCTGGGGATTGCGCGGGGCAGACGCCGCCGGGGGCTGTGCGGAGCTCGAAGTGCCACGCCTCGTTCGCGTACACCTGGCAGAGGCCCCACTCGTTGCCGAAGCGGTTGAGGAAGTCCATCGCGCCGGCGTCGGCGATGTCGACCGCTTCGCCGCGGACGTGAGCGGAGTCGCGCCCGCGCTTCACCCACTTCACGGCCTCCTCCTCGCTGCCGTACTTCGTCACGGCCTGGGCGAACAGGGACTCCTGGTAGCGCTCCGAGCGCCAGCCGTCCGTGATCGTGATGTCGGCACTGTCGCCGTCCTGCGCCATCGCGGTCTGCGCGCTCGTGAGCGCCGCACGCAGTGCCGGGTCGAGTCGCGTCACGGCGGGCACGTCGCTGTCGAGCGGCAGGGAGCTGCCCTCGGGGATGTACCCGTCGTCGTCGGTCAGGCCGCCGCTCCTCTCGGCGCCCGGGCCGTGGCCCGGCACTCCGACCGGCTTCGCCAGGGCGCCGGATGCTGCGGAGCAGCCGGCCAGCGAGACCGCGAGCAGGACGGACAGTGCGGCGCCGATGAGCCGGGTGCGGTGTGCGTGCATGACCCAACGCTCGCAGGAGGCTGTCGCCGGCCTCGTCACCCGGAGGGTGCAATCGCATCCCCCCTGCGACGGACATCCGCACGCCGGTCTCCCCGCTGAGGTGCACGTCGTTGCGCAGTTGTCCGGCGTGTCGGCCGCAACAACGTGCACCTCGACGAGACGGAGGCTCTCAGTGGGTGGCCAGGCCGGGGTGCACCCCGGGGCGGGCGCCCGAGGCCGCGACGAGCCGGGCGAGGGTGGCGACCAGTGCCGCCCTCTCCTCGAGGTCGAGCGGCGCGAGGAGGGCCTCCTCCAGTTCGTCGGCGATGCGGGCGCCGGCCGTCAGCAGCTCCCGGGCGGAGGGGGTGAGGCGGATGGCGTACGCGCGCCGGTCGCGCGGGTGGCGGTGGCGCTCCACCAGGCCGCGCTCTTCGAGGTCGTCCATCATGGCCACCATCGAGTTGCGGTGGAGGCCGAGGGCCGTCGCCAGCTCCTGTTGCGTCCGCCCGTCCTCCCGTGCAAGCTCTGCCAGCACGCCGAAGCGGTTGGGCGTGATCCCCAGCGGCGCGAGGGCAGCGGTGAACCGCTGCGCGCTACTGAGACCCAATTGCGAGAGCAGGAAGGCGGCTCGGCCTTCCAGTGGGCGGGGCGGTGACGCATCCATAGACCGATGGTACCCGGGTGTGATTGCACACTGCCGTGATTATCACCTACTATGCGGGTATGGAACTCACGGTGTTCGGCGCCAGCGGGCGCACCGGCCGGCACATCGTCGACAAGGCGCTGGCCGACGGTCATCACGTCACGGCGGTCCTCCGCCGTCCGGCGGAGCAGGATCCGCGCGTCGCCGTGCGGCTGATCCCCGACCTCGCCGATACCGCGGCCGTTCAGTCGGCGATCACACGCGCCGATGCGGTGCTCTCGGCGATCGGTCCGCGTAGCCGGAAGTATGCGCCCGTCGCCGCTCCCGCCACCCGGCACCTCCTCGAGGCGGGCGTCGGCCGGCTGGTCGTCATCAGCGCGGCGCCCGTCGACCCTCCTCCCGCCGACGACTCCTTCCTCAGTCGGCGTATCGCTCTGCCGCTCATCGGACTCATCCTCCGCCCGGTCTACGACGACCTGCGGGCGATGGAGGCCGAGCTCGCGACCTCCTCGAGCGCGTGGACGGCACTGCGGCCTCCGCAGCTGACCGACGGCCCGGCCACCGGGCGCTATCGCACGCGGATCGGCGGCGCCGTCCCTCGCGGCTTCCGGGTGTCGCGCGCCGACCTCGCGGCCGCCATGCTGGAGTGCCTCGACCGCCCGGAGACGATCCGCACCGCGGTCGGCATCGCCGGCCCCACACGCTAGCCGCCGCTCCCGCCGCTCCCGCCCCGCCGCTCCTTCGCCGAAGTGCACCTTGTTGCGCAGTCGACCGGCGTGTCGCCCGCAACAACGTGCACTTCGACGAGGTGGAGGGCGGACGAGGGGTGGGGCGGAGGGTGGAGGGCGGACGAGGGGTGGGGCGGAGGGCGGAGGGCGGAGGGGGGAGAGGCGCTCAGGGGAGGCGCGGGGTGCGCGGCGGGGCGGTGCGGCGGCGGCCGGTCGCCTCGAAGGCGGCGGCCAGGCGCAGCAGCGCGGTGTCGTCGTAGGCTCGACCGGCGAAGGTGAGGCCGACGGGCATCCCGGTGTCGCTCATCGTCCCCATCGGCACCGTGACCGTCGGGATGCCGAGGTGCCGGGGCACCAGGTTCCCGTTCGCCACCCAGACGCCGTTGCGCCAGCCGAGGTCGGCCGACGCCGGGTTCACGTCCATGTCGGCCGGGGCCACATCCGCGACAGCGGGGAACGCCACGGCGTCGAGACCGAGGCCGTCCATCCACTGCTCCAGGTCGATGCGGCGGGTCTCCTCCAGGCCGCGCACGCCGGCTTCGAGCTCGGGGATGCCGGCGAGTGTCGTTCCGGGGTGCGCGCGCACCCAGCCCGGGTAGTCGGCGATGTCGTCCTCGAAGCCGTCGTAGCGGTCGGGGAGTGCGCCCTCCGGCTGCGGGAAGATGCGGGATCCGTCGACGTCGGCGAGCGTACGGAGTGCGGGGTCGCCGTTCGCGGCCAGGAAGTCGTCCCACGCCCACGCCGACAGGTCGACGATCTCGCGCCGCAGGAAGGCCGGGCTGACCAGCCCGCGCGTCGCGATGGTCGGTGCGCCGGGGCGGTCGCCTTCGTAGTTCGACACGGCAGGGAAGTCGACCTCGACGACCGTCGCGCCCGCGGCCTCCAGGTCGCGGCGCGCCGCCTCCCAGAGTGCGATCACGGATTCGCGGGTCTCGATGCGCCGGCCGGTCGGTCCGCCGATGCCCGGGCTGTCGGCGGTGCCCGCCTCCGGGTCGGCGTTGATGTACATCCGCGGCACCCCGAAGCGGCGACCGGCGAGCGAGCCGACCCGCGCCGGTGAGTCCTGCGCCGGTGAGTCCTCCGCCGGTGAGTCCTGCGCCGGTGAGTCCTGCGCCGGCGGGTCCTGCACCAGCGCCGGGTACGACGCCGGCCGCAGCTCCGACGCCCTCGGGATCGGCACCCACGGCTGCGCGCGCCAGAAGTCGCCGCGCGTCTCCGGGTCGTCGGCCACGATGACGTCGAGCACTTCGAGGAGGTCGGCCATGGTGCGCGTGTGCGGGACCACCACATCCATCGTCGGCACCAGCGGCCAGTTGCCGCGCACCGAGATCACCCCGCGGGAGGGCGTGTAGGCGCAGAGGGCGTTGTTGGAGGCCGGGGCCCGGCCAGACGACCAGGTCTCCTCGCCGAGGCCGAACGCGGCGAAGCTCGCCGCGGTGGCCGTCCCCGAGCCGTTGGAGGAGCCTGAGCCGAACGCGGCGGTCAGGTAGTCGCCGTTGTACGGCGACTCGGCGCGCCCGTATACGCCGCGCTGCATCCCGCCGTTCGCCATCGGCGGCATGTTGGTCAGGCCGAGCAGGATCGCCCCACCTGCTCGCAGCCGCTCGATCGTGAAGGCGTCGCGCTGGGCGATCAGGTGCTCGAAGGCGGGCGATCCGGCCGCAGCGGTCAGGCCCCGGGCCAGATAGCTGTCCTTCGCCGTGTACGGGATGCCTTCCAGCGGACCGAGCACCTCGCCGCGTGCGCGCCGCGCGTCGGAAGCGCGGGCCTCGTCCAGCGCGTCCGGGTTGCGGACGACCACGGCGTTGAGCCGGGGCCCGTCGGCGTCGTACGCGTCGATCCTGGCCAGGTAGGCGGTGACGAGCTCCTCACTCGTCGTCTCCCCGGCCTCCAGTGCGCGCCGGAGGTCGGCGATCGACGCCTCCACCACATCCACGGTCATCGTGCCGTCTCCAGGGCGGGCTGCTGCTGGGTGATGCAGTGGATACCGCCGCCGCGCGCGAAGATCGGGCGCGAGTCCGCCATGGTCACCCGACGGCCGGGGTAGACGGCCTCCAGGATCTCCGTCGCCTCCGCGTCGGCGCGTTCCTCGCCGAAACCGCAGGCGACGATGCCGTCGTTGACGACCAGGTGGTTGACGTAACTCCAGTCGACGAAGCCCTCCTCGTCGCGCAGCGTCGAGGGCGCAGGCAGGTCGACGATGTCCCAGGAGCGGCCGGCCGCGTCCGTCGTGTCGGCGAGCAGTGCGCGCAGCTCGCGCGTCACCGCGAAGTCGGGATGCTCGGCGTTCCGCTGGGCATGCAGCAGCAGCGTTCCGGGGGAGGGGATGGTCGCCACGATGTCGACGTGGCCGTTGGTCCCGAAGTCGTCGTAGTCGCGGGTGAGGCCGCGGGGCAGCCAGACGGCATGGGTGGCGCCGATGGTGCGGGCGAGCTCCGCCTCCACCCGGGCCTTGTCGGCATACCGGTTGCGGCGCGGGTCGAGCTGGACGGTCTCGGTCAGCAGCACCGTCCCCTCGCCGTCGACGTGGATGCCGCCACCCTCGTTGACCAGCAGGGAGCTGACCAGCTCGGCGTCGGTGCGCTCGGCGACGAAGCGGGCTATCTCGGCGGACTTCTGCCACTCGGCCCACTCCGGGTCGCCCCAGCCGTTGAAGGTCCAGTCGACCGCGCCGAGGACGCCCGGCCGCTCGTCGTCGACGACGAAGGTCGGGCCGAAATCGCGCATCCAGAACTCGTCGAGGGGAGCCTCCACCTGCTCGACGTGGGAGCCGAGCATGCGGCGGGCACGGTCGCGCTCGCTGGGGTCGACGACCATGGTGATCGGCTCGTACTCGGCCACGGCGTGCGCGACCGCGGTCCACGAGGCGTACGCCTCCTCGGCGGACGCTGCATCGTCGCCGAGGGTGAGGCCGGCGCGCGGGAACGCCATCCACGTGCGCTCGTGGGGTGCAGTCTCGGCGGGCATGCGCCAGCTCATCGGGTCCTCCATCGGTCGGCGGCGAATCTGTTGATCGTGCGATCAATAATGGCTCGAACGTACCTATACTGGGCGGACCATGTCAAGAGCAGCCCGACGACCGCCGGCCGAGCGCCGCGCCGAACTCGCGACGACGGCGCGCGACCTGGCGCTCGCCGAGGGCCTCGCGTCCGTCACCCTGCGGAGCGTCGCGGGCCGCGCCGGCGTCACGCCCGCACTCGTCGCCCACTACCACCCGGTCATGGACCAGCTCGTCGCGTCCGCCTTCACGGCTGTGGTGGGGGCGGAGCTGGCCGAGGTGGATGCGCTGCTCGCCTCCGCGGACGGTCCCGTCGACCGGCTCGCGGCTCTGCTGCGCACCCTCCTCGACGGAACGCGCGACGACGTCACCCTGGTCTGGGTGGAGGCGTGGGCGCTCGGCCGGCGCAACGAGGCGCTCGCCGAAGCGGTGCGCGAGCAGATGGATGCGTGGCAGACGCTCATCCTCTCCATCGTCGACGAGGGCGTGGATGCCGGCGCCTTCCACGCCGACGACCCGGCCCAGGCGGCCTGGCAGCTGCTCGGGATGATCGACGGCCTGAACGCGCAGGCGCTGGTCCGGTGGGGCGCCGGCGGCGACCGGGGCCCGGTCCTCGCCCGTGCCGTCGAGGGCATGCTCGCCCTCCCGCGCGGCACCCTCGATGCGGCGCTCGAGTCGTGAGTCGTTGCTCCTATTCCGGCCGGGTGGCGACATCATGTCACCACTCGGCGGGGTGGGGTGGGAGCCGGCGCGGCGGAAGCCACCGCGGCGGCGGTCAGCTGATCCAGGCGAGCAGTTCGGCGCGGAACTCGTCCGGCTTCTCGATGTGGGCGGAGTGGCCGCAGTCCTCGAAGACGACCTCGCGGGTGGTTCCGCCCGCGTCCGCGTAACGGCCGAGCACCGCGCGGGTCTGCGCGAGCATCGGCTGCGGCGGCGCGACCTGGTCGCCGGGCCAGCCGGGGATGATGCCGGCGGCGCCCAGCTGGCTGAGGTCGAAGAAGGAGGCGTCGCCGACGATCGCGTCGACAGCCCCGTGGATCCACAGGATGGGAGGCTTCGCGGCCGCCTCCACGATCCCCGCCGTGTTGAAGTACGTCGGGGCCAGCGTGTTCAGGATGCCGCGGGTGCCCGGGCCGAACCCCGGCCAGTGCTCCGACGGGCCGGCGTCGCCCGGGTAGTTGTCGGGACCGGTGGCCGTGGACAGTATGGACTCCACCCACAGGTCCTCGTACTCGGAGACGAAGCCGGGAGCGACGTAGGAGGAGCGGTACACCGCCCGCGGCGACGTCGGTGCGTCTTCACCCGTGTCGCGGGCAGCGAGACGCGCGACGAAGTCGGGATTCGCGCCGCCGCCTCCCGTGCCGGACGCGTCGGGGTTCAGCAGCGACCCATCCAGTGCCGTGCCGCCGAAGCCGTACGGCGAGACCGGGGAGACGAGGGTCAGGCTGGAGACGAGGTCGGGCCGATCGAGGAGCAGCTGCATGACGACGCCTCCGCCGAGACTCCAGCCGACAATGTGCGCTGGGCCGAGGTCGAGCGCATCCGCGACGGCTGCGACATCGTCGGAGAAGTCGCGGACTCCCCGGGTCGCATCCACCGGCAGCGTCTCGCTGTCGCCGAAGCCGCGCAGGTCCACCGCCAGCGCGCGGATGCCCGGCGGGAGGGACAGCATCAGCGGCTGCCAGAACATAGACGACGACACGTTGCCGTGCACGAACAGCACGGTCTGGAGGGCGTCGCCGTCGGCCGGCCGTTCGAGCACGTTCGCCGTGTAGCGGTCGGTGGGGACGCTGCGGGCGACGATGCCGGGCAGCAGGGTTCCTGTCATGGGCGGTTCTCCTTCGGGTCGAGGACCGGGATGACCTGGCGCAGGCCGCTCTCGGTCATCAGGATCGTGTAGTGGTTCACATCGTGGGCCTCGTGGAGGCGCAGCTGCGGGAGACGGTCCGCCCACTCCGCGGGGACGGCCGGGTCGTACAGCGGAGGTCCGTCGAGCAGGCCGCGCGGCGCACGGACGAAGTCGATCGGCAGCGTCAGCCCGGCGAGGGCGTCCGCATAGCCGGAGGAGCCGTCCAATTCGAGCGCGTTCACCGAGACGGCCTCCGGGTCGACGCTGGAGCGGAGGTCCGGCTCCTCGCCGACCAGGTCGTAGGCGACATAGTCGCTGATGGCGGTGTTCCACCAGGGGCCGATCGCGGGATGCCGCCGCCAGAAGTCCTCGTACTCCTGGCCGGAGGCGAACCGCATCCGCAGCCGCTCCAGGGCCGGTCCGAGCACCACGGCCGGCAGGTCCTCTGGCGCGACGCCCTCGGGCAGCGGCACCGGGAGGCCGCCGTCGAGGAGCACGAGGCGATCGACGCGCTCGGGATGCCGTTCGGCGAGACGCACCGCGACGAACGCTCCCATGGAGTGGCCGGCCACGGTCGCGCGATCGACGCCGAGCCTGTCGAGGACGGCCAGCAGGTCGTCCGCGTGGTCGTTGAGGGTGAATGGTCCGGGCAGGCCGGAGCTCCGTCCCCTGCCCCGCAGGTCGGGTGCGATCACCCGCCGGTCGGGCATGGCCCCGGCCGCGAGCATCCACGCGACGTGGTTGGCCGTGATGCCGTGCACGGCGAGGATGGGCGACCCTCCCGCCTCGGCGTTCCACACCCCGCCCGCGAGGGTTCCGCCGCGCACCGGGACGGCCAGGCGCTCCTCCGCCCCGAACGTCACCGGGCGCTCCAGCCGCCGTCCATCGTGTAGCTGGCGCCGGTCACCATCCCCGCCGTGTCGCCCGCGAGCCAGAGGGCGAGGCTGGCCACCTCGGCCGGCTCGACCAGCCGCTTGATCGCCTCCTCGGCGAGCAGTACCTTCTCGAGCACCTCCTCTTCTGGGATGCCGTGCACGCGCGCCTGATCCGCCACCTGCTTCTCGACCAGCGGCGTCCGGACATAGCCGGGGTTGATGCAGTTCGAGGTGACTCCGTGCGGGGCGCCCTCGAGGGCCGTGGTCTTCGAGAGCCCCTCCAGCGCATGCTTCGCGGTGACGTACGCCGACTTGAAGGCGGAGGCGCGCAGCCCGTGCACGCTGGAGACGTTGAGGATGCGGCCGAAACCGCGCTCGTACATCCCGGGCAGCGCCCCGCGGATCAGCAGGAACGGCGCCTCCACCATGATCCGCAGCATCAGGGCGAAGGTCTGTGGCTCGAACTCCTCGATCGGCCGCACGCTCTGGATGCCGGCGTTGTTCACCAGGATGTCGGTGTCGAGCGTGAGCTCGGCCAGCTCCTCGGTCTTCGAGAGATCGACCTCCCACGCGTCGCCCCGCAGCCGTTCGGCGACCCGGCGGGCCTCGTCGCCGTTCAGGTCCGCGATCGTCACCTGCGCTCCCGCCGCAGCGAACGCCTCGGCGCAGGCCAGCCCGATGCCGCTGGCGCCTCCGGTGATGAGGGCCCTGCGACCGGTGAGATCCGTCATCCTGACTCTCCTCTCGGCCGGCACCGGCCCCGCGCGCACTCTAACGCCGTGCGGCCCCGCAACGGAAGGGCACCGGCTGTGAAACGAGTGGTCCCGACATGCCGTCACGGTCGAACCGGTGACGGCATGTCGGGACCAGTAGATCCGCATGCAGAGGCGCGTCAGGGGTAGGTGAGGCCGATCTGGTCGCGGATGGTGTCGAGGGTGCCCATGATGGCCACCGACTGCGAGAGCGGCAGGCGGGAGTCCTCGCCGCCAGCGGCGACGAGGCGCTCGATCGCCCGCGCCTGGTACTGCATCCCGCGGCCGCTGATGTTCGACTCGTAGGTCTCGATCACGGTGCCCTTCGCGTCGACGACCCGGAAGGACGTCGGTGCGAAGAACGTCGCGGCGAGCTCGATGCGGGCATCCGTGCCGATGACCGTCGCGCTGTTGTCGCCCGCCGCGTCGAGCTCGGTGGTGAGCGCGGCCTGCGTGCCGTTCTCGTAGCCGAGCAGGATGGACGTCTGGCGGTCCACGCCTGTCTCCGTCGGCGTCGACAGCGCCAGCACCCGATTCGGAGCACCGAGCACATCCCACGCGAACGACACCGGGTAGATGCCCAGGTCGAGCAGCGCCCCTCCGCCGAGCGCGCGGTTCAGCATCCGCCCCTCGGGGTCGGGGCTGGTGCGCTGGGAATGGTGGGCGACGACCGAGCGCAGCTCGCCGAGGGTGCCGTCGCTGATGATCTCGTGCAGCCGGTCCATGTGGGGCAGCCACCGGGTCCACATCGCCTCCAGCGCCACCAGCCCTCCGGCGCGCGCCGCGTCGGCGATCCGCTGCGCCTCCTGCTGGTCCATGGTGAACGGCTTCTCGACCAGGACGTGCTTGCCGGCGGCGAGGGCGAGCAGCGCGTTGGGCGCGTGCTGCGGATGCGGGGTCGCGATGTAGACGATGTCCACCTGCGGGTCCGCCACCAGCTCCTCGTAGCTGCCGTGCGAGCGCGGGATGGCGTGGGCGGCGGCGAAGCGCGCTGCGGACCCCGCCGTGCGGGAGCCGACCGCGGCGACGGTGTGCCCGTCGAGCTGGAGGTCGCGCGTCATGGCGGCCGCGATGCCGCCCGTTCCGAGGATGCCCCATACCGGGGAGGAGGTCGTCATGCGGTCATCGTACCGACGGCGTCATCTCTCCCGGTCGATGTCGCGGCCCTCGATCCCCCGGACCACCAGCGCCGCGACCAGCCCGTACGCCAGGTGCGGGACGATGTCGCTCAGCCAGTCGGCGCGGCTCCAGGTACGCGGGTCGGTGATCTTCATACGGACCATCGGGATGTCCGAGGCGGCCATGGCGGTCGCGGCGGTCGCGATGCCGGTCACCAGCGGTCCGGCGCGCAGCCCCATAGCCCTCGTGCCGGCGAGTGCGACCCCGACCCCGACGCCGGTGGCGATGCCGAGCAGCGCTCCGAGGCCGGAGACGCGATTCGGACGGGTGTCCTCGTCGCCGGGGATGCGGACTCCCGCGCTGTCCGCGAGCTTCTCGACGGAACGCTCCGGCGTGGTGCTGACCGGTCGTCCACGCAGCACCATGTCGAGATATGTGACGGCGTTCAGCGCCGTGGTCGCGGCCGCGCCGGCGGCGAGGCCCGCGGAGACGGTCCGTCCGATGCTCATTCGTGGCATGCCACCCTCCTCTTCCTGTCCGGTGCCCCCGATGGTCCTCCTGCATCGGGAGGCGCGACACCCCCGGGAGTGCCCGGGCCCGGTGCGCCGGACGCGGCAGAATCGCCTCCTGGCGTCGCCGACCGGCGCCTGAACCGGCGCGCCTACAGCCGCAGCAGCCCGCGCAGCGTCTCGATGGTGTCGGCCTCGCCGGCGTCCTTGTCGTCCCGGTAGCGCTTGACCCGCGCGAATCGCAGCGCGATGCCGCCCGGGTAGCGGCTGGAGCGCTGCACGCCGTCGATCGCGATCTCCACGACCGTCGTCGGCGCCACCCAGACCGTCCCGGCCGTGCGGCGCACCTCGATCTCCTGGAAGTGCTCGGTCTGCCAGGCGAGCAGTTTGTCCGTGAGTCCCTTGAACGTCTTGCCGACCATGACGAAGCCGCCCGGCTCGCCGAACGCCCCCTCCGGGTCGCGCGCGCCGAGGTGGATGTTGGACAGCAGCCCCTGCCGCCGCCCGGACCCCCACTCCACGGCGAGCACGACCAGGTCGTAGGTGTGCACCGGCTTGACCTTCACCCAGCTGGAGCCGCGGCGCCCGGCCGCGTAGGGCGAGTCGATCGCCTTGACGACCACGCCCTCCTGCCCCGCGGCGAGGGCGTCGCCCGAGACGCGTTCGGCGACGTCGGGGTCGGACGTGACCTGGCCGGGGATGCGGTGCTCGCCGGCGACCCGCTCCAGTTCGGCCAGACGGACCGAGAGCGGCTCGTCGAGCAGGTCGCGTCCATCCACGTGGAGCACGTCGAAGAACCAGGGATGCAGCACGGCCTCACGGGCGACCTCCGTACTGAAGCGCGACATCGTCTCCTGGAACGGCCGCGGGGCGCCGTCCTCGTCGAGCGACAGCGTCTCGCCGTCGAGGATGACGTCGCGGACCGGGAGGCGCCGCACCACCTCGACGACCTCCGGGACCCGGTGGGTGATGTCTGCCAGGTTGCGAGTGAACACGCGGACCTCGTCGCCGTGCCGGTGGACCTGGATGCGCGCGCCGTCGAGCTTGTACTCCACGGATGCGGGTCCTGTGGTGGCCAGCGCGTCGCTCGCGGTCGGGGCGGAGGCCGCCAGCATCGGCAGGACCGGCCGGCCGACCTCCAGGCCCACCGCATCCAGGTCGTCCGCCGATCCCGTCAGCGCCAGGCGAGCCGTGCCGCCCAGATCTCCGGACAGCATGGCGGCCCGCCGCACGGCCTCGCCAGGGCGGTCTGCGGCGCGCGCGATCGCATCCATCAGGACGCCCTCGAGCGCGCCCGTGCGCATCTCGCCGAGCAGCACCCGGGCGACGAAGTCCTGCTCGCTTGCGGTCGCTCGCGCGGTGAAGTCCCGGAGCGCCCGGGTCCGCTCGCCCGCCGACCCGGAGCCGGACAGCGCCGCCAGCCGGTCCAGAAACCGGTCGAGGTCGTCGACCGTCAGCGTCGCCTCCGCCGCGGGCTCCGCCATCGCCGAGCTGAGGCCGCGCCAGCCGACGCCGACCCGCCCCTGGCGTGCCTTGCCGACCAGGAACCCCACCGCCGGCGCGATCTCCTCCGGTTCGAGGGCGGTGAGCAGCGCCGCGAGCGCATCCACCTTCGCCAGCCGGGACCGGGTGGAGGCGACGGTCTCGGCCGTCGTGACGAGCGCGTCGAGGAGCACGTCCCCATCCAACCACCGGGGTCCGACACCGGCGCGCCGCGTCCTAGGCTGGCGCCATGAGCGCATCCGTCCGCAACATCCCGGCCGCCTTCGAGCTGATCGCGGAGCCCTGGCAGCCGCACCGGCTCACCAGCGTCAACGACCACGACGTCAAGGTCGCCCGCCTCCACGGCGAGTTCGTCTGGCACGCGCATCCCGACAGCGACGAGCTGTTCCTCGTCGTGAGCGGACGGCTGACCATCCAGCTGCGCGACGGGGACGTCGAGCTCGGGCCCGACGACGTCTACGTCGTGCCCGCCGGCGTGGAGCACCGGCCGCGTGCCGACGAGGAGGCGCTGGTCGTCATGGTCGAGCGCGCCGGGACCGTGAACACCGGCGACAACCCCGGCGACCGGACCACCGAGGTGCGGGAGCTCGGCCAGGACTGACCGGCCGGCCCGGTCAGACGCCCGAGCCCTGCTTCACCCGGGGGATCGGGCCGCTCGCCTCGGTCAACGACTGGCCGGTCGTCTCCGGCGCCATCACCTGCGACACGACGGCGCCGATGACGCACACGATCGCCGCGATGATCATGCACCACCCGGTGCCGATGGAGGCGATGCCTACCGGGAGCAGGAACGTGCCCGCCGCCGCGCCGATCCGGCTCGCGGCCGCGGCCACTCCGACCGCCGAGCTGCGCACCTCCGTCGGCATGATCTCGATCGGGTAGACGGCGCTGAGGTTGCCCTGCAGCGCGTTGAAGAACGCGAAGATCGCGAAGCACAGGATGGTGACCCAGGCGGGTGCGCCCGACCAGACCCCGACGACGGCCAGCACCACCGCCATGATCCAGAACGGCGGGATGAGCTGCTTGCGGCGGCCGATGTGCTCGATGGTCAGCGCCCCGACCAGCGCGCCGACCGTCGCGAGCGCGTTCACGCCGATGGTCCCGGCGGCGGGGTTGCTCATGTTCAGGGACTTCAGCACCACCGGCGCGAAGGTGAAGATCGCGAAGTAGGGGGCGACGTTGCACGCCCAGAACACGCTGATGAAGAGGAGCCGCCGCAGATTCTGGCCGCGGAACAGCTCCCGGTAGCCACCCCGCCCCTCCTGCTCGGCATCCATCCCTTCCGCCGCGAAGTACTCGGCGCCCAGGTTCTGCTCGACGATGCGGTCGGCCTCCTGCTGGCGGCCCTTGCCGATCAGCCAGCGCGGCGACTCGGGGATGCCCATCCGGACCAGCCAGGCGCCGACGGCCGGGATGACGCTCGTCGCCAGCACCCAGCGCCAGTCCAGACCCAGCCCGACGAGCACGTATGCGACCACGACGGCCACCAGGAACCCGCCGTACCAGCAGACCAGCAGGGCGGAGAGCCGGCGTCCACGGTTGCGGTTGGGCGCGAATTCGGCGAGCATCGCCGCGCCGATCGCGTACTCGGCGCCGATCGCGACGCCGAGCAGCACTCGTACGACGAACAGCTGCCACGGCTCCGTGACGAGTGCCTGCACCACCCCGAGCACGATGAAGCACGCGATGTCGATGGTGAACATCCTCTGCCGCCCGAACCGGTCGGTGAGGTAGCCGGCCAGCGGGGCGCCGATGAAGATGCCGATCAGCGACGAGGCGCCGATCAGCCCGGCCTCCGCCGGCGACAGATGCAGCGCAGTCGTGATGGCAGGGAGGACGACGCTCAGGATGCCGAGGTCGAAGCCGTCCAGGCCCTCCCCCCAGGCGGCGCTCAGGTTGATCCGGCGGACGAGAGACCGGCGTCTGGTGTCGATGGTGCTGTCGGTGGTGCTCACGGGGCGACACGATGGCCGCGAAACCGGACGGACGGTAGGGGCTTGCTTTCGCCCGTCAGACGGTGGCGAGGAACGCCGAGACGATGTCGAGCGAGCCCGGCACGATCCGGTAGTAGGCCCAGGTGCCGCGCTTGGTGCGGGAGAGGAATCCCGCGTCGCTCAGCACTTTCAGATGGTGGGACACGGTCGGCTGCGAGAGCTGGAGCGGCTCCGTCAGGTCGCAGACGCAGGCCTCGCCGTCTGCGTGCGCGGCGACCATCGAGAGCAGACGCAAGCGGGCGGGGTCGGCCAGGGCCTTCATCGCCCGGGCGACCGAGTTCGCGTTCTCCTCGCTGATGACCTCGCGGGTGATCGGCGCGCAGCACGCCTGCAGGTCGCGCAGGGGCAGGAGCTCGGTGATCGCCATATGTCGATTCTCGCGCCTATATTGACATCCGTCAATGTATTCGTTCATCCTGTGTTCATCGACTAACGTCGATGAAGGAGGTAGAAAGAATCATGGATTGTTGCGACACCGCGCAGTGCCAGCCCCTCCCGGACGGGTCCTGCCCGCCCGACTGCTGCTGACGAAGCGGCAGCGCCGGGTCGCCGCTCCGGCCGGGGCGGCGACCCCCGGACTTTCGACGACACGGAGACTCCCGATGACCGACACCCGGCGCCCCACCGTCCTCTTCGTCTGCGTGCACAACGCCGGCCGGAGCCAGATGGCCGCGGGCTACCTCCGCGCCCTGGCCGGGGACCGCGTCGAGGTGCTGTCGGCCGGGTCCGAACCGGGCGACGCACTCAACCCGGTCGCCGTCGAGGTCATGGCAGAGGAGGGGATCGACATCGCCGGATACACGCCGGCGATCCTCACCACCGAGGCTGTCCGCGAGTCGGACGTGGTCATCACGATGGGCTGCGGCGACACCTGCCCGATCTTCCCGGGCAAGCGCTACGAGGACTGGGAGCTCACGGATCCCGCGGGCCGCCCCGCCGAGGAGGTGCGCCCCATCCGCGACGAGATCAAGGCCCGGGTGGAGGCCCTGATCGGCGAGCTCGGCGTCGCCTGAGCCGGGCGGGCGCTACGTAGCCGCAGGCGCTTCGGCGGCGGCGGGCGCCCGGTAGCGGCGACCGCGCCAGGTGTGCAGCGACTCGCCGGGCGCGCCCGGGCCGTACCGGAGCAGCCGCACGACGACGAAGAGCCCGACCGAGACGACCAGCCACGCCGTGAGCACGATGTACGGCTCGGCGTGCAGGTCGTCCGGGAAGTAGGTGAGGTCGCGCACCGCCCGCACCGTCGCCCCGGTCGGAAGCCAGCGGCCCATGAACTGGTAGAACGGCGGCAGCAGCTCGGGCGCCACCGCTCCTCCCGATGACGGGTTGCTGATCAGCACGAACACGATCCACGTCGGGAGCATCGCCCAGCGCCCGCCGATCAGCACCCTCCAGAAGCTGTAGGTCGCGCCGGAGATCAGCATCGTCATGGCGAGCACACCCCAGACCGGCAGCAGCGGCAGCGGCAGGATGCCCAGCAGCGGCCCGACCATGACGGCGATGGCGAGGCCGCCGAGGGCAGAGCGCACGACATCCCAGAACAGCTCCCCGCCGAGGGTCAGCGACGCCGCGTTCACTCGTGTCTGGATGGCGCCGACGAACCCGATGACCACCGCGGCCAGCGACATGTAGAAGAGGACGAGGCCGTTCGGGTCGCGCGGCGCCAGGGGATGCGCGTCGATCACCGTGATGGTGCGGCCGATCGACTCCTCGAGCCGCGGAGCGTCGGACTGCAGCAGGCGGGCGACCGACGCTCCGGAGGCGCTGGAGACGTAGAGCCGGGCGGTGCCGTCCGGCTGCTCCACGAGCGCGCCGTACACTTTCTGCTCGCGGATGGCGGCCTCCGCATCCGACTCGGTCGCGTAGCTGCGCACGATGAACGTCGTCCCTGTGCGCGCCTCCAGCTCGGAGGCGAGGTCGGCGGCCGGCCGCGAGTCGGACACCAGCCCGATGGGGATGTCGTGCGGCTGCGGGTCGCCCATCGCCCAGCTGTACGCCCCGGCGAACAGGGCAGCGATCACCGTGACGATCAGGGTGACCACGAGCGCGGGGAAGTGCGGCCCTTCCCGGAACCGCTGCGGGCGGTCGTCCGCGTCGATCGTTTCCGTCATCTGGCCCTCCTTGTCGATGTTCGCGTTCCGACCTCTCGGTGTCCTCCTCTCATCAGACCACCGGATCGCCGCGCTATCGTCATCACATCCACACCAGTTCGGGAGGCGGGCGACGCGGAATGCCGAGACAGGAACGCGCCGAGCGCACGCGGGTCGCCATCCTCGACGCCGCCGCCGCCGAATTCGACGAGCACGGCTACCAGGGCGCCCGTCTCGAACGGATCGTCCAGCGCACGGGCGCGACCAAGGGTGCTGTCTACTTCCACTTCCGCTCCAAGCTCGACATCGCACGGGCGCTGGTGGATGAGAAGTACGCCAACTGGCCGGTGATCATCGCCGAGGTCGCCGACTCGGGGCTGCGCGGCCTCGCAGCCGCCGAGGAGCTGACGCAGCGGGTCGCGGCCGTCTTCGTCGCCGACCAGCGGGTGCGCGCCGCGATGAAGCTCAGCCAGTCGGTCTTCCCGCCCACCCTGGAGAACAGTCCGTACGAGCGCTGGGTGGTCGTGATCTCGGGTCTGCTGCAGCAGGAGATCGACGACCGCGGCCTTGCCGGAATGGATGCGCGCACGGTCGCCACCGTCGTGGTCCAAGCGTTCTTCGGCGCCTACATGATCGCCGACGAACTGGGAACCCTGGAGGGGCTCCCGAAGGATGTGGAGCGTCTCTGGGCGGGGCTGCGTCCCGCTCTCGGAGTGTGACGTACCCGGTTGCAAGTAAACCGGTGAGTCCGTATGTTTTAACCCCGGGGACACCGGCGGCGTTCGTCGCCGTCATCCGGGGGGAGTGCGCCCCGTCTCATTCTGGAGTCGGGGCGTTCCCCCGTCCCGGGCACGCTCCCGGCGTCAGGCCACCCGGACGAACGTCTGCTGCCAACCCGTCGACCCGTTCGGGGCGATCGGTGTGCGCTTCTGCTCCTGCAGTCGCCCGGCGCGGTCCGTGGCGCGAACGGCGAGGGTGTGGTTTCCGCTCGTCGCCTCCCAGTCCAGCGACCACTGCACCCAGGTGTCGGCATTGATCGGCGACGAGAGCGTCGCCTTCCTCCAGTCGCCTCCGTCGATCTGCACCTCCACCCGCTGGATGCCGACGGTCTGAGCCCAGGCGACGCCCGCGATCTTCGTCGGGCCCGCGGCGACCGGCTTGTCGACGCGGGGCGTGTCGATGCGGCTGGACAGCTTGATCGGGGCCCTCGCGCTGTAGCCGCGGGGCGTCCAGTAGGCCTGGTCGGCGGCGAAGGTGGTCACCTTCAGCTCGGTCAGCCACTTCGTCGCCGACACGTAGCCGTACAAGCCGGGCACCACCATCCGCACAGGGAAGCCGTGCTCCAGCGGGAGGGGCTGGCCGTTCATCCCGACGGCGAGGATCGCGTCGCGGTTCGCGTCGGTGAGCGCCTGCAGCGGCGTGCCCGCGGTGAAGCCGTCGACGCTGCGCGAGAGGACCATGTCGGCTCCCGACCGCGGCCGCGCCAGCGCCAGCACATCCCGGACGCGGACCCCGAGCCACCGGGCTGTGCCGACCAGGTTGCCGCCGACTTCATTGGAGACACAGGTGAGGGTGACCGAGTACTCGTCCAGGCCCATGTCGAGCAGGTCCTGGAAGCCGAGCTGGATGCGCTTCTCGACCATCCCGTCGATGGTCAGCCGCCAGCTCGCCGGGTCGACGGACGGGACGGTGAGGGCGGTGTCCACCCGGTAGAAGTCGGCATTGGGCGTGAACAGCGGGGAGATGCCGGGGACGGGCAGCTCGGCGCCGGCGGGGACCCGGACGCGGGAGGCCGGGGCCGGCAGGCGGACGGCGGCACGGACCGCCGCGATCGAGGAGGTCGCGGCGGATCCGAGCCGGGACCCCACCCCGGCGACCACCGCGCCGGCAGCGGCCACCGAGGTGAGCAGTACGAACCGGCGCCGATCGACGGCCGCCTCGGCGGTGCCGGCTGCGCGCGCGTCGCTCCAGCGCCGGAGCCGGCGGATCAGAAGGGAGAGGACGGCCGCGCCCGCCACGGCGCCCGCCGCGGAGGGGAGGGCGGAGAGCGGTCCCGTCCCCGTTCTGGTCAGCGTCGCGGCCACCGCGGCGATCCCGGCCACGGCGAAGAGGGCGACGCCGACCCGCTTCTTCCACAGTTCGAGCATGCCGGCCACGGCGGCGGCGACGAAGACCGCGAAGCCGAGGGAGCCGAGCAGGAAGAGTTTGTCGTTCGATCCGAAGAGCTGGATGGCGAGCTCCTTCGCCCACCGCGGCACGATATCGATCACGAACGAGCCGACGGCCAGTATCGGCCCGGCATCGCGCGCAAACACGAGGGCGACCAGTTCGGCCGCAGCCAGGAACACTCCTCCGCCGACCGCGCCCGCGAGCGCGGCCCAGGCGAGAGTGCGTACTCGGTAGGTCGTTCGTTGCGTTGTCACGTCCGCTGTTCGTCGCGGGAAGGTTTCCCGGATTGGTCCAATCCGATTCGGCGACCATCCCGAACCCCTCATGACCGCCAGAGCGGTGGCCTCTCGATCAGCAGCATCCCTTTGAAGGAGAATCACAATGCGATCCACTGCCCGTCTCGCAGCGGCCGGCCTGCTGGCCGCCGCCGCCCTCGCCCTGACCGCCTGCTCGTCGGGCGCAGGCTCGTCGACCGGCGACTCCGGCGCACCCATGGCCTCGTCGGCGCCCTCCGCGTCGTCGTCGATGGACCCGGCCGCCGAGCTCGTCGGCCCCGGCTGCGCCGCCTACGCCAAGCAGGTCCCGTCCGGTTCCGGCTCCGTCGCCGGTATGGCGGAGGACCCGGTGGCGACCGCCGCGAGCAACAACCCGCTGCTGACCACCCTGGTCGCAGCTGTCTCCGGCAAGCTCAACGCCAACGTCAACCTCGTCGACACCCTCAACGGCGGCCAGTTCACCGTGTTCGCACCGGTCGACGACGCTTTCAAGAAGATCGACCCGGCGACCATCGACACCCTGAAGACCGACGCCGGCGCCGCGACGCTGACGTCGATCCTGACCTACCACGTGGTGCCCGGCCAGCTCTCGCCGAAGGACATCGACGGCACCCACAAGACCGTGCAGGGCGCCGACGTGACGGTCAGCGGCTCCGGTGACTCGCTGAAGGTCAACGACGCGAACGTCATCTGCGGCGGCGTGCGCACCGCAAACGCGACCGTCTACCTCATCGACTCGGTGCTGATGCCCCCCGCGAAGTAACCCCGCCCATCCGCTCGCGCCCACCGTCGAGTACACAAAAAGTGCACGCGAATCGCCGGATTCGCGTGCAGTTTTTGTGTACTCGACGGCGGACGGGCGGGCGGGCCGGGCCGGAGGTCAGTCCGGGGTATCCTCGGCTCGCGGTGGCCGCGCGCGCAGGTCGGCGCGGATGCCGTCGAGCACGGCGCGGACGGACACACGCTTCGCCTCCGTGTCCACGACGTTCGCCGGGACGGTGACCATGAGACCCGACTGGTAGAAGGCCCGGATTCGGAATCCGCCGGTCCAGGGGCTGTCGGACCCGTCGTCGCCCTCCGGCCACCCCGTGATCTCGAACCGGAGCAGGCCGGACCGGCTCTCCACGCGTGTGATGACCTGTGCGCTGGGCGTCCCGTCGTCGATGACCTCGCTGGCGACGACGATGTTCTCGGTGAAGACGCCGACCCGCAGCGTGACGGTCGAGAGACCGGAGGCCGCGGCGGCGCCGAGGTAGATGATCCGTTCGTCGCCGACGGCGAGCTGGAGCTGGCGGAGCAGCACCGGGTACCAGCCCGGGTCGGACTGCAGCAGTTCCACCAGGCCGCGCTCCTCGCGCAGGAGAGCGCGGAGCTGCTCGTGGATCGTCGCCGTGTCGGTCATCGGGTGGTCCTTCGTTGAGCGCGTTCGGACGCGGTCGGCGCCCTGTGCTCAGGATATCGCTAGCCAGGCTAGAAAAGCGATGTTCTCTTTGTTCGGGAGGGTGTTCGAGGACCACTACGACGGGGATGGGGTGGACGACTTCGGCTCGCGCCGGCTCCTGATTCAGGAGGTTGCGGCTCCTGTTTTCAGGATCGAGGCTCCTGTTTTCAGGAGGATTTGTGTTCCTGTTTTCAGGAGAATCGGCCGACCGGTGTCTCCTCCGTCCTGAATACGGGGCGTGGAAGCACCTCCCAGCCCGAATCTCCTGAAAAAGGGAGACTCATCGGCGCCGAAATCTCCTGAGAACAGGACCCGCGCCGAGAGCGGAGGGACCCGATACCGCGGCCCTCCGCTCCCGCCTTCGACGAACTCAGCGCCGCGGGTCCGCCCTCCCCGGCGCACCCGCCGCCAGAGCGAGCGTCTGCTGCAGCGCCGTGTACTCCGGCTTCGGCTGCAGGTTCTCGTCGTAGATCGCCGCGGCTCCCTCGCCCGGGAACGTCGCCGGCACCCACGAGTACGCGTCGCCGAAGCCCCACACCGTGTACGAGATGCACGAGCGCACGGCCAGGCAGGCCTGCAGCGTGGATGTGTACCCGCCGACCTGCGCATTCTGCTCGACTGCCGTCACAGGCAGCGTCGTCCGCACATCCACTTCGGTCTCGGCCACCTTCAGCCCGAGGTCGGAGAAGCGCTGGAGGTTGTTCTGCAGATCCGGGAGCGGGTACTGGGTGTCGAGGTGCGTCTGGAAGCCGACGCCGTCGATCGGCACTCCCTGTGCCTTGAGGTCGCGGGCCAGCGCATAGGCGGCATCGCTCTTCGGACCGGTGAACTCGATGTTGTAGTCGTTGTAGAAGAGGAGCGCTTTAGGGTCCGCCTGGTGCGCCCAGCGGAACGCGTCGGCGATGTAGCCCGGGCCGAGCTTCTGAAGCCAGATGCTGTCGCGGAGGGTCCCGTCGTCGTTGAACGCCTCGTTGACCACATCCCACTGCCAGATCTTTCCCCTGAAGTGGGTCGCCTCGTCGACGATGTGCTTCTTGAGGATCGCGCGCAGCTGGTCCGGGCTCATCGACGGCGCGGCGGCCGTCAGCCACGCGGGCAGCTGGTTGTGCCAGACCAGCGTGTGCCCGCGCACGAGCTGGCCGTTCTGCTGTGCGAACGCGACGAGCTGGTCGGCCGGGGCCCAGTTGTAGGTGCCCTGGGTCGGCTCGACGGCATCCCACTTCATCACGTTCTCGGGAGTGACTGTCGAGAACTGCGTAGCGGCGATCGAGCGATAGTCGCTCTGGGTCGCCAGGGCGTCGGTGTCGATGGCGGTGCCGATCCGGAGGCCGACCTGCGACGCGAGCGCACGCAGCGAGCTCGCGGGCGCCGGCGAGTGGTGACTGTTCGGGGCGCGAGAGGCGGGAGACGCGGGAGAGGCGGGGGACGCGGCGAAGGCGGCGCCCTGGGTGAGGATGACGGCTCCGGCCCCGATCACCGCGGTGGTGATGAGACCGGCACGAAGTCGTAGTGACACGCTGATACTCCTTTGTACGCGTCGGGCGCCGGCGAGCGACGGCGCCCGTTCCGAATTTGTTGCGTCACCCAGCTAATTCGGCCCCCGTACGGGTGTCAAAAGTTTTGGAAAAGCGATGTTCGCCCCCGGGAATGACCTCGACGGCCGACGGTTATATAGTTGACGCATATAAACAACCGATCCCACGTACTCGCACGTATCTGACAAGGACTTCCGTGGCCCGCACCGGCATCTTCACCAAAGACCACCCGCACTACCGCTGGGTGGCACTCTCCAACACCACCCTCGGCATGCTCATGGCGACGATCAACTCGTCGATCGTGATCATCTCCCTCCCCGCCATCTTCACCGGGGTGAAGCTCAATCCGCTCGAGCCGGGCAACGTCTCCTACCTGCTGTGGATGCTGATGGGCTACATGCTCGTCACCGCTGTGCTCGTCGTGATGTTCGGGCGCATGGGCGACCAGTTCGGCCGGGTGCGGATCTACAACCTCGGCTTCGTCATCTTCACGCTCGCGGCCATCGCCCTCTGCCTCGACCCGTTCACGGCTGGCCCCGGCGCCCTCTGGCTGATCGTCTGGAGGTTCGTGCAGGGCATCGGCGGCGCGATGCTGTTCGCCAACTCCACCGCGATCCTCACCGATGCCTTCCCGGCCAACAAGCGCGGCTTCGCGCTCGGCCTCAACCAGGTCGCCGCCATCGCCGGAAGCTTCATCGGCCTCATCCTCGGCGGCGTCCTCGCCGAGATCGACTGGCGCGCCGTCTTCTTCGTCTCCGTGCCCTTCGGCGTCATCGGTACGATCTGGTCCATCAAGTCGCTGCACGAGGTCGGCCAGAAGAACCCGGGCCGCATCGACTGGCTCGGCAACGCGACGTTCGGCATCGGCCTGATCGCTCTCCTCACCGGCATCACCTACGGCATCCAGCCCTACGGCGGCTCCAGCCAGGGCTGGGGCAACCCCTGGGTGCTCGGCGCCATCATCGGCGGCATCGTGCTGCTCGCCCTGTTCGTCGTCGTCGAGCTGAAGGTGCCCGCGCCGATGTTCGACATGCGGCTGTTCCGCATCCGCGCGTTCTCGTCCGGCATCTTCGCCGGCTTCCTCGCGGCCATCGGCCGAGGCGGCCTCCAGTTCATGCTGATCATCTGGCTGCAGGGCATCTGGCTGCCGCTGCACGGGTACAGCTACGAGTCGACGCCGCTGTGGGCCGGCATCTACATGCTGCCGATCACGATCGGCTTCCTCATCGCCGGCCCGATCTCGGGTGCGTTGTCCGACCGGTTCGGCTCGCGCGCCTTCGCCACCGTCGGCCTGCTGCTGGTCGCGGCGACCTTCGTCGGCCTCCTGCTCATCCCGGTGAACTTCGAGTACTGGCAGTTCGCCCTCCTCACCGGCCTCAACGGCATCGGCTCCGGTCTGTTCTCGTCGCCGAACCGCACGGCCATCATGAACAGCGTGCCCGCGAACGAACGCGGGGCGGCCTCCGGTATGGCGGGTGTCGCGCTCAACGCGGGAAGCTCGCTGTCCATCGGCATCTTCTTCTCGTTGATGATCGCCGGACTGTCGGTCGCCCTCCCGTCTGCGCTCACCAACGGGCTGACCTCCCACGGCGTCCCCGGCAACATCGCCGCGCAGGTCGGGAACACCCCGCCCGTCGGGTCGCTGTTCGCCGCGTTCCTCGGCTACAACCCCATCCAGAGCCTGCTCGGGCCGACGGGGATCCTCACCGCCCCGCACGTCGACGGAGCGACCCTGACGGGCAAGGAGTTCTTCCCGCAGCTGATCTCCGGACCGTTCCACGACGGCCTGGTCGTCGTCTTCATCGCCGCCGCCGTCATGAGCGTCATCGGCGCCGTAGCCTCGTTCCTCGGCGGAGGCAAGTATGTTCATGAGGAGGCCGACGCACCCCGCGCGGCGGCCACCGAGGAAGGCGAGGAAGTCGGTGCCCAGCGCGCATGAAGCTGACGAGCGGCCGGCGGCCGGACGTGACGACGATGTCCCCGGCCGCCTGGCCCTGGCCGTCGGGAGGCTGAACCGCCGCATCCGGTCGTCCACCGGAGGTCTCAGCCACGGTCAGCTGTCCGCCCTGTCGACCATCGTCCGGAGCGGACCCCTGCGGCCGAGCGAGATCGCAGCGATCGAGGTCGCCGCGGCGCCGACGATCACGCGGATCGTCGCCGAGCTGGAGGCGCGCGGCCTGGTCGAGCGGACGCCGGATCCCCAGGACCGGCGCTCCCTGTTCGTCACCCGCACCGAGGCGGGCACCGCTCTGCTCCTGGAGGCGCGCTCCGACCGGGCGCGCGCCGTCGCCGATGTGCTGGCCGAGCTGACCCCGGAGGACCGGGAGGCGATCACCGCGGCGCTTCCCGCCCTGGAGCGGGCCGCCCTCGTCGCGCCCCCCGTCGAGGCGTAACGGGCGCCTCCCGCACGCCTCCCGCACGCCTCCCGCACGCGTCCCGCGCCTCCGAGGCGCTTGCGACTGCGGCGCCGAGTCACGTTTGCGGCGGGGCGCCCTGCCGCAGTCGTAACGCCGCGCCACAGTCGCTCGGCACGGCGAGCGGGAGGGGAAGCCAGGACTGGCGGAGGTGGGTCAGCGGTCCCCGCGCGCCCGCGGAGTGCGGGGCGGGCGAGCCGCGACGACTGGGTGCGCCCCGGTGTAGCCCTGTCGCTCCGCCGCGATCGCGAGGATGCGCGACCGCTGCGTGTACCAGCCGAGGACGAGCAGCGGGACGATGACGACCAGCGAGGCGACCGTCCACGTCCCCGTCGGGTAGTCGAACGCCATCAGCACCAGCACCGTCACCAGGAACGCGAGCGTCAGCCACGCCGTGAACGGCGCACCGAACAGACGGAACGACGGCCTCTCGAGCTTGCCCTGC
Source organism: Leifsonia sp. SIMBA_070 (assembly GCF_046534635.1). Lineage (NCBI taxonomy): Bacteria > Bacillati > Actinomycetota > Actinomycetes > Micrococcales > Microbacteriaceae > Leifsonia > Leifsonia sp. SIMBA_070. Next base: position 2,906,015 of record NZ_JAWRYK010000001.1, on the reverse strand, counting down.
AGCGACCACCGCCGCAGTTGCATCTGGCAGAGCACGATCATGCCCCAGCTGGTGATGATGCCGAGGGAGGCCACGTTCAGCACGATGTTGAACGCCTGCTCCGGCACGACCAGGTTGAGGAAGACCCCGAGCACGCCGATGGCCGCCGTGAGCAGGATCCCGCCGTACGGGACGCCGCGGGCGTTCATCCGGGACGTGAACCGCGGAGCCGCCCCCGTCTGGGCCATCGAGTGGAGGATGCGGCCGGTGGAGTACATCCCCGCGTTCAGGCTGGAGAGCGCGGCCGTGAGCACGACGAAGTTCATGATCGAGCCGACGACGGCGCTCAGCTGCGGCCCGCCGAGGTGGCTGAAGAAGGTGACGAACGGGCTCTCGTTCCCGCTGTACGCGCTGGCGGGGAGGAGCAGCGCGAGCAGCAGGATGGATCCGCAGTAGAAGACGGCAATGCGGAAGACGACGCTGTTGATCGCGCGCGGCATGATCTTCTCCGGATTCGCGGTCTCCCCGGCCGCGATGCCGACCAGCTCGATCCCCGCGTAGGCGAACACGACGCCTTGCACCAGCACGATGGCCATCCCGATGGTGGCGACGCCGTGCGGGAGCAGCCCGCCGTTCTGCGCGAGCATCGCGATCCCGGTCGGTCCGAGGTCCGTGGGCCAGCCGGCTGCGAGCACGACGATGCCGACGACCAGGAAGGCCACCAGCGCGCCCACCTTGATGATCGCGAACCAGAACTCCATCTCGCCGAACACCTTCACCGAGATGAGGTTGAGGCTGACGACGACCACGAGCGCGATCAGGGCCAGAAGCCACTGCGGGACAGACGAGAACAGGCTCCAGTACTTCACGTACAGGGCGACCGCCGTGGAGTCGACGATCGCCGTCATCGCCCAGTTGAGGAAGTACATCCATCCGGCGACGTACGCCATCTTCTCGCCGTAGAACTCGCGCGCGTACGAGACGAACGACCCCGACGACGGGCGATGGAGGACGAGCTCGCCGAGCGCGCGCAGCACCAGGAAGGCGAAGAAGCCGCACACCGCGTACACCAGGACCAGCAGCGGGCCGCTCTCCTGCAGCCGACCGCCCGCGCCGAGGAAGAGGCCCGTCCCGATGGCGCCGCCGATGGCGATCATCTGCAGCTGCCGTGACGAGAGGGAGGTGCGATACCCCTCCTGCTCGCCCGAGAAGTCCTGGGCGGGCGGGCTCACGTCGAGCTGCGTGCCGCCGTTCTCTGCGCCGTCCTCGGGGTGGTGCGGTGTGGTCATCGATCGCCTCCGTCTGGTCCAGCGACTTACCGTACACGCCAGCGGGCCGCTGGCGGTCCAGCAACGGTCAGCCCAGCGCGCTGCCGGTCGGGCGCTGCCGCTCCGGCCCGCGGTCAGTCCAGCGCGAGGAGCGCCGCAGCGGCGACGGCGAGGACCAGCCCCACCCACTGCACCGGCGCCACCCGCTCCCGCAGCACAGCGGCGGCCAGCAGGATGGTTCCGGCCGGATACAGCGCGACGAGCACCGACATTGTGGTGAGGTCGCCGGCGCGCAGCCCGATCAGGATGAGCAGGTTGGCGGAGGCGTCGAGGGCGCCGCCCGCGGAGGCGATGCCCGTACCGCGTGCAGTGAACCGCGGCGCAGCCTCCATGCCGCTGCTCGGGCTCGGGCTCGGGCTCGCGCCGCTGCTGCTGCCGCTGCTCCTGCGCTGCCGCGCCCGCACGACGAGGAGGCCGACCACCGTCCACATCACCGCCCCGTTGACCGCTCGGTTGGCGATCAGCGGCACGACGCCGGAGTCCGCCGGCGTCTGATCGAGCAGGATGAGGAACAGCCCGATCATCGCGCCGGCGCCCACCGCCATCAGCAGCGCCCGGCCGCTGGGCCGCACCGCCCCCTTCTCGGGCACGAACCCCACCAGCACCACCGCGACGAGAGCCAGCCCGAGCGCCAGGTACCCGACCAGGCCGAACCGGTCCCCGCCGATCAGGCCCCAGGTCATCGGCACCAGGGCGGAGACGAGCGCGGTCAGCGGCGAGAGGATGCTCATCGGCCCGATTGCCAGGCACGCGTACAGGAGGCCGACCGCCGCGGAGCCGACGAGCCCGGAGAGCGCGCCCCAGCCGAGAGCAGCCGGGGACCACACGCCTCCGGCCAGCGGCAGCGCGAGGATCAGCAGGAGGAGGCCGCTGACCGCGCCGACGGCGGTGGTGCGGATCGGGCCGATGCGCCGAGCGGCCACGCCGCCGAGGAAGTCGGCGGATCCGTAGACGATGGCGCTCAGCAGCCCGAGGGCTGCCGCCGGCATCAGCTGCCGGCCAAGCGGTACGTGTGCAGGACGGCCCCGGAGGCGAATCGTTCGAGTTGGGTGAGCTCGAACGTCCACTTGCCGTGGTCGTCGGGGAAGATCCGGATCCCGCCGCCGACCATCACCGGGTAGGTCAGCAGTCGCAGCTCGTCCACCAGTCCCCAGACCAGCAGCGAGCGGACGAGGGAGGCGCTGCCGGCGACGAGGATCGGCCCGCCGTCGCCCTCCTTGAGTGTCCCGATGCCGGCGCGGACGGGCTCCTCCAGTGCGGTCGCGTTCCAGCTCAGCTCTCCCGGGCGGGAGGTGACCACGACCTTCGGGAGGGAGTTCATGATGTCCGCGAACTCGCCGTCGCGCGGCGGCCACGCCTCGGCGAACTGCTCGTAGGTGCGCCGGCCGAGGAGGAGCGAACCGGCCTCCCGGACCTCCTGGAGCTTGAAGTCGCGGAGGTCCTCCGTGCTGAACGGGATGGTCCAGCCGGAATGCGGGTGCGTGGGCTCGCCGCCTGGGGCCTCGACGACGCCGTCGAGGGTCATGAACTCCGTCACGATGAGCCGGCGCATGTGGGCGATGGTACCGGAGGCCGGGCTGTGGATGGCGGGTTATCCACAGATCCGTGCAAGCCGGGGAAGCCGTCAGGGGCCGCCGTTACGATCGAAGCATGAGCAACACCGCCGGCTGGGTCCCCGATGACAGGGATGCGCCTCCTCTCGATGAGGAGCCGCCTCCCGAGTACGGCGACCCCTACGGCGGGTACGTGCCGGTCGACGCCGCGGGAGCCCGTGCCGGTTCCGGTGCCGGTTCCGCTTCTGCTGTCGCGGCCCGGCCTGTCCCGGTGATCCGCGCGACCCCCGCACGGTTCGCCACGGCGCAGGAGGCGCTGAAGACGGTCTTCGGCTACGACTCGTTCCGGGGCCAGCAGCAGCAGATCATCGAGCGCGTGGCCGCAGGAGGCGACGCGGTCGTGCTCATGCCGACCGGCGGCGGCAAGAGCCTCTGCTACCAGATCCCGTCGCTGCTGCGCGAGGGCACCGGCGTCGTCGTCTCGCCGCTGATCGCCCTCATGCAGGACCAGGTGGATGCGCTGACCGCCGTCGGCGTCCGCGCCGCCTTCCTGAATTCGACCCAGGACGGCGCGGCCCGCGCCGCCGTCGAGCGGGCGTACCTCGCGGGCGAGCTCGACATCCTGTACGTCGCGCCCGAGCGGCTGTCGTCCGAAGCGACCAAGCGCTTCCTCGAGCGCGGCAGCATCGCCCTGTTCGCGATCGACGAGGCGCACTGCGTGTCGCAGTGGGGGCACGACTTCCGGCCCGACTACCTCGCGCTCTCCGAGCTGGCCGAGCGCTGGCCCGGCGTCCCTCGCATCGCACTGACCGCGACCGCCACCGAGGCCACCCACCGCGAGCTGACGTCGCGCCTCGCGCTCGAGAAGGCGGAGCACTACGTCTCCGACTTCGACCGCCCCAACATCCAGTACCGCATCGTGCCCAAGAACGAGCCGCGCAAGCAGCTGCTCGACTTCATCACCCGCGAGCACCCGGGCGACGCCGGCATCGTCTACGCCCTGTCACGCGCATCGGTCGAGAAGACGGCCGAGTTCCTGTCGGCCCGCGGGCTCACCGCGCTCCCGTACCACGCCGGCCTCGACGCGTCGCTGCGGGCGTCGACCCAGGCGCGCTTCCTCCGGGAGGAGGGCGTCATCGTCGTGGCGACGATCGCCTTCGGCATGGGGATCGACAAGCCCGACGTCCGCTTCGTCGCGCACATCGACCTCCCGAAATCGGTGGAGGGCTACTACCAGGAGACCGGGCGCGCCGGTCGCGACGGGCTGCCGTCGACCGCCTGGCTCGCCTACGGCCTCCAAGACGTCGTGCAGCAGCGGAGGATGATCGACGACTCCCCGGGCGACCTGGCGCATCGCCGGCGGCTCACCCAGCACCTGGATGCGATGCTCGCCCTGTGCGAGACGGTCCAGTGCCGCCGTGTGAACCTGCTCGCCTACTTCGGGCAGTCATCAGGGCCGTGTGGCAACTGCGACACCTGCCTCACCCCGCCGGAGAGTTGGGACGGCACAGTCCCGGCGCAGAAACTTCTGTCGACGGTCGTACGGCTGAAGCGCGAGCGAAACCAGCGGTTCGGCGCGAGCCACCTGATCGACATCCTGCGCGGCAAGCGCACCCCCCGAGTGGAGCAGTATGGGCACGACGCGCTCGCCACCTGGTCCATCGGGGCCGACCTCAGCGAGAGCCAGTGGCGCGGCGTCGCCCGTCAACTGATCGCCCAGGAGCTGCTGAAGCCCGAGGGCGAGTACGGCGTGCTCACCATCACGCCCGCGAGCGCCGAGGTGCTCTCGGGTGGTCGACCCGTCATCCTCCGCACAGAGCCCGACCGGCCCGAGCGCGCGTCGCGCTCCTCGCGCAGCGCCGTCCCGTCCGAGCTCGCCGCCCACGACGAGCCGCTCTTCGAGGCGCTCCGCAGCTGGCGCGCCGGCCAGGCTCGCGAGCAGTCGGTCCCCGCGTACATCGTGTTCTCCGACGCGACGCTGCGCGCCGTCGCCACCGCACGCCCCGCATCCCTGTCCGACCTCGACGGCATCACCGGAATCGGATCCAAGAAGCGCGACGCCTACGGCGAGGCGCTCCTCTCGGTCGTCGCGTCCGCAACGGCGTCCGCCCCCGCGTCCGCCTGACGCTGCCGAGTGGTGAGTTGTTGCTGCTTTTCGGTTCGAGTGATGACGTGATGTCGCAACTCGAGGGGGAGGGGACGGAGGCGGCGGGGAGACGAAGGAGCCCGACCGCGGTGCGGCCGGGCCCCTCCGCGGCGGTCAGGCGGACGGACGCCGCCGCACGCCCCGCGCCAGCAGCAGTGCGCCACCGGCGGCCGCGAGGAGGAGTGCCGCCCCGAGGGGAACGGTCACGTCGGATCCCGTCGCCGCCAGCCCTGCCGGGCCGCCGTTCGTCGCAGCGGCCGAGGCGGTCGCGGCCACGGTCAGGCCCACCGTCGCGGTCGCGCCCGAAGTCTGCCCGAGCAGGACGAGGGTGTGCGCGCCGGCCGGCGTGCCTGAAGGGATGCGGACGGTCGCCGTCACGCCGCCCGTCGGCCCGGCGGTGACGACCGCGAGCAGGACGGGGTCGGAGTGCAGCCAGATCTCGACCTTCTCACCGGCCGAGAAGCCGCTCGCGGTGACCGTGACCGCTCCGCCCGCGGAGACGGACCCGGTAGACACCGTCGCGACCGGTGCGCCCGGCGCGCCCCCTCCGGTCCCGCCGCCGCCGGTCCCACCATCGCCGCCTCCGGTCCCGGGGGCGCCTCCGGTCCCGCCGTCGCCGCCGCCCGGCAGCACGGTGCACGCGACCGTCCCCTGGCGCAGCGCGTGGCCGCCGTCGTTGGTGTCGTCCGCCCAGATCGCCGGCTTGAGGCCGTCGACGCATTCGGCCTGCGGGGCGACCGCGAAGCCTTCGTTGTTGTAGTCCGGCATGCCGGTCGGACGGGAGAAGGCCTGCGCGACCTGGAACGCTCCCGCATCGACCCCTGTCGACGCGACGGTGAGCAGTTCGTGCTGCCCGTGGCAGGTGTCGTCGCAGACCGCCCAGATCGCCTGGCGTTCGGCGTCGAACTGCAGGTCCATGACACCGGGCATGCCGGTCGAGATGGTCGCGATCCGCGTGAACGTGCCGGTGCCGCTCAGCGCGTAGGCGTAGACGTTCCCGTTCGCCTCCAGCCCCGCGAAGAACAGCCCGTCCCCGTGCCCCGGGTAGGCGGCCGGGTCGTAGGCGTGGCCGGTGGTGGCATCCACGAAGCCGTTCTTCGTCAGGTAGGTGTCGGGGACCCAGGTGACCGCTTCGAGGCCGAGGTTCGGCCCGACGACGGGGAGGTCGGCGGTGAGGTTCCAGTCCGCGGTCGCGGTGAGCGACGTCCCGGGCTGCGCCGGGTCGAAGCGCAGGATGGCCGGCCGGCTCACCGTGTTGGCGGAGTTGTTCCGCTCGGTCGAGACGTAGATGCCGCCGTCGGGACCAGCGCCGGTGATGGTCACGCCCTCCGAGTCCGGATCTCCGGTGCCGTCCGTGTAGTGCAGGGCCTTGCCTGCAGCCCAGCCGTTCGCCGTGTCAGGAGCCCAGGCGGTCCCGTTCCAGAGCAGGCGGAACAGCGTCCCCGGCCCGTTCTTCACGGCCCACAGCACGCCCGGCTGGTTCGTGCCGGACGCCTGGTAGTACAGGCCGCTCATGTTGCCGCCGAGCACGTTCGCGGGGTCGACCTCCCTGACGTCCGTGCCACCCGGCCAGGCCGCCAGCACGACGTCGCCGGGGCATGCGTTCGGAGCGTTCTTCGTCGGCGCGCTCGTCGTCGTGAAGGGCCCGGTTCCGTTCGGGCAGCGGCCGTAGGTCGTGGTGGCGTGGGCGGTCCAGGTGTACGAGTCGATCAGCGTGGACCCGTCGGGCGCGAACAGCCGTGCCTGGTCCGAGCTGCCCAGGCCGAACAGGGAGGACACGTCGGCGGTGGAGTACCCGCCGGCTGCGACCGTCGTGCCTACCGGGATGACGAAGGCGTCCGTGTCCTTGTCGTCGCGGAGGATGTACCCGCCGAGGTCCGCTGCTGCCGACCCGGTGTTGACCAGTTCGATCCAGTCGGTGGCGTCGCCGTCGGACTCCACCTCGTTGATCTTCACCTGCACGGGAGGCGCGCTGCAGTCGTTCGCGGCGCCCTGCGTGGAGGTGGTCGTGTTGCGGAAGGCTCCGGTCCCGTCCGGGCACCGGCCGTAGGTCACGGCAGCGTGCGCGGTCCAGCTGTACGTGTCGACGAGGGTGTGCGCCGGGTCGTACAGCCGGGCAGAGTCGCCGCTTCCGAGCCCGAAGCCGAGCGTGGCCTCGTCGATGACGAAGTAGCCTCCCGCCGCGATGACGGAGCCTGTCGGCAGCGGCACGGCTGTGTGGCCGTCGTCGTTGTCGAGCACCGACCAGCCGGTGAGGTCGACCGGGTCGGCGCCGGTGTTCTTCAGCTCGACCCAGTCGGGGCCGCCGTTGGGCGCGCTCGACTCGACTTCATTGATCACCACGGACGGGGCGACGACCGCCGTCGCCGGGGCTGTGGCGGCCAGGCCGGCCAGGGCGCAGAGCCCGGCGGCAGCGACGGCGGCCAGGCCTCTCCAGTGAGTGCGCACGCGTGTTCTCCCTTGTTGTTCGGGTCAAATGGTGGGACGGGCGAGCACGTCGCTCCGCGGGAGGCCGCCGGCGCTCGCCGGGGCGGTGACTCTGAGAGGGTGCTCAGGGGGAAGCCTCCGGCAGGCCGGCGAACGCCCGGTGAACGGCAGCCGACGGGGAGGTGGCGGCAGGCCCCTTGCGCGGCGGCGAGGCCGGGGTACGGTACGTGGTTCCTTCCGGCGACCAGGGAATTCTTTCTGGGCGCCCGGTGTTATGACATTGAACGATTACTGCGGCGATCTCGAAGGAGGAAGCAGGAGATGGCACGAATGATCGAAGAGCTCGAGGACGAGACCGGCGCCGTCATCAAGTACAAGCGTCACGCGAACGGCCGGGGCCTCGTGTCCCCGACGGCGCGGGTGGCCGAGTCGGCCTACATCGAGCCGACGGCCTACGTGGAGGCCGACGCGCGCGTCGGCATGGAGGCGTACGTCGGTGCGGGCAGCTGGATCGATAAGGGCGCGACGGTGGGCGACCGCACCTTCGTGGGCGCGAACGTCCACATCGGCGCGGGGTGCATCGTCGGTTCCGGTGTGAAGATCGGCAGCGGGGCCAAGCTGGGCGAGAACGCGATGGTCGGGAACGGCGCGCGCGTCGAGCGCGACGCGCAGGTGGCCGCCGGTTCCGTGGTGGAGCTGAAGGGCGCAGCCGCCGCTCGCGCCGCGCTCACCACCCCGCTCCGGGCGCCCCGCCCCCAGCACGGGCGCGACCTGCGCAGCACGCGCCTCCCGCGCCGGGCCGCGTAGGCCGCCCGCGAGCATCCGAAGCGCCGCCACCCACCACGGGGGCGGCGCTTCTCGCATTTCTGACGCCCGGCCGTTGTGCGGGACATGACACCGCGACCTCCCTCGTTTGGAGGTTCCCACAAAGAGGCCGTCGGGCGTCACCCGGCTGCTTTGTAGGCGGCGCACCGACGTTTTCCGCTCGCGCGTCGACAGTCGTAGCGTGTGGGCATCCCGCGATTTTCTTGAGGAGAGGTCATGGTCGACACTGCCGAACGCGTCCCGAGCGCGACTCCCGCCGTTTCCCCGGCTCCCCGCGTCCCCGATCCCGCACCCGCCGGTGCAGCACCGCGTGTCGACGTGGAGGCACTCGGCCGCCAGCTGCTCGGCGACTGGGCGGAGGCCCGGCTGGCGTCCCGTGAGCTGGCGAAGCGCCCGGAGCTGCAGAAGCAGGAGGGCCTCACCGTCGCCGACCATCGGACACGCGTCTTCGGGCAGCTGAAGCTGCTCGTCGAGAACGGCCAGGTGCACCGTGCCTTCCCGAAGTCGTTGGGCGGCGCCGAGGACAACGGCGGCAACATCGCCGCCTTCGAGGAGCTCGTGGCGGCCGACCCGTCCCTCCAGATCAAGTCGGGCGTGCAGTGGGGCCTGTTCGGCGCTGCGGTCCTGCACCTCGGGACCGAGCACCACCACGAGACGTACTTGCCCGCCATCATGTCGCTCGACGTGCCCGGGGCCTTCGCGATGACCGAGACTGGGCACGGTTCGGACGTCGCCAGCATCGGCACGACCGCGACCTACGACCCGGAGACGCAGGAGTTCGTCCTGGACACGCCGTTCCGCGGCGCCTGGAAGGACTACCTCGGCAACGCGGCCGTGGACGCGACGGCCGCAGTCGTCTTCGCCCAGCTGATCACGAAGGACGTCAACCACGGCGTGCACGCCTTCTACGTGCCGATCCGGGATGCGAACGGCGAGTTCCTGCCGGGCATCGGCGGCGAGGACGACGGCCAGAAGGGCGGCCTGAACGGCATCGACAACGGCCGGCTGCACTTCACCGGGGTCCGCATCCCGCGCACCGACCTCCTGAACCGTTACGGAGACGTCGCCGAGGACGGCACGTACACGTCGCCGATCGCCAGCCCCGGCCGCCGGTTCTTCACGATGCTCGGCACGCTCGTGCAGGGTCGCGTCTCGCTGGACGGCTCCGCGGTGATCGGGGCGAAGCTGGGCCTCGCCATCGCGATCACCTACGCCGACCAGCGTCGCCAGTTCACCGCGGGCAGCGACACCGACGAGGAGGTCCTGCTCGACTACCAGCGGCACCAGCGCCGGCTGCTTCCGCTGCTGGCGACCACGTACGCCGCGAGCTTCGCGCACGAGGTGTTCCTGCACAAGTTCGACGACGTGTTCAGCGGCGTGGCCGACTCCGACACCGACCGTCAGGACCTGGAGACCATCGCCGCTGCGCTCAAGCCGCTCAGCACCTGGCACGCGCTCGACACCCTGCAGGAAGCGCGCGAGGCCTGCGGAGGTGCGGGCTTCCTCACCGAGAACCGGCTCACCTCCCTGCGGCAGGACCTGGACATCTGGGTCACCTTCGAGGGCGACAACAACGTCCTCCTGCAGCTGGTGGCGAAGCGCCTCCTGACCGACTACAGCCGCAAGTTCGCGAAGGCGGACGCCGGAGCCCTCGCCCGGTACGTCGTCACCATGACGGCGAACAAGGCGTATCACGGCTCGGGGCTGCGGAGCGTCGCCCAGACGGTCCGCGACTTCGGTTCGACGGCCCGGTCGGTTAACTGGCTGCAGGAGTCGGCGACGCAGCGCGAGCTGCTCACCGCGCGTGTGGAGACGATGGTCGCCACGATCGCCGGTCGCCTGCGCGCAGCCTCCAAGCTGGACAAGAAGGCCGCGGCCGACCTGTTCAATGCGCAGCAGAACGAGCTGATCGAGGCCGCGCGCGCCCACGCCGAGCTGCTGCAGTGGGAAGCGTTCACGGACGCCCTCGAGGATGCCCCCGACGCCGGCACCAAGCAGGTGCTGACCTGGCTGCGCGACCTGTTCGGTTTCGGCCTGATCGAGAAGCACCTTGCCTGGTACCTGATGAACGGACGCCTCTCGCCGCAGCGCGCGCAGGCGGTCTCGGCGTACATCGACCGGCTGCTGACCCGCATCCGCCCGCACGCCGTCGACCTCGTGGATGCGTTCGGCTACGGCCCCGAGCTGGTGCGCGCGAAAATCGCGTCCGGCGCGGAGGCCGAGCGCCAGGCCGAGGCGCGCGCGTACTACGCCTCGCGTCGTGCCGACGGCACCCTCCCCACCCCGGAGAAGTCGAAGAAGCGCTGACGCCACCACGCCCGCTCTTCCCTCCCCCCCTCCCCTGATTCGTGACGAATGTGGGCTTCCGCGCTGCTAGAGCCCCGATTCGTCACGAATCGGGGTTTGCACATTCGTGACGAATCGGGGATTCAGCGCCGCCAGAGCCCCGATTCGTCACGAATCGGGGGAAGGGGCGGCGGCTAGAGGAGGCCGAGGGCGCGCACGGCGTCGCGCTCCGCGACCAGCTCGGCGACGGAGGCGTCGATGCGCGAGCGCGAGAAGGCGTCGACGGCGAGGTCGGGCACGATCCGCCACGCGCCGTCCACCGACCGCACCGGGAACGATGACACGAGCGCCTCCGGCACGCCGTAGGACCCGTCGGACACCACGCCGGCGCTGGTCCAGCGGTCGCCGGTGCCGTGCACCCAGTCGTGGATGTGGTCGATCGCGGCGCTCGCAGCGGACGCCGCCGACGACGACCCGCGCACGTCGATGATCTCCGCCCCCCGCTTGGCGACGCGCGGGATGTACTCGTCCGCGAGCCAGCGCTCGTCCACGAGCTCGGTGGCGGGCCGGCCGTCGACGGTCGCGTGGGTCAGATCCGGGTACTGGCTGGCCGAGTGGTTGCCCCAGACGATCACACCGTCGACGGACCGAACCGGCACGTGGAGGTGGCGGGCCAGCTGCGCGACGGCCCGGTTGTGGTCGAGCCGTGTCATCGCGGTGAACCGCTCGCGCGGCACGTCCGGCGCGTGGGCGCTCGCGATCAGCGCGTTCGTGTTGGCCGGGTTGCCGACCACCAGCACCCGCACGTCGTCCGCTGCGCCCGCGTTGATCGCCTCGCCCTGCGGCCCGAAGATCGCGCCGTTGGCCTCCAGGAGGTCGCTCCGCTCCATCCCCGGTCCGCGCGGCCGCGCGCCGACCAGCAGGGCGACGCTGACCCCGTCGAAGGCCGTCCGGGCGTCGTCGGTCACGTCGACCGAGTGCAGGAGCGGATACGCGCCGTCCTCGAGCTCGAGCGCCGTCCCCTCCGCCGACCGCAGGCCCGCCGGGATCTCCAGCAGCCGCAACCGCACGGGTGTCTCCCTCCCGAGCAGCTGGCCGGAGGCGATCCGGAACAGCAGCGCGTAGCCGATCTGGCCGCCCGCGCCGGTGACGGTCACGGTGACGGAAGACGGGGAGGCGGGAGGCGGGGAGGGGGGAGTCGATGCCGCGGTGGATGCGCTCACGCCGCCGAGCCTAGACCGGGCAGCGTCCGGTGGCGCCACCTCGCCGGGCGCGCGAGGACCGCCCGGACCACTACTGTCGAGGCATGCGGACCCTGTACCCGGAGATCGAGCCCTACGACAGCGGGATGCTGGAGGTCGGCGACGACCAGCGGCTGTACTGGGAGGTCAGCGGCAATCCGGATGGAAAGCCGGTCGTCTTCCTCCATGGCGGCCCGGGTGGCGCGACCACCCCGGGGCACCGCCGCCTGTTCGATCCGGAGCGGTATCGCATCGTGCTGTTCGATCAGCGAATGTGCGGCCGCAGCCTGCCGCACGCGAGCGAGCCGGAGGCCGACCTCGCCGTGAACACGACGTGGCACCTGGTGGAGGACATCGAGCGCCTGCGCGAGCACCTCCACATCGAGCGCTGGCAGGTCTTCGGCGGCTCGTGGGGGAGCACCCTCGCCCTGGCGTACGCCGAGACCCATCCGGACCGGGTGACCGAGCTGGTGATCCGCGGCATCTTCACGCTGCGGGCGCAGGAGCTCGACTGGTTCTACGAGGGAGGCGCGGCCGCGCTCTTCCCTGACCTGTGGGAGGGGTTCCTCGAGCCGGTGCCGTCGGGGGAGCGCTCGCACCTGATGCGCGCCTACCAGCGGCTGCTGTCCGACCCCGATCCGGCGGTGCACCAGCCCGCGGCCGTCGCCTGGTCGCGCTGGGAGTCGTCCACCATCACGTTGCTGCCCCGGCCCGACCTGGTGGAGGCGTTCACGGTCCACGCCTACGCGGTCGCGTTCGCGCGGATCGAGAACCACTTCTTCATGAACCGCGGCTGGTTCGAGGAGGGCCAGCTGATTCGCGACGCGGCGAAGCTGGAGGGCATCCCGACCGTCATCGTGCAGGGCCGCTACGACGTCTGCACCCCTCCGATGACCGCGTGGGACCTGCACAGGGCGCTCCCGGAGGCGGAGCTGCGGATGATCCCGGACGCCGGGCACGCGTTCGACGAGCCGGGCATCCTGGACGCGCTGATCGAGGCGACCGATCGCTTCGCGAGCGAGGACAAGGACTCAGCCGGCTGGCGGGAGTGACTCAGCCGGCGAGCGCTGCGAGCGCCTGCCGCAGCTGCGTCGACGACGTGGTCATCGTGTACGGGAAGTACACGACCTCGACGCCGACGGCGGCGAACTCGCGCTCGAGCCGCATCCCCTTCTCGGTGCCGCGCCAGTCGTCGCCCTTGAAGAAGACGTCGAAGCGCAGTTCCCGCCAGGTGTCGAGCTTGTCCGGGAGGGTCTCGGCGACCGCTTCGTCTACGTACTCGATGCTCTGCACGATCTCGAGCCGCTCCGCCAAGGGGATCACCGGGTCGATGCCCTTGGTGAGCGCGAGCATCTCGTCGGTCACGACGCCCGCGATCAGGTGGTCGCACTGGCTCTTGGCGTGTCTCAGGATGTTCAGGTGTCCGATGTGGAACAGATCGAACGCCCCTGCGGCGTAGCCGACGCGTCGGGTCACGGGCTTCCCCCTCGAGTTGTTTTGAGATTTCCTCACTATGTTGCATGAATAGTGACGATTTGTCAGTATCTCATCTTGGGGTGGACCGAACGGGTGCTTGTCACCCGAACGGGGATGGCTGTTTATGAGGCTTTCTCAATTAGACTGCAGACACGGCCCGACCGCCGTGAAGACGTCCCACTGACCCGGGTGGGGCGCGCTCGCTCGTCGGGTCGCGGAGGGGTGGTCCCATGACGACGCAGGAAGGCGCAGCGCAGTCGTATCGCGCGGTCGTTCGCAGCCTCGCCGGTGCGCAGAAGCAGTCGCTGCCGGGTTCGCCTCCCTACTCCGTCTACGTGAACCGCCGCGCCGGCCGCCTCATTGCGGCGTGGGCCTACCGGGCGGGGCTCACCCCGAACGCCGTGACCGCCATCTCGGCGGCGCTCACCTTCTCCGGCATCCTCGTGATCGCTCTCCTGCCGACCGCCCCGTGGATGGGCCTGCTCGTCTGGGCGCTCCTCGCGCTGGGGTATGCGTTCGACTCCGCCGACGGTCAGGTCGCACGCCTCCGGGGCGGTGGGTCCGCCGCGGGGGAGTGGCTCGACCACGTGGTCGACAGCGGCAAGATCTCGGCCCTGCACCTGGCGGTCGCGGTCGCGATGTTCCGCTTCTTCGACCTGCCGTCGGCGGCGTGGCTGCTGCTTCCTCTTCTTTACGCGATCGTCGCGAACGTGACGTTCTTCGGGATGATCCTCAACGATCTCCTGCGCGCCGCGCGCGGCGGCTCGGCCGAGCGGGCAACGGGTCCGCGCTCGGCGCTCAAGACCCTCCTGCTGGTGCCGACCGACTACGGCGTGCTCTGCCTGGTGTTCCTCCTCCTCGGGTGGCCGCTGCTCTTCACCATCGCCTACGGCCTGTTCTTCGTGGCCAATCTCGGCGCACTGGTCATCGCATTGCCGCGATGGTTCGGCCAGATGCGCGAACTCGGAAGGAAGTCCTGATGTCCGCTGAGAACACGCCGGAGCCGGACGGCGGGCGCCGCCGTCCGCAGTGGCCCTGGATCGCCGGCGCCGCGGCGTTCGTCCTCCTCGTCGGCGGCGTCTGGTGGGGGGTCGCGGCCGGTTCCGCGTCGCAGACCTCCGCCGATGGTCCGATCACCGGTCAGCCGTCCACGTCCGCACCGGCGGGTCAGAAGACGGCGACTCCGGACGCGTCCGCCCCGTCGCCATCCGCCCCTGCCGATAAGCCCACTCCGACAGCGGTCCCCGGCGCGGCCGGTGCAGCCCTCCCGCAGCGGGAACCGGTGGCGTTGAACTCGAAGACCACCGTCGACAACGCCGTCACTGTGACGATGTCGAAGCTCGAGTCTGTCAAGGGCGAGGCGCAGGGCGTCGGCGAGACCGCGGGCCCCTCCATCCGGTTCACGCTCGACTTCGCCAACGCCGGCGACGCCGCATATGCGACCCAGCAGATCGTCGTGAACGCCTACTTCGGGCAGGACAACACCCCGTCGTCGCCGTTGAGCGGCCCGGGAGTGACGGCGCTGCCCGCCAGCATCCCGGCGCACTCGAACGCGTCGGCGACCTACGTTTTCACCGTGCCGGAGGACCAGCGTGGGTCCGTCGTCATCACGGTGGACTATCAGGCGGGCTCGCCCGCCATCGCCTTCCAGGGCGCCGCCCCGAAGTGAGTTCCACGCCCCCAGTACGGGGGACCGGCCCTCGCTTCACCCGATAACTGAGCTAAGCTCAGCGTCAAATTAACTGAGAATATGTCGATAAAGCCCCCTCAATACCCCGAACCGACGATTCTCCTCAACCCGAACACAGGATGAAACCGTGACTGCATCGCACGAATCTCCCGCCGGCGGCGGGACACCCCAGGAGATGGCGGGTCGGCAACGTCGGAGCCAGCGGCGCCGGCGTGCCGCGATCGGCATCGTCGCTGCAGCCGCAGCGATCCTCGCATCTCTCGTCGTCGTCCAGCCTGCGGTGGCCGACACAGCCCCGCCTCCAGGCGATCCCACCACCGTGAGCGCCGACCCGTTGCCCACTGTCCAGATGGACGGCGTGGCGTGGGCGGAGCAGGTCGTCGGCAACACCGTCTACGTCGGCGGCCAGTTCTCGAACGCCAGGCCTGCCGGCGCCGCTGCCGGCACCAATCAGACGCCGCGCGCGAACATGCTCGCGTTCGACCTCACCACCGGCGCCCTGAACACTACCTTCAACCCGAGCCCGAATGGGCAGGTCAAGGCGCTGGCGGTCTCGCCGGACGGAACCCGGCTCTACGTCGGCGGCAGTTTCACCACGATCGGGGGTGCGACCCGCTACCGCCTCGCGGCGTTCAACACGGCGACCGGCGCGCTCATCACCAGTTTCGTGCCGGTCCTCAACGCGAGCGTGCAAGGCATCGTCGCCACCAACAGCACCGTCTACGCGGTGGGTGCCTTCGGCTCCGCCGGCAACCAGAGCCGCACCTACGCCGCCGCCTTCTCGGCGAGCAACGGTGCTCTCCTGCCGTGGGCACCGACGATCGCGGGAGGCACGGCGCAGCACCTCGCCATCTCGCCGGACGGGTCCAAGATCGTGCTCGGCGGCAACTTCACGTCCGTCAACGGGTCGTCGAACCCCGGGTACGGGCTCGCCGCGGTCACTCCTGATACCGGGACTCTGCTGCCGTGGAACGTCAACAACCTCGTCCGCAACGGCGGGACGCAGGCGGCGATCGAGGCACTGCACGCGGACGCCTCCGGCCTCTACGGGTCCGGTTACGTGTTCGGCTCCGGCGGAAACCTCGAGGGCTCGTTCCGGGCCGACTGGACGAACGGCGACCTCGTCTGGGTCGAGGACTGCCATGGCGACACCTACGACATCACGGTGCTGCAGGGCGTCGAGTACGCGGTGGGCCACCCGCACTACTGCGGCAACATCGGCGGTTTCCCGCAGACCAGCCCCGACTGGACCTTCCACCGCGCACTGGCGTTCACCACGGACGTGCGCGGCACGGTCACGAACGACCCGTACGGCTACTACAACTTCGCGGGAAACCCGCGTCCCGACCTCCTGAACTGGTACCCCGACGTCAACACCGGCACCTTCACCGGTCAGAGTCAGGGACCGTGGAGCAACGAGTCCGCCGGTAACTACCTGATCCTCGGCGGCGAGTTCACGCGCGTTCAGGGCAAGGCGCAGCAGGGGCTGGTGCGATTCGCCATGCCGTCCATCGCGCCGCTCAAGATCGGCCCGCAGATCCCTACAGCGTCGTACACCCCCAACGTGATCTCCCTCACTGCGGGTACAGCGCGGATCAGCTGGAAGACGAACTGGGACCCGGACAACGAGGCCCTGACCTACGATGTGATCCGCGGCCAGGCGACCGGCCACCCGATCTACACGACGAAGGTCACCACGCCGTTCTGGCAACCGAAATCGCTGGTCTTCACGGATACCGGGCAGACGCCGGGCTCGACCCAGTCCTACCGGATCCGAGTAACGGACCCCAACGGCAACGCGGTCTACAGCTCGTCGGTCTCGGTGACCATCGCCGACTCCGGATCCATGACGCCGTACGCATCCAGTGTGCTGAACGCGAGCCCCGAGTACTACTGGCCGCTGAACGAGAGCTCGGGCAGCAACGCGTACGACTGGGCGAATGGGAACGACGCGACGCTCAACGGGGGTGTCACGCGTTCGGGAACGGGACCGCTGAACCCGGACAGCACGACGGCAGCCAGCTTCGACGGCGCAAGTGACGGGTTCTTCCCGTCGCCCACCAACGAGGACGGCCCGAACACGTTCACGGCACAGGCGTGGATCAAGACGACCACGACACGCGGTGGCAAGATCCTCGGCTTCGGCAACCAGCCGACCGGCGACTCCGGCAGCTACGACCGTCACGTCTACATGGCCAACAACGGCCGGGTCTACTTCGGTGTCTACCCGGGCGGCGTGCAGACGCTGAACACCCCGATGGCGCTGAACGACGGTCAGTGGCACCAGATCACGGCGACGCTCGGCAGCGGAGGCATGGTGCTCTATGTCGACGGCAAGCGCGTCGCGTCCCGCACCGATGTGACAACCGGTCAGGGCTACAACGGCTACTGGCGCGTCGGTGGCGACAACCTGAACGGCTGGCCCAACCAGCCGGCGACCAACTACTTCGGTGGTTCGATCGCCCAGGTGGCGATCTACCCGACGGTGCTGAGTCGCACCCAGGTGTCCTCCATGTACCAGGCGGCCGGATACAACCTCAACACCCCGACGGCGCCCGCGGACGCCTACGGCGCGGCCGTGTACCAGAGCGACCCGGACCTGTACTGGCGTCTGGCGGACACCGGTACGACGGCAGCCGACTCCTCTCCCTACGGCCAGACCGGCAACTACCAGGGTGGTTACACCCACGGTCAGACCGGAGCCCTCAATGGTGTCGCGAACGCTGCAACGGCGTTCAACGGCAGCTCGGGCGTAGTGGTGAGCAGCCAGCAGGTGTCGAACCCGTCGACCTACTCGTTGGAGGGGTGGTTCAAGACCACCACGACCTCCGGCGGCAAGCTGATCGGGTTCGGCGACCAGCCGAGCGGACTGTCCAGCAACTACGACCGGCACGTCTACATGCAGAACGACGGACGCCTTGTGTTCGGAGTGTGGACCGGCCAGACCAACACGATCACGTCGCCGACGCCGCTGAACGACGGCAACTGGCACTACGTGGCCGCGACGCAGGCCTCGGACGGCATGGCGCTGTACGTGGATGGCGTGAAGGTCGGGACCAACCCCCAGACGCAGGCGCAGGGCTACAACGGCTACTGGCGCCTCGGTGGGGACAACACGTGGGGATCGAGCAGCCCGTACTTCAACGGAACGCTCGACGAGTTCGCCGTCTACTCGACGGAGCTCTCAGCCTCCACGGTCGCGAACCACTACGCGCTCGGCTCTTCCGGAACACCGGCGAACCAGCCGCCGACGGCGTCGTTCACGGCGTCGTCCTCCGGCCTCGTCGTGTCGACGGACGCCTCGGCGTCGGCCGATCCGGACGGCACGATCACCGGATACTCCTGGAACTGGGGTGACGGCTCGACGGGAACCGGTGCCACCGCGACGCACACCTATGGCACGGCAGGCACCTACACGGTCACGTTGACGGTCACCGACAACGCGTCCGCCACAGGGACGACGAGCCAGCAGGTCACGGTGGCGCCCGTGCCGAACCAGCCGCCGACGTCGTCCTTCACGGCGACGCCGAGCGGTCTGACGGTGAACACCGACGCGTCGGCATCCGCCGATCCGGACGGCACCATCATCGGCTACGCGTGGAACTGGGGTGACGGCTCCACAGGAACCGGTGTCACGGCCACCCACACCTACGCCGCCGGCGGCACCTACACGGTGACGTTGACGACGACCGACAACAGCAACGCGACGACAAGCTCGACCAAGCAGGTCACGGTCGCCGCGCCCAACCAGCCTCCGGCGGCGGCGTTCACGTCGTCCTCGACCGGGCTGGCGCTGAGTGTGGACGGCTCGACCTCGAGCGACCCGGACGGCACGATCGCCTCGTACGCGTGGAACTTCGGTGACGGAGGGACCGCGACCGGAGCGACCGCATCGCACACCTACGTGAGCGCCGGCACCTACACGGTCACGTTGACCGTCACCGACAACCAGTCGGCGACGGGCACCACGACCAAGCAGGTGACCGTCGCTGCGGCCAACCAGCCTCCGGCGGCGGCGTTCACGTCGTCCTCGACCGGGCTGGCGCTGAGTGTGGACGGCTCGACCTCGAGCGACCCGGACGGCACGATCGCCTCGTACGCGTGGAACTTCGGTGACGGAGGGACCGCGACCGGAGCGACCGCATCGCACACCTACGTGAGCGCCGGCACCTACACGGTCACGTTGACCGTCACCGACAACCAGTCGGCGACGGGCACCACGACCAAGCAGGTGACGGTCACCTCGGGCACCGCGACCGTACTGGGAGCCGACGCGTTCGGCAGGACGGTGGCGAACGGTTGGGGGACCGCCGACACCGGCGGCCCCTGGACCCTCACCGGGACGGCGGCGAACTTCTCCGTCGGCAACGGGGTCGGGTCCATCGCTGTGCCGATCGGCCAGACGCGGACCGCGCGGCTCGGAGCCGTCTCCTCGACCGCGACCGACGTGCAGGCGTCGTTCACCGTCGACAAGGCGGCGACCGGCGGCGGCCAGTACGCGGGGCTCATCGGCCGGCAGGTCGGCGGCACCCCGTTCTACGGCCGGGCCTGGATCAAGGCGGGCGGAGCAGTCCAGGCCCAGATCCTCGAGGGCGGCACATCGCTGAAGGCTGTGAACATAGCCGGGCTCACCTGGACGCCGGGCATGGTGCTCAACGTCCGGATGACGACGGTGGGTGACGGCACCACAACGACGCTGAAAACCAAGGTGTGGGACGCGTCACAGCCGGAGCCGACCGCCTGGCAGGTGACGGCTACCAGCACCACGGCCGCCATGCAGGCCGCTGGCAGCGTCGGTGTCATGACGTACATCTCCTCGTCGGCGACGGACGCGACCACCACGGTTGCCTTCGACAACTTCAGCGCGAAGACCGCTCAGTAGTCGGGGTCGTCAGCATGGTGAGGTGTCCGGGACAGGCGAAGGCCGTCGCGGACACCCCGCCATCCTGCGCGGAGCGCCTCGCCGGAGGTGAGGAACTGCCGCTTGCCGCCCTGCAGCAGGATCTCCCACGCCACGGGCAGCGTCGAACGCCGCCACGCCCGCACCGTCTCCGGCGGCAGGTTCCTGGCTGCGAACAGCAGACGGTTCCGGATGTTGTAGTAGTAGTACGTACCGGACTTGCGGACGCCGGAGTGCGGTCCATCCGTTCTCTGGGTGCCACCCTCGTCGTGCACTGCGGTGGCGTCCTCGACCAGAGCCAGCGAGCCGCCGGCGCGAGTGACACGCAGCGAGAGGTCCACGTCCTCCCAGTAGAGAAAGTAGTCGTCGGCGAACCCGCCCACCGCATCCCACAGCCGGTCGGTCACGAGCAGACAGGCCCCGCTCAGCCACGGGACGCGCTCGCCGGGCACGGTACCGCGCCGGGCGGCGGAGCGGATGCGGCCGTCGCGCAGGTAGACGTCGGCGCCGACCGACCACGTCGATCCGTCGGACCGGCGGACGACGGGCGACAGCAGCGTCATCGGCTCGGCGAGGGAACGCGCCACGAGGGTCCTCACGCTGGGCCGCTGGATGGTCGCGTCCGGGTTGAGCAACAGGAACCGGCGAGCACCCCGCTCGCGGGCGCGGGCGACTCCCACGTTCATTCCGATGCCGAACCCGAGGTTGTCCTTCGCCTCCACCACTTCCCACCCGAGCGGCTCGGCGAGCGCGTGCAGTGCCATCCGCTCTGCGGCCGTGGAGAAGTTGTCCACAACGACGATCATCGCCTCGGGGACATCCGCCGCGACGGCCGTGAGGTTGTTGGACAGCAGCGCCGAGGACCCGTAGTTCACCACCACGATCGCCAGATCGTCCGACTCGTCCGGGAGCCCTGATGCTGTCATGATGTCCATCGTGCACCACGTTGTGATCGCCGTGCTGACTTTCCGCAGGCCCGCCGACATCCGGGCCGTACTCCCGGCGCTCGGGAACGAGATCGCAGCCCTGGGGGCGCTGCCGTTCTCGGTGCGCATCCAGGTGGTCGACAATGACAGGGACGCGAGCGCGAGAGTTGCGGTGTCCGAGCTTGCCGACCGCCTGACGGTGCCGATTCGATATGCGGTGGAGCGCGAGCCGGGGATCTCCGCGGCGCGCAACCGCGCGCTGGTGGAGTCCGCGGACGACGACATCCTCATCTTCATCGACGATGACGAGCGCCCCGAGCCGGGCTGGCTGGCCGCCCTGCTGAACTGCCTGCAGCGGACCGGCGCCGAGGCGGTCGTGGGGCCGGTGCGCTCTACCTTCGAGGTGCAGCCGGACGCTTGGATGGAGGCGGGCGGCTTCTTCGTGCGCCGCAGGCTGGAGACGGGGACGCCGGTTGAGGTGGCGGCGACCAATAACCTGCTCATCGACCTCGCTTTCGTGCGCGCGAATGGGCTGCGGTTCGACCTCGATTTCGGCATCACCGGCGGCGACGACACGATGTTCACACGCGAATTCGTGCGCGCGGGCGGTCGGATCCTCTGGTGCGCCGAGGCGATGGTGGTGGACGTGGTCCCCGCCGCCCGGGTAACACACCGCTGGGTGATGCTGCGGGCGTTCAGCAGCGGCAACGGTTGGTCTCTGACATCGCTGAAGCTCACGCGCACGACGTCCGAGCGGTGGCGCGTCCTCCCCCAGCTCCTCGCCTCCGGAGGGGTGCGCATCGCGGGTGGCTGTGTGCGCGTCGCGGTGGGCATCCTGACCGGGTCGCTCCAGCACCGGGCGCGCGGCGCACGGACGATCGCGCGCGGACTCGGGATGGCGGCGGGCGCGCTCGGCTATCGCTACCAGGAGTACCGGCGGCGTTGAGTCGGCCTGGTGGTGCCCACACGAAAGCGTGCCAGCTGAAGCGCCCGGCGATACGCGGAGATGTGCTCGGAGCCGACGGCGTCCCACTCGCGCGCGGACAGGTCGGGGCGGCCGACGGGCGGCCGCTCCTGCACGCCGGTGAGCGCTTCCCGAAGGACCTCCGTCGTCAGCTCGCCGGAGTACCGGCGCACCCAGTCCTCGCCCACCTCGAGTGCGAGCGCCCTGTTCACCTCGTTGTCGGGGATGAGCACGGGGCGGTCGAGCGACAGCGCCGCGAGCGTACCGCCGGAGTTGTGCATCTCACGGTAGGGAAGCACCACAAGTTCGGCCGCCGTCGCGATCCCGACCAGCTCGTCGTCGGTGAGGAAGGCGAAGGTGAGCGAGATGCGGTCGTCGCCTGCTGCGAGCTCCGCTATCTCGGCGGCCAGTTCGGGCGCCGACGGCCGGCCGCCGACCTGCAGGGAGGCGTCGGTCGCCAGTCCGCGGAACGCCTTCACGAGCGCCTGTACGTTCTTGTAGCGGCGGATCAGGCCGAAGTATGCGAGCCGTCCCGCCACCGGCCTCCGGCGCGGAGCGTCCGCGAACCAGGTGCGGTAGTGGCCGTGCACGATCGTGACCGCCTCGGTACCCTCCGGCAGCGTGGTCCTGTCGTTGAGCGTGATCCGCAAAGTGGTCAGGCGTGCGAACCGCTCCAGGAGGAAGCGCTGCCGGCGGTTTATCCCCTCCGGGAGGTCGAGGTTGTGGACGGTGCGCACGACGGGCGTCCGAAGCACCGCGATCCGGAGCAGGAGCAGCGCCGTCAGGAGCTGCCGGGCCAGCGCGCGCAAGGGCGTGCGGCCCTCCAGCAGAATCTCGGGCCAGTGGATGTGGAACACGTCGTACCGGTGGGTGAGGGCGGTGCGCCACGAGAAGGTGAGGAGCTTGGCGTCTGGCTGCTCGCGGATTGCGGCCGCCAGCATGACGATGTAAGGGTTGGTCGTCGCACGGGGCTCCGGGAAGGACTGCAGCACGGTGAGCCGGCGCATGGTCATGTCGTGGACTCCTTCTCGCCCGCGCCGAGCCGCGGCAGCAGCGTCATCCCGATCAGCAGGGTCAGCAGGGTCGCCGAGGAGTACCAGGGGCCGAAGAAGAGCGACCACAGCGTTCGCACAGCCAGGTAGATGAGGAGTGCGCTCGCCGCACGGTGGGCGACGCTGTGACCGAGGCCCCGCAGCACGTACCAGAGCAGTCCGACCGAGAGAAGGAGGCCGCCGATCCCGTAGTTCGCCCAGAGGTCGCCGATCATCGAGTGCAGCTCGAACCCGGTGCCGAACATGAAGTTGTCGACGTAGCCGTTGTTCGGGTCGTAGTTGATCGCCATCATCCCCTGCTTGGCGACGAGAACCTGTGTCGAACTGGCGTAGCTTCCCGAGCCGAAGCCGAAGGGGTAGTGCTGCATCAGTGCAGCGGTGGCTGCGAGCTCCGGCCGGCCGCCGAGGATCAGCGAGCCGGAGGTGTTGATCTGGGCGATCGTCCGCTGCTGGGTCGCCTCGCCGAGCGCGCCGTCGACGATGAGCGATTGGCCGACGTTGTAGGCGATCCCGGCGACGAGCAGGAGCCCGAGCAGCACACGGGCGGTCGACGCGCGTTTAGTGTTCGACGTCGGCCGCAGTTGCCAGACGACGAGCACGCCGGTCAGCAGCAGTATGGCGAAACCGCTTCGGGCGTCGCTCGCCGCGGAGAGCGCCGCCAGCGCCACCACGATGACGAGCTCCAGGCCCCGGCTCTTGCGGACCATGGCGATGCTCAGGGCGATGACGGCCACCGGGACGGCGAACACGAACTTCCAGGGGTTGCCTCCAGCGAGTATGCCGTGCGGGTCTATGCCCACCAACAGGCCGATCCCGAAGAAGAGTCCCACGCTCCACAGCGGCAGCAGCGTGCGGGCCCAGAGCATGACGCCGATCGCCAGCATGGTGCCGACGAGGACGAAGGTGTTCTGCAGCGCCAGGCCGTTGCCGGTGTGCGCGCTTCCGCGGGCAAGCCCGGTGAGGAGGTAGCCGTTCAGGGCGGCTGCGCCGCCGAGCGCCATCAGCAGAACGCCGCCCCGGTACCGCGGCAGCACAGAGATCCATACCGGGAGCAGTAGCACCGCCACGAGGTAACCGACCGTCAGCCCCTGCGGGAGCTGGATGCGGGCGCCGATGATGACGAGGGACAGGGCGGCGACGACGCGCGAGATCGTTCGCCAGGCGTCCGCGTGCGAGTCGGACGAGGCGTCGGGCCTGACGGTGCGGCCGATCGCGGACCCTGCTGTGAAGCGGAGGGGCGACGGGTCGGCCACGGCCATCTGCGCATCCTTTCGGCTGATTCTGAGATTATCTCATGAAGTCAGGACGCCGCCCTAGTCCCCCATAGGGGTCAGTGTCGGCTCCTGCGCTGCGGTCTCACGTGCCTGAGCCCGTCGGCGAGCCAGATCCCGGCGGACATACCAGAGGTTCGGGATGACCTGGCACAGCAGCACGGCGATGGCCGACCCGATAATCGGGCCACCCGCGCCAAGCAGCAGCGTCAGCCACCAGGAGAGGCCGAGGTTGATCGGCACCATGATTACGATTGGCAGCACCTGGAACGTGAGCCCGCGCTGGTCGGTCATGTACATACCGATCGGGTATTTGGCGGCTTGCACCGCGACGAAGGCGATGTAGCCGCCGACCAGCCAGCCGTCGAGCTGCAGCTTGCCGTCGGAGACGAATGCCGCTACCCAGGGCAGCAGTGCTGCCAGGGCCAGGGCGGTCGCCAGTCCGCCGCCGGCGAAGGCGAGCGTCGCGCGCCACGGCGTCACTACGCGGTCCGCCGACCGGGCCCGCGCGAAAACCGGCCACAGCGCGACGCCCGCCGCGGCAATCGTCTGGAGGATGAGCCCGAAGAGCTGCGTCGCCAGGTTGTACTGGGCGAGCTCAGTCCCGGAGGTGAGATGGCTGAGCAGCAGGCGGTCGGTCTGCATCGCGATCGGTAGCGCCAGCATTTGCGCGAGCATCGGCCAGGCGAGGCCGAAGGCGGCGACGTTCCGGACATTCCTCACGCGCGGGATGTCGCGGATCGCGTGGCCGACCTGGGGTTTCAGAAGCCGGGCGGCGAAGAGCAGGCACAGTACTGAGACCAGGGCTGCTGCGATGTAGGAGAAAACCGCGAGATAGTCGCCGGACGGAAGCGCGAACAGCGCAACCGCGCCTACCGAGAGGAACATGAACGGAGCGACCACGAACTGGGTCGCGACCTGTAGCGTCGTCCGCTCCAGCCCCACCAGCATGCGCTGCCCGACCGTCAGCGGCAGGGCGAGCCCGAAGATCCCGAGGCAGAGGAAGGCGGCGAGGTCGCCGGAGCCGGGGGCCAGACCAGCACCGAGCAGCGTGGGCCACCAGCCGAGCAGCGTGATCCCCAGCGCCATGAGGAGGATCGCTGCGCCGGTTCCGATCAGGATGCGGAACGCCGTCGTCACAGCGCGACGCACGTACGGATCGCTTCGCGGGTCCCCGGAGCCGGCGATGGCGTTGATGACAACCGCCGCCATCCCCAGGTCGGCGAACGGCAGCAGCGTCGACAGCGTCGAGAGGAGACCGTATTGAGCGTACGCGTCGGTGCCGAAGTGGCTGATGATCAACCGGCTGGTGAATATGCCGAGGATGCCGGACCCACCCATGACGAGCACCTTGATGAGGGCGGTCGACGAGACGGCGCGGAAGGCGCCCCGCTTGGCGCTCATGTCGCCGTCACGCTGTCGTGGGCGGGACGGCGGCCGAACAGCCAGTCGTCTGCGGCGCGGCGGCCGTCGGTGGCCGGGAGCGCCGCGAGCAGGTCCGCGGGCGCTCGCCTGTCGCTGAGCGCGCCCGCCACGGCCTCGGCGAGGGTCGCGGCGTCGGCGTCGGCCGGGATGATGTAGTGGCCCTCCTCGGTGAGCCAGTCGGCGAGTCCCGTCTCGGAAGTGGTGACGACGACGCATCCCGCGGCCAGGCCCTCCACGATGGGGAGACCGACCTGCTCGCGCCAGCGCGGCCGCCGCTGCGACGGCAGCACGAGGGCCTTCGCTCCGGCCAGCGCGCCCGAGATGGTGTCGCGCGACGGATCCACCAACAGCTCGATCGAGGCGTCGATCGCTACGGCCTCCCGGGCGAGCACTTCGAGGGCGCCTTTGCCCATCACGAGCAGGCGGGCGTCCGGACGACGCTCGCGCACCAGCGGCCAGGCGGCGAGGAGCAGCGGCAGGCCCTTGCGTTCCTCGAAGGCGCCGAGGAAGGCCGCGATCGGCGGTCGTCCCGGCGTCAGGGCGGGGTGCACGGCAGAGGGGAGGGCCGGGATCGTGGTCGCGGTCGCGCCGCCCGATCCGAACACCCGGCGGTACAGCTCCCGGGAGACGTCGGTGCCGAAGGCTAGCCGGTCCAGGTTCGCGTGCACGAAGCGGGCAAGCACGAGCCGCGCCCGGCGACCGACGCGTCCCTTGAGGGATGCGGGGACCGGCGGGTACAGGTTCTCGATGGCGTAGGACACGACAGTCGTACGGCGGCGGCGCAGCGCGCCGGCGACGCGAACCGCGGCGATCGCCAGAGCGGAGCGCGCGGCCGCCGAGATCATCAGCGGCTCGTTCACCTCCAGCGTCTCGACGCCTGAGCGTGCCAGCAGCAGCGCCGCGCGTACGTCGCCCGCCCGGACGATGTCGAGACCGGCCTCGAGCCCGGGGTCGTAGTCGTAGCGCTTCTTGCGGTACACGATGCTCGCGGGGGAGAACTCGTGGGCCCGCTCCAGATGCGCCGTGCGCGCCACGTCGTACAGGCGTACCGATCGGTGCCTCAGTCGCCGCGCGGCCATCGTCACTCGCGCCCGGAGCCGACCGCGTCCTGTCGGACCTCGTCGCGCTTAGGGTCGAACAGCGAGGTGATGGACCCCGACGAGGCACGGTCACGGGCGCCGTCGGGCTCGCCGACGAAGGCCTCCTCCGTCGTGGGCTGCGGGGCCTTGGGAACGGGCGTCGTCGCCACGCGGCGGAAGGGCGGCAGCGTTCGACGGGCGGGGACGGCCGACGCGACGTAGCCGTGGTACGGATTGCGCGCGGCGGGCGGCACGAAGTTCAGCACAGCGCCCTGGATGGGCGCGTTGACGCCCTGCAACGACTCCACCGCGAGCCGCAGGTCGTGGCGGGTCGTGCCGTTGTGGCGGACGGTCACCAAAGTGCCGTCGGTGAGCCGCGCGAGCGGGAGGGTGTCGGTGACGGCCAACAGTGGCACCGAGTCGAACACGACGAAGTCGTAGTATTCACGCATCGTTGTGACGAGGTCCGCGAAGGCCGCCGAGCTGAGCAACTGGTTGGGGTTCGGCGGCATCGCGCCCGCCGCTAGCACGTCGAGGTGGGGCACGCCCCACTCCTGGACGGCGTCCTCGAGGGTGGACCGGCCGACCAGCACCGTCGTGAGCCCGACCGAGCCTTCGATCTGGCAGTAGCCGGCGATGGAGGGTCGGCGCAGGTCGGCGTCGACGAGCAGCACCCGCTGCTCGCGCTCGGCCATGGCGAGCGCGAGGTTGATCGCGACGGTGCTCTTGCCGTCGTCGACGGACGGCGAGGTCACGACGACCACACGCATCGGCTTGTCGAGGTCGGCGAACTCGAGGTTCGAGACGAGCCCGCGGTACGCTTCGGCTTCGGCGGAACCCGGCGCGGCGAGCACCGCGAGCGGGTCGGCGCGGCGCCGTCCGCGCGGGATGCGCCCGAGGATCGGGATTTCGGCGACGCGCTGTACGTCCTCCCCGGTGCGGATGCGCGTGTCCAGCAGCTCGCGCAAGATCGCGTAGGTGAGGCCGGCCACCATGCCGATGGCAATGCCGATGAGGATGTCGAGTGTGCGGTTCGGCGAGATGGGCGTGCTCGGCAGCGTGGCGGCCGCGATGACGGACGACGTCACAGACGCCTTGCCGTCCTTGTCCTTCGGCGCGATTCCGGCGATTGCCTTCCCGAGCGACCCGGTGACCGCCGAGGTGATCCGCTGAGCCTGCTGCGGGTCCGGGTCCTGAGCCGAGATGTCGATGATCACGGTGTTCACCGGCGACTCGGCGGTGATCTTCGAGGCGAAGCTCGACAGCGAGCCTGAGTAGCTGAGGTCCTCCATGGCGGGTTGCAGCACGCTCGCCGTGGGAACGAGGGCGGTGTACGACTGCACGACGTTCTGCGCGAAGGTGCCGCCCTGCAGCAGCTCCGTCGTGCTGTCGCCTTGGTTGGTGGAGATGAAGACGCTCGAGGTCGAGCGGTAGATCGGGGTCGTCTGGGACGCCACCACGAATCCCAGCGCGCCCCCGGCGAGAATGAGGGCGACGATGGTGATCCAGCGCTTGCGAATGGCGCTGAGGTACTGGTGTAGGTCCACGGTCGGTGGTCCTCTCGGTCGGGTGCCTTAACGGTAGGCCCAGGACCAACGCTGAGTAAAGCTCAGATTTGTCCCCCGTCGTGGGGACGCTGTTGGTCAGCCGTCTCGATCACCGCGAGAATTGCGGCGTCATAACGCTCTCGCGCGTGCCGTCGCTCCGCCTCGGCCCTCGCAGCGGCGGCAGCGGCTCTGTATGATGCCCAATCGTCGGCGATCCGCTCCACTGCGTCCGCGATGGCCGCGGCGTCGCCCAATGGCACCAGCACTGTCGTGTCGTAGCCAGCGGCGGCCTCGCGGAGTCCTGAACTGTCGGAGACGATGACGGGGCGCTCGGCGAGCACGGCTTCCACGACGGCGTTGCCGAAGCTCTCGTCAGCGCGAGACGGGACCAGCGCGATGTCGGCGGACGCCAACTCCTCCCAGACGCTCGGCCGGAAGCCCAGAAAGCGTACCGCGTCGCCGAGGTCGGACCGCTCGACCTTCTCTTCGAGTGCAGAGCGGAAAGGCTCGTAACCGTCGAACACTCCTCCGACGAGGTCGAGCGTGACCGCACGGCCCCGTGCCCATAGGATTTCGGCTGCGTCCACGGCCAGATCGACCCCTTTGCGTTCGGAGAGCCGACCGACGTAGACGAGGCGGACGCGGCTGCCCAGGCCCTCCCTCGGCGGGGTGGCCGTCGGCGGCCCAGCGACCGCGTTGAGGACGACGGTGGTCCTGCGGGCGAGGGTCGGGTATGGCTCGGCGAGCACGCTGGCGCAGAAAGCGCTATTTGCTGCGATGGCGTCGGTGAGCAGCAATGGGGTCGCCAGCGCCCGCTTGACGAGCGGCCTCGGGCTGCGCTCAGCCTCGTGCACGTGGCAGATCACGGTGCGGCCGGCGAGCCGGGCCGCCAGCAGCCACGAGGGGATGGTCAGAGTGCTCACGTACACGGTGTCGATATCCATTCGCCGTATCGCGGCGACGGCTCGTGCCAGTGCGGCCGGCATCTGGGCCACGAGGGATAAGAGCCCGGTGGGGGAGAGCAGCCGCTTGCGGAGTACCGGAGCGGCGATGATCTCGGCGGCGGCTCCGCGCTTGCGGATCTCCGCCAGCAGCGGACCGTCGCTGGGAACGGCGACCGTCACCCGATAACCGGCACCCACGAGCGCACTGACGGTCGAGAGCATGACTCGGTCGGACCCGTACAGCTCCGCCCCCGGGTGTGCGACGAGCACGGAGGGTTGCCGTCCGGTGACCATGTCGTTTCCTTCGTCGTGGCGGATTCCGGTGGCCCCCGAGCGCGGGATGGGCTGCGGGCGGATCGTCGCATACAATCATGAGTGATCTTCAGTATAGGGAGCAAATGAGATGCCTGTCATCCTCGTTGTCTGCACGGCGAACGTCTGCCGATCGCCGCTTGCGGCGGCCATCCTCACCGTGGGCCTGCGGTCCGCGTACCCGGGGAGCCTAACTGTGCTGAGCGCCGGGATCGTCGCCGCGAACGACGAGGATGTCTGCTCGGCCGCCTCGCGCGTGCTCGCCGGCCGCCGCGTCCCCACTCACCTTGCGGAGCGATCGCGGGCCGGCATGCTCGATGTCGGGCTCGTCGAGACGGCCGACCTCATCTTTACCGCTGACATCTCACAGCGCGCCGCCGTCGCGCAGCTCTCCTCTGCCGCACGCTCACGCACGTTCACGCTGCGCGAGGCGGCGTTCCTACTGCAAGGCGCAGCGCGGCATGGTGAATTCCGCACGGAGCCGGCGACCTTCGCCGATGCCGTGGACCGGCTCAACACCATGCGTGCCTCGATCGTCATGCCCGCCAGCGGTCGCGGTCGTCGCTTCGGCGGGAGCGGGAAGCGCCGGAACTCGCTCGATATCAGCGACGGCCATGGCATGGGTCCAAAGTCGCACTCCGACGTGGTCCACTCGGTCGCCGCCGTCTCGGAAACGCTCTCCCGTATGCTGCTGGAAGGGGGCCTCGTGCCGGCGTGATCCGCGAACGACGAAGGCCCCTCCCCGCCGAAGCGGGGAGGGGCCTTCTCGGTGGGTCCGCTCAGGCGATCACCAGGAGCCGAGTGGGAGCGTACCGGCAGGCTTGCCGATCAGGCTCGCGACCGAGGCGGGCAGCGCCCTAGGCGTCGAGGCGAGCTGCGCCTGCGCGGAGCTCGTCAGCGTCAGATCGGAGCCGAGGGTACCGGTGCCGGTGACCGATTTCGAGCTAGCGTCCTGACCCGTCGCCGCCGAGAACGCCGCAGCGGTGGCGTAGCCCTTCGTGGCGCTGGTGGTCTGCATCCAGATGATGTCGATGGACGGCTTGCCCGCAGTCGTGCGCTGGTAGAGGTTGCCGTTGATCGTCAGGTGCATCGCAGCGCCGTCCAGCTTGTGGGCCTGGTCCTCGACGGTCAGCTGGGCCAGGCCCGTCGCGTCGGCGAGGACGTTGTTCGAGACCGTCACATTCTGCAGGATCCACGAGAACGTGGGATCCGGCTGCGGACGCTTCGGGTCGTGGCCGGGTACCGACAGGTCCGTCTCCCGACGCGCGTCCTGCATCAGGGCAATATTGCGGTTGTTGCGGACGGACGTGTTGTTCCAGATGGAGCTGTCCGAGGTGTCGAACAGCCGGATGCCGTTGCCTGCGTTGTCGCGCGCGACGTTGTTGGCGATGGTCACGTGAGCGGAGATCTCCGCCTCCACGCCGTCGCCTCCGTTCGAGACGAAGTCGTTGCCCGTCACAGCAGCGTCGTACACCGACTCGTCCAGCCAGAGGCCCGTGGTCGCGTTCCGGAGGAACGCGCTGTCGGTGATCGAGATTCCCCGGCTGCGCGTGATCTTGAATCCGCCGGAGAGAGGCTCCTTCTTGAAGTGCTCGTTGTTGTTGTCGGCGACGAGCAGTCCGGTGGCCTTCAGCCCGTAGGCCGAGTTGCCGCCGAAGCCAAGCATCCCGTTCCTAGCGATCGTCAGGTGGCTCAGCGTGGCGTTGGTGCTCCACGCGAAGAGGCCGATGGTCGCGTTGTCGATGATCGCCATGTTCTCCAGAGTGATCCCGGGGACCTGCGCGGTGACCGCGCCCATCTGCATCGCAGAGGTGGCGTAGCGCTCAACGCCGATGCCGCGAACGGTCGTGCCCGCGCCCTGGATCCTCATCGCCTCCTGCAGCGTGCTCACCCGCACGGAGTGCCCGTTGGGGTTGCTGCCGAGAACCAGTTGCTGGGCGCCCTTGTCGACGTAGAACGTTCCGGCGGTCACGGCGCTCCGTGAGGAGACCTGACGCTGCGAGACGCCGTCGATGAACATCTGATCCGGAGTTGCCGCCATCGGGTAATTCGGATCGAGGTAGCGGGAGGCGTCGCTCAGGTTACCGGAGTACGACGGGCTGTTGTTGAAGGCATAGCCGTAGCCGCCGGAGACCCAGGTCGAGCCCGACGCGCTCCAGCTGCCCCAGGCCTGGCTGCCGTCGAACCAGACGGCCTCGCCCGGGTAGGACTGAATCGTCAGCTTCTTGTTGAAGGGCACCGCGAGCGTCTCGTGGTATGTGCCGCCACGCAGCACGACGGTGGCGCCGCTCGGTGCCGCGGTGACCGCGGCCTGAGCGGTCGAGTACGGCTTCGCCTGCGTTCCGTTGCCGCCCGCGGCCGCGCCCGCGGCAGCGAAGACTGCACCGGACGGCACCGCGTAGCTGGTCGAGCCGATGGGCGCGGAGCCGACGCTGTGGCGTGCGCCGCTGGCGGAGACACCGTTGGACGTCGTCTGTGCGGGGGTCGACGTCCCGGGCGTGGTCGGCGCCGGCGCCGCGGTCGGCGGCGTCGTCGTCGGAGTGGTCGGCGTCGTCGTCGGAGTGGCCGTCGGCGAGGTGGTCGGCTTCGCCGGCGCAGTAGTGACAGGAGCCGTCGGCGAGACGAGGCTCCCGCCCGCGGTCGCAACGAGGTCGTCGACTTTGAGCTGCGCCGCAGTTGAGGACCGCGACAGGTAGCCCCAGACCGCCAGCGAGCCGGAGAGCAGCCGCTTGACGCTAGAGTCCCTGCCGGAGGCCTGCCAGGTGCCTGCAGTGGTTCCCGCCGGGCTGACACGTGCCTTCAGGGCGACCGGCGAGGAGCCGGTGACGCTGAAGTCGAGCGTGTAGGCCGTGCCCGCCGTGATGCCGGAGGCGACCGTCCGCTCGGCGACGATCTGGGTCGAGGCCGAACCGTCGATGCGGCGC
The DNA here is from genome assembly GCF_046534635.1 of Leifsonia sp. SIMBA_070. NCBI lineage: Bacteria > Bacillati > Actinomycetota > Actinomycetes > Micrococcales > Microbacteriaceae > Leifsonia > Leifsonia sp. SIMBA_070. Next base: position 2,873,720 of record NZ_JAWRYK010000001.1, on the reverse strand, counting down.
ACCTGGAGCGTCGCCGTCTTCGAGGCGGTGAATCGGATCGTTGCATCGTAGCGGTGGTTTCCGGAGATGCGTGCCTGCAGTGAGGCGTAGACACCGGAACCCTTCGTGGGCAGAGTGGGCACGGTGAACTTTGCGGACGCGGTCACGTCGGTGGCCGACACCGAGCGGAGCACAGAGCTGGCGCTGATGCCCGGCTTCAGGTTGAAGACACCGGCCCCGGAAGCGACCGAGGTCGCGGAGGGGTTCGTCGCCGTATATGCGCCGCCGGTGGATGCGGAGCCGAAGCCGCTGCCGACCGTTCGCGTGAACGAGTCGGACACCAGGGGTGCCGTTGCCGCGGAGGCTCCGACGACGCCGACGCCGACGGGGACGGCGAGCGCAGCGGTGAGGGCGGTGGCCAAGGCCACGTTCCGTACGCGGATTTTTTTGTTGTGTCGGGGGTTTTCAGTGGTGGCGACGTGCCGACCGTGGTTCTTGTCGAAATCGCGGGATTTGCTCGTCATAAGCGGGTTCAATTTCCCGCCGCTTCGGGTAGGGATGGCAGCCGGATGTGGCGGAATGGGGGTCCGAGAGCGGCGCTGTAGGAAGTATTCACTACTGCAACGCCGTTGTCGAACTGTTACATGCGGAGAGTCTCACGCCTCAACGGGCCGAGAATTTCCCTCACGAATGGCTTCTGAACCACGTCGTCTACCCTGCGCTCCTGCGGAACTGTGCCCCGAAATGAGGTGAACAGCCAGTTCTGTGTACCCAGCTGCTACACGACCCCAATTGTACCGCTCAAGGGCTCTGGCTTGCAGCCTGCTCCCAGCAGACTTTGTGATTTCGACGACGCGCTCCGCCTCTTCCACCCGCTGCCCCGCCTCAACGCTATCAGCAAAATACCGGGCGTCCGGGCCAGCGACCTCCCGATTGAAATCGATGTCGTACGCGATCACCGCGGTGGCCGCCCCCATCGCCCGGAGTAGCGACGGATTCGTCCCGCCCACCGAGTGGCCGTGGACATAGGTGAGCGCGTTGGCATAGAGCTGGTCGAGGAGATCCTGGTCCCACACCCCGCCGAGCAACCGGATGCGGTCGTCGGACTCGGCGAGTTCCGTGATCCGCTGCGAGTACGCGGCCGCGTAGGGCGCGGAGCCGACGACGACCAGTGGCATGCGGGCGCCGCTGCGCCGGTACCCGTCGACGATGACGTCCACGTGGTTCTCCGGCTCGAACCGCGCGACCACCAGGTGATAAGCGCCCGGAGTGAGGCCGAGCCCGTCCAGCCCGGGATTCCCCACCGCGTCGATCCGCTTCGACCCGTAGGTCAGCAGGCGCGTCTCCACGCCGAACTCGCGTTCGTAGTAGTTGGCGATCCCCTGCGCGTCCGCGATCAGCGCGTCCGCCCAGCGCACCGAGAGCGACTCGGCAACGCGGTAGTACTTGCGGCCGACGCGGCCCCACTTGCCGCGCTTCCACTCCAGACCGTCAACGTGCACGGCAACCGGCACGCGAGCGATGCGCAGCGCGGGCAGGAAGGGGGAGTTGGCGGCATTGAAGACGAAGGCCGCGTCGTACCGGCGACGGAGGACGGCGTGCAGCACCGACAGGCCGGTGTGGCTTAAGGTCTCGAGTGTCTTGGACCGCAGGGCGGGCAGGTGGACCAACTTCATCCCGGCGTACTCCGCGGGCCTCGGCGCTCCCTTCTTGGACCGGCAGTAGACCGTGACCTCGGCGCCGGCCGCGGCCATGCGGCGGCCAATCTCGTCGACCGCGGTCTCGAAGCCGCCGTATGCTGCCGGGACGCCCCGCGTGCCGATCATCGCCACGCGCATCGCGTGACCTTTGGGACGCGGCATCAGTACGCCCCCACGGGATGTGTCAGCACTTTGACGGTGCGCCACATGATGACGAGGTCGCCGGTGAGCGACCAGTTCTCCACGTAGTAGAGGTCCAGGCGGACGCTCTCCTCCCAGGAGAGATCGGAACGACCGTTCACCTGCCACATCCCGGTGAGTCCCGGCTTGATGTAGAGGCGACGGTGAACGTGGTTCTCGTAGCCGGCGACCTCGGAGGCGAGCGGCGGGCGCGGGCCCACCAGGCTCATATCCCCGAGGAACACGTTGACGAGCTGCGGAAGCTCATCGAGCGAGAATTTGCGGAGGTAGTGGCCGACCCGGGTGACCCGCGGGTCGTTCTTCATCTTGAACAGGAGCCCCTGGCCGTCGTTCTTCGCCTGCAGCGCGGCAAGCCGCGCCTCCGCGTCGACGACCATGGAACGGAACTTGTACATCCGGAAGCGCTCGCCATTGCGGCCGACGCGCTCCTGCGCGAAGACGACGGGCCCGTTGTCGTCGATCTTGATGGCGATCGCGATCGCGATGAAGAGGGGCGAGAGCAGGAGCAGCGCGAGGCCCGACGCGAAGAAGTCGAAGGCGCGCTTGAGCACGTGCTTGCCGCCCTCGAACTGCGGGATCTCCACGTGGATGAGGGGGAGTCCCTCCACCGGGCGGAAGTGGATGCGCGGCCCGGCGACGTCCGTCAGCGGAGCGGCGAGGACCAGCTCGGTGGCCGTTCCCTCCAGGTTCCAGGCGAGCGTGCGCACGAAATCTCCGGAGCTGAGGGCGCGGCCGGCCACGATAACCGTGTCCGCGCCCAGCCGCGCCGCAGCGTCCGCAACCCCCGACAGGTCGGAGACGATCGGTACCTCGCGCCCGGGCGCAGCGATCCGGCGCCGCAGCTCGGCGTCCTTCTTCTGTCCCTTGCGCTTTCCGGTGTCGAGGGCGGCACCCACGACGTTGTAGGCCGCCCCCGAGTTCTGATGGATCTGGCGCACCACGTAGTCGACGTCGTCGAACCGGCCGACGACGAGGGCGCGCGAGAGATAGTGGTCGAAGCTGCGCTGGCGGATCAGCCAGTGCCGCCACAGCCAGCGCGAGAAGAGCACGCCGGCCATCCCGGCCGGCAGTGCGACGATGAAGTAACCGCGCGCGATGTCGACCTTCGCCACCAGGAAGAGGATGGCGAGCAGGCCGAAGGTGATGGCCGTGGCCGAGACGACGCGCCGGTATTCGGAGACGCCGAGGCCGATCACCCGCGGGTCCCGGGTGTGGTAGACGGACAGCGTGAAGAGCCAGGTCGCCGCGATGATCAGCGACAGGTACAGGTAGTCGAGGTGGAAGCCGGACGTCGGCGCGGCGGCGTCGTCGAAGCCGAAGCGCACGAACACGGCACCGATGGTGGTCATGAGGATGATCGCGGTGTCCGTCGCGAGGAGGCGGTAGCGGTAGAGCTTGGCCCAGGTGAGCTCTGAGCTGCGTCCGCGGAGCGCCGTCGGGGCGACGATGCCGGGCAGCCGGGGGCGGACGACGGTCATGCCGCGACCTCCGCCGTTGCGCGTCCGGCATCGCGTCCCATCGGAGAGCCGACGGCGGCTGGGGGGAAACCGTGGTCTCGAACGGCTTCACCGCCGCCGGCTCCGCTCGAGGGGCGACCTCCGTGGGTCCGCGCGCGCCGAGTGCTCCCCGTTGGGATGGGGTTGAGTGCGGGAAGCGCTCGGCGCGGCGAAATCGGGTACACGTGGGGTCACCTGCGGGTCGGGTTGTGCATTCGGGTGGTGTGAACGTCTGGAGTTCCAGTACCGTAAAGTGACTGTTCCTCACCAATTCACAAAACTGAGAATACATCGTTTTTTCAGGTTGGCGACACCCGCGTTTGGGGGTGAATAATCCTCATTTCCTATGGTGTCGGTGGGCGCGCCTATGCTGGCGTCATGTGCGGCAGGTTCGCGATGGACGACAAGGTCAACGCCGAGATCACCGAGTTCGTGGAGCGCACGGGCCGGCTCCCCGAAGAGTGGCGCGCCGACTGGGAGGCCGACTACAACATCGCGCCGACCGACGACATCCCCGTGCTCATCGACTCGGCCAAGACGCGCGAGCTGAGGTTCGAGCGCGCGCACTGGTCGCTGGTGCCGTCGTGGTCCGAGACGCTGAAGCCGAAGTTCCCGACCTTCAACGCGCGAGCCGAGGGGATCACCGAGAAGGCGACCTGGCGGAAGCCCGTGCAGTCGCACCGCGCGATCGTGCTCGCTCGCGGCTACTACGAGTGGCAGGGGCCGAAGGGTCACAAGACGCCCTTCTTCATCCGCTACCCGGAGGGCCGGCTGATGGGCTTCGCCGGCCTCTACTCCTGGTGGCGCGACAAGAGCAAGGATGAGGACGACCCGGACCGCTGGGTGCTGACGGCCACCATCCTGACATCGGACGCGGTCCAGACGCTGGCGGACATCCACGACCGCAACCCGGTCATCCTGCCGGAGGAGCTGTGGCAGCACTGGCTCGACCCGTCCATCGTGGGCGACCAGGCGCTCGTCGACGAGGCCGTGCGCGCCGGGGTGGCGGAGGCGAGCACGTTGCGCTTCGACCAGGTGCGCCCGTTCCGCACCGACGATGACGGGCCGCAGCTCATCGAGCCCGTCGACGCCGCCTGACAGTCGCGGTTCGCGCCGTCAGCGCGTTAGGGGGCGGGTCAACGGGTCGCAGGTCAGCGGGTCAACTCGATGACGACGCTGCGGTGCGTGGAGATCGTCCGCCCGGTCTGCGCGAACCCGAGCGCCTGCAACTCGGGGAGGCCCCACGTGTCCTGGATTCCCTGGCCGTCGAGCTCGATCAGCCAGACTCGGTCGACGCCGTCGAACCGCCCGCGCTGCGCCGCCTGGGTGACCGAGTAGGCGCGGTCCCCCCACCAGTCGTTGCGGTAGTACGGGGTCCGGAGGGTCACATCCCGTACACCGCGGAAGCCCTCCGGATAGGTGCGCATCGCCAGGCGCGGACGCTGCGACGGTCTGGCCGACTCGTCGAACACCACGGCGTCCCCCGGCCCGGCGTTCGCCCCCATCACCGCGCTCACCTCGGCCCAGTCACTGTCGTTCTTGGCATAGGGGCCGCGCTGCAGCACATACACCGGCGCGCACAGGGCGACGAAGAGGAGGGTCGCGCCGGCGGTCGCCGCGACCGTGCGCCGCGGGTCGCCGCCCAGCATCCGGCCCAGGACCAGGATGCCTTCGGCGACGAGCAGTGCGGCGGCCGGTGCGGCGAAGGTGGAGTACCGGCCGGTGTACATGGGGTAGAGGAGATTGACGGCGAGCATGAGCCCCGTCGGGAGGAACAGCCAGGTCGCCGCGACTAGCCGGGTGGAGACGCCGCGCGGGCCCTCCGTGGCCGGGCGTGTGTGCCGCGTCCGCCAGGCCCGCCAGGCCGGCCACAGCGCGAGCGCGACGAGCGCCCACGCCGGGATCGCGACCCACGGCATCCCGAACCAGAGGAAGTAGTACCAGATCGACGGGTCGTCCGGTGTGCCGCTGAGGTAGGCGATCTGGCTGCGCTCGAAGTACGCGACCAGGGCGAGCGGCAGGAGGGAGACCAGGCAGCCGGCGGCGCAGACCGTCCACCGGCGGATCGTCGACCGGGATGCCCGGCTGGCGAGCAGCACGGCTCCGTGTGCGACGAGGAGGGTCGCGAAGTAGAGGAAGAGGTACGACGAGAGGGCCATCCCCGCTGCGTACAGCAGCCAGGCGAGCCGCCGCGCGCCAGGCGCCAGTCGCCTCCCGCCTCCGTCGATCAGCCAGAGCAGCAGCAGCGTCAGCCAGGCGGCCGCTGCCGCCGTGAACGCGTAGGACCGTGCCTCCTCGCCCGCGTACGTCAGCCGGGGCAGGACGGTCGCGACGATCCCTGCGACCATGGCAGCCCGGCCGCCTCCCCTGCGTCCCGCGATGAGGGTCACTGCCGCGACGGCCGCGCCCACCGCCAGCGCGCTCGGCAGCCGGAGGGCGAAGGCGCTCTCGCCGGCGACTCGGATCCAGCCGTGCATGAAGAGGTAGTACAGGCCGTGCACCGCGTCGACGTGGAACAGCATCCCGATCAGGCTGCCGACCGGCCGTTTCGCCGAGAGCAGGGTCGCCGCCTCGTCACCCCACAGCGAGGGGATCCAGCTGGCCGCCGCACAGAGCACCGTGGCGAGGACCCCGAAAACGGCCGCGATCGTCCATGGGCGGACCGCACGCAGCGGCGCTCCGACCCGGACTTCCGGTTCGACGAGGAGGGTCATACCACCCGGTTCTAGACGGCGGACGGGAACACCTCCGAGCCAACCACTGAACCCTGGGGGACGCGTGGGGGAGCACTACGGAAACTCACAGCCCACGCCTACCCCCGGCGTCGCCATCCCGGCACCCCTAGCTCGCCGAGCGGTGAGCAGATGTCGCAATCCGGCGAGAATTGGCGCATCTACTCACCAGTCGACGCATTTGGATGGCGACCGGTCAGACCTCGCCGCGCCGCGCTCCCGCCCACAGATCCACGCCGGCGTCGACGGCGTGCTCGTCGATTGCGGCCAGTTCCTGGTCGGTGAAGGACAGGTTGCCGAGTGCCCCGATGTTCTGCTCCAGCTGGCGGACGCTGCTCGCCCCGATCACGAGGGAGGTGACCCGGTCGTCGCGCAGAGCCCAGGCGAGCGCGAGCTGTGCGAGGGTCTGACCCCGCGAGGCGGCGATGTCGTTGAGCGCACGGAGGTGCCCGACCGCCTCGTCCGTGAGCCAGCTCGCGTCGAAGGAGTCGCCCCGGCTCGCCCGGGAGCCCTCCGGAACTCCGTTCAGGTACTTGTCCGTCAGCATCCCCTGCGCGAGCGGCGTGAAGCCGATGACGCCCACGCCCAGCTCGTCGACGGTGTCGAGCAGCCCCTCCGTCTCGATCCACCGGTTCAGCATCGAGTACGACGGCTGGTGGATGAGGAGCGGCGTCCCCAGGTCCGCCAGGATCTCCGCGGCCTGGCGGGTCTCCTCGGCGCTGTAGGACGAGATGCCGACGTACAGCGCCCGACCCGAGCGCACCGCCGTGTCGAGCGCCTGCATGGTCTCCTCCAGCGGAGTGGAGGGGTCGGGCCGGTGCGAGTAGAAGATGTCCACGTACTCGACGCCGAGGCGCTTCAGCGACTGGTCCAGGCTGGCGAGCACGTACTTGCGGCCGCCGCCGCCCTGACCGTACGGGCCGGGCCACATGTCCCACCCCGCCTTGCTCGAGATGACGAGCTCGTCGCGGTGGGCGGCCAGATCCTCCTGCAGGATGCGGCCGAAGTTCTTCTCGGCCGAGCCGTACGGCGGGCCGTAATTGTTGGCCAGGTCGAAGTGCGTCACGCCGAGGTCGAAGGCGCGGCGGATGATGGCGCGCTGCCCGTCGAGCGGCCGGTCGTCGCCGAAGTTGTGCCAGAGACCGAGCGACAGGGCGGGCAGGTCGAGTCCGCTGCGCCCGGTCCGGCGGTAGAGCATGTCGTCGTATCGTGCGGGGTCGGGGATGTAGGCCATTCCTCCACCCTGCTCCGTGCCGTCCGCGAAGTCCAACAGACGACGTGGATGGTATTCATCGCCGCCGCTGCTCGATCGGCGCGGCTCGACCCGGCGCCGCTCGATCCGGCAACGGGCCTCCCGAGCTGTCAAGCCCTTGTCCGCAACAGGGGCCGGGCGCTGGCTGGTCGCATGAGCGACGACGAGCAACTGACCCCGAGCAACGACCCCACCGCTCCGGAGCAGCCGCAGGGCGCTCCGGCACCGACCGACACTCCCGTGCACGACCAGCCGACCGCGGCCGGCCAGGCGCCGGCGGGTGGTGCGCTCGACGGCGAGAACGACCTCCCGGCGGACGACGAAACGGCCGACACCCTCCAGAACGACGCCCTCCTCGACGAGGAGCAGCCATGACCCACCACGGTTCCGCCACGGCGCCGCGCCGCGACCCGACCCGCGTCCGCGAACAACCGGCGCTCACGACCTCCAGCGGCCGGGAATGGCTGCTGCTGGGCGGACTCCTCGCCCTGGTCAGCCTTGCGGTCCTGCTCCCACTGAGCGGGATGCACCCCGACATCGCGCTCGTCGGGGCGGGAGTCGTACTGCTCCTGCTGATCGGGATGGGCGTGGTGCGCGCGGCGGTCCCGCGCCGGCGAGCGCGGCTCGTCACCCTGGCCGTGCTGTTCGGGGCGATGGCGGTGGTCGCCCTCGGCACGGTACTTCTGGTTGCGGCTTCCACGCTGCGCTGACGCGACCGACGAGGCCTCCGAGCCGCACGCACCCGGCCGTCATGAGCGCCGCGGTTCGCGCAGCCTCCATGGTGACGAACGGCGGCGCTCGGTACCGTCCTCCACACGCAGAACGGCGGCCGTGCTCCACGAGCACGGCCGCCGTTCGAGGTCGGGGACGGTCAGGTCCGGTTGGCGCCTCGTCTCATCCAGCCGACGATCGCGGTGATGACGAAGAACACCAGCCCCAGGATGGCGAGCCACAGCAGTCCCTTGATGGCGAAGCCGAGAATGGCGAGCACCGCCCAGATCACGAGCAGAATCACGATGAGAGCTATCATGCGTCCATCAGACTCCCAGGAAAGGCGCTCGTCAACTGCTGCCAGCCGAACTGCAACGGAATCAGCGCACCGGGAGCTTGGTGTCGTCCTGGTGGTAGAGGAAATCCTCCAGGGGGAACGGCTTGTGCTCGATGGCCGCGGCGATGGCGAGCTGGCCGATCACGGTCTCGACCACGGCGCGCTCGAACACCCCGAGCCCCTGGGGGAGCCGGACGATGGTGAGACCGGCGTGGCCGGCGCCCGGGATCGTGGACGGGTCGGCCGCCGTCACCAGGACGACCGGCACCCCTGCGTCGAGCACGGAGGACGGGATGCTGACCTCCCGGCCATCGCCGAACACGACGAGCGCGTCGTCGGAGGACAGCACCTCCATCGGACCGTGCAGGTACTGGAACGTCTCGAACGAGGTGCTCGGCGTGCGCAGCCCCTCCCGCACCATGAGCGACAGTTCGGAGGCCGCCGTCAGCGAGCCGCCGCGGCCGACGACGTCGATCGTGGTCGCGCCGGCCAGCACCCGGCCCACCCGCTCGGCCACCTCGGCGTAGTCGCGGAGCGCGTCCGCGACCAGCCCGGGGATCCGCTCCGCCTGGGCGGCCGCATCCAGCGCGCCGACATTGTCGAGCAGCAGGGCGTAGGCGAGGATCGTCGCCGTGAAGCCGCTGGTGTACACGGGGGAGTCCGGGAATCCACCGAGGCCGAGCACCGCATCCACCGCTTCGGCGATCGGCTGCGCCGGGAAGTTGCTGATCCCGATGCGCGTGCCCGGCGTCAGCCTGCCCGCGGCCGCGAGGGGCTCGGGGCTGCGCCCGGACTCGGACACGACGATGCTGTGGTGGGCGCGGACCACGGCCAGCCCGTCCGCGACGTCCGACGCGACCACACCGCACGCCGGGCGACCGGCGGCGGCCAGCGCCGCCACGAGGGCGTGCGACGAGTTGAGGGAGGCGCCCATCGCGAGCACCGCGACGCTCTCGTCGGCGCCCCAGCGGGCGAGGGAGGCGGCGGCGAGGTCGCGCAGCACGGTCTCGCGGGCGAGGGCGAGGTTCTCCGGCTGGGCGCGCATGGCGTCGACGAAGGAGGCTTTCGGTTCCATTTCTTTCCTTACGGTTGCAGGGTCGGTCGGAAGGGCGGATCATCCCTTGACGGCGCCGGCCGCCATGCCGCTGACGACGTAGCGCTGGAAGATCATCGCGACGATGATCGGCGGGAGGGCCGCGATGATGCCACCGGCGGCCACCAGCCCGAAGTCGGTGGTGTACCGGCCGGCGAACTCGCTGATCGCGACCGGCAGCGTCTTCGCCGCGTTCGACGAAGTGAAGATGAGCGCATACATGAACTCGTCCCAGGCCAGCAGGAACGCGAACATGATCGCGGCGAAGATGCCCGGCCGGGCGGCCGGCAGCACCACACGGAACAGCGCGCCGAGCCGTGAGGCGCCGTCGATCCGCGCAGCCTCCTCCAGCTCCTCCGGGATCGTCAGGAAGTAGTTGCTGAGGATCCACAGCACGAACGGCACCACCAGCGAGCAGTCGACGATGATCAGGCCGATCACGCTGTCGAGCAGCCCGAGCGAGTTCAGGATGAGGTACAGCGGGATGAGCAACGCGATCTGCGGCAGCATGTACGTCGCCAGGAACAGGATCAGCACCGCCTGACGGAACCGGAACCGCAGCCGGGCGAACGCGTACGCGCCCAGGATGCCGACCACCATCGAGACGGCGACCGTCCCGACCGCGACGATCGTCGTGTTGGCGAGCGCCGCGCGGAACGTCGCGCCGACGCTCTCCGCGCCGCCGCGGAAGATCAGTTCGTACCGGCTCCAGTCGAGCGTGTCCGGGATCCACTGCAGCGGTGTGGAGATGAGGATGCGCTGCGGCGTGACGCTGGCGATCACCATCCACCCGAAGGGCAGCAGGATGACGACGGCGACGACGAGCGCGGCCAGGTGGACGAGGATCGAGTTGCGGGTGGCGCGTTTCACAGCAGGCTCATCTCGGATCGGCGCAGCATGCGCAGGTAGATGAAGGTCAGCACCAGGATGACCAGCACGATGATGTACGAGAGCGCGGCGCCCATCCCGAAGTTCTGGTCCGAGAAGGCCGTCGTGTAGGCGTAGTAGGCGATCGTCTGGGTGCCGTTGACGGGCCCGCCGCGAGTCATCGCGTAGATGATGTCGAACACCTTGAACGCCTCCACCGTGCGCAGCACGAGCACGATGGAGATGGAGGGCACCAGCATCGGCAGCACGATGGTGCGGAAGATGCGCGGCCAGCTCGCCCGGTCCATCTTCGCCGCCTCGTACAGCTCGCTCGGGATGGACGTCAGCCCGGCGAGCAGGAAGAACGCCACGAGCGGCGTGGTCTTCCAGACGTCCGCGACGATCACCATGTTGAGGGCGAGGGTCGGGTCGCCGAGCCACGCCTGGTACTCGTGGATGATGCCCAGCTGCGTGAGGGCGGCGTTCAGAGCGCCGTACTGCGCGTTGAAGATGCCCTTCCACATCGCGGCGTTCACGATGGTGGGGATCGCCCACGGGATGATGACGACCGCGCGGAACAGCCAGCGCGCCCGCAGCTTTGCGTTGAGCAGCCCCGCGACGATCAGGCCGAGGACGAGCTCCAGCGCCGTCGAGACGAGCGTGAAGTACAGCGTCCGGCCCATCGCCGCCCAGAAGCCGGAGGACGACAGGACGTCGAGGTAGTTCTGCAGCCCGACGAACGGGGTGTCGGTCGCCAGCGCCGAGTTGACCTCGAAGAACGAGATGAGGAGGGTGCGGAGGATCGGGTAGACGATCACTCCGAACACCGCGACCGCGGCCGGCAGCAGCAGCCAGAAGGCGAGCCTGCCCTGGTTGTCGCGCCTGCGGCGGGTGCGGCGCCCCCGGGGGACCGGAGTGCCCGGGTTTCCCGGGGTGCGCCGCTCCGTCTCGATGTCGGCGACCGACACGGCCGTCATCCGTTCTGGTTCGCGGCCTTCACCGCGTCGTCGAGGGCCTGCTGCGGCGTCTTCTTGCCGAGCAGCGCGTTCTGCAGCTCCACCTGGATGGCCTGCGAGACCGTGTTGTAGTTCGGCACCGGCGGCCGCAGGATCATCGAGTCGTACGCCTTGCCGGCGGCGGCGAAGACCTCCGGGTTCGTCTCGGTGATGGCCGGCTTGGTGTAGCTCGCCTTCCAGTTGGTCATCGAGCTCTTCACGTACTTGTCCTGCACGGCCTCGCTGGTCATGTACTCGATGAACTTCCAGGCCGCCAGCTGGTGCTTCGACTTCGCGCCGATCGCGAGCGCCATCGAGCCGTTGACGCCGGGGTTGTCACCGCTCGGGCCCGCCGGCGGGACGGTGACGGCGATCTTCCCGACCACCTGCGAGATGGAGGGGTCGTTCTGGTCGCGGAAGGTCGACTCCCAGTTGAGCTCCATGGCGGTCTTGCCCGACGCCATGGACTTGTCCGTGTCATCCTCCAGGAAGGTCGTCGAGGCGGGGTCGGTGAGGCCCTCGTCCAGCGACTTCTTCATGAACTCGAGCGCCTGCACCCCGGCGCCCTTGTTGATGTCGAGCTTGCCGCTGGAGTCCGTGAACTGGCCACCGAAGGCGCCGAGGAGTTCCGCGTAGTCGCACACCAGGGCCTCGGCCTGCGACCAGCTCCACGCGATGGGGTACTGGACGACGCCCGCGTCCTTCAGCTTCTTCGCGACGGCGAGCACGCCATCCCAGGTCTTCACGTCGTCGGCGGTGGCGCCGACCTTGGCGAGCATGTCCTTGTTGTAGAAGAACAGCTTGGTGGACGGGCCCCACGGGACTCCGTAGTACTTGCCCTTGTACTCGGCGCTGGTGAGCGCGCCGCCGAGCATGTCGCTCTTCCACGAGGACGGGAAGCGCTTGGTGACGTCGGTGATGATGTTCTTGGAGGCGAACTCGGCCGGCCAGATCACGTCGAGGTGCACGACGTCGTAGGTTCCGGCGGGGGCCGACGTGACGATCTTGTCGTGCAGCGCCTCGTACGCCACGAACGTCGGCTTCACCGTGATCTTCGGGTTCTTCGCCTCGAAGTCCTTGATCATGGTGTTGACGTCGGACTCCGAGTAGCCCGCCTGCTTCATGAACAGGGCGTTGATCGTGCCCGTGCCGTCGCCCTCCCCGCCCGACGAGCCGCCGGCGCCGGTGACGCTGCACGCGCTGAGGGCGAGGGCCGCGGTGGCTGCGAGCCCGAGGGCCGCGAGTGCGCGGCGGCGCCCCGTGGATGTGATTCTCATGACTTCCTCCGTGTGTTCGATGGTGCGAAGGGGACGACAGTGGCCGCCTCCGTGAGCCGCCGGGCGAGCGCGAGGGCGCCGCGCACCGGGGCGACATCCAGCAGGTGGATGGAGTGGGTGAGCCCGCGGGCGCGCAGGCGCTCGCCGAGGGCGTCGAACAGTCGCGGCTGGTGGCTGATCACGCCGCCGGCGCAGACCACGTCGGCGCCGGCGGCTCCGCGTCGGTGGACGAGCTCCACGCTGCGGGCGAGCTCGTCGGCGGCCGTCTCGACGACCCGCGCGGCGCGGACGCTGCCCGCGTCGGCGGCGGCGAACACCAGCGGCGCCGCTGCGCCCCAGGCGGTGACGCGGGGACGCAGGGTGAGGGCGTTGGAGAGGCCGACGATCTCGTCCACGCCGAAGTGCGCGTAGAGGGCGTCGGCGAGCAGGTCGCGGGGCTCGTCCTCGTCGACGGCGTCGAACAGGGTGCGCACCGCATCCCGGACCAGGGCGGGCGCGCTTCCGGGGTCGTTGAGGATGTAGCCGTAGCCGCCGGCGCTCACCAGCGTGCCGTCGGCGCGGCGGCCGACGACCTTGCTCCCGGTGCCCGCGATCACCGCGATGGCCTCGTCGAATCCGGCGGCCGGGCCGACCAGTTCGACGTCGTTGACCGCGAGGGCCGGTCCGTCGTGGAGGGCCGCGAGGGTCTCGGAGAAGGCGAGGGTCTGGGCGTCGCTGTCGAGCCCGTGGGCGCCGACGACGAGGGGCGCTCGGTCGGCGCCGGGGACCTCGTCGAGCAGGGCGAGGAGGCTGCGGACGTTGTCCTCCGAGTGGAGGTGGCCTCCATGCTGCCAGTCGGCGCTCTGCACCGACCGGTCGAGGAGCGCGGCGCCGGCGTCGTCCTCGACGCACACGTGCGTCTTGGTGCCGCCGATGTCGATTCCGACGATCACGTCTGCTCCTCTGCGTCGTTGAAGGGGTTCTTCTTTCCTATCGGAGTGAGAAGAAGTTGCGATAAACCTAGGGTGCGCTTCCGCCTCCTGTCAAGAGCCGTCCCTCCCCTTCGTCGCCCTCTCCTCGCTCCCGCCCTTCTCCCGATTCGTGACGAATCGGTGCTTTCGCCGCCCCGAACGCCGCATTCGTCACGAATCGGGCAAGGGGGAGAGCGGGAGGGTGGTTCCCGATTCGTGACGAATCGGTGCTTTCGCCGCCCCGAACGCCGCATTCGTCACGAATCGGGCAAAGGGGAGAGCGGGAGGAGGCGGAGAGCCGGTCAGAAGGCGAGGTAGGCGAAGCCGTTGACCTCGGCGGCGGCGAGTTCGGCAGCGCCGAGCAGGACGGCATCCTCGCGGTGGGTCGCCGGTTCGATGCGCGGGACGCGGATGATGCGGCCGCGCAGCCGCTCCTGGATGCCCGGGATGACCATGTCCGAGCTCCCGACGAAGCTGCTGCCGACGACCACCAGCTCCGGGTCGAGCACGATCACCAGGGCGGCGACGGCGATCGCCACCATGTCGAGGATCTCATCGGCCAGCTCCTGCGCGTCCGCGTTGCCGTCGCGGGCCAGCTCGAACACGTCCTCGGCGGTCAGCGTGCCGGTCGCCGGGATGGGCATCCCCCGCTCCCGGGCCCGCTGCGTCAGGGCGAGCGAGCCGATGCGATCCTCGAGGTCGCCGCGTGCGTCGTAGGAGCGCTCCAGTGAGGACCGCTCCATCAGCAGGTACCCGATCTCGCCCGCCTCCGCCCGCGCTCCGCGGTGCAGCTCTCCGTTTGCGACGATGCCGGCGCCGAGCCCGTTCTCCAGGAACAGGGCGACCAGGCTCGACAGGCCCCGCCCGGCTCCGCCGTGGAGCTCCCCGTAGGCGAGCGCGTTCGCGTCGTTCTCCACCACCACCGGCAGGTCGGTGCGCTCCCGCAGGAGCGCGCCGAGCGGGACTCCCGCCCAGCCGAACTCCGGCATGGTGCCCACGATCCCGTCCGGCTGCTGCACCACGCCGGGAACGGCGATACCGACCGCCAGGCACGGCGTCCCCATGGAGTCGGCGGTCGCGATGAGGTCGTCGAAGAGCCGGAACACCTTGCGGAGTTCGCGGTCCTGCTCCGGCGGCGCGGTTCCGTCGCCTGCCGCCCCGGTCTGCTCCGGCCGACGCGCTCCCAGCGCGACGGACCTGCGGAACACCACCTTCCCGTCGAAGTCGACGAGGATGCCGGTGACCGTCTCGGCGCGCAGCTGGATGGCGGCGACCAGCCGCGAACTGCCGGCGTAGCGCAGCAGCACGGAGGGGCGGCCTCCGGTGCTCGGTTCCTGTCCGGCGGGCACGACGAGACCGTCCTCGATGAGGGAGGCCGTGAGCCGGTTGATGGTCGCCGGACTGAGGCCCGTCTTGGCGCCGAGCTGCTGACGGGAGAGGGCGCCCGACTCCCGCAGCGCCTCGATGATGGCCGTCTGGTTGACGCGCGCGAGGGTGCTCGTGGTCGCCGTCGCACGCGTCCGCTTCGCCACCGGCGCCTCCTCATCCCTGGGGCCGCGGGGCGGCCTGCGGAAACTTTACTATCGGACTGGATGGATATGCGCCAGTGCCGTCATCCGTCCTGCACGATCCCCTGTCGTCGGCCTCAGCCTACCGACGGGCGCGGCGGAGGCGCGGCGTGCGCGCCTGTCGGAGCGCGTCCCGCAGCTTGGCCTGCAGCCCGACCTGCAGCGTGACCCGCAGCGGGGGCACTCGAACTGGGGCGAGCACCCGCCGGAATCGGGGGCCTACCGTGGCGGCATGTTCCGGTTCCCCCGTGTGACGAGCCGGCGGCCTGATCCCGCCGTCGGCTCGTTGCTGGCCGGCGCCATGGCCGGGGGCATCCGCGACATCTACGGGCACACCGTCACCTACGTCCCCGAGGACCTGGTCTACGTCGAGCGTCTGTTCACCGAGCTCCAGGCCGAAGAGGGCTTCGTCGGCGACGACTTCACGCTGCAGAGCCTCGGCTGCCTGATCGGCGAGATCCTGGTGCGGACGGACGGCGGCCACTGGACTGCGGCGGCTCGTCGTCGCGGAGCCGGGGACCGCGACGACGCCGGCCTCGAGGTCCTCCTGCCGAACGGCCGGTCGGTGAACCCGATCCGCGCGGCCTACGACCGAGCCGACCGCGGCGTGGACTCGTCCGTCATCCGGTTCCGTCAGGTCGCGCTCGCCTCCTGAGCCGCGCACGGGGTGCGGCGGGCGGTCCTGTGCGGCATGATCGTGCCCGGGAGCACACCCTCCCGCCGAGGAGGGGCGAGGATGTCGAAGACGCGACTCGAAGCGTTCAGCGACGGCGTGCTCGCCGTCGCCATCACGCTGCTCGTCCTCGACCTGCACGTCGACCCCGGTCGGCCGGGCGGCCTCTTTGCGCAGCTCGCCGCCGAGTGGCCGTCGTTCGTCGCGTACGTGGTGAGCTTCCTAGTCATCGGCGTCATCTGGGTCAACCACCACGCCGTCGTGCGGCTGGTGGAGGTCGTCGACCGGCTGCTCCTGTTCTGGAACCTGATGCTGCTGATGTTCGTCACCACGCTGCCGTTCACCACTGCCACGCTCTCGGCTGCGCTGGCCGGCGGAGACCCGGGCGACATCCGGCTCGCGGTCGTGCTGTACGGCGGGGCCATGACGGGCGTCGCGATCGCCTTCACCCTCCTGCACGGCCGGATCACTGCGCAGGAGGTGGCCTCCGGCCGCCTGGATGCGGCTGGCCGCCGCCGCTCTCTCATCCGCTTCGGCGCCGGCACGGTGCTGTACCCGGCCATGACCGCGATCGGGCTGGTCAGCGCGCCCGCGATGCTCGCGCTGGCCGCCGCTCTCAGCCTCTACTACCTGTTCAATCAGACCGGCGCGCGGGAGGACGACCCCGCTCTGGGCGAGAAGCAGCCCTGATCGGCGCGGGCGCGCATCCCTTTCGCTACGGTTTTTGACGACGCTAGTCGCGGGATGCCGCGCACTGCGGCACAGTGTCCCAATGAGCTTCGGACCGGCACGTTCCCTCGAGCAGCTCTTCGCGACCAGATCGAGCATCAAGTGGCGCCGCTACCCGGCGGACGTCCTGCCCGTCTTCGTCGCCGAGATGGACTTCGACGTCGAGCCGGCCATCCTGGACCGCGTTGCCGAGACGCTGCGCCACTCGGACACCGGCTACCTCGATTCCGCCGGCCCGCTCGCGCCCGCTTTCGCCGCCTTCGCCGAACGCGAGTGGGGCTGGAGCGTCGACCCGGAAACCGTGCACCTGGCGACCGACGTGACCGTCGGCGTGGTGGAGGCGCTGCGGCTCGCGCTGCCGGAGGTCGGCGGTCGAGTCGTGCTGACGCCTCCCGTCTACCCGCCGTTCTTCGAGATGGTGGACGAGGCGGATGCCGTCGCCGTCGCGGTGCCGCTGCTCGAAGACGAGGACTGGTCCCTCGACCTCGCCGGCATCGAGCGTGCCTTCGCGACGGGGGCGGACGCGCTGCTGCTCTGCAACCCGCAGAACCCGACCGGGCGATGTCACAGCCGCATCGTCCTGGAGGCGCTGGCGGAGCTCGCCGCCCGCTACGGCGTCTTCATCGTCAGCGACGAGGTGCACGCCCCGCTCGCCCATCCTGGTGCCGTCTTCACCCCCTTCGCGCCGATCGCCCGGGCCGCGGGCGCCCGCTCGGTGACGGTCACCTCCGCAAGCAAGGCCTGGAACCTCGCCGGCCTCAAGTGCGCGGTCGTCGTCGCCGCCGACGACTGGTCAGCCCGGCTGCTGACCGCCCTGCCGGAGGAGCTCGCGGCGCGCACCAGCATCCTCGGCCTCCACGCCAACGTGGCCGCCCTCTCCTGCGTCGCCTGGCGGGACGATCTGGTCGAGCTGCTGGTCTCCAACTTTCAGTTGCTGGAGGCCGAGTTGGCCGCCCAGGCGCCCTCAGTGCGGGCGATCCGTCCCGATGCGGGCTACCTGGTGTGGCTGGACTTCCGCGACGCCGGGCTCGGTGACGACCCGGCCCGCGTCCTCATCGAGCAGGGCCGGGTGGCCCTGAATTCAGGACTCGCGTTCGGTGACCCCGGGCGCGGGTTCGCCCGCATCAATCTGGCCTGCAACCCGTCGACCGTCGTGGAGGCGGTGCGCCGCATCGCCGTGACGGTCGCCGCCGCACGGTCGGGCGCTCTGCTCGCCGGCTGAGCCGCGGCCGCGTCGCGAACCTACCGTCGGAGACGGGACTCCGAATCTTCGACCGACCGCGGTGCAGCAGGAGATGTAGCCCGTATCGGCTCGTATCTCCGACGCTGGGCGGCGTATCTCCGACGCTGGGCGGCGGATCTCCGACGGAAGGTCAGGTCAGGCGCGCGTGCCGGCCGCTGTCAGACCGCGGTCCAGGTCGTCGACCAGGTCGCGGACGCTCTCCAGCCCGATCGACAGGCGGATGAGTCCCTCGCCGATCCCCGCCTCCGCCCGCTCCTGCGGGGTCAGCTTGGCGTGGATGGTGCTGGCGAGGTGGATCGCGAGCGTGCGGACGTCGCCGATGTGCGTCATCGGCGAGATCAGTTCGAGGGCGTCGATGAAGCGGCGTGCCGCCTCCCGTCCTCCGGCCAGCTCGATCGAGACGATGGAGCCCGCCCCGGACGGCAGGTAGCGCTGCGCCAGCGCGTGGTACGCGTTCGACGGGAGGCCCGGGTAGTGCACCTCGGCGACTTCGGGGCGTCCCTCCAGCCACTCGGCGAGGGCTTGTGCGCTCGAGACGTGCCGATCCATCCGCACGGACAGCGTCTCGATGCCGTGGAGGAGCAGGAAGCTGCTGGTCGGCGGCACCGTGGGCCCGTACTCCAGCACGATGACGCTGCGCACGTAGGCGAGGTACGCGCCGGCCCCGAAGCGCGCGGAGAATGACGGGACGCCCTCCCGCGGCGGCGCGGCAAGCTGCGGGAACCGCTCCGCGTGCGCGGCCCAGTCGAACCTCCCTGCGTCGACGATCGCGCCGCCGATCACCGAGGCATGGCCGGACAGCCACTTCGAGGTCGAGTGGATGACGATGTCGGCGCCGTCCTCGATCGGCCGCCACAGGTACGGCGTCGGGACGGTGTTGTCGACGACCAGCGGGACGCCGGCGTCGTGCGCCAGCCGGGCCAGTCGCTGGATGTCGACCACCTGGCCCAGCGGGTTCGGGAGCGTCTCGGTGTAGACAGCTTTCGTGGTCGGACGGAAGCGGGAGGCCCACTCGGCGTCGTCCGCGTCGTCGGGGACGTACTCGAACTCGATGCCCTGCCGCGCGAGAACGCCGCGGAACATCTCGCGCGTCCCCTCGTAGAGCGACCGGGTGGCCAGGATGTGGTCCCCGGCGGCTGCGAGGGCGCTGATCGCCGTGGCGATGGCCGCCTGGCCGCTGGCCACGACGATGCCGTCGACGCCGCCCTCCAGGTCGGCGATGCGCTGCCCGGCGACGGCGTTCGTCGGGTTCTCGTTGCGCGAGTAGGCGCGGTGGGCGCTGCGCCCGGCGAAGCGGTCCTCGCCGTCGTCGAAACTGTCGAAGACATACGCCGCCGTCTGGTAGATCGGGGTCACGCGGGAACGGGTCTCGGAGTCGACCACCGCTCCTGCGTGGATCTGTCGGGTCTCGAAGTCGAGCGGGCGCGGGGAGAGGCCTGGCATGGGGTCACTGTAGTGAGAGCGGGCGACCCGTGCCAGGATGTTGCGCCATGCGACGACGCTATTCCTTGCCGTCGGGCTTGTCGTCGTCACGCCATCCACCCTCGCCCGGCGAGCAAGGAGCAGGGAGTCCCTGGTGAGAGGTGTACTGACAGGGCATCCCTCGGCTCAGGATGGGCGGCCTACTCTCGTTCGCATGGACAACCGAGCAGAGGTCCGCGAGTTCCTCATGTCGCGACGGGCCAAGGTGACGCCGGAGCAGGCGGGCCTCAGCGCCGGATCGGGCCGCCGCGTCGCCGGGCTGCGCCGCTCGGAGGTGGCGATGCTGGCCGATGTAAGCGTCGAGTACTACGCGAAGCTGGAGCGCGGTGCGATCGCCGGCGTGTCGAGCGCCGTGCTCGACTCGGTCGCGCAGGCGCTGCAGCTGGACGACACCGAGCGTGCGCACCTGTTCGACCTCGCCCGGGCCGCCGACGGCATCCCGCTCTCGGGGCGGCAGCGCAAGCGGGTGACGCGAAACCCGGCGACCCGTCCCAGCCTCCACTGGGCGCTGGAGGCCATCACCGAGGGTGTCGCCGTCGTGCGCAACATCCAGTCGGATGTGATCGCGTTCAACGCGCTCGGCCGCGCCTTCTACTCGCCGATGATCGGCGATGGGGGCCGGACCCCGAACTTCGCGCGGTTCCAGTTCCTCGACCCGGCGTCGCGCGACTTCTACCCCGACTGGGACCTGTTCGCGGACATGTGCGTCGCGGTCATGCGCGCGGAGGCCGGGCGTGACCCGCACAACCGGGCGATTCAGGACCTCGTCGGGGAGCTGTCGACGCAGAGCGACACGTTCCGCCGGCTGTGGGGCGCGCACAACGTGCGCACGCACGGAACCGGGACGAAGCGCTTCCACCACCCGGTGGTCGGCGACCTCACCCTCGCCTTCGAGGAGCTGGCCATCACCGCCGAACCCGGCCACGTCCTCCTGCTCTACACGGCGGAGCCGGGCTCGCCGTCCGCCGAGCGGCTCCGCCTCCTCGCCTCCTGGGCCGCCGAGCGCACCCCCACCGGCACCGCCACCTGAGCCGCCCCTCGGCGGGGCGGGTCCGGCGAGTCCCCACCGCCCACCGTCGAGTACACACTTTCTGCACGTTCTGGCGCCGAAAACGTGCAAGATTTGTGTACTCGACGGTGGGCGGCGACGCGAGAACGAGGGGCAGCTGTGGATCGAGCGGGATGCGGCCGGGCAGATCGTCGGGAGCACCGGGTTCGAGCTGAACCGCTCCGGACCGTTCTGGCAGAAGCTCGGATTCGCGCGCGCGGATCGGGACGAGCTGGCGTCGGCGCTGCCGGACGCGCATCAGGTGCGTCTCTTCGTCGAAAGCGGTCAACTCCAGCGCGAGGTCGCCTGGTCGCTGACGCTCTGACGCTCTGACACTCTGACGCGCACCTTCGCCTCCCACCCCCAACCGGCTGCGCCCAACATCGAGTACACAGAACTTGCACGCTTTCGCGCCGAAAACGTGCAAGAAGTGTGTACTCGACGGGGGTAGGGCGAGCCCTGTGGGAGTCGCGGGAGAAGCGCCGAGCCACGGGCGTGAGTTCGCGGGGAGCAGACGCAGTGGCCGCAGGACCTCGCGAACGGTTGGATGGGGGGATGCGACGTGTGCTGGTGCTCGGCGGGACCGGGTGGTTGGGGCGGGCGATCGTCCGGGAGCTGCTCGCGGGCGACGCCGAGGTGACCTGTCTGGCCCGCGGTGAGTCGGGGGACGTCCCGCACGGAGCGCGCCTGGTGAGTGTCGACCGTCGTGCCCCTGGCGCGTACGACGGCGTGCGCGCGGAGTGGGACGAGGTGATCGAAATCGCCTACGATCCCGAACTGGTCGAGCCCGCCCTCGGCGCACTCGCGGACGATGCCGCGCACTGGACGCTGGTCTCCACCGTCTCCGTCTACGCCCGCAATGACGAGCCGGGCGCTGACGAGTCCGCCGCGCTCGTGGAGCCGTCCGACCTGACGCAGTACGCCGACGCGAAGGTCGCCGCCGAGCGTTCCACAGCGGTCCGGCTCGGTGAGCGCCTCCTGATCGTGCGACCCGGACTCATCGTCGGCCCCGGCGACCCGAGCGACCGGTTCGGGTACTGGCCGGCGCGGCTCAGCCGCAGAGGCCCGGCGCTCGTCCCGACCCCTGAAGGTCGTTTCGTCCAGGTCATCGACGTCGCCGACCTCGCCGTGTGGATCGCGAGGGCGGGGCGCGACGGGACGGTCGGCGTCGTCAACGCGGTGGGGAACGTTCTGCCGATGGACGAGTTCTTCAGCGCTGCGACGGCGGTCGCCGGTTACGACGGCGAGCTGCGGGAGGTCGCCGACGGCGCGCTGCTCGCGGCGGACGTGCGCTACTGGGCCGGCCCGCGATCCCTTCCGCTGTGGTTGCCGCTGTCGGATACCGGGTTCGCCCAGCGCTCGAACCGTGCCTTTCTCGAAGCCGGCGGGCGGCTCAGACCGCTGAGGGACACGCTGACCGACGTGATCGCCGACGAGCGCGCTCGCGGCGTGGATCGGGAGCGGCGTTCCGGCCTGACTGCGACCGAGGAGGAGGCGGTGCTCCGCAGTGTTCGGTGACGGTAGAGTGCTGGACGCATTCGACCGAAGGAGCCGCCATCACGCACGACGTCCTCCCCCCGTTCGTCCGTACCCACACGGTGAGGGCGCAGTCCTCGGAAGCACGCGGCGACCTGGCGTGGTTCCGCACCGGGGCTCCGCATGAGGAGCTCAACGGCGTCCTCGTCACGAGTCCCGACCGAGTGGATGATGCGCTCGCCACGATGGGCGACGTCCCGGCCCTGTGGCACTCCTGGCCGGGGAGGGAGGCGTTCGACGTCGAGGCGGCCCTGCGCGCACGCGGGTTCCGGTTCGTGGAGGAGGAGCCGGTCATGTCGATGCCGATTCCCGCCGGCCGGCTGTCCCCGCTGCCCGTGGAGTTCGGGGAGTCCCGCCGACCTCTGCAGCCCGACCCGCAGGTCCGCATCCGCGCCGTCGACGACGAGCAGGACCTGTCCACCTGGGCCCGCGTGTGGACCGGCGCCGATCCCGACCGGCGGATCGTCGAGGCGCTTGCCGCTGTCGGGCTCGGCGATGGGCGCGCTGTCACCCACCTGCTCGCCGAGGTGGACGGCGTCGCGGTCGGCTGCGCGGCGGCGGTGGTCGCCGGCGACGCCGTGGCCGTCGAGCACATAGTCACCGCAGCCTCCCACCGGAGGCAGGGCATCGGCACTCGCCTCACCGTCGCCGCCCTGGAGACCGGCCGGCGTCTCGGAGCCGCGACGGCCGTCCTGACCGCGTCGCCGGACGGTGCTGCGATCTACCGGCGTCTGGGGTTCGTCGAGCGCGACACCGTGCGGCGCTTCACGCGCGACCCTCGCGCAGGTCGGCGACCGACTCGCGGCTGATGTAACGGGTCGGCAGGCTGGGAGCGGCGCCCTCGGAGCTGCCCGAGATCTCCTCGAGCAGGCGGCGGACCGCCTCAGCCCCGGCCTCGCGCAGCGGGCTCTTGATCGTGCTGAGGGCCGGCGTGGTGAGGTCGGCGCCGAAGATGTCGTCGAAGCCGACGACGCTGAGCTTGCGCGGCACATCGAGGTCGCGGTCGCGCGCCGCGCGCAGCAGCCCGAGGGCGAGGAGGTCGTTGTAGGCGAACACGGCGCTGACGTCGGCGGCCAGCACGCGCGGCAGCGCCTCGCCTCCGCCTTCCAGCGTGGGGGCGACGGACGCGATCTCGACGATCGACATCTCCCGGTCGAGTGCGTACTGGAACAGCGTCCGCCAGCGCACCTCGTTCATCCACGACGTCTCGGGGCCCGAGAGGTAGGCGATGCGCCGGTGCCCGCGCTCGCGCAGTTCGTCGAGCGCGGACGAGATGCCGGGACGCGGATCCGGGATGATGTCCGGCACGCCGGGGACCTGCCGGTTGGCGACCACCAGCGGCTTGGCGGCGGCGAGTTCGGCGATCTGCTCGTCGGCGAGGCGCGACGCGACGAGGAAGAGCCCGTCGACGGAGGTCTGGATGCGCTCGGCGGTCGCCAGCTCCAGCTCGGGCGACTCCTGCGACTCGGCGAACACCAGCGTGAGGCCGTTCTCGGTGGCGACCCGTTCCGCTCCGCGCACCAGATCGAAGTAGACCGGGTTGGTGATGTCGGACAGGAGGAGCGCGAGGGTGCCCGTCTTGCCGGTCGGCAGCGCTCGGGCCATCGGGTTGATGCGGTAACCGAGGGCGTCCGCCGCCTCGCGGATGCGCTGCTCGGTCGCCGCGTTGAGCCGGCCGGGCTTGTTGAGGGCACGCGAGACGGTGGATGGGCTGACCCCGGTCGCCTTGGCGACGTCGTAGATCGTAGCCGGAGGCCGGCGGACGGTCACCCGCGCGGGCTCGGCGGTCTCGACCTCGCTCATGCGATCCCCTTTCCGGACGCCGTCGCCGCGATGCGGCAAACGGTTGGCACAGTCTAGCGGCCGAGCCCGATACTCCGGGCGAAGCCGCATCCGCGAATCGGCTCCACCACACCGGGAGCCGCTGCCGGGCACGCGTACGGCAACCGGTTGACAAACTCGGCGCGAAACGGTGGAATGGCCGTATGCTCCAGCCGCGACGTCGCGACCCCGACCGCCTCCTGCCCGCCGATCCGACCACGCGGGGGCTGGCGCGTGAGCTCTACCAGCGGGTGGCCGCGGCCCCGATCATCTCGCCGCACGGTCATGTGCCGGTCGAGTGGCTGGCCGAGGACCGTCCGTTCAGCGACCCGGCGGACCTGCTGGTCACCCACGACCACTACGTCACCCGCCTGCTGCACGCCGCCGGAGTCGACCTCCGTGACCTGGGCGTGGGAACGGAGACGGACCCGCGCGCAGCGGCCGACGGTCGTGCGGCCGCCGACCCCCGCGCGATCTGGCGCCTGCTCGCCGAGCACTGGCATCTCTTCGCCGGCACCGCCTCCGGCTATTGGCTGGAGGACGGCCTTGCGACCGTGCTCGGCATCGACGAGGCGCTGACCCCGGAGTCGGCCGACGACGTCTACGACGAGATCGCCGCGCGGCTCGCGGAGCCCGAGTTCCGTCCGCGCGCGCTGTTCCGCCGGTTCGGCATCGAGGTCCTGGCCACCACCGACGACCCGCTCGACGACCTCAGTGCGCACGACGCGCTTCGCGACTCCGGCCTCGGGGGCCGGGTGCTTCCGACGTTCCGTCCCGACCGGTACCTGGATCCGGACGTCCGCGGCTTCGCCGAGAACGTCGGGCGCCTCCTCGGCGCCACCGGGCAGCCCACCACCTTCGCCGGTTACCTCGCGGCCCTCGAGGCGCGCCGTCGCCACTTCATCGAGCACGGCGCCGTCTCCGCCGATCACGGCGTGGAGGAGCCGGTGACGTTCGACCTGGAGCCGGAGGACGCCGAGCGGTTGTTCTCGCTGGTCCTCGCCGGGGCCGCCGACGCCGACGAGCGGCGCGTCTTCCGCGGGCACATGCTGTTCCAGATGGCGCGCATGAGTGTCGAGGACGGGCTGGTCATGACGGTCCACGCCGGCGTCGTCCGCAACCACCACACCCCGACGTTCCACGCCTTCGGGGCGGACACCGGTCACGACATCCCCTCCCGCACCGACTTCGTTCACGGCCTGCGGCCGCTTCTGCAGCGTTTCGGCAACAGCGACGGCTTCCACCTGGTGCTGTTCGCCGTCGACGAGACCGTGTACTCGCGCGAGATCGCGCCGCTGGCCGGCTTCTACCGGAGCGTCCACATCGGTGCGCCGTGGTGGTTCCTGGATGCGCCGGACGCGATCGCGCGCTTCCGGTCGGCCGTCACCGAGACGGCGGGCTTCTTCCGCGGCTCCGGCTTCATCGACGACACGCGCGCCTTCCTGTCCATCCCGGTCCGGCACGACACCGCCCGCCGGGCCGACGCGGCATTCCTCGCGCGGTATGTGGCCGAGGGCCGCATCACCCTGGATGCTGCCGAGCGGATCGCCGACGAACTGGTCGGCCCGCTGCCGAAGCGGGTGTTCAAGCTGTGACCGGCGCATCCACCGCGCCGTTGCTCGGCCGCGACGCACTCGCGAATCCGACGGCTGTCCCGCCCGTCCCGCCTGTCCCGCCCGTGCGGATCGTCCACCTCGGGCTCGGCGCCTTCCACCGCTCGCACCAGGCCTGGTACACGGCCCATGCCGTCGACGCCGACCGCTGGGGGATCGCCGCCTTCACCGGTCGCCGTCCCGACGCGGCCGACCTGCTGAACGCCCAGGAGGGCGTCTACACGCTGGTCGAGCGCGGCGCGGAGGAGGACCGGTTCGAGCTGATCGGCAGCATTGTCGCGGCCTCCGCCGGAGACGACATCGCCGCCTTCGTCGAGACGGTGGCGGCGCACGACGTCGCGGTCATCACGCTCACGGTCACCGAAGCCGGGTACCGGACGGACGCGTCAGGGAGGCTCGACCTCGCCGACTCGGACACGGTCATCGACATCGGGCTGCTCCGTCGCCTCGTCGGCGAGGCCCGTGACGCCGACGACGCCGACGCCGACGACGCCGGTGACGTCGCGAACCCCGGCGCCGCCCAGGCTCCCCGCACCGTCCTCGCCCGCCTCGTCCTCGGTCTCGACGCGCGCCGACGCGCCGGCGCCCCGCCCGTCGCGATCGTCCCGTGCGACAACCTGCCCGACAACGGCCCGCGCGTGCGCAGCGCGCTCACCGAGCTGGCCTCCCACGTCGACCCGGCGCTCGCCGCCTGGCTCCCGGATGGGACGTCCTTCGTCTCCACCTCGGTGGACCGGATCACGCCGCGCTTCGACCCCGCCGACCGGGAGCTGGTCGCCGCGAGCACCGGCCGGCGCGACGAGTGCCCGGTGGTCGCGGAGCCGTTCTCCGACTGGGTGCTGTCCGGCGAATTCCCGTCCGGCCGCCCGCAGTGGGAGACCGCGGGTGCGCGATTCGTCGACGACATCACCCCGTGGGAGGCGCGGAAGCTGTGGATGCTGAACGGCGCGCACACGCTGCTTGCCTCCGCGGGGCGGCTGTGCGGCCACGAGACGGTCGCCGAGGCCTTCGCCGATCCGGCCTGCCGTGCCGAAGTGGAGCAGTTCTGGGACGAGGCGACCCGCCACCTCGCCGCGGTCGAGACCGCCGAGTACCGGCAGGCGCTCGCGGAGCGGTTCTCCAACCCCCGGATCGTGCACCGGCTCGCGCAGATCGCGGAAGGCTCCGCGATCAAGGCGCGTCTGCGCATCGTGCCCGTCGCCCTGGCCGAGCGCGCCGAGGGCCGCCCGGCAACCGGATGCGCGACAGCCCTGGCCGCCTGGATCCTGCAGGACGCCGACGCCGTCGACGACCGCAGCGCCCTCGCTGAGTTGTCTCCCGAGCTGGCGGCCGACGAGGAGTTCGTCCGGACTGTCCAGCGCATCCTCCCCACCCTGACCGAACGTCACCGAGAGAAAGCACACCCGACCCGATGAACAGCTTCCCCGCCGGATTCCTCTGGGGCGCCTCCACCGCGCCGCACCAGATCGAGGGCAACAACCTGAACAGCGACTTCTGGGCCAACGAGGGCCGCGTCCCCGGCATGGAGCGCAGCGGCGACGCGTGCGACAGCTACCACCGGTACCGCGAGGACATGGAGCTGCTGGCCGACGCCGGCCTCAACAGCTACCGCTTCGGGATCGAGTGGGCCCGCATCGAGCCGGAGCCCGGACTCATCTCGCGCGCCGAGCTCGCGCACTACCGCCGCATGATCGACACCGCGACCGACCTCGGCCTGACCCCGTTCGTCACCCTCCATCACTTCACCAACCCCCGCTGGTTCGCCGAGCGGGGCGGCTGGATGGCTCCCGACGCGATCGACCGGTTCCGCTCCTACGTCGAGACGGCGACGACCATCCTCGACGGCGTGGAGTGGGTGGCCACGATGAACGAGCCGAACATGCTCGCCATGATGACCGGGATGGCCGCCCTGATGCAGCAGGCGCAGCAGCAGGGCGACGGCTGGCAGAGCCCCACCGTGGAGACCGACGGCCCCCGTCCGGCCCTCCCCGCGCCGAGCCCGGAGATCGGCCGGATCTTCGTGGAGGCGCACCACGCCGTCCGCGACATCGTGCGCGAGCGCACAGGTGCGAAGGTCGGCTGGACCGTCGCGAATCGCGCCTTCGAGACCCGTCCGGGGGGCGAGGAGAAGCGCCGCGAGCTGGAGTACATCTGGGAGGACCTGTACCTCGAGGGTTCCCGCGGCGACGACTTCGTCGGCGTGCAGTCGTACTCGGCCCAGTGGGTTGGCGCCGACGGCATCGAGCCGTACCCGCCCCACCCGGACAATACGCTCGTCGGGACGGCGTACCGCCCGGACGCCCTCGGCATCGCCGTCCGCCACACCGCCGAGGTGACCGGCGGCGTGCCCATCGTCGTCACCGAGAACGGCATCGCGACGCACGACGACTCCCGGCGGATCGCGTACACCGACGAGGCTCTCCGCCACCTCGGTACAGCGATCTCCGATGGGATCGACGTGCGCGGCTACCTCCACTGGACTCTGCTCGACAACTATGAGTGGGGCCACTGGGAGCCGACGTTCGGCCTCGTCGAGGTCGACCGGGAGACCTTCGTCCGTACCCCGAAGCCGAGCCTCGGCTGGCTGGGCGAGGTCGCCCGGCGCAACGCGCGAGCCGCCGCCGCCTGAGAGCTGTCCGGCGAGGGCCGGTGTCGGGTCACCGGCTCTCGCCTCGTGGAAGTTCTTCGCCTCCACGGCACAGCCCGGGCGATCGTCTTCCCGATAGACGACCGTCCGGGCCGAACCACCCCCCTGCGGACGTCTCGATGCAATCGGAAACAACGAATCGCCGGGGTCTGGGGCAATCTCCCACAGTCTCCCACTCCGTCGCCGTTTCTGCCACTGCTTGCGTGCCCACCGAGACGCCCCGAAGCTCCTTCCGCACCGCGGTCGGTCGGAGATTTCAGGCCCGATCTCCTACGGTGGCGGAGCCGAGCGCGGGCCGGCGCCTGCCAGGGTCTCCTGGCCCGCCATGTCACAATCTCCGGTTTTCCCGCGTCACACTATCGACGGGCCTCCAGCCCCGATCTGACATGACCGACGGGAGAGCATCATGAACGCACCCATCCTGGTGACGGGCGGAACAGGCACGATCGGGCAGCGGGTCGTCCCCCTGCTCCTGGCTGCGGGGGAGGACGTCCGCATCCTCACCCGCCATCCCGGGCAGGACGCACCCGGAGTGGAGCACCGGCAGGGGGACATCGTGGCAGGCACCGGCCTCGTGGAGGCTCTGGCGGGCGTCCGCACCGTGCTGCACCTCGCCGGAGGCCCGAAGGGGGACGAGGTGGCCACGCGGAACCTGGCGGAGGCCGCGCGCGCTGCAGGGGTCGACCATCTGGTCGTCATCTCCGTCGTTGCCGCCGACCGGGTGCCGGTCGGCTACTACCGTGCGAAGGCGGCCTCCGAGCGCGCCGTCGCGGAGTCCGGCGTGCCGTGGACCGTGCTCAGGGCCGCACAGCTGCACGAGTTCGTGCTGCCCGTGATCCGTGGCCTCGCGCGCCTACCGCTCACGCCGGTGCCCCGCGGCCTCCGGGTCGAACCGGTCCACGTCG
The DNA here is from genome assembly GCF_046534635.1 of Leifsonia sp. SIMBA_070. Lineage (NCBI taxonomy): Bacteria > Bacillati > Actinomycetota > Actinomycetes > Micrococcales > Microbacteriaceae > Leifsonia > Leifsonia sp. SIMBA_070. The sequence goes on along the minus strand of NZ_JAWRYK010000001.1, from coordinate 2,844,865 downwards.
AGGAGGTCGCTGCACGACTTGTGGAGGTCACCCTCGGCGATCCGGCCGGCCGCGTCCCCGACATCGCTGGGCCGGAGGTGCTCGACATCCCGCACCTGCTGGACGCGTACACCGAACCCCACGGTCGCCGGTATCCCCGCTTCCCGCTGCGGATCCCGGGCGCCGCCGGTCGCGCCTATCGCGCCGGCGACAATCTGGCGGACGCGTCCGCGGTGCGCGGGCGGCGGGGATGGGCGGACTTCCTCGCAGAAGAGGCGGCCATGCCGGCGGTCCCGGCCGTCAGGCGGCGGACGACACCGTGAACGCTCCCGGCCCCACCTCGACCGTGCGGCCGTCGGGCAGCACGACGACGCCGCGCGTCGCCGCCGGGACCCGCCCGCTGATCGTCATGGTTCCGTCCGCGATCCGCCAGGACGCCTCGATCGTGCCCTGCGACGTCGTGTGGGTGCCCTCGGCCCAGGTGACACCGCCGCCTGGCACCGGGCGGAGCACGAACGACTCCCACGCCACCGAGTCCGGCGCCTGATCCAGGCCCAGCAGGTGTGTGTGCAGGAAGCGGATGACGGCGCCCTTGCTGTAGTGGTTGAGCGACTCGTGGGCGCGGCCCTCCTCGTCGACCCCGTCCCAGTCCTCCCAGATGGTGGTCGCTCCCCGGTCGAGCATCCCGAGCCAGGAGGGCGACGTCCGCTGGAACAGCAGGCGATACGCGACGTCGGCGTGGCCGGTCTCGACCAGCGTCGGCAGGAGGTCCGCGGTGGAGAGGAAGCCCGTCCCGAGGTGCATCCCGGCGGCGTGGATGAGCTCGACCAGCCGGTCCGCCGCCGACGATCGGCGGTCCTCGGGGATGAGGCCGAAGCTCAGCGCGCGCACGTACGCGGCCTGCGTGTCCTTCACCGTCCGGCCCTCCGGGGTGAGGAACTCCGTCCGCCAGGCGTCGCGGATCCGCCCGGCGAGGTCCGCGTAGTGCGCGGCGTCGCCCTCCCGCCCGAGCACCGCGGCGATCCGGGCCAGGGTCGACGTCGACCGGTACAGGTAGGCCGTCCCGACCTCGCCCTTGTCCTCCATGAACCACGCCATCGGATCGTCCTGCACCGGGTCGATGAAGCCGCCGTCCGCGGTGCGGACCTTCGGCTCGCACCATTCGCCCCAGTGGAAGGAGCCGTCCCACAGGTACTGCTCGTGCGGCAGCGGCTCGGCCGACCGCTGGAGGCGCGAGGGATGCCGCTTGGTGCGGGCCGTCTCCAGCGCCCATTCCACCCAGCGGACCATGGCGTCCCAGTTCGCGGCGAGCTCGCCCTCGTCGCCGTAGGTCTCGTACAGCACCCACGGCACGTGCACGACGGCGTCGCCCCAGCCGGCCGAGCCGGTCATCTGCGCGATCTGCAGCTCGGGATGGTGCTTCACCTGCCGGCCGTCGGGCGAGAAGTTGGCGATGCGGCCGTCGTCCAGCTGGTCGTCGCGCACCGACTGCAGCCACTTACGGGTGAAGCCGTGCACGTCGAACAGGCGCACCGCGGTGGAGGCGAAGACCTGGTAGTCACCGGTCCAGCCGAGGCGCTCGCGCTGCGGGCAGTCGGTGGGGACGTCGACGGCGTTGCCGCGGAAGCTCCAGGCGGACACCTCGTGGAGGCGGTTCAGGTCGTCGTCGCTGCAGCGGAAGCTGCCCGCGGCGTCCAGGTCGGTCTGGACGACCTCCATGGTGAGGCTCTCCGGCGCGAGCGGCCGGTCGTCGTCGCGGGTGATGCGGGCGTACTGGAAGCCGTGGACCGTGTGGCGCGGCTCGAACACCGTGCCGGGCGCGCCGTCCGAGACCACCTCGTCCCGCTGGTCGAGCTCGACGAGGCCGTCGCCGGCGCGCTCGGAGTCGAGGTGCGACATGTCGAGGTCGCCGGACGGGTCCAGGTGCTCGCCGTGCTCGATCACGGTGCGGGCGCCGCGCGGTCCGAGGTCGGCGATGCGGAGCCAGCCGGAGGTGTTCTGCCCGAAGTCGGCGATCCAGGCCCCGGAGGCCGTGCGCGTCAGGGACTGGACGGCGCGCTCCTCGACGCGGCGTACCGGGGGAGCGGGCGACCAGGAGATCGGAGGGGCGGCCACGACGTCGACGCGCACCGGCCCCAGGAGTTCCGGCTCCCGGGTGAGGTCGGAGGCCTGCCCGTCCATCAGGTCCGCCCGGATGAGCGGCGAGGTCCAGTCGGTCCAGGTGCCGTCCGTCGCGATGACACGGCGGCTGCCGTCGGCGAAGGTCAGGTGCAGTTCGGCGCGCGCCGCGACCTGCTCGCCCCAGGCGGCCGGCGCGTGGAAGGCGCCCACTTGGCCGCGGAACCAGCCGTCGGTCAGCAGCAGCTCCAGCCGGTTGGCGCCGGCTGACAGCGCCGAGGTCACGTCCGTGGCCTGCGCGTAGACGGTGGTGTCGTAGGAGGTGGAACCGGGCGAGAGCTCGGCGGTGCCGGCGCGCTCGCCGTTGACGAAGGCTTCGTAGACGCCGAGCGCGGTCGCGTAGAGGCGCGCGCGGACGACCGGCGCCTCCACTGTGAAATCTCCGCGGAGCAGGTGACCGGGGCGCTGCCCGCGCTCGCCGGTGTCCGGCTCGGCCGGCGAGATCCACGCGCCCGTCCAGTCCTCGTCGAACAGGCCCGCCTCGAACGCGTGCTCGGCGCTCCAGGAGCCTCCCGCCCGCCGGACGCGCCACTGCACGCGCTCGCCGCTGCGCAGCGGCCGCCACGGCCACTCCACCAGTCGATGCCCGGTCACGATGGCCGACGGCAGGTCGACCCCGTCGATGGAGGCGGACAACTCGTAGCCCTCGGATGACCCGGCGGTCGGGTACCAGGAGAGCCGGGGCGACGGTCCTGCGACCGGGAACTGGTCGCCTCCTGCATCGATGCGGAGCCCAGTCGGAGCTGTTTCGGTCATCGGCGTCATCGCCTCCATTTCGCGTCTCGAACGGTGTCGGACGCTCCATTATGGCAATCGCTTGCCGAAATCGGCAAAACCTGGTGTACTTGGTCCACTGTCCCCGCAGTGCCGCGTAGGAGAAGCATGCTCAGCACCCGCACCACCCCCACCCGCGACGTCGTCAGCCTCGACGGTCTGTGGCGTTTCGCGCTCGACACCACCGCCGGCCCCGAGCCGTGGACGAGCCGGATCCCGGCCACCCTCGAAGCTCCCGTGCCGGCGAGTTACAACGACCTGTTCGTCGACCCGGCGATCCGCGACCACGTCGGCGTCGTCTGGTACCAGCGCGAGGTGCGCGTGCCCCGCGGCTGGGCCGGCGAGCGCGTCGTCCTGCGCTTCGGCTCGGTCACCCACGCCGCCCAGGTGTACGTCGACGACACGCTCGTCGCCGAGCACGTCGGCGGGTACACACCCTTCGAGGCCGACCTGACGGACGTCGTGGCGGCAGGTCAGGAGTTCCGCCTCACTGTCGCCGTCGACAACCGCCTGACGAACATCACCATCCCGCCGGGCAGCGTCGACACCCTCCCGGACGGCCGGCTGAAGCAGAGCTACTTCCACGACTTCTACAACTACGCAGGCATCGCCCGCTCGGTGAAGCTGGCCAGCACGCCGCGCGCTCACGTGAGCGACATCACCGTGGTGACCGGCATCGACGGAACGTCGGGCACGGTCGACTACACCGTGGAGGCCGCTGGCACAGACGGACACGACGTCCGGCTCCGCGTGCTGGACGAGGACGGCGTGACCGTCGCCACCGCAGAGGGCGAGACCGGCAGCATCCGCATCGACGACGTCCGGCTGTGGCAGCCCGGCGCCGCGTACCTCTACGACCTGGTCGTGGAGCTGACCCGCGACGGCGAGCTGGTCGACAGCTACACCCTCCCGTTCGGCGTGCGGACGGTGGAGGTGCGGGGGACCCAGTTCTTGATCAACGGCGAGCCCTTCTACTTCACCGGGTTCGGAAAGCACGAGGACACCCCGGTCCGCGGCAAGGGCCACGACGACGCCTACCTGGTGCACGACTTCCAGCTGCTGGACTGGACCGGAGCGAACTCGTTCCGCACCAGCCACTACCCGTACGCCGAGGAGGTGCTCGACTTCGCCGACCGCCACGGCATCGTCGTGGTCGACGAGACCGCCGCCGTGGGCCTCAACCTGGGCGTCCAGGGAGGCCTGACCGGCATCCCGCCGACACCGACCTTCGCCGAGGAGAACTTCGGCGGCGAGACGAAGAACGTGCACGCCCAGCACCTGCGCGAGCTGATCGCCCGCGACAAGAACCACCCGAGCGTGGTGATGTGGAGCATCGCCAACGAGCCGGCCTCCAACGAGGAGGGGGCCCGCGGATACTTCGAGCCCCTGGTCGACCTGGCGCGCGATCTCGACCCGACCCGTCCGCTGACCTACGCCGCTGTGATGTTCGCCAATCCGACGAACGACACCATCGCCGACCTGTTCGACGTGCTCTCGATCAACCGGTACTACGGCTGGTATGTCTTCACCGGCGACCTGGCCACCGCCGAGAGCGTGCTCGAGCAGGAGCTGCGCGGATGGGTGCAGCGTTTCGGCAAGCCGATCATGATGTCGGAGTACGGTGCGGACACGCAGCCCGGCCTCCACTCGGTGTGGGACATGCCGTGGACCGAGGAGTACCAGACCGACCTGCTGGCGGCGTACCACCGGGTGTTCGACCGCATTCCGGAGTTCGTGGGCGAGCACATCTGGAACTTCGCCGACTTCATGACCGGCCCGGGCATCCACCGGGTCGACGGCAACAAGAAGGGCGTCTTCACGCGCGACCGCAAGCCCAAGGGCGCGGCGTTCTCGCTTCGCGGTCGCTGGCGCGGCCTGGAGGGGCGCAAGCCCGGCTCGGCGCATGCTGGAGACCCGGCTGCGACCGACGCAGCAGCGACAGAAGGGACCGCCTCATGATCATCGACAAGGCCGAGGTCATCGTCACCAGCCCGGACCGCAACTTCGTCACCCTCAAGCTGACGACCGACGACGGCCTGACCGGTCTCGGCGACGCGACGCTGAACGGGCGGGAGCAGGCGGTCGTCGCCTACCTCACCGAGCACGTCGTCCCGCTGCTGATCGGGAGGGACGCGTCCCGCATCGAGGACACCTGGCAGTTCCTGTACCGCAGCGCGTACTGGCGCCGCGGCCCGGTCACGATGGCCGCTATCGCCTCCGTCGACATGGCGCTCTGGGACATCAAGGGCAAGGCCGCAGGGATGCCCGTCTACCAGCTGCTCGGCGGAGCCTCGCGCACCGGGCTGCTCGCCTACGGGCACGCATCCGGACGTGACCTGCCTGAGCTGTTCGACAGCGTCCGCGAGCACCTGGAGCAGGGCTACCGGGCCATCCGCATCCAGTCGGCGGTTCCTGGCCTGAAGTCGATCTACGGCATCGCGTCGAACGCCACCTACGAGGCCAACACCGGCGTCCGCTACGACCACGAACCCGCCCAGCGCGGCGGTCTGCCCAACGAGGAGGACTGGGACACCCGGTCGTACCTCCGCCACATCCCGACCGTCTTCGAGGCCGTCCGCGCCGAGTTCGGGCCTGAGCTGCCCCTCCTGCACGACGGCCACCACCGGATGACGCCCATCCAGGCCGCGAAGCTCGGCAAGTCGCTGGAGCCGTACGACCTGTTCTGGCTCGAGGATGTGACGCCCGCCGAGAACCAGGAGGCTCTGCGACTGGTCCGCCAGCACACCACCACTCCGCTGGCGATCGGGGAGATCTTCAACACGGTCTGGGACTACCAGCAGATCGTTCGCGAGCAGCTCATCGACTACGTCCGCTCGGCCGTCACCCACACCGGCGGGATCACGCACCTCAAGAAGGTGCTCGACTACGCATCCCAGTACCAGATCAAGTCGGGGATGCACGGCCCGACCGACATCTCGCCCGTCGGGATGGCCGCGGCCATGCACCTCGGCCTCGCCATCCACAACTTCGGCATCCAGGAGTACATGAAGCACGGCGAGAAGACGGACAGCGTCTTCCAGCAGTCCTTCACCTGGAAGGACGGCTTCCTCCACCCCGGCGACCAGCCGGGACTCGGGGTCGAGCTCGAGGTCGACGAGGCCGGGAAATACCCGTACATCCGCGCCTACCTGCCCTACAACCGGCTCGCCGACGGCACCGTCCACGACTGGTAACCCCTTCCCCTTCCCCCAACCCCTTTCTGCGTTTGACGAAGGAGTCATTCCCGATGCGCAAGTACAACAACCTCGACACGAAGTCCTCGCGTGCCGTTACCGTGGAGGCCGCGACGGTCCTGCCGACCTCGGCCGGCCCCGCCGCCGGTCCCCAGAACCAGGACGTCAACGGCCCCGACCTGGTCGCCCCGCCGCTCCGCCGGGTGAGCGCCAGCTACCTGTTCTGGATCACGGTCGCGAACTTCGGCGCCAGCCTGGCGCTGATGGTGCCGCTCACCTACTCCCTCGCGGTGCGGGTCTCGCAGTTGGATCCCGGACACGAGGAGGTCCTGGGCTACATCACCGGGACAGCGCAGCTGGTGTACCTGGTGCTGAGCCCGCTGCTCGGCGTGTGGAGCGACCGGCTCCGCTCGCCGTTCGGGCGCCGGACGCCGTTCGTTGTCGGAGGCGCCCTCCTGGGCCTCCTGGCCGTCGTGTTCATCGCGCTGTCGCCGAACCTCCTGCTCATCGGGGCCGGCTGGGTCGTGGGTCTGCTGGGATGGGCGACCGCCGGCCAGGGCATCCAGACCCTGCTGGCCGACCGGGTGCCGGAGGAGCAGCGCGGACGCGCCTCCGCCCTCACCGGGGTGTCCACGCAGATCGCGCCGGTCATCGGCATCGGCGTCGCCTACGCGGTCGTGAAGTCGACCCTGCTGCTCTTCCTCGTGCCCGCCCTGGTCGGCCTGGTGCTCATCCTCGCGTTCGTCCTGATCAAGCGGGAGGGCAGTTCGCGCGACATCGTCCGCAACGACACCGTGAGCGCCAAGGCGCTGTTCGGCAGCTACGTCTTCAACCCGCGCAAGTACCCCGACTTCGGCTGGAACTGGCTGGGCCGGTTCATCTTCTTCATGGGTCTGTACTTCAACACCACCTTCGGCACCTTCTTCTACGCGCAGCGTCTCGGCATCCCGGTGGTGCAGGTCGCGGGCGTGGTCGCCGCGATCGGCATCATCGGCGTGCTGGCCGCGACCGGCGGTGCGATCCTCGGCGGCTTCCTCTCGGACAAGCTGGGACGCCGCAAGCTCTTCACCATGATCGGCGCGCTCCTGTTCGTCGCCGGGGCCTGTGTCGAGGCCTTCGCGCATTCGCTCGTCCCGCTCATCGTCGGCTCGGTGCTGATGCAGCTGGCGATCGCGGCGTTCAGCGTCGTGGACCAGGCGATCGTCTTCGCGGTGCTGCCCAGCCGCGCGGAGGCCGGACGCTACCTGGCCGTCGTCGCCTTCGCGCAGAAGATCCCGAGTGCCATCGCTCCGCTGATCGCCCCGGCTATCATCACGATCGGTGCGGTCGGCGCGGACAAGAACTACACGGTCCTCTACCTGATCGGCGCCGTGTTCGCCCTGATCGGCGGCCTGGTCATCTTCACCAAGGTGAAGAGTGTCCGCTGACGCATCTACGCACGGCGATCCCTCGGCCGTCGTCGTGATGGGCGTGTCCGGCTCAGGCAAGACGACGGTCGGACGGCTGCTCGCCGAACGCCTGGGGGTGCCCTTCCTGGATGCGGACGACCTCCATCCGCAGGCCAACCGGGACAAGATGGCCGGCGGGACCCCGCTGACCGACGACGACCGGTGGCCCTGGCTGGCCGCCGTCGGGGAGGCCGTCGCGGGCGAGCTCCGCGCGGGTCACGGTGTCGTCGTCGCCTGTTCGGCGCTGCGCCGCACGTACCGCGATGCGATCCGTCGCAACGCGGAGGGCCCCGTGACGTTCGCCCAACTCGATGGCTCCGCCGACCTGCTCAGGGAGCGGATCGGCGCGCGCAGCGACCACTTCATGCCCCCGGCGCTGCTCACCTCCCAATTGCAGACCCTGGAGACGCTCCATCCCGACGAGCAGGGTTCGGTGTTCTCCGTCCACGACGCCCCGGAGCTGATTGCGGCACGGATGCACGACTGGATCGCCCGAGAGGATGCGTTCGCATGACCGAGACAGCGGTGGACACCGACACGGAGACGCGTGACAGCCCGTTCGGCCGCGTCGAGCTCACCACCGTGCCGCTTCCGGACGGGGCCCGGGCGTCGAGCGCGACGTACCTGCCGTCCGGTGAGGTCTTCGTGCTCTTCCACTGCGCCGACGACCCCGAGGGCTGGTTCCGCATCGCGGTCGTCGGCGACGACGGCGCGCGCTTCCGGGAGATCTTCTCCGGGTCCATTCCGCAGAGCCCGACGGCGAACGGCATCCGGCACATGCCCTTCAGTGACAGCCGTCGAGTGCTTCTCGGCGACTACGTCCTGGAGGCCACTCCCGACCTCCGCACCGCAACGACGGTCGAACTCGTGCCGGTGGAGTATCCGTGGCGGCTGACCTCCGACCCGCTGACTTCTCACCACTGGTCGGAGATCATCGTGTCGCCGGACGACCGGCACATCGCCTGGACGATCCTGCGGACCGACATGTCCGCCATCGTCGCGCTCGGGCGTCTCGAGCGCGGCGCGGACCGGTACACGATCGAGGAGCCGGTCATCATCAGCAGCAGCGACCCCCTCGTCCCCGATCCGGAGCGCGACGGCTGGTTCACGATGCGGCCGATGCTCGGCGGCGAGGTCAAGCAGTTCGTGCGCGGCGGCTCCGCGATCTCCGCCGTCGGAGACGGGGGAGGCGCGCTCACGGACTCGGTCATCCAGAGCCTCACCGAGGAGCGCATCGAGCCGATCACGCGGACGCCGGGCTACGACGAGACGACCATCCTGTCGCCGGACGAACGACTCGGCATCGTCATGACGTCGCGGGCGTCCCGCGGCACCGATCCCCGGTTCCTGGGACTCCTCCCGCGTCCGCACGCGCAGCTCGTGACGATGGACCTGGCGTGGGTGCTGTACGTCTACGCCGTCGACGGTGTGCGGCGGTTCCGGCCCGGTAACATCGGCCCCGTCCTGATCGACGCCGAGCGATCGAAGGCGGAGCCGGGATACGAAGGGTTCCCGCTCAACAGCGCCGACGGGTCCTGGGTCTACGTCTCTCCGATGTCGTGGCATCCCGATGGCACGCGCGCGATGTGGATGGAGCAGCGTCGAGGCTCGGGCGAGCAGGGCCGTCCCGACCTCCGAATCCGCGTCGCCCGGCTGCCGGAGCACGCACCGGGGCCGACCGTGCCTGCCGTAGCTACGCCTCCCGTCCCGCCGTACGCGATCGGCGGCGAGGAGGCCCGCGAGCGGCTGCGGCGGCGGATCGACGTCGTACCGGCGGGGAGGATCGCGGGCGCGCACTCCGGCCACATCGAGTTCCAGCGCTCGTCGGACGGACAGGGGACCTGGTCCGCGACCTCCCGCTACGTGGGCTTCAGCGACGACGGGCGGAACGTCTACGACGGCGTCGAGCGATCGAGCGGGTCGATGGCGACCGGTGCGGTGTACGAGGCCGACGTCGTCCTCGTGGGCGACGTCAGCGGCGAGATGCACCTGCGAGCGACGTGGTCCGGCCTGAACGAGGGGACGCGGCTGCAGTTCGGCACCGCGGAGGACGGCAGGCCCCAGAGCTTCGGGTTCGCACGGTTCGGCGACACCGTCGCCCGGGTCGACGAGCTGGTCGAATAGGGCGCATCGGCGTCCGTCACGAGTCATTTCCTACGACATGGAGGTTGTCATGCCTTACCCGTTCCCCGACGTCTCGAACGCCACCATCGCCGAACTCGTCTCGTTGCGCGGTCGTCGCGCCGTCGTCACCGGAGGCGCCCAGGGCCTGGGTAAGGCGATCGCCGCACGGCTCGCCGAAGCGGGCGCCGATCTGCTGATCGTCGACCTGAACGAGGAGCCGGCGCGTGCGGCGGCCGCCGACCTCGCGGCCCGGTACGGCGTGACCGCGATCGGGACGCGCGCCGACGTCTCAGACACGGCCTCCGTCGTGGCGGCCGCCGATCTGGCGGTCAGCGAGCTCGGCGGCCTGGACATCTGGATCAACAACGCGGGGCTCTTCCCGAACGCGCCGGTGCTCGACATGCCGGACGAGCTGTGGGATCGCGTCTTCGCGGTCAACGCCAGAGGAGTGTTCCTGGGGTCCCGCGAAGCCGCGCGGCGCATGGCCGCCGACGGTTCGGGCGGCGTGATCGTCAACATCATCTCGACCGCCGGTTTCCAGGTGGCGTTCCCGGGGATGGCCGCCTACGTCGCCTCCAAGCACGCAGCGCGGGGACTGACGAAGTCGCTGGCCGTCGACCTCGCGCCGCTGGGGGTTCGCGTTCTCGGCGTCGCGCCGAGCTTCGTCCCGACCGAGGGCAACCTCGCGGCCGCTCAGGCCGCGGCCGAGCAGGCGGCGGCCGCCGGTGTGGAGATCCCGCCGCTCGACGTGATGACCCAGAGCCGGATCGGCCGGCTCGGGACGCCCGACGACATCGCCCGCGTGGTGCTCTTCGCCGCTAGCGACCTCTCGGTCGTCATGACCGGCAGCACCCTGCTGGCGGACGCGGGGGAGACGCTGTAGCGGCCGCCCGGCGCGGGCTCGGCGGTCCCGGCCGGCGGGCCCGGCTCAGCCGGCGCGCTCGATCTCCCGCATCGAGACGCCCAGGATGCGCTCGATGAGCGAGGCGAGCTCCGTGGCGATGTCGAAGTCCTGCTCGGCGAGCCACTGCAGCTGGAGGCCCTCCCACGCCGTGTGGATCCAGCGGGAGGCGCGGAACGGGTCGATCGCGGCGTCGACGACCCCGGCCTCCTGGAGGCGGCGGATGCTCTCGACCATGCGCTCGTCACCCGCGCGCCAGCGCTGCTTGAAGTACTCGTGCGCCGGGTGCGCCGGGTCGCTCGACTCGCCGAACATGGCGGTGTGGAGGCGGACCACGTTGATCCGCCGCAGGCTCTCGGCCGCGCGGGCCGGCGCCCTCCGAACCGACTCGCCGAGCGGCATCGTCTCCCACTCGTACTCGTCCGAGAGGCGCAGGGCGGCCAGCAGGAGGTCGTCCTTGGTCGGGTAGTGGTACAGCACGCCGGGCTCGCTGAGGCCCGCGCGCTGGGCGACATCGGCCGTGATGAGGGATCTGTGCCCCTTCTCGAGCACGATCTCGAGGGCGGCCTCGGCGATCGCCCGGCGGCGCTCCGCCGTCTTGGCATAGCTGCCGCGGGGGCCGCGGACCGTGGCAGTTTTCACCATGGCCACACGATAGCTCACATTTCTCAAAACTATTGCCCATTAAGAATTGACACGAGCGCCGTCGGCTGGTTAGCATCCAGGGTGCGAACTCTATAAGAGACTCAGAGTTAGCGCATCCATTCCAACGACCGAGGCGACGCCCCGGTGTCTTTCAAAGGTGAGGACAATGCATCCACGCACAGTGAATCGATACAAGCGGCGTCGGCGTTCCGCGCTGGCTCTGGGGGCGGCCGTCGCGGCGACCGCGCTGCTGCTGACCGGCTGCAGCAGCGCCGGGTCGGCGACGACCGCGAGCGCGACGGCGACCGCCGAGAAGGACGTCCACCTGACCTTCCTGAACCAGTCCCGCGGGCAGGAGGCGGTGCTGAACGAGCTCGCGAAGAAGTACGGCGAGAAGACCGGAGTGACGGTCACCATCGACACCCCCGGGCCGGTCGACTACCTGCCGAAGCTGCAGGCGGACGCGCAGGCGAAGCAGATGCCGGACATCTACTCGTCCTTCAATCCGGTGTCCATGGCGCCGTTCTACAAGGCAGGCTGGGCGCTCGACCTGACCAAGGACCTCAAGGGCGACTGGAGCAAGAACTTCACCCCCGAAGTGATCAAGCTCGCCACGTTCGCGAAGGGGAACAACCTCGGAGTGAAGCCGGGCATCTACACGGTGCACTGGGAGAACCAGGCGTACGGCCTCATCTCCGACTCGGCGAACTCCGGGATCGAGGCATCGACGCCGCCGAAGACGGTCTCCGACCTCATCAAGCAGCTGGCGGCCAGCAACAAGAACCCCAACGGCGGCTTCTCGGTCGCCGCATCCCTCACGCCCCAGTTCGTTCAGTACCTGGCCTCGAACTGGCTGACGGACAAGCAGATCAACGACACCTTCGCCGGCGACTACAAGTGGACGTCCGACGGATGGGCCAAGGCGTTCCAGGTGATCGCCGACCTCAAGAAGGCGGGCGCCATCCAGGGCGGTTCCATCCCGGGCGGTTCGACGGACAACCCCACCGTGGAGACCAACTTCTTCACGAAGCACAGCGTCGGAACGATCTTCGACGCATCGCCGGGCGTCTCCGTGGCCCACAAGACAGCTCCGGACTACACCTCGTTCTTCTCGCTGTCGCTGCCGAAGGCGTCCGACGCCAAGTACAGCCCCCGCTCCCCGGGCGTTCCCGGAAAGGGCGCAGTCATCAACCCCCGCGGTGAGCACGTGCAGGCGTCGCTCGACTTCGTGAAGTGGCTCACCGACCCGGCACAGCAGGCGGTGTTCGCCAAGGAGGCGTACATCATCCCGACCAGCCCGTCGCTACTGAGCGGTTCGAAGCTGCCGGACACGCTCACCGGTTTCGCGGCGGCCGCCAAGAACCAGCAGGTGATCCCGAACACCTTCAGTGCCCAGGTCACGGATGCGATCAACCGCGACGTGCAGAGCCTCGTGCTCGGGCAGATGACGGTCAAGGATCTTCTCGCGGACGTCCAGAGCGCACAGGACGCCAGCTAGTGACCACCGCTCTCAGCACCACCCCTGCGCGGCGCTCCATCGGAGCGCCGCGCAGGCGGCGCCGCATCGGCCGGAAGTCGCTCACCGGCTACCTCTTCCTGCTTCCCGCGGTCGCGCTGATCGCGGTGTTCACCCTTGCGCCGTTCGTGGAGTCGATCCTGCTCAGCTTCCAGACCTGGGACGGCGTCAGCCCGGACACTCCGTGGGTCGGAGCGCTCAACTACCAGGCCGCCTTCAAGAACGTCGCATTCTGGGCGTCGATGAAGAACGTCGTCATCTTCGGCGTCGTCGGCTTCGTCGTCGGCAACGGCGTCGCCATCGTCATGGCCCTGGCGGTCAACGCCATCCGCAAGGGACGGACCTTCTTCCGCACCGTCTACTACCTGCCGAGCGTGCTGTCGGTCGTCGTCGTCGGCATGGTCTTCTCGGCAATGCTCGACCCCCGTTCCGGTGTCGTGAACAAGATCCTCGGCTGGGTCGGGCTGCCCTTCCTGCAGCACAACTGGCTGAACGACCCGAACGTCGCGCTGTTCGCCGTCATCGCCGTCTTCCTCTGGCTGCACTGGGGCTTCGGCTTCATCCTGTTCCTCGCGGGCCTGCAGGACATCCCGAAGTACCTCTACGAGGCGGCTGAACTGGATGGCGCTCGCGGCTGGGCCAAGTTCCGGTACATCACCTGGCCGCAGCTCGCCCCGGTCACCACCGTCGTCAGCCTGCTCACGCTGCTGGCCGCCCTCCAGATCTTCGGGACGGTGCAGGTGCTGACCAACGGCGGTCCCGGCTACACGACCATGGTGCCGACGCTGCAGATCTTCACGCAGGCGTTCACGTACAACAACTACGGCCAGGCCGCCGCCATGTCCGTCATCTTCGGCGGCGCCCTCATCCTCTTGTCGCTGGTGCAGCTGGGATTCTCCCGCCGGCGCGCGAACGGCTGAACCGAAGGAACGACCACCATGACCACCACCACGAACGCGCCCGAGTACGTCGCACTGCGCGACAGTGCGCCGCCCGCCGAGCGCACCCGGCGGCGCCCGCTTCGCCCCGGACGGGTCGCCCTCTACGCGCTGCTGGTCGCCGGAGCGCTCAGCGCGATCTTCCCGATCCTGTGGATGATCTCCGGCTCGATGCAAAGCCTGCCGGAACTCCTGAAGGGCGACTCGCTGCTGCCCGCCGTCCCGCAATGGCAGAACTTCGCGACAGCGTGGGTGAAGGGTGACCTGGCCGTCTATCTGACGAACAGCGTCGTATATACGCTCTGCGCTGTCGCCGGCATTCTGCTGGTGTCGAGCCTCGCCGGGTACGCGCTCGCGCGCATCCAGTTCCGCGGAAAGGCGATCTTCACGGCGCTCATCCTGGCCGTGATGATCATCCCCGCGCCCGCGATGTTCCTCGCGCAGTACAAGGTGCTGCTCGCTCTGGACCTCGCCAACACGCGCCAGGGCTACATCCTGATCCTGATCACCTCGGGCATCCCGATCTCGACCCTCATCATGAGGAGTTTCTTCGCCTCGCAGCCGGTCGACCTCGAGGAGGCCGCGTCGCTCGACGGCGCCTCGGCCCTCCGCACCTTCTTCAGCATCATGCTGCCCCTGGCCAAACCCGGTCTCGCCGCCGTCGCGGTCATCCAGGCGTTCGCGGTGTGGAACGAGTACCTGATGGCGCTCGTCATCTTCAACGACACGTCGTTGATGCCCGTGCAGCGTGGACTGACCAGCTTCGTCTCGGCGGAGACGCCGCAGCCGCAGATCCTGCTGGCCGCCACCCTGATCTCGATCGTGCCCGTGCTCGTCTTCTATCTGTTCGCGCAGCGCCAGATCGTCGACGGGATCAGCGCCGGCGCGATCAAATAGCCGAAAGGAACACTCCACGCAATGAACTCCCCCTTCGCACAGTCCCCCTGGTTCGGCGGCGACTACAACCCCGAACAGTGGCCGGAGGCCGTGTGGGAGGAGGATGTGGACCTGATGCGCCGGGCCGGCGTGAACCTGGTCACCGTCGGCGTCTTCGCGTGGTCGCTGCTCGAGCCCGAGGAGGGCCGCTACGAGTTCGGCTGGCTCGACGACGTGCTCGACCTGCTGCACGCCAACGGGCTGAAGGTCGACCTCGCGACCGCGACGGCGTCGCCTCCTCCGTGGTTCTCGCACGCCTACCCGGAGTCGCTGCCCCTCACCATCGACGGGGTCCGGCTCTCGCCGGGGTCGCGACAGGAGTACTGCCCGAGCTCTCCGCAGTACCGCCGCAGCGCCGGGAGGCTGGTTCGGGCTCTCGCGGAACGCTACGGCGACCACCCGGCCGTCGTGCTCTGGCACATCAACAACGAGTACGGCTGCCACGTCTCGCGCTGCTACTGCGACGAGTCCGCGGCCGCCTTCCGGCGCTGGCTGGAGGCCAAGTACGGCAGCATCGCCGCCCTCAACGAGGCCTGGGGGACCGCCTTCTGGTCGCAGCGGTTCTCCTCCTTCGCCGAGATCCTGCCGCCGCGAACGACACCCGCCTACGCCAACCCCACCCAGGCGCTCGACTTCGACCGCTTCAGCTCGGACGAACTGCTCGCCTGCTACCTGAGCGAGAAGGCGATCCTGCGCGAGGTCACCCCCGGCCTCCCGGTCACCACCAACTTCATGGGCGTGTTCCGCGGCGTCGACTACTGGTCGTGGGCTCCGCATGTGGACGTCGTCTCCGACGACCTGTACCCCGACCCGGCCGACCCCGCCGGCCCGCGCGCGGCGGCGATGGCCCGCGATCTCATGCGGTCGCTCGGCCGCGGGCGTCCGTGGATCCTGATGGAGCAGGCGGCAGGGGCGGTGAACACACGGCCATCGAATGCGCCGAAGGCGGCAGGGCAGATGCGCGCGCTGTCGTACCAGGCGCTGGCGCGTGGCGCGGACGGCATCCTGTTCTTCCAGTGGCGCCAGTCGGCGGCAGGCGCCGAGAAGTTCCACTCCGCGATGCTGCCGCACGCCGGAACCGAGACGCGCGTCTGGCGGGAGGTCGAGCGCCTCGGGAGCGAGCTCGGCGGCCTCGGCGCGGTGATGGGAACCGCGACGCGGGCGCAGGCCGCACTCGTCTTCGACTGGGACAGCTGGTGGGCGATCGAGCAGCGCGGCCTCCCAGCGGCCACCTCGTACCTGGCTCTCGTCTCCCGCTGGCACGCCGCGCTGACGGAGGCCGGACTGACCGTCGACCTCGTGCAGGCCGACGCCGGCCTGACGGCGTACCCGATCGTCGTGGTGCCGAGCCTGTTCGTGATGACCGACGCGCAGGCGGAGGCGATCGATGCCGCGGCCCGGGCGGGGTCAAGCGTGCTGGTCACCGACCAGACCGGGATCGTCGACGAGAACCTGCGCGCGCGGCTCGGCGGCTACCTCGGCGAGCTGCAGTCCACCCTCGGCGTGTGGATCGAGGAGTTCTGGCCGCTCGCCGGTGCGTGGGCACGGCCCGGCGCCATCCCGGTCGCCGAGGAGGCCACCATCGCGCCGACGGTCGGTGTGGCGGGCGCAGTCTTCGTGGACGGACGCGCGACCGCGGCCGAGTGGACGGAGGCCGTGCACGTCCGCGAGGCCGAGGTGCAGGCGGTCTTCGTGGGTGGTGCGCTGGACGGCTGGCCGGCACTCACCCGCAACACCCGGGGTGCGGGTGCGGCCTGGTACCTCGCGACCCGGCCCGACGCGGACGGCCGCGCGGCGCTCGTCCGTCGGCTCATCACCGAGAGCGGCGTGCGGGTCGAGCGGCCCGTCCTGGAGCCGGGATGCGGCTTCGTGGAGTCCGTCCGGCGCGGCGACCTGCTGTTCGTCATCAACCACGGCGCCGCGCCGGTCTCGCTCGCCGTCGAGGGCACCGACCTCCTCAGCGGAGATGCCTCGCTCGGGATGCTGCTGCCGCAGCACGGCGTGGCGGTCATCGCCGCGGCGAACGTCGACGTTCAGCTGTCGCCTGGCACCAGCACGATCCTCCCGAAGACCGTTCCATCGTCCATCCGCTGATGCGCCTCCGCCGCCTGGTCGAGAGTCAGCACAGCGTCGACCACGGGGGAGATCCCGCCCTGAGCGGCCGACGCGAACAGCTCCGCCCTGACCCGGTTCCTCTCGGCGACCGGAACCGTGGCGAGGCTGAACGTCGCGAACGACCGCGACTGCTGGAAGGAGCGCAACAGCGACATGCCGAAGTCGGCCGGCGGGTAGCCCGCCACCACCCCGACGAGGACGAGCCGGCCGTTCGGCGCCAGCCGGTCGAGAAAGGCGGGCAGCGCGGCGCCGCCCACGATGTCGATGATCACGTCATACGCATCGGGCGCGTCCGCGTCCGCCTCCGCGTCGCCTGCCCGGTCCAGCACGTGCGTGGCGCCGAGCGCCCGGAGCCGGTGACCTCGTTCGACGGACGACGTCGTGACGGCGACCGCGCTCGCACCGGCCCGAGCAGCCAGCTCGACCGCGGCGAGGCCGATACTGCCCGCCGCGCCGCGCACCAGCACCGATTCGCCCGCCGAGAACCGGGCGTGGTCCAGTGCGAAGTGCGCCACCGTCGCCGCGCTGCCGAGAGTCACCGCATCCACGGAGGACAGCCCGTCCGGGAGGGCGGTCACGTCGTCCTGCTCGGCGACCGCGAACTCGGCGTACCCGCCCGACACTCCGGTGAAGGCCCACACTCGCCTCCCGATCCACGAGGGCTCGATGTCGGACCCGACCTGGACCACGGTACCGGCGACCTCGCTGCCGGGAATCATCCCCGGTTGCGAGACCGAGCCGATGGTTCCGCGCCGGATGACCGCATCCACTCCGCCGACCCCGATCGCCTCGGTCCGGATGAGCAGCTGCCCTGATCCGGGCGTCGGCGCCTCCCGCTCCACGGCACGCATCCCGCTCGGATCCCCGAATTCCTCGATCGCCACTGCCCGCACGATTCCTCCTTCTGTTGCTCGTCGGTGTACCTTCGGAACGGTAGTGGACGCCTGCGTCCGTTTGCGGGAAGTGGGAGAGATGACGACCGAACTGACTCGGCTCCGGGTGGATGCGCAGGAGAACCGCGACCGCATCCTCGCCGCTGCGGCCGAGCTGTTCTCGGAGCGCGGCCTGGACATCGGGATGCGCGATATCGCGCGGCGCGCAGAGGTCGGCCCTGCGACGCTCTACCGCCGTTTCCCGACCCGGCAGGCGCTGATCGACGAGGCGTTCTCGGTCGAGCTCCAGGCGTGCCGGCAGATCGTCGTGGACGCCTGTGCGGACCCCGATGCCTGGCGCGGCTTCACCGGGGCGGTACGGAGGCTTCTCGCCATGAATGTCCGGAACCGCGGATTCGTCGACGCGCTGGTCTCCACCACTCCGACCGAGGTCTTCGTGCGGCACCGCCGCGAACTGCTCGGCCTGCTGGGCGGGCTCGCTCGGCGCGCCCAGAACGAGGGGATGCTGCGCGCCGACTTCACGATCGGCGACCTGGTGCTGGTCCTCTCCGCGGGCCGCAGCCTCAGTGCGCGGAGCCGCGACGGGCTGGCGGCCGCGGCCGACCGCTTCGCCGACCTCGCGATCGACGCCTTCCGCGCGCGCTCCGGCGCAGCGTGAGCTAACTGCTTGGCGTCGCGCTCGTTGGCGTCGCGCTCGTTGGCGTCGCGCTCGACGGCGTCGCGCTGGTCGCGGTCCCACGGATGCCGTCGAGCTGCAGCTCGATGTGCCGCCGCCAATCGTCGACGGCCGCCATGTTGGCCATCGCACCGCGCGTGATGAGGATGAAGTCGTCCGCGCCGAAGTCCGGCCGGAGCAGAGACGCCTCGACGGCCCGCGCCACGATCCGCCCGACGATGGTGCGGAAGGCGTCCTTCTGCGGCCCGATGGCCTCCCATCGCGGCTCCTCCGGTCCGAGCAGCGCGCGGCGGAAGGCGGCATCCCCGTGCACGGATTCGAGGTATCCGTAGAGCAGCGTCTCGAACGCCTCCGCCGGGTCCTTCCGCTGCTCGGCCTCCCGCGCCAGCTCCGTCGCCGCCTCGAACCGGTGCGCGACGATCGCCGTGATCAGCGCCTGCTTGTCGGCGAAGTTCCGGTAGACCGTCCCGACCCCGAGTCCGGCGTGCGCGGCGATCTCCTCGATCTGGGCGCTCTCGCCGCGCTCGCCGAAGAGCTCGGCGGCGGAGGCGAGGATCGCCTCCCGGTTGCGGCGGGCGTCCGCGCGCAGCGGTCGGCTCGGTGCGCTCATGGCGCCCCAGTGTAGTTGACCGTCCATCGGGTTCGTGTATTATCTGGAAGCGGAATTCCGATTCCGGTTACCGAAAGGATGCATCATGATCGTCGTCACAACCCCCACCGGTCAGATCGGCAGCGCACTGGTTCCTGCCCTCCTCGATCGGGGCCAGCGCGTCCGCGTCATCGTCCGCGACCCCTCCCGGCTGGATCAGGAGGTGCGCGAGAAGGTGGAGGTCGTGGTCGGCAGCCACGGCGACCCGGCCGTTCTCGACGAAGCTTTCGCCGGCGCCGAGGGACTGTTCTGGCTGATCCCGCCGGACCGGTCGGCGCCGAGCGCACTGGAGCACTACCTCGCGTTCGCGCGTGCAGCAGCGGACGCGATCCGCCGCCAGCGCGTCGGGCACATCGTCGGAGTCACGAGCGCGGGGCACGGCTGGAGCGAGCCGGCCGGGGTGCTCTCCGCCGCGTTCGCGATGGATGAGGTGCTCGCTGCGACCGGCGCCGCCTACCGGGCGCTGTCGCTGCCGTTCTACCTGGAGAACCTTCTGGGCCAGCTCGATCCGATCGTGCGTCAGGGCGCATTCTCGCTCGCGTCTCCCGCCGACCAGCCGTTCCCGGCGATCGCGGTCGCCGATATCGCACAGGCAGCAGCCGACCTCCTGACCGACCTCGACTGGGAGGGTCAGCAGAACGTTCCCCTGTTCGGCCCCGACCGCCTGACGCCGGACCAGATGGCAGACGTGATGAGCCGGGAACTGGGGAAGCCGATCGCCTTCGCGCCGATGACGATCGAAGCGCTCGCCGCGGGCATCAGAAGCCGTGGCGCAAGCGAGCGCGCGGTGAGCGACACGACGGAGATGTTCGCGGCGCAGGCGTCCGGCATCTACGACGCCGACTGGGCCGTGGCCGAGACGGGCGCAACCGACTTCGCCACCTGGTGCCGCACGGTGCTCAAGCCCCGGATGGAAGCGACGTCCGTCAGGAGTTGAGGGGGTCCGTTGGCCGCAAGGCGGCCTCGATGAGCGGCGCTACAACTCCAGGGTGAGCTCCCCGACCTGCGTCGACGCTTCGGCGCGCCGCGGCGCTACACCGCCTCCAGCACGAACAGCAGGAAGGCCAGGAACCGCCCACTCGGCCGGCCGGCGAACTCCTCGGGGAACCGCTCGTAGGCGGCGGGGGAGGGCGCCGGCTCGCTGATCGCCGTGATCCGGAAGCCGGCGGCGGCGAACGCGTCCGTCATCGCGTAGAGCGGCCGATCCCAGAACGTCAGGTCCACGCTGCCATCGCCCAGAGCCCAGGTCTCCGTTCGCGGCCGTACGCCGAAGTACTCCGACGTGCCGCCCGAGAGGCGATCGCCGAGGAAGGTGGCGGCCGGGTGCTCCTCGGACACGATCAGTCGGCCGCCGGGCCTCAGTACCCGGCGGAATTCGGTCAGCGTCGGCGCCCAATCCTTCAGATAGTGCAGCACCTGCGACGCGATCACATCGTCGAAGCTGCCGTTCGCGAAGGGGAGCGGCTCGGCGAGGTCGGCGACCAGCAACTCGGTCCCGGCGCCGAGGCGCTGCCTGGCCTGCTCCAGCATCCCGGAGCTGCCGTCGATGCCGGTGACGAGCGCTCCGCGTTCGCGCAGGTCGGAGAGGATCGGACCCGACCCGCATCCGGCGTCGAGGATGCGGCGGCCGGTCACCTCCCCGGCGAGCTCCACAATGGCCGGGCGGTTGTAGTACTCGTTCAGGAGGCTGGACTCGTTGAGCGCCGCGTACCCCTCCGCGATCTCGTCGTACGCCGCGCTTCCCGCGCGGTCGCCATCGGTCGCGCGCTTCGTGCCGGGCTCAGTCATGCGCCTCATCCTGTCACGGCTCCACCTCCCGTCTGCGAGGTGGCAGATGCGATCCACACCGGCGTCACAGGGTCCGTGCAGGGTGAGCATAGCCACCGGCTGGAGCTCGCCGATCTTTCGTGAACATGCTGAAGTCCTTCAGCAGGGAGGTTCACGCATGGATGTGATTTCCGGGCCACGGTCCGATCAGGGTCATTTGGAGTCGCCCGTGGGCGCTGCCGTCCTGCGGACTCCGCGGCTCGTGCTCCGGCCTCATCGGCTGAGCGACGCGGCGGCCTGGCTGTGCATCGAGCAGGATCCCGGTGTTCGGGACGGCCTGCACGGGCCCGTACGCGATGAACCGCAGATACTGGAGCACCTGCGTGCCCGGACCCGGTGCACCCGGCTCTGGCAGGTCGATGACTTCCTCGCCCTGGCCGTCGAGCACGATGGCGTCCTGATCGGCGACGTGTCGATGCACCTGCGGGATGCGGCCCCCGGCTCGCGCACGGTCGAGGTGGGCTGGCTGCAGAAGGCGCAGCACGGCGGGCACGGTTATGCGACGGAGGCGGCCCGGGCGTTGCTGGGTTTCGCTTTCCACGCGGTGGAGGCGCGCTGGGTCAGCGCCGTCATCGATGCGGACAACGAGCGATCGATTGCCGTCGCCCGCCGGCTCGGGTTCGCGCGCGTTGCGCAAACCGGGCGCAAGGTGACCTTCCTGACGGATGCCGCTCCGTTCGACGCCGTCGGTCCAGTGGAGGCGGCGCCGTCGGCCGAGTGCATCAGCTGCGAGCTCGACCTCTGCGCGCCGAACTGAGCGTCGAGCGCACGTGAGCTATCCACGAGCGACTTCGCTCCTCTCCGACTTCCCGAGCAGGAACGCGTGCAGGTGCCCGGCCGCTTCGAGCAGCGCAACGCTCCGACGGGTCAGGTCGGCCAGGCGCGCGTCGAGGAGCCGCGACGCACCGACGCCGGACCGACCGGTCCTGAGCTGGTCGAGCACGCGGCCGATGGTGGGGATCGGGTACGCGCCTTCGCGCAGCACGGCGACGAGCCGGGCCTGGGCGATCGCGCCGGCTCCGTAGCTGCGGGCGCCGGTGACGAGGCGGCCGGGCGCGACGAGCCCCTCGTGCTCCCAGTGGCGCAGCGCGGACGGCCGCACCCCGAGCGCGTCAGCGAGTTCGCCGATGGTCATCGCGTCGTCGGCGGCGAAGACGTCGCCCGAATCCCCGAGGACGGCCTCCATGGCCCGACGCGCTCCGCGGACGCGTGCACGTGCCCCGGCGAGCGTCGCATGCAGCTCATCGATACTCTCTGCGACCTCGTCGATCGGCGCTGCGACCAGTCGGGGCATCAGCCGTCGGGCCGGCACCGGACCGACGGAGGCCGCCAGCGCCCGGTACGCCCGGAGGGTGACGAGGTGCTCCCGACGGTAGCGACGGTAGCCGTTCGCGCCACGTGCGGCTTCCGGGATGACGCCGAGCCGCTCCAAGTCCCGGACCTGCTGCGCGGAGTATCCCACCTGCCGACCGAGCTCGACGGTCGTGAACAGCTGCTCTGGAGGGTTTGCCACGTGATTTCCTCGTATTTCGGGGGAGAAGTCCACATAAGCACTTCAGCCTCATCCTGGGAACATGGACATGCAGCAGATCATCGAAGCAGTCAGGAGGTTCGAGGGCGCGCTGGTCGTTCAGCCCGACGAGGGGAGCGGTCTCCCGGAGCTCGCCTGGGGCGACGCGTTCTTCTACTACGCGCCCGACGGGGTCATGCCCGAGCGCACGCAGCCCTACGGCACCATCGTCACCAAGAACTATCCCGAGGACACCCGGTCGGACCTCGACCGTCCCGGCCGGTTCCGGGTCAACATCCACGTCGGTCGGGACGCGATGCGCCTCGTGGAGGGCGACGACCCTTCTGAGGCGGACACCTTCGTGGCGCATCCACTGTATGGAGAGGCGGGCTGGGTGGCGGTGGTCGACCCCGGGTCCCGGACCGCCGACCGTGTTCTGGCGTTGCTCTCCGACGCCCATGACGCCGCGCGGGCTCGAGCGCTGCGCCGCCAGGAGCGGAGGTGAACCGATGGCCTCCCCTCAGACCCTGACCCTCCCGGACCGGAGGGTGCTGGCCGCGTGGGCGGCGGACTGCGCGGAGCGGGTCCTCCCGGTGTTCGAGGCCGAAGCGGCCGACGACGACCGGCCCCGCGATGCCATCGCCCGGGCTCGCGCCTTCGCGCGCGGCGAGCTGGCCGCCGCCGGCGAGATCAGCCGGCGCTTCGTCGCGGGACGCGCCGCCCGCTCGGCGAGCAGTCCCGCGGCGAAGGCGGCAGCCCGCGCGGCAGGACAAGCGGCGGGCGTCGCGCACATGGGGGCGCACGCCCTCGGCGCCGCGGCCTACGCGGCGCACGCCGTCGCCCTTGCTCACCCGGAAGACCCGGATGCCGCCGAGAAGGAGGTCGCCTGGCAGCTGGAGCGGTTGTCCGTGCCGGGCAGAGACGCCCTCGGTCGCCTCCCGCGGCTCGGCGAGGACTCCGCCGGGCCGCTCGGTGCGGGCCTCCTGGCTTCCGGCGAGTTGGGGAGGATCATCCGCGAAATTCAGGACCGCCTCGCGCAGCGGCAGGCATGACGATCGAGCGCTGCGGCGCCCGCTTCACCCACGTGGAGCAACCCGGGTCCGGATCAGGCGCGGACGATCACCGCGGCGCTGCGCGGCGGCAGAGTCACCCGGCCGTCCGTGTCGGACCACTCGTCGTCATCGACGGCGCGGACACGGTATGAGTCCGGCGCGCCATCCATCCTGACGGTCCAGGTCACCGGGGCAGTCCCGTAGTTGGCGACGCACACCGCCAGACTTCCATCGGCGGCGCTGAACACGGTGTACGGATGCGCGATGCTGCCCGCCTCATCCGTGACGGTCGCACCGATGGTGTCCGAGAAGCGCCCGTCCCACACCCACTTCCGGGCGGCGACGCGGAGCTCGTGCATGCGCCGGTTGTAGGCGACGGTCGCCGGGAAGTCCGTGAGCCGACCTGTGAAGTTGTACGGCTCCAGGCTGACGATGTATCGGTACAGCAGGGCCTGGTTCACCATGTTGCGGTCGTCGAATCCGGTGACGGCCGTCATCATCTGCTGCGCAGGAGCCGTGTAGCGGTGAAGCGGGAGATGGTGTCGGTTCTCGCTCCGGTGGTACGACAGTCCGTAGGCCTCGAACTCCCGGTCGTAGACGGCCTCGCCGGCGAAGAGGAAGTCCGGTCGATCGCCGAGCCTCTCGCGGAAGCGCCGGACCAGCTCGAGGTCATTGGCGTACGTCGGCGCTCCGTACCGGTGGCCGTGCGACTCGTCGAAGCAGCACCAGGACGGCAAGTGATGCAGGCACTCGTCGTAGAGGATGCCGTCGGCGCCGAGCGCCACCAGGACGTCGAACTGGCGCAGGCACTCCTCCAGGTACGCTTCGGACAGGAAACACATCGTCACCAGCCGGCGCGTGTTGATATCCAACAGCTGCGTCGCCGTCTCGTACCGGTAGCCGGGGTACAGGTAGTAGTCGCCGTAGGGATCCTTGACCGCGTGCTGCAGCCACGTGGTCGTGAAGTCGTCACGAGAGCGGTCGGCCCAGTTGAACTTGGCGAAGAGGACGACTCGCACTCCGAGCGCCTGGATATCGGCGATCGCCTGCCTGAGCTCGTCGAAGCCGCCCAGCCGGGAGTCGGGCCAGTGGGAGGGGTTGCCGCGATCCTGCCCACCCTCGTTGAAGCCGACCAGCTGGATCGCGCTGACTCCTGCCGCGGCCGCCTCCCTCCCGACCTCCACCAGCTCGGAGAACGACAAGCGCAGCTCGTCCTCGGGGGAGTTGAGCTGCAGCTGCTGCCACGTGTGGGGTTCCTGCGCCCATGCGGGCACGGCCGCTGGTGCGAACCAGGTTTCGCGCCACCGGGAGTAGACATCGGCTCCGGCGTGCCAGTCGCCCTCGTAGAACTCCAGGGCAAGCGGGACGAGAGTCCGGGACTGCCCGGCGAGAAGGTACGGGATGTGCACCGCTGCGAACCGCGTGCGGACCGGGACGCCGGCGAGCTCGTCGGTCAACGGCACACTGGCCTCGAGCGAGTCGGCGTAGCCCGGCCACAGTTCGGCATGCCACGCGACGAACTCGACCGTCGGCTCCTCGACGCCGACGTAGAGGCCCTGGCCGTCGGACTGGAGCAGCGTGTACGGGACCACCGGCGTGCCGTATCCCGCCATCCACTGCTGCGCCAGCTGCGTAGGGACGTCGACCCCGTGGTAGCCGGCCGAGTTCTGGAACTGCGGCCACATCGGCTGGGCCATCCCGGACCCGTAGTCGTGGCGGTAGGCGGTCAGCGTGCCGTCGACGGTCGGTGGCCGAAGGTCGCCGAGCACGGGCGCGTAGACGTTCTCCACCACGAGCGGGGAGCGGTTGTCGATGGTGGTCCGGACCACGAGCCGTCCGTCGGTCAACTCGTACGCCTGCCGGACTCCGATGTCGTGGGCGCCCCCGTGCTCGCTCACGACGCTGCGCCAGGTGAAGGCGACCGTCGTCTCGGTGTGCTCCACGGACGGCGGCCGTTGAGCGGTGCCCTCCACCACGTTGTTGCGGCGACCGTCGAGAGGGACGAGAAGGCGGAACGCGGAGCCGAGCTCCGGACGAGCGACCACGTTCCAGCCGCGTTCGTTCACCAGTCCGGTCAGCGCGCCGGTGGCGCCGTCGAAGGTGGCCCGTGTCCGGCCGTCGTCCAAAACGATTGTGCGGGTGTTCGTCATCGGGACTCAGATCGGTCCTGCGGAGCCGGTGCGCTCCTGAAGCCAGGGAGGTGCTCCAGCGGCTCCGCCTCCCTGCGGTGCCACGATCCAGCGGGCCCACTCGTCGTCGGCGACCTGCGCGATGCGGTCGCACTCTTCGGGCGAGGGGACGGTGTCGGGGCGGTCGCCGCGGCTGATCAGGGCGAGCGATGCCAGCGCGTGCCCGAGGCGGAGCGGCGCGACGCCGTCGAGTCCGCGCGCGAGGGCGCCGAGGTAGCCGGCGGCGAAGGCGTCACCGGCGCCGACCGGCTCCACCACGTCGACCCGGAGGCACGGCACGTGCGTCTCGGTCCCGGTGCGGGTGTAGGCGGAGGCGCGGAGCGCGTCGTCCTTGACGACGACGGTGTGCAGGCGAGGATGCTCCTCGAGCAACCGCCACGGGTCGCCGTGGCCGAAGAACTCCTCGGCCTCGTCGCGTCCGGTGAAGAGGAGGTCGGCCTGGGCGATCAGCGCGCGGAGCGGTTCGGCATCCCGGTCCCGCCACAGTTGCGGGCGGTAGTTGAGGTCGACGCTGAACGTGGCCCCTGGCCGGAGGAGGCCGCGGAGGCCGGCCGCGGCGGCAGCGGCGGTGGGGGAGAGCGCGGCGGTGATGCCGGTGGTGTGCACCGCTGAGGCGCCCCGCAGAAGCCGGACGGCTTCGGGTGCGCGCAGGTCCTCGGGCGCGAGGGCGGAGGCCGCGGATTCGCGGCGGTAGTAGTGCATCCTGGTCCGCGCCCCGGCGTCGCCGACCGTCGTCTCCTTCACGTAGATCCCGGTGGGGCGGGACGGGTCGCGCTCGACCGCGGACGTGTCGACGCCCGCTCGGGATGCCGTGGCCAGGATGCGGTCGCCGAACCCGTCCGCGCCCAGCCGGGAGATCCAGGACGAGCGGACGCCGAGGCGCGCCACTGTCGTCGCGACGTTCAGCTCCGCGCCGCCGACGTCCGAGTCGAACGTGTCCGCGGTCGCGAGCGGCGCGTGGTCGTGCGGGTAGAGAACGACCATCGCCTCGCCGACGGTGACCACCGCGGGTTCGCCTCCCGAATGGATCATCGGATCGCTCGTGCTCGTCCGGCGAGCTCGCCGCCGGCGGCTGCGGCGGCCGCGGCGGCGAAGAGACGCGCCCGCTCCGTCACGGCGTCCCAATCGCCGGCTTCGATGTCGGAGGCGCTCACGACGCTCGATCCGGCGGTCGCCGCGAGCGCTCCGGCCGCCGTCCATGCGCCGGCGTTCGACGCATCCAGCCCGCCGGACGGGACGAACGGCACGGTGGGGAACGGACCGCGCAGGTCGCGCAGATACCCCGGGCCGACGAGCGAGGCGGGGAAGATCTTGACGGCATCCGCGCCCAGCTCCACCGCCCGCATCACCTCGCTGGGACTCAGCGCACCGAGCAGGAGCGGGATGCCCGCCTCGCGCGCGACGGCGGCCACCCGCTCCTGCAGGCCGGGAGTGACCAGGAACCGCGCGCCTGCCGCGATCGCCCGCTCGGCGGCGCCCTGATCGGTGACCGTCCCGGCGCCCACGAGGGCATCGTGGGCGCCGGCGGTCGCCTCGCTGATGACACGCTCCACCCCGGGGGTCGTGAACGTGAACTCGACCGTCCGGATCCCCCCGTGCGAGAGGGCCCGGCAGAGGGCGACAGGGTCGTCGATCCTCGGCGCGCGGATGACGGCGAGCGCCCGGTCCTGGTGGAGCGTGTCGATCAGCATGCTCAGCCCTGCTGCAGCGACAGGTAGAACACGTCCTCGTTCTCCGTCTGGTTGAGGTCGTGCACCGTCGGGTCGGCGTCGATGATCGGCACCTCCACCTGGATGGTGTTCTTGCCGGTGCTCTTCCAGGTGAGCGGCGTGGTGTTGCCGAACAGGTCGACGCGGTTGAGGGACTTCAGGTCGTGGACGTTGCGCAGGGTCACGGTCATCGTCGGGTCACCGAAGTTCAGGTGGATGGTGTCACCCGTGTTCTGGTCCTCGAAGATGTCCGCCTGGTTCTGCCGCTTCAGGTCGATCGCCAGCACGACGCGGTTGCCATCGAGCCGGAAGCCGTTCGCCGTCGACAGTGCCTCGTTCAGCTCCGGCTTCAGCCCGGGCGTCGTGGTGAAGTCGTCGTAGACCTCCGCCTTGCTGCCGCGGAGGAGGTTGGCGAGCGTCACCAGCGTCTTGCCCTTGGTGCTCAGGCCGTCACCGCTGCGGATCGTGCGGTTGTAGCCGAAGGCTGCGGGATCGTTGGGCGACCAGTCGGCGAAGTAGATCAGCTTGGTCTGGTCGATGTTCGTCCCGCCCTTCGACAGCTCCCACTGGAAGACCCGCGGATAGATGTCGGCGATGAACTTGTCCTCGGTCGTGAAGCCGATCTCCGTCTGCCAGACAGACGGATTCTTGATGCCGCGCTTCTGAGCCGCCGCGTAGATCGTCTGCATCGTCCCGATCGGCATGTAGTGCATGTCGTAGACGTCGATGCTCTTCCAGGCGTTCCACTTGTCCAGCAGCGCGATGTACTCGCTGAGCGGTGCGCCGCAGATCCAGCCGCCGTAGACCAGCTTCACTCCGGCCGCGTGGATGACCTTGGCCGCGGGGAGCTGGATGTCCTGCATGTACTGGTCCATGCCGCCCTCCCAGAAGCCGGAGCCCGGGTAGGCCTCGTTCCACACCTGGAAGTAGGTGATCCCGAGCGGCTTGAGCGTGTCCACGGCGAGCTTCACGAAGGCGGTCCAGTCGGCCGGGTCCTGCGGGGGAGTGCGGCCGATGTTCGTCTGGACGTTCTCCGTCGAGAGCACGACGCCCTTCGCGTCCTTGGTGACGAGCTGGCGCGTGAAGTTGCCGTTCTGCTCCGAAATCACGGGGCCGTAGACGTACGTCTTCCCGTGGAAGTCGTACGTGTAGCCGGTGCGGTTGGCTGCCCAGCCCGCGGTGTAGTCGAGCACGGGCAGGATCGTCTCGCCGTGCGCCTTCGCCTCGGTGAACTGCCGGACGTACTCGGCCAGAGCGGCCTTGTCGATCTGGCCCTTGGCCGGCTCGACGGTGCCCCAGTCGAAGTCCTGACGCGACCACTGCACGCCGGCCGTCAGACCGGTGGTGCCGGCCTGGTTGATGCCGGCGAACGCGCGGAACGGCTCGGTGAGGACGTACGGGAGGTCGGAGACCGCGCTCGGCGCGCCGGTCGACGAGATCGCGACCGCCTTGACGTCCGTGTCGGCCGTGATGGTGATCGGCTTGGTGTACGTCTTCGCCGTAGCGGACGTCGTCGGGTCTGAGCCGTCGGTCGTGTAGGCGATGCACGCACCGGCCGTCGCGCTCGACAGCTTCACCGCATCCCCGGCCTGAATGGCACCGGCCCCCGGGGTGGCCTTCACCACCGCGGGTGGCGTGGAGAGCTGCGTCGTGACCGACGCCTTCAGCGTGCCGGGAACCCACCAGGTCGACACGGAGTCGTCCACGAAGAGGATGTCATCGCCGGCCGCCGCCGTGACGTTCAGGTCGAAGGTCGTCGAGGTGCCCGTGTAGGTGAAGAGCTGGGTGAAGGCACTCGGGCTGCCGATGGTGTCCGGGTCTCCGTCGTGCGAGAGCAGTACGCGGAAGCGACCGCCCGGGGAGGTGAACGAACCGGAGATGTGCACGTTCTTGCCGTCGGCGACCGCAGGAACGGTGTACGTCTCGGCGATCGACCGGTAGTCGGTGCCGATCGAGCCGTCGGCCTTCACGAACCAGGCGTGCTCCGGCTTGTTGGTGTCGGCCGCCCACTCGTCCGCAGCGAAGGCTCCGGTTCCGCCCTTCTGAAGCAGGCCGACCGCGTCGCCGTCGATGGATTCGTAGGACCAGCGTCCGGCGCCCACGACGTTGGAGTCGAGGCGGTAGTCGGTCACGTTGTCGGTCGTGGGGTTGGCCGTGGCGGCGGGGCAGTCCGCCGGCGGCTTCGCGGCGGCTGATGCGCCCCCTCCGCGCGAACCATTCTGCGCAAATGCTTGCGCGGAGGTCGGAATCGCGACGACGCCAAGCATGACCAGCGCGGTCGCGATCGATAACGATCGAATCTTCACCTGTGAACTCCATCGTTCGAAATGGGATGCCGAGGCGCGGAATCGCGCGGCCCGGCCAGGTTAGGCCCGCGGCGATGGGAGTGTCAATCGCGGATTCGCGCCGCACGGATCTCAGTGCGGGGGACTTGCGCGGATGGCCGGATTGCCCCATCCTGTGCTGTGCAAGCGATTGCGCTGCAACAGCCTCACGACGACGTGTGCGCGCCGTGACGAATTCGGGAGTCACGAACATGAACGAACCTGCGCCCATCCCGCGGCGGACCTTCCTCGGCGCAGCCGCTGCTGCTGCGGCGACCGCCTCCCTCGCCCTCGCGGCCGGCGGACCGCCGCTCAGGGCATCGGCGGGACCACTCGGCGTGCGCCCGCTGACCGACTCCCCGAACGCGTCGCCGGACGGCACGACCATCCCCTCGGCGACGTCGATCATCGACAACGGCGGCAACACGTGGACGCTCTCCAACGGCGTCGTCTACCGGAACGGCGCCACGGTCGGCAACACCTACAACGTGACCGTGGTGCTCTGGTACGGCGGGATGGTCTACCACCGCGGCACCGGCGGCCAGTGGTACGTCTGCCCCAACGGCGTCTGGCTGAAGGTCACCGACCCGCGGATCCCGCTGTCCGCCCCGGCCGGCCTGATGTACGGCATCAACACCCACCACGACACTGCGCTCTCGCCGACGGACATCGCCGCCGCATTGGGCGCGCTCGGAGCTACGATGCTGCGCGTCAACACCGGGGCCGACGCCGGCACGATCGCCGACGCGGCAGCGATCGCTCAACGGGTGATCGCCGCGGGGAAGACGGTGCTCCCGGTGATCGACGCCGGACTCCAGGACCAGAACCACAACCTCCTCTTCAGTTCCGAGTCCCAGGCGTACGCGGCCGCGAAGGATGTCGCCGTGCGGGTGGCGACGGCCATGGCCCCGCTCGGCGTCACCATGTACGAGTGCGGGAACGAGCTCACCCGCGACCCGTACGTCGTCGCCGCGGATCACACCAACGACGCGGGTACGAAGGCCGTCGACTGGGACAACGGCACCTGGCCGATCATGCGCGGCTTCATGCTGGGCCTCATCGACGGGGTCAAGCAGGTGCAGCCCTCGGCGCTGTGCGGCATCAACTTCTGCCGGTCGGACATCGGCGCCGCGGACGCCCTCTGGGATGGTCTGCAGCCGGACGGCTCTGGAGGCTACACCCCGGTGCGCTGGGACATCACCACGTGGCACAACTACGAGGGGGATGGTGACCTCTTCCGCATCGGCACCGACGGAGCCGGCCCGTCGTTCAACCTCCCCGTCTACGCCAAGGCGCGGTACGGCACGCCGTTCATGGTGACGGAGTGGAACTCGGACCCGAATCAGACACTTGCTCACCGTGCGTCCTACATCCCGACGCAGCTCGACGAGTTCCGGACCGCCCGGACCACCGTCGGGCTCCAATCGGCGATGTACTACGACCTCGACGAGGGCACCAAGTGGGGAGTGACAGAGGGGGACGGCACTCCGCTCGACCCGCCCTACTCCGCCTATCAGGACTACGTGTTCGCCCACCCGGACGGCGTCGCGAACCCGGCTCCGATCGGCTCGACGATCTCGTTGAAGGCGTCCAACGGTCTGTACGTCAGCGCACGCAAGCAGGACGACGGCACCGCACCGCTGGCCGCTGTCGCCACCGTCGTCGACTCCTGGGAGCGTTTCACGGTCGTCGATGCAGCTGACGGGATGATCGGCCTGCGCGCCGAGGCGAACGACGGCTACGTCAGCGCGTGGCTGGCGACCGCCGGCTCGCCGCTGATCGCCGGCGTCACCGTGCTCGACGACTGGGAGACCTTCCGCTGGGTCCCGACGGGCGACGGCGGCGTCGGCCTCCTCTCGCTCGCCGCCGGCGACTTCGCGAGCGCGCAGGAGAACACGGCAGGTGTTCCGGTGCAGGCGAGCGCGCCCCGGCTGCTGGGCTGGGAGACGTTCCAGTGGGCGACCGCGTGAGCCTCCCGCCGTCGGCCGAGTAGCGACATCACGTCACCACTCGCCCCGAATTCGGGCACCCACTCACCACTCGAGCCGCGGGACTGCCGAACCCGGCCACCACGGCTCGGCTCGAGTGCGTTCGGTATGGTTTCGCGTATGACCCGTCTTGCTTACGACGCCGTGTGGATCAACGGAAGCGTCGGCGCGGGCAAAACCACGGCCGCGGACCAGCTGGGTGAAGAGCTTGAGAAGCGCGGCGTTCCGGGTGCGGTGATCGACGTCGACTGGCTCCGCCGCGCCTGGCCAGCTCCACGAGAAGACCCGTTCCAGTTCGAACTGGCCGTGGCGAACATGAGGGCCGTCGCCGCGCAGTTGCGTGCTCGTGGCGCGCAGGTGATCGTGGCTGCCGGCGTGGTGGAGACAGCCGAGCAGTTCGACCGCTGCGTGGCGGCACTCGGATCCGGGAACCCGCTGCTGGTGCGACTGGTTTTGGACACCGACGTGGCATTGGCTCGGCTCGGGATTCGGCACGGCGAGAACGCACGAGACCTTGAGTGGCATGAAAGACGACATCCGGAACTGGCCGGGATCCTCGAACGCGCGCAGTTCGCGGAAGAGCTGGTTCTCGACACCACCAGTCTTGCCGCCACGGATATCGCCGTGAGGATCGCGGACCGACTCACCAACTGACGGTGCCGTCGCACGCAAGGGATCCGGCTGGCTCACCGAGGACGAGCGCGTGAGCGCTCAGAGCACGTCGTAGGGCTCGAGCGTCGGGCCGACCGTGGAGCGCCCCGCGATGAACTTCGGCTCCACGTACTCGATGCCCGGCTCGCCGTCTCCACCGATCGCCGCGAGCAGGCGCTCGGCAGCTCTCTCGCCGACCTTGGTCAGCTGCGGGTCGAAGGTGGTGAGCGGGTCGTCGGGGCGGGCGACCCCGGCGAGACGGTTGTCGTAGCCGACGATCGCGATGTCATCGGGCACTCGGATGCCGTGACGGTGGAAGGTCGCGAACAGTCCGATGGCGATCTCGTCGTTCGCGGCGAAGATCGCGTCGACGGGCTCGCCGCTCGCGATGATCCGCTCGGCCGCGTCCGTGCCCCAGCGCTGGAGGTAGCTGCCGTAGAGGGGGCCGCCCAGAGCCGGCCGCATCCCTGCGGACTCCATCGCGTCGGCGAAGCCGGCGGCGCGGGCATCGACGGCCGGCTCGTGGACGGCAGCCGTCACGTGCGCGACGTGCCGGCGGCCGAGGCCGATCAGGTGCTCGGCGGCGATCCGGCCGGCGCCGCGGTTGTCCGGCGCGACGACGTAGTCGGTCTCGGGCGTGGCGGACGAGGAGGCGAACACGACGGGGACCGCGAAGTCATCGGACAGGACGAGGCTCGCCCGGTTGGGGTCGTCGCCGACGACGAGGATGCCGTCGATGCGGCGCGACCGCAGCCGCTTGAGGTAGTCGGTGAGGACGCGCGGCGTGCCGTGCGCGTCGAGCGTGACCGCCGCGATGTTCTCTCGACCGAGCAGGTCGGTGGCGCCGACGATGAGCGGCATGCTGAAGCGGCCCTGCCCGTGCTCGGCGAGGACGCCGACGATGAAGCTGCGGCCCGTCACGAACGACCGGGCGATCATGTCCGGCTGGAACTGGAGGCGCTCCGCGGTCGCGATCACCTTGGCCCGCGTCTCGGGCGACACGCGGCCGACCCCCCCGAGGGCGCGGGACGCCGTGGTCAGCGAGACGCCCGCCGCGCGAGCGACGTCGCTCATGCTGGCCCGCTTGGTCATGCATCCTCCTCGAGAACGGCGCTCACCCTACGCTAGTGGCACGGGCAAATGCGCGTCACCCGAGTGTAAGCGATTCCGCGAGGTGGCCCGCGGAGGGCCCGGCCGCGCGAGGCGGATGTGGACCCAACGGCGCGGCCCAGCGCAAACTCTTCCATCGGGCCTCAGCCAATCCAGCAGCGCAAAGACGCCGAATTGCGCAATTGATTGCGCAATTCAGATTTTCGCTTGCTTGCGGCGTCGGGATGAGGCAGACTGCGGATGCGAAAGCATTTGCGCCATCCATTTCACACCCGGAGAATCGCGGCCGCTCACGCCGCAGCAATCAAGGAGTTTCAATGATGAAACCATCACGTCAGGCGACCGTCGCCGTAGTGACCGGCGTCGCCGTGCTCGCCGCGCTGGTCGGATGCTCGAGTTCGCCGTCGAGCAGCGACAACGGCAAGGTCTCGATCACGATCGGCGACCGGCCCCCGTCCTCCGACAAGGACAACCGCGCCTACTACGACAGCCAGGTGAAGGCCTTCGAGAAGGCCAACCCCACCATCGACCTCAAGCCCACGGAGACCGCCTGGGACGCCCAGACGTTCCAGGCCCTGGTCGCCGGCGGCAACCTGCCCGACGTTCAGAGCGTGCCGTTCACCGAGCCGCAGGGGCTGATCGCCCGCAAGCAGGTCGCCGACCTCTCCGACGCGCTCAAGGAGACCAAGCTGATCAGTCAGCTCAACCCGACCGTCCTCAAGGTCGCCCAGGACAGCAGTGGCAAGACCTATGGCGTCCCCACGTCGGCCTACTCGGTCGGCCTCATCTACAACCGCGACCTGTTCACCAAGGCCGGGCTCGACCCCGACAAGCCGCCGACGACGTGGGACGAGGTGCGCACCGACGCGAAGCAGATCGCCGAGAAGACCGGCGCCGTCGGCTACGCCCAGCTCAGCACCAAGGGCCAGGGCGGCTGGATGTTCACCACCCAGACGTACGCCTTCGGCGGCACGGTCGAGAACGCGGACGGCACGAAGGTGACCTTCGATGACACGCCCTCGCAGAACGCGCTGAAGACGGTGCACGACATGCGGTGGACCGACCAGTCGATGGGAACGACGTCCCTCTGGGACCTCGACAGCATGGCCCAGCAGTTCGCGGCAGGCAAGGTCGGTATGTTCATGTCGGCGCCCGACCAGTACTCGGCCTCGGTCGTGACCAACGGGATGGACCCGAAGCTGCTCGGCGTCGGCGGGCTCCCGCAGAGCGGCGGCGAGCACGGCACACTCTCCGGAGGCTCGGTGCAGGTCGTCAGCCCCAAGGCGACGGAGCAGGAGAAGGTCGCAGCGCTCAAGTGGATCGAGTTCTACTACCTGAACAAGTACCGCGACGAGGACACCGCCGTGGCGACGGCCAAGGCCTCCGCGGCCGACAAGCAGCCGGTCGGCCTCCCCGGACTGCCCGTCCTCAGCGCAGGACAGCAGGCGAAGTACGACGCGTGGATCAAGCCGTACGTGAACGTGCCGATCGACAACTTCGCGCCGTACGTGAAGGTCGCCGCTGACCAGAAGATCATCCCGGAGCCGGCTGCCCAGGCACAGGAGGTCTACGCTGCCCTCGACCCGGTGGTGCAGGCTGTGCTCACGGATCAGAACGCCGACATCCCGTCGCTGCTGAAGAAGGCGGCGAGCACGGTCCAAGCGAAACTCGGCCGTTGATCGCCGGCGGTCCGGCGCTCACGGTCAGCCGTGGGCGCCGGGCCGCGAAGTCCCGTAAGGAGTGACCATGGTGATCAGGGAGCAGGCCCCCACCATCCCCGATGCCCGGCCGGCGCGGCCGGCGCGGCCGCAGACCCGGCGTCCCCACCGGCTGATCGTCTGGTACCGGCAGGGCGGCCTCACCGTCGTCCTGTTCGCGGTGCCGATCGTTCTGATCTTCCTCTACTTCTCGTGGGGGCCGATCGTCAACGGGCTCGTGATGAGCCTCCAGAAGACCAATCTCGTCGACCCCGCGCAGTGGGTCGGGCTGAGCAACTTCACCTACGTGCTCGCCGACCCGTCGCTGGGGCAGGCGACGCTCAACACCCTCTACTTCACGCTGCTGGCGATCGTGTTCGGCTTCCCGCTGCCGATCTTCCTCGCGGTGTTCATGGCGGAGCTCAAGGGCCGCTCCTGGCTCTACACGACGCTCGCCTACCTCCCCGTGATCGTGCCGCCGGTGGTCGCGATCCTGCTGTGGAAGGTGTTCTACGACTCGTCGCCCAGCGGGCTGTTCAACTCGATCCTCGGTCTGGTCGGCATCCCGCCGCAGCCCTGGCTCGACTCGCCCGCGACGGCCATGCCCTCCATCGTCCTGGAGGCGACCTGGGCCGGGGCGGGGAGCGCGGTGATCATCTACCTGGCCGCGCTGACATCCGTCAGGGCAGAGCTCTACGAGGCCGCGGAGCTCGACGGCTCGGGCATCTGGTCGCGGGTCTGGCACATCACCCTCCCGCAGATCCGCGGCATCATCCTCGTGATGCTGCTGCTGCAGGTGATCGGCACGACCCAGCTGTTCACCGAGCCGTTCCTGTTCACCGGGGGAGGCCCGCAGGGCTCGACCACCACGATCCTCCTCCTCATCTACAACTACGCGTTCGTCAGCGGCGACTACGGGGCGGCGACCGCCCTGAGCGTCCTGCTGGCGCTCGGGCTGTGCATCCTGTCCGCGGTGTACCAGCTGGCGACACGGAAATGGAGCTCCGACTGATGAGCACACTGCTGCCGGCCGACCAGCAGGCCCGGCTGGACGAACCGATCCTCCCCGAGGTCGCGGAACGCGGGCACCGCACGCGCCGCGCGCGCGACACCGGCGAGCGGAGCGTCATCTCCGCCGCCGACCGCAAGCGGCGGGGCGTGCGCGTCCCGCTGACGCTCGTGCAGATCCTGATCCTGATCGGCTTGCTGATCGCCGGGCTCGGTCCGCTGCTGTGGCTGCTGAAGGCGGCCATCTCGCCGACGCAGGACACCCTCCGCGACCCCCTGGCGCTCTTCCCGTCGGGCGTCGTCGAGTGGGACAACCTGGCGACGGCGTGGAACCAGGGCCACATCGGCTTCTACCTGGGCAACACGGCGGTGCTCGCCCTCGGCTCGATGATCGCCAACCTGTTCGTCTGCACCACCGGTGCGTACGTGCTGAGCGTGCTGCGGCCGAAGTGGGGACCGCTCCTCTCCGGTGCGATCCTCGCCACGCTGTTCATCCCGAGCATCGTGTCGCTCGTACCTCTTTATCTCACCGTGCTGAAGCTGCCGGTCATCGGAGCGGACATCACCAACACCTACTGGGCGGTGTGGCTGCCCGCAGCCGCCAGCGCGTTCAACGTGCTGGTGATCAAGCGGTTCTTCGACGCGATCCCGCGGGAGTACTTCGAGGCGGCGCGTATCGACGGCGCCGGCCACCTCCGCGTCTTCACGACGGTCGTGCTGCCGCTCTCCCGTCCGATCCTCGGCGTCGTCGCGCTGCTCGCCGTGATCGCGTCGTGGAAGGACTACCTGTGGCCGCTCCTGGTGCTGCCGAACCCGGACCTCCAGCCGGTGTCGGTCGCCCTGCCCAAGCTGGCGGCCAAGAGCGAGCTGAACATCCAGCTGGCCGGGTTGTTCCTCGCGCTGCTGATCCCGGTCGCGCTGTTCATCGTGTTCCAGCGGTCGTTCCTGCGCGGAGTGGGGATGTCGGGAGGGGTGAAGGGATGAGCGACAGGATGAGCGACCTTCCGAAACGTGTCCTGGTGACGGGCGCAGACGGGTCCATCGGCCGCGCGATCACCGGGAGGCTGGTCGAGCTGGGCGTCGACGTCACGGCCCTGTCTCTCGTGTTCGACGACGACAGCCGGGCCGACCGGACGATCGAGGGCGACGCACGCGACGAGGGCGTCGTCGCCCGCGCACTGGACGGCGCGGACGCGGTCGTGCACCTCGCCGCCATCCCGCATCCGTCGCTCGGCACGCCGGCGACCGTATTCGCGACGAACGTCGTCGCGACCTTCACCGTGCTCGCGCAGGCCGGCCAGGCGGGGGTGCGCCGGGCCGTCATCGCCAGCAGCGTGAACGCGTTCGGCGTCCCGATGAACAGCCACGACGTGCAGCCTGCCTACTATCCGCTCGACGAGGAGACCCCCGCCGACATCGACGACGCGTACTCCCTCTCGAAGCAGACCGACGAGGCGTCGGCGAGGATGGCGTGGCGCCGGTGGGGCATCGACGTGGTGGCGCTCCGGTTCCCGCTGATCAAGGACAGCGACACCCTGCGGCGTTCGGCGGCGTCCGTGGAGCGCGATCCCGCCTCCATGGCGCGCGAAGGCTGGGCCTACCTGGACATCCGGGACGGCGTCCGGGCGATCGAGCGCTCGCTGATCGCGCCGCTGAGCGGGGCGCACGTCGTGAGCCTCAGCGCGGCCGACCTGCTGATCGACCGCCCGGCCGAGGAGCTGCTGCGCACCTACGCGCCGACGGTGCCACTCCGGTCGCCTGTCGGCGAGCACGGACCGCTCGTCGACACCAGCCGCGCCCGCGACCTGCTCGGTTTCGAACCGCTGTACTCCATCCACCGGCCGGAGCCCGCCGGCGACGAACTCGAGTTGGGAGCGCTCCATGCGTGACACCGCCACGTTTCGCACCTTCGATCAACCGTGGACGGCCCCGGACGATGTGCGCATCACCGGCATCCGGACGATCGTCACCGCGCCGGAGGGCACGCCGCTCGTCGTCGTGCGCGTCGACACGGACGTGGACGGTCTGTACGGTCTCGGCTGCGCGACGTTCACGCAGCGCTGGCACGCCGTCGTCGCGTTCGTGGAGCAGCACCTCGCTCCGCTGGTGGTCGGCAGGTACCCGGGCGACATCGGCGACCTCACGCGGCTCGCGCGGTACTCCGGCTACTGGCGGGAGGGCCCGGTCGGGAACAACGCGCTCTCCGGGCTCGACATGGCCCTGTGGGACATCGCGGGCAAGCGGGCCGGCCTCCCGGTGCACGAGCTGCTCGGCGGCAAGGTGCGCGCGGCGGCCGACACCTACATCCACGCGGGTGGGCCGGACATCCGGAGCACCCTCGATCAGGCCGAGGAGTTCGTCGCGCAGGGCTGGCGGCACATCCGGCTGCAGACCGGCCAGGCCGGCATCGGCACGTACGGCGCCCCGCCGGTCGATGGTCCGGCGCGGGCAGGAGCGCCCTACCCTCACGGCTGGGACGCGCGGGCGTACCTCGCCGCGACGCCCGAGCTGTTCGAGGAGGCGCGGGTCCGGCTCGGTGACGGCGTGGAGCTGCTGCACGACGTCCACTCGCGGCTCACGCCGAAGGAGGCCGTGGTGCTGGCACGGTCGCTCGAGCCGTACCGCCTGTTCTTCCTGGAGGACGTGATCGCCCCCGAGCACTGGGACCGCCTCCCCGAGGTGCGCTCGCAGTCGCCGGTTCCGATCGCGGTCGGAGAGCTGGCGACGTCGGTGACCGACGCCGCGCGGCTCATCACCGGAGGCGGCGTCGACCTCATCCGCGCGCACATCTCGGCCATCGGCGGGCTGACGCCCGCGAAGAAGCTGGCCACGCTGGCCGAGTTCTTCGGCGTACGGACAGCGTGGCACGCGCCGGGCGACACCTCCCCGGTCGGGGCTGCGGCGAACGTCGCCGTGGATGTGACCACCAGCGCCTTCGGCATCCAGGAGGGCCACGTCTACAACGACGCCACGCACGAGGTCTTCCCGGGGACGTTGAGCATCGTCGACGGCTGGCTCACCCCGAACGAGGCGCCCGGCTGGGGCATCGACATCGACGAGGCTGCCGCTGCGCGTTTCCCGGCAGGCCTGTCCGGCCACGACGAGTGGGCCGCCGGGGTGCGCGGGCTCGACGGCGGGCTCTTCGCGCCGTGACCGATGGGCCCTCGACCGCGCACTGGCGCGGCGTCAACCTGATCGAGTTGTTCTCGACGAGCGTCCGCTGGGCGGAGGAGTTCCCCATCCGGCTGGGGCAGGGCATCCAGGAGTCCGACTTCGCGGCGCTCGCCGAACTCGGTCTGACGTATGCGCGCATCCCGCTCTCGTACCTCTGGTTCGGCATCGGACCATACGGCCGCACCATCGACCACAGCCGCTTCGCCCTGGTCGATCGCGCGGTGGAGCTGGGGCGCGCGTACGGCATCCACGTCAGCCTCAACCTCCACCGGGCGCCCGGCTACTGCGTGAACTCGCGCTCGCATTTCGACATCGCAGAGCAGGGAGACCTGTTCTCGGATCCCTCCTGTCAGGCGCTGTTCCGCGAATACTGGACGGCGCTGGCCGAGCGCTACGCCGACGTGCCGCCCGAGCAGCTCAGCTTCGACCTGCTCAACGAGCCTCCGGAGATCGACGACGCGGCCTTCGGGACCGTGTTCGGCCGGGCGGCGGAGGACATCTGGCGGGTCACCCCGGAGCGGCTGGTCGTGCTCGAAGGCTGGGACGCCGGCCTCCGCCCTCCGCCCCGGGAGTGGACGCTGCACCCGCAGGTCGTGACGTCGCTGCACCTCTACAAGCCGTTCGACATCACCCACCACGGAGCGCCCTGGGTGGCGCCGACGGCGGCGGAGCCCGTGTGGCCGCTGCGCACGGACCTCGCCTCCGCGCTCCGGGACGGCTACGTTCCGCTCCCGGGCGAGACGACCGCCACGTGGGACGCGGCGGCGATCGAGCGACTTCTGCAGCCGTGGATCGACATCGTCGACGCCGGCGGTGCGGTGCACGTCGGCGAGATGGGCGCGTACTCCGGCGCTCCGCTCGCCGTGCGGGTGGCATGGCTGGAGGCGACGCTGGGCGTCCTGGGCGAGCACGGGATCGGTTGGGCCCTCTGGAACCTGCGCGGCCCCTTCGGGCTTGCGGACACTGAGCGGGGGACCTACTCGGCTGATCCGATGGGGCCGCCGCGCTTCGAGCGGGACCTGCTCGCCGTCGTCGTGGCCGACGCGGGGTCCACCAAGTCGGTGGGCGTCCGCGGTGGCCTACCCCTCGGCTGACCCCTACCCTGGGCCGCATGGATGTGGAGGTCACCCCAGCCGTCGAAGCGGATGTCCCTGCGATCGAGCAGCTCGTCCGTGACGCGTATGAGCCGTACGTGGAGCGCATCGGCAGCAAGCCCGGCCCGCTGCTGGACGACTACAGTGCGATCGTCGCCGATGGCCGGGCGCTTGTGGCTCGGCGAGGCGGGGTGATCGTCGGGCTGCTGATTCTCTCGGTGCATGCGGACCATGTGCTCGTCGAGAACGTCGCTGTCGCCGCGTCGGACCGCGGCGCCGGCCTCGGGTCACGGCTTCTCGCCATCGCGGACGAGCATGCCCGCGCGGCCGGCGTCGGCGAGGTGCGGCTCTACACCCACGTCACGATGGTCGAGAATCTCGCGTACTACCCGCGCCGTGGATTCGTGGAGACCGGCCGTCGCACCGACAACGGATTCGAGCGGGTCTTCTTCTCCCGACGCGTCGCCCCTGAAGTTGATTCGGGCGGCGTCTACTGACGCTGCGTGAGGGGCCCGATCGATGAGCTGGGTCATGTCGATCGGCTGTGTGGCCGCGGCATAGCTGAACTGCCGTCCGCGCCCCGGTGGGGCGAAGCGAGGCAGTAGACGATGTCGGAGTCGGTCACGGGCTGCGTTCGGACGATAGCGGTGGCGGGGGTTGCGGCACCTCCGATGACCAGCAGCCCGATGCCGCCCCAGATCGCGGACCGTCGCCGCACCGCGTGGCGCTGCCGGCTCGATTCGGTGCGCACCTGGGTCAGCAGGGTGTCACGGACCGCGTCGGTGCGAACGTCGGCGGAGTGGTCGGCATGCTCCTCCGATTCGGGGAGGTCTGCGAGCAGGCGACGCCACCTTCTCGTGCTGTGGGTGCGTTTGAGCAACACGTCGTCGGTGACACTCAGGAGCCAGGGGAGGACGGAACCGTCGACGATACACACCGTGTCGCGGTTCTTCCACGCCTCCAGGAAGACCATTGCGACGACGTCGTCCGCATCGTGCGCGCTCTTCAGGTGCGCGTACGCCGTGCCGAACACACTCGTCCGATGACGATCGAGCAAGACAGCGAACGAACCTTCGGTGCCGGAGGTGACCTCCAGCCACAGTGCAGCATCGGTGTCCGGTTCCCCCACGCCGACACCCCCGAATCTGGTCGGACAGAGGCTAACACGAGGCACTGACGGGCTCCGCGGGCGAGTGAGACGCCATCGCGACGCACGCCCACGCGGCACCGGACAAGCGCACAGACAAGGAGGAATCGTGGCACCGGTCGCGCTCTGGACTGCGCTGTTCGCCGTCGGGCTCATCGTCGTGGCAGCGTTGACCGCCGTCCTCGTGTGGGCGTACCGCCGGTTCACCAGCCGGTAGCGTCAACGAAAAACCCCCGGACTCCGTTCGGGACCGGGGGCTTTCTTGGTGGCTCCGACCGGCATCGATCCGGTGACCTTTCGATTTTCAGTCGAACGCTCTACCAACTGAGCTACAGAGCCGTGGGACTCGCGGCGCCCGAGGCGCCCTCGTCCACGTAGACGGAAGCCCTTCCGAGTGGAAGGGCTTGTCGCCGTGGCGACCCTGACGGGACTTGAACCCGCGACCTCCGCCGTGACAGGGCGGCACGCTAACCAACTGCGCTACAGGGCCTTATTGTGGTGCTTTTTGAATTGTAGTGGACGCCGTTGGACGTGACCCCAACGGGATTCGAACCCGTGCTACCGCCGTGAAAGGGCGGCGTCCTAGGCCGCTAAACGATGGGGCCGGATCGTCCCGAATCGCTTTCGCTTTCCGATGACCACCGACGCATAAGCATACGGAAGTGTCGTCGAGAATGCGAATCGCGCCCGGATCCCGGGCGGGTCGAGCGGTCGCGCGCGGCCTCGGTTCGCGCAACGCCACGCGGAAATCCCCCGACCGCCGTATGCGGACGCATAGTCTGCGAGCCAGGCGGTCCCCCCGGCCGCCCGTGCGGACGCACGCCCCCGATCCGGCATTACGGCCATCCGACCCTGGCCCGCAGACCCCGTGTTGCTAAAGTTGCGCATGTTGACTGCGGTTCATCTGTGACGCATGTGACCGATGTCGACGCGAGAAGTGAGCGGGTCGAGAACACGATGAGAAGCCA
Organism: Leifsonia sp. SIMBA_070; assembly: GCF_046534635.1. Lineage (NCBI taxonomy): Bacteria > Bacillati > Actinomycetota > Actinomycetes > Micrococcales > Microbacteriaceae > Leifsonia > Leifsonia sp. SIMBA_070. The sequence continues at coordinate 2,802,451 of NZ_JAWRYK010000001.1, read as the reverse complement.
GACGTCGAGCCGAGAGGTTCCCACGAACAGGCCCAGCGGCCCCCGCCGCCGGGCGGTCCGCGCTGCCCTCGCCGGCCTCGCCGTCGCCGCCGTGACAGCGGTCGGCGCTGTCGCTGCTCCGGCATATGCGGACAACTACCCGTCCTGGCAGGACGTCCAGAACGCCAAGGCGAACGAGTCCGCCGCCACTGCCCAGGTCGACCGGATCAACGGCCTCATCTCCTCCCTCAAGCAGGAGGTCGCCGACACGCAGGCCGCTGCCGTGAAGCGCGGCGAAGAGCTGGAGGTCGCGCAGGCGAACTTCGACACGGCGACGATGAAGGCGCTCGACCTCGAGTCGCAGGCGGCCGCGAGCAAGAAGAAGGCGGACGACGCGAGCGAGCAGGCGGGCAAGCTCGCCGCCCAGCTCTACCGCACCGGTGGCCGCAATCTGACCGCGAACCTCTTCCTCAGCGGCAACAACGCGAGTTCTACGAGCCCGGACAAGCTGCTCTCCGGCCTCGGCAGCATGTCGAAGCTGGTGGAGCAGTCGAACAAGGTCTACACCGACGCGAAGACCGCGCAGAACACGGCCAGGTCGCTCTCCCTGCAGGCGGACCAGGCCAAGGCCGAGCGCGAGCGACTCCGGGTCGTCGCCGAGGCCGCGATGCAGGCGGCCATCGAAGCGGCGAAGGCCGCGCAGGACAAGCTGGCCGAGCAGCAGAAGCAGATCGTGATCATGCAGGCGCAGGTCGCCGCCCTCAAGGACGCCACCGCCAAGACCGTCGCCGGCTACGAAGCCGGCGTCGCCGCGGCCGCTGCAGCGGCGGCAGCCCGCGGCTCGGGCGGACTGCCGGGCGGCTACGTCGGTCCACAGGGGTGGGCGGTTCCGGCCGCCGGACCGATCACCGACGGCTTCGGCGCCCGTCCCTCCCCGGGAGGCGTCGGAAGCACGTACCACCTGGGCATCGACATCGGCGCCTCGTGCAACTCGCCCATCTACGCGGCCCACGACGGCACGGTCATCTACGCCGGCCCGAACGGCTCGTACGGCAACTTCGTCCTCCTCGACAACGGCAGCGCGGTCAAGACCGGTTACGCGCACATCCGCGACGGCGGCATCCTCGTCGGAATCGGGCAGCACGTCAGCGCCGGTCAGCCCATCGCGCGCGTCGGAACGACGGGGGCGTCCACCGGCTGCCACCTCCACTACGAGGTGCGCATCAACGACACGAAGATCGACGGCATCCCGTTCATGAGAGACAGGCAGGCACCCCTTGGCTAACGAGAACGAGAAGAGCAGCCGCATCCGCCCGGGCCTCGCCATCGGCGCGGGCGTCATGGGAGCGGTCACCGCCTCCATCGGCATCGTGACCCCCGCGCAGGCGGTCGACTACCCGTCGTGGAACGACGTGCAGCAGGCCAAGAACAACGTGGCCAACCAGCAGGCGATGATCGACAACATCACCTCCCTGATCTCGGGGCTGCAGTCGAGTGTGGATGCGGCCCGTGTCGCCTCCGAGAAGGCGGCGGAGGCGTACTTCCAGGCGAAGGACGCGCTGACAGCGGCGACGGCCAAGGCCGACGACCTGCAGAAGCAGGCGTCCGACGCGGCGGACAAGGCCAAGACGTCGAAGATGCGCGCCGGTCTCCTCGCCTCCCACCTGGCGAAGTCCGGCGGCGGAGACGTGACGACCGACCTCATGCTCAAGGGCGGAGGCTCGGGTTCGGCCGCGGACAAGCTCCTGTTCCAGCTCGGAACGATGAGCAAGCTGACCGAGCAGTCGAAGGCCGTCTACGATCAGGCGACCAAGGACAAGAACACCGCAGACGCGTTGACCGCCCAGGCGAAGGCCGCCAAGACCGAGCGTGAGGCGCTCGCGGCCGAGGCCGACAAGGCGCTCGCGGCGGCGCAGGCAGCGCAGAGCCAGGCGCAGGCGGCCCTGGCCACGCAGCAGCAGAAGTCGACGGAGCTCGTCGCGCAGCTCGCGACGCTGAAGAACACGTCGGCGCAGACCGAGGCCGCGTACCTCCAGGGCGAGCAGATCAAGGCGCAGCAGGAGGCGGCCCGCAAGGCGGCCGAGGAGGAGCAGCGGCGTCAGCAGGCGGCGCAGCAGCAACAGCAGCAGCAGGCGGCGCGGCCTCCGGCGTCGTCCGGTGGTGGGGGAGGCGGCGGCGCTGCCCCTGCTGCTCCGGCCGCTCCCGCGGCCCCCAACGGCAACGTCGTGCAGACCGCGATCGCGTACGCCCGAGCCCAACTCGGCAAGCCGTACATCTTCGGCGGCGAGGGCCCGACCGGCTACGACTGCTCGGGCCTCACCATGAAGGCGTACGCGTACGCCGGCCTCTACATCGGCTCCCACTCCGTGAACAACCAGTACTACACGGCGGCCGGCCGCGGTCAGCTCGTGTCGTACAGCGCCAAGCAAGCGGGCGACCTGATCTTCTGGGGCTCCGGCCCCGGCGACTTCTACCACGTCGGCATCTACATCGGCGGCGGCATGATGATCGCGGCGCCCACCGAGGGCGACGTCGTCAAGATCCAGTCCGTCTGGGGCTCCCCCTACCGCCTGGTCGCGCGCCCCAGCGCCTGACCCCCACCGCCCGACCTCCCCACCGTCGAGTACACGAAAACTGCACGGATTCGCGCCGAATCCGTGCAGTTTTCGTGTACTCGACGGTGGGGAGGGAGGGGGTTAGTGCTCGTCGGCTAGCTTGGCGATCGCCTTCTGGATGATGGTCTCGGCCTCCGTGGCGTCGCCCCAGCCCTCGATGTTGACGAACTTGCCCGGCTCGAGGTCCTTGTAGCGGGCGAAGAAGTGCTCGATCTCCTTGCGGGTCTGCTCCGGAATGTCGTCGACGTCCTGGATGTGCAGCCAGCGCGGGTCCTTGTACGGCACGGCGATGATCTTCGCGTCGCCGCCGGCCTCGTCGCTCATGTTGAGGACGGCGACCGGGCGCACCTTCACGCCGACACCCGGGAAGACCGGGTACTCGAGCAGGACGAGCGCGTCCAGAGGGTCGCCGTCGTCGCCGAGGGTGTTCTCGAAGAAGCCGTAGTCCGTCGGGTAGACGAAGCTGGTGAACAGCACGCGGTCGAGGTACACGCGACCGGTCTCGTGGTCCACCTCGTACTTGTTGCGGCTCCCCTTGGGGATCTCGATGACGACGTCGTATTCGGCCATGCCGGTGCTCCTTTGTGGTCGTGATTCCGCACTAACGTTACTAGGTGCCCCTCAACGGTTCCCCCGCCCCGGAGCGCCGCCCGCGCCTGACTCCCGCGATCGCGGACGCGCGCCGTGCGGTCCGGACGGCCCTCGCCGCCGCCGCCGCGCTTCCGGGCGTCGACCCGCACGACGACCACGGTCCCGCCCGCCCTGCACCATTGACGGCTGGCGCCCTCGTCCTCGTCGGCCTGAGTGGGGGAGCGGACTCGCTCGCGCTCGCGGCGGCGACCGCCTTCGAAGCGCCTCGCGCCGGTTTCCGGGCGGGCGCGGTGATCGTCGACCATGGCCTCCAGCCCGGTTCGGAGGCGGTGGCCGCACGGGCTGCAGAGCAGGCGCGCTCCCTCGAGCTCGACCCCGTGCGGATCGACCGGGTGGAGGTCGCCGCGACGGGCGGCCCGGAGGCTGCCGCGCGCGCCGCGCGGCACGCCGCCTTCGATCGCGCCCGTGCGGAGACCGGCGCCGAGCGCATCCTGCTCGCCCACACCCTCGACGACCAGGCCGAGACCGTCCTGCTCGGCCTCGCCCGCGGCTCTGGCCCGTCCAGCCTGCAGGGGATGCTGCCGGACACCGGCCGCCTCCTCCGCCCGTTCCTCGGCCTGCGCCGGGCGGAGACGCGCGCCTTCTGCGCCGACAGCCGCCTGGAGCCGTGGGACGACCCGCACAACGACGACCCCTCTTACACGCGCGTGCGCGTGAGGCAGGCCGTCCTCCCCATGCTCGAGCACGAGCTGGGCCCGGGCGTCGCGGAGGCGCTCGCGCGCACCGCGGAACAGGTGCGCGAGGACGACGAGGCGCTTGACGGCCTCGCCCTCGAGTGGGCGCAGGAGCTGGTCGGCCAGGCTGACGACGGAGCGGTCGAGCTGGACGTCCGCGGCCTCGCCGCGGATCCCGCCGCGCTCCGCCAGCGGATCGTCCGGCTGGTGGTCTCCGCCGAGTTCGGCGTGTCCCTGACGCGCGCCCACACGCTGGCCGTCACGTCGCTGATCACCGACTGGCACGGGCAGGGTCCGGTCGATCTGCCAGGCGTTAGAGTTGTCAGGCAGAACGGCCTGCTCAGGTTTCACCCCACCACGTAAGGACAGCGCCTCCCCCATGGAACTCACGGACGTTCAGGACGACCTCACAGAGATTCTGATCACCGAGGAGCAGATCCGCTCCCGCATCGCCGAGTTGGCCCGGGAGGTGGAGCGCGACTACGCAGGCAAGGACGTGCTCCTGATCGGCGTGCTCAAGGGGGCGGTCATGGTCATGGCCGACCTGTCCCGCGAGCTCCGCATCCCCGTCACGATGGACTGGATGGCCGTCAGCTCCTACGGAAGCGGCACGCAGTCCAGCGGGGTCGTGCGCATCCTGAAAGACCTGGACACCGACCTCAGCGGCAAGACGGTCCTGATCGTCGAAGACATCATCGACTCCGGCCTGACGCTGTCGTGGCTGCTGTCGAACCTCCGCAGCCGCGGCCCCGAGTCGATCGAGATCTTCACCCTGCTGCGCAAGCCGGACGCCGCGCGGGTCGAGATCGACGTCCAGTACGTCGGTTTCGACATCCCCAACCAGTTCGTCGTCGGCTACGGCCTCGACTACGACGAGCGCTACCGCACCCTCCGCGGAGTGGGCATCCTGGCCCCCGCCGTGTACAGCTGACGCAGCCCTCGCGCACGCAGAGCGCCCAGAGCGAACACGCAGGAGGCCCACAGCGCCGAGGCGGTACTGTGGTCGCACCATGAACGTCAAGAAGATCTTCCGCGGCCCGATCCTGTACGTCGTGCTCGCGATCATCGCGGTGTGGATCGGCTCCAGCCTGATCACGATGTCGGGATTCAAGAGCGTCTCCACCCAGAAGGGCCTGGAGTACCTCTCCCAGGACAAGGTGTCGAGCGCGAAGATCGTCGACGGTGAGAACCGCGTCGACCTGACGCTGAAAGAGGCGGACGGCAATCTGGGCAACCAGGTGCAGTTCTACTACGTGACGCCGCGCGGCCAGGATGTCGTCAAGGCGGTCGACGACGCGAACCTCCCCAAGGGCTACGACGACGAGGTCCCGCAGCCGAACTGGTTCGTCAACATCCTCGGCTTCCTCATCCCTGCGCTGCTCATCGGCGTGTTCTTCTGGATCATGATCTCGGGCATGCAGGGCGGCGGCAACAAGGTCATGCAGTTCGGCAAGTCGCGGGCGAAGCTCGTCACGAAGGAGACCCCCAAGGTCACCTTCGACGACGTGGCGGGGTCGGACGAGGCCATCGAGGAGCTGCAGGAGATCAAGGACTTCCTGAAGGAGCCGGCCAAGTTCCAGGCGGTCGGCGCCCGCATCCCGAAGGGCGTGCTGCTGTACGGCCCTCCTGGCACCGGCAAGACGCTGCTGGCCCGCGCTGTCGCGGGTGAGGCGGGCGTCCCGTTCTACTCGATCTCGGGTTCGGACTTCGTCGAGATGTTCGTCGGCGTCGGCGCCAGCCGCGTCCGCGACCTGTTCCAGCAGGCCAAGGAGAACTCCCCCGCCATCATCTTCATCGACGAGATCGACGCCGTCGGCCGCCACCGCGGCGCCGGCCTGGGCGGCGGTCACGACGAGCGCGAGCAGACCCTCAACCAGTTGCTGGTCGAGATGGACGGCTTCGACCCGAAGACCAATGTCATCCTGATCGCCGCGACCAACCGTCCCGACATCCTCGACCCCGCGCTGCTGCGCCCGGGCCGGTTCGACCGTCAGATCGGCGTGGATGCGCCCGACATGCTCGGCCGCAAGAAGATCCTCGAGGTGCACGGCCGCGGCAAGCCGCTGGCGGCCTCCGTCGACCTCGAGGTGCTGGCACGCAAGACGCCCGGTTTCACCGGCGCCGACCTGGCCAACGTCCTCAACGAGGCCGCACTGCTGACCGCGCGCTCGAACGCGCAGCTGATCGACAACCGCGCCCTCGACGAGGCCGTGGACCGCGTGATCGCGGGTCCGCAGAAGCGCACCCGGGTCATGAAGGACCAGGAGAAGCTGATCACGGCGTACCACGAGGGCGGCCACGCGCTCGCCGCCGCGGCGATGCGTCACACCGATCCGGTCACGAAGATCACCATCCTGCCGCGCGGCCGTGCCCTCGGCTACACGATGGTGATGCCGCTGGAGGACAAGTACTCCGTCACCCGCAACGAGCTGCTCGACCAGCTCGCCTATGCCATGGGCGGCCGTGTCGCCGAGGAGATCGTGTTCCACGACCCGACGACCGGTGCGTCGAACGACATCGAGAAGGCGACCTCCATCGCCCGCAAGATGGTCACCGAGTACGGCATGAGCGCCGACATCGGGTCGGTCAAGCTGGGCCAGGCGAACGGCGAGATGTTCCTCGGCCGCGACATGGGCCACCAGCGGGACTACTCGGAGCGGATCGCCGAGCGCGTCGACGCCGAAGTGCGCGCCCTCATCGAGAAGGCGCACGACGAGGCGTGGGAGGTACTCAACGACAACCGCGCGGTGCTCGACCGCCTCGCGGCTGCTCTGCTCGAGCAGGAGACGCTCGACCACAACCAGATCGCCGAGATCTTCGCCGACGTGAAGAAGCTCCCGGAGCGCCCGCAGTGGCTGTCCAGTGACAAGCGTCCGATCTCGGATGTGCCCCCGATCCCGTTCCCCAAGGCGCCGATCGACGCCGGCGCGGTCGACGGTGGAGTGGACTCCGAGCCGCCCGCGGCGAAGCCGAAGCGCGCGCCCGCCATCAAGCCGCGGCCGGCCACCGCATAGGGCCGCCGCGCGCATGACCGGCATCGACCGTCCGCGCATCGAAGCGGCCGTCGCCGAGATCCTCGCCGCCATCGGCGAGGATCCGGCGCGTCCGGGGCTGGCGCAGACGCCGTCGCGTGTCGCCGACGCCTACGCCGAGTTCTTCGCCGGTCTCGGCCGGGATGCGGCGGACGACCTCGGTGAGCCTGTTCCGCTGGAGGGAGACCGGCAAGCCGAGACCGTGCTGCTGCGCGACATCGAGTTCCGCTCCGTCTGCGAGCACCACCTCCTCCCGTTCGTCGGCGTGGCGCACATCGCCTACCTGCCGGGCGAGACCGTGATCGGCCTGGGGCGCATCCCTCGGGTCATCGAGACGCTCGCCGCGCGCCCGCAGGTGCAGGAGCGGCTGACCGAGCAGATCGCGGACACCATCGAACGCGGCGCCGACGCGCGCGGCGTGCTGGTCGTCCTCGACGCTTCGCACTCCTGCGTGACGACGCGGGGGCCGCGCCAGACGGGGAGCACCACGGTCACGGTCGCCGCGCGGGGCGCCTACACCGACCCGACCGCCCGCGCGGAGCTCATGGCGCTGATCGGGCGTGGCTCCGAGTGACCCTCATCATGGGCGTCCTGAATGTGACGCCGGACTCGTTCAGCGACGGCGGGCTCTGGCTGGAGCCCGGGGCGGCGATCGAGCACGGTCTGGAGCTGGTCGCGCAGGGCGCCGACCTGGTGGATGTCGGCGGAGAGTCGACGCGACCGGGGGCGGTGCGCGTCGATCCGGTCGAGGAGCAGAACCGCGTCGTCCCGGTCATCCGCGAGCTGGCGGCGAACGGTGTGACCGTGAGCGTTGACACGCTGAACGCCTCCACCGCACGCGCAGCCGTCGAAGCGGGAGCCGCGATCATCAACGACGTGTCTGGAGGCCTCGGCGACCCCGGGATGCCGGATGCCGTCATCGACACAGGTGCCCAGTACGTCGTCATGCACTGGCGTGGACGCCTCGACGCCGCGGACTCGCGTGCCGTCTACAGCCACACGGTCGCCGAGGTGCGGACGGAGCTGTCGGCACGTATCACCGACCTCCTGCAGCGCGGCGTCGACCCGGCCAAGCTCATCCTGGATCCGGGTCTGGGGTTCTCCAAGAACGCCCGGCACAACTGGCAGGTGCTCGCCGGCCTGCCGCAGATCGAGACGCTCGGCTACCCGGTGCTCATCGGTGCGTCGCGAAAGCGGTTCCTCGGAGCGCTCCTCCCGGAGGGTGCGCCGGCCGAGGACCGCGACGCGCCGACCGCGGTGATCTCCGCGCTGGCCGCGCAGGCGGGGGCGTGGGCGGTGCGCGTCCACGACGTGCCGTCGACGCGGCTCGCGCTCGACGTGACCCGGGCGTGGCAAGCTGGACGCGATGACTAGCATCCACTCGCGGCCGACCGATTCGATCGTCCTGACCGGGTTGCGCGTGCGCGCCAACCACGGTGTCTTCGAGTTCGAGCGGTCGGAGGGGCAGGACTTCGTGGTCGACGTGACGGCGTGGCTCGACCTGTCTCCGGCGGCGGCGGGGGACGACCTGGCGGCGACGGTCCATTACGGCGAGCTGGCAGAGGAGGTCGCGGCCGCGGTGCAGCGGGACCCGGTGGACCTCATCGAGACGGTCGCCGAGCGGGTCGCCGCGACGGTGCTCGCTCACGAGCCCGTCGATGCCGTCGAGGTGACAGTGCACAAACCGCAGGCTCCCATCAGCGTGCCGTTCGGTGATGTGGCCGTGCGGATCGTCCGGAGCCGGCCGTGAACGCGGCGCCGATCGGCAAGCCGGTGCGGATGCGCGTCGGTGTTCCCGCCGTGCTGGCCTTCGGCAGCAACCTGGGGGACAGGGCGGCCACCATCCGCGCCGCCGTGGCGGCTCTGAACGAGGAGCCCGGGATCGACGTGCGGGCCGTGTCGCGCTTGTACGAGACGCCGGCGCTCAAGCCCGCGGGGATCGACGAGGAGGCGCCCGCATATCTCAACGCCGTTGCGCTGGTCCGGACGCTGCTGGAGCCGCTGGGGCTCCTCGGCGTCGTGAACGCCGTCGAGGACGACCTGGGCCGCGTGCGCGAGGAGCGCTGGGGCGACCGCACGATCGACATCGACATCGTCGACTTCGACGGGATCATGTCGGATGACGACCCGCGCATCGTGCTCCCGCATCCTCGCGTGCACGAGCGCGCGTTCGTGCTCGTCCCCTGGCTCGACGTCGACCCTGGCGCGCGGCTCGCGGGCCGTGGGGCGGTCGCCGACCTGGCGGCCCGTGCGACCGATCCGGTACAGCTCTGGGAGGACCGCTCGTGAAGCGCACCGGCCCCACCGCGCTCATCGGACTCGGCGTCGCCGGCCTGGCGATCGGGTTCCTCGCCGAACTGGCAGCGGCCGGGATGGGCGTCGCCGTCTTCATCCCACCGCTGACCCTCCCGATCACGCTGGTGGCCGTCGCCGTCATCGTCGTGGCGTTCGCGGTGCCCATCCGCCGGGCGGTCCGCGGTCGCAGTGTGCGGCGGATCGACCCGTTCCAGGCGACGCGGATCGTGGTGCTGGCGAAGGCCTGCAGCCTGAGCGGAGCGCTGCTGGTCGGAGCGGGCATCGGCGTCGGCGCCTATCTGCTGAGCAGGGATGTGCTCCCCGGTGGCAACGCGATCCTGCTGACGGCCCTTGCGACGGCAGGCGCGGTCATCCTCCTCGTGGCCGGGCTGGTCGCGGAGCTGTTCTGCACCCTCCCTCCCGGTGATGACGACGAGCGCACGGAGAACGTCCATGTCCGATCGGATTGACCTCGGCGTCGGCGACTGGCGTCGCGTCTCGCCGAAGTACGTGCTCGTGGTCATCGCGAGCACCATCATCAGCGGACTGGTGCTGTCCGCCGGCTGTCTCTTCCTGTGGCTGGTCGGCGGGTGGACGTTCGGCTGGGTGCTCCTCGCTGCAGTCGTCGTGGTGAGCGTGATCGCGCTCGTGATCGCGCCGCGCCGGGCGCGGTCGATCGGGTACCTGCTGCGCGACGACGACCTGCTGTTCCGCCGCGGCATCATGTTCCAGCGCTTCGTCTCGGTGCCGTACGGGCGGATGCAGCTGATCGACATCAACCGCGGCCCGGTCAGCCGGATGCTCGGCCTGGCGGACCTGAAGTTCGTCACCGCGGCGGCGTCCACCGGTGTCATGGTTCCCGGGCTGCCCGAGCCGGACGCGGCCGAGCTGCGCGACCGTCTGGTCGAGCTGGCGGAGAGCAGACGGGCGGGACTGTGAGCGCGCCGCAGCCGTCGGCGCAGGGGCCGGCGTCGAGCCTGTCGTCGGCGGAGCGCGCGGCCGAGCGGTACACCGACGGCGAGTGGCACCGGCTGCATCCGGCGACACCGTTGCTGCGCGGCGGCATCGTGTTCATCGCCGTGTTCGGGTTCGTGCTGTCCAACCTGCGTGAGCGGCTGATCAACTTCTTCGTCGGTGCGCCGCAGTACGGCGGAGACCCGCTTGACGCGATCTACAACCACGGCTGGGAGGGCTGGGCGCTCCTCGGCGTCGCGGTCGTGCTGCTGCTCTGCCTCGGCGCGTTCTACCTGTCGTGGAGGATGCACAGCTTCCGGATCACCGGCGACGCGGTCGAGGTGCGCAGCGGCATCCTGTTCCGTACCCAGCGCAAGGCTCGATTGGACAGGATCCAGGGCATCAACGTGGTCCGCCCGCTGCTGGCCCGACTGGTCGGCGCGGCCAAGCTGGACATCTCGGTGGCCGGTCATGACGCGAACGTGCAGCTCGCCTACCTCGGGTCGACCCTGGCCGACGGACTGCGCGGTGACGTGCTGCGGCTGGCGTCGGGGGTCCGTGCGGCGGAGGCCGCGGCCGGCGGCAGTAGTGCGGTGGCGGCCGGGGTGGACGGGGCGGCCGGGGTGGCCGCCACCGGGCCAGGTGCCGCGTCGCGCTCCGCAGCTGTGGGCGAGTTGGTGGGGCGACGGGTGAACGAGTTCCTCGCCCCCGAACTCGACCCGAACGCGGCGCCCCCGGAGTCGGTCGTGAAGATCCCGCCGCTGCGTCTGTTCGGTTCGCTCGTGCTCAGCGGGTTCACCGTCTTCGTGCTCGTCGTCGTCGCGTTCCTGATGTGGGGCGCGGCGAGCGGGGCGTTGTGGCTCCTGATCGTCGTGCTGCCGGGGCTGATCGGCTCCGCCAGCTTCTACATCCGCCGCTTCACGAAGTCGCTCCGCTACTCTGTCGCCGGCACTCCCGACGGGGTGCGTGTCGGGTTCGGTCTCCTGAGCACGAGCAACGAGACCCTGCCGCCTGGCCGCATCCACGCCGTCGAGGTGCTGCAGCCGCTGCTGTGGCGGCCGTTCGGCTGGTGGCAGATCCGGATCGACACCGCCGGGCACTCGCGCGAGAAGGGCGCCGCGGGGCAGCCGAACACCACGATGCTGCCCGTCGGCGACGCGGCGGATGTCTCCCGCGTGCTCTCGCTGGTCCTGCCCGGGTTCGCGACGGACGAGCACCGCGCGATCATCGAGGCCGGCATGGTCTCGGGCGGTCATGACGACTTCACCGGCAGCCCGCACCGGGCCGTGTGGATCCGCCCGTTCTCGTGGAAGCGCACCGGCTTCCGGCTGGATGGCGATGTCATCCTCCTTCGTCGTGGTTTCGTGTGGCGCAGTCTGGCCATCGTTCCGCTGGCGCGTCTGCAGAGCCTGGAGGTGCAGCAGGGACCGCTGGACGCAGCCCTGACGCTGGCGAAGGCCCGGTTCCACACCGTGTCCGGCCCGGTCCGGCCGCGCCTGGGCGCGATCGACGGGCCGACCGCCGTGACGCTGTTCCAGGAGGTGTCCGCGCGAGCCGTCGCCGCCGCCGCTGCCGACCGCAGCCATCGCTGGGGCAGCCATCCGGAACCGGGGACCGATTCTGGGCCCACGCCGGCACCGGCACCGGCACCTTCACCGGCACCTTCACCGGCACCGTCCACCCCCATCGAGGAGGAACACTGATGCTCCCGTCCGCCCGCCCGCCGTCGCAGCGTTCCGGACGTCTCGGCCTCGGAATCGTGGGCGCCGGCCGCGTCGGCCCGATTCTGGGCTTGGCGCTCGCCGGAGCAGGCCACGCGATCGTCGGTGTCTCTGCGGTGTCGGAGCGGAGCCGTGAGCGCGCCCAGGGCATGCTGCCCCACGTGCCGATCCTCGACGTGCCGACGGTGGTGGAGCGCAGCGAGCTGGTCGTTCTGGCCGTTCCGGACGCCGAGCTCCCCGGACTGGTGGCCGGCCTCGCCGCCACGGGGACCTGGCAGCCGGGCCAGATCGTCCTCCACACCGCCCCCGGCTTCGGGATCGACGTGCTGCAGCCTGCCGCCGCGGCCGGGGCCATTCCGCTGGCGGTGCATCCAGCGCTCGAGTTCACCGGGACGAGCCTCGACTTGACCCGTCTGGCCGAGAGTTACTTCGCCGTCACCGCGCCCGCTCCGGTTCTGCCGATCGCGCAGGCCCTCGTGGTGGAGATGGGCGGTGAGCCGGTGGTCGTCGCCGAGGCCGATCGACCGGCGTACGCCGAGGCGATCGCGACCGCCACCTCGTTCTCGCGCTCGATCGTGGAGCAGTCGACCGGTCTCCTGCGAACCATCGGCGTCGAGAACCCTGGTTCGTACCTCAGCTCGCTGATCCGTTCGACGGTCGACAACGCCCTCACGCGGGCCGGCGCACCGACGCGCCTCGAGGTCGAGGATGTCATCGACGCCCTGGGGAGTGAGCCGGATGCCGATCCCGGTGACGACGGGCGGGGCTGGTTCCTCCACGGCGAGTAGCCTGGATGCGGCCGCCACCGAGCGGCCGGAGGGACGGGCATGCCAGAGATCATCACCACCATCGCCGAGCTGCGGGCCCGTGTCGGGCAGGCCCGGGTTGCGGCCCGGCAGGACGGCTCCTCCGACGCCCCGGTCGGGCGCGTCGTCCTCGTGCCGACGATGGGTGCACTGCACGAGGGCCATCTGAGACTCGTGTCGAGCGCACGTGACCTCGGCGGATTCGTCGTGGTCTCGATCTTCGTCAACCCGCTGCAGTTCGGCCCGGGGGAGGACCTGGACCGGTACCCGCGCACGCTGGACGCCGACGTGGCGGCCCTGGAGGGGTTCGCCGACGTGGTCTTCGCCCCGACCGCCGCCGAGATGTACCCGTACGGCGCTTCGGAGACGCGGGTGACGGCGGGGGAGTCCGGGACGCTCTTCGAGGGCGCGTCGCGTCCCGGCCACTTCGACGGCGTGCTCACCGTCGTGAGCAAGCTCTTCCACATCGTGCAGCCGGACGTGGCCGTCTTCGGTCAGAAGGACGCTCAGCAGGTGCACGTGATCGGCCGGATGGTGGACGACCTGAACCTGCCCGTGTCGATCGTCGCTGTGGACACCGTCCGGGAGGAGGACGGCCTGGCGCTGTCCAGCCGCAACCGCTACCTCGGTACGGACGACCGGCTCGCGGCCGTCACGCTGTCGCGCGCACTGCGCGCTGCGGCGGAGGACGCTGCGGGCGGTGTCGCCGCTGCGCTGAAGGCGGCGCAGGCGCGCATCGACGCCGACCCTGCGGTTAAGCTTGACTATCTGGCGATCGTCGACCCGGAGACCTTCCGTGAGACGCCGCCCGACCACCACGGTCCGGCCCTGATGCTGATCGCCGCACGGGTCGGAACGACTCGGCTGATCGACAATCAGCGCCTCGCCGTGTGACCTGAGCGACCACACGACGCCACCTCGAACGGAAAGACACCGATGACCGACGCGCAGACCACCGCGGCCGACTCCGGCACCGACCAGCTCGGCACCAGCCAGCTGGGCGACGGCCAGCTCGGCGAGGACGAGATCAGCGAGCAGAAGGCGGTCCGGCTGAGCAAGCGCGACCGGCTGCTGGCCGAGTCGACCGACGCCGGTGGCGGGGCGTACCCGGTGCAGGTTCCGGTCACCACGACGATCCCCGCGGTGCGGGCGAAGTGGAATGAGCTGCAGCCCGACGAGGGCTCCGGCGAGATCGTCGGCATCGCCGGCCGGGTCGTGCACCTCCGGAACACCGGCAAGCTCTGTTTCGCGGTCCTCCAGGCCGGGGACGGTTCGCGCATCCAGGTCATGGTGTCGCTGGCGGCTGTCGGCGAGGAGTCGCTGGTCGCCTGGAAGGAGCTCGTCGACCTCGGCGACCACGTGTTCGTCTCCGGCGAGGTTGTCTCCAGTCGCCGCGGCGAGCTGTCGGTCATGGCGCAGGAGTGGCGCATCGCAGCGAAGGCTCTGCTCCCGCTGCCGAACCTCCACAACGAGCTGAGCGAGGAGACCCGGGTCCGCGCCCGCTACCTCGACCTGATCGCCCGCGAGCAGGCCCGCAAGACGGTCATCGATCGCGCGAAGGCGGTGGCCAGTCTGCGCCGCACCTTCGCCGAGCGCGACTTCGTCGAGGTCGAGACGCCGATGCTGCAGGTCATCCACGGCGGGGCCTCGGCGCGGCCGTTCGTGACCCACTCGAACGCGTTCGACACGGAGCTGTACCTCCGCATCGCGCCGGAGCTCTACCTGAAGCGCGCCGTCGTCGGCGGAATCGACCGCGTGTTCGAGATCAACCGCAACTTCCGGAACGAGGGCGCCGACTCGACGCACTCGCCGGAGTTCGCGATGCTCGAGGCCTACCAGGCGTATGGCGACTACAACTCGATCGCCGACCTCACCCAGAAGCTCATCCAGGATGCCGCGGTCGCGATCTCCGGATCGCGCGTCGTCACGTGGGCCGACGGCACGGAGTACGACCTCGGCGGCGACTGGGATCGCATCCGCATGTACGACAGCCTGTCGGAGGCGATCGGGGAGGAGATCACCCCGGCGACCCCGATCGAGCGGCTGCGTGCGCTCGCCGCAGACGCGGGCATCGAGATCGAGCACCCGCTGGCGGGCAAGTACGTCGAGGAGCTGTGGGAGCACTACGTCAAGACCGACCTCGTGCGTCCGACCTTCGTCATGGACTTCCCTGTCGACACCAGCCCGCTCGTCCGAGCGCACCGCTCGCGCGAGGGCGTCGTCGAGAAGTGGGACCTGTACACGCGCGGCTTCGAGCTCGCCACCGGCTACTCCGAGCTGGTCGACCCGGTCGTCCAGCGCGAACGCTTCGTCGAGCAGGCGAAGCTCGCCGCCGCTGGGGACAATGAGGCGATGCGCCTCGACGAGGAGTTCCTGCGGGCCCTCGAGTTCGGCATGCCGCCGACCGGCGGCATGGGCATGGGCATCGACCGGCTGCTCATGGCGCTGACCGGGCTCGGGATCCGCGAGACGATCCTGTTCCCGCTGGTCAAGTAGCGTGCGCCGCCTCCCAGGGGAGCGGGTTAGCATGGTGGCGATATGAACGACGTCATCAGCGGTATCGTCTGGGCTCTCGCTCCGACCGTCCTGGTCGGGCTGCTCTTCTGGGCGATCATGCGCGCGATCGTGCGTGCCGATCGCAACGAGCGCAAGGCGTACACCCGTATGGAGGCCGAGGAGCGGGCTCGGCGCGGACTCGCACCCAAGTCTTGACCCGGCCTTCTGGCCTGCGCCACGGTAGCTCTCCGCTACGGTAGCTCTGGGGACGCCGCAGCGTCCCTCTGCGATCACCGGAGGGACGTGTAGATGGAGACGGGGTTCTGGGTCTCGTTCTCCATCGTGCTCGCTCTGCTCGTCGACTTCGTCATCCGTGTGCTCGCCATCATCATCGTTCCGCGGAACCGGAAGCCGACGTCGGCCACCGCCTGGCTGCTCGCGATCTTCCTCATCCCGTACATCGGCATCCTCTTCTTCTTGCTCATCGGCAGCTACAAGCTCCCGAAGCGGCGTCGGCGGAAGCAGGAGGAGATCAACCGGTTCATCATCGACAGCACCGAGGGCATCGAGCGCGTCCGCCGCGATCACCCCTGGCCGCCCTGGCTCGAGGGTGTCGTCGAGCTGAACCGGAAGCTCGGCGCCATGCCGCTCGTGGGCGGCAACCGTGCGACCTTGAACGGCGACTACCAGGGTTCGCTCACCTCGATGGCCGATGAGATCCGCAAGGCCCACCGCTACGTGCACGTCGAGTTTTACATTTTGACCCTCGACAAGACGACCGCACCGTTCTTCGACGCGCTCGAGGACGCCGTGAAGCGCGGAGTCACGGTCCGAGTGCTGCTGGATCACATCGCGTCGCTGCGCACTCCCGACTACAGGCGAACCATCAAACGGCTGACGGCCATGGGTGCGAAATGGCAGCTGATGCTGCCGATCCAGCCGTTCCGCGGCCGCTATCAGCGGCCGGACCTGCGCAATCACCGCAAGCTCCTCATCGTGGACGGGCGTGCGGCCTTCATGGGGTCGCAGAACGTGATCGACCGCAGCTACAACAAGAGGTCGAACATTCGTCGCGGCCTGAAGTGGAAGGAACTGATCGTTCGTCTGGAAGGCCCCATCGTCGCCGGTCTGAACGCAATCTTCATCACGGACTGGTACAGCGAGACGGACGAGCTGCTCCGCCGGGAGACCGAGCCGATCACGGACGAGATCGAGGAGAACGAGCTCGATGCTCAGGTCGTCCCTTCGGGACCCGGGTTCGCCGGCGAGAACAACCTCCGGCTCTTCCTCGCCCTGCTCTATTACGCGCAGGAGCGCATCGTCATCACGTCCCCGTACTTCGTTCCCGACGAGTCGATGCTCATGGCCATCACGTCCGCCGTCCAGCGCGGTATCGAGGTCGAGCTCTTCGTCTCGGAGATCGGCGACCAGGCGCTCGTGTATCACGCGCAGCGGTCGTACTACGAGGCGTTGTTGCGAGCCGGCGTGCGCATCTGGATGTACAAGGCTCCGTACATCCTTCATGCGAAGCATTTCACCATCGACGACGACGTGGCCGTGATCGGTTCGAGCAACATGGATATGCGCTCCTTCCAGCTGAACATGGAGGTCTCGCTCATGGTCCGAGGCCGCTCCTTCGTCGAGGAGATGCGCAGGGTGGAGGCCGGCTATCGGCGTGACAGCCGCGAGCTCACTCTCGCGGAGTGGATGAAGCAGCCGTTGCGCGGCACCGTGCTGGACAACCTGGCGCGCCTCACCTCGGCGTTGCAGTAACCGCCCCTCAGGCGGGTTGCAGCTCGCTGAGCCGCCGGACCTCGCACCACGGCTCGGCGGCTGAGGCGAGTCGATCGTCTGCCGTGACGAGTGGAAGCTCCATGAGCCTCGCCAGCGCCACGTACATGGCGTCGTACGCACTCAGGTTGTCGCGCCATCGCCAGGCCTCAGGCCAGAGCGGCTCGTGCTCCACCCGCATGATCTGCAGGCGGTAGTAATCGAGGATCACACGCTCGCACGCGTTCTCGTAGTCGGGATGGAGCCGCGCGAGACGGCGCATCGCGCTGAGGAACTCGGGATCGACCAGGTGCGGCGCGATCAGGAGGCAATCGGCCAGCTCGGCGTTCTGCTGCACCGCCTCGGCGCCGCCGTCGACCAGGAGGGCGACCAGTGCACTGCAGTCCATCACCGCGGCGATCATCGGCTGTTCCGGTCTTCGCGGATGCCGCGCACGATCTCTTCGGTGCGGACCGGTAGACGGGGCAGGACGGGCGCGCCCTCCAGCTGAGCCTGCGACCGTTCGTTGTGCTCGGCCGTCAGATCACGCCAGCGCTCTTCGATGCGCAGCTTCTCGGCGATGCGCGTCAGTTCACGCCGGAGGTACTCCGAATAGGACAGCCCCTTGGCTGCCGCTGCACCCTTCAGGCGCTCATTGACGGCCGGATCCAGGTCTCTAACTTGCACGGTGACTCCCATACGTCGAGGGTAGATGGTCGTGCATGCAGATACAAGGTATCTGCATGCATCTCTCGCCTATTCTCGCGGCGGGGGGACGATGCGTCAGGATCGTTCGGAATCTGTGGAGAACCGGCGGAGAAGCGGCGCTGTGGACGGATAGGCGTCAGCCGCGCGGCCGCAGCCGTACCGTGGGCAGTTCAGGTGCCGGGAGCGGCGCGCCGCCGTACCCGTCCACGGAGCCGAAGCGGCCGAAGGGATCGCCGCCGGCGATCACCTCGCCCTGCCACGCGGCGCGGAACGCGATCACCTCGTCGTGGCTGCGCCCGATGAAGTTCCACCACATGACGATCTGCTCTCCCAACGGCTCGCCGCCGAGCAGGACCAGCCGGGCATCGGATGCCGCCTCGATGACGACGCTCGCCCTCCCCGTGTCGAGGTAGGCGAGGTGCGACACCGGGACACCCGCCCCGGCGACCGTTACAGAACCCGTGTCCACCAGGATCCCGTGCTCGAATGCCGGATCGACCGGCACCTCGATGCTCGCTCCCGCCGGGACGAGGAGCTCGGCTCCGACGAGCGGCGAGAACACGGTCGCCTCCGTGCCGCTTCCCGCTAGCGACCCGACGAAGGTCTTCACCGTCGCAGCGCCGATCCGGCCGGCGACGGGAGTGTGGTGCTCGAAGAACGGGGCGATGTCCCGCGACTCCGACGGCAGCGCCACCCAGAGCTGCACGCCGTGCAGGCGGGAGGTACGGCCTGTCGACACCTCCGAGTGACTGATCCCGCGACCCGCCGTCATCAGGTTGAGTTCGCCCGGTCGGACCAGAGCGTGGCTGCCGACGCTGTCGCGGTGGTCGATCTCCCCTTCGAAGAGCCAGCTGACCGTCTGCAGGCCCGTGTGCGGATGCGGCGGGACGCGCATCCCGCCGCTCTCCGACACGTCGTCCGGTCCGTAGTGGTCGATGAAGCACCAGCCGCCGATGAGCGAGCGGCGGCGCTGCGGGAGGGTGCGCCGCACGGTCATCGCCCGCGGTCCGCCGAGCGGTACGTCCCGCGGCTCCAGGATCTCGACATCCGCGTCCGCGAGCGCCGTGGAGCCGGCCACCAGTTCGACCGGGTCGCGCTCCAGGTTGCTCATAGCGGCATCCTAAGCGGCGGCGCGCCTTCCCGCGCCCCGGCAGATCCCACGCAGGTGCGCTTCCTACAATGGTCTCGTGCCCCAGACCGCCGCCCGCCCCGTCGCCGTCCTCGCCGCGCTGGCGATCGTCGCGGGCCTCGCAGGATGCAGCGCATCCCCCGGTAAGCCGGTCGAGGACTACGCCGGTGAACCGAAGGGCGTCCCGGCACCCGCCAGCAGCGCAGGAGGGGCTTCCTGGGCGGCGTGGCTGGAGGACGGCAGCCAGTTCGCCATCGTCCTCTACGGCAGCTCCTCATGCCCGCCGAAGGTGCAGAACGTCTCGCTCACCAAGGACGACACCATCACGGCGACGCTCGCGCCGGCCCCCGGGGGCATCTGCACGCGCGACTACGTCCCCCACACCACGGTCTTCACCACCCCCGAGAAGCTGAGCACGACCTCCGAAGTGAAGGTCGTCCTGCCCGACGCGACGCTCACGCTGCCTGCCGGCCGGGGCTGATCGGGCGCAATCCGCCCGGTCCCGCCACGACGCGTCACGCCGACGGCGAACAGGGCCACGCAGGCGGGGAAGCGGTGGTTACTCTCTTTGTATCGACGCCGAACCTGCAACGGTGTCGCCGAGGAGTAGACATGTTCGAGAGATTCACCGACCGCGCCCGCCGTGTCGTCGTCCTGGCCCAGGAAGAGGCCAAGATGCTCAACCACAACTACATCGGGACGGAGCACATCCTGCTCGGCCTGATCCACGAGGGCGAGGGCGTCGCTGCCAAAGCGCTCGAGTCGCTCGGCATCTCGCTCGACGCCGTGCGCGAGCAGGTGCAGGACATCATCGGCCAGGGCCAGCAGCAGCCGACCGGCCACATCCCCTTCACGCCGCGCGCCAAGAAGGTCCTGGAGCTCAGCCTCCGCGAGGCCCTTCAGCTCGGCCACAACTACATCGGCACCGAGCACATCCTGCTCGGCCTCATCCGCGAGGGCGAGGGCGTCGCCGCCCAGGTGCTCGTGAAGCTGGGCGCCGACCTCAACCGCGTGCGCCAGCAGGTCATCCAGCTCCTGTCCGGCTACCAGGGCAAGGAGCAGGTCCAGGTCGGCGGCAACGATCAGACCACCGCGCAGGCCGGTAGCCAGATCCTCGACCAGTTCGGCCGCAACCTCACCCAGGCCGCGCGCGACAACAAGCTCGACCCGGTCATCGGGCGCGAGAAGGAGATCGAGCGCGTGATGCAGATCCTGTCGCGCCGCTCCAAGAACAACCCTGTTCTGATCGGTGAGCCCGGCGTCGGCAAGACCGCCGTCGTCGAGGGCCTCGCCCAGGCGATCGTCCGCGGC
This sequence comes from Leifsonia sp. SIMBA_070, assembly GCF_046534635.1. Classification (NCBI taxonomy): domain Bacteria; kingdom Bacillati; phylum Actinomycetota; class Actinomycetes; order Micrococcales; family Microbacteriaceae; genus Leifsonia; species Leifsonia sp. SIMBA_070. The sequence continues at coordinate 2,782,310 of NZ_JAWRYK010000001.1, read as the reverse complement.
GACGTGCCGGAGACGCTGAAGGACAAGCAGCTCTACACGCTCGACCTCGGCTCCCTCATCGCCGGTTCCCGTTACCGCGGAGACTTCGAGGAGCGCCTGAAGAAGGTCACCAAGGAGATCCGCACCCGCGGCGACATCATCACCTTCATCGACGAGATCCACACCCTGGTGGGTGCGGGCGCTGCCGAGGGCGCGATCGACGCGGCCAGCATCCTGAAGCCGCTGCTCGCCCGCGGTGAGCTGCAGACCATCGGTGCGACCACGCTCGACGAGTACCGCAAGCACTTCGAGAAGGATGCCGCCCTCGAGCGCCGGTTCCAGCCCATCCAGGTGGCCGAGCCGTCGCTGCCCCACGCGATCAACATCCTCAAGGGGCTGCGCGACCGCTACGAGGCGCACCACAAGGTGTCCATCACCGACGGTGCGATCGTCGCGGCTGCGAACCTGGCCGACCGCTACATCCAGGACCGCTTCTTGCCGGACAAGGCCATCGACCTGATCGACGAGGCCGGCGCCCGCCTGCGCCTGTCGATCCTCTCTGCCCCGCCGGAGCTGCGCGAGTTCGACGACAAGATCGCCGCCGTCCGCTCCCAGAAGGAGGCCGCGATCGAGGACCAGGACTTCGAGAAGGCCGCCTCCCTGCGCGACGAGGAGAAGAACCTCCTCGGCGAGCGGCTGCGGCTCGAGAAGCAGTGGCGTTCCGGCGAGGTGAAGACCACCGCGGAGGTCGACGAGGGCCTCATCGCCGAGGTGCTGGCCCAGGCGACCGGCATCCCGGTGTTCAAGCTCACCGAGGAGGAGTCGGCTCGACTCGTCTACATGGAGCAGGCGCTGCACCAGCGGGTCATCGGTCAGGAGGAGGCCATCTCGGCCCTCTCTAAGACCATCCGCCGCACCCGCGCCGGCCTGAAGGACCCGAAGCGTCCCTCCGGCTCGTTCATCTTCGCCGGCCCCACCGGTGTCGGTAAGACCGAGCTGGCCAAGGCGCTCGCCGAGTTCCTGTTCGACGACGAGTCGGCGATGATCTCGCTCGACATGTCGGAGTACGGAGAGAAGCACACCGTCTCGCGGCTGTTCGGCGCCCCTCCCGGGTTCGTCGGCTTCGAGGAGGGCGGCCAGTTGACCGAGAAGGTCCGCCGCAAGCCGTTCAGCGTCGTGCTCTTCGATGAGATCGAGAAGGCGCACCCGGACATCTTCAACTCGCTGCTCCAGATCCTGGAGGAGGGACGCCTGACGGATGGCCAGGGTCGCGTGGTCGACTTCAAGAACACGGTGATCATCATGACCACCAACCTCGGGACGAAGGACATCTCCGGCGGCCCCGTCGGGTTCGTGATCGAAGGCGACCCGCAGACCGGGTACGACCGGATGCGCGGCAAGGTGTACGAGGAGCTGAAGAAGAACTTCAAGCCCGAGTTCCTGAACCGCGTCGACGAGATCATCGTCTTCCCGCAGCTGGACAAGAGCGAGCTCCTGCAGATCGTCGACCTGTTCATCAAGCGCCTGTCGACCCGCCTGCTCGACCGAGACATGACCATCGAGCTGGCCGTCCCGGCGAAGGAGCGGCTGATCGAGGTCGGGTTCGACCCGACGCTCGGCGCCCGCCCGCTCCGCCGCGCGGTGCAGCACGAGATCGAGGACCGGCTGAGCGAGAAGATCCTGCACGGCGAGCTGAACGCGGGCGACCACGTCCACGTCGACTTCGCCGACGGCGACTTCGTGTTCACGACGACCGCCCGCAAGGAGCCGATCGGCGCCGGCATCAACTCGGCAGCCGCCATCGGCACCGGTCCGGCGACGCCGGACCTGGCGGCGAACGACTGACGCTCTATCCTGATCAGCGCGAGAGGGCCGGCTCCTTCGGGGGCCGGCCCTCTCGGCGTCCGCGCATGTCCACCCGGACAGGACGACCTCCGCGCACTCGGTAGGGTTGTTGCGTGGGCGAGAACGAACAAGGGTTCACCATCCGGCGGGCGCGTACCGGAGACGTGCAGCGCATCCAGGAGCTGGTGGAGCCGCTCGTGCAGCGACGCATCCTCCTCGGCAAAGAGACGGTGACCTTCTACGAGGCGGTCCAGGAGTTCCGCGTCGCGGAGGATCCCGACGGTCACCTGATCGGCTGCGGTGCACTGCACGTCATGTGGAGCGACCTTGCGGAGGTCCGCACGCTGGCCGTCGCCGACGAGTGGCTGGGCAAGGGCGTCGGCCGTGCGCTGCTGAACCGGCTGGAGTCGGATGCCCGCGAGCTCGGGCTCAGCCGGCTGTTCTGCCTGACGTTCGAGGTCGGTTTCTTCGCCCGCAACGGCTTCGTCGACATGGGTGCGGAGACCGTCGACCCGCAACTGTATGCCGAGCTCGTGCGCTCGCACGACGAGGGTGTGGCAGAGTTCCTCGACCTCGCCCGGGTGAAGCCGAACACTCTGGGCAACACCCGCATGCTGAAGCGTCTCTGAGCGCTGCGGGATGGGCGGGCGCGCCTGCCGCTCGCATCCCGGCCCGCTGGCTATAGTGCGGGCATGTCGACGTTCAAGAACCCGGTCGGCCCCCAGTCGAGCAGCGTCTACTGGCGCCGCCGGCTCATCGTCCTCCTTGGCGTGATCGCGGTCGTCGTCGTCATCGTCCTCATCGTGGTCCGCCCCGGCGCGTCGAGCGGTGAGCCGAAGAAGCAGCCCGTGCCGGGCAGCAGTTCCAGCGCGACGCCGGCTGCCGCTACGAGCATCCCGACCAGCAGTGCATCCGCCTCCGGTCAGCCGTGCAAGCCCGCCGACGTGAAGGTGGAGGCCGTCACCGACAAGGGGGAGTACGCCGCGGGCGAGCTGCCGCAACTCTCGGTCGCTCTGACGAACACGGGCTCGGCGGCGTGCACGATCGATGCGGGGACGGCCCAGCAGCTGTTCACGATCACCAGCGGCTCGGAGGTCTACTGGAAGTCGACCGACTGCCAGGCCGACAAAGTGGATGCCGAGGTGCTGCTGCAGCCCGGCAAGACGATCTCGTCGCAGACGCCGATCACCTGGGATCGCACGCGGTCGGACCCGTCGACCTGTCAGGCCAAGCGGGAGCAGGTTCCCGCCGCGGGCGCGTCGTACCACCTGGAGACGAGCGTCTCGGGGATCAAGAGCTCGGAGACCAAGCAGTTCATCCTGCAGTGACGTCGTCGTCTCGGGGCCCATCCCCGAGGCCGCCGTGCGCCCCCGATTCGTGACGAATGTGGCGAATTTGTCGGCGAGAACGCCGATTCGTCACGAATCTGACGTCCCCGCGGTCTCGGCGAAGACGCCGATTCGTCACGAATGTGAGGATTGCCTCGGCGAGAACGCCGATTCGTCACGAATGTGTTGTCGGTGAGGAGGCGCCGCGGGTGTAGGTGGCGAAGATCTCGCGCACCTCGACGCCGGAGCCGTAGCGGGTCGCCGGGTTCTGGCGGGCGAGTGCCAGGGCGGCGTCGAGGTCTGCGGCCTCGATGATGCCGACGCCCGCGATGATCTCTTTGCTCTCGGTGTAGGGGCCATCGGTGACGCCGCTTCCGCGCACGGCCTTCGCGGTGTCGCCGGGCCAGAGGGCGTAGGAGGCCGTGAGCGCTCCGCTTTCGATGAGCTCGGCGGAGTGCTGGTCGTGTTCCGCCGGTTCGGCGGGGTCGTGGTCGATCGTGGCGTCGGAGTAGATGAGGATGGCGTACTGCGGCATAGCGGTTCCTTCCGGTTCTGGGTGACGTCAGCCGGGTGTCACCCGATCGGCGTCACCCTGGTGTCGTCACCTAGGCGTCGTTCGGCATGACCGCTTTTCGACGTTCCGGTCAGAAGGCGGCGTCGAGTTCCCGCTCCCGGTCGGTGGCGCCCGCCGTGAACGCCAGGCGGAGAGCCTCCCGGATGGAGGCGCTCCGGTCGTCCACCCGCGTGGCGAACCCCAGCCGGGCCGCCTCCGCCGTCCGCTGCTTTCCGCTGACCACCGGCCGGATCTCGCCGGCGAGGCTGATCTCACCGAAGGCGGCGAGGGTGTGGGGGATGGCACGGTCGGTCGCCGCGGAGGCGATCGCCAGCGCGATCGCCAGATCGGCGCCCGGTTCGGTGAGGCGCACACCGCCGACCGTGGAGACGTAGACGTCTTTGTCGCCGAGCCGGATGCCCGCCCGGCGCTCGAGCACGGCCAGGAGCATCGCGACGCGGGAGGAGTCGACCCCGTTGGTCACGCGCCGCGGGTTGGGGGCGGTCGTCGCGACGACGAGGGCCTGCACCTCCACCGGCAGCGGGCGTCGACCCTCCATCGCGACGGTGACGCACGTCCCGGAGACGGGGGTGGTGTTGCGGCTGAGGAACAGCCCGCTCGGGTCCGGCACCTCGGCGATGCCGTCGCCGGCCATCTCGAAGCAGCCGACCTCGTCGGTCGGGCCGAACCGGTTCTTCAGGGCGCGGATGAACCGCAGGGCCGTCTGGCGGTCGCCTTCGAACTGGCACACCACGTCGACCAGGTGCTCGAGCAGGCGGGGACCGGCGATGGAACCGTCTTTGGTGACGTGACCGACGATGAGGATCGGGAGGTCACGCTCCTTGGCCACACGGATGAGCGTGCTGGCGACCTCCCGCACCTGGCTGGGACCCCCGGCGATCCCCTCGGTCGCTCCATTGGACACGGTCTGGACCGAGTCGACGATCACGAGGGACGGCTGGACGGCATCGATCTGCGCGACGATGGTGCCGAGGTCTGTTTCGGAGGCCAGGTAGAGCTCGTCGTGGACGGCCCCGGTGCGCTCGGCGCGCATCCTGACCTGGCTCACCGACTCCTCGGCGCTCACGTAGAGGACGCGGTTGCGGGTGCGCGCTGCACGGGAGGCGACCTCGAGCAGCAACGTCGACTTGCCGACGCCCGGCTCCCCGCTGAGCAGGATCGCCGCACCCGGCACGATTCCGCCGCCGAGGACGCGGTCGAACTCGCCGATGCCGCTGGGGCGCCGCGGCGTGCCGTCCGCCTCGATGGACGTGATGGCCCGGGCCTCCCGGCCGGCGGCGATCGTCACCGGCTTGAGTGCACGCAGCACCCCTGTGGCCTGTGGTGCTTCGGCGACGGTTCCCCACGCCTCGCAGTCCGGGCACCGGCCCACCCACTTGGCGGTGGACCAGCCGCATTCGGAGCAGCGGTAGTTGACGGACGCCTTGGGCACGGCACCTCCTCGATCGGGCTCAACACTACGGGGAGCCACCGTCATCGGCGGGAGGATCGCGGCGGCTGGTGGACATCCCGCCGAGCAGGGAGGATGTGAGCACTTCTGCGTGTCGGTCCCCGAGTGCACAATGGGCCGCATGGCTGACCGCACCTTCACTCTCCGTTCCGGCCGTGTCGTCGGAGTCTCCGGTTTCGGTGATCCCGACGCGGAGCGCCTCGTGGTGTTCTGCCATGCGGCGCCAGGCTCGTCGGTGTTCGACCCCGATCCGGACGCGTCCGCAGAGAGGAACGCGCACATCATCGCGATCGACCGTCCCGGCTACGGTTCGAGCGACCCGTGGCCGCTGGGGAGCTGGCCGAGCATTGTGCAGGCCGCGGACGACATCGCCGAGTACCTGCGGTCCGTCGTGGTGGCGGAATCGGTCATCGGCGTCACCCGCCCGCGCACGGTCGGCGTGGCCGGATGGACGGCAGGCGGCCGCATCGCGCTCGCCGTCGCCGCACGGCATCCACAGCTCGTCGACCGTGTCGCGATCATCGGAACGCCCGCTCCGAACGAGGCCGTCCCGTGGATCGACCCCCAGCTGCAGGCGCTGTCCCATCAGCTCAGCGCCATGGCTCCGGGCGAGGCACTGAGCCGGCTGAGCGCCATGCTGCAGCCGCAGGCCGACGCCGTCGCGGCTGCGTCGGAGCCGGGCGATGTCCCCCTCGACCTGCTCGGAATCGGCGCCGTCGACCAGCAGGCGCTGTCACGCCCGGGGGTCCGCGATCGGTTGGGGCGCATGCTGAAGGAGGCGTTCCGCCAGGGCACAGGAGGGGTCGCCGGCGACATCCTCAGCTACACCGCCCGGCCGTGGGGGTTCGAGCTCGCCGACGTCGCGGCCAAGACGCTGGTGGTCGTCGGGCAGGCCGATCCGCTCGCCGGGCACGCCCACGGCGCCTGGTACCAGAAGGCGCTCCCCGATGCGCGCCTCGAAGCCATCCCGGGCGTCGGCCACCTGGCGGTCGTGCCCGCCTGGGAGCGTGTGCTGGCGCATTTGGCGCCTGCCGGGGTCACGCACTGAGGGCTTCGGCCGCCGCATCCTCTCCCTGTCGCGGGTACAGCTCGCGAGCGCGTGCCGTGACCGCGGGGAGGAACGCGGACGCCCACACCCGGTAGCCGTGGTCGTTGGGGTGGAAGAGGTCTTCGGCGAACTGCGTGAACGCGCCGCGCAGCCCCTGCCGCCGCATAGTGGAGTGGAGGGGCGCGACCGTGAGACCGCGAGCTGCGGCCTCCTCGCGCAGGATCTGGTTGCCCTCGGCCACCAGCCGTTCGTTCCAGGGCAGGTAGAAGTAGGGGAGGTCGGCCACGATCGCGTGGTCCGGAACCGCGGCCAGGACCGCCCGGATGCCGTCCCGGAACCTCACCGGGTCGAAGGACGCGATGTCGTTCGCTCCGATCGAGACGGTCACGATGTCGGGTTGCAGGGTGGCGAAGCGCGGCAGCTGGTCGGCCACCGCGAGGGCGACGGTCGCGCCCGACACCGACAGGTTCTCGACCCGGACCGACCGGCCCGTCACCGCTCGGAGGTGATCGGCGATCACGCCGACGTAGCTGTTCTTCGGCGCTGAGGCCCCGATGCCCTGGGCGGCGCTGTCGCCGATCGCCACGTACAGCAGCTCGCCGGGGTCTTTGGCCGCATCCCGCCACCATTTGGAGTGCACCGGGAGCATCTCGTTGAGCCGCACCCGCCCCTCGGCGACGGACGACTTCTTCGCCTGAACGCTCCGCCAGCCGCCCACCGCGAGTGCCCCCGTGAGGAGGCCGGCGGCGGCGAGGAGGATGCGCCCGACTGCTCTCATGGACGGAACAGTACCCCGGACGGCCGACCCCGGCACCGCCTCCGCTCGATTGGAGACGCCCGCCCGAATCGCGTACGATAGTCCGCGGTACCGTGTCCGAGCGGCCGAAGGTGCAACTCTCGAAAAGTTGTGTGGGTGAAAGCCCACCGTGGGTTCAAATCCCACCGGTACCGCCACGTGCAAGCCCCCGCGATCCCCGCCTTGATGAGGGACGCGGGGGTTTGCTTTCCCCCAAACCCACCTGACTGTCGTCTCCTGCGATGGACGAGCGGTACGCGTCCTCCACCATCCCGACGGTTACGAGTACCCCCGTCGCAGCAGCATCCCGGCGGCCTTGTCGAACTCCGCGTCGGGGGGAATGGCGAACTCGAGCGCGTTCGCATAGCGGGTGATGACGTTGAAAACGGCAGCAACAGCAGCAGCGTCACGGAGCTCATCGACAGTCAGCCCGTCCGTGAAGGCGGCCCGGGCGTCGTCGGCGGTGAGAAGGTTCGGTGTGAGGGTCATCTTTTCGATGAACGTCAGCGCGGCCCTGAACCGGGTCGAGATGGGAGCGGAGCGGTAGTCCAGAAGCACGGCTTCGGTGACGGCCCGATCGATGCCGCGGACGGCGACGGCGGAGTGGGCGCCCACGCAGAACGGGCACGCGTTCCAGCGTGCGACCGTCGCGGCCATCAGCTCCCGCTCGCTTATGGTCCACGGGCTGGGGCCCCGCATCGTCTTCTGCACCCACGCGCCGAGCGCCGGCCCGGCGAAGTCGTGGTGATAGAACGCGACACGTGCGGCATCCGGCAGCCTCATGCCGGAGACCCGGGAGATCATGCCGATGAGCATGCGGTGCCGGAGGGTGTCCCCGCGGTCGATCTCAGCGAGCCGCATCGTCTGCCTCGCTGATCGCCTGTTGCGCCGCGTCCCACCGATCCAAACCGGCTCCGATCGCGGCGGTGAGGACCACTTCGAATGCAGCTTTGTCGGAACCCGCGGACTGGCGGACTGCCTGTACTTGGCCATCGGTGACACGCGCAGAGTCCTCGGTAATCTGGCGAACCAGCGCCCCGTATGGCTCGGGAACGTCTGCACCTGCGGCAGCGGAGAGCACGGCCAGGCGCAAGTCCTGACCTGTCAGGGCTGCTGCGGCCGCACGGCTTCGAAGCTGTTCCGCGTAATGCTCATGGGATCCGAGATCCTCTTCGGACATGCAGCGACTCTACGCGCCCCACACGGCTGCGAGTGGGCCGGCCCCCTCAGACGCCGACCGCGCTGGACGTCCCGAGCACCGATCCGTCGGCCGCGAGTGCCTGCACGGCGTAGCGGTCGGAGGGCGGGACGAGGAGTGAGGTCTCGAAGCCGGAGTTCCTCACCGTTCCGACGGGATGCAGGGACCCGCCCCTGGTCAGCTCGCGCGCGCTCCGCGCCGGTTCGGCTCCTCGATCGGCGCCGCATCCACGAACGTGTGCGCGACAGTTGCGCCGTCGACGTCGAGCCACAGGTGCAGGCGGGCTGCGCGCCCGGGCGCGGGGAGCGCCAGGGTGACAGCGTCGGAGACCACGAACGGCACGACGGAGAGCTCCGCTCGCGCATCCGCCGCCTCACGGTCGGTGGGAGGGGCTTGCGAACCGGGCGCCGTCCACGCTGCGAGAAGGACCCCGGCGAGCGCGGACTCGCCGTGGTGCGAGGCGCGCACATCCAAGCGGAGGGGGCCGGCGGGGATCGCGATGTCCGCTCCGGCGCGCTGTGGGACGAGGTCGACGATCAGCACCGTCTCGGCGTTGATGTCCGCCGGGCTCAGCCCGCCCCAGTCCTTGGCTCGGCGCTCGGTGTCGAGCAGACCGGCCATCTCGTGCTCCACATCGGCGAGTTCGGTGTAGACGTAGCCGGCGAAGCGGTCGTGGCGGCGGATCTCCTGCGTCTGCCAGCGCACGTGCCAGGCGCGTTCGAGGCTGGTGAATCCGGCGCCGAACTCGCTGTTCAGGATGGGGACGCCGGTTCGAGGGAAGTCTTCAGAGCCGTAGAAGGACTTGTCGACCAGGAAGTCGGGGCCGAGCTTGACCTCGAACGAGTCCTTCTCGCCGGAGGCGAGTGCGGCGACGTTCGCCGCCCAGGTCGCCGGGTCCTCGTCGTAGTAGTGCCAGTCGACCAGGTCGGTGCGCACGTGCGCCCAACCCGAGTTCTCGACGATGGGGCGCGAATCGTCCAGGGCGTGCATCGTGTCGTACGCGTGCACTGCGGCGGCGGCGCGCTCGGGGCTGCCCGGGATGTCCCAGTCGAGGCCCCACTCCTCGTTGTACAGTCCCCACACGATGATGGAGGGATGGCTCCCGTCGCGGCGGACCATGTCGGGCAGCTGCTCCTCGAATGCGCGCGCCGACTCGGGGGTGAAACGGCTGGGGCAGGCGGGCTCCGCCCAGACGAGCATGCCCATCCGGTCGGCGTAGTGGAGCCAGCGCGGCTCCTCGAACTTGAGGTGCTTGCGGACGAGGGTGAAGCCGAGTTCCCTGGCCAGTTCCAGGTCGCGGGCGAGGGCGGCGTCATCCGGCGCGGTGAGTCCGGATTCGGCCCAGTAGCCCTGATCGAGCACGCCCCGGATGTACAGGCGACGCCCGTTGAGGAAGAGCTGCTCGCCCCTGGTCTCGATCCTCCGCAGCCCGGCCGTCGCGACGACACGGTCGGCGGACGCGCCCTCGCCGATGCGCAACTCGACCGCATAGAGGTGCGGGTCGGAAGGACTCCACAGGTGCGGCTCGTCGACGCTCAGGAATCCCTCGAACCGGCCGTCCGCGTCCGCCGGCAGCGTCGTCTCGCGGCCGTCGATCGTCGCCACGACGGAGACGTCGGCAGGAGCATCGCCAGTCACCGCATCCCCGGCCACCGTGCCGGAGATCGCGAATCCGGTCAGGGAGTCGCCCCGGAGCGACGCGGATGCGACGTACGTGCGACCGCGCGCCTCCAGCCAGACCGACTGCCAGATGCCGGAGGTCGGAGTGAAGGAGACGCCGTCGTAGTCGTCCCGGGGGATGGAGCGCTGCTTGCCGTGCGGGATCTCGCGCTTGTCGGCCGGCGCATCCACCTCGACGACCAGCTCCGACGCCCGTCCGGGCGAAACGGCATCGGTGACGTCGAACTCGAATGACGTGTAGCCGCCCGTGTGCGTGCCGACGAGCGCGCCGTCGACGACGACGCGGGTGGCATGGTGCACCGCGCCGAAGCTGAGGATGATCCGCCTGCCGTCCCATTCGGCCGGCACGGTGATCGTCCGCCGGTAGACCGCGCGCTCGAGCCAGGTCCTGCGCACACCGGACGCGGTCGTCTCCCAGGCGAAGGGGACGACGATCGTCGTCGGTTCGCCACCGGCCGGCTCGAATCCCCACTCGCCGTTGAGGGAGAGCCAGCGCTCGGATCGGTCGAAGTCGGGCCGCGGGTACTCGGGCTTCGGGAGGGGCATTGAGGGAGTGCCTTTCGTTGGTTCGGCGCGCATGCGATCAGCCTTTGACGCTGCCGGCGAGGATGCCGTTGATGAAGTGCTTCTGCAGCACGATGAAGAGGATGAGCAGGGGGATGAGGGCGACGGAGCTCGCCGCGAGCAGTTCACCGGTGACGGTCGCGTAGTCGGCGCCCACCTTGTTGCCCGAGATGTTCTGGGCCAGTGTGGACAGCACCACCTGGAGGGTCGCCATCTTGCTGGAGCTGGCGACGACGACCGGCCACACGAAGTCGTTGTAGATGTTCATGATCGTGAGGACGGCGAGTCCGGCGAGGCCCGGCCGGATCACCGGGACGACGATGCGCCAGAAGATCCCGAATTCACCGCAGCCGTCGACCCGGGCGGCGTCGAGGAGCTCGTCCGGTACGGCGGAGATGACCTGGCGCATCCAGAAGATCGCGAAGGCGTCGACCGATCCCGGGAGGATCAGGGCCTGGTAGGTGTTGACCCAGCCGAGCTCTTTCATCTCCAGCAGCAGCGGGATGATGAGCACGATGGTCGGGAGCATCAGCGTCACCAGCACGGTGCCGAAGATGAGGTTCTTGCCGCGGAAGTCGTACTTGGCGAAGGCGTACCCGGCGAGTGGTGCGCAGAACAGGGTGATCGCGCCTTTGACGACGAGGACGATGCCCGTGTTCAGAAATCCGGATGCGATCGGCACGTCCTGGAACATCCCGCGGAAGTTGTCGAGCGTGAACGTCGTCGGATCGAATCCCAGGGGGTCGCGGATGATGTCGCCGGCGGGCTTGAAGGCGGAGACGATCGCCCAGACGACGGGGGCGAGGAATGCGACCGTCAGGATCATCAGGAAGACGTTGGACCCGATGAGCGGCCGACGGTGGATGCGGCGCGGCTCGTGCGCGGTGCGAGCGGGCGCGTCGGCGGTTCTCTCTGTGGTGGTGGTCACGTTCAGTCCTTCGCCCGCAGGAGCCGTACGAACCCGAGCGACAGCGCCATGACGACGATGACGAGCAGGAACGAGTTGGCTGCGCCGGTCCCGAGATCGGCTCGGGTGATGTGGTTGTAGAGGAAGAGGCCTGCAGTCGTCGTGGAGCCGTACGGGCCGCCCTTGGTCACGACGAATGGCTCTGCGAACATTTGGAACACGGCCAGCGTCTGGAGGACGACGGCGAACATGATCGTGCGCCGCAGCAGCGGGACGGTGATGCTCCACACCTGCCGTACCCGGGTCGCGCCGTCGATCTCCGCGGCCTCGTAGATGTTCGAGTCGATCGACTGCAGCCCGGACAGCAGGATGATGATGATGAACCCGCTCGTCTTCCACAGGAAGAGCAGCGCGAGAGTCGGCTTCGCCCACTGGCTGGTCACCAGCCACCCGACATCCGGCAACCCGACGAGGTTCAGGACCCCGTTCACCGCCCCGTAGTTCTGATCGAACAGCACGATCCAGATCTGAGCCACCGCGACGAGCGGCGTCACGAACGGCACGATGAAGGCCACCCGGTAGAACCCGCGGAGGCGGAGCTTGGCATTGTCGAGCAGCACGGCCACGACGATGCAGACGACGAGTTGGATGGGGACGATCAGCAACCACAGGATGCCGGAGTTCGCCAGCGACGACCAGAAGGCGCTGCTTCCGAGAAGGTAGGCGTAGTTGCCGAGGCCGACCCATTCCGCCGCACCGGATCCGTGCCAGTTCGTGAAGCTCAGGCGCAACGTGAACAGGAGCGGATAGATGCTGAACGCGAGGAAGATGGCCACGAACGGCAGGACGAACAGGTAGGGCGCGAGCGCTCTGCGGATCGAATAGCCTCTGCTCCCCCTGGTCGCGCGGGGCGGCGCGGGCGGAGCTGCGGTGGTCGTGGTCACGGTCGTTCCTCGGTTCGGCGGTCGGGTCGGCCCGGCATGGCTACTGTCGGTCGATCAGGTTGGACTGGATGTCCTTCGACGATTGCTCGATGACCTGATCCGGCGTGAGTGAGCCATCCAGCATCTTCTGGATGTCGTTGCCGAGGTAGTCGACGGCGCCCGCCCACCAGGTCGGCAACGGCGCACCGCCCGGGATATCCTTGCCCGCTTCGATCGCGGTCGACCAGAGGTCCTGGTTGCCCATCGCTTCGATCGGCTTGAACAAGGGCTTGTCGGGGTTCGCTGCCGGCTCGTAGGCGGGGATCGAGGTGTTGAGGCCGCCGGGGTAGACGTCGTTGGGTCCGTAGACCGCGGTGTATCCGGCCTTGTCGTACATCAGGAACTTGTAGAACAGCCAGGCCAGCTGAGAGTTCTTGCCCTCCTTGGGGAGGACGAAGGACGAGCCTCCCATCGCGCCGCTTCGCGCGCCGCCGTCCTTCCACGCGGGCAGGGGCATAGCGCGCCAGTCGCCCTTGGTGGCGGTGAGCTGTTGCTGGGGCGCGAAGTCGAACCAGATCGACCACGGATAGAAGACCTCGTCTCCCGAGTCGAGCGCCCCGATGTCGCTGGGGCTCAGGTATTCGGCGCGCGTCCCGAGTCCCTGCTTCTGGACGTCGTCCAGCCAGCCCAGGATCTGCTTGTACGCGGGGGAGTCGAGCCGCAGTTTTCCGTCGGCGTCGGCGATGCTCGTTCCGAGCTGGCTCGTGTACATCTCCAGCTGCAGCTGGCCGAGGAAGGTGCTCTGCTCCAGATGGATGGGCTTCGATCCCGGCTTGTACTGCTGGTATTTCTTGCCGGCAGCGACCAGGTCGTCGTACGTCTTGATCGACGCCGGGTCGATCCCGGCCGCGCTCAACGCCTTCTGGTTGTAGAACAGGAGTCCCGGATCGAGGTCGAACGGCACTCCGTAGATGCCGCCCTTGACCGTGTTGACGTCGATCTTCTGCTTGGCGATGTCCTTCGTATAGGGCGCCAGCACATCCTTCAGGTTCCAGAGGTATTCGGAGTATCCGCCGACCTTCGCGTCGTCGAGGAAGACGCCGTCGGGCACGTCGGTGCCCGTGATCAGGGTGTTCTGCAGCTTGGCATCGATGTCGACGGCTTCGTGGTGGACGGTGATGCCGGGGTAGACCTTGTTGAAGTCGGCGATCGCGGCGTCGAAGACCTTGAAGAGGTCGCCGGAGCGGTCCCAGATCGTGATCTCTCCCTTGGGCGACTTCTCGGTGGGTGCGGTGAGCTCCGTGCTGGATGCGCTGGGGTCGCCCGAGCCGATGTCGGGTCCGCAGCCGGACAGGCCGACCGCGATCAGGCCGGCTGCGCCGAGGGCGATGAACCGCGTGATCGCGGTCTTTCGCCCTTTCGGGGTTGTGAGCTTCATGACACTCCTTTGTGCGGTCGCCCGAAGGGGGATCGGACGGGTTCCGGGTTGTCGGCGGTCCGGGTCTTGGTCACTGCAGGCCCGTGTTTGCCAACGTATGCAAAACGGTACAGGATGTTTGCAACGGTTGCAAACGGTAGAGTGAGGGCTCTGCGAGGGCAGGAGGGGCAGGATGCCGGCAACACTTCGGGACGTCGCCGAGCGCGCACGCGTCTCGGTGCGGACGGTCTCCAACGTGGTGAGCGGCTACGAGCACGTGAGCGCCAAGATGCGGGAGCGCGTCCAGCAGGCCATCGACGAGCTCGGCTACCGCCCCAATCCGGTCGCGCGAACCCTCCGCACGGGGCGGACCGGCCTCCTCGCCCTCGTCGTGCCGGAGATCGACGTCCCGTACTTCAGCGAACTCGCCCGAGACGTCATCACGGCGGCGGCGGACGTGGGCTACCAGGTGATGATCGACCAGACGGGCCACGACCACGATCGCGAGCAGGACCTGCTCCGCGGCACCGACCGCAACATGCTGTTCGACGGGATGCTGTTCGCGCCGCTCGCCACGGAGTCCGAGCTGAGCGAGGTCAACGCGTCCCGCAGCATGCCACTGGTGCTCCTCGGCGAGCACACGTTCGATGGCCGCTTCGATCACGTCGCCATCGACAACGTGCAGGCGGCCGTCGACGCGACCGAGCACCTGATCGCCATCGGCCGCACCCGGATCGCGGCAATCGGGACGCAGCCCAAGGAGCACTACGCGACTCCCCAGCAGCGGACGGAGGGCTACACGAGGGCGCTCGAGCGTGCCGGGCTCGGTCTCGACACGTCGCTGGTCCGTTCGGCCGACCACTACAGTCGCGCCGATGGGTACTCCGCCGCGTCGTCGTTGCTGTCCGAGTCGCCTCGGCCGGATGCGATCTTCTGCTACTCCGATCTGCTCGCGATGGGTGCAGCCCGAGCAGTGTTCGATGCGGGCCTGCAGGTGCCCGACGACGTGGCGATCATCGGCATCGACGACATCGAAGAGGGACGTTACGCACGGCCGTCTCTCAGCACCGTCTCCCTCGACACGCCCTTCATCGCCGAGCAGGCGATCGCACGCATCGCGGCCAGGATCGACGACCCGGCCCTGCCGGCGCAGGAGATCGTCGCCCCCCACCTGCTGCTGCCGCGGGAGAGCACCGGGGTGTCCGACGCCGGTCGGGATCCCGCCGTCGCACACGCAGACGAGTTAGCGACGCCCTGAACGCGTCCTGCCGGGCTGCGGCCCTGCAAACGGGACGACGGTCGGATCGGGCCGTGCGGCATCGAGAACCGTCCGGATGCCGACATCGAAGCTCAGCTCGAAGCGACTGATGTCGGCTCGGCTCACCCCGTTGCGGGTGGCGACCGTGCGCCATCCGGTCATCACCTCGGCGGTGCGAGCCAGATCCGCGCCGATCTCGTCGCCTGTCATGCGGCACGCGCGTCCCAACTCGCGCAAACCCTCCGTTTCGTCCTCCGCTGTCTCTGCGCCGGCGATCGAGGTCTGCCTGGCGTCGAGGGAGGGATTCGGGTTGATGTCGAAGGTGGGGGAGAGGTTCCATCCGCCGCGGCTGCGGAGAAAGCCGTGATTGCGCAGGTGGTCGTCGGTGTTGTTCAGGCCCACACTGACCGCGACGCGGAGGAACAGCTGCCGGGCGTCGTCCTTCGGGCGAGCGCTGATCTCCTCCATGCTTTCGGCGATGTCGAGGTAATCGGCGCCTTCGCCGTCGTGGTGCTGCAGGAGGGTCATTGCGCTGATGTACCCGACGCGGCCGGGTGCGGTCCTGTCCGACCCCATCGTGCGGTCGAAGCGGTCCAGCAGGAGGATGTGCGAATCTTCGACACGCACCAGCCGGTGTGGGGGAGTAGTGACGCCGGCCGCCGCGGCGAGCTCCTGGGCGGTGGCTTCCCAAGCCATGACATCCCAGTCGTCCTCGTGGTGCGGGAATTTCGCGATCAGCTGCTTGCCGTCATCGCCCAGCACGGCCGCTTTCGGCCGAGCACCGCCGAGGGAGCCGGTTCCCGCGTCGAGGAGCGCTTTCACCGCTTCGAAGTCGTCGCCGCTTCGTGCGGCGGCGTCGGCGGCGTGCAGAAGCTCGGGCAGCCGGACCAGTCTCGGAACGGTATGGCCGGGATCCAGGAAACCGACGCCATCGTTCGGCCGGAATCGGAGAGCCCCCTGGCGGGTGATGTCACCGACGCCGGTCAAGAAGTCGACATCGTCGAGCTGCTGAGGGCGTCGTGCCTCCTCGCGGGCGAGGGCGCGCTCGCGCTTCGTGATGAGGTTGCGCCCCCAGCGGTCGGGTGCCGAGTCGGCGAACGCGCCGGGGAGCCCCTGCACGTACTGAGTACCGGTGACCAGTTGCAGCGCGGGATCGATGGCGTAGCCAGCGGGGTTCGCCAGGTAGCTCTGGTCGTACTGGAAAGTGGTGGAGGTGAGCGCACCGCGCCCGCGGTGGAACTGGGCGTTGCCCACGAGCACTGTCGTGCCGGCGAGCTCGAGGTGCACTTGGAGTCCGTCGTAGTGAGTCATCGCACGCGCTGCCGGGAGAGCAAGGAGGCGCGGGCGCGGCCGATGTCGGTGGTCAGGGGATCCAGCGCGCCCGCGAGGGTGTCGAGGATGCCGAGAGCGCGGGCGACCTTGAGGACGACGTGGAACCCGACAGTGGGGTCCCCGTGCTCGAGCTTCCTCAGCGTGTCACGTGTCACGTCGGCGCGCTCGGCGACCTGCTGGGCAGAGAGCCCGAGGACCTTCCGCCACCCGGCGAAGTCCTCTCCGATCTCGCGCGCTGCACGAAGTACCTTCGCTGGTTGTGTATCGATCACCGTCGCCTCCTCTGCTGGTTAATGACGAGTATACTCGCCAATAACGCGGTTAAGGCTGGATCTACTCGCCATTAAGGGGAAGGCCGGTCATGCAGGACGTGCCCCGGCACGGCACGACCGCGAGTCTCGACCTTCCCGTCGTCGATCAGCCGTTGCAGAGCTTCGCCCACGGCTCGGAGGCTGCTGTAGCGCGGTTCGTAGCCGAGGATGCGGCGGCTCTTCTCGATGCTGATCGACGGGCTCCGCGAGATGTGCTCCCACGTCGCCGCGGCATGGTCCTGCCCCGCGGACTCGGCGAACCGGTCGAACGGCTCGAATCGGAGGACCGGCTGCTCGCCGAACCAGCCGGCCGCCGCGGCGGCGAACCCCCGGAGGGTGAGCGCGCGGTCCGAGACGAGGTGGAAGCCGTGCCCCACCGCCCCAGGATTCGTCAGTGCCAGCTCGAATCCCTGGGCGACGTCGTCGGCATGGACGTGGTGGACGGTTTCGAGACCGAAGTTCGGCAGCACGACCTCCTCACCGCCGGCGAGCCGCCGCCAGACGTCGAGGTCGAGGTTCCCTGCCGGGTTGATCATGTTCCAGCCGGGGCCGGTGATATGACCGGGATGCAGGACGACGCTGGCCACACCGCCCGGTGTCTGCGACTCGGCCAGCAGGAGTTTTTCGATCGCGTCCTTGTTCACGCCGTACTCCCCGAAGGGTTCCCGCGCGTCCTCCTCCGCCAGAGGAACCGCTGTGCCCGGGCCGTGGATCCAGATCGTGCCGCAGCTGAGCAGCAGGCTCACCCGCCCACGCAGCCCGTCGACCAGCTTCTGGGCCGAGTCGACCGTGAAGCAGACCATGTCGATCACGGCGTCGACGTCCAGGTCGGCGATGGCGGGCGCGAAGGTCCCGTCGGCGTCGCCGGCCTCGCGGTCCAGCTGGCCCCTCTGCACGGCCTCCCACGCCGGGTCCGGATGGTACGGCTGGCTCAGGCCGCGCGTCACCGCGACGACCTCGTGGCCCGCCCGAACCAGTCGGGGGACGAGATAGCTGCCGACGTGCCCGGTGGCACCGATCACTGCTACGCGCATGGCATCCACACTCTCATGGTCGCGGGCCCGCGGTTCGCGCGGCGGTGGTACGGGGTCAAGGCGAACTCGAACGCGGCGGTCTCGTCCACATCTTCCGCCTCCGGGTCGTAGGGCCAGTCGGTCGGCTCGAAGCGCGCCATCCGCCCGGTCACCACGGTCCTGCCGTCGGCGACGCGCGGGGCGACAGCGGGGTCGACCCGCAGTTCGTTGACGCCGGCCCCATCCGGAAGATCGACGGATTCGACGCACAGCACCAGCGGGCCGGCCTCGACGGCCACGCTGCCCTGCACCGCGTCGACCCGCGGATCGGGATACGTGAAGCGCGGGGCGGGGTCGAGTCGCAGCTCCACCACGTCGCCGACAGCGAACCGGCGCCTCACCCGGGCCATCCCGGGAGCGACGGTCTCAGGCTCACTATCGCCCACCACGAGCAGGCCGCCGGATCGCGCCCAACCGGGGACCCGGATCGCCAGCTCCCACTCGTCCGCGACCGTCTCGGCCACGGTGACGCGCACGGTCCCCTCGTCGGGGTAGCGGGTCTCGATCGCCACGCTGACGTGGCCCGCGGCCAGCTCGGCCTTCACCTCGCCGCTGACGAACTGGTGCAGTTGCAGGCCGTCGGCGGACGACGTGGCGACGTAGGCGCCGAGAGACGCGAAGGTGCGCGCGACATTGGTCGGGCAGCACGACACGTCGAACCACGGTGCCCGCAGGCTCGATGCGGCGCGCGGACTCTGCTCATCGGGAGAGGGCGTGGAGCCGGGCACCCGCTGGTGGAGCGTGTTCGTGTAGAAGAACGACGTTCCCTCCTCGCCCGGCGAGCCGGCGACCACGTTGTACAACGTTCGCTCGATCGCGTCGGCGTAGCGCGATTCGCCGGTGGCCAGCAGCAGCCGGAAATTGACCATGACCGACCCGACGCCAGCGCAGGTTTCCGAGTAGGCGCGGTCCGGCGGGAGCTCGTAGTCCAGGCCGAACGACTCGCCTTCGTGGTGCGCGCCCATTCCGCCGGTCAGGTAGGTGCGTCGTCCGATGGTGTTCGCCATCTGCGTGCGGAGCGCGCTCAGCAGCTCGTCGTCCCCGGTCTCGACGGCGACATCGACGCCGCCCGCGGCCAGGTAGAGCGCGCGCACGGCGTGGCCGCTCATGACGTCCGTCTCGCGCAGCGGGGTCTCGTCCTGGAAGTACTGCCGGCCGAACTCGATGTCGGCCAGCGTGCGGTGACCGCGCCGTTCGATGAACAGTCGCGCTTGCTCCAGATATTTGCGGTCGCCCGTGTACCGCGCGAACTCGGCGAGCGCGACCTCGATCTCCGGATGCCCGCACACCCCCTGGATGCCGTCGGCGCCGAAGGTCTCGCAGACGTGATCGGCCGCGCGCCGGGCGATGACTGTTCGCCGCCATCGACGGCGAGACGCAGTCGGGTGTGGAGTCCCTGCCGTGCCGCCTGGTGATCCGCGCGTCCACTGCGCTCGAGGTGTGACGCGCTTCGGTGCGACGGGAGCCCCGCCCCGGGTGGACCGCGTCATATTCCGTCACGGCGGCTAGCTCGCCGGGCCTGGAGGCTCTAGCGTCCCCGCAACGGGCCACGCCCGGCCATGACGGAAAACGAGGAAGCCGTGTCCGATCCCGAAACCGAACGCAGACGCGCACTGGTCTTCTTCGGCGCGCTCAGCGTGGCGCTGATCGGGCTGGCGGTCGCGAGTCTGACTCTTTCGCCCGGAGCGGCCTTCCCCGGTGTGAGGGTGACCGCGGTCATCCTCCTCGTCGGCGCCGGCTACGGCCTCGTCGCATCGCTGGTCGCGCTCGTCCGCAGGCGCGGTGCCGAGAAGGGTGACAGTGCGATGCCGGAGTCGGACAGCGCGGCGAAGTAGCGCTCCCGTGCGACGGCGACGAGTTCCCACTCGGGGGGCCGGTCGGTGCGCAGCAACGGCTCCGTCACGACGTCCGCGTTCGAACGTTCGGCCTGTCGGTGGAAGTAGCCGCGCGCGAGCAGGTAGCTCGCGGCGAGGACTCTGGCCGTCGTCGGCACGTCGGACGAGGCCGCGGACACGGCGGTGTCCAGCGTCGGCTCCGCCGCGCTGAGGAATCCGACGGTCACCGGGCGCCGGGAGGCCGCGGCGAGGAGGGCTCCCGCCTGCAGGCCGTCCTCGACACCGGCCCTGTCGCTGGACCCTGCGGCGGCGAGCACGATGCGGTCGTCGGGCCGCAGCCCGGCCTCGAGCATCCGGCGCGTGAGGATCTCGGCGAGTCGCGGGTCCGGTCCGAGCGCCGGCGCGACGATGACCCGGTCGCCGTAGGGGGCGGAGGCTGCCGGGATGTCGTGGCCGAGATGGTAGCCGCGCGACAGGAGCAGCGGCACGATCACGATCGTGGCGTCGGCGGGAAGGGTGCGCAGGGCCTCACCGACATCCGGCTGCTGCACGTCGACGAACGCGTGGTGCGCGAGGTCGGCGTCGACGGCGGCGTGGACCGCCTCGGCGTACCGCCCGATCGCCTGCTGGCCCAGCGGGTCGGAGGTTCCATGCGAGACGGTGAGGATGGCGATCATGAGTGCTCCGATCACGGGGGATCCGGTGGTGTGGCGGTGGCGCGCGGCCCGACCAGGATGCCCGACGGCAAGCGGGGCATTTCTGGATTGCGTCCATTTATTACCCTTGCCCTTCCGCCGGACCTCGCATCCGTCCTAGGTTCCCTACTCGATCCGCCCGTGGCGGAGGGAAGGACCTACCGCGTGACGATCTCCGAACAGCGCACCGCTCCGGCGGCTGCCCGGCCGCGCCGGTCGGACGCCCGGCCGAACGGCCAGTGGGCGGTCGACGGGAAGGCTCCGCTGAACGCGAACGAGGCCTGGAAGCAGGAGGACGGCGGTCTCGCGGTGCGGGAGCGCATCGAGCGCGTCTACGCCGACGGTGGCTTCGCATCCATCGATCCGACCGACCTCCACGGCCGGTTCCGCTGGTGGGGGCTGTACACGCAGCGCAAGCCCGGAATCGACGGCGGCAAGACCGCGACGCTCGAGCCCCACGAGCTCGAGGACGAGTACTTCATGCTGCGGGTCCGGATCGACGGCGGCCAGCTGACGACCGAGCAGTTGCGCACGATCGCGGGCATCTCGACCGAGTTCGGGCGCGACACCGCCGACCTGACCGACCGGCAGAACATCCAGCTGCACTGGATCAGGGTCGAGGACGTGCCCGAGATCTGGCGGCGGCTGGAGTCCGTCGGGCTGTCGACGACCGAGGCGTGCGGCGACGTGCCCCGTGTGTTCCTCGGTTCGCCGGTCGCGGGGATCGCCGCCGACGAGCTGATCGACCCGACGCCGCTCATCGAGGAGATCGCCGAGCGATTCCTGGGCGACCCGGAGCTGGCGAACCTTCCTCGCAAGTTCAAGACCGCGATCAGCGGGCACCCCAGCCAGGACGTGGTCCACGAGATCAACGACGTGTCGTTCGTCGTGGTCGAGCATCCCGAACGGGGCGTCGGATTCGACCTGTGGGTCGGCGGCGGTCTGTCGACCACCCCGCGGCTTGCCGAGCGGCTGGGCGCGTTCGTGCCGGCCGAGCGGGTGCCGGAGGTGTGGCACGGGGTCGTGCAGATCTTCCGCGATTACGGGTATCGGAGGCTGCGCAACAAGGCCCGCCTGAAATTCCTCCTCGCCGACTGGGGCGCGGAGAAGTTCCGGGAGGTCCTCGAGACCGAGTACCTCAGCGCCCCGCTGGCGGACGGCCCGGCCCCGGCCGCGCCGACGAGTGCCGGCGACCACGTCGGGGTCCACAAGCAGAAGGACGGCCGGTACTTCATCGGGGTCACCCCCTTCGTCGGCCGCGTCTCCGGCACGATGCTCGGCGCCCTCGCAGACCTGCTGGAGCGTCACGGCTCGTCCCGGCTGCGCACGACGCCGCACCAGAAGATCCTCGCCCTCGACATCCCCGAGACCGCCGTGGAGCAGACCGTTGCGGAGCTCGAGGCTCTCGGCCTGTCCGCGCGCCCGAGCGTGTTCCGCCGGGGAACGATCGCCTGCACGGGCATCGAGTTCTGCAAGCTCGCCATCGTGGAGACCAAGGTGACGGCCACGACCGCGGTGCAGGAGCTGGAGCGGCGGCTGGAGGGGCTCGACCTCCCAGCGCCGCTCAGCCTCCACGTCAACGGCTGCCCCAACTCCTGCGCGCGCATCCAGACCGCCGACATCGGGCTGAAGGGCCAGCTGCTCCCCGACGGGAACGGCGGGCAGGTGCCCGGATTCCAGGTACACCTCGGCGGCGGGCTCGCCTCGCGCGACCGTGACGAGGCCGGGCTCGGGCGTACGGTCCGCGGCCTCAAGGTCACGGCCGACGGGATCGCCGACTACGTCGAGCGGGTCGTGACGAGGTTCCTCGCCGACCGTGCGGAGACGGAGACCTTCGCCGAGTGGGCGCACCGGGCAGACGAGGAGGCACTTCAGTGAGCGCGATCAACCTGGGCCGTCCGCCCGTGAGGCCGGGCGGGCTGCGCTCGGCGGACGCGCTCCGGGCGCTCGCCGAGAGCGGAGCCCGCGAGCTGGAGGACGCGACGGCCGACCGGATCGTCCGCTGGGTCGCCGAGAACTTCGCCGTGGAGCACACCGCCGTCGCCTGCTCCATGGCCGACGCCGTCCTCCCGCACGTCGTGGCCTCTGCACTGCCCGGGGTGGACGTGCTGTTCCTCGACACCGGCTACCACTTCGTGGAGACGTACGCGACGCGAGACGAGGTCGCCCGCTCCCTCGACGTGCGCGTGGTCGATGTGACACCGCGGCAGGCCGTCGCCGAACAGGACGCCGAGTTCGGCCCGGAGCTGTTCGCCCGCGACCCCAATCTGTGCTGCGCCCGTCGCAAGGTCGAGCCGCTGCAGCGCGCGCTGAGCGGATACGAGCTGTGGTTCACCGGCGTCCGCCGCGAGGAGGCGCCCACCCGCACCGCGACGCCGTACGTCGCGTGGGATGAGAAGAACGGCCTGGTGAAGGTCAACCCGCTCGCCGCGTGGACGTTCGACGAGCTGCTCGACTACGCCACCGCGAACGCGGTGCCGCTCAACCTGCTGCTCTCCAACGGGTACCCGTCGATCGGCTGCGAACCGTGCACCAAGCCGGTGGCCGAAGGGGAGGACCCGCGCTCGGGCCGCTGGGCCGGGCTCGCCAAGACCGAATGCGGGTTGCACCAATGACCGGCGTCCTGACCGCTCCGCCGTCGCTCGACCTGATCGACCAGCTGGAGAGCGAGTCCATCCACATCATCCGGGAGGTCGTCGCCGAGTTCGAACGGCCGGTCCTGCTGTTCTCCGGCGGCAAGGACTCGGTGGTCGTCCTCCACCTGGCGGCGAAAGCCTTCTGGCCGGCACGGATCCCGTTCTCGCTGCTGCACGTGGACACCGGTCACAACTTCCCGGAGGTCCTCGACTTCCGCGACGCGACGGCTGAGCGGTTCGGCATCCCGCTCGGCGTCGCCCGAGTGCAGGACTACCTCGAGGACGGCCGCCTCACCGAGCGCGCCGACGGAACCCGCAACCCGCTGCAGACCGTTCCCCTGCTGGACGCGATCGAAGCGGGCAGGCACGACGCGGTGTTCGGCGGCGCCCGCCGCGACGAGGACAAGGCGCGTGCGAAGGAACGCATCCTCTCGTTGCGCGACGGCTTCGGGCAGTGGGATCCGCGCAACCAGCGGCCCGAGCTGTGGAGCCTGTACAACGGCAGGCACACGCCGGGCCAGCACGTGCGGGCGTTCCCGATCAGCAACTGGACAGAGCTGGACGTGTGGCGCTACATCGAGCGGGAGGGCATCGAGCTCCCGCCGCTGTACTACGCGCACGAACGCGACGTGTATTCCCGTGACGGCATGTGGCGGGCCACCGGACCCGTGTCGCCGCCCGATCCCGGCGAGACCGTCGAGCGGCGGCTGGTGCGCTATCGCACTGTCGGCGATATGAGCTGCACCGGCGCGGTGGAGTCCGACGCGCGGGATGTCGCCGCCGTGGTGCGGGAGGTCGCGGCCTCCACGCTCAGCGAGCGCGGCGCCACCCGCGCCGACGACCGCATCTCCGAAGCCGCGATGGAAGACCGGAAACGGCAGGGATACTTCTGATGACGCTCCAGCTCGACGAGAACACCCGGCCGGCCGTCGACATCACGACCCGCGGGACGCTGTTCCGGTTCGCCACCGCCGGGTCGGTGGACGACGGGAAGTCGACCCTGGTCGGCCGCCTGCTGCACGACTCCAAGGCGATCCTCACCGACCACCTTGCGGCGGTCGAGCGCACCTCGCGCGAGCGGGGCTTCGGCGGCGAGGCCGGCGGACTCGATCTCGCCCTGCTCACGGACGGGCTGCGTGCCGAGCGCGAGCAGGGCATCACGATCGACGTCGCCTACCGGTACTTCGCCACCGACGCACGGTCGTTCATCCTCGCCGACTGCCCCGGCCACGTGCAGTACACCCGCAACATGGTCACCGGTGCGACCACCGCCGACGCGGTCGTACTGCTGGTGGACGCCCGAAGCGGCGTGCTGGAGCAGACCCGTCGCCACCTCGCCGTGATCGGCCTGCTGCGGGTACCGCATGTGATCGTGGCCGTCAACAAGATCGACCTGATCGGGTTCGACGCGGATCGCGTCGCCCAGGTGGCCGACGACCTCGTGCTCGTGGCCGCAGAGCTCGGCATTTACGGCCTCCACGTCGTGCCGGTGTGCGCCGTCGACGGCGACAACGTCGCCGACCGATCGTCGCGCACGCCCTGGTACGACGGACCCGCGCTGCTGGAACTGCTGGAGTCGCTGCCGACCGCCGACCAGGCGGAGGCCACCGCGCAGGAGCTGAGGCTCCCGGTGCAGCTCGTCCTCCGCCCGCAGGGTGCTCTGGCGCCGGAGCTTGCGGCGGACGACTACCGCGACTACCGGTCGGCGGCCGGGCGCATCGCCTCGGGGTCCGTCAGCGTCGGCGACCGGGTCACCGTTCACCCGGGCTGCGCGACCACCGTCGTCACGCGCATCGACGTCGCCGGGAGGAGCGTGTCCTCCGCGGTCGCGCCGCAGTCGGTCGCGCTCAGCCTGGCCGACGACCTCGACGTGGCGCGCGGTGCGGTGATCGCCGCCGCGGGCACCGTCCCCGAGCCGTCGGCCGAGCTGTCCGCCGAGCTGTTCTGGCTGGATGCGTCCCGTGCCGTGCCTGGCGCCAGGCTCCTCCTGAAGTGGGGCACGGCAACGGTCCAGGCCCGGCTCACCGCGATCGCCGGCCGGCGCGACCTGACCACGCTGCAGGTGGTGCCCGCCGACGCGCTCGAGGTCAACGACATCGGCCACGTCTCCCTGCAGCTGGCCGAGGCGCTCCCCGTGGAACCGTATGCGGTCAACCGGAGCACCGGCGCCTTCCTGCTCATCCACCCGCAGTCCGGCGCGACCCTCGCCGCCGGCATCGTCTCCTCCTGAAGGGCTCTCCGATGCGAACTCCGCTCCGCACCGCCACCACCCTGGTCCGCACCGCCGTCGCCCTGGTCGTCGCCGCAACCGCGATCGGCCTCACCGGCTGCGCGGGTGCGACGGCGGCGAGCACAGGCGCCTCGGGGAGCGCGGGCACTCCGGCCGCCACCATCCGGGTCGGCTACTTCGACAACGTCACCCACGCGCCGGCGCTGGTCGGCATCCACACGGGCCTGCTGCAAAAGGCCCTCGGAAAGACGACCCTGAAGACCAGCCAGTTCAACGCAGGGCCCGCCGAGATCGAGGCCCTCAGCGCCGGAGCGATCGACGCCGCATACATCGGGCCGAGCCCGGCCATCAACTCCTACCTGAAGAGCGCCGGCCAGTCGCTGAAGATCGTGTCGGGCGTCGCGGTCGGGGGCGCCGCCCTCGTCGTGAAGCCGGGGATCACCTCGGCCGACCAGTTGAAGGGCAGGACTATCGCCACGCCGCAGCTGGGCAACACCCAGGATGTGGCGCTGCGCTACTGGCTCACCAAGAAGGGGCTGCACGCTTCGCTCACCGGCGGCGGCGACCTGACCATCGCGCCGACGGACAACGCTCAGGCGCTCACCCTGTTCCAGGCGGGCAAGCTCGACGGCGCGTGGGTCCCGGAGCCGTGGGTGTCCCGGTTCGTGGTCGACGGCGGGGCGAAGGTGCTCGTCGACGAGGCGAGCCTGTGGCCCGGCGGGACGTTCCCGACCACCGTCTTGGCCGTCTCGACCTCGTTCCTCAAGGCGCATCCCCAGACGGTGAAGGCCCTGGTGAAGGGCAACGCCGACGCCGTCGCCGCGCTGAAGGACACTACTGCGGCTGCAGCCGACATCAACGCGCAGCTGAAGGCGGACACCGGCAAGACGCTCACCGGTCCGGTGATCACCCGCGCCCTCCAGCACGTGACGTTCACCGTCGACCCGGCCGCAGCCACCTTCCCGACGCTCGTCACGCACGCGACGACCGTCGGGCTGGGCACCAAGGGATCGCTCGCCGGGCTGTTCGACCTGTCCGCGCTGAACGCCGTCCGGGCGGCCGCCAAACAGCCGGTCATCTCGTCCGGCGGCCTGGGGTAGCACCGTGAGCGACCGAGACCGCACCGCCGTCACCTTGGCGGGAGTGAGCAAGCGCTTCGGCGCGACGGCTCCCGTCGTGCTCGACGGCGTCGACCTGAGCATCGGCGACGGCGAGTTCGTCTGCCTGCTCGGGGCGTCCGGGTGCGGCAAGTCGACCATCCTGAACCTCGTCGCGGGCCTGGACGAGCCGTCCGCCGGCGAGGTCAGGGTGCCGAGCGGGCCCGTCGCCATGATGTTCCAGGATGCTGCACTGCTGCCCTGGCTGACCGCTCGCCGCAACGTCGAACTCGCCCTCGACCTCGGCGGCCTCCCCCGCGGGAAGCGCCGGGCGCGCGTCGACGAGCTCCTTGAGCTGGTCTCGCTCTCGCACGCCGCCGACCGGAGGCCGCACGAGCTGTCCGGAGGGATGCGCCAGCGTGTCGCCCTCGCCAGGGCCCTCGCACAGGATCGGCACGTGCTGCTGATGGACGAACCCTTCGCCGCCGTGGACGCGATCACCCGCGACCTGCTGCACGTCGAGCTGGAGCGGATCTGGCGCCGGACGGGCCGGACCATCGTGTTCGTCACCCACAACGTCCGCGAGGCCCTGCGACTCGGCCAGCGCGTCGTGCTGCTCAGCTCGCGCCCGGGTCGCGTGGCCGACGAGTGGGAGGTTCCGCCGACCGTGCGCGCCGGCGCCGACCCCGTCGAGACTGCCCGCCTGGACGACCAGATCACCCGACGTCTGCGAGAGGAGCTGATCCGCAATGCCGCCTGAAGCCGCCGTGACCGGAACCGTCGCACCGGGGTCCGCGCCCGTTCCCGCATCCGCATCCGCCCGGACCGGGGTCTCGGAGCTGCACGCGCTGGAGGCCGGGCTCGACTCGCTCCAGACCGACCGGGAGGCCGCCCCGCGACGCGCCCGCCGGATCGTCCGAGCGGCCCTGCCCACCGCCATCTTCGTGGTCGCCGCACTGACCGCCTGGCAGCTGTACACCGTCATCGCCCACCCTCGACCCGATCTGTACCCTGGCCCGGCCGACGTCGCGTCGGCGATCGGCAACGCTGCGACCTCCGGCCGCCTCGGCACGGCCATCGCGACCAGCCTCGGCCGGGGCGGTCTCGGGTTCCTGCTCGCCGTGGTGATCGCCACTCCGCTCGGGCTGCTGCTGGCCGAGGTGCGCTGGCTGCGCCGGGCTGTCGGCCCGATCCTCTCCGGCCTCCAGGTGCTGCCGTCGGTCGCCTGGGTCCCTGCCGCGATCCTCTGGTTCGGGCTGACGGACGCCGCCGTGTACTTCGTCGTGCTGCTCGGCGCGATCCCGTCGATCGTCAACGGCCTCCTCGCCGGCATCGATCAGGTGCCCCCGCAGCTGCGCCGGGTCGGCGTGGTGCTCGGCGCCAACCGCCGCCGGCTGCAGACCAGCATCCTGTTCCCGGCCGCGCTGCCCGGCTACGTCGCCGGCCTCCGCCAGGGCTGGGCGTTCGCCTGGCGGTCGCTGATGGCCGCCGAGATCATCGCGAGCTCGCTCGGCTTCGGCCTCGGCTCCATGCTCGAGCAGAGCAGGGAGCTCGCCGATCTGCCCACCGTGCTGGCGACGATCCTGACCATCCTGGTGGTAGGCATCGTCGTCGAGCTGGTCCTCTTCGCACCGGTCGAGCGCGCCCTGCTGCGCCGCCGTGGACTGACGGGGGCATCCCGATGACCGAGCAGCGCGTCGGCTCCGTCGCCCTGGTCGGCGGCGGCCCGGGCCACCCCGACCTGATCACCGTGCGCGGCCGTCAGCTGCTCACTGCCGCCGATGTCGTCATCGCCGACAGGCTCGGCCCGCGCGCCCTCCTCGACGACCTCGCGCCCGGCGTGGAGGTCATCGACGTCGGCAAGCGGCCGCACCACCACCCGGTGCCCCAGTCGCAGGTCAACGAGCTCCTGGTCGAGCACGCCCGCGCAGGCAAGCGCGTCGTGCGGCTGAAGGGCGGCGACCCGTTCGTGTTCGGGCGCGGCGGCGAGGAGGCCGAGTACTGCCGGGCCGCCGGCGTCCCGGTCGAGGTCGTGCCCGGGGTGACCAGCGCCATCGCGGTCCCGTCCATCGCGGGCATCCCCGTCACGCACCGCGGCGTCGCCGCAGGCTTCACCGTCCTGTCCGCGCACACCGACATCGACGACGTCCCGGGAGGCCCCGAGCACACGGTGATCCTGCTGATGGGCGTCTCCGGGCTCGCCGCGACGGCCGCGACACTGGCCGCAGGCCGCCGCGGCGCCGACTGCCCGGTCGCCATCGTCGAGGACGGCTACGGCGAGGGTCAGCGCGTGACCGTCGGCACGCTCGGCACCATCGCCGCCGAGGCCGCCGTGCGCGGCGTGCAGTCGCCGGCCGTCATCGTCGTCGGCGACGTCGTGCGGCTGGCGGACTCCGACCTCGTTCCCACCCCCATCGCATCGCACAGCAGCGAACCCACACGAGAGGCACAGCAATGACCCGACCCTTCCGAGTGGCCGTCGTCGGCGCCGGACCCGCCGGCATCTACGCCGGCAACATCCTGCGCACGCGCGCCGCCGAGGCGGGGATCGACGCCAGGATCGACCTGTTCGAGTCGCTCCCCGCACCGTACGGTCTGATCCGGTACGGCGTCGCCCCGGACCACCCGCGCATCAAGGGCATCGTCACCTCCCTGCACGACATGCTGTCCGACGGATCCGTGCGCCTGATCGGCAACGTGGAGGTCGGTGCCGACATCACGGTCGACGAGCTGCAGTCCCTCTATCACGCGGTGATCTTCGCCACCGGCGCTCAGCGCGACTCCGTGGTCGACCTCCCGGGGCTGCACCTCCCGGGGAGCTTCGGCGCGGCCGACTTCGTCTCCTGGTACGACGGCCACCCCGACGTGCCGCGCCACTGGCCGCTCGACGCCCCGCAGGTCGCGGTGCTCGGCAACGGCAACGTGGCGCTTGACGTCGCCCGCGTGCTCGCCAAGCACCCGGCCGACCTGCTGACGACGGACATCCCCGACAACGTCCACGCGGGCCTCGCCGCCTCGCCGGTGGAGGACGTGCACGTCTTCGGCCGCCGCGGTCCGGAGGACATCAAGTTCACCCCGATCGAGCTCAGGGAGCTCGGTGAGGTTCCCGGAGTCGACATCGTCCTCTACGACGAGGACTTCGGCCGCCCCGGTGATGACGTGACGACCGGCGAGCGGCGCGCGGCGGGCAACCAGGCCAAGGTCATGGCGCGCATCCTGCAGTCCTGGCGCGACCGCGAGCCCACCGGTGCGCCGCGTCGTCTGCACCTGCACTTCTGGCACAAGCCGGTCGAAGTGCTCGGCGAGCACGCCGTCACGGGTCTCCGTTTCGAGCGCACCGAACCGGATGGGGCCGGGGGCATCCGCGGCACCGGCGAGTTCGTCGACTACGAGGTCCAGGCCGTCTACCGGGCGATCGGCTACCGGGGCACCCCTGTGCGCGACGTCCCCTTCGACGAGGCGGGCGGGGTCATCCCGAACGACGGCGGCCGCGTGCTCGACGACGGCGAGCCGGTGCCGGGTCTCTACGCGACCGGCTGGATCAAACGCGGCCCGGTCGGTCTGATCGGCCACACCAAGAGCGACGCGGGTGAGACCATCGAGAAGCTGCTCGAGGACCACGCCGCGCTCGCCGAGGCGCCCCGCCCGGGAGAAGAAGCGGTGCTCGACTTCTTCGCCTCCCGCGGCGTGCGCTTCACCACGTGGGAGGGGTGGCTCGCCCTCGACGCCCACGAGCGGGCCCTCGGCGCCGACTTCGCCGGTGAGGTCGTGCGCGAGCGGGTCAAGGTCGTGCCGCGCGACGAGCAGGTCGCCATCTCCAACCGCGAGGTGATCGTCCGATGACCTACGTGATCGCGCTGCCCTGCGTGGATGTGAAGGACCGCGCCTGCATCGACGAGTGCCCGGTCGACTGCATCTACGAGGGCGAGCGCTCCCTCTACATCAACGTCGACGAGTGCGTGGACTGCGGAGCGTGCGAGCCGGTGTGCCCGGTCGAGGCGATCTACTACGAGGACGACCTCCCCGCAGAGTGGGCCGACTACCATGCCGCGAACATCGAGTTCTTCAGCGAGCTCGGCAACCCCGGCGGAGCATCCAAGGTCGGCCCCCAGACCTACGACCACCCCCTCATCGCCGCGCTCCCGCCGCAGCTGGCCGCGCATGGCTGACGTCGTCGTGGTCGGAGGCGGCCCGGCCGGGCTCTCGGCGACCTTGAACCTGGCGCGGGCGCTGGTGGATGCGGTGCTGGTGGATGCCAGCCGCCCCCGCAACGCCGCCACCCTCCGTTCGCACGGCTTCCTGACCCGCGACGGCATCCGCCCCACCGAGCTGCGTGCGCTCGCGAAGGCCGAACTCGCGGCTTACGACAATGTCGAGCAGGTGGAGCGGCGGTCGGTCGTCTCCCTCCGCCGGAACGGCGACGGCTTCACCGTCGACATCGCCGGTCGAGGTCCCGGCGAGGATCGGTCGGTCGAGACGTCTGCCGTGCTGCTGACCAGCGGGCTCACCGAGACGGTTCCCGGCGTTCCCAGCATCCGCGCGTTCTACGGGATGAGCGTCTTCAGCTGCGTCGCCTGCGACGCCTGGGACCTGCGGGGCAAGGCCCTCGCCCTCATCGGTGAGACCCCCGACATCGCCCGGCGGGCGGTGCACCTGGCCCGTTGGACCGACGACCTCACCGTGTTCACGAATGCGGCTCCCGTTGTCACCGAGCCGGAGGAGACCGCCCTGGCAGCGCTCGGGATCCGGGTCGAGCGTGGTGCGGTCGCCGACCTCGACGGGGAACGCGGAGCGGTGCACTCCGTCCTCCTCCAGGACGGACGGTCCTTCCCGATCGACGGCGGTTTCGTCCGCCCGCGATGGCACGTCGCGACGGACTTCCTCGGCGGCCTCCATCCGCACCGGTCCGACGACGGATTCCTCGTCACCGACGACGGCGGCCGGACGTCCGTTCCCGGGCTGTACGCGGCCGGCGATGTGGTAGCGCCGGGACCGCAGCAGATGATCATCGCCGCCGGCAACGGCGCCCGGGCCGCAGCCACCATCGTCGACGACCTGCCGTCTGCGCGGGTCGCCCGTCGCCCACTGACCGAGCTCGCCTGAGCCCGGTCCGCCTCCACCCATCCCTCAACCGAAAGAGAGCCCCGTGTCCGCACAGGTCTACGAGAACATCACAGAAGCAGTCGGCCGCACGCCGCTCGTCAAGCTCAACCGGATCGCCGCAGGCGCCGGCGCGACGGTCCTGGCGAAGCTGGAGTTCTTCAACCCCGCAGGAAGCGTCAAGGACCGGATCGGCGTGGCGATCATCGACGCAGCCGAGAAGTCGGGCGACCTGCGACCCGGCGGGACGATCGTGGAGGGCACCAGTGGCAACACCGGCATCGCGCTCGCGATGGTCGGCGCGGCACGCGGCTACCGGGTGGTCCTCACCATGCCGGAGACGATGAGCACCGAGCGTCGTGTGCTCCTGCGCGCGTTCGGCGCGGAGATCGTGCTCACGCCCGGCCCAGAGGGGATGCGCGGCGCGGTCGAGAAGGCGCAGCAGATCGTCGCAGAGACGGACAACGCCGTCTGGGCCCGGCAGTTCGCCAACGAGGCCAACCCCGCCGTCCACCGCGCCACCACGGCCGAAGAGATCTGGGCGGACACCGACGGCGACATCGACATCTTCGTCGCCGGCATCGGCACCGACGGCACCATCACCGGCGTCGGCCAGGTGCTCAAGGAGCGCAAGCCCGACGTGAAGGTGGTCGCGGTCGAGCCGATCGACTCCCCGATCCTCACCGGCGGCAAGCCCGGCCCGCACAAGATCCAGGGTCTCGGCGCCAACTTCGTCCCCGAGATCCTCGACACGTCGGTGTACGACGAGGTCGTCGACGTGGCTCTCGACGACTCGATCGCCACGGCGAAGCGACTGGCGAGCGAGGAGGGTATCCTCGCCGGGATCTCCTCCGGCGCGATCGTCTGGGCGGCCCTCCAGGTCGCCTCCCGTCCGGAGAACGCCGGGAAGGCCGTCGTCGCCGTGATCGCCGACACCGGCGAGCGGTACATCTCGACCGCGCTCTGGGCGGACCTGGCGGACTGACCCCCCACCGGGGGTGATCGGGGCGCGTCCAGGGTGAACCCGGGGTGAAAAGCGCCGGTTGTTGTGGCGTCACCGCTCGGCGGTGCGATTAGCTCAGCGTGACCGCGTGCTCGGGTGGCGTCGCGGCGAAACCGAAAGAGGCTTCCTGTGACGCGTCGCACGTCTGCTCAGCGTGGTGTCCGCCGGTCGGGGTCGGGCATCCGGTCCCTGTTCTGGTTCGGCGACCGGCCCACGCGCGGCCACCGGGTTCTGGCGGCCGCAGCGGCCGTCGCGGTCGCGGCCATCTCCGTCTTCAGCCTGGCGGGACCCGCGAATGCGGCGACGACCGCGGTGCACGAGATCACGAGCAACTGGGTGGGAAGCCCGGCGAGCGCGCCGTACGGGGCCGCGGTCACCTCCGAGTGGCACATCAGCACGAACGACGCGACGAACCCGCAGGCCAACAACCCGGTCGACAATGTGCGGGCCACCCTCACCGTGGCGAACGGCGTATTCGCCTCGATCCCGGCGGTCTGCAAGACGAAAGGCGTGACACCGGCCTCCTCGATCTCGGCCAACGGATCGACCCTCGTCTGCAACCTGGGCACGATCACGGAGGGGACGGCGACGGTCATCCAGGCCGCTGTGCGGGCGACGGGAGCGGTCGGGTCGAGGCTCGCCGTGTCGGGCATCGCGACCTCCGACTCGGCGGTCGCGACGGCGGGCCCGTCGGCGACGACCGGGATCCCGATCACCGGCACCCACGGCATGGACCTCGTGCTGAGCGCCCCCAACCAGAACTACCAGCAGTCGACCATCTCGAGCCGCAGCGGCGGAAACCGTCCGTCCATCGTGGTCGACTACGGCGTCGCGATGACGACCGGGAGCATCCCGGGGCCGGCGACGTACTCGTTCACCGTCGACATCGGCGTGTCGGTCGCCGGCCAGCTCCCCGGCCTCCAGTGGGAGGGCTGCGCGCCGGTCGACGACTCGGCCCAGGCGACCGGGGTTCCGTACTCGGGCTCCGCCTTCCCCAGCCGCACGAACGCCCCGACCTGCACCATCACCGGAAGCGGAACGCACTACACGGTGACCCTGAGCGGCTTGGACTACTCGCTGCAGCACGTCCCCACGACCGACAGCCTCGGCAACGCGATCCCGTCCACGAGCACCTTCATCGCGGCGGGTCAGCTCAAGTTCAGCTACACCACCCCGATCACCGCCACCACGGGTGTGACGTTCACGGCGACGCCGACTCCGTTCACCTTCGTCGACGGCGTGAGCCAGGCCGAGACCAGCACCGCCAACGACTCGTCGGGCACCACGCTGGTGACCCCCGGCGTCTTCTCCATGATCTGGATGGGCAGCCCGACCGCCGGCCGCTCGCCCTGGGATGCGAACCTGTGGGCGGCCCCCGGAGCGGCGCAGACCAAGACGTTCCCCTGGCCGGCCGCCGGTTCCTCGACCAATCCCGGCCCCTACACGCTTGCGGATCAGCCGCTCGGCGGCCAGGCCGACAGCGTTACCTGGTCCACCTACAGCGGACCCGGCGGCGCGGATCTGGCGGGCTCCTGTGTGATGATCCAGAACCCGGCCGCGTTCACGCCACGCTACGCGGACTTCCTCGCCGCGGACGGAGCGTCGTACTCCAACATGACGTCGGCGCACATCTGGTACCGGACGGATGCGCTGAACACGAAGACCGAGACCTGCGGTGAGCCGGTCGGCGTGGCGGGAAGCCCGTGGATCTCGGCCCCGCTGCCGGCCGGATGCTCCACGCAGACGGCGTCGATCTCGCCCGCATACTCGGATGACAAGTGCATCGTGAGCCTTCCGGCCGGTGTGACAGCCGTGAAGATGACCTGGAACCCGGCCGTCGACAAGCAGTTCCACCACTTCCTGCGGGTGTGGGGGTACGTACCGCCGACAGCGCCGATCGGCGCGGAGTCGTGGGTGGTCGGCGCGTTCAATGCCCCGTACAACACGGGGACCACCTTCCCGGGCTACCCGACGCTCAACAACTACATCAACATCAGCACCAACCCGAACGCCACGGGGACCATCCCCGGGAGCACCTACGGGCCGAACACCAACGGCATCCGGGATGCGATGCGCATCCAGGGACCGACCGGCGTCATCACGAAGACGACCCCGAGCACGACGGCGCAGCCCGGCGTCCCGGTCACGTTCAACCTCACCGCAGAAGCCGACCTGGCCGTGCAGAGTCCGCCCAGGCAGACCTTCACCGTGACGGACACCCTTCCGACCGGGATGACGTACGTCGCCGGTTCCGGCACGCCGACGCCGACGCTCTCGACGAACGGCTCCGGCCAGCAGGTGCTGACCTACACGTTCACGAACGTGCCGGCGAACACCGCCCAGCCGATCACGTACAAGGCGCAGATCCCCGCGAACGGGTCGATCGCGCCGGGCACGGTGCTCACGAACACGGCGCAGATCGATGTCGCCGGCGACAACCGCGCCGTCGCCGCGCGGCAGGCCACCGCCAGCGTCCGGGTCCCGAACAACGGAGCGACGACGCTCGGCAAGTCGGTCGAAGCGAACACGCTGTCGTTCTACGGCGACTCGTCGGCCTGGGACCTCGTCGTCACCTCCCAGGACCCGGTGAACAACCCCTACACCGACACCATCGACATCCTTCCCAGCACGTCGGACGGCCGGGGCACCACCATCGACGGCAGCTACACGGTCACGGGTGTGACGGCGCCCGCTGGCGCCACCGTGTACTACAGCACCGCATCCACCGGCTCGCTCAGCAACGACCCGCGCTCCGCATCGAACGGCGGAACGCCGGGCAGCATCACCGGAAACACCGTCGGCTGGACGACCACGAAGCCGGCGAAGCCGACCGCGGTGCGCATCATCGGCCCGGCGCTCGCCCCGGGGGCCAGCCAGAACATCCGGATCGCTTTCACCACGCCCGCGGGCGCCAGCTGCACCGCGCCGGCGGCGGGCGACAACAAGCCCGGCCAGGTGATGGTGAACTCGGCGAACAGCATCGCGGGTCACACCGCCCTGCCGATGCTGTCGTCGGCGACGACGACGATCGGGGACTGCTACGCGCTCGACCTGAAGAAGTACGTGCTGGCGAAGGGCGGCAACCCGAGCCCCGCAGACCCGTCGGCCAACCCCTCCTGGCTGGACGCGAACACGGCTGCCGG
This sequence comes from Leifsonia sp. SIMBA_070, assembly GCF_046534635.1. Lineage (NCBI taxonomy): Bacteria > Bacillati > Actinomycetota > Actinomycetes > Micrococcales > Microbacteriaceae > Leifsonia > Leifsonia sp. SIMBA_070. The sequence continues at coordinate 2,746,888 of NZ_JAWRYK010000001.1, read as the reverse complement.
ATTCGCCCAGTACGCGGCAGGTGACACCGTGCCGTTCGAGGTGATCGCCACGAACAAGGGCACCGGCGCGCTCGCCGGCGTGGTCGTCTCCGACCCGCAGGCCCCCGGTTGTGGAGGGACCATCGCCTCCCTCGCCGCGGGTGCCTCCCAGGTGTTCAGCTGCCAGCTGACGGCCACGGTCGGCACGACGGTGAACACCGCGTCGGCCTCGGTGACCCCGCCCAGCGGCCCCGCGCTGACCGCGAGCGACCCGGCCGGGTTCGTCGTGCCCGAGCCGTACACCGTGACCAAGACCTCCGATGCTGGTGCGGCGGCCACGCCGGGCGCGGTCGTCCACTACACCGTGACGGTGACCGAGCCGGCGACGAGCTCCGCTCCGTTCGTGAACCCGTCGATCAGCGACGACCTCTCCAGCGTGCTGGACGACGCCACCTACAACGGTGACGCGACGGCGACGGCCGGGACGCCCACGGTCACCGGCGGCATCCTCGGGTGGACCGCACCGGCGATCATGCCGGGACAGACTATCACGATCACGTACTCCGTGACGGTGAAGGATCCGGACACGGGGGACAAGGTCCTGGCCAACACGGTGGTCACACCTCCGGGGGCGAGCAACTGCCCCACCGGCTCCGCGGATCCCGCCTGCACGGTGACGACCCCGGTGCGTTCGTACACCGTCGGCAAGTCCGCAGCGCCTGCGGCCGTGCTGCAGGGCGGCGTGGTGACCTACACGGTGACCGTGACGAACACCGGCACCGCCGCCTACGCGGCGACGGGTGCTGACTCGGCTTCGTTCAGCGATGCGCTGGCGGGAGTGACCGACGACGGCGCCTATGTCGCCGGATCGGCCACCGCGACGGCGGGCACCGTGTCGGAGAACGGCGGAACGCTGAGCTGGTCGGGCCCGCTCGCGGTCGCGCCGGCTCCGGGATCGACGGCGACCATCACCTACCAGGTGAAGGTCGACGCGACCGACACGGGCGACCTGTCGTTGACCAACACGGCCATCCCGACCGGAGCAGGCGGGACGTGCGCCGCGGACGGTTGCTCCACCAACACGCCGGTGCAGATCCCGGGCATCTCGCTCGTGAAGTCCGCGTCTCCGACGACGATCACCGCCGCCGGCCAGCCGGTGACCTACTCGTTCCTGGTGACCAACACCGGCAACGTCCCGTTGACCGGCGTGACCGTGACGGACACGGCCTTCAGCGGCACAGGGACGCCGCCGGTCATCGACTGCCCGGCCGGCGCGGCATCCCTCGCCGCCGGTGCGAGCATCACCTGCACGGCGACGTACTCGCCGACCCAGGCGGACGTGGATGCCGGGCAGATCGTCAACACGGCCACGGCGTCCGGCACTCCGCCGAACGGTCCGTCTCCGGTCTCGCCCCCGTCGACGGCGGTGGTGACGGCCACTCCGGCGCCGGCCATCTCGATCGTCAAGTCGGCGACGCCGAGCGATGCGGGCCACTTCACGGTGGGCCAGGTGGTGACGTACTCGTTCGTGATCACGAACACGGGCAACGTCACCCTGACCGACGTGCACCCGATCGAGGGCTCGTTCACCGGTTCCGGCACCCTGTCCGCGCCGGTCTGCCCGGCCGGGGCGGCCTCTCTGGCACCCGGCGCGCAGGTGGTCTGCACGGCGACCTACACCGTGACCCAGGCGGATGTCGACCAGGGGTCGATCACGAACGATGTGACCGCGACCGGCACACCGCCCACGGGCCCGTCGCCGGTGTCGCCGCCGTCCGAGGTGACCATCCCGGCTCCGTCGAACCCGGCGATCAGCCTGGTCAAGTCGGCGACCCCGACGACGATCACCGCGGCGGGCCAGACGGTCACCTACTCCTTCCTGGTGACCAACACGGGCAACGTGTCCCTGACGGATCCGTCCGTCACCGAGACGGCCTTCTCGGGCACGGGCGCCGCCCCGGCTCCGGTGTGTCCGCCGGCGACTCTGCTCCCCGGCGGTCAGGTCACCTGCACGGCGACCTACGTCGCAACGCAGGCCGACGTGGATGCCGGTCAGGTGACCAACACGGCGACCGCCACCGGCACCGCTCCGGACGCGTCGACGCCGGTGTCGAACCCCTCGACGGCGATCGTCACGGCCGCCCCGGAGTCGGCGATCACCGTGGTCAAGTCGGCCACGCCGGCCACCGGCGGGGCCGTCGGCGACCAGGTCACGTACTCGTTCCTGGTCACGAACACCGGTAACGTCACCCTCACCGACGTGACGGTGGACGAGACCGCGTTCTCGGGCAGCGGGACCCTGTCGGCGATCACCTGCCCGGCGGGCGCAGCCTCCCTCGCGCCGGGCGCCACGGTGACGTGCACGGCGGACTACACGCTCACGCAGGCGGATGTGGATGCCGGCCAGGTGACGAACACGGCCACCGCGACCGGGACTCCGCCGTCGGGTCCGCCTCCGGTGTCGCCGCCTTCGACGGTGATCGTCACCGTGCCGCCGGCGCCGGCCATCACCGTCGTGAAGTCGGCCACCCCCACGACGGCAGGGAAGGTCGGGGACACGGTCGCCTACTCGTTCCTGGTCACCAACACGGGCAACGTCACCCTCACCGATGTGACCGTCGTCGAAGGCGCGTTCAGCGGCACGGGCACGATGAGCGCACCGGTCTGCCCGGCGGGTGCAGCCTCCCTTGCACCGGGCGCCACGGTGACGTGCACCGCGGACTACACGCTGACGCAGGCGGATGTGGATGCTGGTCGGGTGACGAACACCGCCACCGCGACCGGGACGCCGCCCTCGGGTCCGCCTCCCGTCTCGCCGCCGTCGACCGTGATCGTCACGGTGCCGCCCGCGCCGGCCATCACGCTGGTGAAGTCGGCCACACCGGCGACGGCCGGGAAGGTCGGCGACACGGTCGCCTACTCGTTCCTGGTGACGAACACCGGCAACACCACCCTCACCGATGTGACGGTGGATGAGACCGCCTTCTCGGGCACGGGCGCACTGACGATCGCGTGCCCGGCGGGCGCAGCATCTCTCGCACCCGGCGCTGCCGTGACGTGCACCGCCGAGTACACCTTCACCCAGGCGGATGTGGACGCCGGCCAGGTGACCAACACGGCCACCGCGACCGGGACGCCGCCCTCGGGTCCGCCTCCGGTGTCGCCGCCGTCGACCGTGATCGTCACGGTGCCGCCCGCGTCGGCCATCACGATCGTCAAGTCGGCGACCCCGAACGATCCGGGCCACTTCACGGTGGGGCAAGAGGTCACCTACTCGTTCCTGATCACCAACACCGGCAACACGACCCTGACGGACGTCGGGGTGGGGGAGACCGCGTTCACCGGGTCCGGTTCGATGTCGGCGGCGACCTGCCCGGCCGGGGCGGCGACGCTGCTCCCGGGAGCCCAGGTGACCTGTACGGCGACCTACACGCTGACCCAGGCGGATGTGGATCAGGGTTCCGTGCAGAACACGGCGACCGCGCACGGCACGCCGCCGTCCGGACCGCCCGTCGAGTCGCCGCCGTCGGAGGTGAAGATCCCCGCGCCGTCCAACCCGTCGATCGGCCTGGTGAAGTCGGCCACGCCGACCACCATCACTGCTGCCGGACAGTCGGTCACCTACTCGTTCGTGGCCACGAACACCGGCAACGTCACGCTGGACAACGTGACGATCGCCGAGACGGCGTTCTCCGGCACGGGAACCGCCCCCGCCGCCACGTGCCCGACCGGGCCGCTGGCTCCCGGGGCGTCGGTGATCTGCACCGCGACCTACGTCGCCACCCAGGCGGACGTGGATGCGGGCCAGATCACGAACACCGCCACTGCGACCGGGACGCCGCCATCCGGCACCCCGCCGGTGTCGCCGCCCTCCACGGCGATCGTCACCGCTGTGCCGTCGCCCGGCATCACCGTCGTGAAGTCGGCGTCGCCCTCCGACAAGGCGTCGTACGCCGTCGGTCAGGTGATCACGTACTCCTTCCTGATCACCAATACCGGCAACACGACGCTGACGGATGTGGCGCCGGACGAGGGCGCGTTCACGGGCACCGGCGCATTGAGCGCACCGTCCTGCCCGGCAGGAGCCGCGTCGCTCGCGCCCGGAGCGTCGGTCACCTGCACAGCGACCTACACGGTCACCCAGGCCGACGTGGACGCCGGGAAGGTCACGAACACGGCGACCGCCCACGGGACGCCGCTGACGGGCTCCGTCGTGGAGGCGCCGCCGTCGACCGTGGTCGTCCCGGCCCCGCCGGCGCCGGCACTGGCCCTGGTGAAGACCGCGAACACGGAGCTCATCACCCGGGTCGGCCAGGTCGTCACCTACTCCTTCGCGATCACCAACACCGGAAACGTGACCCTCACGGACGTGAAACCCGTCGAAGGGAAGTTCACCGGCACCGGTGCGCTCTCGGCGATCAGCTGCCCGGCGACTGCGGCGACGGTGCTCCCGGGAGCAGTCGTGACCTGCACAGCCACCTACACGGTCACCGCAGCGGATGTGGCCGCAGGAAAGCTGGCGAACACCGCCACGGCGACCGGCACCACGGCGGGAGGGGGGACGGTCGCGTCGCCGCCGTCGGCCGTGACGGTCCCCGACGAGCCCCCGAGCATCGTCGCGGTCGCCGACCCGGGGCTCGCCCACACCGGGTCGGTGCTCAGCGGGTACGCCATCGCCGTCGGAGCCGGCCTGATGATCACGGGAGCGGTCCTGCTGGCTGTGATCGGGTACCGTCGCCGCAGGCAGGCGTGAACCGGGCCCGACAACCACTCGCGAGCGTTCGAAAGAAGGACTGCACCACATGAATGACGGCACCACCCGCTTCCGACGGTTCGCGGCGACGGGCGCGATCCTGGCCTTCCTCGCCGCCGGAGCGGGTCTCGCCGGGTGCACGGAATCGCCCGGCGCGGCGACGAAGACGACGCACACAGCGTCCGTTCCAGGCCTGCCGGCCGGGGTCTCGCAGCCGACGAGCATCCCGACCGACATCCCCGACAGCACGGAAGCGCGGGCGAACGTCCGACTTCAGGGCTGCAGTGAGGCTCAGGGGGGCTGGCAGGCCACCGGCACAGCCGTCAACCACGGGAAGAAGGCGAGCACCAGCGTGATCACGGTCTTCTTCACCACCGAGAGCGCCACCGTCATCGGAACCGCGCAGACCACCGTTTCCGTCAAGCCGGGCGGCACTGAGAAGTGGACGGCGAAGGGCGACTTCGTCGGCGCCCCGAAGACGCTGTGCGTGCTCCGCGGCGTCGGCACTCCCAGCTGACTCCGGCCCTCGCGCGCATTTTCCCGGACGCCACGCCGTGAACGGCACGCGTACTGTTCTCGGCGTGACTGTTCTCCCGACCGATGCGGAACGCCGGCTCGCGCTGCGGCGGATGAAGGCGCTCGCCGCGAGTCTGCTGGTCGCGGCGGCCGTGGTGTTCGCCGTGGCCTTCGCGCTGCAGGACCGCTACCCCTGGCTCGGGTTCGTGCGCGCCGCCGCCGAGGGCGCGATGGTGGGCGCGCTGGCGGACTGGTTCGCGGTGACCGCCTTGTTCCGGCACCCGCTGGGGCTGCGCATCCCGCACACGGCGATCATCCCGACCCGAAAGGACGAGATCGGGGCGAGCCTGGGCGAGTTCGTGGAGACGAACTTCCTCTCCGACGAGGTGGTGGCGGGCAAGCTGGGCACGATCGACCTCGCCGGCGCGGCCGCCGATTGGCTCTCGCAGCCGCAGAACGCCCGCCGAGTGGTGGCGGAGTCGTCGCGCGGCATGACCGGGCTCGTGGCGCTGCTCGACGAGGACCGGATGCGGGAAGCCATCGAAGGAGTCGTGCGCACGCACCTCGTCACGCCGTTGTGGGGTCCGCCGCTCGGCCGGCTCGGTGCCCGGGTGCTCGAGTCGGGCGGCCATCACGAGGCGGTGGACCTGCTGCTGGACAGGCTGGACGAGTGGCTCGCGGCGAACCCGGACGTGTTCGCGCCGATGGTGTCGCGGCGCCTCCCGTCGTGGCTGCCGTCGATCGTCGACCGCGTCGTGGACGAGCGCCTCCACGCCGAGGTGCGCCGGTTCGTCCGGGAGACCCGCAAAGATCCGGACCACCCCCTCCGCCGATCACTCGACGAGTACCTCGCGCAGTTCGCCGACCGGCTGCAGCACGACGAACCGACGATCGAGCGGCTGGAGGCGGCGAAGGGACGCGCGTTCGACGACCCGAGGATCCGCGAGCTGGCGGCCTCGGCGTGGGCGGCGGCACGCACCGCGGCGATCGACGCACTGTCGGACGAGGACGGTGAGCTGCGGCGCCGTGCGGAGGCGTTCGTCTCGGACGTCGCCCGCCGGGTGCGGGCCGACGACGAGCTGCGGGCCTCCCTCAACACTCGATTGACCGGCGCGGCACTGCACCTCGTGACGAGCTACCGGAGCGACATCGCGCACGTCATCACCGAGACCGTGCAGTCGTGGGACGCGTCCGAGACGACCGAGAAGATCGAGACCCAGATCGGCCGCGACCTCCAGTTCATCCGCATCAACGGTACGGTCGTCGGCGCGCTGGCCGGCCTCGCGATCTACAGCGCCGCCGTGGGCGTCTCGGCGCTGCTCTAGCGATTCGTGACGAATGCGGCCTCTGGTCGCCGTGGAGCACCGATTCGTCACGAATGTGGAACCACGCCATCCTGCGGCCTTTCGCCGCAGCCCGGCGCGATGCTCGTTTTGTTCAAGAGTGGTGCGGGGGTTGCTTCGTAGCCTCAGTACATGGGTTCACTTGGCGACGCACGACCGCGATCCGTCGTGCGCTGCCGCTCCGAACAGGACGTGGTGAGGAGCATCCGATACGCGTCGGCCGCCGGACTCCGGGTGACGCCGAGGGGAGGCGGACACTGCTTCGCCGGTCGGTCGTCGAGCGGAGACATCGTCCTCGACCTCTCCGGTTTGGATGGGGTCGCTTTCGTCGACGACGAGACCGTCGAGGTCGGCGCCGGCGTCCTCCTGGGCGGGCTCTACGCCGCGCTGCACGATCGAGACCGCACCCTACCGGCCGGGTGCGGCAGCACCGTCGGCGTGGCGGGGCTCGCGCTCGGTGGGGGCATCGGGCTTCTCGGAAGAGCGCACGGGCTCACGTGCGACCGGCTGCTCGCGGCTCGGGTGGTGCTGGCGGACGGCCGCACCGTCGAGTGCGACGAGCAGCACGAGCCGGACCTGTTCTGGGCGTTGCGCGGAGCGGGAGGCGGACAGTTCGGCGTCGTCACCCTTCTTCGGCTCTCCACCGTGCCGGAGCCCGTCGTCCGAGCGATCGAGTCGGGGCCGGTCGCCGGTGACCTGGCGCGCGTCCTCTCCGCTTGGCAGCGGTCGGCAGGAGATGCGCCGGACGAATTGACGATGAATCTGACCGTCGAGAGGACGTCCTCCGGCAGGCCCACGGCGACCTTCACCGGCGTGTCCACGCTCCCCGCGGCCGAGACGGAGTCGCTCCTGCGGGAGTTCGCCGCGTCCGCCGGGATAGCGCCGCCTCAGGTCAGCGGCGCAGTCCCGTTCTCCACCCTCAAGGAAGCACTCGCCGACCGGGGCCGCGCCACCGTGGGCCAGGGCATCCGGATCCGGTCGGAGTTCTTCTCTCGACCCATGACCGACCGGACGACGGCCGCACTGATGGGAGAGCTGGCAAGTGACGGGGCGCCGGTCGAGCGCCGGCTCACGTTCACGGCGATGGGAGGTGCGTACGACCGGGTCGCCACGGGCGACACGGCGTTCGCCCATCGCACGGAGCGGTACCTGCTCGAGCACGTCGGCTCGCCCGAGGACCCGTGGGTCGACCGGTCCTGGGCGACCGTGCACTCTGAAGCGTCCGGGCGCGTCTACCCGAACTTCCCCGATCTCGCCCTCGACGACCCGCTGACCGCCTACCACGGGGACAACCTCGCGCGCCTGTCGGCCGTCAAGCGCCAGTACGACCCGAGCGAGTTCTTCCACTTCCCGCAGTCGATCCCACCCGAACAGACGGGCAGTTCAACCGGCTCCCCACAAGGCGATACGAAAGAGGTTCCAGCATGAGCACTGTGATCTGCGGCCTGGCCGTCTCCGTCGACGGCTTCATCACGGGCCGCGACCCCGGCCACGGGCGCGGCCTCGGAGACGGTGGCGCTCTCTTCGACTGGTACGGCAGCGGTGACGTGCCCAGTCAGGTCTTCGACGGGTTCCATCTCACCGAGCCGAGCGCACGGATCTTCGACGCGCTGGCCTCCCGGGTCGGCGCAACACTGGCCGGCCACACCACCTACACCGATTCGGAGGACTTCGCCGGGGGAGCACCGCATCCCACCGCGCCGCTCGTCGTACTCAGCCGCACCCCGTTCCCTCCGGCGAACGCGCGGCAGACGATCGTCAGCACCGGCATCGTCGACGCCGTCGAGGAGGCCAAGCGGCTTGCGGCGGGCAAGGACGTCGGTCTCATGGGCGGCGTCCTGGTGACGGAGGCGCTGAAGGCCGGGCTCGTGGACGAGCTGATCCTGCATCAGGTGCCGATCCTGCTCGGAGCGGGTCGGCGATTCTTCCACGAGTTCCCCGCACACATCCGGCTCCGCATCCTGGACGTGGTCGCGGCCCCCGACGTCACGCACCTCCACTACGAGGTGCAGCGGTGATCCTCGTCACCGGTGGACTGGGCATGATCGGCGCGCACACCGCCGCCGCCCTCGCCGACCGCGGGGAAGAGGTCATCGTGACCTCGCACCGTCCTACTCCGCTGCCGTCGTTCCTCGCCGGCCGCGTCACGGTCGAAACGCTGGATGTCACCGACCGGGAGGCGTTCCTCGCCCTCGGCGACCGGTACGACATCCGCGACATCGTGCACCTGGCCGGCAGCATCCCCGAGGCGGACCCCGTCGACTTCTTCCGCCGCGACCTCTCCGGACTGCTCACCGCGCTCGAAGCCGCCCGAGCCTGGCACGTGAGCCGATTCGCGGTGGCGAGCAGCATCGGCGTCTACACCGGCCGACCGGAGATCCCGTGGCGCGAGGAGCTCGATCTGCCGCTCGCCGACCTCCCGCACGCGATCGTCGCACTCAAGAAGGCTGTCGAGCCGCTCACGACGTTCACGCTGGCGGGGACGGGAGTCCACCCGGTCCTCCTGCGGATCGGGAGCACCTGGGGGCCGCTGATGGATCCGGAATCGCCGTTCAACATCATCCCGCCGTACGTCGGAGCCCTGGGTCGCGGCGAAGGCGTACCGCCCTTGTATGCCGACGATGGCGGCGACTTCGGCTACGCCCCCGACACCGGCCGCGCGATCGCACTCCTGATGACCGCCGGCACGTTGTCCCATACCGCCTACAACGTTTCGAGCGGCCACCGCTACACGCACCGGGAGCTGGCGGATGCCTTGGCCGCCGCCATCCCCGGCGCGCACGTCGATCTGCTGGACGGCCGATCGGGCGGCTCCAGTGATGACCCGTACCTCGACATCTCCCGCCTGACGGCGGCCACCGGGTTCGCTCCGGAATTCGATGTCGGCGGCGCTGTCGTCGACTACGTCGCCTGGCGTGCCGCCAACCCCCGCTGAATCACCGCTGCTCAACTCGAGCACGCTCCCGTGTCCCTTTTCGCCCCGCACTTGTCGTTGGCCGGGAGGCGGTGACAGTCTGGTCAAGGGGGAGGACGTGTGGATTCGTACATCGAGAGGCCGCCGATGCCGGCGCTGGCGCACGTGGTGCGCACGGTCTGGGTGCACCGGACGGGCGAAGCGCCCTACCTGCAACGCCACCTCCCCACCGGTGGTATCGACATCCACATCCCCCTCGGCGGCCACCCGCGCCTCACCGGCCCACTGACCGGCCCGCGGCTGGAAGTCATCCCGCCCCGCACCACGATCGTCGGCGTGCGATTCCTGCCCGCGGCGGCGCCACCGCTGCCCGTCATGCTCCACGAGCTGGTCGACCAGAGCATCGGACTCGCCGAGCTGTGGGGTGGCCTGGCGGATCGGCTCGGCGAGGCGATGGCCGAGGCGGACGGGGTGGAGCGCGCGGTCGCCGCCCTGGAGGCGATTCTTCTGCGCGAGTTCCGTTCCGCGCACAACGTTGACAGGCTCGTCCGGGAGGCGGTCGCTGCGCTCATGCCCTGGCGCCCCATGGAGGTCAGCGCGGTCGCTGCGCACGTCTCCCTGTCGGAAAGCCAGCTGCGGAGACGTTCTCTCCATGCGGCCGGGCTCAGCCCGAAAGTGCTCCAGCGAACGCTGCGCTTCCAAGCGTTCCTCGCCCTCGCTCAAGCCGGCGCCACAGCGACCGGCAGACGCGGCGCCGACGGGATCGCGAGCATCGCCGTCGACGCCGGATACGCGGATCAGGCGCACCTGAACCGAGAGTGCCTCCGCTTGACCGGGCTCACCCCCAGCCGCCTGCTCCATGGGGATGTCGAACGGTGCGCCTGCGGCCACGATCACTCCGCGTCGTACCTGCCTTTCCTCGCCACGCGTCCGGCTGGCGATCAGGCGCCGGCAAGGTAGGTGTGCACCGCCGCCACCGCGACCGATCCTTCGCCCACCGCCGACGCGACGCGTTTCACCGAACCGGAACGACTGTCACCGACGGCGAAGACCCCGGGCACCGTGGTGGCGTATGCGGCATCCGTCCGGACGAAACCGCGGTCGTCGAGTTCGACGCCGGCCTCACGAAGCCACCCCGTGCGCGGGACGGCGCCGATCATGACGAACAGCCCGCGCGCCTCGACGCGCACATCGCTGCCGACGTTCTCGTCGAACCAGACCACTGCGCGCAGGTGGTCATCGCCCTCCACCGTCCGAAGGCGCGACCCGGTGTGCACGTGGATGCGGTCGTGGCCCACCAGCCGCTGCGCCAGGTAGCTCGACATCGTCTCCGTCAGACTGTCGCGGCGCACCAGGACGTGCACGCGGCGAGCGTACTGGGCGAGGAACAGGGCGGCCTGCCCGGCGGAGTTGGCTCCGCCCACCACCACGACATCGCTGCCGAGGCACTCCCGGACCTCGAGCTCGGTCGCCGCATGGTAGACACCCCGGCCCTCCAATTCCGGGATGCCCGGCACCTCCAGCTCGCGGTACTGCACACCCGTGGCGACCACGACGCTGCGGGTGGTCACCTCCGTCTCGTCGTCCAGGCGCGCCACGAAGCCGTTCTCCCCGCGCCGCAGTGCCGTCACCGAGCGGGGAGCGACCAGCCGCGCCCCGAACTTGACCGCTTGCAGCGTCGCCGCCCGGGTCAGTTCGCCTCCCGAGATCCCGCGTGCGAAGCCGAGGTAGTTCTCGATCCGGGACGACGTGCCCGCCTGCCCGCCGGGGGCCACCTCGTCGACGAGGATCACCTGCAGCCCCTCGGAGGCGCCGTACACAGCCGCCGCGAGTCCGGCCGGCCCCGCGCCGACGACGAGCAGATCGGTCGGCGCGCCTTCTGCGGGCGCGGCGAGGTCGAGCCCGAAGGCTGTCGCCAGTTCTCTGGTCGTCGGGTTCCTGAGAACGCGCTGCCGGCCGGTCACCACCGCGGAACCGTCCTCCGGGAGCTCGCAGCTGGCGGCCAGAGCACCCCACGCCTCCCGGTCGGCCCGCGGAACCATCCGGTACGGCAGGTCGTTGCGTTCGACGAATGCCCGCATCCTCCGGAGGTCCGGGTCGCCCTCGTCCCCGGCGAGCACCAGGCCTCCCTCGCCGCGCTGCACCAGCAACCGACGGCGGGCTTCGAACGCCGCCATCAGAAAGTCGCTCAGGAGGCTGGATGCGGCCATCAGCCGCTTCACCTCCGCGATCCGCACTCGGAGGAGGACGCTGCCCGGCATCGCGGAGCCCGCGAGGAACGCCGGCTGCCCCATCAGCATGCCCAGTTCGCCGACGAAGTCGCCGGCCTCGACCACGAACACCACCCGGCTGTCCCTGCGGTCGATGAGGTGGATCCCGCCGTTCAGCACGAGGTAGAGGTCGTAGCCGGCTCCGGCTTCCCACAGCACCTCGTGCTCATCCGGGCGGACGACGTCGCCGGCGGAGAACAGGAGGGTCCGCACCTCCACCCCGAGTTCCGGCCAGGAGGCCGCGTCGAGCGGCAGCTCGCGGCGTGACGAGAAGAAGGTCCGGTCGTCGGGGGAAGGGCTCGTGCTCACGGCACCCGACGTTAGGCGCTCTCGAGTTCCCGGTCTTGAACGGATCGTGCATCGCGGTACGGCTGTCTGCCTCCGGCAGATTTGCCAGCGGCAGAAGCCCTGGGCTTCAGCCCGGCGGCGCTCGCAGACTGAAGGGCATGGACACCGATAAGACCTCTCCAGTGCAACGGCTGCTCGACGAGCGGATCGTGTTCCTCGGCAGCGAGGTGACCGACCAGACGGCCAACGAGATCTGCGCGCAACTGCTCCTGCTCGACTCGATCGCCTCCGACCGCGACATCTTCCTCTACATCAACTCGCCGGGCGGCTCCGTCACCGCCGGAATGGCGATCTACGACACCATGAACTTCGTCAAGGCCGACGTCGCCACGCTCGCGCTCGGCTTCGCCGCCTCCATGGGGCAGTTCCTGCTGTCGTCGGGCGCCCGCGGCAAGCGCTATGCGCTCCCGAACGCCTCGATCGTCATGCACCAGCCGCACGGCGGGTACGGCGGAACGTCGGCGGACATCCAGGTGCAGGCCAAGCAGATCCTGCACTTCAAGCGCCGCATGGCGGAGCTGACCAGCGACCAGACCGGCAAGCCGGTCGAGCAGATCATCGAGGACGGCGACCGCGACCGCTGGTTCACCGCCGACGAAGCGCGCGCGTACGGGTTCGTGGACGAGGTCGTCGAGTCGGCAGCAGGGCTCGGCCGTTGAACTGGACCGTCCGGTGAGCCGTGGTCACCGAGGGCGACCTGCGCGGGGCGTGCGGGGGGACCGCATGGTGTCCGACGGGCGCTCGGCGAACTGGTCCTGGTAGGCGGCGGCGAACCTGCCGAGGTGGAGGAAGCCCCAGCGGGCGGCCACCTCGGTGACGCGGACGGCGCCGGGCTCCGCGTGGGACAGCTCTTGGTGCACGCGGTCGAGCCGGACGCGCCGGAGGAACGCCATGGGGGTGGTGCCGAGCGACTTCCGGAACCCGTCCTGGAGGCTGCGCACGCTCACGGCGACCTCCGACGCCAGCTCGCCCACCGTCCACGGATGCGCAGGGTCGCTGCGGAGGAGCTCCACAGCGCGTGAGACGGGCCGCGTGCCGCTGGCAGGCGCAGGCCCGGTCAGGGCGCCCGAGTAGTTGTGCTGCTGCGCGAACAGGAGGCTGTGCATCAGCACCTGCTCCAGGCGCTGCGACACCAGGGGGCTCGCGAGCGGTCCGTCGTCCAGTCGGGAGGCGTCGTCAATGAGCCGCAGAGTGTGGAGCATCATGCCCGCTCCGGGCGTCGCCACGTCGAGTTCGGCGTTGAACTCGAGGGGACGCGGGAGCTCTTCGCCCAGAAGGTTCGCCAGCTCCAGCTGGAGCGCCGCCCGGGGGAACATCAGGGACAGCTGCGCGAAGTCGTCCCCGCAGTCGAGCTGGACGGGGCGTCCGGGCATGAAGACGCCTGCGGCCTGCTGCGTTCCGTAGATCGGCCGCCCGAGCCCTGCGCGCATCTTCGCCCGTCCCGCCGTCGGGATGTCGACGTGGTAGTTCTCCGCTTCCGAGGTCTGGATGCGCACTGCATCGCGGAACCGCATGTACCCGCACGTGACATGCCCAACTCGCAGGGCGTTGAGGCGCATGACCATCGGCGTGGAGCCGTTCGCCGACGGGAAGTCGACGGGCAGGAACACGTCGCTGAGCACCTCCCTGACCTGCTCTACGCCGCGGCAGGATGCGACACGGCGGGCCGCGAACATCTCGTCTGCCGTGGGTTGCATGCCGGGAGTCTACGTGTCGCGTTCGGCCACGCGAACTCGCCATGTGCGCAGATCGGATGCTCCTCCGCGCTGCCCGGATATCGTGCCGCGCGACGTGCGCATAGCGTCGATCCGTCGAGGCTCCCCCGGCCCGACGACGCACGGTGGCCCTCTCCTTCGGGTGGGGAGGGCCACCGTGTCCTCCCCGATGGACGAAGGCAGCAACAGTGAAGACGAACGACCCGCGCCGACACGACGACGGTCATGCTCGATGACCGAGCCGTACCCGCCGGCACGACCGAGGTGGTGCTCGCACTGCGGCACCCGCGCTCGGGTCTTCCCCAACCCCTATTACGGCGTCGGACTGGCTGTGCATCGTTACGTCTGCATGTGCAAGCAATGTGGACTCGTCGAGTTCGTCCCGAACACCCTCCTCGACCGGGATGACGCGGCGCCGGAAGAGCCACGCCGGACGTCCCGCCGCCGGCCGCACCGGCTCGCTCGCGTCCGGCGTCTCCCGCCGTGGGCCGCAGCGCACCGGGTCTCGTTGACCTTGGTGGCCGTCCTCGGAACCGCGTCCGCCGGGATGGTCGCCGCGGCCATCCTCCGCTAGCGCGGCCCGTCATCCTGAAGTCGGTCGAATGCCCTCCGAGTGCGGCTCCTGCAAGGGTGTCCCGGTCATTGCAGGCAGAACTCGTTGCCCTCCGGGTCGCGCATCATGATCACGAACTCCTCGTACGGGCCCCAGAAGCCGCTGAGGGTCTTCTCCTCGGTCGCGCCGAGCGCCACCAGGCGGTCGCGCTCCGCCTCCAGTTCGTCGCGGGTGGCACGGCGGTCCCCGAACGGCGTGATGTCGAGATGGACGCGGTTGCGCTGCCGCTTGCCGTGACGGTAGCGGCTGAAGTAGAGGCGCTGGTGGGCGCGATCGCCGTCCCACGCCTCGGAGCGGTCCGCGATCTCCTCCTCGCTCATACCCGCCTCGCGGAGGGCGGCGATCTCGTCGTCCTCCCAGCCGGTGAACTCCGGATAGCCCATGAGCGCGCTCCAGAAGCGGGAGAGCGCGACGGGGTTCTCGGCGTGGAAGGTGACGTTCGCGATGCGGGCGGTCATAGCGGAAGGTTAGAGGATGCTGGGCGGCCCGCGCCGTCCCGCGACTGCTGCGCTGCGGAACGATTGCGGTTGCGCGCCGCACCGCACCCGTTCCGTAGCCCGGCAGTCGCCCGGGCTAGCCGCGCTGCTTCGGCGTCTCCACGATGAGCACATCGCCTGCCGCGATGGTGACCTCGCCGTCGAGGCGCTCGCCGGAGAGGGCGTTCCTCCCGTGGGCCTCCACCGCGACCTCCGACGCGTTGTGGTTGAGCAGGATGCGCCAGGAGGAGGCCTCGGAGGAGCGCACCACGGTCTCCACGCCGGCAGGCGGCGCCTCCACAGCGACACCGGCCTCCGCGAGGGAACCCTCCAGGATGCGCCGGAGCGTTCCCGCGTCCGGACGGGTCGACAGGTACCACGCCGTGCCGGCGCCGAAGCTGTTGCGGGTGAGCGCCGGCTGGCCTTCGGCGCGGCCGTCCGTGAAGCGGATGACCGGCTCGGCCGAGCCGAGGATGATGTCATCCGCCCAGACGTCGGCTGTCCCCCCGTTGTCGAGGGTCGCCGTCTCGCCGAGACGGAAGGGCAGCAGCTCCTCGATGGAGAGCCCCAGCGGGTCGCGCAGGGGGCCGGGGAAGCCTCCGGGATGGACCGCCTCGTTCTCGTCGACGAGCCCGCTGCCGAAGGAGACCAGGAGCGTTCCGCCCTGCTCCACGTAGCGGGCGAGGTTCGCGCCGGCCGCGGACGACACGAGGTAGAGGCTCGGGGCCACGACGAGGTCGTACCCGGAGATATCCGACTCGGGGTGCGCGAAGTCGGTCGTCACACCGAGCTGCCACAGTTCCGTGTAGAACGCCTCGATCCGCTCCCGGTGCTGCATGTCGACCGAGGGCCGCCATTCGAGGTCCTGCGCCCAGAACGACTGCCAGTCCCAGAGGATGGCGACACGTGACGTGACCGTGCTGCCGCGCAGCGGGGAGAGTGCGGCCAAATCGGCGCCCAGCTCCTCGACCGCGCGCCACACCTTCGTCTCTGTCCCGGCGTGCGGGAGCATCGCGGAGTGGAACTTCTCGGCGCCAGAGCGGGACGCGCGGAACTGGAAGAACATGACCGCGTCGGCTCCGCGCGCCAGGTGTGCCAGGCTGTTCCGCTTCAGCTCGCCCGGCCGCTTCGCGATGTTGCGACCCTGCCAGTTGACGGCCGACGTGGAGTGCTCCATCAGCATCCAGGGGCGGCCTCCGGCGATCGACCGGGTGAGGTCGGCATCCATCGACAGGAGGATGTGGTTATCGGGCCGCTCGGCCACCAGGTAGTGGTCGTTCGCCACGACGTCGACCTCCCGCGCCCAGCGCCACAGATCCACGGAGGGGCAGTTGGTCGCCATGAAGTTGGTGGTGACGGGAAGCTCGGGGGTGTGCCGGCGGATGATGTCGCGCTCGGCGACGAAGCACTCCAGCAGAGCGTCGGAGGTGAAGCGCGCGAAGTCGAGCCGCTGGGTGGGATTGGTGACCGTCGCGGCCCGCCGCGGGGCGTCGATCTCGTCCCAGGACTGGTAGCGCTGCCCCCAGAAGGCCGTGCCCCAGGTGGTGTTCAGCCCGTCGAGCGTGCCGTAGCGGCGCTGCAGCCACGACCGGAACGCGCGCACCGAATGCTCGTCGTAGGACTCGCTGACCGGGGCGCCGTACTCGTTGTGGACGTGCCACATCGCGAGCGCAGGGTGGGATGCGTAGCGACGGGCGAGCTGCTCGGTCACCCGGACCGCGGCCCTGCGATAGTCGGGGGAGCTCGGGGAGGCCATGCCGCGCGAGCCGAATGCGAGGGGGAGGCCGTCGCGGGTCACCGGGCGCGACTCCGGGTAGCTGCGCCAGAACCAGGCGGGCGGGGAGGCGGTCGGGGTGCCGAGATCCACATCGATACCGGCACCCGCGAGCAGATCCATGATCTCGTCCAGCTGCGAGAAGTCGTACTCGCCTTCGCGCGGCTCGATGAGGCCCCAGTTGAAGATGCCGACGCTGACCAGGTTCACCCCGGCGCGCTTCATGAGCTCGATGTCCTCGAGCCAGGTCTCACGCGTCCACTGCTCGGGGTTGTAGTCGCCACCGAAGCGCAGCGCCGTGGTGCCGCGTGGCCAGACGGGCCGTTCGGGGGTGGGACGGGGTTCGGTGGGGTACGGCGGTGCTGATGTGGTGGGCACCGACAGTGCGTCGTGCGACATTGCCTCTCCTGACTGTGTGCGCTCCCAGTTCTAGCACACCCTGCAGATGGCTGAAAGTCTGGGAAACTCGAATTGACAACCGCGACGCGGCTGTGTATGACTGATACCGCTCACAGTCGCACTCAACGAGGAGACACCTTGCGCACATCACTCCGGGTCGGTGCCGTCGCCCTGGCGGCAGCCCTCGCCCTCACCACTGCCGCGTGCAGCTCCACCTCCGATTCGGGCAGCTCCGGACCGGTCAAGCTCACCTACTGGGCCTGGGCTCCCAACATGGACAAGGTCGCCGCCATCTGGAACAAGGCGCACCCCGACATCCAGGTCACGGTGAACAAGCAGGACGGCGGAGACGCCGCCGTGACCAAGCTGCTCACCGCCGTCAAAGCGGGAAGCGGCGCGCCCGACATCATGCAGGCCGAATACCAGAAGATACCCACCCTGGTCTCTGCCGACGCGCTCGCCGACCTGAAGGATCAGGGGGGCGCCGACCTGAAGGGCCACTTCACCGACGGCGCCTGGAACTCCGTCACCCTCGGCGGCGACTCGGTCTACGCGATCCCGCAGGATAGCGGTCCGATGATGTTCTACTACCGCAAGGACATCTTCGACCAGCTGGGCCTGACGGCTCCGGCCACTTGGGACGACTACGCCGCGGACGCCAAGGCCATCCACTCGGCCGACGCGACGAAGTTCCTTGGCACCTTCTCCTCCGGCGACCCGGGATGGTTCGCCGGCCTCACGCAGCAGGCCGGAGCCTCCTGGTGGGGTGTCGACGGCGACGCGTGGAGCGTCAAGATCGACTCCGCGGCCAGCAAGAAGGTGGCCGACTACTGGGGCGGCCTCGTCCAGCAGGGCGTCATCGACAACCAGCCGATGTACACGCCGGCCTGGAACACCGCGCTCAACAACGGCACGCAGGTCGGCTGGGTGAGCTCCGTCTGGGGTCCTGGCGTGCTCGAGGGCAACGCCGCCGACACCAAGGGCAAGTGGGCCGCCGCGCCCCTCCCGAACTGGGACGCCTCCAAGCCGTCGAACGGCAACTGGGGCGGCTCGTCGACGGCGGTCACCGCGCAGTCGAAGCACCCGAAGGAGGCCATGGAGTTCATCACGTGGCTGAATACGGACCCGACCGCTGTGAAGGCGCTCGTCACCACGGCGAACATCTACCCGGCCGACGTGAAGGCGTCGAAGGATGCGCTCACTGCGCCGCCCGCGTTCTTCTCCGACCAGTCCGACTTCTTCGACATCGCGGCGAAGGCGTCCTCCGAGGTGGCCTCGTTCACCTACGGGCCGAACGTCAACGTCGCCTACTCCGCCTACACCGACGCGTTCGCGAAGGCTGCGGAGGCGAAGGATCCGGCTCAGTTCGAGGCGGCGCTCGCGACGATGCAGTCCACGACGACGGCCGACCTCAAGAAGTCCGGCTTCACCGTCAAGTAACCGACAGGGCGGGGCGGACCCGGGTCCGCCCCGCCCTCCCTGTACGGAGGAAACCGTGACCACAACGCTTCGCGCCCCCGCGGCGACGCGCACGGACGCCCCGGCCGCTCCGCGCCGGCGGCGCCGAGCCCGGCGCTCGGTGAGCGTCCCCTACGCCATGCTGGCCCCGGCCATCGTGCTGTTCGTCGTCTTCATGGCGGCGCCCATCGTCTACACCGTCGTGATGTCGTTCCAGACGGTGAAGGTGAAGGGGCTGGGGCTCGGCTCCGGCAGTAAGAGCCTCCAATTCGCCGGGATCTCCAACTACGTCGACGCGATCAGCGACCCGGAGTTCCTGGGCAGCGTCTTACGGGTGCTGCTGTACGGCGCGGTGCTCATCCCCGTGATGCTCGGCCTCGCCCTGGTGTTCGCGCTGCTGCTCGACTCCCGCCGATCGCGGGCCGTGCGCTTCAGCCGCGTCAGCATCTTCCTGCCCTACGCCGTGCCCGCAGTGATCAGCTCGCTGCTGTGGGGATTCCTCTACCTCCCGTCGGTGAGCCCCTTCGCCTACCTCACCAAGCTCCTGGGCGGGACGCCGCTGAACATCCTCAGCCCGGATCTCGTCATCTTCGGCGTCGCCAACATCGCTCTGTGGGGCGGCGTCGGATTCAACATGATCGTCATCTACACATCGCTGCGCGCCATCCCCACAGACATCTACGAGGCGGCCAGGATCGACGGCGCGAGCGAGGTGCAGATCGCCTGGCGGATCAAGATCCCGATCATCGTGCCGTCGCTGATCATGACGGGACTGTTCTCGGTGATCGCGACGCTCCAGGTGTTCGCGGAGCCGACGACCCTGAAGCCGCTCACCAATGCCATCTCCAGCAGCTGGACGCCGCTCATGAAGGTGTACCGGGATGCGTTCATCCGCGGCGACATCTACTCGGCGGCGGCGACGAGCGTCCTGATCGCCCTCGGCACCTTCGTGCTGTCGTTCATCTTCCTGCGCGTCGTCCAGCGCAGAGCGTTCGGTCAGGAGGACTGACGTGACCACCATCACTGCAACCCGCGTCCCGGCGACACGCTCGCCGCGGACGACCGCCGGCCGGCCCAGCGTCTTCGGAACAGCCATCCTGCTCCTGGGCGCGGTCTACTGCCTGCTGCCCGTGCTGTGGGTGCTCACCGCCTCCACCAAGAACGGGTCGGAGCTGTTCTCGACCTTCACTCTCGCGCCCAGCACTCACCTCTGGGACAACATCGTCGCCCTCACCGAGTACCGGGACGGCCTGTTCTGGCGCTGGATGCTCAACACCGCGCTGTACGCCGGCGTGGGCGCGCTCATCTCGACCTACGTGTCCGCCCTCAGCGGGTACGTGCTGGCCCGCTTCGAGTTCCCCGGCAAGGCGACGGTGTTCTCGGTGCTGCTGATGGGTGTGCTCGTGCCGGGGGTCATCCTGGCGATCCCGCAGTACTTCCTGCTCGCGCAGGTGGGGCTGACGAACACGTACTGGTCGGTCCTCCTGCCGCAGCTCATCAGCCCGTACGGCATCTACCTGGCCAGGATCTACGCGGCGGCCGCCGTGCCGGGCGACGTCATCGAGGCGGCCCGGACCGAGGGTGCGGGAGAGCTGCGCATCTTCCACGGGATCGCCCTGCCGATGATGGCCCCGGGCCTGGTGACGATCTTCCTGTTCCAGTTCGTCGCGATCTGGAACAACTTCATGCTGCCGTACATCATGCTGGGCAACGATCAGCTCTTCCCTATCACGGTCGGCCTGTCCGGCCTGCTCAATCAGGGCGCCACCGTCCCCGCCATGTACACCCTCGTCATCACCGGCGCGCTGCTGTCCATCGTGCCGCTCATCATCCTGTTCCTGCTGCTGCAGCGGTTCTGGCGCGTGGACCTCGCGGCCGGTGCCGTGAAGGCCTGATCCGTCCCTAGAATTCAGTCATGGCAAGCGATGCGGCGCGACGACGGCCGACGATCAACGACGTCGCCGACGCGGCGGGGGTGTCCCGCGGGACGGTGTCCCGTGTCCTCAACGGAGGCCACTGGGTCAGTCCGGATGCGCACGCCGCCGTGACGGCCGCCATCAAGAAGACCGGCTACCGCATCAATGCGGCGGCGCGGAGTCTCGCGACCGCGCGTGCCCACTCCATCGCGTTCCTGCTGACGGAACCGCACCACCTGCTGTTCGAGGACCCCAACTTCTCGATCCTGATGCGCGGGGCGGCCGATGCGCTCGCCGAGAAGGATGTCTCCCTCGTCCTCATCATGGCCTCCACGCCGGACGAGCAGCGGCGCGCGGTGGAGTTCATCGCCGCGGGCTCGGTGGACGGCGTCCTGCTGGTCTCCTCCCACAGCGGAGGCCAGGGCTTCGTGTCCGCCATCAACCGTCTCGGCCTTCCGGCCGTCGCCTGCGGCATCCCGCTCGGCTTCGAACGGAAGATGGGATACGTGACCGCCGACGACGAGGACGGCGCCCGAGAGATGGTGGACTATCTGAAGAGCTCCGGCCGCCGCAGGATCGCCCACATCGCCGGCCCGCAGGACACCTCGGGCGGGCGCGGGCGGCTGGCCGGCTACCGGGAGGCGCTGGGGGACGACTTCGACGAGTCGCTGGTGGCGTACGGCGACTACGGGCGACCGAGCGGCGCCGACGGTATGCGGGAGCTGCTGCGCACAGCGCCCGATCTTGACGCGGTTTTCGCCGCGAACGACCGGATGGCCGCGGCAGCGATCGAGGTGCTGAAGGCCGAGGGTCGGCGAGTCCCGGAGGCTGTCGCCGTCGCCGGCTTCGACGACTCGCCTGCTGCGATCCAGAGCGATCCGCAGCTGACGACGATGCGGCAGCCGTTCGACCGCATCAGCAGGGCCATGGTGCAGATGCTGCTCGAGGAGGTGAACGGCGGCGGGTACGCGTCCATCACCGTGCCGACGGAGCTCGTGATCCGCGAATCCGCGTAGCGGAACTGTCGTTGGAACGGCCGCGGTCTTTCCCCGCAGGCTGTGAACGCTCCCAGTAATCAGGCAGTCCTTTTGCGCATATGTCGGCGGAATCTGCGCTGGTCTTGACGCGAACGATGTGCTACTACTGTGAGCGCACACAGTTTCTCCGCAGTGACGCGGCCGACTCGGCGCCCGCTGCCTGACCGAAAGGAGCGGTTCGTGCGACGTCGACGACCGTTCGGAACACGGAGGCTCGCGCTCGGCGCGACCCTCGCCATCGCCACCATCGCCGCCGGCCTGGGCGGTGCCGCCGCGGCTGAGGCGGCGAACACCGGGCCGGTTCAGGCCGGTGTCTCCGTCACGAAGGTCGACGGCCTCGCGCCCGACTTCGCGATGGGGGTCGACGTCTCGTCGGTGCTCTCGCTCGAGGAGAGCGGCGTCGTCTTCCGCGACGACAGCGGACGACCCGCCGACCTGTTCGCGGTGCTGGCCCAGCACGGCGTGAACTCCGTCCGCATCCGGGTCTGGAACGACCCCTTCGACGACAGCACCGGCCAGGGCTACGGCGGCGGCAACGTGGATGTGTCCCGCGCGGTCGAGATCGGCAAGCGGGCCGCCGCTGCCGGCTTGAGCGTCGACGTCGACTTCCAGTACTCGGACTTCTGGGCCGACCCCGGCCGCCAGCTGGCGCCGAAGGCGTGGCAGGGATTCACCGTCGATCAGACCGCCACAGCGCTGCACGACTTCACCGTGTCGGCGCTGAACCGGTTCTCGGCTGCCGGCGTGGACGTGAAGCTGGTCCAGATCGGCAACGAGACCAACAACGGCATCGCCGGCTACACCCGGGCCGGGACGGCGATCGACGCCTCCTTCGCCGAGCTCCTCCAGGCCGGCTCGTCGGCCGTGCGCCAGGTCCTCCCGCACGCGCTGGTGGCCGTGCACTTCACGAACCCGGAGACGCCGGGACGGTACGCGACCTACGCGGCGGGGCTGAAGCAGTACGGCGTCGATTACGACGTCTTCGCCAGCTCCTACTACCCGTTCTGGCACGGGGCGACGCAGAACCTCACGGCCGTGCTCTCGCAGATCGCGACCACCTACGGCAAGAAGGTGATGGTCGCCGAGACCAGCTGGGTCCGGACGCTCGACGACGGCGACGGGTTCGCGAACTCGATCGGCCAAGCCTCGCAGGCGCCCCAGTACCCGGTGAGCGTCCAGGGCCAGGCGACCGAGCTGCGGGATGTCATCGCCGCCGTCGCGGCGGTCGGCTCTGCGGGGATCGGCGTCTACTACTGGGAGCCGGCCTGGCTCCCGGTCGGGCCTCCGTCCGCGCTCGACGCCAACCGCGCCCTCTGGGAGAAGTTCGGCTCGGGATGGGCGACCAGCGCTGCGAGCGCGTACGACCCGGCGAACGTGGGCCCCTGGTACGGCGGTTCGTCGTGGGACAACCAGTCGCTGTTCTCGTGGAGCGGCGCCCCGCTCGAGTCGCTGAGCACCTTCTCGTACGTCCGCACGGGCGCGGTCGCTCCGCGCGCGGTGGTCTCGGTGGAACAGCCGTCGATCACCGTCACCGACGGTCAGCAGGTGACCCTGCCGAAGACCGTCGCCGTGACGTACAACGACGGGAGCGTGGAGCATCCGAACGTGAAGTGGTCGAAGGCCGTCGACTGGATCCGCGGCCCGGGCACCTACTCCATCCCCGGTACGACGACGAGCAAGCAGGCCACCGTGGCGACCGTGTCGGTGGTGGCCCCCGAGCACGTGATCAACGGCGGGTTCGAGGACGCCGATATGAGCGCGTGGGCGCTGACCGGCCCCGCGTCCCGGCAGCAGACGTCGGACGCCCACAGCGGCTCGTCCGCGGTGACGTTCTGGAACGGCTCCGCCTACACGGCGACCGCCTCGCAGCATCTGACCGGAGTGCCGGCCGGCACGTACGTGCTGCGTGCCACGACGCAGGGGACGAACAGCCCGGCGTCGGACACCCGGACGCTCACCGCCCGGACGGCGGCGGGAAGCTACAGCGCGCCTCTGGAGATGACGTCGTGGGGGCAGTTCCACACCGCGTCCGTCCCGGGGATCAGGGTCGGCGCCGACGGTGTCGTGGACATCACGGCCTCCTTCGCGCTCTCGGCCGGAGCGTGGGGCGTCCTCGATGACGTGAGCCTGGTGGATGCGGCGTCGGTCGCGACCACCGACGTGGACAAGACCCCGCTCACGTCGGCCCTGTCCTCCGCTCGCTCCATCGATCGCTCGGCGTACTCGGCGGTCTCGCTGGACCGCCTCGATGACGCGGTCGCAGTGGGGGATGTCGTCGTCGCGGGTTCCCGCGCAACGGACCGGGACGTCGCGGCGGCGACGGCGGACGTCACGAAGGCGATCTCGCAGTTGAAGAAGAGCAAGGGCTAGCCCGCTGCGCCCCGCGACTGCTGCGCTGCGGAACGACTGCGGTTGCGCGCCGCACTGCACACGTTCCGTAGCCCGGCAGTCGCCCGGGCATTTTCGCGTGATGATCGCGGCGGTAGCCTCTGACCGTGGACGACTCCACCCGCTTCTCCGGCTCGGTCCCCGAGCACTACGACACCGGCCTCGGGCCCGTGCTCTTCCAGCACTACGCCGACGTGCTGGGGGAGGAGGTGGCGCTCTCGCGGCCGCACCGCATCCTGGAGACGGCCGCCGGAACCGGGATTTCGTCCGCCGCGATCGCCGCCCACAACCCGGAAGCCGAACTCGTCATCACCGACCTGAACGACGGGATGCTGGAGTTGGCACGCACGAAAGTGCCGGAATCGACGCGCATCCAGGTGGCTGACGCACAGGCGCTACCGTTCGAGGAGGGGAGCTTCGACACGGTCGCCTGCCAGTTCGGTGTCATGTTCCTCCCGGACCCGGCCGCCGGCTTCAGCGAGGCACGGCGTGTGCTGGCGCCGGGCGGCGTCTTCCTGTTCAGCGTCTGGGACAGCCACGCGAACAACCGGTTCGCTGCGATCGTGGACGGGCTGCTGAGGGAGAGGTTCCCCGACGACCCTCCGCCCTTCTACCGGGTGCCGTTCGGGATGAGCGATGTCGAGGCGCTCCGCGAGCGGGCACAGGCGGCAGGGTTCGGGCGCGTCGTCATCGACGTGCTGCCCTACGAGACCGAGGTGGCATCCTGGCAGGGGTTCGCGGACGGCCTGATCCTCGGCAATCCGCTCGCCGACCAGGTGCGCAGCCGGTCGGGCGACCTGCCCGCGCTGATCGCGGCGACGGCTGGGCGGCTGGAGGCGGAATACGGCCGGGCGCCGGTGGCCATCCCGGTGCAGGCGATCGTCTGCCGGGCGTTCGTCCGCTGAGCGGACCCGCCGACGCAAACCAGGAAGACGAACGGCGCGCCCTCCCCGCGCACGCGCACCGTGGCGGCCACCGTGTCGGTGACACGGTCGCTGAGCGCGCCGTCCGAGAGGGGGGCGGCCCGCAGGCGGCGGCCGGAGCCGTCCGCCGCCAGACCCTCCACGGCCCGGCCGAGGTCGCGGAAGCGCTCCTCATCGGAGTCCGCCGCCCAGCTCGCCAGCGGCTGCGGGGTATCGCGACTGATCGGCAGGATGTCGAACACTGCCGCGGCAAGGTGCTCCAAGGGCGTGTCGACCGTCAGCGACGGGGTGTCCTCGGGAAATGGCCGTCGGCCGAGGCGAGCGCCAGCCACTCGCCGGGGCGGAGGGCGTCGAGCAGGGCGAGCAGCTCGCCGGTCATCGGCGAGACGGACGGGTAGGGCATGCGAGCGTCTTTCTCTGTGCACACCGAGGGCGCCCGCCGTCGTAGCGGGCGCCCTCGGCGGCGTTCGGGGTTCGGGTCTCCCGGTTGGCGGCACCGTTCGGTCGGCGCCGACCAGCCGGCGGCGTTCGGGCGCTGCCGGAAGCGCACGTTCGGGTCATGCGCCACCTAAGAGATAGGGATCCGCCGGAATCATGACGCGGGTCCTGCGAAGAATTTCGGGACCCGCGTCAATCGACGACGTGGACGGCCGTCCCAGCCGCATGTTCGCTGGGCGAACAGCACGCGGCACTCCTTCGGGGGTGACGGAGGCTCGCGGAGGGTGAACGGAGGGTGAAAACCTGCGAACAGACCGTTCCACCTGGCTAGTTTGCAGATCAGGCGGTCACCCGACCCGCTCACACCCGACACATCTAGGGAGATCCTCCCGTGACACACACACCCGAATCCCTCTCGTCCTCTGGCCGGCATTCCGGCGATCAAGGGGACACCAAGCGCCGGCGGCGCGTGCCCGGTCGCGTCCGCGCCCTCCTCGCCGGGGGTCTCGTCCTCGGCGTCGGCGCCACCGTGACCCTCGCCGCGTGGAACGACTCCGAGTTCGCGACCGCCAGCTTCCAGGCGGGAACGTTCAACCTCCAGGGCTCCGCCGACGGCACGACGTTCGCCGACCACGCGTCCGCGCCCGGCTCCTCCCTGGGCTTCAGCGTCAACGCATCCACCCTGTCACCCGGCGACGTGGTCTACGCGCCCTACGCCGTGCGCCTCGCGGCCAACACCACCAGCCCGGCGACCGTCACCATCACGGCGCCGGGGACGACCGGCACGGTCACCGGCCTCAGCTACTCGCTGATCCAGCCGACCGCCTTCGGCTGCAGCTCGGCGACGACCGGGACGACGCTCGTTCCGGCAGCGACCGCCGTGGGCTCCGTTCCGGGGTCCGTGACGTTCCAGCTCGCTCCGGGGACGCCGACGACGGCCGCGGGCGCTGCCGTCAACCTGTGCTTCGTGGTCACCGCCGGCGCCGGACTCACGCAGTCGCAGACGGGAAGTGCCACATGGCAGTTCCAGGCCGTCTCGCACTGACCCGTACCCGTTCAACGCTCCTCAACGTCGCAGCGGTCGGCGGTGTGCTGTGCATCGCCTGGGTGGTGGCGGCTCTGGTCCTGCACCTGAGCCTCATCATGTTCCGTACCGGCTCGATGTCGCCCGGGATCCCGGCGGGCTCTCTCGCGCTCGTCCGGCAGATCCCGGCGTCCGAGGCGCGCGTTGGACAGGTCGTCACGGTCGACAGGCCGGGGCAGCTCCCCGTCACCCACCGTGTCGTGAGCGTCACGCAGGCTCCCGGCGCCCGCCCGGGCTCCCCGGCTGAGGTCGTGCTCAAGGGCGACGCCAACCCGACGGTGGACCCGGCGCCGTACCGCGTCGCCACGGTCCGCCTCGTCCTCTGGTCGCAGCCGGGTCTCGCCCGGGTGGTGGTGTGGCTCGGACATCCCGCGGTCATCGGTTCGCTCACGCTCGGCACGGCGGCGCTGGTGATGTGGATGTTCTGGCCGCGCCGCGCACCAGCGCGCCATCGGACGGCCTGATGAGGGCCGGGATGGCGGCGGCGGCCGTCTGCTGCGTTCTGGTGGCCGCGGGTGCGCCGGTTGCAGCGGCTCGCGCCGATACCGCGCCCGGTGGTCAGCCCGCACCGCTGGTCGTGACCGGCGGAGGTGGCCCGACGCACCAGCTCGTGCCCGGAGCCACCTTCGTCTGGCCGCTCGAGGTGACGACGGACGTCGATCAGCTCGACTCGTTGCTCGGCCGCCTGACGGCAGCCGGCGCGCTCGGGACCTCGGATGACATCACCGCCCAGGTGGTCAGCTGCCCTGCGGCCTGGGTGGACGACCGCTGCGCCGCGGGGGAGCACGAGGTGCTCCCGGCTACGCCGCTCGACCGCCTGCCTGCGGAGCGCGCCGCCCTGCAGTCCGCGCCGCAACCGCGGCCGGGGATCACACACCTGGAGGTCCGCATCCACGTGGCGTCCGACGCACGGCTCACCGGCGATGCGGCTCTGACGACGACACTGCAGGTGGATGCGTCCGGGCAGGACGCGCCGGGCTCCCATCCAGTGGACCCGGCGCTCTCCTCCGCGTCCCTGGCGGACACCGGCTGGAGCATCGGCGGCTACGGCGCGCTCGGCCTCGCCGCGATCGGCACGGGCCTGCTCACGGCCTGGATCGCCGGATGCCTGCGACGCCGCAAGGAGGCCGATGCGTAACCGGATCCGCATCCTCGCCGCGCTCGCCGCACTGCTGTGTGCGCTGATCAGCGGCGTCACGACGGCGCAGCGCGTGGATGCCAGCTGGCTCGACAGGGAGGTGACGACCGCGTCCTTCCAGGCCAAGACCATCCCGCCGCCGCTGCTCGCCGGAACCGCCCCGTACTGCAGCTGGACCTCGGTCGTGACCATGACCAGCGTCATCTTCACCTGGGCTCCGCCCGCCGGGTACGCCTCGACCTCCATCCGCATCACGGCGCAGAAGGGCGGCAACACGGCGGTCATCACCGGCGCGACGACGACGGTCTCGGGAGGCGTCTACACGACGACGATCCCGGTCGGCCTCCTGAACGCCCTCGGCAGCCTCTTCGGCGGCACGCTCGTCATCCACCTGGCGACGGTGGATGCGTCGAGCGGCTGGGTCTCGAAGACCGTCGACTACAGCTGGTCGATGAGTCTCGCAGGGATCGCCCTCTCGTGCTCTGCGGCGGCGACATGACCGATCGCACCCCCAAAACCAGGGTGAAGCCGGGGTGAAATTGCACGATTGCAATTGCAAGCGTCTATTTCGTCCGCCACGATGAGCAGGCCGGAGGATCGCAGCAGTCCTCCTGCGAGGATGTGGAGGCACACGATGGGGCGAATTCACCGGTGGTTGTCGGCGTCGGTTGCCGGCCTCCTGACGGTTTCGGGCCTGGCGCTCGGAACCGTTGCTCTCGCTCCCGCCGCACAAGCGGCTACGCCCACCGTCACCTGCTCGACGAACGCGAACATCTTCAACACCGGTTACGACTCCACCACCGGTGGCGTGCTCGCCAACAATGCGAAAGATGCCAACTGGCAGGTGTCGGGCCCGGCGGCCGCCAGCGCCACGGTGGCCCCTCCGGCTGCGAATGCGATCTGGGCCGCTGCGAATGTCGCGAACATCGTCCCCGCAGCGTGGGCGAAGAGCCCGTACGGGAATGCGCAGTGGATTTCCCAGCAGACGGTTGCGCAACCGAACCAGGGGCAGAATCCGGGTGACTGGTATTACCGGTACCAGTTCACCTTGGACTCGGCGGTGTCGCCGCAGGCCTTCTCTTTGCAGATGAACTTCCTGGCCGACAACTCTGTGGCCGAGGTGTTCGTCAACGGTGTGGCACAAAGCGGCAAGACCAGCGGAATCCCGCAGACTCCAGTCACCGGTCCCACTCCTGCTGGCAGTGGCTCGTACTACTTCGCCGGATACAAGCTCGCCAACCCGCAGCCGACGACCACTCTGAACCATGACTGGCAGACCGGCCCGAACTCGATCGTTGTCCAGGTCAAGAGCGCCCCGGCAAACGAGGGTTTTCTGGCTCAGATCCTCCCGAGCTCGGTCTGCGTGCCGCCGACTGTCTCTCTCGCGAAGACCGCGACGGTTTCCCCGGCAGCGGATCAGAATGGTGCGAAGGTCGGTGACACGATCTCGTATGCCTTCACGGTCGCCAATACGAGCACGGCAGCGCTGGCCAGCGCCGCGGTGACCGATCCGTCGCTTGGCCCGGTCACGTGCCCGGCGATCACCGCGCCAGGAGTGCAGCAGGGGGCGTCGATCACCTGTACCTCGACGTCGGTGCACACCGTCACGCAGGAAGAAGTGGACGCCGGCGGGCCTATCACGAACACCGCCACGGCCACCGGTACGAGCTACAACAACGACACGAGCGCCCCCGCATCGGCGTCGGCAGCGGTGCCCACCTCGACTGCGACGGGGCTATCGCTGGTGAAGCACGCCGGCACACCCGCCGACGTCAACGGCGACGGACTGGTCGATGCCGGCGACACCATCGCGTACACCTTCACCGTCACCAACACCGGACAGCTCACGGTGAACAACATCGCCGTCAACGACCCGAAGGTGGGTGCAGTGATCTGCCCCCAACCCACCCTGGCAGCCGGCGCATCGGAACTCTGCAGCGCCGCAGTACCGTACACGGTGACCTCTGGCGACGTCTCCGCCAAGGCCGTGAACAACACCGCGACGGCGTCGGGGACGACCCCCACCGCTGGTCCGGTCACTTCCGCTGCGTCCACCACCAGCACGTCGGCGGCCGCACCGGCCCCTGGCTTGTCGATCGTGAAGTCTGCCACCCCGTCCACCGCCGATCAATACGTCGCCGGCCAGCAGATCTCGTACTCGTTCGTCGTGCGCAACACCGGAAACGTTCGGATCGACAACATCTCCGTTGACGACTCGACCTTCTCGGGGACCGGCACTCTGTCACCGATCGTGTGTCCTGCCACAACCTTGGTTCCGAGCGAGTTCACCACCTGCGCCGCCGGCTACACGCTGACGCAGACCGACGTGGACGCCCAGCACCTGACCAACTCGGCCACTGCGACGGGCACACCGATCGCGGGCGGCGGCCCGATCACCACCGCTCCGTCGGCCGTCACGATCCCGGTCGACCCGGCACCGGCGATCTCGCTGAACAAGACCACGAAGCAGACGACGGTCTCCCAAGCGGGCGACACGATCGACTACGTGTTCCAGGTCACCAACGAGGGCAACGTCTCGCTGACCGATCCCGCCATCACGGAGACCTCGTTCTCGGGAACCGGCACGAAGCCCGTCGTCACGTGCCCCGCCGGCGTCTCGATTCTTCCGGGCCAGTTTGCGACCTGCACCGCCAGCTACACAGTGGCGCAGGCCGATATCGACGCCGGCACCATCACGAACACGGCCACGGCGACCACCGCCGCACCTGCCGGGGCCACAGCGCCGGTCTCTGCGCCCTCGAGCGCAACGGTGACGGCCACTCCGACCCCGGCGCTGGCATTGGTCAAGTCCTCGCAGCTGACCACGACGGCGAAGGTCGGCAACGAGGTTCTGTACTCCTTCCAGGCCATGAACACTGGAAACGTGACCCTCTCCGGTCTCGGCATTTCGGACACCGCATTCTCCGGATCGGGGACCCTCGGTGCGATCACCTGCCCGACCACGCCGCTCGCTCCCACCGCCTCCGCAACCTGCACCGCGACCTACACGCTGACCCAGGCCGACGTGGACGCGGGGGAGCTGACGAACACGGCGACCGCGGGAGCGACCACCCCCGCTTCCGCTCCCGTCGCCTCCTCCCCGGCCGACAACCGTCTCCTGCTTCCGCTGCCCGCTCTGACCCTGGCGAAGACAGCCACGCCGACCGCCATCACTGCGCCCGGTGCCGTTGTCCACTATTCGTTCCTGGTCACGAACACCGGAAACGTCTCCGTCAACGATGCGAGCATCACCGAGACGGACTTCTCCGGCACCGGCCTGGCGCCCGCCGCCACGTGCCCGGCGGGTGCGATCGCTCCGGGTGACAGCGTGACCTGCACCGCCGACTACACGGCCACACAGGCCGACTTGGATGCCGGAAGCATCAGCAACACCGCAACGGCGACCGCGACGGCTCCCGCACACGCGGTGAACCCGGTGTCCAACGCCTCGACCGCTGTCGTCTCGGCAACGGCCGGCCCCAGCCTGACGCTCGTGAAGTCGTCCACGCTCGACGGGTCCGCCACAGCGGGCGATACCGTCACCTACGCATTTCAGGTGTCCAACACGGGCAATGTGACCGTCCACGGCATCACGGTCGACGACACCGCGTTCTCCGGCACCGGAACGCTCAGTGCCATCGACTGCCCGAACACGACGGTCGCACCCGGAGCCGACGTCACCTGCCGCGCGCGCTACACGCTCACCCAGGCCGACGTCGACGCCGGAGAGCTGACCAACAGTGCCACGGCCACAGGGACGACCCCCGGCGGAGACCCGGTCACGGCCGCCCGATCCGACAACACCCTGCCGCTGCCCGCTGCGCCCAAGCTCTCCCTGGTGAAGTCGGCCGCACCCGCTGCACCCGCCGACTTCGCCGTCGGTGAGCAGATCACCTACTCCTTCGCCGTGACGAACGCCGGCAATGTGACGATGGCGGATGTGACGATCGAGGAGAGCACCTTCACGGGCTCCGGCACCCTGCCAGCACCGACCTGCCCGGCCGCTGCAGCCTCCCTCGCCCCGGGCGCGCAGGTGGTATGCACCACCACGTACACGGTGACCCAGGCGGACATCGACGCGGGGAAGGTCACGAACACGGCTGACGCGATCGGCACCCCGCCCGGGTCGATCGTCATGGTTCCCTCGGACCCGTCGACCGTCACCGTGCCGGAGCCACCGGCGCCGGCCGCGACGGTGCTGAAGACCGCCAACACGACGAAGGTCATGCAGGCCGGGCAGACAATCCAGTACTCCTTCACTGTGACCAATACGGGTAACACCAGCCTGAGCGACCCGAAGGTCGATGAGGGCACCTTCACCGGTCACGGAAGGCTGACCGTGCCGGTGTGCCCGACGACCCCCGCGGCGTTGTTGCCCGGCCAGACCATCGTGTGCACGGCTACGTACACGGTCGTTGCCGCGGACCTCACCGGACACGCCTTGAGCAACACCGCCACCGTGACCGCCACGGCTCCGGGCGGTGACCCCATCACCTCCGACCCGTCCACTGCACGGATCACCGATGTGGCAGACCCGGCACCGGCATCCGAGCCGGGTTACCCGCTGGCATCCACTGGCTCGGCGATCGCGTGGGGCGTCGGCATCGCCGCACTGGCAGCGGTCATCGCAGGAGGTGTCCTGCTGCTGATCCGTCGTCGACGTGCCGCGGAGTAGGCCGAGCGCACCGATCTCCTGAGAACAGGACCGGACGAGTCGCGGATCGCGATCGCGAGCGCACCAGTGGCGCAAAGCCTTCCCGTTCACCGCACCGCCCGACGGCCTAGAAAATTCTTCCGCGGACCCGCGTCATAATCCGGCCACTCCCTGATCTCTTAGGTGACGCCAGACCCGAACTTCGCGTCACGGCCGAGCTGCCCGAACAGCACGGCTTCCGTCCGCGGCCCGAACCGCGGGTGAACCCGAAATCATCGTCGATCAGCGGCCCGCCTTGCGGGTGGGCCGCTGATCGACGTGCGCGTGCTCCACGGTCTGGTGTCCCCCATCACCGGATACCCGACGGAGACACACCACCATGCAACCCGATGCCGCGCGCCCGAACGCGCACCCCAGCCAGCGCTTCCTCCGGCTCATCGCCGCCCTCATCGCCACCTTCCTGACCGTCACCGGTCTGGCTGTGACGGCAGCGCCGGCCCTGGCCTCCACCACCATCCCCGGCGCGATCACCTCGGTCACCACGGACAAGACCGCCTACGGCTACAACGAGCGCCTGAAGCTCACCTTCGGCTGGGCGGTGCCGGACGGGAGCCAGCCCGGCGACACCTTCACGCTGGACCTCCCGGACGAACTGGCCGCCGCGAGCCTCGCCCGCTTCCAGCTGACCGCCCCGGACGGTCAGACGGTCGCCACTGCGGACTGGAACGGCAAGAGCGTCGTCTTCACCCTGACGGATTACGTGGCGTCCCATGACGCGGTCTCCGGGTCCGGATTCCTCACCGCGCAGTGGGACCACACCTCCGTCACGGAGACCGGCGGCCCCGTCACCCTGACCTTCAACAGCGTCCTGACACGGACCGTCACCGTCGACCCGAAGCCGGCTCCGCCTGCCCCGTGCACCACTAACTGCGGGCCGGCGCCGGTCCGCACCGAGCGCGGCCTCTGGAAGGGATCCAGCTGGGCGGACGGCTCCTACGAGGGCACGCGCGACAGCACGGACAACATCAACTGGCTGGTCGAGGTCCCCGGAAACGCCACCGGCTACGAAGGCCCGGTCACGGTGGAGGACACCCTCGGCTCCGGAAGCATCATCGACTGCGCGACGCTCCGGGTCACCACTCGCAACAGCCTCGCCGGCGGCACACCGACGACGGCGGTCTACCCGGGCCGGTACACCCTCACGTGCACCGACGGAGGCTTCCGCCTCGTCCTGGACCGGGTGAAGGCGAGCGAGTTCATCGACGTCACCTACAAGGGCACCATCACCGACCAGCGCGCCGGCGTCTACACGAACAGCGTCGCCATCACCGCTCCCGGTGCGAGCTGGACCAAGGCCTCTACGATCAAGCGCACCTCCGCAGGCGGGGTCGGTGACGGCGTCCAGAGCGTTTCGGTCGGCGACTACGTGTGGCTGGACGCCAACCGCGACGGCATCCAGGACACGGGCGAGAAGGGCATCCCCGGAGTCACGCTGGTCCTCACCGGCCCGGACGGCACTCCCGTCACCGGAGTGAACGGAACCCCCGTCGCGCCTGTGGTGACCGACGCGAACGGTCACTACGCCTTCACCGGCCTCCCGGTCCTGCCGGCCGGCGCGCACTACACGGTGACGATCGACCAGGATGCCGCAGCAACGGCTCTGACAGGCCTGACGCCGACGATCGCCGGCGTCGGCGACCGCTCGACCGACAGCTCGACCGGCTCAGCCGAATCCAGCGACCTGGCCACCAACAAGGCGGTGGACGACACCCTCGACTTCGGGTTCGTCACCCCGGCACTCCCGGCCAACCCATCGGTCCCTGCCGATCCGAACAGCGGGACGCCGCCGGCCACCACGCCGCCCACCACGACGCCGCCCACCACGACGCCGCCCACCACGACGCCGCCCACCACGACGCCGCCCACCACCACTCCGGAGGCTCCGCTCCCGTCGGCGACGCCGCAGGCGGTTTCGGTGGCGCCGATCCCCTCCGATCCGTCGGGCTCTGAGCTCGCTCACACCGGGATGGATGTGGCGGTGCCGACGATCATCGCGATCGCGCTGGCGCTGCTGGGCGGGATCGTGGCGCTGATCGGGCGCCGTCGTCGGGCCCTGTATGCCAGCTCGCGTCCGAGGAAGGACGACTCATGGAGGCGCTCAGCGGAGCGCCTCCATGAGTCGTCCGGGCGTCGGTGTGCGACCGCGCGATCCTGAGCGCGCCGAGCATGAGCGCCAGGCCGCCGACCCAACCGGCGAGGGTTGCGCCGGCGAGCAGGATGAGGACGACACCGGCGGCCCCTGCGGCGGCTGCCAGGAGTGCGCGGTACCCAGGGATGCCCCCCTCGGGGACGCTCGAAGCGCGCCCTGCGCTCGCGGGGGAGGTCTCCACCCGTGACGCCACTGTCGCAACAGCGGCGACTCCGGCGACCACCGCGAGCAGCCAGAGCGGACGGGTCGCCCACCAGGCACCGCTCAGCGGCTCGGGGAGCGGTGCACCGGTGGCGATCAGGAGGCCGGCCAGCGCCAGCAGAGCCGACATGTGCCACGCGTAGATGGTCATCGCCCGCGCGCCGATCCATCCCGTCACTGCCGCCACCGGACGACGCGCGGCGACGGCGCGAAGACGATCGCGGGCGGCCAGGAACAGGGCGGCCTGCGCGACGCCGAGGAGCACAAGAGCGCCGTTGGGCGGGTTGAGGTCGGCGTACAGGTCGAACGAGTAGACGCCGGAGGCGCACGCGATCAGCAGCGTCGAGAGCGCCGCTCCGGCCACGAGGAGCCGTCCACGGCGGCCCGCGGGCAGGCGGTCGCCCGACGCGATCCAGAACCCGAGCTGCTGCACCAGCAGCCAGACGAAGGCGAGGTTCGCGAATCCGAGGGCGCCGACTCCCGTCGCGCCGCGGAGAGCATCGACGGCGGCGACCGCGCCGCCGAGCGCCACCACCGTGATCACCGGCGCCCGGCGGTGCGCTGCGACCAGCGGGGGCAGGGCCGCCGCACACAGCAGGTAGACGGCGAGGAACCACAGCGGTTGGCTCGCACGGTAGCCCGCGACGGCCACGACCTCCGCCGGTACACCGGCCAGGCTCAGCGCCGCCAGGAGCACCGCAGTCGCCGCGACCGCTGCGGCGGCGGGCGCCAGCAGACGTTGCACCCGCAGGCGGAGGTAGCCGCCATAGCCGACGCCTCCCTCGCGGAGCCGCATCCATTGCCCGTAGCCGGAGAACCCGCCGAGCACGAAGAACAACGGCATGACCTGTGCGACCCAGGTGAGGGCGGCCAGGCCGGACCAGCGGTCCAGCGCGTTCTCGAGCACCAGTCCGGAGGGGCCGGCACTGACACCGACCATCAGTCCGTGCAGCAGGACGACGACCACCAGGCAGGCCGCCCGGACGAGGTCGACGGCGGAGTCGCGGTGGCTGAGGGCGGCGGACGAGGACGGCCGCGCGGCGGGAGCGGGAGGCTCAGGTCGGGCGATCGGGCGGGCGAGGGACATCCGGGACTCCTTCCGTGCGGTCCGGCGGACCGACACGGGAAGCGTCCCAACGAGCCCTCGCGGGCTACGTCACCCCGTGGAACCAAACTCCACCCCTACTCGAGTAGGGGTGGACGCGGTCAGGAGGAGGGCGCGACCAGCCCCGCGTCGAAGGCGAGGATCACCGCCTGAACGCGGTCGCGGAGGCCGAGCTTGGTGAAGATCCTGCTGACATGCGTCTTCACGGTCTGCTCGGCGATGAAGAGGTCCGCCGCGATCTCGGCGTTCGAGCGGCCGCGCCCGACGAGGACGAGGATCTCGCGCTCCCGCTCGGTCAGGCCGGCGAGTCGCGCCTCCTGGCGGTTCACGCCGGGCCGCTGCGTCGCGAACCGTTCGAGCAGCCGCTTGGTCACCCGGGGCGCGAGGAGCGCCTCGCCGGCCGCGATCACCCGAACGGCGTGCACGAGGTCGTCGGGCGGTGCGTCCTTCAGCAGGAAGCCGCTGGCGCCGGCCTGGAGCGCGTCGTACACGTACTCGTCGGCGTCGAATGTGGTCAGCATCAGCACCAGCGGCCGGTGCGGCTCACCGCGGCGCGGATGCACCAGTTCGCGCGTGGCGTCGATGCCGTTCATGACCGGCATGCGCACATCCATCAGCACGACGTCCGGCCGCAGCCGCCGGGCCAGCGCGATCGCCTCCTCGCCGTCGGAGGCCTGACCCAGCACGTCGATGTCGTCCTGCGCCTGCAGGATGGCCGCGAAACCCGCGCGCACCATCGCCTGATCGTCGGCCACCAGCACGGTGATGCTCACTCGGCACGGTCCCTTCCGGTGCGCTGGAGGGGGAGGCGGGCCAGCACTGTGAAACCGCCGTCGGGGCGCGGCCCGGCCTCCAGCGAACCGCCGAGGAGCTCTGCACGCTCGCGCATGCCCGGGATGCCGTGACCGCCGGATGCGGGGGCGGGGGCTGAGGCGGGCCGTCCGGCGGCGCGGTCGTTCACCACCTCGATGATCAGGGTCGCACCGTCCGCGCCGTCGGCCCCATCGAGGCGGGCGAGCCGCACTCGCGACGGCGCTCCGGTCGCATGGCGTGCGATGTTGCTCAGCGACTCCTGCACGATGCGGTAGACGGCCAGACCGAGCAGCCGGTCGGCGGCCATCCCGTCGTCCTCGCCGAGGTCGTCGGCGAACGTCACCTCGCCGCGCCGTCGTGCGGCGTCGATGAGCCGGCTCACGTCGCCGATACCCGGCTGAGGAGCGGTCTCCGCCGCCTCGCCGCCCCGGAGCACCCCGAGCAGGCTCCGCATCTCGCCCATCGCCGCCCGCGCGGTCGCGGCCAGCTCGTCGAACTCGGCCGCGGCATCCGCGGGAAGGTCGGGCATCCGGTAGCGTGCGCTCGACGCCTGCACCTGGATGGCCGACATGCCGTGCGCGACGACGTCATGAAGTTCGCGGGCGATCCGGGTCCGCTCCTCGGCCACCTCCCGCAGTGCCTGCTCCGCAGCCGTCAGCTGGCGTTCCCGCACGAGCTGGCGCCGCACATCCTGCCAGCGCGTCGCCAGCACGCCGCCGAGCAGGGCGGCCGCGGAGAGCGCGGCGAACACGATCACGTCGGCGGTCACCGCGCCGGTGCTCTGCGGAGGTCGCAGCGTCAGGATGGCCACGATGATGCCCCCTCCGACAGCGGCGACCCAGGCCACGAAGCCGACGATCCAGCTGGAGCGTGCGACCGCCAGGGCCACGGCGAACGCGAACGCAATCATGGAGGGGACGGCGAACGGCCACGGAGCACCGGAGGCCGGCGACGACACGGCCGCGAAACCGACCGCCCCGGCGACCGCCGCTGCGGCGCCCGCACGAGGTGCCGCCAGGGTCAGCAGTAGAGCGCCCGACTGAACCAGGGCGAACAGCAGGGCCACCGGGACGGGCACGCCGTAGAGAGCGGAGCCGAGCGCCCAGGAGACCGCGAACAGTGCGACAGTCGCCACGGCGGTGATCCCCCAGAGGACGACCATCCTGTCCGTCCACCGGGTGCCGGTGAGTGCTGCGGCGGTCATCGGACCTCTCCTTCCCCCGTGCTCGCTGCAGCCGGTGCGAGGACCATCTCGCGGCGCCGGGACGCCATCCGGAGCACGGCATCCACGACCGCTCCGAGCGCGAGGCCCAGCGCGATCCCGATCACGATGCCGAGGACGGCGTTGCCGTGCAGCAGGTGCCCGGCGAGCACTCCCACAGTAACGGAGGTGATCGCCCACGACGCCCCGGCGATCACCGAGAGCAGCAGGAACCGCCGACGGGAGAGCCCCGAGGCGCCGGCCACCAGGTTGACGGCCACGCGCCCGACCGGCACGTACCGGGCGGAGAGCACCAGCATCCCGGCCCGGCTGCGCATCCCGGCGCGCGCCCGCTCGATCGCACGGCGCAGTCTCGGTCGCTTGAGGATGCGGAACCGCTCGAACCCGACCGCCCGCCCGATGGTGAAGGTCAGATTGTCCCCGACGACGGCGCCCGCCGCCGCGCACGCCAGCACGAGGGGGAGGTTCGGAACGCCCACCGCGACGCTCGCGGCCGCCGCGCCGATGACGATCGACTCGCTCGGCACGGGCGGGAAGAAGGCGTCCACCAGCACCACCGCGAACACCACCAGGTACACCCAGGGCGAGGCCGCGGCCTGCGCGATGAACTCGTTCACTGCATCCATGCCGCCGACGCTACGGATTCACGACCCGGTCGCACATCGCCCTGTCGTACCGTACGCCCCCTACCGGGGTGGTATCTCTGCGGCGGCCGAGCGCGGCCGGTACCACTCCTCCCGGATGGTGGCCAAGCGCGAGGGATGCAGTTCCGGCCCGATCGTGAAGTACCGCTGGAACGACATCATGAGCGGCCGCCACCGGGTGGGGTCGACGCGGTTCTCCGTGCCGGGCATCCGCAGTTCGGGATGGACGTGGACCCGGCTCACCGCCACCTCGGCGAGGACGATGCCGCCGGCGCGCTCCGGGTCGTCGCTCTCGAGCTCGTGGATGCGCGTGACGGCACCCTCCATGTTCACCGGGCACTCGGCGACCCGGAACGGCTCGACGGTGTCCGAGGGCAGGGGAGTGAGGCCGGCGTGCGCGAACTTGTCGCCGACGTGGCGGTAGCCCACCTGCGCCTTCCGTTCCGAGACGGGGTTCCGTCCTGTCGTCAGGGCCAGACGGTCGACCGCTCCGGCGAGGGCTGCGTCGGGGAGGTTGATCACGCACTCCCGCGTCGCGGCCAGGTTGAGGCCGGTCTGGGACCGCGCGGCGACACCGAGGACGGCCCGATGTCCCAGCCAGAAGACGGAGGATATGGGCGCCAGATTCGGCCGCCCCTCGACGTCGACCGTGCTGATCAGTGCGACCGGGGTGCCGAAGTAGAGGATGGCGGGGTCGATCGTGACGTGCGAGCTTTCCACGGATGAGGTCCTTCGGTGCGGGAGGCCGGACTGTTATCTCGCTTCAGCCTGCCCGTTCTGCTCCCCGCTCCACTGGCGGTTTTCGGACCGTGCTGCTGGCGGCACGACGTTGAGCCCCGCTGGATGGCCGCCGGCGTGGAGGGCTCTACCCCTGTCCCTGATCCCACAGCCGCCAGCCGGCCTTCGTCTGACGGAAGCAGAACGACCACGGCTTTGTTCCGCCGTCCATCGAGCCGTCGCTGCTCGCCGAGACGGTCAGCATGTACGACATGCACTCGCCGTCGTCGCCGGTCCTGGCGACCAGCTTGTACGAGAGGAGTCGCGGATCGTCGCACCAGGCTTGCGTGTTCGACGTCGTCAAGGCGCGGGTCAGCCCGCAGTCCTGATGCTCCGCGGCCTCCACGTACGCGTGCGCGACGGTCGACATGGCGGCGTATCTGCCGGGCACCGGACCCCGCGGGGCAGGATTGAGGAGGGCGTACGCCAGCACGACGCACCCGGCGAAGCCGACGACGACGGCAGCCGCAATGACGGCGCCGCGGTGCCGGCCGGCGCCCATCAGGCCCGCTCGGAGCGGAGCCTCAGCAGTCGCGGCAGGTTGCGCGCGGCCATTGCAACGGTCAGCGGCCCGACCCGGGGAACGAAGACGCTGGCCCGCTCCAGGACCGACTGGTCGAAGTTGGTGAACTCGGCCACGTCGACGCAGATCGCGCCCTCGCGGATCTCGTCGCCGCGGATGAGCTCGAAGTCCCGCGACGGTACGGCGG
This sequence comes from Leifsonia sp. SIMBA_070, assembly GCF_046534635.1. NCBI lineage: Bacteria > Bacillati > Actinomycetota > Actinomycetes > Micrococcales > Microbacteriaceae > Leifsonia > Leifsonia sp. SIMBA_070. The sequence goes on along the minus strand of NZ_JAWRYK010000001.1, from coordinate 2,707,071 downwards.
AGATGACGATGTCGGCGCTCGCGAGCGCGCCGGCGCGGTCGATGCCGGAGTCGGTGACGTCGAACGTCCTGCGGCCGATCGCCGGCTCGAAAGTGATCGCCCCATCCACGTCGAGCGAGTGCACGCGGGCGCCGTCGTTCGCGAGCATCGCCGCGAGCGGCCGGCCGACGAGCTCGCTGCGGTTGATGACGCACGCGGTGATCCCGGCGAGCGGCGGCTCGTCCCCGACGCGATGGGTCGGCAGGCCGGCGTGCTGCAGGAGCTTGAGGATGGCCAGCGGAGTGCAGGGGAGGATGGCGCGCAGCTCGTGACCGGCATCCACATGGCGGTGGTTCTCGTAGAGCAGGCGGGCCCAGAACGAGTGCATGCCCTCCACGTCCTTGCGCGGGTCGACGAGTTCGCGCAGCCAGCGATCGTTGGCGCGGTCCATCAGCGGGTAGTAGAGGAAGATCCCGTCGACCTCCGGGTCGATGTTCGCAGCGGCGATGCGCGCCTCGACCTCGTGCGCCTGCACGTGCTCGACGTCGAGCTCGATGCCGGCCGCCTCGCATCCGCGCTGGGCGTACCGGGCGTACGTCGCCGCCGGGCCGTCCTCCTGCCCGAGCAGGCCCAGGATGCGCGGACGCCGCCGGCCCTTCTCGACGAGGGCGGTGACGTCCTTACGGACCTTGTCCAGGTAGGCCTTCGCGATCGGCGACGGGTTCAGTACGGTGGCGGTCACGCTGCAGCCTCCACGGAGTTCGCGAGTTCGTCCCGGCGTGCTCGCAGGCCGGGAGCGGCGGGGGAGGAGAGACGGTCCAGCTCCCGCAGGTTGATGTCGGCGGTGCGGATGGCCGCGCGGGCGGCGCCGGCGGCCACGTCGCGACCGGCGAGGACGTCGCTGACGACGCTCGCCTTCACGAGGGGTTCCAGTTCGTGCGAGACAGCCAGGGCCTCCGCGAGGGCTTCGACCAGGGCGAGAGGGCTCTCGGTCGCCGCGATGCTGGCCTCCTCGATCGCCTGAGTGCGAGCGTTGCGGTCGGCGTCGTCGCGGCCAGGCAGCCGGTACGCGGCCATCAGGGCCTCGAAGTCGCGGGTGTCCTGATCTGCGGCGTGCACGATCCGCTCCCGAAGGGAGCTCAGCACCCTCTCGTGTTGCGTGAGTGCGTCATCCTCGCCGGTGATGGCCACGGCCATGAGCATCAGACCGACGCCGAGCGCGCCGACGACGGCTGCGACAGAGCCGCCCCCAGGGGTCGGATCCGGGGACGCGGTCCTCCTCAGGAGGTCGTCCGTACGGGCCGCCCACAAACTCTCGCTCACGCGAATCCACAGTAGCGGGCTTCCGACATCACTGCCGTTCCGTTGCGGTGTTCAGAGCTCACGCGTGTAGAAGACGCTGTTCGGTGAGGCGACATAGTCGCCGAACGGCGGGCACTCGGCGAAGCCCGCCCGCTCGTACAGGCGTCGTGCGGCAGCGAAACCTTCCTGGACGCCGGTCTCCAGGCTGATGCGGGTGAAGCCGAGGGCGCGGGCTTCGTCGAGGAGCCGCGCCAGCATCTCGCGGCCGATCCCACTGCCGCGCGCCTCGACCCGCGTGTGCATGGACTTCAGCTCGGCGTGATCGGCGGACACACGCTTGACGGCCCCGATCGCGAGCAGAACGCCGTCGGGGTCGCGCAGGCCGAAGAAGGCGACGGAGTCGGCCTCCAGATCCGAGACATCGAGGACATGGTCGTCGGCCGGATCGACGCTGTGCTCCGCCGAATAGGCGCGGTGGCGGCCGATGAGCTCGAGGCTCTGCTCGGAGCGGGGCGACTCACGGGTGACTGTCCACATGCATCCATCATCTCCGAACGCGGTGGTCGCCGACGAGTCGTGGGTGCGTCACCCGGCGGGGGAGTACGACCGCACGAAGGCGTCGATGGTCGCGTCGACCAGCGGTTTCAGGTCACCGCGCCGAACCGGTCGGGTCGCCCCCGCGAACATGGTCTGGTTGCTGGGGATCCACAACAGCATCCCGGCGAACTGCTGAGCGGCGAGCTGCGGGTCCGGCACGCGGAGAAGCGAGCGCTCGTCGAGCGGAGTGAAGGCGGGCGCGATCCTCACCTGGCTCTCAGACGACTACGGCCTCGGGCGCGGTCACGGGATGGCGCTGGTCCACGTCATCCAGAAGGGTCCGACGATCAGCACGAAGCACGTCGGAACGGACGGCGTCCACAGCGATGAGTCCGAGACCCTCTGGCTCGACGGCGTTGCGACCAAGCCCGCCTGACGTTGCTCAGCCCCTCTGCAGCTCCTGGGCGAGCATCACGAGGATCCCGCTGGGGCCGCGCAGGTACGTGAGCTTGTAGACGTCCTCATAGGTGGCGACCCCGCGCAGCGGGTGGTAGCCGTGCGCGGCGGCGATCGCGAGCGACTCGTCGATATCGTCGACCGCGAAGGCGACGCGGTGCATTCCGATCTCGTTCGGAAGTGTGGGCGACGTCTCGATCGCGTCCGGGTGGATGTACTCGAAGAACTCGAGGCGTCCCTGGCCGTCCGGCGTCTGGAGGACGGCGATCCTGGCGTGGTTGCCGTCGAGGCCGACAGCGGTGTCCGCCCACTCCCCGCTCACCGTGTCGCGTCCCATCACCGTGAGCCCGAGGTCCGTGAAGAACGAGATCGCCTCCTCGAGATCTCGCACGGCGATTCCTACATTGTCGAGCCTGATTCCCATGCGCCGCACACTACCGCCCCGCGCCTTCATCCCCACCGTCGAGTACACGAATTCTGCACGGATTCCGCTCGGAAACGTGCAGAATTCGTGTACTCGACGGTGGGGGGGGTGCGGGCGCGGCGCGGGAGGTGCGCAAAAGCGCCGGGGACCGTCGGTCCCCGGCGCTTTGCGTTCTCAGGCGGCCGTGAGATGCACGGCGGTCGCCCTCCGGTCAGTCGGTGGTGTAGCTGTAGCGGATGGTCTCGCCGTCCTTCCAGACGTCGACCGAGGTCCCGGACTTCTTCGCGGTGAACCGGCCGTCGGAGGCGCCGGCCTTGTCCGTGACGTCGTACCCATCGGCCACGAGGAGGTCGCGCTGGTTCTTCAGGCCGTTCGAGCCGGATCTGATCTGACCCTCACCGGACTTGTCGTCGCTCCTGGAGTACGCGAATTCCCCGTCCGCAAGCGGGAAGGGCGCCGACTTGACGCTCGCGGACTGGCGAGCCGCCTCGCCCGTGTTGACCGAGACGCACGCAGTGAGGGAGACCGCCGAGATGGCGATGATGCCTGCCGCGAGGGCGACGCGAAGCTTGTTGCTGTGGGAGATGTTCATATTCGATTTCCTATTGTTATGGGGTGGGAAGGGGAAGTTCTTGCGACGGTCAGGTGTCCCTGGACCTCATGGTGAGAGCTGCTGCGATCACTGACACGACCGCCCAGCAGAGCGCGACGGCGCCGTTCTGCCAGAAGGTCGGATCGAGGTCGGTCGGGCTGGCGAGACCGCTGCCCGCGTTGCTGAGCAGGTAGCCGTCGACCTGGCTCATCCAGTCGATACGCATCGTCGACTGCACGATGCTGACCACCGGGGGCAGCACGAAGAAGACAGCCAGAACCAGGACGATCGAACCTGCGCTGGCGCGGACGATCGTCCCGACGCCGAGAGCGAAAACCGCCACGAGTCCCAGGTAGAGGCCGCTGCCGCAGGCACAGAGGAGTGCCGATCCGATCAGATCCGGCGAGTGGCTGCCCTCGATGATGCCGCGTGCGGAGAGCACCAGCACCGCGGCGGCCCTCGAGAGCAGGGATGCGACAGCACCCAGTACGAAGCAAATCGTGAACAGGATCACCGCTTTGCTCCACAGCACGGGCAGCCGGGCCGGAACCGCCGCAAGGGAGGAGCGGATGGCTCCGGTGCCGTACTCGCTGCTCATGCTGAGGACGCCGGTGACCGCGACGAGGATCTGTCCGACCGCGAGCCAGATGGAGGAGATCAGGGCGACGGCCTGGCCGGCGCCTCCCGACACCGCGATGAAGGCGCAGAGCGGGACGGTGATCGCCGGGCCCGCGAGGAGGACCATGCCCAGCATCCACCGGCTCGAGCGCAGGCTGCGCAGTTTGATCCATTCGGAGGCGATCACTCCGACCGCGCTGACGGTGTGCTGGGTGCGCGGTCCCGGGTAGGACCTGACTGCTGTGCTGGTCATCGGTTCACCTCCGACTGGTACTCGACGTGATTCCTGGTGAGTTCGGTGTAGGCGTCTTCGAGCGACGTCTCGACCGTGGTCAGTTCGTGGAGCGGGATGCCCTGCGCTGCGGCCAGATCGGCGATCTGTTCCGCCTCCAGCCCGGTGATGAGGAGCCCATCCCCGCGTACCGTCTCCACGTCCGTGGCGCGGCCCTCCAGCAGGCCGGCCAGTTCCGGCGCCCGAGGCGTCCGGACGCGGACCATCGACGTGCCGGCCTTCGCCAGGATGTCGGAGATGGGAGCGTCGGCGATGACCTCGCCTCTGCCGATGATGAGCAGATGGTCGGCGGTCACTGCCATTTCGCTCATCAGATGCGACGAGAGGAAGACCGTTCGTCCTTCATCCGCCAGCCTCCTGGTCAGCTGGCGCACCCACCTCACGCCGTCCGGGTCGAGGCCGTTCACGGGCTCGTCCAGGATCAGGATCCCTGGATCGCCCAGCAACGCGGTCGCGATGCCGAGCCGCTGCCCCATCCCCAGCGAGAAGGTGCCGACGCGCCGGCCGGCGACGGCCTCCAGGCCGGTGAGTTCGATGACCTCGGCGACGCGGCTCTTCCCGATCCGGTGGGTCGCCGCGACGGACAACAGGTGCTCCCTGGCCGTCCGGCCCGGGTGCACCGCCTTCGCGTCGAGGAGGGCGCCCACCTCCGTCAGGGGCGCTCGGGATTCCGAGTACCGGCGACCATTGACGAGTGCGCGCCCGTCGGTCGGGGAGTCGAACCCCATGATCATGCGCATCGTCGTCGACTTGCCCGCACCGTTCGGGCCGAGGAACCCGGTGACCCTGCCCGGCTGAATCGTCGACGTGACGCCGTTGACGACGACCTTGTCGCCGTATTGCTTTTTCAGGGCGATCAGTTCTATCAAGCTGTACCTTTCGTCAGCGCGCCCGGGAGGGCGGCGGCGGGGCGTGCACGATCGGGAGTGCCCCGACGGGCGTGACGCCCCACATAGGTACTGGACGGTGTCACCACCGGCTTTATGACGCGGATGCCCGAAAAACGCGGCCTGCTGTGTCGCGCCCTCCTCGCGAGCCGAACCCGATCAGGCGGCTTCGGGGTGGAGGAGCACCTTCGTCCAGCCGTCGTCGCGGGCGTCGAAGTGGGCGAAGGCGTCGGGCGCCTGGTCGAGCGGCAGTTCGTGCGACACGATCGCGCCGGGGTGCGCCGTGCCGCGGATGATCAGATCGCGGAGCTCGATGTTGTACCTCTTGACCGGGCACTGACCGGTGCCGAAGGCGATGCCCTTCTCCCATGCTGCGCCGAAGTCCCACGAGACCCGACCCTGCTTGGCACGCTCGTCGGCCGCCCCGGGGTCCTCCGGGACGTACACCCCGACGATGCCGATCCCGCCCGTCGCGCGCACCACGCTCACCAGGTTGTCGAGGGCGAGCTCGGGATGCTCCTGCCCGGTCGCGTCGTGCGCCTGGAAGCCGACGGCCTCCACACCCCTGTCCACGCCGAAGCCGTCGGTGGCGTCGACGATCGCCTGCACCGGGTCGCCGTCGGCGATCGAGACGGGCGTGGCGCCGTAGGATTCGGCGAGTGCGAGGCGGTCCGGCTCCTTGTCGGCCACGAACACCTGTGAGGCTCCGCGCAGCACCGCGCTGTGCGCGGCCATCAGGCCGACGGGACCGGCCCCGAAGATCGCGATCGTCTCGCCGGGGCGGAGCCCCGACATCTCCACGCCGTGGTACCCGGTCGGGAAGATGTCCGACAGCATCGTGAAGTCGGTCTCCCACTCGTTGCCCTCCGGCAGTTTCAGGAGGTTGAAGTCGGCCCAGGGAACGCGGAGGAACTCAGCCTGACCGCCCCAGTAGGGGCCCATCTTCGGGTAGCCGTAGCCGGCGCCGGGGTTGCCGGACGGGTTCGCCCGGAGACAGGCTGACGTGTATCCGCGGTTGCAGTTGCGGCAGGTCCCGCAGGCGATGTTGAAGGGGACGGAGACGCGGTCGCCCACCGAGATGCGGTTCAGCCCGGAACCGACCTCCACGACGACGCCCATGTTCTCGTGCCCGAACACCATCCCCTCGTCCATCGGCGCCCTGCCCTCGTACGGGTGCAGGTCCGAGCCGCAGATGTTGCTGGTGGTGATCCGGATGATGGCGTCCAGCGGGTGCTCGATCCGGGGGTCGTCCACGTTCTCGACGGCGACTTCGCGCGGACCCTTGTACACGACGGCTTTCATGGTGGCTCCTCTCTCGGTCCGGGAGCCGGGGTGCCCCGGACGCCCGGGACGCTACGCCCGCCGGGGAGGCGTCACCGCCCCTTGACCGGCGCCTGCGGCGGCGTAGCGGGCGAGCGTCAGGGGGTCCAGCGCAGCTCGATGATCTCGTGCGCGTCGCTGAGGTAGAACACGTTCTGCCAACCGTGGTCCACCTCGACGAACGCGGCCGGGTGGCCGACGATCGGCGGCGCGCCGAGTCTGGAGCCGATGTCGTTCACGTGCCAGGCCCCCTGGCTCCACCACAGCTCGTGGACCTGGTTGTCGGCCCCGGCGTAGAGCACGTGCTGAGTGGCGACGGGCTGGAAGAGTCCGGACTCGAACGCGTAGCCCACCACGCTGGAGGTCGGGAAGGGCACTGCGGCCGCAGCAGCGACGGTGAGGTCCACGTGCCGCCAGCCGTCGGCCTGCCACCACAGCTCGTGCACGTGTCCGTCGCCGCCGACGTAGTCGACGTGCTGAGTGCCCTGTCCGCGGAACACGTACCCGGAGATGGTCTCCGCGTCGCTCGCGACCGGTGCGCCGGTGGTGGCCGTGAGGTCGCCCCAGTGCCAGCCTCCTGCGTCCGCCCAGAACTCGATGATGTGGCCGGTCTCCGTCCGGTCGAGGACGTGGGCCGTCCGCTGGTCCTCGAACGAGTAGCCGGTGGGGGCGGAGTCCGCTGCGCAGCCCGGCGCCCCGGTCGCGGCCGTGAGGTCGGTGTCGTGCCAGCCGTTTCCGGAGTTCCTCAGCTCATGGATGTGCGTGCCGCCGCGAGCGTGATAGACGACGCGCTGCGTTCCGTCGTAGTAGGTCTCGTACCCGTACGGCTGCGACAGCGTCAGCGGAGCGTGGGCGGCGCCGGTCAGGTCGTTCGAGTTCCAGCCGTCGTCCTCGGTGTACCAGAGCTCGTGGACGTGCCCGTCGAACCGCGACCCCTGGTAGACCACGTGCTGCGAGCCCTGGTGCGCCCAGATATAGCCGTTGGCGTTGGTGGCCGCGGGTGCGCCGTCGGCTTCCGAGACGAGGTTCTTGACGTTCCAGTCGTCGCTGTCGCTGCAGTACAGCTCGTAGAGCTGGCCGTCGCCTCCTGCCGTCGAGGTGAACCCCTGGAAGACGACGTGCCGGGTGAACTGGGCGAACAGCCACGCGGTCGGCTGGTAGACGGCGTGCGGCGCACCCGCCGTACTGGTCGTGAGGTTCTTGATTCTCCATCCCATGATCGCGCTCCGATCCTCGGGCGCCGGCATCGGACGTCGGCGTTGACGCGCTCAGCGTAGACGTCGGAGCGCCGGCGCGGGCCTACCCGGCTTGCAGCCAGTGGCGGGTGACGGCCTCCGCTCCGTGTGGCACCGTCCTGCCAATGCGGCCTTATACCGAGGCATGCCGCGTTGCTACGGTGTCGCCGTGAACGACCAGTTCCCTCTCATCGGCGGCATCCTCGTGCTCGCCGACCTCGCGATCCGGATCGCGGCGCTCATCATCGTGCCCCGGGACCGCAAGCCGACGGCCGCGATGGCGTGGTTGCTCGCGATCTTCCTCATCCCGTTCATCGGGGTGCTGCTGTTCCTGCTGATCGGCAACCCGAAGCTCCCGCCCGCCCGGCGGGCCAAGCAGGACCGTCTCGACCAGCTCATCGCGGCGCGCGCGTCCGGGTTGCCGGACCAGCCCGAGAGGGCGACCTGGCCGGACTGGTTCGCGTCGCTCACACGGCAGAACCAGCACCTCGGGGCGCTTCCTGCTCTCGGAGGGAACGCAGCAGAGCTGATCGGCGACTACACGACCTCGATCGACGCCATGGCGGCGTCGATCGACACGGCGACGAGGTATGTGCACGCCGAGTTCTACATCGTCTCGTTCGACGTGACCACCGCGGGGTTCTTCGCCGCGATGGAGCGGGCGGTGCAGCGGGGGGTGACGGTGCGGCTGCTCGCCGACTACGTCGCATCCCGCCGCGTGGCGAAGCACGAGGAGACGTTCGCGGAGCTCGACCGGATCGGGGTGAGCTGGAGCTACATGCTGCCGGTCCGGCCACTGAAGGGCGAGTACCAGCGGCCCGACCTCCGCAACCACCGCAAGCTGCTCGTCGTCGATGGCGTGGTCGGCTTCATGGGCTCCCAGAACCTGATCGACCGCAGCTACAACTCGCCGAAGAACATCAAGCGCGGTCTGCAGTGGCAGGAGCTCATGACTCGTGTCACGGGTCCGATCGTGTCCGCGATCAATGTCGTGTTCCTCTCCGACTGGTATCTCGAGAAGGGCGAGCTGCTGGGTGAGGAGGAGATCGGTGCAGGACCGGGCGTCGCGCCGCCGCCGACGGCCGGGGATCTCGTCTGCCAGGTGGTCCCGAGCGGGCCGGGATTCGAGGGCGAGAACAACCTCCGCCAGTTCCTCACCCTGGTGACCTCAGCCCAGCACCGGGTGATCATCACGAGCCCGTACTTCGTCCCCGACGAGGCGATGGTCTACGCCATCACCTCGGCGTGCCAGCGCGGCCTGGACGTGCAGCTGTTCGTCTCCGAGATCGGCGACCAGGGCTCGGTCTGGCACGCGCAGCGCTCGTACTATGCCAGCCTCCTGCGGGCGGGCGTTGAGATCTGGCTGTATCCGGCGCCGTTCATCCTGCACTCCAAGCACCTGTCGATCGACGACGACGTCGCGGTGATCGGGTCGAGCAACATGGACATCCGCTCGTTCGCCCTCAACTCGGAGGTGACCATCCTGGTGCGCGGAGCCTCCTTCGTCGATCAGATGCGGGCGGTGGAGCAGGGGTACCGGGACGCCGGCCGTCAGCTGACCCTGGAGGAGTGGAACAGGGAGCCGCGCTCCGCCACCTTCCTGGACGGCGTCGCGCGGCTCACCTCCGCACTGCAGTAGGTCAGTACTCGATGCGTCCGTCCCGGTTCCAGAACTCGCCGGTGGGGCCGTCCGGCGCGACGGTCGCCAGCCGGACCGTCGCATCGGTCCCTTCCGTCACGGTCTGGTGCCCGGAGTGCCCGTTGAAGTCCGTGGCGGTGTAGCCGGGGTCGCTCGCGTTGATGCGGAATTCGGGCAGGTTCTTGGCGTACTGCACGGTCAGGGCGATCACCGCCGCCTTGGAGGCCGCGTAGGGCACTCCTCGCACGAAGAACTCGTCGTGCCCTTCGGTGGAGAGCCAGCGCGGGAAGCCGACACCCGACGCGACGTTCACGATGACCGGATGATCGGAGGCGCGCAGCAGCGGGAGCGCGGCCTGGGTCACCCGTACGACGCCGAGGACGTTGGTGTCGAGCGTCTCGAGCATCGCTGCGGAGTTCAGGTCGTCGAGGCCGGCGCGCGACGAGCCGAGGATGCCCGCGTTGTTGACGAGGACGTCCAGTGCGGGAAGGGAGCGGATGGCCGCATCGACGCTGTCCTGGTCGGTGACGTCGAGTTGGACGGGAACGGCGCCGACAGCGCGCGCCGCGTCCCCGGAGGCGGTGTCGCGCATCCCGGCGTAGACGGTATGGCCGGCGTCGACGAGCCGTCGGGCGGTCTCCAGGCCGAGACTCCGGTTGGCTCCTGTGATGAGTGTTGTGGTCATGCACCCATCCTCGGCTGCAGCCTCCCGCCTCCCCAGGCCTCGGCCGACGGTGGGACCGGCAGTACCACCCTGGTCGCCGGATCCCGACCTAGACTTCCGGGATGGACGAGTTCGCGGTGGCCCTGCGCGCCTGGCGGGATCGCGTGCGCCCGGCAGAGGCGGGCCTCCCCGAGGGCGCCGGCCGTCGCACGCCCGGCCTCCGCCGGGAGGAGCTGGCGGCGCTCGCCGGGGTGAGCGTCGACTACATCGTGCGGCTGGAGCAGGGCCGGGCGACGAATCCGTCCCCGCAGCTGCTCGGCGCGCTGGCGCGCGCGCTCCGACTCACCGACGAGGAGCGCGACCACCTGTACCGGGTGGCCGGAGCGATGCCGCCGTCCGCGCGCGTCGTGCCGCGCCACATCACGCCAGGGGTGCAGCGCCTGCTCGACAGGATCGGGGATGTCCCGCTCGCGGTCTTCACCGGCGTCTGGGACATCGTCCTCTGGAATCCGCTCTGGACGGCGCTGACCGGAGATCCCGCGCGGTACACGGGCATCGAGCGCAACCTGGTCTGGCGGCACTTCATGGGCGGGCCGGCGGGTGAGTCGTCGGGCGTGCTCTTCGACGCGGTTCACGCGGAGGAGTTCTCGAGCGACCTCGTCGCCGACCTGCGGGCCGCGTACGGCCGGTACCCCGACGATCCGTCGCTCGCCCACCTCATCGGCCGCCTTCGCGCGGAGTCGCCGGAGTTCGCCGAGCGCTGGGCGGTCGCCAGGGTCGCAGAGCACCGCGCCAGCCGGAAGACGCTCACCGGAACGCCGGTCGGCGAGATCACGGTCGACTGCGACGTGCTGAGCGTGCCGGGAGGCGACCTGCGGATCGTCGTCTACACGGCCGTCCCCGGCAGCGTCGACGATGAGAAGCTGGACCTCCTCCGCGTCACCGGCAGCAGGCAGTTCGAGGCGAGCGTGCGACGCCCGTCGTAACGCGCGCCCGGGCGCGCAGCGGCGTTGGTGACGAACGGGGGCGCTTACGGACAGTGGATGCGCGTTGAGGTGCGCGAATCCGTGGAGCGCTCGATGCGGTGCTGGTCGAGCGGCTTGCCGCAGAGCGGGCACGCTGCGTCCGCGCGGCGGACATCCGGTTCTTCCGGGTGGCCGGCGCCCAGCTGTGCCGGTCCGGTGAACGTGCGCACGACCGCGTTCGCCCGTTCGTAGAAGCGCCAGAAGCGGCCGGCCATCGTGTCCTCGGATCCATAAATTGGTTAGTACCCTAACTATTATGACACACGCAGGGTGACCGCTGCCTACAATCGGGCCATGGAGCTGAGCAGCCTGCTGGGAATCGACGCGCCGATCGTGCTGGGGCCCTTCGGGGGCCTGTCCTCGGTCGACCTGACCGCGACCGTGAGCGAGGCGGGCGGGCTCGGGTCGTTCGGGCTGTACGGGCTCGGCGGCGACCGCATCGCAGCGGTTGCGGAGGAGCTCCGGGCGCGAACCGTGCGCCCGTTCGCCCTCAATCTGTGGCTCCCGTTCCAGGGGCCGGGGGAACGCTCGCCGCGCGACGGCTTCGACCGCGCCGAGTTCGACCGCGCCCTCGATGCTCTCGCCCCGCTCTTCGCCGAGGCGGGAGCGCAGCCTCCAGAGTGGCCGGTCGCGCCCCTCCCACCCTTCGACGAACAGTTGGAGGCCGTGCTGGCGGCCCGGCCGGCGGTGCTCAGCGTCATCTTCGGCGTGCCGCCTGCGGAGCTCGTCGAGCAGGCGCACCAGCGAGGCATCCACGTGATCGGCGCGGCGACCACCGTTCCGGAGGCGCGGGCGCTCGAAGCGGGCGGCGTGGATGCGATCGTCGCGTCCGGCTCGGAGGCCGCCGGGCACCGGCCGTCGTTCCTGGCCGCACCGGAGGCCGGCCTCGTCGGCAGCATGGCGCTCATCCCGCAGATCGTGGACGCGGTAAGCGTGCCGGTGATCGCGGCAGGCGGCATCGCCGACCGGAGGGGGGTGGCGGCCGCGTTCGCGCTGGGCGCCGCCGGCGTCCAGGTCGGCTCGGCTTTCCTCGCGACGCGGCAGTCGGCCGCGCCGGCCGTGCACCGCGATCGCATCCGCACCGCCGACGCCCACGACACCGTCCTCACCCGGGCGATGAGCGGTCGTGCCGCCCGCGGCCTCCCGAATCACGCGGTGCGGGCCATCGAGGAGCGGGGAGGCTCCGCATCTTTCCCGCTGCAGAACATCCTGACCGGGGTGTTCCGCCGCCGGGCCGCCGAGCAGGGGATGCCGGAACTGCTCTCCCTCTGGATGGGCCAGGCGGCCGGACTGTCCCGCTTCGACGACGCGGCGGACGTCTTCGCCGAGCTGGCGGCGGGCCTGCCGACGCCACGCTCCTGACGCGCCACGACGCGACGCGCCACGCCGGGCGGGTGCGGCGCTGGCCCGTGCCGCCGCGGCCGCCGGCGGACACAATGGACCCGTGCAGCAGCGCATCACCGGGGTCACGACCGCAGACGGCTCGCAGCTGGCCGTCGCCACGGTCGGCGACGGCCGCCCGCTGGTGTACGTCTCGGGCTGGCTCAGCCACCTGGAGCGCGGGTGGGACCTGCCGGAGGAGCGCGCCTGGCTGGAGGGCCTCGCGCAGGGCTGCCGCCTGGTGCGCTATGACCGGGCGGGTTCCGGCCTCTCGGCGCCCACCCCTCGGCCGCCCTCGCAGGAGTACGAGCTGGAGCAACTGGCGGCCGTTGTCGCCGGCCTGCCCGAACCGTTCGACCTGATCGGCACGTCGCTCGGAGCGCTCACCGCCGTCGCATGGGCGGCCGCGCATCCCGCAACCGTCCGGCGCCTCGTCCTCTACGGCGGATGGGCGACGGGAGCGGAGGTGTCCCCGCCGAGCGCCAGGGACCACCTCCTGCCGCTGGTGGAGTCCCACTGGGGCCTCGGATCGGACGTGCTCACCGACATCTTCGCCCCCGACGCCCCCTCGGCCGCCCGCGCCGCCTTCGGCCGCTACCAGCGCGAGGCGTCCAGCCCCGCCACCGCGCGGGCGCTGCTGGAGCTCAGCTACCGCCTCGACATGCGCCCGCTGCTGAGCCGGGTGGCCGCACCGACGCTCGTCGTGCACCGCGCCGAAGACCGTGCAGCACCGCTCGCACAGGCCGAGGCGCTGGCCTCGGGCATCCCCGGTGCGCGGCTGGTCGTCCTTCCCGGGCGCTCTCACCTGCCGTGGGCGGGCGACAGCGTGGGACTGGTGACGACCATCCGCCGCTTCCTCGGCCTCCCGATCGCCCGCACCGCCGCCGGGACGCTGACCGCGCGGCAGCTCGAGGTCGCCGCGCTCATCGGCGAGGGATGCACCAACCGGGAGATCGCCGCGCGGCTCGGCATCGACGAACGATCGGCGGAGGGCCACGTCGAGCGCATCCTCCTGCGCCTCGGCTTCCGGTCCCGTGCCCAGATCGCCGCCTGGTACGCGGCCCGCACCTGAACGGTGCCCGGCGCCCGGCGCCCGGTGCCCGCTCGTCCACATTCGTCACGAATCGGGGCTCACGGCGCCTATTTCGCCACATTCGTCACGAATCGGGCTCGCTCCCTTTCCCCGGATTCGTCACGAATCGGGGCTCACCGCGCCTATTTCGCCGGATTCGTCACGAATCGGGCCGGCGCGGAGTGGGGTGGTTCCACGCCTGACCCGCGTCCGCACGTCGCACAGAGTGGTGGGGTCGGCCACCGAGATGGGCCCGGACAGGAGAGACAGCATGACCGAGAGCAGCACGCGCGAATCAGCGGTACCCGCGTTCCGCCCGCACGGCGGGAGGGGACCCTTCAACGCCGCGTTCTTCCACGCGATGGGCCCGTACCTGGAGTCCGCGCTGCGGCCGCACAAGCAGCGCGTGTACGCCGGGCTGACGGACGACGTGGTCGAGATCGGCCCGGGCGTCGGCGCCAACCTCCCGTACCTCGCGGAGGGCAGTACCCTGGTGGCGATCGAGCCGAACCCGTACATGCACGACCGCCTGCGCGCGGCGGCTGCCCGGCGCCGCGTCCACCTCGACCTCCGACCGGCCGGGGCCGAGCAGACGGGCCTCCCGGACGGCAGCGTCGGGACGGTCATCTCGTCCCTCGTGCTCTGCTCGGTGCACGACCCGGAGGCCGTGCTCGCCGAGATCCGCCGCATCCTCCGCCCAGGCGGCACCTTCCGCTTCGTGGAGCACGTCGTCGCGCAGGACGGCACGCCGACGCGCGCGGCGCAGCGGGCGCTGCGCCGGCCGTGGTCGTGGACGTTCGAAGGGTGCTCGTGCGAGCGCGACCTGGAGGGCGCGGTGCGCGCCGCGGGTTTCGGCAGCGTCGAGGTCGAGCACTACCGCTTGCACACGCCCTTCCTGCCCTTCAACCCCCAGATCGCCGGGGTCGCGCGGGTCTGAGAGGCGGTCAGTAGTCCTCGCGCCTGTCCTGTTCGGCGTCCGCGACGGGCTCGACCTCGGCGAGCTCCTGGAGGGTCGTGCGCAACTGGTGCGTCAACCACTCCGGCGACGCGTCCCCGCTCTCCGTGATGGCGTCGAGCTGCGCAAGGCGCTCGGCGGCGGTGCCCTTCAAGTGGTCCATGGTGTCCTCGACTCTTCTCGGATGATGGTGGCTACGGCCGCCGGGTTCCTTCCGGTCGCGACCGCCGGAGGTACTCCCGCGACCGCGCGACCTGCTGCTCCAGCGCATCCACCGTCTTGGCCATGCTCTGGACGGCGCCATCCCGGTAGGTGTCGATGCTGTCCATCGTCGCGAAGACGTTGTCGAACGCGCGCTGCAGCACCTCGACGTCGACCGCCGATGACGTCTGCTCCTTCTGGATCTGCTCGGTCTGGCTGCGGAGCACCGCGCCGGTGCGGTCGATCAGGGCGTTCGTGCTGTCGTGCAGCGCGCCGAGCTGGTCGATGACGAGCCGCTGGTTCTCCAGCGCCTGGGCGACCACCACGGCCGTGCGCAGGGCGGACACCGTCGTGGTTTTCGCCCGCTCGACGCCCTTGATGAGCTCCACGTTGTTCTTCTTGATCACATCGAGGGCGAGGTACGCCTGCACAGAGACGGCGATCTGCGCGGTCAGGTCCTGGCGGCGCTGCCGGATGGGGAACAGGGCCTCCTTCTCCAGCCGCTCGGCCCGCAGGGGGTCGGTGGTGCGGAGCTCCGCCGCCTTCTCGACCGTTGCGCGGTCGAGGGCGCCGGCCAGCACCACATACTCGTTGAGCCGTTCCGTCGTCTTCCAGAGCGCCGCGCGCTCCTCCTCGATCTCGCCGTTGTCACGACGCAGCCACTCCTGGCCGTGGTCGAGCGCGCCGACGATCCCGTCGAGCTGCTTCTGCGCCGACTCGAACCGCTGCGCGTACTGGCGCAGCCTCCGGCCTCCCGGAACGCGCGCCAGCATCCGGTACCGGCCGGTGAGGTGCTGCGGGTCGAAATCGGTGACCGTCGCCCGCAACTCCTGCAGGGTCCGGATGACGCCGTACTGCGGGTCGGACCGCACCGCCTTGCCTCGTGCCGCGGCGAGCGACGACGCCGGGCGGCTCAGCATCCGGCGGGAGGCGTCGCCGGATTCGCGCATCTCGGCGACGCCGAGGCTGGAGAACCCGGTGATCTTGCGGCGGAAGGCGTCGCCATCCGGCTCAGCGGCGGCAAGGTCGGCGATCCACTCGCGGGCGCGCGCCGTCAGCTCCTCCTCTCGCTCGGAGGAGACGTTGACCATGCCGACCGCCTGCTCCTGCGGAAGCTCGGGCACGGCATCGGGAGGCCGGAGGGTCTCGTCGGTCGGGGAGGTGGCATCGTCGCTCATGCCGGGATTGTGCTCCCTCAGCCTGGGATTCGCCAAGAGTGGAGATGAACCTGCGCGCCGATGTGCGCAGATGGATCATTGCCGCGGCATCCCGGGCGGGTGCATCATGCCAGCGTCAGGCACCACGACGGTTGGGGGCGGGATGGACCAGCCCACTTTCCTCGCCCTCCTGCTCTTCCCCGATGAGACGCGGGAGCCCGTCAGCATCCTTCTCCCGGTCGTCTCCGCCCGGCCGGCCGTGCTGCTGCACGCGTCGACCACGTTCGAGGGGGTGCAGGCGGTGGATGTGTTCCGCCTGGCCGACGCCAGCTCCTGGCCGGAGGCGGCCGCGTACCTGTACGAGAAGACGGTGCCGGGCACCGTGCGCGACGCGTCGACGGTGGAGCAGGTGCTCACGCCGGACGACTGACGGTCAGCCGCGCAGGATCGACGACATCTTCTTGCCGCGCGCCACCTCGTCGACCAGCTTGTCGAGGTAGCGGATCTTCTGCATCAGCGGGTCGTCGATCTCCTCGACCCGCACGCCGCAGATGACGCCGGTGATCAGGGAGGCGTTCGGGTTGAGCCGCGGAGCCTCCGCGAAGAAGGTCTCCAGGTCGATGTTCCGCGACACGGCGGTGTCGAGGCCCGCCCGGTCGTAGCCGGTGAGCCACGTGATCACCTGGTCCACATCCTCCTTGGGCCGGTTCTTGCGCTCCGCCTTGGCCACGTACAGCGGGTAGACGCGGGCGAAGCTCATGCCGAAGAGTCGCTCCTGTGCCATGGAGACCACGGTACCGTCGCTCCGGCGCTGCCGGAATGGTCGCGTCACGCGTAGCGTTCAGACGAGTGGAGGCGGAAGGGGCACGTGATGACAGACACGCAGCGTGTGGAGGCGTCGAAGCGCGAGTTCTATGCGGGGGTGGCGGCGGAGTTCCTGCAGCACTACAGGCGTGGACCGCGTTTCATAGCGGTGACCGGCGTACCGGCGGCCGACCCGGCCAGGGCGGCGGATCGTCTCGCGGACGCCCTGCGCGATGCCGGTCAGGAGGCGGAGCGCACGGCTCTCGACGCGGGAGCCGATCCCGCCGTGTTCCGGGAGGACATCGTCGCGCCGTTCCGCACGAGAGACGCGGTGCTCGTCGTCGACGGTCCCGGCCTTCTCGGGCCGGCGTTCCGCGGCTTCTGGAACTTCTCGGTGTGGGTCGAGCACGACCCGGAGCGGAGCCCGGACTGGTCGTTCGTGACGACCGGCCAGAAGGACCCGCTCGGCGCGCCGCGCGAGGTGGCGTCCGTCCTGCTGGACGACACCGACCCCGAGCGGCCGCGCCGGCTGTGGGCCGACTCGTGCTGAGCCGGCCCTGTCCCCGCTAGGCGCGGGGACGGTCGAAGCGGGAGCCCTCGGGCTTCGAGGGGAGGATCGTCAGGACGAGCACGATGATGCTGCCGACGAACGGGATGAAGCCGAGGAAGAAGAACGGCCCCGCCAGGTTCGCGTCGTGCAGACGGCGCCAGATCAGTGCCAGCTGCGGGACGATCGTGCCCAGCGACCAGACGATGATGAGCAGAGCCGGCAGCCAGAACAGCGGACCGGCGGAGGTCGTGCCGTCGTCGTTCACGGTGGCGCCGACACTGCCGAGGGTGAGCGCGAGCACCTCGAGCACGATGACGACCACGGTGTAGACGAGGGCCCACCACCAGTACTCGCTCCGGCTGGCACGGCCGGTGAAGTCGGCGTACTTCTTGAAATAGCGCTGGACCGCCTGGCCGAGGGAGGCGCCGTACAGGGGGGCCCACAGCGGGGTCTCGCCGGCCGGGGCGGCAGGCGGGGCGGTCGGGTACTGCGGAGACGTCACGAGGAGTCCTTTCCAAGACACGTGTTGTAGTGAGGTGGAGCGGGCACAGTCTGGCGCATGTGAGGCCCCTGTGGGTTGCTCGTGACGCGGCGTGTCATCCACCGCCCCGCACGGGGGTCATTGCAGCGAGTCGAGCTCCTCGTGCACGAAACGGGCGAACTGCTCGGCCGCGGCCGACTGCGAACGGCTGCGGTTGCGCGCGAGGCCGATGATCCGCGTCGCCTCGTCGCGGAGGGGCACCGGCACGATGCCCGGTTCCGCCGGGTTGTCGGGGATGAGCGCCACGCCCACCCCGTCGCGCACCAGGCCGCGCAGCGTGGAGAGCTCGGTGACCTCGATCACCGGGCTCATCACGACGCCATGCGACGAGAAGTACGCGTCCGCGATGTGGCGGAGGCCGGAGCCGGTGCGCAGGGCGACGATGTCGTACGGCTCCAGGTCCGGAACGCTCACGGCCTGACGTCCGGCGAGGGGATGCCCCTCCGGCGCACCCAGCACGAGCCGCTCGGCGGTGAGCGGCTTCCACTCGATGTCCGCGTCGCGGGGGTCGGGGCTGAGGAACGCGAGGTCGGCCGCGCCGTCGCGCAGGGCATCCAGCACGGTGTCCGCGGTCCCGCCCTGCAGCACGAAGCGGATGTCCGGGAACAGCCCGCGGTACTCGCTGATCACGCGCGGGATGAGCCACCCGCCGAAGGAGGACACGTACGCGAGTGAGACCGTCCCGCCCGAGGGGTCGCGCAGTGCCTCGATCCGCGCGCGGGCGTTCTCCAGCTCCGACTCCGCGCGCACGGCGTGGGCGAGCAGGATCTCGCCGTACTG
Organism: Leifsonia sp. SIMBA_070; assembly: GCF_046534635.1. Classification (NCBI taxonomy): domain Bacteria; kingdom Bacillati; phylum Actinomycetota; class Actinomycetes; order Micrococcales; family Microbacteriaceae; genus Leifsonia; species Leifsonia sp. SIMBA_070. Next base: position 2,688,661 of record NZ_JAWRYK010000001.1, on the reverse strand, counting down.
GTTGAGTTCGAGGTGCCCGCGGCGGCGGTCGAAGAGCTCGACACCCATCTCCTGCTCCAGCTTGGCGAGCGAGCGGGTGAGGGTCGACTGCGAGACCCCGAGCGTCTCCGCGGCGAGGGCGGGATGCCCTTCCGCGGCCAGGGCCCGGAACTGGGCGATCTCGTCGATCCGCATGCCTCTCATCATGGCGCATCCGCTGGCGCCCCCGATCGGTGCTCAAATGAGCGGTCTACCCCTGAACGAGTTTTCTGTACGTTCACACACGAGAAACAGTCCCGTCTCTCGGCTTCCCTACCGTTGCCGCGGACTCATCCCACACCTCACCGACCGAGGAGAACAATGTCAACCAGATTCGGCAGGCTGGCGCGCGCCGCCGCCGCCGCGATCGCGGGAACCGGCCTCGTCGCCGGTGCGCTCGTCGCGTCCCCCGCCTTCGCCAGCCCGGACGGCAGCGGTGTCGTCATCAACGAGGCGTATCTCTCCGGCGGCAGCGCCGGGGCCGCGTACACCAACAAGTTCGTCGAGCTGTACAACCCGGGCGCGAACGCCGTCAGCCTGAGCGGCTGGAGCATCCAGTACCGTCCGGCCACCGGGACGGGCGCCTCCAGCGGTGTGGTGCCCCTGACCGGCTCGATCGGGGCGAAGGGCTACTACCTGATCGGTGGAGGGTCGAACGGGACGAACGGGCAGGCGCTGCCGACGCCGGACGTCGCGAGCAACGCCCTCAACCCCAGCGGGACGACCGGCACGCTGATCCTGGCGAAGACCGCCTCCGCGCTCACGCTGCCGGCCGGATCGGTCACCGGTGACGCGAACGTCGCCGACCTCCTCGGCTACGGCACGTCGAACACTTTCGAGAAGGCCAAGGCGACCGCACCCTCCGGCAACACCGACGTCAAGTCGCTGGTGCGCACCAACGCCGCCGACACGGATGACAACAGCGCCGACTTCACGCTGAGCGCGACCATCACGCCGCAGAACGCGGCCGCCGCGCCCGGCGACCCCGGCACGGGAGACCCGGGAACGGGAGACCCCGGAACGCCGGGCGACACCATCATCCCGATCGCCGACATCCAGGGCACCGGAGACGCCAGCCCGAAGGCCGGAACGACCGTCACCACGACCGGTGTCGTGACCGCGGACTACGCGACCGGCGGCTTCAACGGCTTCTACCTGCAGACTGCGGGCACCGGCGGCGCGATCGACTTCGCGACGCACACGGCCTCCGACGCGGTCTTCGTCTACGGTTCGTCGTTCGCGGGAACGGTCGCCGCAGGCGACTACGTGAAGGTCACCGGCGCGGTCAGCGAGTTCAGCGGCCTCACCGAGATCACCGCGACGGCGGTCACCAAGCTCGACGCCTCGACCGTCACCGCACCGGTGCCCGCCACGGTCGGCCTTCCGGGTACGTCCGCGCAGCGCGAGAGCCTGGAGGGCATGCTCGTCGCCCCGCAGGGCGCGTTCACCGTCACCGACGTCTACTCGGCCAACCAGTACGGCGAGATCGGCCTCGCGGCCGGCGACACGACGCTGGTGCAGCCGACCGAGGCCGCGCGCCCCGGAACGGCGGAGTACGCCGCGGTCGTGGCCGACAACGCCGCCCGGGCGGTCACGCTCGACGACGGCGCGTCGACCAACTTCCTCAGCGCGGCCAACAAGTCCAAGCCGCTGCCGTACCTGTCGCTCAGCAACCCGGTCCGCGTCGGCGAGCCCGTCACGTTCACCAAGCCGGTCGTGCTCGACTACCGCAACAACGCGTGGAAGTTCCAGCCCACCAGCGAGCTCACCCCGGCCGACGCCGCGACCGTGCAGCCGGTGACATTCACGAACACCCGCAGCGCGGCTCCCGAGAACGTCGGAGGCGATCTGCGCCTCGCGACCTTCAACGTGCTGAACTACTTCACCACCACCGGTGACCAGCTCAGCGGCTGCACGTTCTACACCGACCGCGACGGCAACCCGATCACCGTGAACAGCGGATGCGACGCCCGCGGCGCCGCGGACGCCGCGAACCTGAAGCGCCAGCAGGACAAGATCGTCGCCGCGATCACCGGCCTCGGCGCCGATGTGGTGTCCCTGGAGGAGATCGAGAACTCCAGCCGTTTCGGTGAGAACCGCGACTCCGCTCTCGCCACCCTGGTGGGCGCGCTCAATGCGGCCGCAGGGTCCGAGGTGTGGGGCTACGTGAAGTCGCCGTCGCAGCTCCCCGCGACGGAGGACGTCATCCGCACCGCGTTCATCTACAAGAAGGCGAACGCCGTCCCGGTCGGCGATGCGAAGATCCTCGACGACCCGGCGTTCTCGAACGCCCGCCAGCCGCTGGCGCAGGCCTTCAAGAAGGTCGGGACGAAGGACACCGACGCGTTCCTGGCGATCGTGAACCACTTCAAGTCGAAGGGTTCGGGCTCCGGTGCGGACGCCGACCAGGGCGACGGGCAGGGTGCGTCGAACGCCTCCCGCGTCAAGCAGGCGCAGGCCCTCGTGGCGTTCGCCGACGAGCGGAAGGCGGCGCTGAAGACCGACAAGGTGCTCCTCATCGGCGACTTCAACGCGTACCTCAAGGAGGACCCGATCAAGGTCCTCACCGACGCCGGCTACACCGACCAGGTCAGCACCCGCACCTCCAAGGCGACCTACTCGTTCGGCGGGACCACCGGTTCCCTCGACCACGTGCTCGCCTCGCCGGCCGCGAACACCGCCATCACCGGAGCGGATGTCTGGAACATCAACTCCGGCGAGTCCGTGGCGCTGGAGTACAGCCGCTACAACTACAACGTCACCAACTTCTACGCGGCCGACCCGTACCGGTCGAGCGACCACGACCCGATCGTCGTGGGTCTGGGGCTGACGGCCAAGCCGGTGACGCTGAACCTGCTGAACATCAATGACTTCCACGGCAGGATCGACGCCAACACCGTGAAGTTCGCCGGCACGATCGAGAAGCTGCGGGCGGAGGGCGGCGAGTCGAACTCGCTCTTCCTCTCCAGCGGCGACAACATCGGCGCCTCCCTGTTCGCCTCGGCCTCGGCCGGAGACATCCCGACGCTCGACGTGCTGAACGCCCTCGAGCTGAAGACGAGCGCAGTGGGCAACCACGAGTTCGACAAGGGCTACGCGGACCTCACCGGTCGGGTCGAGGATGCGGCCGACTTCTCGTACCTCGGTGCGAACGTCTACCAGAAGGGCACCAAGAACCCGGCGCTGCCGGAGTATGCGATCTTCGACGTGGACGGGCTGAAGGTCGGCGTCATCGGCGCCGTCACCCAGGAGACCCCGACCCTGGTCTCGCCCGGCGGCGTCTCGACGCTCGACTTCGGCGATCCGGTGGAGGCGGTCAACCGCGTCGCCGGTGAGCTCACCGACGGCGACGCCTCCAATGGCGAGGCGGACGTGCTGGTCGCGGAGTACCACGAGGGCGCCGGCTTCGGCACGCCCGACGGCGCGACGCTCGACCAGGAGGTCGCGGCAGGCGGCGCCTTCGCCGACATCGTCACCAAGACGAGCGCGAAGGTCGCGGCCATCTTCACGGGTCACACGCACAAGCAGTACGCATGGGATGCGCCGGTGCCGGGAGTCGACGGCAAGACCCGCCCGATCCTCCAGACCGGCAGCTACGGCGAGAACATCGGCCAGGTGACCCTCACGGTCGACCCGGAGTCGGACGCCGTCACCGCGTACACCGCGAAGAACGTCGCACGGACGACCGACGCGGATGACGCGCTCGTCGCGGCCTACCCGCGGGTGGCGGCGGTGAAGACGATCGTCGACAAGGCGCTCGCCGACGCGGCTGTGATCGGCAACCAGAAGGTCGGCTCGGTGACGAAGGACATCACCACCGCCTACCTGAACGGCGCCCGCGATGACCGGATGAGCGAGTCGACCCTCGGCAACCTGGTCGCCGACTCCCTGCTGTCGACCCTCTCCAGCCAGGAGCTGGGCGGGGCCGAGATCGGAGTGGTCAACCCGGGAGGTCTCCGCGCGGAGCTGCTCTACGGCACGGACGGCAGCGTCAGCTACGCCCAGGCCAACGCCGTGCTGCCATTCGTGAACAACCTGTGGACCACCTCCCTCACCGGGGCGCAGTTCAAGCAGGCTCTCGAGCAGCAGTGGCAGCGGAACGCCGACGGCAGTGTTCCGAGCCGGCCGTTCCTCAACCTGGGGCTGTCGAAGAACGTCAGCTACACCTTCGACGCCTCCCGGCCGGAGGGCGACCGCATCACCAGCATCCTGGTGAACGGCAAGCCCATCGACCCGGCGACGTCGTACCGGATCGGCTCGTTCTCGTTCCTGATCCAGGGCGGTGACAACTTCCGGGCGTTCGCAGCCGGGAGCAACACCAAGGACTCGGGTCTGATCGACCGGGACGCCTGGATCGGCTACATCCAGAAGAACAGCCCGCTGTCGCCCAGCTTCGAGAAGCGTGGCGTGGGCGTCAGCGGCGTGCCGACCGGGACGCTGCAGCGCGGCCAGCAGGTCACCCTCCAGGTGTCCAAGCTGAACCTCACCTCGCTCGGCAGCCCGGCGAACACGAAGCTCGACCTCTCCTGGAACGGCTCGACCGCGATCGGGAGCGTGCCGGTGGATGCGTCGGGCAGCGCGACCGTGACGTTCACCGTCCCGGCGAACGCGGCCGGGGCGAGCACGCTCGTCCTGACCGCGCCGGACTCGGGGACCACCGTCCGCGTGCCGCTCACCGTGGCGGACGCGCCGTCGAACCCGAAGCCGGGCATCGACCCGAAGGCGGCCAAGGAGTCCGCGCTGACCAAGGCGCTCGAGGACAAGGTCACCGTCGACAAGGACACCTACCGTCCGGGTGACCCCATCCGGGTCACGGTCGGCGCTGCGCACGCCGGCGAGTGGGTCTCGGTGTGGCTGTACTCGAAGCCGCAGAACATCAGCGGCGGCTGGGTGCAGGTCCCGGGGGACGGCGTCGTGAAGCTGACCCTTCCGAAGGATGCGGGCAACGGTCAGCACAAGCTGTCCGTGCAGAACGCCTCCAACGGAGTCATCGGCTGGACGACGCTGAAGGTGAAGGCGGCCACCCCGCACACCGGCATCCCGGTGATCGACTGGCTCCTCGACCTCCTGGACCGCATCTTCGGCTGGTTCTAACGCTCATCGAGTAGTAGCGGACGCCGGGCGCGCGAGAGCGTGCCCGGCGTCCCTGCGTTCCCGCACACTTTCGTCGAGGTGCACCTTGTTGCGCACTCGCCCGGCGTGTCGGCAGCAACAGGGTGCACTTCGAGGGGGCGCTCAGGGCTCGAAGTAGAGGTGGGTGTGGAGGCGGCAGCCGGGGTTGAAGGGGGCGGCGCAGTTGGGGCAGGCGTCGACGACGAGATACTCGGCGATCGTCAGCTCGGTGCGGCAGACGCCGCACAGCACGGCCTCGCGGTCGCGGTCCTGGCGCGGCCACTGCGTGGCGGGGTGGCCTGCCGTCTCGGCGTGGCAGAGGTGGCAGGGGTAGTACTCGCCGCAGCAGGCGAAGCGGATCGCCACCACGTCGAGCGGCGAGCGGTAGTGGATGCAGCGGGTCTCGTCGTCGACGACCGGCCCGAGCACGCGTGGCCGGTCCGTCATCGCAGCCCCCGCGCGGACAGCGCCTCGCCGAGCTGGTCGGCGTGCTTGAGCGACAGGATGAGGAACGGCACCGCGAAGAATCGTATGCCCGGCCGGGCCCCGCGGGCGCGCTGTGCCTCCCGCACCTCTCCGGCGAGGCGGGTGAGGACGGGGACCGTGGTGAGCGTCACGGTCAGCAGCACCGCGGCGCGCGCCGAGTCGAAACGCAGCCGGTCGAGCGGGCGCAGGCCGCGCTCGACGGCGTCCAAGAGGTCGGTGACGCGGGTGGTCAGCGCCAGCAGCCCGGCGAGCAGCACCGCGGCGGTGACCCGCGCCGTGTTGGCGACCGCGTGCTCGGGCCCGAGGAATAGGAGTTGCGCCGCCAGGGTGACGACGATCAGCCAGCGGAGCGCGACGACCTGACGACCCAGCTCGCGCATCCCGAGCCGCCCGTCGCCGAGGCCGGCCGCAGCATAGGCGACGACGGTGACGACGACCGCAGCTCCCGCGGCCCACCAGACCGACGGCAGCAGCGACACGGCGAGCACGAGCACCAGCAGCAGCAGGAGCTTCGGCCCCGCCGCCATCCGGTGCAGGATGCCTGTGCCCGGGCGGTACAGGCTCAGCACGCGAGCGCCGCCTCGTACTCGGCGATGACATCCTGGGGTCGTCCGACAGCTTCCACCCGGCCTCCTGAGAACAGGACCGCCGTCTCGCAGCGGGCGGCCAGCGCGAGGTCGTGGGTGACGAGCACCAGACGGTGCCCAGCGTCCTCCAGCAGATGGGAGGCCACGAGCCGCGAGTTGCGGGCGTCGAGCAGGGTGGTGGGCTCGTCGGCGACGACGAGCTCCGGACGTCGGACGAAGGCTCCGGCCAGCGCGAGCAGCTGCTTCTGGCCGCCGGACAGCTCGTGGGAGGAGCGGTCGCGGAGCGCGCTCAACCCGAACCTCTTGAGGGCGTCCTCCACTCGTCGCGCGGTCTCCTCCCGGCCCAGTCGCTCCGAGCGGAGCGAGAACGCCACATCCTCCGCGACCGTGGGCATCACGATCTGCGCGTCCGGATTGCTGAACACGACGGCGACGCGGCGGCGGAGGTCCGCGGCCTGCCGGACCGGGTCGAGCCCGAGGATGCGCGTCTCGCCGGCGGTCGCCGTCACCAGGCCGGCGACCAAGCGGGCGAACGTCGACTTGCCCGAACCGTTCTCGCCGACCACCGCGATCGTCCGGGAGTCGAGGGCCAGGGTCACGTCATGCAGGGCGTCCACCTCGCCGAGGCGGACGCCGGCGCCGCTCAGCCGGATCGCGGGGGAGTCGCTCACGGGGGAGTCGCTCACGGGACGCGCGGCTCCACGGGCTCGGGCGCGACCTCCTCGACGGGCGCTGCGCCGCGGGCGGCCCCCCAGGTCCGGCGGAACGCCCGCGGGTACGCCCGGACCAGGGTCATCACGATCGCCGTGGCGAGGACCGCCTTGACCAGGTCGCCCGGGATGAACACCAGGCTGAGTGCGGCCGTCGTGTCGAGCGGCAGCCGGGTGACCAGTGCCTGCACCGGGACGCCGAACGCGTAGACGACGAGGATGCCGCCGACGACCATCCCGAGAAGCGTCCGCCACCACACCGGGCGACGGTTGCCCGCATGGACGATGAGTCCGATCACGAGCGCGCCGGCGACCCAGCCGAACAGGTATCCCGCACTCGGCCCGACGAACACGCCGATCCCGCCGGTTCCGCCGGAGAGGAGGGGGAGGCCGACGGCCACGAGCGCGAGCAGGACCGCCATGGACAAGGCGCCGAGCCACGGACCGAGGATGGCGCCGGCCAGCATCACGCCCAGCGTCTGGGCCGTGATGGGCACCGATCCGAAGACGCTGAGGCCGCCCGGCAGCCCGAGAACGGCGACGATCGCCGCGAAGACGGCGACGCGGGCGAGGTCGGTGGCGTCGAGCCGACGACGGGCGGGCGGGACGGAGGGGGTGGGAGAAGTCACGGATGCATCCTTACCTGAACGGTGTTCACCTGAACGGTGTTCACTATACTGATGAGGTGGCAGGGAACGAAACCGGGCGGCGGCACTCACGCGACGATGTGGCGGAGGCGGCCCTCCGCATCCTCGACGACCTCGGGCTGCCGGATCTCACGATGCGCCGACTGGCAAGCGCCCTCGACGTGCAGCCGAGCGCCCTGTACTGGCATTTCCCCAACAAGCAGACGTTGCTCGCCGAGCTCGCCGACCGGATCGTGGCCGCGCGCCGGCCGGCGGCGAACGCGACCTCTGCCGACGATGCGCCCTGGCAGGATGCCGTCCGCTCCGAGGCCGATGCCCTCCGCGATGCGCTGCTCTCGTACCGGGACGGCGCAGAGGTGGTGTCCAGCACTCTGGCGCTCGGCCTCGGCTCTCCCGAGACCGTGGATCGGCTCGCCGCTGCCGTCGCCCGCGGCGGATTCGATGCGGAGACCTCCCGGCGCGCCGCGACGGCACTGCTCCACTTCGTGCTCGGGCACGTGTCGCACGAGCAGCAGCGCATCCAGTACGACTCGCTCGGCGTCCTCGCGGATCAGCCGGCGTCACCGCTCGACGAGGACGATCCCGCCGCAGCGTTCGCATTCGGCGTCGGCCTGCTGATCGGCGGTCTGGAGCTCAGTCGCTCCCGAAGGTGACCTTCCAGCCGCCGACGACATGCACGGCGAGGTTGAAGAGCGCAGCGAAGATGGCTCCGAGAGCCGAGACCACGATCACCTCGAGCAGGGCGACCACCAGGGTGAACGTCATCACATTCGGGAAGGTGAGCCCCGCGACCAGGCTCGCGCCCTGCGCTCCTGCGATGTCCTCCAGGAAGCTGGTGGCCGCTCCGACCACGCCGAACTTGTCGAGCGCGTACCAGAGCAGGAGGCCGATCACCACGGTGATCGCGGCGACGATGATGCTCACCAGGAACGACATCTTCAGCGCCGACCAGAAGTCGATGTAGACCAGTCGCATCGTCGCACGGCGCTTCTGCACCTTGCCCCGTGACGGCATGCCGCTCCTCCCCAGAACTGCGTACGCCGTGACCGGCGCTCCCCGTCGGGCAAGTCTACGGGACTGCTCCGCCTGCTTCCCGCGGCGACGTGCGCAGGGCGTGCATCGAGTCCATACCGATCGTCCGGTTCTGTCGTAGAATGCATGCAGAACCTCGGCACGGCCGTAGCGGATTGGGGGCGCTGCGGCCGGGTCGACGGGCCCAGGCGGCGGTCCGGCCCGCTCAGCGGATCACCCTGGGCCGAGCCCGCTCAGCGGATGAGCTCGGGCAGTGCCGAGAGCCGCTGCAGCCGATCGGCGGGAACGATCCCCGGCAGCAGGACGGTCCACAAGTCCCGGACCCGCTGCAGCAGGTCGGCGCGCTGGCTGAACGTCTCCGACACCAGCTGGACGCCGGTGTACGACGCGACGATCACGCTCGCCAGCACGCCGGGGTCGAGATCGCCGCGCAGGTCGCCCTCGTCGACGGCCTGGCGGAACAGCGACTCCGAGGTGCGCAACCAGTCGCGGTACGGGTCGGTCACCGGCGTGTCGAACGACGCGACATCGGTCGTCAGCCGGATGCCCGCCTGCACGACCGGGTCGGTCAGCAGCTGACGCGCCAGCATCCCGCTCATCAGCACCATCGTCTCGAGCCCGGGGCGTCCCTCCTCGACGACCTCGGTCGCCGCGGCCATCGTCCGGCGGTGCTGCTCGGCGATCACGGCGCGGGCCAGCTCGTCCTTGGACGGGAAATGGAAGTACAGCGCGCCCTTGGTGACCCCGGAGGCCGTGGCGATGTCAGCGATCGAGGCGAGGCCGTACCCGCGACGGCCGAACACCGCGGCTGCGCCGCCGACGATCGTCTCGCGCGTGACCTGCGCCCTGACCTGCTTCACCATGATGGGCTCACGTTAACGCACAGTTCCTATGCGCGGGGTGAACGATTCCCGGGCGCGGCGTAGCGTTGGGCCTGCCGGACGCGCGACGCGGCCCGACCGGCGCATCCGCCAGCCCATCGAGGGAGGAACGCCATGCCCACCGTCGCCGACACCATCGTCGAGATCCTGCAGGATGCGGGGGTGACCCGGGTGTACGGCATCCCGGGCGACTCGCTCAACGGTTTCACCGACTCGATCCGGCGGAGCGACGGCATCAGTTGGGAGCACGTGCGGCACGAGGAGGCGGCGGCATTCGCGGCCTCCGCGGAGGCGGCCCTGACCGGCCAGCTCGCCGTCTGCGCCGGCAGCTGCGGTCCGGGCAACACCCACCTCATCAACGGCCTCTACGACGCCAACCGCAGCAGGGTCCCCGTGCTCGCGATCGCCGCGCAGATCCCGGGCGCCGAAATCGGCAGCGGCTACTTCCAGGAGACGCACCCGCAGGAGTTGTTCCGGGAGGCCGCGGTCTACACCGAGCTGGTCAGCCAGGCGGACCAGATGCCCCGCATCCTCGAGATCGCGATGCGGACGGCCGTGGAGCGGCGCGGTGTCGCGGTGATCGTCGTGCCGGGCGAGATCTTCCTCGCCGACAGCGCGGGCCGCCGCAAGTCGGCGCCGATCGCCTTCTCGCCGCGGGTGACGCGGCCGACCGATCCCGAGCTGCGCGCGGCGGCCGACATCCTGAACGGAGCGCGCAAGGTGACGATCCTGTCGGGTGCGGGCGCCGAGGGCGCGCATCCCGAACTCGTCTCCATCGCCGAGGCGCTCAAGGCGCCCATCGTGCACGCGATGCGCGGCAAGGAGTTCATCGAGTACGACAACCCCTACGACGTCGGAATGACCGGCCTCCTCGGCTTCTCCTCCGGCTACCGGGCGATGGAGTCGTGCGACGCGCTGCTCATGCTGGGCACCGACTTCCCGTACCAGCAGTTCTTCCCCTCCAAGGCGAAGATCGTCCAGGTCGATATCCGCGGCGAGAACCTGGGCCGCCGGGTCCCGCTCGACCTCGGCCTCGTCGGCAGCGTCAAGGACACGATCGAGGCCCTCCTGCCCCTCCTCACCGAGCGGAAGGACCGCAAGCACCTCGACTCGTCGCTGGCCCACTACGCCAAGACGCGCAAGAGCCTCGACGACCTGGCCGTCAACGACCGCAACCGCACGCCCATCCACCCGCAGTACGCCGCGCGGCTGATCAGCGAGCTGGCCTCCGAGGATGCGGTGTTCATCCCGGACGTCGGCTCGCCCGTCGTCTGGGCCGCCCGCTACCTGCGGATGAACGGCCGGCGGAGGCTGATCGGGTCCTTCACGCACGGCAGCATGGCGAACGCGCTCCCGCAGGCGATCGGCGCGCAGACGGCGTTCCCCGGGCGGCAGGTGGTGGCGCTCGCCGGAGACGGCGGGCTCGCCATGCTTCTCGGCGAGCTGCTCACCCTGCGGCAGAACAAGCTCCCGGTGAAGATCATCGTGTTCAACAACTCGTCGCTGAACTTCGTCGAGGTGGAGATGAAGGCCGCCGGCTTCGTCAACTTCGGCACCAGCCTCGAGAACCCCGACTTCGCTCAGCTCGCCCAGGCCGCGGGGCTGCACGGGCAGCGGGTGGAGAAGCCGGATGAGCTCGAGAGCGCCCTGCGCACGGCCTTCGCCCACGACGGACCGGCCCTGGTGGATGTGGTGACGGCGCGTCAGGAGCTCAGCATCCCGCCCGCGATCACCGCGAAGCAGGTCGGCGGCTTCACGCTCTACGCTCTGCGCACCATCATGAACGGGCGCGGGGACGAGCTGATCGACCTGGCCGACACCAACGTGTTCCGGCGGCTGTTCGACTGAGGCCGGGATGCGCTCCTAGTTGATGCAGACCGTGGAGCTGTAGTTGGTGGCCGGCCCGGACGGGGTCGGCGCGGGCGTCGCAGCGGGCGCCTGCTGCGTCGTCGTGCCGCCGGCCGACGGGGCTGCCGGCATGATCCCGTCGTCGCCGAGCACGACCGTGACCGTGCTCACCGAGTCGGTCTGCTGAACGGATGCGCCCGGCAGGTACGCGGCGACCGCCTTCGCCTGCGCCTCCTGACCCGACTTGTACTGGATCACCGTCGTGGTGCGCGTGTCCGCGTCGCCCGGAGTGCCGGTCTTGAAGCCGGCCGCAGCCAGCGTCTGCGTCGCGGTGGTGGCCGCACCGTTCGCGCTGCCGCCGTTCAGGACCGTCACCGTGGTGTCGGCGGGCTTGGCGGCCGTTGCATTGTCGTAGGCCGACGGCGTGCCCATCAGGCTCTGGATGAACGCCGGCATCGCGGCCGTATCCACCTCGACGATCGAGACGTCCTGCCCGTCGACGGTGATCGTCGGCGTGCCGGAGATCGGGATCGTCGCCGACTGGATCTTGCCGCCGGTGAGCCCCTGAAGCTGGGCGCCGAGCTGCAGGAAGTTCAGGCCGGGATCGGTCTCGAGCGACCCGCTCACCGCATCCAGCACCTTCGTCAGCTTGCCCGGGTTGAGCAGCGTGCCCGCGGAGAGGAACTTGTGCGCCTCCACCGAGAGGAAGTACTGCTGACGCACCACCCGGTCGAGGTCGCCGCGCGGGAGGTCGTGGCGCTGGCGCACGAACGACAGCGCCTGCTTCGCGTCCAGCGTCGAGACGCCGGCGGGGAAGTCGGCGCCGGAGAACGGGTCGTTCACCGCGTTGTTGAGGCAGACCTGCACCGGGCCGAGCGCCTGGGCGATGGTGTAGAAGCCGAGCAGCGAGACCCGGACGTAGTGGTCGATGCTCAGGCCCGTCAGGTTCTGCACCGTCTGGATGAGCAGTTTCGCCCCGCTGGTCGGGTCGGTTCCCCCGCCGCCCAGCGAGAAGGCGGCGTTGAGCTTGTTCATGCCGTGCCCGGGCACATCCACCCACGAGTCGCGGGGGAGGGAGATCAGGGTCGCGGACTTCCCGTTGGCGGGGATGTGCAGCACCATCATCGTGTCGGTGTTCGTGCCGCCGCCGTCGTCCGTCGTGCTCAACTGGTCGAGCTCGGCCTGGCTGGCTCCGGTCGGCCGGTGGTCGTCGCCGACCAGGAGGATGTTCTGGTCCTGCCCGTCGACATCGTTCCCGGACTTGGAGATGACATCGACGTGCTTCACGCCTCCGATGAAATGGAAGTAGCTGTACGCGGCGTACCCGCCGACGACGACCAGGACGATCGTGAGAGCGGCGGCCGTCCAGGCGATGATGCGCTTGGTGCGGCGGCGCTTGCGCGGGGGTTTGCCGGGAGCGGTGGGGCCGTCGCCGTCGTTGCCGGGGCCGTCGCCACCTGCGCCGCCGTTGCCGCCGCCGTTGCGGCCGCCGCCGCTGCGGCCGCCGCCGCTGCGCCCCGCTCCGTCACCGCCGAGGCCGGGAGCGTCGCCGGCGATCCCGAACGGATCGAAGGGTGCGCCCGACCCAGCGGTCGACCTGCTCGAGCCGCCCGTCGGCACCCCGGAGGCGGGTCGGGTGGCGCGCACGGGGCGTCGTGGGTCGGCGGGCGGCACGCGTCCGAAGACCTCGGTCGCGGGCGGCTGCTGGTCGCTGCCGTCGGCGCCGGGTCCTGTCGCGGGGAAGTTCGGGCGTCGCACACGGAAACGCTAGAGGGCCGCGGCTTGGAACCGCCTGGTTTCCGACGGTGTTCCCGACGAATCGCCAGCAAGTCCGCCTTCTGTTCACAGCCAGGACGGGTCAGCGCTCTGCGAGAACGTTCAGTCGGCGTCGGCACCCGCGTCGCTGTCGCCCTCGCCGTCGCACGGCGGGCAGTCCTCGGCCGTGATCGCCGCGTTCATCGTGCGGGCGATATCGAGCAGGGCCTCCTGCTGCCGGTCCGAGAGCGCATCGAAGAGGACGCGGCGGATCGTCGCCGAGTGCTCGGGCAGAGCGTGGACCAGCACCCGCCTGCCGTCGCCGGTGAGGTGGATCCAGGTGGCCCTGCGGTCCTCCGCGCACTCCTGCCGCTCCACCAGCCCGCGTGCGGCCATCCGCGTGACCTGGTGCGACACCCGGCTCTTCTCCCACCCGGTCGCGTCGACCAGATCCCGGACGCGCAGCCGCCGTCCGGGGGAGCGGACCAGCGCCATGAGCACCTCCAGCTCCGAGATGGAGATGCCGTCGTCGTGCTGCAGCTGGGCGTCGAGCGTGCGGTCGAACCCGCGCCGCATGAGGTGGAACTCGCGGAACAGCTCGAGCTCGTCGTCCGTCAGCTTGCGCGGGTCGGGACGCGTGCGCACGATGGCCATACGCCATCCTGTCACGCCTCGGTCAGTGGACGAGAGCTTCGAGGAAGACGACCAGTACACCGAGAGCGACGATCACGAGGAGCACGGCGAGCTGGCGCCAGCCGGAGAGCCCGGTCCGGGACACCGCGATCCGCGCGATGACGGCGAGCGAGATGATCAGTGCCACGATCGCGACGGTCACGCCGGTGCGGTCCGCGATGACGTCGAACACCGCGAGGCCGACCGCGATGAGCGGCACGACGAGAACACCCAGGGCGCGCGACGACACGGCGGCCATGTGCCGGAACTCGAGGATCGACGGGAGGGTGCTGTGCACGATCATGTGCGACACCAGGTCGGAGGCGAGCCCGGCGAGCAGCACTCCGACGACCGAGATGACCAGCGTCCACAGCACGGTGGGGGAGTCGAGCTCGCCGTGCGAGTTCATCGCCATGAGGATCGCCAGCGCCGTGAACGTCACGTAGATGCGCTCGCGCAGCCGGTCGCCGGCCTGACGGCGCTGCTCCTCGGTCGCATCGACGGGGAGGTGGGTGTCGTCGTTGCGGTGGTCGGCGCGCTGGTCGGACATGCGGCGAGCCTAGCGGGAATGGATGCTGCGCACCCCCGGTTGCCACTGGATGACACGTCATCAAAAAGGAAGGCTGACATGACGAAGATCGCGATCATCATCGGGAGCACGCGCCCCGGACGCAACGGCGAGGCCGTCGCACGCTGGGTGTACGAGAACGCTGAACAGCGCACCGGCGTGGAGTACGAGCTCGTCGACCTGAAGGAGTGGGACCTCCCGCACCTCGACGAGGCCCTCCCTGCCGCGATGGGCCAGTACGCCGGCGAGCACACCAAGGCCTGGGCGGCGAAGATCGCCGAGTTCGACGGCTACCTGTTCGTCACCCCCGAGTACAACCACAGCACCTCCGGCGCCCTCAAGAACGCGATCGACTACGTCGGCGCGGAGTGGTACAACAAGGCCGCCGGTTTCGTCAGCTACGGCGTCTTCGGCGGAGCACGCGCGGTCGAGCACCTGCGCCTCGTGCTCTCGCAGCTGCAGGTCGCCACGGTCAGCGCGTTCGTCGGCCTGAGCCTCGCGCACGACTTCGAGAACTGGCAGCTCAAGCCGACGGAGCAGCAGACCGCCGCCCTGACCCCGCTGTTCGACCAGCTCGAGTCGTGGTCGACGGCGCTCCAGAGCGTCCGCGCCGGAGCCGTTCGCGCTGCCGAGGGTGCTGCCGAGCAGGACGAGGACGAGGCCGCCTAGTCCGTCCCTCCCCTACCGGTCGCTTCTGCCCGGTCTGCTACGTCTGGCAGACCGGGCAGAAGTACGTCACGCGCTCCTCGAGCTCGTTCTTTCCGAGCGAACCGGAACGGATCGGGGTGCCGCAGCGCCTGCAGGGCTGCCCGCGTCTCCCGTAGACCCACGTGTTCCTGCCGCGCCGGGTGTCCCCGGTGGTCACCCGGAGGGGGCGGTCGCGGTTCGCCGTGATGAGCCGGCGGCCGAGCTCCACGGCGGCGGCGAGGTCGGTCTCCCCGGCCGGCCGGGTGGGCAGCACGCCGCGCAGGAAGCACAGCTCGTTGGCGTAGACGTTGCCGAGTCCCGCAAGGTTCCGCTGATCGAGCAGCGCGACTGCGATGGGCGCCTCGGGGTGCTCAGAGAGGCGGCGCAGCGCCTCGTCGGCGTCCCAGTCGGGCCCGAGGAGGTCGGGCCCGAGGTGGCCGACGACCTCCTCTTCGCGCTCGCGCGGCAGAACCTCCAGCACGCCGAGCTGGAATCCCACTGCTTGGGCGTCCGCGGTGCGGAGGACGACACGCGCCTGGTACCCGGGATGCCGCCAGCGGCCGTCGGGCGGATACACCTCCCACGACCCCTCCATCTTGAGGTGGCTGTGGATGGTCTGGTCGCCGACGTGCATCAGCAGGTGCTTTCCGCGACTCACCACCTCATCCATCCGCTCGCCGGAGAGGTCGACGGTCGCGTAGGCGGGGACGCGGAAGTCCGTCTCGGTGAGCACGTGACCTGCGAGCGCGCGGTCGAGCCGGCGCGCCGCCTGGTAGACGGTGTCCCCCTCAGGCACGGGCCGCCCCGCTCATCCGCGGATCCGCAGCCCGCGGGGAGTGGCGAGGAATCCCGCCTCGGAGAGGGCGTCGCCGAGCGTCGAACCGAGCACGAAGCCGCCGTTCACCGTCTCGACCGCGAGCTTGTCCACCCGACGGGAGGTCACCAGCACGGCGAGTGCCCGTGCGGCAGCCTGCAGAACGCGCGCCGGGTTGCCGGCTCCCGGGGAGCGGTCGGCGCCCTCCGTGGGGCCTTCGGCCTTCTGCTCCGCGCCCTCGACGAAGCACAAGAAGCTCTTGCCGCCGCGCTCGACGTAGAGGGTGAGTTCCCCGTCGACCAGCACGACGAGAGCGCCCGCCTTCCGCCCGGGGCGGTGGCCGGTCCCCGACTCTCCGGGGACGGCCGGCCACGGCAGCGCGGCGCCGTACGGGTTCGCGGGATCGGTCGCGGCGAGCGCGACGGCCTCATACGCGCGCTCCTGCGTGTGATCGCGCGAGTACGACCGCAGTCGATCGACCGTCGCACCGCTCGCGAACTGGGCGGCGCCCAGCGTCTCGATGAAGTACCCTCGCCGGGCGCGCCCTGTGTCCTCGAAACCGCTGAGGACCTTGTAGGCGAGCGCGAAGCCCCCAGGAGTTCCTTCGTTCATCACCGAGCCGCGCGTGACGACGCCGTACCGGTCGAGAAGGGTCTCGGCCTGGCCGTGCGCCCGCACCGTCGAGTCGAGGTCGCGCTCGGGGAGCAGGGACCAGCGGCCGGCCGCCGTGGGCGGACCCATGCGCGTCACCATGGCGGAGCGCGTGGGGACGCGCCCGCGGTACATCCGCGCACGGGTCGGCTGGCGGGGACGCTTGTGCGCCCCAGAGCCTCCCGCCGTCAGCGTCCGCAACGGAGCGAGGGTGTCGTTCGTGATCCGGCCCGCCCAGACCAGGTCCCAGAGCGCGGTGACCAGCTCCGGGTCGTCGATGGCCGCGCCGCGCTCCGTCCCCAGCGTGTCGGAGAGCTGGCGGAAGAAGTACCCGCCGCCGCGGCCGAGCGCCTCGAGGATGCCGCGCTGCAGCTCATCCGGCTCGTGATCGGAGGGCGGCGCGAGGGTCAGCGGCGCGGAGTCGGCGAGATGGAGGCTGATCCAGCCGTCGTCGCCGGGCAGGCTCCCGTCGCCCGCCCAGATGACCTCGCCGGTCGCCGTGAGCTCGTCGAGCATCGCGGGGCTGTAGTCGGCGACCCGGCTCGGAAGCACCAGCGACTCCCACGCCGACGCGGGGATGCGCGCGCCGGCGAGCTGCTCGATCACCGACGCCACCGCATCCACGCCGCGCAGCGTCGAACCGACATGCTGCCATTCGGGCAGGAACCGGCCGAACGTGGCGGTGTCGACCGGTTCTACCTCGTGCCGCAGGGCCGCGAGCGACATCCGCCGGAGACGCCGGAGGATCTCCGCGTCACTCCATTCGCTCCCGTGCGCGTGCGGACGGAACTCGCCCTCGACCACGCGGCCGTCGCGCGCGAGCCGGCGCAGGGCGTCGTGCACGATCGCGGGACCCAGCCCGAACCGCGTCGCGACGTCCGCCGTCTCGAACGGCCCGTGGGTTCGCGCGTACCGGCTGACCAGGTCGCCCAGCGGATCGTCGACGGGCTCGATGAAGGCCAGCGGCACGCCGATCGGCAGCGGGACGCCCAGCGCATCGCGCAGTCGGCCGGCGTCTTCGATGGCGGCGAACCGCTCGCTGCCGGCGATCGTCACCGCGAGCACGCGGTGGGAGTCGACGAGCGTGGAGAGGTGGGCCGCGGCCGTCTCGCGTTGCGCGTGCGGAGCGACCGGCTCGTCGGCATCTCCCGCGTCGTCGCCTTCTGTCCGGCCATCGCTTGCGGCCGACGCAGCGGCCGTCGCGGCCTCCCTCGCGCCCGGCTGGTCGCCCTCCAGCCGCTCCGCCACCTCGTCGACCGACAGCGGCCCGAGCAGGCGAAGCAGGTCGGCGACCCCTTCGACGCCGCGCACCCGGCGCTCCGGCGCGAGCCGCTGCACCTGGAGCTCGACGCGCTCGATGACCTGCGGGTCGAGCAGCTCGCGCAGCTCCGCGCGGCCGAGCAGCTCGGCCAGCAGGCCGGCGTCGAGCGACAGTGCTGCGGCCCGCCGCTCGGCCAGCGGGCTGTCGCCCTCGTACATGAACGCAGCGACATATCCGAACAGCAGCGACCGTGCGAACGGGGAGGCCGTCTCGGTCGCCGCCTCGACCAGCCGGATGCTGCGCTGCTCGATCTGCTTCGCCACGTCGGTCAGTGCGCCCAGGTCGTAGACGTCTTGCAGCACCTCCCGGATCGTCTCGAGGATGATCGGGAAGCTCGGGTACTTACGCGCCACGTCCAGCAGCTGCGCCGCCTTCTGCCGCTGCTGCCAGAGCGGTGAGCGTTTGCCCGGGTTGTACTTCGGGAGCAGCAGCGCGCGCGCCGCCGACTCGCGGAAGCGGGAGGCGAACAGGGCGGAACCACCCACCTCGGCGGTCACCAGCTCGTCCAGCTCCTGGGGCTCGAAGACGAAGAGCTCGCCGCCGGGAGGCTGCGCCTCCGTGTCCGGGATGCGCACCACGATCCCGTCGTCCGCCGCCATCGCGCCGGCGTCGATCCCGTACCGCTCGCGCACCCGCGCCTGGACGGCCAGCGCCCACGGCGAATGCACCTGCATGCCGAACGGGGAATGCAGCACGACGCGCCAGTCTCCCAGCTCGTCGCGGAACCGCTCGACCACCAGCGTGCGGTCGGTCGGCACGTGCCCGGTGGCCTCCTTCTGCTCGCGGAGGAACGAGAGCAGATTGTTCGTCGCCCACGCGTCGAGCCCGGCCTCCACGCAGCGCAGCTCTGCGTCGGCGGGGGAGGCACTGCTCAGCTCGCGCGTGAACGCTCCGACCGCTCGGCCCAGTTCGGCGGGACGCCCGATCCCGTCGCCCTTCCAGAACGGCAGCCGACCCGGCTCGCCGAAGGCGGGTGTCACGAGGACGCGGTCGTGGGTGATCTCCTGGATCCGCCAGCTGGTGGAGCCGAGGGCGAAGACGTCGCCCACGCGCGACTCGTAGACCATCTCCTCGTCGAGCTCGCCGACGCGGCTGGCCTTCTCGCCGACCATGTAGACGCCGAAGAGTCCGCGGTCGGGGATCGTCCCCCCGCTCGTGACCGCGAGTCGCTGCGCGCCCGGGCGCCCGGTGACGGTGCCGGTGTCGCGGTCCCAGACGATCCGCGGACGGAGCTCGGCGAACTCGTCCGAGGGGTAGCGTCCGGCCAGCAGGTCGAGGGTGGCGTCGTACGCGCTGCGGGGGAGCGTCGAGAAGGGCGCGCTGCGCCGCACCGCATCGAACCACTCGTCGGCATCGATCGGCTCGAGGGCCGCGGCCGCCACGGTCTGCTGGGCGAGGATGTCGAGCGGATTCGCCGGGACCTTCAGCGACTCGATGAGCCCCGCCGTCATCCGCTCGGTCGCGACCGCCGAGTGGATGAGGTCGGCGCGATGCTTCGGAAAGACCACGCCGCGCGAGATCTCGCCGACCTGGTGTCCGGCGCGCCCGACCCGCTGGAGCCCGCTCGCGACGGACGGCGGAGCCTCCACCTGGATGACGAGGTCGACGGCGCCCATGTCGATGCCGAGTTCGAGGCTGGAGGTGGCGACGACGCAGCGGAGCCGCCCCGACTTCAGGTCGTCTTCGATCAGCGCCCGCTGCTCCTTGCTCACCGACCCGTGATGCGCCCGCGCCAGCACGAGCGTGTCCTCGTCGGCGACGGCCTGCGACCCGCGGGTCTGGCCCGACCCTCCCATGAGCTCGGCCGGCGCTCTCCGCGCCGTGTCGTCGGCCGTGCCGCCGAGCAGGCGCTCCTCGTAGATCTCGTTGAGTCGGGCGGTGAGGCGCTCGGCGAGCCGACGAGAGTTCGAGAACACGATGGTCGATCGGTTCTCCAGAACCCGGTCGACGATGGCCTCCTCGACGTGCGGCCAGATCGAGCCGGCCTGCGGCGGGGAGCCGTCTCCGGGGTTCTCGCTCGCGTACGTCGACGTGCCGAGCTCGCTCATGTCCTCTACCGGGACGACCACGCGGAGGTCGAAGCGCTTGCCCGCGGGCGGGGCGACGACCTCCACCGCCGCCCGGCCGCCGAGGAACCGCGCGACCTCCTCCGGAGGGCGGACCGTCGCGGACAGCCCGATGCGCTGGGCGGGCCGTTCGAGCAGCTGGTCGAGTCGCTCCAGCGACAGCGCCAGGTGCGCCCCGCGCTTGGTGGAGGCGACGGCGTGCACCTCGTCGACGATGACCGTCTCGACCGAGGCCAGCGTCTCGCGCGCCTGCGACGTCAGCATGAGGAACAGCGATTCGGGCGTCGTGATCAGGATGTCCGGCGGGTTGCTCAGCAGCGCCCGGCGGTCGGATGCGGGCGTGTCACCGGAGCGGACCCCGACGCTCACGTGCGGCGGCTCGGCTCCGAGCCGCTTCGCCGTCTGCGTCACGCCCACCAGGGGCGCCCGCAGATTGCGCTCCACGTCGACGCCGAGCGCCTTCAGCGGCGAGATGTACAGGACCCGCGTGCCCGGCTTGGCGTCGGCGGGTCGAGGCTGGGCCGCCAGCCGGTCGATCGCCCAGAGGAACGACGCCAGCGTCTTGCCCGACCCGGTCGGAGCGATCACCAGTGCGTGCTTGCCGTGCGAGATCGCCTCCCAGGCGCCCTCCTGCGCCGGAGTGGGCGCGGCGAAGGCCCCGCGGAACCACTCCCGGGTCGCGGGGGAGAATCGATCGAGCACGTCGCCCATCCCTCCATCCTGCACCTCGCCACCGACAGTTCGGCCGGTGGCGGGGTGACCGGCGGAGAACGCTCAGCGGGGGAGGTGCGTGCGGATGAACGACGAGATGTCGCCGAGCTCCAGCGGTGAGATGGCGTGCCCCATCCCCTCGTAGATGCGCGCGTCGAGGGCGGAGTGCTCCGGCAGCCAGTCGCTGGTGCGGTCGAGGGAGGCCGACGGGATGGTGTCGTCCAGCGTTCCGCGCCCCCAGAACACCGGCACCTGGGCGTCCGCCAGCTCGCCGTCCCGCGGCTGATCGCCCTTCACCACGAAACCGGAGAGCTGCACCGCGTAGTCGAAACGCTCGGGCGCGAGACGCAGGAGCTGCAGCGCCATGGCCCCGCCCTGCGAGAAGCCGAGTAGGCCGGTCGGCACGTCCGGCTGCTCGTCCAGCCAGTCGAGGACCGCGCGCGCTGCCGCGTCTGCGTTGCCGGCCAGCGGGTCGCCCGGCACGTTCGTGAAGCGCGAGAACCAGGCGAACCCGGGCCCCTCGGGGATGGGCGCACGCAGCGACGCGATCACCGGCTCGAGCGGGAGGTAGGCGGCGATCCCGAACAGGTCGGCCTCGTCGGAGGCGTACCCGTGCAGGAGGACGAGCAGCGGGCGGCCGGCGCGGTCGCGTTCGGACGCGGACCAGAGGACGGCGTCGCGGTCGATGCGCAGGTCGGGGGCGGGAAACGGCACCCTCCATTCTGCGCTCCGATGTGGAATCGTTCACAGCCCCCGTCGGAGTGGCGCTCATCCACAGATCCGGCCGGGCGTCGTAGGTCCCCGAATCGCGCTTCCGTAGGATTCATGCATGAGCGTGCGCACCCCGGACCCGGACCCCACCCCCGACCCGCTTCCCGGCGACGGTCCGCAGCCGGGTCCCGCCTGGCTGTCGGACATCGAGTTGGAGCAGGTGCGGCGGCGACTGCCGCTGCTGTACGTGGAGGCCGTGCCGGTCCGCGTCGACGGTCTGGGGCAGGTGACCGAGGTGGGCATCCTCCTTCGCGCCAACGCCGTCGGGCAGATGACCCGCACGCTCGTCTCCGGCCGGGTGATGTACGGCGAGACGCTGCGGGAGGCGCTGTTCCGCCACCTCGAGAAAGACCTCGGGCCGATGGCGTTCCCGCAGCTGCCGGCGAGCCCCGTGCCGTTCCAGGTGGCCGAGTACTTCCCGATGCCGGGCGTGACGCAGTACGTCGATGAGCGCCAGCACGCGGTGTCGCTGGCCTACGTCGTCCCCGTGACGGGCACCTGCGAGCCGCGCCAGGACGCCCTGGAGCTGACCTGGATGACCCCCGAGGAGGCCACCTCCCTCACGGTCTCCGAAGAACTGGAGGGCGGCCGCGGCGCCCTCGTGAAGTCCGCCATGGCCTCCCTCGGCCGCATGCCCTGACCCCCCCCCCCCCCCCCACACACACATTCGTTCCCCGATTCGTGACGAATCGGCCGAAACCGCTGCGCTAACCCCCGATTCGTGACGAATCGGCCGAAACCGCTGCGCTAACCCCCGATTAGTGACGAATGCGACGCGTGCGCGAGCAGCCATCGCCGAGTACACAAAAACTGCACGCCGGGAGTGGTCCCAGCGTGCAGTTTTTGTGTACTCGACGGAGGGGGGTCCGCCGAGGGGAGGGTCAGCCGTGGGCTCGGCGCGAGCCCTGGCCGCGACGGGTGGAGGCGTCGGAGCGCGTCGGAGCCTGACCGCCGCGGTGCGGAGCAGTTCCGCCACGCGAGGAGGAGGCGCCCTGCGTCGCCGCAGCGGGACGCTGGCCGCGACGGCGGGACCCGCCGGTCGCACCCGCACCCGCGGTCGCGCCGCCGGTCCCACGGCCGCCACCGGTCGCCTGGTCGCCGCGAACGCCGCCGGCCGCCTGGCCGCCACGACCGCCGCCCGTCGCCTGGCCGCCGCGACCGCCGCCGGCCGCCTGGCCGCCGCGACCGCCCTGCGGCGCAGCGCCACCAGCGCCACCGGCGCCGTTGCGGCGCGCACGCTTGCGCTGGGCGTTGGCGCCCTGCGACGTCCCGCCCCCACCGGCGGGCCGCTGCTGCGGCGCCGCGGACGGCGCGACACGCGCCGCCACGTCGCCGACGAGCGAGGTCACGGCCTGCGAGGTCGCGGTGACCCGCTGCGGCGTGGCCGAGATGGCCGCCTTGCGGAGCAGCGCCTTGACGTCGCCCGCCTGGGCGGTGAGCATCACCGTGACGACGTCGCCTGCGCTGCCCGCACGAGCCGTGCGGCCGGAGCGGTGGAGGTACGCCTTGTGCTCCGCCGGCGGGTCGACGTGGACGACGAGCTCGACGTTGTCGACGTGGACGCCACGCGCGGCCACATCGGTGGCGACGAGCACCCTCACGCTGCCGTCGCCGAACGCTGCCAGGTTGCGGTCGCGGGCGCCCTGCGCGAGGTTGCCGTGCAGGTCGACGGCGGGGATGCCGGAGGCGGTGAGCTGCTTGGCCAGCTTCTTCGCCTGGTGCTTGGTGCGGGTGAAGAGGATGCGGCGGCTGGTGCCCGACGCGAGCGCCTCCACCAGGTCCTTCTTCTCGTCCGGGGTGTCCACCTGAAGCACGTGGTGGGTCATCGCCTCGACCGGGCTGGTCTCGTCGTCGACCGAGTGCAGCACGGGCGAGTGCAGGAACCGGTTGACGATCTTGTCCACGCCGTTGTCGAGCGTCGCCGAGAACAGCAGGCGCTGCCCGTCGGCCGGGGTGGAGGACATGATCCGCGTGACGACGGGCAGGAAGCCCAGGTCGGCCATGTGGTCGGCCTCGTCGAGCACGGTGATCTCGACGGCGTCGAGCGAGACAAAGCCCTGCTTCATCAGGTCTTCGAGTCGGCCCGGGCAGGCCACGAGGATGTCGACGCCGGCCTTGAGCTCTGCGACTTGCTTGTTCTGCGAGACGCCGCCGAAGACGGTCGAGACGCGCAGCGAGTAGGCGTCCGCCAGCGGGCGGAAGGTCGCGGCGATCTGGGTCGCCAGCTCACGGGTCGGCGCCAGCACGAGGGCGAGCGGGCGGCCCGGGCGGCGGCGTCCGCCGGCCAGGACGGTGCCGAGGCGCGCGACGAGCGGCAGGGCGAAGGCGATGGTCTTGCCGGAGCCGGTCTTGCCGCGGCCCAGCACGTCCTTGCCCGCGAGGGCGTCGGGGAGCGTGTCGGCCTGGATCGGGAAGGCGTCGGTCTTGCCGTCGGCCGCGAGAACGGCGACGAGCGGTGCGGGTACGCCGAGTTCGGCGAAGGAGTGAGTCAAAAGGGTTGTGCCTTTCAGGCATCGGACCCGGGCGGCGTCGTGCCGGAGCGGGTCGGGGTGGCGAGCGCACCGAGCGGCGCGATCGTTCGCCGTATGAAGAGAAGCGTGGCGGGGCATGGCCCGGCGCGACGCGAAGCGTTCTACGACGCCGCGGGCAGATTCGTCGCCCGCTCCCTCCACCATAGGGCATCAGGCCGCAGAAGTGCTGGGAGCGCACTCCCATCCGGAGGTCGTAGACTGTCGGCCCGGAATCGAGAGGTGGCTATGGGCGTGCTGGAGTCGGAGCTCGATCGCGAGCGCGCCGTGGTGTCGCGCCTCTATCAGCGGCTGGATGAACTGCGTGCGGAGACCGAGGAACGGCTCGCCCGCGTGCGCCGCGACAGCGTCGGGAGCAACCATCAGGCCCGCAGCGAGCGGGACGCGTTCGCGCGCCTCTACGAGGACCAGCTGACGCAGCTGCGCGACGTCGATGCGCGCCTCGTGTTCGGCCGGCTGCTCCTGGAGGAGCCCGTCGACGGATCCGACCACCGGTACATCGGCCGTGTCGGGCTGCGCGACGAGGACCAGCGCTCGCTCCTGGTCGACTGGCGCGCTCAGCAGGCCGGCGCCTTCTACCAGGCGACCGCGAGCGAGCGGATGGGCGTCCGCGCCCGGAGGCACCTCACCATGTCGGGGCGCCAGGTGACGCGGATCGACGACGAGGTGTTCGACGAGGCCCTGCTCGACGGCGAGGGCGAGGGCGCCGGGGAGCGGATTCAGGGCGAGGGCGCCCTGCTGGCGGCCCTCACCGCGCAGCGGACGGGGCGGATGCACGACATCGTCGCCACCATCCAGGCCGAGCAGGACCGCATCATCCGCTCGGACCTCCGCGGCGCGCTCGTGGTGCAGGGAGGCCCGGGCACCGGGAAGACCGCCGTCGCGCTGCACCGCGCCGCCTACCTGCTGTACGCGAACCGGCAGCGGCTGAGCGCCTCCGGTGTTCTGGTCGTCGGCCCGTCGACGGCGTTCCTGCGCTACATCGAGGCGGTGCTGCCGTCGCTCGGCGAGACCGGTGTGGTCATGTCGAGTCTCGGTGAACTGTTCCCCGGCGTGGAGGCGACCGAGGAGGATGCGCCGGAGGCCGCGGTGCTGAAGGGCTCCGCGCAGATGGCGCGCCTCCTTTCGCGCGCCGTGAAGTCCCGCCAGAAGGCCCCGGCCGAGCCGCAGACGGTCGTCGTCGACAACGAGCGGCTGGTGGTGGACCCGGAGCTGGTGCACCGGGCCATCGCCAAGGCGCAGCGCACCGGCAAGCCGCACAACGTCGCCCGGGTCACGTTCGTCAAGCATGCCCTGGCGGAGCTGACCGACCAGCTGGCCGCACAGCTCAGGGCCGCAGGCTCGACCATCGACGACGCCGACCTGAAGGTGCTGCGCGAGGACCTCCGCACCTCCTACGACGTCCGCGTGCTGCTGAACACGGCGTGGCTCCCGCTCACGCCGCAGAAGCTTCTGCAGGACCTCTACGCCCGTCCGGCCTGGCTGGCGGAGCTGGCCCCGCGCTGGTCGGAGGCCGAACGCCGTGCGCTGCTCCGCGACCGCTCGGCGCCCTTCACCGTCTCCGACGTCCCGCTGCTCGACGAGGCCGCCGAGCTGCTCGGCGACTTCCCCGGCCGCGCAGACCCCGCAGACAGGGAGCGCGACCGGCAGCGCAAGCGCGACCTGGAGAACGCGCGTGCCGCCATCCGGAACATGGGCGTGCAGGGGCTCGTCAGCGCGGAGCAGCTCGCGGACGGCTTCGCCGAGCAGGCCGACCGCGGCACGACCGCCGAGCGCGCCGCGGCCGACCGCAGCTGGACGTACGGTCACGTGGTCGTCGACGAGGCGCAGGAGCTGTCGCCGATGCAGTGGCGGGTGCTGGTGCGGCGCTGCCCGATGAAGTCGTTCACGATCGTGGGCGACATCGCGCAGGTCGCGTCGGCGGCCGGGGCGTCGAGCTGGCAGGAGGCCCTGAACCCGGTGTTCAAGGACGCCTGGCGGCTGGAGGAGCTGTCGGTCAACTACCGCACGCCCGCGCAGATCACGCGCGAGGCCGAGCGGCTGGCCGTGGAGGCCGGCCTCCCGATCACGCCGACCCGTGCGGTCCGCGAAGGGGAGTGGCCGATCCGCCGGGTCGAGGCGGCCTCCGGCGCGCCCGAGTCGCTGGGCCGGGCCGTTGCCGACGCGGTCGCGCACGACCGCTCAATCGACAATGCGGGGACTCTGGCCGTCATCACGACCACAGCCGACCTTCCGGCTGTGTCGTCCGCAGTCGCTGAGCGCTTCGGCGACGCCGCGGGCCGCGGGGCGGCAGGACTGAGCCGGCCGATCGCCGTGCTCACCGGCTACGAGGCCAAGGGACTGGAGTTCGACGCGGTGGTGCTGGCAGACCCGGATGCGCTCGCGGGCGAGTCGCCCCGCGGCGCCGCCTCCCTCTACGTCGCGATGACGCGTCCGACGCAGCGGCTGACGCTCGTCACCCGGTGAGCGTGGCTACCGGGCCCGGCTACTCGCCGGCCCCCGCGTAGCGCTCGCCGACGGGGATCTCGATCGCGAGCGTGTTCCCCGCCTGCGCCAGCGGGCAGGCCCACGCCGGGTCGTAGGCGCAGGACGGGTTGTACGCGAAGTTGAAGTCGAGCACGAGCGAGGCCTCGCCGTCGTCCGCGTCGAGCCCGAGGTCGGCGCCCTTGATCGTGTCGATCAGGTAGCGGCCACCCCCGTAGGTGCCGCCCGGCCGACCGGCCAGCGCATCCTTCACGGGGACGAACAGCCCGCCGCCGTACGACGACAGTCGCCAGACGTCGAGCGTCCCGGCGAGGGGGACGCGCACGGTGCCGAGGAGCTCGAACGGCACGACGCCGTCGGTGCCCGTCTCCACGTCCATCCGCACCGCCTCGGCGGCGGGGAGGATCGGCAGCTCGAACCGCCAGTCGGGGTCGTAGCGGGTCACCGGCAGCCCGGTGAAGCGGGCGCGGTCCTCCTCCAGGAGCGGCGACGCGGGATGCGACGCGAACAGGTCGTCGCGGCACGAGACCCAGTAGGCGTGGGCTTCCGCCGGGTCGTGTGCGGCGAGACGGCGGACGGAGGCGTACAGGGCGAAGACCCGCCGGCGCCAGTCCGCGGTCTGCGCGGCGCTGATCGCCCGCGTGCCGTCGGCGGCCGTGCTCCCGAGGGGCTGTTCCGTGCTGGTCATCTGTCCGCTGCTCCCGTCTGCACCGCTTGAGTCCGGGTTGCGGGATCCTGGGCCGCATCCGGCTCGTCGTCCCGCTCCCGCACCTCCGGATCGTAGGCCCAGGTGGGCGCGAGGCGGCGGAGGCGCACGCCGCGCCACTGCCAGAACGCCCAGAAGCCGTACCAGGCGATGGGGGTCAGCGCTCCCGCCCGCACGATCAGCTGGTCGCGGTACAGCGTCCGCAGCCGGCCGTGCTCGTCCGGACCGGCGGGATCGGGGGCGATGGCCATCCGGTGATCCAGGTGCGGGATCGCGGCCAGCATGCCGCCCGTTCCTCCGCCGCTGTCGTGCAGGATGCGGGTGCTCTGCTCGCGCGGGTCCGTCGAGCGCAGCGTGTCGAGCCGGATGGCCTGCGTCCCGACCGTGAACGCGCCCAGCGCCCGCACGCGCACCCGATGCTCGGACCCCCAGGTCGTCGGGAATCCTCCCGGCTCATCGGAGTGGAAGTCGAGCCAGGGCAGCGCGACCTCGCGGAACGCCGTCGGGCTCTGCAGGGCGCGCCAGGCGGCGTCGGGGTCGCAGTCGAGGAGCAGCTTCAGGAGGACGCGCATGCCTCCAGTGTCGCGCTCCGGGTGTGGATGGTGCCGCCCGGATCAGCGACTGCTCAGGGTTCGTCCGCGGGAGCTTCGTCCGCGGGAGCTTCGTCCGCGGGAGCTTCGTCCGCCCGCGCGAGCAGCAGCTCCCGCTCCCGCGCGTTGCCGGTCATGGCTGCGGCCCGCCGGAGCTCCTGCCGCGCCTCCACCGTTCGGCCGAGCCGGAGCAGCAGGTCGGCCCTCACGGAGGGCAGCAGGTGGTACGACGCGAGCGCACCGTCGAGCGTCAGCCGGTCGACGACCTCCAGGCCGGCCTCCGGTCCGTACGCCATCGACAGCGCGACGGCGCGGTTGAGATCGACCACCGGGGAGGGCCGCAGCTCGCCGAGCGCGCCGTAGAGCGCGACGATCTCCTCCCAGTCGGTCGCCCCGGCGTCGGGCGCCGTCGCGTGACAGGCGGCGATCGCGGCCTGGAGGGCGTACGGCCCGCGGCTGACCGCTGGACGGCGGCTGGTCCGCAGCGCATCCGACCGTTCGAGCGCCGCCACCCCTCGCCCGATCAGGAGGCGGTCCCAGCGGGCGCGGTCCTGGTCCTGCAGCAGGATGGGCGACCCGTCCGCGTCCGTGCGCGCGCCGAGCCGGGAGGCCTGGAACTCCATCAGCGCCACCAGCCCGTGCACTTCCGGCTCGCGTGGCGTCAGCTCGGCGAGCACGCGGCCGAGCCGCAGCGCCTCCCGGCACAGGTCGGGCCGCATCCATTCGTCGCCCGCGGTGGCCGAGTAGCCCTCGTTGAAGATCAGGTAGACGACTTCGAGCACCGATGCGAGGCGCTCGCCGAATTCGGCGCGCTCGGGGACCTCGAACGGCACGCCGGCCGCGCTGAGCGTCCGCTTCGCCCGGACGATGCGCTGCCCCATGGTCGCCGGCGGCACGAGGAACGCTCGCGCGATCTCCTCGGTCGACAGTCCGCCGAGCAGTTTGAGGGTCAGCGCGACCCTGGCCTGCTGCGGCAGCACGGGATGGCAGGCGACGAAGACGAGACGGAGGAGGTCGTCTCCGATGGGCTCCTGGGCCGCCCGCGCCGGGTCGTCGTCGCCGAGCTCCTGCTCCAGGTGGTGGGCGATGGCCGCGTACCGGTCGTCCAGGCGTTCCCGGCGACGCCAGCCGTCGACCGCGCGACGCTTCGCCACGGTGGTCAGCCACGCGCCGGGGTTGCGGGGGATGCCGGACTCCGGCCACTGCTCGAGCGCGGCGACGAGCGCATCCTGGGCCAGCTCCTCGGCCAGGCCGACGTCGCCGGTCGACCGCGCCAGGCCCGCGATCAGCCGTCCCGACTCGATCCGCCAGACGGAATCCACGGTGCGGCGGACCTCGGCGGCGCGGACCTCTTCGGCGCGCACGCCTTCTGCGCGGACCTCTTCGGCGCGGACCTCTTCGGCGTCGACGTCGTCGCTCATCGGCCCTCGTCGTCCGTCACGCGCCGCACCTCCACCGTGCCGGTCGTCAGCGGCATCCGGCGGGCCCACTCCAGCGCCTCGTCCTCTCCGGCCGTCTGCAGCATCCAGAACCGGCTGACGGCGCCGGGGGCTGGACGGCTCAGGATGCGCTGCTCGCCCGAGTAGCGCAGGCACGCGCCGACCGCGGCCGGCTCCAGGGCCTCCGCCGCGAGAAGCACGCCGGCGCGGACCAGCTCCGCCCCATATCGATCGAGCGCAGCACGATCGAGCGCAGCGCGATCGAGCGCAGCACGATCGAGCGCAGCACGGTCCGGAGCGCCCGGATCCGCCTGCCCGCCGCCGTCGGCGATCGCCATCAGCACGAAACGCATGGTGCCATCCTCCCTTGCCGGGCCGTTCCCGTCACCGGTACGTCGATCCTCACCGGCCCGTTTCGACACGAGTGACGGCCGTGTGCGCTACAACGGGAGCATGGCGATCCGTTACTGGCTGGGCGTTGTGCAGCTCGATCACGTTCTGCGCGGCGTCGCAGGCGGCTTCGCACAGGTGAATCACGGGGTGCGCGCGCCACTCGAACGTATGGGCGTCTCAGACGGTTTCGTCTTCTACTCTCCCCGGGTGTCGTATCCCGACGGCGAGCCGCTCAAGCAGTTCACCGGCGTCGGCCGGATCGCCGACGACCAGGTGTTCCAGGTGACGCAGGGCCCTGCGATGAGCGGACCTGCCTCCGATTTCAAGCCGTGGCGCCGCCGGGTGGACTGGGACCACGACGCGGTGGCGACGCCCATCCGGCCGCTCCTGCCCGCGCTCGACTTCACACGCGACCGTCCCGACTGGGGCTACCAGCTGCGCCGGGGCGTCATCGAGCTGTCGCGGCACGACTTCGAACTGATCCGGGCGCAGATGCGGCCGACGCCCGGGGAGGCACGGCGGCCCGCGCCCGGTTCGCGAACTACCATGGCCCGGTGACTCCGCCGACCGATCGCGACACTGCCTCCTCCAGCGCACCTGCCGTCCCGGCCGCACACCGCCAGGCCAAGTACCAGGTGCGCTTCGACTGGGGGACCGCCGGTGCCATCGCGGTGGCGGCCGACGCCGATGTTGTCGTCTGGGTGGATGCGCTTCCCCTGCCGACGGAACCGACGGAACCGGAACACCCGGCGGTACCGCACGTGCCCGGAGAGGGCGCCGTCCTCGCCGCAGGCCTCACGAACGCGCCCGCCGTCGCCCGCTGGATCCTCGACGAGCAGGTCCGGCTCGGACGGAGGGCGATGATCGCACTCGTCGGAGCAGGCGCCACGGCCTCCGACGGCTCCCCGCGGTTCGCGGTCGACGACCTCCTGGCGGCGGGTGCAGTGGTGGACGAACTCGCCTCCCTGGGGATCGACTACTGCTCGCCAGAAGCCGCCGCGGCAAGCGCGGCCTTCACCGGCTTGCGCGGCGCAGTCGCGCACCTGCTCACCGCGTCGGTGTCCGGGCAGGAGAGCATCGCGGCCGGGGCGGCACCCGCCGAGGTGGCCGCGGGAGGCCGGCTCGGATCCTCCGACACTGTGACGGTGCTGCGAGCCTCCCGGCAGAGCGGTGCGCGACCGCCGGAATGATCGGGCGCCCGGGTACGTTCGTCCCCCACAGGAGGTTTTACATGAAAGCCGTGCTGAACGACACCGTGATCGCCGAGGCCCCGCAGGAGGACCTGATCCGCATCGAGGGCAACTGGTACTTCCCGCCTGCGAGCGTGAAGTCCGAGTACCTCGTCGAGAGCGACACCCCGTACACCTGTCCGTGGAAGGGGGAATGCCAGTACTTCTCCGTGAAGTCCGACGACGCCCTTCTTCAGGACCGCGCGTGGAGCTACCCGACGCCGTACCCGAGCTCCTTCGACCGCGTCGGCAAGGACTACAGCAACTACGTCGCCTTCTGGAAGGACGTCCGCGTCGTCGACTGACGACCGGAGCCGACGATGTTCCGTCCCGGCCGCCGCTCAGGGCTTCTCGCCCTGACGGCGGCCGCGCTCGTTCTCACGGGCTGCACGGCCCCCGCTCCCCACCCGACCGTCACCAGGACGCCGACGTCCTCGCCGCGGCCGACCGGATCGGCCGTCGCCGTCCCCGCGATCCCGTGGCAGCCGAGCGGGGCGACGACGGAGCTCGAGACCGGGCTGCAGGCGCCGTGGTCCGTCGTCCACCTCCCGAGCGGTTCGGCCCTCATCAGCGAGCGGGACAGCGGGACGATCCTCGAGCGGCTGCCGTCGGGCGGCGTTCGCGAAGTGGGCACGGTGCCGGGCGTGGTGCACCAGGGGGAGGGCGGCCTCCTGGGCCTCGCGGTGCAGGCGGAGTCCGCGCCCGCCGACCTGTACGCCTATCTCACGACCGCCGAGGACAACCGGGTGGTCAGGATGCCGCTCTCCGGTGTCCCCGGCAGCTACGCCGTCGGCGCTCCCGAGCCGGTGCTCACCGGGCTCCCGAAGGCGTCCAACCACGATGGAGGCCGCATCGCCTTCGGACCGGACAAGCAGCTGTACGTGACGGTCGGAGACGCCTCGAACCCGGCGAACGCGCAGGACGTGGCGTCGCTGGGCGGCAAGATCCTCCGCATCACGCCGACCGGCCAGGTCCCGGCGGACAACCCGTTCCCCGGCTCGCCCGTGTGGTCGTACGGGCACCGCAACCCGCAGGGCATCGGCTGGGATTCGCGCGGCACGATGTGGGCCTCCGAGTTCGGCCAGAACACCTGGGACGAGCTCAACATCATCCGGCCGGGGGCGAACTACGGCTGGCCGGTCGTGGAGGGTGAGGCCGGCGACCCCCGGTTCACCGACCCCGTGCACCAGTGGCCTACCGATGAGGCCAGCCCCAGCGGCCTGGCTGTGGTGGGCGACACGATCTTCCTCGCCGCCCTCCGCGGTGAACGCCTGTGGACGGTCTGGCCGACCGCAGGCGGCGCGCCCGTCGCCGTCGCCCCGTTCTTCGTCGGACAGTTCGGCCGGCTGCGGGATGTGGTGGCCGTCGGTGACCGCATCTGGCTGCTGACGAACAATACAGACAGCCGCGGATCCCCGCGCAGCGGCGACGACCGGCTCCTCGAGGTCGCTCTCACCCCCGCCCAGGCAGTCAAGCGCCCGGGCTGATCCGCCGCTACGGGTAGTCTTGGTCGCGAGACACCGATCGGGAGCAGAACCCTGAGCATCATCCTCGGATACGATCCGACCACCCTGCGCGAACGCGTCGATCTGCGCGCTGCCGCCGAGCGGCTGGACGAACTGGGCAGCCTTCGCAGCCTGAGCGCGCTCAACGAGAAGGCGGTGCTGCTCCGCCTGCTCGGGCGGCTGGACGAGGCGATCGAGATCGCCAACGAGGCCGTGCGCCAGGCCAGGTTCACCGGCGACCGCGAGCAACTGCTCGGGGCGCGCATCCGGCACGCCCAGGTCCTGCAGTACCAGGGCAAGGCCGACGAGGCGATCATCGAGCTGACCGGCTGCGTCGACGAGGCGCGCGGCCGCGAGTGGACGGGGCTGGAGGCGTTCGCCATCCAGAACCGCGGCAAGGTGTGGTTCGACACCGGCGACTACGAGAACGCGCTGTCCGACATGACCGCGGCCGTCTTCCTCCGCGAGAAGCTGGGCGCGTCCCCTGCCGAGATCCAGGCCGCGCTGACCGCCGTCGCGGTGGTCCAGTCGGCGCTCGACGCGCAACGCGGCAGCGCACCCGCGTCATCCGATGAGGGCGACGGCGATCACGCGTAGGATGCTCGGCATGAAGCAGATGCCCGGCGTCGGGGATGGGAGCGCTCCGGACGGGATCCGGCGCTGATGTCCGAACTCGACCGCGTTCGTCACTGGGCCGAGGCCCTGATCGCCCTGCATCTCGACCCCGGCGTGTGGAGCTTCGGCTTCGACAACGCGAAGACCCGCGCTGGTCTCTGCAACTACACCGAGAAACGGATCACCGTCTCGCGCTACCTCGCCGCCCGCTACGAGGACGACGAGATCCACCAGATCCTCCTGCACGAGGTGGCCCATGCCCTGGCCGGCTCCCGGGCCGGACACGGCCCCCGCTGGCGGGCGATCGCCATCGAGCTCGGCTACGAGGGCAAGCGCCTGCACGGCGGCGCCATCGCGGATGACCTGGCGCCGTGGGTCGGCGTCTGCCCGAACGGCCACACCCACTACCGGTACCGCAAGCCCGCCCGCGCTCTCGCCTGCGGCGCGTGCAGCCGCCGCTTCGACGCGGCGAACCTCATCTCCTGGCAGCACCGCGAGGTCACCCCGGCGCAGCGCCGGGTGGCCGCGGCCGCGGCGGCCGACCGGCGGACGGTCTCCTGACGACGGTGGCGGTCTTCCCGTACGAGTCGCAGTGGGGAGACCTCGCCTGCAACGCCCCGCTGATCGAGCACGGCGCCGACCCCGCCGAGTACTTCGATTGGCGCGCCGACGGCTACCCGTCGGTGGAGGAGTACCGGTTCTGGGCCCGCCACGTCTGCGGGTTGGCCTCCCTCCGCTCCGTCCTGCGCGGCTGGTTCTCCGAGTCGTCGCCGATGTACGACCTCGTCCGGGCTGCGGAGCGCCACGGGGCACTGGTGCGGCGCGACGACACCGTGGACGGGCTCTACTACCGGCCCTTCCTCGTGTGGGCGAGAGCCGAGCTGGGCCTCGACGGGGAGGTCGTCGAGCACGCGGAGGCGGAGGAGGCCCTGCGGCTGATCGACGAGGATCGCGTGTTTCTCGCGTCCGTGTCCCCGGAGATCCGCTACCCCGACCGGCCGAACCTGCGCCGTGGAGGTCACCTCGTGCTCGCCCACCGCTTCGACGGTGCGACGGTGACCTTTCACAATCCGTCCGGTGTCCGGGACACGGCTGAGGACGCGCGACTGGACGTCGCCACGTTCGCCCGGTTCTTCGCCGGCCGGGGTGTGACCCTCCGTAGGGTCGGCTGACGTCCGCTTGTTCGGCGTCGGCTTCTCGGTCGTCCGCTTGTTCGGTGCCCGCTTGTTCGGTGCCCGCTCGTTCGGCGTCCGCTTGTTCGGCGCCCGCTCGTTCGGCGCTTCAGCTCATCAGGCGTGTGCGACGCCGAGGCGCGCGTCGAGCGCATCCCGAACCGCCGGCCACTCGTCACTGAGGATCGAGTAGACCGCCGTGTCCCGCCAGGTGCCGTCGGCGCGGCGCTGGGTGTGCCGGAGGACGCCCTCGAAGCGGGCGCCGAGGCGCTGGATGGCCGCCCGGGAGCGCTCGTTGACGACGTCCGCCTGCAGCTTGACCCGCTCGAACCCGTGGTCGAACGCGGTGCCGAGCAGGAGGCGCTTGGTCTCGGCGTTCACCCGGCCGCCCCACGCCTCCGGGGCGTATGCCGTCCAGCCGATGTGCGCCGAGTCGTTCACCAGGTCGAAGTCGCCGAGCGTGGTCGTCCCGACCAGGCGGTCGCCGTCGCGCAGCAGAACGGCCATGACGTTGCTCCGCTCCCAGTCCAGGTAGCCCAGGATGAACTCCCGCCACTCCTCGTAGGTGTCGCGGAAGGCGGCGGGTCCGCCGCCCCAGCCGCCGGCGAAGACCTCGGGATGCCCGATCGCATCGAAGAGGTCCGGCAGGTCGTCGACGGTGAGCGCCCGGAGGCGCACCGTCGCGCCCTCGAGCACGGCGTGCGGGTCGGGACGGGTCGCGGTCATCCGCCCAGTATGCCAAAGCGGCCACCATCCGGACGGCCCGTGGCTTGTGCGGCGGCTCGGCTCCGCTCCTGTTTTCAGGAGATCAGGCTCGGCTCCGCTCCTGTTTTCAGGAGGAATGGGCCCTCAGTGCGCTGTGGGTCCTGAATAAAGGCCCTGGGAGCATCCAGAGAGCCCATTCTCCTGAATAAAGGTGACCACCCCGGCGCCCCCGGAATCCAGCCCGACCTGTGACCGGATATCGTTGATCCGATGGCCACCGAAGCGATACTCACCCAGGGAACCGGGCAGTGGATGGAGCCCATCGACGGGCAGACCTGGTGGTTCGACTCCGGATCGCTGGCCCTCGACTTCGCCTACACCGGCGGCCTCGACGCGGATGCAGACGCAGATGCAGACCACCGCGTGACCGTCCGCGACCCCGAGGGCCTCAACGCCTGGCTCACCGAACGCTTCCCCGAGGTCGCCCCGACGGCCGGCGAGCGCGAGTTCCGCGACGCCGACGCCCTCCGCGCCGCCATCGGCCGCCTCGCCCGGCAGGCGAGCCTCGGCTTGTCGTTGGAGCCGGACGACGTGGACGTCGTCAACCTGTTCGCCGCGACGCCCGACATCCCTCCGGTCCTCCCCGGCGGCGGCCGTCAGGCGGGCCGGACCAACGCCCGCCCGCACCAGGCACTCGGCACCATAGCGCGTGACGCCGTCCGGCTGTTCGGCCCCGACGTCGACGGACGCATCCGTGAGTGCTCCGCCGACGACTGCCGCCTGGTCTACCTGGACACCTCCCGCAGCGGCACCCGCCGGTGGTGCTCCATGCAGCGCTGCGGCAACCGCGCAAAGGTCCGCGCGCACCGGGCACGCGCCGCTCGCGCCGCCCACACCACCCCCGCTGCCGAACCCGCCCGAGCGTGACAATAGGCTCATGACGCGTTCCGTCGACCTCAACAGCGACCTCGGCGAGTCGTTCGGCGCCTGGACCATGGGCGACGACGCCGCGCTGCTCCGCGTTGTCTCGAGCGCGAACGTGGCGTGCGGATTCCACGCCGGCGACCCCTCCACCATTCTTGCCACCTGCCGGGAGGCGGCCTCGAACGGTGTCGCCGTCGGGGCGCACGTCTCGTACCGCGACCTGGCCGGTTTCGGCCGCCGGGCGATGGACGTGCCGTCGGGCGAGCTGCGCGACGAACTCCTCTACCAGCTGTCCGCGCTCGCCGGCCTCGCACGCATCGCGGGCACCCGCGTCCGCTACGTCAAACCGCACGGCGCGCTCTACAACCGGATCGTGGCCGACGACGCACAGGCCCGGGCGGTGGTGGATGCGGTCCTCGCCTTCGATCCGTCGCTCGCCCTGCTCGGGCTCTCCGGGTCGGCGGTGGAGCAGGCCGCGACCGAGGCCGGCGTGCGCTTCGTTCGCGAGGCCTTCGTCGACCGCGGCTACCGGCCGGACGGGTCCCTCGTCTCGCGCAGCGAGCCGGGCGCCGTCCTGTCCGACGACGCACAGATCGCCTCCCGCGCGCTGCGCATGGTGACCGACGGCGTGGTGACGGCCGTCGACGGTACCGACATCGCCGTGCAGGTGGACTCGCTGTGCGTGCACGGCGACACCCCCGGCGCGGTCGCGATGGCGCGCGCGGTCCGGGACGCGCTCGCCGCGGCAGGGATCGGCGTGGAGCCGTTCGCGTGAACCGGCGCATCCTCCCGTACGGCGACCGCGCACTTCTGGTCGAGCTGGACGGCCTGGAGGCCGTCCTCGCCCTCTACCGCGGCCTCGATTCCTCGCGGCCGGAGGGCGTGATCGATCTGGTGCCCGCGGCCCGCACCATCGCTGTCGAGGTCGACCCGGCCCTCCTGTCTCTGAGTGCCGCGGCAGGCTGGCTGGAGCGCGC
Organism: Leifsonia sp. SIMBA_070; assembly: GCF_046534635.1. Taxonomy (NCBI): domain Bacteria; kingdom Bacillati; phylum Actinomycetota; class Actinomycetes; order Micrococcales; family Microbacteriaceae; genus Leifsonia; species Leifsonia sp. SIMBA_070. Next base: position 2,652,057 of record NZ_JAWRYK010000001.1, on the reverse strand, counting down.
TGTGCCCCGGGAACCGCAGGAGGCGGCCGAGCGCGTCGTCGAGCTTGAGGTCCGCTACGACGGCGAAGACCTCCCGGAGGTCGCCCGGCTGTCCGGCCGCAGCGAGCGCGAAGTGGTCGCCCTGCACGCCGGCACGACCTGGCGGGTCGCCTTCGGCGGCTTCGCCCCCGGGTTCGCCTACCTCGTCGGCGACGGCGCCGCCCTGGAGGTGCCCAGACGGAGCACGCCCCGCACCTCCGTGCCCGCAGGCGCGGTCGGCCTGGCCGGCGCGTTCAGCGGCGTCTACCCGCGGTCGAGCCCCGGAGGCTGGCAGCTGATCGGCCGGACGGATGCGGTGCTGTGGGACGAGTCCGCCGACCCGCCCGCGCTGCTCAGCCCTGGCACGGTCGTCCGTTTCCGCGAGGCCTCATGACCGGCCTGCGCATCCTGCATCCCGGCCCGCTCGCACTCGTGCAGGACCTCGGCCGTCCCGGTTTCGCCGCGCTCGGCGTCGGCCGGTCCGGCGCCCTCGACCGCGGCGCGCTCCGCCTGGCCAACCGGCTGCTCGGCAACCCGGAGGGGGAGGCGGGGATCGAAGCGCTGCTCGGCGGGCTCGAGGTCCGGTTCGAGAGCGACACCTGGTTCGCGGTCACCGGCGCGACCGGCCCGCTCCTGCTCGACGAGCGACCCGTGGATGCGCACCTCGCCGTCCGCGCCGACGCCGGCCAGGTGCTCCGAATCGGGCCGGCGGTCGCCGGAACGCGCCGCTACCTGGCCGTCCGCGGCGGCGTGCACGCGCCGGCCGTGCTCGGCTCGCGGTCGCGCGACACCCTCGCCGGGCTGGGTCCCGAGCCGCTGCGTGCGGGAGACCTCCTGCCGCTCGGCGAGCATCCCGGCACCGACCTCCCACTGCTCGACTTCGTCCCCGTGGCCGAGCCTTCGGTGGGCGTTGTCGAGGTGAAGGCGCATCACGGCCCCCGCGCGGACTGGTTCACTCCGCAGGCGCTTGAGGCGTTCTTCTCCGTCGAGTGGCGTGCCGGAGCGCAGAGCGACCGGGTGGGGGTGCGGCTCGACCCGCCTCCGCTCGCGCGGCACACGGCCGTCGCCGAGCCGGCGGTTCCGCTCCTCGAGCGCGCCATCGTCGGGGAGCTGCCGAGCGAGCCGATGGTCGCTGGGGCCGTCCAGGTGTCGCCCGACGGGCGTCCGACCGTGCTGCTCGCCGACCATCCGGTCACGGGCGGCTACCCGGTGATCGCCGTCATCTCGGACCGGTCGCTGGACGCCTTCGCCCAGCTCCGCCCCGGCCAGCCCGTGATGTTCCGACACGCCTGAGGCACGTCAGTCCTCGAGGCGCGTCAGCCCCGCAGCGTCAGTCCCGCCGCGTCCCCGACTGGAAGATGCTGCGCGCAGGTGGCGGCGACGGAACGGCCGTCGCATCCGTCACGATCGACGCACCGGCGGCGAAGGTCCGCAGCTCCTCCCCGGCCACGGCCTTCGCGGGATGCGGACCGCTGGCGAGCAGCCGCGGCAGCCACTCCAGCGGCAGCGGCGAATTGCAGCCGACCAGCACGACGTTGCCGAACCGCCGCCCTTTCAGCACCTGCGTCTCGGCGAGCGCCGCGACGTTCTCCACCACGGACCCGAGGGTGGAGACCTGGCTGCGCGCGAACGTCAGCGGCGGCCCGTCGGCGACGTTGACCAGCACGATCCCGTCCGGCTTCAGAAGCGACACGGCTGACCGGTAGAACTCGACGCTCGTCACGTGCGCGGGGGTGCGGGCGCCGCTGAAGATGTCCACCACCAGCAGATCGACCGATCCGCGGAGGCCCGCAGGCAGCTTGCCGACGACCTCCCGCGCGTCGCCGTGCCGGATGCGGATCTGCGCGTAGCGGGGGAGCGGCAGCTGCTCGCGCACCAGGTCCACCAGCCGGCTCTCCAGCTCGATCACCTGCTGCCGGGATCCCGGACGGGTGTAGGCGATGTACCGCGGGAGCGTCAGCGCTCCGGCGCCGAGGTGCACCGCCGTGATCGGCTCGGCGGGGTCGCCGATCAGGTCGATGACGTTGCCCATCCGTTGCACGTACTCGAAGAACAGCTGCGTCGGGTCGTCGAGGTTCACGTGCGACTGCGGTGTGCCGTCCACCACCAGCTGGTACGCGCCGGGGACGAACCGGTCGGGCTCCACCGTCGCCAGGTATCCGCTCTCCGAGAGCGTGACGGAGGGATGCTGCGAAGCCGGATTCTGGGGCACACCGGCAGCCTAGTCCGGCAGCAGCGGAGGCCGCCGCGGCCGATCTCCACCCGGTCTCCACCCGGGTTCCACCCGTGGACGGTCCCTCGGCCCGGGCCGTCCGGCGAGGCTTGTCGTCGTGGCCGGTGGACGGCCGGGGAAAGGTGATGACATGAGCATTCAGACGCTCGCGAACGCGGTCCTGATCGTGCTGTTGATCGGGTGGGTCGGGTACCGGCAGCTGACCTGGCGGCCGGTGGTGGTGTCGAGGATGTGGCGCTTTCCCGCCATCCTCGCCGTGGTCGGGGTGGTGCTCATCGGACAGCAGACGAAGCCGGCCCAGGTGACACCGCTCGACCTCGCCGTCATCGCGGGCGAACTGCTGCTCTCGCTCGCCATCGGCGCCTGGATGGGGGCCATCGCGCACTTCCGGCGCCTCCCGGAGCCGATCGCCGCCGGGCGCCGGCCCGGGGAGGTGGCCGTGTACGAGTCGCAGACCGGCGTCTTGGGCCTCGTGCTCTGGGTGGTGGTCGTCGCGGTGCGCATCGGGGTCGACGTGCTCGCCACGCAGGCCGGAGCCCACCTCGTCGCCGCGACCGGCGTCATCCTCCTCGTCTTCGCAGCCAACCGGATCGCGCGGACGGCGGTGTTCGCGGCCCGCCTCGACCGGCATGCCGCGGCGCTGACCTCCACCGGCGCATGATGGTTCTGTGAACACGTCCAGGCCGCTCGCGCTCTCCCTCAACGTGATCGGGGCGGTCGTCGTCACCTGGTCGCTGCTGACCAGCCACTCCGGGGGCGAGCCGGCCTGGGTGCTCGTGGTGGCGCTGGTGGCGATCGCGGCGTGGGTGGCCCGCGCCGCGGTCCCCGCCCGGCACGATCGCTGGGTGCTCGGGCTCGGTGCCGTCGCCGGGCTCGCCGGAGCGGTGACGACGGCGCCGACGAACGGCATCCTCGTCGTCCCCGCCGTGGTCTCGCTCCTGGCGCTCATCGGCGACACGCTCCGGCCGCTGTGGCACGGGCTGGCGCTCTCTGCGGTGGTCCTGACCCTGATCCCGATCGGTGCCGTGCCGTTCGGGACGCCGCCGATCGCCGTGCTGGCGATGATGGCCGGGGCGCTGCTGGCGGTGTTCGCCGGGCTGAGCCGGCGCCAGTACCGTCGGTCGGAGGCCCAGGCGGCGGAGCTGCGGGAGCGCGGGCTCGCCCTGCGGGAGGAGGCGTCCCGCGTCGCCATCGCCCGCGACCTGCACGACGTGCTGGCGCACAGCCTCGGCGGTCTCGTCCTGCAGCTCGACGCCGTCGACGCACTGCTCGAGGCGGGGGACACCGACGCGGCCCGCACCCGGGTGGTGGACGCGCGCAGTCTCGCCGCCGACGGACTGGCCGAGGCGCGGCGGGCGGTCGGGGCTCTGCGCGACCCGGAGGCAGCAGCCTCCCGGGTGGTGGCGGCGGAGGACGTGGAGTCGGCCCTCCGCGAACTGGTGGCGGCGCACCGCGCCATCGGGGGCGTCGCCGAGCTGCGGGTGAGCGGCGCAGGCCGGCCGATCGTCGGCGAGCAGGCCGTCGCCCTGCAGCGCGCGATGCAGGAGGCACTCAGCAACGCCCGCAAGCATGCGCCCAGCGCTTCGGTGGAGGCTGCGCTGGACTGGCAGACTGACGGTGTGCTGCTCACGGTCTCCAACGCCCTCGACGACGCCGCGCATCCGCTCCTCTCCCGGACCGGCGGCGGCCACGGCATCGACGGGATGCGCGAACGCGTCAGCGCCCTCCCGCACGGCGGACGGGTCACCGCGGGAGCCCACGACGGCCGCTTCATCGTCGCGGTCGAGCTGGTGCTCGGGTGAACGGGCAGCAGCGCATCCGTGTCGCCGTCGCGGCGGAGCTGGTGCTCGCGTGAACGGGCAGCAGCGCATCCGTGTCGCCGTCGCCGACGACCAGGCGATCGTGCGAGACGGCCTGGTGACCGTGCTCGGCCTGCTGCCCGACATGGAGGTGGTGGGGGAGGCCGCCGACGGCGCAGAAGCGGTGGCGCTCGCCGTCGCTGCGCATCCCGACGTGCTGCTCATGGACCTGCGGATGCCGGTGCTCGACGGAGCTGCGGCGACCGCACGCGTCACCGCCGAGGCGCCGGGAACGGCGGTCCTGGTGCTGACGACGTACGCGGACGACGCATCCATTCTCGGCGCTTTGCGGGCCGGAGCCCGCGGGTACCTCACCAAGGACGCCGGACGGACGGAGCTGGCCGCCGCTGTCCGGGCGGTCGCGAGCGGGCAGTCGACCTTCGCTCCGGAGGTCGGCGCGCGCATCGTGAGCTCGCTCACGACCGGCGCCGTACCCGGAGACGCTCGGGAGGCCGACCCGGCGCAGGCCCTGCTGCTCCGCTTCCCCGCGCTGACGCGCCGCGAGGCGGAGGTGCTCGCCCTCGTCGCCGAGGGCTTGAGCAACGGCGAGATAGCCCGCAGCCTCTTCGTCAGCGTGGCCACCGTCAAGACGCACATCAACGCGATCTTCGCAAAGCTCGCCGTCCGCGACCGCGCCCAGGCGATCGCCCTCGCCCGCTCCTGACGGCCTCCCTCCCTCCCTCCCTCCCTCCCTCCCTCCCGGCCGCGACTGCTACCTCGCGGAACGAGTGCGCCTGCGCGCCGCGCCGCAGTCGTTCCGCGGGACCGCAGTCGCTGCGACGGCGGTAGCGGGAACGCCGCTCCGGGGGAAGGATGGGGCCGTGACCGACCCGAACCCCGCAGCCGTCCCCGACCACGTCCCCGACCTCGTCCTCGTCACCGGCGGCTCCGGCTTCCTCGGCGCGCACTGCGTGCTGGCCCTCCTGCAGTCGGGCTACCGGGTCCGCACGACGATCCGCACCCCCGCGCGCGCCGCCGACGTCCGGGCCCAGCTGGCGGCGGGAGGCGTCGACGACCCGGGCGACCGGCTCGAGTTCGCGATCGCGGACCTCACCTCCGACGCCGGATGGGCGGAGGCCGTCGCCGGCTGCCGCTTCGTCCTCCACGTCGCGTCGCCGTTCCCGTCCCGCCAGCCGAAGGACCCGGACGAGCTCATCGTCCCCGCCCGCGACGGCGCCCTCCGCGTGCTGCGCGCCGCCCGCGACGCCGCCGTAGAGCGCGTGGTGCTCACCTCATCCTTCGCGGCCATCGGCTACGGGCACGAGCCGACCGACCGCGCCTTCACCGAGGAGGACTGGACCGAGCTCGACAGCGGCCGCCCGGTCAGCCCCTACGCGCAGTCGAAGACGATCGCCGAGCGCGCCGCGTGGGACTTCGTCGCACAGAACGGCGCACGAACCGACGGCGCCGCGCTGCAGCTCGCCACGGTGAACCCGGTCGGCATCCTCGGCCCCGTCCTCGGCCCGGACATCTCGTCCTCCGTCGAGCTGATCCGTCTGGTGAAGGAGGGACGCCTCCCGCGCCTGCCCGACGTCAGCTTCGGCATCGTGGACGTTCGTGACGTCGCCGCTCTGCACCTGCTCGCGATGACCCGGCCGGAGGCCGCCGGGCAGCGCTTCCTCGCCATCGCCGGCGAGGTGATGAAGGCGCAGGAGGTCGCCCTCCTCATCCGCGGGCATCTCGGCGACCAGGCCGGCCGGCGGGTGAGCACCAGGCTGATGCCGCAGTGGATGCTGCGCGCAGCGGCCCCGTTCAGCCGCCGCGTGCGCGAGTCGCTGCCGGAGCTCGGGACCGTCCGCCGCGCTTCCGCCGAGAAGGCCCGCACGGTGCTGGGCTGGTCTCCGCGCACCCGGGAGGAGGCCGTCCTCGCGACGGTCGACACGCTCCCGACATACCATCCGCGGCACCGCTGAGCAGCGCTCGAACCCCGGGAATACCTGGAAGTCGCCCGCGTTATACCTCAGTACGCGCCTCCGGTCAAGAAAAGACTGGACACGGCGCGCCTGATTGACATATAGTTGTTCTTTGCGCTCCCAGTCAAACTTCTGCCTTCATATTGCGGTCGGCTCTGACATCTCCGCGTTCGCCTGGTCCCGTCCTTTCGGGTCAGATACGGCGGCGCGACGCGACTGGGAGTTCTCGTCCAGACAACTACACGACCGACAGTAACTGGGCCGTCCGGGCCCACGGAGGTTATTTCCTTGGCTGCTGCGCGCAACGCAACCAACACTGACAAGACACCCAAGAACGGACGAGCCGCATCTCGTCTCTCGTTCGCAAAGATCACAGACACCCTCACGGTTCCCGATCTGCTCGCACTGCAGACGGAGAGCTTCGACTGGCTGGTCGGAAACGACGCGTGGAAGGCGCGCGTCGCGGAGGCCGAGGCCCAGGGTCGTCAAGATCTTCCCGCCAACACGGGCCTCGAGGAGATCTTCGAGGAGATCTCTCCCATCGAGGACCTGGGCGAGACCATGCAGCTCTCGTTCACGAACCCCTTCCTCGAAGAGAAGAAGTACTCGATCGACGAGTGCAAGGAGAAGGGCAAGACCTACGCGGCCCCTCTCTACGTCGAGGCCGAGTTCATGAACCACCTCACCGGTGAGATCAAGACGCAGACGGTCTTCATGGGCGACTTCCCGCTCATGACCGAGCGCGGCACGTTCATCATCAACGGCACCGAGCGCGTCGTCGTCTCGCAGCTCGTCCGCTCGCCGGGCGTCTACTTCGAGGCCACCGCCGACAAGACCTCCGACAAGGACATCTTCTCGGCCCGCGTGATCCCGAGCCGTGGAGCGTGGCTCGAGTTCGAGATCGACAAGCGCGACCAGGTCGGTGTCCGCATCGACCGCAAGCGCAAGCAGTCGGTCACGGTGTTCCTCAAGGCCCTCGGCCTGACGAGCGAGGAGATCCTCTCCGAGTTCGCCGGCTACCAGTCCATCGAGCTGACCCTCGAGAAGGACGCCATCCTCACCAAGGAGGAGGCCCTCAAGGACATCTACCGCAAGCTGCGTCCGGGCGAGCAGGTCGCCGCCGAGGCCGCGCGTGCGCTGCTCGACAACTTCTACTTCAACCCGAAGCGCTACGACCTCGCCAAGGTCGGCCGTTACAAGATCAACCGCAAGCTCGGCCTCGAGGCCCCGCTGTCGGACTCGGTGCTGACCGTCCAGGACATCATCGCCACGATCAAGTACCTGGTCGCCCTGCACGACGGCCGCACCACGTTCCGGGGACTGCGCAACGGCGTCGAGACCGACATCCGTCTCGACATCGACGACATCGACCACTTCGGCAACCGTCGTATCCGCGCCGTCGGCGAGCTCATCCAGAACCAGGTCCGCACCGGTCTGTCCCGCATGGAGCGCGTCGTCCGCGAGCGCATGACCACGCAGGACATCGAGGCGATCACCCCGCAGACCCTGATCAACGTGCGACCCGTCGTCGCCGCGATCAAGGAGTTCTTCGGAACGTCGCAGCTGTCCCAGTTCATGGACCAGAACAACCCGCTCGCGGGTCTGACCCACAAGCGCCGCCTCTCCGCGCTCGGCCCCGGTGGTCTGAGCCGTGAGCGCGCCGGCGTCGAGGTCCGTGACGTCCACCCGTCGCACTACGGCCGCATGTGCCCGATCGAGACGCCGGAAGGCCCGAACATCGGTCTGATCGGTTCGCTCGCATCGTTCGCGCGGATCAACTCCTTCGGCTTCATCGAGACGCCGTACCGCAAGGTCGTCGAGGGCCGGGTCACCGACCAGATCGACTACCTGACCGCTTCGGAGGAGGACGACTTCGTCGTCGCGCAGGCCAACGCCCCGCTCGACGCGAACGGCCACTTCGTCGAGGAGCGCGTCCTCGCCCGTCAGAAGGGCGGCGAGGTCGACCTGATCCCCGCCGAAGAGATCGGCTACATGGACGTCTCGCCGCGCCAGATGGTGTCGGTCGGTACGTCGCTGATCCCCTTCCTCGAGCACGACGACGCCAACCGAGCCCTCATGGGTGCGAACATGCAGCGCCAGGCGGTGCCGCTGCTCCGCTCCGAGAGCCCGGTCGTCGGAACCGGTATGGAGGGCTACGCGGCCATCGACGCCGGTGACGTGGTCATCGCCGACAAGTCCGGCGTGGTCAGCGAGGTCTCGGCCGACGCTGTCACCGTCCAGGCGGACGACGGCACGTACCAGACCTACTACCTGCGCAAGTTCGACCGCTCGAACCAGGGCACGTCGTACAACCACCGCGTGGTCGTCGACGAGGGCGACCGCATCGAGCAGGGCGAGGTCGTCGCCGACGGTCCCGCGACCGAGAACGGCGAGCTCGCGCTCGGCAAGAACCTGCTCGTCGCGTTCATGCCGTGGGAGGGTCACAACTTCGAGGACGCGATCATCCTCAGCCAGAACCTGGTGAAGGACGACACCCTCTCCTCGATCCACATCGAGGAGTACGAGGTCGACGCCCGCGACACCAAGCTGGGTAAAGAGGAGATCACCCGCGACCTGCCGAACGTCAGCCCGGACCTCCTGGCCGACCTCGACGAGCGCGGCATCATCCGCATCGGCGCCGAGGTGCGCCCCGGCGACATCCTCGTCGGCAAGGTCACGCCGAAGGGCGAGACCGAGCTGTCGGCCGAGGAGCGCCTGCTCCGCGCGATCTTCAACGAGAAGAGCCGCGAGGTGCGCGACACCTCCCTCAAGGTCCCGCACGGCGAGGAGGGCACCGTCATCGGTGTCAAGGTCTTCGACTCGCAGGACGGCGACGACGAGCTCGGTTCCGGTGTGAACCAGCGCGTGGTGGTCTACATCGCCCAGAAGCGCAAGATCACCGCGGGTGACAAGCTCGCCGGCCGTCACGGCAACAAGGGCGTCATCTCGAAGATCCTGCCGGTGGAGGACATGCCGTTCCTCGCCGACGGAACTCCGGTCGACGTCATCCTGAACCCGCTGGGTGTCCCTGGACGAATGAACTTCGGTCAGGTCCTCGAGATCCACCTCGGGTGGATCGCGCAGAACGGCTGGGAGATCAAGGGCAAGCCGAAGTGGGCCGCTGAGCTCCCGGAGGCCGCGTTCAGCGCAGCCCCGGGCACCAAGGTCGCCACCCCGGTGTTCGACGGTGCGAAGGAGGAGGAGATCGCAGGTCTGCTCGACTCGACCCTCCCGACGCGCGACGGCGACCGCCTGATCGGCTCCTCCGGTAAGACGCAGCTGTTCGACGGCCGCTCCGGCGAGCCGTACCCGGACCCTGTGTCGGTCGGCTACATGTACATCCTGAAGCTGCACCACCTGGTCGACGACAAGATCCACGCGCGTTCGACCGGCCCGTACTCGATGATCACCCAGCAGCCGCTCGGTGGTAAGGCGCAGTTCGGTGGTCAGCGGTTCGGTGAGATGGAGGTGTGGGCCCTCGAGGCCTACGGTGCCGCGTACGCGCTGCAGGAGCTCCTGACCATCAAGTCGGATGACATCCTCGGCCGCGTCAAGGTCTACGAGGCCATCGTCAAGGGTGAGAACATCCAGGAGCCGGGCATCCCGGAGTCCTTCAAGGTCCTCATCAAGGAGATGCAGTCCCTCTGCCTGAACGTGGAGGTGCTCTCGGCCGACGGCCAGGCTGTCAGCCTGCGCGACTCGGACGACGAGGCCTTCCGCGCTGCGGAAGAGCTCGGCATCAACATCTCCTCCCGCTTCGAGTCCTCGTCGATCGACGAGATCTGACCCGGCAGCCAGACCTACTGACGAATCTTTCAACAGGAGAGAGTGAACACATTGCTCGACGCAACAACTTTTGACGAGCTGCGTATCGGCCTGGCCACCGCTGACGACATCCGTCGTTGGAGCTACGGCGAGGTCAAGAAGCCGGAGACCATCAACTACCGGACCCTGAAGCCCGAGAAGGACGGCCTCTTCGGCGAGCAGATCTTCGGACCGTCCCGCGACTGGGAGTGCTCGTGCGGCAAGTACAAGCGCGTCCGGTTCAAGGGCATCGTCTGCGAGCGCTGCGGCGTGGAGGTCACCAAGTCCTCCGTCCGTCGTGAGCGCATGGGCCACATCGAGCTCGCCGCCCCGGTGACGCACATCTGGTACTTCAAGGGTGTGCCCAGCCGTCTCGGCTACCTGCTCGACATGGCGCCGAAGGACCTCGAGAAGGTCATCTACTTCGCCGCGTACATGGTCATCGAGGTGGATGAGGACGGCCGTCACGCCGACCTCCCCGGCCTCGAGAACGAGCTCCGCCTCGAGATCAAGACGCTGTCCGACCAGCGCGACGCCCGCGTCGCCGAGCGTCTGCAGCGCCTGGAGACCGACCTCGCGGCGCTCGAAGAGGAAGGCGCCAAGGCCGACCAGAAGCGCCGTGTCAAGGACACGGCCGAGAAGGAGATGGGCCAGCTCCGCAAGTCCTTCGACGAGGACATCGCCCGCCTCGAGCGCGTGTGGGAGTCGTTCCGCACCCTCAAGGTCGGCGACCTCAAGCCGGAGGACGCGGACTTCAACGAGCTCCTCGACCGCTACGGCCTCTACTTCGAGGCCTACATGGGCGCCGAGGCGATCAAGCGCCGCCTCCAGGCCTTCGACCTGACCGCCGAGGCCGAGCTGCTCCGCGAGCAGATCGCCAACGGCAAGGGCCAGAAGAAGATCCGCGCGATCAAGCGACTGCGCGTGGTGTCGTCGTTCCTGGCGACCGGCAACTCGCCGGCCGCGATGGTCCTCGACGTCGTTCCGGTGATCCCGCCGGAGCTGCGCCCGATGGTCCAGCTCGACGGTGGCCGTTTCGCCACCAGCGACCTGAACGACCTGTACCGCCGCGTGATCAACCGCAACAACCGCCTCCGTCGTCTGCTCGACCTCGGCGCGCCCGAGATCATCGTGAACAACGAGAAGCGCATGCTGCAGGAGGCCGTCGACGCGCTCTTCGACAACGGCCGCCGCGGCCGCCCCGTGACGGGTACCGGCAACCGCGCCCTCAAGTCCCTCAGCGACATGCTGAAGGGCAAGCAGGGTCGTTTCCGCCAGAACCTGCTCGGAAAGCGCGTGGACTACTCGGGCCGTTCGGTCATCATCGTGGGTCCGCAGCTCAAGCTGCACCAGTGCGGTCTGCCCAAGCAGATGGCTCTGGAGCTGTTCAAGCCGTTCGTGATCAAGCGCCTGATCGACCTGAGCCACGCTCAGAACATCAAGGCCGCGAAGCGGATGGTGGAGCGTTCGCGCCCGCAGGTGTGGGATGTGCTCGAGGAGATCATCCGTGAGCGCCCGGTGCTGCTGAACCGTGCACCCACCCTGCACCGTCTGGGCATCCAGGCGTTCGAGCCGCAGCTCGTCGAGGGCAAGGCCATCCAGCTCCACCCGCTCGTCTGCGCCGCGTTCAACGCGGACTTCGACGGCGACCAGATGGCGGTGCACCTGCCGCTGTCGGTGGAGGCCCAGGCCGAGGCCCGCATCCTGATGCTCGCCTCGAACAACATCCTGAAGCCGTCCGACGGCCGCCCGGTCACCCTGCCCTCGCAGGACATGATCATCGGTCTGCACCACCTCACCACCGTCCGCGAGGGCGCTGTGGGCGAGGGTCGCGCGTTCTCCTCGGTCTCCGAGGCGATCCTCGCAAAGGACCAGGGCTCGCTGCACCTCAACGCCAAGGTCAAGATCCGCCTCGACAACTACGTGCCGTCGGATGCCGCCGACACGGGTGCGACGCCGATCACCGCCATCGTCGAGACGACCCTCGGCCGCGCCCTCTTCAACGAGACGCTGCCGGCGGACTACCCGTACGTGGAGGAGGTCGCCGACAAGGGCACGATCTCGTCGATCGTGAACGCGCTGGCGGAGCGGTACCCGAAGGTGGAGGTCGCCGCGGCGCTCGACCGGATCAAGGACGCCGGCTTCTACTGGGGCACCCGCTCGGGCGTCACGGTGTCGCTGAGCGACATCCTGACCCCGCCGAACAAGGCGCAGATCGTGGCCGGCTACGAGAAGAAGGCCGCCAAGATCACCTCCGAGTTCGAGAAGGGTCTCACGACCGACCTCGAGCGTCGCCAGGAGCTGGTGAAGATCTGGACCGAGGCCACCAATGAGGTCGCCGAGGCCATGCGCGCCAACTTCCCGGCGGACAACACCATCAACCGCATGGTGACGTCCGGTGCCCGTGGTAACTGGCTGCAGGTCCGCAACATCGCCGGTATGCGTGGTCTGGTGAACAACCCGAAGGGTGAGATCATCCCTCGTCCGATCATCTCCTCGTACCGCGAGGGGCTGTCGGTGGCGGAGTACTTCATCGCGACGCACGGTGCCCGTAAGGGTCTGGCCGACACGGCCCTCCGTACGGCGGACTCGGGCTACCTGACCCGTCGTCTGGTGGACGTGTCGCAGGATGTCATCATCCGTGAGGACGACTGCGGAACGACCAAGGGCCTCGACCTGCCGATCGCAACGGTCGGCGCGGACGGCACCCTCACCCGCGACCCGAACGTCGAGAACTCGGTGTTCGCCCGTACCCTGGCCGCTGACGCGGTGGGCACGGACGGAACCGTGGTCGCGAAGGCGCGCGAGGACGTGGGCGACGTGCTCATCGACAAGCTGGTCGCCGCCGGCGTCACCGACATCAAGGTCCGCTCCGTGCTGACCTGCGAGTCGGCGGTCGGCGTCTGCGCCGCCTGCTACGGCCGTTCGCTCGCGACCGGCAAGCTGGTGGACATCGGCGAGGCGGTCGGCATCATCGCCGCCCAGTCGATCGGCGAGCCCGGAACGCAGCTCACCATGCGTACGTTCCACACGGGTGGTTCCGCTTCCGCGGACGACATCACCCAGGGTCTGCCGCGCGTCCAGGAGCTGTTCGAGGCGCGTACCCCCAAGGGTGCGTCCCCGATCGCCGAGGCCGCCGGCCGCATCACCATCGAAGAGACGGACAAGTCCCGTAAGGTCATCCTGACCCCGGACAGCGGCGACGAGCCGCACGTCTACCCGGTGCTGAAGCGGTCGACCCTCCTGGTGGAGGACGGACAGCGCGTCGACCTCGGCCAGCAGCTGATCGTCGGCACCGTCGACCCGAAGGAAGTCCTCCGGGTCAAGGGCGTCCGCGAGGTGCAGAAGCACCTGGTGGGCGGCGTGCAGGGCGTCTACCGCTCGCAGGGTGTGCCGATCCACGACAAGCACATCGAGGTCATCGTCCGCCAGATGCTCCGCAAGGTCACCGTCGTCGACCACGGCGACACCGACCTGCTGCCGGGTGAGCTCGTCGACCGGTCGAAGTACAACGAGATCAACCGTGCTGCGCTGCAGGAGGGCAAGAAGACGGCGTCCGCCCGTCAGGAGGTCATGGGTATCACCAAGGCCTCGCTGGCGACCGAGTCGTGGCTGTCGGCCGCGTCCTTCCAGGAGACCACCCGCGTCCTGACGCAGGCGGCCATGGAGGGCAAGTCCGACCCGCTGATCGGTCTCAAGGAGAACGTCATCATCGGTAAGCTCATCCCGGCCGGAACGGGTCTGTCCCGCTACCGGAACGTCTCGGTGGAGGCGACCGAGGAGGCCAAGGCGGAGCGGTACCCCAACCGCATCTTCGCCGACGACTCCTCGTTCAACGAGAGCGACCTGAGCTTCGTCGACTTCGACAGCTTCAGCTCGGACGACTACACCCCCGGAACCTACAACTAAGGTCCGTACCCACGAAGGCCCCCGGCTCGCGCCGGGGGCCTTCGTCGTTCCCGGCCTCCGCCTGCGCTTCGCAGATTCGTGACGAATCGGGGCATTGCGCGGCCCAGACCGCAGATTCGTGACGAATCGGGGCATTGCGCGGCGCAGACCGCAGATTCGTGACGAATCGGGCGGTGGCTTCCGTCTGGGAGGATGGGGGTATGTGGCGGCAGCTTCTCGAGTACACGGACACCGCGGGACGGGTGATGCTCGGGCTCGCGGGGGTCGTGCTGGTCGTCGCGGTGGTCAGCTTCGTCGTCGGGGTCGCGCAGGCGGTGTCGGGAAACGCAGCCGTGACCCTGCCGTACTGGATGACGACGATGGGATGCGCGGTGGTCGCCGGCATCCTCGTGTACCTGGCGAGCCGCCGCGGGCGGCTGCGCTGAGGGTCCGCTGAGGCCGGTGAGCGGTCGCTGAGGGGCGCTGAGCGGTCACTGAGCGGCCCGGACCTTCACCGGCATTATCGTGCGCCGGCGCTCTGGCCCCGCACCCGGCCTCCGTTCGACGATGGATGCACGCCCCACGAGAGGGTGCCCCCCACCGGCGGGGCACCCTCTCGCGGGTCTGTTGCCCTGATCCTGTCGCTGAATAGGGTGACTACGCCCAGCCGTCCGGGGAGTCCCGCCCACGCAGGCCGGGCCTGCCGTACCCCGACCCGAACCGGCAGCCGCATTCCGTAGGAGGTCCCCGTGGCGTCCATGACCGAGATCCTCATCCTCCACGGCCACCTGCCGATCGAATACCTCGACCGTGTGGCGACCGAGCCGGCGGCGGACGAGTCCGTCGTGCGCGAGCTGATCACGCGTGGCGCGATCACGCCCGCCCAGCTGGCGCGCGCCCGCGCGGCGCAGGCCGGCATCCCGTTCGTCGAGCTCGCCGACTACCCGGTCGACCGCACCGCCGTCGCCCTCATCCCCGGAGCGATCTGCCGTCGTCACACCGTCCTCCCGATCGGTACCGCCGAGGGCATGATCGTCCTGGCCATGGCCGACCCGGGTAACGTCTTCGCGATCGACGACGTGCGCGCAGCCTCCCGCCTCAACGTCGCCGCTGCGGTGGCCGACGAGGCCGACCTGCGAGCGGCGATCGACCGCTACATCCGCGCGGACGACGAGCTGAGCGACCTGACCTCCACGCTGGAGGAGGAGACGGCGCCCCAGGAGGAGACGGCTTTCGCCGAATCCTCGGACGACGACGCTCCGATCGTCCGGTTCGTGAACCTGCTGGTCAGCCAGGCCATCCAGGATCACGCCTCCGACATCCACATCGAGCCCGCCGAGCACGACGTGCGCGTGCGGTATCGCATCGACGGCGTGCTTCACGCCATGCAGTCGGCGCCGAAGAGCATCCAGAACGGCGTCATCTCGCGGCTGAAGATCATGTCGGACATCGACATCGCCGAGCGCCGCAAGCCGCAGGACGGCCGCATGTCGGTCGTCCACGGCGGCCGCCAGATCGACCTCCGCGTCGCCACCCTGCCGACGGTGTGGGGCGAGAAGGTCGTCATGCGAATCCTGGACAACACGAACACCGGGATGACGCTGAAGGACCTCAACCTGCTCGAGCGGAACTTCGAGACGTACCGCGAATCGTACTCGAAGCCGTACGGGATGATCCTCGTCACCGGCCCGACCGGCTCCGGCAAGTCGACCACCCTGTACACGACGCTGAACGCCGTCGCCCGCCCCGAGATCAACGTCATCACGGTGGAGGACCCGGTCGAGTACCGCATGCCGGGGATCAACCAGGTGCAGGTCAATCCCAAGGCAGGGCTGACCTTCGCGAGCGCGCTCCGCAGCATCCTGCGCTCGGACCCGGACGTGGTCCTGCTCGGCGAGATCCGCGACCACGAGACGGCGCAGATCGCGATCGAGGCGTCGCTGACCGGTCACCTCGTCCTGTCGACGCTGCACACGAACGACGCCCCGAGCGCGGTCACCCGCCTGACCGAGATGGACATCGAGCCCTTCCTTGTCGGCTCCGCGCTCGACTGCGTGGTCGCCCAGCGCCTCGCGCGACGCCTCTGCGACCGCTGCAAGCAGCCGGGAGCCTACGCGCCCGACGACCTGCGCCGCCTGCGCTTCCCCATCCCCGTCGACGCGGCGCCGCCGCAGCTTTTCGCACCGGTCGGCTGCCCGGCCTGCTCGAACACCGGGTACCGCGGCCGCATCGCCGTGCACGAGGTGATGGCGGTGACGGAGGACATCGAGCGTCTGGCCGTGGAGCGCGCGTCGAGCGCCGAGATCGCCCGCACCGCACGCGAGCAGGGCATGCTGACGCTCCGCGAGGACGGCTGGGAGAAGGCCAAGCTCGGCCTGACGTCGGTGGAAGAGATCCTGAGAGTGGTCGCCTAGGAGGGCACATGACGAACGACGAGAGCTGGGGAGGCTTCCCGCCGCCCACGGCCAAGCCGGTCTACGAGATCCCGGTGACCCCGCCGGGGTCGACGGCGGCCGGCTGGGCCCCGGGCGCGGGAGTCCCGCTCGGCGCACCGCCGACGTGGGGGCCGCCGCCGGTGTCGGAGGTGCCCATGTCGGAGGTGCCCGTGGCGGATGTGCCGATGGCGCCGGTGGTGCCCCCTGCGCCCGCCGTGCCAGTTGTGCCCGTGGAAACGCAGCCAGTCTCCTCCCTGCCTCCGCAGGAGCCCACCCCGGCCATCCCGGTGTGGGACCTCAACGACAACGCGCCCGTCACCCGTTTGGTGCCCGGCGGGCGCCGCGCCGCCCAGCAGGCTGCCGCGGTGGAGGGGTCGAGCCGTCAGGAATCACGCACATTCGACGAGGACACCAGCACGCTGACCGCAGCAGAGCGCGAGGCTCTCGACCGGGCCGACGCCGAGCTGGTGGCCGCGCTCCGCGAGGTCGTGCTGCAGCGCGCCTCCGACCTCCACGTCACTGTAGGAGCACCCCCGATGGTGCGGATCGACGGCGCACTCACCCCGGCCGGAGCCAGTGCTCCGTGGGGAACTGAGCGCACGATGAGCGCGCTGATGAGTCTGCTGACGGAGCGGCAGCAGGAGACATTCAAGCGGGAGCTCGAACTCGACTTCGCGTTCACCATCTCCGCCAACTCCCGCTTCCGCGTCAACCTCTACCAGCAGCGCGGCTCCGTCGGCGCCGCCTTCCGTCTGATCCCGACCGAGATCAAGCAGCTGCGGGAACTCGGCGTGCCGGAGTCGATCGGCCGCTTCGCATCCCTCCCGCGCGGTCTGGTCCTGGTGACCGGCCCGACCGGCTCCGGCAAGTCGACCACCTTGGCGGCGCTCATCGACCTGGTCAACTCCTCCCGGGCAGATCACATCGTGACGGTCGAGGACCCCATCGAGTTCATGCACACCCACAAGAAGTCGATCGTCAACCAGCGGGAGGTCGGCCACGACACCCACAGCTTCAACAACGCGCTCAAGCACGTTCTGCGCCAGGACCCCGACGTCATCCTGATCGGCGAGCTGCGCGACCTGGAGACCATCTCGGTCGCACTGACCGCGGCCGAGACCGGCCACCTCGTCTTCGCCACCCTGCACACCCAGGACGCCCCGCAGACGATCGACCGTGTCATCGATGTGTTCCCACCCCACCAGCAGGGTCAGGTGCGCGCACAGCTCGCCGGAACGCTGCAGGGAGTCGTCTGCCAGACCCTGATCAAGCGCGCCTCCGGCAGGGGCCGTGTGGTCGCCACGGAGGTGCTGATGATGACGCCCGCCATCGCCAACCTGATCCGCGAGGGCAAGACGTACCAGATCGCCTCTGCGATGCAGGCGGGAGCCGGCGACGGGATGCACACCATGGACCAGCACCTGGCCGACCTCGTCGACAGCGGAACCATCACCCGCACGGCCGCCCTGGAGAAGGCGCACGACCTGGAGAGCATCACGCGGCTGATCCAGCGCGCCGACAGCGACACGTCAGCGCAGGCGTTCGCCGCCAGCGAGCCGGACTTCGGCGACAGCTTCTCCGGGCAGGTGCGGTGATGGCGGGGGCGGTGACGTTCGCCTACCGAGGCAGGGATGGGTCCGGGAAGGTCGTCAAAGGCCGGATCGATGCCCCCGGCGAAGCAGCCGTCGCGGCCCGGCTGCGGACGATGGGAGTGTCTCCGATCTCGATCGAGGAGGCTCCGGAGGGGACAGGGCTGAACCGAGAGATAAACATCGGCTTCGGCTCTGGCGTCAAGCTCAAAGACCTCTCGATCATGAGCCGCCAGATGGCGACGATGATCGGATCCGGCCTCTCCATTCTGCGGACGCTGAACATCATCGCCGAGCAGACGGAGAACAAGAAGCTCGCCGGCATCATGGGACGCGTGCGTGATGAGGTCGAGGCCGGCATCGCGATCTCGGATGCCATGAAGAAGCACGGCGACGTGTTCCCGCCGCTGATGGTCAACATGATCAGGGCCGGAGAGACAGGCGGCTTCCTCGACGCCTCCCTCGAGGCGGTCGCCGAGAACTTCGAGAAGGAGGTGAAGCTCCGCGGCACGATCAAGTCCGCGCTGACCTACCCCGTCATCGTGCTCATCATGTCGCTGGTCGCCGTCATCGCGATGCTGCTGTTCATCGTGCCCGTGTTCGAGAACATGTTCAAAGGCCTGGGCGGTCAGCTGCCCCTTCCCACCATGATCCTGGTGGAGATGTCGCACCAGATGGTGTGGGTGGCGCCGCTCCTGCTCGTTGGCGGAATCGTCGGCGGGATCTGGTGGTCGCGCAACAAGAACACCGAGAACGTTCGAAAACGCGTGGACCCACTGAAGCTCCGCCTACCGGTGTTCGGGTCCCTGATGAAGAAGATCGCGGTGGCGCGCTTCAGTCGCAACTTCGCGAACATGATCGGCGCCGGCGTCCCCATTCTTCAGGCGCTGAAGATCGTGGGGGAGACCAGCGGAAACTGGGTGATCGAGAACGCCCTCGTCAGGGTCGCCGACTCGGTGCGGCAGGGGGAGTCCATCTCCGGGCCGCTCTCGGAGCAGCCGGTGTTCCCGGCCATGGTGGTGCAGATGATCGCCGTGGGCGAGGACTCCGGGTCGCTGGAGACCATGCTGAACAAGATTGCCGACTTCTACGACCAGGAGGTCGCAGCCGCCACGGAGCAGCTCACCGCCATGATCGAGCCCCTCATGATCGCCTTCCTCGGAGTCGTCATCGGAGGGATGGTGATCGCCCTCTACATGCCGATCTTCCAGATCTCCAGCCTGGTCAAATGACCTCTTTCGGGCCTCTGGCACTCAAATGGGGCGCCCCACAACTGGGGTCCGATATCAGACGTATTGCCCCCGTTTGCGGGATTCTGCCGGGAATTTCCTGGCAAATACGATCCAACCAGCCGGACGGGACTCGCTCCGATCGGCCCCCGCAATCTCCCGACCGATTGGACACCGCAATGTACTTCCGTCTCATGGGCAAGCTGAACGCTCGCCGCAAAGGACTGCTCGAAGAGGGCGAGAAGGGCTTCACCCTGATCGAGCTCCTCGTCGTCGTCATCATCATCGGCATCCTCGCCGCCATCGCCATCCCGGTGTACCTGGGCATCCAGGACAGCGCCAAGGACTCGGGCACCAAGTCCGACCTGACCAACGCCAAGACCGCCATCGTCGCCTGGATGAACGACAACCCCGGCAAGACGTACACCGACGCGGTGGTCGTCGTGCCGACCAACGCTGCACCGACTGCTGACCAGTCCAAGTACGGTGCAACCTTCAGCGACAACACCACGTCGATCACGCCGAAGCCGTCGGCAACTGGGTTCTGCCTCCAGGGAGTCAGCAAGAGCTCTGGCGCGAAGACCTTCATCATCACGGAATCTGCCGGTGTGTCCACCGGCACCTGCCCGTAAACCCAGCACCTCGAAAGGGGCGCCGCGCGAGCGGCGCCCCTTTCCGCTAGAGGCCCCGCCTCCCGTACCGCCCACCATCCCAACCCGACAAGGGAGGTGAACAATGAAAGCCATTCGCTCCGCACTCCGCCGGTTACCCGCCGACGACTCCGGCGTCAGCCTGATCGAGGTCCTCGTCGCGATGATGATCTTCGCGATCATCTCCGTCGGCGTCGCCTACTCGCTGCTTTCGGCGTTCACCCTGACCGGTGACTCCCGCTCACGGGCGGTCGCCACCAACCTCGCGGCCCAGGAAGTCGACCTCGACCGCTCGGCCGCCGACTTCTTCGCGCTGCAGTCCACCGCGGTCCCCAAGCAGGTACAGGTCCCCGACGGTACCGGCGTGGTCTACTCCATCTCCCGGACGGTCAATCTCGTCTACAACACCGGCACTGACGTCAACTGCAACGCGTCTGCCCCGAGCTCCATGCTCTACAAACGCATCCGGGTGTCGATCACCTGGCCGAAGATGATCGGCGCGGCGGTCGTCGCCGACACTGTGATCGCTCCGTCGACCAAGATCAGCATCGATACGCTCGGCACCATCCTCGTGTCGACCAAGTCGTCCGGTGGTACGCCCATGCCGGGCATCGGCGTCGCCGTCTCGCCCGATCCGGGTTCCGTTCCGACAGCGACCGACTCGATGGGGTGCAGTTACGTTCTGAAGGTCCCGCCGGGCTCCTACACGGTGACCGTTGCCAAAACGGGTTACGTCGATCCGAACCAGAACCCGACTCCGTCCAGCACGATCACGGTCAAGGCGGGGCAAAGCTCTTCGGCGGGCTTCACCTACGATCAGGCCGGCACCGCCGGCTGGGCGTATCCGAGCGGCGGCACGAAGAATCCCACGAATCTCACGGTCAGTGCACTCAGCACCTACGGCGTGTACAACACGAGTGCCACCTCTCCGGCCTCGGTGAAACTCTTCCCGTCGACCACGTACGGCATCGTCGCCGGCGACTACTCACCCAAGACGGATGCCAGTCCCGGGTGCCTCTCGCCGAACCCGGCCGATTGGGGGACTACGCCGACGACCCCCGGCCACAACCTCGTCCCCGTCGCGGCTCCGACTGTTTCCTTCACCCCGGGCGGTGCTCAGAGCGTCGGCACTCTCCCCATGGGGTCCATCACCCTCACCAACCCGTCGGCGAGGACCTCGGACCTCTACATCGCCGCGACAGGAGTCGCTTCCTGGGTAGGGGGCGACCCGGGGTGCTTCGGGACGGGCCTCACACAGAGCCTCTCGTTCGGCACGACCGCCATTCTCGGCAAATCGGCAGGCAGCAAGGTGACGATCCAGTTGCCTTTCGGCGCATGGAAACTCACGTACGGCACCAGCTCGTCGCCGACCACGCCTGTCCCGGCGACCTGGATGTCGGCGCCGACTGGGGTGACCGGCATCACCGTCGGCACTGCCGGATCAGGAACCGTCACGCTCGACCCCCGGGTGGTCCAGTGATGCGCCTTCCCACCGCTGTGCACCGCCTGCGCGACGACGAGGCCGGCATCAGCCTTATCGAGTGGCTGGTCGCGATGTTCGTGTTCGGCATCGTGATCACCCTGATCGCCAACCTGTACGTCAGTACGACCAACGCGATGGACAACGCTCAGAACACCAACCAGAACACGCGGACAGCCGCGAACGCGATGAACGAGATGGCGCGCATGGTGCGCGCCGGGACGGACAATCCGGTACCCGCGACCGGGTTCGGCACCCCGCCGCCGAACGATCCGGCCTTCGTCTACGCGCGGAACGAATCGGTGCTGTTCTACGCGTTCGTCAACCTGACCGGAACGGCGCAGCAGCCGATCCAGGTCAGACTGCGCGTCGACGCCTCCACTCGGAAGCTGATGGAGGACATCTGGCCGGCGACGAGCCTGGGGAATGGCTACTGGTCGTTCCCCTCGGAGACCACGACGCCGCAGCGGACGAGGATCCTCGCGGATGTCGTTGCGCCGAAGACGACGACAACGCCGTGGACCTTCACCTACCTGGACACGACGAACACCGCGATCGCGACAGGCGCGGGGGTGACGGGTGGTGTCGCCAACGTGAGCACGACGCTCGCGAGCATCGCGTCGGTTCAGATCACTCTGACGGTGCTCTCTCAACTGGGGATCACCGCCCATTCCGTGTCCCTTCAGAACACCGTCGGCCTTCCGAACCTCGGCCTGCACAGAGCGGTGACGTGATGCGCCGGATCGGAGCCTGGTTCGCCGCCATCCGGGCCGGACGGTCGGACGGCATGGCCCTCATCACCGTGGTCATCTTCGGCACTGTGCTGGTGATGCTCGTCGCGACCGCTGCGGCCTTCGCCAGCAGTGGCGCGATCAAGTCGCGGACGGACGACGACTGGAATGCGGCCATGTCGGCGGCCTACGCAGGCCTCGAGGACTACAAAGCACGGCTCGCGAACGACACCACGTACGTGCAGTACAGGAATCCGGCCTCGCCGTTCAGTGCCGCCGGCACCGGCAACCTGCCGCCTACCACGAACCCTGCGTTCGGACTCGGCACGGCGCCAGGCAGCTGGGCGCAGGTCCCCGGTGACAGTGGCTCCCCATCCCGCGCCTACTTCCGCTACGAGGTGGACAACTCGCAGTACGCGAGCTCCGGCATCGTGCGACTGCGCTCCACGGGCATGGTCGGGTCGGAGGTGCGCTCCATCGTCGTCAACGTGAAGCAGACCGGCTTCATCGACTTCCTGTACTTCACGGACTTCGAGGTGAAGGATCCCGCCCAGTCGAACACGAGGTGCCTGACCTCCACGGGGAAGCCGAACTACGCCTGGATGAACACCAGCAACAGTCACGACTCCGCATGCACCGAGATCCAGTTCGGCCCGAACGACGTGATCAACGGACCACTGCACTCCAATGACACCTTGCTGATCTGCGGCTCGACCTTCAACGGCAAGGTGACGACGGCGAGCACCAAATCCCCTTATTACAAGAAGGTCAGCGGCTGCAGCAACCCGACCTTCACGCAGGGTGTGCCGACGCCGGACTCCTCGATCGGGATGCCGCAGACGAATCTGCAGATGAAGACGGAGACGAGAACAGACCTCAGCGACTCCGTGAAGCGTCCCGGCTGCCTGTACACCGGACCCACCGTCATCACGTTCACCGGGGACGGCAAGATGAACGTGAAATCACCGTTCACGCAGTTCACCCAGGTGGCGGGCGACCCGGCCACGAGCGGTTCGACACCCGACATGTGCGGGAAGGTCGGTGACGTAGTCAACGGGCTCGGATCGGTGACCGGCGCGACCATCGACGTCATCCCGCAGAACCTGATCTACGTCCAGAACGTCCCCTCCTCGCCGGATGTGAACGCGCGACCGTCCGCGACCCCCTGGCCCGCGCACTTCACCTGTGCGTCGTCGGGCAACGGTTGGACCTTCGGAACGGCGGCCTACCCCATGGCGAACGAGACGGTGCCGTCCGCCAATCCTGCCCACTACGGGTGCAGCAACGGCGACGTCTTCGTGCAGGGGACCATGCACGGTCAGCTCACCGTCGCGGCGCAGAATTACGTGTACATCACCGGCGACCTGACTTACCAGGACAGCACCAAGGACATGCTTGGCCTCGTCGGCAACAACGCGGTGTGGGTGTGGAACCCGTTCAACAGCAGCGGGGCGCCGCTGCTCGGCAAGGACCGCACGATTTACGCGGCGATCCTCTCGGTGGGGCACACCTTCATGGTCCAGAACTACGACATCGGCGCTGCGCGCGGCAATCTCAACATCTACGGGGCGATCGCTCAGGAGTATCGCGGCACCGTCGGCACAGCGGCGGGCAACGGCTATATCAAGAACTACAACTATGATCCGCGCTTCAAGTACACCGCCCCACCGAAGTTTCTCTCGCCCGTGTCGACCACCTACGGCGTAAGCACCCTCGTCGAGGTCCCGAAGGCGTTCAAGCCGAACGGGGAGGCCGCGGGATGAACGTCATGACGGAACCTGCACTCTGGCTCGTGGTCGCGCTCGGAGCTGCGATGGGACTCGCCATCGGGTCCTTCCTCAACGTGGTCGTATACCGGCTGCCCGTGGGCGGTTCCCTGGTCACCCCACCGAGCGCGTGCCCGGACTGCGGGTCCGCCATTCGCGCCTACGACAACATCCCCGTGCTCTCGTGGATGCTGCTGGCCGGACGGTGCCGCGACTGCCGTCAGCCGATCAGTGTGCGCTACCCGATGGTGGAGGCGCTCACCGGTCTGCTCTTCGTGGTCGTCGCCCTGGTCTTCGGGCCGCCCATCCTGTCTGCCGGGTCCGTGCCGGGCACGATTTCGGCGATCCTCCTCCTCGTCGCGTTCCTGTACCTGGCCGCGATCAGTGTCACTCTCGCGCTGATCGACCTCGACACCCGCACCCTGCCGAATGCCATCGTGCTGCCCTCCTACGTTGTGGGCGCAGTTCTGCTCGGCACCGCTCTGGGCCTTCGCGTCGACGTCCCGCACCTCATCTCGGCGGCAGCAGGCGCTTTCATCCTGTTCGCCTTCTACCTCGTACTCGCAGTCGTGCGACCGGACGGGATGGGCTTCGGAGACGTCAAGCTCGCCGGTGTGCTCGGTCTCTACCTCGGTGCCCTCGGCTGGCCCCAGCTGGCCGTCGGAGGCTTCGCGGCGTTCCTGCTGGGAGGTGTCGCCGGGATCGTGCTCATCATCGCGCGCAAGGCGACGCGTCGGAGCGGCATTCCCTTCGGACCGTGGATGCTGGCGGGCTGCTGGCTCGGAATCCTGTTCGGCGGTCCCGTGTGGGCCGGATACCTTGCGCTGATCGGTCTCGGCTGAGCGCCGGGAGAAGGAGAACATCATGGCGACGAGCATCGTAGGCGTGGACATCGGAAACGGGGTGCTTCGCGCGGTCGAGGTGGCGGATCCGTCGAAGCCCAAGCCGACCCTCCTGAGGCACGCCGAGGTGCCCCTCCCGGAGGGCGCTGTCAGCCGCGGTGAGGTCCTCGAGCCGAACACGGTCGCTGCCGCCCTGAGACAGCTGTGGACGGCCGGTGGCTTCAAGACGAAGAACGTCATGATGGGGATGGGCAACCAGCGCGTCCTGGCGCGCGACCTCTCGGTACCCGCCATGTCCCTGCAGAGGATCAAGGAATCCCTGCCGTTCCACGTGCAGGAGATGCTGCCTGTGCCGGTTGCCGAAGCGCTCCTGGACTTCTACCCGGTGTCCCAGTCAGAGGGGGAGAACGGCCCCATGATCAACGGCTTGCTGGTGGCAGCCGTGAAGGATGCCGTCCTCGCGAACGTGAGAACCGCTGAGCTCGCCGGTCTCACGCCCGTCGATGTCGATCTGATCCCCTTCGCGTTGAACCGGGTCCTGGTGTCCCGGCCCGGGCTGAACGGCTGCATCGGGCTCGTCCAGATCGGGAGCAACACGACCACCGTCGTCGTCTCCACCGACGGTGTGCCGCAGTTCGTGCGCATCATCCCGACGGGAGGCTCCGATCTCACGGACGCCCTGTGCGCCGAGCTCGGGGTCGAGCGGTACGAAGCGGAGAGAGTCAAACGGTCGCTGGGCTTGGCGACCCGGGTCGCGTCCCCCGATGAGCAGCGAGCGGTCGAGGTCATCTACCAGAACGCCAACGAGCTGCTGACCAGCTTGCGGAACACCATCAACTACTTCGTGAACACCCGGCCGGAGGCCCGCATCGACGGGATCGTCCTCACCGGAGGAGGCGCGGCGCTCCCCGGCCTCCCGGAGGCGCTCGGTGAGATGACCCGCCTTCCGGTCGTGACCGGTGACCCGTTCCTCGGGTTCGGCCTTTCGCGGTCGCTCGACGCCGACGAACTCCGGGTGAAGCGGTCGAGTCTCGCCGTCGCTCTGGGCCTGACAACAGGACGCGCAGCATGATCGGCAGGAAGAAGCCGGAGGTGCCGTCCGCCACCGAGCCGCAGCAGCAGGGGCAGAGCACGAGCGGCCGCGGGGGCGGTCTGCCGCTGGAGGTCGGAGCGGAGGCCCGCGCGTCCCTCATGCCGCCCGAGATCCTGGCCGACCGCAAGGCGAAGGGCGTCCGCCGCTCGCTGGTGTGGGGAGTCCTCGGCGTCGTCGCGTTCACGGTCGTCGCCGTCGGGGGCACCGCTGCTCTCGGCCTCCAAGCCCAGGCCTCCTTGGCCGACGCCCAGGCGCAGACCGGCCTGCTGCTGGCGCAGCAGCACCAGTACCTGGAAGTGCGGAAAGTTCAGGATCAGGTCACGCTCACCCAGGCGGCGCAGCAGGTCGGCGCGTCCACCGAGATCGACTGGAAGGCGTATCTGCAGAAGGTGCAGGCGACCCTCCCTTCTGATGTCTCGATGACCTCCGTGAGTGTCGATTCGGCGACGCCCCTCGCCGCGTATGAGCAGCCGACCGCTCCCCTCCAAGGGTCGCGGGTGGCCACGCTGACGTTCGAGGCCTCGAGCCCGGTCCTGCCGGTGGTCCCCGTCTGGCTGAAGTCGCTCGAGACGCTTCCTGGGTTCGCGGACGCCACTCCCGGCTCGGTCTCCCTCGACGAGACCACGAAGCTCTACACGGTGAGCATCACGATGCACATCAATCAGGCAGCGTTCGACAAGCGCTTCGACCCGAAGGAGAAGTGACCGTGAACAAGAACCGGCTCTGGATGATCGGCAGCCTCCTCATCATGGCCCTCGTTCTCGCCGGCGGCTATTTCGTCGGCGTGCAGCCACAGCTGTCGGCGATCGCGGACGCGGAGACTCAGAAGGCGTCCGTCGACGACACCAACGCGCGCAACCAGCAGGTCCTCGCCCAGCTCAAGAAGGACTCGGCCGATCTCCCGGCTTTGAAGTCGAAGCTCGCGGGGCTGTCCGCGTCGGTGCCGAATGGCGCGAGCATCCCCTCCTTCGTCGACCAGCTCAACGCCCTCTACGTCACCGCGAACGTGTTGTGCGTGGATCAGGCGTTCGCGGATGCCGTCGTGTACAAGCCGGCGCTTCCGGTGGCTGCGCCCGCACAGCCGGCTGCAGGCGCGACCTCCGCCCCCACAGCGACCCCGACCCCGACCCCCTCGACCCCTGCTGCTGTCCCGCCTGTGGTGAATGCCCTCATCACGTCCCAGAACTTCGCCGCACAGCCGGTGACCATCACGGTCCGGGGCCAGTATGCGAACATCCTCGACTTCGTGAACGGGTTGCAGAAGGGCTCGCGGCTGTTCCTGGTCACGTCGTTCAGCACCGGCCCTACGACCGGGACGGACGCGGTTCCCGGTTCCCTGGACGCGAAGATCGCCGGCTACATCTACTCTCTGACCGAGCCGCAGACGGGCACGGGCCAGCCAGGCGGATCGGCGGCATCGGCAGGAACCACTGCTCAGGCTTCCAAATGACGACGAGAGTCGGCTGACCTCTCCCCGGTCCCGCCTCCCTGGACTCCTGTCCCCCCGTTGCTACAGTGGGGCGCAACGGGCCCGCCGGGCCGATGGAGGAGCCAGGATGAGCGACACGCCGGAGACCGCGCCGAAGCGCGCGACCTACGAGCCCGCACCCGACACCGACCAGGTCGGCACCGACCAGGTCGCGCCTGCGACCGCGCCCGCCGCGTCGGCCGCCGCCGAGCCGCAGGACACCGACCCGGAGGTGGTGGAGCCGCCGTCGAACCCGGTGTCCGCTCGCGGCCACATCAACCACCCGGCGGGGGAGGATGGCGGCGACGCCGAGCCCCCGGCTGCCGCGGTTCCGGTCACCCCGGAGCCCGTGCGCCCCGCCGCGATCGAGGAGCCGGAGCCTGTCGTGCCGACCGATGACGACGTCGCCGCCGCGGTCGCCCGCAACAGCACGCAGCCGGGCGCGACCGCAGCGGGGGCCGCCACCGTCGACACCGCCTCGCCGGTGGAGTCCGCAACGCCGGTCATCGCCGCCGCCGAGGCCGCGAACCTCCGGCAGAACGGCGAGGCGCCGACCACGGCGTATGCCGCCCCTGCCGGCGCACCCGCCCCGGCCGCCGCCCCCGTCGCGGGAGCAGGCGCAGTCGGCGCAACCGCAGCCGCCGCAACCGCCCCAGCAACCGCCCCCGGCCCGCAGCCGGTCACGCCGATCTACCTGCAGCGCCCCGAGCCGCCGAAGAAGAAGAGCAACCGCGGCGTCGGCATCCTGATCGCCCTCGTCGGCACGGTCGCGTTCGCGATCCTGTGGGCGGCCGCGGTGCTCGTCGTCGGCTCCCTGCTGACGCCGAGCGACGAGTTCGTGCCCGCGCTGATCCAGTTCTTCACCGGCGGTCTGCGCGGCTGGACCCCCGTGGTGGCGTTCTTCATCGGGATGGTCGTCCTCATCCAGATCCTGAACCGCGCCCGCTGGTGGGCCTACATCCTCGGCGGGCTCTTCGTCGCGATCTTCGTGTACCTGGTCTACATCGGGGCCGGCCTGATCGACGCCCAGTACTGGAACCGCACCCCCAACGAGTTCGCCATCCTGCTGCGCAGCGCCTGGGTCAACCCGTTCGCGGTCCTCGCCGGCGTCATCGCACGCGAGATCTCGATCTGGACGGGAGCCTGGCTGGCCGCCCGCGGGCGCAAGCTCAAGGCGCGCAACGCGGAGGCCCAGGCCGACTACGAGCAGCAGGTCGCCGACGCGCAGAACCAGGCCGCCGCCGCATACGCGCAGCAGGGGTACTGATCCGGGAGTGACGGATGCGTGACGAGCGCGCCTACGCCACCGTCGTCGCGTTCTTCGCGGCGGGGCTGTATGCGGCGCTCCTTGTCGCCGCCTTCGGGCTGATCTCGTTGGCGACCGACAGCGACGTCATCGGCGACGCGAAGGTCGGGCCACTGGTCGGTCCGACCATGGTGATCGCGGCGACCCTGATGCTCCTGGTGTTCCTCATCGCGTTGGGGGTCCGCGTTCCGCCCGAGCAGCAGCGGGTCTCGCTGGGGGTCGCGTTCGGGGTGGCCGTCGCCTGCTACGCGGTGTTCATCGCCGCGGGTGGCGTCGCCGGCACCCTGGGCGACCCGGGCGACCCCCTCCACTACTTCCTGTTCGCGTTCTCGCAGCTGGCCCGCTGGCCGGCCATCACCGCGGCCCTCGCGGCGTTCGCGGTCACCCTCCTGTACCAGCTGGTGCTCGTCGGCCGCTTCCGGCAGCGCGGCCGCCCCCGCTGGCCGTGGGAGCACGACGACGACGAGTGACCCGCGGCGGACGAACGGAGCCGCGGTCGCCCTCAGACCCGCACGCGGACCGGCAGCGACGCATCCACCAGCGGCACCTGCACGCGCGTGAACCCGCCCTTCTGGATGAACACTCCGCGCCCCGGAGGGAACTCGGACCGGTTCAGCCGGGGGAGCGGCGTCTTGAGCAGCAGGTCGCCCTCGATGGAGTCCGGCTGCAGCAGCAGACCGCGTCGGCCGTTCTTCACCTCGCCGAGCAGCGGCCAGGAGCTGCCCCAGGCGCTCGTCTCCGCCTCGGCCACCAGCAGGTGGTCGCTGCGCCGCGCCGCCCGCACCAGCTCCACGATGGGGGAGTCGGCGGGCGTCTGCAGGAAGTCCCCGATGCTCTCCACGAAGACGGCGATCCGTCCCTCCGTGTCCGGGTCGGCGATGGCGGCCGCAAGGTCCTTCGCCAGCTCGGCCACTGCGGCGGGGGTGAGCGCCCGGTCCGTCCACAGGTCTGAGCCGGAGAGCGGCGACCGGGCGCTGCCGAGGTAGTACAGCCGGGTCTCGGCGTCGAAGCGCGCGACCGCGTCGGCGATCGCAGCGAGCGCCGTGGTCCGGCCACTCGCCGGGGGACCGGCCACCAGCAGCGTCCCGGACGGTTCGAACCCGAGCGGCCCGAGGTCCAGGTCGCCGATGCCGAGCACCGGGAGGCCGCCCGTGCTGTCCGGGAGGCCGGACGGCGACAGCTCCTTGGGCATCGAGCCGACGACCGGCGCGTGGGGGATGCCGGCGCGCTCCATCGCCTCCGCGAGGCGGCGCACGGCCTCCGACTGGTCGGAGACCGCGCGCGATCCGCCGAGCACGGCGACCTGGGTCTCGTACCCGTCGACGATGGCGCGACCGGGAGGGGAGGAGGGCGAGAGGATGTCGCTCGGCACGTCGAGCATCCCGTAGCCGTCCTCCGTCAGCCGCAACACCACGCGGCGCTGCACCAGGGAGTTGATCGCCGTGGGCACGGCGCCGGCCCGGTCGCCGGTCAGGGCCACGTGCATCCCGAGGCGGCGGCCGTCGGCGAGCAGGTCGCGGAACACGTCGTACCACTGCGAGCGTCCGGCCGGGATCTCGAAGTCCTCCCGGAAGCCGGGGAAGCCGTCCACGAGCAGCAGGATGCGCGGCTCGTCGAGGCGCCCGGTCAGCGAGCGGTACTCGGTGATGGTGGAGGCGTTCGCCTCGGCGTAGCGCGGGCCGCGGTCCTCCAGGGTCTCCTTGAGCATGCGGAACAGCCGGATGATCCGCTCCGGGTCGTCGCCCGGGATGACCGAGCCGACATGCGGCAGCTTCTCCAGCATCCGGAGGCTGCCCGCGCCGAAGTCGAGTCCGTAGACGTGCACGGGTCCCCCGCGCGGGGTGATCGCGGCCGCGGAGGCGAGCGTCCGCAGCACGGTCGACTTGCCCGACCCGCCGGTGCCGTAGACGGCGATGTTGCCGTCGACGTCCGGCTGGAAGTAGACGGGGCGCTGCTCCTGCCGGTCCGGGATGTCGGCGACGCCGAGCAGCAGTTCGGCGTCCGTCCGCTGCCGCAGCAGGCCGAGGTCGTACGCGGAGGCGAGCTCGTCCAGCCAAGGGCGGCGCGGCGCCGGGATGTGCGCGGCGGCGTGCGCGCGGACGATGGAGGCCACCACTCGCTGCTGGTCCGTGGGTCCGAGGTCGCGTTCCGGCTCCTCCGCCGGCCGCTCCTCCTCCCAGCGCAGCTCGCCGCCGAACCGCAGCTCGGCGACCTCCACGCCGGCCCGCTCCGGTTCGCGCGTGGTCCAGCCACCGGCGTACGCCGACTGGAACCGCACCAACCGTCCCGGGCCCGTCTTCGCCATCCCTCGCCCAGGGATGCTGGGGTCGAAGTGGGCGGCGTCGGACACGCCGACCACGTCCTGGCTGTCCGACTCGTCGGCCATCCGCAGCGCGATGCGGAGGTTGGTGTTCGCGCGCAGGTTGTCCTTGATGACGCCGGCGGGCCGCTGCGTCGCCATGATCAGGTGGATGCCGAGCGAGCGGCCGCGCTGCGCGATGTCCACGACGCCATCCACGAACTCCGGCACTTCGCCGACGAGCGCGGCGAACTCGTCGATGACGAGAACGAGCGCCGGCGGGCTGTCCGGGTCGCCTCGCTTCTCCATCTCCAGCAGGTCCTTGGCCTTCTTCCGGTTGAGCAGGTGCTCGCGGTGGTGCAGCTCGGCACGGAGGCTGGTGAGCGCCCGGCGCACGAGGTGCGGACTCAGGTCGGTGACGAGCCCGACGCAGTGCGGGAGGCTGACGCAGTCGGCGAAGGCGGAGCCGCCCTTGTAGTCCACGAACAGGAAGGTGACCCGGTCCGGGCTGTACTCGGCGGCCATCCCGAGCACCCACGCCTGCAGGAACTCGCTCTTTCCGGCGCCGGTCGTGCCGCCGACGAGGGCGTGCGGCCCCTGCGTGCGCAGGTCCAGGTGCATGGCATCCACGCCGGCGGAGCCGATGGTCGCGCGCAGCGTCCCCGGACGTCGGCGGGTGGGCCGCGCACCCGACGTGCGGTCGTGGATGGAGGCGTTCTGCCGCCAGCGATCGACCACCGCGTTCGACGACTCCGCCAGCTCATGGCCGAGCAGGGTGACCAGCGAGATCGATCGCGGGAGGTCGCTCGCGTCGGCGACCAGAGCACCGGCGTCGATGACCGGCGCCATCCGCTTGGCGTAGTCGAGCGCGGTCGCCGCGCTGACCGGCTCCGTGACGACGTCCTCCACGGTCTCGCCGAGGCGGACGAAGCCCGCCCGCGCCCGGTGCGGCTGGTCGGTGTGCTGCAGGAAGGTGCGGCAGACGGCGGGCAGCGCGTGGACGTCCTCCGACACCCAGACCGGGAAGATTCCGGCGTCGGCGGCGGCCTCTGCCAGCTGCACGAGACGGGCGCGATCGACGGCGACGTCGTCCGAGATGACGACGACGACCGCGGGCACCGGTGACGGCGTGCCGTCGGTGGTCTGTGAGCGGCCGACCTCGGCGCCGCGCTCCAGAGCGGCCCGCTCCTGCTCCATCGCTCCGCGCCGCTGCCGGGATGCCTGGGCCGCGGCCAGCCGCTCCTCGATCAGGCCCTCGAGGGCGCTCAGTACGCCCGCAGCGCTCGACGCGCTGTCGGCGAGGTGGCCGCCGGCGAGCGGGCTGTGCGGGGAGGAGGTGTGCGGCATCCACTTGAGCCAGCTCAGCTCTCGGGACCAGCGCGGCGACACGAGCGCAGCGACCGCGAGCTCGGCGGGCGAGTGGAGGGCGGTGAGCTGCACCAGCACCGAGTTCACGGACCCGGCGACCAGCTCGGCTGGGCCGGCGATGCCGAGCGCGCCGGACTCGTACAGGTTGTCGAGCACGGGCACGTCGTCGACGCGCGCGTTCTGCGCGATCACCGCATCCAGCCGCTCCTGGAACTCCACGATCAGCTCGGCGCGATCGACCGCCTGAACGGTGTTGCGTGAGCGCATCGATCCGCGGCCCAGCTGGAGGTTGAGGAACGACCAGTGCTCGGGTCGCCGCGTCCAGAGCAGCGGCCCGCGCCGGACGGCCTCAGAGAGCGCATCCGCGGTGGTGGGCGTCTCGGCCTGCCGCAGCTCGACCTCGGTGCGGCGCTCCTGGTCCAGCTTGGTGGAGAGCGCCTCCAGACGCTGCTCGAAGGCCGCGATCTGCTTCTTCAGCTTCCGCTTGCCGCGGGTTCGGCCGCTGATGTAGTTGCCGATCAGCATGACGGGCGACAGCAGCACGAACAGCAGCGTGGTCGGCTGGTGCGTGAGGGCGAACATCGCGCCGCCGAGCAGCAGCGGCGTGATCATCGCCAGCAGGGGGAAGGGCGGGTCGTCCTTCTCCGCGGGCACGTCGGGCGCCTGGAACACCTGACCGGCGTAGCGGCGCTCCACCCGCGGCGAGCGGTTGAAGAACACCGGCCCGGCGGTGGGCGTCGCGGTGGGGAGCTCGGACGCCGCCGCGACCTCCAGCGAGACCTCCGTATCGCCCAGGAGCAGCGTCTCGGTGCGGCGCACGGTGAAGCGGGTGACGAGGCCGCCGTCGACCACGACGCCGTTCGCGGAGCCGAGATCGACGACCTCCACCCCGTCCCCGGCCTCGAACCGCACGTGACGCTTCGACACCAGCGGGTCCTCCAGGACGATGTCGCACGACTCGTCCCGGCCGAGCACCGTGGTCCCCGCGCGAAGCGGGAACGCTGTCCCCTCCTGCGGCCCGCTGAGGATCCGCAGGGTCGCGACGACCGGCACGTCGCCGAGTTCCGGCGGCGCGTAGTGGAGGCCGGCGTCGGCGAGGGCGACCGTCGCGCCGCTGCCGATCCACGCCTCGCCCACCGGAGCGTCCGGCGGCAGGATCAGCGGGTCGGCCTGTCCGGGGAGCTGGGCGCGCAGCGTGAGCGCTCCGGGCGCCGCGACCGGCCCGGTGCGGCGGGGGTCGATGCGCGCGATGGTCGCGGCGACCTCCGAGATGCTGGCCGCCGCGTCCGCGGTGACGACGATGTCATCGCTGCTGCCGGAGGGCCGGGCGAGAGTCAGTTTCAGTCGCACTTCTGCACCATACCCAGTTCCGCCCGCGTGAGCGGATGGGGACCGCTCCCCATCGCCCTCCCGCTGGACCACCGGTAGCGTGCTGAACGCAGGATGGCCGGACGACTCCGGTGGCCGTGGACCGATAGGGGAGGAACAGTGTCCGATCTCGTACTCAAGCTGGACGAACTGGTGCAGCTGCGTGACGACCTCGACGCCGTGGTGCGCGAGTTCCACAACGCCGACGACTTCAGCGACTCCGTCGCCGACGCTACCGGGCACGACGACCTGCACAGCCACGTCCGCGACTTCGCCCACAAGTGGAACGAGAAGCGCAAGGAGATGACCGAGAACGTGAAGAACGTGCAGGAGGTCATCGCGGCCGTCGCCGACAACTTCACCAAGGTGGACGGCGACCTCGCGAAGGCGCTGGAGGACACGAAGAAGAGCGGAGCGACCAAGTGAGCGACACGGAGTTCCAGCCCCTCACCGGCGACCCCGACGTGCTGAAGGCCAAGGCGCAGCACTACCAGTCGATCGGCGAGGCGATCCAGCGCTCGGTGAAGGAGCTCGACAAGATCCACGACATGTCCGGCTACCGCTCGCAGGCGGTCTCGAAGCTGCAGGAGATGTCGAAGGACACCGCCGACGACATCGGCAAGGCCAAGGACCGGTACTCGAAGACAGCGGCAGCCCTGCTCACCTACGCGGGCGAACTGCGCGAGGCGCAGGACGACGCCGACAAGGCGATCGCCCTCATCCAGCAGAAGCAGGGGGAAGCGGATGCGGCGCACAAGGCGGCGACGACGGCCCACACGGACGCGCAGAGCGCGAAGCCGGAGGACGCCTCCACTGCGAAGAAGGCCGCCTCCACCGCCGATGACCACGCCCGCAGCGCGAACGCGGCGCTGCAGGCTGCGCACCAGGCCTGGTACGACGCGCGCGACAAGAAGAACCGCGCCGCCGAGAAGGCGGTCACCGCGATCGTCGACGTGGTCGACCACCACAACAACGGCCTCAAGAACCCGGGTTTCTGGGACAAGGTGATGGATGTGGTCGAGACGATCGGCGACATCGCCGGCGTCCTCGCGATCTTCTTCTCCTGGGTGCCGATCCTCGGCCAGATCCTCGTGGTCGTCGCGCTGGTCGCCTCGGTCATCAAGCTGGTGGATGCGGTCATCAAGTACGCGAAGGGCGAGGGCACCATCCTCGACATCCTGGGCGCCGCCGTCACCGTCGCGCTCAGCCTCTTCGGCGGCCGCATCTTCTCGTTCCTCGGCCGAGCGGCGCGGGTCAAGGGGCTCGCCCGGGTGCCGAAGCTGGCCGCCGGCGCCGTCCACACGCCGACGAACGCGCTCAAGGTCCGGATCGGGCAGCGCCTGATGAAGTCGGCCACCAGGAAGCTGTTCACGAAGCCGCTCGACGACGTCAACCCCGTCAAGATCTGGAAGGCCGCTGGCGAATCCGCCGCCGCGCAGCGGGCCGCATACAAAGAGCTCTTCACGGTCGGCGGCGACAGCTCGGCGGCGCTCAAGACCCTGGCCGGCATCGACGACAACGTCGTGGCCGCCGTCAAGCACGATTTCCGGGCTCGCGAATTCAGCCTCCTCACGGCAGGCGTCGCCTACCACCAGGGCGCCGGGCTCATCAACAAGGGCGTCGGGCTGGTCAACGTGCCGGGCAAGGTCGACTCGATCGTCAATAAGCTGGACGGCGGGCCGAACCACACCGACTACGGTCAGCTGCCCAGCGTCGACCTCCAGAAGTTCGTGCTGAGCAAGGCGGACCAGTACGTTCCGACGTACAAGGACCACAACGGCTGACCCCGCGACCGCAGAGGAGCGACCGGAGCATGACGCTTCGTCCACGTGACATCACCGACATCTCGTTCGAAGCGCCGGAGGGCTGGTACGACGTCGAGACGCTGAGCGAGGATCCGCGCGGCGACTGGCCCGACCGGCTCGCCGCGACCTTCGGCGGGGAGGAGCTGCGCAAGAACCTGGCCCCGGCCCTCCAAGCCCTGCAGCAGGTGCTGCACGCCGAGGACCCGAGCGGCGCCACGCAGGCGCGGGTGTTCATCCCGTTCCCGGCCGAGGGCGTGATCACCGCCTACCAGACGTACGAGCTGCTGCAGCTGGAGGTCGACGACACCCCGGAGAGCTACCTCGCGGCGACTGACGCCGAGGCGGAGCACCGCGAGCCGGGCTACGAGATCCGGGGCTACCGGTCGTGGCGCAGTGCGCATCCCATCGGCGAGCTGGTCGGCTTCACCCACCTGACCGCGCTCGACGACGAGGAGGCGGGCGACGCCCTGCTCGAGCAGCGTGTCGTGTTCGCCATCTTCCCGGTCGGGGCCGCGCAGGCGGTCCAGCTCGTCTTCCGCTCAGCCTTCATCGGCGGCTTCGACGACATGGTCGAGGACACGCAGGAGATCGCGGAGTCGGTCCGGGTCAGCCTAGGGGAGGCCGCATGACGGACGGCACCGCCGAACCGCGGGTGACCGCGCTCGACGAGCTCGTGATCGTCTTCCCGGGAACCTGGGTGATGATCCCGCTGCACGACGACG
This sequence comes from Leifsonia sp. SIMBA_070, assembly GCF_046534635.1. Classification (NCBI taxonomy): domain Bacteria; kingdom Bacillati; phylum Actinomycetota; class Actinomycetes; order Micrococcales; family Microbacteriaceae; genus Leifsonia; species Leifsonia sp. SIMBA_070. The sequence goes on along the minus strand of NZ_JAWRYK010000001.1, from coordinate 2,616,191 downwards.
AGGCGGCCGGCAAGCGCATCGCCCGGCTGGTGTCGGACCGGGTCGGTCGCGCCGACCGGCTGGCCCGCGTGCGCCGGACGGCGAAAACCGAACTGGAGCGTCTCGTCGCGCTGGCCAACGACAGCGAGGCGTTCGCACTCGCGCTGTCGATGGAGATCCTGCCAGGGGTGCCCTTCCCGGCCTCCCTCGTCCTGTCGCGCGAGGAGTGGCCCACTGCGCCGGGTGAGGACGGAATCAGTGAGGACGGCCCGGCCGCGCACCTGGCCCGGTGCTTCCCCGACGACGACGCGCTCGACCTCTCCATCGGCCCGGTGCGCCGTCGCTCGTCGGTGCGGCAGACGCGCTACGACGAGGAGTCGGCCCCGGAGCTGGTGGCGGACTACCGCTTCCCGGTGCCGGACGGCTCCCGCCTCATCCACGCGCGCGTCAACGCGCCCATGGCGACCGCGCCCGACCTCTACCTGGAGCTCTTCGACGCGATGATCGACTCGATCAGCTTCCGGGCACCGCTCGCGCCGCAGGCGACCGGTCGCTGACCCGGCGGCGGAACGCGCGGACCACGAGGACCACGCTGACGGCCACCAGCGCCGCCGTGACGACCGTCCAGACGATCGCCGCGCCTGCGCCCACCGGCCAGAGCAGCCAGCCGGCGACGAGGAACGACGCGAGACCGTAGGGGAGGCCGGCGATCAGCACGCCGCGACTCGGCCGCCAGCCCAGGAACATCAGCTCGGTCCAGAACCGCGTCCACGGTGTGAGGCGGACGGGCAGCAGCGACAACGCGGTCTGCCCGACCGTCACCGGACCGATCACATCGCGCGACCATCCGGTGCTCGACAGACGTTCGCCCGCATAGGCGGGCCGGAGGCTGCGGGCCACGTACGTCCACGCCAGCACGGCGAGCGGAACGCTGGCGAGCGGCAGCGCCACGAACAGGTAGCCCAGCAACGGGATGAGCAGCACCACGACGATCACGGCGAACAGGATCATGGAGACGGGGTCGCCTCCGGTGACGAACTCCCGCGAGCTGAAGCCGTCGCCCGAGCTCGACAGCCCGAACGGGAGCGCAGCGGGCAGCAGCAGCGTGACCGCGCCGATCGCCGTCCAGACGATCGCGACGAGCAGGTACCCGAACGGCCGGAGCGCGCGTCCGGCCGGTGTGGGCGGCGTCGCCGCGCGATCGGCTCCCAACCGCTTGCTCCTGCCCTGCGACGCGGCGGCGGCGGAGTTCGGGTTCGGCTTCATCGCGCGGTACGTGGGCATGGCTGCCAGGCTATCCCGCCGGGCCGCTGCCCCTGAAGCCGGTGGGATGGGGAGTGCTCCCCATTCCGTGCGTCGTTCGGGCCTGGTTAGGTTGACGTAGCTGGTCGGCCCCGGGGGTACGGCCTCTTTCGAACACGAAGGGATTAGGACCGTCATGGCCAACATGAACGTCACATACGGCGAGATGACCGATGCCGCGAACCGCCTCACCGCGGGCAAGGACGACATCACCGCGAAACTGCACGAACTCCAGAACCTGGTGAACGGGCTCGTCAACGGCGGCTTCGTCACCGACCAGGCGTCCGGCGCCTTCCACACCTCCTACGAGCAGTTCACCAAGGGCACCACGGAGGCCGTGAACGGGCTCGACGGGATGTCGCAGTTCCTCACCAAGGCCGCTGACGCCCTCCAGAACGTCGACAGCGAGCTCGCGAAGGGCATCGGCGGCTGAGCCGAGTCCCACCCGCCTAAGGGGCGGCCGTCCGGATGGACGGCCGCCCCTTTTCGCCGTGCGCGGACTAGGCCCCCGCAGCCCCTGGTTCATTTGACCGGCAGGGGCCCGGCAGATAGTATTTATCGGGTGTGCGCTCTGTCGCGCGCTTGTCTCATGCCCACTTCCGGGCGCGGAACAAGCGGGCTGGCACGTACTCATCCGATGGGCAGGGAGACCGCACGGAATCCCCGCCCCCACGGCATATCGGCCGGCGAGCATCGCCTGTCGGCCGATTCCCCCAGCGCCCATTCACCCACGAGCCCGAACCCGGGCGGACGGGTGTGCGAGCGCCGGGGAAGAAGCAACAACTGTCACCGTGCAGTCCATAAAAGGAGAAGTTCAGTGCCAACCATTCAGCAGTTGGTCCGTAAGGGCCGGACGCCGAAGGTCACCAAGACCAAGGCTCCCGCCCTGAAGGCCAACCCCCAGCAGCGCGGCGTGTGCACCCGCGTGTACACCACCACCCCCAAGAAGCCGAACTCCGCGCTCCGTAAGGTCGCCCGCGTGAAGCTGTCGAACGGGACCGAGGTCACCGCCTACATCCCCGGTGAGGGCCACAACCTGCAGGAGCACTCGATGGTGCTCGTCCGCGGCGGCCGTGTGAAGGACCTCCCCGGCGTCCGCTACAAGATCGTTCGCGGCGCCCTGGACACCCAGGCCGTGAAGAACCGCAAGCAGGCTCGCAGCCGTTACGGCGCGAAGATGGAGAAGAAGTAATGCCTCGCAAGGGTCCCGCTCCGAAGCGTCCCGTCGTCGCCGACCCGGTCTACGGATCGCCGGTCGTCAGCCAGCTCGTCAACAAGATCCTTCTCGACGGCAAGAAGGGCCTCGCCGAGCGCATCGTCTACGACGCGCTCGAAGGCGTCTCCACCAAGTCCGGTCAGGATGCGGTCACCACGCTCAAGAAGGCGCTCGACAACATCCGCCCGACCCTCGAGGTCCGCTCCCGCCGTGTCGGTGGGTCGACCTACCAGGTGCCGGTCGAGGTCAAGCCGCACCGCGCCAACACCCTCGCGCTCCGCTGGCTCACCAGCTACGCCAAGGGCCGTCGCGAGAAGACGATGACCGAGCGACTCACCAACGAGATCCTCGACGCCTCGAACGGCCTCGGCGCCGCGGTGAAGCGTCGTGAGGACACGCACAAGATGGCCGAGTCGAACAAGGCCTTCGCCCACTACCGCTGGTAATAAATCTTGCCGTCCGGGTGTTGTAACCAATAGTGCCGCGCCCGGACGGCACACCTTCCACTTTCAACTTTTCGGAGGAACCCTGTGGCACAGGACGTGCTCACTGACCTGAACAAGGTCCGCAACATCGGCATCATGGCCCACATCGATGCCGGCAAGACCACCACGACCGAGCGCATCCTGTTCTACACGGGCGTCAACCACAAGATCGGCGAGACCCACGACGGCGCCTCGACCACCGACTGGATGGAACAGGAGAAGGAGCGCGGCATCACCATCACGTCCGCGGCCGTGACCTGTTTCTGGAACAAGAACCAGATCAACATCATCGACACGCCCGGTCACGTCGACTTCACGGTCGAGGTGGAGCGTTCGCTCCGCGTCCTCGACGGTGCCGTCGCCGTGTTCGACGCGAAGGAGGGCGTCGAGCCCCAGTCGGAGACCGTCTGGCGTCAGGCCGACAAGTACGTCGTCCCGCGCATCTGCTTCGTCAACAAGATGGACAAGCTGGGCGCCGACTTCTACTTCACCGTCGACACCATCGTCTCCCGCCTCGGCGCCAAGCCGCTGGTCATGCAGCTCCCGATCGGTTCCGAGTCCGACTTCGTCGGCGTCGTCGACCTGGTCGAGATGCGCGCGCTGGTCTGGCCCGGCGACGCAAAGGGTGATGTCACCATGGGCGCCAAGTACGAGGTCCAGGAGATCCCGGCCGACCTGAAAGAGAAGGCCGAGGAGTACCGCACCCGCCTGCTCGAGACCGTCGCCGAGACCGACGATGCTCTGCTCGAGAAGTTCTTCGGCGGCGAAGAGATCACGATTCCCGAGATCAAGGCAGCGATCCGCAAGCTGACCGTGAACAACGAGATCTACCCGGTCCTCTGCGGTTCCGCGTTCAAGAACCGCGGTGTCCAGCCGATGCTCGACGCCGTGATCGACTACCTCCCGTCGCCGCTCGACGTGCCCGCCATCGAGGCGCACAACCCGCGCGACGAGGAGCAGGTCATCATGCGTCACGCCGACGCCTCCGAGCCGTTCGCGGCGCTGGCGTTCAAGGTCGCGGTTCACCCGTTCTTCGGTCGCCTCACCTACGTGCGCGTCTACTCGGGCCGTCTCGACTCCGGCGCCCAGGTCATCAACTCGACCAAGGGCAAGAAGGAGCGCATCGGCAAGATCTTCCAGATGCACGCCAACAAGGAGATCCCCGTCGACTCCGTCACCGCCGGCAACATCTACGCGGTGATCGGCCTCAAGGACACCACCACCGGTGACACCCTGAGCGACCCGGACAACCAGGTCGTGCTCGAGTCGATGACCTTCCCGGAGCCGGTGATCGAGGTCGCCATCGAGCCGAAGACCAAGGCCGACCAGGAGAAGCTGGGCACCGCGATCCAGAAGCTGGCCGAAGAGGACCCGACGTTCCGCACCGAGCAGAACCAGGAGACCGGCCAGACCGTCATCAAGGGCATGGGCGAGCTCCACCTCGACATCCTCGTCGACCGCATGAAGCGCGAGTTCAACGTCGAGGCGAACGTGGGCAAGCCCCAGGTCGCCTACCGCGAGACGCTGCGCCGCACGGTCGAGAAGTACGACTACACCCACAAGAAGCAGACCGGTGGATCCGGTCAGTTCGCAAAGGTGCAGATCAGCCTGGAGCCGATCGAAGTCACCCCGGAGACCTCGTACGAGTTCGTGAACGCCGTTTCCGGCGGTCGCGTGCCCCGCGAGTACATCCCCTCGGTGGACGCGGGTATCCAGGACGCGATGCAGGTCGGCGTTCTCGCCGGCTTCCCGACGGTGGGCGTCAAGGCGACGCTCCTCGACGGTGCAGCGCACGACGTCGACTCCTCGGAGATGGCGTTCAAGATCGCCGGCTCGATGGCCTACAAAGAGGCCGCTCGGAAGGCGAACCCGGTGCTCCTCGAGCCGCTCATGGCGGTCGAGGTGCGTACGCCGGAGGAGTACATGGGCGACGTTATCGGCGACCTGAACTCCCGTCGTGGGCAGATCCAGTCGATGGAGGACGCCAGCGGTGTCAAGGTGGTGCGTGCCAACGTTCCGCTGTCCGAGATGTTCGGCTACATCGGCGACCTGCGGTCCAAGACCTCGGGCCGCGCGGTCTACTCGATGCAGTTCGACAGCTACGCGGAGGTCCCGAAGGCTGTGGCCGACGAGATCGTCCAGAAGAGCAAGGGCGAGTGACCTCGGTCGCTCACCCCAGGCAACATCCCGTAACATAAGAAACCAATCCGCAGATCCCACCGGTCGAAATCCATCGACCGGGGGATGTGCACGAGAGTCCTGAGGAGGACCCACAGTGGCTAAGGCCAAGTTCGAGCGGACTAAGCCGCACGTCAACATCGGAACCATCGGTCACGTCGACCACGGCAAGACGACGCTCACCGCGGCGATCTCCAAGGTGCTTGCTGACAAGTACCCGTCGGCGACCAACGTTCAGCGCGACTTCGCGTCGATCGACTCGGCTCCGGAAGAGCGTCAGCGTGGTATCACGATCAACATCTCGCACGTCGAGTACGAGACGCCGAAGCGCCACTACGCGCACGTTGACGCCCCGGGTCACGCCGACTACATCAAGAACATGATCACCGGTGCTGCTCAGATGGACGGCGCGATCCTCGTGGTCGCCGCCACCGACGGCCCGATGGCTCAGACCCGTGAGCACGTTCTGCTCGCCAAGCAGGTCGGCGTGCCGTACCTGCTGGTCGCGCTGAACAAGTCCGACATGGTCGACGACGAGGAGATCCTGGAGCTCGTCGAGCTCGAGGTCCGTGAGCTGCTCTCCAGCCAGGACTTCGACGGCGACAACGCCCCGGTCATCCGCGTCTCCGGCCTGAAGGCCCTCGAGGGCGACGAGAAGTGGACCCAGTCCATCCTCGACCTCATGGAGGCCGTCGACGAGTCCATCCCGGACCCGGTGCGCGACAAGGACAAGCCGTTCCTGATGCCGATCGAGGACGTCTTCACGATCACCGGTCGTGGAACCGTCGTCACCGGCCGCGCCGAGCGCGGAACCCTCGCCATCAACTCCGAGGTCGAGATCGTCGGCATCCGCCCGACGCAGAAGACCACGGTCACCGGTATCGAGATGTTCCACAAGCAGCTCGACGAGGCCTGGGCCGGCGAGAACTGTGGTCTGCTCCTCCGCGGCACCAAGCGCGAGGACGTGGAGCGCGGCCAGGTCGTCGCGAAGCCGGGTTCTGTGACCCCTCACACCAACTTCGAGGGAACCGCCTACATCCTGTCCAAGGATGAGGGTGGCCGTCACAACCCCTTCTACACGAACTACCGTCCGCAGTTCTACTTCCGCACCACCGACGTCACCGGCGTCATCTCGCTGCCCGAGGGCACCGAGATGGTCATGCCCGGCGACACCACCGACATGTCGGTCGAGCTGATCCAGCCGATCGCCATGGAGGAGGGCCTCGGCTTCGCCATCCGTGAGGGTGGCCGCACCGTGGGCGCCGGTACCGTCACGAAGATCAACAAGTAAGTCCTCTGCGACCTCGCTTGTGAGAGGGTCGGACCTTCGGGTCCGGCCCTCTTTTCGTGTCTCCGGGGGCTGTCTCTCCAGGTTTTCGTGTCCCTGGGGCTTTACTCCCGCCCCTCGCCGACGGAGACTTGACGCACCGTTCCCACCGAACGGTTCCCGTCGACGAGAGGAGCGCCTATGAATACCCACGGCCTCGCAAACCAGCCCACGCCGCTGACCGGTTCTCGTAACGGAAGTTCAGGTGCCGCCTAGCGGTCGTGGACATCGAGCTGAGTGGCGGCGCGAGGCGCCACTCGAGCGGGGTCGGCAGCGCCGGCCCCGCTCCCTTTTTGCCCCGCCACCCCCGCCTGCCCCTCCCGCCCCGGCGTCCCCACCCTCCCGCCCCACCCCTCCCGCCCGGTGACTGCGGTCCCGTGACGCATCTGCGCCCGCGCGCCGCGTAGCACTCGTTACGCAGCACCGCAGTCGCCGGTCCGTGCACAACCCACGGGGCGACGGAGTTGTCCACGGGATGCGGGGGCGTGGCCCGTCACTACGGGCCGCGGCTGTAGACCGGTACGCATGAAGCCCGAGTCGAGCGAACCGCGAGTGGTCCTGGTGAGCGAACTGCGCGACCGCAGCGAGACGCGGCAGCAGCACGCCCGAGCGGCGCGCACGGGAGCCGAGATCCGGGTCGGCCATGGAGCCTACGTCGCCCGCCTCGACTGGGACGGACTCGCCGAACGCGAGCGCTACCTTTTGCGACTGTCCGCCTTCGCCCGCACTCGGGTGAGGACTCCCACCTTCTCCCACTGGTCCGCCGCCGTCATCCACGGCCTCCCGTTCATCGGCCCCATCCCGAGCGAGCTGCATGTCACGGTCGGACGGACCAGTGGTGGCCGCTCGGCGCGGGAGGTCGTCGCCCACTCCACCGAGGTGGATGCGGCCGACCTCACCGTCGTGTCCGGTCTCCGCTGCACATCGATCACCCGGACGGTCGTCGACCTCGCAGCCACCACGCGCCGTCCGGATGCCGTCGCCGCCGCTGACCACTTTCTCCGCACGGCTGCCGCCATCGGCGGTGACGGAGCGGCCGCGCTCCTCGCCGCCTGGATGCGGGCTCAGCCGATGCGCGGGCATCGCCGCGCACTCGATGTGATCGCATTCGCGGACGGACGTGCCGAATCCCCACTGGAGTCCGTGAGCCGCGTAAGCATCCATGCCGCGGGCCTGGCTCAACCCGACCTGCAGACCCCGTTCTCAGATGGTGCCGGGCGAATCGGGTTCGTCGACTTCGCCTGGCCGTCCGCGCGGGTGATCGGCGAGGCCGACGGGGATCGGAAGTACCTCGACGCCGCCGTGCGCGGCGGTCGCACCGCCGAGCGGGTGGTGCTCGACGAGAAGATCCGCGAGGACCGCCTCCGTGCTCTCGGGTGGCGCGTCGTGCGCTGGCGCTGGTCCACCGCACGCGACCAGCGCACCCTCGCCGCCACCCTCAGCGCCGTCGGCGTCCCGCGCGCGAACACCCCGTGGAGAGACTGCGCCGCCGCGTAACGACTGCGGTGCGGCGCGCATCAGCTCACGTGACGGGACACCGCAGTCGCTGCGACGCGCCGGCGCGACACGCCCGGGTTGCAGCATTGGCTCCGATCTGGCAAACTTGTCTAGTTCAACATTTCGGAACGTGTGTGCATGTGCGCGCGCTGACCGGATCACTGCCAGGCAGTGCATAGCCCACCGCGAGTCGTCACCGATACGCGGCAGATGGTTAGGCCGCAGGCAGCAGGACACGCTCAATCCGACAACCATCGAAGCCAGGGGCTATCCCTGTGCTCCGGACCGGGCTCAACGCCCGGATGCGTCGGGGAGTTGACAGAAGAATAGTGGCGTTCCCCACGCGTACGTCGCACCGCGTCCAATGCGAAGAACGGCTCGAAAGAGCCGTCTCGTACGACGCCATAACAAGAGAGAGAGTCAGACATGGCGGGACAGAAGATCCGCATTCGGCTTAAGTCGTATGACCACGAGGTCATCGACACCTCGGCGCGCAAGATCGTCGACACGGTGACCCGTGCCGGCGCGACCGTCGTCGGCCCGGTGCCCCTTCCCACCGAGAAGAACGTGGTGGTCGTCATCCGTTCGCCCCACAAGTACAAGGACAGCCGCGAGCACTTCGAGATGCGCACGCACAAGCGGCTGATCGACATCATCGACCCGACGCCGAAGGCCGTCGACTCGCTCATGCGTCTCGACCTGCCCGCCGACGTCAACATCGAGATCAAGCTCTAAGGGGGAGTGTCACCATGCCTAACTCCAACAGTGCAGCGCACGACACCAAGACCTCCAAGGGTCTCCTCGGCAAGAAGCTCGGTATGACCCAGGTCTGGGACGAGAACAACAAGCTCATCCCCGTGACCGTCATCGAGATCACGCCGAACGTCGTCACCCAGGTCCGCACCCCTGAGGCCGACGGCTACAACGCCGTCCAGATCGCCTACGGCCAGATCGACCCGCGCAAGGTCAACAAGCCGTCCGCCGGTCACTTCGACAAGGCCGGCGTCACGCCGCGCCGTCACCTCACCGAGGTCCGCACCGCCGACGCCGCCGAGTACGCGGCCGGCCAGGAGCTGACCGTCGACGGAACCTTCGAGGCCGGCCAGCTGGTCGACGTCGTCGGGACCTCGAAGGGTAAGGGCTTCGCCGGTGTCATGAAGCGCCACAACTTCCAGGGCGTCTCCGCTTCGCACGGTGCGCACCGCAATCACCGCAAGCCGGGTTCCATCGGCGCCTCCTCGACCCCGAGCCGTGTCTTCAAGGGCATGCGCATGGCCGGTCGCATGGGTGGCGAGCGTGTGACCGTCCTGAACCTCAAGGTCCAGGCGGTCGACGCCGAGAAGGGCCTGCTGCTGGTCAAGGGCGCCGTTCCCGGCGCTCGTGGCCGCATCGTTTTCGTCCGCAACGCAGTGAAGGGGGCCTAACGCATGGCTACCTCGATTGACGTCGTCGACCTCAAGGGCAAGAAGGCCGGCACTGTCGAGCTTCCCGAGTCCCTGTTCGACGTTCAGACCAACATCCCGCTGATCCACCAGGTCGTGACGGCGCAGCTCGCCGCCGCGCGTCAGGGCACGCACAAGACCAAGGGTCGCGGCGAGGTCTCCGGCGCCGGCCGCAAGCCGTTCAAGCAGAAGGGCACCGGCCGCGCCCGTCAGGGTTCCATCCGCGCCCCGCAGATGACCGGTGGTGGCATCGTCCACGGCCCGACGCCGCGCAGCTACGCGCAGCGCACCCCGAAGAAGATGATCGCTGCTGCTCTGCTCGGCGCCCTCTCGGACCGCGCACGCGGCGCCCGCCTCCACGCCGTCCAGGCCTTCACCTCCGGTGACGTGCCCTCGACCAAGGCCGTCGTCGACCTGCTGAGCGGCATCGCGACTTCGAAGCACGTCCTCGTGGTCCTCGAGCGCGACGACGAGCTGGCCTTCAAGAGCGTCCGCAACGTGCCGACGGTTCACGTCCTGACGTACGACCAGCTGAACGCCTACGACGTCCTGGTGAGCGACGACATCGTCTTCTCCCAGGCCGCGCTCGAAGGCTTCATCGCCTCCAAGACCGACACTGCGAGCAACAAGGAAGAGGTGGATGCGTAATGGCCGTCAACAAGGACCCGCGCGACATCATCATCGCCCCGGTGGTCTCCGAGAAGAGCTACGGCCTGATCGACGAGGGCAAGTACACCTTCGTCGTGGACCCGCGCTCGAACAAGACCGAGATCAAGCTCGCGATCGAGTCGATCTTCAAGGTCGAGGTCGCATCGGTGAACACCCTGAACCGTCAGGGCAAGACCCGCCGCACCCGCTTCGGCACCGGCAAGCGCAAGCACACCAAGCGCGCCATCGTCACGCTGAAGTCCGGTTCCATCGACATCTTCACGGCCGTCGGCTGAGCGAAGGACTAGAGGAAGACAGACATGGCAATTCGTAACTACAAGCCCACGACCCCCGGTCGTCGCGGCTCCTCGGTCGCCGACTTCGCCGAGATCACCCGGTCGACGCCGGAGAAGTCCCTTCTCCGCCCGCTGTCGAAGACCGGTGGCCGCAACAACCAGGGCCGCATCACGACCCGTCACATCGGTGGTGGCCACAAGCGCCAGTACCGCCTGATCGACTTCCGTCGCAACGACAAGGACGGCGTCGACGCCAAGGTCGCTCACATCGAGTACGACCCCAACCGCACCGCGCGCATCGCGCTGCTCCACTTCGTGGACGGCACCAAGCGCTACATCCTGGCGCCGGCCGGCCTCAAGCAGGGCGACGTCGTGGAGTCGGGCGCAGGCGCCGACATCAAGCCGGGCAACAACCTGCCGCTGCGCAACATCCCGACCGGTACCGTCGTGCACGCAATCGAGCTGAAGCCGGGCGGCGGCGCCAAGATCGCCCGTTCGGCCGGTTCGTCCGTCCGACTCGTCGCGAAGGACGGCCCCTACGCCCAGCTGCGCCTCCCCTCCGGTGAGGTCCGCAACGTCGACGCGCGCTGCCGCGCCACCATCGGCGAGGTCGGCAACGCCGAGCAGTCGAACATCAACTGGGGCAAGGCCGGCCGCATGCGCTGGAAGGGCGTCCGCCCGACCGTCCGCGGTGTCGCGATGAACCCGATCGACCACCCGCACGGTGGTGGTGAGGGCAAGACCTCCGGTGGTCGCCACCCGGTCAGCCCGTGGGGTCAGAAGGAAGGCCGTACGCGCCACCCCAACAAGGAAAGCGACAAGCTCATCGTCCGCCGCCGTAACGCCGGCAAGAAGCGCAAGTAGGAGTTCGAGAAGATGCCACGCAGTCTCAAGAAGGGCCCCTTCGTCGACGAGCACCTGTTTCGCAAGGTGGTCGCCGCGAATGAGGCCAACAGCAAGAACGTGATCAAGACCTGGTCGCGCCGCTCGATGATCGTCCCGGCCATGCTGGGTCACACCATCGCGGTGCACGACGGTCGCAAGCACATCCCGGTGTTCGTCACCGAGACCATGGTCGGTCACAAGCTCGGCGAGTTCGCGCCGACCCGTACCTTCCGTGGACACGTGAAGGACGACAAGAAGGGTCGCCGCCGCTGATCGCGGTGGCGTAAGGAGGAGAGAAATGGTGGAGTCGATCGCCCGCGTGCGACACATCCGCGTTACCCCCATGAAGGCCCGCCGCGTCGTCAACCTGATCCGCGGCAAGCAGGCCCAGGAGGCCCTGGCCATCCTGAAGTTCGCCCCGCAGAGCGCGAGCGAGCCGGTTTACAAGCTCGTCGCCTCGGCTATCGCCAACGCGCGGGTCAAGGCCGACCAGAGCAACACCTACCTGGACGAGCAGGACCTGTACGTGAGCCGCGCCTTCGTGGACGAGGGGACGACCCTCAAGCGGTTCCAGCCGCGTGCACAGGGCCGGGCCTTCCGGATCAACAAGCGCACCAGCCACATCACGATCGTCCTCGCGACGCCGGATGAGGTCGAGGACGCGAAGGCTACGAAGAAGGCCAGCACAGTGAAGAAGGCGAGCAAGTAATGGGCCAGAAAGTCAATCCCTACGGCTTCCGTCTGGGCATCACCACCGACCACGTGTCGCGCTGGTTCTCGGACAGCACGAAGCCGGGTCAGCGTTACAGCGACTACCTGGCCGAGGACGTCAAGATCCGCACGCTGCTCAAGACGTCGCTCGACCGCGCCGGTGTTTCGCGCATCGAGATCGAGCGCACCCGTGACCGCGTCCGCGTCGACATCCACACCGCCCGCCCGGGCATCGTGATCGGTCGCCGTGGCGCCGAGGCCGAGCGCATCCGCGCCGACCTCGAGAAGCTCTCGGGCAAGCAGATCCAGCTGAACATCCTCGAGGTGAAGAACCCCGAGGCCGACGCCCAGCTCGTCGCGCAGGGCATCGCCGAGCAGCTCGCTGCACGTGTGGCCTTCCGCCGCGCGATGCGCAAGGGCCTGCAGGGCGCTCAGCGCGCCGGCGCCAAGGGTGTCCGCATCCAGGTGTCGGGCCGCCTCGGCGGCGCCGAGATGAGCCGCTCCGAGTTCTACCGCGAGGGTCGTGTGCCGCTGCACACGCTCCGCGCCAACATCGACTACGGCTTCTACGAGGCCAAGACCACCTTCGGTCGCATCGGTGTGAAGGTGTGGATCTACAAGGGCGACATCACGAACAAGGAACTTGCTCGCGAGCAGGCCAACCAGAAGCCGTCGCGCGAGCGCAACGACCGTGACCGTCCGCGTCGCGGTGGCGGCCGGGGCAACGCCCCCGCCACCGAGAGCGCGCCGGCCGCAGCAGGAGTTGAGGCATAACCATGTTGATCCCACGCAGAGTCAAGCACCGCAAGCAGCACCACCCCGGCCGTAGCGGCCAGGCGACCGGTGGCACGAAGGTCTCCTTCGGCGAGTTCGGCATCCAGGCCCTGACGCCCGCTTACGTGACCAACCGTCAGATCGAGTCCGCTCGTATCGCCATGACGCGTCACATCAAGCGCGGCGGCAAGGTGTGGATCAACATCTACCCCGACCGTCCGCTCACGAAGAAGCCGGCCGAGACCCGCATGGGTTCCGGTAAGGGTTCGCCGGAGTGGTGGGTCGCCAACGTCAAGCCGGGCCGCGTCCTCTTCGAGGTCTCGGGCGTCTCCGAGCAGCTCGCTCGCGAGGCCATGACCCGTGCAATTCACAAGCTGCCCCTCAAGGCACGCATCATCAAGCGCGAGGAGGGCGACGCATAATGGCGATCGGTTCCAAGGAGCTTGCCTCGAGCGAGCTCGACACCTTTGAAGACGAGCGTCTCGTCGACGAGCTGAAGAAGGCCAAGGAAGAGCTGTTCAACCTGCGCTTCCAGTCGGCCACCGGCCAGCTCGAGAGCCACGGCCGCCTCCGCGCCGTGAAGCGCGACATCGCTCGTATCTACACCGTGATCCGCGAGCGCGAGCTCGGGATCCGGGCGACCCCGGTCCCGACCGAGGCCGCGCCGGCCGAGAAGAAGAAGACCCGTGCCAAGAAGGCGGCCCCGGCCGCCGAGGCCGAGGTCGACACCACGAATGAGGAGGCCAAGTAATGGCTGAGACCACCAAGGCCGCGGCCGCGGAGTCGGCGGCCGACGAGGCCCTCGTCCGCGGGTACCGCAAGGCCCGCCGCGGTTACGTCGTCAGCGACAAGATGGACAAGACCATCGTCGTCGAGGTCGAGGACCGCGTGAAGCACCCCCTGTACGGCAAGGTCATCCGCCGCACCTCCAAGGTGAAGGCGCACGACGAGAACAACACCGCCGGCATCGGCGACCTCGTTCTCATCAACGAGACCCGTCCCCTGAGCGCGTCAAAGCGTTGGCGGCTCGTCGAAATCCTCGAGAAGGCAAAGTAGCGAGGACGCAATGACGAGTAACAGCCAACTTGCTTTGAGAAAGGACACAGTCAAGTGATCCAGCAGGAATCCCGACTCAAGGTCGCCGACAACACCGGCGCCAAGGAGCTCCTCGCGATCCGCGTGCTCGGCGGCTCCAGCCGTCGCTACGCAGGCCTCGGCGACGTCATCGTCGCCACGGTCAAGGACGCGATCCCGGGTGGGAACGTCAAGAAGGGCGACGTCGTCAAGGCGGTCGTCGTGCGTGTTCGCAAGAACACCCGCCGCCCGGACGGCTCCTACATCAAGTTCGACGAGAACGCCGCTGTCATCCTGAAGAACGACGGTGACCCCCGCGGCACGCGCATCTTCGGACCGGTCGGCCGCGAGCTCCGCGACAAGAAGTTCATGAAGATCATCTCGCTCGCACCGGAGGTGCTGTAACCCATGGCGAACATCAAGAAGGGCGACCTGGTCCAGGTCATCTCGGGCCGCTCGCAGGCCCGCGGTGGTGACCGTGGCAAGCAGGGTCGCGTGATCGAGGTTCTCGTCGAGCAGAACCGTGTCATCGTCGAGGGCGTCAACTTCGTGACCAAGCACGTGCGCGTCGGCCAGACGCAGCGTGGCACGAAGACCGGCGGCATCGAGACCCACGAGGCCTCGATCCACGTCTCGAACGTGGCGCTGGTCGACCCCGAGACCAAGAAGCCGACCCGCGTCGGCTTCCGCGAAGAGAGCGTCACGAAGGACGGCGTCACCAAGACGGTCCGCGTTCGCTACGCCAAGAAGTCTGGTAAGGACCTGTAATGACCGACACTGCAACCGCTGCTGGCAAAATCCAGCCGCGCCTGAAGCAGAAGTACAAGAACGAGATCTCCCAGCAGCTCCTGGGCGACTTCGGCTTCACCAACGTGCACCAGGTGCCCGGTCTGGTGAAGATCGTCGTCAACATGGGTGTGGGCGAGGCGGCTCGTGACGGCAAGGTGATCGATGGTGCGGTCAACGACCTCACCCTGATCACCGGCCAGAAGCCTCAGGTCACCAAGGCCCGCAAGTCCATCGCGCAGTTCAAGCTGCGCGAGGGTCAGCCGATCGGCGCGCACGTCACGCTGCGCGGCGACCGCATGTGGGAGTTCCTCGACCGTCTGCTCACGCTCGCGCTTCCGCGTATCCGCGACTTCCGCGGTCTGAGCGACAAGCAGTTCGACGGGAACGGCAACTACACGTTCGGTCTCACGGAGCAGTCGATGTTCCACGAGATCAACCAGGACCGCATCGACCGCGTCCGCGGCATGGACATCACTGTGGTGACCACCGCGAAGAACGACGACGAGGGCCGCGCGCTGCTCAAGCAGCTCGGCTTCCCGTTCCGTTCCTCCGACGCGGCCAACTGAGGCCCACCTGCGGGCCGGCCGCCGTGGCCGGCCCGCTTCCACCACAGGTCGTCAGCCGTGTACGGCTGAACGAAACCTGGTGTCAGTAAGGAAAATCCCCATGACCATGACAGATCCGGTCGCAGACATGCTGACCAGACTGCGCAACGCGAACTCGGCTCACCACGACACCGTGTCGATGCCGCACTCGAAGCTCAAGGCCCACATCGCCGAGATCCTCACCAACGAGGGCTACATCTCCGGCTGGGAGGTCGCCGACGCCCGCGTCGGGAAGACCCTGACCCTGAACCTCAAGTTCGGTCCGAACCGCGAGCGTTCCATCGCCGGTATCAAGCGCGTGTCGAAGCCCGGCCTTCGCGTCTACGCGAAGTCCACGGAGCTCCCCAAGGTGCTCGGCGGGCTCGGCGTCGCCATCCTGTCCACCTCCTCCGGTCTGCTCACGGACCGCCAGGCTGAGAAGAAGGGCGTGGGTGGGGAAGTCCTCGCCTACGTGTGGTAATCCGCCATGTCGCGTATTGGAAGACTGCCCATCGACATCCCGACCGGGGTCGATGTGAAGATCGACGGCCAGGCCGTCACCGTCAAGGGTCCGAAGGGTGAGCTCAGCCTCACCGTCGCGAACCCGATCGAGGTCAAGCTCGAGGAGAACCAGGTCCTCGTGACCCGTCCGGACGACGAGCGCGCTTCGCGTTCGCTGCACGGCCTCACCCGCACCCTCATCAACAACCAGATCATCGGCGTCACCCAGGGCTACTCCAAGGGCCTGGAGATCGTCGGCACCGGTTACCGCGTCGTGCAGAAGGGTGCGGCCGTCGAGTTCGCGCTCGGCTTCTCGCACCCGGTGACCGTGGAGCCGCCGGCCGGCATCACCTTCACGGTCGAGGGCAACAACCGCCTCACCGTCGCAGGGATCGACAAGCAGGCCGTCGGCGAGGTCGCCGCGAACATCCGCAAGATCCGCAAGCCCGAGCCGTACAAGGGCAAGGGCGTGCGCTACGCCGGCGAGGTCGTTCGTCGCAAGGCCGGAAAGGCTGGTAAGTAATCATGGCTCTGGGTACCAGAGGAAAGAGCAAGGCGGCCGCTCGCGATCGCCGTCACACCCGCCTTCGCAAGAAGATCGAGGGCACCGCGGTCCGTCCGCGCCTGGTCGTCACCCGTTCGGCCCGCCACGTCTTCGTGCAGGTCGTCGACGACGCGAAGGGTCACACGCTGGCCTCCGCGTCGACCATGGAGACCGACCTCCGTACGTTCGACGGTGACAAGACCGCCAAGGCCCGCAAGGTCGGCGAGCTCGTCGCCGAGCGTGCGAAGACCGCAGGCGTCGACGCCGTCGTGTTCGACCGTGGTGGCAGCAAGTACGCGGGACGCGTCGCTGCTGTCGCCGAGGGAGCTCGAGAGGGTGGACTGAACCTGTGAGCGACGCAAACAACAAGGAGCAGACCGTGGCCGATCAGGTAACGGAGGGCACGCAGCCGGTGGAGACCGCTGCGGGAACCGACAACAACACCCGGAGCGAGCGCGAGCCGCGCCGTGGTGGCCGTGAGCGCAACCCCAACCGCGACCGTGGCAGCCGTGACGCCGACAAGAGCCAGTTCCTGGAGCGCGTCGTCACCATCAACCGCGTCTCGAAGGTCGTGAAGGGTGGTCGTCGCTTCAGCTTCACCGCTCTCGTGGTCGTCGGCGACGGCAACGGACTGGTGGGCGTCGGCTACGGCAAGGCTCGCGAGGTGCCGCTGGCGATCTCGAAGGGCGTCGAGGAGGCGAAGAAGAACTTCTTCCGCGTCCCGCGCGTCGGCAACACCATCCCGCACCCGGTGCAGGGTGAGGCCGCCGCCGGCGTCGTCCTCCTGCGTCCGGCTGCCGCCGGTACCGGTGTTATCGCCGGTGGTCCGGTGCGCGCCGTGCTCGAGTGCGCGGGCATCCACGACGTCCTGAGCAAGTCGCTCGGCTCGTCGAACACGATCAACATCGTGCACGCGACCGTCGAGGCGCTGAAGCAGCTCGAGGAGCCCCGTGCCGTCGCTGCCCGCCGTGGCCTCGACTACGACCAGGTCGCCCCGGCGCGCCTGCTTCGCACCGAGGCAGCGCTGGCCGAGGCCGCCGCGACCGCGAAGGCAGGTGCCTGATGGCTGCGCGTCTGAAGATCACGCAGATCAAGTCGAAAGTGAGCGAGAAGCAGTACCAGCGCGACACGTTGCGCAGTCTGGGACTGAAGCGCATCGGTGACGTCGTCGTCCGCGAGGACAACCCGCAGAACCGCGGGTACGTCAACACCGTCGCTCACCTGGTGAAGGTTGAGGAGATCGACTAATGGCTGACGACAAGGCCACCACTGAGGCCGCCGAGAAGCCGGCCACCAAGAAGCCCGCGACCAAGGCCGCGAGCACGAAGGCTG
The DNA here is from genome assembly GCF_046534635.1 of Leifsonia sp. SIMBA_070. Classification (NCBI taxonomy): domain Bacteria; kingdom Bacillati; phylum Actinomycetota; class Actinomycetes; order Micrococcales; family Microbacteriaceae; genus Leifsonia; species Leifsonia sp. SIMBA_070. Next base: position 2,598,627 of record NZ_JAWRYK010000001.1, on the reverse strand, counting down.
CCGCCGACAAGCCGGCCGCCGCCAAGAAGGCTCCGGCCAAGAAGGCAACGGCTTCGGCCGCCGCCGACAAGGCCGCCGCCTCGACGAAGGACGACACCGTGGCCGCAAAGCCGGCCGCGAAGTCCTCCGCCAAGAAGGACGTCGCGGAGCCCCGCGAGCAGGTCCTGAAGGTTCACCACCTCCGCCCCGCTGCCGGCGCCAAGAAGGACAAGACCCGCGTGGGACGCGGTGAGGGTTCGAAGGGTAAGACGGCGGGCCGCGGTACCAAGGGAACCAAGGCGCGTTACCAGGTCCGGCCCGGGTTCCAGGGTGGCCAGCTTCCGCTGCACATGCGTGCGCCGAAGCTGCGCGGCTTCAAGAACCCGTTCCGGGTCGAGTACCAGGTCGTGAACCTGGAGAAGCTCGCCGAGCTGTACCCGTCCGGCGGTGACGTCACCGTCGCGGACCTCGTCGCCAAGGGCGCCGTTCGCAAGAACGAGAAGGTCAAGGTTCTCGGGAACGGGGACATTGCGGTTAAGCTGAACGTTGCGGTCGACAAGGTCTCCGGCTCTGCTGAGCAGAAGATCGTCGCCGCTGGTGGCTCCGTCCAGTAGCCACCCGCACAGCAGTCGAGTCGGGTGGCCGGGAGACCGGCCACCCGACTGACTCTTAGGAAAGCAGGACGCAGGTTTGTTTAGCGCCGTTGCGCGGATCTTCCGCACACCCGATCTTCGCCGGAAGATCTTCTTCACGCTGGGAATCATCGCCCTCTTCCGGCTGGGCTCCTTCATCCCTGCGCCGTTCGTCGATTTCGGCAACGTCCAGACCTGTCTGAACGCCAATCAGGACACATCCGGCCTTTATTCGCTGGTCAACCTGTTCTCAGGCGGCGCACTCCTCAAGCTCTCGATCTTCGCGCTCGGCATCATGCCGTACATCACCGCGTCGATCATCGTGCAGCTCCTGCGCGTGGTCATCCCGCGCTTCGAGACCCTGTACAAAGAGGGTCAGGCCGGCCAGGCCAAGCTCACGCAGTACACGCGGTACCTCACGATCGCCCTGGGCGTCCTCCAGTCGACGACCCTGATCACCGTCGCCCGCAGCGGCGCGCTGTTCGGCACGACCGCCGTCTCGCAGTGCACGCAGCTCATCACGGACGACTCGTGGTACGCGATCATGCTGATGGTCATCACGATGACCGCCGGTACGGGCCTCATCATGTGGATGGGCGAGCTCGTCACCGAGCGCGGCATCGGCAACGGCATGTCGCTCCTCATCTTCACCTCGATCGCCGCGCAGTTCCCGTCCTCCCTCTGGGCGGTCGGCCAGTCGCAGGGAATCGAGATCCTGCTGGTCGTGATCGCGATCGGCCTGCTCATCGTGATGGGCGTCGTGTTCGTCGAGCAATCGCAGCGGCGCATCCCCGTCCAGTACGCCAAACGCATGGTCGGGCGGCGGACGTACGGCGGCAACAACACGTACATTCCGATCAAGGTGAACATGGCCGGCGTCGTGCCCGTGATCTTCGCCTCGTCGCTGCTGTACCTGCCGGCTCTGATCGCGCAGTTCAACCAGCCGGCGGCGGGCAAAGCACCGGCGCCGTGGGTGACCTGGATCACGAACTACCTGACCAAGGGCGACCACCCCCTCTACATGCTGCTGTACTTCCTGCTGATCGTGGGCTTCACGTACTTCTACGTCGCCATCACCTTCAACCCGGAGGAGGTCGCCGACAACATGAAGAAGTACGGGGGCTTCATCCCGGGTATCCGCGCAGGCCGCCCGACGGCCGAGTACCTCGACTACGTGCTCACCCGCGTGACCCTGCCGGGTTCGTTCTACCTCGGCATCATCGCGCTGATCCCGTTGGTCGCCTTCGCGTTGATCGGCGCCAGTCAGAACTTCATGTTCGGCGGTACGTCCATCCTGATCATCGTCGGTGTCGGACTGGAGACGGTCAAGCAGATCGACTCCCAGCTCCAGCAGCGGCATTACGAAGGGCTTCTGCGTTGACCCGAATGCTGATCGTCGGTCCCCCCGGAGCGGGCAAGGGCACCCAGGCCTCCCGCATCACTACCACCTACGGGATCCCCGACATCTCCACGGGCGACATCTTCCGGGCCAACATCAAGAACGAGACCGAGCTCGGCAAGCAGGTCAAGGCCATCGTGGACGCGGGCGACTACGTCCCGGACAGCCTCACCAATCAGCTCGTCGCCGACCGGCTGCAGGAGGAGGACGCCGCGGGCGGCTTCCTGCTCGACGGCTACCCGCGGACGCTCGCGCAGGTCGACTACCTCGACCAGCTGCTGGCCGGCCAGGGCGAGAAGCTCGACGCGGTCATCCAGCTGACGGCCGATCAGGACGAGATCGTCGAACGGCTGAGCAAGCGTGCGCGTGAGCAGGGCCGCGCCGACGACTCGGAGGAGGCCATCCGCCACCGCCAGCAGGTCTACCTGCGCGAGACGTCGCCCCTGATCGACGTCTACCGCGAGCGGGGCCTGCTCGTCCCGGTGGACGGACTCGGCGCGATCGACGAGGTCGCGGAGCGCATCACGGCGGCCCTGGCCGAGCGCGGCATCCACCCCGTCGAGGGCGCTGCCACCGGCGGGCCCGTCGCGTAGTGGTGCTGTTCCTTCCGGCGACCCTGGTCCTTCGATGAGAATCGGACGCTCGATCTACAAGACGCCGGCCCAGCTCCGTGACATGGTGGCGCCGGGTCTGGCCACGGCGGCTTCGCTCGACGCGGTGGCCGCAGCGGTCGCTGCGGGCGTCTCGACGCTCGAGCTCGACGGACTCGCCGAGCGGGCGATCATCGATGCGGGCGGAGCTTCCAACTTCAAGCTCGAACCCGGATACCACCACACCATCTGCGCGTCGGTGAACGACGAGGTGGTGCACGGCATCCCGGGCGGCCGCATCCTGGAGCCTGGCGACATCCTCTCGGTCGACAGCGGTGCGATCGTCCAGGGCTGGAACGGCGACTCGGCACGGACCTTCGTCCTGCCGGATCCGGCCCACCCCGACATCGTCTCCGAGCGCCGGCGGCTGTCGGAGGTCACCGAGCAGTCGCTGTGGCGCGGAATCGCCACGCTCGCCTCGGCCCGCCACCTGAACGAGGTGGGCGACGCGATCGAGGACTACATCACGTCGCAGGGCGACTACGGCATCCTTACCGACTACATCGGTCACGGAATCGGCCGTCGCATGCACGAGGAGCCGCCGGTGTTCAACTACCGGGTCCGCGCCAAGGGGCCGGAGGTGCGCCCGGGGCTCGTCGTCGCGATCGAGCCGATGGTCGTGCTCGGCGGCCAGGAGACGTACGTCAAGGACGACGGCTGGACCGTCGCGACGGAGGACGGCTCGGCCGCCGCCCACTGGGAGCACAGTGTCGCCGTGCACGCGGACGGCATCTGGGTGCTCACCGCTCAGGACGGCGGGGCCGCCGGCCTGGCGCCGTTCGGCGTGACGCCGACGCCCATCCCGTGACCAGTTCGCCCACGCCGACGACGCGTTCGCTCACGGCGCGCGCAGATGATACACGCGGATTGGCGGAATGGCGCCCTTTCCCATAAGATAGATCCTTGGTGTCTTAGGCACGTTTCCCACGTGCCTTTCGCCGATTACGCACGACCAGCAAACCACTACTTTTAGCGACAGTGAGGCTATGGCCAAAAAAGACGGTGTCATCGAGATCGAAGGATCCGTGATCGAGGCTCTCCCCAACGCGATGTTCCGCGTCGAGTTGACCAACGGTCACAAGGTTCTTGCCCATATCTCCGGCAAGATGCGCCAGCACTACATCCGCATCCTCCCCGAGGACCGCGTGATCGTCGAGCTGAGCCCCTACGATCTGACCCGCGGCCGGATCGTCTATCGCTACAAGTAAAGGTCTGCTGTAAGTAACGGCCTCCGCCGACGGGTAGCCCCAGGCGAGGTACGAGGACAGCGAACAAAGGTAAGAAGCACTCATGAAGGTCAACCCCTCCGTCAAGCGCATCTGCGACAAGTGCAAGGTCATCCGTCGCAACGGCCGGGTCATGGTCATCTGCGAGAACCCGCGCCACAAGCAGCGCCAGGGCTGAACGCAGTAACCGAGTATCGCAGTAACTGAATAAAGAACACAGGCGATCCCAGATCCCACGTCCGCCAGCCGGACGCGGGGGACACCCTCGGAGGAGGCCGGGGCACCGGGATCGCTGCAGACCTCCACTCATCACAGGAGAAGCCAACACATGGCACGTCTAGCAGGCGTCGACATCCCGCGCGAGAAGCGCGTCGAGGTCGCACTCACCTACATCTACGGAGTCGGCCGCACCCGCGCCCTCCAGACTCTGCGCGAGACCGAGATCTCGGGCGACATCCGCGTCAAGGACCTGACCGACGAGCAGCTCGTCGCGCTCCGCGACTACATCGAAGGCAACTTCAAGGTGGAGGGCGACCTGCGCCGCGAGGTGGCCGCCGACATCCGCCGCAAGGTCGAGATCGGCAGCTACGAGGGTATCCGCCACCGCAAGGGCCTCCCGGTCCGCGGCCAGCGCACCAAGACCAACGCTCGTACCCGCAAGGGTCCGAAGCGCACCGTGGCCGGCAAGAAGAAGGCGCGCTAAGGCCAGCGGCCCCAAGCTCTTAGGATTCAGGAGAAGAAATGGCAGCACCCAAGTCGGCCGCTCGCAAGCCGCGCAAGAAGGAAAAGAAGAACATTGCTGTGGGTCAGGCCCACATCAAGAGCACGTTCAACAACACGATCGTCTCGATCACCGACACCACCGGTGCGGTCATCAGCTGGGCCTCGTCCGGCGGCGTCGGGTTCAAGGGCTCCCGCAAGTCGACCCCGTTCGCGGCGCAGCTCGCCGCCGAGTCGGCGGCGCGTCAGGCGCAGGAGCACGGCATGAAGAAGGTCGACGTCTTCGTCAAGGGTCCGGGTTCGGGCCGCGAGACGGCGATCCGTTCCCTCCAGGCCGCGGGCCTCGAGGTCGGTTCGATCAACGACGTCACCCCGCAGGCGCACAACGGCTGCCGCCCGCCGAAGCGTCGTCGCGTCTAATTCTCTTCGCGTACGCCGCAGGCGGCGGTCCGATCCGGGCCGCCGCCTGGCGGCGTGACGAACACCCCCTCAGTAGAAGCAAGTGTCATATAGCGGACACTTAGCCGGAAGGAATCAATAGTGCTCATTGCACAGCGTCCTACGCTCACCGAAGAGAACATCTCCGAGTTCCGCTCGCGGTTCGTCATCGAGCCGCTGGAGCCGGGCTTCGGCTACACCCTCGGCAACTCCCTGCGCCGCACCCTCCTCTCCTCCATCCCCGGCGCGGCGGTCACCAGCATCCGCATCGACGGCGTGCTGCACGAGTTCAGCACCGTGCCGGGCGTGAAGGAGGACGTCACCGAGATCATCCTGAACATCAAGGGTCTGGTGGTCTCCAGCGAGCACGACGAGCCGATCACCGCGTACCTCCGTAAGACGGGTGCCGGCCAGGTCACCGCGGCCGACATCTCGGCCCCGGCGGGTGTGGAGATCCACAACCCCGAGCTCGTCATCGCGACACTCAACGACAAGGCGAAGTTCGAGGTCGAGCTGACCATCGAGCGCGGCCGTGGCTACGTCTCGGCTCAGCAGAACCGCAACGAGTACAGCGAGGCGGGCCAGATCCCGATCGACTCGATCTACTCGCCGGTCCTCAAGGTCACGTACCGCGTCGAGGCCACCCGTGCCGGTGAGCGCACCGACTTCGACCGCCTGGTCGTCGACGTCGAGACCAAGCCCGCGATCAGCCCGCGCGACGCCATCGCCTCGGCCGGCCGCACGCTGGTCGAGCTGTTCGGTCTCGCCCGCGAGCTCAACAGCGCTGCCGAGGGCATCGAGATCGGCCCGGCGCCGGTCGACGCCGTCCTCAGCTCCGAGCTGTCGATGCCGATCGAAGACCTCGACCTGTCGGTCCGGTCGTACAACTGCCTCAAGCGCGAGGGCATCAACACCGTGAGCGAGCTCGTCTCGCTGTCCGAGACGCAGCTCATGAACATCCGCAACTTCGGCCAGAAGTCGGTGGATGAGGTCAAGGACAAGCTGACGGAGATGGGCCTGTCGCTGAAGGACTCGGTCCCCGGGTTCGACGGCGCCCACTTCTACAGCGGCTACGACGAGGACGAGTCCACCACCATCTGAGGCACGTCGCCCCGATCGTCGACCGACACGGCCACGTCATCAGACCTTTTCAACACCTTTGGAGATAACCGATCATGCCTAAGCCCACCAAGGGCCCCCGCCTCGGGGGCGGCCCGGCGCACGAGCGCCTGCTGCTCGCGAACCTGGCCGCTGCGCTCTTCACGCACAAGAGCATCAAGACCACGGAGACCAAGGCCAAGCGCCTGCGTCCCGTGGCCGAGCGTCTCATCACCTTCGCGAAGCGCGGCGACCTGCACGCCCGCCGTCGCGTCCTCGCGGTGATCAGCGACAAGTCCGTCGTGCACGAGCTCTTCACCGAGATCGCGCCGCTGGTCGCCGAGCGTGAGGGCGGCTACACCCGCATCACCAAGCTCGGCTACCGCAAGGGCGACAACGCGCCGATGGCGCAGATCGAGCTCGTGCTCGAGCCCGTCACCCCGAAGGTGAAGTCGACCAAGAAGTCGTCCGCGCCGAAGGCCGCTCCGGTCGAGGAGCCGGCCGCCGACGAGGCTCCGGCGGAGGAGACTGCAGCCGACGAGACCGCAGCCGACGAGACCGCTGAGGCGACCACCGCCGAGACCGCCGCCGCTGAGGCCGAGGTCGCGGAGGACGCCAAGGCCGACTCCGAGGCCGCCGGTGAGACCGAGGCCGAGACCGAGGCGGAGAAGGCGTAACGCCCTTCCCTCTCCGAACGAAGGCCCCGCATCCGTGTGATGCGGGGCCTTCGTCGTTCCCACGGATGTGCGGGCGGCGGCGGGAGGCCAGGCTCTAGGGTGAAGAGATGACCGACGACACTCTCAGCCCGCTCAGCGAGCGGGTGGCCGCGCCGCCGACCTACCGCCCGCAGCATCCCCTGATCGCCGAGTGGCGGCCGGCAACGGCGGCCGATGTCGACGCTGTGCACGAGGTGTACCGGGCGATCGCCGTTCAGGATCACCCCAACTACGTGACCACGCGCGAGGAGGTCGAGGAGGAGCTCGGCTACAGCTTCATCGACCTCGAGACCGACAGCCTGCTCGCCGTCACCGCAGACGGCCGGGTCGCCGCCGTCGGGATCGTCATGGAGCCACCGCGGCAGGAGACACTGGTGCGGGAGTTCATGAACGGGGGAGTCCACCCCGAGTTCCGCGGCCGCGGCATCGGCCGCGAGCTGCTGGCATGGCAGCGGACACGCGGTGAGCAGAAGCTGGCGGCCGTTCAGAAGGCGCTGCCCGGCTGGCTCGTCGGCTACTCGGACCGCCGCTCGGAGGACCGCCAACGTCTGCTGGTCGCGGGCGGTTTCGAGATCGCCCGGTACTTCCACACGATGGAGCGGGACCTGCGGGGTCCCATTCCGGAGGTCGTCCCGACGATCGACGTCCGCATCGTCCCGTACAGCACGGAGTTCGCCGAGGCCGTCCACGCCGCCCGCGACGATGCCTTCCAGGATCACTGGGGGAGTCAGCCGCTGAGCGACGAGCAGTTCGCCGGCCTGGTCTCCGGCACGTTCGTCCCCGAGCTGTCGTTCGTCGCGCTGTCCGGCGACGAGGTCGCGGGCGTGCTGCTCACCGACGTGAACGAGGACGACTGGCCCGGCCAGGGCTTCACCGGCGCGTACGTCTCGACCGTGGCGGTGACGCGCCCGTTCCGCGGCAGGAGGATCGCGCCGTCGCTGCTGCGTTCGGTTCTCCAGGCCGCTGCCGCGCGAGGGTGGGACAAGGTCGTGCTCGACGTCGACGCCGAGAACCCGACCGGCGCCCTCGGCCTCTACACGGGGATGGGGTTCGTGTCGACGCAGTCGGAGACGGGGCTGGTGCGTGTCTACTGAGACCACCCGCTACCGGCTCGACATCGCCTACCAGGGCACGGATTTCAACGGCTGGGGCCGACAGCCCGGACTGCGGACGGTGCAGGGGACGCTGGAGGACGCGCTCGCGACCATCTTCCGGCGCGCCGGGGACCCGCCTCTGCTGACGGTCGCCGGACGCACCGACGCCGGCGTCCACGCCACCGGTCAGGTCGCGCACGTCGATCTGACCGCCGAGCAGGAGGCCGTGCTCCGCAAACCGCACGGCAAGCGTCCGCCGCTCTCGGCGGAGGAGGCCCTGGCTCGCCGGCTGAACGGCATCCTCGGTCCCGTGTCCGATGTCGTCGTCCTCGCCGCCTCCGTCGCTCCCGAGGGCTTCGACGCGCGCTTCTCCGCATCCTGGCGGCACTACGAGTACCGCGTGGCGGACCGCCTCGCGCTCCGCGACCCGCTGCAGCGGCATCGCACCGCCTGGGTGTCGTCCGACCTGGATGTCGCCGCTATGGATATGGCCGCCCACGGGCTGCTCGGCCTCCACGACTTCGCCAGCTACTGCAAGGCGCGGGAGGGCGCGACGACCATCCGCACGCTGCAGGCGTTCGCGTGGCGCCGCGATGACGACGGCGTCCTCGTCGCCGACCTGACGGCGGACGCGTTCTGCCACAGCATGGTGCGTGCGCTCGTCGGAGCGTGCGTCGAGGTGGGGGAGGGCAAGCTCGGTGCAGGCGACCTGGTCGCCCTGCGCGACGGGAAGCGCCGGACCAGCGCATTCACGGTGATGCCCGCCCGCGGACTGACCCTCCTGAAGGTCGGCTACCCGGACGGCCCCGAGCTCGCACTGCGCGCGGAGCGCACGCGGGCGCTGCGGGAGCTGTAGCACGGTGGCTCAGCGGACCAGCCCGTTCTCGTAGGCGAACGCGACGAGCTGGACGCGCGAGCTCAGCGAGAGCTTGGCGAGGATGCTGCGGATGTGCGTCTTGACGGTCGCCTCCGCGATGAACGCGGTGCGGCCGATCTCTCCGTTGGAGAGACCGCGTGCCGCCAGCAGGAACACTTCCTTCTCGCGCACGGACAGATGATCGATCGCTTCGGGTCGGCGGCGGGCGAGGGTGCGGAACAGCTCGCTCGTCGCCTTCGGTGCGATGACCGAGTGGCCGTCGTGCACGGTCCTGATCGCCGCGAGAATGAAGTCGGGTGTCGCGTCCTTCAGGAGGAAGCCGTCAGCCCCGGCGCGCAGGGCGGCGGCGACCGCCTCGTCACGCTCGAACGTGGTGAGCACGACGATGCGGGGGAGAGCGGCCGAACCCTCCCCGCGGATGGTCGTCGTCGCGGCGATGCCATCGACGTGGGGCATCCGGAGGTCCATCAGCATCACGTCCGGCCGCGCTGTCCGCGCGAGCGCGACAGCCTCCGCGCCATCGGAGGCCGCCCCTGCGAACTCCAGGTCCGCCTGCGACTCGATCATCATCTGCAGGCCGGTGCAGAACAGCGGCTGGTCGTCGGCCACGGCCACCCGGATCACGCGGTCACCGCCGTGCGTCCCGCGGCCGGGATGTACGCGGTCACCAGGTAGCCGCCCGGCACGTCGTCGTCCGGGCCCGCGTCGAGCCAGCCGCCGGCGAGTCGTGCGCGTTCGCGCATCCCGATCAGCCCGCGGCCGGCGGCGCCTGCGGCCGGCGGCGTGTGCGCGGGATCCACGGGATGCGAGGCGACGGAGATCGATACCCCGTCGTCGCGCGCGTCGAGGGCGAGCCGGGCGGTCGCACCGCGGCCGGCGTGCTTGAGAGCGTTCGTCAGCGCCTCCTGGACGATCCGGTAGACGGCCAGCTGCTGCACTGCAGTGAGGTCGCCGGGCTCGCCGAACCGCTCCACCGAGACGGACAGGCCGGCGTCGGAGAGCCGCTTCACCAGGTCATCGAGCTCCTCGAGCCCCGGATGCGCGTCCCCGCTCGGAGCACCGACCAGGGTCTCGATGAGTACCCGCACCTCGGTGAGTGACGACCGTGCCGTATCCGCGATGGTGGCGAGCGACGGAGCGACGGCGGAAGGGCGGTCCTCTGCGAGCAGGCGGGCGCCGTCGGCCTGGGCGAGGATGACCGAGAGGGAGTGCGCCATGATGTCGTGCACATCCTGCGCGATGCGCTCGCGCTCGCCGCTGACCAGGGCCTCGACCTCGGCCACGTGCAGTCGGCTGGTCGCCTGCTCCAACTCGACCTCCTTCTGGAGCGAGCGCGCCCAGACGCCGATGAGCGTTCCGATCAACCACGCCACCGCGCCGGCGACGGCGCAGAGGACGAAGAACAGCGCCCTGGCGGCAGCGTCGCCGCGGCCGACGCCCAGCCACCAGGCGAGGAGCCCGGCGGTCGAGAGTCCGGCGCCCACAGCGAAGGTGAAGGCGACGACGCGCATCCTGCCACGAACCGTCGCGGCGACGACCAGGGCGACGATCCCGTAGCCCAGGTACACCAGTGGGTCCTCGAAGATGCCTGCCGGGAACAAGAGCTGGCCGATCAGCACCGCCGTTGCGGTGGCCATGGCGACGATCGGACTGAGCCGCGCCAACCCGATCGCGCACGCCAGAAGGAGGAGCGCCGCCCAGAACGGGCCCTCGGAGCGGAGGTGACCGGGGACCAGCTGGTTCCTGCCTACCAGGGCGATCGCCCAGAAGACGAAGAACACCACCGCGATTGCCGGTTCGAGCAGCCAGCGGCTGCGGAGCAGGAGCGATCTCATACCGGCCACGCTAAGGTGCGTCCGGGGATACCGGCGGCGATCGCCCCCGGTTTCAGCCCCAGGGATGAGTGGAATCCACCCGGTTTGACCGGGCGCACCGGCCTCCCGTAGTATTGCTCTTTGGTGTCCGTGCCATCTGCGGCGCGACATGCGAACGTGAGCCCTCCACCGGTACGGTTCCCTCTTCACTGATGCGGAACCTCCACGGAGCGGGATTCACGAACACCTCCGTTCGAACAGAAAGCAGCCACTACTGTGACGCGCACGTATTCCCCGAAGGCAGACGAGATCCAGCGCGACTGGGTCGTCATCGACGCGACCGATGTCGTGCTCGGCCGCCTCGCCAGCCACACCGCCGCCCTCCTGCGCGGCAAGCACAAGCCGACCTTCGCTCCGCACATGGACATGGGCGACTTCGTCATCATCGTCAACGCCGACAAGGTCGCTCTGACCGGCCAGAAGGCCGCGCAGAAGAAGGCCTACCGCCACTCGGGCTACCCGGGCGGCCTGAAGGCGACCACCTACTCGGAGCTTCTGGAGAAGAACCCGGTGCGCGCCGTCGAGAAGGCCGTCCGCGGCATGCTCCCCAAGAACTCCATCGGTCGCGCCCAGCTCCGCAAGCTGAAGGTCTACACCGGAAGCGAGCACCCGCACGCCGCTCAGCAGCCGAAGCAGTACACGCTCGGCCAGGTCGCCCAGTAACGCCGGCGACGCAGACCTTCACGACTTCATAGAGACAAAGGATTATCACCACCGTGGCGAAGATCGCAGACAGCATCGACTCGGCCCAGGCCGAGAACGTCGAGTCCTACTCGACCGAGACCCCGGCCTCTGAGGCCCCGGCCGCCCCGCGCGCCGTCCTCTCCGTTCCCGGCGCGGCCGTGGGCCGCCGCAAGGAGGCCATCGCGCGCGTGCGCCTGGTCCCCGGCTCCGGAAGCCTCACGGTCAACGGCCGTGAGTTCGCGGACTACTTCCCGAACAAGCTGCACCAGCAGCTCATCACCGACCCGTTCAAGGTGCTCGACCTCATCGGCTCCTACGACGTCGTCGCCCGCATCACCGGCGGTGGCCCCTCCGGCCAGGCCGGCGCCCTGCGCCTCGCCATCGCGCGCGCTCTCAACGAGATCGACCGCGAGAACAACCGCCCGACCCTCAAGAAGGCCGGCTTCCTGACCCGCGACGCTCGCGTCACCGAGCGCAAGAAGGCCGGTCTCAAGAAGGCCCGCAAGGCGTCGCAGTTCTCCAAGCGCTGACGCTCCCGAGCGTCTAGGCTTCGGTCCATGCCCCGCCTTTTCGGAACCGACGGCGTTCGCGGTCTCGCGAACGGCAGTCTCACCGCCGACCTGGCGCTCGGCCTTGCGCAGTCAGCTGCTGCTGTACTGACGCAAGGCCGAAGCGCCGAGGCGCGCCGCGCCGCCGGCAAGCGCCCGTCGGCCATCGTCGCCCGTGACCCGCGCGTCTCGGGCGAGTTCCTCTCCGCCGCCGTCGCGGCCGGGCTCGCCAGCTCCGGCATCGACGTGTACGACGCGGGAGTCATCCCCACGCCGGCCGCGGCGTTCCTCATCGCCGACTTCGACGCGGACTTCGGTGTGATGGTCTCGGCCTCGCACAACCCGGCGCCCGACAACGGCATCAAGATCTTCGCCCGTGGCGGCACCAAGCTGCCCGACATCGTCGAGGACCGCATCGAGCAGCACCTCGACCTCGAGAAGCTGACCCCGACAGGTGCAGCGGTCGGACGCATCCGCCGGTTCGCCGACGCCGAGGACCGCTACGTCATCCACCTGCTCGGCAGCCTCCCGCACCGGCTCGACGGCATCCACGTCGTGCTCGACTGCGCCCATGGCGCGGCCGCCGGCATCTCGCCGGAGGTCTTCACCGACGCCGGCGCCCGCGTCACGGTCATCGGCGACGCGCCGGACGGCATGAACATCAACGACGGCGTCGGGTCCACACACCTCGACAAGCTGGCGGAGGCCGTGCTCGCGGCCGGCGCAGACGTCGGCATCGCCCACGACGGCGACGCGGACCGCTGCCTCGCCATCGACGCCGACGGCAACATCGTCGACGGCGACCAGATCATGGCGATCCTCGCGGTCGGCATGAAGCAGCGCGGCAAGCTCCGCGACGACACCCTCGTCGCCACTGTGATGAGCAACCTCGGCCTGAAGCTCGCGATGCGCGACCACGGCATCCGCGTGGTCGAGACCGCCGTCGGCGACCGCTACGTGCTCGAGGAGATGAACGAGCACGATTTCTCGCTCGGCGGCGAACAGTCCGGCCACGTCATCATGCGCGAGTTCGCGACGACCGGTGACGGCATCCTGACGGGGCTCCACCTGCTCAGCGAGATGGCCCGCCAGGGGAAGACGCTGGCGGAGCTCGCGAGCGTCATGACGGTGTACCCGCAGGTCATGGTGAACGTCAAGAACGTCGACCACCACGCGGTTCACACCGACGAGGGTCTCCGCGCCGCCGTGAAGACGGCCGAGAACACCCTCGGCGACAGCGGGCGCGTCCTGCTGCGTCCCTCCGGAACCGAGCCGCTGGTCCGCGTCATGGTGGAGGCCGCCGACCAGGAGACCGCGGAGCGCCTGGCGGGCGAGCTCGCCGACGTCGTGCGGGAGCGCCTGGCCTTCTGACGCCTCCATCGAGTGGTGAGTAGGTGCGCCTATTCCCGCCGAGTTGCGACATCTTGTCACCACTCGGCGGGAATTGGAGCATCCACTCACCACTCGGCGACGCGCGTCGCGGGTTAGCGGGACTCCTGTGCGCGGCGGGCGGCGATGAAGTCGGCGACCGAGTAGGCGCGGGAGCGATCGGGCAGCATCTCGGTGCCGTACAGCCCGCGCATCAGCTCGCCCGGGTCGACGTTGAGCGCGGTGGCGAGCCGGACGATGGTGTGCAGCTCCGAGTTGGCTTCGCCCCGCTCGACGCGGCCGTAGTTGGTCACGTGCATGTCGGCCAGGTTGGCGATGTCCTCCTGGCTCATGCCGAGCGCGATGCGCGCTTCGCGGACACGTCGGCCGAACAGTTCGGCGGCGTGAGAGCGTGGAGTTGCCATGCCTCATGCCTAGAGGATGTGCGCATGCACGGCCAGAGCTTGACTGCCCAGCACTTTTGAGCACTGGGTCTCTAAGCCCTACAGCTTGCGCAGGAGCACCGAGCTGACGGCGTGATCCGAGTCCTTGCGCAGGACGAGCTTCGCGCGCGAGCGGGTCGGCCGGATGTTCTGCACCAGGTTCGGCTCGTTGATGCTCGTCCAGATGGAGGCGGCGCGGGCCCGTGCCTGTTCCTCGGTGAGGGTCGCGAAGCGGTGGAAGTAGGACTTCGGGTTCGCGAAGGCGCCCCGCTGCAGCTTCAGGAACCGCTCCTCGTACCAGTGCGCGATGTCGCGGGTGCGGGCGTCGACGTAGATGCTGAAGTCGAACAGGTCGCTGACGGCCAGGCGGTTGCCTCCGCCGGCCGGCTGCAGGACGTTGAGCCCCTCCACGATCAGGACGTCCGGCCGGCGGACCACGATCTCGGCGTCCGGCACGATGTCGTAGCTGAGGTGCGAGTAGAAGGGCGCGCGGACCTCGGGGGCGCCGCTCTTGACGGCCGTGACGAACCGCAGCAGCGCTTTGCGGTCGTAGGACTCGGGGAAGCCCTTCCGCTCCATCAGCCCTTGGCGCTCGAGTTCTGCGTTCGGGAGCAGGAACCCGTCGGTCGTGACGAGCTCCACGCGCGGGGTGTCGTCCCAACGGGAGAGCAGCTCCCTGAGGAGGCGCGCGATCGTCGACTTGCCCACGGCGACGGAGCCGGCGACGCCGATGACGAACGGCGTGCTCGCGGCGCGCTCTCCGAGGAAGTCGTTGGTGACGCGGTGCAGCTGCTTCGTACCGCCGACGTAGAGATTGAGGAGGCGGCTGAGAGGGAGGTAGACCTCTTCGACCTCGCGCATGTCGAGCGGATCGCCGAGACCGCGGAGCTGGACCACCTCGGTCTCGAGCAGCGGGAGGCGCGTGTTCTGGGCCAGCTCGGCCCAGTCGGTCCGGCTCAGCTCGACGAAGGGGCTGGAGGAGTCTCCGTTCGGAAGCATAGGGCCCCCAGTCTAGGGGCGGCCTCCCAGCCGGGCTTCATCCGGGCCCACGATAGACTCGAATCCATGTGTGGAATCGTGGGGTACGTCGGTACCGACAAGAGCCTCGAGGTACTCCTCGGCGGTCTGAAGCGCCTGGAATACCGTGGCTACGACTCGGCGGGCATCGCCGTCATCGGCCCGGACGGGGCACTGGGAACCGCCAAGAAGGCGGGCAAGCTGTCGGTACTCACCGATGAACTGCAGGCGAACCCCATCCCGAACGGCCAGACCGGCATCGGCCACACCCGGTGGGCGACGCACGGCGGTCCGACCGACGTCAACGCGCACCCGCACCTGGGCGACGAGGGTCGCCTCGCCGTCATCCACAACGGCATCATCGAGAACTTCGCCACCCTGAAGGACGAGCTGCTCGCCGACGGGTTCGCCTTCGAGTCCGAGACCGACACTGAGGTCGCCGCCGTCCTGCTCGGCCGCGAGTACCGCCGCACCGGCGACCTGCCGGAGGCGTTCCAGGCCGTCGTCTCGCGCCTGGAGGGCGCCTTCACACTGTTGGCCCTCCACCAGGACCAGCCGCACGTCGTCGTCGGCGCGCGCCGCAACTCGCCGCTCGTCATCGGGCTGGGCGATGGCGAGAACTTCCTCGGATCCGACGTCGCGGCCTTCGTGGAGCACACCCGTCGCGCCATGGCGATCGGCCAGGACCAGATCGTCACCATCACCCCGGAGAGCGTCACCGTCACCGACTTCGTGGGCGCACCCGTCGAGGTCGAGCCGTTCGAGGTCGCGTGGGACGCCTCCGCCGCCGAGAAGGGCGGATGGTCGTCGTTCATGGCCAAGGAGATCGCCGAGGAGCCGGATGCCGTGGCGAACACGCTGCGCGGCCGCCTCGTCGACGACGCCGTTCACATCCCCGAGCTCGACGCCCTGGGCGACGAGTACTTCGCGGGCATCGACCGCATCACCATCATCGCGTGCGGCACCGCGGCGTACGCCGGCCTGGTCGGCAGCTACGCCATCGAGAAGTGGGCCCGCGTCCCCGTGACCGTCGAGCTGAGCCACGAGTTCCGCTACCGCGAGCCGGTGCTCACCGCGGGCACACTGGTGATCTCGATCAGCCAGTCGGGCGAGACCATGGACACGCTCATGGCCGTCAAGTACGCGCGCGAGGGCGGCGCCAAGGCGATCTCGGTCTGCAACACGCAGGGCGCCACCATCCCGCGCGAGTCGGACGCGGCGCTGTACACGCACGCCGGCCCGGAGGTCGCCGTCGCCTCGACGAAGGCGTTCGTCGCCCAGATCACGGCCCTGTACCTGTTCGGTCTGCACCTCGCACGGGTCCGCGGCACGCTGTCCGCGGCGCAGCAGCGCGACTCCATCGACGAGCTGCAGGCGGTGCCGGAGAAGATCGCGACCGTGCTCGAGTCGCACGCCGAGATCGCGCAGCTGGCCAAGTGGATGTCGGACACCCGTTCCGTGCTCTTCCTCGGCCGTCACGTCGGCTACCCGATCGCGCTGGAGGGTGCGCTCAAGCTCAAAGAGCTGGCGTACATCCACGCCGAGGGTTTCGCCGCCGGCGAGCTGAAGCACGGCCCGATCGCTCTGATCGAGCCCGGCCAGCCGGTCTTCGTCGTCGTTCCGAGCCCCCGCTGGTCGGACGAGCTGCACAAGAAGGTCGTGTCGAACATCCAGGAGATCCGGGCGCGCGGCGCACGCGTCATCGCGATCGCCGAGGCCGGCGACGCCGCCGTGCTGCCGTTCGCCGACGAGGTCATCCGCATCCCGCTCGCCGCCCCGCTCTTCGAGCCGCTGCTGGCGGTCGTGCCCCTGCAGATCTTCGCCATGGAGCTCTCCGCGGCCAAGGGACTCGACGTCGACCAGCCGCGCAACCTGGCCAAGTCCGTCACCGTGGAGTGACGCCGTGATCTCCGGCATCGGGGTCGACGTGGTCGATCTGGCACGCTTCGAGCGGTCGATCGCACGCACCCCGAAGCTGCGCGAGCGGCTGTTCACCGAGGCCGAGCGCCTACTGCCTGTGCACTCCCTCGCCGCCCGGTTCGCCGCGAAGGAGGCGCTGATCAAAGCGCTGGGCGGTTCGGAGGGCGTGCGCTGGCACGACATGGAGATCGTTCCGGACGAAGAGAGGAACCCCGGTTTCGTGCTGCACAACGTCGTCGAGGCGCAGGTCCGCGAGCGCGGCATCGTACGCATCCACGTGTCGATGTCGCACGACGCCGGGATCGCCACGGCATTCGTCGTGACGGAGTGCGCGCCGTGACGGCGGCGTTCCGGGAGCGCGTCGTCGATCTGGATGCCGTGACGGCCAACGTCGCCCGGCTGCGCGAGCTCGTCGGCACGCCGCATGTCATGGCCGTCGTCAAGGCGGACGCGTACGGGCACGGTGCGGTGGAGAGCGCTCGCGCCGCCATCGCCGGCGGCGCCGATTGGCTGGGCGTCGCCGAGATCGCGGAGGGTCTCGCGCTGCGGGAGGCGGGCATCACCGCCCCCGTGCTCGCCTGGCTGCACGACCCGGACGAGGATTTCGCAGCTGCCGTCCGTGCCGACCTCGATCTGGGGCTGTCCTCGCCGGCGCAGCTGGAGGCCGCCGCGGCCGCACGCCAGGGCGAAGCGCCCGTGTTCGTGCAGCTGAAAGTCGAGACCGGGCTGAGCCGCAACGGCGTCGCGGAGCAGGACTGGGACGCCGTCTTCGCACGAGCACGCGAGCTGGAGTCCAGCGGCGACGTCGTGGTCCGCGGCATCTTCTCGCACGTGTCCAATGCCTCGCCGGAGGACGACCGCGCGGCCGTCGGCGTGTTCGAACGGGCCCTCGCCCGCGCAGCAGACGCCGGCCTCACACCGCAACTGCGTCACATCGCGGCCAGCGCCGCCGCGCTCTCACTGCCGGAGGCGCGCTACAACCTGGTACGGCTGGGGATCGCGGTGTACGGGCTGTCCCCGTTCGGCGGCTCGGCTGCCGAGCTGGGCCTCCGGCCGGCCATGACCGTCCGGGGGCGGGTCGCCGCGGTGCGCCGGGTGCCCGCCGGGAAGGGCGTCTCGTACGACTACACGTACCGCACCGAGCGGGAGACGACGCTGGCGCTGGTTCCCCTGGGGTACGCCGAGGGCATCCCGCGTCACGCCTCCAACCGCGCTCCGGTCTCCATCGGCGGCCGGACCTTCCGGATCAGCGGCCGCGTCGCGATGGACCAGTTCGTGGTGGATGTGGGCGACCTCGACGTGCAGGTCGGCGACGAGGTCGTCCTGTTCGGCGATCCGGCGACGGGTGTCCCGAGCGCGGACGACTGGGCGGAGGCCGCCGGCACCATCAACTACGAGATCGTCACGAGGCTGGGAGGCCGGCTGACGCGCACGTTCGTGGGCGGCGGCCGGTGATCGCTTCCTTCCCTCTGCCCGCTGAGCGCCGCATCGCGACCGCGGACGACATGCACGCCCTCGGCCTCGAGCTCGCCGGGCAGCTGCGGGCGGGCGACCTGGTCGTGCTGTCCGGGCCGCTCGGCGCGGGCAAGACGACGCTGACGCGCGGGATCGGCGAGGGACTCGACGTGCGCGGCCCGGTGACCAGCCCCACCTTCGTGCTCGCGCGGACGCATCCCAGCCTCACCGGCGGCGCACCACTCGTCCACGTCGACGCGTACCGGCTGTCGAGCGCCCTCGAACTCGACGACCTCGACATCGACTTCGCCCGGTCGGTCGTGGTGGTGGAGTGGGGCAGCGGGATGCTCGACGGAGTCGCGGAGTCGTGGCTGGAGGTCGTGATCGAGCGGCCGACCGGAGCCGACGAGAGCGGGCCGACCGACGAGGAGGTCGATTCCGACGAGGTGGATGAGCCCCGCACGGTGACCATCACCGGCTTCGGTCCGCGCTGGCTGCCGGGGCCGGGCGCCCCCGATCCCGCTTAAGCTGGACGCATGCTGCTCGCCATCGACACCTCCGCCGGCACCAGTGTGGCGGTCGTCGACCGGGATGCCGGCGTCCTCTCCGAGATCGTCGAGACGGACACCATGCGGCACGCCGAGGTGATCGGGACGCTGATCGACGAGGCGCTCACGGTCGCCGGCGTCGAGGTGCGCGCGCTGTCCGGCGTCGTCGCCGGGATGGGACCCGGTCCGTTCACCGGGCTCAGGGTCGGCATCGCGGCCGCGAAGGCCTTCGCCCTCGGCGCCGGGCGGCCGCTCGTCCCCGTCGTCAGCCACGACGCCGTCGCCTACGACCGCTACGCGAACGGGTTCACCGGACCGTTGCTGGTGGTCACCGACGCGCGCCGTCGCGAGCGCTACTGGACCGCCTACTCCGGCGTCGACGAACTCGGTCTCCCGCTGCGGCTGGACGGCCCCGGGCTCGCGAAGCCCGACGACCTCCCGCATCCGGACCTGGAACGCATCGACGCCGACGTGGTCCCCGCCGGCCGCCTCGGGATGATCGCGGAGCTGCGCTTCGCCAACGGCCTCCCGATGGACCGCGACGAGGCGCTGTACCTGCGCTCGCCGGACGTGACGCCGTCCGCGGGTCCGAAGCGGGTGACCGCGTGACCGAGCCGCGCGCGCAGGGCGGGCATGTCGCGTACCAGCTGCGGCGGGCGAACCCCGACGACGTGGCCGCGATCATGGAGCTGGAGCGCTCGATCTTCGTCAGCGATGCCTGGTCGGAGCGGTCGATGCTCGCCGAGGTCACCGGAGCGCACGGCTACTACCTCGTCGCCTTCGAGCCGGAGACGCCCGAGCGCATCGACGGCTATGCGGGGCTGCTCGCGCCGCGCGGGGGAGGCGAGGGCGACATCCAGACCATCGCCGTCGCACCGCACGCACGGCGCCGCGGCCTCGGCCGCACGCTCATGCTCGCGCTCATCGGGGAGGCCCGCCGTCGCGGCGCCCGCGAGGTCTTCCTGGAGGTGCGGGCCGACAATCCGGGCGCTCAGACGCTGTATCGCGAACTCGGCTTCGAGGAGATCGGCGTGCGCCCCCGCTACTACCAGCCGGACGGCGTCGACGCGGTCGTGATGCGCCTCGCCGTCCCGACCCCGGAGACCACGACCGCATGAACAGCCCCGCATCCTCCGAGTCCGGACCTCTCGTCCTCGGGATCGAGACCTCCTGCGACGAGACCGGCATCGGCATCGTCCGCGGCACCACCCTGCTCGCGAACACCATCGCGTCGTCGATGGAGGAGCATGCGCGCTACGGCGGCGTGGTCCCCGAAGTCGCGGCGCGTGCGCACCTCGAGGCACTGGAACCGACACTGCGGACGGCGGTCGCCGACGCGGGCATCGAGCTGGCAGACGTGGATGCGATCGCCGTCACGAGCGGACCAGGGCTCTCGGGTGCGCTGATGGTGGGTGTGGGCGCCGCGAAGGCGCTCGCCGTCTCCCTCGGCAAGCCGCTGTACGCGGTGAACCACCTGGTGGGCCATGTCGGAGCGGACCTGCTCGACGCGTCGGGCGGCCCGGGCCATCCGGTGGAGCTGCCGACGATCGCCCTGCTCGTCTCGGGAGGGCACACCTCCTTGTTGCTGGTGCGCGACCTGGTGTCCGACGTCGAGCTGCTCGGCGAGACCATCGACGACGCCGCGGGGGAGGCGTTCGACAAGGTGGCGAGGGTGCTCGGCCTCCCATACCCCGGCGGCCCGCAGATCGACCGCGTCGCTGCGGACGGCGACCCCACCGCGATCCGCTTCCCGCGCGGTCTCACCCGGCCGAAGGACCTCGAGCACCACCGCTACGACTTCTCGTTCTCCGGGCTCAAGACGGCCGTGGCGCGCTGGGTGGAGCAGCGGCAGGACGCGGGCGAGGAGGTGCCGGTCGCCGATGTGGCCGCGTCCTTCCGCGAGGCCGTCGTGGATGTGCTCCTGACGAAAGCCCTCGCTGCCTGCCGGGACCACGGCGTTCCGCGCCTGCTGCTGGGCGGCGGCGTCGTGGCGAACGCCCGGGTGCGGCAACTCGCCGTGAAGCGGGCGGCGGAAGCCGATGTCGCGCTGCGCATCCCCGCCCTATCGCTCTGCACCGACAACGGCGCCATGATCGCGGCGCTCGGCGCGCAGCTGATCCTCGCGGGTCACGGCCCGAGTGAACTGACCTTCTCCGCCGATTCGACTCTCCCCGTCACGGAGATTCAGGTCAGCCGCTGAGTCGTACTGCGTTGCACTCACGCGGCGGCCCTGCCACGATGGAACCGATACAGCGTTCTCTCAGGAAGAATCGACCCCGGGGGACGCCGACCACCAGCTTCCAGCGATGAAGGAGATGGGTCCCATGACCGATCCGAACGCCCCCACCGACCCGGTGGACCCGAACACCCAGAACGGCTCGGTCCCTCCACCGCCTCCCGTGCCTCCGGCAGCGCCCGCCGGCGACGCCGACGCCGTGCCGCCGCCCGCGCCGGACTACGGCCAGCAGCCGCCTGCGCCGGGTTACGGCCAGCAGCCGCCGGCTCCCGGGTATGGCCAGCAGCCGCCCGCGCCGGGCTACGGCCAGCAGCCGCCGGCTCCCGGGTACGGCCAGCAGTACCAGCAGCCCTACGGCCAGCCGCAGGGCCAGCCAGGATACGGCCAGCCCGCCTACGGTCAGCCCGCGCCCGGCTATGCGCAGCCGTACGGACAGCCGGCCGCCAAGTCGCCGATCCTGAGCATCCTCTCACTCGTCGGCGGCATCGTCGGCATCGTCATCAACCTCGCGTGGGGCATCGGCTTCCTCTTCGGAATCGCCGCGGTCGTGCTCGGCTTCATCGGCCGGCGCAAGGAGCCCCAGGCGCGCGGCTTCTGGCTGACCGGCATCATCCTCGGCTTCGTCGCGATCGCGATCGCGATCATCTACTGGATCTTCCTCGCGATCATCTTCGCCAGCCTGGCGACGTACGGGAACAACTACAACGGCTGACCGCTCGCGCTGACAGCGGCTCGGCTCAGAGCCGCTCGGCGAGCAGCGCCGTGTGCCGCCCGGCCACCCTGGTGAGGATCAGGGTGGCCGGGCGGTCACCGTTCAGCCCCAGACGACGGCGCAATGCGGCGGGATCCACATCCACGCCGCGCTTCTTGATCTCCAGGGTGCCGATCCTGCGCTGACGGAGGGCCCGCTTGAGGTCCTTCTCGCCGTAGGGCAGGGTCTCCAGGATGCGGAAACCGGCCGCGAACGGCGTCTGCTGCGGTGCGTCCGCGGTGATGTATGCGATCTGCTCGGAGAGCATCCGGCCACCGATCCGCCGGGCGAGGTCGCCGATGAGGCGCGCCCGGATGACGGCGCCGTCCGGCTCGTACAGGTACTCCCCGAGCGGTCCCGTCTCCACGTCGGGACTGTCCGCATCGGCAGTGAGCTCGTCCGCCTGGTCGCCGTGCAGGACCAGTGCGGCGCGGCGGATCCCCGGGCGTGCGAGCGCGCCGAACCAGAGCCCCAGCTCGACCACCTGGCCGTCGGCCGACACCCACTGCGCCTCCGCGTTCGACGGGATGAGGTCGCGGTCGAACCCCGGGCCGAGCTTCAGCCCGACCGATCGACCGGTGGCGAGCTCGTAGGCGAAGCCGAGCGACGGCGTGTAGTCGTCGGGGTCGACGAGGCGCTCGGTCTGGGTGTGTCCGGCGGTACGACGCGCTGGATCGAGGAAGACGCCGTCGATCGAGCGGAGGTCGACGTCCTCAGCGCGGCCGTGCTCGACGGTCGCCGACGGGAACGGTGCGAGGTTGAAGGAGGCGATCGCCGCGGTGACCTCGTCGGCCTCGACGGCCCTCACCTCCAGCTCCAGCGCTGCGAGGGCCAGCGCGTCGCCGCCGATCCCGCAGCCGAGATCGGCGACCCGGCGCAGACCCGCGGCGCGGAACCGTCCCGCGTGCCGCGCGGCGACCGGGAGGCGGGTCGCCTGCTCAAGCCCGGCCTCCGTGAACAGCATGCTGCTGGCGAAGTCGCCGAACTTCCCCTGGGCCTTGCGGCGCAGCTTGGACTGGGTGAGAACGGCGGCCACGAGCGCGGGGGAGTGACCCAGCTTGCGCAGATCGGAGACGATGCGGAGCACATCCTGCTCGCTCCGGTAGGGCGGGAGCGAGTCGAGCAGCCGGAGGCCCTCTGGGCTCAGCAGTGCGACCAGCTCGGACCGTTCCATGGCGTCCAGGCTACCCTGGCACTCACGTTGCGGGACTGCTAACGCACCCCCTAGACTCGTGTTAGCACTCTCACTGCGAGTTTGCTAATCAGTCTTAGTCGAGACACTGTTCTTCACAGGAAAGGGGTCAACGTGTCGGTCTCCATCAAGCCGCTCGAGGATCGCATCGTCATCAAGCAGGTCGAGGCTGAGCAGACCACTGCTTCCGGTCTGGTCATCCCCGACACCGCCAAGGAGAAGCCGCAGGAGGGCGAGGTCGTGGCTGTGGGCCCGGGTCGCATCGACGACAACGGCAACCGCATCCCGCTCGACGTCGCGGTCGGTGACAAGGTCATCTACTCGAAGTACGGCGGCACCGAGGTCAAGTTCGGCGGCGAGGACTACCTGGTCCTCTCGGCCCGCGACGTGCTCGCGGTCGTCGTCCGCTGACGCACCCTTCTTCCGACGGCCCGGCTGCCCTGCGCAGCCGGGCCGTCGTCGTTTCCGGTGTCGGCCGCTCCGCCGCTCCGCCGCTCCGGTCGGACCACCGCTCCCCGGACCTCCCGATTCGTGACGAATGTGCATTTCGGCGCCGCGAAACCCGCGATTCGTGACGAACGTGCGCTGTGACTGCCAACCGATTCGTGACGAATCGGGGCTTTCCGCGCGGCGAAGGCCCGATTCGTCACGATTCCGGTGTCGGAGGGCGGCGGTAGAGTCGTGCGAGTGGCACCCTCCGACGACCTCACCACCCACCGCTCCTCAGGGCTGGTCTACGCGATCTCCGCGTACGTGCTCTGGGGCATCCTCCCGATCTACTTCCTGGCGCTCGCGCCGGCCGGGGCATGGGAGATCGTCGCCTGGCGCGTCATCTTCTCGCTCGGCTTCTGCGCGATCGCACTGACCGTCACCCGATCGTGGCGCCGGTTCGCCGCCCTGCTGACCGACGTGCGCGTCCTGTTCACGATGGGGCTCGCCGGGGCGTTCATCTACGTCAACTGGCAGACCTACGTGCTGGCGACCATCAGCGGGCACGTCGTCGAGGCCGCGCTCGGCTACTTCATCAACCCGATCGTCACGGTCTTCCTCGGCGTTCTCGTGCAGCGCGAGCGGCTCCGGGTCGCTCAGTGGGTCGCGGTCGGCGTCAGCATCGTCGCCGTCATCGTGCTCGCGGTCGGCTACGGGTCCGTCCCGTGGATCGCGCTCATCCTCGCGTTCTCCTTCGGCTTCTACGGGCTCATCAAGAAACGCGTCGGCGGCCGGGTGGATGCGCTCTCCGGCCTCACCCTCGAGACGATGTGGCTCACACCGGTGGCGATCATCCAGCTGATCGTCGTCGGAGTCACCGCCGGGTTGACGATCGGTTCGGACGGGGTCTGGCACGCGGTCCTCCTGGTCGGGGCCGGCGTCATCACCGCCGTGCCCCTGCTGTTCTTCGCCGCGGCGTCGCGACGGCTTCCGCTGGTCTACATGGGCTTCATCCAGTACTTCGCGCCGTTCATCCAGTTCGTCGTCGGCGTGGCCGTGCTGCACGAAGCGATGCCGCCGGAGCGGTGGCTCGGTTTCGCGATCGTCTGGCTCGCGCTGATCATCCTGAGCGTCGACATGATCGTCGCGGCCCGGCAGGGCAAGAAGGCCGCCGAACTCGATCTCGCACCGGTGGAGTAGCGCGCTGAGGCCCCGCCGAGAGGCGGAATAGGCGGCCAGGTTCTGCCGTTACCATTGAGCATCCACAGTCGCGCATCTTGATAGGGGTGAAATGGACCAGGCGGATCCGTTCGGATTCATCGGTTTGACCTACGACGACGTCATGCTGCTCCCAGCGCATACCGACGTCATCCCGAGTGAGGCGGACACCTCCACTCGCCTGACCAAGCGGATCTCGATGGCGACGCCGTTGCTATCGAGCGCGATGGACACCGTCACCGAGTCGCGCATGGCCGTCGCCATGGCGCGCCAGGGCGGCATCGGCATCATCCACCGCAACCTCTCCATCGAGGACCAGGCGTCGCACGTCGACAAGGTGAAGCGGTCCGAATCGGGCATGATCACGAACCCCGTGACCACGACGCCCGATGCGAGCGTCGAAGAGGTGGATGCGCTGTGCGGCCAGTTCCGGGTCAGCGGCCTCCCGGTCATCGAGCCGGACGGCACCCTGGTCGGCATCATCACCAACCGCGACATGCGGTTCGTGTCGCCGTTCGAGCGGTCGACCACCAAGGTCCGCGACGTGATGACCCGCCAGCCGCTCATCACCGCCCCGGTGGGCATCGACCCGGACTCCGCGGTCGCCATCTTCGCCGAGCACAAGATCGAGAAGCTTCCCCTGGTCGACGCCGACGGCAAGCTCCGCGGCCTGATCACGGTCAAGGACTTCGACAAGAGCGAGAAGTACCCGGACGCCACCAAGGACGACGAGGGCCGGCTCCGCGTCGGCGCCGCGATCGGCTTCTTCGGCGATGCCTGGGACCGCGCCATGACGCTGGTCGACGCGGGCGTCGACGTGATCGTCGTCGACACGGCCAACGGAGACAGCGCCGGCGTGCTCGACATCATCCGCCGTCTGAAGGCCGAGCCGCGCGCCTCCCACGTCGACGTGATCGGCGGCAACGTGGCGACCCGCTCCGGCGCCCAGGCGCTGATCGACGCGGGAGCCGACGCGATCAAGGTCGGCGTAGGACCTGGCTCCATCTGCACCACGCGCGTCGTCGCGGGTGTCGGCGTGCCGCAGGTCACGGCCGTCTACGAAGCGTCGCTGGCGGCCCGGGAGGCGAACGTCCCGCTCATCGCGGACGGCGGCCTCCAGTACTCGGGCGACATCGCGAAGGCGCTCGTCGCGGGTGCGGACAGCGTCATGCTGGGTTCGCTCCTCGCGGGGACCTCCGAGTCGCCGGGCGAGCTCGTCTTCGTCAACGGCAAGCAGTTCAAGAACTATCGCGGCATGGGGTCGCTCGGCGCCCTCCAGACCCGCGGCAAGAAGACCTCGTACTCGCGCGACCGCTACTTCCAGGCCGACGTTCCGAGCGACGAGCAGCTGATCGCCGAGGGCATCGAGGGCCAGGTGCCGTTCCGTGGTCCGCTCTCCGCCGTCGCGTACCAGCTCGTCGGTGGGCTGCGTCAGTCGATGTTCTACGTCGGCGCGCGGACGATCCCGGAGCTCAAGTCGCGCGGCAAGTTCGTCCGCATCACCGCGGCGGGCCTCAAGGAGTCGCACCCGCACGACGTGCAGATGGTCGTCGAGGCGCCCAACTACCGTCGCTGAGCCGCGGCTCCGCACCGACTGCGCCCTCCCGTCACAACTGCGCCTGCGCGCCGCACCGCAGTCGTGACGGGAGGGCGCAGTCGCGTCTCGGCCAGGTGCGTCAGCGGCGCGTGAGCTCGGCGATGCGGTCGACGGCCTCGGTCAGGACCTCGGGCGAGCAGGCGAAGTTGAGGCGCACGAAGCCGGCGCCCTGCGCGCCGAAGTCGGTGCCGGGGTTCACGGCGACGCGCGCCTCCTCCAGGATGCGCGAGGCCGGGTCGTCGCCCCAGCCCAGCTCCCGCAGGTCCAGCCACGCCAGGTACCCGGCGTGGGGCTCCCGGTAGCGCACCCGCGGCAGCCGGTCGGTCAGCAGCAGCGACAGCAGGGCGCGATTGGACTCGATCGCCTCGAGCGCACCGTCCAGCCAGCTGCGGCCGGAGCGGTAGGCAGCCTCCGTCGCGATGCGCCCGAACTGGCTCGTCCGCACCTCCACCTCGATCGGGAGCGAGTGGATGCGCTGCGCCTGCTCGGCAGAACCGGTGACGAACAGCGCGCACTTCAGCCCGGCGATGTTCCACGCCTTCGTTGCCGCATGCGCTGCGATGCCGACCCGTCGCGCCTCGTCGGACACCGTCAGGAACGGCGTGAAGGTCGCGTCCGAGTGCGTGAGAGGCGCGTGCACCTCGTCGCTGATCACATGGACGCCGTGGTGCGCCGCGAGCGCTGCCACCGCCTCCAGCTCGGCACGGGGATGCACCAGCCCGATCGGATTGTGCGGGTTGCACAGCAGGAGCGCCCGCGCCCCGCCGGCGAACGCGCGCTCCAGCCCGGCCAGATCGAGCGCCCACCCGGTGCCGTCGGCACCGCCCTCCAGCAGCGGCACCTCCTCGACGACGCCGCCGGCCTCAGGGATGAAATCGAAGAACGGCGGGTAGACCGGCGGGGTGATGACGACACGGTCGCCGGGTTCGATCAGCATCCTCAGCGACTCCACGATGACGACGCCCACGTCGGACGTCGTCCGCGTGCGGGCCGGGTCGACCTCCCAGCCCCAGCGGTCCCGTGCGAACTGGGCGAACGCCCGCTGCGTGCGGGTGTCCGGGCCGACGTACCCGGTGTCGCTGCGGTCGACGGCCGCGTGCAGGGCGTCGGCGACGGCGGGTGCCAGCGGGTAGTCCATCTCGGCGACGAACAGCGGGAGGACGTCCTCCGGGTAGGCGCGCCACTTCTCGCTGGTGCGCTGGCGCAGGCGGTTGAGGGGTTCGGCTTCGACGCTCACCCCTCCACTGTCCCACGCTCATCCGGCACCGGCCCAGGCCCATCCGGCACTGGCCGGGTCGGTCCCGCGGCCTAGACTGAAGCGCGTGAGTATGGAGATCGAGATCGGGCGCGCCAAGCGCGCCCGCCGTGTGTACGCCTTCGACGACGTCGCGGTGGTTCCGAGCCGCCGCACCCGTGACCCGGAGGACGTCTCGGTCTCCTGGACGATCGACGCCTACCAGTTCTCGATCCCCTTCATGGCGGCCCCGATGGACTCGGTCGTCTCTCCGACGACGGCGATTATGATGGGCCAGCTGGGCGGCCTCGGCGTGCTCGACCTCGAGGGTCTGTGGACCCGCTACGAGGACCCGGAGCCGCTGCTCGCCGAGATCCGCGAGCTTCCCGCCGAGCGTGCGACCTCCCGCATGCAGGAGATCTACTCCGAGCCGATCAAGCCCGAGCTCGTCACCCGCCGCCTGGCCGAGATCCGGGAGGGCGGGGTCACCGTCGCCGGCGCTCTTTCGCCCCAGCGCACCCAGGAGCTGTACGAGACCGTCGTGGACGCCGGGGTCGATCTGTTCGTCATCCGCGGCACGACCGTCTCGGCCGAGCACGTCTCGAAGAACGTCGAGCCGCTCAACCTGAAGAAGTTCATCTACGAGCTCGACGTACCGGTCATCGTCGGCGGAGCCGCGACCTACACGGCCGCGCTGCACCTGATGCGCACCGGAGCGGCCGGCGTGCTCGTCGGCTTCGGCGGGGGAGCGGCCTCCACCACCCGGTCGACGCTCGGCATCCACGCGCCCATGGCCACGGCCGTGGCCGACGTGGCGGGCGCCCGCCGCGACTACATGGACGAGTCCGGTGGACGCTACGTGCACGTGATCGCCGACGGAGGCCTCGGCAGCTCGGGCGACATCGTCAAGGCGATCGCCTGCGGCGCCGACGCCGTGATGCTCGGAACCACCCTGGCGCGTGCGACCGACGCGCCGGGCGGCGGCTGGCACTGGGGCGCCGAGGCGCACCACGCGCAGCTTCCGCGCGGCAATCGCGTCGCGGTCGGCCAGATCGCGCCGCTGGAGGAGATCCTCTACGGCCCGGCCCCCGTGGCCGAGGGCTCTGCGAATCTCGTGGGAGCCCTGCGCCGAAGCATGGCGACCACGGGATACTCGGACCTGAAGGAGTTCCAGCGCGTCGAGGTGGTCGTCGCGCCCTACCGGACGCAGTAGGACCAATGCCGGCCGAAGGCGGTCGGGGAGGGAGAGAACGAATGACCGATTCAGCTCCGGGCGGCAACCGGCACGCCACGCCCGCCTCCAATCCGGCCGTGACGTACCCGTCGCGACTCGGCCCCGCCGAGCGCGCGGCGGCGATCGCCGCGCTCAAGGACACCGAACTCGACATCCTGGTCGTGGGCGGCGGGATCGTCGGCGCGGGCTCCGCGGTCGACGCCGCGACCCGCGGGCTCAGCACGGGGCTGGTGGAGGCGCGCGACTTCGCGTCCGGCACCTCCAGCCGGTCGTCCAAGCTCGTCCACGGCGGAATCCGCTACCTCGAACAGCTCGACTTCCGGCTGGTCCGCGAGGCGCTGATCGAGCGCGGCCTGCTGCTCCAGCGCATCGCGCCGCACCTGGTGAAGCCGGTGCGCTTCCTCTACCCGCTGCACAAGCGGGTCTGGGAGCGCTTCTACATCGGCGCCGGAATGATGCTGTACGACATCTTCTCGTACACCGGAGGCCGTCCCCCCGGGGTCCCGCACCACCGTCACCTCAGCAAGCGGCAGGTGCTCAGCGCCATCCCATCGCTGAACAAGGACGCGCTGGTCGGCGGGATCACCTACTACGACGCGCAGGTGGACGACGCCCGTTACGTCGCCAACCTGGTCCGCACGGCGGCGCACTACGGCGCCCACGTCGCCTCCCGCGTGCGCGTCGAGGGCTTCATCAAGGTCGGCGAGCGCGTCGTCGGGGTGCGGGCGCACGACCTCGAGACGGACGAGCGCTTCGACATCCGCGCCAAGCAGGTCGTGAACGCCACCGGGGTGTGGACGGACGACACGCAGTCGATGGTGGGGGAACGCGGCCAGTTCAAGGTGCGCGCCTCCAAGGGCATCCACCTCGTGGTGCCGCGCGACCGGTTCCAGTCGGCGATGGGCCTCCTGCTCCGCACCGAGAAGAGCGTGCTGTTCGTCATCCCCTGGGGGCGGCACTGGCTCATCGGCACGACGGACACCGACTGGCACCTCGACAAGGCGCATCCGGCGGCGACAGCGGCCGACATCGACTACCTGCTGGCGCACGTCAACGAGGTGCTGAACGTCCCGCTGACCCGGGAGGACGTGGAAGGCGTCTACGCCGGCCTCCGGCCCCTCCTCGCCGGCGAGTCCGACCAGACCTCGAAGCTGTCCCGCGAGCACCTGGTGGCGCACTCCGTCCCGGGTCTCGTCGTGATCGCGGGCGGCAAGTGGACCACCTACCGCGTGATGGCGAAGGACGCGGTGGATGCGGCGGTCAGCGCCCTCGACGGCAAGACGCCCCAGTCCACGACGATGGAGATCGCCCTCGTCGGAGCGGAGGGCTACCAGGCCGCCTGGAACCGGCGCGGCCGGATCGCCAAGGAGTCCGGCCTCCATGTCGCCAGGATCGAGCACCTGCTCAACCGGTACGGGACGTTCGCGGAGGACATCCTGGCCCTGATCCGCGAGGATCCGACGCTGGCCGAGCCGCTCCCCGGAGCGGATGACTACGTGGGTGCGGAGGTCGTCTACGCCGCGACGCACGAGGGCGCCCTGCACCTGGAGGACGTGCTCGCCCGTCGCACCCGCATCTCGATCGAGGCGTGGGACCGCGGGGCCTCGGCCGCGCCCGTCGCCGCTTCCCTGATGGCGCGCGTGCTGGGCTGGGACAAGGGCCGCGAGGAGCGCGAGGTCCGCACCTACCTGCAGCGCGTGGAGGCCGAGCGCTCCAGCCAGCTGCAACCGGACGACGAGTCGGCCGACCGCATCCGTTTGGAGGCGCCGGACATCGTCGACGTGGACGCCGCCGCCGCGAAGGGCGCCGCGCCGAAGTCGGCTGCGTCGAAGCGCGGGACGCCGACGAGCTGAGAACCACCGCAGAGGGGCCCTCCCGGGACGCGATCCCGGAGGGCCCCTCTCGTGCTTTCGATAGACTGGAGGCTCACCCCCCTTATGCCGGCGAACCCGGCGGATGGAGACGGATGATGGTAGACGTTCGACGGGTCAAGCTACCCGGGGTCGGGGTGCTGCACACCTTCGTGACCGACGATGGCGGCAAAGTCGGCGTCATCGCGCACCGGTCCGGCCACAGCGACCTCATCACCTTCTCCGACCACGAGGACGGCAGCGACGTCACCAAGGTGTCGCTCCGCCTGAACGACGACGAGGCGCACACGCTGGCCGAACTCCTCGGCGGGACGCAGATCACCGAGACGCTGACGGCGCTCGACCAGATCCCCGGCCTCAGCATCGACTGGTTCACCGTGGACTACGACGACCACATCGCCGGGCAGCAGCTCGGCGCGCCGGGCGACCGCGGGTTCGTCGGCCTGACCGTCGTCGCCGTGGTGCGCGGAGACTCCGCCAACCCGGCGCCGGCTCCCGACTTCAAGGTCTTCCCCGGCGACACCCTCGTCGTCGCCGGGACCCCGGAGAAGGTCGCGAAGGCCTTCTCGTTCTTCCGCACGGGCGAGGTCGCTCCCCGGGTCGCCGCCGACGCTCCGCCCGGAGGCTGATCGGCGATGCATCTCGGCGAAGACCTCATCGTTCTCGGCATCCTCCTGCTCGTCGCGTACGTGCTCGGGCGCCTCGGCAGGCTGGTGAGTCTCCCCGCGATTCCCATCTACATGATCGTCGGGCTGCTGGCGAGCCCGCACACCGGCTGGTTCCCGCTCAATTTCGACAGCAAGTACATCGAGCTGATCGCGATCTTCGGGCTCATCCTGCTGCTGTTCAACCTGGGCCTCGAGTTCGATCAGGACGAGTTCTTCGGCAACTTCGGCAAGCTGATCGTCTCCGGCGGCTCCTACATCGTCATCAACATGGGCGTCGGGCTGATCTTCGGCTTCATGGTCGGCTGGGGCACCCGGGAGGCGCTGATCATCGCGGGGATGACGGCCACCTCCTCGTCGGCGATCGTCACCAAACTGCTCATCGAGCTGCGGCGGCTGCCCAACACGGAGACGCCGATGATCCTCGGCGTCACCGTCGTCGAGGACATCTTCATCGCCATCTACCTGGCCATCGTGTCCGTCGTCCTGAGCGGCGAGACGGACTTCTGGCCGGTGGTCGGCAAGCTCGCGGTCGCGTTCGCGTTCCTCGTCGTCATGTTCACGATCGCGCGGTGGGGCGGTCGTTTCGTCTCCCGCCTGTTCCGCACCAAGGACGACGAGCTGTTCACCATCCTGTTCTTCGGCTTCGCTGTCCTGTTCGCGGGCGTCGGCGAGCTGCTGGGTGTGACGGACGCGATCGGAGCGTTCCTCATCGGGCTCGTGCTCGGCGCGACGAAGTACCGCAACAAGATCGAGCAGATCGCCATCCCGCTGCGGGATGTGTTCGCCGCGTTCTTCTTCCTCAACTTCGGCCTGGCGCTGAACGCGGCGCAGTTCCCCTCCGTGCTCGTGCCCGTGCTCATCGCGGTGCTGCTCACGATCCTCCTGAACATCGGAGCGGGTCAGTTCGTCGCGTGGATCAACGGGCTCGGCGTGCAGGCCGGCATCAACACCACGGTCATCCTGCAGAACCGCGGCGAGTTCGCGCTCATCCTGGCGACACTGTCGCTGGCGGCGGGACTCGACCCGCGCATCCAGCCGTTCGCCGGACTCTACGTGCTGATCATGGCCGTGATCGGGCCGATCCTCGCAGCGAATTCCGAGAGGATCGGTGCGATGATCCTACGGTCCGGCCCGAAACGCCGGCGCGGACGGAAGAGGAAGAAGGCGCGCGATCCCATGCTCGACGAGGAGATCGCGCTGATCGAGGCCGCGACGGCCGACCCCGCACCCTCCCCGCTTGCGCCCGCGGCCCCGCCTCACGAGGCGACGGGCACGGACGACAGACGGCAGGCCGTCGACCGCATGGTCGAGCAGGCCATGCAGCAGGACATGAGCGGCGAACGGGAACGGGACTGACGATCGACACCACCACGGGAGGGCCGGCGGCCGACGCCCCGACCACCCTCTTCCAGATGATGCTGCGCCCCCGCTGGATCGGGGCGCTGGTGTTCGCGCTCCTGCTCGCGGCCGGGTTCGCCTGGCTCGGCCAGTGGCAACTCGAACGCGCCGTCGAGTCCGGCAAGGCGGTCGAGGCTCCCACCGAGAAGGTGCTCCCGCTGGCGTCCGTCGCCGGCCCGGGTGCGCCGCTGCGGGACGTCGCCGTCGGCCAGCTCGTCGAG
Source organism: Leifsonia sp. SIMBA_070 (assembly GCF_046534635.1). Classification (NCBI taxonomy): domain Bacteria; kingdom Bacillati; phylum Actinomycetota; class Actinomycetes; order Micrococcales; family Microbacteriaceae; genus Leifsonia; species Leifsonia sp. SIMBA_070. The sequence goes on along the minus strand of NZ_JAWRYK010000001.1, from coordinate 2,565,892 downwards.
CTCACCGGCACGTTCGTCCCTGGCGACTACCAGTTGCTGGAGGGGCGCCTCAACAGGGGGACGAGCGGCTGGTGGGTGGTCGGTCACGTCACGGTCGAGCAGGGCGACGGCAAGCCGGTCGCGCTCGCCGTCGCGCGTGGCTGGGCGTCGGACGAGGCGACCGCGAAAGCCACCGTCGCGCGGCTGGCCGAGCAGCCGGCGACGCCGCAGCGGATCGTCGGGCGAATCCTGCCCGACGAGCAGCCGCAGCTCCCCGACGACGAGAAGAAGGACCCGACGGGCATGAAGTCCCTCGGTGTCGGTCAGCTCTACAACCTCTGGACCGGAGTGGACGGGGTGGACGTCTATGCGGCGTACGTGGTCGAGCGCGGTGCCCCGCAGGGTCTCGTCCAGATCGATTCGCCCCCGCCGATCGCCCAGACGGAGCTCAACTGGCTCAACATCTTCTATGCCGCCGAGTGGGCGATCTTCGCCGGTTTCGCGGTGTTCCTCTGGTACCGCCTGGTCAAGGACGCGAAGGAGAAGGAGGACGAGCTGCGAGAGCTCGCAGCGGAGGAAGCGGCTGCGGCGAGGAACGTAGAATAGCCTCATGCCCCTTGCCCCAAAGCTCGAAGACTTCCCGAAGATCCGCGGGGCGCTCCGGTTCTACCAGGTGTTCGCGTACGTCACCGGCATCATGCTGCTCCTGCTGTGCATCGAGATGGTCGTGAAGTACGGGATGGGCTACCAGCTCTTCGCCTTCAGCAACTACGGCGTCCTCACCTTCGTGCCCGTCACGACGGCGGTAGCGCCGACCGGGGTCGACCTGAGCACGGGCATCCTGATCGCGCACGGCTGGCTCTACGTCGTGTACCTGTTCTCCGACTTCCGCCTGTGGAGTCTCATGCGCTGGCCGTTCACGAAGTTCGTCATGATCGCCCTCGGTGGCGTCGTGCCGTTCCTCTCGTTCTTCGTGGAGGCCCGCATCACCAAGCAGGTGAAGTCCTATCTGGCCGGCCGGGAGGCCGAGGCCACGACCCTCGCGGAGGCGACAAATTAGCGATTCCATGACACCGGACGCGGCGTTCACCGAGATGCTGGGCGGCGCCGACTCGGCGAATCCCTCCGGCCCCGTGCTCGTCGTCGACTTCGGCGCGCAGTACGCGCAGCTGATCGCGCGCCGCGTGCGCGAGGCCAGCGTGTACTCCGAGATCGTGCCGCACACCGTCACGGCTTCCGAGATCGCCGCGAAGCGGCCGTCGGGCATCGTTCTCTCGGGCGGGCCGTCGTCGGTCTACGAAGAGGGCGCGCCCCAGCTCGACGAGGCCATCTTCGACCTCGGCGTTCCGGTGCTCGGTATCTGCTACGGCTTCCAGGTGATGGCGACCGTCCTCGGCGGCGAGGTCGCCAAGACCGGCCAGCGCGAGTACGGCTCGACCGCTGTGCGGATCTCCGACTCCGGCGTGTTGCTCGACGGCCAGCCGGCCGAGCAGACGGCGTGGATGAGCCACGGCGACTCGGTCTCCCGCGCGCCGGAGGGCTTCGAGGTGCTCGCCTCCACCGACGGCACCCCCGTCGCCGCGTTCGCGAACGATGAGCGCCGCCTCTACGGCGTGCAGTGGCATCCCGAGGTGAAGCACTCGACCTACGGCCAGGCCGTGCTCGAGAACTTCCTGCACCGCGCAGCGGGCATCCCGGCCGAGTGGAACAGCGGCAACGTGATCGCGGACCAGGTCGCGGCCATCCAGGCCCAGGTCGGATCGGGCCGGGTGATCTGCGCGCTGTCCGGAGGCGTCGATTCCGCGGTCGCGGCCGCGCTGGTGCACAAGGCGGTCGGGGACCAGCTGGTCTGCGTCTTCGTCGACCACGGCCTCCTCCGCAAGGACGAGGCGCGCCAGGTCGAAGAGGACTACGTGAAGGCCACGGGCGTCCGCCTGGTGACGGTCGACGCGCAGAAGCAGTTCCTCGACGCGCTCGCAGGCGTCAGCGACCCGGAGACGAAGCGCAAGATCATCGGCCGCGAGTTCATCCGCGTCTTCGAGAAGGCGCAGTCGGACCTCATCGCCGAAGCGGCCAGCGAGGGCGACCCGATCCGCTTCCTCGTCCAGGGCACCCTGTACCCGGACGTCGTGGAGTCGGGCGGCGGAACCGGGACCGCGAACATCAAGAGCCACCACAACGTCGGCGGCCTCCCGGAAGACCTGCAGTTCGAGCTTGTGGAGCCGCTGCGCACCCTGTTCAAGGACGAGGTGCGTGCGATCGGCCGCGAACTGGGCCTCCCGGAGGCGATCGTTGGTCGCCAGCCGTTCCCCGGCCCGGGCCTCGGCATCCGCATCGTCGGCGAGGTCACCCAGGAGCGTCTCGACCTGCTGCGCGACGCCGACGCGATCGTCCGCGCCGAGCTGACCGCCGCCGGGCTCGACACCGAGATCTGGCAGTGCCCGGTCGTGCTGCTGGCGGATGTCCGCTCGGTGGGCGTGCAGGGCGACGGCCGCACCTACGGCCACCCCATCGTGCTGCGGCCGGTGTCCAGCGAGGACGCGATGACCGCGGACTGGACGCGCCTGCCGTACGACCTGCTGGCCAAGATCTCCAATCGCATCACGAACGAGGTGGACGGCGTGAACCGTGTCGTGCTCGACGTCACGTCCAAGCCGCCGGGGACCATCGAGTGGGAGTGATCTCCCCGCTCACGACAGAAGGCCCGGGATGCTGAGAAAGCATCCCGGGCCTTCGTCGTTCGTGGCCGAACCGGTCAGTCGCGGCTGATGGCGAGCATCCGCAGGATCTCGAGGTACAGCCAGATGACGGTGACCATGATGCCGAAGGCGCCGGACCAGCCGAAGATGCGCGGGGCGCGGTTCGCGACGCCCTGCTTGATGGCATCGAAGTCGAGCACGAGGGAGTACGCGCCGAGCAGGACGACCAGGATGCCGATGATGAGGCCCAGCTTGATGCCGGTGTTTCCGAGCTCGACGCTGTTGAGGCCGAAGGCGCCGTTGGTGGCGCCGGTCCACATCAGGACGACGTTGACCAGGGAGTACGCCAGGTAGCCGAACATCGCGATCAGGAAGACCTTGGTCGCCTTGGCCGACGCGCGGATCTTGCCGGAGGCGAAGAGGGCGAGCGTCACGCCGACGACGGCGAACGTGGCGATGACCGCCTGGATGACGATGCCCGACCACTGCTGCTCGAAGAACATCGAGATCGCGCCGAGGAAGATGCCCTGCGCGGCGGAGTAGCCGAGCACGAGAGCGGGGACCGGGCGCCGCTTGAAGATGTTGACGAGCGCCAGGACGAAACCGACGATCGCGGCCGGGATGGCGAGGACCGGGACGAACCACCCGACGCCGGCGCCGGCCAGCAGGAGGACGAAGCAGATCGCCGTCTTGACGATCGAGTCCTCGACCGTCATGCGGTCCGTGTCCGCCGCAGAGGCGGACGGGGCCTGGTACATCTGCTCCAGGTTCTCGGCGGTGACGGTCGCCGCCTGGCCGTTGCGCGAGAACGCCGGGTTCGTGGAGAAGGCCGGGTTGCTGCTGAGTGCCATGAGCTCCTCGTTCTATGGAGTGACCGCTGCGGGTGACCCGCGCGGACGTGTCAGTCCAATCTATTCGTTTCTTTTCTGAAAGTTCTGACAGATTGCCATGAATCGACCCCTGCGGCGATCCATCGCGCCAGCCACGCGGCCCCCACGATGATCACGGTGCAGGTCAGTACCGTCAACCAGCCCTGCTCGTAGTAGCTCACGAACCGGGGGACGACGAAGCTCCAGCCGATCGGCAGGAGCAGCACGGAGAACGCGGCGAGCGGGCGCAGCCGGACGAGAAGCCAGGCGGCGAGGGGCACCGCGTAGCACCACGCGAAGCCGGACCCTCCGAGCATCAGCCAGGTGAAGCCGAGCACGGGGAGGACGACGGCGACGCGACGGCCGATGGTGGACGGGAGCGCGGCCCATCCGGCCGCCTGCATGAGCGACCCGACGAGGAGCAGGGGGAGGCTGTAGGTCGTGGTCCCGAGGACGCACGCGCTCCCCACGACGATCAGTGCGAGCCCGGCGAGCAGGCGGGCACGGTAGGACCCCCAGCGCAGGACGAGCCGCGACGTGGGCTCGGTCCAGGTCGTCGCCACGCGCTCCAGCGGGGAGCGGTCGGGCGTGGCATCGGGCGTCGCATGGGGCTCGGCGGGCACGGGACGATTCTGGCACCAGGACGACGGGACCGCGCGGTGCGGCACGGCTAGGATCGGGCCATGCGCGCGCGAACCGCCCCCGTGGTCATCGGCCACCGCGGTGCGCCGGGGTACCGGCCGGAGCACACCCGCGGGTCGTATGAGCTGGCGTTCCAGCTCGGCGCCGACGCTGTGGAGCCGGACATCGTGGCGACGCGCGACGGGGTGCTGGTGCTGCGTCACGAGAACGAGATCTCGGGAACGACCGATGTCGCGGACCACGCGGAGTTCGCCGACCGCCGGACGACCAAGGAGGTCGACGGCGTTCCGCTGACCGGGTGGTTCACCGAGGACTTCACCTGGGACGAGCTGTCGACGCTCCGGGCGAAGGAGCGCATCCCCGCACTGAGGCAGGCGAGTTCGACGTTCGACGGCCACTACCCGCTGCTGCGTCTTCGCGATCTGCTTGAGCTGATCGATCGGACCGCGGAGGGCGGACGCATCGGCGGCGGCGAACGTGGCGGGGCCGGCGGCCGGGCCGCGTCGGGCCCCGGACTGGTCGCCGAGCTCAAGCACGCCACCTACTTCGAGGCGGCGGGTCTGCCGCTCGACGAGCTGTTCTCGGCGGAGCTGGCGGATGCGGGCTGGACGGATCGCTCCGGTGTGGTCGTGGAGAGCTTCGAGCACACGGTGCTGGCGAAGCTCCACGGGCGGGGATTCCGGGGGCGCCGGGTCTACCTGGTCGAGAGCACCGGGGCCCCGGCGGACCGGGTGGCGGCGCTCGGCTCCGCAGCGCCGGGCTACGACACGGACCTCACCCTGCGCGGTCTCTACGCCATCGGCAGTGCCGCCTCAGCGGCGAACAAGATGGACGGCATCAGCGTCGAGACCACACAGGTGCTCTCGTCGGGCTCCGTCTCCGTCGCACTGTTCGGCGAGGACGACTCCGCAGACGTGGGCGCCGTCACCTCCGACCTCGTCGACCTCGCCCACTCGGCGGGCCTCGCAGTGTTCTGCTGGACCTTGCGCCCTGAGAACGGCATGCTGCCGGACGAATTCCGGACGGCCGGCCCCGACTCCGAGTGGGGGGACTGGCGGCGGTACTTCTCCATCCTGCTGCACTCCGGGGTGGACGGCGTGTTCGCGGACCACCCGGACCTCGCCGTGGCTGTCCGCGACGGTCGCTGACCCGTCTGCGCTGCGTGCCCGCGGCATCTCTCGCCTTCGTTCGGGGGCTCCCGGCTGAATGACGGTGGCAGCGACTAAAATCGTGGGAGACATGACGAGCCTCCCCGACGCCCCGCAGACCACCCCTTCATCCGTTCCGATCATCCTGGACGGGTGGCAGGGCGACGGCGGCGAGCACGCACCAGCCGAGAGCGGGTCGTCGCGGTCCGGCTCGCGCGGCTCGTCGGGCGCAGGCGGCTCCGGCCACTGGCGGAACGCGAGCGAGCGGCTGTTCGCCGGGCTCAACCCGCAGCAACGGGTGGCCGCGGAGTACCGCGGGCAGGCCCTCCTCATCGTGGCGGGTGCCGGGTCCGGAAAGACGAGCGTCCTCACGCGGCGCATCGCGGGCCTGATCGAGAGCCGGGAGGCGTGGCCGAGCGAGATCCTCGCGATCACCTTCACGAACAAGGCCGCCAACGAGATGCGCGAGCGCGTCGAGCAGCTGCTCGGCGGTAAGGCGCAGGGGATGTGGATCTCGACGTTCCACTCGGCGTGCGTGCGCATTCTGCGGCGTGAGGCGGAGACGATCGGCAAGACGCCGAGCTTCACGATCTACGACTCGGGTGACAGCCGCGCCCTCCTGAAGCGGATCATCAAGGAGCTCGATGCCGACACCCTCGGCTTCACCGTAGGGAGCGCGGCGAACCGCATCTCCAAGCTGAAGAACGAGCTGACCGACCTCGAGACGCACGCGCGCACGGCGAACCTCAGCGACCCGCAAGAGGTCATGTTCCTCGAGATCTTTCGGCAGTACACCCGCGAGCTCCGACGGGCCAACGCGTTCGACTTCGACGATCTCATCGCCGAGACGGTCTTCCTGTTCCGTGCGTTCCCGCGGGTGGCCGCGCTGTACCAGAGCCGCTTCCGGCACATCCTGGTCGACGAGTACCAGGACACCAACCACGCGCAGTACTCCCTGATCCGCGAGCTCACCATGCCGGTTGCGCCCGACATCGTCGACGATCTGGAGTCGCACGGGCGCAACGTGCGTCCGCTCCGCGACGCCGCTGGGCTCATCCCGAGCGCCTCGCTGACCGTGGTCGGCGACTCCGACCAGTCCATCTACGCCTTCCGCGGAGCCGACATCCGGAACATCGTCGAGTTCGAGCGCGACTTCCCCGGCGCGAAGGTGGTGCTGCTGGAACAGAACTACCGCTCCACGCAGAACATCCTCAGCGCGGCCAACGCGGTGATCTCGAACAACTTCGACCGCAAGGACAAGAAGCTGTGGACCGCCGTGGGCGACGGCGAGAAGATCGTGGGGTACACCGGCTACTCCGGTCACGACGAGGCGCAGTTCGTGGCGGACGAGATCGAGAAGCTCCACAGCGCGGGGATGGACTACAAGGACATCGCAGTCTTCTACCGCACCAACGCGCAGACCCGAGCGCTGGAGGAGATCTTCATCCGCTCGGCCCTGCCCTACAAGGTGATGGGCGGGACGAAGTTCTACGAGCGCGCCGAGATCAAGGACGCCATGGCGTACCTCATCACGGTCGCCAACCCGGCCGACATGCTCGCTCTGCGGCGCATCCTGAACACGCCGAAGCGCGGGATCGGGCCGGCGACGGAGACGCAGCTGGCGAGCTATGCGGAGGACAACGGTCTGACCTTCCGCGCCGCCATGCGCGACGCCGGATCGCTGGGTCTCGGGCCGAAGGTGACGAACGCGATCCTGCAGCTCTCGAACCTTCTCGACGAGGCGGCCGCGAAGGTCGATCCGTCGAACCCGGCCGGCGTCTCGCCGGTCGCCGACGTGCTGACCTTCCTGCTCGACGGCAGCGGATACCTGGAGGTGCTGCGCAACAGCCGCGACCCGCAGGACGAGGCACGCGCCGAGAACGTGGACGAGCTGGTCGCGGTGACCCGGGAGTTCGCGCGGAACAACCCGGACGGCACACTCGTCGACTTCCTCACCGAGGTGTCCCTGGTGGCCGCCGCGGATGAGATCGACGACTCGAGCGGCTCGGTCTCGCTGATGACGCTCCACACCGCGAAGGGTCTGGAGTACGACGCCGTCTTCCTGACCGGCATCGAGGAGGATCTGCTCCCGCACCGCATGTCGGCCAACGAGCCGGGCGGTCCTGCGGAGGAGCGCCGGCTGTTCTACGTGGGCATCACCCGCGCCAAGAAGCGCCTGTTCCTGTCGTTGGCGATGACGCGTGCGCAGTTCGGTGAGACTGCGGTGGCCATGCCGAGCCGTTATCTCCAAGAGATTCCCGCCGACCTCATCGACTGGCGGCAGTCTCCTGGTTCGGCGAACGGCCGAGGCGGGACGCAGTCGAGGGCGCTCAACGCCCGGCGGCCGGGTCTCGGCGCGGGCTCCGGCTCCGGCTCGGGTGGGTGGAACGACAGCCTCTCGGCGTCGACGTTCCGGCAGGAGCGTCCGAAGGCGGAGTGGCCGAACCGGGTCACCGGCAAGGTTCGCGACAACGGCGACCTGGAGCTCGAGCCGGGCGACCGCATCCGCCACGCGGACTTCGGTGAGGGCCGGGTCACGGCGGTGACCGGGCAGGGCCCCAAGCGGGTCGCGCATGTGCAGTTCGAGAAGGTGGGCGCGAAGAAGCTCCTCATCAAGATCGCCCCGATCGACAAGCTGTGAGGGCCCCCGCCTCCGGACCGCGGAACCTCGAGGTGGGGCTGCGGGCCGCGTTCGCCGTGGCCGTCCCGCTCTTCCTGCTGTTCGCCGTCGGCCGTCTCGATCTCACGGCGTACGCGACGTTCGGTGCATTCACGGCGCTGTACGGCCGCAACGAGCCGTATCGGGTGCGTGTCCGCACGCTCACCGTGGCCGCGCTGGCGCTGCTGGTCAGCATCTCGCTGGGCGTAGCGCTCGCCGTCGCCGGGGAGCCGCTGCCGCTCGTCGCCCTCGCGCTGGTGCTGGTCGTCGGCGGAGGGACACTGTTCGTCACGGTCTTCCAGATGGTGCCGCCGCAGGCGCTGTTCTTCGTCTTCGCCTTGCTCGTCTGCGCGGCCGTCCCGACGCCGGCCGCCGACGCCTTTCCGCGGATCGGCCTCGCGGCTGCAGCAGCCGCCTTCGCGTGGCTGCTGACCATGTCCGGCTGGGCGATCCGCCGCATCCCGGGCGTCGACCGCGGGCTGTTGGCCCGCTCCGGCCTCGTCACCGAGCTGCGCCGACGTCCGCAGACCGACCTCGCCGCTCTGCGCGACCCGCGCGTGTGGCTCACCGTGGCGCAGAACGTGGTCGGCGTCCTCGTGGCGGGTGGCATCGCCCTCGCTTTCGGGTTCGGCCACGCCTACTGGGCGGTCGTGAGCCTGGTCGCGGTCATCCCGCCGGCCCGCGCCGCCCACTCCATCTCGCGGTCGCTGCACCGCATCGTGGGCACGATCGTGGGCGTCGCCGTCACGGCCGTCCTGCTCGTCTGGTCGCCTCCGTCCATCGTCGTGATCTGCGTGATCGTGGTGTGCCAGTTCTTCGCCGAGATCCTCGTCGCGCGTCACTACGGCGCCGCACTGGTCTTCATCACCCCGCTCGCGCTGTCCGTCTCGCACCTGGCGAGTCCGACACCGCTGAGCACGCTGGTCGTCGATCGGGTGCTGGAGACGATCCTCGGCGCAGGGATCGGTATCGCCCTGGTGCTGCTGGCTCGAGCAGTGGAGCGCAAGCGCGGGCTGGCCGCCTAGGAGGGCGCCGGCTCCTGCGTGGCCACGGTCCTCCGTAAAGCGGCGAGGTACCGGTCGCGGGGGAGGTGCCGGAGCGCGAGGGGGAGCCGCGGATACAGGATTGCCGTCCACTGCAGCGCCCGGTCGAACCGCCGCTGCCTCCGGGCGTCCCAGGGGAGCCGGAACTGCTGCCGCACGGGCTCCGGGAGGAGGCCTGCGGTGAGCAGTCGCGTCGCGGGCAGCGCCGGACGCAGCCACCACGGCACAGCACGGGGATACAGGATGTGGCGGGACACGGCGAGCACGTCGTCGTCCACGGACAGCGTTTTGACCAGGCGCTCCCAGTACTCGTCGAAGTCGTGTCGCGTGGGCGGCCAGCGATCCGGCGACAGCTGCAGATTCGACAGTGCCGTCACCAGCTCCCGGTACGCCACGTCCGCCTGCTCGGCGGTCAGGGCGCCGAAGATGCGCTCGTGCAGGTCGATCATCGTCTGATACAGGGTGGCCGCCACCCACAGCTGCAGTTCGGGATCGTAGGCGTTGTACGAGGCGCCGTGCTCCCCGCCCCCGCGGACCGGGGCGTGAGCCCGGTTCACGACGCGCCGCATCGCCCGGAGCTCCTCCGGCGTGCCGAACATCGAAGCGGTCAGGTACAGCATGGTGCTGTCGAACCTTTCGAGCAGGCGAGTGGCGAAATCGCTGTGCTCCACGACTCCGCGGCCGACGGCCGGGTGGGCGATCTGCAGCAGGAGGGCCCGGCCACCTCCGGCCAGAGTCAGAGCCTCCGCCGCGATGGCCCGCACGTCGACCGGTCTGCTGCGAGAACTGCGCACCCTCATATGCTGCCCGTCGCTCCTGCGAAGGCGCGGAGAGCGCGGGAAGGATGGAGAGCGCGGTGAGCGCGGCCGGGGCGCTCACAGCGACATCCAGGTGGTGCGCGCCCGCCGGGGACGCCGTCTCCGCACGAGGCGGACTCCGCCGGGACCTCTGCTCCGCAACCGGGACGCCACGAGCAGCATCGTCCCGATGGCACTGGTTCCCACACTCAGCAGCGCGGGCACGACCGCCTTCGTGCCGGTCTCGGCCAGCTCCGTGACGCCGGGGAGCGCAGCGGGCGCCCCGCTCGCGGGCACGACACGCGTGATCTCGCTTGCGACACCGAAGCGCGATGTCCAGGAGCGGAGCCGCTCGCCGCCTTCGCCGGGGTCGGTCCTCGCAGGGTCGATGCGCTCGGTCCACACGTAGTATCCGTCGGACGGTAGGGCGCACGATGGTGTGACGTACTCGCCGACGTCGTCGACCTCCGTCTCCACAGAGCACACTCTCGGTGCATCGGCCGGGGCGACCTCCGCCTCGGCGATCGGGCGGTCGAACGGACCGTGCAGCGTGCTCTCCACGATCGCCGTCACCGGCTCGAAACCCGCGTCTGTCGTTCGGACGCCCCAGGTCGGCAGGAGGCCGTCGCCCTCCGCCACCGTCACGAGAAGGGTGTCGGCGACCTGGGCGCCGGGGTGCGCTTCGGGCGCAGAGGTCTCGGTCTCGACGCGGGGCTGGAACGGGAGCGGTGACGGGCCGGCGGCGCGAGCATTCGCCGTCGCGGTCGCGGTCGCGGGCTCCGCGATCAGCACCGACTGGGCGTCGACGGTCGGCAGCGCCACCGTGAGCCGGTTGCCGTACGGAAGCTCGCCGGCGGTCGCCGATGCGCTGACCGTCACGCTCGCCATCCTGCCCGTCGGCTGGATCGGGATGTCCGTTCCCGATGCCACGGACCGCGTCTCGGCGCCGTCGTCGAAGGAGGCTCCGTCCAGTGTGACCGAGACGGTGTGGGCGCCAGGCGGGAGGAGGTCCGGCCCGCCGAGCCGGTCGACGGTGAGCTCGACGCGGACCCGGCCCGGACCGGTCTCCGCGAGCTCGACGACGACAGCCGCCCGGACGCCGGTCGACGCACGGTCGCCCGCCTCCGCCAGCATCTCCGCCGCGCGCCGGTACACCGCGTCGGCGTCCGCCCCAGCCCGAGCGGCGTGCGCCCGGGCATCCGCGTCCGACATTCCGGCGTAGATCCAGGTGGCGAGCTGGCCGGCTGCCGCGGTCAGCCGGTCGCCGCTGCCTGCCCAGGTGCGGGCGATGTACGCCAAAACGGCGGACTGCTCCGGAGTCCACCAGCCCATGCCGGCAGGATCGGCGTAGCTGTAGTTCAGCCCGGTCGGCGCCGTCTTCCCGGGATTCAGGCAGAAGCCGAGTGCTCCGTCGTCGAAGTGGTAAGCGCCGATCCACCAGCCGTCGGCCGACAGGTAGCCCTGCCCATGGCCGTCGCCGGTGAGGGCGCGTGCGGGGGCTGCGGGGCAGAGGAGCGACTGCAGCACTCCGAGGAAGACGGCGAGCCCGGCGAGGCTCACCGCGGTGATGAAGGAGAAGGGTCGATAGGTCATGCATCCACCGTCGCGGCGGAGGCGCGACTCTGCGGCGGCGCCAGCGACTTCCGTGGACAACCGCCATCGAGAGGCGTCTGTGAGCACTTCCCCGGTTTCGGCCCGTTCAGGCGAAGGGACTAAAGTTCTTCCTGGCGAATTTATCTCGGCGTCGAGCTATTCTCGCGTCGGACCGCCCAGGAGAAATCAGCCGGCAGCCACGAGCGCACCGGACACCAGCGGATTGGATAACCGTGGATCTATACGAGTACCAGGCCAGAGACCTGTTTGAGAAGTACGGGGTCCCGGTGCTTCCGGGAATCGTCGCGGACACTCCGGAGGAGGTGCGCGCGGCGTCCGAGAAGCTCGGCGGCGTCACCGTCGTCAAGGCGCAGGTGAAGGTCGGTGGTCGAGGCAAGGCCGGCGGCGTGAAGGTGGCCAAGAACCCGGACGAGGCCGAGGAGGCCGCCAAGGCCATCCTGGGGCTCGACATCAAGGGCCACGTCGTCCGCCGTGTCATGGTCGCCGGTGGCGCGCGCATCGCGCAGGAGTTCTACTTCTCCGTGCTCCTCGACCGGGCCAACCGCTCGTACCTGTCGCTGACCAGCGTCGAGGGCGGCATGGAGATCGAGCAGCTCGCCGTCGAGAAGCCGGAAGCGCTCGCTCGCGTCGAGGTCGACCCCCGCGGTGGACTCGACCACGCCAAGGCCGTCGAGATCGCCCGCACCGCCGGCTTCCCGGACGACCTGGTCGAGAAGGTCGCCGACGTCTTCGTGAAGCTGTACGACGTCTACACCGGTGAGGACGCCACGCTGGTCGAGGTCAACCCGCTGGTGCTCACCGAGGAGGGCGACATCATCGCCCTCGACGGCAAGGTCACGATCGACGAGAACGCCGACTTCCGGCACCCGGACCACGAGGCGCTCGAGGACAAGGACGCCGCCGACCCGCTCGAGGCGAAGGCCAAGAAGGCCAACCTGAATTACGTCAAGCTCGACGGACAGGTCGGCATCATCGGAAACGGCGCCGGCCTCGTCATGTCGACGCTCGACGTCGTCGCCTACGCCGGTGAGAAGCACCAGGGCGTGAAGCCGGCCAACTTCCTCGACATCGGCGGCGGCGCGTCCGCCGAGGTCATGGCGGCCGGGCTGGATGTCATCCTCAACGACCCGCAGGTGAAGAGCGTGTTCGTGAACGTCTTCGGCGGCATCACCGCCTGCGACGCGGTCGCGAACGGCATCGTCAAGGCGCTCGAGATCCTCGGCGACGAGGCGAACAAGCCGCTGGTCGTGCGTCTCGACGGCAACAACGTCGAGGAGGGCCGCCGCATCCTCACCGAGGCGAACCACCCGCTGGTGACCCTCGCGCTCACCATGGACGAGGGCGCCGACAAGGCCGCCGAGCTGGCCGCGAAGTAAGCGAAGGACGAACAACATGTCAATCTTCCTCAACAAGGATTCCAAGGTCATCGTCCAGGGCATCACCGGCGGCGAGGGCACCAAGCACACCGCTCTCATGCTGAAGTCGGGCACCCAGGTCGTCGGCGGCGTGAACGCGCGCAAGGCGGGCACCACCGTCACCCACGGCGACGTCGAGCTCCCGGTGTTCGGCACCGTGGTCGAGGCCATCGAGAAGACCGGCGCCGACGTGTCGATCATCTTCGTGCCGCCGGCGTTCGCGAAGGACGCCATGGTCGAGGCCATCGACGCCGAGATCCCGCTGCTCGTCGTGATCACCGAGGGCATCCCGGTGCAGGACTCCGCCGAGGCGTGGGCCTACGCCAAGGAGAAGGGCAACAAGACCCGGATCATCGGCCCGAACTGCCCCGGCATCATCACGCCGGGCGAGTCGCTGGTCGGCATCACCCCGGCCACGATCACCGGCAAGGGCCCGATCGGCCTGGTGTCGAAGTCCGGCACGCTGACCTACCAGATGATGTACGAGCTCCGCGACCTGGGCTTCTCGACCGCCATCGGCATCGGCGGCGACCCGGTCATCGGCACGACCCACATCGACGCGCTCGCCGCGTTCGAGGCCGACCCGGAGACCAAGGCGATCGTCATGATCGGCGAGATCGGCGGCGACGCGGAGGAGCGCGCGGCCGACTTCATCAAGGCCAACGTGACCAAGCCGGTCGTCGGCTACGTCGCGGGCTTCACCGCTCCTGAGGGCAAGACCATGGGCCACGCCGGCGCCATCGTCTCGGGCTCGGCGGGAACCGCGCAGGCCAAGAAGGAAGCCCTGGAGGCCGCAGGCGTCAAGGTCGGCAAGACCCCGTCCGAGACGGCCGCCCTGCTGCGCGAGGTCTACGCCGCGCTGTAAGGCGCCACCACGTCAGGAGGCCGGGATCCGCAGGGTCCCGGCCTCCTTCCGTTGTGCGCCCTGCGGAAATCGTGCCTGCCCGCACCGGCACGCCAGGCGCTACAGTGAGCGCACCGCGACGCCGGAAGGGGGTTCCGATGGCTCGCCCGACCACTGCAGAACTGTTGCAGCGCATCGCCGCGCTGGAAGAGGAGAACGCGAGTCTGCGGGTGCAGGCGGCGCAGGAGCCCACCTCCACGGATCCGGTCCCCGCCGGGGCGCCCGCCACCTCCAAGCATCGCCGGGGGTGGCCCTGGACGCTGCTCGCGACGGTCCTGATCGTGCTCGGGTCCGTCCTCGCCCCGCTCGCCGTGGTGTCGTCGTGGGCCAAGGTGCAACTGACCGACACGGACTCCTTCGTCGCGACCTATGCCCCGCTGGTCCACGACGCCGGCGTGCAGGCGTTCATCACGGACGAGACGGTGAAAGCGGTGCAGGAGCACGTCGACATCCCGCAGGTGACCTCGCAGGTGATCGACGGCATCACCGGCCTCGGCACCGGTCCCGTCGCCACGAAGGCGCTCGACTCGCTGAAAGGCCCGCTCGCGCAGGGGATCGTGTCGCTCATGCAGTCGACCGTCCAGCGGTTCGTGGCCTCGCCGGCGTTCGCCCAGGTGTGGCAGCAGGCGCTGCGGACGAGCCACGACCAACTGGTCGCGACGATGCAGAACAACCCGAAAGCCGCCGTGACGGTGGGCGCCGACGGATCCGTGGGCATTCAGCTCGCTCCGATCATCGAGCGGGTGAAGCAGCTGCTGGTGGCTCAGGGGCTCACCTTCGCCAATCAGATACCCACTGTGGACCGCACCATCACCGTCGCGCAGAACTCGTCCATCCCGACGCTGCAGCTGTTCTACGGGCTGGCGGTGGCCGCGGGCGCGTGGCTGCCCTGGGTCGCGATCGGGCTCCTTGCTCTGGGCGTCATCGTGGCGCGCCGCAGGGCGCTGGCGCTGATCTGGGCCGCAGTGGCGCTCGGCCTGGCGATGGCCCTGACCCTGTCCGCTATCGCTGTCGGCCGGCTGGTGTTCGTGTCGTCCGCATCGCCGTCCCTGGTGCCCACCCGCCTCGCGCAGACCTTGTACTCGACCGTGACGGATGCGATGATCGCGACCTCCGTGGCGGTGCTGGTGCTCGCGGTCGCAGTGGCTCTCGTCGGCTGGTTCGCCGGGCCTTTCGGCGTTCCCCGGCGGTTGCGCGGGTTCTTCGGCGCCGGCGTCGCCTGGGTGCGCCAGTCGGCTGAGAACCACGGCATCACGACGGGCCGGGTCGGCGAGTGGATGTACGCCCAACGCGTCCTGCTGCGCACGGCCGTCGCCGTCATCGCCGCCGCCGTCGTGCTCTTCGTCCGTCCGCTCACTCCGGCGCTGATCATCTGGACCCTCGTGCTGGCGGCGCTCGTCGTCGCCGTGCTGGAGCTGGTGCAGCGGCCGGTCATCACGGTGCCGGAAACGGCCGACGACGAGACGCCGGTGGTCACGGTCTCCTGACCGCCGAAGTGTCGGCCATCCGACGGGCTCGGCCGCCGGTAGGCTCCATTCGGTCATGAGTCGCACAACCGTCGCCCTGCTCGCCGCACTGGAGGCGCTCATCGCGGCCGCCATCGGCCTGGGCATCTGCCTGGTGCCCATCACGATCCTGTGGGCGGCCCAGTACCAGCTGGGGGCGGACTTCTCGGTGGTGTGGCGCTCGGCCGCGGACATCTGGCTCGTCGGCCACGGCGTCAACCTCACCGTGACGCTCGATCCGCAGACGGTCGCGCAGCTCGGTCTTCCAGCCGCCGGCACGCCGTTCCAGGTGACCATCGCGCTCCTCGGCTTCGCGGCGCTCACGGCCGGGCTGGGGGTCCGGACGGGATGGCGCGCTGCCGAGACGGATCAGCGGCTGGTGGGGGCCGCGAGTGCGGTCGCCGCGTTCGCGGTGCTGTCAACGGTGGTCGTGCTCTCGGCCGGGTCGGCCGTGGCGCAGCCCTCGACCTGGCAGGGGATCATCCTGCCGCCCTTCGTCTATGCGCTGGGCATCGCGGCCGGTTTCGGCTTCGCCTCGCTGCGAGGGGCGCCAGAACTCCCAGGGGACGCCGCAGAAGCGGCCGCAGGCTCGACGGACGGTGCGGGCACCGGCACGGCGGGCGCCGGCGGCACCTCCGCAGTCCTCTCCGCCCTGCGGAGCCGGACGACCACGCTCGCCGATCCCGGAGCGCTGCGGATGGGCGCTCTGGCAGCCCTGCGGGGCGGTTCCGCAGCGACGGCCGTCGTCATCGGGGTCGCCGCGCTCCTCCTCGCGCTGCTCATCTTCGGCCACTACGGCACCATCATCAGCCTGTACGAGCAGCTTCAGACCGGGGTCGCGGGCGGAATCGCGCTCACCATCGGGCAGCTGGCGGTCCTCCCGAACCTCGTCGTGTGGACGGCGTCGTGGCTGATCGGACCCGGGTTCGCGATCGGCACCGGATCGTCGGTCGGACCGCTCGGCACGCAGCTCGGCCCGCTTCCAGGGCTGCCGGTCTTCGGTGTGATCCCTTCGGGCAGCGTCGCGCTGGGACTCGTGGGGCTGCTGGTGCCCCTCTTGGCCGGTTTCGTCGCGGCCGCGCTGCTGCGGTCGCGACTGGGGACCCTCGCCGTCGGGATGCACGAACTGCGCACGCGCATCCTCCTCGCCCTCGGCATCGGCGTCGTCGCGGGCATCCAGCTCGGGCTGCTCGCCTGGTGGTCGTCCGGCGCGCTCGGCCCGGGGCGGCTGCACGATGTCGGGCCCAACCCGTGGCTCGTCGGCGCCCTGGCGGCGGCGGAGGTGGCGGTCGGCGCCGCCGTCGCCCTCCTCACGCCCGCGCGCAGAGGGGCCACCGCGCGCCGCTAGGCTGGAAACGTGCTCACGATTGTCGTCCTGATCTCCGGCGGTGGCTCGAACCTGCGCGCGCTGCTGGAGGCGGCGGAGGACGCCGAGTTCCCTGCCCGCGTCGTCGCGGTCGGCGCCGATCGCGAGGCCGACGGCCTGGAGCACGCTGAACGTTTCGGCATCCCGAGCTTCACCGTGCCGTACAGCTCCTACCCCAGCCGCGAGGAGTGGGGGGATGCGCTCCTCGAGCAGATCCTGCAGTGGGAGCCCGACCTCACCATCCTGTCCGGCTTCATGCGCCTCGTGCCGCCCCGGGTCGTCGAGACACTGTCGCCCGCGCTGCTCAACACGCACCCCGCGTACCTCCCCGAGTTCCCGGGGGCCCATGCCGTCCGCGACGCCCTCGCCGCCGGCGTGACCCAGACCGGCGCGAGCCTGATCGTGGTGGACAACGGCGTGGACGCCGGACCGATCGTGAGCCAGGAGCGCGTGGAGGTGCTGCCCGGAGACACCGAGACGGCGCTGCACGAGCGCATCAAACCTGTGGAGAGACGGCTGCTCATCGACGCCGTCCTCGACATCGCCAACGGACACATCGACCTCGAGGAGCTTGCCCGAGCATGAGCGGACCCCGTCACGACGCCAGCCTGTACCGCGAACGGGACCTCATCCCGATCCGCCGCGCTCTCCTCTCGGTGAGCGACAAGAGCGGCCTCCTCGAGCTGGCGGGGGCGCTGGCCGCCGCAGGGGTCGAGATCGTCTCCACCGGCTCGACGGCGCAGACCATCCGCGACGCCGGGCACGCGGTCACGGACGTGGCGAGCGTCACCGGCTTCCCGGAGTCGCTGGACGGCCGCGTCAAGACGCTGCACCCGGCCATCCACTCTGGCCTGCTGGCCGACCTGCGCCTCGCATCGCACGAGGACCAGCTGAAAGAGCTCGGGATCGAGCCGTTCGAGCTCGTCGTGGTCAACCTGTACCCGTTCGTGGAGACCGTCGCCTCCGGTGCGGTCGGGAACGACGTGGTCGAGCAGATCGACATCGGGGGACCGGCGATGGTCCGAGCCTCGGCGAAGAACCACGCCAATGTCGCGATCGTGGTCTCGCCGCGTGACTACACCGCCGTGATCGACGCGGTCGCCGCGGGCGGCACCACCTTCGACCAGCGGCGCGCCCTCGCCGCGAAGGCGTTCGCGCACACCGCCGCCTACGACGGCGCGGTCGCGGCGTGGTTCGCGGGGGAGGGCCCCTCGACCGACGGCGGCCCCTCTTCCGGTGGATTCGGCGAGCGCTGGGGGGCCCGCGCCGAGCTGAAGCAGACCCTCCGCTACGGCGAGAACGCGCACCAGGCGGCCGCTCTCTACGTGGACCCGGCGGGCCGAGGCATCGCCCAGGCGACGCAGCTCGGCGGCAAGGAGATGTCGTACAACAACTATGTGGATGCGGATGCCGCCCTGCGCAGCGCCTACGACTTCGCCGAGCCCGCCGTCGCGGTCGTCAAGCACGCAAACCCGTGCGGGATCGCGGTCGGGGGCGACATCGCGGAGGCGCACCGCAAGGCGCACGAGTGCGACCCGGTGTCGGCGTACGGCGGCGTGATCGCCGCGAACCGCACCGTCACCCTGGCGATGGCCGAGACCGTGAAGGGCATCTTCACCGAGGTGCTGGTGGCGCCCGGGTACGAGCCCGAGGCGCTGGAGCTGCTGCAGACGAAGAAGAACCTGCGCATCCTGCAGCTCCCGGAGGACTACGTCCGCTCCCTGACGGAGTTCCGGCAGATCTCCGGGGGCATCCTGGTGCAGGACAGCGACCGGTTCGATGCCTTCGACTCATCCGGATGGACGTTGGCCGCCGGCGAGGAGGCCGACGCGGCCACCCGTGCCGACCTGGAGTTCGCCTGGAAGGCCTGCCGCGCGGTGAAGTCGAACGCCATCCTGCTGGCGAACGACGGCGCCTCCGTCGGGATCGGAATGGGTCAGGTGAACCGCGTCGACTCGTGCACGCTCGCCGTGACGCGAGCGGGTGACCGCGCGGCAGGATCGGTGGCGGCCTCCGATGCGTACTTCCCGTTCGCCGACGGTGCGCAGATCCTGATCGACGCGGGGGTGCGGGCCATCGTGCAACCGGGCGGCAGCATCCGCGACGAGGAGGTCGTCCAGGCCGCGCGGGCGGCGGGCGTGACCATGTACTTCACCGGGGAGCGGCACTTCTTCCACTGACGTCGCGCTGAGGTCACACTGAGGTCGCACCGACGTTGCTTCCTAGCGGGGCGCGCGGGAGAATGGACGGCGGTCCACAAGACCGTCACACTTTTCACCGCGATCCCACGAGGAGACACCGATGTCCGTCCTGCCTGCTGACCTACCGCACGAAACACTGCACGTGGTGAAGGGGAGGCGGAGCGGCCTCACCATCAGCATCGCGGTGCACTCAACCATCCTCGGTCCCGCTCTCGGCGGTTGCCGGGTGTGGACGTACGACTCGTGGCAGGAGGCGGTGGCCGACTCCCTGCGCCTGGCCGAAGGTATGACCCTGAAGAACTCCGCCGCCGGTCTCAACCGCGGCGGCGGCAAGGCGGTCATCTACGTGCCGCGCGGCACGGTGCTCACTCCGACCGAGCGCTTCGAGGCCATGCTCGACCTGGGCGACGCCGTCGAGACGCTCGGCGGCAGCTACATGACCGCCGAGGATGTCGGCACCAGTGCCGAGGACATGTCGGTCGTCGCTTCCCGCACCGCGCACGTCTGCGGACTCCCGCCGTCGGAGGGCGGCGTGGGTGAACCCAGCGACGCGACGGCCGCCGGCGTGTACGCCGGCCTGCTCGCCACCCTGGAGCGCGCCTTCGGGACGCGCTCGGTGGAGGGCCGGCGCGTCACCGTTCTGGGCCTCGGCCATGTCGGCTCCATCATCGCGATGCGACTGGCGACCGAGGGCGCCGTGCTGACCGTCACCGACCTGAACCCCGCGAAGCGCGCCCTGGCGGAGGCGCTGGGCGCCCGCTGGGTGGAGCCGGCGGAGGCGCACCGGGTGGAGGGCGACCTGTTCGTGCCCGCCGGCGTCGGCGGAGTGCTCACCGACACCGTGATCGACGAGCTCCGGGTCGCCGCGGTCGTCGGCCCGGCCAACAACCAGCTCGCCGAGCGGGCGGGCGCCGAGCGGCTCGCCGCCCGCGGCATCCTCTGGGCCCCCGACTTCGTCGTCAATGCCGGCGGTGTGATCTTCCTCGACATGATGGGGGAGGCCGGCGTTACGGCCGAGGCGACCCAGGAGCGGGTGGAGCGCATCGGCGACACCATCGCCGAGATCTTCCGGGCAGCGGACGAGCGTGGGGTCACCACGCTCCAGGCTGCCGAGGAGCTCGCCCTGGCCCGGCTGCGGGAGCCAGCGAACGCATAGCAGCGCTCCGCTAGGTTGGTTCCCATGACGTCTTCCTGGGGCCGCCGGCTCGCCGCATCCATCTCCTCCGCTGTCGCCGTCGCCGCGATCGCGTTCGTCGCCTCGACGTTCGTGATCCTGGTGGCGAGCCAGCTCAACGCCGCCGCGCTCGCCAGCACGACGCCGTACGTGGGGTGGAACGCACTGGTTGCGCTGGTGCTCGGCTTCGTCGCTGCTCTGCTCGGCGCCATGGACCGGCGCTGGATCGCGGTGGTGACGGGCGTCGTGCTCGCTCTGGTGAGCACGGCGCTCGGCACCCTCATCCTCTTCACTGTGCTGAAGGTGACCCTGTCCGGCGACGCGTGGGGTCAGCTGTTCCAGTCGTTCATCGGCATCAACCTGCCGTTCTGGCTGTCGACGGCGATCGCCTTCCCCACGGCCGGTTTCGCCGTCTTCCATGCGATCGACGGCGGAGTGCGGGGCGAGCGCCGCATCGCACTGGTGCGCATCCCGGCGGCCAACCTCGCCGAGGGCCTCATCACGCACATCGAGCGCGAGGCCATCGACACCGAGCTGGCCGACAAGCAGTGGGACGCCTACGTCGCGGCCCTGTCCGGCGCCGGCTGGCAGACCGTCGAGGTGGCGAGCGCCGACCGTCTCGCCGACTCGGTCTTCGTCGAGGACACGGCCGTCGTGCTCGGCGACACCGCCGTGATCACCCGGCCGGGCGCCGAGTCCCGTCAGGCCGAGCCGGAGGGCACCGAGGCCGCGCTTCGTGCCCAGGGCCTCCACCTGCAGCACATCGAGGCGCCGGGCACGCTGGAGGGCGGAGACGTCCTCAAGGTCGGCTCCACCGTCTACGTGGGCCGAGGGGGCCGGACCAACGCCGAGGGCGTGCGGCAGCTCCGCGCGATCGCCCAGCAGCTCGGCTACACGGTGGTCGCCGTCCCGGTGACCAAGGCGCTGCACCTGAAGACCGCCGTCACCGCTCTGCCCGACGGCACGGTGATAGGCTACGAGCCCATCGTGGACGAGCCGCGCCTCTTCGAGCGCTTCCTGCCCGTGCCGGAGGCCCATGGGACCGCGGTCGTCGTCCTCTCCGACGACACGGTGCTCATGTCGTCCTCCGCGCCGCAGTCGGTGGCGCTGGTGGAGAGCCTCGGCTACACCGTGATCCAGGTCGACATCTCGGAGTTCGAGAAGCTCGAGGGTTGCGTCACCTGCCTCTCCATCCGCATCCGGTAGCCTCCGCCTCGAGTGGTGAGTCGTTGCTCCTATTCGGGGCGAGTGGAGACCAGATGTCGCCA
Source organism: Leifsonia sp. SIMBA_070 (assembly GCF_046534635.1). Classification (NCBI taxonomy): domain Bacteria; kingdom Bacillati; phylum Actinomycetota; class Actinomycetes; order Micrococcales; family Microbacteriaceae; genus Leifsonia; species Leifsonia sp. SIMBA_070. The sequence goes on along the minus strand of NZ_JAWRYK010000001.1, from coordinate 2,544,609 downwards.
CTCGGCGGGGTAACGGCGGGGATTCGAGAAAAGCCTTGCGGAATTCGTGAACCTGGCAATATGCTGTAGGGCTGCCTTGTCGCAGCGCTAGGGACGCATTCATCGAGACCGGGAGGGCACCATGACGACGATCGAGACCGCACGAAAGAGCATCGTGCCCGGGTCCATCGCCGCCTTCGCGGCGCTCCGACCGTCCGGGCGGTAGGTCTCCGACCTCCCCGGCGCCGCTCGCGCCCCTCGCTCCCTCACAGGGCCTGCCACCGTCGGCAGTCCTTCGGCGACTCCTCCGCGTGGTCGCCGCCGACTCCTCGTCGGACCACTCACAGAAAACGGAAGACCCATGTCTGTCGCTTCGGCACAGAAGAAGAACGACACCGCGCGGCGCAGCACCGCGCGCACCCTGCTGCGCATCCTGCCCTTCGCCAAATCCGCCGCGCCCCGCATCGTGCTCGGGATGGTGGCCGCGCTGCTCGCCAGCCTGGTCGCGCTCAGCATCCCCCAGGTGCTGCGGTGGCTGGTCGACGGCCCGCTGTCGACCGGCGATCCGACGGCGGTGGTGCCGGCGGCCCTGCTCGTCGTCGGGCTGGGCGCGGCAGAAGCCGTCTTCATCTCGCTCCGCCGCTGGTTCGTGCTCACCCCGGGCACGCATGTGGAGGCGCGGATGCGCAACGCGCTGTACGAGAAGCTGCAGGACCTGCCTGTCGCGTTCCACGACCGCTGGCCGAGCGGCCAGCTGCTGTCGCGCGCCGTCAGCGACCTCAGCATGATCCGCCGCTGGCTGTCCTTCGGCATCGTGCTGCTGGTCGTCAACGTCGTCACGATCATCGTGGGCTTCGCCATCCTGATCGGGTGGAACTGGCTGCTCGGCCTGATCTTCCTGGTCTGCTCGGTCCCCCTCTGGATCTACGGCTTCGTGTTCGAGAAGAAGTACTCGATCGTGGCCCGTCGCAGCCAGGACCAGGCGGGCGACCTTGCCACCGCCGTCGAGGAGTCGGTGCACGGCATCCGCGTCCTCAAGGCGTTCGGCCGGGGCAAGCACGCGCTGAAGAGCTTCGAGTCACGGGCCGAGCAGTTGCGCGGAACCGAGATCGAGAAGGCGAAGGCCATCGCGGGCATCTGGCTGTGGCTGCTGCTGGTCCCGGACGTCGCGTTCGCGATCTGCCTGGTGGTCGGCGTGTGGCTGTCGGCGCAGGGCCAGCTGTCCGTCGGCGAGCTCGTCGCGTTCTTCGCGACGGCGACCGTTCTGCGGTTCCCGGTGGAGTCGATCGGCTTCCTGCTGTCGATGACCTTCGACACGCGTACGGCTGCCGACCGGTTCTTCGAGGTGATGGACGAGGTCAACACGATCACCGATCCGGCCGAGCCCAAGAAGATCGCGGAGCCGCGCGGCGAGCTCGTCTTCGACGACGTGCACTTCCGGTACCAGGACTCGCCGGAGCGCTTCCCCGACCTGCTCGACGGCATCCGGCTGACGGTGCGCCCGGGGGAGACGATGGCGCTGGTCGGCCTGACCGGCTCGGGCAAGTCGACGCTCACCGCGCTCACCACCCGCCTGTACGACGTGACCGGCGGAGCGGTGAAGGTGGACGGCGTGGACGTGCGCGACCTCACCAGGTACGACCTCCGCCAGGCGATCGCGATGGCGTTCGAGGATGCGACCCTGTTCTCCGCGTCCGTGCGGGACAACGTCCTGCTCGGCCGGGACGGCATCGATCCGGCGTCGGCGGAGGCCGAGCGCATCCTCACGGAGGCGCTGGAGATCGCTCAGGCGGGCTTCGTCTACGACCTGCCCGAGGGCGTCGAGACGAAGGTCGGCGAGGAGGGGCTGAGCCTTTCCGGCGGACAGCGGCAGCGCCTGGCGCTGGCGCGTGCGGTGGCGGCCAACCCGAGCATCCTGGTTCTGGACGACCCGCTGTCGGCGCTCGACGTCGACACGGAGGCGCTCGTGGAGGCCGCGCTCCGGCGCGTCCTCGCATCGACCACCGCCCTGATCGTCGCGCACCGCCCGTCCACGGTGATGCTCGCCGACCGGGTGGCACTGCTCGAAGACGGACGGGTCACCGCCGTCGGAACGCACCATGAACTGCTCGCCACCAGCGAGCACTACCGATTCGTCATCTCCAGCCTGGAGGACGACGAGAACGAAGAGATCCTCGAGGAGGTGAACCTGTGAGCACGACGTCTGTCCTCGGTGTCGAGGGAGAAGAGCGCAACGACCTCAACTCGGCCGAGAGCCGACAGGTCCGGCGCCGCTCCCTGCGGTTGCTGGGCTCGCTGCTGCGGCCGCTCCGGACCCGCCTGATCCTGACCGGGATCGTGGTGGTGGTCAGCACGGCCGGCCAGGTGGCCGGTCCGGCGATCATCGCGTTCGGCATCGACAGCGGCCTCCCGGCGCTGCTCAAGCAGGACTGGTTCCCGCTGGCGGCGGCCGGGCTCGCGTACCTGCTCACCGGCGTCATCGGCGCCGTGCTGATCGCCTGGTACACGGTGCTGAGCGCGCGGATCAGCCAGTCCATCCTGCTCGACCTGCGCAAGCGGGTGTTCCTGCACACGCAGAAGCTGTCGCTGGAGTTCCACGAGTCGTACACGTCCGGCCGGATCATCTCGCGCCAAACGAGCGACCTCGACTCCATCCGGGAGCTGCTGGACTCGGGCATCAACCAGCTGGTGCAGGGCTTCCTGTACATGCTGTTCATCGCGATCGCGCTGTTCACTCTCGACTGGCAGAGCGGCGTGGTGCTGGTGGTCTCGCTGGTGCCGCTGTACCTGCTGACACGCTGGTTCCAGAAGCGCTCCCAGGTGCTGTTCCGGATCTCTCGTGTCGCGTCGGCGAAGCTGATCGTGCACTTCGTGGAGACCATGACGGGCATCCGCGCGGTGAAGGCGTTCCGCAAGGAGAAGCGCAACGAGAAGGAGTTCGGCGGGCTGGTCGAGGAGTACCGCGACGTCAACGCGCGGGTCATCCAGCTGTTCGGGATCTTCGACCCCGGGCTGGTGATGATCGGAAACGTGACCGTCGGCGTCGTGCTGCTCGTCGGCGGCTTCCGGGTCGCGAACGGTCAGATCGCGATCGGTGTGCTGCTCGCGGTCCTGCTGTACACCCGCCGGTTCTTCGACCCGATGGAGGAGATGGCGATGTTCTACAACTCCTACCAGTCGGCCGCGGCGGCGCTCGAGAAGATCTCCGGGGTGCTGGAGGAGGAGCCGAGCGTTCCGGACCCGGCGAAGCCTGTCGACCTGTGGTCGGCACAGGGCCACGTCCGCTTCGACGGTGTCAGCTTCGCGTACAAGAAGGACCGCGAGATCCTGCCCGAGTTCACGCTCGACATCCCGGCCGGTCAGACGGTCGCGCTCGTCGGGTCGACGGGAGCGGGCAAGTCGACGCTCGCGAAGCTGATCTCGCGGTTCTACGACCCCACGGCCGGCGAGGTGACGCTCGACGGGGTGGACCTCCGCGACCTGCACCCGAAGGATCTCCGCCGCGCGATCGTGATGGTGACGCAGGAGGCCTACCTGTTCAGCGGGTCCGTTGCGGACAACATCGCGCTCGGTAAACCGGATGCGACGCGCGACGAGATCGTGCGGGCGGCGGAGGCGGTCGGAGCGCACGAGTTCATCGAAGGGCTGCCGAACGGCTACGACACCGACGTGAACAAGCGCGGCGGGCGGGTGTCCGCCGGGCAGCGCCAGCTGATCTCGTTCGCCCGCGCGTTCCTGGCGGACCCGGCCGTGCTCATCCTGGACGAGGCCACCAGCTCGCTCGACATCCCGAGCGAGCGTCTGGTCCAGGAGGCGCTGCAGACGCTGCTCGCCGACCGGACCGCCGTGATCATCGCGCACCGGCTCTCCACGGTCGCGATCGCGGACCGCGTGCTGGTGATGGAGCACGGACGCGTCGTCGAGGACGGCACGCCGGACGACCTCATCGCGGGCACCGGCCGCTTCGCGCAGCTACACGCCGCCTGGAGGGACTCGCTGGTCTGATCCCAGCAGATCCCGCGGCAGGACGGGCAGCGAGGAGAGCGGTTCCAGCGGGGACCACGGGGAAGCCATCCCGTGGTCCCCGCCTCCCGTCTCCGGCCGGCGAGGGTCGAGTTCAGCCGGCCGGCGTCCAGGTCGATCGGGCGCGCGCGGGCCGGGGGAGGCGGCGACGTGCCCGCAGCACGACGACCTCCGCACCGGCGTCGATGTGGTCGCTCGCGGTGGCAGGGTCGACGTAGCGTTCGGTGGTGCCGGTCACGACGGTGAGCGCGTCGGCGGCGACGGCGCGTCCCGTTGAGGCGAGCACGGTCATGCGCGAGGTGGCGGGAGCCGCCAGCGAGCGGATGCTGCGGCCGAGCGCAGCCACCTGGTCCGGGCGCCCGCCGGGCAGGTCGCAGACGGCGTCGCCGAGGTCGAGCAGACTCGGGCGGCTGCCTACGGTCTCCCCGATGAGCGCTCGGGTGCGCATGGCGGCCTCCACGGCGTCGAGGAGGTCCGAGGCTCCTGCAGAGTCCGGGAGGCGCAGGGAGAGGCCCGCAATGTCGACACCGATCCTCGCCGCCCATCGCGCAGCCTCCACGGCGGCGTCCGGTTCGAGCCGGAGGAGCACGACGGCGCCGTCGGGCGCGGCCGCGAAGTCGTCCACATCGCGGGCGTCCTCGATCACGAAGCGCCGGACGCCCGCCTCCCACGCGGCGCGGCGTTCCTGCCGGCGGGCCCACGGGTCGGCGTGGATGACGCGGGAGAGCTGCGCTCCTGAGCGCTGCAGCGCGCCGAGCGCCGAGTCCCGGGTGATGACGAAGCCGGCGCCGTCGGCGGCGATCATCGTCAGAAGCGCGGGATGCGCCAGTGCGCAGACGTCGTAGCGCACCTCCATCCACGGCAGGGCGGTGCGGAGTTCGTGGAAGCGGCGCGCCACCCGGGCGAGGTCGATGACGACGACCGGTTGAGCGGGATTGTCCATCGCGACCGCCCCGGTCGTCACCCGCATCGGGGTGGCGCCGTTCGGGCGGGCGGTTCGGGTCGCGATGGACATCGCCCTCTCCTCGGGTGGATCTCGGCCCGGTCGGCCCGGGCAGGCCACCTCATCGTTCGGGTCGATGAGGTTGTCTCATATGCTCGTCCCGGTGACGAATGTCCCGCATCCGGGGGGTCACCTCATTCCTATTGCGTGGAGGCACGGATGATCGACGGGGTCGGCGCGGTGATGATGGGGTCATGGGCCCCCGTGTTGTGATCGTCGACGACCACGAACGGTTCCGCACCCAGGTGGCGGAGCTGCTCCGTCTCGAGCTGTTCACGGTCGTCGGCGACAGCGCCACCGCTGCCGGCGGCGTCGAACTCAGCAGGCGTCTGGCGCCCGATGTCGTGCTGCTGGACGTGGGGCTGCCCGACGCCAGCGGCTTCGACATCGTGCGTGCGATGCACGCCACCGGAGCCGTGGTCGTGCTCACGTCGAGCAGGACGGCGACCGACTACGGCCGACGCGTCGCGGACAGCGGCGCCGAGGGCTTCATCAACAAAGACGAACTGACCGGTGAGGCGATCCGCAGCCTGCTAAGGTGAGCGCGTGAGCGGGGGACAGACAGACAGTTCTCGCGCGCTCCGGGTGGCGGTCGCCGACGACGCAGTGCTTCTGCGCGAAGGGATCGGCCAGATCCTGCGGGCGGGCGGGATGGACGTCGTCGCATCCGTCGAGAGTGCAGAGGATCTCCTCAGCGCCGTCGAGGCGGACGGCGGCATCGACGCCATCGTCCTCGATATCAAGATGCCGCCGACGCACACCGACGAGGGCCTGCGGGCTCTGGAGCGGCTGCGGGCGGGCGGCTCCCGGGCGGGCATCCTGCTGCTCTCCATGTACACCACGGCGACCTACGCGATCCGGGCGATGAGCGCGGGGAGCGGCACCGGCTACCTGCTGAAGGACCGGGTCGCCGACGCGGACACGCTGGTGACCGCCGTCCGGACGGTGGCGCGCGGCGGATCGGTCGTCGACCCGGAGGTCGTGCAGCTGCTCGTCAACGCCCGCTCCTCGCAGGCGGCGGTCGAGTCGCTGTCGTCGCGGGAGCGCGACGTCCTCCGGCTCATGGCGGAGGGCAAGTCGAACGTCGGCATCGCCGGCGAGCTGCACCTCAGCCTCCGGACGGTCGAATCGCACATCGGCCACCTCATGGCAAAGCTCGGTGTGGAGGACTCCGCGGAGGGTCACCGCCGCGTCCTCGCGGTGCTGCGCTTCCTCGGCCGGGACGTCTGAGCCCGTGGTCGCGGCGCGGCCGGACCTCGAGCGTGCAGACGTCCTGCGCGCTGACGAACCACGCCCCCACGCCATCCGCCTGACCCTGCGGGCGCTCGCCGTGACCGTCGCGGTCGCGTCCAACGTGCTCGCCCAGGTGGTCAGCGCGATGACCGACGACTACGGGCCGCGCCCGTCGGGCGCCGGCTGGGCGATCGTCTTCGTCTCGGTCGCCCTCGACTACGTGATCTGCGGGATCGTCGCCTGGCGTCTGGTGCGGAGCTTCGCGCCCGGCTGGCTGATGGTCGGCGCGGCGATCTTCTGGTCGGCTGGGGCGTGGTATCCGCTGGTGCGCCAGTGGGGCTGGGTGTGGCCGTGGGTGGCCGGAGTCACCGACCTGTGGGCCGTGCTGGTCGGCGTTCTGGTGCTCTGCTACCCGACCGGGCGGCTCCGGGCGCGGTTCGACCGTGTCCTCGTCATCGCCGTCGCGATCGCCTTCGCGATCCGGCTGGGCGGCATCCTCCTGTTCTCGTCGCCGGACGCCGTGCAGTGCGGCTGCGCCGCAAACCCGTACGCCGTGATTCCGAGCGACACGGCGGACTTCTGGCTCGGCCTCGGCTGGCGCTTCGTCGGCCTCGCGCTGATGCTCATCGTGGCGGCGCGCCTGATCGTGCGCTGGTTCACCAGCACCCTTCCGGCGCGTCGCGTGGCGTTCGTCATGCCGCTCGCGATCCTGCTGTGGTGCTTCGGGACGCTCCAGGACTCGCTGAGCTTCGCCCTGGACTGGGACGGCGGCTGGCTGCAGTTCGTCCCTCCGGTGGCCATCGCGCTCATCCCGCCGGCGTTCGTCGGGGGAGTGCTCTATGCGAGAGGACTCCGGTCGCGCGTCGCCGACCTCGTCATCGTCGCCCGCGACAAGGTCGACCGCGCGCTGTGGGAGTCGAGCCTGGCCCGCACGCTGCACGACAGCTCGCTGCGGGTGTTCTGGTGGGACGAGCCGTTGCAGAGCTACCGGGCGAGCGACGGCGAGCCGGCGCCGGAGTCCGGCTCCGCAGCGCGACCCGGCCGCTCCACCCTCGCCATCGACTCCGATCAGGGCCCCATCGCGCTGATCGAGCACGATGTGGCGCTGACGCAGGACGACCGCCTCCTCGACGCCGTCTCGTCGGCCCTGCTGCTGTCGGTCGACAACGACCGCCTCCGTGCGCGGCTGGAACGCACCATCCAGGAGCTCCGCCAGTCCCGTCTCCGCATCGTCGAGGAGGGCTACCTCGCCCGCCGCCGGCTCGAACGCGACCTGCACGACGGCAGCCAGCAGCAGCTGGTCTCGCTGGCGATCGGCCTCCGCATCGCTACCTCCAAGGCGGAGGCGCACGGCGACGAGGAGCTGGCCGACGACCTGCAGCGGCTCTCCGAGCAGCTCGCCGACGCGCTGCGCGAGCTCCGGGAGCTGGCGCGCGGCATCCACCCGACCGTCCTGACCGACGGCGACCTGCGTTCGGCCGTCGAGGAACTGGGGATGCGCAGCCATCTCCCCGTCGAAGTCCGCATCGGCCTGAACGAGCGGCTGCCGGAGGTGGTGGAGGAGACGATCTACTACTGCGTCTCCGAATGCCTCGCGAACGCCGCGAAGCACTCGCGCGCCCGCAACTGCAGCGTCGCGGTGACCCGGGCGGAGGGAACGGTGACGGTCGTCGTCAAGGACGACGGCCAGGGCGGCGCCAGGATCGAGCCCGGCGGCGGCCTGGAGGGGATGCGCGACCGGGTGGAGGCGCTCTCCGGCCGGGCGGAGGTGCGCTCAGTGGAGGGACTCGGCACGATCATCGAGCTGACCATCCCGGTGCCCGCCTGACGCCTCCGCGCGTCGTCCCCCGAGTGGTGAGCAGGTGTCGCAATTCGTGCTACTTTCGCGCACCTACTCACCAGTCGATGGATTGTTCACCTGGCGCCAGAATGCGGCGGCGCCGGATAGGGATGGCGCAGCCGCCGTGGCTCGCGTCGGCCGCTGACCGTTCGCCGCGGCGGTAGGCGCGTATGTGTGCCTCGCCATCGGAGTGGCAGCGGTTCTGTACGGGATGTGGCTGACCATCCGGTACAGGACCGCTCTTCAGGCGAAGGCGGGCTAGACCTTCAGACCGGATCAGACCAGCGAGTCCCTCCACGCGCCGTGCAGCGAAAGTCAACGACTCGACGCGATCGACAGCACATACATTACAGGCGTTGAATGCGTATTTGGCATACAAATGTTTTAGAGTGCTAGTGTTCAGGAAACGCAAATGGCGACCGCTGTTTGGTATAGCGACGAGGAGTAGGTCTTGATTTCACTGAAGAAAGCATTGGTAGGCGTAGCGGTCACTGTCGCGGCGGTCGGAGTCGGCGTGGCGGGTGCAGCGCCCGCGCAGGCTGCTGGTCCGGCCAACTGCGGCGCGGGCTATTTCTGCAACTACCGAGATGCTCCGTACTCCGTCTTCATGACGCCGTTCCAGTTCAACATTCCCAACTACGGCGCCTACGGTATGCACGACAACATCTCGGGCGTTTTCAATAATGGAAACACGAATAATGCGCGAATCTACAAGAACGAGAACTACGGCGGTGAGAACCTGCTGATCCCGCGAGGCCAGGGCGACGGAAACATGCACGACGCCGCCGGTGTGGTCACGGTACTTGGGTTCGCTGACGCGATTGATTCCGGAAGATTCGTCTAACGGTACGGACGCTGCCCGGACGAAGAGTCGCTTCGTCCGGGCCGGCGAAGAAAGAAACGGTAGATGAGATGGCGCATGGCGCCCTGTATCGACGGATCGTCCTCACGTGCGGCATCCCCCTGGGGATCGCCATATTGCTTTCAGGATGTGACTCGTCCAACGCGGCCGAGGAACTTCCAGAGAAGAATCTGGCGAAATGGACGAGTCCACTCGACGGATTCGTTCCGAAGAAGGAAGTCGCGGCGACTTATGCGTCGTTGCTCCTCGACGCACACTGCATGCAGGAGGCTGGGTACTCGAACTGGGCTCTTCCCTGGCGTGAGACCGACCCGGACCCGGGCCCGGGTTGGAATGGCGTGGGTATCCGACTCTTCGACCAAGAGCTCGCCTCTTCGTATGGATATCGCATTCCTCCACCCGTCCGCAGCGAATTCAATCCGGATTGGGATGCATTCGCGGCAAGCCACAATGCAGCGCTCCCGGAGGCGGAGCAGCAGCAATTCTCCCAGTGCGCTGACCAGGATCGCCGCGAGCACCGGGCGGTGAACATCGACGGCGGCACCCTGAACCTGGCGATGAGTTACATGAGCGTGGCTTCGGACAAGGCTCGAGCGTCGACGGAGGTGCGCGATGCGGCCAAACGGTGGAGAACCTGCATGAAGCCCCTGGGTGTCATCGACCTTCCCGATACGCCGGAAGACATGCCCTCACACTCGATGGATACGGAGTACCAGATCGCTGGTCACCTGGAAGAGCCGGCGAGTGCCGCGGAGATACGTCTGGCCGTCGCTGATGCTCAGTGCCGAACGTCGAGCGCATTCGCGTCGACCTTCTACGACATCCGATGGAGCGAATCGCTCACGCTCTACCGGGACAATCGTGAACGCTTGGAAACGGCACGTCAGCAATTGATCGAGCACGACACGGCTGTACAGAAGGTCATCAACGACTATGCCCCGAGCAAACCTGCCGAACGCTGATGCCAGAGGCGGGGGCGAGCCGAGGGGCGGCGTCCTCCGGCGTCGTTTCTTATGGCCATTGGCGACGCTTGCAGTCGTCGCCCTTCTCGCTGCGGGTTGGGGAGCAGCCAACGCGTTCCAGTCGCCTGCTCAAGTGGCAGCAAGCAAGAAAGCTCCCGCACCCGGAGCGGTTACCGCCGTCGTCTCACGAGGCGACCTCCTGAGGACCGTGAGCACGAAGGTGTCGATCGTTCAGGAGAATCGGTATGCGATTCCGCTTGTCGCGGGAGCGCCTCGCGAGGTCGTGACCGGAATGGGGCTGTCCGTCGGCGAGAGCCTCGGAGAGGGCGCTCTGATAGCTGAAGTGAATGGCAGGCCCCGGTTCGCATTCTCCGGCTCTTTCCCCTTCTACCGCGACATGCGGTTCGGCGACACGGGCCCCGACGTCCGGCAGCTTCAGGAGGGACTGTCCCGCGCTGGCCTGAGTGTGGGCGTCGATGGGAGATTCGGCGCCGGCACAGAGGCTGCCGTTTCACACCTCTACGCAGTGGCAGGATACGAGCCGAATCGTGAGGACGCCACGGGCTCTCCTACCCCTCGGGCTGATGAGCCAGACCCGGGCGACAAGACCGCTTCTGGCCCGGAAGCGAACCAGGCGCCTGCGCTCACGGTTCCCCAGACCCGGCTCACGGTTCCCGCTGCTGACCTGCTGGTATTCGCCAGCCTTCCCGCCGTTGCCACTTCGATACCACGCGTTGGAGCTGTTCTCACCGAATCCTCTGAAGTGACCGTCGCATCGGGACGCGTAGTGGCGGAGACCACCGTGGACGCGGCGTCAGCGGGTCAGCTGAAGGAGGGGATGTCAGCGACGGTGGACGGACTCGCCCCCGAAAAGGTGAACGCGACCGTTGCCTCGATCTCACCCCCGTCCGTGACGCCGCAAGGCACGGACGCGATTCCCACTGACGGGAGCAGGCCGGAGGATCGCTCGCCGACTTCTGGCGGTGGTGAGCAGTGGACGGTGCGATTGATATTCGCGAGTGATCCGTCAACCACCTGGCTAGGAAAGGACGCACTCGCCGTCGTGACTATTCTGGCTTCCGCGACCGATTCACTCCTCGTCCCCACGTCCGCTGTTATCACGACAGGGCATGGGAAACCGTATGTGCTGAAGTCGGGCACGGGAGGGTCGTTCGCGCGGGTCGAGGTCGTCGAGACCGGCAGCCTGTCCGGCCGCAGCGCCATTTCGCCGGTCGTCGGCGGAGAGCTGAAGCCTGGTGACGCCGTGAAGGTCGGATAGTGCGACTCATCGAGCTTGAGTCCATTTCGCGTCGCTACCCTGGCCGCGGATCGGTCCTGGCTCTCGACGGAGTAGATCTCACGATCGACGAAGGCGACTTCGTTGCAATCGAAGGGCCTTCCGGGGGCGGTAAATCCACTCTGCTCAATATCATCGGAATGCTTGACGCGCCGACCGCCGGCAGCTATCGGATCGGCGGAGTCGCCACTGACTCACTCGTTTCAGACGACACAGCGAAGATGCGTTCTCAGAACTTCGCGTTCATCTTCCAAGGATTCCACTTGCTCGATAGAAGGCCTGTGGTCGATAGCGTCGAGCTGGGTCTTCTCTATCGAGGCGTGCCACCTGCCGAGCGCCGGAAGCGTGCGCTGACGGCATTGGGCGACGTGGGACTCGGCCACCGTTCTCACCACATGGCCGCGAACCTGTCCGGAGGAGAGCGGCAGCGAGTGGCGATTGCTCGTGCCCTCGCGTCTCAGGCGCCGATCGTCGTCGCAGACGAACCGACTGGCAATCTTGACTCGCACAACAGTGCTCAGATCGTGGAAAACCTTCGACGCCTGCACCGATCAGGTGCGACGATAGTGCTCGTCACACACTCTCCTGAAATCGCTTCTGTCGCGTCTCGACGGATTGTCGTGCGAGACGGTCGGATTGAGGCTCAGGGGTCGTCGAAGGCTGCGCTCGTCGGAAAGCCCCCTGGTGCCGATCGGACGTCCGCGCCCGGATCGCCGTCGCGTCTTCGGGGGAGAGACCTCGTCTCGGACGCTCTGAGGGCCGTGCGCTCGCGTATGGGCCGTACCGCCGGACTGGCGGCGGCGGTGGGGGTCGGTGTGGCGTTGTTCGTCGGAACGCTGGGTGTTTCTGGCACAGCGAACGCTCAGGTGTCTGATGCCTTCGACGCGGTCGCCAACCGGGACGTGACGGTGAGCTGGAACTCAGGAGACCCCTCCAATCAGGGTGAGGCCGAGGTCGCGGAATTGCCCACGAGGCTGAAGGCGCTGAATGGTGTCGACGAGGCGGGACTCGTCGCCGGGCTGGGACAGACGATTGTTCGAGCAGCCGATACACGGCCGTCGTTTGATGTGGATGGCTATGCCATGACGACCAGCCTTCCGGCCGCCGCGCGAATGAAGGTAATATGGGCGCCCCGCCACGGGCCTGAGCTCGATTCAGATGAGGTGCTGATCGGCGCGACGCTGGCCGACAAGTTGCAGTTGGGGCCTCTCGAGATGACGCCGAGCATCCTGGTGAACGACCATCCCGCGGACGTTGTGGGAGTCATTGAGCAGTCACCCCGCTTCCCGCAGTTTCTGGGAACCGTGATGCACGGCCCTGGCACCGTGACCGGTATACAGGGGGCGCATATCCAGGCAGTGCTTCTTACCCAGTCCGGTGCCGCACAACAAGTGGCCCGGCAAGCTCCCTTGGTCATCAATCCGTACGACGTCGGAGCACTCGATGTAGACGCACCGACGGATCCGGTTACGCTGCGGAACCATGTACAGGGCGGCCTCCAATCCACCCTCCTGGCGCTCACCGCGATTTCGCTCCTTGCCTCGGCGCTCGGTTTGACGAATTCGATGGTCATGTCCGTGCTGGAGCGGAAGCACGAGCTCGGCCTCAGGAGAGCAGTCGGTGCCAGGTCTCGTCATGTTGGCGCCTTGGTTCTGACGGAGTCTGTCATCACTGGAACCGTGGGTGGTCTCGGTGGGCTGGTCGTCGGCCTTGCCGGGATCCTGGCAATTACCGTCGCAGAGCACTGGTCTCCCGTCTTCGACCTTGCGCTGGCTCCGGCGGCGGTCGGCGGAGGAGTGCTTGTCGGGGCTCTTGGTGGCCTCGTAGCTGCGAAGCGTGCAGCAGCGATAGCGCCGCATGAGGCGCTCCGCTCCTGACCAGAGTTGTGGCGGCCGAAACGGATTCTCTAACCGTCGCTCCGCACAGGCGACCGCATCGACCTACTTCGTGGGCGCCTTCGCGGCGTACACCTGGTCGCCGATCGCGAAGCCGGACCAGCCTCCACCGCAGTCGCCGGCCTTGGCGGGGATCCCGTCGATCGGCCACCAGCTGTCCTGGATGGTCGGCTTCGGCACCGGGACCTCCTTGGCGCAGGTGCCGGGGGCGACGTGCGCCTTGGAGCTGTACGTCATGATCGCGGAGCCGTCCTGCGTGTCGTAGTCGACGCGGATGACCGTCGCGTCGTCCGGGACGAACTTCGGGGAGCCGAAGACGGCCGTGTTCGCCGCCTTCATGTCCTTGGTCGTGTCGAAGATCTCGGAGGAGACGTGCGGCGAGAACGCGGTCAGCACGGAGCATCCGGACAGGGCCAGGGCGAGGGCGGACGTCGTCGCGATGACTCCGGCGGTTCGGATGCGGGGCACGGGCAGCTCCAGGGAGAAGAGGACAGGGATCCGACAACGAGTGAACACTATGGAACTGGGTGAATCATCGGTCGGAGGGATGATCCCGCGCGTCATCGAAGCGGGCCGCCCGTAAATCTACCCGGTACGGCCTCCCTCCGCCGCCCAGCAGCGGCGTCCCCTCCGCGCGGTAGTGCTGCAGCGCGAGGTGCTCGTGGTTCACGGCGGGATGGCCGCTCGCCCGCACGACGCGCCACCACGGCACGTCGGAGCCGTAGTACGCCATGATCTGGCCGACCATGCGCGCGGCGCGCGAACCGAGCGTCGCCGCGACGTCTCCGTAGGTCATCACGCGGCCCGGCGGGATGGCGTCGACCACCTCGAGCACGCGCTCGACGAACGAGTCCGCTGCCCCCTCACCGGATGGCGGCTCAGAGATCGAGCGCACCGACCGTCTCGCCGTACTGCGTCTCGCTCACGGGCTTGAAGCCGCTGCGGAGGAAGAACTGCTCGGGGCCCAGCTCGCCGGACTCCCAGATGACGTAGAGGCGCTCGTGGCCGCGGGCCCGCGCCTCGTCGGCGAGGGCGCGCACGGCGAAGGTGCCGATTCCGCGGCCCTGGTCGTCGGCGTCGACGTTGATGCGCCAGAGGATGGCCTTGAACTCTTCGTGCTCCGCCTGCGGGTCGAAGTTGCCCATGATGAAGCCGACGACCTCGTCGCCGTCGAGCACGACGCGCTGCCAGGAGGTATTGGGGTCGGCCACCGCGGCCGCGGCCGAGTAGGAGACAGGAGCGACGAACTGCTCCTGGCCCGGCTTCAGTGTGAGCGCGTTCGCCGCCACGACGGTCCGCGCACTCAACTCTTCCAGTCTCAACTCAGCCATGACGAAAGGGTAACGTGCGTGAGCGATCGCAGCATAGTCGCGGCGCAGCCGACCGTTCACCGAGAGAAACTGTCTCGATGTCAAGATAGTTGTCCCGCTCGGGTAAGCTGTCGTCGGCTGAAACGGCAGACACCCCAGGAGAACCATGGACAAGATCAAGGTTGACGGAACGGTCGTCGAACTCGACGGCGACGAGATGACTCGCATCATCTGGAAGGCCATCAAAGACTCACTCATCCACCCGTACCTCGACGTGAACCTCGAATACTACGACCTCGGCATCCAGAAGCGCGACGAGACCGACGACCAGATCACGATCGACGCGGCGCACGCCATCCAGAAGCACGGCGTCGGCGTCAAGTGCGCCACCATCACGCCGGATGAGGCGCGCGTGGAGGAGTTCGGGCTCAAGAAGATGTGGAAGAGCCCGAACGGCACGATCCGCAACATCCTGGGCGGCGTCGTCTTCCGCGAGCCGATCATCATCTCCAACATCCCGCGGCTGGTTCCCGGCTGGAACAAGCCGATCGTCATCGGCCGTCACGCCTTCGGCGACCAGTACCGCGCCACCGACTTCGTCTTCGACGGCCCGGGGACGCTGACCCTCAGCTTCCAGCCGAACGACGGCGGCGAGGCCCAGTCGTTCGAGGTCTACCAGGCACCGGGCGGCGGCGTGGCGCTCGCCATGTACAACCAGGACGCGTCCATCCGCGACTTCGCCCGGGCCTCGTTCAACTACGGGCTCGACCGCAACTACCCGGTGTACCTGTCGACCAAGAACACCATCCTGAAGGCGTACGACGGCCGCTTCAAGGACCTCTTCCAGGAGGTCTTCGACACCGAGTACAAGGAGAAGTTCGACGCGGCGGGCCTCACCTACGAGCACCGCCTCATCGACGACATGGTCGCCTCCAGCCTCAAGTGGGAGGGCGGCTACGTCTGGGCGTGCAAGAACTACGACGGCGACGTGCAGTCCGACACCGTCGCGCAGGGCTTCGGCTCGCTCGGCCTGATGACCTCCGTGCTGACCACTCCCGACGGCTCGGTCGTCGAGGCGGAGGCCGCGCACGGCACGGTCACCCGCCACTACCGCCAGCACCAGCAGGGCAAGCCGACCTCGACGAACCCGATCGCCTCGATCTTCGCCTGGACGCGCGGCCTCGCGCACCGCGGCAAGCTCGACGGCAACCAGGAGCTCATCGACTTCACCCACACCCTCGAGGACGTCGTGGTGAAGACGGTCGAGGAGGGCAAGATGACCAAGGACCTCGCCCTCCTGGTCGGCCCCGACCAGAAGTTCCTCACCACCGAGGAGTTCCTCGACGCGATCGCGCAGAACCTCAAGACGCGTCTCGGCTGACTCCCGACGCAGCGAAGGGCCCGGCGGACACTGTCCGCCGGGCCCTTCTGCGTTCTCACGGTGGGGTGACTGCGGTGCTGCGTCACGATTGCGGTGCGGCGCGCAGCCGCAGTCGTTCCGCGGGACCGCAGTCGCCGCTCGAACGGCGTCGCCGCCGCGGGGCTACGGCGCGGCGGGGGCGCGGAGGCCGGCGAGGAGGAGCTGCACCATGCGGCCGGCGCGGGGAGGCGCTCCGGCGCCGTGCGGACCGTCGGCGTGGCAGAGGTTGGCGACGGCGCCGAGCAGCTCGGTGGGGTCGACCTCCTGGACGACATCGCCGGAGGCGCGTGCGGCGTCGAGCAGCCGGCCCAGTGTGGGAGAGAGGTGGCTGGAGAAGTACTCCGCCAGAGGCTCGTAGGCCGGGTCTCCCGAGTGGAGCGCGGCCGCCAGACCGCGCTTGGTGGCGACGAACTCGGTGTACCGCATGATCCAGCGGTCCAGGGCTTCTCCGGGAGGGTAGGCGGCCTCGATGGCGACAGCGGCGTCGGCGCACGCGTCGATCTCGTGACGGAACACGGCCGAGATCAGGTCCGACCGGAGCGGGAAGTGCCGGTACAGCGTGCCCACTCCGACGCCGGCGCGCTCGGCGATCGTCCGCACGGGGGCATCCACGCCGGACTCCGCGAAGACGGCCTTCGCGGCCTCCACGAGGGACGAGACGTTCTGCCGGGCGTCGGCGCGCTGTGGGCGGGCCGAGGCGTCGGCGTGCGCGGCGGTCGGTGATCCGGCGGGCATAGGGGCGGACTCCTCTGGTGTCGGGAGGTGGAGCGGTGTACGCTCGGAGTAAACGGAACAACGTTCCGGATAGCGCGGCAGCGCAACCGGAGTGATGTTCCGATTCCCCGATCATAAGACCTAGGAGACACCCATGGAGTATCGAACCCTCGGCCGCACCGGCATCAAGGTCACCCCCTACGCGCTGGGCGCGATGATGCTCGGCTCCCTCGGCAACCCCGACCGCGCTGAGGGGATCCGCATCATCCACCGGGCCCTCGACGCCGGGATCAACTTCGTGGACACCGCCGACCGTTACGGCGACTCTGAGGAGGTCGTCGGCGAGGCGCTCAAGGGCCGCCGCGACGACGTGGTGCTCGCCACCAAGTTCTGGGGGCCGGTCGACGACGACATCAACCACCGCGGCGCCTCCCGGCGGTGGATCGTGGAGGCCGTCGAGCGGTCGCTCCGCCGCCTCCAGACCGATCACATCGACCTCTACCAGCTGCACCGTCCCGACCCGGACACCGACATCGAGGAGACGCTCTCGGCGCTCACCGACCTGGTCCGTCAGGGCAAGGTGCGGGCGATCGGCTCGTCGTCGATGCGCGGGTCCGAGATCGTCGAGGCGCAGTGGATGTCGGAACGGCGCGGCTTCGAGCGGTTCCGGACCGAGCAGCCCAACTACTCCATCCTCGACAGGGAGATCGAGCGCGAGATCCTGCCGGTCGCCCAGCGCTACGGGATGGGCACCCTGGTCTACAGCCCGCTCGCCGGCGGAACGCTCACCGGCCGGTATCGGGCGGGCGGGGAGAACGACAACTTCCGCTCGACCCGCACCGGGATGCGGCACTTCCGCGACGAGCGCCGGCTCTCCGCCGTGGAGCAGCTGATCGCTCTCTCGGACGAGGTGAGCGTGAAGCTGACGCACCTCGCCATGGCGTTCGTCATCGCGCACCCGGGGGTGACGTCGGCGATCGCGGGCCCGCGCACGATGGAGCAGCTCGAGGACACCCTCGCGGGCGTCGGCGTGTCCCTGTCGGACGAGGTGCTGGACCGGATCGACGCGATCGTCCCGCCGGGGGAGAGCATCGGCGCGATGGACATGGTGTACCGCGGGCCGGAGGTGGGGGAGCCGTCGCTGCGGCGCCGGCCGGTCGCGGAGCGGGCGGCCGAGTAGCGGCGTAGCACCCGACGGGGGCCGCGCCGATCGCCGGTCCCCGTCACCGCGCCGTCCAGCCTCCATCGATCGCGAGGGTCTGGCCTGTGACGAGGGAGGCCGCAGACGACGCCAGGAACGCCACCGCTCCCGACACCTCGCGCGGCACCCCGATCCGGTGCAGCGCGGCGATCCGCTCGATGGTGTCGGCGCGGAAGTCGTCGTCCGAGAGCGCCGCGGAGGTCCCGTCGGTCTCGATGAACGTCGGCGCGACCGCGTTCACCCGGATGCCGTACTGCCCCCACTCGACCGCGAGGCACCGGGTGAGGTGCACCACCGCGGCCTTCGCCGTGCAGTAGGAGGCTTCGCCGGGCAACGCGACGAGTCCGGCCTGCGACGCGATGTTGACGATGGATCCGCCCCCGTTCGCGAGCATGTCCTTCGCCACGTGCTGGGACAGGAAGAACGTCGACCGGGTGTTCAGCCGCCAGACGTGGTCGAAGTCGTCCTCGGTGATCTCCAGCGCCGGGGCGTCTATGCCCCCGCCGGCGTTGTTGACGAGGATGTCGATCGGGCCCGTCTCGGCGGTGACCGCGTCGATCGCGTCCCGGCATGCGGCCAGGTCGAGCACGTCCATCCGGATCGCCGTCGCCGCAACGCCGAACGTGCTCAGCTCGTCGACGAGCGCCGCAGAGCCGTCCGGGTCGCGCACGCCGAGCACGACGTCGGCGCCCTGACCGGCGAGTTCGAGGGCGATCTCGCGGCCGAGTCCGCGGCTGGCCGCCGTGACCAGGGCTCGGGAGCCGGCGAGGGAGAACGGGGCGCGGGTCGCGGCCGCGGGCGCGGAGTCAGTGGTCATGACGGGAGCCTAGCCCGGCCTCCGTGAGCGACGATCGAATGTAACAAGTAGGTTTCCCCTCTTGCGCTTTCATTTGTTCGTAAGCTTTACTAACAAACATGACGACGACCGAGGTGCAGAGCAGCACCGGCGGGCTGGCCCCAGGCCGGGCCCTCCGGCCGCGCGCCAAGGTGCTGCCCGAGCACGCCCGCAGCCACAACCGGTCGCTCGTCCTCCAGACCCTGTACCGCTCGGGGCAGCGCAGCCGCGCCGACCTCGCCCGCGAGACCGGGCTGACCCGGGTGACCGTGTCGGATCTGGTGGCCGAGCTGCTCGCAGAAGGGCTCGTCATCGAGCTGGGCCAGCGCGAATCCGCCCGGCCGGGGAAGCCCGCCGTGCTGCTCGACATCAACCGCAGCGCCCACCAGATCATCGGCGTCGACCTCAGCGACCATGACCGGTTCCGGGGCGCGGTCATGGACCTCGACGGCCACCTCCTCACCTCGGCCGAGGTCATGCTCGCCACCGAAGCCGACCACGACACCTGCCGAGGAGCGGACGCCGTCGCGAAGGTGGACGAGCTGGTCGACAGGCTGGTCGCCTCCACCACCGCACCCGTGCTCGGCATCGGCGTCGGATCGCCCGGTGTCGTCGACCTGAGCGGCACCGTCCTCACGGCTCCCAACCTGGGCTGGAGCGACCTTCCGCTGCAGCAGCACCTCGCCGAGCGCACCGGCCTGCCCGTCGTCGTCGCCAACGACGCGAACGCGGCGGTCCTGGCCGAGCACAGCTACGGCGATGCGGCCGGCGACATGATGCTGATCCGCGTCGGCCACGGAATCGGCGCAGGCCTGCTGGTCGCCGGAGCGCTGGTCTACGGCAGCCACTACGCCGCCGGCGAGATCGGGCAGGTCATGGTCGGAACGGACCTCGGCCTGGAGGCCACGTACAGCCGCGATCAGGTGCTCGAGCACTGGCTCAGCGTGCCGCAGCTGCAGCGGGGCGTGCAGGAGGCCGAAGCAGCGGGCGTGGACGCCACGCCCATCCTGCGCGAAGCCGGCCAGAGGCTCGGCATCGCCCTCGCGCCGGTCGTCGGCGCCCTCAACCTGTCGGAGATCGTGCTCAGCGGCCCGACCGAACTGCTCGACGGCCCGCTGGCTGCAGCGACCGTCCACACGCTCCGGAACCGGACGATGGCCGAGAACCACGCCGATCTGTCCCTCCGGATGACCACGCTCGGGCAGGACATCGTCCTGCGCGGCGCGGCCGTACTCGTCCTCTCCGGACGACTCGGGGTCTCATGACGCAGCACCGCCCCACCCGACCCCTGCACCGACGGTGTGAGCACGCGCACACATCGACCACTTCGAATGCCCCACACCACTACGAAAGGACAGTGCTATGAAGAGAAAGCTCGTCGGCCTCGCCGCTGTGGCCACAGCTTCCGCTCTCGTGCTCGCCGGATGCGCCTCGGGAGGCTCCACCGGAGCCAGCACCGACGGCAAGGGCAAGACGGTCACCCTGTGGCTCGTCGGCTCCGACACCCCGGACGCCCTGCGGAACTACCTGAAGACGGAGTTCACCAAGGAGACCGGCGCGACCCTCAAGATCGAGCAGCAGGACTGGGGAGACATCGTCACGAAGCTCACCACCGCGCTGCCGGACGCCAACAACACGCCGGACGTGACGGAGATGGGCAACACCCAGTCGCCGACCTTCACCAACGTCGGCGCGTTCCTCGACATCTCCGACATGTACAAGGACCTCGGCGGCAGCGACCTGCTCCCGTCGTTCGTCGAGGCGGGCAAGGTCGACGGCAAGAACTACACGCTGCCGTACTACTTCGGCTCGCGCTACATGTTCTACCGCAAGGACGTCTACCAGGCAGCGGGCGCGACCGTGCCGACCACGCTCGACCAGTTCAACACCACGGTGGCCGACATCACGGCGAAGAACCCGAAGAACATCGACAACTTCTCCGGCTTCTTCCTCGGCGGTCAGGACTGGCGCGACGGCATCTCCTGGATCTTCGCCAACGGCGGGGACATCGCCAAGAAGGAGGGGGACAAGTGGAAGGCCACCCTCGAGTCGGCCGACTCGCTGAAGGGCCTCCAGCAGCTCCAGGACCTGTACAAGAACGCATCCAAGGCGCCCAACGACGCCAAGGACTCGAACCAGTACATCTACCTGAACGACAGCGACCAGACGCTCGACGCCGACGGCAACAAGACCGGTGACACGTCGCTCGCCGCAGCCACGATCATGGCTCCGGGATGGGCGCACTGGTCGATCGGCGACCTCGGGAAGGGCGACGACGGCAAGCCGACGCGCACCTGGAACGACGCCACCTTCGGCACCTACGTGCTCCCGGGCAACGACGGGAAGCCGGCTCCGGTGTTCGCCGGAGGATCCAACATCGGCATCTCGGCGAAGACCAAGGAGCCGGGCCTGTCCAAGACCCTCCTGAAGATCATCTTCTCCAAGGAGTACCAGGAGATGCTCGGCAAGAACGGCCTCGGCCCGGCCAACTCGAAGTACACCTCCTCGCTGGGCGACGACCAGTTCGCGAAGGCACTCATCGAGTCGGCGTCGAACTCCAAGCTCACCCCGGCGGCCCCAGGATGGGCGTCGGTCGAGGCGGGCAACGTGATGGAGGAGTTCTTCTCCAAGATCCGCGACGCCTCCGACCTGAAGGCGCTGGCGCAGGAGTACGACAAGAAGATCGACGCCCTGCTCAACGTCAAGAGCTGACGCCGAGCGGCAGATCGCATCACCCGCAGGGCGAGGGCGCGGAGGCACCCCTTCCGCGCCCTCGTCCCTGCCCCGCAGACTTCCCTCACGAGCCCTGCTCGTCATCACCACCCGGAAGGAGGACGCACGTGACCGCTACCGAGGACACCCGCATAGCCGTCGCCGCAGTGCCACCCGCGCCCGCACCGGACGCCCGGCGCGGACGCCGTGGGAAGCTCACGCCGTACACGCTGCTGCTCCCGGCGATCGTCATCCTGCTCGTCGCGCTCGGCTACCCGATCGTCTGGCAGCTCATCACCTCGATGCAGCACTTCGGCCTCGCGCAGCAGTTCGGCAAGCCGGCCGACTTCGTCTGGTTCGAGAACTACATCACCCTCTTCTCCGACCCGTACACCTGGGTCGTCGTCGCCCGCTCCATCGCCTTCTGCCTGGTGACCGCCGCCGTCACGGTCGTCATCGGCGTCGGGATGGCGCTGCTGATGAACGCGGTGAACCGGGTCGTGCGCGTCATCCTGCAGATCGCGCTGCTGCTCGCCTGGGCCATGCCCGTGGTCGCGGCGATGACGGTCTGGAACTGGCTGTTCGACTGGCGCCGCGGCGTGGTCAACTACGTGCTCACCTCCTGGGGGCTCGACTTCCAGGACCACAACTGGCTCCAGAACCCGCTGTCGTTCTTCTTCGTCGCGATGGTCATCGTGACGTGGATGAGCGTCCCCTTCGTCGCGTTCTCCGTCTACGCCGGGCTCACCCAGGTGTCGACGGAGGTCGTCGAAGCAGCCCAGATGGACGGCGCGCGCGGCTGGCAGCGGCTGCGCTACATCATCCTGCCGATCATCCGGCCCGTGCTCGGGATCGTGCTGCTGCTGCAGATCATCTGGGACCTGCGCGTCTTCGCCCAGATCAAGCTGCTGCAGGACAAGGGCTCCATCGCCAGCGAGACCAACCTGCTCGGCACCTACATCTACCAGCTCGGCGTCGGCTCGAGCGACTTCGCGATGGCCAGCGCCGTCAGCGTCTTCGTGCTCGTCCTGACCGTCGCCCTCAGCTGGTTCTACGTGCGCCACCTGCTCAAGGAGGACGAATCGTGACCGCCGCCTCATCCACCCGGACCGTCGTCGCGACGTCGCGGCCACGGACCCGCCGCCGTATCCGCGCCTCCCGCGTGCTGCTCGGCGCGCTCGGGATCGTGCTCGCCCTGATCTGGGTCTTCCCGGTCTACTGGATGGTCAACTCGGCGCTGCTGCCGAACGTCATCCTCCAGAACACCACGCCCACCTGGCTGCCGTTCGGGGGCTCCTTCGACAACATCGTCGCCGTCGTCCAGGGCGGCACCTTCTTCCCGGCGCTCGGGATGAGCGTCGCCGTCGCACTCATCACGGTGGTGTGCTGCCTGGCGTTCGCGTTCTTGGCGGCCCTCGCGATCAGCCGGTTCCGGTTCCGCGGCCGGAGGTCGTTCGTGCTGGCCGTGCTGCTCATCCAGATGCTGCCCGCCGAAGGGCTCTTCATCGCGCAGTACAAGCTGATGGGGTCGCTCGGCCTCCTCAACTCGGTGATCGGCGTCAGCATCCTGTACGTCGCCGCTGTCGTGCCCTTCACGATCTGGATGCTGCGCGGCTTCGTCGCCGGCATCCCGGTCGACCTGGAGGAGGCCGCGATGGTGGATGGCCTCAGCCGCACCCAGGCGTTCCTCCGGATCACCTTCCCCCTGCTCGCGCCCGGGCTCATCGCCTCCGGGGTGTACGCGTTCCTGCAGGCGTGGAACGAGTTCACCGTGGCCCTGGTCATCCTGCCGCAGTCGAGCAGCGCGACCCTGCCGCTGTGGCTGCGCGGCTTCGTGCAGCAGTCGGCCTCCCGTGCCACCGACTGGGGCCAGGTCATGGCCGCGTCGACACTGGTCGCGGTTCCGGTGATCGTGTTCTTCCTGATCGTGCAGGGCCGGATGACCAGCGGTCTCGTCAGCGGGGCGGTCAAGGGGTGAGCGGCGCGTCCGTCGCCGACACCGCCCTGACCGACCCGCAGCTCCGCCGCAGCATCGCCGCGACGCTGCTGCCCGGGTTCGTCGGAACGACACTGCCCGAGTGGCTGGCCCAGCGCCTGCGCGAGGGGCTGGGCGGGGTGTGCCTGTTCGGTCAGAACATCGCCTCGGCCCCGCAGCTCCGGGCGCTCACCGACGCGATCTACGCCGCCAATCCCGACGCGATCGTCGCGATCGACGAGGAGGGCGGGGACGTCACCCGGCTGTACTACGAGAGCGGATCGCCCTATCCCGGGAACGCGATCCTCGGCCGCCTCGGGGACCCCGGCTACACCGAGAGCGTCGCCCGGCGCGTGGGGGAGGAGCTGCGGGGCGCCGGGGTGAACCTCGACTTCGCGCCCGACATCGACATCAACTCCAATCCGGACAACCCGGTGATCGGCGTCCGCAGCTTCGGCTCGTCGCCGGAGGTCGTCGCCGAGCACGGAGCGGCGTGGACGCGGGGGCTGCAGTCCGCCGGCGTGGCCGTCGCGGCGAAGCACTTCCCGGGCCACGGCGACACCGGGACCGACTCGCATCTCGAGCTGCCGGTCGTCGACCTGTCCGCGGCGCAGCTGCGGGAGCGGGAGCTGGTGCCGTTCCGTGCGGTGATCGCCGCGGGAGCGCGAGCGGTGATGACCTCGCACATCCTGCTGCCCCAGCTCGACGCCGTCCTTCCCGCGACGCTCAGCCCCGCCATCATCGAGGGAATGCTGCGCGGAGAGCTCGGGTTCGAGGGCGTCGTCGTCAGCGACGCTCTGGACATGCACGGCGCGAGCGGCGACCGCGGGATCCCGGAGGCCGCCGTGCTGGCGCTCGCCGCCGGCTGCGACCTGCTCTGCATCGGCACCGAGAACACGGACGCCGAGCTGGCCGCCATCGAGGCCGCGATCGCCGCCGCCCTCGCCGCAGGCCGTCTCGCACCCTCCCGTCTCGCGACCGCGGCCTCCCGCGTGCGCACCCTCGCGCGCGGGCTCGCCTCCTCCGCTCCCGTCCCCGCCACCGTCGAGTCCACGATTTCTGCACGCTCACACGGCGCGGCGCGTGCAGTTTCTGCGGACTCGACGGTGGGGGGTTCGGGGATCGAAGCGGAGGATGTGGCGGCGGCGCAGCGGGCGTTCGACGTGAGCGCGTACGCGGAGGAGTGGGTGCTGCGGCACGGGGGAGGGCGCTACTCCGTGGTGCGGATCGACACGGTGGCGAACATCGCGGTCGGCACGGCGCCGTGGGGGCCGTTCTCGGCGATCGAAGCCGACCCGACCACCCCGGCAGTCGCCGCCTTCACCGCCAACCCGGCCGTGCTCTTCACCGAGGGCGACCATCCGGACCTCGTCCTCGCCGCGCAGTCGCCGGTGCTCGTCATCGGCAAGGACAACCACCGTCACGCCTTCGCCCGGGCTGCCATCGACCGCCTCCGGGCCGAGCGGCAGGAGGTGCTGGTCGTCGACATGGGCTGGCCGAGCGACGACCGCGCGTACGCGGACATCGCGACCTTCGGCGCCTCCCGGCTGGTCGGAAAGGCGCTGCTGGCCTTCCTCGGGGACCGGCGCGGGCTCGGACTCGGCCTCGCAGACGGCCCCGGGCACGGGTCGTGAGGCTCGGCATCGACATCGGCGGGACCAAGACCGACGCGGTCGCCGTCGACGAGCGGGGTGCGCTCGCCGAGAGCATCCGCCTCCCGACCGGCTTCGGTCATGTCGCCGTGATCGAGACCGCCGTCGCGGCGGTGTCGCGGCTCGGCGAGCTGACGGGCCTCGCGCCGGCCGGCTTCCTGTCCATCGGCGTCGGCGTGCCCGGGATGGTCGACACCGTCTCCGGCGATGTCGCGCACGCGGTGAACCTGGGGCTCGACCGGCTCGCGCTCGGCGGGATGCTGGCCGGCCGTCTCGGCGTCGGCGTGCGCGTCCGGGTCGAGAACGACGTGAAGGCCGCCGCCCTCGGCGCCTACCACCTGCTCGGGCTGACCGGGACCATGGCGTTCCTCAACCTCGGCACCGGCATGGCGGCCGGGGTCGTCGTCGACGGGAGGCTGTGGCGCGGCAGCACGGGCATCGCCGGAGAGATCGGCCACCTGCCGGTCGACCCGCAGGGCGCCGTCTGCGCCTGCGGCCAGCGCGGCTGCCTGGAGACCCTGGCCAGCGGCTCAGGCGTCGCGCGGCAGTGGCCGACCGACGACCCGTACCCGGTGCGCGCGCTCCTCGCAGCGGCCTCCGCCGGCGACCCGGCAGCCCGGGCGATCGCCGCTAGGCTGGCCGTGGGCATCGCCTCCGCGGTGCGCGCCCTCGTGCTCACCGTCGACCCCGCCACCGTGGTGATCGGGGGAGGCCTGAGCCACCTGGGGCAGCGCCTGCTCGGCGGAGTCCACGAGGTGCTGCACGACTGGGAGCGCACGTCGCCGTTCCTGGCGTCGCTCGACCTGCCCGGGAGGGTGCGCCTCGTCCCAGAAGGAAGCCCCGTCGCCGCCCTCGGTGCGGCACTCGTAGGAGAGAACTGATGGCCGAAATCGTCGTCGTCCGCGACCAGGAGGCCGCGGGCGCGCTCGCCGCGCGCAGCATCCTGGACCTGATCGCCGCAAAGCCCGACACCGTGCTCGGCCTCGCTACCGGGTCCACTCCGCTCGCCGTCTACCGGGCGCTGGAGCAGGGCATCCGGGAGCGCGGTGTGGATGTGTCCCACGTGCGCGGCTACGCACTCGACGAGTACGTGGGCCTTCCGGCCGGCCACCCCGAGTCGTACCGCGCGGTCATCACCCGCGAGGTGGTGGAGCCGCTCGGGCTGACGCCGTCGCTCATCCACGTGCCCAACGGGTCGCTGGACGGCATCGAGCACGCCGGAGCGGACTACGAGAAGGCCATCGCGCAGTCCGGCGGCGTGGACGTGCAGCTGCTCGGTATCGGGACGGACGGCCACATCGGCTTCAACGAGCCGGGCTCGTCGTTCGCATCGATCACCCGGGTGAAGACGCTGACCGAGCAGACCCGCAAGGACAACGCGCGGTTCTTCGATTCGGAGGACGACGTCCCGATGCACTGCATCACGCAGGGGCTGTCGACCATCCTGAAGGCGCGCCACCTGATGCTGCTCGCGTTCGGCGAGGGCAAGGCGGAGGCGCTGGCCGGGGCGGTGGAGGGGCCGGTGTCGGCCTCGAATCCGGGGTCGGCCATCCAGCTGCACCCGCACGTCACCGTGCTCGTGGACGAGCCGGCGGCGTCGCGTCTGCGTAACCTCGACTACTACCGGTACGCGTACGCGAACAAGCCGTCCTGGCAGACGCTGTAGCGTCGCTCGCCTCGTCGCGTCCTCGCGTCGCGTCAGTGCGACTGCGGCGTCACGGAACGACTGCGGTGTCGCGCGCAGCCGCATTCGTGACGGGAGACCGCACTCGCTAGAGCACGGAGCCGTCGGCGACGACCGTGTGTGCGTGCCACTCGTGGTCGAGCAGCACTGCGTCGGCGACGTACCCGGCGCGCAGGAGGCCGAGTCGGTGCTCCTCGCCCAGAACGCGGGCGGGGGTCCGGGTCAGCGCCGTCACGGCGGCCACCGGGTCGACGCCGGCGAGCGTGACCGCGTTGCCCAGGGCCGCATCCTGTGTCAGGGTCGAGCCGGCGATCGTGTCCGTTCCGGAGAGTACGGCGAGCCCGTCGTGCACGGTGACGTTGAGGCCGCCGAGACGGTAGTCGCCGTCCGTGGCGCCCGCCGCCGCCATCGCGTCGGTGACGAGGGCGACGCGGCCCGGCACCTCCCGGAACAGCAGGGCAGCGACCGAGGGATGCACGTGCAGGCCGTCGAGGATGAGCTCCAGTGTCACGTCGCGGTTCTCGATCGCGGCGATCACCGGGCCGGGAGCGCGGTGATGGATGCCCGGCATCGCGTTGAACGCGTGCGTCAGCAGCCGCGCGCCCACCGCGAAGGCCCGGGATGCCTGCGCGTAGTCCGCGGCGGTGTGGCCGACGCCGACGACCGCTCCGGCCTCCGTCAGCACGCCGATGGCTTCGAGGGCGTTCGGCAGCTCGGGGGCGATAGTGGCCGTGCGGAGGGTGCCGCGCGCGGCGGCGATCAGTTCTTCGACCGCTTCGGGCCCGGGCTCCAGCAGGAAGCGAGCGTCGTGCGCGCCGCGCCGCTCCAGAGCGAGGAACGGACCCTCGAGGTGCGATCCGAGCACCAGCGGGTCCGTTGCGGTCAGTTCCGCGACGAGGCTGAGACTCGCGCGCAAGGACGCGAGCGGGGCGGCGACGTGGGAGACCAATGAGCGCGTCGTGCCGTGCGCCCGGTGCGTCGCGAGCGCGGCGCGCAGCTCGTCCGTTCCGTCGTCGTAGGCGTGTCCTCCGCCGCCGTGGCAGTGCAGGTCGATGAAGCCGGGGGTGAGCCACTGGCCGTGGGCGTCGATGACGTGGCTGCCAACCGGGTCTGCGTTCGCTCGGTAGTCGCTGGCACCGTCGGCGCCATCGTCCGCGCCGTCCGCGGCCTGCCGCCATCCCGTCCCGGTTCCCGTTGCGGTGATGTGCGCACCGTCGGCGACGAGCCAGAAGTCGTCGACCAGCCCCTCCGCATCCACTTTGCGGGCGCCGTGGACGACGAGGCGGGTCATGCGAACTCGCGCCGCCCGTTGATCACGCCGCTCACGGTCGCCACTACGGCGAACACGACGGCGACGACGGGTTGACCCAGATCCCACCAGCCGAAGGCCGCGGAGGCCATGACGACGACCTCCACGATCGCCTTCACGAACGCGTCGACGTGGAGCACGGCGCGGGGTGAGCGGAACAGGGCCCAGAGCAGGATGGCGATCACCGGCGCTCCGATGCCGACCACGATGTTCCAAGGGAGCGGCCAGGCGAGGAAGCCCCACAGGGCGAGCGAGACGATGGCGAACAGCTCGAGCACGAACCGGAGCACGTCGTTGACGCCCAACCGGACGGGGGCGTGCTGATCGGGCGCGGAAGTCACCTCGACAGTCTAGCCGCGGGGGTCAGCGGAAGATGATGGTGCGGGCGCCGTCGAGCAGCACGCGGTCCTCCGCGAACCACTTCACCGCCTGGGTCAAAGTGCGGCTTTCCTCGTCCTGGCCGATCGCGACCAGTTCCTGCACGCTGCGGGTGTGGTCCACGCGGACCACGTTCTGCTCGATGATCGGCCCCTCGTCCAGGTCGCTGGTGACGAAGTGAGCGGTCGCCCCGATCAGCTTCACCCCCCGGGCGTGCGCCTGCCGGTACGGGTTCGCGCCCTTGAAACCGGGGAGGAAGGAGTGGTGGATGTTGATCGCGCGCCCGGCCAGGCGCGCGCACAGCTCCGGCGAGAGGATCTGCATGTAGCGCGCGAGCACGACGAGCTCGATGTCGTGCTCCTCCACGGCCTCCAGGACGCGCGCCTCGAAGGCCGCCTTCGCTTCTGGACCGTCGACGACGCGCGACTCGAACGGCACCCCGTAGAACCCGGCGAGGTCGCGGAGGGTGTCGTGGTTCGAGAGCACCAGCGGGATGTCGACGGGCAGCTGACCGGCGCGCTGACGGAACAGCAGGTCGTTGAGGCAGTGGGCAGCCTTCGAGGCCAGCACCAGCGTGCGCAGCGGGCGGCCGACGTTGTCGACGTGGTGGCTCATCCCGAACCGTTCGACGACGGGCGCCAGCGCTTCCTCGAACTCGTCTCTGCCCGCCGCCGACTCGACCTGCAGGCGCATGAAGAACCGCCCGGTGTCGGTGCTGGCGAACTGCTGGCTCTCGGTGATGTTCCCGCGAGCGGCGACGATCGCGCCGCTGACCGCGTGGACGATGCCGGGACGGTCGGCGCAGCTGAAGGTGAGCACCCAGTGGTTGGAGGCGGAGGAGTCGGTCACCAGATCAGGGTACCGGGCTGCGTGTTAGGCTTGCTTCGTATATAAAATATGAATGCATTACTGGAGGTTCAGATGATGAAACAGCTCCCCGTCGCGGTCACTCTCGATGAAGACGTCCACGCGACCATCGGCCGGCTGGCAGAGGCCTCCCGGCGGAGCTTCGATGACGAAGTGCGCTACATCCTCGGGCAGGCCGCCGTGGGCGAACCGGTGGATCCCCGGCCCGGCGTGCGCAAGATCGGCATGGTCGAGTACATCCGCAACCGCGTGGAAGCGCTCGGGGAATGATCGTTCTCGACACCAACGTGCTGTCCGAACTCGTGAAGTTCGAGCCTGATCAACGAGTCCTCCGGTGGCTGGAATCTCGTGACCAGCGCACCCTTTACATCACCGCGGTGACGGTGGCGGAGATGCTGACGGGGACGAACACAATGGACGAGGGAAGGCGTTCCGATCGCAAAGCCGACCTGGTGCTCGAGGTTCTCGCCCCTTTCCATCGGAGAACGCTCTCCTTCGACGTGGTGGCGGCATCCGAGTGCGCGAACCTCACGTCCCTCCGCGCGTCTGCGGGCCGACCGATCGGTCTGGCGGACGCAATGATCGCGGCCACAGCGATCGCGGCGGAGGCCGATGCGTTCGCAACCAGAGACAAGGACTTCGCCGATATCGGTCTGCCGATCGTCAACCCATGGGCGGCGTGACCCGCGTCGCTGTTGACGGCGGCGGCGGGGTGCACCACGATCGGGAGCATGACCAGCACCGGTGAGGATGCGCCCGACACCCGGACGGGCCCCGCGTCCGCCTTCGACGTCGAGCTGAACGGGCTCAACACAATCCATGAGGATGAGCGGCGGGGGCGCCCGCGCGACCTGTTCTGGCCGTGGTTCGGCGCCAACGTGTCCGTGTTCGGGCTCAGCTACGGCTCGTTCCTGCTCGGCTTCGGGATCTCGTTCTGGCAGGCCACGATCGTCGGCGTGGTCGGGATCGTGGCGTCCTTCCTGCTGTGCGGCGTCATCGCGCTCGCAGGCAAGCGCGGCTCCGCCCCCACGATGGTGCTCAGCCGCGCGGTGTTCGGCGTGGAGGGCAACCGCGTCCCGTCGTTCCTGTCCTGGCTGCTCACGGTCGGGTGGGAGACCGTCCTGGTGTCCCTCGCCGCGCTCGCGACGGCGACCGTGTTCCAGCAGCTGGGCTGGGAGGGCGGCTGGGTCACCAAGCTCGTCGCCCTCATCGTGGTGGTCGCCCTCGTCATCGTGGGAGGGGTGGTCGGCTTCCACCTGATCATGCGGATGCAGATGGTCATCACGATCGTCACCGGCGTGCTGACCGTCGTGTACATCCTCCTGGTCCTCGGCCACATCGACCTCGGCGCGGTCGCCGCCCTGCCCGCGGGGGACGCCCCGCACGTCATCGGCGGCTTCGTCTTCATGCTCACCGGGTTCGGCCTGGGCTGGGTGAACGCCGCGGCCGACTACTCGCGCTACCTGCCCCGCTCGGCGCGCAGCGGAGGGGTGGTCGGATGGACGACCTTCGGATCGTCGCTGGCCCCGGTCATCCTGCTGATCTTCGGCATCCTGCTGGCCGGCTCGTCCTCGAAGCTGAGTACGGCGATCGCCGCCGACCCGATCGGCGCTCTGGCCTCGCTGCTGCCCACCTGGTTCCTGGTGCCGTTCGTCATCGTGGCGGTGCTCGGCCTGGTCGGCGGCGCCGTGCTGGACATCTACTCGTCCGGTCTCGCCCTGCTGAGCGTCGGGGTCCGGGTTCCGCGGTACGCCGCGGCCGGCATCGACGGCGTGATCATGACCCTCGGCGCCATCTACGTGGTGTTCTTCGCCACCGACTTCCTCGGCCCGTTCCAGGGGTTCCTGATCACTCTCGGCGTGCCGATCGCGGCGTGGTGCGGCATCTTCGTCGCCGACATCCAGTTGCGGAAGCGGAACTACGCCGAGGCCGACCTCTATGACCGGCGCGGCCGCTACGGCGCGGTGCGCTGGGTCCCGATCGCGCTGATCGTCATCGGCACAGCGATCGGCTGGGGCCTGGTCACCAACGGCTCCGCCGCGTGGCTCGCCTGGCAGGGCTACCTTCTCGGCCCGATCGGCGGGGTGACGGGCGACTGGGCGTTCGCGAACCTCGGCGTGCTCGCCGCACTCGTGATCGGCTACGTCGGGACCCTGGTGTTCTCGCGCGGCGCCGTGCGCCGCCAGGAGCAGCGATGACCGGAGTGCAGCTGACCGGAGAGCAGCTGACCGGAGCGCAGCGATGAGCGGACCGACCCTCGTCGTCGTCGACATGCAGCAGGCCTTCGGCGCCCCCGCGAGCCCCTGGTTCACCCCGAGGTTCGCGGAGGCCGAGGCGGTCATCGCCGGGATGGTGCCGGCCTTCGGCGACCGGGTCGTGTTCACCCGGTTCGTCGCGCCGGAACGGCCGGAGGGCGCTTGGGTGCCCTACTACGAGCAGTGGCCGTTCGCCCTCGTCCCCGCCGACGACCCGATCTACGACCTGGTGCTCGCCTTCCGCGACACCGGGCACGCCGTGGTCAGCGAGCCGACATTCGGCAAGTGGGGCGCCGATCTGCGGGAGGCGCTCCGCGGGTCGCAGGATGTGGTTCTCGCCGGGGTCTCGACCGACTGCTGCGTGCTGAGCACCGCGCTCGCCGCCGCCGACGCGGGGGTCCGCATCCGCGTCGTCGCGGACGGCTGCGCCGGGCTGTCAGACGCCGACCACCAGCGCGCCCTCGACGCGATGGCGCTGTATGCGCCGCTGATCGAGATCACTGACAGCACTGGCGTGCTCAGCGACCTCCGGTAGAATCGTCACTGGTCGGCGGTTCCCGCGCGGCCCTGGGCGCGCACATCGGCGCGTAGTCGACCCGTCATTCCCTCGAGGATCCCCGGCCATCCGGGTCCCGAATCGCCGTTCGTCGCGGCGGAATGGCCGGGGAACGCCATCCGTTGGACAGATCCGTATGACTGCCACTTCGACGACTCCGGCGCGCGTCGCGCCGAAATTTCCCTGGACGGGGCTCATCGCCCTCGCCGCCGCCACCTTCCTCTCCGTCACGAGCGAGATGATCCCGACCGGCCTGCTGCCGGACATGAGCGCCTCCCTGGGCGTGAGCGAGGCGCAGATCGGGCTGCTCGTGACCGTGTTCGCGTTCACCGTGGTGGTGACGAGCACCCCGCTGACAGCGCTGACCAAACGTTGGCCGCGGCACGGGCTGCTGATCGGCATCCTGGTCGTGCTCGGCATCTCGAACCTCCTCACCGCGATCGCCCCGAGTTACGGGTTCGTGGTCGGCTCGCGCATCCTCGGCGGTGTCGCACACGGGATGTTCTGGTCGATCGTCGGCGCGTACGCCGGGCACCTGGTGCCCAAGGAGCAGATCGGCCGCGCCGTCTCCATCACCCTCGGCGGAGGAACGCTCGCGTTCGTCTTCGGCGTCCCCCTCGGGACGTTCGCCGGTCACGTCTTCGGCTGGAGGCTGTCCTTCGGCCTGCTCGCCGCGCTCATGGCCGTCGGTGCGCTCGTCGTCTGGAAGTTCCTTCCTGCGGTGGAACGGGATGCGGATGCCGTCGGTGGGCGCCGTCGGGACCGCAGCATCCCGAAGCCGCGCGATCGCACCATCTCGGCGGTGGTCATGGTGTGCCTGATCGCGGCGGTGACCATGGTCGGCCACTACGCGTTCTACACGTTCGTGGTGCCCTTCCTGACCGGGCCGATGGGCGTGCCCGCCGGGAACGTCGGAGCCCTGCTCTTCCTGTATGGGATCGCCGGGGCCGGCGGGCTCCTGCTGGCCGGCTCCGTGTTCGGACCGCGGCCGCAGCTGGGCCTGGTGCTGGCCCTGCTGGTGACCGGTGCGGCAGTGGCGGCCCTCGCTCTTGTCTCCGGCCAGATCGTCGCCGCGCTGATCGCGTTCCTGCTGTGGGGGCTCGCCTTCGGCGCCCTCCCGCCGCTGCTGCAGACGCGTCTCCTGCACACCTCGTCGGCGGCTTTCCGCGACACGGCGAGTGCCCTCTATACGACCTCGTTCAACGTCGGGATCGGTGGGGGAGCGCTGGTCGGCTCTCTGATCTTCGACGCGGGCGGGCTCATGCTGCTTCCGTGGTGCTACGTCGCCCTGCTGGTGGTGTCCGTGGTGCTGGTCATGGTCGTCGGCCGGATGACGCGCGAGCGCGCCGCCGCCTGATGCCCAACTAGTGGTCCCGACATGCCGTCACCCCGCATGGCGTAACGGCATGTCGGGACGAGTGGATGCAGGCGGCAGCCGTCAGCGGACCGGGTCGCCGTCCACGAACACCTGCCGCACCGCGAACCCCTCGTCCAGCAGCACCGCGTCTGCCACGTAGCCGGGCCGTAGGCGACCCAGGTCGCCGCCGCGCCCGACCGCGGCGGCCGGCGTGGCGGTGACCGCCAGCACCGCCTCCTCAACCGGGATGCCCACTTCGACCACCGCGCGCCGGAGGGCGTCGTCGAGGGTCAGCGTCGAGCCGGCGATCGAGCCCCCGCCCGCGAGCCGCGCCACCCCGCCGCGCACCTCGACCTCCAGCGAGCCGAGCAGGTAGTCGCCGTCCCCGGAGCCCGCGGCCGCCATCGCGTCGGTGACCAGCGCCATCCGCCCGGGGGCGCTCGCGAACGCGATCCGCACCATCTCCGGGTGCACGTGCACGCCGTCGTTGACGATCTCCAGTGCCACCCCGGGCGTGCGCGCCGCAGCGGCAACGGGCCCGGGCGCCCGGTGGTGGAGTCCGGGCATGGCGTTGAAGGCGTGCGTGAGGATGGTAGCCCCGGCGTCGAACGCCGCCAGCGCTTGGTCGTAAGACGCGTCGGTGTGCCCGACAGCGACCGCGACGCCGGCCGCCGAGAATGCGCGCACCGCGTCCATGCCGCCCGGCTGCTCTGGGGCGATCGTGATCTGGCGGAGGGTGCCGCCCGCGGCCTCCAGCAGCGTGTCGATGTCGGCGCGCGTCGCCGCACGCAGCAGCGACGGATCGTGCGCGCCCTTGTGGCCGACGTCGAGGAACGGCCCCTCCAGATGCGAGCCGAGGATGCGCGGGTCGGCCGCGGCGAGTTCCGCCACCATCCGAACTCGCGCGGCCAGCTCCGGAACCGAGGCTGTGATCAGCGAGATCACCGCGCGGGTCGTCCCGTGCCGGCGGTGCACATCCAGACCGTGGGCGATCTGCGAGGCGCCGTCGTCGAACGCCGCGCCGCCACCGCCGTGCACGTGGATGTCGACGAACCCGGGAGTGAGCCACGCGCCGGCCGCATCCGTCACCCTGTCCGCAACGGCCGGCTCCGACCGCCAGCTCGTCCCGGACCCGGTCGCAGCGACCGTGCCTCCGGTGAACCGGACCCAGCCGTCCTCGACGACCGTTCCGCTGTCGACCAGTCGTGCCGAGTGGATGAGGTGGTCGCCGCTCACGCGACGATCACCTCGAACCCCTGGTCGACGAAGGCGGACCGCTGCTCGTCGGTGATCCCAGCGTCGGTGATCAGCGTTGTCAGCAGTTTGGGGCCGCCGAGGGTGGCGAACGCCTTCCGCCCGATCTTCGAGGAGTCTGCCACGACCACGGCGCGCGTGGCCCGTCTGGCCATCAGCGAGTTGACGCTCGCCTCGCCCTCGTCGTGCACGGTCGCCCCGACGAGCGGGTCGATGCCGTTCACGCCGATGAAGGCGATGTCCATGGTGATCTTCTCGAGCACGACGTCGCTGTATGGACCGACGAGCTCGTAGGAGCGCGCGTGCACGACGCCGCCCGTCACCACGGTCTTGATCTGCGGCCGCATCACCAGCTGGGCGGCGATATTGATGGCGTTCGTGACGACGGTGAGGCTGGGATGCGGCGACGGCTCCATCAGGTCGGGCCGGGAGGCGAGCACGGTCGCGACCGCCGTGCTGGTCGTTCCGCCGCAGAGGCCGACCACCGCGCCGCGCGGCACCAGGGCGCTCGCGGCCTGCGCGATGCGCAGCTTCTCGGGGGCGTGCTGCTCGCGCTTGTAGCGGATGGGCAGGTCGTAGGCGACGGACTGTCCGATGGCGCCGCCGCGCGTGCGCGTCAGGAGCTGCTGGGAGGCGAGCGCATCCAGGTCGCGGCGGGCCGTCGCGGCCGACACGTCGAGCTTCGCGACGATGTCGTCCACCTCGACCTGGCCGGCCTCGGCCAGCAGGTCGAGGACGGCGTTGAGCCGTTCCGCTCTGTTCATCGGTGTGCCGTCTCCGTTCCGCCCGCGCCGTCCACGCGGGCCACGTCGAACAGGGTCATCAGGCGCGCTGCCTCCTCGGTCACCGCGGCCCGCCCCTCACGGACGTACTTTCGCGGGTCGACCGCGTCGGGATGCGCGGCGAGGTACGACCGGATCGCGTCCGTGAAGAACCGGTTGAGGTGGGTGGAGACGTTGACCTTGGTGATGCCTGCTCGGATCGCCTGCTCGATGGTCTCATCCGCGACCCCGCTGGACCCGTGCAGGACGAGCGGAACGGGTACGGCGTGTCGTAGGCGCGCGATCAGCTCGAGGTCGAGGGCGGCCGTGCGCTCGGTCATCGCGTGCGAGCTGCCGACCGCGACGGCGAGGGCGTCGACGCCGGTCTCCTCGACGAACCGGCGGGCCTCGTCCGGGTCCGTGCGGACGCCGGGCGCGTGGGCGCCGTCCTTCCCGCCGATCTCTCCCAGCTCGGCCTCCACCAGGACGTCGTTGGCGTGCGCGTGCTCGACCACCCTCACGGTCGCGGCCACGTTGTCCTCGTAGCCGAGCACTGACCCGTCGAACATGACGGATCCGAAACCGAGCTCGACGGCCCGGCGGGCGAGCTGCTCGTCCTCGGCGTGGTCCAGGTGGACGGCGACGTGCGCGGTCGACTGCCGGGCCAGCGCCAGGGTCGCCTCCGCGATGGGTTCCAGCGCGCCGTGGTACGCGACGCAGTTCTGCGAGATCTGCAGGATGACCGGCAGCCCCGTCTCCTCGGCTGCGTCGACGAGCGCTTCCGCCGTCTCCAGCAGGATGACGTTGAACGCGGCGAGGCCGGTGCGGCGGCCGACGGCTGCGTGCAGCAGGTCGGCGGTGGGGACGAGGGGCATGGCGGCTCCGGTCGGTGGGCGGCGGTTGGGCGGGCGGTTGGTGGGTGATCGGGCGGGCGGTCAGCCGGTCACGAGGCGCGCCTCGAGCTCCCGGTAGGACGGATGGAGGTCGCCCGCGAGCGGCGCGAGCACGGCGGCGGCCGACCAGGCGGTCGCGCGACGGAGCAGGGCGCCCGGGTCGTCGTTGCCGGCGGCCAGCAGGGTGGCCACGGCGGCGACTGCTGCATCCCCGGCGCCGGTCGCATTGCCGGTCAGCGGCTCGGGGAGGCGAGCGTGCAGAGGCGCGCCGGTGCGGGGCACCGCCAGCAACCCGTCGGCGCCGAGCGAGACGAGGACCAGCCGGGCGCCCCGGTCGAGCAGCCGACGGGCTCCCTCCACCGGGTCGTCCTCGCCCGTCGTCTCGGCGAGTTCTCGGCGGTTGGGCTTCACCACGTCGGCGCCGGCCTCGACGGCGAGCAGCAGTGCCGGACCGACGGCGTCGATCAGGCTCGGGATGCCGCGCTCGGCGGCGGTCGCGACGAGTACGGCGTAGAAGTCGTCGGGGGCGTCCGGCGGGAGGCTGCCGGAGCCCACGAGCGCGGTCGCGGGCACGGCCAGGCGCCGCGCGGCATCCCGGAGCGCCATCCACTCCGCAGCCGTCAGCGGGCCGCCGGTCTCGTTGATCACGGTCGTCTCGCCCGCCGCCTCGTCGACGATCGCGACGCTGCTCCGGGTGGGAGAGGCGACCGGGATCAGCTCCGCGGGAAGCTGCGACGCCTCCAGGTCGTCCGCGAACCGGAGTCCCGAGGGGCCGCCCGCGGTCGCGAGCGCGAACGCCGCCGAGCCGGTCTGGGCGACGACTCGGGCGACGTTCAGCCCTTTGCCACCGGCGCGGACGGCCGGGGGAGCGGCGCGGTGCGTCTCACCCGGCTCCAGGGCGGGCACGCGGTAGGTGAGGTCGAGGGCCGGGTTCGGCGTGACGGTGAGGATCACGACGCGGGCTCCGGTTGCGGAGCGACCGCCGGCGAACCCACGAGGAGGTCCCGGGCACGCAGGGCGGCGCCGATCACCCCCGCATTCTCGCCGATGCTCGCGGGCAGCAGCACGGGCCGGCGGTGGAAGGTGAGGATGCTGTCCAGCTTGGTGGCCAGCGGCTCGAACAGCGCAGGGCCGGCCTGCGCCAGTCCGCCGCCGATGACGATCGCCTCCGGTGCGAGCAGCGCGACCGTGTGGGACAGGTCGAGGGCCAACGCGTCCAGCGCCGACTCCCACACATCCCGCGCGATGGGGTCGCCCTGCTGCGCCCGCTGCAGCACCTCGCGGGCTCCGGGCACGTCGGCTCCGGCCGCAGCGTTGTACCGGCGGGCGATGGCGGCGGCCGAGGCCACGGCCTCCAGGCAGCCGATGCCGCCGCAGGCGCAGACCGGTCCGTCGGCCACGCGCGAGTGGCCCATCTCGCCGGCCAGTCCGCCTCCGGTGTAGAGGCGGCCGTCCAGGAAGAGCGCGCCGGCGATCCCGGTGCCGATCGCCATGACGACCACGTCGCGGTACGGCGTCGCTGCACCGAGGCGATGCTCGGCCTCTCCGGCGCCGCGGACGTCGTGGCTGAACGAGACCGGCATGCCGAGCGCCTCCTCCGCGCGTGCACGGAACGGGAAGTCGCGCCAGCCGAGGTTCTCCGCGAACACGCCGATACCGGCGGCGTCGTCCACATGGCCCGGCACGAGCAGACCGGCCGCCCGGGGGACGACGGCGGGATGCTCGGCCGCGAACCGTGCGGCGAGCCCGGCGATCTCCGTGACCACGGCCTCCCCGGTGGCGGCTCCTGCGTGCGGGGTCGGGATGCGCAGCAGCTCGACGATGCGACCCTCGCCGTCGACGAGCGCGGCCTTGGTGTCGGTGCCGCCGACGTCGAACGCCAGCACGGGCTCGCCGCTCCCGAGCGGGGCGGCGGCCGGTGTCTGCTGGTCGGTGGGCGCGGCGGTCACGAGGGGAGGATGACCGATCGGGTGAGGTTGCGCGGGCTGTCCGGGTCGAGGCCGGCTCGACGGGCGCGGGCCAGCGCGACGCGCTGGGCGCGGACGAGGTCCGCCATCCCGTCGATCGGCCGGTCTTCGAAGCGGGCTCCGGTCACGGCCAGGTCGTCGGCGAGCCCGACGGGGGAGTCGCCGAGCATCCAGGTGACGCGGCCAGGCGCGGCGATCGCGATGGGCCCGTGCCGGTACTCCTTGGCGGGGTACGACTCGGTCCACGACTGGGAGGCCTCGCGCATCTTGAGCGCGGCCTCGTGCGCGAGCCCGATCGTCCACCCCGCGCCGAGGAAGGAGTACTGCTCGGCAGAGATCAGCTCGTCGTCGAGCTCCTCCTCGACCGCGGCGGCCGCCTGGTCGATCGCCGGTGCGAGGTCGTGGCCGAGGGAGGCTCGGACGAGTGCGAGCGCAGTGGTCGCGAAGCGGGTCTGCACGACGGACAGCTCGTCGGCGAAGGGGAGGCGGATGGCGGTGTCGGCCAGGTCGACGAGCGGCGTCTCCGGGTCACCCACGATCCCGATCGTCCGCGTGCGGACTCCCGCCGAACGGACGGCGTCGAGCAGTTCGAGCACCTCGGTGGTCGTCCCGGACCGGGTGATCGCGACGATCGCGTCATAATCCCTGGCAAGCAGGGCGCCGCGGTCGAGCACGGGCGCCTCGGAGGCCGCGAAGGCGTCGCTGACGCCGTGCCCGGCCTGCTCGCGGAGCGTCGCGTACGCCTGCGCCATGAACCACGAGGTGCCGCAGCCCACGATGGCGATCCGCTCGCCGGATGCCGGCAGCAGCGCCTGCTCCTCGCGGAGCCCGGCCGCGGCGGCCCAGGTCTCCGGCTGGGAGCGGAGCTCGGCCTCCATGTGGGCTCCCCCGGGGGATGCGTGCGTCACTGATCGCTCCTGTTCTGCGGTCGCGGCTGGTTTGCAAGGTTGGCTGATGACAATGATCGCTGATGATCGAACCTCGTGTCTAGTAATCACCTTCAATCGTTTCCCCGGAATTCGGGCCGGAATGCGGCCATCGGTGTAACCGACACGTTACAAATTGCAGACGATCTCCCTCCGAATGCTTGACGCGGGCCCCGGTACGCGACATGATTTCGACCATCCAATGAGTGCAAGTGCTTGTTTCGAGCAGAAACAAATCACTAAGCATCAACAGCTACGCATCGTCGCGCAGGTTCCATCGGTAGTGACGGTTCGTGTTTCCCTTCGAGAAGTGAGGAAGTAATGAAGAAGTCACTGCGGTGGGGAGCGGCGGTCGCAACCGCGGCGGTCGCCACCATGACGCTCGCCTCGTGCGGCTTCAGCGGCGGGTCCGGAGGCTCGTCCGGCGGCGCACAATCCCTCGACCTCATGGTCGCAAGCTATTCGGACAACACCAAGGCCGAGTGGCAGCAGATCATCAAGGACTTCGAGGCCAAGAACAGCGACATCGAGGTCAACCTCGACGTCGAATCCTGGACCGACATCAACAACGTCATCAAGACGCGCATCCAGGCCCAGAAGCAGCCGGACATCCTGAACATCGACGCGTTCGCCGGCTTCGCGGCCGACGACCTGCTGTACCCGGCCAAGGACATCGTCTCCGCCTCCACGCTGAACGACTTCCAGGACGCCTTCAAGAAGAACGCGAGCATCGACGGCACCCAGTACGGCCTGCCGTTCATCGCCTCCGCCCGCGCCCTCTTCTACAACAAGGACGACTTCAGCAAGGCCGGGATCTCGGCCCCGCCGAAGACGTGGGCCGAGTTCGAGGACGCCGCGGCCAAGCTGAAGGCCGCCGGCGTCACGCCGTACGGCATGCCGCTCGGAAGCGAGGAGGCCCAGGCGGAGACCGCGATCTGGTTCTACGGCGCAGGCGGCGGCTACGGCGACGCCAAGAAGCTGACGATCGACAGCCCGGCGAACGTCGAAGGCGCGACCGAGATGCAGAAGATCATCAACCAGGGCTACACCGAGCCGAACCCCGGCTCGACGAACCGCACGCCGCTGCTGAACGTCTTCATCCAGGGTCAGCTCGGCATGCAGGTCGGCCTCCCGCCGACAGTCGGCCAGCTGAAGGACAAGAACCCGTCGCTGCAGTACGGCATCGCGCCGATCCCCACCAAGGACGGCTCGGCGTTCACGCTGGGCGTCGCGGACCACCTGATGGCCTTCAAGAACAAGACCGACAAGACCGCGTCGATCAAGAAGTTCCTCGACTACTTCTACTCGAAGGACGTCTACACCAAGTGGGTCAAGGCGGAGGGCTTCCTGCCCACCACCAAGTCGGGCGCGGATGTGATGGCCTCGGATGAGACCATCAAGCCGTTCCTCGACCTGCTGCCGAACGCGAAGTTCTACCCGTCCACCAACGCCAACTGGTCGGCCGCCCAGGGCGCCATCCAGAGCCAGATCGGCCAGCTCGGCCAGGGAGCCAAGCCGGAGGATCTGCTGAAGTCCATCCAGGCGAAGGCGGACGGCCAGTAGGCCGGCGACCCGTAGCAACGAATGACCAGCACCACTGAAACGACTCGCGCGGGGGCGGCCACTGGTCGTCCCCGCCGCGGGGCGTCCCCCAAACCCGCTGGCGGAGCCTCCGACCTCTGGAGCGCAGTGCCGTGGACGCTGCCCGCCCTCATCCTCATCTTCGGAGTCGTGCTGTTCCCGGCCGGCTACATGATCTACAACTCCACCCGGAGGATCTCGCTCGCCGGGGTGGACCACGGCTCGGTCGGGCTGCAGAACTACGTCACCGTGCTCTCGCGGCCGGAGCTGCCCGGCATCCTCCTGAACTCGCTCGTCTGGGTCGTCTCGGTCGTCCTCATCACCGTGGTGATCTCGCTGGCGCTCGCCCAGTTCCTGAACAAGAACTTCCCCGGCCGCCGCTGGGTGCGGATGTCGATCATCGTCCCGTGGGCGGCGAGCGTCGTCATGACGACCACCGTGTTCGTGTACGGCCTCGACCCCTTCTACGGGATCATCAACAAGTTCCTGGTCGACATCCACGTGCTCGCGCAGCCCTTCGGGTTCACGAAGGAGCCCATCCCGGCGTTCATCTCGTCCATCGGCATCGCGGTGTTCGTGTCGCTGCCGTTCACGACCTACACGATCCTGGCGGGACTCGCGGGCATCCCCGGCGACATGCTGGAGGCGGCGAAGATGGATGGCGCGGGCGCGTTCCGCACCTACTTCAGCGTCACGCTCCCCAACCTGCGCAACGCGATCGCCCTGGCCACGCTGATCAACATCATCAACGTGTTCAACTCGCTCCCGATCCTCCGGTTGATGACCGGCTCCATCCCCGGCTACAAGGCCGATACGACGACGACCTACGTGTTCAAGCTGCTGCAGAACGAGCAGCGCATCGACCTCTCCAGCGCGCTCAGCGTGATCAACTTCCTGATCGTGCTCGTGGTCGTGAGCGTCTACCTGCTGGTCGTCAAGCCGATGAAGGAGGTCTCGTGACCGTACCGGCCCCCACCCTCATCGCGGGCGCGCCGAAGGCCCGGCGCAGCGCTTCGGGCGGTCCCCGCCGTTCCCGCGGCTCCGGTTGGCGCACGGCGGGCAAGACGGTCGCCGGCATCGTCATCGCGCTGGTGTTCATCGCGCCGTACCTGATCATGCTGATCGGCTCGTTCAAGAGCCGGAACAACATCCTCGCCGTGCCGCCGACCTACCTGCCAGAGCAGTGGCATCCCGAGAACTACATCACGATGTGGTCGACGCCCGAGACGCCACTGCCGTTCAACCTCATCTCCACCATCGTGATCTCCGTCTTCGCGACGGCGCTGGTCCTGCTCGTCTGCGTTCCTGCCGCCTACTACACGGCGCGGTTCCGGTTCCCGGGCCGCGGGATCTTCCTGTTCCTGGTCGTCGTCACCCAGATGCTGCAGCCGACGGTGCTCGCGACCGGCCTGTTCAAGGAGATGGTCGCGCTCGGGATCAACGACACCTGGCTGGCGATGATCCTCGTCAATG
This sequence comes from Leifsonia sp. SIMBA_070, assembly GCF_046534635.1. NCBI lineage: Bacteria > Bacillati > Actinomycetota > Actinomycetes > Micrococcales > Microbacteriaceae > Leifsonia > Leifsonia sp. SIMBA_070. Next base: position 2,502,435 of record NZ_JAWRYK010000001.1, on the reverse strand, counting down.
CCGCGTTCAACCTGGCGTTCGCGATCTGGATCATGCACAGCTTCTTCGCCGGCGTCCCGAAGGAGGTCGACGAGGCCGCCCAGCTGGACGGCGCGGGAAAGTGGACCGTCCTGTTCCGGGTGCAGCTGCCGCTCGTGTGGCCGGGAATCGTCACGGCGATCATCTACACGTTCGTGGCCTCCTGGAACGAGTTCGCGGCCAGCCTGGTGATCCTGTCCACGGACGCCAACCAGCCGCTCTCGGTCGCGCTCACCAAATTCGTCGGTCAGTACGACGCGGCCTGGCAGTACGTGTTCGCGGTGTCGGTGGTCGCGGTGATCCCCGTCGTCGTCCTGTTCATGCTGATCGAGAAGCGCCTGGTCGGCGGTCTGACCGCGGGAAGCGTCAAGTAGCCGCTCCGCTGCGGCTCCAGCTCCGGCTGCGGGCCGGCGGCACCCTTGACTACCGGGACATCGAAGCGATGCCCTGGAACCTGTACACAGACTGAACTGCGCCGTCGCGTGTCGTGTGCGACTCGAGCAGCTGTGGTCGACGGGGACCGGGTCGGGGGCCGAAGAGGGGGATGCCCTGGCCGAGGAGGACGGGGACTCGTGTGACGACGAGGTCGGACAGGAGCCCTGCGGCGAGAAGCGCCTGCACTGTGCGGCCGCCGTCGGCATAGACGCGTCTGTCACCCGCCTTTGCAGTGGCCTTCTGGAGTGAGGCCAGGTCGCCGTGAACTGTGACGCGAGAGCGACCCATCGGTGGATGCGGCCCGGGTTCGAGGGTCGTCGAGAGCACATGGATCGGCATTCCTTCGTAATAGTCCGGCGCCGACTCCCGCATCACCTCGAACGTGGTGCGCCCCATGGCGAGCGCGTCGACGGAGGTGAAGAACTCGTCGTAACCGGTGTTGTCGAACACTGTCAGCCAGTCGAGTTCGCCGTTCGGGCCTGCGATGTACCCATCGAGACTGCAACCCAAGAAGGCATGGAAGGTGGTGTGGATATCGGTCATGCGGGGTCCTTCGGTCAGCGAGAGCGGGATATCACAGGAGAAAGCAGAAGGCCAGGGTCGCTACGCAGATGAGCAGCATGCCGGTGGCGTTCACGAACAGGTTGCGCCCGAAGTCGCGTGCTCGGATGTGCGCGGCGATCGCCACGACGAAGTAGAGGACGAGGCAGGAGTTGGTGACGATGCCGAGGGCCGGGATCCCGATCCCCGCGACCAGGCCGGCCGCTGCGGCGACCTTGATCGGAGGCATCAGCCACCAGTACCTGCTCGGCCAATTCACCCCGCGGTAGCACTCCGCCACGAAGCGCACCGGTTTGAGGCACAGGAGGCCGTCGCCCAAGCAGATGACGGCGAGCGCGGCGACGGGCCAGATCGGATCGGGAAGCAACACGCGATCACCGTACCATACGGTATGGCATGGTAGGCTGGGTTTTATGACATCGAGGGATCGTTGGCTCGAAGAAGGCATGACCGTGCTGCGAGAAGAGGGCGTTGCCGGTGTCCGGATAGATCGCCTCGCGGTGCGGCTCGGGCTCACGAAAGGCTCGTTCCACCACCACTTCGCCGGCGTGGAGGACTTTCGCCGGTCGCTGCTCGAGCGCTACGAGTTCGACGCCCTCGATCGGATGGGGAGGACGGTCGCATCACTTGACCGGATCCCGCCACAGCACGTCCTGGTGGATGCCTCGGCACAGATCTCCCGTGACGCCCCCTTGGAGGCGGCGATGCGCGGTTGGGCGTCCCAGGATCAGCTCGCTCAAGCCTCGATGCAGAGGATCGACACCGCGCGCCTGGAAGCGTTGACAGCGGTCTGGGAGTCGATGGTCGCGGACAGAGCGCTCGCTCGCTCGGCGGCGATGATCCCTCATCTGATCCTGATCGGCGCCTCGGTTGCCGCCCCCCGTCCGACCGGGGACGAACTGACCGAGGTATTCGAACTCCTGGGTGCGCTCATTCCCGCCGTTCCTGCGGCCGAGGCGGGCTCTGACAAAGTCGCAGTCGGCGAGCAGGCTCTTGCATCCGAAGACAAGGAGTAGTCATGGAGATCGCCCTCGTTATCGCTGTTGTTCTCGCCCTCGTCGTGGGTGTGGTCAGCTTCCGGAAATCAAAGAACTGAGCGCGTCCGTGACCTGCTGCGGGTGCGACAACGCGGCGAGGTGACCTCCGGGTACATCGTGCACGGCGAGGCCCAGCCGATCGCGAGCGACGGCGCGCTGAAAGGGCAGAGGGAAGAAGCGGTCGTCCCTGCCGGCGAGGACCTGGATCGGCACGTCGGGCCACGCTGTGAAGTCGCACGGGGAACTGAAGAACTCGGCCGAGTCCTGTCCTCCGTGCTGCGTGACTTCGGACTTCAGCTCGTCGGAAAGGTCGTGGGCGAAGTAGGTCTCCAGATCGAAGCCCGCCCCGGGGTCGCGCCCAGAAGCGATGTCGTTGGCGCGCATAGCGTCGGCCTGGCCGACCGCGTCCCACCATTCTCCCGGCGTTTCGCCCTGCACGGGGATCATGGCATTGAGGAACGCGAGGCCGACCACCGGCAACCGGGGCGCCACCATCGCCGCGGTGAAGCCGCCCATGGACTGTGCGACGAGGACGATCCGGGTGCGGGTCCCGGCCGCCTCCACCACCGCATCGCAGTAGTCCGTCAGAGAGGGGGCGCCCATCGGGAGCTCGACAGCGACCACGTCATGACCGAGAACGGTCAGTTCCCGCGCAACCAGATGCCAATACCAGGCTGCTCCGCCGGCCCCGGGAATCATCACGAAATTCATCGCGCAAGACTAGTCCTGCATCGCCGGCGGCACCGACGAACTGCACGTGAGTGGCCTCGACGCTTGCGTGGTGTCAGGCCTGGTCGGGCCACAGACCGCGTCGCTGAGGACTCTCTCAGCCCCGGTCAACCGGTGTCCGACGGCCCTTTCCGGCGGGTACCATTCCCGAGGGGCGATCGCGCGACGATCGGTGGACGGCTACCGGATGGGACGATGACAGCGGGGACGACGAGCACCAGGCGACCGGCTCTGCAGGGCGTCGCGCTTCGCGTACCGAAGCGGCTGCGTTTCGCCGGCCGGGAGGTGCCCTGGTGGGCCGCCGTGCTGGTGCTGTACGCCGTCTCGCGGCTGCTCACGACCTCCCTCATGCTGGCGCTGTTCATCACGGCCAACGTGGCGCACTGGGACTATGCGAGCCCCCGGATGGACCCGACGTTCTTCACGTTCTCCGGATCCTGGGACGGCTCCTACTACAGCCAGATCGTCGAGCAGGGCTACCCGACGTCGCTGCCGCTCGACGCCGACGGCTCGGTGCAGCAGAACCCGTGGGCGTTCCTCCCGCTGTTCCCGATCATCGTCCGCGCGCTCATGTTCGTCACCGGGCTGAGCTTCTACCCGGCCGGATTCGCCGTGGCGATCGCCTTCGGGGCCGCGGCGAGCGTTGTGCTGTTCCGGCTCGTCGCAGCGCGCGCCGGCGTCTCCAGCGCATTCTGGGCGACGGCGTTCTTCTGCTTCGGCCCGCTGTCGTTCGTGCTGCAGATCGCCTACGCCGAGAGCATGTTCTTCTTCCTGATGTTCGCGGCGCTGCTGGCGATGGTTCAGCGCAGGTACTGGCTCATGCTGCCGTTCGGGGTGCTGGCGGCGTTCACGCGCCCCGGCGAGCTCGCCCTCCCGCTCGCGCTGGCCATCATGCTGCTGTTCCGCACCCTGCAGGGGCGGCGCGGAGGAGACCCTTTCCGCCCGCGGGAGCGGCTCACGATCGTGCTGACCGGCGGCCTCATGGCGATCGCCGGAATGGCCTGGCCCATCATCGCCGCGGCCGTCACCGGCACGGGAGACGCGTACGTCAGCACCGAGCTGTCCTGGTGGACCGGGTTCATCGGCAAGGTCGCGTTCATCCCGCTGACGCCGTGGTTCCTGCTCAGCTGGCGCTACCTCAGCATCCTCGGCGCGCTGATCGTCATCGGGATCGTCGCCGGCTACACCTGGATCCTGACCCGGCCGTCCGTGCGCGCGCTGGGGACCGACATGGTCGCCTACGCAGCGAGCTACGGCCTGTACCTGTTCGCGGTGTTCCTGCCGCAGCAGAGCACCTTCCGGCTGCTGCTGCCGCTGTCGCCGCTCGCCGGCGCACGCGGACTGACCCGCAACCGGCGGGCGCGTTCGGCGACGCTGATCACCTGCATCGCGCTGCAGCCGGTGGCGCTGGTGCTGCTGTGGTTCATCGGGTATCCGTGATCGGCGGGCGCTGACCGGCGTCCGCTGACGCTCCAGTCAGGACCCGACGCGCTCCGGCCACGGCACCTCGGGCACCCGCCGGTACCGGGTGCCCGCCGCGTCCCAGTGCTCCGACAGTCGGGAGACGCGCTCGGCGAACTCCTCCAGGTCGCGTGCCGACTCCACCGGCTCGGTGTCGGACGGAGCGGGGGACCAGCCGATCTCGGCGATCGCGGCCAGCCGGGGGAACACCATGTCCTCCACCTCGTCGATGGTGGCCACCGTCTCCGTCCAGAGCGGCGCCTCCACGCCCAGGATGTGCGCCTCGCCGAGCCCGGGGATGACACGCGCCGGGTCCCAGACGTACGAGGCGCCCAGGGTGGTCGGGGTGCCGGTCCAGTCCAGGCCGATCGGGTCGCCGTCCTCGTAGACGATGTCGAGGTAGGCGGCGTTCGACGGCGACAGGATGACCGCCCCGCCGCCGCGCACGAACGCCAATGCCAGCTCGGCCGAGTTGCCGCGCGGCGTCGTGAAGTCCCAGTACTGGCCGATCGTCCCGGCGGGCATCCCCTCCACTTTGCCGAGCTCTTGCCACCCGACGGGGATCTTCCCGTTCGCGACGATCACCTGCGCGGCGTCCGTCAGGAACGCGGCGAAGTCGGCCTCCGTCGTGCTCAGGCACTCGTCGCCGCCGATGTGCAGGTAGGGGCCCGGGGTCAGCCCGGCCACCTCGCGGACGACGTCGCGCACGAACCGCTGCGTCGTCGGGTCGCCGGTACGCAGGGTGCTGAAACCCACCTGGGCGCCGGTGTAGAGCGGAGGCGCCACCCCGTCGGCGTTCAGCTCGGGATACGAGGCGAGCGCTGCGTTCGTGTGCCCCGGCATGTCGATCTCCGGCACGACCGTGATGTGCCGCGCCGCGGCGTACGCGACGATCTCGCGGAACTCGTCCTGCGTGTAGAAGCCGCCGCGGCTGCCGTCACTGCCGGTCGAGCCGCCGATCCGGGTCAGCTCCGGCCACGACTCGATCTGCAGTCGCCAGCCCTGGTCGTCGGTGAGGTGCAGATGGAGGTGGTTGACCTTCAGCAGCGCGATGGCGTCGATGAAGCGCCGGACCTCGTCCGGCGTGAAGTAGTGGCGCGCCACATCCAGCATCGCGCCGCGGTAGGCGTAACGGGGATGGTCGTGCACGCGGACCGCCTCGACCGTGAGCAGGTCGCCGGTGTCTGCCGCCGGCAGAAGCTGACGCAGCGTCTGGACGCCCCAGAAGGCGCCCGCCGGCGTCGCCGCTCCGATGCGCACGCCCTCCGCTGCGACCTCCAGCGTGTAGCCCTCGTCGCTGTCGGAGCCGTCGTCGTGCGGGCCCTCGCCCGGCGCGATCACGATCGCGATGTCGCCGAACGCGGGCGGTTCGTCGACGACTGCGAGCTCGCGTCCGGCCTCGGAGGCCACGTATCGACTGAGGAGGCGGGCGATCGCGTCCGCGCCGGTGCCCGCGACGCTGATGCGCGCCGCGCTGCCGAGGACGAACGGGGAGGCATCCGACGGTTCGATGCGTACAGGGCGGGGCACGACCACGGGGCACTCCTCGAGTGTCTGGTGAGAACGGAGGAGGCCGACGTCGCCCGCCCCACGAGGGATCGGCCAACAGCGAGTATCGCAGGGCTCCGAACAATCAGGCAAGGGTTCCGCCCCTTCCGCCCTTTGCTATGCTTGCCCCGTCGCGACTGGCGCTCAGATGGTCACCATCGGGGAGCGACACGGTACCTCGAGAACACGGATGGATGCGGCCGCGCGCCTGGGTCGCCACAGATTGGTCCATCCCTGTAATGAAGGAGCCGGCAATGACCGATACCCTCCCCTCGACCTTCACCGCCCCGCTGGCGGAGGTCGACCCCGAGATCGCGGAGGTGCTGCAGCTCGAGCTCGGTCGCCAGCGCGACTACCTCGAGATGATCGCCTCCGAGAACTTCGTCCCGCGCGCGGTGCTCGAAGCGGTCGGCTCGGTGCTCACCAACAAGTACGCGGAGGGCTACCCCGGCCGGCGCTACTACGGTGGCTGCGAGTACGTCGACATCGCCGAGCAGCTGGCGATCGACCGGGCGAAGGCGCTGTTCGGCGCCGAGTACGCGAACGTCCAGCCGCACTCCGGTGCGTCCGCCAACGCGGCGGTGCTGTCGGCCATCGCGACGCCGGGCGACACCATCCTGGGCCTGGAGCTGGCCCACGGCGGCCACCTCACGCACGGCATGAAGCTCAACTTCTCCGGCAAGCTCTACAACGCGGTCTCGTACGGCGTCGACCCGGAGACCTTCCTCGTCGACATGAACGTCGTCCGCGACAAGGCGATCGAGCACAAGCCGCAGGTCATCATCGCCGGCTGGTCGGCCTACCCGCGCCAGCTCGACTTCGCCGCCTTCCGCGAGATCGCGGACGAGGTGGGCGCCAAGCTGTGGGTCGACATGGCGCACTTCGCCGGTCTCGTCGCGGCCGGCCTCCACCCGTCGCCCGTCCCGCACGCGGACGTGGTGAGCTCGACCGTCCACAAGACCATCGGCGGTCCCCGGTCCGGCTTCATCGTGAGCCGCGACACCGAGCTCGCCAAGAAGCTCAACTCGAACGTCTTCCCCGGCCAGCAGGGCGGCCCGCTGATGCATGTCATCGCGGCGAAGGCGACGGCGTTCAAGCTCGCGGCGACGGAGGAGTTCAAGGACCGTCAGGCGCGCACCATCCGCGGCGCGCAGCTGCTCGCCGAGCGGCTCACCGCGGAGGACTCACGCTCCGCGGGCGTGGACGTGCTCACCGGCGGCACCGACGTGCACCTGGTGCTCGCCGACCTCCGTCACTCGGAGCTCGACGGCCAGCAGGCGGAGGACGTGCTGCACGAGGTCGGAATCACGGTGAACCGCAACGCCGTGCCGTTCGACCCGCGGCCGCCGATGGTGACCTCCGGTCTGCGGATCGGCACCCCGGCCCTCGCGACCCGCGGCTTCGGCGACACGGAGTTCACCGAGGTGGCCGACATCATCGCCTTGGCGCTGCGCCCCGGAGCCGACACCCGCGCCCTCCGCGCCCGCGTCGACGCCCTGACCGCCGCGTTCCCGCTGTACCCCGGCCTGACCCCCTCCGGCCAGGAGGGCTTCCCGGTCGAGCTCCCCTCCTCGATCTGACCCCGTCCCACCGTCGAGTACACGATTTCTGCACGCTTGAGCACCTCGGAGCGTGCAGTTTTCGTGTACTCGCGGGCGGGGACCGGAAGGAGAACGGCATGACGGCACAGGTGCTCGACGGGAGGGCGACGGCCCGGGAGATCAAGGCGGAGCTGGCGGTGCGCGTCGCAGCGCTGCGCGAGCGCGGTGTCGTGCCTGGGCTCGGCACCATCCTCGTCGGGGATGACCCGGGCTCGCGGTGGTACGTCGACGGCAAGCACCGCGACTGCGCCGAGGTGGGCATCGCCTCCTTCCGCCGGGACCTGCCGGCCGACATCTCCCAGACCGAGCTGGAGGCGACGGTCGAGGAGCTCAACGCCGACCCGGACTGCACCGGCTTCATCGTGCAGCTTCCACTCCCCGGGCACCTCGACGCCGACGCGATCCTGGAGCTGGTGGATCCGGCCAAGGACGCCGACGGCCTCCACCCGACGAACCTCGGCCGGCTGGTGCTGAACGTCAACCGCCCGATCACGTCGCCACTGCCGTGCACCCCGCGCGCGGTGATCGAGCTGCTGCTCCGGCACGGCATCGACATCCGCGGCACGGAGGTCGTGGTGGTCGGCCGCGGCGTCACCGTCGGTCGGCCGCTCGGCTCGCTGCTGACCCGTCGCGAGTTCGATGCGACGGTCACGCTGACCCACACCGGCACGAGGAGGCTGCACGAGCACCTCCGCCGTGCCGACATCATCGTGGCGGCGGCGGGTGTCGCTGGGCTGGTGACCGCCGCGGACGTCAAGCCGGGCGCGATCGTCCTCGACGTCGGCGTCAGCCGTGTGGAGGATCCGGTCACCGGAAAGAGCGTGGTCGTCGGCGACGTCGCGCCCGAGGTCGCGGAGGTCGCCGCCTGGGTCTCGCCGAACCCGGGAGGGGTGGGCCCGATGACGCGGGCGCTGCTGCTGCAGAATGTGGTCGAGGCGGCGGAGAGGGAGTCGGCATGAGCGAGACGGCACGATCGCATCCCGCCGTGGAACGCGTCGAAGCGGCCCTGCTGGCTGCCGACGTCGAGCCGCGGGTGCGCTGGTTCGAGACGGCGACCCCGACCGCGGTCGCCGCGGCGGCGGAACTCGGTGTGGAGGTCGGCGCGATCGCCAACTCCCTGGTCTTCACCCTCGACGGGGAGCCGCTGCTGGTGATGACGTCGGGAGCGCACCGTGTCGACACGGCGTTCCTCGGCGAGCGTCTGGGCGGCCGCATCCGGCGCGCGGACGCCGACACCGTCAAGGCGGCGACCGGCCAGACGATCGGCGGCGTCGCTCCGGTCGGCCATCCCGCGCCGCTGCGCACCGTCGTGGATGTGGCGCTCGCCGACTACCCGGAGGTCTGGGCCGCCGCCGGCCACGCCCACACGGTCTTCCCGACCACCTTCGACGACCTCATCCGCCTCACCCACGGCACCCCGTCGCCCGTCGCCCCCTGACCCCGCGCCCAGGCCCCCCACCGTCGAGTCCACGATTTCTGCACGCGACACGCCGCTGGAGTGTGCAGAAAGTGTGGACTCGACGGTGGGGGGAGACCCCCTCAGTGGTCGAGCACCACGACGAAGCGGCGGCGGACGACGCGCTGGCCGGGGGCGCCGGTGAGCTCGTCGAGGGCGGTCAGCACGCGGTCGAGGATGCGCGGGCGCAGCGGCAGCTCGGCCTCGTCGGGCTGGTCGACGGTGCCGGCGGGGTAGTCGACGCCTGGCGACGTGGACATCTCGATGTGGGCACCGCGCAGCTCGCGGACCGGAGCCGTCGGGTCGTCGCGGAACCGGATGAGCCGCTCGATGGTCGCCCGGAACTGCGGCAGGTCCCGCACGTACAGTCGCGCCGGCAGCACCGTGTCCCCGGTGAAGAGGATGCCCGTCCGGCGGTCGAAGAACACCACGGCGGAGGGTTCGTGACCGGGTCCGCCGATGACGTCGACCACGCGGCGTCCCAGGTCGAACTCCACCGTCTCGTCCGGCCAGGACCGGAAGCCGAAGAATCCGATCACCTCGGCCGGGCTCGCCCCGACGACCGTCGTCCCCGGCCGGTCCCGCAGCAGCGCATCCCCGGCGATGTGGTCGCCGTGCGCGTGCGTGTGCGCCACGACGAGCGGGTAGGGGCGGACGAAGACGACCGGATTCCGGCGCAGCCACTCGGACGTCAGCCGCTCGACCGTGCCTCGCAGCGGGAACACCGACTCATCGGTCGTCGCACCCGTGTCGAGCAGGAGGGCGCGCTCCCGACCGAAGAGCAGGTACAGGAAGGGCGCCTCCCAGTGCGACGACTTCGGCTGCCGCAGCTGGACGGTGTCCGGGTCGAGCCAGGTGACCTCCGGCTCGTTCATGCCCTGTTCGCTCATCCGTCACAGTCTCCTGCGTCCGGGTAACCGGCAGGTGAACGGGCGCTCAGCTCTCGCGCTTGGCGCCCTCCGACGCGCGCACCGTGAACAGCTCCGGCGCACCGAACCCGTGCTCGGCGAACGCTCCGTCGAGGGCGACCAGCACGCGGCTGACCGCGTCGGACGGCACCAGCGCGATCGCCGATCCACCGAACCCGCCCCCGGTCATCCGAGCGCCGATCGCGCCGTTCGCCTGCGCAGTCTCGACCGCCAGGTCGAGCTCGGGCACGGAGATCTCGAAGTCGTCGCGCATCGAGACGTGGGAGGCGTCCAGCAGCGGGCCGATGGCCGTCGGGCCTTGCTCGCGCAGCGTCCGGACGGTGTCGAGGACGCGCTGGTCCTCGGTGACGATGTGCCGTACCCGGCGGAACGTCACGTCGTCGAGCAGCGCGCGCGCGCGGTCGAGGTCGGCGACCGAGACATCCCGCAGCGCTTCGACGCCGAGAATGCGCGCCCCCTCCTCGCAGGAGGCCCGGCGGTCGGCGTACCCGCCGGTCGCGTGGTCGTGGGTGACGCCGGTGTCGATGATGAGCAGCTCGAGCCCTGCGTCCTCGAGTCCGAGCGGGACGATCTGCGACTCGAGAGACCGGCAGTCGAGGAAGACCGCCGCGTCGCGCTCGCCGAGGAGGGACGCGGACTGGTCCATGATCCCGGTCGGCGCTCCGACCGCCACGTTCTCGGCGCGCTGGCCGACCCGGGCGAGCGTCTGCCGGTCGAGCCCGAGCCGCCACAGGTCGTTGAGCGCCACGCCGACCGCGCCTTCGATGGCGGCCGACGACGACAGCCCCGCGCCCACGGGGACGTTGGAGTCGAGGAGGATGTCGACACCCGGCACGGCGGCGAGGTCCGCCCCGAACTGGCCGAGCGCCCAGGCGACGCCGAGCGGGTAGGCCGCCCAGCCGCTCAGCGCCTCGGGGGTCAGCTCGTCGAGGGAGACCTCCACCAGCTCGTCGGTGAAGGTGCTGCCCACCCGCACGACGCGGTCGTCGCGCGCGCCGACCGCGGCGACGGTGCGGCGGTTGATCGCGAGGGGGAGCACGAAGCCGAGGTTGTAGTCGGTGTGCTCGCCGATCAGGTTGACGCGTCCGGGCGCCGACCAGACGCCGTCGGGTTCGCGGCCGAACAGCTCGGCGAAGTCGTCGTGGACGCCGGTGCGCAGGTCGGTCATCGGTCAGCCTCTCGGTCGGGGGTGGATGCTGCGGCGGCCGGATCGACGGTCACCAGTCCGGAGACGGCGACCGGCAGCTCGCCGACGGGGTTCTCCTGGTCGGCGCGCCCCACGGCTTCGCGGAGGGCTGCGGCCGCCTGCTCGGGCGGGATGTCGCCGATCCAGGCGCCCATGGCCGACTCGGAGCCGGCCAGGAACTTCAGCCTATCCGCGCCGCGGCGGGGGGAGGTCAGCTGCAGCATCAGGCGGATCTCGTCGCGCCGGATGCCGACCGGGGCCTGGTGCCAGGCTGCGATGTAGGGGGTGGGGGAGTCGTAGAGCGCGTCCACCCCCCGCAGCACGCGCAGGTAGAAGGTGGCGAGCTCGTCGCGCTCCGCAGCGGTCGTCTCGGACAGGTCCGCGACGTGCCGGTGGGGCAGGACGTGGATCTCGATCGGCCAGCGTGCCGCGAACGGCACGTACGCGGTCCAGTGCTCACCGGCCAGCACGACGCGCTCCGACGCGCGCTCCCGCTCGAGGATGTCGGCGAAGAGGGTCGGGCCGTACGCGTCGAGCGAGCGGATCAGGGCCGTCGTGCGCGGCGTGATGTACGGGTAGGCGTAGATCTGGCCGTGCGGGTGGTGCAGGGTGACGCCGATGGCCTCCCCGCGGTTCTCGAAGGGGAACACCTGACGGACGCCGGGAAGTGCAGAGAGCTGTGTCGTCCGGTCGGCCCACGCCTCGATGACGGTCCGCGCGCGGGAGGGTGTCAGGCTGCCGAAGGCGCCGGTGGTCGCCGGGCTGAAGCAGACCACCTCGCAGCGGCCGACCGAGGTACGGGTGCGTGCGATGCCCACCTCGGTGAGGTCCTGAAGGCCCTCCGGCGCATTCTCGTCGTGGAGCAGGGGACCGAATGACGGCGACTTGTTCTCGAACACCGCGACGTCGTAGAGGTCGGGGATCTCGGAGGGGTTGGTCGGGCTGGCGGGCGCGAGCGGGTCGAGCTCGGCCGGCGGGAGCATGACACGGTTCTGCCGGGCCGCCGCGATCGACACCCACTCGCCCGTGAGCGGGTCCTGGCGCATGGTGGCGGTGGCCGGACGCGGGGCCGGCTCCCGGAGGTCGGGCTTGCGCTCGGGGGCGAGCGCCGTGTCGGCGTCGTCGTAGTAGATGAGCTCCCGGCCGTCGGAGAGACGGGTGGGACGCTTTGTGATCGCAGCCATGCCATCCTTTCGTTTCCGAAAGCGAGAATACCGCGTTCGCTTTCGTATTGACAAGGAATCGGAAGGCGCAGAGCATGGGGCGTATGAGCGAACCGCTGCCCGCCGCGCTCCGCCGCGAGCGCATGCTCGACCTGATCGGCCGCGCCGGCTTCGCGCGCGTCTCCGACCTGAGCGAAGCGTTCCAGGTGTCCGACGTGACCGTCCGCACCGACCTGGATGCGCTCGACCGGGAGCAGAGCATCCGGCGCGTGCACGGCGGTGCGGTCCTCCGCACGGCGGGCGGCAGGGAGCCGAGCTTCGAAGAGGCTCTGGAGGCGTCGGCCGACGAGAAGCGCCGCATCGGCCAGGCGGCCGCCGCGATGGTCGTGCCGGGCAGCAGCGTGCTGCTCGACGTCGGGACCACGACCGCCGCGATCGCCCGCGCCCTGGTGGAGCGCGACGACCTGGAGGGCATCACCGTCATCACGAACGGCCTCACCATCGCGCTCGAACTGGAGCGGGCCATCCCGCGCTTCGAGGTCGTCGTGACGGGTGGGACGCTGCGCCCGCTCCAGCATTCGCTCGTCGAGCCGCTCGCAGCCCTGCTCCTCGAGCGCGTGCACGCCGACGTGGCGTTCATCGGCTGCACCGGCGTGCATCCCACGGGCGGCATCACCAACGTCAACCTGCCGGAGGCGGACCTCAAGCGCGCGATGGTGCGCTCGGCGGAGCGGGCGGTCGTCGTCGCCGACGGCAGCAAGCTCGGCCGCACGCACCTGGGCCGGATCGCGGCGGTGGACGAGGTGGCGGAGCTCCTCACCGGCGAGTCCGCATCCGGAGAGTCCGTGACGGCATTGCGGGATGCGGGACTCCCGGTGATCGTGGCCTGAGGCCTACCCTGGTTCCATGCGACCCCTGACCGGCGACCAGTACGAACTCGACTTCGGCGACCTGAGCGCCACCATCGTGCAAGTGGGGGCCGGCATCCGGTCGCTGCGCTTCGCGGAGTCCGACCTGACGGAGCCCTACCCGGCCGGCGAGCAGCCGCCGTCGGCGTGCGGGATCGTGCTCGTGCCGTGGCCCAACCGGGTGGCCGACGGTCGCTGGGAGCACGACGGGCAGACGCGCCAGCTCGACCTCACCGAGCCGGCCAAGCGTAACGCCATCCACGGCCTCCTGCGCCGGCGGCCGTACGAGCTGGTCGACCGATCGGACTCGACGGTCACCCAGGCTGCGACGATCTACCCCGAGCCCGGCTACCCGTACCTGCTCGACACCACCGTCATGCACGAGCTGCACACCGAAGGCCTCACGGTGACCCACGCGGTCACGAACGCCGGAGAGGATGCAGCACCGGTCGCCATCGGCGCGCATCCCTACTTGCGGATCGCCGACGTGCCGCCCGAGCAGCTCACGGTCACCGTGGCCGCCCGGACGCGCTTCGAGACGGACGACCGCAGCAACATCACCGGGGAGGCACCGGTCGCCGGCACCGCGTTCGACCTGTCGTCCGGTCGCCGCGTGAGCGAGCTCGACCTCGACACCGGCTTCGCCGACCTCCCCGATGGACCGGTGGAGCATTCGCTCGCCGCCGATGACGGCCGGAAGGTCGTGCTGTGGGGGGATGCGGACTTCCGCTATGCGCAGGTGTTCACGAACCGGAAGTTCGCCACCAAGCCCGGCGGCGTCGCCCTCGCGATCGAACCGATGACCGCCCCGGCGAACGCCCTCAACTCCGGTCGTGGTCTGCGCTGGCTGGAGCCGGGTGAGACCTGGACCGTGAGCTGGGGCATCCGGCCGGAGGGATTCGGCGGAGAGGCCTACCTCGCCAGCTGGGGGTAGAGCACGCGCACATCCTCGTGGAGGTGCGACTTGACGTACTGCGCGGTGTCGCCGACCACGGCCTCCGCCTCGTCGTTCGCCACCGCGTCCAGCGCCTCCTGCACCACCTGCTGCGGCGGCACCTTCACTCCGGTGGCGTCGGCCGCCATCTCGGTGTCGACGTAGCCGACGTGGACGCCGACCACCTGGATGCCCGCCGGCGCGAGCTCCACGCGGGTCGAGTTGCTGGCGGACCAGAGCGCCGCCTTGCTCGCGCTGTACGAGCCGACGCCCAACCAGCTGAGGGCCGAGTGCATGCTGACGATCGCGCCGCCGCCGTTAACCTCCAGGATGGGTGCGAAGGCGCGGGTGACGAGCACCGGACCCCAGTAGTTGGTGTCGAGCTCGCGGCGGATCTCGTCGAGGTCGCCGGTCACCAGCGACTGGTTGGCAGCTATGCCCGCATTGTTGACGAGGACGGTCACGTCGGTGGCGACCTCGGCGGCGCGCCGGATGCTGTCGGCGTCGGTGACGTCGAGTTGCAGCGGCACCACGCGAGGGTCGTCGGTGGCGATGGACTCGGGGCGGCGCGCTGCCGCGTAGACCTTCGAGGCGCCGCGCTCGAGCAGGGCGGCGACGAACGCGGCGCCCAGTCCGCGGTTGGCGCCGGTGACGAGGGCGACGCGCCCGGTGATGTCGGTCATGGGTGTTCCTTCCAAAAGTAAACCGATCTGTGTATCGGTGCGATGCCAATGTACACAGATCGGTTTACTTTTCGCAAGTGGCGCTCTACGATGGCAACGTGACCACCGAGACGACCCTTCCCCGACCGAAGCCGCGCGACCGCGTCCTGGCCGCAGCGGCCCGGCTGTTCGTTCGCGAAGGCGTGAACGCTGTGGGCGTCGACCGGCTCGCTCAGGAGGCGCAGGTCTCCAAGCGCTCGCTCTACCAGCACTTCGACGGCAAGGATGCCGTGGTCGCCACGATGCTGCAGGAGTACGGGCCGAGCGTGGTGGCCGCATACTTCGTCGGCGATGAGGAACCCAGTCCCCGTGAGCGCGCCCTCCACGTCTTCGACGCCCTCCACGAAGCGGCCCAGGCCAGCGACTTCTACGGGTGCCCGTTCGTCAACGTGGCGACCGAGCTGCGCGACCGCGAGCATCCCGCCGCCGTCGTCGCCCGCCACTTCAAGGAGGCTCTGACGGCGTACTTCGAGCGTCAGGCCGAGGAGGCGGGTGCGCGCGACCCGCACCTCCTCGCGGTGCAGCTGACACTGCTGTTCGACGGCGCCTCCGCCAGCGCCGCGATGCGTGGCGGCACCCCGGACGCGGCGCGCATCGCCGTCGCGCAGCTGTTCGACGCGGCTACGGCGCGATCGACAGGAAGATGAACGCCGCGAACAGCACCAGGTGGATGCCGCCCTGCAGGCGCACGGCGCGCCCCTGGACGATGGTGAGGATGCTCACCAGCACCGTCAGGACCAGCAGCACGATCTGACTGGCGCCGAGCCCGAGGTGCAGCTCGCCCGGCAGCCAGATCGACGCGACGGCGATGGCAGGGATCGTCAGGCCGATGCTCGCCATCGCGGAGCCGAGGGCCAGGTTCAGGCTGGTCTGCGTCCTGTTCCGGTTGGCCGCCTTGGAGGCTGCGATGCCCTCCGGCAGCAGCACCAGCAGCGCGATCACCACGCCGACGAACGACTGCGGGAGGCCGATCGCGGTCACCGCGCGCTCGATCGGGGTGGACTCCAGCTTCGCCAGTCCGACCACGGCGACCAGGGAGACCAGTAGCAGGCCCACGCTGATCCACGCGGTCCGGTCGGAGGGTGCGCTCGCGTGGTCGTCCTCGCTCAGCGGCTGGCCCTTGCTGCCGACCGGCAGGAAGAAGTCCCGGTGGGCGACTGTCTGGGTGAAGACGAACATCCCGTACAGGGCGACGGACGCGATCGCGGCGAACACGAGCTGCGGCGCCGAGAACCGGGGGCCGGGCGTGGAGGTGAAGCTCGGCAGCACCAGCGTCAGCGTCGCCAGCGCGGTGACGGTGGCGAGCGCGGCCCCGCTCCCCTGCGCATTGAAGGCGGTCGAGGAGCGGCGGGAGGCGCTGAGCAGGAGGGAGAGCCCGACGATCCCGTTCATGGTGATCATCACCGCGGAGAAGACGGTGTCGCGGGCGAGCTCGGCGGAGTCCTTGCCCGTGGTCATCAGGGTCACGATCAGTGCCACCTCGATGATGGTCACCGCCACCGCGAGCACGAGGGAGCCGAACGGCTCGCCGACCCGGTGGGCGACCACCTCCGCGTGCTGAACGGCGGCCAGGACGGTGCCGGCGAGGACCACGGCGACCACCGCCACCGCGACCGAACCGAGCGGCACCGTCCAGAACGCGACCAGGACCACGACGCCGATCGCGGGCACCCCGATCGTCCACCATCGTGCGAGCCAGGTGCCGAGCGCCATCATGCGTCCATCCTGCCAGGCGGGTCCGGCGCGGGGCAGGGCGGCCGCGCACCGGACTTCCGGCGGGCCTGCGGCATTCGCCGGGCTTCCCGTGATGGGATGGGCGCATGACCGGGAACTGGACCCTCCGCGTCGCCGGCTCCGCCGGCCTCGCCCTCGCCCTCGCCCTCGTCGTCGCCGGCTGTGCGACGCCGAACTCCGCGCCGACGAGCGACAGCGCCTCCGCCTCCGCCTCCACGACGCTGACCTCGTCGCCGCGGCCGACCGGGACGTCGACCGCCGTGCCGATCGAGGGCCAGTGCGACACGTCGAAGCTCACCGGGACCATCGGCAAGGGCGGCGGCGGCGCTGCAGGCAGCGTCGAGGTCACCATCGTGCTGACCAACAACGGGAGCACCGAGTGCTCGCTGCAGGGCTGGCCCGGCGTGTCCTTCGTGGGCGACAACAACGGCACCCAGCTCGGCAAGCCGGCCGACTTCGACCGCAGCACGCCGCACCCGACCGTGGTCCTCCAGCCGGGCGGCACCGCCCAGGCGCCCCTGAGGATCACGCAGGCGCTCAACTACCCGGAGGCGGACTGCAAGCCGAAGCCGGCCGACGGCTTCCGCGTCTACCCGCCCGGGTCGACCGAGTCGCTCTTCATCGCCGACGCCGACGTGACGGCGTGCACGACCGACACGGTCTCGCTGCTGCAGGTGGGTGCACTGGTCGGGAGCTGACCCTCCCGCCCTCGAGAGTGTGTGGGTGCGGGCTGTGCGCGGCTAGGAGCAGACGCGGGCGATCGCTCCCTGCCAGGCCGTCCGGACGGCCGCGGAAGCGTTTTCGACCGCGTTATCGGCCGAGGAGGATGCGGATCCGGGGGCGGGCGGCACTGCCGCGTACACACTGACGCTGTCGGAGAGCGCGTCGAGGCTGCCGCGCACCGGATCGAGCGCTGCCACGACCGAGTCCGTCGCAAGGTCCTGCGTGCGTGCGTCGAAGGCGGCGACGGCCGAGCGGATGGCGCGGGCGGAATCCGCGTCCGGCGCCCGCAGCGGGAGCCGCGCCTGCAGGGTCGCGTCGAGGGCGTGCCGGGCGCTCGCGATGGCGGCGCAGTCGCGTCCCCGCTCGGCCGACGCCTCGGAGAACAGCGGGAACTCCGTTCGCACTGCGGTGCCGAGGAGCAGAGCGGCGGTGACGCATCCGACTGCCAGACCGATCAGAGCCGGCCAGAACCGGCCCCTGCGGTGGGGCGGCACGACGGCCCGCGGCGGTGCGGCCCGATCGAGCTCCCGCGGCTCGCGGAGGGAGGAGGTCACTCGTTCACCGTAGCGGCACCGGGTGAACTCTTCGTTGCGCCATTCTGCACGAGTCGCGTCCGCGATCGGCCCGATACGCTGGGGCCGTGCCTCCCGAACGCCCGCCGGCCGGCCGCGCGACTCCGCGCTGGCTGGTCCGCCTCGTCGTCGTCACGGCCCTGGTGGGCGTCGGTGCGGGCATCGGAGGCGGGCTCGTCTACCTCGGACTCCACACGCTCCAGCATCTGGCGTTCGGCTACTCGGAGGGCGACTTCTACCAGGGTCTGCTGCAGGCGCCACCCGTCAGCCGCGTCGTGGCGCTCGCCGTCGCCGGCGTCGTCGGAGCCGTCGGCTGGTGGCTCCTGCGGCGGTGGGGGAGGCGCGTCCCCGCCCACGCCGTCGTGTCCGTCGAGCAGGCGGTGGGCGGTCGCAGGATGCCGCCGTTCGCCACGCTCGCCAACGCGGCGCTGCAGGTGGTCATCGTCGGCCTGGGCGCCTCCATCGGCCGGGAGGTCGCGCCGCGCGAGATCGGCGCGCTCTGGGCCGGCTGGCTGGCGGAGCGGGCGGGCGTGTCGGCGCGGGAGCGGCGCATCCTCATCGCCTGCGGCGCGGGAGCGGGCCTCGCCGCGGTCTACAACGTCCCGTTCGGCGGCGCCGTCTTCGCGGTCGAGATCCTGCTCGCCGAGGTGAGCTTCGCGACGGTGCTCCCGGCGTTCGCGACGTCGGCCATCGCCGCGCTGGTGGCACGGGTCGTGGTCCCCGCGAACCCGCTGTACGCGCTGCCGCCGCTGCACCCGACGGCGACGGTCGTGGTCTTCTCGCTGCTGGCCGGTCCGCTGGTCGGTTTCGCGGCGGTCGGCTTCGTCCGGGCGGCGCGGTTCGCGCAGAATCATCGTCCGAGGTCGTGGACCATCCTCATCGTGATGCCGGTGACCTTCATTGCGGTCGGCATTGCGGCCCTCTGGTTGCCGGCCATCCTCGGCAACGGGCGTGCGCTGGGCCAGCTGGCGTTCGCGGCCTCTGTGCCGGTGGTCGTCATCCTGGTCACGACGATCGTGAAGGCGGGCTCCACGATCGCCACCATCGGCGCGGGCGCGGCCGGTGGAACGCTGACGCCGTCGCTGGCGATCGGCGCCGGCCTCGGCCTCGCCGGGGGCGCGGCCTGGAGCCTCCTCTGGCCCGGCGCCGCACTCCCCGCGTTCGCCCTCATCGGTGCGGCCGCCTTCCTCGCCGTGACGATGCGGGCGCCGCTGACAGCACTGATCCTCGCGATGGAGTTCACCGGCCAGGGCACCGACCTCCTGGTGCCCGTGATGCTGTGCGTCGCGGGCGCCGTTGCGGTCGGGTACCTGCTCGAGCGGACCCGGGTCACCGGGGTCGCGTAGCCCGCGGGATCCGTCCGCTACCGTCGGCGATCCGCCCGCTACCGTCGGCGATCCGCCCGCTACCGTCGGCGATTTGGCCCGATCCCGCACAGATCGCCGTCCCCACCGCGGCCCGTCGGAGATTTCAGGCCCGATCTCCACCCATACGGGGAGGCTGGGCAGCGGCAGCAGGCGCACGGAACGCTGGAAGGACGAACGACACAACAGTCAGGAAGCCGAACGACACGGCGCAGCCGACGGTCCCCGCAGTCGCCCCGAGGCGATCCACGACCACGCCGACTGCGGCGGGCGCGATGGGGGCGAGCGCACCGACCAGGAGTGCGACGGACGCCTGCACCCGCCCGACCAGTTCATCCGGGACCCGTCTCGACAGCTCGCCGAAGAGGCTCGCGGACACCACAGGCGCCGTGAAGAACGCCACGGCCCCGCACACCCCGATCAGCACGGGCGAGTGCAGGGGAAGGAGTGCGACGACCGCAAGGGTGTCGACGGAGGCTGCCGAGCGGAACACGACCGCCGGTCTCAGCCGTCGTTGGATGGCGGGCGTCAGCAGCGCGCCGACCAGACCACCGAAGCCGCTGATCGTGTACATCAGGCCGATCTCGGTGCTCGTCGCGCTGCGCTCCTGGGCGAGGACGATGACGATGAGTCCCACAGCACCGAAGGTCGCCGTGAGCGCGGCCACCCAGAGTGCGGAGGCGAAGAGGAACCGTTCCCGCACCAGCCACCGCCAGGCGCCCCCGGCGGCGCGGCCCGCAACGGACCGGCCGTGCGCGGGCGGAACGGCGAGCAGAAGGACCAGCGAGACCAAGTAGCTGGCCGCATCGACGGCGAACGGGAGCCACGGCGCGACCCCGTACAGAGCGCCGCCCGCCAGCGGTCCCAGCAGGCCGGCCAACTGCGCGCGGGACTGCATGCGCCCGACGGCGAGCGCTCGTTCGTCCTGTGGCGTGATGGCGCGGATCAGCCGGAACTCCGCAGGCGCGAAGACGGAGCCGGCCACCACCTCCAGAGCTACGACCACGAGAACGAGCGTGGTGGCGGCGACGCCGGATGCGACGCACACGCTCAGCGAGGCGAGCAGGGCAGCCCGCGCGCCGTCGGCTGCCAGCAGCAGGCCGCGCGCAGGCCTGCGGTCCGAAACGGCGCCCGCAGGCAGCCGCGTGAGGAGTCCCGTGGCAGCGACGACAGTGCCGACGAGACCAGCCTGCATTGCGGAACCGGTGGTGTCGAGAAGGAGCAGCGGATACGCGAGTGACGACACGCTCGTCCCGAACTGGGACAGCGCCTGCGAGATCCACAGGATCCGGAAGACGCTTCGCCAGCTCATTCCTCCAGCCTAGGAACGGGGAGCCGGGCTTCGTCAGTGGAATATCACAGCCGATGGAAGGGGCTCCTCGGAGCCGGAGCCTCATTGTGTACGCCTACGCCCGCACCGACCGGACCCTGCTTCGCGATGGCGTACCGATTCCGGTCTTGGGGGGATGGACGGCGAATCAACAAGGGTGGGCCCGGTGGGGCTCGAACCCACGACCCGCGGATTAAAAGTCCGATGCTCTGCCAACTGAGCTACAGGCCCTCACCTCCAATCTAGCGTGGATTCAGGTGGTGGATGGACGGGGGCAGAATGGGGGGATGTCCGATCGGTTCCACAAGCCCGCGCTCTTCACGAGCGGCATGTTCGAGGCGTTCCTCGGGGGAGAGGACCCCGCCCAGATCACCAAGGTCGCGCATGAGACCGCACAGGCGCTCCTCGCGCGGGTGCGGCAGGATCCTGACCCCGCTGTGGTCGACCGACTGGTCGCCTTCACCGACGAGCACGGCATCGATGCGCTCGCCGAGCTGTGGTCGCGGTCGAACGCGAAGACCCTGCCGGGGGCGCTGTGGCGCATCTACCTGCTGCGCCTGCTGATCCGGCAGGATGCGGAGGGCACCGCGTACTTGTACCAGCGCGGTACGGAGGTGCTCCGGTCGATCGACGCCGTGGTCGCCGGTGCACCCAATCCCACCGGGCCGGCCGAGATCACCGAGCTCGCCGACCGCATCCTGCGTGGGCTGTTCGAGGGCGACTTCGCCGTCGCGCTCGACCGCGCCGCCGCGTTCTGCCGCGTGGCCGCGGCGGGTGCGGCCTCCGTCGCCGACGACCGGGACGTGCTCGACCCGGAGCGCGCCAGCGAGCTGACCACGCGGGCGCTGCGCTTCACCCGCACCGCGGAGGAGCTGGCAGTGTGCGCGCGACTGTGGCGGTCGGGCTCGCTCGACTGACCAACGACCGCGGAGAGGTCAACCCCCTCTCGCCATCCCGCGTTCTCCCGCTGCGAACGCCACGCCCGGCGGCGGCCGCTAGGCCTCCTGTACACTGGATGTCGCCGGGCCGCAGTAACCCCGGGCTCCAAAACTAGCCGCTTCGAGCGGCCTCGCGCCGAGAGGCGTTCTGCGGCCCGGCACTCATCTGTCAGGCAGCCTGTCGGCCGATGGGCGGACCGGACGAGCGGAGACGACGTGGAGGACGCCCCTGCGGTCGATCTCGACGCCCTCCTCGTCCGCACCGCCGCCGGCGACCAGTCCGCCTTCTCCGCGTTCTACGACGCGACCGCGGCTCGGGTGCTTGGGCTCATCCGCCGCCTCCTGATCGACCCCGCGCAGTCGGAGGAGGTCACGCAGGAGGTGTACCTCGAGGCGTGGCAATCCGCTTCCCGGTTCGATCCGAATAAGGGTCGAGCGCAGACGTGGATCCTGACCATGGCCCACCGCCGCGCCGTCGACCGGATCCGTGCGTCGCAGGCGTCGCGGGACCGCGACACTGCCGTGGGCATCCGCGACCTGCCGACCGCCTACGACGAGGTGGCGGAGACCGTGGAGGTCCGGGTCGAGCACGAACGAGTGGAGGTGGCCATGGCGAAGCTGAGCGAGCCGCAACGCCGGGCCGTCACCCTCGCCTACTACGGCGGCCTCAGCCAGTCGGAGGTGGCCGCCGAGCTCGGCATCCCGCTGGGCACAGCCAAGACTCGGCTGCGCGATGCGATGATACGGCTGCGACAGGAACTGGGGGTGACGACATGACCGACGAGAACGACCGCGCGGACGGCCGACTCGGCTTCCGCCTGGGCGCGGACGACGAGCAGGAGGCGCGCGCCTTCGAGGACGTCGCCGCCGAGCTCGCGCTCTCCGCCGAACCCGTCGAACCGCGGCCCGATATGAAGGCCGCTCTGTTCGCCCGGTTGGCCGACACCCCGCAGCTCGCTGCAGAGGATGTGGATGCGACCGAGCCGGCCGCTCCCGCGGCACCCGCTCCCGCGCCTGCCGACCCCGAACGCGCCGCAGCCGAACCCGCCGCAGCTGAACCCGCCGCCACGGGCCCCGCCGAGCGCGCCGCCCAGCGGCGCTGGTTTCAGCGCCCCGGCCTCATCCTCGCCGCCGCCGCGGCCGCCGTCGTACTGTTCATCGGCGGGGCGTTCGTCGGCTCCGCCCTCTCGGGCAACAACTCGTACCAGTCGCAGCAGGCGTCCGCCCTGGCGGAGATCAACGCGGCCGGCGACGTGCAGCGCGCGACCGCCCCGGTCTCGGGAGGCGGCACCGCGACGCTCGTCTGGTCGGGTGAACTGGGCCGCTCGGCGCTCGTCGCCACTGGCCTCCCGGAGCTTCCCGGCGGCAAGACCTACGAGCTCTGGTACATGCGCGACGGGAAGGCCATCCCGGCGGGCACCATGGAGCCCTCCGGCTCCGGCTCCACCTGGCGCGTCCTCACCGGCACGATGAGCGCGGGAGACGCCGTCGGCGTCACCGTCGAGCCGCGGGGAGGCTCATCGAAGCCGACCACCGACCCCATCGTCGCCATCAACTCCTGAGCCCGAATCGCTGGGCCCCGCACACGCACGAATCCCGCGGCGCACCGGGCGCCGCGGGATTCCGCGTGTGTTCGACGGGCCGGATCAACCGAAGCGGCCGGAGACGTAGTCCTCGGTGGCCTGCACGGTCGGGTTCGAGAAGATCTGGTTCGTGTCGTTGTACTCGATGAGCTTGCCCGGCTTGCCGGTGCCCGCGATGTTGAAGAACGCCGTGCGGTCGGAGACGCGGGAGGCCTGCTGCATGTTGTGGGTCACGATCACGATCGTGTAGTCGTTCTTCAGCTCCTCGATGAGGTCCTCGATCGCGAGCGTGGAGATCGGGTCGAGGGCCGAGCACGGCTCGTCCATCAGCAGCACGTCGGGGGAGACGGCGATCGCCCGCGCGATGCAGAGACGCTGCTGCTGGCCGCCGGAGAGGCCGGAGCCGGGGAGGGCCAGACGGTCCTTGACCTCGTTCCACAGGTTGGCTCCCTGGAGGGACTTCTCGACCAGGTCGTCGGCCTCGCTCTTCGACATCCGCCGGTTGTTCAGCTTCACGCCGGCGAGGACGTTGTCGCGGATGCTCATGGTCGGGAACGGGTTGGGGCGCTGGAACACCATCCCCACCTGGCGCCGCACGAGCACGGGGTCGACCCCGGTGCCGTACAGGTTGTTGCCGTCGATCATGACCTCGCCCTCGACGTACGCGCCGGGGATGACCTCGTGCATGCGGTTCAGGGTGCGGAGGAAGGTCGACTTGCCGCAGCCGGACGGCCCGATGAACGCCGTGACGGTGCGAGGCTCGATGGTGAGCGACACGCCTTCGACGGCGCGGAAGCTGCCGTAGTAGACGTTGAGGTCGTCGACTTCGATGCGCTTGGACACTGCCGGGTACTCCTTAGAAGATGGGCTGAGCTTGTCGGGTGCCGGGTCAGCGGCCGTACTTGGGGGCGAAGACCTTCGCGATGATGCGACCGACCAGGTTGAGCAGCATCACGATGATGATGAGGGCGAGAGCGCCGGTCCAGGCGCGATCGATGGAGGCCTGCGCGTGCAGACCGGCGGCCTGCGTGTACTGGGTGTACACGAACACCGGCAGCGCCATCATCCGGTCGTTGAAGAGGTCGTAGTTCATGCTCGTCGTGAAGCCGGCGACGATGAGCAGCGGGGCCGTCTCGCCGATCACACGGGCGATGGCCAGCATGACGCCGGTCACCAGTCCTGCGACCGAGGTGGGGAGGACGATCTTGAGCACGGTAAGCCACTTCGGCACACCGAGCGCGAGGGAGGCCTCACGCAGCTCGTTCGGGACGATTCGCAGGATCTCCTCGCTGGAGCGCACGACGACCGGGATCATCAGCACGGACAGCGCGACCGCTCCCATGAAGCCGTTGCGGATGCCGGGGCCGAAGAACAGTGCGAACAGCGCGTACGCGAACAGACCGGCGACGATCGACGGGATGCCCGTCATGACGTCGACGAAGAACGTGATGCCGCGGGCGAGCATTCCGCGGCCGTACTCGACGAGGTAGATCGACGTCAGGAGGCCGATCGGCACCGAGATGACGGCGGCCATCAGAGTGATCTCCAGCGTGCCGACGATCGCGTGCAGGGCGCCGCCGCCGTCGCCGATGACGTTGCGCATCGACTCGCTGAAGAACGTCAGGTCGAAGCGGGCGAGCCCCTGCGCGACGACCGTCCAGCCGAGGGAGATCAGCGGGAGCAGCGCGATGATGAACGCGGTGGCGACCAGCGAGGTGACCAGCCGGTCCACGGCTTTCCGCGATCCTTCGATCAGCAGCGAGGTCGTGTAGATCGCGATGTCGAAGAAGACCGTTCCGAAGAAGATGGCGCCGACGATGTTGAAGCCCTTCGTCGCACCGCTGGCGGCCAGCATGGCGAAGATCGCGCCGAAGACGACCCAGGAGGCGACCAGCATGGTCCAGGGCGCCCAGCGGGGCAGCTTGCCGGCCGTATAGGAGTTGGCGAGCGGGCGCGGTGCGGTGGCGGTGGTGGTGGCCATCAGTTCGCTCCAGAGAAGGCCTTGCGGCGGCTGACGATGTACCGGGCGAGCATGTTGATGAGCAGCGTCACCACGAACAGCACGAGGCCGGAGGCGATGAGTGCGTTCACGCCGATGCCGGTCGCCTCGGGGAACTGCAGCGCGATGTTGGCGGCGATCGTGTTCGGGCTCTGCGCCTGCAGCACGGCGAACTTCACGATCAGGGCGGGGGAGAGCACCATCGCGATCGCGAGGGTCTCGCCGAGGGCGCGGCCGAGGCCGAGCATGATGGCCGAGATGATGCCGCTGCGGGCGAAGGGCAGCACGGCCATCTTCACCATCTCCCAGCGCGTCGCTCCGAGGGCGAGGGCGGCCTCCTCGTGGAGGCGCGGCGTCTGCAGGAAGATCTCGCGGCAGATCGCGGTCATGATCGGGATCACCATCACGGCGAGTACCAGCCCGGCGGTGAGGATGGTGCGGCCGGTGCCGGAGACCGGGGGAGCGAAGAGCGGGAACCAGCCGAGGTACTGGCCGAGCCAGGCGTAGAACGGCTGGACGAAGGAGGCCAGCGTCGCGATGCCCCAGAGGCCGAAGACGACCGAGGGGACGGCGGCGAGCAGGTCGATGATGTAGCCGAGGGTCTGGGCGACCCGGCGGGGCGCGTAGTGCGAGATGAACAGCGCGATGCCGATGGACAGCGGTGTCGCGATCAGCAGGGCGATGAGCGCGGCCCAGATGGTGCCGAAGACGAGCGGCCACACCCAGGACCAGAAGTCGGTGGCGTTGTTGGGGAGTTCTCCCGCTCCGGCGAACAGGGCGGGGATGCTCTGGACGACCAGGAAGATCGCTACGGCGGCCAGCGTGGCGAGGATCAGGGATCCGGCGACGACGGTGCTGGTCGAGAAGACGCGGTCGCCGAGGCGGATCTTCGCCTTCGGCCTGATGGCTCCTGCGGTTCCGGCGGTCATTCCTTGCTTTCTCTCATCGGGTGCGCCTGGGGGGAGGCTGAGGGTGGGAGCACCGCTCGGCCCGGGCTGCCGGAGCAACCCAGGCCGAGCGGCCAGGTGTTACTTGATGCTGGCGGTCGCCTTGGTGACCTTGGCGGCCAGGTCGGTCGACAGCGGGGCCGAGCCGGCCTGCTCCGCGGCGGCCTTCTGGGCGTCGCTGGAGATGATGTAGTCGACGTAGCCCTTCACCAGGTCCGCCTTGGCGGAGTCCTTGTACTCCTGGCAGGCGATCACGTAGGAGACCAGGACGAGCGGCCAGGCGCCCTTCGTGGTGTCCTTGCGGTTGATCTGGATGGCCAGGTCGTTGGCCTCACGGCCGTCGGCGATCGGGGAGGCGGCGACCACGGCGGCAGCACCGTCGGCGCTGATCTTCTCGTAGTTGCTGCCGACCTTGAGCTGGGCGATGCTGAGGCCCGCCGAGCCCGACTCGTCGATGTAGGTGATCGAGTTCTTCGCGTTCTTGGTGGCGTCCGCGACACCCGAGGTGCCCTTGGCCGCGTCACCCACCTGGAACGGGAAGGTCTGCGCGGCCGGGGCCGTCCAGACGTCGGGCGCGTTGGCCGCGAGGTACTCGGTGAAGTTCTGGGTGGTGCCCGAGTCATCGGAGCGGTGCACGACCGTGATCGGGGCCGACGGGAGCGTGGCGCCCGAGTTCTGGCTCTTGATCTTGGCGTCGTCCCAGGTGGTGATCTTGCCCGAGAAGATGCCGGCGATGGTCGCGGCGTCGAGCTTGAGGTCCTTCACGCCGTCCACGTTGTACGCGATCGCGATCGGGGAGATGTAGACCGGGAGGTCGATGCCCTTGCTGTCCGCGGCGCAGCCGGCGAACGTGGAGGCGAGCTCCTCCGTCTTCAGTGCGGCGTCGGAGCCGGCGAAGTCCGCGGCACCGGAGATGAAGCTCTTGCGGCCGGCGCCGGAACCCTGCGGGTCGTAGTTGATGGTGGCCTTGGGGTTGGCCTGCTGGAAGCCGGCGGCCCAGACGGTCTGCGCGGCGCCCTGAGCGGACGAGCCGATGCCGTTGAGCGTTCCGGAGAAGTTCGTTGCAGCGGCCGTCGTGGTCGACGGGGTGCTGCCCTCGTTCGACGCACACGCGGTCAGAGAGATGGCGGCGGCGGCGAGGAGTGCCACAGGAGCGCCGATGCGCTTGAGATTCACAGTTGTCCCTTCGGGGATCAGTAACAACAGGACGGGGTCGGTGCGACCCGCGTGTGACGCTATTCCCGGTGTCTGTCCAGAGTCCCCCGCAGCGGTAAACGGGAGGTTAACGCGGGGTGTTCTCTTGTCCCCGACGTCCTGTGAATCCGCGGCGGAATCAGCCTGTGATCTGCACCGCCGTCCCGAGCGGAAGGGCGTCGACCGCGGCGATCGCCTCGGCCGAGAGCCGGATGCACCCGTGCGAGACGGCGCCGCGGGCGGACGACTGGAAGTGGATGCCGATCAGGCCGCCGTCGGAGCCGCCGTACGGTTCGTCTGCGGCTGTGGCGTGCAGCGACGTGAGCTGGATGCGGTGCCTGGTCTGGCCCTGGGCCGGGTCGAGGTACCGTGCCTGCAGGTAACCGGTCGCCGCCGGGGTCGGGGTCGCATCGGTGCCCACACCGGCCGGGAAGCTCTTCAGAGACTTGCCTTTTCCGTCGACGATGTCGAGAGTCTGCTTGGAGGTCGAGATCACGACCTTCCTGGTCAGCGTCTTTCCGGGCAGAAGGTCACGCGTCGGGATCCACGCGGCACTCTGGGCAGGTGCCGGCTTCTTCGCGCTGGCCTTCGACGGGAGCTGCTGTCGCGCCGGCGTGAGGACGAGAGACCATTGGCCCTTGGTCGCTATACGGACGACGACCGTCCGGTCGCCGAGGAAGTTCTTGGCGTCGAGTCGCGCGATCGGAGTGGTGAGATCGTTCCCGTACAGCGCGGTGTCGAAGGGAACCCGGTGCGTGGTCGTGACCGTCGCCGTGGTCGCCGCTGGCAGCAGTTCCGGAATGACGGAGTTGTACGTCGCTTCGGGAAGGGCAGCGATCTGGGAGCGCGCGAGTCGCTGCGGCAGCGACGGACCGGCCTGGGAGCCGGTGGATGTCGCAGCGTGGTTTCCTGCGTCCGGGGAGCATGCGGTGAGCCCCACGAGCAGCGCGGCAGTGCAGAGGATTGTCGGGATCAGGCGGTGGCGTGTCATCGGTTCTCGTTCGGGGAAGGTGTTCGGGAGGTGCGCTGGTCGGGGAACCACGACGGCGGCGATGCGGACTGTCGAGTCCGCACCGCCGCCGCTGCAGTCGGGTCAGGTCAGCCCGCGACGATCGGGAGGACGCTGCTCGTGCCCGCGGTCTCGGTCGAGGGGTCCGCGTCCGGAGCCGGGACGAAGTCCTCGCCCTGACCGGCGCCCGGGTCGACGTTGTCATCGGCGACGGTGTCGTCGCCGGTCACATCGATGTCGATGGAGTTGGACACCGTGGACGTGTCGCCGGTCACCGTGACCGTCAGCTTCCCGGCGGTGGCGACGCCCCCGGCGAGGTAGAAGGCGAAGTCGTACGTGCCGGCCTCGTCGGCCGTCGGGACGGAGAACACCACCGGCAGCTTCTGCCCGGCGTAGTCGACGACGATCGTCAGGGTCTCACCCGGCGTGTAGCCGGCGGCGTGGATCTGGATGCCCTTGTCGGGGTTGACCAGGTCCGCAGTCGTGATGGTGCTCACGTTGGAGGTGATGCCCTTGTCCTCCAGCTCGTCGACGGGCGGGTTGGTCTCGTCGACGGGCGGGTCGGTCTCGTCGACGGGCGGGTCGGTCTCGTCGACGGGCGGGTCGGTCTCATCGACCGGCGGGTCCATCTCGTCGACGGGAGGCGTCGGATCGACGACGGTGAGCGTCACGGGGGTGGACTCGTCGTCCAGGTCGCTGGTGGCGGTCAGTGTCAGGGTCTCGTCGAGCACGGGATCCGCGAGCTGCGGAAGAATCGTCTCCTCGAAGTCGCCGTTGTCGTCGACCGGGTTGGCGACGTCGTACGACTCGGAGTCGCCGGTCACGTCGTTGGTCAGAGTCAGCGTGACGGCGGCTCCGGCGGTGAAGCCGGCTCCGGTCACGTCGAGCTCGGCCCAGGCGCCGGCGATGATGTCGGTGCTTGCGACAGTGAGCGTGCCGGTGGCGGCGTTGGCGGGCGCTGCTGCGAAGAAACCTCCGGCGATGACGGTGGCCGCTGCAGCGAGGGCCCCGAAGCGGAAGCGCGTTGAGCTGGTCATTCAAATCCTCTGGTGAGTGTGGAACGTGCCGGGTGGCACGCCACGACGCTACCAGGAAGAAATGTCAGTAGATCAAATTAGGCACAATTGCGGTCAGTACTGACACCTCGACCGCTTCTGGAGGTCCCCGGCCGGCTCCGTCGTTGCACGCAGAATCGCCGGTCGGCCCAACCGGGGCCCGACCGGCGGATTGCGGCCGGTTCTAGCGGTCTTCGACCGGTGCGTAGGTCTCGATGGAGACGATCCCGGAGGCCGGGTTGGTCGCGGAGAGGTGCACGACCGAGAAGCCGCCGGTGTCGAGGGCTGCGGCGTCGTTGAGGTAGCCGCCGGGCATCGTGCCGGTCGCCAGCGCGATCTCGCGCAGGATCTCGGGCAGCACCGGGCCGTGACTGCACAGAACGGCGGACTTGCGTGAGCGGATGCGCTTGCCGACGACGCGCCGGACGTCGGCCGCCCCCTCCTCGTACGCGTCCTGGCTGATACCGTGCTCGCGGTGCGGCTTGATCCCGGTCGCGGCGGCGAGCGGAGCGACCGTGGTGACGCAGCGGACGGCATCGCTGGTGATGATGCGTTTCGGGCGCCAGGTCTGCAGGGTCGCGACGTCGCCGGCCGCCTGCTTCACGCCGCGCTCGGTGAGCGGGCGGGAGGCGTCGGAGCCGTCCCAGTGATCGCGCGGCGCCGCCTTCCCGTGGCGCAGCGCGATGAGCGCGAAGGTCGACGTGATGCCCTGGTGGACCAGCCCGTCGAACGCGTCGAGGATCTCCACGTCGCGTTCGTAGGTGAGGTAGCCGCGGGCTTTCTTGATCGTGACCCACTCGAGGGCGGCGATCTCGCTGTTCGGCACGAACGTGGACCGTTCGATCGCCTTGTCGCTCACTTCAGCCGCCCAGAAGTGGACGATCTTCTCGCGCCCGCTGCTCAGGGGGTAGGTGGACACCCCGAGCGGCACGCCCAGCCCGATGCGCAGCCCGGTCTCTTCGTGGATCTCGCGCACGGCCGTCTGCGGCAAGGTCTCGCCAGGGTCGACCTTGCCTTTGGGGATCGTGACATCGCCGTACTTGGTGCGGTGCACGACGAGCACGACGATGCGGTCGTCGACGACCCGCCAGCACAGCGCACCGGCGGCGTAGATGGCCGCGCTCACCGCCTCGTTCCCGTGCGGGTGCTGCGGGGCCGGTGGCTGTACTGCTGGATGAGCTTGTTCTGGAGGTCGACCAGCGGCTTGCCGTCGTCGTCGAGGTGGTGCCTGGTCCAAACGCCGTCCTGGTCGAGCTTCCACGTCGCCGTGCGCTCATCGAAGGCCAGATCGAACAGATCCTCCAGCTCGCGCAGGTGGTCCGGATCGGAGAGCCGCACCAGGGCCTCCACCCGGCGGTCGAGGTTGCGGTGCATCATGTCGGCGCTGCCGATGTAGACCTGCGGTTCTCCTCCGTTGACGAAGGAGAAGACGCGCGAGTGCTCCAGGTAGCGGCCCAGCACGGAGCGCACCCGGATGTTCTCGGAGAGCCCTTCGCGCCCGGGCACGACCCCGCAGATGCCGCGCACCCAGAGGTCGACCGGCACGCCGGCCTGACTGGCGCGGTAGAGCGCGTCGATGATGGCCTCGTCGACGATTGAGTTGAGCTTGATCCGGATTCCCGAGGGCCGGCCGGCTTCGGCGTTGACCCGCTCGGTCTCGATCCGCTTCAGCAGTCCCTTGCGGAGGTGGAGCGGTGCCACCAGCAGCCGCTTGAACTTCTTCTCGATCGCATACCCGGAGAGCTCGTTGAACAGCCGGGTGAGGTCTTTGCCGACCTGGTCGTCGTCGGTGAACAGCCCGAGGTCTTCGTAGATCCGCGAGGTCTTCGGGTTGTAGTTGCCCGTGCCGATATGGCTGTAGCTCTTCAGGACGCCCTTCTCCTCGCGGATGACGAGAGCGAGCTTGCAGTGCGTCTTCAATCCGACCAGGCCGTACACGACGTGGACGCCGGCCTTCTCGAGCTTGCGCGCCCAGGAGATGTTGTTCTGCTCGTCGAAGCGGGCCTTGATCTCGACCAGGGCGAGCACCTGCTTGCCGGCCTCTGCGGCGTCGATCAGGGCTTCGACGATCGGGCTGTCACCCGACGTCCGGTACAGCGTCTGCTTGATGGCGAGGACGTGCGGGTCGGCCGCCGCCTGCTCGAGGAACGCCTGCACGCTCGTGGCGAAGGATTCGTACGGGTGATGGACCAGGACGTCCTGCCGGGTGATGGCCGCGAAGATGTCGGGCTTGGCGTTGGGTTCGCTCGGCATGAGCTGCGCCGGCGTGGTCGGGACGTGATTGGGGTAGTGGAGGTCGGGGCGGTCGATCTTGGCGAGGTCGAACAGCCCGCCCAGGTCGAGAGGAGCGGGCAGCCGGTACACCTCCTGCTCGGTGACGTCGAGCTCGCGGACGAGCAGACCGAGGGTCACCGCGTCCATGTCGTCGGTCACTTCGAGCCGGATCGGCGGCCCAAAGCGGCGGCGCAGCAGCTCGCGCTCCAGTGCCTGGATGAGGTTCTCGGTCTCGTCCTCGTCGATCTCGACGTCTTCGTTGCGGGTGACGCGGAAGACGTGGTGGTCGAGGATCTCCATGCCGGGGAACAGATCGCCCAGGTGGTTCGCGATCAGGTCTTCGAGCATGATGAACCGCACCTGGCCGAGGCCCTCGCGCTGGTCGATCCGCACGAACCGCGGCAGCATCTGCGGCACCTTGAGGCGCGCGAACTGCTCCTTGCCGGTCCGCGAGTTGCGCACGCGCACGGAGAGATTGAGCGAGAGCCCGGAGATGTAGGGGAAGGGGTGGGCCGGGTCGACGGCGAGCGGCATCAGCACCGGGAAGATCTGCTGGGAGAAGATGTCGCGCATCTGCGCCCGGTCGGCGTCGTCGAGCTCGCCCCAGGTCGCCACCGTGATGCCGGCGTCGCGCAGAGCGGGCAGGACGAGGTCGTGGTACGCGCGGGCGTGCCGCAGCTGCAGCTCGTGCGCCTTCTCGGAGATGTCGGCCAGGACCTCTTGCGGTGCCCGCCCGACATTCGTCGGGACGGCGAGTCCGGTCGCGATGCGCCGCTTGAGCCCGGCCACGCGGACCATGAAGAACTCGTCGAGGTTGCTGGCGAAGATCGCCAGGAAGTTGGCCCGCTCGAGAACGGGGAGCAGCGGGTCTTCCGCCAGCTCCAGCACGCGCTGGTTGAACGCCAGCCAGCTCAGCTCGCGGTCGAGGTAGCGGTTGTCCGGAAGCGTCGGGTCGGGCTCGTAGATGAAGGGAGCGAAATCGTCGTCGAAGTCGCTGCCCAGGCTCCCGCCCAGCCCTGTGTCGAAAAGGCCGTTCTCCAGAGTCGTGCGCTCGTCCATTGCTCCATCATGTCACCGCGCGCAGACCCAGGGGACGGCCGTACGTAAACGGTGGATAAACGCTGCCTGTGGAGAGAATCTTCACATCTGGAGGCCGACCTCCCGGCGGTACTGCACATCCACCGTGCGGTCGACGAAACCGGCGGACCGGTACAGTCCTAGCGCTGCGTCGTTGTCGCCCTCGACGTAGAGGTCGACGCGGGAGACTCCGCGCTCCGCCAGCCGCGACATCCCGGCCAGCAGCAGAGCGCGCCCGAACCCGCGGCCGGCGAGCTCCGGATCGACGCCGAGCACGTAGATCTCGCCCGCTCCCTCCTCGACCTTGAGCCAGTCGAAGCCGGCCATGCGCCCCTCCGCGTCGCGCAGCACCAGCACGTCCTCCGCATCGAACCAGGGCTCCGCCATCCGGTCGTGCAGGTCGTCCAGGGTGAGCGAACCCTGCTCGGGATGGCCGGCGAACACCCGCGCATTCAGACGGACCCACTCCTCCTCATCGGTCCCGGGTCGCAACGACGACAGAGAGTAGGGAGATGGGGGCCCGGCAGGGGTCGACGGCGCGTCCGGCACGGGAGCGGTCAGGCGCAGCAGCCGGCGCACAGGCTCGAAGCCGAACCGCTCCGCCAGCCGTGCGGCCGCAGGATGGCCGCCGTGCGCCCACGCCGTCAGCGGACCCGCTGCCGTCGCCAGCAGTCCGTCGAGCACCGCCTCCCCGAAGCCGAGGCCACGGAACAGCGGGTCCACGACCAGGTCGAGCTCTCCCCGGCCCAGGACCGCCGCCGCGACGACGCGCCCCTCTGCCGCCCCGCCGGATGCCGTGGCGACGACGGGCGAGCGGCGGCCCGCTGCGAGGTCGAGCCGGGTCTGCTCGTTGAAGGCGTCGGCGCCGTCCTCCTCCATCCCGGACGCGGCGACGTCGAAGAAGACCGCACGCTCCGCAGGGTCGTCGAGGTCAGGGACGGACAGACGTAGGGAGGCGGTCATTGTCCTCCTCGTAGACGTTGAACCGGTAGCCGACGTTGCGCACGGTACCGATCAGCGACTCGAGGTCGCCGAGCTTGGCGCGCAGTCGCCGGACGTGCACGTCGACCGTACGCGTGCCGCCGAAGTAGTCGTACCCCCACACCTCACTGAGCAGCTGCTCCCGGGTGAAGACCCGCGACGGGTGGGTCGCGAAGAACCGCAGCAACTCGAACTCCTTGAAGGTCAGGTCGAGCTGGCGGCCGTGAGCCTTGGCCGAGTAACTGGCCTCGTCGATGGTGATGCCGGACGCCTGGATCTTCGACTGCGAGTGCTCCTGGGTCTGCCGTCCGATCGCGAGCCGGATGCGCGCATCCACCTCGGCCGGACCGGCGCTGTCGAGCACGACGTCGCTGACGCCCCAGTCGGCGCTCACAGCCGTCAGCCCGCCCTCGGTCAGCACCAGGAGCAGCGGGACGGTCACGCCGGTCGTGGTGAGGATCTTGCAGAGCGACTTGGCACTGGCGAGATCGCGCCGGGCGTCCACGAAGATGAGGTCGCAGCTGGGTGCGTTGACGAGGGCAGCCGGCTCGGCCGGGATCTGGCGGACGCGGTGGCTGAGCAGGGCGAGTGCGGGCAGCACATCGGCGCCAGGGCCGGCGCCGCTCGCCCCGGACAGGCCGGCAGCCGACGATCCCAGTCCCGAGCCGATCGACCCGGCGCCGCTCGCCCCGGACGGACCCGGCGCGGACGTGAGGATCAGAAGTTGCGCCACCCATTCCTCCTCAGCCGTCTGTGCCGCAATGCTACCGGAAACGCCCGGGCGGTCTTTTCCGGCCGCCACCGCCCACGCGCAGCAGGGCACAATGGGAGGGTGACGGACGACACCCCGGAGACACCCGTGCCGCACCCGCTCGGCCCCGCGGCCGCCGCGGGGCCCGCGCAGCCTGCGCTCCCCCGCTGGGCTGCGGTCCTGAGCATCGTCTCCGTCTGGGTGGTGGCGCTCGTGCTCGGCATCCTCATCGCCGTCCTCACCCGGCCGGCCGGGATCGCCTCCTGGCTGTCGCTCGCACTCGCCGTGTGCGCGCTCCTCGCCTTCGTCGCCCAGCTGTCTACGCAGCAGAAGGACGGCTTCATCGGCCGCCTCGCCGCCACGTTGACGGGCAGTTTCGTGATCCTCGGCGTCATCGGGGCGGTGCTGGCCCTCACCGTCGCCGCGCGCTGAGCGGGGTCCGCTCGACTGTCGGCGGTCCCCGGTTAGACTGGTCGCATGCTGGTCGCTCTCGAACTCTTCTTCGTCGGCCTTCTTGGCCTGGCTACTCTCGCCATCCTCGGCGTCTCCGGACTGGTGGTCTACAACCTCTTCCGCGGTCAGCGCTGACCTCGAGGCGATCGTGATAGAGATCCCCACCGACCTCCCGGCCGAGCTGGTCCCGCTCTCGTGGCTCATCGGGGTCTGGGAGGGGACGGGCGTCCTCGACTACGCCATCGACGGCGAGAACGATGGGGAGCACACCCAGCTGGAGTTCGGTCAACGCATCAGCTTCAGCCATGACGGCCTGGGCTACCTCAACTACTCGGCCAGTTCGTGGGTCCTCGACGAAGAGAACACCCCGCTCGCGGCCGAGACCGGGTACTGGCGCTTGCACCGCAAGCTCGTGGAGGGCGACGCCGGACCGGCGATGCTCCCCGGCAGCGGCGTGCGGCCGTTCAACACGGCCCAGTCGGTGGAGGCGCTGCGCAACTCCCACGGCGCGTTCGACATCGATGTGTCGATCATCCACCCCGATGGCGTCAGCGAGATCTACATCGGTCAGGTCGCCGGTCCGCGCATCGACCTCGCCACCGACGCCGTGATGCGGACGGCCGGGGCCAAGGAGTACACCGCGGCCACCCGCCTGTACGGGCTGGTAGAGAACCATCTGCTGTGGGCGTGGGACATTGCGGCACTGGGCCAGGAGCTGCGCACCCACGCCTCCGCACGTCTCGCCAAGGTCGAGTGAGAGGCATCGCCCATGGATGACCGCTCGCCGTTCCTCGCGCTGCCCGGCGCTGTCGACCTGACCGGATCGGGCGTGCCGTCGCACTACGGCAGCCCGCTCGCCGAGCAGCGGGCGCTGGCCGAGGGCGGTGCGATCGTCGACCTGTCCGACCGCGCCGTGCTGACCATCCAGGGGCCGGACCGGCTCAGCTGGCTCAACTCGTTGACCAGTCAGGCGCTGACCGGCCTCCAGCCGGGCGAGCCGTCCGAGACCCTCCTCCTCGACGTGACGGGCCGGGTCGAGCATGCGGCGCGGGTGCTCGATGACGGAGAGACGCTCTGGCTGCTCGTCGACAGGCCGGAGGCGCAGGGCCTCCTCGACTGGCTGAACTCGATGCGCTTCATGCTGCGGGTCGAGCTGGCCGACCGCACCGCCGACTTCGCCACCATCGGCACACTGGGCGATCCGCCTCTCCCGATCGCCGCGCCGAACGAGGTCCCTCTGATCTGGCACGACCCGTGGCGCGCGGTCGCCCCGGGCGGTCACCAGTATGCGCAGGGTGAGCATCCCGGCGCGGGATGGACGTGGAGCGAACGCCTCGTGCCGCGCGACGCCCTCCCGTCGCTGGTCGCGCGCGTGCAGACGGGTGAGCTGACGGCGGCCGGCACCGTGGCCGCGGACGCCCTGCGCATCGCGGCCTGGCGCCCCCGGTTCTCGACCGAGGTCGACGAGCGAACCATCCCGCACGAACTCGACTGGCTGCGCACGGCCGTGCACCTGAGCAAGGGCTGCTACCGCGGGCAGGAGACCGTGGCCAAGGTGCACAACCTCGGCCATCCACCGCGTCGACTGGTGATGCTGCACCTCGACGGTTCGGAAGGCGTGCACCCCTCGGCGGGGGCCGTCGTGTCGCTGGACGGCTCCGAGGTCGGCACGGTGACGTCCGCCGGGCTGCACTACGAGCTCGGCCCGATCGCGCTCGCGGTGATCAAGCGGTCCGCCGATCCGTCGGCAACGCTGGTCGTCGACGCGGACGGCACCCCCGTCGCCGCTGCGCAGGAGATCGTGGTGCCGCCCGAGGCCGGCGCCGAGGCGCACGTTCCGCGTCTGCCGCGGCTCGGCGCGGTGACGCGCACTCCGCGCTCGTAGCGCTGCTCGGCTCCGGGCTGCGCCTGTTCAGTCCGCAGGCGCCACGGACTCCCACGCGACGGTCAGTTCGCCCAGCCGCCACCGCCGCGTGCCTCCGCTGATCGGCCATCCGGCGTCACGCATCCCCTGGGCGACGGCGATCCACCGCTGGCTCGGGCCATAGGCGGCCAGCGGCGAGTGGATGCGCCACTCCCGGTCGAGCTCGCTGAGGAACCGGTGCACCCGCTCGCCCGGCACGTTGCGGTGGATGAGCGCCTTCGGCAGCCGCTCGGCCACGACGGAGGGGGCGTCCAGCTCCCGGAGCCGCAGCGACAGCGTGAGCGACCGTGGTCCACTCGGATCGAGCGCGACCCAGCTGGAGATCCGGCCGATCTCGTCGCAGGTGCCCTCGACCAGGAGGCCGCCCGGCTGCAGCCGCGAGCGCATCCGTTCCCAGGCTGCCGCCACCTCCACCTCGCGGTACTGCCGCAGCACGTTGAAAGCGCGGATCACGGCCGCCCGGCGGCCACCGGGAAGGGGCACTTCGAAGCCGCCCAGACCGAAGCGGATGCGAGCCTCCGGGTCGAAGGCGGTGCCGCCCGCCCGCACGGACTCCAACTGCTGGTTCGCTGTGCGGACGCGGCCGGGCTCGATCTCGAGGCCGATGACCTCCACGTCGGGGCGTGCTTTCGCCAGCCGTTGGTGCAGTTCGAGGGAAGTCACGCCGCTGGCGCCGTAGCCGAGGTCGACGACCAGCGGATCCGGGGTGCGGCGGAACTCCGGCTGGGCCGCGATCCACCGGTCGACGCGGCGCAGCCGGTTGGTGTTCGTCGTGCCACGCGTGACCGTGCCGACCGCGCCGGAAGCCATGCGTCCAGTCTGCCAGCGTGTGTCTCCGCCCGCTCCGCGCGGCACGGCAGCCTCGGCCGACGCGATAGATTGGGAGGCATGGCCGCTCCCTACACCCTGATCCTCCTGCGCCACGGCAGCAGCGAGTGGAACGAGAAGAACCTGTTCACCGGCTGGGTCGACGTGCGTCTCAGCGAGACCGGCGTCGCCGAGGCCAAGCGGGCGGGCGAACTGCTCCGCGACTCCGGCCTCACCCCGGATGTGCTGCACACCTCGGTGCTGACGCGCGCCATCCAGACCGCGAACTACGCGCTCGACGTGGCGGACCGGCTGTGGATCCCGGTGCAGCGCTCGTGGCGCCTCAACGAGCGCCACTACGGCGCCCTCCAGGGGCTCGACAAGGCCGAGACGCTCGAGAAGTACGGGCCGGAGCAGTTCCAGCTGTGGCGCCGCTCGTTCGACGTGCCGCCGCCGCCGCTGGCCGACGACGCCGAGTTCTCGCAGGTCGGCGACCCGCGTTACGCAGGCCTCGGCGACGACCTGCCGCGCACCGAGTGCCTGAAGGACGTCATCGCCCGGATGCTGCCGTACTGGGAGTCGGACATCACGAGCGACCTCGCCGCTGGCAAGACGGTGCTCGTCACGGCGCACGGCAATTCGCTGCGCGCGCTGGTGAAGCACCTCGACGGCATCTCGGATGAGGACATCGCCGGCCTCAACATCCCGACCGGCATCCCGCTCGTCTACAAGCTCGATGAGGACTTCGCGCCGCTCGAGCCCTCGTACTACCTCGACCCGGAGGCCGCCGCCGCCGGAGCCGCTGCGGTCGCCGCACAGGGCAAGAAGTAGCCACGAGCAGCACGTTCGTCGTCGTCGCGTTCCTCCCTGGGCGCGGCGACGACGTGTTTCCGGAGCGGTTCCCGGCCGCTGATTGGCCGTTGCACGTCACCATCGTCCCGCCGTTCGAGACGGAGCTGTCGGCGGAGTCGGTGGCGGACCTCCTCCCGCTGGTGCCGCCCATCCCGGTGGCCGGCGCCGCCCGCGAGCGTTTCGGCGCGCACCGGACCGTGCCGGTGACCGTGCTGCATGACTCCGCAGTGCTCGCCGACCTCCACCGCGTGACGGTGGACGCCTTGGAGTCCGCCGGCGCCGCCATCCGCGACCAGCGTCACCTGCGCGACGGCTTCCGCCCGCACGTCACCGACCAGCGCACCGGCCGTCTGCACCCCGGAGAGCACGCCCTCCTGACGGAGCTCTCCGTCGTCGCGCGTGCCCCCCACTCCCAGCGCCTCATCGCCGCTCGCGTCCCCCTCCGCCCCTGACCCCGCCGTCGAGTACACAAAAACTGCACGTCGACACGGCGTGTCGCGTGCAGTTTTTGTGTACTCGACGGCGGGGGAGCGGAAGGAGCAGGTCAGGAGGCGAGCTCGGGAGCCCAATCGCCGGTGGCGAGGTACTGCACCTTCTTGGCGATCGAGACGGCGTGGTCGGCGAAGCGCTCGTGGTAGCGGGAGGCGAGGGTCGCGTCGACCGTGTCGACGGCCTGGCCCTTCCACGTCTCGCCGAGCACCTTGTCGAAGACGCTGATGTGCAGCTCGTCGATGTCGTCGTCGTCGTTGCGGATCTCGTCCGCGAGGCGGATGTCCTGGGTGCGCAGCAGCTGGGACAGCTTCTCGGCGATCTGGACGTCGAGCCGGCCCATCTCGGAGAATGTCGAGCGCAGGCTCTTGGGGACGACCTTGTCCGGGAACCGGTACCGCGCGAGCTGCGCGATGTGCTCGGCCATGTCGCCCATCCGCTCGAGGGAGGCGCTGATGCGCAGCGCGCTCACCACGATGCGGAGGTCGCGGGCGACCGGCTGCTGCCGGGCGAGGATCTGGATGGACAGCTCGTCGAGCAGAACGGTGAGCTCGTCGATGCGGTGGTCGTTCGCGATCACGTCCTCGGCGAGGCTCACATCCGACTCGTTGAACGCCAGCGTTGCGTTCTGGATGGAGCGGACGACCAGCTCGGCGATCTCGACGAGACGGTCCTGAACCTCCGCCAGCTCCTGCTGGAAGACTTCACGCATGGGATGGGGTCCTTCCTGGCGTGCGGGCGCACGCGGGATGTCGGAGCCTTCTGGCCCCGTATAGATGTTCGCGATGGCAGGTTAACAAACGGTGCCTCCTCGCTGAACAGTGTCTAACGTACCCGCGAAAAGACGCGGGCGCTGGCGGGGTCCGTCCATGCGCACGCATCGCCATCACCTACGCTGAGGACCATGGACTCCACCTGGTTGGTGCTGCTGTCGCTGGGCCTGGGGCTCGCCGTCGGCGCCGGTTTCGTGTGGATCCTGCACATCGCAGCGCGCCGCGGTCACCATGCGGCCGCGGTCGTCAACCCGGCCGTGCCGGACGGGGTCGACCAGGTGCTCGACGCCCTGGAGTCCGCGGGGGTGGTTCTCGACCCGTCCAACAACGTGATCAAGGCCTCTCCCGGCGCGCACTCGATCGGCCTCGTCTGGAACGGTGCTCTCGTGCACCCGCACCTCATCGACCTGGTCGACCAGGTGCGCCGGACCGGCGATTCGATCACCGAGGAGTGCGAGCTGTCCCGCGGTCCGTTCGGGGACGCCGGCATCCACCTCAGCGTGCGGGTGGCGCGGCTGGGTTCCCGCTACATCCTGCTGCTCGCGGAGGATCGGACCGAGTCGTTCCGGCTGGAGGCGGTGCGCCGGGATTTCGTCGCCAACATCAGCCACGAGTTGAAGACGCCGATCGGGGCCGTCGGCCTGCTGGCGGAGGCGCTGGACGACGCGTCGGACGACCCCGACCAGGTGCGCCGTTTCGCCCTCCGCCTCTCCGAGGAGGCACAGCGGCTGGCCCGCATCACGCAGGACATCATCGAACTGAGCCGGTTGCAGGCGACGGATGCGCTGGGCGACGCGACCGAGCTGTCCGCCAGCAAGGTGGTGAAGGCGGCGATCGACCAGAACCGGGTGGCGGCCGAGACGCGCAACATCGAGCTGGCGATGCGCGGGGACAAGCAGGCGCAGGTGCTCGGCAACGAGAGCCTCCTGGTCACGGCCGTCCACAACCTGATCGCGAACGCGATCCAGTACTCGCCCGACGACTCCCGCATCGGCATCGGCGTCCGCAACACCGGCGGCGTCGTCGAGATCGCGGTCACCGACCAGGGCGAGGGCATCCCCGAGGACGACCTGGACCGGGTGTTCGAGCGGTTCTTCCGCGTGGATCAGGCCCGCTCCCGCAACACCGGAGGAACCGGCCTCGGGCTCTCGATCGTCAAGCACGCCGTGCAGAACCACGGCGGCGAAGTCCGCGTCTGGTCGCAGCCGGGACGCGGCTCCACCTTCACCATCCGGCTGCCGGAAGCCTCCACCGTACGACCCCCGATAGGAGACACCCAGTGACATCCATCCTGCTCGTCGAGGATGAGGCCGCGCTCAGCGAGCCGCTCGCCTACCTGCTGAGGCGCGAGGGCTACGAGGTGGAGGTCGCGGACGACGGGCCGAGCGCCCTCGCCGCATTCGACCGGAGCGGCGCCGACCTCATCCTGCTCGACCTGATGTTGCCGGGCATCCCGGGCACCGAAGTGTGCCGGGAGATCCGGACGCGCTCCAGCGTGCCCATCATCATGCTGACTGCCAAGGACTCCGAGGTCGACATCGTGGTGGGGCTGGAGCTCGGCGCGGACGACTACGTGACCAAGCCGTACTCGTCACGCGAGCTGCTGGCCCGCATCCGGGCGGTGCTGCGGCGGCGCGTCGAGGAGGACGAGCTGCAGGACGACGGCGTGCTCGAGGCGGGGACCGTGCGCATGGATGTGGACCGCCACACCGTCGCGGTCAACGGCGCGGAGATCTCCATGCCGCTGAAGGAATTCGAGCTGCTGGAGCTGCTCCTCCGGAACGCCGGACGCGTGCTGACGCGCGGTCAGCTCATCGACCGGGTGTGGGGGAGCGACTACTTCGGCGACACGAAGACGCTCGACGTGCACATCAAGCGCATCCGCTCGCGGATCGAGGAGAGCCCGTCGGAGCCGCGGATGCTCGTCACGGTGCGCGGGCTGGGGTACCGCTTCAACGCCTGAAGCGGCCGCCCGGTCCGCCCAGGTCCAACCAGGGCCGCACACGACGAAGCCGCCCGGTGCTGTGCGCCGGGCGGCTTCGTGCTGTCTGTGGGGCTCCGCCTACGGCGCGGCCGGGAGGATGGTCGGCGGAACCAGGCTGGAGTACTCGGGCAGCCGGCCGTCGAGCACCGGGACCTTGAGGTTCACACCGGTCTCGTCGCCGTACTGGAAGTAGACGGAGTAGAGGCCGCCGGGCTTCGCGGTGAATTCCGGAATGAGCACATTGCTCGCGCTGCCGTTTTCGGGGTCTTTGCCGAGCTGCTTGACCTGGCCGGGCTGCACGGTCACGTGCGCAGCGCTGGAGCTCGAATCGCCGGCGCTGATAGCCACGCGGTGGCTCTTGTCGCCCGAGTTGACGAGGGTGACGACGAGGTTGCCCACCGTGCCGTCTTTCGCATCCGTCACGATGATCGCGTTGCGGACGTCGATCGTGCCGACCGTTCCGCTGACTCCATCGCTCGCGTCGTACTGCTTGGTGGTGGCCTGCGGGGCGACGAAACCGCATCCAGCGGTACCGAACACGACGGCCAGGGCGAGGGCGACGGACGTCGCGACTCGTGCTTTCACGGATGACCCTCCCGGTGGAATTCTCCCTGCAACTCTATCCCATCGCTGGGGGCGTTCCGGGCCCTGGGGAGGGGTGAGGGCGAACCTTAGCATGTGCCTCATGTGGTATCCTATTCATTGCTGAAGGGACAACAAATCTATGCTTTTCGAGGTTGGCGAGACCGTCGTCTATCCGCACCACGGTGCCGCAACGATCACCGAAGTCAAGAAGAGAATCATCAAGGGTGAAGAGAAGCTGTACCTCAAGCTCAACGTGACTCAGGGCGATCTGACCATCGAGGTCCCCGCCGACAATGTCGATCTGGTCGGTGTGCGCGACGTCATCGGCAAGGAGGGCCTCGACCGCGTCTTCGAGGTGCTGCGAGCCCCGTTCACCGAGGAGCCGACCAACTGGTCCCGCCGCTATAAGGCGAACCTCGAGAAGCTCGCCTCCGGCGACGTCATCAAGGTGTCCGAGGTGGTTCGCGACCTGTGGCGCCGCGACCAGGATCGCGGCCTGTCCGCCGGTGAGAAGCGCATGCTGGCCAAGGCCCGGCAGATCCTGATCTCCGAGCTGGCGTTGGCCGAGAAGACCGACGACGAGAAGGCCTCCACCCTTCTCGACGAGGTGCTGGCCTCCTAGGCCCCACCCGCTGCTTTCCGAAGCCCCGCCGCCTCGTGCAGCGGGGCTTCGTCGTTCCCGCCGGGGGGCGCTGAACGGTGACTGCGGTGCGCCGTAACGACTGCGGCGGGGCGCGCACCCGCACTCGTGACGCGACGCAGCAGTCACGCCGGCGGGCGGACGGTACGGTGGTCGGGTGGAGAGCATCAGCGGGCCGCGGGTCGCGGTCGTCATCGTCGCGGCAGGGTCCGGTACGCGGCTCGGCGCCGGGCGGCCGAAGGCCTTCGTGCCCCTGCAGGGGCGGACGCTGCTCGAGCACTCCCTCCATGCCGTCCGCGGCATGCGGCACACTGCGGACGTGATCGTGGTGGCTCCCGCCGAGCGGCAGGAGGAGGCGGTGGAGCTGGCCGAGCATGCATCTCGCCGCCCCGTGACGGTGGTGGCGGGAGGCGACACGCGCCAGCGCTCGGTGGCGGAAGGGCTTGCGGCAGTCGACCCCCGCGCCGACATCGTGCTGGTGCACGACGCTGCGCGCGCGCTGGCTCCGGCCTCCCTCTTCGACGCGGTGGTGGACGCCGTGGTCGCGCGTGGCTACGGGGTGATCCCCGGCCTGCCGGTCAGCGACACGGTCAAGCGGATCGGCGAGGACGGTGCCGTTCACGACACCGTGGACCGGTCGGCGCTGTCGGCGGTGCAGACGCCGCAGGGCTTCCCGCGCGAGCAGCTGCTGACCGCGTACGCGCTCGCCGAGAGCGACGAGACCGACGACGCGGGGCTGGTCGCGGCCGCCGGGTTCCGGGTGGATGTGGTTCCCGGCGATTCGCACGCGTTCAAGGTGACGACCCCGTGGGATCTGCGACGGGCGGAAGAGCTGCTGTCCGGCACAGCCGTCCCGCGGATCGGGACGGGGAGCGACACCCACGCGTTCGACCCGTCCGCTGAGCTCTGGCTCGCCGGCCTGCACTGGCCGGGTGAGCGAGGCCTCGCCGGGCACAGCGATGGGGATGCGGTCGCGCATGCGATCGTCGACGCACTGCTCTCGGCGGCGGGACTCGGCGACATCGGCGGCGTCTTCGGCACGGGGGACCCGCGGTTCCAGGGCGCACACGGGGATGTCTTCCTGACGGAGGCCCGGCGCCGGGTGGAGGAGGCGGGCTTCCGGATCGGGAACGTCGCCGTGCAGGTCATCGGCAACCGGCCCAAGCTGGCTCCCCGGCGGAAGGAGGCCCAGGAGCGGCTGTCCGCGATTCTCGGGGCGCCGGTCTCGCTGGGCGCGACGACAACCGACGGGCTCGGGTTCACCGGGCGCGGAGAGGGCGTGACCGCTCAGGCGACGGCACTGCTCCTCGGCTGAGCCGCGTCGCCCGGTGCGGTTCGCCCGGCAGCACCGTCGCCCGGC
This sequence comes from Leifsonia sp. SIMBA_070, assembly GCF_046534635.1. Taxonomy (NCBI): domain Bacteria; kingdom Bacillati; phylum Actinomycetota; class Actinomycetes; order Micrococcales; family Microbacteriaceae; genus Leifsonia; species Leifsonia sp. SIMBA_070. The sequence continues at coordinate 2,458,349 of NZ_JAWRYK010000001.1, read as the reverse complement.
AGCACCCTCGCCCTGCGCGCTCCCTCGCCCAGCGTCGGCGGCCGGGCCTACGCTGACCGGTGGGGCGTCGCACCGGCGACGCGGCGAAAGGAGCCCGACATGGCAGCCACGGACGCGGAGACGGTCGCACGACGGTACATCCAGGCGGTGGGCGCACACGACGAGGAGCCGCTCGACGACCTGCTCGACGTGGCTCTGGTGGCCGAGTTCGCCGGAACCACGCTCGACAAGGACGGCTGGCGTGCTGCCCTGCACCGCCTGCTCCCCGCGCTCGTGCGCAACGAGATCCGGGAGGTCTTCAGTGACGGCGACCGCGCCTGCGTCGTCTACGACTTCGTCACCGACACCGCCGCTGGAGCGGTCCGCTGCGTCGAGCTGCTGACCGTCCGCGACGGCCGCATCGCCCACATCGAGCTGCTCCTCGACCGGGTCGCCTTCGCACCGGTCAACGAGGAGCTGGCGCAGCGCGCCTCCCGCTAGGCCTCCGCCCTCTAGGCTGGTGGGCGTGACTCTGCGACTCTTCGACACGAAGGCGGCCGCCCTGCGCGACTTCGCCCCGCTGCGGGACGGCCAGGTCGGTATCTACGTCTGCGGTCCGACCGTCCAGTCGTCCCCGCACATCGGCCACCTGCGCTCGGCGCTGGTGTACGACCAGCTGCGCCGCTGGCTGGTCTACCGCGGGCTCGACGTCACCCTCGTGCGCAATGTCACCGACATCGACGACAAGATCCTCGTCAACGCGGCAGCGGGCCAGGCCGCGGGCGGCACCGAGGAGTGGTGGGCGCTGGCGTACCGCTTCGAGCTGGAGTTCACCGACTCGTATCGCGCGCTCGGCATCCAGCCGCCGACCTACGAGCCACGCGCGACCGCGAGCATCCCGCAGATGCAGGAGCTGATCGAGCGCCTGATCGCCTCGGGTCACGCCTACGTCGCTTCGGACGGCTCGGGCGACGTCTACTTCGACGTGAAGAGCTGGCCCTCGTACGGCGAGCTGACCCGCCAGAGCATCGACAACATGGAGGCGGCCGCCGACGCGGATCCGCGCGCCAAGCGCGACCCGCGCGACTTCGCTCTCTGGAAGGGCCGCAAGGCCGACGAGCCGGAGTCCGCCGCGTTCCCGTCGCCCTGGGGCGATGGACGGCCCGGCTGGCACATCGAGTGCTCCGCGATGTCGCGGCGTTACCTCGGGCCGCAGTTCGACATCCACGGCGGCGGTCTGGATCTGCGCTTCCCGCACCATGAGAACGAGATCGCGCAGTCGACGGCCGCAGGCGACGCCTTCGCCAACTACTGGGTGCACAACGGCCTGGTGCACGTGAACGGCCAGAAGATGAGCAAATCGCTCGGCAACTCCGTGTATGCGGCCGACCTGCTCGGAGCCGCTCGCCCGCTCGTGGTCCGCTACTACCTCGGTGCTGCGCACTACCGGTCGACCATCGACTTCCATGACGGCTCGCTGAGCGAGGCCGAGGCGGCGCTCGACCGGATCGCCGGCTTCTTCGAGCGGGTCGACCGCCGGGTCGCCGGGACGCGGTTCGCCGGTCACGGCGTCGAGGTCGTGCCGGAGGCGTTCGCCGAAGCCATGGACGACGACCTCGCCGTCCCGCAGGCGCTTGCCGTGCTGCACGACACCGTGCGCTCAGGAAACGCGGCGCTCGATGCGGAAGACTTGGAGGCGGCCGCCACCGCGCGCGGGCACGCGCTCGCCATGACGGAGGTGCTCGGCATCAACCCGCTGTCGCCGCAGTGGCGCACGGGAGGCTCGACCGCGGCGGAGTCCGCACTCGGCGAGCTGATCGGCCGGCTGCTGGCCGACCGACAGGAGGCCAGGGCCGCCCGCGACTTCGCGGCGGCCGATCGCATCCGCGACGAGCTGACCGCCGCGGGAATCACCATCGAAGACACCCCGACGGGGTCGCATTGGAGCATCGGATCATGAAGAACTCGGGTGGAAAGCCCCGCGCCGGGGCTGTGCGCAAGAGCAAGAAGGGCGCGCAGGTCGGCACAGGAGGCCACGGCCGCAAGGCGCTCGAGGGTCGCGGACCGACCCCCAAGGCGGAGGACCGCGACTACCATCCCGCAGGCAAGGCGAAGGCGCTGCGCGAGCGGGCGGCTGCCAAGGCCGCACAGCGCGGTGGCCGGGATGCGGCGCCGCGCGGGGCGTCCGGAGCCTCCCGTCGTGCCAAGAGCGGGGACGAGAGCGAGATCGTCACCGGTCGCAACTCCGTGCTCGAGGCGCTGCGGGCGGACATCCCGGCCACGACCCTGTACGTCGCGGCGCGCGCCGAGCTCGACGATCGGATGCGCGAGATCCTGTCCATCGCGACAGGCCGTGGCATCCCCATGCTCGAGGTGATGCGTCCGGAGCTCGACCGGCTGGCCGGGCGCGACGCCGTGCACCAGGGCGTCGCGATCAAGGTGCCGCCGTACGAGTACGCGCACCCGGGCGAACTGCTCGACCGGACTCTCCGGAAGGGCGACACGCCCCTGTTCGTCGCGCTCGACGGCATCACCGACCCGCGCAACCTGGGCGCGATCATCCGCTCGACGGCCGCGTTCGGCGGTCAGGGCGTCATCGTCCCGCAGCGCAGGTCGGTCGGCATGACGGCCTCCGCCTGGAAGACCTCGGCCGGAGCTGCGGCGCGCACGCCCGTCGCGATGGCCGCCAACCTGACGCAGATGCTGAAGGACTTCAAGAAGGCGGGCGTCTTCGTCCTCGGCCTCGATGGGGGAGGCGACACCAGCCTCCCGGGGCTGTCGTTCGCCGACCGCCCGCTGGTGATCGTCGTCGGCAGCGAGGGCAAGGGCCTGTCGCGTCTGGTGACGGAGACCTGCGACGCGGTCGTGTCGATCCCGATCACGGCGACGACCGAATCGCTGAACGCCGGCATCGCCGCGAGCGTCACCCTCTACGAGATCTCCAAGCTGCGCGCCGAGGGCCGCACCCGCGCCTGAGCGTCGCGAATGCGGCCTCCGGTAACAGCTGCGCCTGCGCGCGCAGCCGCAGTTGTTACCGGAGGCCGCACTCGCGCGCTCAGACCTTCGAGCGCCAGTCGTCCTCGTCGTCGTCAGCGGACGCCGCTCCGCCGCCGAGCACCGGGATGCTGATGGTCTCGGTCGGTGGGGCGATCACCGTGGCCTCGTCGCGCCGATGGCGCAGGATGTCGTTGATGTACGACGTCAGCGCTTCGGCGAGGGGGACGTCGCGGCCCTCCTCCTGCGACATGAACCAGCGGTGCTCCAGCAGCTGGTGGAAGACCTCCGCCGGCTCCAGCTTGCCCTTCAAGTCGGCAGGGATGGAGCGGATGACCGGCTCGAACACGCGCATCAGCCACTCGTGGGCCATGGCCTCCTCGTCCAGTCCCTCGCGGCCGACCGTCGCTGCGTAGGAGTCGAGGTCGTTGAGGAGGCGTCGCGCCTGGTTCTCGCCTGTGTCGAGCCCGGTGAGCCGCAGCAGGCGGCGCTGGTGGTGGCCGGCGTCGACGACCTTCGGCTGGATGCGCACCTTGGTGCCCTCCTCCGACGTCTTGATCGCCAGCTCCTCGATGTCGAAGCCGAGCTCGTTGAGGCGCTCGACGCGCTCGCTGATCCGCCAGCGCTCCGACGACGAGAACGACTCGCTCCCGGTCAGCTCCTTCCAGAGCGAGCGGTAGGCGGCGACGATGCCGTCGGAGAGGCTGATCGGGTCGAGTTCTTCGTCGACGCGGCCCCCGGCCTCCAGGTCCATGAGCTCGCCGGCGATGTTGACGCGCGCGATCTCCAGGTCGTTCTCGCGCTGCCCGTTCGAGAGGCCGCCCTCGTACAGCTGGCCGGTCTCCGCATCCACCAGGTAGGCGGCGAAGGCGCCGGCGTCGCGTCGGAACAGCGTGTTGGACAGCGAGACGTCTCCCCAGAAGAATCCGACGATGTGGAGGCGGACCAGCAGCACCGCCAGGGCGTCGACCAGGCGGGTGGCCGTGTCGGGGCGCAGAGTCTGCGAGAAGAGGGCGCGGTAGGGGAGGGAGAACTTCAGGTGCCGGGTGACGAGTGCGGCGTTCAGCGGGGTTCCGTTGTCGTCGCTGCGGTTCTTGATCACGGCGACCGGGTCGACGCAGGGGACGTCGTACCGCTGCAGCGTGCGCAGCATGTCGTACTCGCGCTGCGCCATCTCGGCCGTCGTCTCCTTGATGGCGATGACGTAGCCGGAGAGGTTCGCGAAACGGACCAGGTGGCGGCTGATGCCCTTCGGGAGCAGCGCGATGTGCTGGTTCGACCAGTCCTCGAGCGGGATGTTCCAGGGAAGGTCGAGCAGCGCGGGGTCGACGGTCGCCGCGGTGATGTTGACGGATCCGGCCACGATGGTCCTCCGGTGAAGTTGTCGGGCGCGAACACCCGGGGAAAAGCACTCTGCCGCAGCCCGGCTCCGGACTGCGGCAGAGTGAGGATTCGCTCCTGGAACTTTAGTCGACGACCGCGCCGCCCAGGCGCTCGCCCGACTCCGCGTGGAAGGCGTGGACGTGGCCCGGCTTCGGCGTGATGAAGACCGTGTCGCCCGCGTTCGGGTGGACACGGCCGTCCACGCGACCGACGATGTCGGTGCGCTTGCCGTCGATCTCGGAGTGGCCGTAGAGGTAGCCGTCGGCGCCGAGCTCCTCGACGAGGTCGACGGTCACCTTGAGGCCGGTGCCCTCGGAGGAGGAGACCACGACGTCTTCGGGGCGGACGCCGATGGTGACCGCCGGGCCTGCGTTGGCGATGACCTCGCGCTCGATCGGGACGACCGAGGTGCCGAACTTCACGCCTCCATCGGTGACGTCGGCCGAGAACAGGTTCATGGCCGGGCTGCCGATGAAGCCGGCGACGAAGACGTTGTTCGGCTGCGCGTACAGGTCGCGCGGGGTGCCGACCTGCTGCAGGACGCCGTCCTTGAGGACCGCGATGCGGTCGCCCATGGTGAGCGCCTCGGTCTGGTCGTGGGTGACGTAGACCGTGGTGACGCCGAGGCGGCGGGTCAGCGAGGCGATCTGCGTGCGGGTCTGCACGCGGAGCTTCGCGTCGAGGTTCGAGAGCGGCTCGTCCATCAGGAAGACCTGGGGGGAGCGGACGATCGCGCGGCCCATGGCGACGCGCTGACGCTGACCACCGGAGAGCGCCTTCGGCTTGCGGCCGAGGTAGGGCTCCAGGTCGAGCAGCTTGGCGGCCTCGAGGACGCGCTGGGCGCGCTCCTCCTTGCCGACACCGGCGATCTTGAGCGCGAAGCCCATGTTCTCGGCGACGGTCATGTGGGGGTACAGCGCGTAGTTCTGGAACACCATCGCGATGTCGCGGTCCTTCGGCGGAACATCGGTGACGTTGCGCTCACCGATGAAGATGTTGCCGTCGTTGACCTCTTCGAGGCCCGCGAGCATGCGGAGTGACGTGGACTTGCCGCAGCCGGACGGGCCGACGAGGACGAGGAACTCGCCGTCTGCGATGTCCAGGTCGAGTGAGTCCACGGCAGGGCGGGTCGAACCCGGGTACAGCCGGGTCGCCTTGTCATAGGTGACTGTCGCCATCTTCTTCTTGTCTCCTTCACCGGCAGGTACGTGCCGGACGATCCGTTGTGAATGGATGAACGTGGCGTAGACGTCCGATGGCGTCTCTGCCACGTGGCCATAATATGTCATCGGCGGACGTGCTCTCGACCGGACCCCTCCCGGCTGTGCGCCCGGACCGCCATCGTTCCGCTGAGCCTGCACGTCCAGCCACCGTCTGGTCGATTCCCAGACTGCCGGTTTAAGCTGTCCCGGTTGTGTGCGCCGGAGGTGCCACGCCCGCCGCGTCCCCCGCGCGGCCCGTTCGACCCGAGAGCAGTATCCGGAAGATATGAGCCAACAGAACCAGTCCGACGACAGCCGCCCCGGCGACGTCCGCGCTGCGGCACGCGAGAAGGCGCGGCAGCTCCGCACCTCGCACCAGAAGAAGGAGCGCCGCCGTCGCGCCCTCCTCGGCGGAGGCATCACCATCGGAGTCCTGGCGATCCTGGCCATCGTCGCGATCGTCATCGTCAGTGCGATCCGGCCCACCGTCCCCGGCCCCAAGAACATGGCAAGCGACGGTGTCGTCGTCGGCTCCGGCCTCAAGGTGAAGACCACGATGGCGCTCTCCGCCGACGCCAAGCCGGTCGCGAGCACTCCAGACCCCAAGGCCAGCACGGTCGACATCCGCATCTACGCGGACTACCTCTGCAAGCTCTGCGGCGACTTCCAGCGGACCAATCTGAAGCAGCTCGAACCGCTCGTCAAGGACGGCGCGGTGACCGTCGAGATGCACCCGGTCGCCATCTACACCAGCCACTCGGCCGGGACGAAGTACTCGCTCCGTGCCGCGAACGCCGCGGCCTGCGTCGCCAACTACGACCCGAACGCGTTCTGGAAGTTCAACGCGTCGCTGTTCGAGAAGCAGCCCGCCGAGGGCGGCCCTGGCCTCAGCGACGACGTGCTGAAGAAGCGGGTGGAGGCTGCCGGCGCCGCACACACGGGGGATATCGACTCCTGCATCGACGACGGTCGGTTCAAGAGCTGGGTCACGACCGCCAGCGACCGTGCCCTGAGCGGCCCCATCCCGAACTCCGACGTCAGCAAGATGACGAACGCCCTGCTGGTGCTGGTCAACGGCAAGCCGTATACGGGTTCGCTCACCAGCGCGGACGACTTCAAGGCGTTCGTGCTGCAGGCCCAGGGCGACGAGTACACGTCGACCGCGACGCCGACCCCCACGCCGACTCCGTAGGCGGCCACTGCCCTAGGATGGTGGCGGCGGGTGACCGCCGTGCCGGCTTAGCTCAGTTGGTAGAGCACTCGCCTTGTAAGCGAGCGGTCGCGGGTTCGAGTCCCGCAGCCGGCTCCGTCCGGTCCAGTCCGGGAGAACGCGTCAGAGTTCCGGGGAGATCACCGTCTCTTACGGTGTGACCAACAAACCTCCGCTCGACGCTGTCGCCGCTCTTCGCCCGACCGTTCCCGAGATTCTCGCGCAACCCGAGAAGGCCCGACGGCTGGAGCCGGACACCATGGGTGCGATGGCCGCCGCGGTGGTCGGCGCCGCATGTGTTCTGGCCTCCTCGACCCTGCTGATCGCGCTGTATGTCGCGCCGGCGGGGGTCGCCGCCGTCGTGGCCGCCTCGGTCGGTGCGGGCCTGCTCGTGACCGTGCTCACGGCGGGCGCGGTCTGGGCGTGGGCGGGGGATCGCCGCGGCCGTGTTCCTGCCCCGTCCGGCTCAGCCCAGACGGAGCTGTCCCTCAGCGGTGGCGGCCGGAAGCACTGATCTTCGCGGGAGCCGAGTGCAGGAGACGGTCCAGGGCCTCCTCGGGGCTGGTCTTGCTGCGGACCGCCTCGTCCCAGATGCGTTCGTAGGCGGCCGCGCTGACCTCCAGCTCTCGGAGCGGGCGCGGACCGGAGACAGGTGCAGGGAGGGGGAGCCGGAGCAGCCGCTCGCGCAGGAGGAACGCGATGTTGTCGGCCGGTGCGATCCCGCGCCGTCCCTCTCGCAGGGACACCACGAGTGCGCCCGTTGTGGTCGCGTGCCTCACCTGCCCGAGCGTCAAGCCGGTGAGTCGCGCGAACTCGTCCATCGGGAGGAGCTCAGGGAGCTTCGTGACGTATTCCTCCGCGACGGCGGTGCGAAGCGTCAGCCACGCGTTATTCGTCTGGGTTGGGCGGTGTGGCATGGTCGTCTTTCATTCATTCCGTCGGAGCCGCTGATCGGTCCTCGTACAGAGGGACGCATCCGGGCCGCCGATATGACGGGTATGGAGGTTACTGTCAGCCGGAGACTGGACTCGTCGCCCCGTACGGGGCTGAATGGGAGCATGTCGACCCCGGTGCTGCTGTTCCTCCACGGTCGCTACGGCGTCCGCGACGACCTCGCGTGGATCGCCGAGCGCACTCCGCGTCCCTGGCGGACGGAGCTGCTGCAGGCGCCTCTGCCGCTCGGCGACCGGTACGAGTGGTTCCAGGTCGCAGACGACGGCAAGCTCGGCGCCCACTCGAGCGACGCCGCGCCGGCCGCCGACCTGCTGCTCGACTGGATCGAGACGAACGTCGGGGATGCCCCGGTTGCCGCCGTCGGCTGGTCGCAGGGCGGCGCGACCGCGCTGCAGGCCATGCGGCGGGCGCCGGAGCGACTGTCGTTCGTCGTGACGCTCGGCGGCTTCACGACGCTCGACGGGGAGCGCGGCGACGAGGAGCTCGCCCGGACGCGGCCTCCAGTGTTCTGGGGCCACGGCGCCGCGGATGACGTCATCAGCGTGCACGACGTCGCGCGGATGCGGGAGTTCCTGCCCGCCCATTCCACGCTCGTCGAGCGGGTCTACCCGGGAGTCGGGCACGACATCTCACCGGCGATGGCGGAGGACGCCCTGCGCTTCGTAGCGCAGCACACGTCCCCCTGACCCGCGAGGCCGGGTCATCGGAACGACAGGACCTGCTCGCCCCAGCCGGCGCGCAGCGGCGCATCCAGATCGGGCACCAGCCGATCCTCCTCGGCGATGACGAGAGTGGCACGGCGCTCCGAGTCGTAGGCCGGCCATCCATCCCCCGGAGCCCCGCCGTGTGCGAACGCCGTCCAGCGGGCGCGGACACGCTCCGAGACGGCGGCCGCCGTCCGCCGGCCGCCGAGCAGGAACGACGGATCGCGGGGGAGCCCGCCGAACTCTCCCCAGACGTACGGCAGGTCGGTCGCGTGGGCAGCCCCCACACCGGTGAGCCGCAGCAGCCGTGGGGCGTAGTCGAAGCGGTAGAGGAAGGTGGGAGCGGCGGAGGCGTGACCGGCGGCCAGCCACAGCGCCGGCATCCGGAAGGCGATGTCGGTCGCGATCCGCACGTTCCGGGTGAGCGGAGCGCCCCGGTACGCCGCGAGCACGCGCTCCCGCGGCGGGAGGCGCACCCCGGCCGGGCCTCCCTCGCTCTCCTGCTCCTCCCGCATCGCGGCGAACATGCGCTCGAGCGCCGGCCGACGGATGGGGAGGAGCGGGGAGCGCATCAGCCGGAACAGGGTCGCCTCGTCGCGGTTCGTCCCGATCAGGAGGGGGACAGGCATCCCCCGGCCGTCGCTGAGCACCCCGAGCGGAGCCTCCGGGAGGATGTCGTCGCCGACCACCGGGGCGAACGCGAGCATCCCGGGATGTTCGCGCGGGACCTCCGTGTAGACCGCCGCCCCCGCCTCCACGATGGCCTCGACCGGTACCGACGTCAGCGCGCGGTCGTCGCCGGGCCGGACTCCGAGCAGGTCGAGGAATCGGCGCGCGACGACGCCGGAGCGCTCGGGCCCGTACATGGAGCCGGCGGGAGGGCTCTGCGCAATGGCGCGGTGGAACAGCCCGGAGGCCGAAGGCGAGGCGAGCAGCGCGGTCACCAGTCCGGCCCCCGCGCTCTGGCCGAAGACCGTGACGGCGCCGGGGTCGCCGCCGAACGCGGCGATGTTGTCGCGCACCCACTGGAGCGCGAGCAGAACGTCGCGCAGGGCGAGATTGCTCTCCGTCGCGGTTGCGCCTGCCGCGCCGAGGTCGAGGAAGCCGAGCGCGCCCAGCCGGTAGTTCAGGGTGACGAGCACGACGTCTCCGTCGGCCGCCAGGGCGTCGCCGTGGTAGACGAGCTGGCTCGACGATCCGAGGGCGTAGGCGCCGCCGTGGAGCCAGACCATCACCGGCCGCGCGCCCCCGGAGCGTGGTTCGGCGCTCGGGCGGACCACGTTCAGGAACAGGCAGTCCTCGTCCATCCGAGCGCCGCCCGGCTGGCCAGGAGCGAGGGGGACGGACGGGTTCGGGCGCTGTGGCGCCGCCGGTCCGAAGCGAGACGCCTCGGCGACGCCCGGCCACGGATGTGCGGCGACCGGCGCCCGCCAGCGCAGGGGACCTGTGGGAGGCTCGGCGAAGCGGATGCCCCGCCAGGCGCGGACGCGGCCGTCGTCCCGGCCGCGGACCGCGCCCGCAGCCGTCACGACGACCGGTCGTTCGTTCACGCCCCCGCGGTCTCCTCCCACTGCATGAACGGGCGGAGCTCCAGCTGGCCGTTGCGCGCCATCGGGTGCTTCGACGCGATGTCGATCGCCTCCTCCAGATCCTCGACCTCGAGGATGTCGAACCCGCAGATCCACTCCTTGGTCTCGGCGAACGGGCCGTCGGTGACATACCGCTTGCCGCCGCGGACGCGCACGACGCGCGACTCGGACAGCGGCTGCAGCACCTCGCCGATGATCCGCTTGCCGCTGGCGTCGAGCTCGTCCACCCAGCCGTCGACGTCGGTCTCGTCCGGCTCCGTGTCCGGGGTGCTGTCGGTGATCACGAACATCATGTACTTCATCGTTCTGTCCTCTCGATAGCGAACGCTTCACGGGGGCGTCGAACGAATGCGCCGCTCTTCGACATTCTGCACCGGGACTCGTGCTGTTGCCCGAATTCAGGAGATCGTCAGGAGGCCGCGAGCCTAGTTAGTGTAGCCTTACCTTAGTTCGCTCCGTCCGCCTCCCCGACCCGGAAGAACCGCTGTGACCATCCTCGCCCCGACCCGCACCGAGCATCCCCGCCCGGCGTACCGGCCGTATCGCGCGAGCGTCGCCGAGGTCAGGACGCTGAGCCCGCACTTCACCCGCGTCACCTTCCGCTGCGACGAGTTCCAGCACTTCGGCACGGAATGCCTCGACCAGCGGATCAAGCTGCTCTTCCCGCTGCCCGGCGGCAGCTTCTCCGACCTCGGTCTCGACGACGAGGAGGCGCAGCTGGCCGGCGACTGGTACGCCCGGTGGCGGGCCCTGCCCGACGACCGGCGCAATCCGTTCCGCACGTACACGGTCCGGTCCATCGACACGGTGGGATGCCGGCTCGAGGTCGACTTCGTGGTGCACGGCGATGGCGGTCCTGCCTCCCGCTGGCTGCTTTCGGCCCGGGCGGGGGACGAACTGTACGTGATCGGGCCGGACGCGCGGAGCCCGCACCGCGGTGTCGGCATCGACTGGCGTCCCGGCGACGCGCGCGAGCTGCTGCTCGCCGGAGACGAGACGGCGGCCCCGGCCATCGCCTCCATCCTGGGGGCCCTGCCCTCCGGCCGCCGCGCGCGGGCGTTCATCGAAGTGCCGTCGAAGGAGGACGCCCTCCCTCTCCGGCTGCCGCAGCACGCGACCGTCACCTGGCTGGCGCGCGGCGGATCGGCCAGCGGAAGCGCCCTCGTGCCCGCCGTCGAGGAGTGGCTGCGCGAGCATCCGCGGCTGGTGTCCGCCGCGTCCGCCCACAGCAGGCAGGCGCTGGACGATGTGGATGTGGACAACGACATCCTGTGGGAGACCGCCGAGGCCGTCCCTGCCGGCTTCTACGCCTGGATCGCGGGGGAGTCGGCGGCCGTCAAGACCCTCCGGCGCCTTCTCGTGCGCGGACACGGGATCGACCGCTCGCGCGTGGCCTTCATGGGTTACTGGCGCCTGGGTCGCGCCGAGAACTGAGGGGGCGCTACTGGTCGCTGTTACTGGTCGTCGCGCTCGACGCCGCGGAAGACGTCGGGGTAGTCGTCGAGCCAGGTCCAGTGGCTGGCCGGCCAGCTGATGACGAACGCCTTGCCGACGACGTCCGACAGCGGAACGAAGCCCTTGCCCGGGTCGTCCATGTGGTAACGGGAGTCGGCCGAGTTGTACCGGTTGTCACCCATCACCCAGACGGTGCCCGCCGGAACGGTGACATCGAACGACTTCTCCGACACGGCCTGCACGCCGGCAGGGAGCAGCACGTACGGCTCCTTGAGCGGTACGCCGTTCACGCTCATCTGACCGAGGGCGTTGCAGCAGCTGATGTGATCGCCCGGGAGGCCGATGAGGCGCTTCACGAGGTGCTGATCGGAGTCGGACGCGCCGAGGCCGACGAAGTCGAGGACGGCGCCGACCCCCTGCTGCAGGGCGTTCCCGGTCGCAGGGGGCGCCGGCGGGAGCCAGCCGCCCGGGTCCTTGAACACGACGACGTCGCCGCGCTGCAACCCGAACACCTTCGGCTGCAGCTCGTTGACGATGATCCGGTCGTTGATCTGGAGGGTGTTCTCCATCGATCCGGACGGGATGTAGAAGGACCGCGCGACGAAGGTCTTGATGAGGAACGAGACCAGCACCGCTACGACGAAGATGACCACCACATCGCGCAGCAGGGTCTTCCAGCTGGACGTGCGCCGGGCGGATCGTCGCGGGCGCGCGGTGGCGGTACTGTCGGTCACAACCCCCCACCGTAACGTGCGGATCCTGTGAGCTGCATCCGACCGGCCGGGGTCTCTTGTCCACCGACCCCGTGAGTGAGACGATCTCACTACGGCCTCGCGGCATGTGTCGCAGGCCCATTGCGATCATGCGGCGAGCATTCGGACGGCGAAGGGCGGCGACGCGGTCCCCGGGGCCGCGCCTGATTCACGCCTGTGCCGCTCTCGCCCTCGTCGCAGGCGGCCTTCTCGCCGTGCCGCAGGCGGCCGCGGCCGACGAGTGCACCGCGAATTGCGCTCCCGCGCCGACGGAGACGGCGGCGCCGACACCTCCCGCGACGACGTCGGATCCGACGGGGACGCCGGACCCCACGGGGTCGCCGTCCGACCCGACGGGCACGCCGACGCCTACGCCGACCCCGACGCCCGACCCCACGGGGACGCCGACTCCCACGCCCACGCCGACCCCTACGCCCGACCCGTCCGGGACGCCCACACCCACGCCGACCCCCACACCGAGCCCGTCCGGGACCCCCGCAGCTCCGGGCGCGACCACGCCGCCGCCGACGGACGACATCACCCTCACCGCCCCCGACCTGCCGCAGTTCGACAGCGTCGACCCTGCCGAGCTGGCACAGGCCGCGGAGCTCGCGAGTGACCTGGCCACGGCGCAGCAGCAGCTCGCCGATGCCACGCAGGAGGCGGACAACGCCCAGCGGGAGCACGACCAGGCCCAGGCGGTCGCCGACGCGGTGAAGCAGCGGGCGGCGGCGGCGACCAAGCGGTCTCAGGCCGCAGCGGCGTTCGCGACCGCGCTGATCCGCTCCTCGGGCACGCACCTCCTGACGCAGGATCCTCTCAGCGCCGCGCTGCGCGGCCCCGGCGACCTGTTGACGAAGCTGGGGGCGGCAGACCGCCTGGCGAGGCTCTCCGCCGACCGCGACACCGCCATCCGCGCCGCCGCCGGCGAGAAGAAGGTCGCGCAGAAGCTCACGCAGCAGGCCAAGGGCGCCGCCGACGCCGTCACCGCGATCGACGTCGACAGCCCGCAGCAGGCGGTCGCCGACGCGCAGGCACAGGTGGATGCCGCGTCCGAGGCGCTCGCGGCCGCCCCGACCGTCATCTCCGCCGGCTCCGACTTCCAGGTGCTGACCTCCGACCCGGCCCTCGTGGCGAGCGGCTGGGCGCTCCCCGTGCACGGTCCGATCACCGACGTGTTCGGGCCGCGGCCCTCCCGCCCTCTCGGCACAGCGCTGTTTCACCCCGGCGACGACATCGGTGCCGCCTGCGGCACGACGATGTACGCCGCTGCCGCCGGCACGGTCGAGCGGGCCGGGCCGTTCAGCGGTTACGGCAACTTCATCCTCATCGACCATGGTGGCGGCGTGGAGACCGCCTACGGTCACATCCGCGACGGCGGGATCGGCGTGACGGTCGGGCAGCACGTCGCAGCAGGGCAGCCGATCGCGCAGGTCGGATCGACCGGACTGTCGACCGGGTGCCACCTGCACTTCGAGGTCCGCGTCGGCGGCCTGCAGATCGATCCGCAGCCGTTCATGGCCGCGCGGGGGATCACCCTCGGGACCCGCTGAGCCACCCGAATCCCGATCCTCCCGATCGCCTGACCGCCCGGCGCGCAAACGCCGGAGCGGGCGTACGGTTCAGGCATGACCGAACTCACCGAGCTGGTCGGGACGTGGATGCGGCGCCAGCGCTGGTACTCGACGAAGAACGTCGAGCCCCGCCTGCGCCTCCTCGCCGCGTTCGACGCCGAGCCGGCCGACGCCGACGTCCGAATCGTCACCTACTTCTTCGCAGATGACGCGCCGCGGACGCCGCGGGTGTACCAGGTGCCGGTCGTCGCTCGTGTCCAGCGGGAGGGCGACGAAACCGCCCTCATCGGCGAGGCCGGGGGCCGCTACCTGTACGACGGCCCGACCGAGGAGGCGTACGTCGCGACGCTGGTCCAGCTCATGACGGGCCAGGAGCGGGCGGAGGGCAGCAACGCCCACGCACAGGGGCACACGCTCGGCGAGCGGCTGGTCATCCGCTCCTCGCGCAAGCTGACGGGTGAGCAGTCCAACACCTCCATCGTCGGTGAACTCGACGACGGGCGCCCGGCCCTGATCAAGGTGTTCCGGGTGGTGCAGGACGGCGAGAACCCGGACGTCTCCACCCTGGCGGCGCTCACGGCCGGCGGTTCGCGGCGGACGCCCGCGCTGCTGGGCTGGCTGACCGGGGAGTGGCCCGCCGCGGACGGCTCGACGGCTTCCGGTGAGCTCGCCCTGATGCAGGACTTCGTCCCCGGCGCCGAGGACGGCTGGGAGCTGGCGGTCAGTGCCGCGGAGCACGGCGAGGACTTCACGGAGCGCGCCCACCTGCTCGGCGCGGGGACCGCGGAGCTGCACCGGATGATGGCGCGCGTGCTTCCGACGTCGCCGGCGACCCGGGAGGATGTGGCGCGCGCGCTCGACGGAATGTTCCGACGGCTCACGGTCACCACCACCGAGGTGCCCGAGGTGGAGGAGCTCCGGCCCGGGATCGCGGCCGTCTACGAGGAGGCGGCTGCTGCGCCGCTCCCGCTGCTGCAGCGCATCCACGGCGACCTGCACCTCGGCCAGGTGCTGCACTCGCCGGACCGCGGGTGGCAGTTCATCGACTTCGAGGGCGAGCCGCTGCGGCCGCTGGCCGAGCGCGCACTGCCCGACGCGACCATGCGCGATGTGGCCGGGATGCTGCGCTCCTTCGACTACGTCGCCGGCTCGCTGGCCCGGCGGGACACGCCGATCGACGCGAGCGGCTGGGCGACGGACGCGCGAGCGGCGTACCTCGACGGC
Source organism: Leifsonia sp. SIMBA_070 (assembly GCF_046534635.1). Classification (NCBI taxonomy): domain Bacteria; kingdom Bacillati; phylum Actinomycetota; class Actinomycetes; order Micrococcales; family Microbacteriaceae; genus Leifsonia; species Leifsonia sp. SIMBA_070. Next base: position 2,443,329 of record NZ_JAWRYK010000001.1, on the reverse strand, counting down.
TACGCCTCGGTCGCGGGCGGCGAGGTGGAGGAGTTCCGCCTGCTGCTGGACGCGTTCGAGCTCGACAAGGCCGTCTACGAGATCGCCTACGAGGCGCGCCACCGCCCAGCGTGGATCCCCATCCCGCTGGCCGCGGTGCAGCGCCTGCTCGCCACCCGCGTCGGCTGAGCTCCGCCCTCCGCCCTCCGCCTGTCGCCGAGTGGTGAGTAGATGCTCCTATTCGCGCCGGATTGCCGCATGATGTCACCACTCGACGGAAGCGGTCAGCGGCCGGTGAAGCCCGGCCTGCGCTTCTCCTGGAAGGCACGGAAGCCCTCGCGGTAGTCGGCCGTGTCGCGGAGGGCCGCCTGCGCCGCGTTCTCGGCGGCGATCGAGCCCCAGAAGTCGAGACTTCCGTCGCGGAGGCCGGCGACGATCCGCTTGCTCGCCAGGAACGCCTGCGTCGCGCCCCCGGCGGCGGCGGCCGCGGCAGCCTCCACGGCGCCGTCGAGCTCCGCGGCCGGGAGCGCCCGCGAGAAGAGTCCGCCCGCGACCGCCTCCGTTCCTGAGATCAGGCGCCCCGAGTAGATCAGATCGAGCGCGCGGTTCGGGCCGAGGCGGGAGACGAGCAGCCAGTGGCCTCCCGAGTCCAGAGTCGCGCCCAGGGCGGCGAAGGGGGAGCCGACCTTCGCGTCCTCCGCGACGTACACCACGTCCGTCGCAACCAGCAACCCGAGGCCGACCCCGAGACAGGCGCCCTGCGCGGCCGCGAACGTCGGCGCGGGGAAGTCCGCGATGCGCCGCAGCAGCGGGGTCACCAGACCGTCGAGGTAGCCGCTGACGTCATCCGTCGCGGGGTCGACTCCGGCGATGTCGCGGCCGGCGCAGAAGGCGCGGCCCTCGCCACGCAGGACGAGCGCCCGCACGCCCGCGGCTTCGGCCTCCGCAACGGCCGAGTCCAGCGAGCGGAGGTCGTCCGCGCCGAGCGCGTTCAGCCGCTCCGGCGCGTTCAGCGTCACCCGCGCGACGCTGTCGGCGATGTCGAGGTCGATCACGGTGCCTCCAGGGCTGGTGCGGTCGGGTCAGCCGTCGTAGTCCACGACGACGCGGTCGGTCAGGGGATGGGACTGGCAGGTCAGCACGTAGCCGCGCTCCAGCTCCTCGGGCTCCAGCGCGTAGTTCTCCGTCATCCGCACGTCGCCGGAGAGCAGCCGGGCACGGCACGTGCCGCACACGCCGCCGGTGCAGGCGAACGGCACGTCCGGTCGAACCCGCAGGGCCGCGTTCAGCACCGACTCGTTCGCGTCCACCGGCGTGGTCACCGTCGAGGTCAGGCCGTCGAGGGTGAACTCGATGTCCGCCGTGCGCTCGCCCTCGTGCACGACGACCGGCCGTCCGCTGTCGCCGCGCGCCTCGCCCGGCTCTCCGGTGGTGAACAGCTCGAAGTGGATGCGCTGACGCGCGACCCCGGAGGCCTCCAGCACGTCGCGGCACAGCTGCACGAGCTCGAACGGTCCGCACAGGAACCACTCGTCGACGGAGTCCGGCGGGATCAGCGTGTCCAGCATCCTCCGCAGCCGGTCCTCGTCGATGCGGCCGGAGAGCAGGGGCGCCGACCGCTGCTCACGCGACAGCACGTGGTGCAGAGCGAGGCGGGCGGGGTAGCGGTCCTTCAGATCGGCGAGCTCCTCCAGGAACATCACGTCGATCGCCGTGCGGTTCGTGTAGACGAGGGTGAAGCGCGAGGTGGAGGACCCGGCCAGGATGCTGGACGCCAGCGCCATCAGCGGGGTGATGCCGGAGCCCGCGGCGATCCCGACGATGTGGCGGTCGGCCGTGCTCGCAGGGTCGACCGTGAAGGTGCCCTGCGGGCTCATCACGTCGATCCGGTCGCCGGCGCGCAGCTCGCTGGTCGCCCAGCTGGAGAACGCGCCGCCCAGGTCGCGCTTGATGGCGACGCTGATCCGCCCGGGGGACGGCGGCCGGCACAGCGAGTAGCTGCGGCGGAGCTCCCGCCCCGCGACGTGCGCGCGCAGCGCGACGTGCTGTCCGGGAAGGTAGTCGTACTCGCCGTGCAGCTCCTCGGGCACCGCGAAGGTGACCTCGACGCTGGCGGCGGTGAGCGGCCGCACCTCGGCGACCGCGAGCGAGTGGAAACGGGCCCGCGCCATCAGCCGCGCCTCACAGCGCCTTGAAGTGGTCGAACGGCTCGCTGCACTCGCGGCAGACGAACAGCGCCTTGCAGGAGGTCGAGCCGAAGTGCGCCACTTCGCGCGTGTCGAGCGAGCCGCAGTGCGGGCACTTCACCGACAGGCGGAGGCTGACCGGACCTGCCGCGGAGGGCGGCGCGATGCCGTACTCCTTGAGCGCCGACCGTCCGGCGGCGCTGATCCAGTCCGTCGTCCAGGCGGGCGACAGGGCCAGGCGGACGTGCACGTCGCCGAAACCGGCCGTGGTGAGGGTGCGGACGACATCCTCCCGGATCGCGTCCATCGCCGGGCAGCCGGAGTAGGTGGGGGTGATGACCACCTCCACGCCGTCGTCCGAGACGCTCACCTCGCGCAGGACGCCCAGGTCGTCGATGGTCAGCACCGGCACCTCGGGGTCGACGACGGCGGCCGCCGCGGACCACGCGCGTGCCGCGTCGGCGTGATGCGTCACCACGATGCCCCCGGATGCTGCCGGGCGAGCACCTGCAACTCGGCGAGGAGCGGCGCGAGATGCTCGGAGTGACGGCCGCGGCGGCCGCCTCCCGCCGCCTCGAAGGCGCGCGGGAGGTCGAGCTGCGCCTCCGCGAGCACGGGGGCGATGTCGGCGTCGAAGGCGGCGCGGAGGGAGGAGGGACGGGCCGCCACGCCCTCCGCCTCGAGTGCATCGAAGAGGGAGGCGGGGATCGCGTCGTCGGAGAACAGCTCGGCGACGTACGGCCACACGTCCTCCAGCGCCCGGAGGGTGCGCCGCCGCGACTCGTCGGTGCCGAGGGCCAGGCGCAGCATCCACTGGTCGGCGTGGTCGCGGTGGTAGTCGACCTCCTTGACCGCCTTCCCCGCGACGCCGGCCAGCACCGGATCGGTGGAGGCGCGCAGCCGGTCGTACAGCGCGTACAGGTAGTGGGCGGCCGCGAACTGGCGGACGATCGTGTGTGCGAAGTCGCCGTTCGGCTGCTCGAACAGATGCGCCGAGCGGAACTCGCCCTCGTCGCGCCAGTAGGCGAGGTCGTCCTCGGTGCGTCCGGTCGCCGCGCCGGCGTAACGGAGCAGGGAGCGAGCGTGGCCGAGCAGGTCGAGCGCGATGTTCGCGAGCGCGACATCCTCCTCCAGCTCGGGGGCCCGGGTGATCCAGCCGCCCAGGCGCTGGGCGAGCACGAGGGAGTCGTCGCCCAGCCAGAGCGCGTACTCGGCGACCTCGGGGGTGGGCGGGACCTCAGAAGTGACGAATTCGTCCGAGAGCGTGACGGCGCTCAGTTGGATGTGGCCGGGCTCGATGTGCGTGTCGTCGGTGTGCGTGTGGTCGAGGTGCGCATCCGTCACAGGTGCTTCACCCCCTCCGCAGCCGTGTAATACGTCGCGTGCCGGAAGTTCTTGCCCTCGGGGGAGGTGAAGAAGGCGTCCTTCGCGTCGGGGTCGCTCGCGGTGATCGCGTCCGAGCGGACCACCCAGATCGAGACGCCCTCGCCGCGACGCGTGTACAGGTCGCGTGCGTTGCGCACCGCGAGCTCCTCATCCGGTGCGTGCAGCGAGCCGACATGGACGTGGCTGAGACCGCGAGAGGCGCGCACGAAGACCTCCCAGAGCGGCCACGGCTCGGCGGTCATGCGACCGCCTCCCGCTTCTCACGGGTGGCATGGTGCTTCGCGGCATAGGCCGCCGCGGCCTCCCGGACCCAAGCGCCGTCCTCGTGCGCCTCGCGCCGGCGCTGCAGTCGCTGCGCGTTGCAGGCGCCGCGGCCGGCGATGACCTCCTGCAGCTCCGACCAGTCGATCGGGCCCAGGTCGTACGCCTGGCGCTCGTCGTTCCAGCGGAGGTCCGGGTCGGGGAGGGTGACGCCGAGCGCCTCCGCCTGGGGGACGAGCATGGCGACGAACCGCTGCCGGAGGTCGTCGTTCGAGAACCGCTTGATCTTCCAGCCCATCGAGCGGGCCGAGTTGGGGGAGTCGCCGTCCGGCGGGCCGAACATCATCAGCGACGGCCAGTACCAGCGGTTCACCGCATCCTGCGCCATGCGCTGCTGCTCGGGGGTTCCGTGCATCAGTGACAGCAGGATCTCGAAACCCTGCCGCTGGTGGAACGACTCCTCCTTGCAGATGCGGACCATCGCGCGGCCGTACGGAGCGTACGAGCAGCGGCAGAGAGGCACCTGGTTGCAGATCGCCGCGCCGTCGACCAGCCAGCCGATCGCGCCGATGTCGGCCCAGCTGAGCGTGGGGTAGTTGAAGATCGAGGAGTACTTGGCGCGTCCCGACAGCAGCTGCTCGGTCAGCTCATCGCGCGTGATGCCGAGCGTCTCGGTGGCGGAGTAGAGGTACAGGCCGTGACCGGCCTCGTCCTGCACCTTGGCCATCAGGATGGCCTTGCGCTTGAGGCTGGGAGCGCGCGAGATCCAGTTGGCCTCCGGCTGCATCCCGATGATCTCCGAGTGCGCGTGCTGGGACATCTGGCGGATGAGCGTGCGGCGGTAGTCGTCGGGCATCCAGTCGCGCGGCTCCACGCGGGAGTCGGTGGCGATGAGCTCGTCGAACCGGGCCTGCTCGGCGGCGGTATCGGCGCTCGCGGTGGTGGGCTCCGTGGTGGTCTCCATCGACCTCCCCTTTACTTACTGATCGTTCGGTCAGTATATGCCGCGAGGGGTGCGACATGCCAGACTGAGCGGATGACCGAGACGGCGGATTCGGAGACGCTGCGGCGCGGGCGGCCCGGGTACGACCAGCGCGGCATCCTCGAAGTCGCCGTGGCCGCCTTCAACGAGCACGGCTACGACGCCACCTCGATCGGGATGCTCGCCGAGCGGCTGGGCCTGTCGAAGTCGGCGATCTACCACCACGTCGCCTCCAAGGACGAGCTGCTCGGGCTGGCGCTCGACGAGGCGCTCGACGGTCTGGAGGGGGTGCTGCGAGCGCCGGAAGCCGTCGACGGCCCCGCCGCCGACCGGCTGGCCTTCGTCCTGCGCGGCGCCGTGCGGGTGCTCGCGGACCGGTTGCCCTACGTGACGTTGCTGCTGCGCGTGCGCGGCAACACGGAGGTGGAGCGGGCGGCGCTGGCCCGCCGGCGCACCTTCGACCACGCCGTCGCCGCACTCGTCGCCGAGGCGCGTGCCGAGGGCTCGCTGCGCACCGACGCCGACCCAGCGGTCGTCGCCCGTCTCCTCTTCGGCATGATCAACTCCCTCACCGAGTGGTACACCCCCGCGGGCCCGCTCACCCCCGACGACCTCGCCGACACCATCCTCGCCCTCGCCCTCCGCTGACCCCTCCCCCCACCGTCGAGTACACGAATTCTGCACGCCCCACCGGCGTGTCGCGTGCAAAAAGTGTGGACTCGACGGTGGGGGGTTACTTGGCGACGAGGGTGAGGACGTCGTAGGTGGCGACGAGCTCGTCGCGCTGGTTGAGGATGCGGGCGTCCCAGCGGACCTCGCCGTAGTCGTCGGTCTCGCGCGGGGTGATCTGCTTCGCGGTGAGGGCGACGCGGATGCTGTCGCCGGGGACGACGGGGGTCAGGAACCGCAGGTCCTCCAGGCCGTAGTTGGCGAGCACGGGGCCGGGCGCCGGGTCCACGAACAGGCCGGCCGCCCACGAGACGAGCAGGTAGCCGTGCGCCACCCGGCCGGGGAAGAACGGGTTCGCGGCCGCGGCCTCCTCGTCCATGTGCGCGTAGAACGTGTCGCCGGTCGACGTCGCGAACTCCTCGATGTCGTCGAGCGTGATCCGCCGCGGGCCGGCCTCCACCCGGTCGCCGATCCGCAGGGTCGCCAGCGACTTGCGGAACGGATGCTGTGCGCCCGACGCCGTCGCCGCCCCCGGGTGCCAGACGCCCGTGATCGCGGTCAGCAGGTCGGGCGAGCCCTGCAGCGCCGTCCGCTGCATGTGGTGGAACACCGCCCGGATGCCGCCCAGCTCCTCCCCGCCGCCCGCGCGTCCCGGGCCCCCGTGCACCAGGTGCGGCATCGGCGAGCCGTGCCCGGTGGAGGTGCGCGCGTCGTCCCGGTCGAGCACCAGGATGCGGCCGTTGTACGCGCCGGAGCCGAGCACCAGCGTGCGGGCGAACTCGGGGTCGTGCGTCGCGACGCTCGTGACCAGCGACCCGCCGCCGCGCGCGACCAGCGCGACCGCCTCCTCGGGCGACCCGTACGGGAGGATGCTGGCCACCGGTCCGAACGCCTCCACCGTGTGCGCCTCCGGCGTCCAGGCGTCGGAGAACCGGAGCAGCAGCGGCGCGACGAACGCTCCGTCGGGGGCCGTGCCCGTCGAGCCGTCGGCGAGCCGCACGGTCGGCTGGTCGAGGCCGCCGAGCACGAGCTCGCCGCCCGCCGCGACCAGCCGCGCGACCTGCCGCAGGACCTCCGTGCGCTGGGTCCGCGACGCCAGCGGCCCCATCGTCACGCCTTCGGCGCGCGGGTCGCCGACGACGACGCGGGAGGCGATGCGGTCGCGCACGGCCGCGATCACGTCGTCCTGCAGCGGCGCGGGCACGATCGCCCGGCGGATCGCCGTGCACTTCTGCCCCGACTTGGCCGTCAGCTCGACGACCAGCCCCTTCACGTACGCGTCGAACTCGGGGGTGCCGGTGACCGCATCCGGTCCGAGCACCGACGCGTTGATGGAGTCGGTCTCGCTCGTGAACCGCACCCCGCCGGTCTGCACCGAGTCGTTCGCGCGCAGCCGCTCTGCGGTGGAGGCCGACCCGGTGAAGGCGACCAGGTCGCCGAGCCGCAGGTGCTCGAATAGGTCGGGGACGCCTCCCGAGACGAGCTGCAGCGTGCCGGCGGGAAGGAGGCCGGATTCGACCATGATCCGCACTGCGGCTTCCGCGATGAATGCGGTGGGAGTCGCCGGCTTCACCAGGGTCGGCATCCCGGCCAGGAACGACGGCCCGAACTTCTCGAGCATCCCCCAGACCGGGAAGTTGAAGGCGTTGATCTGCACCGCGACGCCGGGGAGCCGCGTGTAGACGTGACGGCCGAGGAAGCTGCCGTCCTTCGACAGCTGCTCCGCAGGCCCGTCGAGCACGACCTGCGCGTTGGGCAGCTCGCGCCGTCCCTTCGACCCGTAGGTGAACAGGGCGCCGATGCCGCCGTCCACGTCGATCCACGAGTCGGCCTTCGTCGCGCCGGACTGGGCGGACAGCGCGTACAGCTCGTCCTTCCGCTCGGTGAGCGCCTGCGCCAGCTGCTTGAGCAGCAGTGCGCGCTGGTGGAAGGTCAGCTCGCCGAGCGATCGCTGGCCGACCGTCCTGGCGTGCTCCAGCGCTCCGGCGAGATCGAGCCCGGCGGTGCTGACCCGGACGATCGGAGCCCCGGTGGAGGCGTCGAGCACTTCGGCGGCGCCGGCCTCGGCGTCGTCGGTGCCGATGCCGGTGACCGACTCCGGCGTCCAGCATTCGTCACGGATGTAGCTGGGCAGGATCATGAGTGGCCTCCTCGAGTGGACGCGAACGTGGAGATGGATGCGAATGTGGATGCGTATGCTGGCCGAATGGCCGACGGCGACTGGACGATCGAACTGGGCGAGCTCGACGTGAAGATGGGGGTGCGCATCCTGGAGCAGTCCGCGGAGCGCGTCGTGGCGACCATGCCCGTCGAGGGCAACCGGCAGTCGTTCGGGCTGCTGCACGGCGGCGCGTCGGTCGCGTTCGCGGAGGCGCTCGGCTCGTGGGCGGCCGTCATCCACGCGGGTCCGGGGCGCAGCGCAGTCGGCGTGGACATCAACGCGACCCACCACCGGGCCGCGCGGTCGGGAGTGGTGACGGGGGTCGCGACCGCGATCCGGCTGGGCCGCACGATCGCCTCGCACGAGGTCGTCATCAGCGACGAGGACGGCAACCGGCTCTGCACGGCGCGCATCACGAACCTCATCGTCGACGCCCCAGGGCGGTAGGCACGGAGTTGCCGTCGTCGTCCCAGAAGAAGAACCCCTGGCCGGTCTTGCGGCCGAGCATCCCCTCGGCGACCATCTTCCGTAGCAGCTCGGGAGGCTCGTAGCGGGGCCCGAGCTCGCGCGCGAGGTACTCGGCGATGTCGAGCCGGACATCCAGGCCGACCATGTCGGTCAGGCGCAACGGCCCGACGGGATGCTTGTAGCCGAGCTCCATCGCGGTGTCGATGTCGTCGGGGGTGGCGACGCCCTCCTCGACCATCCGGATCGCCTCCAGGCCGAGCAGCACGCCGAGCCGCGAGGACGCGAAACCGGGGGAGTCCCGCACGGTGATCGCCGTCTTGCCCAGGCCGGCCACCCAGCCGGTCGCAGCGTCGGCGGTGGAGGGCGCGGTCGCCGTGCCGAGGACGACCTCGACCAGCGAGGAGGCTGGGACCGGGTTGAAGAAGTGCAGCCCGAGGAACGCGCCCGGCCGCTGCAGCCGCTCCGCCAGCGCGTCGATGGACAGTGACGAGGTGTTCGTGGCGAGCACCGCGTCCGGCGGGAGGAGGTCCTCCGCGCGGCGCAGCGTCTCCCGCTTCAGCCCAACGAGCTCCGGCACGGCCTCGATCGCCAAGCCGGCGGTGCTGAGCGCCTCCCAGGTCACGGTCACCAGCAGGCAGGCCGGGTCGGGGGCCGTTGCACCGCGGCGGATGCTGCCCTCCACAGCGGTGAGGATGCGCTCCCGTGCCTCGGCCGCCGCCGAGGCGTTCTGCTCCACCACCGCGACGTGAGCGCCCGCCATGAGGAACGCGTGGGCGATCCCGGCGCCCATCCGGCCGCCGCCGATCACGGCGACGCGTTCGGGGAGGGCGCTCATCGGGCCACCCTCCGCTGCAGGAACTCCGTCATCCGCCGGTGCTTCTCGGGCGATTCGAACAGCTGCGCCTGCGCCTCGCGCTCCGCGCCGGGATGCGCTTCCGCGGGGGCGTTGAGCACGCGCTTGGTCAGCCGCGTCGCGAGCGGGTCGTTCGCGGCGATCCGGTCGGCCAGCGCGTGGGCGGCGTCGAGCAGCTCGGCCGGCTCGAACAGGTCGCTCACGAGCCCGGCCGCGAGCGCCTCTTCGCCGGTCAGGATGCGCCCGGTCAGCACCAGCTCCGTCGCCAGCGGCAGGCCCACCAGCCGGGGCAGCCGCCAGAGTGCGCCGGCGGCCGCGATGATGCCCAGGCCGGTCTCGGGGTTGCCGATCCGCAGCCGCGGCGTGCCGATCCGGAGGTCGGCCGCGTAGGCGAGCTCGGCTCCGCCGCCCAGCGCGTAGCCGTCGAGCGCGGCGATGACGGGCATCGGGAGGGCCGCGATGCGGGAGAAGATCGTGTCGTTGATGCCGTGCGCCGCGTCGGCCGCGGTCCGGTCGCGCAGCTCGGCGATATCGGCGCCGGACGCGAAGACGCCGCCCGCTCCGACAAGGATGAGGATGCGCGGCGCCACCTCCAGCCGCGCGCAGACCGCGTGCAGCTCGTCGACCATCCGCTGGTCGATCGCGTTGCGCCGCTCCGGCCGGTCGAGGGTGACCACGATGCGGTCGGCGCGCTCCTCGACGACGAGGCTGTGCTCGTCGCTCATGCCGCCTCCCCGATCCTGCCGTGCTCGCCGCTCATACCGCCTCCACGATGAGCGAGGTGCCCTGCCCGACCCCGACGCACATGGTGGCGAGGCCGCGCCGCGCGCCCTCGCGCTCCATCCGGCCGAGCAGGGTGACGAGGATGCGGGTCCCGCTCGATCCGAGGGCGTGGCCGAGGGCGATCGCCCCGCCGTCCGCGTTGACGGTCGCCGGGTCGAGGCCGAGCCGCCGGATGCACGCGAGCGCCTGGCTGGCGAAGGCCTCGTTCAGTTCGACCGCGTCGAGGTCGGCTACGTCGAGCCCGGCGCGGGCGAGCGCCTTCCGCGTGGCGGGGACCGGACCCAGCCCCATCACCTCGGGCGCGACCCCGGCGCTCGCCGAGGCGACGACGCGCGCCCGCGGATGCAGGCCGTACCGTTCGACCGCCGCGGCGCTCGCGACGACGATCGCGGACGCCCCATCGTTGAGCGGGGAGGCGTTGCCCGCCGTGACCACGCTGCCGCCGGCGACGACGGGCTTGAGCAGGGCCAAGGCCTCCATGCTGCTGTCACGCCGGATGCCCTCGTCGGCGCCGACCCGTCCTCCCGGTGTGTCCACGGAGACGAGCTCGTCGTCGAACCTGCCGGCGTTCGCGGCGGCGGCCGCCCTGCGGTGGCTCTCCAGGGCGAAGGCGTCGGCCTCCTCGCGGCCGATCCCGTCGAGGCGGGCGATCTCCTCCGCGGTCTCGGGCATCGTGTACGTGGCCTTGTCGCGGGAGAGGAGGCGCGCGTTGGGGAACCGCCACCCGATCGACGTGTCGTACTGCGGCCCCGGCTTGGCCCACGGGCGGTCGGGTTTCGCCTGCACCCAGGGCGCGCGCGTCATCGACTCGACGCCGCCCGCGACGATGAGGTCGGCATCCCCGGCCTGGATGGCCTGCGCGGCCTGGATGACCGCGGTCAGCCCAGAGGCGCACAGCCGGTTGACGGTCATCGCGGGCACCTCGTCGGGGAGACCCGCCAGCAGAACGGCCATCCGCGCGACGTTCCGGTTGTCCTCGCCGGCCTGGTTGGCGGCGCCGAGGATCACCTCGTCGAGTGCCTCGCCGGGCGCCCCCGAGCGCCGGACCGCCTCCGCGACGACGAGCGCGGCGAGGTCGTCCGGACGCACGCCCGCCAGCGCGCCGCCGTAGCGGCCGACCGGGGTGCGCACCCCGCCGACGAGGTAGGCCTCTGCCATCGTGCTCTCCCTCGAACCCGAATTACCGAACGAACGTTCAGCAATTGCATCGTCGCAGAATCGCCGCCCCCGGGCAACCCGCGCGCGTGCGCCCCGCTTGCCGACTGCTGCTGTTCGTCACGTTTGCGGCGGGGCGCGCAGGGGCGAACGTGACAAACGACGGCACACGCATCCGGGGAGGAGCGGCTGGGAGGGGCGGGGGTCAGCGGAGGTCGTGGTCCTCGAAGACGAGAGACGTCTTCGTGTCGCGCACCGACGGGATGCTGGTCAGCTCCTCCAGCACCACCCGCCGCAGGTCCTCGTTGTCCCGGGCGCGCACCAGGAGGATGACGTCGAAGTCGCCGCCGACCAGCGCGAAGTGCTCCACCTCCGGGATCTGTCGCAGCCGTTCCCGCAGGTCGTGCCAGTCGGCCTGCTCCACACGGAGGGTGACGTACGCCGACGATGCGCGGCCGGACAGGCGCGGGTCGACCTTCGCCGTGAACCCGGTGATCACGCCGTCGGACATCAGCCGGGAGACCCGCGCGTAGGCGTTGGCGCGGGACACGTGCGCCGTCTCCGCGACCGCGGTGATGGAGGCGCGGCCGTCGGCGCGCAGAGCGTCCAGGATGCGTACGTCGATGTCGTCCATGGTGCTGGACAGTCTGGCACGCCAGGCGCGCAGCCGCATCCGTTCCGTCTCGGTTCCGGACGACCCATAGAGTTTCCCGTCCCACGAAGTCACCATGAGAGTGAGCGACGTCTTTCGAAGGAGAACAGATGCACGCGGACGATCTGCTGCCCGGCGACACCCCGCTGCGGCTCATCGACCAGGACGGCGGGTCCCACCCGGACGACCGCCACCCGTTCCCGTCCACGGCCGCACTGCTCGACGGCTACCGCCGTCTGGTGCTGGCCCGCCGGCTGAACGACCAGGCGGATGCGCTGGTCCGCCAGGGCCGCCTGGCGGTCTACCCGTCGTCGCACGGCCAGGAGGCCTGCGAGGTCGCGGCCGCGATGGTGCTGGCGGACGAGGACTGGCTGTTCCCGACCTACCGCGACACCGTCTCGGTCATCACACGGGGCGTCGACCCGTTCGAGGCGTTCGTCCTGCTGCGCGGCGACTGGCACTCCGGCTACGACCCGACTGTGCACCACGTCGCCCCGCAGGCGACGCCGCTGGCGACCCAGCTGCTCCACGCCGTCGGTTTCGCCCACGCCGCCCGGTTGCGCGGTGAGGACACCGTCGTCCTCGCGATGTGCGGCGACGGCGCGACCAGCGAGGGCGACTTCCACGAGGCGCTCAATTTCGCGGCGGTGTTCCACCTCCCCGTCGTTTTCCTGGTCCAGAACAACGGCTACGCGATCTCCGTGCCGCTCAGCAGGCAGACCGCGGCGCCGAGCATCGCGCACAAGGGCATCGGGTACGGGATGCGCGGCCGACTGGTCGACGGAAACGACCTCGCCGCGCTGCTCGCGGTGCTCGGCGACGCGGTGGCAGAGGCGCGGGAGGGGGGAGGCCCGACCCTGGTCGAGGCACGCACCTATCGGATCAAGTCGCACACCAACGCCGACGACGCGACCCGCTACCGGACGGCCGGCGAGGTGGAGCCGTGGCTCGCCCGCGACCCGCTGCTCCGCCTCCGCACCTGGCTCACCGCAGAGGGTGCGCTCGACGCCGGCGATGACGCGGAGGCGCAGGCGCACGCCGAGCGCGTGGCCGCCGACCTCCGCACAGCGATCATGGCGGATGCCGAGCCCCACCCCGAGGACCTCTTCGCCCACGTCTACGCCACGCCCACCCCGCAGCTCCGCGAGCAGGCGCAGCAGCTCGACGCCGAGCTGGCCGCCGCCCGAGCGACCGCATCCCCGACGATGGAGGCCACCCGATGACGCTCATGCACGACGCGCCCGCAGAACGACCCGCGGACGCCGACACGACGCCCGAAGCCCCCGAAGCCCCCGAAGCCCCCGTCACCCTGACCATGGCGCAGGCCCTCAACCGCGCCCTCGCCGATGCCTTGGCCGCCGACCCCTCCGTGCTCGTCTTCGGCGAGGACGTCGGCCCCCTCGGCGGCGTCTTCCGCATCACCGACGGCCTGAGCGCGCGCTTCGGCGAGAACCGCTGCTTCGACACGCCTCTGGCCGAGGCCGGTATCGTCGGCACCGCCGTCGGCATGGCCATGAACGGGATGCGCCCGGTCGTCGAGATGCAGTTCGACGCGTTCGCCTATCCCGCGTTCGAGCAGATCGTCGACCACGTCGCGAAGATGGGCAACCGGACGAAGGGCGCCGTGCGGCTTCCGATGGTGATCCGCATCCCGTACGCCGGCGGGATCGGCGGCGTCGAGCACCACTCCGACTCCTCCGAGGCCTACTACGTGCACACGCCCGGCCTCACCGTCGTGTCCCCGGCGACCCCGCAGGACGCGTACGGGATGCTGCGCGCGGCGATCGCGCATCACGACCCGGTCGTGTTCCTCGAGCCGAAGAAGCTTTACTGGACCACAGGCGAGGTGGACACCCGCGCACCGCTCCCCGAGATCGGTCGCGCGCGGGTCGCCCGGGAGGGCCGCGACGCCACCCTGATCGCCTACGGCCCGTCCGTCCCGGTGGCGCTCGCCGCAGCGGAGGCGGCGGCCGAGGAGGGCCGCGAGCTCGGCGTCATCGACCTCCGCTCTCTGGTGCCGTTCGACGACGAGACCGTGTGCGCGGCCGTCCGCGCCACCGGTCGCGCGGTGGTGATCGCCGAGGCGCCCGGCTTCGCCGGCGTGGCCGCGGAGGTCGCCGCCCGCGTCTCCGAGCGCTGCTTCCACCACCTGCTGGCGCCGATCCGCCGGGTCACCGGCTTCGACACCCCGTTCGCGCCTCCCAAGCTGGAGAAGTTCTACCTGCCCGACGTCGACCGCGTGCTCGACGCGGTGGATGCGCTGCAGTGGGAGGACGCATGACCGCGAAGGTGTTCACCCTCCCGGACCTGGGGGAGGGCCTGACCGACGCGGAGCTGGTCCGCTGGCTGGTGGCGGTCGGCGACACGGTCACGACCGACCAGCCGATCGCCGAGGTGGAGACCGCCAAGTCGGTGGTGGAGGTGCCGTCGCCGTATGCCGGGACCGTCGCTGCGCTGCACGGCGGCGAAGGCGACACGATCCTGGTCGGTGCGCCGCTGATCGAAGTGCAGGAGGTGGCGGTCGAGCAGGCCGCCGCGCGGCCAGCCGAACCGCGTTCGGCCGAACAGGGGAGCGGCTCCGGCCAGGTCCTCGTCGGTTACGGCACCACCTCCCACGCCGGGCGCAGGAATCGCGTCGCCCGGTCGGGTGCCGCGACGGCGACCACGACCGCATCGCCGCGCCCGACCGCCCCGCCCCGGGTCGTGCCCGTCGTCTCCCCGGTGGTCCGTGCCCTCGCCCGCAGCCACGGCATCGACCTCGCGACCCTGCGGCCGACGCGCCCGGATGGAGTGCTGACCCGGCGCGACGTGGAGGCTGCCTTCGCAACCGCGCCCGTCGGCCTCCCGCGCGCCTCCGCTCCCGCTTCGGCCGGCGCCCGGCCCGCTGCCGCCGCCGCGGACGCCGGCACAGACCCGCGCACCGGCCTCACCATCGACGCGACCACCCCGTTCTCCCGCCTGCGCCGCACCGTCGCCGAGACGATGTCGCGCAGCCGGGCGGAGATCCCGGAGGCCACCGTCTGGGTGGACGTGGACGCGACCGAGCTGTGGGAGGGACGCCGTCGGCTCGCCCGCGATGGCCGGGCGCCCTCGTTCCTGTCGTTCGTCTCCCGGTTCGCCTTGGCCGCGCTCGCGCGGCATCCCGAACTCGGCGGCCGCGTCACGCCCGACGGCCACGGGCTCGTCACCTTCGAGGGCGTCAACCTGGGCTTCGCGGCGAACACCGACCGCGGCCTCCTGGTGCCGGTCGTCCGTCGCGCCGACCGGTTGTCGGTGCGCGAACTCGACGCGGAGCTCGACCGTCTCGCCACGGCCGCGCGCGAGGGGACGCTGCCCCCGGTCGAGCTCGCCGGTTCCACGTTCACGATCAACAACTACGGCAGTCTCGGCGTCGACGGGAGCGCCGCCATCATCAACCATCCGGAGGTGGCCATCCTCGGCCTCGGCCGTGCGATCGAGCGACCCTGGGTGGTGGACGGTGCGATCGCGCCGCGTCGCATCCTCCAGCTCTCCCTCGTCTTCGACCACCGGGTCACCGATGGCGGGGTCGCCGCGGGCTTCCTGCGCGAGGTCGCCGACGCCATCGAATCGCCGCTCGGCGTGCTCGCGGACACGCCTGGACCGCTGGCGGCGCGGGCGTAATGTGACCGGCATGAGCGACAAGAAGAACGACGACGACGACGACCTCACCGAGGAGAAGGAGGTCGCGCCCGAGGAGGACGTGGACTGGCTGCCCACCCCCGAGCCGACCGACGGCGGGGCGCCCGCGCCCTGATCGCTGACAGGCGCGCCCCGGGCCTAGGGTAGGGGGAGTGACTCCCCGCTCCCTCCCGCTCTGGCTCGCGCTGATCTTCGCCGTGGTGTGCGGAGGCCTGGTAGCGGTGCAGTCCCGCATCAACGGCGAGCTCGGCAGCCGGCTGAGCGACGGCTTCACGGCCGCCGCCATCTCGTTCGGCTCCGGCCTGATCATCCTCTCGGTCGCGCTCGCCATCGCCCCGGCCGGACGTCGCGGCCTCGCCCGCGTGCGCGAGGCGCTCCGCGACCGGCGCATCCGCTGGTGGTACGTCTGCGGCGGAGCGGCGGGTTCGTTCCTCGTGCTGTCGCAGGGCCTCTCGGCCGCCGCGCTCGGCGTCGCGCTGTTCACCGTCGCGGTGGTCGCCGGTCAGACCATCAGCGGTCTCGTGCTCGATCGGGTCGGAATCGGCCCGGGCGGCCGTCGGCCGCTGACCGCCGCGCGCCTGGTCGGCGCGCTCCTCGCACTGGCGGCCGTGACCTGGGCGGTCTCTGCGCAGTTCGGCGGCTCCGCCCCGCTGCTGCTCCTGATCCTGCCGTTCATCGCAGGCCTCGGAACCGGGTGGCAGCAGGCGGTCAACGGCCAGGTGCGTGCGGTGGCCGAGAGCGCCCTCACCGCGACCTTCATCAACTTCGCCGTCGGGACCGTGGTGCTGCTGGTGCTGATGCTCGGGCACTGGGCGCTCGCCGGCCTCCCGAAGCAGCTGCCGCCGGAGCCTTGGCTCTACATCGGCGGCGCGCTCGGGTGCGTCTTCATCGGCGTCACCGCGCTGCTCGTCCGGATCACCGGCGTGCTGCTGCTCGGCCTCGCGACGGTCGCAGGCCAGCTGGTGGCCGCGCTCCTGCTCGATCTGCTCCTGCCGACCTCCGGGACGGCTCTCGCGTTCTCGACCATCGGCGGCACGTTGCTCGCGATCGTCGCGGTCGCCGTGGCGAGCGTCCGCTGGAGCTGGCGGCGCGCGCCCGCCTGAGCGGACTCCTGATCAGTCCAGCGTCGTCAGGAACCGCTTCGGGTCGAGCGATGTGCGGTGGCCCTCCTTGCTGTCCGCGGGGATCCCGCCCACGTACAGCCAGCCGAGAAGCCGCTCGTTCTTCTCCAGGCCGTGCATCCGGTGCACCGCCTTCGAGCGGGTGTGGTGACCGGTGCGCCACATCACACCCCAGCCCGCGTCATGCAGCAGCAGGCTCAGGATGTGCGCGACGCCCGAAGCGACCGCGTCCTGCTCCCAGCCGGGCACCTTCTCGCTCTTCGTCCGCACGGAGACCACAGCGAGCAGCAGCGACGAGCGCAACGGCTTCGCCGCCAGCTTCTCGGCCTCCGACCCCGTGGCCTTCGCATCCCGCACGAACGCGTCGCCGAGACGGTTCCGCGCCTCGCCGCGCAACTCGATGATCCGCCAGGGGTGCAACGCGCTATGGTCCGCCACCCGCCCCGCCGCGGCCACCAGGGGCAGCAGCTCGTCGTGCGTCGGAGCGTCGGCCGTCACGCGCGAGTACGAGCGGCGGGCGGCGACCCGGGCGGCGAGATCGCTCACGGCCGCATCGCGCACCGCGACATCGCTCCGGCGGGAATCGCTCATCAGGCCTCCGGGGTGAAGTTCAGCGAGAGCGAGTTCATGCAATAGCGGTCACCGGTCGGAGTCCCGAATCCGTCCGGGAAGACGTGGCCCAGGTGCGAACCGCAGTTGGCGCAGCGGACCTCCGTGCGGACCATCCCGAGGCTGTCGTCCTCCAGGAGCTCGACGGCCTCCGGGCGCACAGACTCGTAGAAGCTCGGCCAGCCGCATCCCGAGTCGAACTTCGTGCCGGCCTGGAACAGCTCGGCACCGCACGCGGCACACGTGTACAGGCCTGCGCGGCTCTCGTCGAGCAGCTCGCCGGTCCACGGACGCTCGGTCCCGGCCTGGCGGAGCACCGCGTACTGCTCGGGGGTGAGCTCGCGGCGCCACTCGTCCTCGCTCTTGGTGACGTCGTAGCCATCTCTCGTCGTGTCGTGTGCCATGCCACTCCTTACTCTCTGCGTCACAACACTAAACGGCGCACCTGAACGGACTGTTCCCGACCGGTGAACCGCGACGTGCCGCACCGAAACGGGCAACACACAGGGCACGCGCCCTAGGATGACGTGCGAGCGCGGGGCGCGGCCGGCATGCCGGCCGGGCCCGGCAACCGTGACAAGGGAAGGCGGTGCGCGTGGCCCGGTCAGCAGACGGACGGCCGGCCGCCGACCGCGAGCCCTCTGACACGGAACAGCTGAGTGAGCGGGATGCCGCGATCCTCGCGTTCGAACGCCAATGGTGGCGGCACGCCGGAGCCAAGGAGCAGGCCATCCGCGAGGAGTTCGGTCTCTCGGCGGCTCGGTACTATCAGTTGCTCGGTGCGCTGATCGACCGTCCGGCGGCGCTGCGCCACGACCCCATGCTCGTCAAGAGGCTGCTGCGGCTCCGCGAGGCGAGGCTGGCCGCACGACACGCTCGGACCCTCCCGTCCGGCGACTGACCCCAAGGACCGCATCCCCCGATGGCAGAGAAGTTCCCCCGCGACCGGTTCGACGAGATCCCGGACGACCTGAAGCGCGTCGGCGCTCACCGGGCTCCGCGTCCCCGAGGACGAGGCTGGATGGCCGTGGGCTGGGCGGCGCTCGCCACCATCGTGCTCGTGGGCGCCGGCATCGTCGGGCTCTCCCTGGTGAACGGCAGCATCTCGTTCCACGGCGCAGGGGCCTCCGCCTCCCGCACCGGGACGCCGACCCCCACGGCCACCCCCACCCCCACGCCCACCATCGTGCCGACGGTGAACCCGGCACTCAGCGTCAACGTGCTCAACGGCACCACTCGCGAGGGGCTGGCGAGCACGGTAGGAGACAAGCTGACGGCCGCCGGCTGGAAGGTCGGAGCGCTGGCGAATGCCGACCGCACCGACCTCGCGGCCACCATCATCTACTACGGAGACCCGGCGAACCAGGCGGCCGCCCTCGGCGTCGCGCAGTCCCTCCCGGGGGCGACCATCCAGCAGAGCACCGCCTTCTCGGACACCGGCGCGGACATCACCGTCGTCATCGGGGCGAACTACCCCGGGTGAGCCCGCGGAGGAGCGCCCTTCTCCTCTTTGTTACGCACGTGTTTAACTTCGGCCACATTTCGATACGGATTCACGAAATCGCTGGCGCCGCCCGGTATTCCACGCATTAGGATCGGGATTCAACGTGCGGCGTCGGATCGCGCGAGCGACACAGCAATGGGAGTAATGCATGGCGAACGGGACCGTGAAGTGGTTCAACGCTGAGAAGGGCTACGGCTTCATCACCGTCGAAGGTGGGGGACAGGACGTTTTCGTTCATTACTCCGCGATCGACATGGCGGGATACAAGGTTCTCGAAGAGGGCCAGCAGGTCGTGTTCGAGGTCGGCTCCGGGCAAAAGGGCCCGCAGGCCGAGTCGGTCCGACTGGCCTGACACCGATCCAGCAGCACCACACGGAGCGCCGTCCCCCGAGGGGCGGCGCTTCGTCGTTCCCCCGCAGCGAAGTCGTCTTGCACTCCACAGCCACGAGTGCCAGAATCGCTTTAGCACTCCATCTGATCGAGTGCTAAAAATCGGAATCTTTCGCACACGTCCGGGAGGGACGAGAAACACATGGCAAAGATCATTGCTTTCAACGAGGACGCGCGTCGCGGCCTCGAGCGCGGCCTGAACACCCTGGCGGACACCGTCAAGGTGACCCTCGGCCCGCGTGGTCGCAACGTCGTCCTCGAGAAGAAGTGGGGCGCCCCGACCATCACGAACGACGGCGTCTCGATCGCGAAGGAGATCGAGCTCGACGACCCGTACGAGAAGATCGGCGCGGAGCTCGTCAAGGAGGTCGCGAAGAAGACCGACGACGTCGCGGGTGACGGAACCACCACCGCGACCGTGCTGGCTCAGGCCCTGGTCAAGGAGGGCCTGCGCAACGTCGCGGCCGGCGCCGACCCCATCACGCTGAAGCGCGGCATCGAGAAGGCCGTCGCGGCGGTCACCGAGGAGCTCGTCGCGTCCGCCAAGGAGGTCGAGACCAAGGAGGAGATCGCGGCCACCGCATCCATCTCCGCTGGCGACACCACCATCGGCGAGATCATCGCCGAGGCGATCGACAAGGTCGGCAAGGAGGGCGTCGTCACCGTCGAGGAGTCGAACACCTTCGGCACCGAGCTCGAGCTGACCGAGGGCATGCGCTTCGACAAGGGCTTCCTGTCGCAGTACTTCGTGACGGACCAGGACCGCCAGGAGGCGGTGTTCGAAGACCCGTACATCCTCATCGCCAACCAGAAGATCAGCAACATCAAAGACCTTCTGCCGATCGTCGACAAGGTGATCCAGGCCGGCAAGCCGCTCCTCATCATCGCTGAGGACGTCGACGGCGAGGCCCTGGCGACCCTGATCGTCAACAAGATCCGTGGCATCTTCAAGTCCGTCGCCGTCAAGGCTCCGGGCTTCGGCGACCGCCGCAAGGCCATGCTGCAGGACATCGCGATCCTCACCGGCGGCCAGGTCATCTCCGAGGAGGTCGGTCTCAAGCTCGAGAACGTCACCCTCGACCTGCTCGGTCAGGCCCGCAAGGTCGTCATCACGAAGGACGAGACCACGATCGTCGAGGGCACCGGTGACTCCGAGGCCATCGCCGGCCGCGTGCAGCAGATCCGCAACGAGATCGAGTCGACCGACTCGGACTACGACCGCGAGAAGCTGCAGGAGCGCCTCGCCAAGCTCGCGGGTGGCGTCGCCGTCATCAAGGCGGGCGCGGCCACCGAGGTCGAGCTCAAGGAGCGCAAGCACCGCATCGAGGACGCCGTCCGCAACGCGAAGGCCGCCGTCGAGGAGGGCATCGTCGCCGGTGGTGGCGTGGCCCTCATCCAGGCCGGCAAGACCGCGTTCGAGAAGCTGGAGCTGACCGGTGACGAGGCTACGGGCGCGAACATCGTCAAGGTCGCCATCGAGGCTCCGCTGAAGCAGATCGCGATCAACGCGGGCCTCGAGGCCGGCGTCGTCGTCGAGAAGGTCCGCAACCTGCCCGTCGGACACGGCCTCAACGCCGCGACCGGCGAGTACGTCGACATGCTGGCCGCCGGCATCAACGACCCGGTGAAGGTCACCCGCTCGGCGCTGCAGAACGCCGCGTCGATCGCCGGACTGTTCCTCACCACCGAGGCCGTCGTGGCCGACAAGCCCGAGAAGAACCCGGCGCCCGTGGGCGACCCGGGTGCGGGCATGGACTTCTGAGTCCAGCCATTCCCTGAAGAAGGCGCCTCCCGCTCGCGTAGCGGGGGGCGCCTTCTTCTTTATGGATTCTCAGAACTTCAGTGGTGCGCGCCGCGTGTGGGAGCGCCACCATGGAGGGGTGTTGCGCCGGGGGATGGGGAGGGGCAAACGATGACCGACACCAGTGATGGCGATGGGTTGGCGCCCCCACGCCGGGACGAGCCGTGGCTTCCGAACGGCTCTCCGGCGTGGGACGAGCCGTCGGTGTCCCGCATCCTGACTTTCGCCGACGGGACGCGGATCGTCCGCCTGATCACCGGGGTGGAGCTCGAATACGAAGCTCATGCCTGGAGCGGCCTGGCGCCGCCGCGCTGACGTGGTGACCCCCGTGAGGGAGGGTGACGATTCCGGCGACCGGGCCTACGCTGACGGCTATGACCGAGTTCGGCGAGAGGCTCTTCACCGCCTTGCTGCTTCGCGACGACGGGGCGCCGCTCCAGCGACTGACGCTGCCGGCGGACGTGTCGTTCCCACCGCGGCGGATCCGCGTGCCCGCAGAGATCTCGGGGGTGGCGGTGTTCGAGGTGTTCGAGCTGATGGACGCCCGCCAGTGGCCGGACAGTGTTCAGTACCGGCTGACGTCGACGGTGCCTCGCTCGCCGTCGAGCGCCGAACTGCCCGAGCAGGGGCAGGCCGACTGACCTCGCCGTGTCACCCGAACTGGGGGTAGAAGCCCGGTGTCACTCGCGATCGTTCGGGATGCATGATGTGCGCGTGGACCCTTGATCAGGCTGGGATCAAAGGAGGTTTCTCATGTCCGACAAGCTTGAAGATTACATACACCCACCGCACCCGCCGCGCCTGCGCGAGCACATCGGTCTCATCCACTGGGAGCGCGGCGCGGGAGGCGAGTGGACGGCGGAGACCGTGCGCGGTCAGTTCGCCGGTGGAGACTCCCATGCCTGGGTCGTGCGGCTCTACAACGGCATCGAGCTCGAGTACGACCTCGCTGATTGGGCGCCGTTCCAGCCCTGAGCGCCAGTGAGCCGTGCGGTGAACCGGCGCGGGGGCGCCGGTCCACCGCAGGCGAGCCGGCCGTTGTGGACCCATTCCGGTTGGAACGGCGGCGGCTCACTCATGAAGACGGGCCGCTGGCCGAATCGTGATGCGAGCACTGTATATCGGGATGAACTCCGCGGCGTGTATGGCTTCAGGTAGGAGGTGCGATCGCGCCGCCGGAGGGGAGCCAGGTCGATGCACGCACTGAGGTTGCCCAGCGCAGTGGCCTCCCTGGTCATCGCCCTCGCCCTGGCCGTGGCCGCAGCGCCCGCAGCACCCGCAGCACCCGCAGCACCCGCAGCCGGGGGAGCGACCGTCCACGCGTCAGGAGACGACGGTCACTACTGCGACGGCTGCGAACCGCCGATGTCGTATTCGGGAGGTCCCACCATGGACACCGGAGAGGCCGACGGGCTGCTCGTCACTCCGATCTTCTGGGCGCCTCCCGGTTCGGCGGCGTTCCCTCCCGGCTACGTCGACACCATCGACCGGTACGTCGACGACGTCGCGACGGCCAGCGGCACGGACGGGAACGTGTACTCCGTCGCGTCCGAGTACTACGACACCAGCCAGGGGAAGCGCGTCCCGCTGACGTACCGGGTGGCGGCGGGGACGCCCGTGATGGACGATGCGGCCTTCCCCGCGGACGGATGCTCCCCGGGGGGCGAGGCCGTCACGGCGTGCCTGACCGACGACCAGCTGCGCGCCGAGCTGAGCCGGCTGGTCGACTCCCTGGGGCTGCCCACGGGACTGGGCCGGTTCTACCCGGTCTTCCTTCCCCCGCAGGTGGAGACCCAGGATCGCGACGGGACCACCTCCGTGTCGTCCTTCTGCGGCTACCATCGGGTGTTCGGGCCGGCCGACGCCCGCATCGTGTACGGCGACGAACCGTACAAGGACGCGAACTGCGACGGCGGCCAGGCGCCCAACGGCAGCCGCGCCACCGACGGCGCCATCAGCACGCTCAGCCACGAACTCGCCGAGGCGATGACCGATCCGGATGGCGAGAATCCCGCCTGGTTCGACGCGACCGGACACGAGATCGGCGACCTGTGCGCCGACGACTACGGGACGGCGCTCGGATCCGTCGATCCTGCGCATCCCTTCACGACGGAGTACAACCAGCTGATCGACGGCCACCCGTATTACACGCAGACCGAGTTCAGCGACGCCGCGTACGGCAGCTTCGGACCGGGGTTCGGCTGCGCCCAGAGCGAGAGCCAGGCCACCACGGATCCCTCAGCGGAGCCGACCGACATCGCCGAGGTGTTCACGGATGCGACACCGAACGACCTCCGCTCGGGTGAGACGTCCAGCGTCCAGACGATCGTGACGGATCGTGCAGGCGACCCGGTCGTCGGCGACCGCGTCAGCTTCAGCAGCTACGCCGTCTCGGATCAGGGGAGCTGCGGATCCTTCGACCACGACTCCGCCCTCACCGACGCGAACGGCAGCGTCGTGGTGACCTACACCGGCAGCTCCGATTCCGTCACGTGCGCGCTCGTCGCGCTGGATGCCCGGGGCGGGCACTCGGCACTGACGCGCGTGTACCAGGGGGATGCCGCCGCTGCCGCTCCGACCGCGAAGGCGGCGTTCCCGGATGCGGTGCATCCTGGAGCGCCGGCCGAGGACTTCTCCGTCGCGTTCCGCAACCCGTCCGCCGACCCGATCACGAACGCGCAGGTCGAGTTCGACGCGTACCGCGCCGATCATGCGACGACGGCGGTCGACGCCGGCCGGCTGCACCTCACCTACACCGTCGCCGGCTCCTCGGCGGCGCCCGCTGCCGTCCACCTCAGCGGCTCGACGAAGGACGGGAACATCGTTGGCATCATCGGCGACGGCGGCACCCTGAAGCTCGCGCCGCATTCGACCACCACGATCACGTTCCACCTCACCACCGCCGCCTCGGTGCCGGTGAAGACGACAACCCCCCAGCTGTCCTTCGAGGCGTACCTCGACCAGGTCAACCGCGCGTCCGGCTCCGGGACGACCCTCGCGGACACCTATTCGCACGACGTCCGCATCACGGCCGCCACGCCCTGGATCCAGACGTTGCCGGGCATCCTCACCGTCGCCCTCGCCGTGCTGCTGGTCGTCGCCGCGATCGTCGCTGCGATCCTCCTCGCCCGCCGCCGTACGCCCGCACCTCCACCTGACGCCCTCGAGCGGTGAGTCCGATCACTGGCGGGCGAAGAGCGGCGTTCCGCGCCGCCACACCTGGCGGATGTTGAGCGTGTCCGAGATCCGGGCGGTCGGGTCGCCGTCCACGAGGACGAGGTCGGCCCGCAGGGACTCCCGGATCCGTCCGCGGTCGGCGAGTCCGAACCGGCGCGCGGGGGTCGCAGTGGCCGCGCGGAGCGCTTCGGGGGGCGTGAGCCCTGCCCGGACGAGGAGCTGGAGCTCGTGGTGGACGCTCGCGCCGTGCGCCATCCCGCCCAGTGTCGGCAGCGGGAACGACACGTCGGTGCCGACGAGGAGGTCGACCCCCGCGTCGTGGAGGGCGCGCACCGAGGCGAGGACATCGTCGAGGTCGCCCTGCGGGTACCGATCGTAGCTGCTCTCCAGGGTGGCGATCCAGGCGTCGTCCAGCCGGGCGCGGACTCGGGGATCCGCCGCGAACTCCGTGGCCGGGATCCCCATCATGGAGGCGTTCAGCACCACGCAGGGGACGACGAAGGCTCCGGACGCCGCGATGGAGTCGATGATCTCCGGTGTAGAGGGACGGTCCATGAACAGGTGGACGAACCCGTCGATGCCGCCGGCGATGGCCGACGCGGTCGCGTCGACCGTGAGCGTGTGGGCGACGGTCAGGAGGCCGCGCCGGTGGGCCTCCTCGACGCCGGCGGCGATCGTCGCATCGTCCAGCAGCGGCAGCCCAGGGGCGCCCTCGACGGCTCCGTCGTCGATCATGAACTTGATGTAGTCCGAGCCGGTGGCCTGCAGCCGCGGGATGAACGCGACCGCCTCGTCCGGCGTGCTCGAGAACGGCATCACGATGTCGGACCACTGCTCCGGGTCCGCATCCTCCGCCTCCCACGGGGCGTCGTCGTCATCGCCGCCGCCGTCGCCCATCAGCTCGCTGGGGTGGCCTCCGGGCGGGGTGATCCCGAACCCTGCCGACCGCACATCGGCGAGCCGATCGTCGTCCGTCACGGCGCCCCTCCGGTCGCGGGTGAACATCCCCTGCATCTCCAGCTCCGTCGTGACGCCGAAAGTGAGCGCGAGCTCGAGCGCCTCGAGGGAGGTATGGACGTGCGCATCGATCAGGCCGGGGAGGAGGGTGGCTCCACGGCCGTCGACGATCTGCGCGTCGTCGGGTGCCTGGCCGCCGATCGACACGATCCGTGCTCCTTCGATCAGCACCGAGGTCTCGGGGATGACCTCCTCGCCGTCGAAAATCCGTGCGTTGACGATGGCCGTCGTGTTCATCGCTTCTCCTTCGCGTCTGGCCGAGCCAGGGTTCGTGTTTCTGTAGTCACTACAGAAAACTAGTAATACCATAACTGGAAACGGTTGGATGAATCCCCTAGGATCGTCGCATGGCAGCAGGAACGGGACTCCGCGAGCGCAAGAGGGCCCAGACCCGCCGGGCGCTCCACCAGGCTGCGGTCCGGCTGTTCCTCGAGCGCGGATTCGACGACGTCACGGTGGCCGAGATCGCCGACGACGCAGACGTCGCCCTCACGACGCTGTTCACGTACTACCCCGCGGGCAAGGTGGGACTGGTCTTCGAACACGAAGAGGACCGCGCTGCGGCGCTGGTGCAGGCGATCCGCGATCGCGCTCCGGAGACGGACCCGTTGAGCGCCGTCCAGACCTTCATGGAGAGCAGGCTCCCCTTCGAGACCGGCGATCGGGCGTCGAAGCAACTCCTCGACCTGATCTTCTCCACGCCGCAGCTCCGCGACTACGTGCGGAAGAAGTGGACCGACTGCGAGGATGCGCTGGTGTCCACCCTCGCCGAGGAATGGCGCGCGGAGGACGGCGTGGCCCTGCGCTCCCTCGCCCGCTTCATCCTCGAGACGCCCGACCTCGCCGCCCGCGAACCATCGCCAGGGGAGGCGCTGCGAATCGTCTTCGCGAACCTCCGCCGCGGCTGGAGGACGGACTCCTAGAGCGTCGCCGACATCGGCGAGGCGGGCGCGCCGGCGGACGGCGCCAGCGGCAGGGACACGCGGAAGGTGGCGCCGCCGCCCTCCGTGTCGACGACCTCCACGGTGCCGTTATGCGCCGCGACGATGGAGGACACGATCGCGAGGCCCAGGCCGCTGCCGCCGGTCTCGCGGGCGCGGGACGTGTCGGCGCGCCAGAAGCGCTGGAAGATCTTCTCCCGGATCTGCGGCGGGATGCCCTCGCCGTGGTCGCGCACCTCGAGGGAGGCCCGCTCCGTGCGGTGGTCCACCTGGACGGCGATCTCGATCGGACTGCCCTCCGGCGTGTAGCGCAGGGCGTTCCCCATCAGGTTGGTGACCACCTGGCGCAGCTTGTTCTCCTCCGCCAGCACGATCGCGGGCTCGGAGTGGGTCGGCCGGGTGAGCACGACCCGCTCGCCGGTGGTGACCGGCAGAGGTCCCGTCGTCGCCGGGCGACGCCCACGGCCGCGGCGCAGGCGAGCGAGGGCGGAGCCGGCGAACGCGATCGGCCCGGTCGCGTTCGAGGGCCGTCCCGCCGCATCGGTCACCGACATCGGGACGGTGTCGAGGCCGGGCTCCTCCAGCTCGTCCTCGTCCGGGGCGACCGGTTCGGGCAGGACGACGCTGACGACGCGGCCGGGGGAGCCGGCCATCGCATCCATCGCCGCATCCTGGGCGATCTTCACCAGGTCGACGCGGTGCAGGTCCAGGGGCTTCGTCTCGTCGAGGCGCGCCAGCTCGAGCAGGTCCTCCACGAGGATGCCCATCCGGATCGCCTCCTTCTCGATGCGGTCCATCGCCTGGGCGACGTCTTCTGGCGTCTGCAGTGCGCCCATCCGGTACAGCTCGGCGTAGCCGCGCACCGACACCAGCGGCGTGCGGAGCTCGTGGGAGGCGTCGCCGACGAACCGGCGCATCTGGTCGATGGTCCGGGCGCGGTCGGTGAAAGCGCGGTCGATCCGGTTGAGCATCGTGTTGAGGGAGCGGTTCAGCCGGCCGACCTCGGTGTTCGGCGTCGCGCCGCCGAGGCGCTGGCTGAAGTCGCCGTCCGCGATCGCGGCCGCGGTCTCCTCCACCTCGCGCAGCGGCGCGAACGTCGTCGTGACGAGCATGCGCGTGAGCCCGGCGCCGACCACGATGACGATGACGCCGAAGCCGAGGAAGATCGCGAGGAAGCTCGCCATCACCGTGTCGATCTGCGAGGTGGCGGTGGCGACGATCGCCGTGCCCAGCTCGCCGTCAGGACCGTTGAAGGTGACCGTCTGGGTCAGCGCGCGGTAGGTGGTCCGCCCGTCGTTGCTCGGGATGTTGTAGCCGCCCGCGGGCATGGACTTGCCCTCCGCCACGGTGAGGGTGTGCGGGATGGCGGGACGCTGCGCGAACGGGATGTTGTGCCAGTTGTACTTCAGCAGCGCGCCGCTGGAGTCGTACAGCGCGGCGAAGTAGTCGGACGGGCTGGCGTCCGTCGCGATCTGGTCCGCGTCCGCCGTCGTCTTGAACAGGTACGTGTTCAGGTACGACGCGCCGGACGCCGCGGAGAGCTGTGCATCCAGCTGGTCGAGCAGGACCGGCTTCAGCATCGACATCGTGCCGATCCCGGTCACCAGCAGACCGAGCGTCAGCATGAGCACGGTCACGCCCGTGATCTTCGTGCGCAGGGAGATCGCGTTCCAGCGGTCGAGCAGGCGTGAGTGCATCAGGCCGTCAGTCTATGCAGCGGATGCTGTGCCGGGCATGTGTGCGGTCGTGCTGAACTCCGCCCGGCGGAGCATCTCAGGCCTTGGCGGCCTTGAGCATGTAGCCGAAGCCGCGCTTCGTCTGGATGAGCGGCTCGGTCGAGTGCGCGTCCACCTTGCGGCGGAGGTACGAGATGTAGGACTCGACGATGCCGGCGTCGCCGTTGAAGTCGTACTCCCAGACGTGGTCGAGGATCTGCGCCTTCGACAGCACGCGGTTGGGGTTGAGCATCAGGTAGCGCAGCAGCTTGAACTCGGTCGGGCTGAGCTCGATCGGGGTGTCGCCGACGAAGACCTCGTGCGTGTCCTGGTCCATGGTCAGCTCGCCGGCGCGGATGACCGCGTCTTCGTCGGCCTGCATCGTGCGCCGCAGGATGGCCTTGATGCGGGCGACGATCTCGTCGAGGCTGAACGGCTTGGTGACGTAGTCGTCGCCGCCGACGGTGAGGCCGGTGATCTTGTCCTCGGTGTCGTCCTTGGCCGTGAGGAACAGGATGGGCGCCGTGTAGCCGGCGCCGCGGAGGCGTTTGGTGACGCCGAACCCGTTCATGTCGGGCAGCATGACATCGAGGATGATCAGGTCGGGCTCCTCTTCGAGGACCGCGGAGATCGCCTGTGCGCCGTTGCCCACCGCGCGGACGGCGAACCCGGCGAAGCGGAGGCTGGTCGTGAGGAGGTCACGGATGTTCGGCTCGTCGTCGACGATGAGAATGCGAGGTCCGGCGTTCATGAGAAACATTATCTGCGCGTCGGCTGACTCTTACCTGTGAGCCGTCGGTGCGCGCTTGGTGCACCGGTGGTGCACCGGTGGTGCGGGCGTCTGGCGCTCGCCGTGTGAAGAGTGGATGCTGAGATCATGAGCAATCCGACCGTCGTCATCGCAGGCGCCGGACTCGCCGGCGCGACCGTCGCGACCGAGCTGCGCGAGCGCGGCTTCGGCGGCCGCATCCTGCTGCTCGGACTCGAGGAGCACCATCCGTACATCCGTCCGCCGTTGTCGAAGGAGTACCTGAAAGGGGACGGTCCTCTGGAGGACGCGGCCGTCCATCCCGACGAGTGGTACGCCGAAAACGCGGTGGAGTTCGTTCCCGGTGTGGAGGCCGGCTCGTTCGAGGCGTCCGCGCACGAGCTCTTCGTGTCCGACGGCGGCCGCATCACCTACGACAGTCTGGTGATCGCGACCGGGGCGCGCGCACGGCAGCTCGGGGTCCCGGGCAGCGGACACGGCGCCGTCTTCCCGCTGCGCACCCAGGAGGACTCCACCTCCCTGCGCTCCGCCCTGGAGGTCGGTGGCCGCCGCGTGGTCGTGGTCGGTTCCGGCTGGATCGGGATGGAGGTCGCGGCCGCGGCGCGCGGCTACGGCAACGACGTGACCGTCGTCGGCCGTGCGCAGGTGCCGCTGCGCGAGGCGATCGGCCGCGAGCTCGGCGGCATGTTCGAGCGTCTGCACCGCGACAACGGCGTCGCCTTCCGCAACGACGCGACGGTGGTCGGGGTCGATGGGGGTGGCGAGCAGTTCGTCGTCCTCGCCACGGGGGAGCGCCTCCCGGCCGACGTGGTGGTCGCCGGAGTCGGCGCTGCGCCGAACTCCCTGGTGGCCGAGCGCGCCGGCGTCGCCGTCGCCGACGGCATCCTGACCGACAAGGGGATGCGGACCAGCATCGACGACGTCTACGCGGTCGGCGATGTCGCGAACCCCTTCCTCCCCGCCATCGGGCGGCACCTGCGCAGCGAGCACTGGGCGAACGCCATCGCGAGCGGCACGGTCGCCGCCCACGCCATCCTGGGCGAGCGTGCCTCGTACGACGACATCCCGTACTTCTACTCGGACCAATACGATCTGGGCATGGAGTATTCGGGCTACGCGCCCCTCACCGCCGGCTCCCGCGTCGTGTTCCGCGGAGACGTGGAGTCCCGCGAGTTCATCGCCTTCTGGCTGCGCAACGACCGGGTGGTGGCCGGAATGAACGTCAACGTGTGGGACGTGCAGGACGACATCCAGCGCCTCATCCGGTCCGGGGAGCGCGTGGAGGCCGACCGCCTCGCCGACGAGGGCGTCGATCTTGCCGCGCTCTGAGCCGTACCTGCCGCCGTTGCGCGTGCCGGTCCGGCGGATCGGTGCGCGCACGTTCGACTTCTCGCGCCAGGTGGCTGTGATGGCGGTCGTCAACCGCACGCCGGACTCGTTCTTCGACCAGGGCCGCACCTACGCCTTCGACCGCGCGGTGGACGCCTGCTTCGAGGCCGTCGCGCTGGGGGCCGACTGGGTGGACATCGGCGGCGCGCCGTTCGCGCCGGGTGAGCCCGTGCCGGTCGAGGAGGAGGTGGAGCGGGTGGTGCCGGTCGTCGCAGCGCTCCGGGCCGGCTCGGACGTGGTGATCTCGGTGGACACCTTCCATGCCGAGGTCGCCCGGCAGGCCATCGCGGCAGGAGCCACGGTGATCAACGACACGACCGGCCTGCGCGACCCGCAGCTCGCTCCGGTGGTCGCGGACAGCGAGGCCACGCTCGTCATCACCCACAGCCTCGCGGAGCCGCGCCGACCCTTCCCGCGGCCGCAGTACGACGACGTGGTCGCCGAGGTGTCCGCGTTCCTCCTGGACCGCGTGCAGCGGGCACGGGAGGCCGGGATCCCGGAGGAGCGGATCATCGTCGACCCGGGGCACGACCTCAACAAGAACACCCTCCATTCGCTGGAGATCACCCGCCGCCTGAGCGAGATCGCCGACCTGGGGTACCCGACGCTCGCCGCCGTGTCGAACAAGGACTTCATCGGCGAGACCCTCGACGCCCCGCGCTCGGAGCGGCTGGAGGGCTCCCTCGCCGCAGCGGTGATCAGCGTGATGAACGGCGCCAGGATCGTGCGGATGCACGACGTGCGCGCCTCCGTCGCCGCCGTGCGGATGACGGAGGCCGTGCTCGGGCTCCGCGCGCCCGCCTACCTCCGCCACAACATGGGAGACGTGAATGACTGACGCCCCGAACCCCACCCCTGCCCCTGCCGTGCATCGCCTCTCGCCGCTGCCCTCGCAGACCGGGCTGAGCGACGACGACATCGTCGCGCTCTACCAGGAGGGCGCGGGCGACCCATGGCTGCGGGTCAACTTCATCGCCAGCGTGGACGGCGCGGCCACCCACCAGGGGCTGTCCGGCGGGCTGTCCAACGACGTCGACGGCCGCGTGTTCGAGCTGCTGCGCCGCCTGTGCGATGTCGTGCTGGTCGGCGCAGGGACGGTCCGCGCCGAAGGGTACGGCGCGATGCGCGTCGCCCCAGCCTCGGCGCAGGTGCGCAGCGGGGCGGGCATGACCCCGCATCCCGTGTTCGCCATCGTCTCGGCCGGGCTCGACCTCGACCCGCGCAGCCCCATCTTCCAGGATGCGCCGGAGCGGCCCATCGTGCTCACCACGGAGCTGTCACGACCGGAGGCGCGGGAGGCGCTCTCCGAGGTCGCCGACGTCGTCGTGTGCGGACGGGACAGGGTGCAGGCCGAGCGCGGGCTCGCCGTGCTGCACGAGCGCGGGCTGACGCGCATCCACTGCGAGGGAGGCCCGCACCTGTTCGCCGACCTGATCGCCGCGCGCGCGGTCGACGAGCTGTGCCTGACGATCAGCCCGCGGCTGGAGGGCGGGACGGCGTCGCGCATCGCGACCGGCGCCGCGCCCATCGTCCCGCTCGGCCTGCGCCTCGCGCACACCCTCGCGGGAGACGACACGCTGCTGCTGCGGTATGTCCGCGGGTGACGCGCCGGAACTCCGCCCCCGCATCGACGCGGGTCTGGTCCGCCGGCTCGTCGACGCGCAGTTCCCGGAGTGGCGCGGCCTCCCGCTCCGTCCCGTCGAGCACGACGGGTGGGACAACCGCACCTTCCGGCTCGGCGACGAGCTGAGCGTCCGGCTGCCGAGCGCCGCCGGGTACCGGGAGCAGGTCGCCAAAGAGCAGGCCTGGTTGCCGCGGCTCGCCCCGCTGCTGCCGCTGCCCATCCCGCAGCCGGTCGCCGAGGGAGCGCCGACCGACGACTATCCGCTGCCATGGTCGGTGTACCGCTGGCTGCGCGGGCGGCCGGTCGTGCTGCTCGGCGACGTGTCGCAGGATGCGGCGCTGGCCGAAGCGATCGGCCGGTTCCTGGTGGCGCTGCGGGCGGTGCCGGTCGACGGCGCACCCGGCCCCGGGACGCACAACTTCTTCCGCGGCGCGCCGCCCGAGGTGTACGGCGAGGAGGCGCTCGCCGCGTTCCCCGTGCTGGGGACCGCTGCTGCTTCGCGCGCCCGCGAGCTCTGGCGGGAGGCGACCGCATCCCGCTGGGAGGGCCCGCCGGTGTGGTTCCACGGCGACGTCGCGCCGGGCAACCTCCTCACCACCGACGGCCGCCTGTCCGGCGTGATCGACTTCGGCACGTGCGGCGTCGGCGACCCCGCCTGCGACCTGGTGCCGGCGTGGACCATGTTCGTCGGCCGCGCGCGCGACGTCTTCCGCTCGACGGTCGGCCTCGACGACGCGACCTGGTCCCGCGCCCGCGGCTGGGCCCTCTGGAAGGCCGCGATCACCGTCCGCGACCGCCCCCGCGACCCCGAGTCGCGCGCGACCCTCGCGCGCCTCCTCGCCTGACGTCCCGCCCCCTCCTGCCCCCTCCTGCCTCCTCCCGCCCCCTCCCGCCGCCTCCCGCCGTCGACCCCCGATTCGTGACGAATGTGGGGTTACGTCGCGCCAGAGCCCCGATTCGTCACGAATGCGCCCCGCGCAGTCTGCGGAGGGTTCCCCGATTCGTGACGAATGTGGGGTTACGTCGCGCCGGAGCCCCGATTCGTCACGAATGCGCCCCGCGCAGTCTGCGGAGGGTTCCCCGATTCGTGACGAATGTGGGGTTACGTCGCGCCGGAGCCCCGATTCGTCACGAATCGGGGAGGGGAGGAGGAGGGGGAGGAGGAGGAGGGGCCTCAGGCGGCCTGGAGGGCGTGGGCGTCGAGGATCGTGTACGAGTAGCCCTGCTCGGCGAGGAACCGCTGCCGGTTCTGCGCGAAGTCCTGGTCGACGGTGTCGCGCGCGACCAGGGTGTAGAAGTTCGCGGACAGGCCCGACTCCTTGGGCCGGAGCAGTCGCCCGAGACGCTGCGCCTCCTCCTGGCGGCTGCCGTACGAGCCCGACACCTGGATGGCGACGGTCGCCTCCGGAAGGTCCACCGAGAAGTTCGCCACCTTGCTCACGACGAGCACCTTCGTGCGCCCATCGCGGAACTCCTGGTACAGCCGCTCGCGCTCGTCCACCGGGGTCGCCCCGGTCAGCTGCGGCGCATCCAACGCTGACGCCAGCTCGTCGATCTGGTCCAGGTACTGGCCGATGACGAGAATGCGCTCGCCGTCGTGCCGTGCCACCAGCTGCCGCACGATGTCCAGCTTCGCCGGGGCGGTGGCCGCCAGCCGGTAGCGCTCGTCGTCGGGAGCGGCGGCGTAGCTGAGCCGGTCGGACGGCGGGAGGTCGACCCGCACCTCGTAGCAGGCGGCGGGGGAGATGAAGCCCTGCGCCTCGATCTCCTTCCACGGCGCGTCGAAGCGCTTGGGGCCGATCAGGCTGAAGACGTCGCCCTCTCGGCCGTCCTCGCGCACCAGCGTCGCCGTCAGGCCGAGGCGGCGCCGCGCCTGCAGCTCGGCGGTCAGCTTGAACACCGGGGCGGGCAGGAGGTGCACCTCGTCGTAGACGACGAGGCCCCAGTCCAGCGCGTCCAGCAGCGCAAGATGCGCGTACTCGCCCTTCCGCTTGGCGGTGAGGATCTGGTAGGTCGCGATCGTGACCGGCTTGACCTCCTTCACCTGCCCGGAGTACTCGCCGATCTCCTCCGCCGTCAGCGTCGTGCGGCGCAGCAGCTCGTCCCTCCACTGCCGGGCCGAGACGGTGTTGGTGACCAGGATGAGCGTCGTCGTCTTGGCGGTCGCCATCGCGCCAGCGCCGACCAGCGTCTTGCCCGCGCCACAGGGCAGCACCACGACTCCCGAGCCGCCGTCGAAGAAGTTCGTGACCGCCTTGCGCTGGTAGTCGCGAAGGGCCCAGCCGTCCTCCTTGAGGCCGATCTCGTGCGGAGTTCCGGGGGTGTAGCCGGCGAGGTCCTCCGCGGGCCAGCCGAGCTTGACCAGCTCCTGCTTGAGCTGCCCGCGCGCCCACGCCTCCACGACGAACGTCGCGTCGTCGCGTCGCTCCAGCAGCAGCGGGGAGATGCGCTTGGCGTTGGCGACCTCCGTCAGCACCGCCAGATCACTGGAGCGGAGCAGCAGGGTGCCCTCGTCGTCGCGCTCGATGACCAGGCGGCCGTAGCGTGCGACGGTCTCGCTGACATCGACGGTCACTGTCTGCGGGATGGGGAACTTCGAGTACCGCTCCAGCGTCCCCAGCATGTCCTCGGCCGTGTGGCCGGCGGCGCGCGCGTTCCACAGCCCGAGCCGCGTAATGCGGTAGGTGTGGATGTGCTCGGGCGCCCGCTCCAGCTCGGCGAACACCGCGAGGTCGTGGCGCGCATCCTCTGCGTCCTCGTGTGCGACTTCGAGAAGCACAGTGCGGTCGCTCTGAACGATCAGGGGCCCATCCGACATAACTGCCTAGCCTACGCCCTGCGCCTGTGCGCCCTCTCCGCTACCCCCCCACCGTCGAGTCCACACTTTCTGCACGCGACACGCCGTGCGGGCGTGCAAAAAGTGTGTACTCGACGGTGGGCGGAGACCCGCGAGCGACGGAGGGTGCGGAGGGAGGCGGGGTCAGGGGGCGGGGCGGAGGCCCTGGATGCTCGAGAGGGGGAGGGTGCGCTCGATGTCGGCGGCGCGGTCGCGGCCGCGCAGGCGGCCGCCGCCCACGCCGGTCGGCTCCAGCAGGTAGTCGACGACCTGGCCGTCGGGCATCGCCACCTCGACGACGATCGGCTGCCGGGCGCGGACCGCCAGGTCGAGCTGCCGCACCAGCCAGCGCTCGCCGGTGTCGTCGCCCGCCTCCTCCTCCGCAATCCGGAGCCGTCGCACCAGCTCGGCGTCGCGGTCCTCCTCCTGGGCAGCACGTGGATGGGCGACCCGCTGACGTCGCAGCGTCACCTCGTTCCCGTCCGCGTCCTCGGCGACCACCGGGTAGCGCGCGTCGCTCAGCGCCCAGAACACGACATCCCGCGGGAACCGGCTCAGCAGCTCCCCGTCGGGCCCCGGAGCGAGCCGCAGCGAGGCGAGCGACTGGTCCACGTGGATGGTGCGCAGCAGCGTCGCGTCCTCCGACCGCACCGCCGCCCGCGGGCCAGCCTCCCCGGCGACGTCGTGCACCCGGACGCGGCCGTGCCGCTCCGCTGCGTCCGCGATCAGGTAGTCGACCGGCTGCGGCAGCCCCGTCAGCGAGATCGTGCTGAGGAACTCCCGGATCCCGTCCGCCGTCTCCCCGGCCGTGAGTGCGCGATCGACGGACGCGGCCGAGATGCGGAACGTCGACGCCAGCGCGCGCGACTCCAGCTCCGCGATCCCGCGCAGCCGTCCCTCGATCTCGGGCGCCAGCGGCCCGGGCGACACGATCGTCAGGTCGTGCTGCAGGTAGACCCGGTCCACCTCCGCCGGGAACTGCGCCGCCATGACCGCGGTGGCGGCCTCCGGGCCCTCGTCCACGAGCGCGGCGCCCGCCGAGCTGGGCGCCTGGTGCGCGGTCACGCCCAGCCACTCCGCAAGGCGCGTGTGCGCCTCCACTCGACGCTGCGCCTCCTCGACGGAGGCAGGATGCAGCCACGCGACGTGCTCACGGAGGCTCTCGCCCCAGGCGGCCCGGCTGCGCAGTGCGAGCAGTGTCCGCACGTCGGCCGGCAATGCGGCCAGCCATGCGGCCGCCAGGGCCTGCCAGCGCTCGGCGGTGGCCGAGTGCGACCACCCGGCTGCGTCGTCCGTCGGGAGCCACATCCCGTCTTCCACGCCCACCAGGCCCGCCCGCTCGGCGGCCGACAGCGCCACCGGAACCAAGTCGGCCTCCAGCGACAGAGCCTCGGCGAGACGCTTGACGGCCGGGAGGGCGAGGCCACCTTTCTGCAGTCGCCGTGCGCCCTCGCGGGCCAGCTCGGCGAGCAGTTCGGACACCGCGGCGACCGCCTCGAACGCCCGCTCGGCGGCCAGCCGGTCGGTGAAGCGCCGCTCGGTGTCCGGAACGGGCGCGAGCGCGGGAGGCGGGGGAGTGCTCAGGAGGTCGTCGGCCGACGGGAGTCCCTGACCGGGCCAGGCGTCCAGCTGCGTGACGACCGCGTCGTAGACGCCGTACGTCGGAACCGGGGCGTCCTCGTCGACCTCGATGAGCAGCAATGCGGAGAGGTCGTCCAGCGCGGCCGCCACGGCCTCCCGTTCGATCCCGGCGGTGGCCCCGGAATCGGCGAGTCGCGCGGTCACCTCCTCCACAGTGAGCGCGCCGCCCGCGCCCTCTGCGCCGCCGCCCGTGCCGCCTGCGCCGCCTGTCCCGTCCCCGGCGCCCCCGCGCCCGAGCACGACGAGCGCCGCCAGCCGCGGCCGGTCCAGCGGAGCGAGCGCCCGCTGCACCGAGTCGCCGTCGAGTAGCGCGTCCGCGAGGTCGAAGAAGTCCGCGATCCCGGTGCGCCGATACGTCCGCGCGTGCAGCGCCGGGACGAGCACGGCGTCGTCCAGCTCGCGCAGCCGGGCTGCGAGAGCGAGGGTGGTGGTCATCCGCCGAACCGCCGGCCGTCCGGCCTAGCGCCGGCCTTTGGCGTCGCCCGCCGGGTTGTTCGCGCGGTTCGCCGCCCGGTTGCGCCGGGCGCTGACGATCAGCAGCACGATGATCAGGATGAACGCGATCGGGAGGGCCGCGTAGGGGAACAGGAACACGGTCGGCCAGAGGCCCTCACCCGATCCCTGCTCGGCGAACTGGCCCGCCGCGGTGCCGATGAGGATGGCCGCGATGCAGACCAGGGAGACGATGACGAGCGCTGCGACGATGTAGGCGAGGATGCGCTGGAGCCGGGAAGCCGGCGGAGGGGTCTGCTGGGTCACAGAATCAAGGATAATTGAGTAAGCCCCATCCCCCATGCGAAGTGAGGTTCCCATGCCAACCGGCAAGGTCAAGTTCTACGACGACGAGAAAGGCTTCGGCTTCATCAGCTCCGATGACGGCCAAGAAGTCTTCCTGCACGCCTCGGCGCTCCCCGCCGGCGCCGTCGTCAAGGCGGGGACTCGCCTCGAGTTCGGCATCGCCGACGGCAAGCGCGGTGCGCAGGCCCTGTCGGTGCGTGTGCTGGAGGCTCCGCCGAGCCTCGCGAAGATGAAGCGCAAGTCCGCAGACGACATGGCGATCATCGTGGAGGATCTGGTCAAGCTTCTCGACGGCATCGGCTCCAACCTGCGCCGCGGCAAGTACCCCGACAAGGCGCACGGCGCGAAGATCGCCGCCGTGCTGCGCAAGGTCGCGGACGACCTGGATGCCTGAGCGCGACGATTCGGAGGCCGACGTCGCGACGCCGGCCGAGCAGGCGAGGCCGGCCGACGCCGAGCCGACGACGCCGGCCGAGCAGGCCGAGCCGACGACTCCGAGCGCCGCCCCGCAGCTGACGGAGGACGCCGTGGCGGTCGTCGAGGCCCCGGCAGAGGCGGAGCCCGACCTCGCCGTCGCTCCCGTCGCGACCTCGGCCCCGGTCGAGGAGGGCGAGGTCGTCGCCGATGAGGAGCTCCTCGCCGCCGTCCCGCTCGCCCGCGCCGCGCTCGCCGAGATCACCCCGGAGGCCACCATCGGCGCGCCCCTGGGGCACGTCGTCGAGGGTCCTCGCGTGCTCTCCCTGCTCTTCGAGACCCGCATGTCCGGCTACCCCGGCTGGCACTGGAGCGTCACCGTCGGCCGCGCCGACGAGGATGCCGAGCCGACCGTCCTCGAGGCGGAGCTGATGCCCGGAGAGGGCGCGCTGCTCGCGCCGGAGTGGGTGCCGTGGTCCGATCGTCTCGCCGAGTACCAGGCTGCTCAGGAGGCACTGGCCGTGCAGCCGGGGGAGTCCGGTGATGCGGATGACGACGACGACGACACCGACCTGGACGACGACTCCGACGACGACTTCGACGAGGACGACACGGACGACGACGAAGATGATGACGACGACGAGGACGACCGCGACGTGCGCGACCTGCACGGCGACGACGACCTCGACGGCGTGGACATCGACAGCGTCGACGTCGACTTCGACGAGGACACCGACGTCGACGCCGACCTCGACCTGGAGGCCGAGGAGGCCGCGGCGCTGGAGTCAGCGCCGACGGCGGACGGTGAGGTAGCCGAGTCCGAGGACGCCGAGGACGAGTCCGACGACGACGGTCCAGAGCCAGGTGCCGTCGGGCGCTCCGACGATGAGGACGACGACGAGGGCGACGACCCACAGCACTAGGCCGACGAGCACGGCCCGCCGGTCGTCCGTCTTCGCGGCGACCGGGTCGGGCCGTCGTTCGTCGTCTCGGAGCCAGAGGCGCATACTGCGGCTCAGCCCAGCCGCTCGACCACGTATTCGATGCAGCCGATCAGCGCCCGCACATCCGCCGGCTCGATGGCCGTGAACGTGGCGACGCGGAGCTGGTTGCGGCCGAGCTTGCGGTACGGCTCGGTGTCGACGACGCCGTTGGCGCGGAGCGTCTTCGCGACGGCGGCCGCGTCGATGCGCTCGTCGAAGTCGATCGTGACGACGACCTGCGAGCGGTGCTCAGGGTCGGCGACGAACGGCGTCGCGTAGTCGACCTTCTCGGCCCACTCGTAGAGCGCGCCGGACGACTCGCGGGTGCGCGAATCCGCCCAGGCCAGACCGCCGTTGCCGTTCATCCACTCGAGCTGGTTCTCGAGCAGCACCAGCGTCGCGATGGCCGGGGTGTTCAGCGTCTGGTTGAGGCGCGTGTTGTCGACCGCGTTCTTCAGGCTCAGGAACTCGGGGATGTACCGCCCGCTCGCCGCGATGCGCTCGACGCGCTCCAGGGCGGCGGAGGAGAACAGCGCCAGCCACAGTCCGCCGTCTGAGGCGAAGTTCTTCTGCGGGGCGAAGTAGTAGACGTCCGACTCGCTCACGTCGAGGTCGACGCCGCCGGCTGCGCTGGTCGCGTCGATCACCGTCAGCGCTCCGTCGTCGCCGTGGACGCGGCGCACCGGCGCCATGACGCCCGTCGAGGTCTCGTTGTGCGGCCAGGCGTACACATCCACGCCATCCACGACCTGGACCTCGCTGCGGGAGCCGCCCGGCGCCTCCAGAACGTGCGGAGCCTCCAGCCACGGCGTCTTCGCCGCCTTGGCGAACTTGCCGCCGAACTCGCCGAACACCAGGTTCTCGCTGCGCTTCTCGATCAGGCCGAACGCCGCAGCATCCCAGAACGCCGTCGAGCCGCCGTTGCCGATGACGACCTCGTAGCCCTCGGGGAGGCGGAACAGCTCGCCCAGCCCCTCGCGCACCCGGCCGACGAGGTTCTTCACCGGCGCCTGGCGGTGGGAGGTGCCGAGCAGCGCGGCGCCCGCTCCGGCGAGGTGGGCGACCTGCTCCGGGCGGACCTTGGAGGGTCCGCATCCGAATCGACCGTCGGCGGGCAGCAGCTCAGAGGGGATCGTGACGTCCGGCATAACTGAAGTGTATTGGCTGTTGCACTGCAAGGACGGCGCGCCCGGTGTCCCCGTCCCGGCCTGCGCCGGCCTGTCAGCCGCAGCAAGTAGGCTGATATCCGACGTTCGCGCGCCGTCACGTGGAGGGGTTCATGACCGATCTGATCGATACGACCGAGATGTATCTCCGCACCATCCTGGAGTTGGAGGAGGACAACATCGTCCCCCTGCGTGCGCGCATCTCGGAGCGTCTCGGGCACTCCGGTCCGACCGTCTCGCAGACCGTCGGGCGCATGGAGCGCGACGGCCTGGTCGTCGTCTCGGGCGACCGCCACCTCGAACTCACCGACGACGGCCGCCGCAAGGCCGTGCACGTCATGCGCAAGCACCGCCTGGCCGAGCGCCTGCTCAGCGACGTGATCGAGCTGGAGTGGGAGTACGTCCACGAAGAGGCCTGCCGCTGGGAGCACGTGATGAGTGAGCAGGTCGAGCGCAAGCTGCTCACCATGCTCGGCCACCCGACCGTGTCGCCGTACGGCAACCCGATCCCCGGATTGGGGGAGCTCGGCGCTCCGGAGGGCGCACCCTCCACTGAGAACCTGATCAACCTGGTCGACGTGGTCCGCGGAGCGGATTCCGGGGTGACTGCCAGGATCCGCCGCCTCGGCGAGCCCGCGCAGGTCGACCCCGAGCTGCTGCTGCAGCTCAAGCAGGCCGGCGTTTTCCCCGGCTCGACCGGCACTTTCTCTCCCGCCGGATCGTACGTGGTCGTGCAGATCGACGGCTTCGAGCCCGGCCTCGAACTGCCCAACGAACTCGCGGCGCACATCTTCGTCGACGCCTGAGTCCCGTTACCGATTCGTTAAAAAGTGGCCGAATCGGTGTGACAAACGGCATTCCGTCCCGTAGTCTCTTACGAGTCCGAACGGGCCAGAAGCCGGCCCATCAGGACCCTGGATCGTGACGCTCCACCCCCCTGTCACCCGTCTCGCGATCCGTGAAGCCGAAGCCACCCAGCTTTGGACGGGGGCAGCTCCCTAGTGCTGCCGGAGCGCTGGAGGTCAAACTTTGGCACAGTCGAGCACGCCCGGTCCCGACGAGGACCGCACGAACCCGAACCAGAGCCGCTCTTCCGCCGTCTCCCGTCGTGCCCTGCGCACGACCGGTGCGGCGCCCGCGTCCGCCCACCCGGCAGCGACGCCGGCGCGTGCTGCGGCGTCGACGGCCACCGGCTCGTCATCCGCTCAGCAGCCCAAGAAGAAGCGCAAGGGCGGCTGGATCGTCAACGCCGGTGTCATCACCGTCGCAACGGGCCTCATCGCGACGATGTCGCTCCCCGCGTTCGCGTTCAACCCGAACGGCGCCGACAAGGCCGGCTTCGGCCCGAGCGCCGCGGACTCCATGAAGAAGGCGCAGTCGCAGACCGTCGAGGTCGGCGGTGTGGCCTCCGCGTCCGTCACCCGCGAAGCAGCCTCCGCGACG
Source organism: Leifsonia sp. SIMBA_070 (assembly GCF_046534635.1). Taxonomy (NCBI): domain Bacteria; kingdom Bacillati; phylum Actinomycetota; class Actinomycetes; order Micrococcales; family Microbacteriaceae; genus Leifsonia; species Leifsonia sp. SIMBA_070. The sequence continues at coordinate 2,402,796 of NZ_JAWRYK010000001.1, read as the reverse complement.
ACCCAGGAGCAGCTGAACGCGCAGAAGGCCGCCCAGGAGGCCGCCGCCGCTGCCGAGGCCGCCCGTAAGCAGGCCGCCGTCGAGCTGGCCACCTACGCGACCAAGTCGTCGACCGGCCCGTCGGTGTCCGACTTCCTGGCGAACCCGCCGTACCCGAACTTCAGCCTCTCGCAGGTCTTCTCGGTCGCCCAGCAGTACATCGGCACCCCGTACGTGTACGGCGGCGCCAGCCCCGCCGGCTTCGACTGCTCCGGCTACGTCATGTACGTGTACGCCCAGTTCGGCATCAACCTGCCGCACTCCGTGTCCGGCCAGGCCGCCATGGGCAAGCGCATCTCGATCAACGACGCCCAGCCCGGCGACATCGTCATCATGAACGGCCACGACGGCTTCTACGCCGGCAACGGCAACATCATGGATGCGCCCGACACCGGCCGTTCGATCTCCATCCGCCCGATCTGGACGAGCGACTACTACATCGTCCGCCTCGGCATCTGAGCGTCAGCCTCCAGTCGCTCCTGCAGTCCTGACCGCCCGGTTTCCGGACGGTTAACACTCCGCACCACAGCCCGCAAGCGGCGCGCCCCGAATAGGTGGCGCGCCGCTTTTGGGTTACCCTTGCGTTCTGAGCTGCCTCGCGCAGCCGCAGATTCGGAGGATCCGATGGCCGGAACACGTTCCGCCGGGTCGCTGAGGGCGACCGGGTGGGACGAGCGCGGCCTCGACTTCCTCGCCTGCCGCCACCACGTGGAGGCCTGCCAGCGCCACCATGTGGCCTGCCACCACCATGCCGCCGTCACCTTGGGCGCTGTCCGCACGGACAGTGCCCTTTTTGTTTGCCTGAACACCGGTTCTCGCCTTTTCCCGGAAGGTCGCAGATGAAAACTCTGGTTCTGAACGCCAGCTACGAGCCGCTCGGCGTGATCTCGACGCGGCGGGCAGTGATGCTCGTCCTCGCCGGCAAAGCGTCCACCGTCGCAGGGAGCGGGGCGCAGCTGCACAGCCGCTCCCTGGTCCTGGATGCGCCGAGCGTCGTCCTCCTGAACCAGTACATCCGCGTGCCCAATCGCCGCATCCCGTTGACCCGCAAATCGGCGCTGGAGCGCTACGGCCACGTGTGCGCCTACTGCGGCAAGTTCGGCGACACCCTCGACCACGTCATCCCGCGCGCCCGCGGCGGCACGCACACCTGGGACAACGTCGTCATCGCCTGCTTCCGCTGCAACAACGTCAAGTCGGACCGCCTCCTCAACGAGCTCGGCTGGAAGCTCCCCTTCGAGCTGAAAGAGCCGCACCTCAACATGGCGTCGCTGATCAGCATGCGCTGGAACGACCCCAACTGGGACGAGTACACCGAGCCGTGGCGCCGCCACGAGCTGCAACTCGCCGGCTGACCCTTCGCTAGACTTGGGACGCCAGCCTCTGTAGCTCAATGGAAGAGCAGTTCCGTCCTAAGGAAACGGTTGGGGGTTCGAGTCCCTCCAGGGGCACCTTGGGGTTGCAGAAAAACACCTGGTCAAGGGCGAAATTTTAGCCATGGATAACGATCGCTATCCATTATTTGCCCACAATTTGCCCACACAAGCGTCCGTAAACTCTACGGAACTCTATGGGCGCCGCGGTGATCACAGTGATGCTGTCAGGCCGGACTCGACCCGACCCGGTCTAAGCAACCTCCGGGCTGAAGTGGCGGGGCGGTTGGCTTGAGCATGGTGGCTGCGCAACACCTGTAAATGGCAGTTCCACCGCAATCGACGTTGCTCGATCAGAATGAGTCGCGCCTGGCCCCCTAGTCTGGGCGAATGACCTTGACCGATGATTCCCGCTGGCTGACCGCAGCGCGAGATTCAAGTCTCCAGGCCGCCCTTGCGGAAGATCCGACGGGAACGCTCCGTATCGGCAGTGGCCTGAGGGCGATCGCAGAGGACGGCACTGTCGACGAGGACGTCCGTTACGTCGCCGGGCTGCTAGCGTCCGTCGCCTGGTTCATGCCGAACGGGAACGACTGGTCCAATCCCTACGGCCCATTTGCGTCATTCGCCGACCGGCGCAGCGCCATACCGGCAGACTTCTCGGAGGCAGACATCTCGGTGCTCGCCGCGATCGCCGATGCGGTTCCTAATCTCATTCTTCAGAGCCGCCTGTTCGACGTCGCAGCAGTCGCTGGGGACCCTGCTCTTCGCCCGGCTCGACACCTCGCGCAGCTTAAGGCGCTCGCTGATCACGGGGTGACGAGTGAGGCCATGACCTACTCCGCTGAGCAGTGGGATCGTGGACTCGCGGTGGGAGTTCGCTTTCGTGGGGTCGCGTCGGAGCAGCTCGACGAGATCGAGCGCCAGCTTGTGGAAGCAGCCACCACCTCCGCCGACGATCGATTGGCCGTACGAGCGGCGCACATGCTCAGTGAGCATCGGCTTGGGAGCCAACATGCGGCTGCCATCGCCGAGCATCTCGCGATGCTAGCCGAAGGAATCGAGTCGATCGCTGCTGACCACACTCTGGAGGTGGCGGCCGACTGGCATCGCCGTGCTGGAGACCCGGAAGCTGCTGAGGACGCGACTTACGCTATCGTCGAGCGGTTAGTGGCCGAGGCTGATGCTTCTGAGGCGTTCCGCGCTTCAGTCCATCTAGAAACGGCACTCAAGATACTGCGCACCCTGCCCCGCCGAGCTCGCGAGCGACTGGGCATTACCGAGTTACCAGCCGAGCTCGCGCGCCGGATCCGGGAGCAAGGTGCCGCGGCGATCGGTCAGATGAAGGCTTTCACATTGGAAGGCGGCGACATCGGCGAACACGTCACCCAGCTGCTTGCGACCATCCGAAGCGACAACCCGCTTGAGGCTCTTCGTCGCTTCGCTGGTATACAGGCCTTCGCTAGCCTGACTGAGGCACGATCGGGAGCTGAGCAGCGTGCTCACGACTTTCCGCTCTCGTCACTGTTCGGTCGGCGGACCCTTAGCGCCGACGGGCGCACCGTATACCGTTCGCCCGCGAGCGACGACACCATCTACGGCGAGAAGGCATCTACATGGGAAGGGATGATCCAGCACTATCAGATGCGCGTCAACCTCCTCGGCGGCATCGTGGTGCTTAACGCTTGGAGACAACTGTCGACGGATCATCGGCTGCACATCGGTGACTTCCATGCCCTAGCGGCGGGCAGCGCCATTGTCCCAAGCGCGTACGAAGGGATCTTCGCACGCGGCCTTCACTACGGATACAGCGGCGACTTTGGCACCGCACTCCATCTCCTCGTCCCTGCTCTGGAAGCGCTGGTGCGACACCATCTCGCGAACGCTGGCCAACGCACGAGCGTGATCAGCGCGGAAGGAACCGAAAACGAGGTCGGACTGTCTGCGCTCATGGAGAACGAGCGCGTGGTCGACATCTTCGGAGAGGATGTTGCGTTCGAGCTTCGGGCTCTGTTGTGTGGACCCATCGGCCCGAACCTCCGGAACGAAGTCGCGCACGGCCTCATCGGCGACTCGGTTTTCTCATCAAGCGCCGCGGTTTATCTTTGGTGGCTCACCCTGAAGCTCGTGTTCATGCCGTATTGGAATGCGCTGCACGATGTAGATGCAGCGGAAGCCCGGGAGCCGGCCACTCCAGCACACGATTCGAAGCCGGTTCCTATCGCTGATGCGGACTTCCGTTAGAAGTCCGGCGCGAGCCGAAAAGGATTGAGTCATGGCCAAGCGATGGCTGCACATGCTCAGGCCGGCGAAACGGCTCCGTAAGGAGACGAGCTCATGGCGGCGAATTCAATCCACCGACGAGTTGGGTCTCAAGTTCAGGACACGGCTCCGGCTTCGACGGCATCCCACCACCCCGGGCACGCAGTCGCAGGCGTTTTACCGCTGGCTCATCGCCCTCCGCACCGAGCAGGACCTCCTGGTCCGATCTCGGGTTCGTGCCCACCGCTTACATGCTCAACCCGTCCGACGGGGCGACGATCCAGACCACCCGCAACGCGGCTGTGCCTTCCACCTCGGCGGTGCTGCTGAGGCCGGCACCCGGACGGGTGGTTGCCCTCGTCGTCCCCTTCACGCTGACAGAGCCGACTCCCGCCGGATAGTGCGCGCTCAGCGTTGCTGAGGTTCCCGCAACCATCACAAGCTCCTTTGGCGTGCTCGCCTATAGCGGTGGCGACAGTTCACCTTCCCGTTGACTCGCTCAGTGAGCGTGCGCGTAATCCCGCATCCTCCGCAACCGCGCTCCCTAAGCCGCGCACCGTTGGACCGCATCAAGTCGCAGAAAGTTTCAAACAGTACCGAGCCCCTGGCTGGTTCTCCGAAGCACTCGTCGCCATGAGCGATCAACTCCAACATGAGCCGAGCGGTGCGGTCCCGTGCCGATGGCAACTCAAGGGGAAGCTTCCGCCGGTCGCGCGGCAGGGATTGCCAGCCAAGGGATCTGTTCCGGTGTGCTCCATCGCAGGCGAGTTGCCCGACCCACGCGGGCTGACTCTCCCCGCATTCTGGGACTGAAAAGGCAAGCTGAAGATTCACTATGGTGTGAGAGCGTTGATCACAGTGCCCGGGCGCGCTAGCGCTCTGGAAGGAAACCATGACATTCCCCGAACCGACCGATGCCAACGAAGTCGCCGTGCGGCGTTTTCATGCAGGAGGCAGCGAGATCGCCCTATTCGAGTTTCAAGGACAGTTACGCGACCTGATGGTCTCTAGCCTGCGGAACAGCTACCTAGCGACCGGTAGCTTCACTGACGATGCGCGGACGCTGTCCTCGCAGGGCGTGCTTTCGCTGGCCGTATCCGGAGCTGCCGTCGCCGGTACGACGGTGGCTAGCGCACTCTCGTCCACTCTGTACATGGCGACGGCCGATCCGTCGACCCTGATGAAACTCGGGTCGGGAGTCGGAAGCACGGTCATGGGCGCGCAGGGGTTCGCCGCTCAAGCGCCGTTCATTGCGGTGCCGAGCGCGCTGCCGGTGGTCGCTCCGATCATGGCGATGCAGGCGCTCACAACAGTGATCATGCTGCAAAAGTTTCAGGAGGTGGATCGCAAGCTCGACGCGATCAAGACGACCCTGGACGAGGCCATCGCGCGATCTGAGGCGACCCACGTCGGCGAACTGCTGACCGCCTCCAATGTCGTGGATGAGCTATATGGCCAGTACGAGCTGGCCGGCGCGTTTTCGAACGACATGCTAATCCGCCTCGGCCTTGCAGAGCACAGAGTGCGCAGTCTGGCCGAGCGGTTCCAACTGCTAGTTGGTTCCCACGCCGCCGCACCAATCGAGGACCTCTCGGATGTCCAGCAAGCGAACTATGACGCTTACAGCGCCGCTCTAGCTTCGTTCCTCGACTTGCGGATTGCCTACCTCCGCGTCTGTGTGGACATGCAGGAGAATCCCAAATCGGTGCAATCATCGGTGGACCGGCTCAAAAGCAAGATTGGAAACGTCACCGACTTCTGGCAGCAGCTCCTGAATCGCTCCGAGGGAGTACGCGCCGCCATTCGTGAGCGCGAATCTCGTCTGAACGACATGAACTGGGCTGAGCGGGCCCTTCCGGCGGGTCGTCGGTCCGCCACCGAGAAGGAACTGAAGGTTCTCAAGGAGGCCTATACGACCACCATGGAGAGCGAGCGCGACATCATCGAAGGCTTCCACGACCTGATTCGGTCCGCTAAGCACACCCTGAAGGCGCTCGAACATCCTGATCTTGGATCGGCCACGTCGCCGACTCTCGTCTACTGGCAGGATGAGACAGGGGAGCACTCGTTCGCAACGGAGAGTATTCGGGCGGCGTAACTGTTTATCTGGGGTCGGCCCGTTGACTCTCGCCCAAATCGCAGGCGATCCGCTTGCCACCCATCGGCACGCGAATTTTAAACCGCCTCGCCGACAGCCGACGTGTGCGAGTGCAGCGCCCAGGCGTCGTACAGTGTGCCCGTCAGTTTCTGCTGTCGCTGCTCTACGACGTCGAGATTCCAGTCGGGCTCTTCGATCACCTGCGACGTGAGTTGGAAGATTGCGGAACCCTTGAAGTACTTCGACTTCTTGACATCGAAGGAGAAGTTCTTGACCTCGTTGTTCTTGCGTCCGTTGAGTAGAAGCAGGTTGCCGAGACGGTTTGTCCATTCGTCCCGCTCGTCCTCATCAAAGCGATCCAGCCAATACTCTGCGGTGGGCGTCTGGGGGAGCACATGCTCGATCTGGATCAGCGGCTCGGAGTATTCGACAGCGCCATCGGTAGTAAGTAGCTCGTCGAGGCGCAATAGCACGTAGCGGGCGCGTCGCTTTTGCATGCCATAAATGTCACCGTCGATTGCGCGCCGGGTCTCGGTGATCTCCTCCCGACTCAGCTGGAACGAAGGCGCATCGAGGCCCTTCCCGGCCTTGAGCTCTGTTAGGAGCTCCAGGTAGCGCTGTATGCGTGGCGTCGTGTATGTCCCTCGCACCAAGAAGCTTGCGGCGAGCCGCTCAAGCTTCGCGAAGAACTCCGAGAGGAATGCGGCATCGTCGCCGTGGTTGTAGAGCGCCCAGATCGCGGTGGGTCGCCAATCCTTGTTATCGATACGAGCAAACCGCTTCAGCCAACGGTTCACCGGCTGCCATTCGGCGTCGTCCGGGAAATCAGCATGGACGGTGCGGAGGAACGCGTCGGCATAGGGCACAAGCATCTTCTCGACGAACTCCGCAGCCTTCCCGTTCTTCAGGAATCCGTTGAGGACTTGGTCCGGGAACTCCTGCAGGAGCTCGTATCGTGCCCGCTGGGCGGTCTCGACCGTACGCATATCACGGAAGAGCTCCGTGAAGTCGTCTGCGCCAAGATCCTCTTCTTTGTCCTCCCAGCTCTCAGCGAGCGGGGAGTGCTCGGGCAGCTCGCCTATAACCATGGACTTGAAAATGTCGGCTGGAGAAAGGTCAAGGCCGCGCGAATTCATCACCGAGAAGATCCTGTGGGCGCTGGAGAGACTTGGCGTCCTAACGACGACGAGGAACGTCTTTGTGAGGAGAAAGGTGGCGAGTGCCTGTCGAGCCTCCACTGGCCACACGGACAGGCGCGCGTAAAGCGCCTTCGCGTTGTCACGCACTGCTAGCTTCGGTTCCAGGTCCGCGATCGCCTTGCTCGCCGCCACGAGTTCGGCAATCTTCTCGGGCTCCTGCACGTAGATGCGGAAGAAATCGGCAAGGTCCTTGCGCACAGCGAGGCGTGCTTTGGGTGGAATATTGCGGATGCGGGAGCCGGGCTCGTATACGAGGTCGCCGAGTTCGCGAGCTTCTTTGTCGTCCTCAGCAAGGTCTCGCAGGACAGCGAAGAGCATCGTAAGCGTAGTTAGGCGCTGCTGCCCGTCGACTACATCGTACGTAGTGCCACCGCGCTCGATGAGGACAAGTGAACCAAGAAAGTACTCGTCGTCGGCACCGCGATTGAGGCTCTCTTCGAGATCCTCCAGTAACTGCACGGCTTGCTCGACTCCCCAACGGTATGGCCGCTGGTAATCAGGAATCGTGAAATTGAAGTCGTCCGAGAACACCTTGTCAAGGGAATATTCGGCGGCGTGAAGCCCGGTGGTCGCCATGCTTCGAGCCTAGCTAGAGCGACGTGCTACAGCAGGCCCCCATCGGGGTGTGCGTCTTGCGCGAGGCGACGGTTTCGCCGACGACGCCCGCTGTGGCCTCCCGTCGTGGGGCATGTCAGTGCTCGGTCGCGGCGTGAAACGGGCGGCCACCCCGAATTGGGACTAAGCAGCGACGCGATGACACCAATAGTTTCGCGTAATGAACAACGAGGCGTTAGGAGAATGGATGAGCTCGGATTCCCCCAGCGCATTCAAGGAGATGGCGCTTCGGTACGAAGGGCGATGCCGAACATGCGGGGCCACAGTTCCCGCGGGGAGCCGGGCAGTCTACTTTCGCGCTTCGAGGAGTGTCGTATGCGCTTCGTGCTTCCGAGCTCAGCCGACCGAGGGAGCTGCCTCCGCAACGAGCGGAGGGCGGACGGAGACGGTTCCAAACAGATGGAGCAGCCTAAGTCCGCAGCGACAGCCCGAGTCTTCCCTCGTCGACTCTGGATCGGCGGGCGCGTCAGCTCAGCGAGAGTATGAGCGTCGGAAGCGTAAACGCGAGGAGCGGGTGCGCGAGGCACACCCGCGTATCGGAGGCCTCCTCCTTGCAATTACGGATGAACCACAGAGCACCAAAGCATGGGCGACGGGCGCCGCGGGCGAGATTCTGCTCGGTCGCCGGCTCGATAGCCTCCTGAATGACTCGACGTTCGTGCTCCATGACCGCCGGATACCTCCGACGAAAGCAAACATTGATCACATTGTGGTCTCGTCGTCGGGCGTTTTCGTGATCGACGCGAAAAAGTACAAGGGTCGCCCGAGTCTCCGCGTTGACGGTGGCCTGTTTCGACCGCGTGTGGAGAGGCTAATGGTGGGGTCGCGCGACCAGACGAAGCTCGTCGACGGGATAAACGGGCAGGTAAGCAAAGTACGTGCTGCTCTGGCGGCAGCGGACTTAGGGGACGTGCCCGTCACGGGAATGCTCTGCTTCGTGGAAGCCGACTGGCCGCTTTTCGGCGGAGACTTCAGCATCATGGGCATCCGCGTTCTTTGGCCCAAGAAGGCGGCCTCGGAGATTGCCGCGTGCTCACCAGCCGATCCAGATGTCGGACGCCGGACTTACCGCGCGATCGCGCAAGCCTTTCCCATCGCACAGTCGTAACTCGCCGCTACGTGCTTGGCTTGTGCCGCCCACGAAGGGGAGAATAGCGGCATTGGTGCACTCGGATTCACTATTGCGAAATGACTACAGCCAACGACTCGGCGTTCAACGAGGTGGCATTCGCGGACCTCGATACGTTGTCAGCTTCAGATCTGCTTCGGCTGAACGAGCGTCTATCGCGATCCTCCGATAGCGCCCGCTCGGAGCAATGGCGTTCGCGAATTGCAGAAATACTCGTCGAGGGAACCTAAGCCCGTCAAACAGGGGAAACGCGTCGGGCTAGTCGTCCCATAAGCTGCCACCGCTTTCCGACATGACCCGCTCGTTGAGTCGATCCGCGACGGACCCGAGATCGTCTTCGAATAGGTCGGCGTAGGTGTCCAGCGTCATCGCTGCCGATTTGTGTCCGAGCATGCGCTGGAGCGCTTTGACGTTGGCGCCGGCGCTCACGGCCAGGCTTGCCGCTGTGTGTTTGAGATCGTGCGGGGTCATATGCTCGAGTCCCGCATCTTGGAGTGCGGTCAGCCACCACGACTGCCGTCCTTTGGCGGTATCGGGACGGGCCAGGTAACCGCCCGCCCGGGCAGCGAAGACGAGGTCGCCGCGCTTTTTCCCGTCGATGAGTGTCCGGAGGCGGGGCGCGAGGAACGCGGGAAAGGGTACGGACCGCGCCTCCCAGCTCTTGGGCGGTCCGACGTGGATGAGTCCGTCAACCTCGGTGGCGGTTTGGTGGATGGCGAGGCGGCAGCGGTTGAGGTCGATGTCGTTTACGGTGAGCGCGACAGCTTCGCCCCACCGGATACCGGTGTAGGCGAGAGTAAGCACGAGGACGCTGCGCTTGTCATCGGGCACCGCTCGCGCGAAGCGGAAAACCTCCTCGTTGGTCAAGTACCGGCGACGCTTCTTCGTCCCCTTACGCGGAAGGTTGCTCGCACCCCGAGCCGGGTTCGCCGGAATTCTGCCATCGCGTACCGCGACATCAAGGATCCCGGCGAGGATCCCGACCGCGCGGAGGACGACACCCGCCGACCGCGGCTTACCGGCGTTGCCTTGACGGACCCGGACCGTGACAGCCTTGCCCTGGCTGAGCTCGCGGATCCACTTCTCTACAGCGGATGGGCGGATTGCGCCGATCGGTGTCGCCGCCCACCGCGGCTCAACATACACGCGCCACGCGATGCGAATGGGCGAGAAGCTTGATGGCTTGAGTGCCTGCTCCTTGTTGGCGAGCCACTCCGCAGCGAGCTCGCCGACAGTGATCTTGGATTGTGACGCCTCGAAGTAAGTACCACTCGCCATCGCTACCTCGACTGTTGCGTTGTAGAGCTCCGCTTCGCGTTTGGTGCGGAAACCTCGTTTCTCGCGCTGCTGGTGCTCGGGGTCGCGCCAGCGCACTCGATATCGCCGGCCTTTGGCCGACTCGTAGGCGTCGATGCTCCCCATGGCGGTGAACCTAACCGTCACTACCGACGACGGCGTGAAATTCCATTGCAGCGAAGGGGCTCTTAGGTATCTCGGCGGTCGGGTGCAGTCTGGAGCCGTGGACAGAGAGATGCTGCACCCGGAACCGATGCGTTGGGGCGCGAATGACGATCAGGCTGTTGAGCTGTGCCGCCGGTGGATGGTTTACCTCGGCGCAAGCGACGCGGTAGTCGCCTCGGGCGATGCGCGGCGGGCGTGTGACCTCTACAGTTCCTATTTTTTGGGGTGGGTGTGCAACCAACGCGGGAATGTCGATGTCGACGTTGTGGAACAGGCCGCGTCCGTCGCGTTCTCTGACGGTCGCCAACCTCTGATCTTCGTGCCGGGCGGAATTCGTCCTGTTGCGCAAGAGCGAGCTGATGTCTTGCGGGTGGCAGTACTCAGGTTCCACCCGGTGAATGCGACGCTGGATGGTGTGAATTCGCTCGGGTGGAGAGTCCGGGACGATGGCTTGGCTGGGGGTTAGCATTTGAGTCCCGTCAACGAATGACCAAGGGTGCCGCGGCTTGGGAGTTCGGGCTCGATACCGTGGGGGCTGTGTGACCGCGAGCCGTGCTGCGAAGCTCTGCCAAGGCTGCCGCCCGCGAGTCTTCGACGGTGGGTTCGATGACCTGACGATTCAGGGACTCTGTGAGCGCAGCTCGTGCCGATGTTTCGCTGGCAGCAACGACGATGGCGGTGTTGTTTTCCTTCCCACGAGTGAGTCCTACATAGAGTCCGGCGGAGTCGACTCCTGGCCCGACGATTGATAGATCAGTGGTTTCTCCTTGGACGCCGTAGACGGTGGTGGCGTAAGCGAGGTGTAGGTGCGACTCGGCGTAGCTGGCGGTAATCCTGCGGAGATCTGACGCGTCACCCGGTGCAGCCAGCACGATATCGCCGTTGCCAATCGACTTGACGACCCAGGATTGCCGATTTTGGACGTCGACCGCCCCGTCATTACGACGGGTTTGAACGACGTCACCAACGAGGATCGCTTGGCCAGATTGGCCAGCGGCGACGACGTCTGTTCGCAAGGTGCCTGAGGCGATGCGTCGAGCTTGGACAGATTCGCTCACGGCCATGGCTTCCGCATGCGTAGAGGTAACCAGCGCAATCGTCCGGTGCGTCGCGTTGGCATCGAACCAACCGTTGACCATTTTGTCCATAGCTGCGCGATCGCTGTCCGCGAAGATTATGTGGCCTGTGGTGATCAGATCGCTGGCGACATCGGTTGCGGTGTCCGGTCCCCTGAGTTCACGTACCCGCAGCGCTAGGGCAGCCCAGTCGGGATCCTTGAATCGATGACTTTCAGTCATTTCAACGGTGTAATTCGCGCGCCGCCAGAAGAGGGCCATTGCTCCGGAATGTCCGACAGGGAGGGCCTGGTGTTCATCGCCGACGAGCGCGATGGCGGCGCCGGTTCGTTCCAGCACATCGACTAGGCCGCGGGCGGTTTCGAGGTCGAGCATTCCGGCCTCGTCGACGACGATGCGATCTTGTGGGCGAATCCGCGTGCGCGGGCCGGGATAGCTGCGGCCGGTCACCGGGTCTGCGGCACCGACCTGGAGGCATGTCCACTCTGTGGCCCCCGCTTCGTTGGTGGCCCAGCGCCATCCGTAGTCGAACAAGAGCTGGTGCAGCGACGACGAAGCGCTGAGCGTCTCGCGTCCTGCGACTTCGGATGCCTTCTTGGTCGGAGCGACAACGATCGTGTTGCGGCCTTGGCGCCGCAGTCCAGCGACCGCAACTTTGAGCATGGTCGTCTTGCCGGTGCCGGCCGCGCCGGAGATAGCCACGATACGTGCGGTTCCGGCGATTATGGCAGCGCCATCGACCTGTCCGGGGTCCAGGATGCGGGCGGGCTCGACGAGCTGCGCGAGCGCCAAAACCGCTCCTTCCTTCAGGCGGCTTCCGGGCGTCGCAAGCATCTCGATCCGGAGGGCAAGTGTGGCCTTGAGCGTCGCGGTGTTGGTGGCCATTAGGCGTTTGACGTGCGCCGGAATATCCGGCTCGGAAAGCAGGGTGACAGTGTGAGTGCTGGCCAGCTCGATCGCAGTATCGATCACCTCAGTTAGTCGCTCGCGAGGGGCGCGGAGCCCGGCCGCCGCGATGGCGCGAATCGCGCCCGCGCGGATGTCCCATTCGCTGAAGCGGCCGCCGGTGCCCGTCGATCGCGCGTCCGCGTCAACTACGGCTGTGGCAGCGATTAGCTCCATGTCGAGGTTCCCGACGGCTACCCCTCCAGCGTTGACCGATCGGCGTTCGCGCCCGAGCCGCGCGTCGCACGCGAGGAGTTCCTGCCGCATGAGTGCTTCCCACTCTTGCTCGTCGACCTCGCCGGGCTTGTCAGGTCGGCCGGCGGCCCATGCCCATCGGTCGATCTGGCTAAGCACATCGTGTGAGGGTTCCTGTCCGGGGTGCCGTTGCTTCCACCAGGTCGCGCGGGTGATCTTGTTGGCTTCGATCTGAGCGGATCGTTTGGACAACGGCCGGACCAGGTGCTGCAGCTGAGCAATCTCCCCGTCGTCGTTGAGGGTGAAGCCTTTCGCGGCGAGAGTGCGAATCCATGCCGGGTCGGTGCGGGAGGCGAGGTCGCCCTCGGCGTTGATGACGTTCTGGAACCGCAACGCCACCCGGGTGTCGATGTTCGACCATTTCCCGTCTTGGCCTTGAACTTTGACGTTCAGCCACAGGTGCCGGTGCTTGTGCGGATCCAACGACCGAGAGCGTTCATGGCGGAGCTCGACGACCTCGATCCGCGCGAGGTCCTCCCGGATGGTTCCGCCTTTGCCGCGGCGGGCGTTGAGCTCGGTCTGCCACAGCTTCACAATCCGGTCGCGGAGCCGGTCTTGGAGGTCTTCGTACGCGGCGGCCAGGTCGGGGTCTAGCATGGCAGCGATCGAGAACGACTTCGGCGCGTTGATCGTCGCATCCAGAATCAGGTCCGCGACCGGGGACTCGAGGTTACGGCCGCGGCGCTGCCCGGTGAGCGGGTCGATCCCGTCAACCCAGTCTTTGAGTTGGTCGCGGGTGAGGAGGTCGTCGCGGATGGCACCGTTCCCGACGATATACCTGGTCATGACGGCATCGGCGTATCCGGCGGCGGCGATGACACCGTCGGCGGTCTTGGCGGTGAGAGTGGCATCACAGACACCGGAGAAGGCGTAGTTGACCGCTTGCTTGACGCCGTGGGAGGACTGTCCCCGCTTCCACCTGGCTACTCCACCTCGCACCTACACTCACCTCCCTCGCACCCGTAGGGGCTTCCGAAACTGGACAGTCTTGTCCTTGATTCGAAAACTTCCTCTACTTACTACTTCCGGTTCGGCGGGTGTTTTGGCGCGCATTTGGCGCGCGCTGCTGCTTTTCCCCGAATCCGCTCCCTCCCGGAACGGCGACGAACGACGGCATGCGGCACGCCCACGACCGTGCAGGCGAGTTGCGCCGGGGCGCTGCCTCTGAAGCGAATGCCCTCATACCTACACGTTGTGTTTCCGAGCCGGTTTTGACGCGCAAAACCTAAAATCGTTTGGTCCCCTGCTAAGGCAGAGACTCCGGCCGGATGCCGCCGAGGCCTGTGCCGGTTCTCTTTCGGCCTGTGCGTATGCGGCGAGTCTGGTCAGGTTGACGAAGGGGACGCAAGCTGTCTCCGCGATGCGAGCAGCGAGCCACCCGATTGGAGTGTGCGGGTCGGCGGCGATCGCCCACCCATCCATCACGTATTGGCTGACGGTCTCCACGCATTCGTTCTTCTCTGCGGCAGTCGGCTTGGCGGATCCTTCCACGCCGACGAGTCCGCCTTGCAGCTCCGGAACCATGTCTCCGGTGTCGATGATGAATACCCGCATCCCGCTCATCCCCTCTAGGGTCGATCGTTTTGAGTGCCTTTCCGGCGAGTGATCGAGAGCGAGTGGGAGGTGTGGAGTGCCGGGACCGTGGAGTACCGGGGGAGCGCAGCGGAGGAGGATACGCCGCGAAAGCCCGGCACGGAGCACCGGGAGGGAGCTACGATCGGGCGGCGGAAAGGCCCTCAAACCTCATCAGCGCTGCGCCGCGAGCGGCGTCATCGACCAGAACGCGGGGCGGGAATGAAATTCACTTTCAGTCCGCGCAAGCAGCGGCGACCGCCCGGCTAGGTGAAAGCTCCAAGGCCGCGAGCAGACGCCTTCGTCTACACGCGGATGGTCTCGCAACGCCGATCTTTAGCGCCGGGTGTTGCGCAAATCGCAGCAACCAGGTTGACAGGGGAACCCTCCGGAACCGGGCGAATGCGCGCCGTGCCACCTAAGTGCCTGCGTGCATCCCTCTCTTGCATCCCTCTCTTGCATCGATCTCCATTCGCCTCGTCTCCGCGATGTCTTTCTGTCTTTCTTGTTATTGCATCCCTTGTTGTTCTCTGTCCGTTCTTAGTTCGGGCTACCTGCATGGTCTCTTCTCGTTGTTTCGGCCGCTTGGGCCCTCACTGCTCGAACTGCATCCGCCAGAGCACCATCCAGCTGGACCGCGCTCCGGTGGTCTCTAAGCCTGTCGGCCAGAGAGAGGCCAGCCACTATCAGGCGTTGCGCTCGCGGTTGGACCGGCAGCAATTTGGCGGCCGAGACACGTTTGGCCCAGCTCACGTCTGCCTCACGCTCGCGCTGTGTTGTCCCGACGGTTGTGTTGTAATGAGGACAGCGGCCAACATGCATATCCGGGTCGATAGGAGCGCCGACAGCCCTATGGACTAATCGGGTAGCCCCGTGTGGTGGTCAGTCGTGGCCCCGAAGCAGAGACAGATTGTGCCGGGCGTCGAGGTTGCCTCGTCGAGCAGCCTCCTCGTACCATCGTCTCGCCCCGGCCAGATCGGGCGGGGCGAGGTTGCTCAACAGGACCCCGAGACTGTACTGAGCAGCAGAGTCACCAGCCTCGGCTGCCTCGGTCAAGAACCGTCGAGCTGCCGCAAAATCTGAGGGAACTGACTGGGCTAGGAGAATGCCGAGGTTTCTTTGTGCTTCGGTCTGTCCTTGCTTGGCGGCCCGTTCAAGCCAGTGTTGTGCAGCCTCGAGGTCGGGCGGATCTGAATTTGCCAACAAGACACCGAGATAAGATTGTGCCTCTGTATGTCCTACTTCGGCTGCGGAAACCAGCCAGTGGCGGGCTTCTTCGCCTCGGCCGCGTTCCCGCTCGGCTAGATGCAAACCGAGTCGATACTGAGCTTGGACGTCACCGCCCTCCGCCGCCAACGTGAGCCACCTCGTCGGTTCGTCCGGGTCCGCCGACCCGTGACGCAAATAGAACATAGCTAGGAAGAGTTGCGCCTTCACATCCCCCGACTCAGCTGCGGCCGTGAGCCAGCTTCGCGCCTCGTCCAGTGCGGGGGGATTGAGCATAGTCAGGAGTACGCCAAGGCTCCTCTGCGCACCAGAGTCTCCTGCCTCGGCCGCGGACGTCAGCCAAGTTCGAGCCTCTTCGAAGTGAGACGGTCCTCGCTGAGCGAGGAGTACGCCCAGGTCTTGGACAGCTGTTTCGTCGCCCTGCTTTGCAGCGGCCCTCAGCAACGCAAAGCCTTGCTCGGACCGCGGTGAATCCAACTGCGCTAGCAGCAGTCCGAGCGCACCGCGCGCGCTCTTGTGACCGTTCTCAAGCGCTCGGCGGAGCCAACGCTCCGCCCCGTCTAGGTCAGGTGGATCGAGCCTACTCATGAGTAGGCCGAGGTTGAACTGAGCCTCTGGCAGGCCGAACTCGGCTGCCGCCGTGTACCAGCGCAGGGCGCCGTCGAGATCCGGCGGATTCAGTTCCATAAGATGCGCTGCGAGGTTGTATTGCGCTTCCGGGCGGCCGGATTCGGCCGCCATCTCGTACCATCGGCGACCTTCCTCCAATTCGGGCGGCCTGATGTCATTCAGCAGAAGCGACCCCAAGTTGAACTGAGCAGCCGTGTTTCCATCTTCCGCAGCGGAAGTGAATGACCTTCGGGCAAGGTCGAGCTCGCCGCGAAGGTAACACGCGAGCCCAATCGAATTGCGATCGCTGGGAGACAACTTGCAGGTACCTAAAATCTCATTTGCAAAGCCGGGGTCGAACGGTCGTGGATTACCGCTTTGTCCCGCATCCTCGGCCACCAGATAGGCGAATGGTTGGTATCCGATTGTGCCGTCTTCGGTGGTGGAGCGAGAGAGCAACGCAGCCTGTCCGCCGCCAGCCGCCGGTCTGCAGGCCTCCGACAGTGGAAGAGCGCTGAATGAAGACGTGAGATCCGGGCGGAACTGACCGAGTTCATAGCGCGCAAGCCGCAGCAGGTCTTGTTCCGGAATCGCGGCGGTCAGGCCGCATAGCTGCCAATCGATTGCAGCCCGAACGGTGGCAAACAAGTCCGGGTTGGCGTCTTCAGCGTCGCGGTATATCTGCAAAAGGGTGGGCGCGCCTGCTAGAACTTCCCCTAGACCGTTAGCGTCATCGAGATCGTCAGGATAAGCCTCTCGTGCTCGCGCTTGCTCGCCCGCGTTCGCGCGCGTCGAAGGTAGACGAATTTCGGTCGCACTCTCCATTACCAAGCGCTGATCTCGTGTCAGTTCCCCTCCGGCTTCTTTTCGCAAGGTAT
Organism: Leifsonia sp. SIMBA_070; assembly: GCF_046534635.1. Classification (NCBI taxonomy): domain Bacteria; kingdom Bacillati; phylum Actinomycetota; class Actinomycetes; order Micrococcales; family Microbacteriaceae; genus Leifsonia; species Leifsonia sp. SIMBA_070. Next base: position 2,386,058 of record NZ_JAWRYK010000001.1, on the reverse strand, counting down.
CGCGCTGTTCAGTGCGAAGGGTTGCCAGGACTACCGTTTGCCCAGGCCGTGACGTGAAGCGGTCGAGCGTTGAAAGTGTGAGATCACCCGAGGGTGGCAAGTACAGATGCAGATCATCGAGCCAAACGACCAGTCGCTGATGGTCGTTTACAGTCGTGTGTTCGGCAAGGGCCGCCAAGGATCCGGCCTTCGTTGAGGGTATAAGAATCGCAGCATCGGCCCACTCTGTGGAGGTGAGAGCTTCAAATGCCGTGCGAGTCTTGCCAGCTTTCGAGGGACCCACGACGACTACAAAGCCACCCTTAGTAAGCGCGGCCGCAAGTCGGGAGTCTGCATCACGAACGACATATGGGTCGTTCTGGTGGTATGTAAGGCGGTTCCCATGACGAGACGGGGAACTGCCGAGGCTATACGGGTTCAGCTCGCCTGCGAACGGGAGTCGTCCTGAGACGGTGAAGTCTGCAAGTAGATCTAGCCGCTCGGCTCCAGCGACGGCTAGGTGATCGATACCTAATAGCCCCAATTCGGCAGTCAACTCCGCGCTGTCCGCAGGCGCAGCAGAGGACGTCAGGGATACCACTGGGGCCACTTGGAGAGCCGATGCTCCCTGACTCGTATGGTGTTCAACCACGACTCCGAGCAATAGCCCTCGATGGAACACCGCCGCGCCCGAGAATCCCTTCCAAACCGTGCTCGCTCCCGGCTGCGCGGTGTCGCGTGCGTCGGTGAGGTTGCCGACACCAGCTAGCGCGAGGTCTCGGAGCACTAGTCGACCCATTTCGGCTCCCTCAAGCGCTCGAATTTCTCCATGCACCTCGGCGGCCGGCCTGCTCGGGGACCCCTGCTCGGCCTGCCAATCGGGAAAACCGACAGCATGACAATCGCGAAGGAGCTCCGTTTGGTCGCGACGGACCATTCCGAATGTCGGCGAACTTCCTGGCGTCCAAGAGGGCCACGCGTTGGCTGGTGCTATGGCCAGAGCGATGTCTAACGCACCCGAAAAAGGACCCGCTTGCGCTGTGCACCGGGCCCCATCGCTCAAGCGGGTGACCTCGATTGATGTTGGCTTGTAACGCAACCCTCGGCCGCGCAGAGTATGTGCAGCGGTGAGAATTCGGCGCTCATCCAGAAGGTAACCTGCGCCGACGATTCGCCGGCCCGAGGGAAGTGTGGAGACCACTCCGACAACTCGATCAGCCCGAACGCCACTCATTTGGCTCGCCAATTCCTCCGCATCTTGACTGCGACGGCGCTAAGGACCAAATCGCGGAGCGGCTTCGTCAACTTCGGAGGCAACGGTGAAGTCAGGAGTGAAGTGTCCGGTTTGATCCTGCAGCATTGGCTGCAGGGTTAGTTTCACTGAGTGGGTAGTTGATCCGCTGCGAGAGCCATCAACTCCGAGAATCGACCATCCGATCTTTCCACCGGCCTGTCGCGACGCAACGAGTTCGAGTGTCAACTCGATTGGGCCGAGGGCAAAATGGAGTGGCGCGCTTGCCCCTTGCTCAAGCGCGCTCTGCAAATCCGCTCGTAATTGTTCAATCGCATCTGATACGTCGCTACCCAACTCCATGGACAATTCCCTCCAAACAACGCTGCTCTGCCGCTGGTGTGGTCGACTTCGGCAGATCGTAGCCCGAGGCTAGGGTGCCTCATCGCGGAGACGGCGTCAATGAGTCCTAGTTGCGAGGTTTTCTGGGGCTCACTTGACGGCACGACCGCGGCTTCCGCGCGATCCTTTCGCTTCGCTTGGTCGGCGACGGGGCGGCCAAGCGGTAAAACCCGGAGGGCGCGTCAGAGCGCGGTTGGAAACGGCAAGGTGCGTCAGCGACCTACGATGAACGATCGGACAGCCCACACTGCACTGAGAAAGCGCAGCCGTTCTCGGTTATGCCACAAGCCGCGCAGACAGGTCCGAGTCACCTTACCCGGTGTTCGCCGCGCCCGAGATGGCCGCATGCTGTTTGGGCGGAGCCGCCTGCGGCGGCACTGTTCTTGCCCGTTTTGTCTGTCTTTGCGGCTGCCGATCGTAGCTCGTTCCCGGTGCGTCCGTGCCGGGCTTTCACGGCATATGCTCACTCGCTTCGCTCGCTCCGGTATTCCACGGTCCCGGCATTCCCGCCTCTCTCGCTCGCCATCGATCTCTCCGCCGGAAGGCAAACAAGAACGACCGACGTAGGGAGTGAGTGTGATGCGGGTATTCGTTGACGATGCGAGCACCATGGGTCCGGAGCTGCAGGGCGAACTGATCGGGGTGGTCGGGTCAGTGTTTCCGACGGCGGAGAAGTAGAAGGAATGTGTGGAGACGGTGATCCGGTACGCGGCGGACGGGTGGCCGATCGCCGCGGACCCGCACACTGATCGGCCGGCTGGCCGCGTTGTCCGCGGAGAGGCGGCGTGCGTCCCGTTCGTGTCACTGAGTCGGCTGCCTCAGGTGCGACAAGAGGTGACCCTGCCGACGACGGCCGTGGTTGGCACATCGGTCGCCGCGCAAGCTTAGGTCGGTAGCTCGGCGGACAATCGAATTGGGAAACGAGGTGATGCCGAGTGGGTTCGGTCAAGTCCTACGAAACGGCCGCCGGCAAGCGATATCGCGTTCAGTACCGCACGCCCGACCACCGCAACACGATGAAGCGCGGCTTCACGACGAAACGTGCAGCCGAACTGTTCCTCGCGTCGGTCGAGATTTCTAAGGTCAAGGGGGAGTGGGTCGATCCGAGCAAAGCTCGCACGCCTCTCTCTGCGGTGGCAGAGGAGTGGTTCAGCGCCCAAGTGCAGGTGAAGCCGACGACCCGCTCCGGTTATCGCTTTCACCTGGACAAGTACGTCCTGCCGCGCTGGGGCAGTACGCGGCTCGTCGATGTCCGGCATGGTGACGTCCAGGCGTGGATCGGAGATCTCTCGCAGGTGCTGGGGCCGTCAATGGTTCGACAGATTCATCTCGTGGTGGCGGGGATTCTCAGGTATGCCATTCGCGACGGTCGCCTGACGAACACTCTGTAGGAGCGAATGTGAAGTCGGTTCAGCGGATGCTCGGCCACCCATCCGCAGCGATGACCCTGTAAGTCTACGCGGACCTCTTCGACGATGACCTTGACGACGTCGCGAACGCCCTAGACGCTCAGGCTGCTCGATCGTCGACAGCCGGCCAGCGGCACCTGTCGCCGTCGTCCTTGCGATCAGAAGCGAGGCTCGACGGATAGATTGCACGTTGTGACCGATGAGCAAACTGGCTGGACGCGCTTCGCCCAATCCGCCGTCGCAATTGTTGGTGCTGGCGTGGCTGGTGCCATGTCTGGGCTGCTCGGTGACCCCGTAGCGGGCGCTGTCGCTGGCGAGTCTTTCGCTCAGATCGGCAACGAGCTTGCGAGACGTGCGCTAAGCCCCAGACAGGAGGAACGCGTAGGAGCGGTTCTGGTCATGGCCGCTGGCGGGGTGATGGCAAACCAAGCGCTGGGCATGGAGCTGCGCACGGACGGATTCTTCGATGGGGAACGCTCGGATGCCGATGAAGTAGTTGAGGGCGTTCTTATTGCTGCAAAGGACGAGCACCAGGAACGAAAGCTTCCCTACTACGCGAACCTCCTGGCTCGAATGCCGTTCCTTCAGGGCATGGATGTCTATGTCCTGAACGAATTGATCGGGGCGGCCGAATCGATGAGTTGGCTCGATATGCAGCTTCTATCGATTGTGGGTCGACCCGAGGAGCTAGGCCTGCCCGACGCTGATTACGTTGGGACGGCAGAGAACTGGAACGATTGGGCGGTAACCGAAGCTTTTACGACCATGCTCAACGGGAGTCGCTTGATCATATTTCCGCGCGAGAAGAGCGCCGAAGGGCCCCGCATCCCACGCTTTGATTTGCGGATGTCAAGCATTCAACGAGGAAGACTAGGGCTGCTCTTGTACGACTTCATGGAACTCGACAAGATCCCGGTCATGGAACTGAAGCCGATCTACGACGCGCTCGTCCGCGGGGCCTCAGCTGACGCGCATCGCTGAATTCGCTCCCGTGGCGAAATAAGTTGTAGTCAAAACGTAGTCAAACGGCATTCGGCGGCCTCGTCGCAGCAACGAAAAACCCCCGGAGTCCGCATTGGACCGGGGGTTTTCTTGGTGGCTCCGACCGGCATCGATCCGGTGACCTTTCGATTGCTGGAATGTCTCGAGACCGCACTACGCTAGGAACGGCTCGTCGGGAGGAGTATCAGATGACGTCGGAAGACCACCCCGGAGCGCCGATTGTGAGGTCGAAGCAGCGAGTCGCCGACCACGGGGAGGTGTTCACTCCCGCTGGCATGGTCGAAGACATGCTCGACTTGGTGAAAGCCGAGGCTGAGCGCATCGACTCTCGTGTACTCGAGCCGGCTTCGGGCAGCGGCAATTTCCTCGTGCCAGTCCTCACCCGCAAGCTTCGTACGGTTGAAGCCCGGTACGGGCGCAGCGAGTTCGAGAAGCGTCACTACGCATTGTTGGGTCTGATGTGCATCTACGGTATCGAGCTACTCTCCGACAACGCCGAGGAGTGCCGAGCCAACCTCCTCAGCGTTTTCGCTGGCTTCCTCAGGCTCGAGCCCTCGGATCCGCTGTATCGCGCCGCTGAACGGGTGGTCGCGTCCAATATTGTCCAAGCCGATGCGCTAAGCATGAGCATGGCCGACCAAGCTCCCATTGTCTTTCCGGAGTGGAGCTATCTCGGTAAAGGTCGCTTCCAGCGCCGTGATTTTCGTTACGACAGCCTCACGCAGCGAGCGTCATTCCAGGGCACCCTCTGGGATCACCTGGAAGAACAGGAAGTCTTCAGCCCGGCCCGGACCTATCCACCAATGACGGTTGAGGAGATGGCAGCGTGAGCAACGCACTATTGGCCGCCAAGGGACGTAACCCAGACGTCCTGAGTTGTATCGCGAACCTCTCAAGCGACGAGATTTTCACTCCGCCCGAATTCGCCAACCTCATGTTGGACACCTTGGAGACGGCGTGGGCCGAATCGCACGGCGGGGCGAGTCTTTGGGCGGATCCCACGGTCACGTTTCTCGATCCGTCCACGAAGTCAGGCGTGTTTTTGCGGGAGATTACGTCTCGCCTAAATCGCGGCCTCGCCACCGAAATTCCAAATCTGCTGGATCGCATTGACCACATCCTTACCAAGCAGGTTTATGGCATCGGCATTACCCAGCTCACCGCAATGCTCGCGAGGCGAAGCCTCTACTGTTCAAAGGCCGCAAATGGGCCGCATTCGATCGCAACGAGCTTCGAATCTTCCGACGGAAACGTGTGGTTCGAGCGCACCGAGCACACGTGGGTCGGCGATCGTTGCGCTTACTGCGGCGCAAACAAGAATGAATACGCCCGGGGGGACGCCCTAGAGACTCACGCGTATGCGTTCATCCATACCAAGAACACAGAAGCCCTAGTGGCCAAACTATTTGGAGCCGGCGTGCACTTCGACGTCATCATCGGAAACCCTCCCTATCAACTCGACGACGGCGGCCATAACAACTCCGCGACCCCCATCTACCAGCACTTTGTCGAGAACGCTTTCGCCCTAGACCCGAAGTACGTTGTCATGGTCACGCCCTCACGTTGGTTCGCGGGGGGCCGAGGTCTCGACAAGTATCGGGATCGCATGCTCAAGTCACACAAGATCCGAAACATCGTGGATTACCCGAAGTTGTACGACGGGTTCCCCGGCGTCAAGATTCGCGGGGGCATCTCATATTTCCTTTGGGAGCGGGATTACGACGGCCCGTGCACCATCCAAACTATGTGGGATGGAAAACCCCTCGGTGAACCGGCGGAACGTTACCTCGATGCTTATGACGTGCTCGTACGCCGGAACGAAGCAGTATCCATTCTCGAAAAGGTGAAAGCCAGGCATGAGAAGACGCTCGAAGCGACCGTGTCAGCTGGTAAGCCTTTCGGATTGCGTACGTTTTTCCACGGCAATACGACCGATGTGGGCTTGAAGGATCCGGTCAAGCTTTTCGGCTCGCAGAAGATCTCTTGGGTCGAACGGAACGATATCCCGCAGAACGTTGGTTGGGTCGATGACTGGAAAGTCCTAATGACCGCGGTCCAGGGGACCAGTGCCGCGGTAGAGACCAAGTTCCTCAGCAAGCCGATCATCGCTGGGCCAGAGACGGCGTGCACCGAGACTTATTTGGTCGCAGGCAGGTTCGCCTCAGAGCCGGAGGCTCTCCGCTTTGCCACGTACCTCCGGACTCGTTTCGTGCGGTTCCTGGTGTCCTTGAGGAAATCCACTCAACACGCAAATCGGGACGTCTATTCGTTTGTGCCGGATTTGCCGGTCGACGTCGAGTGGACAGACGCAAAGCTGTACAAGCGATATGGCCTGACTGAAGCGGAGATTGCCTTCGTTGAGTCGCAGGTGGCAGAGCACGATGATGCTCAAACGGTAGCCACCGATGAGTAGGCCGCTCGATGAGTTGCTTCCGCCCAAACCAGACGGGCAACTGCGGATATACGCGTACTCGATTAATGATGAACTGCATGCCGGCTGGCTGAAGGTGGGACAGACCACTCAAGCAGTGACCAAGAGAGTTGCTCAACAACTCAAGACGGCTGCTGTAACAAATTTTGCGATTGAGGTCGACGAATCAGCAATCCGCGACGACGGCTCGTACTTCCGGGACTTCGACGTTCGGGAACGGCTCAAGTCCAAAGGATTCGCGAATCCGATGCTCGAGTGGATGGAATGCTCGGTCGCAGATGTGATGACGGCGATCGCGGAGCTCCGAGAGGGCAAGTTGCTCGAAGGTACGCATCACGACAACTTCCAGATGAGGCGGGAGCAGCGCGAGGCGGTCGATAAAACGCACGACTACTTCCATTCCATTTGGAAGGAGGATATTCATGCCGTGCCTCGGTTCCTCTGGAACGCGAAAATGCGCTTCGGTAAGACTTTCGCCAGCTATCAGCTGGCCAAGCGTCTCGGTGCGACGCGCGTACTCGTGGTTACGTTTAAGCCAGCGGTTGAAGATGCGTGGGCAACCGATTTGTTGTCGCACCAGGACTTCGACGGCTGGCAATATCTATCCCGTTCCTCAGGCGTGGATCCGAGCACCGTCAACCTCAAGCGTCCACTCGTCTACTTCGGGTCTTTCCAGGACTTGCTCGGCCGCGACAAGGTCACCGGGACGATCAAACCAAAAAACGCATGGATCCATGGCATCCCCTGGGATCTGGTCATCTTTGACGAGTATCACTATGGCGCCTGGCGAGACAGTGCGAAGGAGCTCTTCGAGGGCGAAGAGTCCACAGAGGCTAAGAAGGAGTTGCAGGGCGAGTTTGGCGAGGGTCTCGCAGTGTTCGACGAGGCTCTTGACGAGTTGAGCGGGAATGAGGACGACTTCCTTCCAATCACTACGCGCGCGTACCTCTACCTCTCCGGGACGCCGTTCAAGGCTCTGGCATCCGGGGAATTCATCGAAGAGCAGATTTTCAACTGGACGTACACCGACGAGCAAAAGGCGAAGAGTCGATTCGCCGAGCAGAACCCATCCAAGTTGAACCCATATTCGGCGCTGCCCGAGATGCGACTTCTGACTTACCAGATGCCCGACGAGCTCATCGCCGTAGCCAACCAAGGTGAATTCGACGAATTCGACCTTAACTCGTTCTTTTCCGCCAAAGGCCACACCTCCGAAGCCGAGTTTGAACACAAAGGCGACGTCCAGAAGTGGCTAGACATCATTCGGGGTCAGCACCTACCCTCCTCGATCGACGCGCTCAAAAGCGGAACGCGCCCGCCATTCCCCTACTCTGACGTTCGCCTCTTGCCATATCTACAACACTCGTTTTGGTTCCTACCGAATGTCGCAGCGTGCTACGCGATGGCAAATCTGCTCGCTGAGAAGCAAAATGCCTTCTGGCACGACTACAAGGTGCTCGTAGTCGCAGGTGCGGGCGCGGGCGTAGGCATCGAGGCTCTCGGACCGGTGAGGGATGCGATTGGCAATGGGGTAGATACCAAGACCATCACATTGTCGTGCGGAAAGCTCACAACGGGCGTTACTGTGCCCCAATGGTCGTCGATCCTGATGCTCCGCAACCTCAAATCGCCTGAGACGTACTTCCAGGCGGCGTTTCGCGTTCAATCTCCTTGGGCCATTCGCAACCCGAATGGAGATAACCCAACAGAGCAGGAGGTCGTAAAGCCGGCCTGTTTTGTCTTTGACTTTGCCCCCACAAGGGCTCTGCAGCAGCTGTCTGAGTACGGGATCGGGCTGTCGCCCGACGAGCCAAATCCGGAAAGGGCCGTCGAGGAATTGGTGTCGTTTCTGCCCGTTCTTGCGTATGACGGCGCTCAGATGCGGCAGGTGGATGCAGGAGGCATTCTCGATATTGCGATGGCAGGAACCTCGGCAACACTTCTCGCTCGGAAGTGGGAGTCCGCGATTCTCGTGAATGTGGACAACGACACCCTCCGGCGGATCATGAGTAGCAATGCGGCGATGGAAGCCGTCATGAACATCGAGGGTTTCAGAAAGCTCGGTGCCGACGTCTTCGAAACCGTAGTCAACCTCTCGGAGTCGGTGAAGGCAACGAAGAAGAGTCAAGGTGACGGCCTCGACGGTGAACGCAAGAAGCAACTCACCGACGAGGAGAAGGAGTACAAGTCCAAGCGCAAGCTGATTCAAGAAAAGCTGATCAAGTTCGCCACCCGCATTCCAGCGTTTATGTACTTGACCGACTACCGCGAGAACACGCTAAAGGACGTAATTACTAAGCTCGAGCCGGCACTCTTCAAAACGGTGACGGGTCTCACCGTCGAGGATTTTGATCTTCTTGTTTCCCTTGGGGTCTTCAACGCGGCCCACATGAACGCAGCCGTCTTTGCCTTCCGTAGGTACGAAGATGCGTCCCTGTCCTATACGGGCATCGCATCCCACCAAGGTCTGCGGCAATACGGGCTGTACGACACCGTGGTCGCCTTGGACTAGAGACCGCATCGCCGCCAGAGTTTCCGATCGACGAAGTCGGATTACAGCGGACATTGCCGCCGCTCGTCGACCGTGTGCGTTGAGGCGAAATCGGTCGAGTGCGCACAGGAGTTATCCCGATTCCCACCCTGAAGTGGGGCCTCGCTGATTCCACGCGGCTCACGAAAGGATGAAGCATGCTTGCAGCAGAGAAGTTGGCCGAAGCCGTACACCGTCGTCAGCTTGTGGTCGTTACCGGTACCGGCGTGAGCTCTGCTCTTTCGGGAAGTGCTCCGACTAGCTCGTGGATCGGCCTCCTCGAGCACGGAATCCATCATGTGAAGAACGTCGACGAACGTCGAGCTGCGCTGCTCAGTCAACAGCTTGAGTTGTATCACGAGGACGGTCGGGTGGAGGACCTGCTGGCGATTGCGTCGGCGATCAGAGTTGAGCTCAAACGTGCTTCAGTTGACAGGTATGGTCGATGGCTCGCAACCACCGTTGGGGAATTAGAGCCGACGAACAGTGATGTTGCCGACGCGCTCGGCGCCCTGGCCGTACCGCTGTTCACGACTAACTACGATGACCTACTTGAGCGGGCTTTGAACCGAGGCTCGTCCACTTGGCAGACCCCCGCACAGATGCGAGACATCGCTATGGGCACCTCCAACGCAGTTGGTCATTTGCACGGGCTCTGGAACGCGCCCGACAGCGTGATCTTCGACGAGATCGACTATCACCGGGTCGTCAGCGATCCAGCGGCTCAAGCGCTACAAAGCAGCGCTTTTGCGATGAAGAATTTCTTGTTCGTCGGCTTCGGTGCAGGGCTCGATGATCCGAACTTCAAGCCGATGGTGGAGCGGTTCGCCACAACAAACGCCACCGCCGCGTTTGCGCACTTCAAACTCTGCAGAGCCGACGAGTATCGGCCGGAGAGCGAACTCGATGCGATTGTGGACGTGCCTTATGGAGAGCAGCACGAAGACTTAGCGACCTTCCTCAAACGCCTGGCGCCCGAAACGATCACCATCGGTCAAGTCGATCGGCGACTTCGCGGTCAAGAGCGCCTGCTCCGACAGGTGCGAGACAATTCCACGCTGTGGCGTGAGAACGAAGTGCTCGACGAGAAGCGTTTTGAAGATCTCATCATCCCTCCGGTCTTCCTGCCGGAACCACACGACCAGTACGCGACGAACGCAGTGGTCGAACCAGAATCCAAGCAGCTCGAGCCCCTCGACATGAAGGCGCTCATCGCATCAGGCAAGGTCGTTCTCGTCGCCGGCGTAGAGAACAGCGGCATCACCACGGCCCTCGAATGGCTGATTCACGAAGCCGTCGAGGAGCGGGCCGGAACCCACGGCGTGCTGATTGATCGCCCCTTCGGATCGGGCCCTTCCCCCATCACGAAGGAGGTTCTGCGGGTATATGCCGACTGGGGGGTGTCGAAGGGAGAAGAACAGGCCACACTCGTCCTCGGCGTCGACAACCTCTCGTACGAGTCTTCGGCTCGCTTCGACAAGTCCATCGCCGATTTGGCACGCAACGAGGCTTGCCTCAAGGTGGTTGGTGTTCCTCAGTCCGACGCCGTTGAAATCGCGAAGGCGCTTACAGAAAACGGTGTCAACGACATTGAGATCGTCTATCTAGGCCGCTTCAGCGACGCCGAGGCGGCACAAATTGCACGTCGCGTTGCTCCAGGTCAGGAGCAGCGCTATGTCAGCGCGGTAATGGTCATCATCAGGGACAAGCACTTGCCACGCACCCCGTTCACTATCACTTTGTTGCTCGAGCTGCTAAGCAGCGGCAAGACTTTGAAGAACCAGGACTCAGAGATGGCCGTGCTTGATGAGTACCTGAACCTCCTCCTGCACGGGGAGTTCTATCGCGTGACAGTCTCGTCAGGCATGAGCCTCCGCAACAAGCGTGTGGTCATCGAGCATCTCGCCCGCAAACTTGTCGAGGCGCGCGAGGATAAGGCGCCATATGACGAGGTAGCGCGCTGGATCACGAAGTTGTTCGATGACCTTGGATGGTCGTACGCGGTTGACGTTGTCCTCGACGACCTGAAGCAACGCCGCATCCTAAGTACCGGTCCGGGCAACACCATCCGCTTCCAACGAGCGATCTATCTTGAATTGCTCGCCGGGATAGCTGCTAAAGACGATCCAGAGTTCCGGAACCTTATCTTCGCGTCGCCGCTTGAGCTGGCCTCAATCGTCCGAATGTATGCGGCTATGGCGCGCAACGACACCGAGGTGCTCGACATCGTTGCGAAGGAGCTCGATCGAATCGTGGTTCAGCAACCATCCGGGTCTATTTTTGCCAGCGTTCGCAGGCAAGACGCCCCGGGTACGTTGTTCCGCGACATGCTGGCGGTGGAGCAGGAGGACGAGGAGCCCGCGGCGACTGACACGGCAGTGGATCGCGATTCGGAACGCACTGTTTATTACGACGGGTCAGACGATTCGGACCGGCCCGCGTTCCTTGCAGCTCGGCTCGAAGACCTTTCACCCGCCCGGGTCGCCATGCTCGTTGTGGACCTCGCTTCTCGGGTCTTACGCGATTCCGACGAGATCCGCGACCAGGACGCCAAGCGCCATTACCTCGGTCGCCTGCTCCAAGCTTGGGTTATGTTTCTCGACCTGTGGCAGGCGGAACTCGCCGCTGAGCCCTACCTCGATGAGGTCATTGAGAAGCTATACGACGACCCAGATGCGAAGCCTGAGGATCTTGAAGCTTTCAAGCACTCCGTCCTGCGGGTGGTGCCGGCGCACGTGACATATAGCGGCCTAAGTTATTGCCTAAGCTCGCCCACCCTGGATCGCCTCCTGATGGAGTTCAAGACAGATAGTGTCGAGCTCGGCGCGTGGGCCGCGATGATGCGTACAGTTACGCTCTTCGCGGGTCGATCCACAAAGTGGATCGACACTCTGGCTGACTTCGATGAACTAGCCGTGAAGAGCTGGTTCTCGGCGTCGTTCATCGCCACGTTCGCTCGCTACGCCTACATCGTCGATGATCGATTGCAGGACGAACAACGGTCGAAAATACGCGCGTACCTTCGAGAGGTAATCAGCGCCAGGTACAAATTTGCTTCTATCGACCAGAAGAACACAGCGATGAACAACTTCGAGGCTGACCTACGTAGTGCACGACTCCGCGAAGAGCGACGGCCGACGCGAGCAATCGGGGTTCTAAGCTGAAGCAGCGCGGAGGCGGACAGACCGATATCCTCTTGAAGGAAATGCAGATGTCCCGGCAGCTACTGTTCGACAGCCCGCTTACTGCCCCGCCGGCTGAATACGAGGCGCATCTCTTATCGACTGTATGGCGTCACGTTCGCCTGCACTCCTACTCGAGAAGGATGCTGCCTTGGCCTAGAGCCGGGATGCTCCTACGGTCTCTTTATCAGAGCTACCCTTCACTCGACGAAGATGCAGCTGAGTCGATCTTTAGGGAACTCCCGAGGGCGTCCGATGGTGGCAGGGTCGCAACACACTACGAGATCGGATACGGCAGGCTGTGGTGGCCCGAGCCAAATCGGTTTCCTCATCACGAAAGCGTGGTTGGGTTGACGTTTGCGGGACTAGCGACCGTAGCCAGTACGGACCAAGTAGCGCTGATGCTCTTCGAAGAGCTCATGTCATGGCTTAGCGACCTGGCAGCCAAATCTGAAACCCTCAGCGAGAGCTCGATCGTCGACCTACACTCGCTGCTTCCGGACAATGCGGTCGTGCCTTCGAAACCCGACCTCTGGTTTCCGCGGCTGATGTTCGTGCAGATGTTGCGGCAGGAGCACGGCACTCCGGTCTGGTTTCAGGACGAGGGACGACACGTCGACTTAGGAAAGAGTCGGCTGCGCGCCTTTCGGTCAGTCGCCAGTCCAGCAGACTACTGGGAGGTACTCGGGAAAGCGGTGGTACGACGGATGGAGCAAGAGCACAGGATGACGAATGTATCGGAGGAGGCGAGCCGGCCATTCTCGGTTGTACACATTGGAGACGCGATCAATGTCTCTGGAACTGTGACCAACTTTGCCAACAGGAATCAGCACGTCACCCAAGAAAACCACGTGGGTCTTGATGCACACACTTTGGAGGCTCTCCAGCGAGCAATCACAGAAATCTCGGTGAAGTTCGCGCAGTTGCCCCTCTCTCCTGAAGATGCGGAACTCGTGGAACAACAGGTCAACGAAATTCGCCACGAACTCGACACGGACTCAGTTCGTCCTGCATTTCTGAGAAGGACTTTCACAACCTTGAAGGGTGTTCTCGCGCCCTTCGTGGCGGGCGTGTCTAATGCGGTAACGGAAGGAACCAAGTCCCTTGCGGGGGAGCTACTTGAGTTGCTCCACAAGGCTTCTGGTCTCCCCTTCTAGTGGCGACCGCAGTATCGGATCGCGCCCTCTGCCGTGCCCAGATAGCGAAGGAGTCGCGCCCGTTGCGGGCCTAACGGTTGCGAAGAGCCGAGGGTTGGGCCAGCAGTGGCAGCTGCATCATCCTGGCGCACCTACCTTCTACGTTGTCTTCGACCTGTCGAGAAGAACTTCGGGCCGTCTTGCGACATAAGTTGCAAGCCCACCCAAATCCGAATACAGACTTGCCGCGTTGTATCCGTATCGGTCCTCGATCGCTCTACGTATTTCCTGCTTACAGCTCTTGCTGACCCTGGCGGTGAAGACCGGAGAAGCGGTACGTGTTCCGTGACGTGAGCTGGGACGAAAGTTGTACGATGAGACGCTTCGGAGCGTCTGGGCGTCCCACTTCTCCGACGCACCTGTCTGGAGGCGCGGAGGTGTGGCGTCGGCAGACGGTACACCGTCCAGTACGAATGCCGAGTTCTGTGCAGAAATTCTCGTGTTGTACGCGGGAGGTAGCCATAAGCGACGTCCATCCCCGGTGCCCCAACGGCGTTGGCGCCTCGTGGATTCCGTTCTATACGTGTGCCACCGCGGGAAACGACCGTTGTGCTCTGGAGCCAGCTCGATTCTGCGGTCAACGCTGAATGCGAACAACCGCCCGTCAAATCGATCGTCGGCTTCATTTCTTTCCACGGCGAACCAGGTCGCGATAAGAGGATTGACGCTGACATCGAGAAGCCGTGTGGGACCACCCAGGTGTTGCAGATGTGCCATCAACTCCAGAGCTGCCAAGTGATCAAAGCGCCACTCGCGTCGGGCAAGCTTGAGGGTGTTCGCCTCAGCGAGCACCATATCGTCCTCGGTAGGTGCCGCCTTGAGCACATCTTGAAGGGCCCTATAAAGCGAGTTCGTCATGCCCCACTCTGCTCGACGTGCACCACGCCACACTAACTGCAGCCCGGGATAACCCTCTGTTACGTCGTTCAGCCAGCGCTGTAGCTCGATCCAAGAGTCGATATGGTCCTCCCACGGACCGTAGAGTTGATGGGCAGCCTCAGCGGTCACGTCTCTCCGTCCCACGTCGGTCGATCGACCGGTTCCAGGTCGTAGGTTAGTGCGGATCTGCCGGGCCGGTGCCCACGTCCAATGGGCAAGTCGTGGGCTGGCATTCTGCACGTGGATCGACGCAACGGTTTTTGCCCACATTTTGCCCACAATCGGGCGAGTTCACATGTGATCGCAGTCATCACTGAGCCCTCAAAGAGCGCGGAATTCCGCGGATTTTGGCATCACGGGAACGGTGCTTAAAGGGTGGTCGCAGTTTTCGAGTCCCTCCAGGGGCACCACCCGGCGCCCGGCAGGGCGTCCTCGTGTCATTCGTGCTCGGGCAGCAGCGGGGCCGACCAGCCCGGATCCCGACCGAGTTGCGCTGCCCGAGCGACCGAGGCGGCGCCGAAGCGGTCGCGGACGGCGTCGAGCACGGTGTCCAGGCGCGCCCCGTCTTCCCAGTCGATGGGCAGTTCCGGCTGAAAGCTGTCGGCTCGCCCCAGGTGCGAGAGCGAGACACCGATGAGTGTGATTCCGCGTTCCGTGATCTCCGGCTGAACGGCAGCGAGGAGGCCTCGGGCGATGGTGAGCAGCACGGAGGTCCGGTCCGTCGGCAGGCCGACGGTGCGCGACCTCGTGGCCTTGCTGAAGTCGCCGTACCGGAGGCGCAGCACGACCGTCCGGCAGGTGCGATCGCCGTCACGGAGCCGGCGGGCGAGCCGATCGACGATCTGAGTGAGGATGAGGTCGAGTTCTTCGCTCGAGCGTGGGCGGTTTCCGAGCGCACGTTGAGAGCCGATGGATCCGCGTCGCCGCGTCGCGTTCACCGGGCGCGGATCGCGCAGCCGGGCCAGGGCGTGGAGGTGCGCCCCGGTCGCCCTCCCGAGCAGCCTCTCGGCCGCGGACTCTTCGAGTTCGGCGAGCTGACCGACGGTGCGGATGCCGAGCCGGTGCAGCTTGTCGGCTGTGACGGCGCCGACTCCCCACAACCGCTCCACGGGGAGAGGGAGCAGGAATTCCTGTTCCCTCTCCGGTTCGACCACAAGTAGTCCGTCCGGCTTGCTCACCGCGCTGGCGACTTTTGCCAAGAACTTCGTGCGTGCGATTCCGACGGAGATGGCGAGACCTACCTCTGCACGTACCCGCTCCCGCAGTCGCGTCGCGATCTGCTCCGGCGTGCCGGCGATACGTCTGAGCCCTCCGACCTCCAGAAATGCTTCGTCGATCGAGAGCCCCTCGACGAGCGGGGTGGTGTCGCGGAAGATCGCGAACACCTCTTTGCTCGCGGTGGAGTAGGCATCCATCCGCGGCGGAACGACCACGGCGTCCGGACACAGCTCCCGTGCCTGCCGGCCGCCCATCGCGGTGCGCACGCCGCGCGCTTTGGCCTCGTAGCTCGCCGCCAGCACGACCCCGCCGCCGACGATGACGGGACGGCCGCGCAGTCCGGGCGCGTCCCGTTGCTCGACCGAGGCGTAGAACGCATCAAGGTCGGCATGCAGCACGGTCGCCTCGCCTCGCATCCGCCCTCCGTTCCCGCTCGTCGAGAGAAGGGTCGCACGCACCTCGGACACCGGCGGTGCCGCGGAAGCGGTCCGGTCTCTACCGTGCAGGCCGCACGGCGTGGATGCGCTCCACCGAGCCTGAACGGAGCCGCTCGTCCTCCACGACCGACAGACCCGCCGCCGTGACCTCATCGAGGTGCCGTCGCGTCAGGTGCTCGCCCTGCAGCGGGATGGTGAACCGCTCGAGCATCCACTGCCCGGCCCGGATCACGGGCACGCTGCTGCGGACGTGGTCGACGATGACCACCGAGCCTCCCGGCACGACGACGCGCGCCATCTCGGCCACAGCGATCTGCGGGCGGGGAATCGAGCAGAGCGCGAGCGCACACACCACCGTGTCGAATGACGAGTCGGCGAATGGGAGGTTCTCGGCGTCGCCCTCGTGCAGGTCCACGTCGCGGCCGAGCTCGTCGGCTCGGCGGCGTGCGATCGTGAGCATCTCCGGGCTGAGGTCCACCCCGACCAGCGACACGTCGTCCCGGTAGTACGGGAGGCTGCGGCCGCCCCCGATGGCCACTTCGAGCACGCGGCCGGTGGCCCGCTCGCCGATCCACTCTCGCGTGCCGGCGAGCATCGTCCCCTCGACCTTCGCGATCTTGGTGTCGTAGCTCTCGGCGTGCCGGCCCCAATGACGCAGCTGGCGTCGGGTCTCGCGCGAGGCCGCTGAAGTGGTCACCAATACAGTCTGCTGGCTCCCGACCACCGGCGCCAGATGCGCTCGGCAACGTTCAGAGCGTCGGTGAGGTGCGCGTGGGTGTTCGCTACTGCTAGCGAATCCGGCCGGCAGGTGGGAAACTGTGTGCACATGCCCCGGACCCCGGCAATTCGTGTGGACCAAGGAGCCATCCACCGTGTTCACCTTCCGGGCACTGCTGACCTATGACGCCGCGGAGATCGGCGACGTCCTCGTCGACGTCTTCGCTGACGGATCCGACCCTCCAGAACGAGTCGCGATCCGCGCCGCCGCAGATCCGCAACTGGTGGACATCTTCCACCTGGTCCCCGGCTCCCGGACCACCCGATTCGTGATGTACCGCTACCGGAACAGTCTCCTCGCAGAGCGATCGGCACTGTGACCGGCAATCGCCGCTGACGCGTTGCCGTAGACAGCGCGGTCTGGGACACTTCACGCAGAACGCCGGTGCACCGACCTCCGCCCGGACTTCGCCACCGCGCTCGGGGGAGGAACGCGATCATGTCGAATCCAGGGCAACCCACTGTGCAGCAGGGCGACAGCGGCAACGCCGTCCGGAGGCTGCAGCGAGCACTGCGGCGAACACCGAACTTGAGCATCGTCGTGGACGGGATCTTCGGCCCGGCGACCCATGCGGCCGTCGTCGAGTTCCAGCAGGGTGCCGGACTGGTTGCTGACGGGATCGTCGGCCCGCTCACGTGGGCGGCGCTCCCTGACGGCGGCCCGATGCCGGTGCTCCAGGAAGGATCGACCGGGCCGGTCGTGTCGAGTCTGCAGACGATCCTCACGAATGGCGCCGACCAGTGGGGAGGGGTCACTCCTCAAGGGATCGACGGGATCTTCGGTCCACACACCCGCGCCTCGGTGGAGGCGTTCCAGAGTTGGGGCGGTGTCACTTCCGACGGCATCGTGGGCGACCAGACCTGGGGCGTCTCGCTACATGCGGCCAGCGCGACCCTCGAGTCGGCCGTCGGCCTCCAGTACGTGGAGGGCTGAGCCGACGTCGGTGGGTTAGCATTCGGGGATGACGAACTCGGCTCCCATCGATGACGTCTCGATCGGCGGTGACGGCATCCGCCTCGGGCAGTTCCTGAAGTTCGCCGGAGTCCTCGAGTCCGGTGGAGACGTGAAAGAGGCGATCATCGACGGGTACGTGACCGTGAACGGCGAGGTCGACCGCCGTCGGGGACGCCAGTTGCAGGTCGGCGACATCGTCACCTTCGAGGGCCGCAGCGTCCGCGTCTGCCCGTGAGGATGACGTCATGAATATCGACCTGCTCGTCCGGTTCGTCGCGGTCGCCGAGGAACTCCATTTCCCGCGTGCCGCGAGCCGGCTCGGCATACCCCTCGCCTCCCTCTACTCGTCGATCGCGAAGCTCGAAGAGGAGGTGGGGACTCCACTCTTCGTCCGCGACCCCAGCGGAACCCGGCTGACCAAAGCCGGAGACCTCTTTCTTGTCACGGCGCGGGACGAGATCGCTGCGGCACCCGCCCCAGCCGAGAAGCCGGCCAGGCCGGCGGGCGGCAAAGCCAAGGCGTCGAAGGGCAAGGGACGTGCCCCGGCGGTGAAAGGCCAGCCGAAACCGTACAAGAAGCGTCAGGGGCGTTAGCGCGGGAGCGGAGGGTCAACCCCGTTCCGAGATCGTGATCAGCAGTTCCGTGTTCCCGTCGAAGATCGGCAGCGTCAGGGCTCGCTGCGGGAGCGGCACCCGGCCGACTCGGACCGCGCCGTTCGCCTGCTGGGGCAGGTCGAGGAGGTTCGGCATCTGCGCCCGTTCCGCGATCGGGCCCGCGACTTCGGTGTTCCAGCCGGTCCAGACGCCGAAGGGTGCATCGGGAGAGGGGCGTCCGACATCCACGATGAGCACGTCGTTCCAGTCGCCCACCTGCTCCAGGTGGTCGCTGAAGTCGAAGGCGCCGGTACGGCGGCTCGTCTCCACCTGGTAGACCTTGAGGCTCAGCGCGTAGCGGGAGAGCTGGTCGGAGGTCGCCGCGAGGGCCGGCGCAGGGGCGTCCGCGGGGGTGGTGGCGTCGCCGTCTTCGGCGACAAGGGTTGGGCCTAGGTCGTCCGGCGGTTCCTTCTGCAGCAGGAACGTTCCGACCAGCGGCACCGGTGTGTCGATGCTGTCCGTCGCGCTGGGATCGCGGACCTCGTTCAACTGGATGGGACAGTAGTGGGCAGCCGTCTGCTCGGTCATCAGCACCGACAGTCCGCGGATCGCCAGCCGCATGTCCGCCTGCCACGCGACCCCGTTCGCGAGGTCGTCCCTGTGCGGCATCCCGGACAACTCCACCTTCACCGCCCACGTGCCGAAGAGGAAGCGCGCCAGGTTCTGGTACCCCTCCTCAGAGTTCACCTCGCCGTAGCGCCCGGAATGCGACTTGTAGACGAAGGCTCGGTGCGCATTCTTCACGTACGCGTTCTGGATCTGCACGAGGCCATCGCTCTGTGGTCCGACCAGGTCCTTCGAGATGCCGTAGTCCTGCTGGTCGGTCCCGATCAGGCAGAAGACGTTGTCGGTGTCGAAGATGTCCGCAGGGATGATGCGCGGGTCCCAGGGCGGCGTGAGGCCCGCCGGGGGAGTGTCGCCGAACTTCGCCCCCTTGGTGAGGTACCCGTACATCTTGGGCGGCGAGAAGATCTGGGATCCATCCGGACCGAAGGTCTCCATCGCCCAGTTCAGGAGGCCGCCGGTGAAGTTGATCCCGCCGTGCGGTGTGGCGTAGGTGAAGAGCCGCGCGACGATGTCCGTGGCATGGCGGCGCGGGTTGCCGTGCTCGTCCGGGGTCTCGCAGATCTTCTGCATCATGCAGCGCGCGACGAGCCCGCCCATGGAGTGCGCGACAAGGTTGACCTTCGGGTGACCCTCCGTCTTGTCGATCACCGTGGTGATCAGGTTGTAGAGCTCCGTCGCGGCTCGCTCGATGTCGAAGCCGTCGGCCGTCAGATGGTCGTGGATGCCGTGCTTGACCCGGTCGATGAACCTTTCGACCGGGTTCTCGTGCTCGGTGGGGTCGGGGACGAAGGTGGTCGCTGCCACGTCGTAGAAGCGGCTCACCCAGATCGTCTTGGGGTCGAGGCTCGCGTCGACGGCATCGGCCAGCAGCTCGGCCTGGCTCCCGCGGACCAGCAGCTTGTAGTCGTGCTCACCCATCAGGCGCAGCAGCGGACCCTCGAACTGGTAGAAGCGAGGATCGCCGTCACCGTCGACGCGGGTGTGGGTGGCGCCCTCGTTGAAGCCGTAGAAGGGGTCGTCGACCGTCGAGTCGATGTTGCTGGTGGGCCCGGCGTAGCCGCGGCAGTAGACAATCGGAAGCGCATCCATGACGGTTCCCCTCGTTGCGGCGTCTGGAGGTGTTGTGGCCAGGATGACAGGAAAGTGACGAATCGTCACTAGTGATCTCGTTCCAGCGAGTGCCTCCAACTGGGGCCCGGAACGGTTCTTCATGCTCGGCCGCGATCTGTCACGATCGAAGGGATCATGAACAAATTCACACCTTTCGCACTCGCCTTCACCATGTCCGCAGCCATCACTCTCGCCGGGTGCAGTGCCACGCCGCCCGCGGCCTCCGTCTCATCGGACTCTGCGAGCAGCTCGTCCGCCCAGCCGACCAAGGAAGCCGCGAAGGCCCCTGACCTCACCGGAACGTGGAAGCAGTCCAACTCTTCGGCGGCCGACAGCTACCAGGAGGCCGAGATCTCCGGAGACGTCATCACGATCAACTGGGTCGGCGACAGCGGCGACACGAAGTCGATCTACTGGGTGGGCACGTTCGCCGCGCCGACCGACGGTACGACGCCCTACAAGTGGACATCCACGCGGGACAAGGCTGCGACCGAGTCCGCGATGCTGGCGTCTCAGGACGACACCAAGGACTTCACGTTCCAGGACGACACCATCAGCTACACCGCCAGCGCTCTCGGAACCAC
Source organism: Leifsonia sp. SIMBA_070 (assembly GCF_046534635.1). Lineage (NCBI taxonomy): Bacteria > Bacillati > Actinomycetota > Actinomycetes > Micrococcales > Microbacteriaceae > Leifsonia > Leifsonia sp. SIMBA_070. Next base: position 2,365,516 of record NZ_JAWRYK010000001.1, on the reverse strand, counting down.
GACGACGATCAAGCTCACCAAGAACTGACGCTAACTCCCCGATCCCTCTGACGCCCCGGCGAGCTTTGTGCTCGTCGGGGCTTCTCTGTCTGTGAGACGGCCCGGGTATGCCTCCTCGAATTGGGGGTCGATCGGCGTGTAAGGGCACCGGTAGACAGGTGGGGGCGTGAGGGGGATGAAGTGAGCGGTCCGAGAGACTGGTCGCCGGCCGGATATTGGGAGGCTCACGGCAGTGGGAGCGGAGGCTCTTCGAGCCCAGTGACTCGGAGCCGGCCCCGCCCACTGAACGGGCTCGTTTCGGTCATGTTCGGCCTGATCGCGGTGTTCCTTCCGTTGGCCGCCGTCTCGCGACCCGGCTACACCGGTTGGGTGATCACCACCCTTGGCGTGTCTGCAGTGTTCCTCGCTGTCCGATATCGCCGCTCGGGAGGCGGGGCGTTCTTGAGCATTACCGGCGGCACTCTGGGCGTCATCGGGACCATCCTCTGCGTGTGGTCTCTGGCCGCCTTCTACGTGCCGGGATCCGTGCCGCCAGTGCCGAACCTCAAGCCGGTCAGCGCGTCGACGACCGAAGCGTTCCCCATCGCCGGAGCCCAGCCCGGTCAGGTTCAGGCGCCAGCTGTTCGGATGGTGCCGCCGTTCGAGGGCGCGGATGTGGTACCGGGCAACCAGCTCCACGCGAATCTCGTGCATGTGGCGATAGCCTTCGGTGCCGTCCTCCAGTACCAGCAGTCGCAGGGAACCCTGCCATCCATGCTGGCCGTTCAATCGGACGGAACCGTGACTTCCCCAGGCACCACGTACTCCAAGATCGCTCCGTACATGTCGATCGAGTACGGGCTCACACCCGGGTCCTTCATGTTCACCGTTCGAGACACAGTGAGCGGGATGGCTGTCGGAGTCGACTCGTCGACGAATCGAATAGTCGATCGCTAGTGGGTGGCCGGGAACGCGATGATGCGTAGGCGGAGAGGACGGGGGTTGCGTCGCGCAGCCCTGTTCGTCGTCGGCACGGGAGTAGTGGTTGCGATCCTCTGGGCGACCGGTCACCTCCGTCCTTTTGGCGGATTTCTCGATGCCGATCCGGCGCTTGATCATGGGATACCGGTCCCGGCATCCTCGTCGAGAGTCGGCCCCCAGGCGTCATGGACGTGCGACTGGTCGCCGACCATGAACCGCGACTGGCACGACGACGTCCTGTGCACCCGCGGCGCCGAGTCAGTTCGGCCCGTGCTCCTCCCGGATTCCCCTCACGTCACCGAGGAAGAGATGCGGCAGGCGGGGCACGAGTACGAGGCGACCCTCAACCGCTGACGGGCTGCTACCGCCCAGGCCGGTGTCCAGCCATCGACTGGTGAGAAGATGTCGCCACTCGGCGCGGATTGGCGCATCTTCTCACCGGTCGGCGACCCGCGCGGCCCATCGGCGCGGCCCTACACGCCGACGATCCGCCCGAGCGTGCGCGTGTAGTCCTCCTTGATGATGTCGAGGTGCGCCCACGTGTCGAGCGACCCGACCTGCGGGAACGACCGCAGCCGCTCGATCACAGCCAGCACGTTCGCCGACGACGTTCCGACGATCGTCGCGATCACGTCGTAGGCGCCGTGGGCGTCCGCCGCGAGGTCGACCGCCTGCGTCGCGACCAGGTACTCCCGCACCTCGTCGGCGGCGCCGCGCAGTGCGATCCCGACGCCGACGGCCAGCCGGTTTCGCGAGAGGCCTCCCGCGTCGATGGCGGCGATGCGGATGACGCCGGCGTCGAGGAGGCGGCGGACGCGGGCGCGCGCGGAGGAGGGGGAGAGCCGGACCGCGTCGGCGAGCGTGCGGTAGCTGGCGCGGCCGTCGTCCTGCAGGATCGCGATGAGGTCGTGGTCGAGGCTGTCCAGGCGCACATCCGCAACCGAATCGGCCGTGACCGACCCCGCCGTGATGAACTCCTTCAGCAGCGCGTCGTAGGTGCTCACCCGGACCTGCCGCACCCCGTCGATCCGGCGGATGGCGTCCAGGGTCGCGTGCAGCTCCTCCAGGTCGCCGTGCCGCGACTCGAAGACCAGGGGGAACGCCCCCGCCACCAGCGACACGAACACCGTGTCCGGCAGGTTCGCGATCTGCGCGGCCACCGGTCGCGCCGGCCCGTCGACGGCGACGGCGGCGTGGATGAGCACGTTCAGCCCAGCGAAACCGGGGTCGAGCGCGGCGACGACGCGGAGGCCGTCCCGGCCGATCAGCGTCCCGAGCCGACGCGAGACCAGGTCGCGCGAAACGCCCAGCGTCCGTGCGAGATCCTGGATGCTGGCGCGGCCGTCCTCATGGAGGGCGCGCACCAGGCTGCTGTCGAGGGAGTCGAGGTCGCGCTCCGGCGAGCCCGTTTCGCGACGGATCGGCATATCGGCAGAATACCCGGAATCGCATCCACCGGACCGCACATCGGCGGCAACGCGAGCACGAACATGACGAACCGCGCAGCAAATACCATCAACAAGCAGCAAAAGCGCGGCCTAGCCCATCCCCAGACGCCGAAGTGCCCTTGGACAATCCACCACTATCGCGCCAGACTTCACGTCATTACCAAGCAAAGGAGCTTCGTGTGTCTGATTCCGCAACGCACCCCCGAGGGCACGCCCGCGCGTTGAGGGCCGGTCTCGCCTCGGTCGTCGGCACGACCATCGAGTGGTACGACTTCTATGTCTACGCGACCGCCGCCGCCCTCGTCTTCCCCCAGGTCTTCTTCCCCGAGGTCAACCACGCCCTCGGCACCATCGCCTCCTTCGGCACTTACGCGGTCGCCTACTTCATGCGTCCGTTGGGCGGGATCATCTTCGGCCACATCGGCGACAAGCTGGGCCGCAAGCGCGCCCTGACGCTCACCCTGTTCATCATGGGCATCGCGACCGTGCTGGTCGGCTGCCTGCCCGGGTACGCCTCCATCGGCATCGTCGCCCCCATCCTGCTCATCCTGCTCCGCGTCGCCCAGGGCCTCGCGGTCGGCGGCGAGTGGGGAGGAGCGAGCCTGATGTCGGTGGAGAGCGCGCCGGCGAAGTTCAAGACCTTCTACGGCGGTTTCACGCAGCTCGGCAACCCGCTGGGCGCCCTGCTGGCCTCCGGTGCGTTCTGGATCCTGGCGGGGATGGGCGACGACGTCCTCCTGACCTGGGGCTGGCGCATCCCGTTCCTGTTCAGCATCGTGCTGATCGGCGTCGGCATCTGGGTGCGACTCCGGGTGGAGGAGACCCCCGTCTTCGAGGAGAAGATCGAGGGCCACACGCAGTCCACCCCGATCGTCTTCGCCCTGCGGAACAACTGGCTGCCCATCCTGCTCGGCTTCTGCATCATCGCGATGTCGTCCGGCGGCTACGTCATCGCGACCACCTTCGTGCAGAACTTCGCCACCAGTCCGGAGGTCGGCCTCCCCGCCGGCGTCATCCTGGGTGCGATGACGGTCGCCTCCTTCATCGAGGCCCTCGTCACGCTGCCGCTGGCGATCCTCGGCGACAAGTGGGGCGGCAAGCGGGTGATCATGCTCGGCTCCTTCCTGTCGTTCCTGGCGGTGATCCCGCTGGTGCTGGTCATCCAGAACCACCAGGTGACGCTGATCTACATCTTCGTCAGCGTCATCCGCATCACGCTGAGCGGTGCGTGGGCGCCGCTGTCCACGGTGATGACGCAGATGTTCCGGCCGCAGGCGCGCTACACCTCGATGTCGCTCTCGTACGGCATCGGCGCCGCGGTCTGGGGAGGCCTGTCCCCGGCGATCGCCACCGCGCTCATCGCCACGACCGGGAGCTTCTGGTCGGCCATCTGGTTCTTCGGAGGCCTCGCCCTGATCGCCCTGATCGGGACGTACTTCGCGCCGCAGCACTCCGACGCCGCGCCGGTCACGGCCTCCTTCAACCCGCGCCTCGAGACGACGGCCATCAAGACGACAAGGATCTGACACGTGCGACAGCTGGCAACCTACGACGACCGGGACTCGGCGCCGACGATCGTGACGGCGGACGTCATCCTGACTGTCGACGAGAGCGCATTCCACGCGGAGGCCCTGCTCACCGCGGGCGGGAAGATCCTCGCCGTCGGCTCTCGGGCCGAGGTGGAGGAGGCGGCCGACCGGGCCGGACTCGATCCGCGTCGCACCGACTTTCCGGGCGCCACGATCGTCCCCGGCTTCATCGACGCGCACGCGCATCCCCTCATGTACGGGCAGCTGCTCACCTGGGTGGATGTCAGCCCGGCACGCGCAGCCTCCATCCCGGAGATCGTGGAGCTGATGCGGGAGGGCGCCCAGCGGCTCCCCGCCGGCGTCCCGCTGCGCGGCTACGGGTACGAGCAGCGCAACCTCGCCGAGCGGCGCCACCCCACCAAGGAGGAGCTCGACCAGGTCGCCAAGGACCGCGAGGTGTACGTCATGAACGCCTCCGGCCACGGCGGCGTGGTGAACAGCTTCACCCTGCAGAAGTACGGCATCACGCGGGACACGCCGAACCCGGAAGGCGGCGAGTTCTTCCGGGACTCCGACGGCGAGCTGACCGGCGAACTGTCCGACGCCGCCTGCAACGTGCTCACCGGCCTGCACGGCGTGAAGATCGGCCACCACGGCCCGAACTTCCATCTGGGGGACGAGCCGGCCGAGCACCAGCGGCAGCTCGACATCGCGCAGCGGGAGTTCCTGTCGGCCGGGGTGACCGCCCTCGGCGACGCGCAGGTCTCGCAGCGCGAGTTCTCCGCCTACCTCGCGATGGCCGACCGCGGCGAGCTGTCGGTGCGGGTCTCCATGTACTTCCTGTCGCACCTGCTCGACCAGGTCGTCGACTTGGGCCTGACCGGCCCGTTCGGCAACGCGTTCCTCTCCGCCGCGGGCATCAAGCTGTACGCGGACGGCACGCTCGGCGGCTGGACCGCCTACTTCCCGGAGGGCTACCTCGGCGACCCGTGCCGCACCGGCCAGCTCTACCACGAGCCCGCCGAGTACACGCAGCTCGTCGCGAAGGCGCACGGCGCCGGCCTCCAGACCGCCACCCACGCGCAGTCCCCGACCGCGATCGCCATGGTGGTGGATGCGCTGGAGCAGGCTCTCACCGAGCGTCCCGACCCGGATGCGCGCCACCGGATCGAGCACTGCGGCCTCCCCGACCCGGTCGAGATCGAGCGGATGGCCCGGCTCGGCATCCGTCCCGTCAACCAGACGCAGCACTACTACAACTGGGGCGAGGGCGTCGAGCAGGCCATCGGCACCCCTGGCGAGCGCTTCAACCCGCTGGGCGAGTTCGTGGAGGCCGGTGTGCCGGTGACCATCTCGTCCGACGCCCCGGTGGCTGAGCCGCGGCCGCTGGAGGCCATCCAGGCAGCGGTGACGCGGGTCACCCGCCGCGGCCACAAGCTCGGCGCCGACTCATTGCGGATCACTGCGGAGGCCGCGCTGCGAGGTCACACCCTGGAGGGCGCGATCACCCTCGGACGGGAGAAGGAGCTGGGCTCGCTCGAGCCCGGCAAGCGGGCCGACTTCGTGGTGCTCGACGGCAACCCCCTGACGGTCGCGGCGGAGGAGATCGCGGCGATCCCGGTCCGCGAGACGTGGGTGGACGGCGTCCCGAGGTTCCACGCGGATGGTCGCTGACGTGCAGACGCAGGAGAAGCGGACGACCGGCTGGGTGCTCATCGAGACCCTCCGCAACTACGGCATCGACACCGTGTTCGGCATCCCGGGAACCCACAACCTGGAGTTCTACCGGCCGCTGGCCGCGCTGGGCGTGCATCCCGTCACCACCCGCCACGAGCAGGGCGCCGGCTACGCGGCCGACGGCTGGTCGCTGCAGACCGGCAAGCCGGGCATCGTGATCACGACGAGCGGACCCGGCCTGCTGAACGCCCTGTCGGCGGCCGGCACCGCGTACTGCGAGTCGCGGCCGATGATCGTCCTGTCGCCGGGTCCGGCGCGGGGGAGCGAGTTCGCCGACGTCGGCACCCTCCACGAGACGAAGGACCAGCTGGCCGCAGCGTCGGCGATCGTCGAGTGGGGGCGCCGCGTGCAGTCGGCCGAGGAGGCGGTGGAGGCCGTCCACGACGCGTTCGAGCTGTTCGCGACGCGGAGGCCGCGGCCCGTCTACATCGAGGTGCCGCTGGACCTGCTGGAGCAGGAGGCCGCGGTGGCTGCTGCGTCGCTTGCTGCGCGGTCTTTCGCTGCGCCGCAGTCGGTTGATTCGGGTGCGATCGCCGACGCCGCCCGGCTGCTGGAGGCTGCTGCCGACCCCGTCATCCTCGCCGGCGGGGGATCCCGTCGGGCCGGTGACTCGCTCCGTATCCTCGCCGAGCGCCTGGGCGCCCCCGTCGTCACGACGCTGAACGCCAAAGGCGTGCTCGATGAGCACCACCCGCTGTCGCTCGGTGCGAACCTCCGTCTTCCGGCCGCGCGCAACCGAGCCCGTGACGCCGACGTGCTGCTCGTCGTCGGCTCGAAGCTGGGCGAGGCCGAGCTCTGGGTGGACAAGTTGGAGGCCCGCGGCCACGTCATCCGCATCGACCTGGTGGAGTCGCAGCTCGACAAGAACCAGCCCGCGGAGGTCGGGATCGTGGCCGATGCGCGAGCCGGACTCGACGCTCTGGTGGAGGCGCTGGGCGCGGGGGAGGCGGGACGTGATGCGCGCGAGGCTCGCGTCGCACGTGTCGCTCGCGTCGCCGAGACCCTCGACGCCGTGGCTGCCGAGTGCGCCGAGCTGTCCGCCGTCAACACGGCCATCGCCGACGCCCTCGTCGCCGCGCTGCCCGACGACGCCATCGTCACCACCGACTCCTCGCAGATCGGCTACTGGGGCCTCCTGAACCGCTTGCGCGTCTCCACGCCCAACTCGACCCCCTACATGCCGACCTATGCGACGCTCGGCTACGGCCTCCCCGCCGCCATCGGCTCCCGGCTCGCCGTGCGGGACCGCCCGGTGTTCGCCGTCGTCGGCGACGGCGCCCTCATGTTCTCGCTGCAGGAGTTCATCACCGTCGTGGAGCAGCGCCTCGACGTCACCGTGATCGTGGTCGACAACGGAGGCTACGCCGAGATCAAGCAGAACGAGGCGGACGCCGGCATCGCGCCTGTCGGCGTCGACCTGGTGCAGCCCGACTGGGTCGCGCTCGCCGCGGCGTTCGGCGGCGCCGGCCGTCGGGTCCGCTCGGCAGCGGAGCTGACCGACGCCGTCGCCGCAGCAGGCGAGGCGGGCGGCCTGCAGCTGATCCACCTCCTGCAGTCCGATTTCACGAAGTAAGGACGTTTTCATGAGCACCCCACCGATCGGCCCGGCCGACGCGTCGAAGACCCCTCGCTACGCCGGCCTGTCCACCTTCGCCCGGCTGCCGCGACTGGAGGACGTCCCGTCCGTCGACCTGGCCGTCGTCGGCATCCCGTTCGACACCGGCGTGAGCTTCCGCCCGGGCGCGCGTTTCGGCCCCGAGCACGTGCGCGCCTCCAGCCGGCTGCTGCGCCCCTACAACCCGGCGCAGGACTTCTCCGGTTGGGAGGCCGTGCAGGTCGCGGACGCCGGCGACATCGCGGTGAACCCGTTCCACGTCGACGAGGCCGTCCGGCAGATCGCGGAGGCCGCGGCCGACCTGGGCAGCCGCGTGGAGCGCATCCTCACGATCGGAGGCGATCACACGATCGCCTACCCGCTGCTGAAGGCGATCAGCCAGAAGCATGGCCCGGTCGCCGTGCTGCACTTCGACGCGCACCTGGACACGTGGGACACCTACTTCGACGAGCCGATCACGCACGGCACCCCGTTCCGCCGCGCCTCCGAGGAGGGCTACCTGGACCGGACCGCGTCCGTCCACGTCGGCACCCGCGGCCCCCTCTACAGCAAGCAGGACCTGGAGGACGACGAGCGCCTCGGCTTCTCGATCGTCTCGAGCGAGTTCATCGAGGAGCACGGCATCCCGGCCGCCCTGGAGCGGATCCGGGGACGCATCGGCGACCGCCCGCTGTACATCTCGGTGGACATCGACGTGCTCGACCCCGCGCATGCCCCCGGCACCGGAACCCCGGAGGCCGGCGGCCTGACCAGCCGCGAGCTGCTGCGCCTGCTGCGCGGCCTCACCGACCTGAACATCGTCGGCGCGGACGTGGTGGAGGTCGCGCCTGCGTACGACCACGCGCAGGTGACCGGCATTGCGGCGAGCCACGTCGCATACGAGCTGATGACGGCGATGGCACAGGTGATCGTGCGGTCGCGGTCGTGAACGCCTCCCGCCGCCCGCTCGCCGTCTACACCGACGTGGATGACACGGACCCGGCTCCCGGCGTCGCGCTGCTCGAAGCGGCCGGCTTCGAGGTGCGGGTGCTGGGGACGCGCGACCCTGGGGCGATCATCGCCGGCGCCCGGGACGCGGACGCGCTGCTCCCCGGGTATGCGCCGATCGACCGCTCGGTGATCGCGGCACTCCCGTCGCTGAAGGTGATCGCGCTGATGTCGATGGGCTTCGACTACGTCGACGTCTCGGCTGCGACCTCGCACGGTGTCTGGGTCACGAACGTGCCGGGTGCCGCGACGGAGGAAGTGGCGACGCACGCGCTCGCGCTGATGCTGGCGAGCGTGCGGCAGCTCCCCTTCTACAGGGCGTCGGCCACGACGTCGCGGTGGAACTCTCGGGCCCCGTTCGCGCCTCCACGGCTGAGCGAGCTGACGCTGGGGATCGTCGGGCTGGGGAAGATCGGGCAGGAGTTCGCGCGGGTCGCGGGTCCGCTGTTCGGGCGGGTGCTCGGCTACGACCCGATGCTGCCGGACACGGCTTCGGTGCGGGCGTCGCTTGAGGGGCTCGGGGTGTCGTGGGTGGGGCTTTCGGAGGTCCAGCGTGGGTCGGAGGTGCTGTCGCTGCACCTGCCGTTGACGGCGGAGACGGCGGGGATGGTGGATGCGGCGTTCCTGGCGGAGATGCCTTCGGGGTCGTACTTGGTGAACGTGTCGAGGGGTGGGCTTCTCGACAATGCGGCGGTGGTCGCGGCGCTAGATTCTGGGCGGCTGGCGGGGGCGGCGCTCGACGTGCTCGACGAGGAGCCACCGCGGGACGGGCATCCGCTGGTCGGGCGGGAGGATGTGGTGCTGACGCCGCACGTGGCGTACTTCTCCCGGTTCACGGAGGTGGAGTACGTGCGCGTGCAGGCGCAGAGCGCGGTGGAGGCGGTGCTGGGTGGGGTGCCGGGGGCGGCGGTGAATCGGGTGGTCCCGGCGCGGGAGACAGTTGGCAACACCAAGCTTCGCTAGAGCGAATGCATGTGATTGTCGTCAGTTGCGCGCACGGTCGCTGCATGCATTTCGATTCGATCCTTGACGTCGGCGAGCAGCAATTTCGGCTGCGCGTAGGACTGCCAAGTGGGCCAATCAACGGTGCGCCACCAAATAGCCGGATTTCGTCTCGCGACATAACGCACACGTAGCCCTTCTTCGTTTAGCAGCGATGAAGCGCGTGACCGCCTCGTCATCGAACGACTCGTTAGCAGTCGCCCACGTGCCGCTCGGCGCCAGTAGGGGCAGCTCCGCTTGCAAGAAGCCATGCCATCCGTCCCGAATCAGGGTGTCGCCCTCGTGGACAAGGTGCTTGTCGTCGTACTCCCCGCTGAACTCCACCCGTCAGTCCATGTTGAAGTTCTCCAATCCCATCAAAACGGCTTCTTGTCGATCTCAACGGCTCGAAGGAAGCTGAATTTAGCGGATTCTGGCCGCGCATCTTCGAGCGGTGAAGAAGGCGATAGGTTGGCAACATCAAATGCAAGCATCGCCGTCATTGCCTTCTTTAGAGAAACAACGAGAATCGTGGCTCAACTGTCGCAGCTAAATCGATCCGAATTCGTTCACCGGGCACTCGATGAGTACCGAAGCGTCGGGCGGACAGCGTTTCTCGACCAATACGGTTTTGCGGAATCCCGTGACTACTTTGTTCGGCACGACGGCAACCTTTACGACTCCAAACCGCTCGTGGCCGCGGCATTCGGCTTTGCGCACCCTGATCTTGGCCCGCTAAAGAGTGCCGATTTCTCCGGAGGTATTGATGGAGCAGTCAGAACTCTCAGGCGACTCGGCTTTGAAGTGGTCACCCGTGCGCAACTTCAACCGCCGGCGCTTGGCGATGAGTTCCCCTCTAGGACCGCCATCCAGGAGGCCTACGGGGGCCAGCACATACAGGGCATAAACCGCTTCCCTGGGGACGGCGTGGTGAACGCCTTCTCCGATGAGGAAGGGCCATATGCAGACGAGCCGCCGTCGGTGTCCACCGAGTTCAGTTACAGGGGCGAGGGGCTCGAAGGTCATCAGAAACTGGCATCACCAGGCAATGCGTTGCTGGAGCAGGCGCGGCTCTCCTCCTCCGCTGTCCGGTACTGGTACCGGCCCGAAGGCGGGAGCTTCCGATTCTGGTGTTGGGTCGCCGTCCTCGGGCGCGCCTGGGTCCTGGGCAATGACACTAAGGGTGTCGAGCGGCAGGAGATCGAGTGGTGGTTCACCTCAGTTCCATCTCCTGAGCCCAGTAGCTGGGGACAGGAGATCCGTGTAAGGCAGCGCGAAGCTGTTGTCCCGAACGACGCTGAGACTGAGCCAGCCGCGCTGGCTAGTGCAAGCTACGTTGATCTGTGCAACCGCGTCGGACCGGCACTCCCAGCTGTTCGCCGTGAGCGCCCCGGTGGCCGGGATTTTCAGAGGAGCACGACCGCGCGTCGTGCCGTCGTTTTGCGTTCCGCGGGCCGATGTGAAAGTCCATTTTGCACGGGTATGCCGAGTCAGCTCTCCCGGAGTGGGGAGCCGATTCTTGAGGTTGATCACATCAAAGACCTCGCGCTTGGTGGAGACGATCATCCAGGCAACATGATTGCGCTATGTCCGAACTGTCACGCGGTGAAAACTCGCGGCAAGGAAGCGACGAGGCTCAGGAAGGCTCTGGCGAAGACCGCCTTAGCACTTCACGAGCAATTCCTCAGACTCAGTAGCTGAGCGCGATACGGCGGCTCCTTGCAGCTCAGGATGCTTCGCTCTCGTCAATGAGCCAAGTGCGACGCAGCGGAATGGCATCGCGGATTGAGTTCGGCAACACTTCGTAGTGCTTGAGTAGCCTGTCGACTACCTCCTCGGCGTCCCAAACTGCGACTCGAAGGCGCTGAGCGTCGACCTTCGCCTGGGCTTGAGCTGTAAGCCCGCCCATGGCCACGAGCAGACCGTGGTCGGCCTGGTGCTGGCCAACAACGCCGCCGAGCTGATCGAGGACCTCCGAGCCGATCCGGCTGGCCTGGGACTTGACCTGCACAATTATGGTGGGGGCCGAAATGCCGAGTACGCCCGAACCCGCGATGATGTCGATGCCGCCGTCAGCACCCTTCGGCGGAACCTTGCAAGTCATCCCCTCAGCCCGGAGGATTTCGGCGACAAGGTCCTGAAGCTCGTAGCCGGCGAAGCGCTCCTTGATCCGACTGAGGATGCGGTCCCTCGAGTATCGAATGATGTCTTGACCGTCGCTAGCGATCGCTTCGTCGGTGTCGACGACGTCGTCCTGTGCCTTCGGAAGAGATAGGGCCACCCCCGCACGAGCCCCCGGGTCAACTTCAGCACCCTCAAGAATCCTGCCGAGGCGGTGTGCCGCATCGTTGCGGCTGATCTGAACGACTGTGCTGAAGGCCCCGAGCGAATAGAGGAGGTCCTGATTGATTGCTGTTCGCGCCACGTCCGGCCGCTTCCAGTCAACTGAACGAACATGATTCAACACGCCGGTCCCCGGCAGATACCGATAGTCGCCCGTGATGACTCCAAAAGCCAGTCGCCCCAAGCTCTTGAGGGGTAGGACAACGATGTCGCCGATCTCGATGCGGTTCGCAAACGCATTCAGTTGCGCGGCGTAGTTGCCGACGGCATTCTCGGATTTCTCAGGCATAAGCGGCGCCAACAGCGCTCGCATGGCCGGCAAGTCGCGAGCGACGCCAAGGTCCCCGACCTCGTGAAAATCCACGGCGGTGTATCCGCTGTCGAGCATCCATTGGTCGAATGCGTAGTTTTTCGATCCGCGCACCAGCCAGGCCCTGGGTGCCGTTGATTCCATCTGCACGTCTCGCAGCTTACTGTGGACACTCCGTAAGGCAGTTCGAGGCAGAGCACCGCAGGGTAGCGGTGAAGCCGGTACCACGGCCAGCGTTATGGCTGGTCATCCAGCAACGCCTGACGAGGGCATCCCCCCTCCCCGCATTTCCAGGATACCCACCACCCCACCTCTTGCCGCAAGCCCCCTCCCATCCACCAGAATGGCTGGTCGCGCCCGGATTTCACCGACCCTCCGGGCGGGGGAGGCCATCCATGCGCTTCGACGCGGACGTGATCATCATCGGCGGCGGGCCGACCGGCATGATGCTGGCGGGCGAGCTGCGGCTGCACGACGTCGACACCCTCGTCCTCGAAAGGGATGCCGAGCCCACCACGGCCGTACGTAGCCTCGGGCTGCATCCGCGCAGCATCGAGATCGTGGACCAGCGGGGGCTGCTCGACCGGTTCCTCGCGGTGGGGACCAAGTATCCGGGCGGCGGGCGGTTCGCCGGTATCCCGAGCCCGCGGCAGGTGGCGCTCGACACCGCGCACGACTACCTCCTCGGGATGCCGCAGCCGATCACCGACCGGCTGCTCGCCGAGCGGGCCGCGGAACTGGGGGCGCGCATCCAGCGGGGGCGGGAAGTGGCGGGTTTCGAGCAGGACGGCGAGGGTGTCACGGTCGAGCTCGTCGACGGGGAGCGGCTGCGGGCGCGCTGGCTGGTCGGGTGCGACGGCGGGCGCAGCCTGGTGCGGCGGACGCTCGGGGTGGGGTTCCCAGGGGAGGCGGCGACGACGGAGTGGATCCTCGGCGAGGCGGAGGCGACGGCGTCCGCGGAGGAGATCGCGGCGGTGTCCGAGCGGGTGCGGCAGACGCACCGCGGGTTCGGGATCGGGCCGAACGGGGAGGGGCTGTACCGGGCGGTCGTGCCGGCGGCCTCCGTGTCGGAGGACCGGTCGGTGCCGCCGACACGGGAGGAGTTCCGGGCGCAGCTGCGGGCGTACGCGGGCACCGACTTCGGGGTGCACTCGCCGCGGTCGCTCACCCGGTTCACCGACGCGACCCGGCTCGCCGAACGCTACCGGGTGGGGCGGGTGCTGCTCGCGGGGGATGCCGCGCACATCCACCCGCCGCTCGGCGGGCAGGGGCTCAACCTGGGCATCCAGGACGCCTTCAACCTCGGCTGGAAGCTCGCGGCCGAGATCGCAGAATGGGCGCCCGAGAACCTCATCGACAGCTACGAGAGCGAGCGGCGGCCCGCCGGGGAGGCGGTGCTCACCATCACGCGGGCGCAGAGCGAGCTGATCTCGCCGGAGCCGGGGCCGCAGGCGGTCCGGCGGCTGCTGACGGAGCTGATGGAGCTGGACGACGTGAGCCGCTTCTTCGGGGAGCGGGTCGCCGGGATCGCGGTCCGCTACGACGTCGGCGACGGGCGGGAGCCGCTGGGCCGGCGGCAGCGCGACATCCCGCTGGACCGCGGGCGGCTGTACGAGCTGATGCACGAGGGGAGGGGGCTGTTGGTCGACCAGACCGGCACGCTGTCTGTGGAGGGATGGGCGGACCGGGTCGACGCCGTCGCGGACACGAGCGACGGGCTGGCCGCGCCCGCGGTGCTTCTCCGTCCCGACGGCCACATCGTGTGGACGGGCGACGACCAGCACGACCTCGAGCGGCACCTCGCGCGCTGGTTCGGGGGTGACATGCGCCGGGCCGGTCGCTAGGGTCGCCGGTGAACGGGCACCGAGGCGCCGCGACCCGCGGGGCCGGCCCCGGCCCGACCGGCCTGACGGAGGAGCACCGCGATGACGCACTACCTGATCTGGTTCCCGAGCGACGCCATGCAGGTGAGTGAGGAGGATTTCCCGACGGTCGTCCTCGAATCGCACGCGCTCATCCAGCAGATGAAGGATGCGGGCGTCTACCGGTTCGGCGGCGGGATCGACGAGGCTGTCGACTCCGTTGTGGTCGACGCGGACGGGGGAGTGACGACCGGCACCTACCCGGGGTGGCGGCCGTTCGACGGCGGGTTCACGGTCATCACGGTGGACAGCCGGGACGAAGCAGTGGAGTGGGCGGCGAAGACGGCGAAGGCGTGCCGGTGCCCGCAGCAGCTGCAGGTGTTCATGTACGACCCGGAGAGTTAGCGGGTCCGCCGGGGAGTGGCCCGGTCAGCGGGTGGAGGCTGTCAGCTCGGCGATCAGGAGCTCGTCGGCGCCATCCCTCCACGTCTCGGACCGCGCGATAGTGAAGCCGGCGGGGCCGACGGTCTCCGCCAGGCGCTCGACCGACGCGAACGGGATGTGGTTGGACGAGCCTGGGGCTGATCCGGGTGTCGAGCCCGCCGCGGATCCGGGTGACGGAGCGCCGCCGTGCCGTGTCGGGTCGACGGACAGGAAGGTCGCGGTCACGGCACGGCCCCCCGGGCGGAGCACGCGCGACCACTCTCGGATCGCGGCGTCGGGATGCGGGAACAGCTGCAGCCCCGTCACGCACGTCACGAGGTCGAACGACGCGTCCGGGAAGGGGAGGCTCGTCGCGTCCGCGGCCAGGAGCTCGGCGTCGGGGAGGTGGCGGCGGGCCTCGTCGATCATCCGAGGGGAGAGGTCCACGCCGGTCAGGGGCCCGTCGAAGCCGCGGTCGCGGAGGGCGCGCAGGACCAAGCCGGTGCCGGTCGCGATGTCGAGCATGGCCTCCACGTCGGTCAGGTCGATGAAGGCGGCGACGGCCGCGGCCAGGCCGCGGTGCATGGCGCTGTCGTCGTAGGTGGGGGCGCGGTCGTCGAAACGCTCGCGCACCATCCGCACGTGCTCGTCGTCGGTCACACGGCCAGCGTAGCGAGCGTTCGTGCGGGGCTCGCCTTAAATGGTGCGGCGGTCGGCTCACCCGAACGCCGACCGCCGCGCACCGGGAATGCAGTACAGCTGCCCGCCCCCTGCGGTCCAGCCTGCCATCCGGTTGCTTAGTGCACACAGTAATTCGGTTCTGGGGAAAGTCAACCGGCCTCCACAGAAAATGTTCGCGGGCCCAGCGGGCGGAACGCCCGGCGTAGGGTGGAAGCATGGCTGGCAACCGTGACGAGAACCGTCGCGCGACACGCGAGTCCGACCCGCTCGTGGAGGCCGCGCGCTACCGCCTGAGACGCGACGCCGAGGCCCGCGGCGAGCAGGTGGAGGAGGCGAACGCCGGCCAGCCGTCGATGGAGCAGCGCGCGCAGATCGTCGAGACGGCCATCCAGCAGGCGATGCGGCGCGGCGACTTCGACAACCTCCCGGGCGCGGGCAAGCCGCTGCCGGGGCTGACGGGCACGCACGACCCGGACTGGTGGATCCGCCGCAAGATCGAGCGCGAGCAGCTCACCGGGCTCGGGCCTCCCGCGCTGCGGCTCCGCACGGAGGACGCGGAACTCGAGGCGACGCTCGACCGGCTGGGGTCGGAGGGCGCGGTGCGGGAGCACCTGGAGACGTTCAACCGCCGCATCGTGGAGGCGCGGCGGCAGCTGCAAGGCGGGCCTCCCGTGATCACGCCGACGCGCGACGTGGATGCGGAGGTCGCGAGCTGGCGGGAACGCCGCGAGCAGCGCATCAGGGAGGCCGACGCCCGCCGCCGCGCCGAGCGCGAGGCGTGGGAGGCGCTGACCTGGCGCGAGCGGCGCCGCCTGCGCCGGGCCTCGCGCGGCTGACGCGCCCGCGCCCGGCGTGCATCTGGTGGTCCCGACATGCCGTTATGCCCCGTTACGTAACGGCATGTCGGGACCACCAGATGGCGGGTGCCGTCGCGGCCGCGCCGCCGCAGCGCATCCATGGGTCGCAACACGCCGTTACGAGCGCGGCGTAACGGCGTGTCGCGACCCATGGATGGCCGGCACGCGCCCCCGCACCTACTCCGTCAGGTGCTGGTGCGGGTTGGTGAAGTGGATGCTGTCCGCGGTCACCCCGACGAGACCGAGCGTGACGCGCAGGAGCTGGGGCGGCAGTCCGTCCGCGGGCGGAGGGGTCGCGGCGCCCAGGGTGATGCTCTTGCCGTCCGAGCCGGTGGCGGTCACCGAATCCACGTAGACCTGCACGTTGCCACGCAGGGCCATCTGGTCGGCGGTCGTGGCGAGCTTGGGGCCGGTGTCCTTGCGGACGGTCAGGCTGAAGCCGTCGATGGTGATGCTGTCGGCGGAGATCTTCAACACCGGGATGCGACTGCCGTCAGCGAGCGGGACGGTCACCACGGCGACCCCCTTCAGTCCTGAGAACGAGAGGGACTGGCTGCCGAGCTGCGCCGCCGGCTGCGTGAAGACGGGCGCGCCGGCGTCGGGTCCGGCGGGAGCCGGGGGAGCGGTCGGGGCCGGAGCAGGTGTCGCCGTCGAGCCGGGGAGGGCGGGGGTTCCGGAGCCGGGTGCGCCCGGGACCGGGAGCGACGGAATGCCGGGGATGCCCGGCACGCCGGGGATCGTGGGCGTCGGCATGGGGGTCGGCGACGGAGCGTTGCACGGCATGATGATCGGGATGCACAGGGCCGCGGGCGCGGCGGACGGCACGCGCGCGGCGCCGAGCCCGGCCAGGGCGGCGGCGACGCACGCGATCAGCGCGCCGGCGACGACGCCGGAGCCTCCGCGCCTCATGCGGTCGTGCCTTCGTGCCGGGCCGGGGCGGCGGAGTCGGCATCCACGTCACCGTCGGCCTCAGCGTCTGCCTCAGCCTCCACATCCCCGTCCGCCACGTGTGCCGCTTCCTTCTTCGGCATCCACGCCACCGTGAGGATGCCGCCCACCGTGCTCAGCAGCATCCCGATGAAAAAGCCGCCCAGGTTGACGCCGACGAGCGAGTACACCGCGACCGTGAGCGCGATCACGCCGTAGAAGATGCGGTGGGCGGGCATCGCGATGACGAGCACTCCGAGCAGCACCAGGAGGACGGGGATGATCGTCGCCTGGAGTCCCTCGATGCCGAGCTGCACGTGGATCTTGCCGATGTCGAGCTGCCCCGAGAAGAACAGCTCGACGCCGCCCAGGGCGGTCAGCACGCCGCCGACGAAGGGACGGCGCCGCCGCCAGGCGCGGAACCGCGCCCACCCGCCGGTCGTGTGCGCTTCCACGATCAGAAGCATCCCTTCGAGCCGTCGGTCAGCTGCACGTGCATCCCGGTGAGGGTGAAGACGGAGGCCTGCGTGCTCCACGCGGTCTGCTGGAGGTTGTCGATCGTCACGGCGTCCGCGTCCTGCGCGAAGTCGCCCGCGCCGCCCTTGGCCGCCGTGTTCACGGTGGAGGCGTCGACGCCGATGCGGATGTTGTGGAACTCGGAGTCGCCCTTGAGGTCGGTCATGCCGATCTGCAGGTCGGAGGCGCTGGCCGGGTTCCCGCCGCCGCCGGCGGTGATCAGCATCCCGACCTTGCCGAGCGGGGTGTCGGTCACGACGGACTGGCACAGGTCGGCGAGCGTGGCGGTCTTGATGTTCGCGATGGCCACCTGGTGGTCCTTGCCGGCGGTGTCCGGCGCGACGCCGGCGTACTGCGAGAAGCCGGAGCCGTCGAGCTTCGAGGCGCTGATCTGGAACTGGCTGCCGGAGACCGCGAACGATACGGGCACCGCGCCCTGCGCCACACCGGTCATCAGCAGCGTGGAGACGACGGCCACGGGGACGGCGGCGAGCACGATCCGTCCGGTGTGCGACCCGGCGAGCTTTCGGAACTTCATCGATCCTCCTGTTCGGGGGACTTGACAGCTTCGTCGCGGTCAGGCCCAGAAGTGAGCTTAGACGTTATTGACCGCGTGTCAATAGTTGCGGCAGCGCATCCCGTGCCCTCACGGCGGCGAGAGCGGCGGTTAGGCTCGAACCATGGAGAGCGACCGGCGGACCCGGCTGACGCCGGACGAACGCCGGGCGCAGCTCGTCGCTTTGGGTGTGGCGTTCCTGGCCGACAACCCGCTGGACCAGCTGTCCATCGAGGAACTGTCGGCGCGCGCGGGCGTCTCCCGCGGCCTCCTGTTCCACTACTTCGGGTCGAAGCAGGGCCTCCACAGGGATGTAGTGCGGACGGCGCGCGACAGCATGCTGCACGCGACGGAGCCGATCGGCGGGCTTCCGCCGCTGGACCGCCTCCACGACACGCTCGCCCGGATCGTCGCGTTCGTGCGCGAGCACAGCGGCACGTTCTACTCGCTGGTGCGCGGTGTGGCCTCCGGCGACACGGAGGTGCGCGCGGTCGTCGAGGAGGCGCGCGGCGAGCAGGCGGAACGGGTGCTCGCCGTGTTCCTCGAGCTCGGCGTGCCGGACACGCCGCTGCTGCGGATCGCCTTGCGATCGTGGATCGCGTTCGCCGAGGAGGCGCTCGTCGAGAGCGCGATCGGGACCGACCTGCCGTCGGAGGAGATCGTCGGGTTCCTCGAGCGCAGCGCGCGGGGAGTGGTGGATGCGCTGGGCGCGCCCGCGGGCGGCTCTGCGGCCGCCGAGGGGTGACGCCGAGGCGTGGCCGCGAGGTGTGAGCGCGAGGCGTGGCCGCGAGGCGTGGCCGCGAGGCGTGACGCCGAGGGCTAGATGCCCTCCTCCTCCACGTCGTCCTCCGTGAGTACGCCGTCGTCTTCGGAGTCGTCGCCGTGCTCGTCGTACACCGGCTCAGCCTCGCGGGCGTTGCCGCCGGTGGGGCCGTTGTTGCCGTCGCCCGGTCCGTCCCAGATGGTCTCGCCGGCGACCCCGTCGTTGGTGACGAGCTCGTCTGCGAAGTCGGCCTCGGCCTCCACGTCGTTCACGGCGTAGTCGGTGTCCCCCGACTCCGTGTCGGCCCAGCCGGGCGTCTCGCCCGCGTCCGTCTCACCGATCTCGACGTCGTCGACGCCGTCCTCCGGAATGCGCTCCATGCGAGGCCCCTCTCCGTCTCTGCGTGCTTCGTGCGCGTGCTTCGTGGCGCGTGCTTCGCGGCTCGTGCTCGTGCTTCGCGGCTCCGTCTCCCGACCGTACCCCTCCGCACGCAGCCGCCCCACCGTCGAGTCCGCACAAACTGCACGCGACACGCCGGAGCGGTGTGCAGTATTTGTGGACTCGGCGGTGGGGCGGTGGGGCGGTGGGCGCGAGGGCGCTAGGGCGCTAGGAGGCGGTCGGGAAGGTGATCGTCTTGCCGGAGCCGGCGTCCTTGAGGGCGGCGTCCTTGAAGGCGGCGAACTGGGCGGCGTCGGTGAACCCGCCCTGGTAGCGCTCGCCGTTGACGAAGACGGTCGGGGTGCCGAAGCCGCCCTGGGTCGGGTTCTTCAGCTGCGAGTTCGCGGTCGCGTTCTGCGTCTGCGTGGTGACGAACGACGCGAAAGTCTGCTTGTTCACACAGTCGGTCACGGCCTTCGAGTCGACGCCCGCGCTCTTCAGGATCGAGAGGATCTCGGAGTTGCTGAGCCCGCCGCCGGTCTGCTCGTCCGGCTGCTTCGCGAACAGCGCCGCGTTGACGTCGAAGAACTTGTTGGGGTCGGAGTTCGCGACACAGGAGGCCGCAGCACCGGCGCGAGTCGAGTACTGCTTGTTCTGGCTGCTGTCCAGGATGGCGACCGGGTGGACCTCGAGCGTCGCCGAACCCTCCTGCAGCCACTGCTTGATCTGCGCGTTGTTCGTCGTCTCGAACTGGTCGCAGTAGGGGCACTGGTAGTCGAGCCAGATCTGGATGTGCGCCGTCTTGCCGTCGAGCTCCATCTTCGTCGGCGTGGCCTTGCCGCCGCTCGCGATGGCCGGAGTCGTGACCGCCTTCGTCGGGGACGTCAGCAGGATGCCGCCGCTCGCCATGTTCTTCGGGTTCGCGGCGCTGGCACCCGGACCCATGCTGGTGAAGATGACGACGCCGATGATGGCGAGCACCGCGATGATGCCGACGATGACCGAGCTCTGGACGACGACCTTGCGCCGCTTGGCCTTCTTGGCGGCCTCTTCGCGCATCCTCCTGGCGGTCTCGCGCGCCTCCTCACGGCGGTCGCGTTTGGTGGGAGTCGTTCCCCTGCCAGTTGCCATTCAGCTCATCCCATCGAAGAGTGGACAGTTCCTCCATGATCGTAGGGGCACTTTGCTTTGAAGGCGCTGTGCCGTGGTTGCGGTGCGGCGGGTACTGTGCCGACGAGGCGGGTGGCCTACCGTGGAGGCATGCAGTTCACGGATCGAGCCAGCTGATGTCCGACTCGAGCGCCGACGGCGACGGCAAGGAGGCCGACGGCGGCGCGGTCGGCGGGTCTGACGGCGGCGCGAGCGGCGGCCCCAACGCGGGCCGCGACACCGCGGGCAGCGCGGGCACCGGCCCCAACGCGGGCCGCGACACCGCGGGCAGCGCGGCCGACGGCCCCAACGCGGGCCGCGACACCGCGGGAGCGGAGTACGCCGCGCGCCTCCACCGGCTGGACACCTCCTGGTGGCGCCGGACCCTGAACGTGCAGGCGCCGTACCGGTGGAACATCCGCCGCCTCCACCTCGGCCGGGTCCTGGATGTGGGGAGCGGTCTCGGCCGCAACCTCGCGCACCTCGGCAACAACGGCGTGGGGGTGGACCACAACGCGGAGTCTGTGGCGATCGCCCGGGCGCGCGGGCTGACGTCGTTCACGAGCGACGAGTTCCCGACGACCGAGTACGCGAAACCGGGCGCGTTCGACTCGATGCTGATGGCGCACGTGGTCGAGCACGTCGACGCGGACTTCGCCGTGGAGCTGGTGCGCATGTACCTCCCGTACATCAAGCCGGGTGGCCGCGTCGTCTTCATCACGCCGCAGGAGCGCGGCTACGCGAGCGACTCCACGCACATCACCTTCACCGACTTCGCCGGCCTGCACCGTCTCGCCGACCGGGTGGGGCTGACGGTCGAGCGCGAGTACTCGTTCCCGCTGCCGCGGGCTGCGGGCAAGGCGTTCACGTACAACGAGTTCGTGGTGCTGACGCGCATCCCCGCCTGACCCGCGGCCAGCCGCCTCCCGCGCCATCTACTGGTCCCGACACGCCGTTATGGCGCGCCGCGTAACGGCATGTCGGGACCACTGGATGAAGCGGCGGCGTCGCTGCCGCGCCGACGGCGGCCTCCACTCGAAACTGCTGGTCCCGACACGCCGTTATGGCGCGTCGCGTAACGGCATGTCGGGACCAGCAGATGCATGCGCAGGGGGAGGCGCGGCAGGCGGCGATGGCGCACAGCCGGCGATGGGGAGGAGCGGCGCCTACTCCGCGGTCGCGGGGGCGCGGCCGAGCTCCACGTCTTCGACGCGGGAGCGCGGCATCGCGAGGCCGGCCACGATCGTCAGCACCGCCGCGATCGCCACCGCCACGAACACGGCCGTCGACGCCGTCTGGATGGTCGCGGGGGAGTGCGTCCCCTCCGGCGAGCCGGCGATGATCGCGTTGGCGATCGCGCCGAAGACGGCCACGCCGACCGCGCTGCCGATCGAGCGGGCGAACATGTTGCTGCCGGTGACGACGCCGCGCTCGTTCCACGGCACGCTGGACTGCGCGGCGATCAGCGTCGGAGTCGCGATCAAGCCCATCCCGAGGCCGACGACGAAGCAGCTGACCGCGACGAACAGGACGGACGGCGTCAGCGACGTCAGCGCGAGGGCGATGGCGCCGACGATCGCGATCGCGGTGCCGAGGAGCGCGGTGTTGCGGAAGCCGATCCGCAGGTAGAAGCGCCCGGACAGGCTGGCGGCGATCGGCCATCCCAGTGTGAGCGCGGCGACCGCCAGGCCGGAGACGATGGGCGCGACGCCGACGGTCCCCTCCAAATACGTGGGCACGTACGAGGTGAGGCCGATCAGGATGCCGCCCACGCCGAGCGAGATGAGGGTCGTCGTGACCAGCAGCCTCCGCGAGAACACCCAGAGCGGGAGGATCGGCTCGGCCGCCCGCTTCTCCACCAGCACGAAGGCGACCAGCAGGAGGCCGCCGAGCACGAACGCCCCGATGCTCCAGACCGAGTTCCAGGCCCACGCCTGACCACCCTCGAGAACGGCCAGGATCAGGAGGGTCATGCCGCCGGTGAGGAGGGCCGCCCCGGCGTAGTCGATGCGGTGCCGCTTGCGCTCGATGCTCTCGTGGAACGCGCGGATCAGCATCCACGCCGCCAGGATGCAGAGCGGCAC
Source organism: Leifsonia sp. SIMBA_070 (assembly GCF_046534635.1). Taxonomy (NCBI): domain Bacteria; kingdom Bacillati; phylum Actinomycetota; class Actinomycetes; order Micrococcales; family Microbacteriaceae; genus Leifsonia; species Leifsonia sp. SIMBA_070. Next base: position 2,343,410 of record NZ_JAWRYK010000001.1, on the reverse strand, counting down.
GTTGACGAAGAAGATCCACCGCCACGACAGGAACTGCGAGAACACGCCGCCGAGCGTCGGACCGACGACGGACGAGATCGCCCACACGCTCGCCAGGTACCCCTGGGTCTTGGCGCGCTCGGCGACGGTGTAGATGTCGCCGGCGATCGTCATCGACATGGGCTGGATGGCCCCGGCGCCGAGACCCTGCAGGGCGCGGAAGGCGATCAGCGCGGGCATGCTCCACGCGAAGCCGCAGAGGATCGAGCCGAGCAGGAACAGCGCGATGCCGATCAGCACGATCGGCTTGCGGCCGACGGTGTCGGACAGCTTCGCGTACACGGGGACCGACACCGCCTGCGCGAGCAGGTAGACGGAGAACAGCCACGGGAACTGCGCGAACCCGCCCAGGTCCTGCACGATCGAGGGCACCGCCGTGGCGAGGATCGTCGAGTCGATCGCGACGAGGCCGGTCGTCAGCATGAGGGCGATCAGGATGGGACCGCGCTCCGACCGGAAGCCGACACTCGCATGGGTGGGTTCGTTCATACCCATCAACAACGTGGAGGCTGTGCGCGCATTCCCGGATCCGGAAGAACTTGACGTGAAAGAAGAGGAGCGCGACAATCTGAAACATGTCTTTCACATCGAGTCAGCCGGAGCGCCGCACGACGGTCACCGATCCGCGCGCGCTGCGGGCGCTGGCGCATCCGCTGCGCCTCGCGCTGCTCGACCACCTGATGTCGTTCGGTCCGCGCACCGCGAGCGAGTGCGCCGCGGTGATCGGCTCCACGGCCTCCAACTGCAGCTATCACCTGCGCGCGCTCGCCAAGGTCGGGCTGGTGGAGGCGGTGGAGGCTGAGGACGGCCGGGAGCGCCCATGGCGGTCGGCCGCGACCGGGCTGGTGTTCGGCCGCTCCGACGATCCGGAGTTCGAGATCGGGTCGCACACGGTCGAGCGGGCGCTCGCCGACCGGCAGGTCGACGACGAGGGCGCGCTCGTGCACCGGGCCATCGCCCAGCGCGACGAGCAGCCGGTGGAGTGGCGCGAGGCCAGCCTCCTGAACGGGTACGCGCTGAAGCTGACCCCGGCCGAGCTGCGCGAGCTGGGGGAGAAGCTGGATGCGCTCATCCGCCCGTACATCGCTCTGACGCGGGTGGACCCGCCGGCCGGAAGCGACGTGGTGGCGCTGCACCTGAACGCGTTCCGGCACCCGGACGCGCTGGCGGTGGAGCGGGCGGCCGCGACCGCCGCACCCGGCTCCGCGCCGACCCCCGCCTCCGACACCGAGGACGCATCGTGACCGCCACGCAGCCGCAGAAGAAGCGGAGCCCCTCCCCTCTTCTCCGCCGCGACTTCGCCCTCGTCTGGACGGCCGGGCTTGTCTCGGACACCGGCGACTGGCTGCTGATGATCGCGCTGCCGCTGTTCGCCCTGTCGGCGACCGGCTCGGCGCTCGGCGCCTCCACCGTGTTCCTCGTGGAGCTCGTCCCCATGCTGCTGCTCGGCAGCTTTCTCGGGGTGCTCGTCGACCGCTGGGACCACCGCCGCACGATCGTCATCGTCGCGCTGCTGCAGGGCGTCCTCTTGCTTCCGCTGCTGGCGGCGAGCGCGGACACCATGGGCATCGTCTACGCGGTCGCCGCAGTGGAGGCCGTGCTCGGCGCGATCATCAACCCCGCTCGGCAGGCGATGATCCCGCAGCTGGTGGGCGCCGACCAGCTCGCGCGAGGCAACGCCCTCCTCGCGGTCAGCGACAGCCTGGCGCGCTTGATCGGCTCGCCGCTCGGCGGTCTGTCGTTCGCGCTGTGGGGGCTGCCGGGCGTGGTGATCGCGGATGCGGCCTCCTACCTGATCACCGCGGCTCTCGTCGCGATCAGCCGGCCGCATCCACTCGCCCCTGCCGAGGAGGCCGACGACGCCGACGCCGCCGCCGACGCCGAGGCCGCCGCCGACGCCGAGCAGCCGGCCGTCGTCGTGGAGCGCCGCCTCCTGCACGAGTGGGGGGAGGGGCTGGCGCTGATCGTCCGTTCCGGCACGCTGCGCACGCTGGCGGTGATCGCCGGGCTCGGCGGTGTCGCGCAGGGCCTGTTCCTGGTGCTGTTCCTCGTCTACGTCACGCAGAATCTCGGCGCGGGCGACACGGGAGCCGGGGTGATCCGCGGCGTGCAGGCGATCGGGGGTGTGCTCGGCGGGCTGGTGACCGGGCTTTTGGCCCGCAGACTCGGGCCGCGGTCGCTGATCGGCGGCGGCTACCTCGTGTTCGGGATGCTGTCGCTGCTCACCTGGAACCTCGCGCCGTACACGACCGCCCTCTGGGTCTACGCGGGCCTGTTCATCGCGATGGGCCTTCCCGGGGTGACGACGGCGACCGGCGAGATCACGCTCGTCCAGACCGCGGTGCCCGCCCGCGCCCTCGGCCGGGTGATCGCCGCGATGACGACCCTCGACGGCGCCGCCCAGGCAGTCGGGCTGCTGGTCGGCGGCCTGCTGGCGGACTCCACCGACATCGTCCCGATCCTCGATTTCCAGGCGTCGCTCTACCTGCTCTGCGGCGTCATCGGAATCGCTGCGCTGCGGGGCACGAAGCACCTTCCATAACGACCGGCCGGGACGCTATGGTGGCGCCACGCCGGTCGTTCGGAGGTGGTGGGCATGTCGTTCCGATCTCCCCTGGTGCGGCGCACCCTCGCCGCGTCGGCCGTCACGGTGGCGGCGCTCGCCGGGCTCACCGCCTGCGACCTGCTGGCGCCGCAGGACACCCTCCACATCGAGGAGGCCAGCGTCGGCGCCAGCGCCACGGTCGGCCAGGTCTACGTCGGCAACGCGGTGCTGGTCAGCGGGAGCGGCGACACGGCCAACCTGGTCGTCACCCTGGTGAACCAGGGGAACGACACGCAGCAGGTGACCGTTCAGCCCAGCGGCGGACAGCAGTTCGAGGTGTCGCTGCAGCCGCGGCAGACCAGGCAGTTCGGGGATCCGCCGTCGGAGAAGACGCTGGTGACCGGGCTCGGGACGAAGCCAGGAGGCTTGAGCACGGTCACGGTGACCAGCGGCGGCAACTCGGTCGGGCTGCAGGTGCCGGTGGTCACCGGGGCTCTTCCGCCCTACGGGACGCTGACGCCGTCGCCGGAGTCGACGTCATTGCCGTCGTCGTCGTCCACGACGGGCGACATGGTCCCGGCAACGCCCTCACCGACTCCATCACCGACGCCCTCGCGCTGAGCTCTCCCACTGAGGGCGGCCGCTGAGCACGCGCCGGACCCGCGCGGACCCGCGCGGCTGCACAGAAGGCTCGCGCCGACGCATCCCGACGTGATATTGGCGCGAAACCCCCGCGATTTCCCGAGGATTCCGCGGAAGTGAACGTAGGGTGTCGGTGTGTGGCGACTGGACAGGAAGACCGACGATGACGACGCGACGTCGGACATCGCAGACGACGACGCCCTGAACCCGCGCACGACGACCTCCCCGCACGCCCTCAGTCTCGGCGACCCGGCGCTGGTCGCCGGCAACATCGCCGAGCCGGTCTGGCGGCGCTGGCGGGAGGAAATCGCGGCGATCGGCGGCGACTCGCCGCTGCTCCACTTCGAGGACAGCCCGCGGACGCGGATCGAGCTCAGCACGACGCATCCGGGCGGTCTTCCCCAGTTCATCACCGGCCAGAGCACCCTCCTGTCGAGCCTCATCCGCGACGAGCTTGCGCTGCGTACAGCACGCGCGGCCGCGAACGCGATCACGCAGAAGGGCATCGAGCTGCGTTCCGTGCGCGGCATCGAGTCGGTGCACCTGGCGATCGGCCTCGCCCAGTGGCGGCACGGCGCCGAGGAGTATTTCGCGCCGATCCTGCTGCGTCCGCTCGCCATCCGCCGTTATGGCCGCGACTTCGAGCTGAAGCTCAAAGGGCAGACGTTCCTGAACCCGGAGCTCGCCCGCGCGCTGAACGAGCAGTTCCAGATCACGCTCGACGCCGACGCGTTCGTGGCGCTCGCCGTGTCCAACGGCGTGTTCAAGCCGCAGCCGGTGATCGACCGGCTGCGCGGCCTGACCTCGCACCTGCCGTGGTTCAACGTGCAGCCGCGCCTGGTCGCCTCCTCCTTCGCCGACGTCGCCCCCGCCCTCAGCGAGGAGGCCCGCGACCTCGACACCGTGCTGCTGGATGCGCTGGCCGGCAACCCGACCGCGCGCACCACGGTCGAGGGCGCCTTCAATCCGGTGGAGCCCATCCGGCAGGACGAGCGCCCGCCCGCGACCGACACCCTCCTGCTCGACGCCGACGAGGCGCAGGAGAACGTGGTCGCGCAGATCGCGGCCGGCAACTCCCTCGTCGTGAAGACGCTGCCCGGAACCGGCGGCACGCAGACCATCGTCAACGCGATCGGCGCGCTCGTCGCGCAGCACAAGCGCGTGCTCGTCGTCAGCCCGCGTCGCTCCAGCCTCGACGACATCGCCCAGCGGCTGAGCAAGGCCGGGCTGCCCGGGCTCGCCGTCACCCCGCGCACCCTCCGCCGCGACCTCGTGCAGTCCATCGCGCGCAACGAGAAGGCCACGCAGCCGAAGGTGACCGACGTCGACGAGGCGCTGGTCCGGCTGCGCAAGGTGCTCGTCGACTACCGGGCCGCGCTGACGCGACGCGACTCCATCCTCCGGGTGTCGGTGCTGGATGCGCTGCGCGAGCTGTCGCGCCTGTCGCTGCTGCCGTCGCCGCCGTCGACCACCGCGCGGCTCGGCCGGCACGCCATCGAGGCGCTCGCCCGCGACCGCGCCTCCTCCGCCGACGCGCTGATCCGCGCCGCCCGGCTGGGCGAGTTCCGCTACGGACCGAACGATTCGCCCTGGTACGGCGCCTCCTTCAACACGACGGAGGAGGGCAAGGCCGCCCACGAGCTCGCCAAGAAGCTGAACCGCGCCGAGCTGCCGCGACTGATCGACCGCGCGCAGGCGCTGATCGGGCAGACCCGGATGCGGCCGTTCGCCTCCATCGCCGAACTCGGTGTGTACCTGCGGCTGCTGCTCGACATCCGCGAGACGCTCGACAAGTTCACGCCGTCGGTGTTCGACCGGTCGCTCACCGAGCTGATCGCGGCCACCGCCTCCCGTCGCGAGTCGCCCTCCATGTCGAGCGCCAACCGCCGTCGCCTGCGCAAGCATGCGCTCGAGTACGTCCGGCCGGGCGTGCACGTCACCGACCTCAACGAGAGCCTGCGGCGCATCCAGCAGCAGCGCATCCTCTGGAACCGGTTCGCCGTGGCCGGTGTTGTGCCGGAGGTGCCGGTCGGCATCGCGGACGTGCAGGTCGCCTACCAGCGCGTCGCAGAAGACCTCGCCCGCCTCGACATCCCGCTGCGCCGCACCGGGACGCCGCAGTCGCTCGCCGCGCTTCCGGTGGAGGAGCTGACCCGCCAGATCGCCGGGCTCGCCGCCGAGTCGGAGGTGCTGTCCAATCTGCAGGAGCGCACGGCGCTGCTGACGCAGCTGCGCGATCTCGAACTCGACCCGCTGATCTCGGACCTCTCCATCCGCCACGTGCCCGAGAGCCAGGTCAGCGCCGAGCTGGAGCTCGCCTGGTGGCAGTCGGTGCTGGAGTCGCTGCTCGCCTCCGACCGCGCCCTGCTCAGCGCGAACACCGGCGTGCTCGACCGCCTGGAGGCCGACTTCCGGCTCGTGGACGAGGCCCACGCCTCCGCCACCGGCAAGCAGCTCGCGTGGATGCTCGCCGAGACGTGGAAGATCGGCATCGTCGACTGGCCGGACGAGGCGGCGGCGCTGAAGCGCCTCCTGAAGACCAGCGTCCCGACCGCGACCTCCCTCACCGAGACCGCGCCGCACCTGGCCCGCCCGCTCGCGCCGGTGTGGCTGGTGTCGCCGTACGAGATCCCGTCGATCGGCCGCGAGCTCAGCTTCGACGCGGTGCTTCTCGTGGACGCGGGCGCCTCCAGCCTCGCCGAGAACGTGGCCGTCATCCGCCGCGCCCGCCAGGTCGTCGCGTTCGGCGACCCCGTGACGCAGACGCCGTCGCGGTTCGACATCGGCGTGCACGAGTACGGCACGACGGTCGAGAACGCCGACGTGGATGCGCTGCACGCGGACTCGGCGCTCAGCCGCCTCTCCGAGCTGCTGCCGGTCTACACGCTCAGCCGCAGCTACCGCGCCGGCGGCGAGGACCTCGCCGAGCTCGTCAACCGTCGCTTCTACGGCGGGATGATCGACTCCCTCCCGTGGGCCGGGACTTACCTCGGCCACGGCAGCCTGGCGCTGCACTACGTGACCGGCGGCCAGGGCATGCCGGACAGTGACACGGGAGCGGTCGAGTCGACGGACGCCGAGGTCGCCAAGGTGGTCGAGCTGGTGCTCGCGCACGCCACAGAGCGGCCCCGCGAATCCCTCATGGTCATCACCGCGAGCGAGCGGCACGCCGTCCGGGTCAACCAGGCCGTGCTCGCCGCGTTCGCCAAGCGGACCGAGCTGGCCGACTTCATCCTGGGCGACCGCGCAGAGCCGTTCACGGTGGTCACCCTCGACCAGTCGGTCGGGCAGAGCCGCGACCGCGTCATCTTCTCCATCGGCTACGGCCGCACGCCGCACGGCCGACTGCTCTCCAACTTCGGCGCGCTCGCGGAGCCGGGGGGCGACCGACTCCTCGCCGTCGGGATGACGCGCGGACGCCGCGGGATGGACATCGTCTCCTGCTTCAAGCCGGACGACATCGACGAGACCCGGATGCGCCACGGCATCGCCGCGCTGGCGCAGGTGCTGGGGGAGGCCGACCAGATCCAGACGGCGGCCCCCGAATACCTGAGCCCCGACGCGGACCCGATGGTGCTCGACCTCGCCAAGCGCCTCGCCCGACGGGGGCTGGAGGTGCACCTCGGCTACCGCGGGAAGCTGACGCTGGTCGCCTCGCACGAAGGCCGGGCCGTGGTGGTCGAGACCGACCAGGACGTGTCGAAGGGCAGCCTCCGCGAGTCGCTGCGCCTGCGCCCCGACGTGCTCCGCCGCCTCGGGTGGCACTACCTTCGGGTGCACAGCTTCGAGCTGTTCGCCGACCCGGACGCGGTCGCCGGCCGCATCTCCCAGCTGATCGGCAAGCGCGAGCCCGACGCCGAGACGGCGCCGATCACGCTCCCGCAGCTCTAGCCCGGCTTAAACTGGGGGCATGAGCGACACCCCCGGGAAGCGGCGCCACCGCCGCGCGCAGCGCCCCGGCGCGCCCGGAACGGACCCGGCGCCGCGCCTCCCCTCCGGTGCTGCGCCCGCGCCTGCTGCGCCTGCGTCTGCCGCACCCGCTCCTGGCACCGGTCACGTCGCTCCGGGCACCGGTCCCGCCGCTCCTGGCACCGGTCCCGACTCCGGTCCACGCCCCGACTCCGCTCCACGCCCCGAATCCGTTGCGCGCCCCGACTCCGACAACGCCCCGTCTTGGTCCTCCAACGACGACCGCCTCCGCCAAGACGTCCCGCCCCACTGGTAACCCGCCCCTCCCATTCCCGCCGAGTGGTGACTAAATGTCGCAACTCGCGCCGAATAGCAGCAACGACTCACCACTCGACCTCCAAGGAGGGCAGGAGGTCCGGAGGTCCGGAGGTCCGGAGGTCGGGGAGGGTGGGCCGGCGAGCGGGAGGAGTTCGGGCCGTAGCCATCGTCCGCGAGCGGGACTCACCCTCCCACTTCCGCCGAGTGGTGGGTAGATGTCGCTACTCGCGACGGATAGGCGCAACGACTCACGAGTCGATGTCGGAGCGGAGCGGAGCGGAGCCGGGCGGGCGGGCGCGGAGGAGCGGAGGCGGGCGGGCGCGGAGGGGGCGGAGCGGGACTAGGGGAGAGGGTCGGCGTGCTTGCCGGAGGGCTGCGGTGGAGACTGCTGCGCCTGGAGGAGGTCGCGGATCTCGGTGAGGAGGTCGAGTTCGGTGACGGGAGCGTCGGGTTCGACGACACCCTTCTTGCGCAGGCGGTCCATCCGGTTCTTCAGGTGATTGATCGGGTACACGAAGACGAAGTAGACGACGACCGCGATGATCAGGAAGTTGAGGATGGAGGCGAGCACGGCTCCGAACTTGATGTGCGCCGCGCCGATCGGCAGCTCCAGTGCATTCTCCAGCCCCTGCGTCTGGGCGAACGCGCCGATCACCGGGTTGATCAGGTTTGTCACGATGGACGACACCACGGCCGTGAACGCCGCGCCGATGACGACGGCGACCGCCAGGTCGATCACGTTTCCGCGGAGGATGAACTCCCTGAAGCCTTTGAGCATTGAGCGATCCCTCTCTTACGCGGCGGAGCCGGAGGACGGAGTGGAGGACGAGGACGATGAACCCGACTTCGAGCCGGAATCCGACGAGGACGACGAAGACGACGAGCCGGATCCCGAAGAAGAGGAAGACGAAGACGACGACGAACCGGACGACGACGCCCCCGCCCCCGCCCCGCTCTTCGCCCCGCCGCGGGAGTCCGTCCGGTAGAACCCGGACCCGTTGAACGTCACGCCGACCGCTCCGAACACCTTGCGGAGGGAGCCGCCGCAGTTCGGGCACACCGTGAGGGCGTCGTCGGTGAAGGCCTGCTGGATGTCGAAGGCGTGGCCGCAGTCACGGCACGAGTAGGAGTAGGTGGGCATTCTTCTTCCGCTGCGTCAGGTGAACTGGGCGATCCGGGTGGGGGTGACCGCGCCATCCACCGGTTGGTCGTGGCGTTCGCGGGGAACCTCGTCCACGAGTTCGCCGTCGAACAGGACGGCGTACACCGGGGGACATTTTTCCATGCTCCCGAGCGTCTTGTCGAAGTAGCCGCGGCCCCAGCCCATCCGCATCCCGGTCGCGTCGACCGCTGCGGCGGGCACCAGGATGAGGTCGACGTCGTTGATCGCGATCGGTCCGAGCAGCTCGCCGACCGGCTCGGGGAGGCCGTACAGCCCCTCCGTCTCGGTCTCACCGTCGCCGGTCGTCCAGTCGAGGAGGCCGTCCTCCCGCGAGATGGGCAGCAGCACCCGGAGGCCCTGCGCGTGCGCCCAGTTGAGGAACGGCCGGGTGTCCGGCTCGATCGGCGTCGACAGGTAGGCGGAGACGGAGCGGACCGAGAGGTCCGTCGCGAGGTCGACGAGGTTGCGGGTGATGCCGGCTGTCGCGGCCTGGCGCTCGGTCGTGGTGAGGTTCTGCCGGCGCTCGCGCAGCTCCGCCCGCAGGGCGCGCTTGCGATGTGCGGCAGTGTCCGAGTCCATACGGCAATCCTAAGAGATGCCATCCTGTGCGCCGCGGAAATGCGGATACTGTAGGCGGCATGGCAAATCACGACCGCGTTACGAAAGCAGTGATCCCCGCAGCCGGACTCGGCACCCGCTTCCTCCCGGCGACGAAGGCGATGCCCAAGGAGATGCTGCCCGTCGTCGACAAGCCCGCCATCCAGTACGTCGTCGAGGAGGCCGTGGATGCCGGCCTGCACGACGTGCTGATGATCACCGGCCGCAACAAGAACGCCCTCGAGAACCACTTCGACCGCAACGCCGAGCTGGAGGAGACCCTCACCAAGAAGGGCGACACCGACCGCCTCGAGAAGGTCAACTACTCGACCGCCCTCGCCGACATGCACTACGTGCGCCAGGGCGACCCGAAGGGTCTCGGCCACGCCGTCCTGCGTGCGAAGATGCACGTCGGCCGCGAGCCGTTCGCCGTGCTCCTCGGCGACGACATCATCGACGCGCGCGACGACCTCCTGAAGCGGATGCTGAAGGTCCAGGCCGAGCGGAACGCCACAGTGGTCGCCCTGCTCGAGGTCGACCCCGACTCCATCCACCTGTACGGCGCCGCCGCCGTCGAAGAGACCGATGAGGACGACGTGGTCCGCATCACGGGCCTCGTGGAGAAGCCGGACAAGGAGCACGCGCCCTCCAACTACGCCATCATCGGCCGCTACATCCTGCGCCCGGAGGTCTTCGACGTCCTGGAGCGCACCGAGCCGGGCCGCGGCGGCGAGATCCAGCTGACGGACGCTCTGCAGTCGATGGCCGAGGCTCCGTCGTGGACCGGCGGCGTGTACGGCGTCGTCTTCCGTGGACGCCGCTACGACACCGGCGACCGCCTCGACTACATCAAGGCCATCATCCAGCTCGCCGTCGACCGCGAAGACCTGGGCCCGGGCCTGCGTCCGTGGTTGCGCGACTTCGCGTCCGGCCTGGAGGACGAGCCGGTGGAGATCGTCGAGGAGATGCCGGCCGACCCGACCGGCCCCATCCAGACGCTCTCCGCGCGGGACCGCTGACGGCCGGCTGAAGGAGGAGTCTTGGCGATCGTGGTCCCCACCCTCACCGAGGGCCGCGTAAGCTTGCGCCCCATCCGGCTGCGCGATGCGCGCGGCCTGGAGCGCTCGCTGCTCGACAACCGCGGATGGCTGCGGCAGTGGGAGGCGACGAGCCCGTACTCGCCGGGGTCGTTCGACACCCGGGCGAGCATCCGCTCGCTGCTCGGCAATGCGCGGGCGGGCCACGGCCTCCCCTTCATCGTGGAGTGGGACGGCCAGCTCGCCGGCCAGCTGAACGTCTCGTCGATCGCGTACGGATCCCTCTCGAGCGCCACGATCGGCTACTGGATCGCCGAGGAGTTCGCCGGGCGCAACATCACGCCGACCGCGGTCGCCCTGGCGACGGACTACTGCTTCTACCAGCTGGGCCTCCACCGGATGGAGATCTGCATCCGGCCTGAGAACGCGCCGAGCCTGCGCGTGGTGGAGAAGCTCGGGTTCCGCTACGAGGGACTGCGCCGCCGCTACATCCACATCAATGGGGACTGGCGCGACCACTTCTGCTTCGGCCTGGTGACGGAGGAGCTGACCCAGGGTGTGCTGCGCCGCTGGCTCGACGGGAACGTACCGGCGGATGCCGCGATCATCCCGGCGGAGGATCGTGCGGCCGCGGCCATCCCGCTGCCGGTGGCGCGGCATCGGTGAGTCGCATCGCCGTCGCCCGGCGTCGCTGAGTCGCTCCGGCGCATCCCCTGAAAGAACTCTGGATCGCGTGACACACCCTCGCGCCTGACCGGGCCGGGACCGCCACCGCCCCTACCGTAGAGGCATGAACGGGGATGTGATGGGCGGTGGGGTCGTCGTCGCCATAGCGGCCGCCCTCTGGCTGGCCTATCTTGTCCCGGTGTGGCTGCGGCGCCGCGAGTACCTGGCGACCGAGCGGAACGCCGTGCGACTGCAGCAGACGCTGCGCATCCTCGCCGAGACGAGCGAGCTCCCTGACGAGGTCCGGATGGAGGCGACGGCGCGCACGGTCGCGGAGCAGCAGCGCATCCTGCGCCGGGCCGAGCAGAAGACCCTGGCGGAGGCCCGCGCGGAAGCCGCAGCGCATGCCCGCCGCGAGCAGGCCATCGCGGAGGAGCGCCGCCGCGCGGCCGAGGAGGCCGAGCGTGCGGCCGCCGAGGCGATCGCGGTCGAGCGCGCCGCGCGGGCGGCTGCGGCCCAGCGGGCTCGCGCCCTCTCGACCGCCGCGGCGACGGTTCCTCTTTCTGCCCAGCGTCGGCGCCGGGTGCGTCGCACGCGGGCGCTGTCGACCCTGGTCCTCGTCGCCGGGCTGGCCGGCTTCGTCGGCGGGCTCGTCGTGATGTTCGAGACGGGCGCGTGGCTGCTCGCCGGAGCCTCCGCGGGTGCCGTGGCGCTCGCCGGCTGGATGCTCGCGCGGCTGGCGCGTCCGCAGGGCGCGTCCGTCGCCGCCCAGCCGATCGTGCGCACCTCGCCGATCGCCCCCGAGCTGTACGACGACGCGCAGCACGACCTCCCGGTGCAGGAGCGGCTGCGGCAGAGCTGGACGCCGCGTCCGCTGCCGAAGCCGCTGCATCTCTCGCCCGGAACCGTCGCCGCTGCGGCGATGGCGTCGGTGGATGCCGCCGCCGAGCTGCGTCGAGCCGCCGCACGTGCGGAGTTCGAGCGGAAGGCCGCGGAGGTGGCGCCGGTGGAGGCCGTGCCCGCTCCGGTGCCGCTGCGTCCGGTCGCGGTGGCTGCTGTCGCGGAAGCCGGCGCAGCGTCGGTCGCGCCGGTCTCGTCCGTCGCGGTTCCGAGCCGCTACGCGAGCATGGGTGTGCTCGACGATGTGGACACCGGCAGCATGGATCTGGATGCGGTCCTGCGCCGCCGCCGGGCCGCCAGCTGAGCGCCCCTCGATTTCGACTCGACCTGCTCGGAGTGCTATTGTTTCTAAGCAGTTCCCCGGGGCTATGGCGCAGTTGGTAGCGCGCTTCGTTCGCATCGAAGAGGTCAGGAGTTCGAATCTCCTTAGCTCCACCACCACCAGAAGGGCCGCCCCGCGGGGCGGCCCTTCTGCATGTCTGGAGGGTGAGTCGGAGCCGCGCGGCTCGCCCGCCTCACACCACCAGCAGCACCGCGAGCACGACCATGAGCACCGCGATGCCGCCGTCGAGGATGCGCCAGGCGACCGGCTTCGCGAACACGGGTGCGGCGAAGCGCGCGCCGAATCCCAGCAGCCCGAACCAGAGCAGGCTGGCCGCGGCGGCGCCCGCGCCGAACACCCAGCGGCCGGGGTCGCCGTGCGAGGCGGACAGCGAGCCGAGCAGGAGCACCGTGTCGAGGTACACGTGCGGGTTCAGCCAGGTGATCGCCAGGCACGTCCCGATGGCAGCGGCGAGCGAGCCGGCGACCGCTCCGGAGGCCGTCAGCGACTCCGGCTTGAGGGCGCGTCGGGCGGCGAACACCGCGTACCCCACGAGGAAGGCGAACCCCGCCCAGCGGACGATCTGCAGGGCCACAGGGGCGTTCTTCACCAGCACGCCGATCCCGGCGACGCCCGCCGCGATGAGCACGGCGTCGCTCAGCACGCAGATCACGACCACCGGGAGCACGTGCTGGCGACGCAATCCCTGCCGCAGGACGAATGCGTTCTGCGCGCCGATGGCGATGATGAGGGAGGCGGCCGAGCCGAGACCGGTGAAGAACGTTGCGAGCACGGTACGACGCTACGGGTCATGTAATCGTAAGTACAGCTCAGGTTCGTTACCGTACATTAGGATCGCTTCATGGCTGACATCGAGCAGTTGCGCACTCTCGCCGCGGTCGTCGACGACGGGACGTTCGAGGCCGCCGCGGCCGCCCTCCATGTCACACCGTCGGCCGTCAGTCAGCGCATCAAGGCGCTCGAGGAGCGGAGCGGCCGCGTCCTGGTGCGCCGCAGCCGCCCGGTCGAGGTGACGGAGGCGGGGAGTGTCCTGCTGCGCCTCGCGCGCCAGCTCGTGATGCTGGAGTCGGAGGCGGACTCCGCGCTGGCCGGCGACGAAGCGGTCGACGCGCCGGCCATCCCGCTCGTCGTGAACGCCGACTCCCTCGCCACCTGGGTGCTGCCCGCTCTCGCCCGCCTGGAGCACATCGCCTTCGAACTCGTCCTCGACGATCAGGAGCACACCCTGGACCGGCTGCGCGACGGCACCGCTATGGCCGCGATCGGATCGGATCCGGAGCCCGTGCAGGGCTGCACCGCGCATCCACTCGGTTCGATGCTCTACCGGGCGATGGCGAGCCCGGCGTTCGCGGACCGCTGGTGCCCGCGCGGCTGGACGCCGGAGGCCGCTGCTGCCGCGCCGATGCTGGTGTTCGACCGCAAGGACGCGCTCCAGCACCGGTACCTCGCGGCCTTCGCGCCGGGCGCGCGGCCGCCGCAGCACTTCATCCCGGCCTCCACCCAGTTCGTGGAGGCCGCCCTCCTCGGCCTCGGCTGGGGGATGCTGCCCGACCTGCAGGCGGAGGAGCTGGTGGCGGCCGGTGAACTCGTCGTCCTCGACGAGCGGCGGGTGGAGGAGGTGCCGCTGTACTGGCACCAGTGGTCGCTGCGCTCGGCGACGCTCGACGCCGTGGCGGGGGCGATCGCCGAGGAGGCGGGGCGCGTCCTCCGCCCCACCGTGCTGCGTCCTACAGTGCGCCGTCCTACAGGGTCGCGAGCACCAGATCGAGCGCATCCACGAAGCGGTCGGCGCTCTCCCGCGTGATGCAGAGCGGCGGCTTGATCTTGAGCACGTTCTTGTAGTCGCCAGTCGGTTGGACGATGCAGCCCTCGGCGAGCATGCGGTCGCAGACCTGGCTCGCCTCCGCGGTCGCCGGGGCCAGCGTCTCGCGGTCGAGGACCAGCTCCATGCCGAGGTAGAGGCCCATGCCGTGCACCGCGCCGACGAGCGGGTGCCGAGCGCCGAGGGCGCGCAGGCGTGCGGCGAGGTGGTCGCCGACGATCGCTGCGTTCTGCTGCAGCCCTTCGTCGCGCATCACGTCGAGTACGGTCAGGCCGACCACGGCCGAGACCGGGCTGCCACCGGCGGACGAGAAGAAACTGCCCTCTGCGGCGAACGATTCGGCGATCTCGCGCCGGGTGATCACCGCGCCGAGCGGCTGGCCGTTGCCCATGGCCTTCGCGATCGTGATGACGTCCGGCACCACGCCCTGCTGCTCGGAGCCCCAGAAGTAGTGCCCCAGGCGGCCGTAGCCGACCTGCACCTCATCGGCGATGCAGACGCCGCCGCGCGCGCGGATCCGCTCGTACACGCCGGCCAGGTAGCCGTCCGGCAGCATCAGCCCGCCCGCGTTGCCGAAGACGGGCTCGGCGATGTACCCGGCCACCGGGACACCGGCGGCGTCGAGGTCGGCCAGGTCGGCATCCAGGTCGGCCAGGTACGCCGCACCCGAGTCGGGCCCGGTGTGCGTGCCGCGCAGGGAGTTGGGAGCGGCGACGAGCTTCACCCAGTCGGGCCGGGTCTCCAGCGCGCGCGGGTTGTCGCCGAGGGAGGAGGAGACGGCGTCGGAGGCCATCGTCCAGCCGTGGTACGCCTCGGTGACGGCGAGGATGGTGCGGCGATCCGTGTGGATCTGTGCCAGTCGCAGCGCGAGGTCGACCGCTTCGCTGCCGCTGTTCACCAGGAAGACGGTGTCGAGTCCCTCCGGTGCGATCTCGGCGAGGCGCTCCGTGAAGCGCGACAGCTCGTCGTAGTGGAAGCGGGAATTCGTGTTGAGGCGCGCCCACTGGTCGCGCACGGCCTCCACGATCCGCGGGTGGCCGTGGCCGATCTGCGTCACGTTGTTGACCATGTCGAGGTAGGTCTGCGCGCGCGTGTCGACGAGGTGGTGCCGCCAGCCGCGCTCGATGAGCGGTGGATGCGCGAAGTAGTGCTCCTGCACGGGAGCGAAGGTGGCATCCCGGCGCGCCAGCGACTCCGCGGCGTCGGGCGTGTCGACGGTCAGGTCGGCGCCGAACAGTTCGGACGGGTCGGGGGAGATCGCTTCCCACTCGGAGAACGGGAGCGTCGGCGTGACGAAGGCGGGTGGCCGGTGGCCCGGGAGGGTGCTGAGCTGCACCGTGAGCCGGATCGCCCGTCCGATCGGCTCGCCGGCCGTCACGCCGGCCGCGGTCAGCGGCCGGGTCAGACCGTCGAGCCACAGATCGACGCCGTCGCCGCGCAGCAGCCAGGAGCCGCCGGCCAGCGAGAGCTCGCCGGCGAACGGCGCGGTCACCTCCACGCCGCTGGGCGCCTCGAGGGTCACGGCGAGGGCGATGGTGGGGTCGGGCAGGGAGCGGTCGGTGCGGGCGCGCGTCAGGCGCGCCTCCCCGTACCGGGTGACGGCGTGGCCGTGCTCGCGGCAGATGCGTGCCAGGATGGCGTTCTCGACGCCGCCGCGGAGCCACGCGCCTGAGTCGAGGTCGCGCGCGTTCACGGAGAGATCGGCGAGGTGGGCGGGCGTCGTATCGAGCGCGACGAGGCGGCCCGGGGCGGTAGGCGGACGCAGCGGAGAGCTCGCGAGACGGGAGCGGATCAGCGTCTCCACCTCGGTCGCCTCCAGCCGCCTGGCGACATCGAAGGCGACCCACTCGTGGGCGCGGTTCTCGTCGGCGTACGCGTTGTCGGCCTCCAGCGCCACCTGCTGCTCGCCGCTGACGACCAGCACGGCGCCGCGCAGGACCACCAGCGGCCACAGCGCGGCGAGGTCGGCGTCGTCGAGCGGCGCTTCGGCATGGAAGGCCTCCACCACGTCGAGCACCGCGAGCGGCTCGTCCGGAACGTGGTGCAGCGCGCTCGTCACCGTCGCTGCCAGCTCGGCGACCAGCCAGCCGTCCGAGACGTCGCCGAAGTCGATGACGCCGGGGCCGTCATCGCCCAGGACGATGTTGTCGTCGGTCACGTCGCCGTGCACCGCCTGCACGCGGAGGCGGTCGCGCAGCGGCTGGAGGCGCGCGAGTGCCGCGTCGGCGGCCTCCCGAACCACCTGACGCTTGGCGGGCTGACCGACGTGCTCCAGCAGGAGGTCGACGACCTCCCCGCTGATCCGCGCATCCCACTGGGTGGTGCGGTCGAGGCCGGGGTGGCGGAGGTCGGACAGGCCGGCCGCCACCTTCCCGGCGAGCGCCCCCAGCGTGCGCAGCTGCTCCCGGGTGGGACGCGCGACGTCGGTGAGCGGATCGCCGTCGAGATAGCGGAGGACGCGCGCGAGCAGGGTCACCCCGCGGAGGTCGACCTCGACCAATTCTGCGCCGTCGAGCGTCGGGACCACCTCGGGGATGCGGATGCCGACGGTCGCGAGGGCGGCGAGCGCCGCGTTCTGGGCACGCAGCTCGTCGGCGGAGAAGACGGGGTTCGCCAGCTTCAGGACGAAGCGCTCGACGCCGGTGTCGATGCGGAAGTTGCGGTCCTGGTTGCTGCCCAGCTCGGTGATCCGGCCGTCGAGGCCGAAATGCTCCGCCGCGATGGCGACGGCATCGTCGCTCGTGACCTCCGGGCGGGGAAGCGCGGGCTGGGTGAGGAAGTCGAAGTTCGGCAACGGGGCTCCAGGACTGGCGAGGGTATGGCGGCGATGTGGGGCCAGTCTATGAGCCGATTTCGACGTGGTGTCGAGCGGTCGGCGGCTTCGTGGACAACCTGCCGCTTGTGGAGAATCGGCGTGGGCTGGTCGCTGCGATGGCCGCCGGAAATGCACGAGCCGATCGCATAACAGCCAGTATCAACACGGGTTGCGCCCAGCCAATGCTCGGGGGACCCCGCGTAACCTGATGGGGTGTTGAAGCCCTGGAGGACCGCCGTCGTCGCCTTCGTCGTAGACGTGGCGTTCGTGGTCGTCTTCGTGCTCGTGGGCCGTCGCAGTCACGGCGAGGCGAACAGCGCAGTGGGCGTCTTCGACACGCTCTGGCCGTTCCTCGTCGGGCTGATCGTCGGCTGGCTGGTCACCTGGGCGTGGCATCGTCCGCTCGCGATCGTGTGGCCCGGGATCCCTGTGTGGCTGATGACGGTCGCAGTGGGGATGCTGATCCGCACCTCCGCCGGGCAGGGCGTGGAGCCGTCGTTCATCGCGGTCGCCGCGGTCGTGCTCGGGGTGTTCCTCGTCGGCTGGCGGCTCATCACGCTGCCGTTCGCGCGCCGCCGGTCGGCGCGCATCGCCCGTCAGGACGGGCAAGCGCAGGCGCACGCCCAGGCGTAGCCGGTCGTCGCAGCCGGCCGCAGGTCGCCGTCGTCGGTCTCAGCTCGTAGCCGGTCTCAGCCGACCAGGTGGAGGTCGTGGCTCGAGTTGTTGAGCCGGTGGGCGCCGTCCTCCGCTGCGACGACGACGTCCTCGATGCGGACGCCGAACCTCCCGGGCAGGTAGATTCCGGGCTCGACCGAGAAGCACATCCCGGCCTCGATGGGCCGCTCCTCGCCCTCCACCATGTACGGCGGCTCGTGCGTCGTGACGCCGATGCCGTGTCCGACCCGGTGGATGAAGAACTCGCCGTACCCGGCATCCGCGATCACGGCGCGTGCCGCCCGGTCGACCTCCTGACAGGCGATTCCGACCGCGACGGCCTCGAATGCCGCCTGCTGCGCTCGCCGGACCACGTCGAAGACCTCGTGCTCCTCGTCGGTCGGCTCGCCCACGTGCACCGTGCGCGTGGTGTCGGACCCATAGCCGTCGAGAAGTCCGCCGAAGTCGAGGACGATCATGTCGCCGTCGGCGATCACGCGGGAGCCGGGCTCGTGGTGCGGGTCGGCCCCGTTCGGACCGGCCGCGACGATGGTGAAGTCGACCTGGTCGTGTCCGTGCTCGCGCAGGAGGCGGTCGAGGTCGGCGGCCACCTGCAGTTCGGTCCGGCCGGCGAACGGCAGCCTGAGCACGTCGTCGAACGTCGCGTCGGCTGCGGCGCCGGCGGCGGCGAGCCGGTCGACCTCGTCCGGGGTCTTGACGGCCCGCAGCAGGGGGAGTGCGTGCGAGATGGCCTCGAATCGTGCCCGGGGCAGCTTCTGCTGCAGGCCGAGCAGGTGCATCGCCCATGTCGCGTCGGAGATGGCGTACCGCCCGTCCGGTCGCAGCATTCCTGCGGCGGGGACGTACTCGTCGTCGCCGTCCGCCCAGTCGATCAGGCGGAGGGCGCCCGCTGCTCGGGTCTCCGCCGCCCCGCCGTGCTCCAGCGCCGGGACCAGCATCGTCGGCTCTCCGTCGGCCGGGATCACCAGCAGCGTGATGCGCTCCGTCGTCGCGACGGGCAGGTAGTCGGCGAAGTACGCGAGGTCGGGGCCGGGCGCGACGACGAGGCCGTCGAAGCCCGCCGCGGCCGCCTGCCGTGCGCCGCGGTCCAGTCGCTCGGCGAAGTGCCGCGCGGTGATCTCCTGCATCGTCGCTCCCTCTTCTCTTACTCGACCCGCTGCGCGGCCTGCTCGATCGCGCGCCTGCGTCCTACTCCTCGATCGGCCCCAGCCATGCGCTCGCGACCGTGCTGTGCGCCGACTCGTCGTCGGATGGATGGAACATGCCCGCCAGCACATCCCGGTACAACCGGCCGAGCTCGTTCCCGGCGAAGAAGGTCGACCCACCCGAGACGCGGATGGCCTGGTCGACGACGCGACGCGCCGTCTCGGTGGCCCGGACCTTCAGACCCACCAGCTTCGGGAACCACAGTCGCCCGTGGTCGGCGAGCGAGTCGACGTCCGTGGCGAGCGCGTCGAGCTGCGGCAGCAGGGCATCCTGGTCGATCGCCGCGTCGGCCACACGCCAGCGGATGTCCGGATCGTTCGCGTAGGTGCGTCCCTCGTTCTTGAGGCTGGTGCGCCGGTGGGCCGAGGCCACCGCCAGCTCGAGCGCTCGGGCGCCGAGGCCGGTGTAGACGGCCGCGAGCAGGATCTCGAAGTTCGCGAAGATGGCGAAGACGAGCGGGTCCGGGTTCGGGCCGGGGTCGAGGCGCCGCACGATCCGGTCGGCGGGAGAGCGCGCGCCGTCGAGGACGGTGGTGTTGCTCTGCGTCGCGCGCATCCCGAGCGTGTCCCAGTCTTCGCGGATCTCGAAGCCGCCTCCGGTGCGCTCGATGAACCCGTAGACGATCTTGGGAGCATCCGGGCTGGTGCTGTCGAGTCCCATCGTGCCGAGCCTCGTCCAGGCGGGGGAGAGGGAGGTGAAGATCTTGCGGCCGTGGAAGCGGTACGAGCCGTCCGGCTCGGGCCGCGCCTCCGTCGTGGAGCCGAACAGCACCAGGTCGTTGCCGGCCTCGCTCAGCCCGAACGCGAAGACCTCGCTGGCCCCGGCCTCCCGGAGCACGAACTCCAGCGAATCGTCGCCGCGGTCGCGCAGCGTCTTGGCGATTCCCGTCCAGACCAGGTGCATGTTGACGGCCAGAGCCGTCGCCGGTGCCGCTCCCGCCAGCCGCGCTTGCAGCCGCGCCGTCTGTTGGAGGCTCAAGCCCAGACCGCCGAACTCGGTGGGCACGAGGGCGCGGAGGTAGCCGGCGTCGGCCAGCTCGGCGAAGTCTTCTGTGAAGAAACGGTTCTCGCGGTCGTAGCCGTCTGCGCGCTGCCGGATGCGTTCCAGCAGCTCGTCGGAGAGGGGTTCGGGGGTGTCGTGCTCGGTCACGCTCCTCACATTAGGGGAGCGTGACCGGGCGCGGCAGGCGTCTCGCGGATCTGTGGAGAACTGGTCGGCTGTGGACTACTGAGCGGTGTATCCGCCGTCGACGAGGTGGTAACTGCCGGTGATGAAGCTGGCGGCGTCGGAGGCGAGGAATGCGACCAGCGAGGCCACCTCCTCCGGCTCGCCGAGGCGGCCGAGAGCGTGCTTGCCCTCCAGGAACGACAGGACGTCGGCATCCATGTTCGCGGCGACCAGCGGAGTGCGGATGAAGCCGGGACCGACGGCGACCACGCGCACGTTCTGGCCGGCGTACTCCAGCGCGGCGTTCTGGGTGAGGCCGAGGAGCGCGTGCTTGGCCGTCACGTAGGCCGACGAGTTCGCGAAGCCGACGCTGCCCAGGATGGACGCCATGTTCACGATCGCGCCGCCGCCGTTCGCGGCGATGGCGTCGAGCTGCGGCTGCATCCCGTAGAAGACGGCGTTGAGGTTCACCTCGATCACCTTCCGCCAGGAGTCGAGCGGGTATTCGCCGACGGGCGCGGCGGCGCCTCCGATGCCGGCGTTGTTGACGGCGATGCGCAGCGGGGCGAGGTCGTTCGCCGCTGCGACGCTGGCCACGGCGAAGTCCGGGTCGGTCACGTCGCCGGCGAGCGCCGCGGCACGGCCTCCCGCTGCTTCGATCTCGGCGACGACCTTCTGCGCGTTCTCCTCGTTCAGGTCCGTGACGAGGACGGAGGCGCCACTCGCCGCGAGGGTCAGGGCGATGGCGCGGCCGATGCCCGAGCCGCCTCCGGTCACGATCGCGGACCGGTCGGCGACGTCGTACTGAGCCATGAAAATCTCCTTTCGTTATCCGACACATGTCGGATAACTCCATTGTACGATCGTCCGGTGGATGCCCGCCAGCAGAAGACCCTCGCCCGCCTGAGCGCCGCCGTGCTCGACCTCGCGACGCGCGGACCGGTCACCGAGGTGACGGTCTCGGCGCTCGCCGCAGCCGCCGGCGTCCACCGGTCGACCGTGTACGAGTACGCGCCGTCGCCGGCCGGACTCCTGGAGCGCGTCCTCCGCAGCGAGCTCGACGCCCTCCGCGCGCAGTACCTGGTCGACGTGGAACCGGCCGACGCGGCAGCGGCCGTCATCGACGTCACCCGGGCGGTGCTGCGGCACGTCGACGAGCACGACACCATCTACCGCCGGGGGCTCGGGCCCGAAAGCGGGGAGGCCAGCCTCCACCCGATGCTCAGCGCGCACTTCCAGGGATCGGTCGAGCTGCTGCTGGAGCAGCACAGCCTCGCCGTGCCCGCGAGCGACGACACCGACCGCCACGCCATCGCCCGGTACCTCGCCGACGGCACGATCGGTGCGATCGATGTCTGGCTCACGCGTCCGCGGCCACGCGACGTGGATGCGTTCCTCGCGCTCGTCGGACGGCTCACGCCCGCCTGGTGGCCCGGCGCCCCGGTGGAGGGCGCGGAGGTGGAGGGTGCGGCGACGGAGGGTGCGGCGGCGGAGGGCGCTGAGGCGGCCGGCTGAGCCGTTTTCGTGCGCCTAGTCTGGTGGCATGGAACAGCGCATCCTCGGAGGAACGGGACGGGAGGTGTCGGTCGTCGGACTCGGCACCTGGCAGTTGGGAGCGGACTGGGGCGACGTCACCGAAGACGACGCCTTCGGCGTGCTGCAGGCGGCGGCCGAGTCGGGAGTGACCTTCTTCGACACGGCCGACGTGTACGGCGACGGCCGCAGCGAGCAGATCATCGGGCGGTTCGTCAGCGCCCATCCCGAACTCCCGCTCACCGTGGCGACCAAGATGGGGCGCCGCGAGGAGCAGGACCCGGCGAACTTCACGCTGGCCAAGTTCCGGGAGTGGACGGACCGCTCCCGCCGCAACCTCGGCGTCGACCGGCTCGACCTCGTGCAGCTGCACTGCCCTCCCACGCCCGTGTTCTCCAGCGACGCGGTGTACGACGCACTCGACACCCTCGTCGAGGAGGGCGCGATCGAGAACTACGGCGTCAGCGTCGAGACGGTGGATGAGGCGCTCGCCGCGATTGCGCATCCCGGCACGGCGACCGTGCAGATCATCCTGAACGCGTTCCGGCTGAAGCCGCTGGACCGCGTGCTGCCGGCGGCTCGGGAGGCCGGAGTCGGCATCATCGCGCGCGTCCCCCTCGCGTCGGGTCTGCTGAGCGGCCGGTACAGTTCGCAGACGACGTTCCCGGCCGACGACCACCGCACGTACAACCGCCACGGCGAGGCGTTCGACGTGGGCGAGACGTTCTCCGGCGTGGACTACGAGGAGGGCGTGGAGGCGGCGCGCGAGTTCGCCGAACTGGTGCCCGAGGGCGTGACTCCGGCGCAGGCGGCGATCGCGTGGATCATCGCGCAGGACGGCGTGACCACCGTCATCCCGGGGGCTCGCTCTCCCGAGCAGGCGCGCGCGAACGCGGCCGCGGCCTCCGTCCGCCTCCCCGCCGACCTCGACGCCGCCGTGCACCGCATCTACGACACGCACTTCCGCGCGGCCGTCCACCCCCGCTGGTAGCCCGTCCCGTCCCGTCCCCGTCCCCCATTTCCGCCGAGTGGTGAGTAGATGTCGCAACTCGGCGGGAATTCGAGCATCTACTCACGACTCGTCGCCAACGCGCGCAGGATGCGGGCGATCAGGGCGGCGGGGGAGGTCAGGTCGGAGGCGGTTACGCGGATCACGCGCCAGCCGAGATCCTCGAGCTGCGCCTGCCGTCGGATGTCCTTATGCCACTGCTCGCGGTCGACGCGGTGGTGGTCACCCTCGTACTCGAGAATCAGGCGCTGATCCGCGTATGCCATATCCACCCGCGCGACGAATGAGCCGTCATGGGCATGGATGCGGTAGTTGAGCTCCGGCGGGGCGATCCCCGCATCGTGGAGCAGTACGCGAAGCGCGCTTTCAGCAGGTGACTCCGAACCCGGGCGGACCAAGGCGACGGCGAGTCGCGCAGCCCCTACGCCGCGACGGCCGCGAGCCTCCTCGACGATGGAGGTGAGGCGCTCGATCGTCGTCAGCGATGCGCCGACCAGGAAATCGGCCGCAACCACGAGTTCCTCGCGATGCAACGAGGCGGCGAGTTCCAGCCAGTTGGCCGCCGGCTGCGACACCGGAAGCCCACGGTGCACCGCGGTCTCGGATCGAGCGGCGACGTGACCGGTGGTTCCCGCGATCTGCGGCGCACGCGAGGGAGCTGCCACGCTGAGATGGATGCGGTCGTCGTACCGGAGACGGGACGGCAGCGGAATCTCGTAGAGGCGAGCGGCGGTGAGATGGCTGAACCACATCCCGTGCGGGCGGTGCAGGAGGAGCGCACGGCACCGCGTGTGGAGGTCGGCATCCGCTGGAGCGCGGACGCCGCGGACCGGGCGCATGAGGTCCCGCCCGCGGAGCCGACCCGGGCCGATGTCGCGCTCGCTGGCGTCGGCGACGCGGAACGGCGCCCAGGCGAACTGTCCCGGCAGAGGAGCGGCATGACGACCCATGCCACTACCTTGCCGCCCGGCGCGATATCACGCCCCGAGTTATCCACAGGCGCCGATCGAGTGGTGAGTCCTGTACCTAATTCGTCTCGATTTCGGACAACGTGTCACCACTCGCCAGTGGGTCGTCTCGGAGTCGCCCGGGCTGACCGCGCAGGAGGTCCCCTTCGAGCTTCGGCCGCGGCCCGAGTGGTGAGTTGTTGCTCCTATTCGCGTCGAGTTGCGACATCAAGTCACCACTCGGCGAGAAAACGGGGACGGGACGGGGACGGAATGGGACGGGATGGGATGGGACGGGACGGGGACGGGACGGGACGGTCAGGAGGGCTGGACGGGGACGGGCTCCGTGTCGGGGATGGGGGAGGCGTCGCGGCCGCGGAGGTCGGGGTGCACCCGGTACGCCAGGGCGGGGACGACGAAGCCGACCAGGGCGAACGCGCCAGCGATCCAGAAGGCGCCGACCGCTCCGACGCCGTCGATGAGGAAGCCGGCGACCGCGGAGCCCAGCGCGGCGCCGATCAGCTGCCCGGTGCCGACCCAGCCGTAGGCCTCCGCGGTGTCCGAGAACTTCACGCTGGCGGAGACGATCGCGAACAGCACTGCGAGGGCCGGCGCGATGCCGAGGCCGGCGACCAGCAGCGTCAGCGACAGGCCCCACCACGACCACAGCATGAAGGTGGAGATGACGATGCCGACGAAGACGATCAGCATGCGGCGCGCGGTCGCCCACGGCCCGATCGGGACGTGCCCGAACGCGAGGCCGCCGACCAGCGAGCCGAGCGACCAGATGGCGAGCACGATGCCGGCGAGCGGCGAACCCTCCCCGAAGTTCGCGACGACGCCCGCCTCCACGGCGGCGCAGGAGCCGATGAGCAGGAAACCGACGACGGTCGCGAGCAGCACGGGAGGCCGGGCCAGCACGGTCCCGAACCGCCGCTTGCTGCGCGGGATGCGCACCCGCCCGACCTCCGGCGACGCGATGAACCAGAAGCCGCCGGCGAGCATGATGGCGACCGACATCAGGATGCCCTCGACGGTGCCGATCTGGGTCGAGACGAACGTGATCGCCACCGGCCCGGCGATCCAGATGATCTCCTGGGCGGAGGCGTCGAGCGAGAAGAGCGGGGTCAGCTGCCGCGAGTTGACCATCTTGGGGTAGATGGTCCGCACGGCCGGCTGGATGGGCGGCATGCTCAGCCCGGCGAAGAACGCCACGGCCATCGTGACCGGGATGGGCATGACGAACAGGCCGATCGCCGCCACCGCCGCGGAGCAGAACAGGAGCGTCGTCCACAGCACGACCCGCATCCCGAGCACGCCCATCAGGCGGCTCGTCATCGGACCGGCGATCGCCTGCCCGATGCTCATCGCGCCGAGGACGAGGCCGGCCGCGCCGTAGGAGTGGTGGACGCGCTCGATGTGGAGCAGGAACGCCAGCGACAGCATCCCGAACGGGAAGCGCGCGGTGAGCTGGGCCGCGATGATGCGGGCGACGCCCGGCGTCTTCAGAAGGCTCGAGTAGCTGCTCACAACCATCCACACTATCGGTCGCGGAGCCCACGTCGAGGGGGTGTGCACAGTCTGCCGTCCCCCCTTCGCGGGGTGTGGAAACTGTGCATAACTTGTCCCCATCTGTGGACGACACGCCCACTAGATATGGGGGCGTGGAAATGTCCGAGGCCCGCTATATAGTGGTCGAGCACACAGAGCCGGTCAGCCTTCCCGCGATGAGAGAGGGCACGGTTCCGCGGGGAATTCACGCCGTTCAGACGGCACATCGAAGAGGGAGAGACAGTGGCAATCACAGTCGTGAAGCGCAACGGCGAGCGCGAGCCGTACGACGCCAACAAGATCAACCTGGCCATCGAGAATGCGGCCCAGGGACTGGACGAGAACATCACGTGGGTGACGCAGATCGCGAGCGAGCTCGAGCTCACGCTGTTCGACGGCATCACGACCCAGCAGCTCGACGAGGCGGTCATCCAGGTCGCCCTCCAGAACGTCAAGGACGACCCCGCGTTCGACACCGTCGCCGCACGCCTCCTCCTGAAGACGATCTACAAGCGCGTCCTCGGCGACTACCAGAGCCACGATGAGCTCGTCGAACTCCACACCTCCCGCTTCCGCTCGTACATCGAGCGCGGCGTCGCCGAGACCCTCCTCGACGGCCGCTTCACGACCGCATTCGACCTCGACCGACTGGCCGGCTACCTCGACCCGTCGCGCGACGAGCTGCTCAAGTACATCGGCGTCGTCACCCTCAACAACCGCTACGGAATCAAGGCGCGCAACGGCGACTCCCTCGAGGTGCCCCAGTTCTTCTGGATGCGCATCGCGATGGGCCTCTCCCTCAACGAGGCCGACCCGACCAGCCACGCCATCGCGTTCTACGACAAGATGTCGAAGCTCGAGTACCTGGCCGCCGGCTCCACCCTCGTCAACGCCGGCACGGCGTACCCGCAGCTCTCCAACTGCTTCGTCATGGAGATGCAGGACGACATCGAGCACATCGCCAAGAGCGTCCGCGACGTCATGTGGCTGACGAAGGGCACCGGCGGCATCGGCCTCGCCGTGACCAAGCTGCGCGCGCAGGGCTCGCCCATCCGCTCGAACAACACCACCTCGACCGGCCCGATCCCGTTCATGCACACGATCGACTCGGTGCTGCGCGCGGTCAGCCGCGGCGGCAAGAAGTTCGGCGCGCTGTGCTTCTACATGGAGAACTGGCACATGGACTTCCCGGAGTTCCTGGACCTGCGCCAGAACTCCGGCGACCCGTACCGCCGCACCCGCACGGCGAACACCGCCGTCTGGATCAGCGACGAGTTCATGAAGCGCGTCCAGAACGACGAGGACTGGTACCTCTTCGACCCGCTGGAGGTCGCCGACCTCAACGAGCTGTACGGCAAGGCCTTCTCGGAGCGCTACGCCCACTACGTCGCCGAGGCCGAGGCCGGCAACCTGCGGATGTTCAAGAAGATCAGCGCCCGCGCGCAGTTCAAGGACATCCTGATGAGCCTGCAGACCACCAGCCACCCGTGGCTGACGTGGAAGGACACCATCAACAACCGTGCCCTCAACAACAACACGGGCACGATCCACCTCTCGAACCTGTGCACCGAGATCACGCTGCCGCAGGACCGCGACAACGTCTCCGTCTGCAACCTCGCGTCCATCAACCTGTCGCGTCACCTGATCGACGGCCGGATGGACTGGGAGCGCATCGAGGCGAGCGCCCGCCAGGCGGTGCGCCAGCTCGACAACCTGATCGACATCACGGTGTCGAGCGTTCCGGAGGCCGACTTCTCGAACCAGCAGAACCGCGCGATCGGCCTGGGCGTCATGGGCTTCACCGACGTGGTCGAGAAGCTGGGACTCAGCTACGAGAGCGAGGAGGCGTACGCCCTGATCGACGAGATCATGGAGCACGTCTCGTACGCGGCGATCGACGAGAGCGCCGACCTGGCGCAGGAGCGCGGCGCATACCCGAACTTCGAGGGCTCGCGCTGGTCGCAGGGCCTGGTGCCCTACGACTCGATCGCCCTCACCGAGGCCGACCGCGGCATCCCGATCACGGTGGACCGCACGATCCGCCTCGACTGGGACCGCCTCCGCGAGAAGGTCAAGGGCGGCATGCGCAACGCGACGCTCATGGCCATCGCGCCGACGGCCTCCATCGGTCTCGTCGCCGGCACCACGCCGGGCTTCGACCCGCAGTTCTCGCAGATCTTCAGCCGGTCGACCTCGTCGGGCAAGTTCCTCGAGGTCAACCGCAACCTGGTCGAGACGCTGCAGGAGCGCGGCATCTGGCAGGACGTGCGGGAGGCCATCCTGCGGTCGCAGGGCGACATCCAGAACATCGCCGAGATCCCGGATGAGGTGAAGGAGACGTTCAAGACGAGCTTCCAGCTCTCGCCCTACGCCTTCATCGAGGTCGCGGCCCGCGCCCAGAAGTGGATCGACCAGGCGATCAGCCGCAACATGTACCTCGAGACGCGCGATCTCGGCGACATGATGGACATCTACTACGCGGCCTGGGAGAAGGGCGTCAAGACGACGTACTACCTCCACATGAAGCCGCGTCACCAGGCGGAGCAGTCCACCGTCAAGGTGAACAAGGCGGAAGAGATCTCGGGCGGCCGCACGGGCTTCGCCTCCGTCGGCGCCGGCGCCCCGGCCCCGGCCGCGGCCCCCGCCGTCACCGAGACCGCTCCTGCAGCGGCTCCTGCGCGTCGCGGCTTCGGCTTCGGCGGTCTCGCGACGGGTGGTGAGAGCAAGTGAACAGCACCAAGATCGAGGAATACTACGTGCCGGTCGACCCGATGGACGACCTGCAGTGCGAGTCCTGCCAGTAACCCGCGCGCCGCGTCGACAGTAGAAAGAGAAGAAACACCATGGGGATTCTGGGTACCGGAATCGAAGAGGGCCTGCTGCTGAAGCCGGTGAAGTACCAGTGGGCGATGGACCTGTACGACCAGGCCGTCGCGAACACCTGGTTCCCGAACGAGATCCAGCTGGGCGAAGACATCGCCGACTTCAAGAAGATGACGGACGAGGAGCGGCACGCCGTCACCTTCCTGATGAGCTACTTCAACCCGAACGAGCTGCTCGTCAACAAGGCGCTGGCCTTCGGCGTCTACCCCTACATCAACGCGGCCGAGGCGCACCTCTACCTCGCCAAGCAGATGTGGGAGGAGGCGAACCACTGCATGTCGTTCGAGTACGTCCTCGAGACGTTCCCGATCGACCGCGAGCAGGCGTACAACTCGCACGTCGACGTGCCGTCGATGGCGAAGAAGGAGGAGTTCGAGGTCTCCTTCATCAAGCGGATGACCGAGCAGACCCTCGACATCACCACGACCGAGGGCAAGCAGGACTTCATCCGCAACCTGGTGGCGTACAACGTCATCCTCGAGGGGATCTGGTTCTACTCGGGCTTCATGGTGGCGCTGTCGTTCCGTCAGCGGAACCTGCTCCGCAACTTCGGCTCGCTGATCGACTGGGTGGTGCGCGACGAGTCGCTGCACCTCAAGTTCGGCATCAACCTCATCCTCACGGTTCTGGAAGAGAACCCCGACCTGCAGACGCCGGAGTTCGCGAACGAGATCCGCCAGATGATCCTGGATGCGGTTGAGATGGAGGAGCAGTACAACCGCGACCTCCTCCCCGGCGGCATCCTGGGCCTCAACGCCAACTACATCAACCAGTACGTCCGTTACCTGGCGGACCGTCGCCTGGAGGAGCTGGGCTTCGAGGCCGAGTACAAGGTGTCGAACCCGGCGAAGTGGATGGCGACGGCGAACGACACGCTCGAGCTGGTGAACTTCTTCGAGTCCACCAACACGTCGTACGAGTCGAACGCCAAGGCCTCCACGGGTCGCTGAGATGACGACGGAGGTTCCTCCGCTGATCACCGCCGCCGCGCTGGACGTCGCTCTCGGGGCTGAATCCCTGTGGAGCGGCGCCGGCCGGCGGCGTTCGTCGTGGCGCGTGCTCGACGTGCGCTGGAAGCTGGGCGGTCCGCCCGGCCGCGAGGAGTACGAGCGCGGGCACATCCCCGGCGCCGTCTATGTCGACCTCGACACCGAGCTGGCCGGCCATGGCGCGCCGACGGATGGGCGGCATCCGCTCCCCGCGATCGAGGACTTCCAGGAGGCCGCACGGCGGTGGGGCCTGCACGAGGGCGACTCCGTCGTGGTCTACGACGACGTGTTCGGCGGCTCCGCGGCGCGCGCGTGGTGGCTGCTGCGGCATGCGGGCGTCCGCGACGTGCGGGTCCTCGACGGCGGACTGGCCGCCTGGCGGGAGGCCGGCCTGCCGCTGCAGACCGGGGCGGTGCTGACGGCTCCCGGTGACCTCGAGCTGAGCTTCGGCGAGCTGCCGACCATCGACGCCGACGGCGCGGCGGCTCTCGCCGAGGCGAGCGACAGCGTGCTGCTGGACGCCCGCGCCGGCGAACGCTTCCGCGGCGAGGTCGAGCCGGTCGATCCGCGGCCCGGGCACATCCCCGGCGCGGTCAGCGCGCCCTCCACGGCCGTCCTCGACGCCGAGGGCAGGATGCTGCCTGCCGCCGTTCTGCGCGAGCGGTTCGCCGAGCTCGGCATCGGCGCGGGCACCCCTGTCGGCGTCTACTGCGGATCGGGCGTCACCGCCGCGCACGAGGCGCTCGCGCTCGTCGTCGCCGGCCTCCCGATGCCCTCGCTCTACCCGGGTTCGTACTCGGCGTGGTCGAACGACCCGGCGCGACCCGTCGTCACAGGACCCGCCGCCACAGGACCAGCCGCGACAGAGGCCTGACGCGCGCGCATCCCGGCTCACCCGCACCCCAAAAGCGCGGATTCCGCTGCCGAACGGCCGAAACATGGCGGAAACGTGCGTGAAAAACGCCGTTGCCTACGCGAATTAGTGTTCAAGCACGGCCTCGCCGCTGGGGTATCCTCCCCTTACCCGTGCAATACGCATCGACACATTCCTGCACCAGGAAGAAGGACAACGACACTATGCGCATCCGATCTGCGGCCCCCATCGCCGCTGTCGCCGCCGTTGCAGCGCTCGCGCTCACCGGTTGCGTCGACAACTCCACCCCGTCCGGCAGCTCAACGTCGAGCGCCGCCGCCGACGTGAAGAAGGACGACACCCTCGCGGGCCAGCTGCCCGCGAACATCAAGTCCGCCGGCAAGCTCGTCGTCGGCATGGACAACACGTACCCGCCGAACGAGTTCAAGGACGACAACGGCCAGCCCGTCGGCTGGGAGGTCGACCTCGCCAACGCCATCTCGGCCAAGCTGGGCCTCAAGACCAGCTTCGCCATCGCGAAGTTCGACAACATCATCCCGAGCATCACCGGCGGCAAGGACGACTACGGTATGTCGTCCTTCACCGACACCACCGAGCGCGAGCAGCAGGTCGACTTCGTCAACTACTACTCGGCCGGCATCCTCTGGGCCGCCCAGAAGGGCAAGAGCATCGACCCGGACAACGCCTGCGGGCTGAAGGTCGCCGTCCAGTCCACCACGTACGAGGACACCGACGAGGTTCCCGCGAAGTCCAAGACGTGCACCGACGCCGGCAAGCCCGCCATCCAGGCCCTCCGCTACGACACGCAGGACGACGCGACGAACGCCGTGATCCTCGGCAAGGCCGACGCCCTCAGCGCCGACTCGCCCGTCACCCTGTACGCGATCTCCAAGTCGAACGGCAAGCTGGAGGCCGCAGGCAAGACCTTCGACGAGGCGCCCTACGGCCTCCCCGTCAAGAAGGACTCGAAGCTGACGCCCGTGCTGCAGAAGGCGGTCCAGGCGCTGATCGACGACGGCACCTACAAGAAGATCCTCGACAAGTGGGGCGTCGCCGACGGCGCGGTGCAATCCGCCGAGGTCAACGCGGCCGCGAAGGGCTGACCTTCATGTCCCAGAGCAACGCCGCCCGCCCGGCGACGGGATCCGTCCCGTCGCCGGGGGGCACCCGCTCCGAGCCGATCAAGGCGATCAAGCTCAAGCACCCGTGGCGGATCGTCTTCGCCGCCATCCTGATCCTGCTGCTGGTGTGGTTCATCGTCGACGCCTCCCAGCGCGACGCCTACGGCTGGCAGTACGTGGGCAAGTACGTCTTCGACAAGCGCATCAGTGCAGCTGCGCTCGTGACCCTCCAGCTGACGGTCTACTCGATGATCATCGGCGTCGTCCTCGGCCTGATCCTGGCCGTGATGCGGCTCTCGCCGAACCCGGTCGTGAAGTCGGTCGCCTGGCTCTACCTGTGGATCTTCCGCGGCACCCCGGTCTACGTGCAGCTGGTCTTCTGGGGCCTGTTCTCGCTGATCTACCCGCAGATCTTCCTCGGCGTGCCGTGGACGCAGGTCGGCTTCGACCTGAACCTCGGGTTCATGCAGAACGCGTTCATCATCGCCGTCATCGGCCTCGCGCTGAACGAGGCGGCCTACATGGCGGAGATCGTTCGCGCAGGACTCCTCTCGGTCGACGAGGGTCAGGAGGAGGCGGCGACCGCGCTCGGCATGTCGTGGTGGCAGACCATGACGCGGATCGTGATCCCGCAGGCGATGCGGGTGATCATCCCGCCGACCGGCAACGAGGTCATCTCGATGCTGAAGACGACGTCGCTGGTGGCGGCCATCCCGCTGACCACCGACCTGTACGGGGTCGCGCGCGACATCTCGGCGGTGACGTACACGCCCATCCCGCTGCTCATCGTCGCGTCGCTGTGGTACCTGCTCTTCACCTCGCTGCTGATGGTCGGGCAGTACTTCCTCGAGAAGCGGTTCTCCCGCGGCGTCAACGCGCGCCGCCCCGACCGCAACGACACCGCGATGGCGACGGGCGCCCTGCCCGCCGCCGGCGCACCCGACGGAAACGACCTCGGAGGCAAGGGATGACCGACACGAAGACTCCCATGGTCCTGGCCGAGGGCGTCTCGAAGAGCTTCGGCTCGAACGAGGTGCTCAAGAGCATCGACCTCAAGGTGAACCCCGGCGAGGTGCTCTGCATCATCGGCCCGTCGGGCTCAGGCAAGTCGACCTTCCTGCGCTGCATCAACCACCTGGAGCGGGTCGACGCCGGCCGGCTCGCGGTGGACGGCGAGGTAGTGGGCTACCGCCAGCACGGCGACAAGCTGTACGAGCTCAAGCCGAAGGAGGCCGCCCGCCAGCGCCGTGAGATCGGGATGGTGTTCCAGCGGTTCAACCTGTTCCCGCACATGACGGCGCTGGAGAACATCATCGAGGCGCCCATCCGCGTGAAGGGCCTCTCGAAGGCGAAGGCGGTGGAGCGCGCGACGGAGCTGCTCGCCCGGGTCGGGCTGTCCGACAAGGGCGACCACTACCCGTCCCAGCTCTCCGGCGGGCAGCAGCAGCGCGTGGCGATCGCCCGGGCGCTGGCGATGGACCCGAAGCTGATGCTGTTCGACGAGCCGACCTCCGCACTCGACCCCGAGCTCGTCGGCGAGGTGCTCGACGTGATGAAGGGGCTGGCCGCAAGCGGCATGACGATGGTCGTCGTGACGCACGAGATGGGCTTCGCCCGCGAGGTCGCGGACGAGCTGGTCTTCATGGACGGCGGCGTGGTCGTCGAGGCCGGCGACCCGCGCGAGGTGCTCAGCAACCCGCAGCACCAGCGGACGCAGGCGTTCCTCTCGAAGGTGCTCTAGCCTCCCGGGCCCGCTTCAACGGCTCGCGTCGAGCGGGCGTCGCCTTCTGACAGAATCGTCGGATGGATAACGACGCCCGCTCCGCCCGTCCCGTTGTCTTCATCACCGGCGCCAGCCGGCCGAACACGATCGGCGCAGCCATCGCCCGGAACCTCGCGTCGCTCGGTTTCGACGTCGCCTTCGGCTACTGGGACGGCTACGACGCCGAGATGCCGTGGGGTGCGCATCCCGCTCAGCATGAGGCCCTGGCCGCGGAGCTGCGCGCGTTCGACGTGCGCGCCCTGCCGGTCTCGGTCGACCTGTCCGATGCGGAGGCTCCCGCCGCGGCGATCGCGCGCGTGCGCGCGGAGCTGGGCCCGATCCGTGCGCTGGTGATGAGCCACGCGCACTCGGTCGACAGCGGCATCCTGGACACCTCGGTGGAGGCCTTCGACCGGCACTTCGCCGTCAACACGCGCGGGTCGTGGCTGCTGATCAGGGCGTTCGCGGAGCAGTACGAGGGACCCGCGGGGTTCGGCCGCATCGTGGCGCTGACCAGCGACCACACCGCCCACAACGTGCCGTACGGCGCGAGCAAGGGCGCCCTCGACCGGATCGTGAAGGCGGCTGCCGTCGAGCTCGCGCACCTCGGCATCACGGCCAATCTGGTGAACCCCGGCCCGATCGACACCGGCTGGATGACGCCCGAGCTGGCCCAGCAACTCGCCGCCGAGACCGCCCTCGGCCGCCTCGGCACCCCGCAGGACACCGCCGACCTGGTCGCGTTCCTCCTGTTGCCCGCCGGCGGCTGGGTCAACGGCCAGCTCCTCCACTCGAACGGCGGCTTCAACCTCGGCGTCTGACCGCCTCCGCGCCCTTCGCCGCCGCCCCCCGCGCCCTCCGCCCCGCCGCCCCACCGTCGAGTACACACTTTCTGCACGCGACACGCCGCCGCAGCGTGCAAAAAGTGTGGACTCGACGGTGGGGGGAGGGCGCGTTAGGAGGCGAGGACCTTGCGGATGCGGGGGAGGGAGACGGTTTCGGCTGCGCCGAGGGACTGGGCGAAGAGCGAGACGCGGAACTCCTCCAGCATCCACCGGGCGTGCACGAGGGAGGGCGACGCGTCCGGAGCCAGCGGGATGCGGCCGCCCGCGTCGGTGTACAGCGCGACGGCGGTCTCCACCTGCGTCTGCCAGGCGCGGTCGCGGCCCGGGTTGGTGGGGAGGGCCTGCATCCGCTGCGAGATGCCGGCCAGGTAGCGGGGGAGGTGCCGCAGCTGCTCCAGACCGGTGCGCGAGACGAAACCAGGGAAGACGAGCCCGGAGAGCTGCCCCTTCGCGTCGTTGAGCGCGGCCAGGTAGGTCAGCGCCGTCACGCCCGAGATCGCCTTCTCGGCGGCGCGGGCGGCGGTGAGGATGCGCGTGACGAGCGCGACCGTCTCGAACATCGAGTCCATCACGATCCCGGAGACCCGGTCGCGCACCGCCTCGAACTCGGCGCGCATGAAGAGCTGCCCGTCCGGCTTCATCCGGTACAGCACCGAGTCGACGACCGCCAGCAGGCAGTCGTCGAACAGCGCCTTCGTGTTCGGGTACGGGCTGGCCGCCAGCGTCAGCTTCTCGGTGGAGGTCAGATGCTGCTGCACGTAGGCGACCGGTGACGGGACGCTGGCGAGCAGCAGGCGACGCACGCCGCCCGGCATGGCGCGAGCCTGCTCGGCGGGCGTCCCCATCAAGCGGATGCTGACCGAGCCGCCGTCGTCGACCAGCGCCGGGTAGGCGCGGATCACGTTCTTCGTCCCTCCCGGCCCGGTGTGCGTAGAGTCGACGAAGCGCGGCAGCTCGTCGAAATCCCACGTCGTCAGGCCTGACCGCTCGATCGCGTTCGGCGTTCGGGCTTCCGCGACGGCGGCGACCGAGTCGCGAGCGCGCGAGCGGAGGCGGTCCTGCAGCGCGCTCAGGTCCTTGCCGCCGGCGAGCGGACGGCCGCGCTCGCCGATCACCTGGAAGGTCGGCCGCAAGTGCGACGGCAGGCGCTCGAGGTCGAAGTCCGTGCCGCTGACGCGGGAACCGGTCAGCCGCGAGATCGTCGCCGCAAGCGTGTCGACGAGGGAGGCCGCGGGCCGCTCGCCCTCGTGCGCCCGCATCCCGGCGGTGCCGGACAGCTCGCCGAGGAGTCGCTGCGCCCAGTCGGCGGCGGGGACCACCTGGCGGCGGATCGCCTTGGGGAGCGACTTGATCAGCGCCGTGACCAGTTCGTGCCGGAGTCCGGGAACCTGCCAGTCGAAGCCGTCGGGCAGCAGCCCTGCGAGCAGCGGGAGCGGCACCTGGACCGTCACGCCGTCGTCCTCGGCCCCCGGCTCGAACTTGTAGCGGAGGGTCAGCTGCTGGTCGCCCTGCCGCCACACCGGCGGGAACGACTCCTCGTCGACCTCCGCCGCCTCGTCGTCGAGCAACGCCTCCTGCGTCATGGTGAGGAGGTCCGGCGTCTCCTGCCTGGCCTTCTTCCACCAGCCTTCGAAGGAGCGCGTGGACACCACGTCAGTGGGGATGCGCCGGTCGTAGAACTCGTAGACGGCTTCGTCGTCGTTGAGGATGTCGCGGCGCCGCGTCCGCTCCTCCAGCTCGCGCAGTTCGGTGCGCAGCGCCCGGTTGGCCCGGTCGAACGCCTGGTGGGAGTCCCATTCGCCGTCCACAAGCGCGTGCCGGATGAACAGTTCGCGCGACAGCGCGGCGTCGATCCGCGCGTACTGGATGCGCCGCCGCGGGATGATCGGCACGCCGAACAGGGTGACCCGCTCGTACGCGACGACGGAGCCCTGGTTCTTCTCCCAGTGCGGCTCGCTGTACTGCCGCTTGCACAGGTCACCGGCGATCGGCTCGGCCCAGGCCGGGTCGATGGCGGCGTTCATCCGAGCGAACAGCCGGGAGGTCTCCACAAGCTCTGCACTCATCACCGCGTTGGGCTGCTTCTTGGCGAGGGTGGATCCGGGGAAGATCACGAACCGGGTCTGCCGCGCGCCGAGGTACTCGGACTGCCGGGCGCCGCGCGCCCCTCCCTTATTGCCCGACTCCCGCACATCCTTCAACCCCAGGTGCGACAGCAGGCCGGCGAGCAGCGAGCGGTGGATGCCGTCCGGATTCACGGACGGCTCGCCGACGGTCAGCCCGAGCGGCTTGGCGAGCTGACGGAGCTGGCGGTAGACGTCCTGCCACTCCCGCACCCGGAGGAAGTTGAGGTATTCGGCCTTGCACAGCCTCCGGAAAGCACTGGAGGACAGCTCCTTCTGCTGCTCCTCCAGATAGTTCCAGAGGTTGAGGAGGGTGAGGAAGTCGCTGGTCGGGTCGGCGAACCGGGCGTGCTTCTCGTCGGCGCTGCCGCGCTTCTCCACGGGCCGCTCGCGTGGGTCCTGGATGGTGAGGCCGGCGACGATCGCCATGACCTCCCGGGACGTGTTGTGGCGCTTGGACTCGACGACCATCCGCGCGAAGCGGGGGTCGATCGGGAGCTGGGCGAGCTGGCGGCCGACCGCTGTCAGCGTGGTGCCCTCCGTCCCCGCGCCTCCCGCTGTGATCGCGCCGAGCTCGGTGAGCAGGTCGAGCCCGTCCTTGATCCCGCGCGAGTCCGGCGGGGTGAGGAATGGGAACGCCGCGATGTCGCCGAGCCCGAGCGAGATCATCTGCAGGATGACGGCCGCGAGGTTGGTGCGCAGGATCTCCGGCTCGGTGTACTCCGGCCGCTTCGCGAAGTCCTCCTCCGAGTAGAGGCGGATGGCGATGCCGTCGCTGGTTCGTCCGGAGCGGCCGGAGCGCTGGTTGGCGCTGGCCTGCGAGATGGCCTCGATCGGCAGGCGCTGCACCTTGGCGCGGGTGCTGTACCGGCTGATGCGCGCCGTTCCCGCATCCACCACGTACTTGATGCCGGGCACGGTCAGGCTGGTCTCGGCGACGTTGGTGGCCAGGATCACGCGGCGGCGGACACCCGCGGCGCTGGACGGCTGGAAGACCTTGTGCTGCTCCGCCGCCGACAGCCGGCCGTACAACGGGAGCACCTCGGTTCCGGGTAGATTGCGGCCACGGATGGCGTCGGCCGCATCCCGGATCTCGTTCTCGCCGGAGAGGAAGACGAGCACGTCGCCGCGGTCCTCCCTGGCCAGCTCGTCGAGCGCGTCGTTGATGCCCTGCAGGTAGTCGCGGTCGGCGGACGGCACCGGATCCGGGTCCTCGTCGTCGTCCTCCATCGCCTCCGCGACCAGCGGTCGGTAGCGGAGCTCGACCGGGTAGGTGCGGCCGGAGACCTCGACGATCGGCGCCGGAGTGCCGTCCGCCGACGCGAAGTGCTCCGCGAAGCTCTGCGGGTCGATGGTCGCGGACGTGATGATGAGCTTGAGATCGGGACGCTGCGGCAGGAGCTGCTTCAGGTACCCGAGCAGGAAGTCGATGTTGAGGCTGCGCTCGTGCGCCTCGTCGATGATGATCGTGTCGTACTGGCGCAGCATCCGGTCGCGGCGCAGCTCGTTGAGCAGGATGCCGTCGGTCATCAGCTTGATGCGGGTCGCCTTCGACACGCGGTCGGTGAAGCGGACCTGGTAGCCGACCAGCTCGCCGACCGACTGGCCCAGCTCCTCGGCGATCCGCTCCGCGATGGTGCGCGCCGCGATCCGCCGCGGCTGGGTGTGCCCGATGCTGGTGCGGCCGAGTTCCAGCGCGATCTTCGGCAGCTGCGTCGTCTTCCCGGACCCCGTCGCACCGGCCACGATGACGACCTGGTTGTCGCGGATGGCGCGCGCGATCTCCTCCCGCTTCCGGCTGACGGGCAGCTCGGGCGGGAAGACGATGCGGGGGAGGGTCGCGGTCGAAGACATGAGCCCTCCAGTCTACCCGCGAGGGAGCGGGCCGCGTGTGTGCGGGCGGCCCTCAGGTGGACGTGACCGCCGCATCCATGTACTGGAAGAACTGCAGGATCGTCGACAGGCTGCAGTCGAGGAACTGGGCCAGCTGCTCGTCGGTGACGCCGTGCTCCAGGTCGTACGAGTGCGACGCCTGGATGCGCAGGTCGCCCACGTCGTCTACCGTGGCGAACGCCTTCGGCCAGGG
The DNA here is from genome assembly GCF_046534635.1 of Leifsonia sp. SIMBA_070. Taxonomy (NCBI): domain Bacteria; kingdom Bacillati; phylum Actinomycetota; class Actinomycetes; order Micrococcales; family Microbacteriaceae; genus Leifsonia; species Leifsonia sp. SIMBA_070. Next base: position 2,305,844 of record NZ_JAWRYK010000001.1, on the reverse strand, counting down.
CCGGTCCCGGTGCCACTCGTTGATCAGCAGCAGGATCTCGTCCTTCGACGCCGGCGAGAACAGGCGCTTGTGGATGCCGCGCACATTCAGCACCTCGTTGCGCTCGCCGTGGCGGTAGAACCAGACGTCGTGGCCGTCCCATTTCGCGGTCTGGTCGCCGTCGTCGTCGGTGGCGAACACGTAGCCCTCCGAGCGCAGCCAGGCGGCGATCCGCTCGGACGTCAGGGGCGGTGTCTCCGCGGGCCGGGCGGCCGGACGTCTGAGCAGGGGCACGGTCTTCTCCTGTCGCTTTCGGGGGTTCCCTCTCACCCTACGACCGTGCGTCCGGCGCACGCATCCCGCTCGCATCCTGCACGCATCCCGCACGCGTCCCACACGGGGGCGTTGCCCCGCGACGCCGCGTGACGTAGGTTCGCCTCAACCCGATCGGGTCCTGTGTCGATGAGGACGAGGAGAACCCATGAGTCACGGCTTTGCGACCATGTCCGTCGCGAGCATCCTGGCGGAGACCGCGCACCGCATGCCCGACAACGTCGCGCTGATCTTCGCCGGCCGCGAGATCCGCTACGGCGAGCTGTGGGACCAGACCCGCGCCTACGCCGGCGCCCTGCGCGACCTCGGCGTCGGTCCGGGCGACAAGGTCGCCCTGATGCTGCCCAACGTCCCCGACTTCCCGCGGTCGTACTACGCGGCGCTGGCGCTCGGCGCGGTGGTGGTCCCGATCCACGCGCTGCTGAAGGCGGAGGAGATCGCGTACGTGCTGCGCGACTCCGGCGCCTCGCTGCTGATCTGCGCGGCCCCGCTGCTGGGCGAGGGCGCGCGCGGTGCGGGGCTGGCGGGCATCCCGACCGTGTCGGTGCTTGTGCCGGACGAGCTGCTCGAGCAGGCGCCGTTCCCCCGGCTGGAGGAGCTGGCGGCCGCCGCGGCGCCCATCGACACCTACGTGCCCCGGCATCCGCTCGACACGGCGACCATCCTCTACACGAGCGGCACGACCGGCAAGCCGAAGGGTGCGGAGGGCTGCCACTTCTCGCTGGTGGAGCAGGTGAACGTTCTGATCCAGACCACGCTGGATCTGACGCCGGAGGACCGCATCCTCGGCTGCCTCCCGCTGTTCCACACGTTCGGGCAGACCTGCGTGATGAACATGGGGTTCCGGGCGGGATCGGCCGTGGTTCTCGTCCCCAAGTTCGACGGCGCGACGGCCCTGCAGCTGCTCAACGAGCACGCCTGCACGATCATGACGGGCGTCCCGACGATGTACATCGCGCTGCTGGAGGCGGCGAAGTCGAACCCCGACCGTCCGCCGCTGCGCTACGGGATGAGCGGCGGCGCAGCCATCCCGGTCGCCGTGATCGAGCGGATGAAGGAGGTCTACGGCATCGACGTGCACGAGGGCTACGGCCTCACCGAGACGTCTCCCGTCGCCTCCTTCAACCACCGCGGACGGCCCACCCGGGTCGGCACGGTGGGCACGCCGATCTGGGGCGTGGACGTGGAGATCGCCGACCCGGAGCTCGACGACCGCATCGAGCTGCTCCCGCGCGGCGAGCTGGGCGAGATCGTGGTGCGCGGCCACAACCTGATGAAGGGCTACCTCAACCTGCCGGAGGCGAACGCGGAGGCGGTGGTCGACGGCTGGTTCCGGACCGGTGACCTCGGCACCAAGAGCGAAGACGACTACATCACGATCGTGGACCGCAAGAAGGACATGATCGTGCGCAACGGCTACAACGTCTACCCGCGCGAGGTGGAGGAGGTGCTGTCGACGCATCCGGCCGTCGCGATGGTCGCGGTCTTCGGTGTGGCGCACGAGACGCACGGTCAGGAGATCATGGCAGCGGTGACGCTCATGCCCGGAAGCAGCGCCGAGGCCGACGAGCTGGTGGTGTTCGCCCAGGAGAAGGTCGCGGCGTACAAGTACCCGCGGCGGGTGGAGATCCTGGAGGTGCTGCCGCTCGGCCCCAGCGGCAAGGTGCTGAAGCGGGAGCTGGTGGCGCGGTTCGAGGCGGGCGTCGGATCCCCGGGCTAGGCTCGCAGGGTGAGGATCACGTCGGTCACGGGGAAGATCAGCTACATCGTCGGCGTCTTCGCGCTCATCCTCCTGCTGAACATCTTTCTGATCGCCCGGCTGGTCAATCCGACCTTCGACGTGCTGATCGTCGCGGTGCTGAACGTCGCCTACGTGATCGTCGGCGTGCGGATCTTCCGCGGCGAGGGCGAGAACCGCGCCGACCCGCGGCCCTGGTGGCGGGCCACCGCCCGGCCGGCTGCGGGCTTCTGGATCGGCGCCTTCCTGGTGGTGCTGGCGTTCATCTCCGGAGTCGGCGCGTTCTCGAGCAAGCCGGAGGACGCGTTCATCCCGGCGCTGGCCTGCCTCACCTACGCCGCGCTCGCCGCGTTCTACCTGAACTCGTCCATCCGCCTGCAGGGGATGGACACCGCGGGCTGACTCCGGGCCATATTCGGCGTCGACTGGTGAGTAGATGCGCCAATCCGTGCCGAGTGGCGACATCTACTCACCAGTCGACGGAGGACCCACCGGCCGGGGTTCCGTTCGCCGCGGCCGGTCGTAGGGTGAGCGCATGGTGAATCGGCTCGGCGACGCGATCAGCCCGTACCTGCGGGCGCATGCGGGCAACCCGGTGGACTGGTTCCCCTGGGGCGCCGAGGCGTTCGCGGAGGCGCGCCGACGCGATGTGCCCGCGATGGTGTCGATCGGGTACGCGACCTGCCACTGGTGCCACGTCATGGCGCGGGAGAGTTTCAGCGATCCGACGACCGCCGACGAGCTGAACGCGCGGTTCGTCGCCATCAAGGTCGACCGGGAGGAGCATCCCGACGTCGATGCCGCCTACCTGTCCGCGGCGAGCGCCTTCACCGGCAACCTCGGCTGGCCGCTCACCGTCTTCGCCACGCCGGAGGGGCGGCCGTTCTTCGCGGGCACCTACTTCCCGCCGCAGCCGGTGGCCGGCCGGGCCTCGTTCCGCCAGGTGCTCGACGCCGTGTGGGACGCGTGGACGGCGCGGCGCGACGAGGTGGAGGCGGACGCCGGCAAGGTGGCGGCGGCACTCGCCGCGGCGGCGGAGGCGGCCACATCGGTCGCCGATCTGCCCGACGGCCGGCAGCTGGATGCGGCGATCGCCCAGCTGGCGGAGGCGGAGGACGCCGACTTCGGCGGCTTCGGGACGGCGCCGAAGTTCCCGGTGGCGCCCCTCCTCGACTTCCTGCTGGCGCGCCCGGCCGGGCATGGGCTGGCGGCCCGGACGCTCGAGCGGATGGCGGCGTCGCCCCTGCGCGACCCGATCGACGGCGGGTTCTTCCGCTACGCGACCCGCCGCGACTGGAGCGAACCGCACTACGAGCGGATGCTCTACGACAACGCGTTGCTGCTGGATGCCTACGCCCGCGCTTGGCAGCAGACCGGCGAGGAGTGGGCCGAGCGGACGGCGGACGGCATCGCCGCGTTCCTGCTCGGCGTGCTGCGCCGTCCGTCCGGCGGTTTCGCCTCGGCCCAGGACTCGGAGAGCACGATCGACGGCGCCCGGGTGGAGGGGACGTACTACACGGTCCCTCCCGCGGAGCGGGCGCAGCTCGACCCTCCTCCGCTGGACGAGAAGGTGCTCACCGGATGGAACGGGCTGGCGATCGGCGCGCTGGCCCGCGCTGCGCGCATCCTGGACCGTCCGGCGTGGCTGGCCGCCGCCCGGCAAGCCGCCGATGCGGTGCTGACCCGGCACCGGCGGGAGGACGGGACGCTGCTCCGTGCGTCGCTCGGCGACCTCCGGTCCGAAGCGGGCGCGACCCTCGAGGACTACGGCGGGCTGGCCGGTGGACTGCTGGAGCTGGCACTCGCAGCGGGCGACACGGAGGCGGCCGTCGCGGCCCGCGACCTCGTCGACCTCTGCCTCGACGCCGCAGGCGCGGACGACTGCCCGTTCGAGACCCCCGGCGGCGGAGATCCGGTGCTGACGGCGACCGGGCTGTCTGTGCGGGTCGACCCCTCCGAGGGCGCCTATCCCTCCGGGCTGTCGTCGATGGCGCAGGCGGCGCACACCCTGTACCTGATGACGGGGGAGCGCCGCTACGAGCGGGCGGCGCGGGAAGCGATGCGGATGGTGGCGGTCCAGGCGGTCCGGGTGCCGAGCGCCTTCGGGACGTCGCTCGCACTGATGTCGCGCCTCGCGGGGGAGGTGGGGCAGCTGGTCGTGGTGCTCCCGGATGCGGCGGCCGGCGGTTCCGAGCTGGTGGCGGCCGCACGGCGGCACGACGCCCCGCTCGTGGCCCTCGCCACGGAACGGCAGGCCGCGGAGTTCGCGGCGGCGGGCTTCGAGCTGTTCGCCGCGCGGACGGTCCGCGACGAGAAGCCGACGGCGTACCTGTGCCGCGACTTCGTGTGCCGGCTGCCGGTGACCGACGCAGGCGAGTTCGCCGCAGCGCTCTGAGGATTCGCCGAATACGCACTGGCGGTGCGATCGCCCGTCCGTCGTGCTAGTCTCCCTGTAAACGTTCTTGTAAACGTTCTCAAGAACGTTTCCAGATCGCCTCCCTCCGATGAAGCAGGAGCAGCGCATGCCTGAGCAGCCGACGACCGAACCCCGACGTTCGACGCTCGTCCTCGTCGCGGAGCGCGCGGGCGTCTCGATCGCCTCCGTCTCCCGGGTCCTCAACGGCCAGCCCGCGTCTCCGCAGCTCGCCGAGCGGGTCCGCCGGGCGGCCGACGAACTGGGTTACGTGCCGGACGCCAGCGCGCGCACCCTCAAGACGGGCCGCACCGACCAGCTCGCGCTCGCGGTGGCCGACCTCGGCAACCCGGTCTACGTCAAGATGATGCACGAGGTCGCGCGCGTGGCGGCCAAGAACGGCTACCGCCTCGTCCTCTCGTCCACCGGCAGCGACGCGGACGACCAGATCGAACTCCTGAACAGCCTCAACCGCGGCTTCGCGGATGGGCTGCTGCTGAGCCCGCTACGGGTGACCGACGAGCTGGTGGCTGCGCTGCAGGCCAGCCGCATCCCCGCCGTCGTCATCGGATCGCTGCCGCCCGAGGCCGGAGTGGACAGCGTGCGCGCCGACTCCGTCGCGGGTGTCGGGCTCGCGGTCGAGCACCTCGTTGCCGCCGGTCGACACCGGATCGCGTTCGTGAACGGTCCCGTCGACACGGTCCCCGGCGCGGCGCGGCTCGAAGGCTACCTGCGCGCGATCGACCGGCTCGGGCTCGCGACGACGGCCGACCTGCAGATCGCGGCCTCCGACTTCACCTACAAGGCCGGCCGCAAGGCGGCGTCGCGGCTCCTGCAGCAGTGCTCGCCGGATGCGATCGTCTGCGCCAACGACCTGATCGCCGTTGCTGCGCTCAAGGAGCTCGCGGCCCGCGGATTGCGGGTCCCCGAAGACGTCGCGGTGGTGGGGATGGACGACAGCGAAGCGGCCGAGCTCGCCGATCCTGGCCTCACCAGCGTCAACCTCGGCTCCGCGAAGCGCGCACGCACAGCGGCGAAGCTGCTCATCCGCCGGCTGGAGAATCCGGGCGCCGACGCCCAGACCGTCACCATCGAACCGACGCTCACCGTCCGGGAGTCGACGCTCGCAGCCGGAGGGGAGGCGCGCGCATGACGACCACCATCGCCCCACCGCGGCCCACCACGCCTCCGCCGCCGCGCCGCCGGCGGAAGCGCGCGGGCGGTCCGGCGGGCGGCAGCGGCCGCGACGCCTGGCTGCTCGTGCTGCCGGCCCTCATCCCGATCGTCATCTTCAGCGTGTACCCGCTGGTCCAGGGCATCCTGCTGGGCTTCACGGACGCACGCGCCGGCTACAACCTGCCCATCAACGTCAACGGCATCGACAACTACAGCAAGCTCGCGAGCAACACACTGTTCTGGAACTCGTTCGGGATCGGCCTGCTGTGGGCGTTCAGCGTGACGATCCTGCAGTTCCTGGCCTCACTCGGGCTCGCGCTCCTGCTCAACCTGAATCTCCGGCTGCGGTGGCTCGCACGCACCCTCGCGCTCGTGCCGTGGGCGATGCCCCCGGTGATCATCGCCATCATGTGGCGTCTCATGCTGAACCCGGGCTACGGGCCGATCAACCAGGGTCTCCGGGCACTCGGGCTGCCCGGCGACATCAACTGGCTGGGCAACGCCTCCATCGCTCTCCCCGCCGTCATCGTCGTCGGCGTCTGGGCGGGGATGCCCCAGACCACCATCACCCTCCTCGCCGGCCTGCAGTCCGTCCCGGCGGAGCTCCACGAGGCGGCGGCGATCGACGGGGCGAGCGCGTGGCGCCGGTTCTGGCATGTGACCCTCCCGGCCCTGCGCCCGGTGATCGTCGCGATCACGACGCTCGACCTGATCTGGAACTTCAACTCGTTCGCGCTCGTGTTCGTGCTCACCGCGGGAGGACCGGGCGGTACGACGATGCTCCCGATGCTGTTCGCCTACAACGAGGCCTTCCGGTACGGCAACTTCGGGTACGCGGCCGCGATGGGCAACGTCATGGTCGTCGTGATCGCGGTGTTCCTGTTCCTGTACCTGCGCGGACAGATGAGGAGCCGCAACGCATGACCACCCTCGCCTCCCGTCCCGTCGTCGGCGCCTCCGTCAAGCGGTCCCGCAGGATCGCCCGCCCGCTCCAGTACCTCGCACTGGTGCTGTACATGATCTTCCTCGGCTTCCCGCTGCTGTTCCTGCTGACGACCGCCTTCAAGTCGTCGCGGGAGCTGCAGTCGCCCAACCCGGGATTCCTGCCAACCAGCCTGGACCTCTCGAATTTCACCCAGGCCATCCAGAAGGCCGACCTGTTCACGGCCGCCGGGAACAGCCTGATCGTCGCGGTGTGCACGACCGTGCTGGTCACGCTGATCGCGCTTCCGGCCTCCTATGCGCTGGCCCGGTTCCGGACGAGGCTGCGCGGTCTCGCGACCGGCTGGATCCTGCTCAGCCAGGTCTTCCCGTTCATCCTGATCATCATCCCGCTCTTCCTGGTGCTGAAGAACATCGGCCTGATCAACAACCTGGCCGGGCTGGTGCTGGTCTACACGGTCTGGTCGCTGCCGTTCGCACTGTGGATGCTGCAGGGCTACATCGTCGCCATCCCCGTCGAGCTGGAGGAGGCGGGCGCGATGGACGGCGCGAGCCGGCTGCGGACGCTGCACACGATCGTCCTTCCGCTGCTCGCGCCCGGTCTCGTCGCCACCAGCCTGTTCACGTTCATCAACTCGTGGAACGAGTTCTTCTTCGCCCTCGTCCTGATTCAGGATCCGAAGCTGCAGACCCTTCCGCTGGCGCTCGCCCGCTTCGTCGGCGCGGAGGGCCAGGTGCAGCTGGGGCAGCTCGCCGCGGCGTCGCTGCTGGCGACCATCCCGAGCCTCGTCTTCTTCCTGCTCATCCAGAAACGTCTCACCTCCGGCCTGCTCAGCGGCGCCGTGAAGGGCTGAGACACCCCAACAAAGGAGAAACCATGCGCAAAGGCACCTTCCGCGTGGGCGCCCTCGTCGCCGGCATCGCCGCCGCGACGCTCGCCCTCGCCGGCTGCTCGTCCTCGGGCAGCCAGAGCGACGCCAGCGGCGGGAAGGTCACGCTGACCTTCCAGTCGCTCGCCTACCAGGACACCACGGTCGCAGCGACCAAGCAGATCGTCGACTCGTGGAACACGGCGAACCCCACGATCCAGGTCAAGCTCCAGCAGGGCAGCTGGGACAACGTCCACGACCAGCTCGTCACCCAGTTCCAGGGCGGAACGGCTCCGGACATCATCCACGACGAGTCGGCCGACATCATGGGGTTCGCCCAGCAGGGCTACCTCGCCGACCTGAGCGGAGCGCTCAGCGCCGACACCAAGAAGGCTGTGTCCTCGGACATCTGGAAGTCGGTGACGACCGGCGACGGCAAGATCGTCGCCGCGCCCACCCTGCTGCAGTCCTACGTGGTGTTCGCGAACAAGAAGGCGTTCAGCGACGCCGGCGTCGCGGTCCCCACGGGCAAGACCCTCAGCTGGCAGGACTTCCAGGACCTCTCCACGAAGCTGACCGCCAACGGGAACTTCGGGACCGGCTGGGGCATGAAGTCCCCGACCGCCACCGTGATGAACCTCGCCCTCGGCTTCGGGGGGACGTTCTTCGACAACAAGGACGGCACGTCCACCATCCACGTCGGCGACGACGAACTGCAGGTGCCGAAGCGGATCAACGAGATGGCGTACACGGACAAGTCGCTGGATCCGGTGTCGCTGACTCAGAGCGGCAGCGACGTGCTGCCGGGCTTCTTCGGCGGCAAGTACGCGATGTACGTGGGCGGCAACTATGTCGCCCAGCAGATCACCGAGTCCGCTCCGAGCGGATTCGACTGGGTCGTCCTCCCGCCGCTCGCGGGCAGTAAGGGCGCCGAGCAGGCGGCGAACCCGCAGACCATGTCGGTCTCGGCGCAGAGCAAGCACATCCCCGAGGCCGCGAAGTTCATCGACTACTTCATGAAGGCCGACAACCAGGCGAAGCTCGCAGAAGGCGACTGGCTGATCCCTGCGTCCACCGCGGCGCGCGACCAGGTGGCGAAGGACACCTCGGGCAAGAACGGCTGGAGTGTCATCCTGAAGTCCGGCGACGAGCTCACCGCCGCTCCGTTCCAGTCGGCGACCGGCTACCCGCAGTGGAAGGACCAGTACGCGACACCCGCACTGCAGAAGTACCTGGCGAACTCGATCAGCCTGGACGACCTGAAGAAGCAGCTGACCGACGGCTGGTCCTCGGTCGGCTGACCGGCCCCGCCAGCGAGAGACACGGAACAGAAGGAGACACGATGGATGCCCTGGTGAATTCGAGCACGGGCGCGCTCGCGGGCGCGGCGGTGGGAGACGCGCTCGGCGGAGCGGCGGAGGGGAACACCCCCGAAGCCATCCAGGAGCGCTACGGCGGATTCGTCCAGGGCGTCGTCCCTCCGTTCCTCGCGGACTGGCGGAACGCCCGGCCGATCGCGCCGTACCACAAGGGCGACGGCCACATCACGGACGACACTCTGATGACGACGGTACTCGTCGAGGTGTACGACCGGGTGCGGGACCACCTCGACGCCTACGCGGTCGCCGACCACCTCGTCCCGCTGCTGATCGGCGAGAAGCGCTGGATCCCGGAGTTCGAGTCGGAGGCCCTGCTGCTGCAGCGCATCTTCCTCGCCGAGAAGTGGATGGTCGCGCGCCTGCACTACGGCCACATCGACCCGCGCGAGGCCGGCGTCGGCAACATCGTGAACTGCGGTGCGACGATGTACGTCGGTCCGATCGGGATCGTGAACGCCGGGGCTCCGGAGGCCGCGTACGCCGAGGCGATCGACGTGGCCGGCGCCCACCAGTCCAGCTACGGACGGGAGGCGGCCGGGGTGTTCGCCGCCGCAGTCGCCGAGGCGATGCGGCCGGGAGCCGACGTCGACAGCGTGGTCGCGACCGCGCTGCGGCTGGCGAAGGACGGCACGCGCGACGCCATCGAGGCCGTCGCCGAGGCGGCGACGCGGGTCACCGACTGGCGGAGCGGACTGGCGGCGCTGCGCGCAGCCGTCGAGCCGTTCGACACCGTCGGACCGCACTACCGGGCACCGGCGAAGGATGCGCGCATCCCGAGCCGTACGAAGTCCATCGAGGAGCTGCCCATCGCGCTCGGCATGCTGATCGCCGCGGGCGGCGACTACCGGGAGGCGGTGCTCGGCGCCGTCAACTACGGCCGGGACTCCGACTCGATCGCCGTCATGGCCGGTTCCGTCGCGGGCGCGCTGGGTGGTGTGGAGGCGGTTCCCGCCGAGTGGATCGCCGCCGTGTCCGAGGGAAGCCGGATCGACGTCACGGCGACCGGACCGGTGATCGCCGGCGTCGCCCGGGACGTCTGGGCGAAGGATGCCGCGCGGGCCGAGGCGGTCGCCTCCGCACGGTCGGTCTTCTCGCCCGTCGCCGTCGAGGCGGTGTGATGCTGCGCCTGAGCTGGAGCCAACCGGAAGACCTGGTGCCGCACGCGTTCGTCGCGGCCGAGCTCGACGGGCGGCCCGTCGCCGACCTGCGCGAGCGCTGGTCCGCCGCGGGCGGATCGCCGACCGCGCCGGTCAGCGGCGCCACCCCGCAGCCCGCACCGCAGGAACGGAGGCGACTGGCGCGCGAACTGCTCGCCGAAATGGATGCGCGTCCCGACCCTGCACCGCTGGTGGCGGCCGAGCCGGACGACCTGGACGAGATCCTGAATGCGGCTCCCGCCGGGACGCCCGGGATCGCCGCTCCGCCCGGGATGCTCGTCGACGACGAGGCGGGCCGCTACCCGGACCGCCTGCTCGGCGCGTGGCTGGGCCGGGCCGCTGGCTGCCTGCTCGGCAAGCCGGTCGAGAAGATCACGCTCGAGGGCATCCGCGCCATCGCCCGGTCGACGGGCAACTGGCCCCTCGCTTCGTACTTCACCGAGGTCGGACTCGACCCGGAGATCGCCGCCCGCCATCCCTGGAACCGGCGGAGCCGCCCCACCAGCCTGGTCGAGAACATCGACGGGATGCCCGAGGACGACGACCTCAACTTCCCGCTCATCGCGCTGCAGCTGCTGGAGCGGCGGGGCCGGGGCTTCACCACGGACGACGTCGCGCAGGCCTGGCTCGACTCGCTGCCGGGTGGCCGCGTCTTCACGGCCGAGCGGGTCGTCTACCGGAACCTGCTGGACGGCTACGAGCCCGAGGTCGCGGCACGGGTGGGCAACCCGTTCCGCGACTGGATCGGCGCCCAGATCCGCACCGACGTCTACGGGTGGGCCTCGCCCGGCGACCCGGTCGCCGCCGCGCGCCTCGCCTGGACCGACGCGCGCCTGAGTCACACGCGCAACGGCGTCTACGGCGCCATGTTCGTCGCGGCCGCCTGCAGTGCGGCCGTCGCCGGGGCCGGCATCGACGAGGTCGTCCGGACCGGGCTGTCGGTGGTGCCGGTGGACAGTCGTTACGCGGCTGCGATCGGCCGCGGCGCGGCTCTGGCGGCCTCCGACCTCGACGACATCGCGGCGGTGGATGCGCTGCACGCGGAGTTCGGCCACCTCCACTGGGTGCACGTGCTGAACAACGCCGCCCTCCTCGCCTTCGCTCTGGTGCGCGGCGACGGGGATTTCGAGCGCACGATCACTCTCGCCGTGTCCGGAGGCTGGGACACCGACTCCGTCGGCGCGACGGCCGGGTCGATCGCCGGAGCCCTGACGGGCGCGGCCGACCTCCCTGCGGCCTGGATCGACCCGCTGCAGGACCGGCTCGCCACGTCCGTGCCCGGCTTCTCCGACGTGCGGTTCAGCGCGCTCGCCCGCCGCACCGAGGAGGTGGCGGCATGAGCACCGCTGTCGTCGGCAGTGCCAATCTGGACCTCGTCTACCGCGTCGACCGCATCCCGTCGCCGGGCGAGACCGTGCTCGCCACCTCGTTCACCGCGGTGCCTGGGGGCAAGGGCAACAACCAGGCGGTCGCCGCGGCGCGCGCGGGCTCCGACGTGACCTTCGTCGTCGCACTGGGCCGCGACACGGCAGGGGACCGACTCGCTGAGGAGGCACGGGAGGCGGGAGTCCGTGTGCTGGACCGACGCGTCGACGCGCCGACCGGATCCGCGGTCATCACGGTGGACGCCGCGGGCGAGAACAGCATCGTGGTGGACTCCGGGGCGAACGCGTCGCTCATCTCGCTGACCGAGGGGGAGCGGGAGGCCGTCGCCGCGGCGGATGTGCTCCTCCTGCAGCTGGAGACCCCGCTCGACACCGTCCTCGCCGCGGCCGTCGCCGCCCATGCGGCGGGCACGCTGGTGGTGCTCAACGCGGCTCCGGTCCGCGACCTCCCGGCCGCTCTGCTGGAGCACGTCGACCTCCTGATCGTCAACGAGCACGAGGCCGGGCTGCTCGCTCCGGCCGCCTCGTCTGCCGAGGCAGCGGCGGCGGAGCTGGCCTCCGCCGGCCGGTCCGTGGTCCTCACGCTCGGGGGGTCCGGGTCGCTCGTTCTCGCCGCGGGCGGGTCACCCGTCCTCGTCCCGGCGCACCGGGTGGAGGTCGTCGACACCACCGGCGCGGGCGACACGTTCTGCGGTGCGCTCGCCGCCGAGCTCGATCGCTCGGGCGTTGTCCGCCGGGGTGCCGCAGAGCGGCCGGGGCCGGACCTCACCGCAGCCCTGGTGGCCGCCGCCCGATTCGCCTCCGCCGCGGCCGCGCTGTCCGTGCAGCGGCCGGGCGCCGTCCCATCCATTCCCACGCTCGAGGAGATCCGTGCTTTCGTCGCCGACCGCCGCTGACCCCGACGAGGCCAGCACCAACCAGTTCGACCCGCTCGTGCCGCGGCCGATCGACCGGCCGACCGCGCTGCCGAGAGGAGGGGCGCTCCCTCCGGAGGTCGGCGACATCGTCAAGGTGTTCGCCGCGCCGGACGATCCGGCCGACTGGCCCGCGTGGCGCGCCGACCTGGGCGCCTGGCGCCGGGAGGCGCGCGAGCGGCTGGACTACACCGGCGAGCTCTACGACCGGCCCATGACCCGGTGGTCGCAGACCGCCTACGCGGTCGCCCAGGTGTGGCTCTGGGACGACCGCCTCTTCGACCACAGCCGGCAGGAGTTCACGGTCGACGCCTTCCTGGACGCCGTCGCCGGTCAGGGCGGCCTCGACGGAGTCGTGCTCTGGCACGCCTATCCGGTGATCGGCATCGACGACCGCAACCAGTTCGACTTCTACCGCGACGTCCCCGGCCTCCAGCAGGTCGTGGACCGGTTCCACGAGCGCGGCCTGCGCGTGTTCGTCGACTACAACCCGTGGGATGTCGGGACCCGGCGGACCGGGCGGTCCGACGCAGACGAGCTCGCCGCGCTGGTGGGGGAGTTCGGCGTGGACGGGGTGTTCCTCGACACGATGAAGGAGGGCGATTCGACCCTGGTCGACGCGCTCCTCGGGGCACAGCCGCCCCAGGTGCTGGAGGGCGAGTCGCGGGTGCCGAACCAGCGGATCCGCGACCACCAGCTGAGCTGGGCGCAGTGGTTCGCCGACTCGGCCGCTCCGGGCGTCATGCGGGCGCACTGGTTCGAGCGGCGCCACATGATGCACGGGGTGCGTCGCTGGAACCGGGACCACAGCGACGAGCTGCAGGCGGCCTGGATGAACGGGACCGGCATCCTCGTCTGGGATGCCGTGTTCGGCGTCTGGGTCGGCTGGAATCCGCGCGACGAGTCCACCCTGCGGCGGATGCTGCGCGTCCAGCGAGCGCTGAGCGACCTCCTCGTGGAGGGCGACTGGTCTCCACTCGACGGCGCGGCGGCCGGCGCCATCGCCGCGGGCGTGTATGTCTCCCGCTGGGAGCACGAGGGCCGGATTCTCTGGACCATCGTCAACCGCGGAGCCGTCGAGTGGCGCGGCGACCCTCTGGCCGCTCCTCTCGTTGAGGGCGCCCGCCGCCACGACGTCACCGCGGGGCTGCGCGATGTCACCGAGGTGAGCGTGCCCGCTCGCGGCATCGCCGGTGTCCTCGAACTCGCGCCCGGAGCTTCCGAGCCCGACGGGCTGGACGAACTGCTCGCCGTGGCCGCCGACGATCCGGCTTCCACCGACGCCCGGTTCCTCGAGCGGGAGGCGGTCCGCGTTCGGCCCCGGCCGGCCATCGTCTCCGCCGTTCCGCCCGGCGCCGTGGTCGTCGAGGCAGGCAGCCGCGACGTGGAGGTCACGTACCGCCGGCGCGAGACCGGCTTCTACCAGGGCGCACCCTACGTCGAGGAGTGGAAGCCGCTGCCGCCGCGCCTGCACGACGCCCGATCGGAGACGATCGCCGTGACGCTCGAGCGGCCGGTCGCCGTAGCCGATCGGGAGGTGTCGGTCGCCGAGTTCCGCGCGTTCCTGGAGGGCAGCGGGTACCGGCCGACGGTTGAGCACCGCTTCCTGGTCGGCACCGAGGACGCAGGCCCTGACGCTCCTGTGACCGGCGTCTCCCTGGAGGACGCGCGCGCCTACGCCGCCTGGGCGGGCGCCCGCCTGCCCGACGAGTTCGAGTGGCAGTGCGCGGCCGAACAGGGCGCTGGGCGACGCACCCCTGCGGTCTGGAACCTCACCGAGAGCGAGCACGACGACGGGATCACCCGCTTCGTCATGCTGAAGGGTGGAGCGGATCACCGCTCCGAAGGCTCCGACTGGTACGCCGATGGAGGAGTCAGGCCGGCGTCCTTCACCTTCAAGTACCTGCTCCCCGGCCTCGGCGTCGACCGATCGCCGAGCGTCGGCTTCCGGGTCGCCTGGGATCTGGAGGAGGGCCGATGACCGCGCCGCTCGACGGCGTCCGCGTGCTCGACGTCTCCACCCTGTTCGCCGGACCGCTCGCGGCGACCTTCCTGGGCGACTTCGGCGCGTCGGTCATCAAAGTCGAGCATCCGACCCGGCCCGACGCCGCCCGCGGTCACGGACCGGCCAAGCACGGCGTGAACCTGTGGTGGAAGACGCTGGGCCGCAACAAGCGGACGGTCACCATCGACCTGGGCAGCCCGGCCGGCGCCGAACTCCTGCTCGCGCTCGCCGCCGAGGCCGACATTTTGATCGAGAACTTCCGCCCGGGGACGCTCGAACGCTGGGGTCTCGCGCCCGAGCGCCTGCAGGAGGTCAACCCGCGGCTCGTCGTCGCCCGCGTCACGGCCTTCGGGCAGACCGGTCCCTACGCGTCGCGGCCGGGGTTCGGCAGCCTCGCCGAGGCGATGAGCGGGTTCGCCGCGCTCACCGGCGAACCGGACGGGCCGCCGACCCTGCCGCCCTTCGGGCTCGCCGACGGCATCGCCGCCCTCAGCTGCGCGTACGCCGTCACGGTGGCGCTGCGGGCGGCGGAGCGCGACGGCCGCGGCCAGGTCATCGACCTCGCGATCATCGAGCCCATCCTGATGCTGCTGGGCGGTCAGATCACCGCGTTCGACCAGCTCGGGGTGGTCCAGCCGCGCACCGGGAACCGCTCGGTGAACAACGCGCCGCGCAACGTCTACCGCACCCGCGACGGCGACTGGGTGGCGGTGTCCACCAGCTCGCAGTCGATCGCGGAGCGGGTGATGCGGCTCGTAGGCCGCGAGGACGTCGTGTCCGAGCCGTGGTTCGGCAGTGGCCACTCCCGGGCCGAGCACGCCGACGAGCTGGACTCCGCCGTCGGCTCCTGGATCGCCGGCCGGCCCACGGCCGAGGTGCTGGCCGCTTTCGAGCAGGCTCAGGCGGCCATCGCCCCGGTGTACGACGTCCGCGGCATCCTCGACGACCCGCAGTACCGCGCGCTCGGGACGGTTCTCTCGGTCGACGACGAGGAGCTCGGTCCGGTGAAGATGCAGAACGTGCTCTTCCGGCTCTCCGAGACGCCCGGCGCCGTCCGCTGGCCGGGCCGACGGCACGGTGCGGACACCGCGGAGGTGCTCGCCGAGGTGGGCGTCACCCCCGAGCAGCTCGCGGCGCTGCGGGAGCGGGGCGTCGTATGACCGCGACCACCGCGCTGTACGTGCCCGGCGACCGCCCTGACCGCTTCGAGAAGGCGGTGGCCGCTGGGCCCGACATCGTCATCCTCGATCTGGAGGATGCGGTCGCCGCCGACGCCAAAAGGGCAGCTCTCGATGCGGTGACGCAGTGGCTGGCCGAGCGCGGCGGGGAGGACGGGCCGGACGAAGGCCCGGTCGTCCAGGTGCGCATCAACCCGGGAGCGGACCACGAGCTGGCCGCCCTCGTCGGCACCGGTGCCGGGTTCGGCCTGCGCGTGCCCAAGGTCGAGTCGGCCGCCGACCTGGATGCGATCGCCGAGCGGGCCCCCGGGCATCCGCTCACCGCGCTCATCGAGTCGGCGCTGGGGCTGGAGCGCGCCTTCGAGCTCGCATCGCATCCCGCGGTCGTCGCGCTCGGCGCGGGGGAGTCCGACCTCGCCGCCGAACTCCGGACCCGCGATCAGGCCGTGGTCGACCACATCCGCATCCGCCTCCTCATCGCAGCGTGCGCCGCCGGTCTGCCCGCGCCGATGCTCGCCGCCTACTCCGGGATCCGCGACCTCGACGGTCTGCGGGCCGACACGGAGAGAGGCCGGAGCCTCGGCTGGTACGGCCGGTCGGCCGTCCACCCCGCCCAGCTTCCCGTGATCCGCTCGGTCTTCGAGCCGCGTGACGAGGAGCTGCGCTGGGCGCGTGCCGTGCTCGACGCGCTGGCCTCCGGCGGGGTCGCCACGCTTGCCGACGGGCAGATGGTGGACGCGGCGATGGCGGTGCGCGCCCGCGGCATCCTCGGACGATGACCGCTCGGCCGGGCTGGGAAACGCTCCGCAGCGCGGCGCTCGGCGAGGACCTGCGGTATCTGCTGAACGCCCCGGCCGGACCCGGCCCGCACCCGTTGACGATCCTGCTGCACGGTCGGGGCGACAGCGCGGAGAGCTGGGAGCCGCTATTCGACGCGATGCCGGACGGGGTCGTCGCGATCCCCGACGCGCCCTGGCTGGACCGCGCGGGGTACTGGGTCGATTCCGCCCACCCCGAGGGCCGAGCGCTCGAGACCGCCATCGTCTGCGACCTCGTCGGGTCGCTCGGCGCGCGGTTCGCCCTGCTTCCGGACACCGCAGCCAGGACGGTCGCCGGCTATTCGATGGGCGGGGCCGGCGCGGTACGGCTCGGGCTGGCCCACCCCGACGTGTTCGGCGCGGTCATCGCGCTGAGCCCCGCGGTCTACGACCCCGAACCTCCCGCCGGATCGTCGGCCCGGGACTCCGGGGCCTTCGGGACGGCGCAGGCGCGCTACGACCCTCGGGTGTACGAGCGGCTCGGGTACCGTGCGGCCCTGGCGGCGTATCCGCCGGGGAAGCTGAGCCGCCTGCAGGTCGCGGTGGGCGACCGGGAGCCGGCGCATCCCGGCGCGGCGGAGAGCCAGTCGGTGGCGGCGCAGGCCGCAACGCTCGTGGGAACCGCACGGGCGGTCCCGGGAATCCGCGCGACGCTCCGGACCTTTCCCGGCGGCCACGGCTGGGAGACCTGGGAACCGGCGTTCCGCTGGGCGCTCAGCGCAGCACGCGATACGTGAGGTGCGCCACCTCCGGCGTCACCCGCGACCGCAGAAGCTCCAGGTCGAGCGGAGGCACGCGGTCGAAGACGCGCTCGCCGGCGCCCAGGGTGAGCGGCACGACGTGCAGCCGCAGCTCATCCACCACCCCGGCCCACAGGGCCTGATTCAGTGTCTCTGCTCCGCCGGCGATCGACACGTCGGCGCCGCCGGCCACCTCCCGTGCCCGATCGAGGGCCGCATGGATGCCGTCGGTCACGAAATGGAACGTCGTGCCGGTCAGCTCCAGCGGCTCCCTCGCGAAGTGCGTGAGCACGAAGACCGGGGCGTGATACGGCGGCTCATCGCCCCACCAGCCGGTCCAGTCGCCGAGCGGCTCGTCCTCGCGGGGCCACTCGTTGCGCACCGGGCCGAACATGTTCCTGCCCATGACGTAGGCGCCGGCGGTCGTGATCGCCTCGATCTCGGCGCGGTGCTCCTCCTCGTACTGGAACATCCAGGTGTGCAGCCGCCCGTCGACGCCCTCGCCCATCGGCTTCTCGAGCGACTGGTTCGGTCCGGCCGCGAAGCCGTCCAGCGAGATGCCGATGTCGGCGGTGACGATTCCCATGGCCGCAGCGTAGTCAGGCGCGCTCGACCTTGTCGAGCATGCCCCAGACGGCTTCGCTGAGCTCCGGATGCTCCAGGGCGATGCGCCGCAGCACCGAATACTCGAAGCGGGTGAAGATCTCGCGCCCGGCGGCGGGATGGTGCGCCCGGGACTGCTCCTCGGCCAGGTCGAACGCCTCGATCGCGCCCGCCCGCAGCGAGATGACGACCTGCTCATCCACGCTGGGAAGCTCCGGAATGAACTGCCACGGGTCCTCGCCCGCACGGCAGCGATGTTCGATGATCGCGGACAGTTCGTCGCGCGCCTGCTGCCGTAGCAGCTCGATGCTGCGGGGCACCTGCTCGCTCATCCCGCACCGCCCTTCCCCGGGGTCCTGGTCGCCTCCTCGGCCATCGCGCCGGCACCCTCGCCCGCGCAGTGGGAACAGCCTAGGCGGTGCCGCCGACGGTCGCGAATCGGGGTGACACGATTCGTCTACCGTTCACTCGGTGCGACCCAGGAGGTACGCGTTGAGCTCCGCGGTGAGGTCCGCATCCACCGGGTACTCGCGCCCGTCGAGGTGCGTGACGGGCGCGGCCTGACGCACGCTGGAGACCAGCCAGATCGCGTCGGCGGCCACCACCTCGTCCAGGGTGAGAGGGGCGAACTCGGTGCGGAGGCCGCGGGCGGTGAAGAAGTCGAAGACGGCCGCCTGCGTCGTGCCGGCGAGGATGCCGTGGTCGGTGTTCGGTGTGCGGACGACACCGTCGGTGAGAGTCACCACGTTCGACGTCGGACCCTCCAGGGCGAAGCCGTCGCTGCTCACGAACAGCACGTCGTCCGCGCCGCGGCGGACGGCCTCCCGCTGGGCGGCGCGGTTGACCGCGTACGAGAGCGTCTTCGCGCCGGCGAGCAGCCACGGCGAGGTCTCGGCGACGTCGTGCCGGACGCCGCGGTCCAGCGTGACGACGCGGATGCCCTTCCTCGCCTCGGTGAAGTCCTCGCCGAGGTCGACGAACAGCCAGCCGCTCGGCGCGCCCGACCCCTCCACGCCGCGCGAGTAGATCAGCTTGGCGTACAGCTCGGCGCCGGGCCCGGTTCCGGCCTCCGCCGTGCCGTTCCGGGTGAGGAAGTCGGCGACGCCGGCGTGCACGGCCTCCCGCCAGACGTCCAGCGCGGGAGCCGGCAGGTCGAGCAGTTCGGCGGAATGCGCCAGGCGGGCGAGGTGCGGTTCGAGGGCCTGCGGGTGGCCGCCGATGACCGCGATCGTCTCGAAGACGCCGTCGCCGCGGGTGACGGCGAGGTCGGTCACCCGCACCTGCGGAGCGTCGAAGTCGGCAACCACGTACCCGGGATCCCCGCCCTCCCGGGTGCCGGTCGGAGCCGTAATCGTCAGCAATGTCGCGCGCGTCATCCCCCCATTCTGCCCGTCCGCCTCCGCGCCCGTCCGCCCCGCCGTCGAGTCCGCACTTTTTGCACGCTGCGACGGCGATTCGCGTGCAGAAAGTGTGTACTCGACGGTGGGGTCAGGCGGATTCGTGGATGCGGAAGGCGTCGTCGTGAACGGGAGGGACGTCGGAGGTGTTGACGGCGGCGACCGAGGCGCCGGGCGGGCCCTGGCGCAGCCAGTCGAGCATCCGGTCGACCCGGTCGGGCTCGCCCTCGATCTCGGCCTCGACGCTGCCGTCGAGGCGGTTGCGGGCCCAGCCGGTCACCCCGAAGCGCTGCGCGGCCTCGCGGGCCGCCCAGCGGAAGCCGACGCCCTGCACGCGCCCGGTCACGATCGCCCTCTTACGGATCACGCCCCCATTGTGCCCCCGCTCGGCGAGGACGCCACGCGCGCCGCGACCGCGGTGCGTCGGAGCCGACGCCCGCGCCGCGAGTGCCGTGCCGCGTAGCGACTGCGGCGGGGCGCCGCACCGCAGTCGTTCCGCCGCACCGCAGTCGCTACGCGGCACCGCAGTCGTGGGCGACGCCCGGCGCAGTCGTGGGCGACGCCCGGCGGCATGGGCTTGAATGGAGGGATGAGCGCATCCCTGGTCCCGGCCGCCGACCGCATCCCGGACCTGCGGTCCGACCTGCTCGCGGCGGGGTTCGGCGTCGACGCGCTGACCGGGCTGTGGGGCGACGAAGCGGCGGAGGCCCTGCATCGCGGCCAGCGCATTCCGGCCGAGCGGGCGCTCGCGCGTCGGGAGCCGTCCGCCCTCGCCACCCTGGCCCGGATGTTCGTGCTCGGCCTTCCGGTGACCGCCGAGGAGGCCGCCGCGGCGCTGCCCGCCCTCGGCGTCGACGGAGCCGTCGCGCTCGAGCTGGTGACGGTCGACGACGCGACCGGCGTCGTCGAACCGGCCGTCGACCTCCGCCCGTACGGTTTCGTGGATGCGGCCGGTCCCGCCGAGTGGTGGATCGCCTCCGACCTCGGCGAGCTCGCCCTCCGCCACGCCCTGCCGGAGGACCACGTGCTGGGCGTCGGCGGCGCCTCGCTCACCCTCAGCGGGCTGATGCTGCAGACGCCGGTCGGGTCGGCGCTCGACCTGGGGACGGGATGCGGCATCCAGGCCATGCACGCCGCCCGGCACGCCCGCCGCGTCGTCGCCACCGACATCTCGGCGCGGGCGCTGCGGTTCGCCGCCCTCAATCTGGCAGTGAACGAGATCGACGGCGTCGAGCTGCGCCTCGGCAGCATGTTCGAGCCGGTCTCCGGCGAGCGCTTCGAGCGCTTCGACCACATCGTCTCCAACCCGCCGTTCGTCATCACGCCACGGACGGAGGGCGTCCCCGCGTACGAGTACCGCGACGGCGGGATGGTCGGCGACGGCCTTGTCGCCTCCTTCGTGGCCGGATGCGCCGAGCACCTGACGGCGGGGGGCGTCGCCCAGCTGCTCGGCAACTGGGAGTACCGCGGCGCCGCCGACGGCCTCGACCGGGTGCGGGACTGGGTGGACGCGTCCGCGGAACCCCTCGACGCCTGGGTCGTGGAGCGGGAGGTGGAGGACGCGGTCCGCTATTCCGAGACCTGGATCCGCGACGGCGGCACCCGCCCGGGAACCCCCGAGTTCGAGCGCCTGCTGGGAGCCTGGCTGGACGACTTCGAGTCCCGCGGCGTCCGCTCGGTCGGGTTCGGCTACCTGCTGCTGCGCCGCGCGGAGGGCGTCCCGACGCTTCGGCGCTTCGAGCGGCTGCAGGCGTCGCTGGGCGCGAACGAGGCGGGACTCGGCGTGCACCTGGGCGAGGCGCTGGCCGCACACGACCTGCAGGCCGCCCTGTCCGACGACGAGCTGTCCCGGCTGCGGCCGGTCGTCGCCGGGGACGTCACCGAGGAACGGCACCTCTGGCCGGGCGCCGACGCGCCGACGGCCATCCTTCTCCGTCAGGGCGGCGGCTTCGGGCGCGTCGTCTCGGCGGGCACGGGCCTGGCCGCGCTCGTGGGCGCGTGCGACGGCGGGCTCAGCGTCGGCGCGATCGTCGCCGCCCTCGCCCAGCTGCTGGAGGTGGACGAGCAGGCGCTGCGGAGTGAGCTGCTCTTTGCGGTGCGTGGGATGCTGGTGGACGGCTTCCTGCGCGCCTGACGGCGCCCGTGGCCGCCCCCGGAAACGAGTCGCCTCAGCGGGACCGGTCGACCGGAACCAGCGCGACCGCCTCGAGCCGCCCCTCCCGCACTTCGGCGGTCAGATAGGTGCCGACCGGCTGCCGCCGCCGGTCGGTCGGCGAGCCGGGGTTGAGCAGGCGGAGGCCGCGCGGCGACACCGTGTCCCACGGGATGTGGGAGTGCCCGAACGCCAGCACGTCGGCCTCCGGGAAGTCGCGGTCGGCCCGCGCCTCGCGCCCGGTGGCCGGTCCCGTCTCGTGCACGACGACGAACCGCAGGCCGTCGAGTTCGACGTGCGCGACCTCCGGCAGCCGGCTCCGCAGCTCCGGTCCGTCGTTGTTGCCGTACACGCCGACCAGCCGCCGGGACCGCTGCTCCAGCAGGTCGAGCGTTGCCGCATCCACCCAGTCGCCGGCGTGGATGACGACGTCGGCCGCGTCCACCGCCTCCATCACCTGGACGGGGAGAGCTCTGGCGCGTTTGGGGACGTGCGTGTCGGAGATCAGGAGCAGCTTCACGACTCGACACAGTACGCAAGACCGGGATACGGGGCTACGTTCGCGGCTATGGAGCTACGCAACCTCGGAAACAGCGGAACGATCGTGTCGGAGTTCGCCCTCGGCACCATGACCTTCGGAGCGGAGGCGGACGAGCGGACCTCGCACGCCATCCTGGAGCGCTACCTGGAGGGCGGGGGGAACTTCCTCGACACGGCCGACGTCTACTCGTCCGGCGCGTCGGAGTCGATCATCGGCCGCTGGCTGTCGCGCAACCCCGGACGCCGCGACGGCGTCGTCATCGCGACCAAGGGCCGGTTCCCGATGGGAGCGGGACCGAACGACCTCGGACTGTCGCGGGCACACCTGCGGACCGCGCTGGACGCCTCCCTCCGCCGCCTCGGCGTCGAGCACATCGACCTCTACCAGATGCACGCCTGGGATGCCCTGACGCCGATCGAGGAGACGCTGCGGTTCCTCGACGACGCGGTGACGGCCGGCAAGATCTCGTACTACGGCTTCTCGAACTACCTCGGCTGGCAGCTGACGAAGGCGGTCCACGTCGCGAAGGCGCACGGCTGGGCGCCCCCGGTGACGCTGCAGCCGCAGTACAGCCTGATCGTGCGCGGCATCGAGCACGAGGTGGTGCCGGCGGCTCTGGATGCGGGCGTCGGCCTGCTGCCGTGGTCGCCGCTGGCGGGCGGCTGGCTGAGCGGCAAGTACCGTCGGGACGAGCCGCCGACCGGCGCGACCCGGCTGGGCGAGAACCCGACCCGCGGGATGGAGGCGTGGGAGGCGCGCAACGCCGACCCGCGCACCTGGGACATCATCGACGCGGTGAACGCCATCGCGCAGGAGACGGGGGCGTCGGCGTCGCAGGTGTCGCTCGCCTGGCTGAGCGATCGCCCGGCGGTGACCTCCGTCATCCTCGGCGCGCGGACGGTCGAGCAGCTGGAGGACAACCTGGGCGCGGCGGACCTCGAGCTGACGGACGCCCAGCGCACCCGCCTGGACGAGGCGAGCACACCGCGGACGGACATCTACCCGTACGGGGAGCAGGCGGTGCAGCAGCGGCACCGCAAGCGCGAGGGCGGGCGGTAGCTCCGGCTCCACGGGCGCGCTGGTCGCCGGCTACGTCGCTCCGGGCTCCCGGCCGGCCGCATCCAGCTCGCCGATCAACTCCCGTGCTGCCGCGGTCACCTCGGCCTGGGGTGCACGCAGGCCGACGACCACGTCCGTCGTCCGCGTCCCCTCGGCGCGCATCCTGAGCACCGCGATCCGCAGTTCCACCGTGCCGCCCGGGATGCGGTGGCCGCTCATCGAGACGGTGTTGGCGGCGAACGTGAGGGAGGTCCACTCGTCCGCCCCTGCCGTGTCGTCCTCGGCGAGGCCGGCCAGCCAGGCGGCGAGATCCCGTGCCTCATCGGTCGTCAGGCACGACTCCGTCAACGTCCAGCGGCGGGTGTCGTCGTGGACGATCGCGTCGACCACGAGGCGGTCGTCCGCGTCGACCGGGCCGGCGGGCCGCAACTCGACGGAGCGCGTCCCGTCCTCGTCCTGCAGCTTCACGATGCGCTCGGCACCACCGTGAGCACGCGCTCGATGTACTCGAAGAACGAGTTCATGTAGCCGCGGAGGAACTCCTCGGTCCCCGGGTCGGTGACCGTGCCGTCCTCCTCGACCAGGCCAGGGCGCATCCAGATGTAGGCCTCCGGCGCGTTCATCTGCGGCGCCTGCAGGAAGCTGAGGACGCTGCGCAGCTGCTGCTGGGCGACGGCCGTGCCGATCTGCCCGGGCGATGCCCCGATGACGGCGGTGGCCTTGCGGGCGATCACGTTCTCGCCGTACGGGCGGCTCGCCCAGTCGATCGCGTTCTTCAGCGCGCCCGGGATGGAGCGGTTGTACTCCGGTGTGACGAAGAGCAGAGCCTGCTGCTGGGCGATCAGCGCCTTGAACTCGCGGGCCTCCGGCGGGTAGTCCGCGTCGAGGTCGCGGTTGTAGAGCGGGAGGCCGCCGATCGGGATCTCGGTGAAGACCAGTTCGGAGGGAGCCAGCCGGATCAGCGCCCGCGAGAGCGTGCGGTTGACCGACTGGGCCGAGAGGCTGCCCACGAAGTAGCCGACGGAGTAGGGAGGTTGGAGCTGGTTGATCGTCGCCATGGGGCCCATGCTGCCCCCGCCCCGCCATCCCGTGAAGCCCCTTAAGCCGCCCCCGGGGACCGGAATAGGGCATCCTCCCGATGCTGGCGGGGGGCCTTAGCGAGAAGGCTGTAGTCATCGCCGATGCGGACGCACGGCGAGCAGGAGGGGAGCAGGATCATGCTGCTGGACGAGTTCGTGGACTTCCGGATCCGGGCCGGAGAGGCATCGCGCCGGGAGATCGAGCGGGAGCGGGGACGACGGTCGCGGGAGGCCGCTGCAGCGGGCGAGAGCGCTGCGCGGTCTGTGCGCGGCCGGGCGCGCCCGGCTGGCGCAGCGGCACGTCCGGGCAGTGCGGCGCCGGCGGCGGAGCTGACCCACGCCGCCCGCTGAGGCGTCGTTGCCGGCAGCTACGGATGTCGGTGGTGCGTGGCACGATGAGGCCATGCGAGCACCGGCGTCGAGCACCACTCTGATCGGTCGAGAGACCGATCTGGCGGCTCTGCGCGCCGAGGCTCAGGCGGCCGCGGCGGGGGAGCCGCGGGCCGTCGTGATCGGGGGAGAAGCGGGCATCGGCAAGTCCCGGCTGCTCGAAGAGTTCCTGACCGAGCAGGAGGCGACGGCGACCGTTCTCCTCGGCCGGTGCGCCGATCTGGGCGACGACGGGGCTCCCTACGCGCCTTTCGCGGCCGTGCTGCGGCGCCTCATCCAGGTGGTCGGTCTGGAGCGGGTGCTGGAGGTCGCGGGTCCCAGCGCAGGCGTGCTCCCGGTCCTGCTGCCGGAGCTGGCGGACGACTCGGCGGTCCCACCGCGCACCGGGGTCGAGCGCCTGTACGAACTGGTGACCGACCTGCTCGAGAAGCTCTCGGCGGAGCGCACCGTCGTCCTCGCGATCGAAGACGTGCACTGGGCCGACCGGTCGACGCTCGAACTGCTGCGATTCCTCGTCCGGATGGCCGAGGGCGGTCGGCTGCTGGTGGTGCTGACGTATCGCAGCGACGAGGTGCCGCGCGGCCACGTCCTCCGGTCCTGGCTTCCCGAGCTCGAGCGCACCCGTCGGGTGACGCGCTGGGAGCTGGCCCGCCTCGGCCGCGAGCAGGTGGCCGAGCTGGTCGAGCAGCTGCTCGGGCGCGTGCCGGACGACGGCTCGCTCGAACGCGTGACCGAGCTGAGCGAGGGCGTCCCCTTCTTCGTGGAGGAGCTGGTGGGGATCGACGGGCTGCGCTCGGGCGACGATCTCCCCGAGACGCTGCGCGAACTCGTCCTGGCGCGGTTCGAACGGCTCAGCGACCCGGCCCAGCGGCTGCTGCGCATCCTGGCCGCGGGCGGTGTGTGCGTGACGCATGAGCTGCTGGCGGCGGTCTTCGACGGCACGCCGGACGAGCTCGACGCCGCGGCCCGCGAAGCGATCGCGGCGAATATCCTCGCCGCCGACTCGACCGAGTACTCGTTCCGCCACGCGCTGGTGCGCGAGGCGCTGCACGCCGACCTGCTGCCGGGGGAGCGCACGCGGTTCCACACGCGCTACGCGGAGGCTCTGGAGGCGAGCCCGCAGCGATCCGCGGTGCAGCTCTCGGCGCACTGGCTGGCCGCGCACGACATGCGCCGCGCGTTCCTCGCGTCACTGGAGGCGATGGAGGAGGCGAAGCGCTCCTACGCCTATGCCACGGCTGCGGCGATGGGCGACCGGGTCCTCGAACTGTGGGACAGCATCCCCGACGCCGCCGAGCTGAGCGGACGCGACCGGATCGCCGTCATTGCGCGGACCGCCTCCGCGTTGCGGAACGCCGGGAACAACGAACGCGCGCTGGCC
The DNA here is from genome assembly GCF_046534635.1 of Leifsonia sp. SIMBA_070. Classification (NCBI taxonomy): domain Bacteria; kingdom Bacillati; phylum Actinomycetota; class Actinomycetes; order Micrococcales; family Microbacteriaceae; genus Leifsonia; species Leifsonia sp. SIMBA_070. The sequence goes on along the minus strand of NZ_JAWRYK010000001.1, from coordinate 2,280,216 downwards.
CTGGTGGAGGCGGCGCTCGCCGAGACCGACGGACTGGCGCCCTCGCGGCACGCGCGGCTGCTGCGCGACAAGGGGCAGTACTTGTCCAACCTGAACCGCGCGGGGTCGGCCGGGTTGCTGGAGGAGGCGCTCGCGCTGGTGCCACCCGGCGCTGTCGCACCGGGCGACCCGCTGCGCCCGCATCTGCTGACGGAGCTCGCCGCGCAGCGGATGCTCGCGGGGGATTTCGACGCGGCCATCCCCACCGCGCGCGCTGCACTCGCGGAGGCCGAGTCGGCGCCGGCTGCCCTCCGCTCGGTGGGGCACAACATCCTGGCCGCGTCGCTCGTCGCGTCGGGCCGGATCGACGAGGGCTTCGCCGAGTTCGACCGCGCGGAAGCCCTCGCCGCCGGGGACGCGGGGGCGACGTTGCGGTACGCCGTGAACGCGTCCGATGCGCTCAACTCGGTCGGCCTGTACGCCGAAGCGGTGAGCCTGGCCGAATCCGGCGTCGCCCGTGCGCGGGAGCGCGGGGTGGAGCGCACCTCCGGGATCTGGCTGGCGGCCAACACGGCAGAGCCGCTCATCGCCCTCGGCCACTTCGACCGGGCAGAAGATCTGCTTCGCATCGCTCTCGGCTTCGACGACCGCGCCGGCCTCTGCGCGCAGCTGCAGCGGGCCCGGCTGTGGGTCTGGCACGGCGAGCCCGAGCGCGCGGATGCGCTCCTGCGCCGATTCCGCTCACCGCTACGAGCGCTCGCCGAGCTGGAGCAGCAGACGCGCCTCTCCCTCGCCCGGATCGCCGCCGAGACGGCCATCGCACTCGGCGACTACGACCGGGCCTGGGCGGAAGCGCGAGGGCTCGGCGCGCCGCCGTTCCGGTCTATGCCCGGCTACGACCTCCCGGTTCTCGCGGCTGCGGCCCGCGCCCTTGCCGAGTTGGCCATGCGGAGCGGGGGAGCGGCCACGGTCACCTCCGCCGGGTCGACGATCGACCTCGCGGCCGAGACCGAACGGCTGGAGGCCGTGCTCGGGGGCCTGCGCGGCTGGCCGACCGCGGTCGCGTGGGGTCCGCTCGTCCACGCCGAACTCGCGACCGCACGCGCCGCGGTGTCCGGCGTACCGGAGCGCGGGGAGCGGAACGCCGGTGCCCAGGAGGCGTGGGAGCAGGCGGCGGCCGCAGCCATCGGGCCGGTCGCGCCCATCCACCTGTATCCGTATGCGCTGCTTCGCGGCGCGCGCGTCGCCCTCGCTGCCGGCGACCGGTCACGGGCCGACGCGCTGCTCGCACAAGGCCGGGCTGCTGCCGACGAGGGCGGCATCCGTCTCCTCGTCGAGGCCGCCGACGCGCTGGGCGCCCAGCCCGCCGGACGGTCGGCGCCGACGGCGGCCGCCCACGGCGCTCCGCTCACCGAGCGCGAGGAGCAGGTGCTCGCCCTCATCGAGCAGGGGCTCAGCAACAAGCAGATCGGCGAACGCCTGTACATCAGTGCAAAGACCGCGAGCGTGCACGTGTCCAGCATCCTGCGCAAGGTCGGCGCGTCCAGCCGGACCGAGGCGGTCTACCTCGCGGCGCGCACCACGACCTGAGCGCCCGCGGCTTGCAGGCCACCGCCGCTCGCCTCGCGGGGTCAGCTCTCGACGGCCACCGCGCACCGGATGCACAACTCGGCGGTCGGCCGCGCCCGGAGCCGGTCGACACCGATGCCCTCCCCGCAGTGCAGGCAGACGCCGTACGTGCCGCGGTGGAGGCGCTCCAGCGCCGCATCCACGGCCACGATGTCGTGCGCCGCATCCGACCGCAGCGCCTGCAGCCGGCTCCACTCCGACGACAGCGTCGGCCCCTCCGGGTCGTGCTCGTCGTCCGCCGTCGACTCCGACCGCGACGCCAGCAGCACGCCCAGCGACTCCGCCATCCGTTGCGCCTCGGCGACGTCGCCCTCGCGCCGCTGCCGCAGCAGCGCCTCCAACTCAGCGAGCTCGGCCGTGTCGAGGGCGTCCTCGCCCGTCACAGCCTCCAGCTGGTCCGTGTTCGCTTCGTGCACAGGTGCACCCCTTCCGATCCCCCGATCGTGCTTCCCCGATTCGGGCAGCGTACGCCCCGGCGGCTGAATGCCCGCTCAGCGACGCGCGTAGGCTCGACGGGTGCCCTCCTTCCGCGTGATCGTCGCCGTCGGGCGCCTCCACCCGGGCGTGGACCCCCGCGCCGTCGAACCCGCTGCCGCCGACGCGGCCCGCGAGCTGGCCGTCGTCGAGGCCAGCAGCGTGGACGTGGTGGCCGGCGAGGCGCGGCTCACCATCCGCTTCACGGAGGACAACGTGCGCACGGCACTGCGGGTCGCCGAGCACACCGTCGCCGGGGTCGCTCGGCTCGCCGAGACGGGAGCCTGGCGGCTCACCGAGCGGGTCGGCGGCCGCTGGTTCCGCCGCGCCTGAGCGCAGCGGAGCATCCACTCGGGCCCTACGCAGCAGCGGCCAGCGACTCCTCGATCAGGGCGAGGATGGCCGGGTCGTCCGGCTCGGTCTGCGGCCGGAAACGGTGCACGGCTCCGTCGGGCGTGATGACGAACTTCTCGAAGTTCCACTTCACCCGCCCGGCCTTGCCCTCCGCATCCGGGGCCTTGGTCAGCTCCTGGTAGAGCGGGTGCGCGTTCCGGCCGTTCAGGCGCACCTTCTCCATCATCGGGAATGTGACGCCCCACGTGGTGGAGCAGTACTCCTTGATGGCGTCGGTCGTGCTGAGCTCCTGCAGGAACTGGTTGCTCGGGAAGCCGACGACGGTGAAGCCGCGCTCCCCGTAGGTCTCCTGCAGCTTCTCGAGCTTCTCGTACTGGGGCGCGAGCCCGCAGCGGGAAGCGACGTTGACGACGAGGATGACCTTGCCCGCGTACGCGGACAGGGCGGTCGACTCGCCGTCGATGGTGTGAAACGGAATATCCATCACGGTCATGTTCGCGAGCGTATTGCCCGACGCTCCGAACCGGCTGCTAGTTCCGGAGGTCGCTGCGCGCGGCCACGGAGGCGCCGGTCAGCACTCGATGACGTTGACGGCGAGACCGCCTTCGCTGGTCTCCTTGTACTTCGTCGACATGTCGATTCCGGTCTGCCGCATCGTCTCGATCACCGTGTCGAGCGAGACGAGGTGCCGCCCGTCGCCGTGCAGGGCCAGCCGGGCCGCAGAGACCGCGGTGGACGAGGCGATCGCGTTGCGCTCGATGCACGGGATCTGCACCAGGCCGCCGACCGGATCGCAGGTGAGGCCGAGGTGATGCTCCATGGCGATCTCCGCCGCGTTCTCCACCTGGCGCGGGGTGCCGCCGAGAACCGCGCAGAGCGCTCCGGCCGCCATGGCGCAGGCCGAGCCGACCTCCGCCTGGCAGCCACCCTCAGCACCCGAGATCGACGCGTTCGCTTTGAACAGGGAACCGATCGCCGTCGCTGTGAGCAGGTACTGACGCATCCCCTCCACCGACGCGCCTGGAACGAAACGCAGGTAGTAGTGGGCGACGGCCGGCACGATCCCGGCCGCGCCGTTGGTCGGCGCCGTCACGACCCGGCCACCGGACGCGTTCTCCTCGTTCACGGCCAGGGCGAAGGCATGCAGCCACTCCAGGGCGGTCGCGCGGCCGGGGTCGTCCTGCACGGACTCCAGGTGCTCGCGCATCGCGGCTGCGCGGCGGCGGACGCCGAGCCCGCCGGGCAGCGTCCCGTCGCCTGCGAGGCCGCGCGCGACGCACTCGGCCATGGCCTCCCAGATCAGGTCGAGCCGTTCGGTGGTCGCCTGGGCGCCGTGCAGGGCGACCTCGTTGCGGCGGGCGACCTCGCAGATCGGGATGCCCTCCCGCTCGCAGATCGCCAGCAGCTCCTCGGCGCTGTCGTAGGGGAGTGGATGCGCGTGGCGCGCCGCGAGCGCAGCCTCCTCGCCCTCGCGCCGGATGAAGCCGCCGCCGATCGAGTAGAACGTCTCCTCGAGCAGCGGGAGCGGCGACCTCGCGCCCGCCTCGTCACGGCCCCAGGCGCGCAAAGTCAGGGCGTTGGGGTGGCCGGGCAGCCGCGTCCGCGGTTCGAAGGCGATGTCGTCCTTCGCCAGCGGGACGCTGCGGCGGCCGGCGAGCAGCAGCGTCGCCCCGGGGTGGAGGTCCGACCAGGCGCCGTGGACGTCCTCCGGCCGGCACGTCTCGGGCTGCAAGCCGCGCAGGCCGGCGATCACGGCATCCGGCGTTCCGTGCCCGATGCCCGTGGAGCCGAGCGATCCGTACAGCGTGCAGGTGACCTGGTCGATGCGGTCGAGCATCCCCTCGCCCTCCAGCCGGGCGGCGAATGCGGCTGCGGCCCGGAGCGGTCCGACGGTGTGCGAACTCGAGGGACCGATGCCGATCGAGAACAGGTCGAAGGCCGAGACGTACGCTGTCACTTCTCCAGTGTATGTCGCACTTCGCGCAGCATTCCGTCGTCTCTGCGCGCATCCGCGCACGTTTCCGCCGCCGTTGCCGCGCCGAGCGGTGACACGATGTCGCAACTCGACCCGAATTCAGGCAACGACTCACCGCTCGGCGGCCGCTGCGGTCTGGGCTCTCCCCGATTCGTGACGAGTGTGGGCTTTGCGCTCCGTTTTCGCCACATTCGTCACGAATCTGCAGTCGGGAATGGCGGCGGGGACGGGCCCAGCAGCGGGGAGGGCGGCGGCACGCGGAAGCGGCCGCCGCATCCCTCCGCAGGATGCGACGGCCGCCGTTCAGGGGGAGCCGGGGTGGCCCGGTTCCGGTCAGGCCTTCCGCATGTAGGCGCGGACCGTGAGCGGCGCGAACACCGCGACGATGACCGCGGCCCCCGCGAGGGCGATCCAGCCGTCGGCGCCGAAGGTGCCGCTGTTGGCGAGGTCGCGCACAGCCGTGACGAGGTGCGAGACCGGGTTCACGTTCACGAACCACTGCAGCCACGACGGCAGCGTGTCGACCGGGACGAACGCGTTCGAGAAGAACGTCAGCGGGAACAGCACCAGGAACGAGATGCCCTGCACCGACCCCGCCGTGCGGGCGATGACGCCGAAGAACGCGAAGATCCAGCTGATCGCCCAGGCGCAGGCGATGACGAGGAGGCCGGCCAGCACCACGAAACCGAGACCGGCTGCGGGGTGGTAGCCCATCAGGAAGCCGACCACGAAGGTGATGGTGGTGGCGATCGTGTACCGGAGGGTGTCGGCCAGCAGCGCTCCGGAGAGCGGTGCGATGCGGGCGATCGGCAGCGACTTGAAGCGGTCGAACACGCCCTTGTCCATGTCCTCGCGCAGCTGCACACCGGTCACGACAGAGGTCGTGATGACGGTCTGCACCAGGATGCCGGGAATCAGCTGCGGCAGGTACGACTGGACGTCACCGGCGATCGCGCCACCGAACAGGAAGGCGAACATCACCGTGAAGATGATCGGCTGCAGCGTCACATCCATCAGCTGCTCGGGCGTCCGCTTGATCTTGAGCAGGCCGCGGTACGCCATGGTGACGGTGTTGGCGAGCGTCTGCCGGACGCTGACGTGGTTCTTCAGCCGCCGCTCCGACGGCGGGGTGATCGTGGCGATGGCGGTCATGCCCGGATCCCTTCTGCGGTCTCGGCCGGTTGTTCTTCTTCGGCGGACTCCTCGCCCGCCTGGTCGTCCTCCTCGACGCCGTGGCCGGTGAGGGTGAGGAACACCTCGTCGAGCGTCGGCTTCTGCACGGACATCTCCTGGAGGTGGATGCCGGCTTCCCGGAAGGTCACGAAGAGGTCCGTGACCGCGTTCGCGTCGCGCATCGGGGCGGTGATGCGGGAGCCTTCTGGCGACACCACCGCATCCACTCCGAGCACGGTCTGGATGGCGCGGCGGGCATCCTCGATGTCGGCGGCGTCGGCCAGGCGCAGCTGCAGCGACGACTCTCCGACCGACGCCTTCAGCTCGTCGGCGGTGCCCTCGGCGACCACGCGGCCGCGGTCGATGACCGCGATGCGGTCGGCGAGCTGGTCGGCCTCGTCCAGGTACTGCGTGGTCAGCAGCACGGTGGAGCCGGTGGCGACCAGGCGACGGATCGTATCCCACATCTGCGAGCGTGTACGCGGGTCGAGGCCGGTGGTCGGCTCGTCGAGGAAGATGAGCGGCGGCTGGGCGATGAGGCTCGCGGCGAGGTCGAGGCGCCGGCGCATGCCGCCGGAGAACTTCTTCAGCGGGCGCTTGGCCGCATCCGTCAGCCCGAACTCCTCGAGCAGCTCGGTGGTCTTGCGCCGTGCCTCCTTGGAGCTCAGACCGAGGAGGCGCGAGAAGATCATGAGGTTCTCGTTCGCCGACAGGGTCTCGTCGACGGAAGCGAACTGGGCGGTCACGCCGATGAGCTGACGGACGACCTGCTGCTCCTTGCGGATGTCGTGGCCGAAGATGAAGGCCTCGCCCGCATCCGGTCGGAGCAGGGTGGCGAGCATAGAGATGGTGGTGGTCTTGCCGGCGCCGTTGGGGCCGAGGACGCCGTAGACGGCCCCGGCGCGGACGGTGAGGTCGACGCCGTCGACCGCCCGGTTGTCGCCGAAGACCTTGACGAGCCCGTGGGCTTCGACGGCCCACTCCGAGCTTCGAGTCATGATGGTCCTTTCTTGTGGACTGGTGATGCTCCGATGGTGCCGGGGCGCGCTTACACCGCCCTTACGTGCCGCTTACAGCGCGCGGGTGCTGCTGTAAGGACCGGTAAGTGCGCGTGTGCGAAGCGCCATCGATGGGTCGCAACACGCCGTCATCGCGCGCGGATAGCGGTGTGTTGCGTCCCATGGATGGAGGGGACTGGCGGGATGTGTGAGTGGATGGGGCCGTCAGGCCGCGCGGCCGACGGCGGCGATCAGCGCGTTGCGGTCGACTCCGGCCATGGTCAGGGCGCGGGGGACGGTTCCGAGGTCGAGATTGACCACGGCGATGAGCAGATCGACCTCGCCCGAGCTGTGCCGGTGGCCGTGGGCGGCGACCCGGTGGGCGCGGACCAGCGCCTCCCGGGCGGAGGCTCCCCAGCGCGGGCGGGCGATGCGGGGCGCGGCGGCGAGGCGCTCGGCGGGGGGAGGGGTGACGCCCGCGACGCGGAGGCTTGCGGCGCGCTCGGCGGCGAGGGCGGCCGTGAGCCCGTCGGGGTCGAGGCCGGCGCCGGCCAGGGCGGCGCGGACCTGCGGGGCGCCGTCGCGGGCGAGGGCGAGCAGCAGGTGCTCGGCCTCGACGAGCGCGGACGACCGCTGCTGCGCCTCCGCGACCGCACGGATGATGATCGGCCGGAGCGCTCGGGACAGGGGCTGCCCGGGCGGGTCGGCGGGGAGTGCTGCGTTGGTCTCAGACATTGCGTCTCCTCAGTTCGACGCCGGCCGCGGCGACCCGGCGCAGGTGCTTCTTGTGGACGGCCTGGCGCGTGATGCCGAGAGCGTCGGCGATCTGCGTCCAGGTCCAGCCGTCGCGGAGGGCCCGCTCGACTTCGGCGTCTTCGAGGCGGTCGGCCAGCTCGCGCAGGGCGACGACCGCCGCGAGTCCGTCGGCGACGCCTCCGACCGGATCGGGAAAGGGCGTTGGGTTCATGTAAGCAACCATAGTTGCTTATCTCGATTTGTCAACCGAAGTTGCTAGATCAGGATCTACTGGTCCCGACATGCCGCTTGGTTCCATCCATAACGGCATGTCGGGACCAGTAGTTCGCGGGTGGCGGGTGGTGAACCAGGCGGAGGCGGAGGCGGGCGCGTCAGGGGCGCAGATCGGCGAGGAGCGCGAGCCCGCGGGCGACGGCGTCGCCCGGCGTGACCGACGCGACCCCGGCGAGGGCGGCCCGTAGCCGGTCGCCGCCCCACGCCTCCACGACCCGGGCGGCCAGCGCGTCGCGGTGCAGGCTCGCGACGTCCTGCCGGGAGTTCGCCCGGCCGGCGAGCGCGAACAGGGTGAGTCCGGCCTCCACCCAGACCCCGCCCGCCAACGCGCTGGATTCTTTGGCGGGTGTGCGCTCCGACTCGCGCCCGGACCCGCGGACCACGCCGGAGCCGGCGTGCCGTTCCGCGGTGCGCGGGTCGAGCATCCACGTGGCGAACCCGACCAGGCCGGCGCCGATCACCGGCCGGTCGAGGGACGGAGGGTTGAGCCGGGAGGTGACCAGGATGCGGGTCCGCAGGGTGGCAGCAGCCGCATCCGTCTCGTCGGGCTCGATGACGGTCGGGTCCGTGGCGTGCACGCGCAGCCGGGCGACGAGGGCCGCCGCCCCGAGCATGATCGTCCACGGGTTGAGGATGCGCTGGCCCGCCGTCGGAGCGTCGCCGAAAGCGCCCAGCGCCTGGTCGTAGAGCCGCACCGCCTCTGCCGGGTCTCCCTCGGCGAGGGCGATCTCGGCCATCCCGGCGTAGCCGACCGCGTAGTAGTCGGCGTAGTCGAATCCGGTGCGGTCCAGCTCCACCGCCAGGTACCGTTCCAGCAGGCGTTTGCCGCCGACGGTGTCGCCGCTCGAGATGGCGTTCATGGCGATGAGCCAGTCGAGCTGGCGCAGGTCGCCGTCGGCCTGCAACTGCGCCATCTGGTCGTACGCCCGCTGCGCCCACTCCAGCGCCTCGGCGGGATGCGCGAGCTGGCTGTGCGACTGGGCGATGGACTGCGCCGCGGACGCCAGCGACCAGGCGTCGCCCGCCCGCTGAGCGGACTCCCAGCCGCGCGTCGCGCGGGCGAGTGCCTCATCCAGTTCGCCGGAGTTCTCGTGCAGCTGGGCGAGAAGGAGGTTGCCGATCGATGCCTGCTCGGGATCGTCGGAGTCGGCGTACGCGTGCAGGAGTTCGAGGCCGGTGTCGGCCCGGCCGGCGTGGAGCACGAGCGCCGCCATCGCCTCCAGGCGGGAGTCGGCGAAGGGCCGCAGCCGGCGCAGCCGGCGCAACCGCGAGATCGCGCGGGCCGACGTCCGCAGGTCGACGAAGAGGAAGGTGCCGCCGATGACGGTGTAGCAGGCGGCGACCGCCTCGCGGAGCTCGCCGTCCGGTTCCCACCCCGCCAGCGCCTCCATGACGGCCGTGCCGAAGCCGAGGACCTCCGAGTGAGCGCTTCGCAACGACCAGTAGTACGAGAGCGTGGCGAAGACGACCGCCGCAGTCTCCCGCCGGCCGCCCTCGATCGCCGAACGGAGCACCGCGACCAGGTTGTCCTGCTCCGCGGTCACCCGCTGGAAGGTCGGCACCTGCTCCCGGCCGTGCATGACGGTGAGCGCATCCCGGCAGAACGTCACAGCCCAGGCGTCCATACCCGTCCTGACGTCGTCCTCTTCGCCGGCGGCCACCAGCTCGTGGTCGCCGAACTCGCGGACGGTCTCCAGCATCCGGTAGCGCAGCAGACCGGTCGAGCCGTCCTCGGTGACGGTGACGAGGGACTGCGCGACCAGGGCGTCGAGGTCGTCGAGCACGCTGGAGGCTCGGCTCCCCGAGACCGCCTCCGCCGCCTCCGCGCTGAAGCCGTCCGGGAAGCGCGACAGCCGCCGCAGCAGCGCCTGCTCGGAGGTGCCGAGGAGGTTCCAGCTCCACTCGATGACGGCGAACAGGGTCCTGTGCCGCTCCGGCGCGGTGCGCTCACCGCCGGTGAGGAGGGCGAAACGGTTGCTCAGGCGGCGTTCGATCTCGTCGACCGACAGTGAGCGTGTGCGGGCCGCGGCGAGCTCGATGGCGAGCGGGAGTCCGTCCAGCCGGTCGCACAACCGCGCCACCACGTCGAGCGGGAGCACGGCGCCGGGGCGCGCCGCGCGGGCGCGATCCACGAACAGGGCGACGGCCGGCCCGTAGCCGGGCGAGCCGGAGGAGGAGGCGGGTGCGTCGCCAGCGGTCGCCGCCTCGCCGTCGCCGCTCTTCAGCGAGTCGAGCGGATACACCCGCTCTGCGCCGATGGCGAGCGGGGCCCGGCTGGTCGCGAGCACTCGGACGTTGCTGGTCGAATCGAGGATGTCCTGCACGTAGCCGGCCGCAGCATCCACGATGTGCTCGCAGTTGTCGACGATGAGGAGGGTCTCGCGCTCGGACAGCAGGCCCAGGATGCGCGAGCGCAGGTCGAGCTGGGAGCCCGGGTCGGCGGGGCGGGCGGCGCGGGCCTCCCGGATGCCGAGCGTCGAGGCGAAAGCGAGCTCCACATCCTCGCCCGACCGGACGCTGGCCAGCTCGACGACGATCACCGCCGGGGTGTGCACCGCCCGGTTGCCGATCTCCTGCGCGAGGCGGGTCTTGCCGAGGCCGCCGGCGCCCAGGATGGTGGTGAGCCGGGAGGTCGCCACCAGGTCCTCGACCGCCTCCAGGTCGTACTCGCGGCCGACGAGAGCGTTCGGCGCCGAGCGGAGGCCGATGCGCACGCGGCGCGGCGCCGACGGCCGCTCCTCCTGGTCGTCGGCGAGGAGACGGGCGTTCAGCGCGACCAGTTCCGGGCCGGGACGAGTGCCGAGGCGGTCGAGGAGCGCCTCCTTCAGCTCTGCGAACGCCAGGAGCGCGTCGCTGCGCCGCCCGGCGTCGGCAAATGTCTGCAGTTGCTCCAGCCGGATCGTCTCGTCCAGGGGACGCTGCTCCAGCAGGGGCTGGAGGTCGGCGAGCGCCCCCGCGTGATCGCCCGTCGTTCGCAGGGCACGGGCCCGCAGCAGCAGCAGCTCGTCGCGCAGCTCCGCGGCGGTACGCTGCAACTCCTCGGCGAGCGGCGTGCCGCCGAGCTCGGCGCCGGGTTCGCCGCGCCAGAGGGCCAGACCGGCGGTCGCCTCGGCCGCAGCGGCCGCCGCGTCACCGGCGCTCAGAGCGGCGGACGCCCGGCGCGCCGCCGAGCGGGCCAGCCCCAGGTCGGTCTGCTCGTGCGGGACGGCCAGGGCGTACCCGCTGGGCGTCGACTCCAGCAGCCCGTCGGCGCTCGTGGTGCGGACCCGGGAGACCAGGGTCTGCAGCGCCGCGCGCTCCTGCCGGGGCGGGGCGTCATCCCACAGGTCCTCGACCAGCGAGGGGACGGTCGCAGCGCCCCGGGCGAGCACCAGGGCGACGATCAGGCTCTTGCCGAGCGCGCCGGACGGTTCGGTCAGCGACCCGCGCCGGTCCTCCACGAGCACCGGCCCGAGCACGGCGACGCGGGGGGACGGGGGCGCGGTCTGCACCCGCCCGATCATAGCCAGTGCGCCCGACACCGCGTGTGTAGGCTCGGCCCCATGGCGTTCGACTGGTCCCAGTTCTACGAGAAGCAGGGCGGACGCGGCGTGCGGCCCACCTTCCAGAGCGCCCTCGCCGCCTGGGACGGGCCGCCCGGCGACGCGATCGACCTGGGCTGCGGCGACGGCGTCGAGACGCGTCATCTCGCCGAGCACGGCTGGCAGGTCCTGGCCGTGGATGCGGACCCGGGCGTCGAGCAGCGGGTACTCGGCGGGCTCACTCCGGAGGCGTCCGGGCGGGTGACCGTCCGCCGGGCGTCGTTCGAGCAGCTCGGGGAGCTGCCGCAGGCGGACTTCGTCTACGCGGGTTTCGCCTTGCCGTTCTGCGACGAGAGCCACTTTCCCTACCTCTGGGCCGACCTCCGCGAGGCGCTGCGCCCCGGCGGCCTGTTCGCCGGCGAGCTGTTCGGTCCGCACGACGAGTGGGCCGGGCGACCGGGGATGAGCTTCCACGAGCGAGCCCAGGTGGAGGGCATGCTCGCCGGGATGGACGTGCTGCAGCTGGTCGAGGACGACCGCCGCGGGATGTCGTTCGACGGCCCGAAGCACTGGCACGTCTTCCACATCGTGGCCCGCGCCTGATCTGTCCCGTCCCCTCCCGTTTCGTCCCGTTTCGTCGAAGTGCACCTTGTTGCGCAGCTACTCGGCGTGTCGGCGACAACAAGGGGCACTTCGACGAGAAGGGGCACTTCGACGAGAAGGGGCGAGGGTCAGGCGGTCGCGCTGATCCAGACGGCGGCCAGGGCGAGAGCGGCGATCAGAGCCCAGGAGGCGAGCGCCGTCACGAGTGCGCGCCAGCCGGTCCCGAGCAGTGTGCGCAGCCGAACCGCGGTGCCCAGCCCGAACAGCGCCATCGCGAGCAGGATCGTCTGCAGGGTGTCCGCGCCGTCGGTCACCGCGGGCGCGAGCGGAACGAACGTCCGGATCAGCACCGCAACCAGAAAGCCCGCGACGAACAGCGGGACGATCGCCGGACGCTTGACCGCCGGGTCGCCCTCCACATGACGCCGGCGCTCGACGACTGCGGCGATGGCGACCATCGGCGCGAGCATCAGCACCCGGGTCAGTTTGACCACGACCGCGACGGACAGCGCGGCGGCCCCGGCGAGCTGGGCTGTCGCGACCACCTGCCCGACGTCGTGGACGCCCGCGCCCACCCAGTGGCCGAACTGCTGCGCATCCAGGCCTAGGGGATGCCAGAGCAGCGGCAGGACGAAGATCGCGAGCGTCCCGCAGAGCGTGACGAGCGCGACAGGAGTCGCGGCCTCCTCGTCCTTCGGCTTGACGACCCCGCTCATCGCGCCGATCGCCGAGGCTCCGCAGATCGAGAAGCCCGTCGCGATGAGCAGCGGCTGGTGACCGGGGAGACCGAGCAGCCTGCCGATCCAGAACGTCCCGGCGAAGCTGACGAGGACGACGGCGACAGTGGTGAGGATGGCGACCCAGCCCAGGGCCGCGATGTCACCCAGGCTGAGCTTGAGACCGAGCAGGACGACGCCGATGCGCATCAGCCGCTTTGCGCTGAGCGACAGTCCCGGCGCGAGGCGGCCGGTCACCGCCGGGCGGGCGACGGGCAGCTGGCCGACGACGATTCCGAGCACGACCGCGGCGGTGAGCAGCGGGACCGCCGGTACGAGCCAATGCACGCCCCAGGCGACCGCCGTCGCGACCGCGCACACCACGAGCCCGGGCAGCCAGGGGAGGGAGGGGCGGACGACGGCGGAAGGCGAGCTCACCCCTCCATTCTGGCGGGGCGTCCACTCTGGCGTGGCGCCGTCAGAGCGCCGACAGCAGCTTCGTCCCGTCCGGAACGCCGAGCCCCGTGCAGGCGTCCCACCCTGGGGCCGCCTGGTAGGCGCCGTTGTCGCCCATCGTGATGTCGCGGAAGCCGTCCGCCACCTGGCCCGCGGGAGCCGTGTCGTACAGCGCGGGCTGTACGAGGCCGAGCGGCTTGCCGGTGGACTGGGCGAGGCGTGCTACCAGCGCCGCCCACAGGGGCGCGACGGCGCTGGTCCCGCCGATGACCATGTCCTGACCGTCGACGCGCACCTGGTAGCCGGTCTGCGGGTCGGCGACCGCCGACACGTCGGGGACTCCACGGCCGCCCGGGCCGTTGGCCGCGCCGCCCGCATCGGTCCCGTCGGCCCCGGAGGGCACTCCGACACCCTTCTGCCAGGACGGCAGGGGGAATACGGCGCTCACCCCGCCGCCGGTGGCGCCTCCGCCCGTTCCGTTGTTCCACACCGTCTCCGACTGCACCGTCCCCGTCGAGCCGTCCGCCTCCAGCCGCGTCCCGCCGCAGGCGAGCGCATGCGGGGACGAGGCGGGGAAGTCGACATGCGGCTTGCCGTCGCCGACCCGGTCGCTGCTGCCGTCGTCGCCCGCCGCGACGGTCGTCGTCACCCCGAGCGCCGCCGCATCCTGCAGGGCCTGGTCGAAAGCGGTCCTGGCCTGCGCCGTCCACTGGTCCTCCGCCTGGCCCCAGCTGATGCTGATGGCCGCCGGAGTCGGGTCCGCGTGCGCGGCGGTGGCCACCGCATCCAGGAAACCCGCGTCGGTGTTGGGCGCGAAGTAGACGACGATCTTCGCTTTCGGGGCGAGCGCGCCGGCGACCTCGATGTCGAGCATCACCTCGCCGTCCGCGCCGTTCGCGTTGCCCTCCGGCTTGTTCGAGCCGCCGTCGACCCCGACAGCGGTGACCGACGGCGTCGGGATGCCGAGCCCGGCGAAGTAGGTGTCGAGGTCGGATTGCACGTAGCCGCCCCCGAGCTCGACGATCGCGATGGTCTGGCCGCTGCCGTCCGTGCCCTCGGGGAAGGAGTAGACGGCGCCGAGCTGCGGCGGCGTGTAGCTGGTGTTGACCGCGGCGGCCGGCACGTAGCGGAACTGCGCCCGCGCCTGCGGACGGTCGTCGAGGCCGAGGACCGCCGTGACGACTCCTTCGAGTGCCGCGGGGATGCTCAAGCCCCCGGACCGCTGCCGGTACGTCGGCGCGTCGTCGCCGCCGTCCTCCGGTGTCGACTCCGCGAAGTCGGTTCCGAAGACCCGTGCCACCTGTTCCACCGGGCCGGACACGCGGACCCGCCGCGCCCCCGCATCCACCTCGTCGATGGTGAGCCCCAGACCCTCGAGCGTGCTGCGCACCAGCTCGACGTCCGCAGGCGACGCGCCGTACCGCTCCGCCAGTTCGTCGCGGCTCAGCGGCTGCGCGAAGGCGCTCTCGGGCAGCGGCGCCCGGCGACGGAGCACGAGCGTGGCGTCCACGCGCGCGTCGGGGGAGAGCCCGCCGTGCGCCTGGAAGCCGGGTCGGTCGGGGCGCTCGCTCCCGGCCAGGGGGACGAGATCGAGGGGCTGTTCGGCATCGGTCATACCCCTCGGTCTACCACCGGCCGCTGACACGGGACAGTGCCGCACCGGGCAGCGCCTGAGGCGATCCTCAGACCCAGCTGGGCAGCCACATGTGGATCTGCCAGAACCAGAACGGCACCTGCTGGCCCGTCCAGATCGGCCAGAAGAAGGCGCTCACCACCACGCAGGCGGCGAGGAAGCCGCCCACCCAGACGATGCCGCGCTTCCGTCTGTGCTCGGGATCCGCCCGGGTGCCGAGCACCATCGCGATCACCGCCGTCAGGGCGAGGATCAGGTAGGGCTCGAAGGCGATCGAGTAGAAGGTGAAGATCGTGCGTCCCATGTAGAGCCACCACGGCAGGTAGCCGGCCGCCAGCCCGGTCAGGATGAGCCCGATCCGCCAGTCGCGGCTCCGCACCAGCCAGTACAGCAGGAACAGGATCGCCGCGGTCCCTGCCCACCAGATCAGCGGGTTGCCCAGCGAGGTGATGGCGGCCGAGCAGGAGCTCGCGGTGCACCCTCCCTGGCCCTGCGTCGTCCCGACGTAGTACATGCTCGTCGGCCGCAGCATCAGCGTCCATGTCAACGGGTTGGACTGGTACGGGTGCGGCGTGTGCAGGTTGATGCTGTAGTTGTACATCTCGGTCTGGTAGTGCCAGAGGTTCTGGATCCACAGCGGCACCCAGCTCAGCGCGCCCGTCCACTGCATGTGCACGGCCTGCGCCCAGTGCCGGTAGTAGCCGTTGCCGGTGAAGATCCAGCCCGCCCAGGTGGCCACATAGCTGACGAACGCGAGGGGAACCATCAGCACGAACGTCGCGGGGGCCTGCTTCAGCAGGGCGCCGCTGACGTAGAACGGCATCCCCTCGCGGCGCCGGGCGACCGCATCCACCACCACGGTGTAGACCGCGAAGAAGGCGAGGAAGTAGAAGCCGGTCCACTTCACGCCCGCGCACAGACCGCAGAGGATGCCCGCCGCGATCAGCCACGGACGCCACCACAGCACGGGTCCCCACGCCGGGTCCCTGCCCGCCGACCGCGCAGCCGCCACCTTCGCCGCCAGCCGGTCGGCCGACCACCTCCGGTCGAGCAGGATGCAGAAGAACGCGAGCAGAGCGAAGAACATCACGAAGCCGTCGAGGAGCGCGACCCGGCTCATCACGATGGCGTGGCCGTCGATCGCGAACAGGAAGCCGGCGATCGTCGCGACCATGGTGGAGCGGAACAGCATCCGCGCGATCAGGAAGACGAGCAGGACCGCCAGAGTTCCGGCGATCGCCGTCGACACCCTCCAGCCGAACGAGTTGCCGGGGCCGGTCGCCGCCATGCCGAGCCCGATCAGCCACTTGCCGAGCGGCGGATGGGCGACGAACGACGGGTCCGACGAGAAGATCTGCGTGTGGCCGGCCGCGAACTGCGGGTCCGGCTTGTCCGGCCAGCTGCCCTCGTAGCCGAGGTTCCAGGTGGTCCACGCATCCTTCACGTAGAAGGTCTCATCGAAGACGAGGGAGTGCGGCTGGCCCAGGTTCCAGAGCCGGAGGATCGCGGCGAGCAGCGTCACACCGACGGGAGCGCCCCAGTACCAGAGCCGCAGTCTGCCGGGAGTGCGGAGCACGCGCGCCCACCAGTCGTCCAGACGGGTGCCGACGCGTTCCGCAGCCCGATGGGCGGCGGCGACGTCGGTGGCGGGAGCGAAAGTCACCAGGCCATGCTAGGGGCGCCAGGCTCCATGTCGCCTTTCGGCTGACAGACTAAGAGCCATGATCATCCTCGCCGCCACGCCCATCGGCAACCTCGGCGACGCCTCCCGGAGGCTGGTCGAGGTGCTCGGGTCGGCCACCGTCGTCGCTGCGGAGGACACCCGCGTGGCGCAGCGCCTGCTGGCGGGCCTGGGCGTCGAGAACCGGCCGCGGCTGATCGCGCTGCACGACCACAACGAGCGCGACAGGGCCGGCGAGCTCGTGGAGCTGGCCCGCGACCAGGATGTGGTGCTGCTGTCCGACGCGGGGATGCCGACCGTGTCCGACCCCGGCTTCCACCTGGTGGAGGCGGCTGCTGCAGCAGGAGTCGGCGTCACGGCGCTGCCCGGGCCGTCGGCGGTGCTGACGGCGCTCGCCGTGGCCGGCCTCCCGACCGACCGCTTCACGTTCGAGGGCTTCCTGCCGCGCAAGCAGGGCGAGCGGCTGTCCACGTTCCGGGCCCTGGCCGCGGAGCCGCGCACCATGGTCTTCTTCGAGTCGCCCAACCGGCTGGCCGCGTCGCTCGCCGACCTCGCCACGGCGTTGGGCGACGACCGCCGCGTCGTCGTCTGTAGGGAGCTGACCAAGCTCTACGAGGAGGTGCGCCGCGGGACGGCCGCCGAGCTGGCCGCCTGGGCCGCGGAGGGCGTGCGTGGCGAGATCGTCATCGTGGTCGCCGGGGCGCCGGCGCGCGAGGCGGATCCGGAGGCGGCGGTGGACCAGGTGCTCGCGCTGGTCGCGGCAGGCACCCGCCTGAAGGAGGCGGCGGCCGAGGTGGCGGAGGTCACCGGCCTCGGCAAGCGCGACCTCTACCAGGCCGCGCTGGCCCGTCGCGCCTGACTGCGCTCGGTCTGGGTGGCATCGGGCTGGACGCCGGTCAGCGAGCTCCGGCGGGTTCCAGAACCTCGAGGCGCACGGAAGGAAAGCGGCTGAAGCCACTGTCCAGGGTCACGAGCGTCAGATCATGGGCATAGGCGTGACCGGCGATGAGAGCATCCTTCAGGCGCATGGCACTGCGCGGCTGCGACGTGAGTCGGCCGTAGCCGTCGGCGGCTCGCGCGTCGAAGTCGAGCCAGAATCCCGGGATGGAGTCCAGCAGCTCGAGGAGTTCCTGCCGGATGGTCGCGCGAAGGGGACGGCTTGCGTCCTGGTGGAAAACCGCGAGCCCACGGGCGAGTTCTGCCCGGCAGATCGCCGAGGACACGTAGTCCTCGATGTGGGCGATGATCTCCGGAGTCAGCCCGGCGACGATCACGCTGGTGTCCACCATCGACGTGGCCGAGATAGCGCGCGTCGGCGAGGCGCCTCGGGAGGTCATCGAGCTTCGCCCACTGTGTCGGCATCGCGGTCGGCAGAGAGGGCGGCGAGTTCCTCCGCGACGTCTTCGGGGGACTGAAGACGCATGAGCAGGGCGAGCTGAGCCTTGATGCTGTCGAGCCGATCGTCTTCCGTCGCGTCTTCGACGGGCGTGAAGGCCGCCCGCACGCGACCGTGGTTCGTGATGAGTGCTCCGGTCTCCAGGTAGCGCACCGGGTTCGACTTGAAAGCGCTGATGGACACGCGGGGAAGATCGTCCGCCGAGCTGATTATCACCGTTCGGCTCCTTTCTCTTGCATTCGGAGCCATTCTAGACCTATCGGACCCAACCCTGCACGGGCGTCAGCTGTCCCAGCGGCGGGCGGTCGGGCGGTTCTCCACAGGCGCAGTAACACGCGGGATCGGTGTGTTGCGCGCCCGTAGGATAGTCACCATGTCCGATGGCTCCTCCTTCTACATCACCACGCCGATCTTCTACGTGAATGATGTCCCGCACATCGGGCATGCCTACACGGAGGTCGCGGCCGACGTCCTCGCGCGCTGGCACCGCCAGGCCGGCGACGACACCTGGCTGCTGACCGGGACGGACGAGCACGGTCAGAAGATCCTCCGCACCGCGACGGCGAACGGCACGACGCCGCAGGAGTGGGCCGACAAGCTGGTCACAGAAGAGTGGCTGCCGCTGCTGAAGACCATCGACATCGCCAACGACGACTTCATCCGCACCACCGACGAGCGCCACGAGGTGAACGTCCAGAAGTTCCTGCAGAAGCTGTACGACGACGGCTACATCTACGCCGGCGAGTACGAAGCGCTGTACTGCGTCGGTTGCGAGGAGTTCAAGCCGCAGAGCGAGATCGTCGACGGAACAGGGGAGTACGAGGGCCAGAAGGTCTGCGCGATCCACTCGAAGCCGCTCGAGCTGCTGCAGGAGAAGAACTACTTCTTCCGGATGAGCCAGTTCGCCGACCGCCTGCTCGCCCTCTACGAGGAGCGGCCCGACTTCGTCCAGCCCGAGTCCGCCCGCAACGAGGTTGTCAGCTTCGTGCGACAGGGGCTGAGCGACCTCTCGATCTCCCGCTCCAGCTTCGACTGGGGCATCAAGGTGCCGTGGGACGAGTCGCACGTGGTCTACGTGTGGTTCGACGCCCTCCTCAACTACATCACCGCAGTCGGCTACGGGCAGGACGACGAGGAGTTCGCCCGCCGCTGGCCGGCGAACCACCTGGTCGGCAAAGACATCCTCCGGTTCCACGCGGTCATCTGGCCGGCGATGCTGATGGCCGCAGGGCTCGACGTGCCGAAGCGCGTCTTCGGCCACGGCTGGCTGCTGGTCGGCGGCGAGAAGATGTCCAAATCCAAGCTGACCGGAATCGCGCCGACGCAGATCACCGACACCTTCGGCTCGGACGCGTTCCGCTACTACTTCATGCGGGCCATCAACTTCGGGCAGGACGGCTCGTTCAGCTGGGAGGACCTCGCCGCGCGCTACCAGGCGGAGCTCGCCAACGGCTTCGGCAACCTGGCATCCCGCGTGATCGCGATGGTGACCCGCTACTTCGAGGGCATCGTGCCTCCCGCAGGCGAGTACCAGCCGGTCGACCTGGCCGTGCAGGAGGTCGTGCGAACGGCGGCGGACGACGCCGACGCGGCGATCTCGCGCCTGGCGATCCACGACGCGCTCACCGCCATCTGGCGCATCGTCGACGAGCTGAACGGCTACATCACCGAGCAGGAGCCGTGGTCGCTGGCGAAGGACGACGCGCAGCGCGAGCGGCTCGGCACCGTGCTGTACACGGCGGCGGAGGGGCTGCGCGCCCTGGGCGTGCTGCTGTCGCCGGTCATCCCGGGCGCCACGGCGAAGCTGTGGGAGGCGCTGGGCGTCGAGGGCGAGCTCGGTGCACTCACCGCGCAGCCGCTGCGCACCGCTGGCCACTGGGGCCGGCTCCCCGCCGGCACCGAGGTCAACGGCCTGGCGGCGCTGTTCCCGCGGATCGATGCGGAGGCGGTCGCCGCGGTATGACGGACCCGTCGTTCGTCCGGCAGCGGCACGTCACCGACGGCCGCGACCTGGCGTACCCTCCGCTCCCCGAGGCGCTCACCGTTCCCGTCTACGACAACCACACGCACCTCGAAATGGCCGACGGTGTCGAGCCGCTCGACTACCGGGAGCAGCTCGACCGCGCGTCCAGTGTCGGCGTCCGCGGCGTCGTCCAGGTCGGCAACGACGTCGAGACGTCCCGCTGGTCCGCCGAGACCGCCGCGATCGAACCGCGCATGCTCGCGGCGGTGGCTCTGCACCCGAACGACGCGCCCGACTACGACGAGCGCGGCGAGCTGGACGATGCGCTCGCCGTGATCGCCGAGCTGGCCGGCCGCCCGCGCGTGCGGGCCGTCGGCGAGACCGGGCTCGACTTCTTCCGAACGGAGGAGGGACCCCGCCGCGACGCGCAGTTCCGGTCCTTCGAGTCCCACATCGAGATCGCCAAGCAGAACGACATCGCCCTGCAGATCCACGACCGCGACGCGCACGCCGCCGTCGTGGCCACGCTGAAGCGCGTCGGCGCCCCCGAGCGGACGGTCTTCCACTGCTTCTCCGGCGACGTGGAGCTGGCCCGCATCTGCGCCGAGAACGGCTGGTACATGTCCTTCGCCGGCACCGTCACCTTCAAGAACGCGCCGAACCTCCGGGAGGCCCTCGCCGCGGCTCCCCGCCACCTGATCATGGTCGAGACGGATGCGCCGTTCCTCACGCCGACCCCGTTCCGCGGCCGGCCGAACGCGCCGTACCTGATCCCGCACACGTTGCGTGCGATGGCCGAGGTCCTCGGCACAGACGCCTCCACCCTCGCCGCCCAGATCAACTCCAACACCGAGCTCGTCTACGGCCGCTGGGACAGCGAGCCCGTCGGGCCGCCGCCGACGCGACCCATCGGGATCATCGCGTGAGCGAGCTCCGGCTGCTCGGCCCCGCAGAGATCCGCGACCTCGCCGAACTGCTCGACGTCACGCCCACCAAGAAGCTCGGCCAGAACTTCGTCATCGACGGCAACACCGTGCGGCGCATCGTCCGTGTCGCCGAGGTGCAGCCGGGCGATCGCGTCGTCGAGATCGGTCCGGGACTCGGATCGCTGACCCTCGGCCTCCTGGAGGCCGGAGCCGACGTCATCGCCGTGGAGATCGACGGTCGCCTGGCCGAGCAGCTCCCGAAGACGGTAGAGCAGCTCGCACCCGATGCAGCCTCCCGCCTGATCGTGGTCCACCGTGACGCCCTGGCGATCACCGAGCTCCCGGCCGACCCCGACCGCCTGGTCGCCAACCTGCCCTACAACGTCTCCGTGCCGGTGCTGCTGCACTTCCTGGAGCACTTCCCGAGCCTCCGCTCCGGCGTCGTCATGGTGCAGGCGGAGGTCGGCCACCGCATCGCGGCGACACCGGGTTCGAAGATCTACGGCGCCCCGAGCGTGAAGGCCGCCTGGTACGGGGCCTGGCGCACCGCCGGAACGGTGAGCAGACAGATCTTCTGGCCGGTGCCCAATGTCGACTCCGTCCTGGTCGGGTTCGAGCGGAGCGATGAGCAGCCGGGCGACGAACAGCTCCGGCTGCGCACGTTCGCGCTCGTCGATGCGGCCTTCCAGCAGCGCAGGAAGACGCTTCGCCAGGCCCTGTCGTCCGTATTCGGCGACCCGTCGGCGGCCGCGACGGCGCTCCAGGCGGCCGGTCTCGACCCGAGCCTCCGCGGCGAGCAGCTGGCGCTCGCCGACTTCGCGCGGCTCGCCTCCGTCCCCTCCGCGTAGCGCGCCCAGGCGACGCACAGCGGCCGGGCCGCCGGGTGTGTAGGTTGGAAGCATGGTGGACGGGTGGGACGTTGACAGCGTGCACGTTCGCGCTCCCGGCAAGATCAACGTCTTCATGCGCGTCGGCGCCGTCATGGAGGACGGCTACCACGACGTCGCGACCGCGTACCAGGCCGTCTCCCTGTACGAAGACGTCCGCGCGTACGCGGCGGACGACTTCTCGGTCAGCTTCGCGGGCAGCGTCGACACGAGCACCGTCCCCGTCGACGGCTCGAACCTGGCGATCAAGGCGGCCCGGTTGCTGGCCAAGCGCACCGGGTTCAGCGGCGGCGTCCGGCTGGAGATCGACAAGCACGTGCCCGTCGCCGGTGGCATGGGCGGCGGATCGGCCGACGCAGCGGCCGCCCTGGTCGCCTGCGACGCCCTCTGGGGCACGGACGTCGGGCGCGAGGAGCTCCTCGGCCTGGCCGCGCGGCTCGGCGCCGACGTCCCGTTCGCGCTCGTCGGCGGAACGGCGATCGGCACCGGGCGGGGCGACCAGCTGAGCCCGGCGCTCGCGACGGGCCAGTTCCAGTGGGTCCTCGCGCTGCCGGAGGGCCAGCTCAGCACTCCGCTCGTCTACAGCGAGCTGGATCGCCACCGCGAGCGCCACGCGCACGACATCGCCCCGGCGCAGCTCACGCCCACCGTCGACTCCGCCGTCCTGCAGGCGCTGCGTGCCGGCGAGCCGGCCATGCTCGCCGAAGCGCTCACCAACGACCTGCAGGCGCCGGCCATCCACCTCGTCCCGGAGATCGCGGACGTCATCGAGCTGGGCGAGATGAACGGCGCGTTGGCCGGAATCGTGTCCGGTTCCGGCCCGACGGTCGCATTCCTGACGTCGGACCTCGACTCCGCGCTCGACCTGCAGATCGCGCTGAGCGCGGCCCGGGTGCGCGCGGTCCGGGCGACCGGACCGGTCCACGGCGCGCGCATCGTCGGAGACTGAGCGAGGCGGGAGCAGTCCCGAGGATGCCCGGCCGGCAGCCGACGTCGGGTTGAGACGATTCGTCGAATGCGGGAAACGTATCCGTCTGCTGGGCCGGGCATCCCAGGAGTCCTCACACTACCCAGGCCGTTTCCGACCTTCGCCACCCCGCGGTCGAAACCGTCAAGACTTGACGGGTCTCCTCCGCGAGAGGGTCCGCAGGTCGCGCCGGGAGCGCAGCCCGAGCTTCGACAGGATGTTGCGGACGTGGAAGTTCACGGTCGTCACCGAGACGTAGAGCCGCTCGGCGATCTCCTTGTTGGTCATCCCGGCCGCGAGCGCGTGGGCCACCTGACGCTCGCGCGTGGTCAGCGTGGCGAGCGGGTCGGCCGTCGGGGTCTGCACAGCCGTCTCGTCGAGCAGGTGAACGCAGCGGCCCAGGTACCCGGAGGCGCCGAGAGCCCGGAACGTGGCCGCCGCTGCGTCCAGCAGTTCACGGGCGTCCGCGGTCTGACGGAGTGACACCGCGACCCGGCCGGCGTCCAGCGCCGCCACGGCGCGCGGGAACGGGAACCGGTCCGCGGCGGGTTCGTCGACGGCGGACCGGTACGCGGCGAGCGCCACCGATTCCCGTCCTTCCGCTTCCAGCACGCGACCCTCCAGCCAGCGGAGCGACCCGTAGTACGGCCGCCACATCCCCGGAGCAGCGCATCGCTCGTAGGCGGACCGCGCCTCCTCAGCGCGGCCCAACGTCGCCAGCGCATCCACACGGTAGGTCAGCCAGCCGAGTGTCGAGCCGCGGGAGGCGGCGGCCTCCGCCCGCTCGGTCGCGGCCAGTTGCTCCTCAGGACGGCCGAGGGCGCGCGCCAGCTCCGCCTGCGCGAGGTAGGGCAGGTCGCCGTCGTAGGAGCCGGTGATCCGCGGGTCCGCCTGGGCCGCCGCCCGGAGTCGCTCGTCGACGGCCTCCGCCTCGCCGCGGCCCGCGCGCACCAGCGCCGAGGTCCAGAGGGCGAGCGGCCAGCAGGAGAGGTCTGTCTCGTCGAGTGCCAGCGCGACGGCCGTGTCGGCGAGGGTGACCGACTCCTCCCACTCGCCGGTGAGGTAGAGGATGTGCGCATACATCGTGCGCGCGAATCCCGCCGTCCAGCTGGTGGGGAACCGCCGCACGAGGTCATTGGCCCTCGCCAGATCGGCGCGGGTCCGCTCGATGTCGCCGCTCAGGATGAACACCCGCGACCGGCTGACCAGCGCATCCACCGCGGCGGGGGACTCGTGGCCGACGACCAGCTCGTCGAGCTCGGCAGCGAGCGGTGCGAACAGCTCCGATCGGCGTGCGTGCGCCGCGGAGTTGACGGCCCAGCCGAGCACCCGGGTCAGGTCGTCCAGCGGCGCCGCGAGCCAGCGGAGCGCCGGGTCGGCGACCTCGGACGGGTCGGGACTCTCCGCGATGTGCGCCCGTGCGGCATCCAGGTGGTCGAGGACCGCGGGGAAATCGCCCATCGCCATCAGCACCTTGGCGAGCGCCTCCGCCGCGTGCGATCGCAGCGCCCGTTCGTCCGGTGTCGTCGCCGGCCGGCTCTCGAACTGCAGCGCGAGCGCCAGCGCGCCGGGGATGTCGCCGGACAGCGTCCTCAGCTCCAGGAGGACGGCGTCGCGGGTCGGTGACGGCTTCATGGCCTCGAAGGCGGGCCGGAGTTCGAGGATGCGCTCGTGCATCCGGAAGCGCATGGCGATCAGGCCCAGCTCACGGAGGGCACGGTCCGCCTCCGCGCCGGACGCCAGGTCGACGGCGGAGCGGGCGTAGCTGAGCGCCTGCTCGGCCTGGCCGAGATCGGACACCGTCAGGGCCGCCACGAGCAGCTCGTCGACCAGGGTCGGGTCGGTGCGGTCGGCGGCCTCCACCCGGTGACGGAGGGCACGGTGACCGGACAGCACCTCGGCGGCGACCCGGTGGATGGCGACCCGGCGGTCCAGCGGAACCTCGGCCGCGAGGGCGTCGGCGAGGATCGCGTGCGCCGGCTCCACCCGGAGCACGCCGTCGCGCGTCTCGGCGAGCACGAGGCCGCGCGCCACGGCGCCGTGGACGTCGACGTCGGCGCCGAGCTGTCCGGCGATCGTCCCGACGACCGGCATCGGCAGCGGATCCCGCAGCACGGCCACCAGCTCTGCGGCCGCCCGCACGGGAGGGAGGGTGCCCTTCAAGGATGCGGAGATCGCCGAGGAGAGCGGGGTGATGGCCGTGGCCGGGAGGTCCCAGCCCGCCGGGTGCAGCGCCTGCGCGAACGTCTCGCTCAGCTGCCCGAGCAGCACGCTGAGGAGCAGCGGGGAGCCCTGCGTCGCCTCGGTGAGGCGGGTGGCGGTGCGGCGCGACACCGGATGGCCGAGGAAGTGACGGGCCAGCTCCTGCGTGTCGCCCACGGTCAGCGGTGCGAGGTCGATCCTGGCGTGGTTGGCGGTCGTTGCTGCGACGTCGTCGAACAGCGCGGTCAACGGGCTCTGCTGCGGACGCGTCGCGGCGAGGAACAGGAAGCGCTGGTCGATCAGCCGCCGCACCAGGAAGCGCAGCGCGCGAGCGGAGGGCTCATCCACCCACTGTGCGTCGTCCACGATGAGGCAGACGGGTCCGTCGAAGGCGTCGATCGCGTCGAGCAGGAGGCGGCCGACCGTGAGCGGGTCGTCCCCGGGCTCCGGGGGACGGATGGCGGCGCGCGCTCCGCCGGCGCCTGCGCTCCGGCCTCCGCCGGCGCTGGCGGTGCCACGCCGAAGACCGTTCAGCCCGCGGACGAGAGTCTCGACCGTCGCGTACGCGAGGTCGGACTCGAACGAGTCCGCGTGGACCCGGAGCACCGTCCACCCCTCCAGCCGCTGCGCGACATCGGCCAGGAGGGAGGTCTTGCCGAGCCCCGCCTCCCCGGTCACCAGGAGGGCGCCGCCGTGATCGCGGGCGCGGTGGGCGACGAGCAGCATCGTCTCACGGGCGCGATCCCGTCCGAACAGGGGCCGCTCGTTCACGGCCCGCCTCTGGTCACTCACGTGCCGCTCCTGTCCCCATCGGCCGCGTCGGGTCGGGTACGCGACCGATCCTCAGGATCATCGCACAGGGAGGCGGTGCTTTCGTTCCCCAGTCCGGGGGTGCGGCCAGCCCGGTCTGCCCGGGTCAGCCCTCCAGCTGCTCCGACAGTTCGAGCCAGCGGGTCTCGAGATCCGCGATCTCGCCTTCGAGTGCCCGCAGCTCGTCGGTGAGCCGGCCGAGGCCGACGTAGTCGCTCTGGTCGTGGCGGGCCAGCTCGTCGTGCTTGGCCGCCACCTGGCCGGTGACTTTGGCGAGGCGCCGGTCGAGGGCGGTGAGCTCCTTCTCGGCCGCGCGCAGGGCGGCGCCGGCCAGCGCGGGGGCGGCTGTAATGCCCGCCGTCGCGGGGGAGCTGCCGCCGACCGTGCCCTCCGCCGCGCTCTGCGCCTTCCGCAGCCGCAGGTACTCGTCCACGCCGCCGGGCAGGTGCCGCAGCCGTCCCTCCAGCACCGCGTACTGCTGGTCGGTGACGCGCTCGAGCAGGTACCGGTCGTGCGAGACCACGAGCAGGGTCCCCGGCCAGGAGTCGAGCAGGTCCTCCATCGCGGCCAGCATGTCGGTGTCGAGGTCGTTCGTCGGCTCGTCCATGATGAGCACGTTCGGCTCGTCGAGCAGGATGAGCAGCAGCTGGAGGCGCCGCTTCTGACCGCCGGAGAGGTCCTTCACCGGGGTGGAGAGCTGCGCGTTGGTGAAGCCGAGCCGCTCCAGCAACTGCCCGGGGGAGACCTCCTTGCCGCCGGCCAGGTAGGTGGACTTCTTGCCGGCCACGACGGCGCTGACCCGCTCGTCGGCGATGTCGTCGAGCTCGGAGAGCTGCTGCGTCAGGGTCGCGATCCGCACCGTCTTGCCGCGCTTGACGCGCCCGGAGTCCGGTTGCACGGTCCCGGCCACGAGGCCCAGGAGGGTCGACTTGCCCGCGCCGTTCACCCCGAGGATGCCGGTGCGCTCGCCGGGGGCGATCCGCCACTCGATGTCGCGCAGCACGGTCTTCGGCGGGTACGAGACGGACACGTCGAGCAGATCGACGACATCCTTGCCGAGACGGGACGTGGCGAGGGTGGTCAGCTCGACCGTGTCGCGGGGCGGCGGCTCGTCGGCGATCAAGTCTGCTGCGGCATCCATCCGGAACTTCGGCTTCGAGGTGCGTGCCGGCGCGCCGCGACGGAGCCAGGCGAGCTCTTTGCGCATCAGATTCTGGCGCTTCGTCTCGGCGACCGAAGCCATCCGGTCGCGCTCCACCCGCTGCAGCACGTACGCCGCGTAGCCGCCCTCGAACGGCTCGACGATCCCGTCGTGCACCTCCCAGGTCGCCGTCGACACTTCGTCCAGGAACCACCGGTCGTGCGTCACGACGACGAGCGCGCCGGAACCTGCGGCCCAGCGGGACTTCAGGTGCTGGGCGAGCCAGGCGACACCCTCCAGGTCGAGGTGGTTGGTCGGCTCGTCGAGGAAGAGGATGTCGTGGTCGTGCACCAGCAGGGCCGCCAGGGCGACGCGCCGGCGCTGACCGCCGGACAGCTCGCCGATCGTCGCATCCCAGGGGATGTCGGACACCAGTCCGGCGAGCACGTCGCGGACGCGCGGGTCGCCGGCCCACAGGTGCTCTTCGCGGTCCTCCACGATGGCCCGGCCGACCGTCAGCTGCTCCGGCAGCTCGTCGCGCTGGTCCAGCATCCCGACCGTGACGCTGCGCCGCCGGGTGACCCGTCCGGAGTCCGGCTCCAAGCTCCCGGCGAGCAGGTGCAGCAGCGTCGACTTGCCGTCGCCGTTGCGCCCGACGACGCCGATGCGGTCCCCCTCCGCGATACCGAGGGTGACGGAGTCGAAGACGGTTCGCGTCGGGTACTCCAGGTGCAGCGCTTCGGCGCCGAGCAGGTGAGCCATGAGACTCCCCAGCCTACCGGCGGCGGCCGCAGGCTGACCGCTTCTCCCATCCCCGCCGGCCCCGACTGCTAGTGTTTTGCTATCAGCGCCCCTCCAAGGCTCGAGCCACTGGCTTCCTCACATGCGGGGGGCCTTTTTCTGTCCACTATGGCCCCTAGCATCGTCGCGTGCTGAAGCCCTTCCTCACCCTCGACCATCAAGTCATCCTTCTGCGCTCCCGGGGCCTTCACATCGGCGACCCGGACGAGGCGGCGGCTCTGCTTCACCGGCTGAACTACTACCGGGTCAGTGGGTACGGGCGACAATTCCAACGCGCGCCATCTCGCGGAGACGACCGTTTCGACACAGGGAGCTCGTTGAGCCGCATCCAGGAGATGGCCGAGCTGGACGCGCAGCTGCGCGCCCTCCTCACCGAGGCATTGGTCGAGATCGAGATCGGCGTGCGTTCGAGATTCGCCTATGAAGCCGGGCGTGAATCGGGTCCGTACGCCTTCTATCTCGACGAAGCGTCGTATCTCGACATCACACCGGGGCTGCGGGGTCATATCGCCAAGATCGAACGGGAGCTGTCACGCCCGAGGCTCCGCACCGTGCAGCGATATCGCGTGGGTGACGACCTTTCCGCGGTTCCGATCTGGGTCGCCATCGAGCACATGACCTTCGGTGCGTTGGCCAAAACGCTCTGGTATCTGGCGACGCCCGTGCCCGCGCTCCGGACCGCCGACGCCCTCGGCGTGCAGCGGAGCGGGTTCGGTTCCACTGTGCACAGCTTCGCGGTGCTGCGAAACGTCTGTTCCCATCATGGGCAACTGTGGCATCGGTCGTTCGACGTCATGTTCTCCACTCTCGCCAAGGAGAAGAGACGTGAATCGCCGCACGCGCCGGCGAGCACCTACAGCGGTATCGTCGCTGCCAAGCGTTTTCTCAGGGCAATGGGACGCGACGACGACTGGAGCGAACGCGTGGATGCCCTTCTCGCTTCCGACCCTGGCTTCCGAGAAGGGATCCTGCTCCCGCAACCCCGGTGAGACCCGCGGCGTCGCTGTGCGGCCGCACTAGACTCCCGCCATGGTCACCCACACCGTCGTGAACCAGCCCCCTCCGCGCGTCGACGTCGACGAGTTCTCGGCGCACGCAGCGCTGCGGGAGGGGGTGGAGCGGTACGACGCCGGGTGGGCGACCGGGGCGCTCGGCGAGGTCGGGAGGCTGGTCGGGTCCGCCGCGTTCCAGCGGGATGCGGAGCTCGCCACCCTCCACGAACCGCAGCTCCGCGCGTTCGACCGGTGGGGCAACCGGATCGACGAGGTCGAGTACGACGACGGGTACCACCGGGTGATCGCCGCCGCCGTGGCGGCCGGCGCGCACACCTCGGCCTGGGCGGAGCCGCGCCCAGGCGCCAACGTCGCCCGCGCGGCCGCGTTCATGCTGTTCGCCCAGGTCGAATCCGGACACGCCTGCCCGGTGTCGATGACGCACGCCGCTGTTCCGGCTCTCGCCGCCTCCGATGCGCTCGCCTCCGAGTGGATGCCGCGCCTCCTCAGTCGCGAGTACGACGGCACTCTACGGGCGGGCAAGAGCTCTGCGCTGTTCGGGATGGCGATGACCGAGAAGCAGGGCGGCTCCGACGTGCGGGCGAACACCACGCGCGCGCTCTCCGATGGCGACGGCCGGTGGCTGATCACCGGGCACAAGTGGTTCTGCTCCGCTCCCATGTCTGACGCCTTCCTCGTGCTCGCGCAGACGGCGGTGGGGCTCTCCTGCTTCCTCGTGCCGCGGGTGCTGGAGGACGGCTCACGCAACGTGTTCCTCATCCAGCGGCTGAAGGACAAGCTCGGCAACCGCTCCAACGCCTCCAGCGAGGTCGAGTTCGACGGGACGGTCGGTTACCTGCTGGGGGAGGAGGGGCGGGGCGTCCGAACCATCCTCGAGATGGTGAACCGCACCCGGCTGGACTGCGTGTACGGCAGCGCGGCCGGGATGCGGCAGGCGGTCGCCGAGGCGGCCTGGCATGTCCGGCACCGGTCGGCCTTCGGTGCGCGACTGGTCGACCAGCCGGCTATGACCGCCGTGCTCGCCGACCTGGCGCTCGAGTCGGAGGCGGCGACTGCGGTCGCGCTGCGGCTGGCGCGGGCGCACGACGTGGACGCGCCGGACGCGGACGTGGCATTCCGCCGGCTGGCCACCGCCGTGACCAAGTACTGGGTCTGCAAGCGCGGGCCCGGGCACGCGTACGAGGCGCTGGAATGTCTCGGCGGCAACGGCTATACGGAGGCGTTCCCGCTGGCCCGGCGGTACCGCGAGCAGCCGGTGATGGCGATCTGGGAGGGCTCGGGCAACGTGATCGCGCTCGACGTGCTGCGCGCGCTGCGGAGGGAGCCGGCGGCCTGGGACGCGTTCGACGCCGAGCTCGCGCTGGCCCGCGGGGTCTACCGCACGTTCGACGCCCACCACGACCGCCTGCGCGCCCGGGTGGCGTCGTGCGTAGCGGGCGACGCCGGCGACGTCGGCGAAGCGTCGACTTCTGCCGGGGCTGCCGCCGAGGCCTCCGTCCGGCCTCTCGTCGCCTCGCTGGCGCTCGCCCTCCAGGCCTCGCTGCTGATCCGTGACGCCTCCGACGCCGTCGCCGACGCATTCGTCGCCGCCCGCCTCGGCCCCGAGCGGGGCTCCCTCTTCGGCGAGCTGCCCTCCGGCCTCGACCTCCGCGCCCTCGTCGCTCGCGCCTGACCCCCACTGCCCACCGTCGAGTCCACGATTTCTGCACGCGACACGCCGTGCGCGCGTGCAAAAAGTGCGGACTCGACGGCGGGGCGGTGGGGCGGCGGGGCGGTGGGGCGGGGGCGGGTCAGAGGGGGGTGGCGCCGATGGCTCGGTAGAACTCGGCGACGGCCTTGCGGTTGTAGGCGTGCGGGTCGAAGTGGCTGTCGGGGACGTCGCCGGCGAGGAAGGCGCGTAAGCCGTCGGCGACGCCGTCCACCGTCTGCGGGACGACCAGGCCGCTGCCCTCGGGGAGGGCGTTCTTCGCCGAGGCGAACTCGACCGTGATGATCGGCAGCTCCAGCACCAGGGCCTCCAGGAGCACCATCGGCTGGCCCTCGTAGTCGCTGGAGAGCACGAAGCAGTCGGCCTTCGCCATGATCGCGTGCGGGTTGCGCTGCATGCCGGTGAGGAACACCGATCCGGTCAGCCCCAGCTCGGCGACCAGGCCCTCCAACTCGGCGGCCAGCGGTCCGGAGCCGACGATGACCAGCCGGGTCCGCGGGTTCTCCGAGTGGACGGCGGCGAACGCCCGGATGAGGCGCGCCTGGTTCTTCTCCGGCGACAGCCGCCCGACGTTGACGAAGGTCGTCACGTCGTCCTCCGCGAGCAGCAGTTCCGCCCAGTCCGGGATGCTCCCGACCTCCTCGTCGAAGGTCAGCTCGTGGAGGTCGGCCGCCGCGTTCTCGAGGATGTGGTCCGCGTCGACCGTGTTGAGCGCCGACACGAACTTCGCAGGCTGAGCGTATTCGGCGAGCGACGCGCGGTTGATCTCGGACAGCGTCGGCGACACGGACACCAGGTGGTCGTACTGCCGGTACAGCGTGAAGATCTGCGTGAGGCTGTGCAGCATCCGCTTCTCGCCGTTCACCTCGCGGTGCGCGTCGGAGGCGAGGTCGTTGTGCAGCCAGATCGCCCGCTGTGCGTCGGGGGAGTGCAGCAGCAGCGTCGCCCAGAACGGACCGTAGCCGGAGAAGTCGACCACGTAGTCGAAGCGGCTCTCGCCGAAGCAGCGGTACCACTCGTCGTCCCAGAGCCGGTTCTGCGCCGGGATGTCGGCGTGCTGCGCGATGCGGCCCCTCCGGAAGTCGAGGTGCCGGGCGAGGTGGAGCAGCTTCGCGCCGTTCATCCCGCCGACCCGGGGGAATTGCCGGACGGCGGGATGGATCTGCTGCTGCTTCCCGATGATGACCCGGGAGCGGCTCTGGGCGAAGAACGCCGAGACGTCGTACCGGTCGTGGTCGATGTTGTTGAGCAGGTTCAGCGCGGAGGTGGTGATGCCGTTGGGGCGCATGCCGCCCAGGTAGAGCAGCACCTTCTCGCGGCCGTCGTCGGCGAGGTCGGTGCGCAACCGGTAGCCGTCGCGGACCCCGCGGAAGACGATGTCCACGACCCGGCC
Source organism: Leifsonia sp. SIMBA_070 (assembly GCF_046534635.1). Taxonomy (NCBI): domain Bacteria; kingdom Bacillati; phylum Actinomycetota; class Actinomycetes; order Micrococcales; family Microbacteriaceae; genus Leifsonia; species Leifsonia sp. SIMBA_070. The sequence goes on along the minus strand of NZ_JAWRYK010000001.1, from coordinate 2,248,788 downwards.
GGACGCTCCTCCGTCTTCGTACGGGGTGAAGCGGCGCTGCATGTCGAGGTACCGATCGCGCGACTCGACGGGAACCGCATCGTCGTTCTCGGCCATGGTGTGCAGCTCGTCGCCGACCTCCCGCGCCGACATCAGCACGGGCCCGGGCCACTCGTCCGGCTCGAAGTAGAGGCCCCGCGTTCCCGCGTAGTCGGCCAGGTCGGGCGTGAAGAACACGATCGGCCGGCCGGTCTGCAGGAAGTCGAAGAAGATGCTCGAGTAGTCGGAGATCAGGATGTCGGTCGCACCCAGGACAAGGTTGGTCGGGATCTCGTTGGGCACCAGCATCCGGGCGAGCTCCGGCCGGTGGGCGGCGAGCGCGTGGACGGACTGGTGCGTCTTCAGCAGGACGGCGTACCGGCTAGTGTCGATGCGCTCCTCGATCTGGCCGATGTGCGCGAGCAGCGCATCCAGGTCGTCCTCCGGGCGCCCGAACGTCTGGCCCTTCCAAGTCGGGGCGTACAGGACGATCTTGCGGTCGCCGAGCGGGATGCCCGCCGCGACGAGCCGACGGCGAACGTCGTCACGCCCGGCGTCGTCGAGGAACTGCCGGTCGATGCGCGGGTAGCCCTCCTCGACGAGGGTGCCGCGGTAGACACCGGTCAGCTTGTAGCCGGTCTCGTACATCTGCTCGGACATGAAGGGGTTCGCCGAGAGCAGGTAGTCCGCCTGCACGAAGTTGCGGATGATGTTGGCGGTGCCGAGCGCGCCGTCGGCGATGTCGTAGCCCATCCGCTTCAGCGGCGTGCCGTGCCAGGTGTTCAGGTAGACCTGGCCGGGCCGCTTGGAGAAGTCCGGCGGGAAGGTGGCGTTGTTCACCAGGTACTGGCTGGTCGCGAGCGCCCGGTAGTACGCCGCGGAGCCGTAGCGGACGAAGCTCACCCGCTGGTCGCCGGCGAACTCCTCGACGGCGGCGCGGTACTGGTGGAGGTCGGAGAGCGCCCAGATGTGGGTGAGGTGCCCGAGGTCGGGCGCGGCGAGCAGCTCCCGGAAGACCGCCTCCGGGTTGTCGAGCATCCCGTTGCCGGAGAACGACTCGTAGAGCACGGAGCCCTGCACGATCGGCTGGCGGCGCCAGTGCGCGTGGATCTCGTAGCGCGCCGCACGCTTGACCCGGGACGGGAGTCGCTTCAGTCGGGAGAGTCTCATCGCTCCCGATTTTATGAGAGCGGCATAACGGCCACCTGGGAGCCCGGTATGCGGCGGCTACGAGCAGGACCGATCAGCCCTCGGCGTCGAAGCCGAGGCTGAGCTTGCGGAGCAGCGCGGCGAGCCGTTCGGCGTCGGCGGCGGAAAGCCCCTCCAGCAGTTCGGCCTCCGCGTCCACCAGGCGGGTGATCGCCGCATCCACCCGGGTGAGGCCCTGCGCGGTCATCTGCACGAGGATGCCGCGGCCGTCGTTCGGGTCGGTGCGGCGCTCGACCAGGCCGCGGGCGACCAGCCGGTCGATGCGGTTCGTCATCGTTCCGGAGGAGACGAGGGTCTGCTGCAGGAGGGACTTCGGGCTCAGCTGGTACGGCGCGCCAGCGCGGCGCAATGCGGCCAGCACGTCGAACTCCCAGGAGTCGAGGTCCGACCGCTCGAAGGCGCCGCGGCGCGCGCGGTCGAGGTGGCGGGAGAGCCGGTCGACTCGGGACAGCACCTGCAGCGGCGCGAAGTCGAGGTCCGGCCGCTCGCGCAGCCAGGCGTCGACGATGCGGTCCACCTCGTCACGTGCGTCGGCCATCCCCCCATGCTATTGGGGGATCGGGCGGGGACCGTCTGGCAGACTGTCATCTGCGCGAAAGCGTGTGTTCCGCCTTGGTGTAATGGCAGCACGACAGCCTTTGGAGCTGTTAGGTCCAGGTTCGAGTCCTGGAGGCGGAGCGAATCGACGGCCCCGACCCCTGGAGCACCATGACCGACCAGAATCTCGCCATCGTCGTTCTCGCGGCGGGGCAGGGCACGCGGATGAAGTCCGCCACCCCGAAGCTGCTGCACCCGCTGGGCGGCATCCCGATCGTCTCCCACGTGCTGGCGACGGCCCGTGAGCTGGATGCGGAGCACGTCATCGCGGTCGTGCGGCACGAGCGCGACCGGCTGGCCGAGGTCATCGGCGCGGACATGCCGGAGGCCGTGATCGTCGACCAGGACGAGGTGCCCGGCACCGGGCGCGCCGTCGAGCAGGCCGTCGCGGCTCTCCCAGAGGGCTTTAGCGGCGACGTCCTCGTCGTGAACGGGGACGTCCCGCTGCTCGACGCCGGGACGCTGCGCGAGCTGATCGAGCGGCACCGCTCCGGCGAGGCCGCGGCCACCATCCTCTCGTCGTTCCCGGCCGACGCCACCGGGTACGGCCGGATCGTCCGCACGCCCGAGGGGCACCTGGACCGCATCGTCGAGCACAAGGACGCGACGGAGGCCGAGCGGGCGATCGGCGAGATCAACGCCGGCATCTACCTCTTCGGTCTGGCCGCCCTCCGCGACAAGCTGGCGCTCGTCTCGACCGACAACGCCCAGGGCGAGAAGTACCTCACCGACGTGATCGGCCTGCTGCGCGAGGCCGGCTTCGACGTGGATGCGCTCCCCGTCGCCGAGTCGTGGCTGGTCGAGGGCATCAACGACCGCGCGCAGCTGAGCGACGCGGCAGCGAAGCTGAACGCCCTCCTGGTCCGCACCTGGCAGCTCGCCGGCGTGACCGTGCAGGACCCGGCGACGACCTGGATCGACGTGAAGGCGAAGCTCGCGCCCGACGTCACCGTCCTCCCCGGCACGCAGCTCCGCGGCGCCACGGTGGTCGAGACCGGCGCGACGATCGGCCCGGACACGACGCTCACCGACACCGAGGTGGGGGAGGGCGCGACGGTCACACGGACCGACGCCACGCTCGCCGTCATCGGCGCCGGCGCTACCGTCGGACCGTTCGCCTATCTGCGGCCCGGCACCGTCCTGGGCGAGCGGGGCAAGATCGGAACGTTCACCGAGACCAAGAACGCCGTCATCGGTGCGGGCACCAAGCTGGCGCACTTCAACTACGTCGGCGACGCGGAGGTCGGCGAGAAGGGCAACCTCGGCGCCGGCGTCATCACCGCCAACTACGACGGGGTGAACAAGCACCGGACGGTCATCGGCTCCCACGTGCGGATCAGCACGAACACGGTGCTCGTCGCGCCCGTTAGGATGGGTGACGGAGCGTACACGGGAGCGGGCACGGTCGTCCGGAAGGACGTCCCCGCCGGAGCCCTGGCCATCACGGTCGCTCCGCAGCGCAACATCGAAGGCTGGGTCGCAGAGAAGCGGCCGGGCACCGAAGCCGACCGGGCTGCCCGGGAGAGCAACGGGTCTGACGACGGTGCCGACGACATCGGCGCCGGTCACAAGAGCGGAGAGTAAGTGTCAGGGATCACCACGACCGGCCAGAAGCGACTCGTCCTCATCTCCGGCCGCGCGCATCCCCAGCTCGCGCAGGAGATCGCAGAATGCCTCGGCAGTGAGCTGATCCCCACCGACGCACGCACCTTCGCCAACGGCGAGATCTACGCGCGGTTCGACGAGAGCGTCCGTGGTTCCGACGCGTTCGTCATCCAGTCGCACACGTCGCCGATCAACGAGTGGCTCATGGAGCAGCTCATCATGGTGGATGCGCTCAAGCGCGCCTCGGCGAAGCGCATCACCGTCGTCGCCCCCTTCTACCCGTACGCGCGCCAGGACAAGAAGGGCCGCGGCCGCGAGCCGATCTCGGCCCGGCTGGTCGCCGACCTGTTCAAGGCGGCGGGAGCGGACCGCATCATGTCGGTCGACCTCCACGCTGCTCAGATCCAGGGCTTCTTCGACGGACCGGTCGACCACCTGTTCGCGATGCCGGTCCTGCTGGAGCACATGCGCCGCGAGCTCGACCCGTCGACCCTGACCGTGGTGTCGCCCGACATGGGCCGCGTCCGCGTGGCCGACATCTGGAGCGACAAGCTGGGCGCGCCGCTGGCGATCATCCACAAGCGCCGCGACCCGCTCATCCCGAACCAGGTCTCGGTGCACGAGATCGTCGGTGACGTGAACGGGCGCGTCTGCCTGCTGGTGGACGACCTGATCGACACCGGCCGCACGATCGTGAAGGCCGCGGAGGCGCTGAAGGCGAGCGGCGCGACCGGCGTGGTCGTCGCGGCGACCCACGCCGTGTTCAGCGACCCGGCGGTCGAGCTGCTGCAGAGCGACGCGATCGACTCGGTGGTCGTGACCGACACCCTCCCGCTGCCGGAGCACAAGCGCTGGGAGGGCCTCACCGTGCTGCCGATCGCGCCGCTGCTCGCCAACGCCATCCGCGAGGTGTTCACCGACGGCTCGGTGACGTCGATGTTCGACGGCGCCGCCTGACCGGTTCGGTCTGACCCGACCTGCGGGTCCGCCGACGTGTCAGGAGACGCGCCGCGCCGCCTTCTGAACCCGGTGCGCCCTGATCACGGGAGCTGGTGCGGAGCCGAAGGGATGAGCCCGAGCGGTGCCACCCAGGTGGCGTCGCCCTCGGTGTTGAGCGCGTAGCACTGCCATCCGGGGCCGAGCAGGCCCGAGAACTCGAACCGGGCGGAGGAGCTGAGGGCGTCCGGCTGGTACTGCCGCGCGTACACGGCGCAGGTGTAGTCGGCCGTCTGCGTCTGGATGCTGACGGTCAGCAGGATGCCCGGCAGAAGCAGCGCGCTGAGCGCCACCACGACGAAGACCCGGCTCGCGACCGTCATCGTGCGCCCGCGCAGCGGTCGCTCCCCGAGCGGCTCGTACTCGGCGAGTTCCGGATGGTCCTCGTACGTCACGTTCCCATCCTCTCTCGCCCCCGCCGTCGAGTACACAAAAACTGCACGCAGATCCGTGGATCTGCGTGCAGTTTTTGTGTACTCGACGGTGGGCGGCTCCCCGAGAGGGTCAGTGGGAGGACGACTCCGTGGGGATCTCGGTGCGGTCGCCGGACCACAGGGTGTGGAAGACGCCCTCCTTGTCGACGCGCTTGTACGTGTGGGCGCCGAAGAAGTCGCGCTGGCCCTGCACCAGGGCGGCCGGGAGGCGCTTCGAGGCGAGCGAGTCGTAGTACGACAGCGCGGCGCCGAAACCAGGGACCGGCACACCCGACAGCGCCGCGGTGGCGACGATGCGGCGCCAGGCGGCCTCGCCCTCCCGGACGGCGTCGGCGAAGTACGGCGCCTCGAGCAGCGTGGCGATGTCCGGGTTCTCGTCGTACGCGTCGGCGATGCGGTTCAGGAACTGGGCGCGGATGATGCAGCCACCGCGCCAGATCTTCGCGATCCGGTCCTTCTTGATGTCCCAGCCGTACTTCTCGGCGCCGGCGATGATCGCGTCGAAGCCCTGCGCGTACGCGACGACCTTGGAGGCGTACAGGGCCTTGGACACATCATCGGCGAAGGCGGCGACATCCGACGCCTTCTGCACCTCGGGCCGCGACTGCACGGTCGCCTGCACGGCGGCGCGCTGGTTCGGCTTGGAGGAGACGGCGCGGGCGAAGACGGCCTCCGCGATGCCCCCGACCGGGACGCCCAGGTCGAGCGCGTTCTGCACGGTCCAGACGCCGGTCCCCTTCGACCCGGCCTGGTCGAGCACGATGTCGATGAACGGCTTGCCGGTCTCGGCATCCACCTGGCGGAGCACCTCGGCGGTGATCTCGATCAGGTAGGACTCGAGGTAGCCGTTGTTCCACTCGGCGAACACGTCCGCGATCTCGGCAGGCGACAGGCCTCCGACCGTGCGGAGCAGGTCGTACGCCTCGGCGATCAGCTGCATGTCGGCGTACTCGATACCGTTGTGGATCATCTTCACGAAGTGGCCGGCGCCGTCGGTGCCGACGTGCGTCACGCACGGCTCGCCCTCGGCGACCGCGGCGATGGACTCCAGGATCGGGCCCAGCGTCTCGTACGACTCGGCCGAACCGCCCGGCATGATCGAGGGGCCGTTCAGCGCGCCCTCCTCGCCGCCGGAGATGCCCGCGCCGACGAAGTGGATGCCCGTGGGCGCGATCCGCTTCTCCCGCTCGATGGTGTCGTGGAAGTTCGCGTTCCCGCCGTCGACGATGATGTCGCCCGGCTCGAACCGCTCCACCAGCTGATCGATGACCGCATCCGTGCCCTTCCCGGCCTGCACCATGATGATCGCGGTGCGGGGCTTGGAGAGCGAGGCGACGAAGTCGTCCATCTGCTCGGAGGACACGAACCCGGCCTCCGGGTGCGCGTTCACCAGCTCCTCGGTGCGGGCGTAGGTGCGGTTGAACACCGCGACCGTGTTGCCCTCGCGGGAGGCGAGGTTGCGGGCCAGATTCGAGCCCATCACCGCCAGACCGACGACTCCGATGTTGGCCGTTGCTTCCTGTGGCACGTCATGCTCCTTCGTGGTGCCGGGGCAGACGAAGGGCCGTCCGCCGCGACGAGGTGTAGTCAGGGGATCAGCTCTCCCGCGGGTGGCAAGAATCGAGCAGCGCTCCCAGACTATCGCGACCGGGGAGGACGAACTCCGACATGTCGGACGCGTGAGCCCGCCCGGTGGAGTTAACTGGCGGCATCGGAGTGGATCGAAGGGCGAGTGACGTGAGCGGTGCGACCTGGACCCTGTCGGGTTTCGGCGATGAGATCGACCCCGACCCGGCCATCCAGGCGACGGTGCTCCAGGCCCTCGGCGCACGGCACATCGAGGTGCGGAGTGCATGGGGCGTCAACATCGTCGACCTGGACCCGGCGCAGCTCGACCGCCTCGCGGGCGTCCTGGAGGAGCGTGGGATGGGCGTCTCGGCCATCGCCTCCCCGGTGGGCAAGGTGGATGTCGCTCTGCCCGTCTCGCACGAAGTGGATCGCCTCGGTCGCGCCATCGCCGCGGCGAAGCACCTGGGGACGCGGTACATCCGGCTGTTCTCGTTCTTCCGTGGCGAGGGCGTGCCCGTGGAGAGCATCCGCGACGACGTGATGGTCCGGATGCGTGCGCTCGCCGAACGCGCCGAAGCGGCCGGGGTGGTCCTGCTCCACGAGAACGAGAAGGACATCTACGGCGACACCCCGCAGCGCTGCCTCGACATCGTCGAGACGGTCGGCTCGCCAGCGCTGCGGCTCGCCTGGGACAGCGCCAACTTCGTGCAGGTCGGCGTCGCTCATCCCTTCGACGACGGCTACGCGCTGCTGCGGCCGCACCTGGAGTACCTGCAGGTGAAGGATGCGCTGAGCGCCACCGGCGAGGTGCTGCCGGCGGGGGAGGGCGACGGCCAGCTGCTCGAAACGTTGACCGCCCTGCGCCACGACGGCTACCGCGGGTTCGCGTCCCTCGAGCCCCACCTCACCGACGTGAACGCGCTCGGCGGCTTCTCGGGGCCGGCGGCCTTCGGGAGGGCCGGCCGGGCCTTCCGCCTCCTCACCGACCGGATCGGAGTGACCCTCGTATGACAGACACCCAGCGTCCCCTGCACGTCGCCATCGTCGGCTGCGGGATCATCGGGCTCAACCACGCCCGCGCGATCCTGCGGCATCCACGGCTCGCGATCACCGCCCTGGTGGATGCCGTGCCCGAGGCCGCCCGCTCGCTCGCGGATACGATCGTGGCCGAATCCGGCGCGGCCCGCCCGGCTGAGTTCCCGGGCCTGACCGAGGCGCTCGCGGCAGTCCCGATCGACATCGTGGTCATCTGCACGCCGAGCGGTCTGCACGTCGCGGTGGCGCGGGAGGCCATAGCCGCGGGCAGGCACGTGGTCATCGAGAAGCCTCTCGACACCGACATGACCCGTGCACGCGAGATCCTCGAGCTCTCCCGCGCCGCCGAGCGCGACGGTCTGGTGGTCTCGGTGATCAGCCAGCACCGCTTCGATCCGGCCTCCCGGGTCGTCGCAGAGGCTGTGCACTCCGGACGGTTCGGCCGGATCACGAGCGGGCTCGCCTCCGTCGCCTGGTGGCGCAGTCAGGAGTACTACGACTCCGGGCAGTGGCGCGGCACCTGGGAGCTCGACGGGGGAGGTGCGGTGATGAATCAGGGCGTCCACACCGTCGATCTGCTGGTCTGGCTGCTCGGTCGCCCTGTGGAGATCTCCGCCCACACGGCGCTGCTCGCCCACGAGCGGGTGGAGGTGGAGGACATCGCCGTCGCCACCATCCGGTTCGCCTCCAGCCCGCTCGCCGTGGTCCACGCGACCACCGCCGCGTTCCCCGGTCTCGCCGTTCGGCTGCAAGTGCACGGCGACCGGGGCTCCGCCGTCATCCACGACGACCAGCTGGAGTCGTTCTTCGCGGATGGCGAGACGGAGGACCGCGCGGCGCGGGCCGTCCCCCCGGCCGAGCTGCGGGGCGGCGTCCGCGGCCCGGACGCCTTCGTCGTCGGGCATCTTCGTCAGTACGACGACATCGTCGAGGCCATCGATCAGGGTCGCGCCCCCGGGGTCCGGGTGGAGGATGCGTTCCTGTCGCTGTGCGTCGTGCGCGCCCTCTACCTGTCGGCGACGCTCGGCCGGCCGATCCGCTTCGACGAGGTAGTCGACGGCGAGCTCGACGGGGTCACGGTGACGACGGGAGTGCCGGCATGAGGTTCTCCGTCTTCACCGCCTCCACGCCGGAATGGACGCCCGAGGAGGCCGCGCGGAACCTCGCCGCGCAGGGCTGGGACGGCATCGAGTGGCGTATCACCGACCAGAAGGAGTCCGCGGAGCCGGGATTTTGGGTGGGCAACCGAGCGACCTGGCCGCTGACCGGCCTGGAGGAACGGCTCGACGACATCGCGCGCGTCACCCGCGAGTCCGGGCTCGCCTACTCCGGCATCGGCGGGTACGCCCGCTGCGACCAGCACGACGATGTGGAGCGGATGCTCGCCGCGACCGCGCGACTCGGCGCGGGCCAGGTGCGCGTCACCATGCCGCGGACCGACTCGGGGGACTACCGCTCGCTGTTCGCGGCGGCCCGGCGCGACGTCGAGTGGGCCGCCCAGCGTGCCGCGCACCACGGGGTGAAGGCGCTGGTCGAGCTGCACCACGAGACGATCACCGCCTCGGCATCGGCGGCGTTCCGGCTGCTCGACGGGCTCGATCCGGAGCGGATCGGGGTCATCCACGACCTCGGCAACCTCGTCATCGAGGGGCGCGAGGAGACGCTCGCGTCACTGCAGCTGCTCGGGCCGTACTTCGCGCACGTGCACGTGAAGAACGTGGCGTGGGTTCCGGGCGAGCCGGAGGCGGACGGCACCGTGCGCTGGCACCACGAGTGGGCGCCACTGCGCACCGGCACCGGGGATGTGGATGCGTACTTCCGTGCCCTGCACGCCTTCGGCTATGACGGCTGGGTCACGTGCGAGGACTTCTCCACCGAACTGCCGCTCGCCGAGCGCACCCGCGACGACCTCGCCTACCTGCGCGCGGTGGGCGAGCGGACGCGCGTTCAGGCCGGCGCGTGACGCGGCGAACCGTGACCCGGCGGGTGCGGCCTCAGGAGCGCGGCATACTTGCCGGTGGACCGTCCGCCCGACGGTCCGAGACCGACGGGTGATGGGCGAGGAGGCGGCGTGCGGCGAAAGCAGGTGGTGGTGATGGGCGTGTCCGGTTCGGGCAAGAGCACGGTGGGGGAGCTGCTCGCGCAGCGGCTGGGCGTGCCGTTCGTCGACGGGGACGCGCTGCATCCCGCGGCCAACGTCGCCAAGATGGCGTCCGGAGTGCCGCTCACCGACGAGGACCGCATCCCCTGGCTGCGCGAGGTCGGGCGCGTGCTCGAGACGACCGCCCCCAAGGGGGTGGTGGTCGCCTGCTCGGCGCTGAAGCGCGCCTACCGGGACCTCATCCGCTCGGAGGCCCCCGGCGCCGTGTTCGCCGAGCTCGACGGCTCGCGAGAGCTGCTGGCGGCACGGATGGCGGAGCGGCCGGGCCACTTCATGCCGGTGTCGCTGCTCGACTCGCAGCTCGCCACGCTGCAGCCGTTGGAGGTCGACGAAGCCGGGCTGCGGGTGGACGTCGGACCCGCCGCGCCGGAGCTCGCCGACGCGATTGCGGCGCAGCTCCGCGCCCGTTCGGCCTAATCGGCACGGGCGTCGTCGCCGGCTTCGGCCTCCCTCTCGTTTTCGGTGTCGGTGTCGATTTCGGTGTCGGTTTCAGTGTCGGTTTCGGCGAGGACCGAGAGCTCGCCGGCGAAGGCCCGCGCATCCACCCGAGCGAAGAACGCGACGTCCGCGGCCTCGACATCGGCCGTCGCGCGCCGGGCTGCGGCCGCTCCCTCACGCGTCGCCCGGAGGACACGGGCGCGCCCGTCGGTCGGATGCGGCAGCCGCTCCAGGAGGCCGCCACGCTCCAGGCTCCTGACCACTTGCGAGGTCATCATCGGGTCCGTCGCCGCGAAGCCGGCGAGGTCGACCTGTGTAACGAGGCGGTCGGGTTCCTGGTCGTTCAGCCAGGTGAGCGAAGCGAGCAGAACGTACTGCACGTGGGTCAGCTCGTGCGGGGCGAGCGCCGCCCGCATCGCCGCCTGCCAGCGGTTGGTGACCCGCCAGAGCAGGAGGCCGGGGCTGGCTTCGGCCGGAAACCGGCTGCTGAGACCGCGGTCAGTCACGCCCGGTGGCCGCCCGTCCCTCGGCCGCGGCGAGCAGCTCCGCCATGGCGACGGGGAAGTCTCCGGCGATCTGCGGGCCGAGCTCGGGGCCTACGGCGTCGGCGTCCGTTCCGTCGATCTCGAGCGTGTGCGTCACGTCGGTGCCGCCGTCGGCGCGCGTGGTGAGGGTGTGCCGGAAGGTGAGGGCCAGTTCGCCGAACGCGGTGCGGTCCGCGTAGATGCGCTCAGGCTCCAGCTCGACGATCTCGGAGGTCATCGCCTCCTGACCCTGCGGGGTCACGGTGAGCGTGGTGCCGACCGCGAACGGGCCGTGCAGTTCGAAGCTGTCGCTCGCCGGCCCCAGCGGCGTGCCGCTGTGCAGGTCGCGCAGCGCCGACCAGACGTCCGACGCGGTGGCGTTGGTGCCTGCGGTGTATTCGGTGGTCCACATGATGGTCTCCATTCTTCGTGCCGTTCGGCGCTTCACAACTACTAAGCGCGCTTAGCATATCGCGATCCGGTAGACTCGTCAACTGAACTTCGGCGAGGGATGCTCCGGCATCCGTGATCGACGCGGTGGAGCAGGCTACGCAGTCTTTCCTCGCGCACTTCGATGCGTTCGAGTCGAACAACAACCACACTGCGGGCCTCGCGGCTCGCCCCGACAGCCGGACCCCCGTCCGGCGAGGAGACACCATGGCAGACGAGTCCAACAAGGTCGCAGCCGAGCTGCGCGAAAGCTTCGGCAAGGGCGCGGCACGCAAGATCCGCGCCGTCGGCAAGATCCCCGCGGTCATCTACGGCCACGGCACCGACCCGGTGCACATCACCCTCCCGGCGCACCAGGTCACCCTGCTGCTCCGCAAGGCGAATGCGGTCCTCGACCTCGACATCGCCGGCACCCCGTCGCTCGCGCTCGTCAAGGACGTGCAGAAGGACCCGGTGTCGCAGCTGATCGAGCACCTCGACCTCATCCTCATCCGCAGCGGTGAGAAGGTCGTCGTCGAGGTCCCCGTGCACATCGAGGGAGAGCCCTACTCGGGCACCATCGCCATGCTCGAGGTCAGCACGATCCGCCTCGAGGCGGAGGCCACCCACATCCCGGAGCGCGTCGTCCTCGACGTCACCGACGCTGCGGAGGGCACCCAGTACCTCGCCAAGGACTTCCAGCTCCCGGCCGGCTCCACGCTCGCCGAAGACGAGGACCTCCTCATCGTCAACATCGCCGTGCCGGCCTCCGCGCGCGCCGAGGACGAGGAGAACGCCGCCGCCGAGGCTGCCGCCGCCGGCGAGGGCGCGGAGTAGTCCCCACCCATGGAATCCACCCGTCAGGCGTCGCCCCCCGGGCCGTCCGACGGGCCGTGGCTCGTGGTCGGGCTCGGTAACCCCGGGCCCGGCTACGCCGCCACGCGTCACAACGTGGGTCAGATGGTGCTCGACGAGCTCGCTTCGCGCGGCGGTCTCACCTTCAAGACCCACAAGACGAACGCGACGGTCGCCGAGGGCCGGCTGGCCCCCGGCGGCCCTCGCTTCGTCCTGGCCAAGCCGAACACGTACATGAACGTGTCCGGCGGCCCGGTCTCGCAGCTGCTGCGCTTCTACTCGCTCGACCCGTCGCACCTGATCGTGGTGCACGACGAGCTCGACATCCCGTTCGACACCCTCCGCCTCAAACACGGCGGCGGCCACGGCGGCCACAACGGCGTCCGGGATGTGATCGCGGCCATAGGAACCGGCGACTTCACGCGCGTACGGGTCGGCGTCGGACGGCCGCCCGGATCCGCCGCCGCCGCCGATCACGTCCTCAAGGCGTTCTCGGCTGCCGAGCGCAAGAACCTCCCGATCCTCGTCGCCGACGCCGCAGACGCCGTCGAGCAGGTCGCGCGCGAGGGCCTCACCCCTGCCCAGAACCGCTTCCACGCCCGCTGACCCTCCGCGCCCTCGCGCCCTCTCCGCCCCCATCTCCTCGTCTCGCCACATTCGTGACGAACGCGGCCTCGCGCCGCGCCAGCTTCGCGATTCGTGACGAATGTGCCCTTTCGCGCCTCGATTCCCCCGATTCGTGACGAATCGGGGGACGCTGGTGCGCTACCCGCCGGGCCCGATTCGTCACGAATGCGCGCTCCCCGGCGTCGATTCCGCACATTCGTCACCAATCTGCACGCCGCGAGATGCCGGGGAGGGCACGAGGCGGATGCACGGGGCGCGGTCAGGAGGAGCGCAGGGAGTGCACGGGCGCGGGACAGGGAGCGCGCGTACGGTGAGGCGCATGAAGTTGTACTCGCGCGAGTGGGGCAGTGGCGACCGCTACGCCGTCCTCGTCCACGGCGTCATGTCGGACTCGCGCAACTGGCGCCGGGTGGGCCCGGTGCTCGCCGACCGCGGGTACCACGTCATCGCCGTCGACCTGCGCGGTCACGGCCGCAGCCCGCGGGCGGGGGAGTACTCGGCCGAGCTGATGGCGCAGGACATCGTCGACACCGTGCCCGAGCGACCGGAGGTCATGATGGGCCACTCGCTCGGCGGCCTGACCGTGAGCCTCGCCATCGAGCGGCTGGATCCGCAGCGCGTCATCTACGTCGACCCGGCGTTCTCCTGCCCCGCCACCAACGGCTTCCAGCGGATGCTCGCCCCGGCGTTCCTGCGGACCCTCGCCCGGCAGTCCGCCGCCCGCATCGCCAAGCGCAACCCGCGCTGGGATCCCGCCGACGTGGCGATCGAGGTGGAGACCTTCAGGGCCTTCGACCGGGCGGTCCTGCCGGTCGTCGTCACGCCCTCCGCGATGCGCGCCCCGGAGCTCATGACCGTGCCCTCTCTCGTCATGCTGGCCGACAACTCGCAGCTGGTGAAACCGGAGCTGGCGGACCGCCTCCGCGGCGAGGGCTACGAGGTGCGGATCGTGCCGGGCTCGGGCCACGTCATCAACCGCGACGACCACGACGGGTTCATGAAGGCCCTCGACGGCTGGATCTGACCCTCCCGATCACCGCGGGCCCCTGGAACTGTCGGCGGCCCCACGTAGAATCGACCGAGTGATACTCCAGGGTCTGGTCGCCGCGCTCGCACGCGAGTCCTCCTTCAGCGACGCTCTCGCCCACGCGGCGCGCGACGCCGACTTCTCGCTGACCGACGGTCTGCGCGCGCCGCTCCTCGCCGGGCTGCTCCGCCGTCGCGCCGAACAGGGCGCTTCGCAGGCGGTCCTGCTCATCACGGCGACCGGGCGCGAGTCCGAATCGATTCGCGGAGCGCTGCCCTGCCTGCTGCCCGACGCCGAGATCGTGGAGTTCCCCGCGTGGGAGACGCTGCCGCACGAGCGGTTGAGCCCGAGCGCCGAGATCGTGGGCAAACGGCTCACCGCGCTGCGCCGGCTCACCGACTGGGCCGAAGGGGACCGGCGCACGCCGTTCATCCTGGTCGCCTCCGTCCGCGCCGCGTTGCAGCCGCTTGCCGACAATCTGACCGACTACGCGACGGTCGAGCTGGCGGCCGGCGGCCGGGGCTTCGACCTCGGCGGACTCTCCGCGCAGCTGGTCGACCTGGCATATGCGCGCGTCGACATGGTCACGCGACGCGGCGAGTTCGCCGTCCGCGGCGGCATCCTCGACGTCTTCCCGCCGACGGCCGAGCATCCTTACCGCGTCGACTTCTTCGGCGACGAGGTGGATCAGATCCGCGCCTTCTCGGTGGCCGACCAGCGGTCGCTGCCCGAGCCCATCCTGTCGGTCGCGCTGCCGCCGAGCCGCGAGCTGCTGCTCAGCGAGTCGGTGCGCCAGCGGGCCCGCGAGATGGAGCACGAGTTCCCCAGCCTGTCCGCGATGCTCGCCAAGATCGGCGAGGGCATCCCGGTCGAGGGGATGGAGTCACTGGCTCCTGCGCTGGTCGACCGGCTGGTGCCGCTGACCCACTACCTGCCGGACGGCACCGCCGTCGCCGTGCTCTCCCCGGAGCGGGTGGCCTCCCGCGCGGTGAGCCTCGCCGAGACGAACCGCGAGTTCCTCACCGCGGCGTGGAGCGCCGCGACCGTGGGCGCTGCGGCGCCGATCGACCTCGCCGCCGGCGACTTCATGACCCTGCAGCAGCTGAAGGACTCGGTGAAGTTCAGCAGGCCGGGCGTGCAGAACCCCGACCACCCCTGGTGGACCATGAGCGGCTTCCAGGCCGACGAGGTCCTTCCCGAGGAGCGCGAGCTGGAGGAGCACCTCCAGGTGCGCGTGCGCGGGGAGGCGGTCCCGAGCTTCCAGGGCAACGTCTCCGGTGCGATCGACCACGTCGCCGCCCGACTGCGCGACGGCTGGCGGGTCGCCATCGTCGCCGCAGGCGCCGGGCTGGTGGAGCGTGCGGCCGACGTCCTCGGCGAGGCGGAGCTGCCGGGCCGGCCCGTCGACGAGTTCCCGCTCGACCCGGAGCCGGGCATCGCGTACCTGATCAAGGCGACGGCCGAGCACGGCTTCGAGATCCCGGAGTCCAAGCTCGCGCTGATCAGCGAGGCCGAGTTCTACGGGCGCGCCGTCGGGTACGACTCCCGGCAGGTCAAGAAGCTGGCTGCCCGCCGTAAGAACGTCGTCGACCCGATGCAGCTGAAGCCCGGCGACTACGTCGTGCACGAGACGCACGGCATCGGCCGGTTCGTGGAGCTCACCCAGCGCGAGGTGTCGAGCGGCGGCCGCAATGCGGTCAAGTCGAAGCGCGAGTACCTGGTGCTCGAGTACGCTCCGTCGAAGCGCGGCTACCCGGGCGACAAGCTGTATGTCCCCACCGACCAGCTCGACCTCCTGACCCGCTATGTCGGCGGGGAGGCGCCGCAGCTGTCCAAGATGGGCGGAAGCGACTGGGCCGCGGCCAAGGGGCGTGCCCGCCGGGCCGTCCGCGACATCGCCGTGGAGCTGGTCAAGCTCTATTCCGCGCGGATGGCCAGCAAGGGTCACGCTTTCGGCCCGGACACCCCCTGGCAACGCGAGCTGGAGGAGGCGTTCCCGTTCGTCGAGACGCACGACCAGCTGCAGACGATCGAAGAGGTGAAGGCCGACATGGAGCGGCCGATCCCGATGGATCGCCTGATCTCGGGCGACGTCGGCTTCGGCAAGACCGAGATCGCTGTGCGCGCCGCGTTCAAGGCCGTCCAGGACGGCAAGCAGGTCGCCATGCTCGTCCCGACGACGCTGCTCGTGAAGCAGCACGCCGAGACCTTCCAGGAGCGCTTCGCCGGCTTCCCGATCCACCTCCGTCAGCTCAGCCGGTTCCAGAGCGACAAGGAGGCGCGCGAGACCCTGCGGGGGATGGCCGACGGCACGGTCGACGTCGTGATCGGGACGCACCGCATCCTCGCCGACGGCGTGACCTTCAAAGACCTGGGTCTCGTCATCATCGACGAGGAGCAGCGCTTCGGCGTCGAGCACAAGGACGCGCTGAAGAAGCTCAAGACCAACGTCGACATCCTCGCGATGAGCGCCACGCCCATCCCGCGCACGCTGGAGATGGCGGTCACGGGCATCCGCGAGATGTCGACGCTCGCCACCCCGCCGGAGGACAGGCACCCCATTCTGACGTTCGTCGGGCCGTACTCCGAGAAGCAGGTCGCCGCGGCGATCCGGCGCGAGCTGCTCCGCGAGGGGCAGGTCTTCTTCGTCCACAACCGGGTCGGCTCCATCACCAGCATGGCGGCGAAGCTCGCCGAACTGGTGCCGGAGGCGCGGATCGGCGTCGCGCACGGCAAGATGAACGAGCACGCGCTGGAGCAGGTCGTCGTCGACTTCTGGGAGCGCCGGTTCGATGTCCTCGTTTCGACGACGATCATCGAGACCGGGCTCGACATCGCGAATGCGAACACGATCATCATCGACCGCGCCGACAAGTACGGCCTGAGCCAGCTGCACCAGTTGCGCGGCCGGGTCGGGCGCGGACGTGAGCGCGCGTACGCGTACTTCCTCTGGGATGAGAACAAGCCGCTGAGCGAGACGGCCCACGACCGGCTGTCCACGATCGCCGCGAACAACGACCTCGGCAGCGGTATGCAGGTCGCCCTGAAAGACCTGGAGATCCGCGGTGCGGGCAACCTGCTCGGCGGCGAGCAGTCCGGTCACATCGCGGGGGTCGGCTTCGACCTCTACCTGCGGATGATCGGGGAGGCCGTCTCCACGTTCCGCGGCGAGGTCGCCGAGGGCCAGACCGAGCTGCGGCTCGAACTGCCGGTCGACGCGCACATCCCCGAGGAGTACGTGGACAGCGAGCGGCTGCGGCTGGAGGCATACCAGAAGCTCTCGACCGCGAGCTCGCCGAACTCCAAGGACGGCCAGATCGACCTCGTGCTCGAGGAGCTCACCGACCGCTACGGTGCGCCGCCGGAGCCGGTCACCAACCTGATCGCGGTCTCCCGGCTGCGCCGCGCGGCGCAGAAGGCCGGCCTGGGCGAGGTCGTGGCCATGGGCTCCAACCTGCGCCTCGCGCCCGCCGTGCTGCCGGACTCCCTCCAGGTGCGGCTGCAGCGCATGTATCCGGGGTCGAAATACCACGCGGCGCCCAAAGTCGCGACGGTTCCGCTGCCGCGGGTCAACGGCGAGGCGCTCGACGACGCCGCCCTGATCGAGTGGGCCGGCGACCTGCTCGGGGCGCTGTTCCCCGAGAAGGAGCCCGCCGCCGAACGCGCCGGCTGACGCCTCCGGGCTGCTTCCCGCGCGATCTCCGACGCTGGGCGCCGTCCCTCGCTCAGTGGTGCGGCTGCGGGTGCGGGTGCAGCCGGCGGTTCCGCCGCGCCAGGGCGCTCACCAGGAAGCCGGACACCACGATCGCGACGGCCGAGCCGAGCAGCACCGCGAGCGTCCCCTCCGCCCGCACCTCCTCGGAGCCGACGAAGGCAAGCTCGTTCATCAGCAGGGACACCGTGAACCCGATCCCGCCGAGCGCCGCGATCGTGATCAGACCGAAGAGCGAGATCCGACCCTTTTCGGCGCCGCGTTTGGTGAACGACCCGAGCCAGCCTCCCAGCGTGATTCCGACGAGCTTGCCGACCGGCAGCGCGACGAGGATCCCCCAGAAGGCGGGGGAGAGCTGCGACGGTGCGACGTTCGGGATGGGTACCAGGGCCGCCGAGAAGGCGAACAGCGGGAGGATCAGCCCGTTCGACCAGGGTTCCAGCACGTGGGTGACCCGCCCGGCCGGCTGCCGCGCCATGACCAGCCCGAGGGCGACGCCGGCGATGGTGGCGTGCACCCCGGAGTCGTAGACCAGCCACCACGTCAGCGCCGCGAGCAGAACCATGAGGACGCCCAGCGGCCAGCGCAGACGCCCGCGCAGCATCCTGCTCAGGACGCCGAAGACCGCGACGCAGACGGCGGCGAGCACCAGCTCCAGGATGTTCGGGTCCTGGGTGAAGAAGACCGCGATGATGAGGATCGCGATCAGGTCGTCGAGCACCGCCAGCGCGAGCAGGAAGACCCGCAGCCGGTTCGGGAGGCCCCGTCCGAACACGGCGAGCACGCCCAGCGCGAACGCGATATCGGTCGCCGTCGGGATGGGCCAGCCCTGGTGCAGATCGCTCCCGGCGGTGACCACCAGGTACAGCCCCGCCGGAACGAGGACGCCCGCGATCGCGGCGATCGCCGGGTGGATGGCCTTCTGCACGCTGTTCAGCTCACCGACTACGAGCTCGTGCTTGAGCTCGACGGCGACGATGAAGAAGAAGATCGCTAGCAGCCCGTCGCTGACCCAGTGCCCGACGCTGAGCGAGAGGGGTCCGCTGCCGACGTAGGCGTGCTGCACGTCGAGCAGCGCGCCGCCGATCGGCGTGTTGGCCAGCAGCAGCCCGAGGGCGGCCGCCCCGAGCAGGAGGCCAGCGGCGGTGCGTTCGGATCGGATGATGCTCATGGGTTCACCGTTCTGGGGTCGCGGACATCGACGCCGACCAGACTTCCCGGCACACCGCAGCCGAGTCTAGCGGGTGGCAGGATGGGTGCATCGTAGAGCGAGGAGGTCCGCATGGGCGAGACGGAGCGTGCGGTGGTTCCGGAGGCCGCCACGAAGCTCGACGAGCTGGTCGCCGTGATGGCGCGACTCCGCGCACCGGGCGGCTGCCCGTGGGATGCCGACCAGACCCACGAGTCCCTCGTGCGGTACCTGATCGAGGAGACCTACGAGCTCATCGACGCGATCGAGTCGGGCGACCGTGACGAGCTGCTCGAGGAGCTCGGGGACGTGCTCTACCAGGTGCTGTTCCACGCGGACATCGCCGCGCACACTCCGGGGGAGGACTTCGACATCCAGGATGTCGCCGAGCACATGACCGCGAAGATGGTCGGCCGCCATCCCCACGTGTTCGGCGACCGCGCCGCGGCGGACGCGCGGACGGCGGAGACGGCGGATGACGTCGTCGGCTTCTGGGACGAGCTGAAGCAGCAGGAGAAGCCGCACCGCACGAGCGTGCTCGACGGCATTCCGCAGGGCATGCCCTCCCTCGCGCTCGCCGACAAGCTGCTCGGCCGCGCCGAGAAGGTCGGGCTGCTCGACCTCCACGAGGAGGGCGGGGTCCGGGTCGAAAGCGAGGACGAACTCGGCCCGCTGCTGCTCGCCATCGTCGCCTCCGCCAAAGCGCAGGGCCTGGATGCGGAGCGCGCGCTGCGCTCCACCCTCCGCGACCTGCAGGGGGAGATCCGCGACCACGAGTCGTCCCCCGCGGCGACCGCCTCCGACTGACTGCGGCGTCCCGTCACGAGTGCGGCTGCGCGCCGCGCCGCACTCGTGACGCGGCGCCGCAGTCGCGGCGCCGCAGTCGCGGCGCCGCAGTCGCAGCGCTGCAGTCGCCGCGCGTCAGCGGGTGTGGTGGCGCCCGAGGGGAACCACGAGCGGGGTGCCGGTCACGGGGTCGGCGGTGACGACGGACTGCACACCGAACACGTCGCGCACGAGGTCGGCCGTGACCACCTCGGCCGGGTCGCCCGCGGCGACGACGGCCCCCTGCCGCATCGCGACCAAGTGCCCGGCGTAGCGTGCGGCGAGGTTCAGGTCGTGCAGCACCATGACGACCGTGGTCCCGCGCGCCGCATTCAGGTCGAGCAGGAGGTCGAGCACCTCCAGCTGGTGGCTGATGTCGAGGAACGTGGTCGGCTCGTCCAGGAGCAGGATGTCGGTCCGCTGCGCCAGCGCCATGGCGATCCAGACCCTCTGCCGCTGACCGCCGGAGAGTTCGTCGACCGCACGGTCGGCCAGGTCGGCGACGCCGGTGGCGGTCATCGCCTCGGCGACCGCCTCGTCGTCCTCCGCGGTCCAGCGCCGGAACCAGCCCTGGTGCGGGTACCGTCCGCGCGAGACCAGGTCGGCGACCGTGATCCCGTCCGGCGCGGTCGGCGTCTGCGGGAGGAGCCCCAGCCGCTGCGCGACCCGCTTCGTCGGGAGGGCGTGGATGTCCGCTCCATCGAGCAGGACCGTCCCGCTCGCCGGGGTCAGCAGACGCGACAGCCCGCGGAGGAGGGTCGACTTGCCGCAGGCGTTCGGCCCGACGATCGCAGTCACCTCGCCCGCCGGGATGTCGAGGTCCAGGGAGTCGACGACGGTCCGGCCCTCGTAGGCGAGGGACAGGGCGCGGGCGGCGAGCTCCGGGACGGCGGTCGGTGTCTCGAGTGTCATGTCAGCCTCCCCGGCCGATGCGGTTGGTTCTGGCCAGCAGCCAGAGCAGGTAGGGCGCGCCGACGATGCCGGTGACGACCCCGACGGGCAGGACGACGCCCGGGATCGCGAACTGGGCCGCGATGTCCGAGACGACGAGGATGAGCGCGCCGAGCAGCGCCGACGGCACGAGCGCCAGCGAGCCCCGGCCGACCAGGCCGCGTGCGATGGGCGCGGCGAGGAACGCCACGAACGACACGGGCCCGGCCACCGCGACGGCGATGGCCGCGAGGGCGACGGCGGTGCCGACGACCAGGAGGCGCGTGCGCTCCGGTCGGACGCCGAGACCCGACGCCAGGTCGTCGCCGAGGGACAACGCGCCGAGCGGCCGGCCGACCAGCAGGGCGCACGGCAGGAGGACGGTCGTCCCGACGCCGAGCACCAGCAGCGCAGCCGGGTCGACGGCGTTGAGGCTCCCGGTCAGCCAGACCAGGGCCTGCTGCGCGTCGGAGAGGTCGGCCCGCGTGAGCACGTACGAGACGATGCCTCCGCAGAACGCAGCGATCCCGATCCCGATCAGGACGAACCGGTAGCCGCTCACCCCGCGCCGCCACGCCAGCACGTAGATCAGGGCGGCCGCGATCAGCGTTCCGCCGAGGACGATCCCGGACAGCGCGAGCCCGGTGATCCCGAACCAGACCAGCGCGATGGAACCGGTGGCGCTCGCCGCAGCCGTGATGCCGATGATGTCCGGGCTGGCCAGCGGGTTCCGCGCCATCGACTGGATGAGCGCGCCCGAGAGTCCGAGGCAGGCCCCGACGAGGGCGCCGGCGATCAGCCGGGGGAGGCGCAGCTCCAGGATGACGAACGACGTCAGGCGGTCCGCGCGGCCGACGAGGGCGGCCAGCACGTCGGCGGGGGCGACTGCGGCGGCGCCGAGCGTCAAGGAGATCGCGGCGACCAGCAGCAGAAGGACCGCGAGCACGAGGGAGACGCGGAGGGCGCGGGCGCGTCCGTGACGGCGGTCGCGGCGCACAGCGGCCAGCGTCTCGGCGTGCGGGGCCCTCGTCACCGCTTCGCCCATCCCGCCGCTCACAGGCTCACCAGCCGGCGGCGGCGCACCAGCGCGATGAACACCGGCGCGCCGATGAGGGCCAGCACCACGCCGACCTGCAGCTCGCCCGGGGGAGCCACCACCCGTCCGATGATGTCGCAGCCGAGCAGGAGGGTCGGCGCGATCAGTGCGGAGTAGGCGAGGATCCAGCGGTAGTCGGCGCCGACCACCCTGCGCGCGATATGCGGCACGATCAGCCCCGCGAACGCGATCGGCCCCACGCCCGCGGTCGCCGATCCGGCGAGCAGCACGATCGCCACGCCGCACAGCACGCGGGTGACTCCGACCCGCTGCCCCAGGCCCCGGGCGACGTCGTCGCCGAGTGCGAGGCCGTTGAGCAGCCTCCCGAGCAGCAGCGCAAGCACGGCGCCGGCGACCAGTGTGGGCAGGATCTGCCACAGGATGCCGAAGCCCCGGCCGGCGAGCGAACCCACCTGCCAGAAGCGCATGGCATCGAGGGAGGCCCGGCTCGTCAGCTCGACGGCTGTGATGAGGGAGCCGAGCGCGGCCGAGACCGCCGCTCCCGCGATGGCCAGCTTCACCGGCGTCGCGCCCTCCCGGCCGAGCGAGGAGACCGCGTAGACGACCGCGGAGGCGAACGCCGCGCCCGCGAATGCGAACCACAGGTAGCCGGAGGGCGTGGTGACGCCGAGCACGGCGATCGCGAGCACGACGGCGAAGGCGGCGCCGAAGTTGACGCCGAGGATGCCGGGGTCGGCCAGTGGGTTGCGGGACAGACCCTGCATGACCGTTCCGGCGAGCCCCAGGCCGAGCCCGGCGGCGAGCCCCAGCAGTGTGCGGGGGAGCCGGCTGTCGACCACCACCAGGGAGTCGGCATCCGCCCTCGAATAGTGCAGGAGGGCGTGCACCACATCCGCGGGCGCGATCGTCCTGGCGCCGACCATCAGGCTCAGCACCGACACCGCGACCAGCAGGAGCGCGGCGACGACGAACCCCCACAGGAGTCGCCGGCGTCGCCGGCCGGGCGGGATGGTCCCCACCCGGCCGGCGTCCGGCACGGTGACGCTCGCGGTCATGCCTGCGGCTACTTCACCTTCTCGGCGGCCGCGGCCAGCACCGGCACGTAGCGGTCGAGCGACCACGGGATGCTGAGCACGCTCGGGGCGCTGGTGGCCATGACCAGGGATTCGCCTACGATCGCGGCGAGGCGTCCCTCCTTCACGGCGGGCATCGCGGCGACCAACGGGTCGGAGGTGAAGGCGTCCACCGAGGACTGCTTGTCGAAGTACATCACCAGCAGGTCGGTGTCGATCTGCGAGAGCTTCTCGTAGCTCAGCTGGTAGAAGAAGCTGCCGTCGCCCTTCGAGGAGTCGAGCGCGGCGACGCTGGGGGAGTTCTTCAGGCCCAGGTCGTTGAGGAGCTGCACGCGGGGGTCGTCGGCGCGGTAGACGTTCAGTTTGCCCGGCTCGTTCGCCGCGGCGTAGTAGAAGGTCTTGCCCTTCAGCACCGGGTACTTCGCGGCCAAGGTCGAGACCGAGTCCTCGGTCTTCTTCACGAGCGCATCCGTCTGCTTCGTCATGCCCAGCGCCTTGCCCACGATGGCGGTCTGGTCGCGCCAGCTGGTCGACCACGGCTTTTCCGGGTATGCCACGACCGGCGCGACCTTGCTGAGGGTGTCGAACTCGGTCTGCGTCAGGCCGGAGTACGGCGCCAGGATGACGTCCGGCTTGGCCGCGACGACCTCCTCGAACGGCACCTCGCCGGTGTCGAAGGTGAGCAGCTGGGGGGTCTTCCCGCCGAGCTCCGTGATCCGCTCCGCGTCCCACGGCAGCACGCCGTCGGCGGTCCCGCTGTAGGTGAACTTCGGCATGGCGACAGGGATGATCCCCAGCGCGAGCACGATGTCCTGCGCTCCCCAGCCCCAGGTGACGATGCGCTTCGGCTTCGCATCGATCGTGGTGGAGCCGAGCGCGCTCTTCACCGTCACCGGGAAGGCTCCCGTGTCTCCGCCGGTGGAGCTCTGGCCGGCGGGGGCGCCGGCGCTGCAGCCGGTCAGCACCAGGGCGGCGGAGGCCACGATCGCGGAGGCGATCAGGGCGAGCCGCGATCGGCGGCGGGAGGCGCGGGGGACAGGAAGCATGGTTCTCCTCGGGCGTCGGGGATGGGATGCGGGCCGGCTCAGAACGAGCGGCCTTCTTAGGCAAGCCTAACCTTACACAGCGATCCGGGCCAAGCGCTCAGCGCATCGCACTCATCGCGTGCGGCCAGCACGGATCGACGCCGAGCAGAGGGATGGCCGGCAGCGCGTCCTTCGGAGGTCCGTTCGCCATTCGGGTGAGGCGGCGCCTCGCGGCGGCGCGCTCCTGGTCTCCGGCGGACGCGTTGTCGGCCTCATGTCTGGCAGCGAGCAAGCGCCGTGGTCGGACGGATGCGACTCATGCCAGGCCCCCTGGGGGGACGCCACCGAGTCGCGCACGCGGCGCGGCATCAGGGTGGCAACGCCCCAGATCTTACGCGCGATCCTCCCGCCGGCACCATCCCCCCGGGAGGTGTCTGCCGGTGCGAGCGGGGCCGGCGGGCGCCCGCGGCGACCGGCATGGAAGAATCGGTGCATGGCCTCACCGATCACCCCTCCCCGCGGCATGCGCGACTTCCTCCCCGCCGAGAAGGCCCGCCGCGAACATGCCCTCGGGGTGATCCGCCGCAGCTTCGCGGCCCACGGCTTCGACGAGATCGAGACCCCGGTCGTGGAGGATGTGGGGCGCCTCCACTCGGGTCTCGGCGGCGACAACGAGAAGCTGTCGTTCAGCATCCTGAAACGCGGCCTCGGCGGCGACGACCTCACCGCGGCCATCGACTCCGGCGACCTGCTCGGCCTCGCCGACCTGGGGCTGCGATTCGACCTCACGGTTCCGCTCGCGCGCTTCTACGCCTCCCACCGGGCCGAGCTTCCTCCCGTGTTCCGCAGCATCCAGATCGCACCCGTCTGGCGCGCCGAGCGTCCGCAGAAGGGCCGCTATCGGCAGTTCGTCCAGTGCGACATCGACATCATCGGCGAGCCGACCCAGCTGGCCGAGGTCGAACTGATCACGGCGACGGCGGCGGCGCTGGAGGCGCTGGGCCTCACCGACTGCACCATCCGCATCAACGACCGCCGCATCCTCAACGGCCTGCTCGAGTACTGCGGGTTCGACGAGGCGCGCTGGCCGCAGGTCCTGATCTCCATCGACAAGCTCGACAAGATCGGCGCGGCCGGCGTCGTCGCCGAACTCGCGGAGGGTGGAGCCGACTCCGCGGCCGTGCTCGGCGGCATCCTCGCCGACCTCGAGCCGCACCTCGCCGAAGGCGGGGTCGAGCTCACCGTCGAGGCGATCACGGGCATCCTGCCCGGGGGGATGGACACCGACGCCGTCGCGGACCTGGAGGCGCTGGCCCACGCGCTCGACACCCTCCCGGCCGGCGTCGCCCTGCGCTTCGACCCGACCCTGGTGCGCGGGATGGGCTACTACACCGGCACCATCTTCGAGATCGCTCACCCCGGCTCCGGCAGCTCCGTCGGTGGCGGTGGCCGGTACGACGGGATGATCGGGCGCTTCCTCGGCACCGACGTCCCCGCCGCCGGGTTCTCGATCGGCTTCGAGCGCGTCGTCGACCTGGTCGAGGTGCCGGAGGACGCCTCCGCGGAGTCCGTGGTGCTCGTGTACGACGACGCCGTGCCGCTCGACCGGCTGATCGCGATCAAGTCCGAGCTGATCGCACGCGGCAGCCGGGTCCGGTTGGATCGGCGGGCGAAGAACATGAAGGCGGTCCTCGACCGGGCGGCATCCTCCGGGTTCCGCTCGTTCGCGTTCGTCGGCGCCGACACCGCTGACGCGGCAGCGCTCGAACTGAAGGCCCTCGCATGAGCGCGGCCACCCGGTCGATCGCCTGGAGCGAGGGACGCTGGACGACACCGCCTGCTGCCGTGTCGGAAGACGGTGACGCCCTGCTCGTCACGGCGGTCGAGTCCAGCGACGCCTGGCGCAGCACCGCGTACGGCTTCGTGCACGACACCGAGCACGCGCTGCTCGCGCCGCTGACGGACGGCACAGCGATGGAGGTGACCTTCACCGGCGACTTCTCCGGCGAGTTCGACCAGGCGGGCGTCTTCGTGCGGGTCTCCGACGAGGAGTGGGCGAAGGCGGGCGTCGAGTACGCCGACGGGGCCCTCCAGCTCGGAGCGGTGGTCACCCACAGGTTCTCCGACTGGTCGGTCGCCCCGGTGCCCGAGTGGGCGGGCCGGCCTCTCACCGTCCGGGTGAGCCGCTCGGGCGACGCGATCACGGTCCGTGCACGAGCGGGGGAGGAGGCGTTCCGGCTCGTCCGCCTCGCCTACCTCGACCCCGCCGCGACGGCCGAGGCCGGACCGATGGTGTGCGCGCCCAGCCGTGCGGACCTGACCGTCCGCTTCACCTCATGGACCCTCGGACCTGCGGACGCGTCCATCCACTAGGCGCATTCCGTGCGGCGGCGGCCTCACTAGACTGACTTCGGAATCCCACGAAAAAACCACGCAAGGAGACAGTTGTGGCTGCAATCGAAGCTGTAGGCGCTCGCGAGATCTTGGACTCGCGAGGGAACCCGACCGTCGAGGTCGAGGTGCTCCTCGAGGACGGCACCGTCAGCCGCGCCGCCGTCCCGTCCGGCGCCTCCACCGGCGCGTTCGAGGCCTACGAGCTGCGCGACGGCGACAGCGGGCGCTACCAGGGCAAGGGCGTCGAGAAGGCCGTGGATGCGGTCCTCGACGAGATCGGGCCGGAGATCGAGGGCTTCGACGCCGCCGACCAGCGCCTGGTCGACGAGGCCATGATCACCCTCGACGGGACCGACAACAAGAAGCGACTCGGCGCCAACGCCATCCTCGGCGTCAGCCTCGCTGTCGCCAAGGCCGCCGCCGACTCGGCTGACCTCCCGCTGTTCCGCTACCTCGGCGGCCCCAACGCGCACGTCCTCCCCGTCCCGATGATGAACATCATCAACGGTGGAGCGCACGCCGACACCGGCGTCGACATCCAGGAGTTCATGGTTCTGCCGCTCGGCGCCGAGACCTACTCCGAGGGCCTCCGCTGGGGCGTCGAGACCTACCACTCCCTGAAGGCGCTGCTCAAGTCGAAGGGCCTCAACACCGGCCTCGGCGACGAGGGCGGCTTCGCCCCCGAACTCGAGCACAACCGCGCGGCACTCGACCTGATCTCCGAGGCGATCGAGAAGGCCGGCTTCACCGTCGGCCGCGACATCGCGCTGGGCCTCGACGTCGCCTCCACCGAGTTCTTCGAGAACGGCGTGTACCGCTTCGAGGGCCAGGAGCGCACCGCGGCCGAGATGAGCGCCTACTACCAGGAGCTCGCCGCCAACTACCCGCTGGTCTCCATCGAGGACCCGCTGGCCGAGGACGACTGGGAGGGCTGGGCGCACCTCACCGCCGAGCTCGGCACCAAGCTGCAGCTCGTCGGCGACGACCTGTTCGTCACCAACCCGAAGCGCCTCGCCCAGGGCATCACGGCGAAGGCCGCGAACAGCATCCTGGTCAAGGTCAACCAGATCGGCACCCTCACCGAGACGCTGGACGCCGTGTCGCTGGCGCAGCGCAGCGGCATGACGGCCGTCCTGTCGCACCGCTCCGGCGAGACCGAGGACACCACGATCGCCGACCTCGCCGTCGCCACGAACGCCGGCCAGATCAAGACCGGCGCCCCCGCCCGCTCGGAGCGCGTCGCCAAGTACAACCAGCTGCTCCGCATCGAGGAGGAGCTGGGCGACGCCGCCGTCTACGCCGGCCGCAGCGCCTTCCCGCGCTTCACCGCGTAACGCGCCGCGCCCTCCGCGCTGCGCGTTGCGCTCCACCGAACGGCCCCCGGGTCCTCCCGGGGGCCGTTCCGCGTCTCCAGCGATCTGATCGCCGGTTCGTCCGCCCCCCTTTCGTCGAAGTGCACCTTGTTGCGCACCCGCACGGCGTGTCGGGCGCACCTACGTGCACTTCGACGAGAAGGGGCGGGAGGGACGCGGGAGGGGCGGCGGGGGAGAATGGGGGGATGTGGCAGGGAGGGTCGGAGGTCGTTCCGCTGGTGCTGTTCCTAGCGCTGGCGGTGCTGTTCGGCGTGCTCGGGGTGCTGTTCCTGGCGCGACCGGCGCGGACGGCGGCCTTCTTCGCGGACGAGGATGCGCGCAAGCGGCTCCGGGAGCGCGACGCCCGGGCGATCGGCGCGGTGTTCGCACTCGGTGGCGTGGTGCTCGTCGCGCTGGGAGTGATCCGGCTGGTCGGCCTGCTGAGCGCCGGCTGAGCGCATCCCGACACCCCGTCGCGCCGCGTCCGCGATCCGGCCCATCGCCTACGATGGGAGGGGGCCGGACGGCTCCAGACGATGCGTCCCGAGACGCCGCACGATCCGAGACCGGGAGGGCCCATGGCGAAGCCGCGCACGCGCCGGGTCCCGGTGCGCATGTCCCGGCCGACGGGCAGCGGGCAGTGGCTGCGTCAGCTCCACTTCTCGGCGTTCTCGCTCGTCATGATGGGCGTCCTGGTGCTCGCCGTCGTCATCCTCGCGCCGACCGTCCAGGCGTTCCTCGCCCAGCGGCAGCAGATCGCCGACCAGCAGCACGCCGTCGATCAGCTCGCCACCCAGGTGGACACCCTGAAGGACCAGCGCGCGCGGTGGAACGACCCCAGCTACCTCCGCGCCCAGGCGCGCGACCGGCTCTACTACGTGATGCCTGGGGAGGTCAGCTACCTCGTCATCGACGACCGGCCTCCCGCGGCGAAGCAGGACAGCACGCCGGTCAGCTCCAAGCTGCAGAAGACCCGCACCGACTGGGTCGGCTCCCTGTTCGGCTCGTTCATGGGCGCCGGCCTGACCGACGCGACCCCGCAGCAGCTCGACGGAACGCCGACCCCCACGCCGGCCACCACGGCCCCGACCGCACCCGCACCGAAGAAGTGACCGTATGACCAGACCACCATTCGACCCCGTGACCGACGAGGACATCGCCGTCGTCTCCGAGCAGCTCGGCCGTCCGGCGCGCAACGTCGTCGGCATCGCCGCCCGCTGCGTCTGCGGTCGCCCGACGGTCGTCTCCACCGCGCCCCGCCTCGACGACGGCACGCCGTTCCCGACCTTCTACTACCTGAGCCACCCGGCGGCGACGGCGGCCATGTCGGCCCTGGAGGCGACCCAGGTGATGACCGAGTACAACGAGCTCCTCGCCGCCGACGGCGAGATCGCGGAGCAGTACCGGGCCGCACACGAGCAGTACCTGGCCGACCGCGAGTCGATCGCCGTCGTCGAAGAGATCACGGGGATCTCGGCGGGCGGGATGCCCGCGCGCGTGAAGTGCCTTCACGCGCTCGCCGCGCACGCGCTCGCCGCCGGACCGGGCGTGAACCCGATCGGCGACCTCGCGCTCGAACGCGGCGGGTGGTCTCCCGCGGTGTGCGAGTGCCGCATCGACGTCGCCGGATAGCACCATGCCAGCGAGCGGCGCGCCGACGCACGGCGTGAGCAGGAGGGGCGTCTCGGCGACGGTACGCCGGCTCGCCGCCACCCTGTCGGTGGCCGCCCTGGCCTTCGCCGCCGCGATCGTGCCGGCGACAGCCGCCCGCGCCGATCAGGTGCGCGACCTGGAGTACTGGCTGAACGACTACGGCTTCGCGCAGGCGTGGAACACGACCAAGGGCGCCGGTGTGACCGTCGCCGTGATCGACACCGGCGTCGACGGCTCCGTGCCCGACCTGGCCGGCGCAGTGGTCGGCGGCACGGATGTGTCGGGCGTCGGCTCCCCGAACGGCCAGAAGCCGCTGGGCGACGGGGAGAGCTCCGCCCACGGCACGTGGGTGGCCTCCCTGCTGGCCGGCCGCGGCACGGGACCCGGGAACGGCGTGCTCGGAGCGGCGCCCGCGGCGAGCGTGCTCCCGGTCTCCGTCGCCCTCGGCAAGGCGATGGGCCCGGTGGGGAGCGACGAGCAGATCGCGCAGGGCATCCATTGGGCGGTCGACAACGGTGCGAAGGTCATCAACATGTCGCTGACCCGCAACACTCTGGATTGGCCGCCCAGCTGGGACGAGGCCTTCCAGTACGCGTTCGCCCATGACGTCGTCATCGTGGCCGCGGCCGGCAACCGCGGCAGCGGCACCAGTGAGGTGGGAGCGCCGGCGACCATCCCTGGCGTACTCACCGTCGCCGGCGTCGATCGCGCCGGGAAGGCGAGTTTCGACGCCTCGGCGCAGGGCATCACGATCGGAGTCTCCGCACCGAGCGAGCAGCTCGTCGGCGCCAACCCGGGTGGAGGCTACGTGCAGTGGGCGGGCACGAGCGGCGCAGCGCCTCTGGTCGCCGGTGCGGTCGCGCTGGTTCGCGCCGCGCATCCCGAGCTGAAGGCCGCGGATGTCATCGAGCGCGTCATCCGCACCGCGCGGCCGGCGGGCGGGACGGTTCCGAGCCCGATCTACGGCTACGGCCTGCTGGATGCGGCGGCCGCGGTGACCGCAACCGTGCCGCATGTCACGGCGAATCCGATGGGCGACCTCGGCGACTGGATCCGCATCCACCGCCGGGCCGAGTCGCCGCAGGCCACCGCGCCGCCCTCGAACGGGAATGCGCAGCCGGCTCCGGCCCCGGCGAAACTCGCCCCCGAGCACGCGGTACCATGGAGTCGGATCTTGTGGCCGCAATGGAGCGTCCTCACCGCTTTCTGGCTTCCGTTCGCTCTGATCGCCGGCTTCCTCGTCCTCGTCGCCCTCGGCGGCACGGGCGCGTGGCTGCATTTCAGGCGAACGCGCAGCAGGGAGTAATGTAGGCCCAAACTTATCGGTTAGAGGAGACGCATCACTGTGCCCAAAATCCTGATCGTCGGCGGCGGGTACGCCGGCTTCTACACCGCGTGGAAGCTCGAGAAGCAGCTCCGCCCGGGCGAGGCCGAGGTCACCATGGTCGACCCGCTGCCGTACATGACGTACCAGCCGTTCCTTCCGGAGGTCGCGGCCGGCTCCATCGAGCCGCGTCACGCGGTGGTCGCCCACCGCCGTCACCTGAAGACGACCAACATCATCACCGCGAAGGTCACGTACGTCGACCACGCGCGCAAGGTCGCGACCATCCAGCCGCCGGTGGGCGAGTCCTACGAGCTGGAGTACGACATCGTCGTGGTCACGGCCGGCGCCGTGTCCCGCACGTTCCCGATCCCGGGCGTCGCCGACCAGGCCGTCGGGCTCAAGAACATCGAGGAGGCCGTGTACATCCGCGACCGCCTCCTGACGAACTTCGACAAGGCGGCGACCCTGCCGGCCGGTCCGGAGCGCGACCGCCTGCTCACCGTGGTGGTCGTCGGTGGCGGGTTCGCGGGCATCGAGATCTTCGCCGAGCTGCGCTCGTTCGCCAGCGCGCTGCTGAAGCGCTACCCGGAGCTGTCGTTCGACGACACGCACTTCCACCTGATCGAGGCCATGGGCCGGATCATGCCGGAGGTTTCGCTCAAGACCAGCCACTGGGTGATCAAGAACCTGGCGGAGCGCGGTGCGCAGATCCACCTCGACACGCAGCTGTCGAGCGCAGTGGACGGCGTCATCCAGCTGTCGACCGGCGAGAGCTTCGAGACCGACCTGATCGTCTGGACCGCCGGCGTGATGGCGAACCCGACGATCGTCCGCCACACCGACCTCCCCATCGAGGAGCGCGGCCGCCTGCGCGTGCGCGCCGACCTGCGGGTGGGTACCGAGGACGAGATCATCGAGGACGCCTGGGGCGCCGGCGACGTGTCGGCCGTTCCCGACCTGACCGGCGCGGGCGTCGGCGGCTACTGCGTCCCGAACGCCCAGCACGCCGTGCGTCAGGGCAAGCTGCTGGCGAAGAACATCGTCGCCTCCCTTCGCGGCGAGCTGCCGCGCCAGTACTACCACAAGAGCCTCGGCGCGGTCGCCGGCCTCGGCCTCGGCATCGGCGTGCTCCAGTCCGGCAAGCTCGCGGTCAAGGGCGTCCTCGGCTGGGTCGCGCACCGCGGCTACCACGGTCTGGCGATGCCGTCGTGGGAGCGCAAGTGGCGCGTGATCTGGGGCTGGTGGAACAACCTGTGGCTCGGCCGCGACATCGTGTCGCTGCAGGCCGTCCAGAACCCGCGCGCCAACTTCGAGGAGTTCGCCGCCCGCCCGAAGCCGGCCGTCGAGGCCGCGCCCGAGGAGCCGGCGAAGAAGGCCCCCGCCCGCAAGAAGGCGGAGCCGGCCACGAAGCAGCCCGCAGAGGTCAGCGCGAAGTAGCGTCCGCTCTGAGCGAGGAAGGCCCGGTCCCCGAGGGGGCCGGGCCTTCGTGCGTCCTGCGGGGCGGGCGCTTCCGCCGTCAGGCCGCGCCGAGCTGCCGGGACAGGTCGGAGGCCGCCGCCGCCACGTAGCGGCCCAGCGCCTCCAGCCGATCTCCGATGCGGGCCTTGGGCGCGCTCACGTTCACGGCGGCGACGATGCGGCCGTTGAGGTCGCGCACCGGCGCCGACGCCCCCACCACTCCCTGCTCGAGCTCCTCGTCGAGCAGGGCGTAGCCGCGCGAGCGGATGCGGCCGAGCTCGCCGAGGAGGCTGTCGAAGTCCGTGACCACGGCCTTGTCCTCGGGCGGTGCGCTGAGGACGGAGAAGCCGGAGGCCGCCATCACGGGGTCGGCCGGTCCGACGATGGGCAGGTCCTGCCCGTGCTCGGCGTACCAGCGCTCCAGCGAGCCGGTGTCCCAGTCGCTGAGCAGCACCCTCCCGGAGGGGGTGCGCCAGGCGGCGGTCGTCACCCCCTCCCACCCCGTCGTCCGGAATTCGTGCGGGCTGAGCTCGCTGAGGATGGTGAGCACATTCCCCCCGCGGAGCACGCAGAGGTGGGTGGTCTCCCTGGTCGATTGGGCGATGCGCCGCAGGGAGGCGCGCGACTCGCTGACGAGGCGGCTCTCGGCGGTCCGCGCGGCGAGGGCGAACAGCCGTGCGCCGAGTCGGTAGGTCAGGCTGGACTCGTCGCGCTCGAGCAGCCCGGCGTCGGCGAGGGTCGCCAGTGTCCGCGAGACGACCGCTTTGTCGCGCCCGGTGAGCTGGGCGATCCGCAGGACCCCGAGACCGCGGTTCTGCATGGCCTCCGACCCTCCCAGCAGCTCCAGGATCTCGATGTCCCTGGCCAGCCCTGAGGCGTTCCGGCGCGGCTCTGCTGCTGACGTCATATCCGCACCCTAAAACTCTTGTTGCCATATGCACAACCACCATTGGCGAAATGGCATCCGCTCGCTCTATGGTGAGCGGGTACCACCCCGAAGCCCCTCAACGAAGAGAAGGGACGATGCATGAACGCAGGCTTCAGCTTCGGCTCGTTCGCAGAATTCCTCAGCGAACGCTGGAGCGACATCCTCGACCTCACGGGTCAGCATCTGGCCGTGGTCCTGATCTCCCTGGTGATCGCCATGGCCGTCGGCGTCCTCATCGGCGTCGTCGTCTGGAACCGCCCGGTGTCCCGGGCGACCGCACTCACCGCCGCCGGTATCGCGATCACGATCCCGTCGCTGGCCCTCCTCGCCCTGCTCTCGCCGATCCTCGGCCTCGGCTGGGGCCCGACGGTCGTCGCCCTCGTCTTCTACTCGCTGCTGCCGATCATCCGGAACACCGTCGTCGGCCTGCGGGAGGTCCCGGCGGAGGTCGTCGAGTCGGCCCGCGGGATGGGCATGGGCCGCGCACGCATCATGATCACCACCCAGCTGCCCATCGCCTGGCCGGTGATCATCACCGGTGTCCGGGTCGCCGCCCAGCTCACCATCGGCATCGCCGCCATCGCGGCGTACGTGGCTGGTCCCGGACTCGGCCAGTACATCTTCCAGGGGCTGTCCTCCATCGGCTCCCGGAACGCCATCAACTACGCCGTCGCCGGCACGGTCGCGATCATCATCCTCGCGCTCCTCGTCGACGGGGCGTTCATCCTCATCTCCCGCTACACCACCTCGAGGGGACTCCGTGTCTGAGCTCACCAACACCCCGGCGCCGGCCGAGGTCACCAACACCGGCTTCCTGTCCGCCCTCTCGCGCCAGTCCGCCGGCGTCGCCATCGAACTCGACGGCGTCACCAAGAACTATCCCGGCCAGGAGGCGCCCGCCGTCGAGGACTTCTCGATGCGGGTCGAGCCGGGCGAGCTGGTCATGTTCGTCGGCCCGAGCGGCTGCGGCAAGACCACGACCATGAAGATGATCAACCGGCTGATCGAGCCGACGTCCGGCAGCATCCGGATCGACGGCCAGGACGTCCTGTCGCTCGACCCGAATCAGCTCCGCCGGCACGTCGGGTACGTGATCCAGCAGATCGGCCTGTTCCCGCACCGCACGATCGCGGAGAACATCGCGACCGTCCCGCGCATGCTCGGCTGGTCGAAGGACCGCACGGCCGAGCGGGTGGACGAGCTGCTGCGGACCGTGCAGCTGGACCCGGCGACCTTCGCC
Organism: Leifsonia sp. SIMBA_070; assembly: GCF_046534635.1. Classification (NCBI taxonomy): domain Bacteria; kingdom Bacillati; phylum Actinomycetota; class Actinomycetes; order Micrococcales; family Microbacteriaceae; genus Leifsonia; species Leifsonia sp. SIMBA_070. Next base: position 2,215,101 of record NZ_JAWRYK010000001.1, on the reverse strand, counting down.
CGGCGCTACCCGCGCCAGCTGTCCGGCGGCCAGCAGCAGCGCGCGGGAGTCGCCCGCGCCCTCGCCGCGGACCCGCCGGTGATGCTGATGGACGAGCCGTTCGGGGCCACCGACCCGATCACCCGCGAGCGGCTGCAGGCCGAGTTCCTGCGGCTGCAGGCGGACATCGGGAAGACGATCATCTTCGTCACGCACGACTTCGACGAGGCGGTCCGGCTCGGCGACCGCATCGCCGTACTCAGCGAGCGCAGCCGCATCGAGCAGTTCGACACGCCGGCCAACATCCTGGCCCGGCCGGCGAACGACTACGTCGCCTCGTTCATCGGGCAGGGCGCCGCGATCAAACGGCTGTCGCTCATCCCCGTGACGGATGCGCGGCTGTCGAACGCGGTCGACGAGCGCGCCCCGCGGATCGACGCGACGGCGACCCTCCGCGACGCCCTCGACCTGATCGTCCTGACCGGGAGCGGCACCGTCACGGTCGTGGACCCGGCCGGTGCCATCGGCGCCCTCGACCATGCCGCGATCTCGGCCGTGCTCGGTGTTCCGGCGGTCGGCGAGCCTGCGCGGCCGGGGGCGTCGCGATGACCGCCGCACTCGACTGGAGCACGACCCGGGTCAGTGCCGGGAAGCGCGTGGGCACCGTCGCCCGCAGATCGGCCGCCCCGGTGGTGGTCGTTGTGCTGGTCGGCCTCCTGTTCCTCTGGCTCTCCACCCTCCACCTGGACTCGATCGAGCAGCGCACGCTCAACCCGGAGTACATCAGCGCGCGCATCCGGGAGCACCTCGTGCTCACGATCGTCGCCTCCGCACTCGTCGCGCTCCTCGCGATCCCGGCGGGCATCGCCGTCCACCGGGTGCGTTCGCGCTGGTTCCGCGGCGTCGTCCTCGGCCTCGGGAACATCGGTCAGGCGACGCCGGCGGTCGGCGTGGTGATCCTGCTCGCCATCGTCTGGCAGACCGGCTTCGTGACCGCGCTGGTCGCCCTGGTCGCGTACTCGTTCCTCCCGGTGCTGCGCAACACGCTGATCGGGCTCGAACAGGTGAGCGGCGACGCGAAGGAGGCCGCACGCGGGATGGGTATGACGCCCGGCCAGGTGCTGCGGCAGATCGAGCTGCCGCTGGCCTCCCCGACCATCCTCGCCGGGCTGCGCACCTCGCTCGTCTTCTGCGTCGGCGTCGCCACCGTCGCGACGTTCATCAACGCCGGCGGCCTCGGCGACATGATCGTCAACGGCCTCAAGCTGCAGCGCTTCCCCGTGCTGCTCACCGGAGCGGTCCTCGTCGCCGCCATCGCCATCCTGATCGACTGGCTGGCGGGGCTCGTCGAGGACCTCGTCCGCCCGCGCGGAATCTGACCGCGCCACCCCTCCCCACTCACCACAACACCTGCACGAACCCGCATCCCTAAGGAGAACCATGTCCACCAAGAGGCACCTCTCGATCGTGGCGGTCGCCGCCGCAGCGGCACTGCTGATGACCGGATGCTCCGCCGGAGGCGCCGGAGCGTCCGGCAGCAAGGGCGACGAGCTGAAGGGTCTGACGGGCCAGATCGGCTCGAAGGACTTCTCGGAGCAGTACATCCTCGCGTACATCACCACGGACTTGCTCAACGCCCACGGAGCGAAGCTGGAGGCCAACACGAAGCTGGTCGGCTCGCAGAACGTCCGCCAGGCGCTCGAGAACAAGCAGTTCGTCGGCTACTGGGAGTACACCGGGACCGCCTGGATCACCTACCAGGGCAACACGGCGCCGATCACCGACCCGCAGCAGCAGTTCGACGCCGTGAAGAAGGCGGACGCGGCCAAGGGCATCGCCTGGCTCGACCCGGCGCCGCTGAACAACACGTATGCCTTCGCCATCCGCGCCTCCGAGGGGAAGAAGCTGGGCGTGAAGACGCTCAGCGACGTGGCGAAGCTGAAGACCAGCGACAAGACGTTCTGTATCGAGAGCGAGTTCTCCACCCGCGACGACGGCTGGCCCGGGCTCAAGAAGGCGTACAACCTCGACGTGCCGGACTCGAACGTCAAGATGCTCGACACCGGCATCATCTACACGGCCACCCAGAAGGGGCAGGACTGCAACTTCGGCGAGGTCTTCGCCACCGACGGCCGCATCAAGGCACTCGACCTGACCGTCATGAAGGACGACAAGAAGTTCTTCCCCGTCTACCAGGGCGCCTTCTCGATGCAGGACTCGATCCTCAAGAAGTACCCGGAGATCGCGGACATCCTCGCCAAGGTCTCGTCGAAGCTGACCACTGAGAAGATGCAGGAGCTGAACGCCAAGGTGGATGTCGACGGCGACGAGCCGGCGGACGTCGCCAAGAAGTTCCTGCAGGACGAGGGGCTGATCTGATGGCGGCGGACCTGTCCGCATCCCCGTCCGGATCCCCGCTGTCCTCATCCCCGCTGGCCGGTTCCGACCTGCGCATCGGCGAGAGCTTCGTCGGAGAGGGCGTGAACGCGGCCCACATCAACACCGTGGCCGGACCGCGCTCGGGTCCTGCCGGCGCGGCTTGGGCCTCCGCCCTCGCCTCGCCGAGCGCGGGGCACGTGCCCTTCGTGGCCGTTCTGGCGCCCTCCCTCCCGGTGAAGCCGCTCACGCTGTTCGTCACCAAGTCGGCGCCCGCCGGCGACGAGCACGGCCTCCTGATCTGGGGCCCGGCGCAGGCCGGTGTGGCCGCGGGCGTCGCCGACGCGGTGGCCCAGGGCGTCGTGCCGGCGGAGACGGCCGACACGGATGTCATCATCGCGGCCGTCTGGGTGAACCCGGGTGCAGACGACGCCGACACCGTCTACCGCAACAACCGCGCGGCGACCGCCAACGCGCTGCGCAACGGCGTGGCCGGCCTCCCGTCGCTCGACGACGTGCTCGCCGCACGCGATCGGCCGGCCAACCCCTTCTACACGGCTCCCGCCTGAGGCCGCCGCCACCTCGCGGCCGTTCACCAAGGAAAAGGAACATGACAGCACAGAACCCCACGGTCGGCTTCATCGGCCTCGGCAGCATGGGAAGCGGGATGACCCGCAACCTCCAGAAGGCCGGCTTCCCGCTGGTCGTCACCGACCTGCGACCGGAGGCCGCGGCCGAACTGATCGCCGGCGGCGCCCGCTGGGCGGAGAGCGCCGCCGCGGTGGCCCGCGAGAGCGACCTGGTCATCACGATGCTCCCGACGCCGCGCCATGTCGACGACGCCGTGAACGGTCAGAACGGCGTGCTCGCGGGCATCGCCGACGGCGGCACGTGGATCGACATGTCGACCTCCGTGCCGGAGGTGGCGAACGCCGTCCGCGTGGCCACCGCCGGCCGCGGGCTGCGCATCCTCGACGCGCCGGTCAGTGGCATGTCGTTGGGCGCTGCGACCGGGACCCTCCAGATCTTCGTCGGCGGGGAGGCGGAGGACGTGGAGCGGCTGCGCCCAGTCTTCGAGGCTATGGGCGACCCCGACCGCATCCTCCACGTCGGCGGGCACGGCGCCGGGTACGCGGTGAAGCTGATGATCAACCAGCTGTGGTTCTCGCACCTCGTCGCGACGGCGGAGGTGCTCGCGGTGGGCGTAAAGGCCGGGGTCGACCTGGCCGTGCTGCGCGACTCCCTGGTGGCGAGTCCCGCGAACAGCAACTTCGTGCAGAACGACGTGCTGTCCATCCTCGAGAACGGGGACTACGACGAGGGATTCGCGCTGGCGCTCGCCTGCAAGGACCTCGGCCTGTCGATCGACCTCGCCCGGTCGGTCGGCGTGCCCGTGGAGCTGTCGTCGCTGGTCGACCAGGTGTTCCGTCGCGGACGCGCCCAGTACGGGGACCGCGCGGGCGAGATGGCGCCGTTCAAGCTGTACGAGGACCTCATCGGCACGCCCCTGCGTCTCGCGACCGCCGACGAGGTCGTCCGATGACCGCCGAGCGCGACCTGCTGGACCGCATCCCCACCGGGCTGTTCATCGGCGGCGAGTGGCGCGCATCGACCTCGGGCGCCACCTTCGACGTGACGGATCCCGCCACGGAGCAGGTGCTCGCCCGGGTCGCCGACGCGACGCCGGAGGACGGCGACGCGGCGCTCGCCGCAGCGGACTCCGCCCAGCGCGAGTGGGCACGCACGGCGCCCCGCGAACGGGCCGAGATCCTGCGCCGCGCGTTCGAGCTGGTCACCGCGCGCGCCGACGACTTCGCGCTCGCCATGACGCTGGAGATGGGCAAGCCGCTCGCCGAGGCGCGCGGCGAGGTGGCGTACGGCGCCGAATTCCTGCGCTGGTTCTCCGAGGAGGCCGTGCGCGTCTCCGGGCGGTACGCCACCGCTCCGGACGGCGCGAACCGCCTCCTCGTGGTGAAGCGCCCGGTCGGGCCGTCGCTGTTCATCACGCCGTGGAACTTCCCGCTCGCCATGGCGACGCGGAAGATCGCCCCGGCGATCGCTGCCGGCTGCACGATGGTCCTGAAGCCGGCCGCGCTCACCCCGCTGACCGCGCTCCTGCTGACCTCGGTCCTGCAAGAGGCGGGACTCCCCGCCGGCGTGCTCAACGTCATCCCGACCACCCGCGCCGGGGCGGTGACCGGGCCGCTCATCAGGGACGCTCGCCTGCGCAAACTGTCCTTCACCGGTTCGACGGAGGTCGGCCGGCGTCTCATCGCGGACTCGGCGGAGCAGGTGCTCCGGGTCTCCATGGAGCTCGGCGGCAACGCGCCCTTCCTGGTCTTCGAGGACGCCGACCTCCCGGCGGCCGTCGACGGCGCGGTGCTCGCCAAGATGCGCAACGGGGGGGAGGCGTGCGTGGCGGCCAACCGCTTCCTCGTGCACGAGTCGGTCGCCGCAGAGTTCACCGCAGCGTTCGCCGAGCGGATCGCCGGCTACCGCGTCGGCCGCGGCACCGAGGAGGGCGTCACCATGGGCCCGCTGGTGGATGCCGCGACGCGCGACAAGGTCGAGTCGCTGGTCCAGGAGGCCGTCGCCGACGGTGCGACCGTGACGGTCGGCGGATCCCGGGTCACCGGCCCTGGCTACTTCTACCAGCCGACCGTGCTGACCGGCGTGCCCGCCGACGCCCGCATCCTGGGCGAGGAGATCTTCGGGCCGGTCGCCCCGATCACCACCTTCCGCACCGAGGAGGAGGCGATCCGGCTGGCGAACGCGACCGAGTTCGGGCTCGTCGCGTTCGTCTACACCCGCGACCTCAACCGCGGGCTGCGTCTCGCCGAGGAGCTCGACAGTGGCATGCTCGGGGTCAACGCGGGCGTCGTCTCCAACCCCGCAGCGCCCTTCGGCGGCGTGAAGCAGTCCGGCCTCGGCCGCGAGGGCGGCTTCGAGGGCATCGAGGAGTACCTGGAGACCCGGTACGTCGGCATCGCCGACCCGTTCGCGACGAAGGAGGCGTAGCCGGTGGAGCTCACCGACTTCAGCACGGCGCTGTTCTCGCTCGAGGGCAAGCGCGCCATGGTCACCGGCGGCAACGGCGGCCTCGGCCGCGCGTTCACGGTCGCGCTGGCGGCCGCCGGCGCGGATGTCTTCGTGCCCAGCCTGGCCGACGACGACGGGACGACCGAGCGCCTGGTCACCGAGCGCGGACGCCGCTACGCCTTCGCCGCCGCCGACATCACCGAGCCCGGCGTGCCGCAGCGTATGGTCGACGAGTGCGTCGCCACGCTCGGCGGCCTCGACATTCTGGTCAATTCGGCCGGGATCAACCTGCTCGACGACGTAGCCTCCTTCGGGCGCGACAAGTGGGACCCGATGCTCGCCGTGAACCTGACGGCCGCCTTCGAGTTCGCCCACGCCGCCGCCCGCAGCATGATGCCGCAACGCTCCGGCAAGATCGTCAACATCGCCTCGCTGTTCTCGTTCCTCGGCGGCAAGCAGTCTCCGGCCTACGCCGCCTCCAAGGCCGGCATCGTCGGCTTCACCAAGGCGTACGCGGACGAGCTGGGCGAGTACGGCATCCAGGTCAATGCGATCGCGCCCGGCTACTTCGCCACCGCGCTGACCGAGCGCACCCGGTCGGACGCCGCCGCCAACGCGCGCATCGTCGACCACGTGCCCGCCGGACGCTGGGGCGACCCCGCAGATCTGATGGGCGCGCTCGTCTTCCTCGCCAGTCCCGCCGCCGACTACGTCACCGGGCACACGCTCGTCGTCGACGGCGGCTACCTCCTCCGCTGACCGCACCTCCTCCTCCTCACGACTCGACCCAAGGGACCGACCCATGCCTGCCTCCCGCTCCGACCTCTCCCGCGACCAGATCGCCGAACGGCTCGTCGAGCTGCTCGGCGCTGACCAGGTCGACACCGACGACACCGCGCTCCGCGAGGCGAGCGTCGACCGGTTCAAGAAGTACACGGCCGTCCACGGCATCTTCGACGGACCGTTCCCCGCCGCCATCGCTTACCCGCGGTCGACCGGGGAGGCGGCCGCCGTCCTCCGGTTCGCCGACGAACACCTCGTGGCCGTCGTCCCGCGCACCGGCCGCACCGCGACCGAGGGCGGGCTGGAGACGGTGGTCGCCGACTCGATCGTGCTGGACGGGTCCCGGATGGACGCCGTCCTCGACGTGAACGAGACCGACATGATGGTCACCGTGCAGTGCGGCGTGCCGCTGCAGGAGCTGGAGGACCGGCTCCGCGAGCGCGGACTGACCACCGGCCACTCCCCGCAGTCGAAGCCGCTCGCGCAGTACGGCGGCCTCACGGCGACCCGGTCGATCGGCCAGTTCTCGACCCTCTACGGCGGGATCGAGGACATGGTGGTCGGGCTGGAGGCCGTGCTGGCGGACGGCACGGTGACCCGGATCAAGAACGTGCCCCGCCGCGCCGCCGGCCCCGACATCCGGCACCTGGTCATCGGCAACGAGGGCGCCCTGTTCTTCATCACCGAGGTCACCGTCAAGGTGTTCCGCTTCCAGCCGGAAAACTACCGCTTCTTCGGCTTCCTGGTCGACGACTTCGCGGCGGGAGTGGAGGCGCTGCGCGAGCTGATCACGCAGGGTTACCGTCCCTCCGTCTGCCGGCTGTACTCGCCGGAGGACGCCCGCCAGCACTTCGCCGACTTCTTCGACGGGAGGAACGTGGTCGTGCTCGTCGCCGAGGGCCCGGAGCGGATCGCCGACGCGACCGCCGCCGGGATCGAGGACCTCTTCACGGCCCCGACCTTCACCCGGGTCCCCGACGACCGCATCCGCGCCTGGTTCGACGACCTCAACTGGGGCCAGGACAAGATCGACGCCGAGAAGCAGCAGATGCTCCACACCCGGCACCTCGGCTACACCACCGAGGTGTCGGTCGACTGGTCCCATGTCGACGACCTGTACCGGGCGGTCATGGACCGGGTCCGGACGTCGTTCGACCGCGCCGGCGACCTCACCATGCTGGGGGCGCACTCGTCGCACAGCTACCAGACCGGCACCAACCTGTATTTCGTCTACGACTACGACATCCACTGCGACCCGCGCGACGAGATCGAGCTCTACCACAAGCCGCTCAATGCCATCATCGTGGAGGAGGCGCTGCGGTTAGGGGGCTCGATGGTGCACCACCACGGAATCGGCAAGTACCGCACCGACTGGACGGCCGAGGAGCACGGCTCCGCCTACGAGCTGCTGGTCCGGCTGAAGGCGGCGCTCGACCCGAACGGGATCATGAACCCGGGCACCATCCTGCCCCTCGATGCTGTGCAGGTGGAGGCGGACCGGGACGGCGCGCTACAGAACGAGCGCGCGTGACCTCCTACGTCGTCGCGATCGACAACGGGTCGCAGAGCACCAAGGTGCTCATCGTCGACGAGCAGGGCGCCGTGCACGCCTCCGCCCGCGTCGGGCTGCTGCCGTACGCGCATCCGTCCCCCGGACGCGCGGTGCATCCGGGCGACGACGTCTGGGACTCCATCCGGGCCGCCTGCCGGATCGCGCTGGACCGGTTCACCGGCGACCGCGGCCGGATCGTCGGCGTCGGGCTCTGCACCATCCGCTTCTGCCGGGCGATGCTCACGGCCGACGGCGAGCTCGTGGAGCCGATGCTGAGCTGGATGGACGACCGCGTCGGACGGCCGTACGAGCGCGACGACGACCGCGTGGCCCGGCTGACCACCTCCTCCGGCTACATCGCGCACCGCCTCACCGGGCGCTTCGTCGACACGGCCGCCAACTACCAGGGCGTCTGGCCGATCGACCAGGCGACGTGGCGCTGGTCGGCGGACCCGGAGGCGTATGCCGCGACGGGGATGCCCCGCGAGCTGCTGTTCGACCTGGTCGACCCCGGCGACCTGCTCGGCGCGGTCACCCCGCAGGCGGCCGACGCGACCGGCCTCCCCGCGGGCCTTCCGGTGTTCGCCACCGCCAACGACAAGGCCGTGGAGGCGCTCGGCGCCGGCCTCTCGCGGCCGGACCAGCTCCTGCTCTCGCTGGGCACCTACATCTCGTCGATGACCGTGGCAGGTGAGCCGGGGGCGGGGGAGCGGCACTGGGTGAACTTCGGGTCGCGGCCCGGGCAGTACCTGGCCGAGAGTGCGGGCATCCGCCGCGGAATGTGGACGGTCAGCTGGTTCCGGTCGCTGCTCGAAGGCGCCGGCGTCCGCGACGACGCCATGTACGACCTTGAGGCGCGTCTGGACCGGGAGGCCGCAGCCCTGCCGCCAGGGAGCGAGGGCGTGCGTGCCGTGCTCGACTGGCTGGCACCGGCCGACGCGCCCACCCGCCGCGGCGCGCTCCTCGGATTCGGCGGACCGCAGGGCCGTGCCCACATCTACCGCGCCCTGCTCGAGGGCATCGCCTTCGAGATGGCGGACAACGCGGACGACATGGCCGCCGAGCTGGGCCTCCGGTTCAGCGAAGTGATCGTGACCGGGGGAGGGGCGCGTTCGGGCATCCTCCCGCAGATCGTCGCGGACACGACCGGGCTCCCGGTGCGTCGTGCTGCGATCGACGACGCCGCCGGTCTCGGCGGGGCCGTCTGCGCGGCGGTCGGGTCGGGGATGCACCCCGGATGGGATGCGGCGCTCGCCGCCATGGTCCGCCTGGGCGACCCGGTCGAGCCGTCCGCCGACGCGCCCGCCTACGCCCGTCTCCGCGGCGCCCACCGGCGGGCCCGGGCCGGGGTGCGCGCGCTCAGCGAGCAGCTGGCCGCGCAATAGCGGGCAGCATCGGGAGACGCCGGCGGTCCAGTCGGAGATAATGAGCTCCGGAGGTTGGCGGCGAATGCACCGACCAGTACCCCCAGTGGGACTCGAACCCACACTCGGGCGAGTTTAAGTCGCCTGCCTCTACCGATTGGGCTATGGGGGCGAGCGGCGAGCGCGGTCGGCGACCGGTCAGCGGTCGCGGTACGGCGACCTGATCATCTGCACGATGGCCGCCAGGGCGATGATGCCCCCGACGACGACGACGAGCCCGATGAAGCCGATGAGCAGACCTTCCATACCCTCAACGCTACACTGTCGCGGCCGCGCGGCGCGTCTGCGAAGACCCTCAGCCCATCCCAAGTGCTCGCCCAACCTCGTGTCCCACACTGATCTGGACACCCTTTCTGGTGAGGTGTCCCCCCGGCCCGGCCGGTGCCCGAGATCCCCCCGACGCGGCGCCCGGCCGGGTCTTCACGTTCCGCCTCGCGGCGAGGGTTAGGCTCGACCGGTGACCACCCGGTGCCCGTGCCTCAGCGGCGAGACCTACGACGCCTGCTGCGGCCCCGTCCATCGCGGAGAACCCGCCCCGACCGCCGAGCGTCTGATGCGGTCGCGCTTCAGTGCGTTCGCGCTCGGCGACGAGGCCTACCTGATGCGGAGCTGGCATCCGTCGACCCGGCCGTCCGAGCTCGTGCTCGATCCGGGTCTGCGCTGGTACCGGCTCGACATCGAGCGGACGGAGCGCGGGGGCCCGTTCGACCGCGACGGCGTGGTCGAGTTCACCGCCCACTTCACGGGGTCCGAACGGGGCAGCCTCCACGAGGTGTCCCGGTTCGTCCGGGAGGGCCGCGACTGGTTCTATGTGGAGGCCGTCGCCTAGTTCACGACGGCTACGGGAGGCTGCGGTCGAGCGCGGGCGCCACGTACCGTTCCCACAGCCACACCGCGACACTCGTCGCCGCGAACCCCACGGCGACGCCGACGATGACGATGACCCCGACTCCCCGCTCCATCAGGGAGACCACCGGCAGGAGCAGCGCGAACAGGACGGTGTAGACGACCAGGCTGAGACCGGCCCATGCCCAGCGCGACCACCGGGCGATGGCCCGTCCGGCCAGGCCGCCGATCGGCAGAAGCATCACGGACGCCGACCCGATCCCGGTGAGAGCGAGCAGGGTGACGAGCTCGACCAGGAAGACGCCGGACACGGTGGAGGGGGTTCCCACCACGGCGAGGGCGAGCCACGCGAGCACGCCGAGGGCGGCGACGGCGGAGACCTGCAGGGCGGCGATCCGGCCGCGCGCCACGCGACCGGCGTGCGGCACTGCGGCGAGCCCGAGCACCAGGGCGAACAGCAGCGCGGGGGAGAGCCCGAGGAGGCGGGAGCCGACGGAGGCCACCGCCACGACGACGAGGAACCCCGGGCGGAGGACGAGTCGCGGCGCCGGGAGGCGCAGGTGCGTCGCCAGCCCGCGCCCGGCGAGCAGCCAGACGGCGTTGACGGCGACGACCGCGATCGCGACCGCCAGCAGGACGACCGGATACATCGCCGCGTCGGGCACCGGAGTCGAGAGGGTGATCAGCAGCGCGGCGGTCGCACCCGCGGCGGCCATGGACCAGAAGCGGACACCGGTCACCGCAGAGGCGACGCCGCGGAGGGAGGACGGCCGTGCCGCGGACCCGGCCGGCTCGGGCGTGCGGCCGAACAGCGCCGAGGCGTCCGAGACGTCCGATCGCGGCCGGTTGCGTCCGAACAGGGACGACCGGCCGTGGGTCCCGCGCTCCGACCGTCCGCGGGCGAGCGCCGCGGCCAGCAGCCGGCCGGGCAGCACCAGAAGCAGGAGGGCCGCGGCAGCAAGGCCGGCGGAGCGCACCCACTCCGGGAAAGCGGCCACCGACACCGTCGGCGCGACGGCGGAGGTGAACGGTGCGTCGATCCACCCTCTGGTATCGGGGTGCGTCGGTCCCGCCGGCGGGACCGCTCCGGGCGCCGCGGGGGCGGGAGCGGTCGGCGTGGGCTCCGGGCTCGGTGTCCGGCTGGGCGAGGGGGTCGTCGCCACGCCCGGTACGGCGACGGTCACCGCCACCTGATTGCTGCCGGCGCTGACATTGCCGGCCGCGTCCCGCTGCAGTGCGGAGAGCGTGTAGGCGCCGGCATCGAGGACCCCGGGGCACGACCATGCGCCCGCGACCACCTCCGCCGTGCAGACCACCGCCGCGCCGCGGCCGGTCTGGGCGTACAGGGTCACGTGCGCGCCGGTCTCGCCTGCTCCGCCGAAGACGACGGGAGAGCCGGCCGGCTCGGCCGTGCCGGCAACCGGCACGGTGATGCTCGGCGCTCCCGGCGCCGTCCGGTCCACGGCGACCGTGACCGGTCTGCTGGCGGCGGAACGCTGCGCGGAGAAACCGGCGACCTGGGTCGCGGTGACAGTGTGGCGGCCGTCGGAGAGGTCCTCGCTCAGGACGCATCCCCAGTTGCCGCCGGAATCGGCGGGGAAGGTGCAGGTCGCGCCGGTGTCGGCTGTCATCGTCACCTGGGCGCCGGGGTAGGCCGTGCCGTGCACAGCCCCGGTGGTCGACACGACCCCGTCGCCCGCGATGACCGGCGGGTGGAGGACGTCGACGCGGCCGCCGGCGGATCCGCCCGACGAGCGGGACTCGGCGCGGACGGCGACGCCCCGGCCGTCGGGCAGGGAGGCGAGGCCGCAGCTCCAGCGCTGGGCGTCGTCCACCATCGCCTGGCAGCTCTCGGCGGCGCTGGGAGTGGAACCACCGGACACGGCGACGACGTCGCCGGGCGTGCCGGTGCCGGAGATCCGGAGCGGGAAGGAGGTCACCAGACCGGAGGGAAGATCGTCGAGCGTCAGCGGCTGCGCGGTCGGCGGCGGCGACGGTGTGCTCGACGGAGGCTGTGTGTCGGCGGGTGAGGAGGACGGCGGTTCGGTTGCGGTGGCGCTCGGTGAGGCGGTGGCGCTCGGTGAGGCGGTGGCCCTCGGTGAGGCGGTGGCGCTCGATGCGGCGGTGGCGGGAGGGGCGTTCCCGATCAGTCCGATGGCGCTGAGCAGCAGTGCGGCCAGGGCGGCGACGGTCGCGAACGACACCAGCCCGATCGACCCCCGTGGCCGGACTGGTGGTGGCATGTCACTCGAAAATCCCCGCATTCACCCCTATTCCAGGGGGTGTCGCAGGCCCGTGTCAAACGGATCGCCGGGATTTGCGGCATACTGACAACTGGGACGAGTGTCCCACTTTCTCCCGCGCGACGGAGCGCGGCAGAGCCTCAGGAGTCCGGATGACGCGCATCCCGGTGGCAGACCGGCGTATGGCGCTGGTGCAGGCTGCGCTCCGCCTGATCGCCCGCGACGGTGTCGCCGCCGCGACCACGCGCCGGATCGTGGCAGAGGCCGGGATGCCGCTGGCCAGCTTCCACTACGTCTTCTCGTCGCGCGACGAGCTGATGGGCGAACTGATCGAGGCCGCGGTGGAGGGCGAGCAGCGCGACCTCGCGCCCGTCCTCACCGGGGAGCCGGACGGGATCGCCATGCGGGACGCCCTCCGCGCCGGGCTGCAGCACTACTTCGACGGTGTCCGCGCCGACCCCGACCGCGAGAAGGCGATGTTCGAGCTGACCCAGTGGGCTCTCCGCGAGCCGGGTTTCGAGCCGCTCGCCCGCCGGCAGTACGCCCGATACCACGAGGTCGCCGCGCATGCCGCCGTCCAGGCGGCCAGACTCACCGGAAGCTCGTGGACCCGCCCGATCGACGAGGTCGCCCGCATTCTCGTCTCCCTCACCGACGGTCTCACCATCGCCTGGCTGGTCAGCCGCGACGACGCCGCCGCGGCCGCCACGATGGATGCGGCCGCCGACGCCCTCGCCACCCTGGCGACACCTCTCCCCACCCTCACGCCCCCGCAGAAGGCAGGCAGTCGATGACGAACACCTCCACTCCGGCCGTCTTCGCCGAACCGGTCCGCAAGGTCCCGGGCCGGTGGATCGCCCTGTTCGCCATCGCCTGGCTGGGGGTGTGGATGGCACAGCTCGCGCCCATCCAGAAGCTCCTGCCGGACCAGGTCCAGACCCAGCTGCACACGACGTTCTGGGTGGACAACGTGCTCGCGTTCGGCGTGATCTCCGGGATCTCCGGGGTGTGCGCGATCGTCGCGTACCCGCTCACCGGCGCCCTCTCCGACCGGACCACGAGCCGGTTCGGCCGCCGGCGGCCGTGGATCGCGGCCGGCGCGGTGGTCTTCGCCGTCTCGCTGGTGCTCCTCGGGCTCCAGACCAGCATCGTCGGGATGGGCGTGTTCTGGTCGCTCGCCCTGACCGGGTTCTGCATCCTCACCGCGGCCCTCACAGCGACGATCAGCGACCAGGTCCCGGTGGATCAGCGCGGGTACGTCAGCGGCTGGATCAGCGCGCCGCAGGCGATCGGCATCATCCTCGGCGTCGCGCTCGTGACGTACGTCTTCGTCGGGGCGCTCCTCGGCTACACCGCCATGGCGGTGCTCCTCGTCCTGCTCGTGCTGCCGTTCCTGTTCCTGCCGGATGCGGTGCTGGCTCCCGAGCTGCGGGAGCGGATGTCGGTTCGCGGCGTCGTCGAAGGGCTCTGGATCAGCCCGCGCACGCATCCCGACTTCGGCTGGACCCTGCTCAGCCGTGTGCTGGTCAACTTCGGCAACGCCTTCGGCACGTCGCTGCTGCTGTACTTCCTGGAGTTCGGCCTGAAGGATCCGCACGCCGACGACGACCTGCTCATCCTCATCCTCATCTATACGGTGTTCGTGATCGTCGCGTCGCTGGTCCTCGGCCGGCTCTCCGACCGGCTCGGGCGGCGCAAGGCGTTCGTCTGGGCGTCGTCCGCCGTGCAGGGCGTCGCGGCGCTGCTGCTCGCCTTCGTGCCCGACCTGTCCGTGGCCTTCGTCGCGGCGGCACTGCTCGGCGTCGGCTACGGCTGCTTCCTCAGCGTGGATCAGGCGCTCGCCACCCAGGTGCTGCCCGATCCGGAGACCCGCGGCAAGGACCTCGGCATCATGAACATCGCCCTGGCCGTGCCGCAGGCGGTGGCGCCGCTGTTCGGCGCTCTGATCGTCGCCGCGCTGGGCGGCTTCGCCGGGCTCTTCGTCCTGTCCGCCCTGTTCGCGTTCGCGGGTGCGCTCGCGGTCGCCCGAGTGAAAGCGGTGCGCTAGTGACCGACCTCCACCTCGCCACTCCTCCGTCCGCCGCCGAGCGGACCTGGACCACGCCGGACGTGTTCTGGCCGTCCTTGTCCGCGGCGACGGCGCAGCTCGACCCGCCGCTCGCCGTGCTGCACCTGCCTGCGCTCCGCCACAACGCGCACGACATGCTGCGCCGCGCAGCGGTGCCAGAGAGTCGGCCGGCGAAGACGATCAGGGTCGCCTCGAAGTCCGTCCGGATCCGCTCGGTCATGGATGCTGTGCTCGCCCTCCCCGGTTATGCCGGCGTGCTCGCGTACACGCTGCCGGAGGCGCTCTGGCTGGCCGAGGGGGACGCCGAGCACCCGCCGATCGAGGATGTCGTGGTCGGGTACCCGACCGCAGACCGTGCCGCGATCCGGCGCCTCGCCGCCTCGCCGGAACTGGCCTCCCGCGTGACGCTGATGGTGGATTCGCTCGCTCATCTGGACTTCATCGACGCGGTCGTCCCGCCCGGCGGGCGGGAGACCATCCGGCTGTGCCTGGAGCTCGACTCGTCGTGGCAGGCTCCGGTGCTCGGCCACGTCGGCGTGTACCGCTCACCGCTCTACTCGGCCGCGGCGGTTCGGGAGGTCGCCGCCGCCATCGTGAAGCGCCCCGGCTTCGCCCTGGTCGGGATGATGGGCTACGAGGCTCAGATCGCCGGGCAGGGAGACAACCCGCCGGGCAAACCGGCGTGGGGCGCGACGCTGCGCTGGGTGCAGAAGAACTCGCGCGAGGAGCTGCTCGGCCGCCGCGGCGAGGCCGTCGCCGCCGTGCGCGCGATCGCCGACCTGGAGTTCGTGAACGGCGGCGGCACAGGGTCGCTGGAGTTCACGGTGTCCGACGACTCGGTGACCGAGGTCGCCGCGGGCAGCGGCCTCCTCGGAGGACACCTGTTCGACACGTACCGGGGGTTCCGCCCGGCGCCTGCGGCCTCCTTCGCCCTGTCGGTGGTCCGCAGGCCAGGCCCGGAGACGGCCACCCTGCTCGGCGGCGGCTGGATCGCCTCCGGACCGCCCGGACCCGACCGGATGCCGAAGATCGAGTGGCCGACGGGCCTCTCGATGGTCGCGCGCGAGATGGCCGGCGAGGTGCAGACCCCGGTGACCGGCGCCGCGGCGGGCGTGATGCGGATCGGCGACCGGGTGTGGCTCCGGCACACCAAGTCGGGCGAGCTCAGCGAACACGTCGACGGCTTCCACCTGGTGGATGGGGTGGATGGCCGTGCGCGGGTCGTCGGGGAAGTGGCGTCGTATCGCGGCGACGGCACGGTGTTCCTGTGACGGCTGTCGGCGGCGTGTGGCGCAACTGGGGCCGCACCGAAGCGATCCGGCCGCAGCGCGTGGAGCGGCCGTCGAGCGCGGAGGCCGTGCAGCGGGCCGTGCAGGCGGCGGCGCGCACCGGGATGCGCGTCAAAGCGGTCGGCGCCGGCCACAGCTTCACGGGCATCGCCGTCGCGCCGGGAGTGCAGCTCGACCTCGACGACCTCAGTGGCATCGTGGATGTCGACCTCGAGCGCGGACGGGTCACGCTCGCCGCCGGGTCGCGCCTCCACCAGCTCCCGCACCTCCTCCGCCAGCATGGCCTCGCGCTCGAGAACATGGGCGACATCGACCGGCAGAGCATCGCGGGAGCGACGTCGACCGGCACGCACGGGACCGGCGGTTCGTTCGGCGGGCTCGCCACCCAGATCGTCGGCCTCACCCTGGTGACGGGGGAGGGCGAGCTGCTGCGGATCGACGAGACGCAGAACGCCGGGCTGCTCCCGGCGGCGCGACTCGGGCTCGGCGCGCTCGGCGTGATCGTCGACGTGACCCTGCAGTGCGTGCCCGCCTTCCTGCTGCAGGCGGTGGAGCGGCCGGAGCCCCTGGCGGCCACCATGGAGTCGTACCTGGAGCGGTCGGCCGCCGAGGACCACTTCGAGTTCTACTGGTTCCCGCACACCGAGACTGCGCTCACCAAGACGAACACGCGGCTCCCGTTGACCGCGGAGCGGAATCCGCTGACCCGCGCGGGACGGTGGGTCGACGACGAGCTGCTGGCCAACGGCCTCTATCGCTGGGTCTGCGCTCTGGGAACGGTCGCCCCGGCGATCATCCCGCCGTTCAGCCGGCTCGCGCAGCGCGTCACCGGGAACCGCGACTTCACCGACCACGCGCCCCGCGTCTTCGTCACCAACCGCGGGGTGCGGTTCCGTGAGATGGAGTACGCCCTCCCGCGCGAAGCCGTGCCGGCCGCGCTCGGCGAGGTGAAGGCGCTGATCGAGCGGCGCGGATGGCGCATCTCCTTCCCGATCGAGGTGCGCAGCGCGGCCGCCGACGACAACTGGCTCTCGACGGCGTACGGGCGCGAGACCGGGTACATCGCGGTCCACCGCTACTACCGAGAGGACCAGCGCGAGTACTTCGCGGCGGTGGAGGAGATCATGGTCGAGCACGACGGCCGCCCGCACTGGGGCAAGCTGCACGGCCGGGATGCGGAAGCCTTGCGGACGGTCTATCCGCGCTTCGACGACTTCCTGGCCGTGCGCGACCGCCTCGACCCCGAGCGCCGCTTCGAGAACGCCTACCTCCGCCGCGTCCTCGGTCCCTGACGCGCGGCGCCTCTCGCTTGCGCCGAGTGGTGAGTAGATGTCGCAACTCGGCGCGGATAGGGACAACGACTCACCACTCGATCGCAGCCGAGCGGAGGGGAGGGGAGGCGGCTAGAAGGTGCTGCCCATCTCCTGGAGGCGCTCCACGCGCTCCGGGATCGGCGGGTGGGTCGAGAACAGGCGCGCCATGAGGCCCGGCTTCAGCGGGTCGTTGATCCAGAGGTGCGCCATCGACGAGTTCTGCTTCTGCATCGGCCGGCCGTACGCCTCCAGCTTGAGGAGGGCGCTCGCGAGCGCATCCGGGTGCCGCGTCGTCATCGCGCCGGTCGCGTCGGCCAGGTACTCGCGCTGGCGCGACACGGCGAGCTGGACCAGAGTCGCCACGAGGGGCGCGACGATGGCGGCGATCAGGCCGAAGACCAGGACGACCGGATTGCCGCCGCCGTTGTTGTTGTTGTTGCGGTTGCCGCCGAAGAAGGCCATGCGCAGGAAGATGTCGGCGATGAAGCCGATCGCGACAGTCAGGCCGAACACGATCATGCTGAGCCGGATGTCGTAGTTGCGCACGTGCCCCAACTCGTGCGCCATCACGCCCTCGAGTTCCGCGTCGGTCATGATGTCGAGCAGCCCCGTGGTCGCGGCGACAGAAGCGTGCTGCGGGTCGCGGCCGGTGGCGAACGCGTTCGGAGCCGGGTCGTTGACGATGTAGACGGCCGGCATCGGCGTTCCGGTGGTGATCGAGAGGTTCTCGACCACGTTCCACAGCCGCGGATTGTCGGCCTTCTGGATCGGGATCGCGCCCGACATGCTCAGTGCCTGGCTGCTCGCCAGGTAGTACTGGAACAGCGCGTAGAGGATGGCCCCGACGAGCACCACGACGAGGATCGTATAGCTCTGGTAGAGGAACGACGCGAGCCAGCCGAGCGCACCGATGAGTACCAGGAACAGCAGGATGATGAAGACGGTGTTGCGCTTGTTCCTGGCGATAGCCCTGTACATCGACGCCCTAGAACTGAACGCGCGGAGGTTCGGCGATCGCGGCGAGGTTGTCGACCTCGAAGAACTCGCGTTCGGTGAACCCCAGGCGGCGGGCGAACAGGTTGTTCGGGAACACCTTGATCTTGGTGTTGAATTCGCGGACGCCGCCGTTGTAGAACCGGCGCGACGCCTGGATCTTGTCCTCGGTGTCGACCAGGTCGGCCTGGAGGCGGAGGAAGTTCTGGCTCGCCTGCAGCTGCGGGTAGGCCTCGGCCACGGCGAAGATGCTCTTCAGCGCGGTCTGCATGTGGTTCTCGGCAACGGACGCCTCACCCGGCGTCTGCGCCGAGAGCGTCTCGGCGCGCGCCTGGGTCACCGACTCGAAGACGCCGCGCTCGTGGGCGGCGTACCCCTTGACCGTCTCGATCAGGTTGGGGATGAGGTCGGCGCGGCGCTTCAGCTGGACCGTGATGTCGCTCCACGCCTCGTCGACACGGACCTTGAGGGTGACCAGCGAGTTGTAGGTGGCCCACAGATAGATCCCGATGATCGCCACGATGACGACGACGATGATGACCGGAATGAGCCATTCCATGTTCGCAGAACTCCTTGTGCCAGGCGCAGGGTCGAGTGGATGCGCAGCTCACATCCTAGCTTCGGCCGTCCGGCTCCGACCGCGTTCCCATCACACTCGAAGCAACCGCCTGGACGACGGAAAGGCGAGCGACCGGTGGCCGGACGTCCGTCCGCCGGGTGGACAATGTCCTCGTGAGCGAACTCGCCGAACGCCGCCGTCCCGGCCGCCCGCGCAAGCAGCGGGGGGAGGGCTCGGCGCGTGCCGGCATCCTCCACGCCGCCGCCGACGAGTTCGCCGAGCGCGGCTACGAGGCCGCTTCGCTGCGTGCGATCGCCCGGCGCGCGGGCGTCGACTCCGCATTGGTCCACCACTATTTCGACGGAAAGGCCGACCTGTTCGCCGCGACCCTCGAGGCGCCCCTGCGACCGGACCGCGTGCTGGATGTGGTGCTGGCCGGGCCCCGCGAGGCGGTGGGAGAGTCGCTCGTGCGCTACCTGCTGGAGCAGCTGGATGACGAGAAGTCCGCGCGGCGGATCGTGGTCATCCTGCGGACGGCGCTGAGCAGCGGGCCGGGGGCGCGGATGATGCGGGAGTTCCTGACGCGCGAGGTGCTCGCCAAGCTCGCCGCGCTGACGGACGCGCCCGAGCCCCACCTCCGGGCGGAACTCGCAGCGTCGCAGCTGGTCGGCGTCATGGTCACGCGCTACGGGCTGCGGCTGGAGCCGATCGCCGGCGCGTCCGCGGATGAACTGGCCAGGAGGGTCGGACCGGTGATCCAGTGGCACCTCTTCGGGGAGCCCGGTTCACCTGTCTCTTGACGCACCGCGTCCTCTGCGCGAATAATTCAGCACATGATGAATTTGTCGGAGGCGGTGGAGCCCGCCGTGATGATCGAGGGACTGCGGGTGCGGCGGGGTCGCACCGACATCCTCCATGGGCTCGACCTGCACATCCCGCGCGGGCAGGTGGTCGGACTTCTCGGCCCCAGCGGATGCGGGAAGACCACCCTGATGCGCTCCATCGTCGGGGTGCAGAGGGTGAAGAGCGGGACGGTCTCGGTGCTCGGTCAGCCCGCCGGCTCCTCCGCGCTGCGCCACCGGGTCGGTTACGTCACCCAGGCGGCCAGCGTGTACGACGACCTCAGCATCCGGCAGAACCTGGACTACTTCCGTCGAGTGCTCGGCGCGGGGAGGGCGGACGTCGACCGCGCGATCGCCGCCACCGACCTCGGCGATCAGGCGGGGCGGCTCGTCTCCAGCCTGTCCGGCGGTCAGCGGAGCCGCGTCTCCCTCGCCGCCGCGCTCCTCGGCTCGCCCGACCTGCTGGTGCTCGACGAGCCGACCGTCGGGCTCGATCCGCTGCTGCGCGTCGAGCTGTGGGGGCTGTTCCACCGGCTCGCCGAGTCGGGCACCAGCCTCCTGATCTCCAGTCATGTGATGGATGAGGCCAGCCGCTGCGACCGGCTGATCCTGATGCGGGAGGGTGCGGTGCTCGCCGACGCGACCCCGGACGAGCTGCTCGCCGAGACCGGTGCTGCGGATGCGGAGGGAGCGTTCCTGGCGCTGCTGCGCCGCCATCGCGCGCGCCATGCGGTGGAGGGCGCGGACGCGGACGCAGGCGCGGAGGCCGGCGAGGCGACCATCGTGGATCCGGAGGACGTCCGATGAACCCCGTGCGCACGCTCTCCACGGCCGGCCGCGTGCTGAACCAGATCCGTCATGACCCGCGCACCGTCGTGCTGCTGCTCGTCGTCCCGGCGCTGCTGGTCGGTCTGGTCGCCTGGATCTTCACGGACACCCCGGTCTTTCAGACCATCGGGCCGGCCATCCTGGCGCTCTTTCCCTTCATCGTGATGTTCCTGGTCACGTCCATCACGACGCTGCGCGAGCGGCGCACCGGCACCCTGGAGCGTCTGCTGTCGATGCCGCTCGGGCGCGGCGACTTCATCCTCGGCTACACGCTCGCGTTCGGCCTCCTCGCCGTGCTGCAGGCGTTGATCGCGTCGGCGTACGCGATCTGGGTGTGCGGGCTGGACGTGAAGGGCGACCCCTGGCTGCTCGTCGCCGTCGCCGTGACGGATGCGGTGCTGGGAAGCACGCTCGGGCTGTTCGCCAGCGCCTTCGCGCGCACCGAGTTCCAGGTGGTGCAGTTCATGCCGCTGCTGATCTTCCCGCAGATCCTGCTCGGCGGGATCTTCCTCCCGCGCGACCAGCTGCCCGACGGCCTCCGCCAGTTGAGCGACTGGCTGCCGCTGTCGCACGCCGTGGATGCGCTCAACGCGGTCGCCGGGGACACCCACGACGCGGCCTACGTCGGCGGGCAGCTGCTCATCATCGCGGCCTTCGCGGTGGCGGCGGTCGTGCTCGGCGCTCTCACTCTGCAGCGCCGCACGGCGTGAGGACCGGGCCCGCGGGAGGTGCGTGCGCTATTCCGCCGTGCTGCCCTCAGAATCCGTGGCGGTCGACCTCATGCTGTCGTTTCGGGACGTCAACCAAGCACGCAGGGGGGCGTCCTTCGCCGCGGCGGGCTCACCTGGAATGGACTTCCGCGCGACGGCGCGAATGAATCCGATCCCGTTGGGGGAGACTTCCACGTGGATGCTCATGATTTCAGTGTAGGCCTCGTCGCCGACAATTGACCGAAGCTACGACGCGGCGAGCGCGAAGGCGGTCGCCAGTTCCGCAGCCACGAGCTCGGCGAGCAGCTTGTCTCCACTGAGGAGGCTGTTCTGCTGTGGAGCGTCAACCGCGATCATGCCGAACACCACATCGTTGGCCCAGATGGGTGCACGGATGAAAGTCCGATAGCGGTCGCGATCGCCGCCGTAGCCGGTCGGGGCGTCCTTCCTGATGTCCCGGTACAGCTCCGCACCCGTGGTGGATGCGTTCTCGAGGTACGAAAGGATCTCGCCTCCGGCTGTCGTAGAGAGGTCGAACGTGCGCGGGACGTCGCGGCGCCCGAATCGGGCGATCGGCTCGAGAAGACCAGAAGTGGGCGCTAGCTCGAAGACGACCGCACGGACCTCTGCGCTCTTCGGAGTCATCGCCACGAGGGCTCCGCAGCAGACCTCGGCGATCTTCTCGAGCAGCGCTCGCCGAGCGATGCCCTCGGCAGGGTCGACGATGGCCATCTTCGTCATCATGTCGAGCGCTGGACCGAGCGTGTTATGGAGCTCTCGGACTGCGTCGTACCGGGCTCGTTCGAGGGAGCGACCCCACCGGAAGTCTCTGATTCCCTTTGCGACGAGTAGGGCCCCCAGAGCCACCGCCACGACAATCGCCCAGAGTCGGAGTGCGGCAGCGCCCCGAGTGTCTCCGCCCGCCAGGACGCTCAGAATCGACGCGGCGGCGGTGAGCAGGATCGGCAAAATGTTCCAGAAGAACAGGCGCCCGCCATCGATGGCGATACGAGATTTCTGGGACACATTTCAACTTTACCGGCGACCACCGTCACCGATGCCCCGGAGGGACAGCCCAGGGTCCCGCGGCCTACGCGGTCGCGGCGGCGTCCTCGTCGGGCGTCGGCAGCTCCGCGGTTCCGGTGTAGCGGTAGCGGACGCGCGTGCCAGTGGCCGGCTCGTCGAGGCGGCGCCACTCGGTACCGGCGTTGTCCGCGCCGACCAGTGAGATGTCGCGGATGGTCTCCTTGGGCTCGCCGTCGACGAGTGACTGGATGACCTCGTCGTAGACCTCGGAGTCCGGGTTCAGCAGCACGGCGATGTAGTGGTTGGAGCGCCGCACCTCGCGGGCCGGAACCCACAGCCGCTCGTCGAACTGCACGAGCGCCCCTCCGTCGGCGGCTGCGTGCGGGCGGACGCCCGTCACGATCCCGTCGATCCAGGTGTCGCCGTCGTGGTAGGCGTAGAGCTCGCGCATCGGGGATTCGTAGTCGGCCTCGTCGGCCCCGTCCTGATCCAGGTAGTCCAGCGGTGACGTCATGCCCCGCACCCTACCCCCGCAGCGCGGCGGCGAGCAGAGGCGCGAGGTCGCCGCGGGCGCCGTCGGCGACCTCCACCTGGTCGAGCCGCTGCCACGCGGCCGTCTCGGCGAGCAGTGGCCCCAGGCGGTCGAGCGGCACGGGTGGGAGGCCCGGCTCGGTCCACGCGGACTGCACCCGGAGCACCCCCGCCTGCCGGTCGCTCTTCAGGTCGATGCGCCCGACGAGGGCGTCGTCGATGAGGATCGGGAGGGAGTAGTAGCCGTAGACGCGCTTCGGCGCGGGCGTGTAGATCTCGATCCGGTAGTGGAAGCCGAACATCCTCAGTGCCCGGTCGCGGAACCAGACGACCGGATCGAACGGCGACAGCAGCGCTGTGGCCTCCATCGCCCGCGGCTTGCGCGCATCCCGGTGCATCCACGCGCGCATGGGCCGCCCGGCGCTCTCCCAGCCGGGCACCTGTACGGGGACGAGCTCGCCCGCATCCTCCAGCTCCTGGAGCGCCACGCCGACGCGCGGGCCCTTGATGCGGTAGTAGTCGGCGAAGTCGCGCGCCGTCCCGATCCCGTACGCGACGGCGGCCCGTCGCAGGAGTTCGCGGATGGCGTCCTCGTCGCTCACCGTCCGCTCCAGGACGCTGGACGGCAGCACGTGCTCGGCCAGCGCGTAGCGGCGCTGGAACCGCGTGCGGCCGGCGATCGCGACCTCGCCGAACAGGAACATCCGCTCCAGTGCGCGCTTCACCTCGGACCATCCCCACCACGGCCCCGTGCGGTGATTGGCGTCGTGCTCGATCTCGCCGGCGAGCAGGGGACCGTTCGCGGCGAGTTCGCCGCGCAGCCACTCCACCGTGCTCGCGTTGACGTCGAACCAGCTGCCCGCTCCGCTGTAGCGCTCGCGATACTCGCGCATCCGCCAGGCGAACAGCGGCCAGTCCTCCTTGCGCATGAAGGCCGCTTCGTGCGGCCAGTACTCGGTGTGCGGGCTGCGGGCGTCGAAGGTCAGCCGGTCGAGGAGGCTGCGGTCGTACGGCCCGAGCCGCGCGAACGCCGGGAGGTAGTGGCTGCGCTCGAACACGTTCACCGAGTCGATCTGCAGCAGTCCGAGCCGGTCGATCAGCCCGTTGAGCTGCCGGGTGCCGACGGAGGCCGGCCGCGGCCTCCCGAACCCCTGCGCGGCCAGCGCGATGCGCCGAGCGAGCGCGGGGGAGACCTGTTCGACCACGGAACGACCCTACCGACAACCCCGGACACCGGACGTTCACCGGTCCGTCACCGCCCGGCGACCGCGCGGATGCCTGGCCTTTCTACCGTGGCCACGTCCGGGCGCACCGCCCGGTCGACACCTGCACTGGAGGAAACCCGTGATCAACAAGCGCGCACGTGTCGCCGGCCTCGCGGCCGCGGCCGCCGTCGTCGCACTCTCGCTGTCCGCCTGCTCCGGCGGCGCGAGCGCCAGCTCCACCGACAACGCCTCGATCGCCACCGCCACCGACGCCGCGTCGGCCGGCGGGATGGATGCGCTCGTCGCCGCCGCGAAGAAGGAGGGCTCCCTCAATATCATCGCGACGCCCGGCGACTGGGCGAACTACCAGGAGATCTTCGACGGCTTCACCAAGAAGTACGGCATCACGATCAACCCGAGCCAGGACAGCGCCTCCAGCCAGGAGGAGATCGACGCCGCCAAGAAGCTCAAGGGCCAGGACACGGCTCCCGACACCTTCGACATCGGCTCGTCCGTCGCACTCGCGAACACCCAGTACTTCGCCGCGTACAAGCCGACCGGCTGGGCCGACATCCCGGACAACCAGAAGGAGAAGGACGGCCTCTGGAAGGTCGGCTACTACGGTGTCATGGCCGTCGGCTACGACGCGAACAAGATCAAGACCGCTCCGAAGTCGTTCGACGACCTGCTGAAGCCGGAGTTCAAGGGCGCCGTCGCGCTCAACGGCAACCCGACGCAGGCGGCCGCGGCGGCCGGCGCCGTCGCCTATGCCACGCTGCAGAACGGCGGGACGCTGGACGACCTCACCCCGGGCGTCGACTGGTTCACGAAGCTGAAGAAGGCGGGCAACTGGAACGCCGCCGACGGCAAGCCGAACACCATCGCCTCCGGTGAGACCCCCGTGCTGCTCGACTGGTCGTTCAACCAGAAGGGCTACGCCACCTCCGACACCATCAAGGGCGGCGGCGTGAACTGGAAGTACGTCGTGCTTCCCGGCACCGCGTACGTCGGCTACTACAACCAGGCCATCAACAAGGACGCCCCGCACCCCGCGGCCGCGCGCCTCTGGGAGGAGTACCTCTACAGCGACGCCGCTCAGAACGCCTGGCTGAAGGGCGGCGCCTACCCGGCGCGCGTGGACGCGATGGAGAAGGCCGGCACGCTGGACACGGCCGATTTCCCCGGCAAGCTGGACAAGACGGCCGTGATGAGCGACAAGCAGGCGACCGACGCCGGCACGCTGCTGAACGCCAAGTGGGCGAACGCGGTCGGCTGATGACCGAGACCGTCACGGGCGCCGCGGCGCCTGCGGTCGAGCGCGCTGCCGCCGGAGTCTCCTCCTCGGAGACCCGGCGGCAGCCGTCGTCGGCCGGCCCAGCGGGTGAGCGAGCCGGGCGCAGGCGTCGCAGCGGCCTCGCCGCCGTGCTCGGACTGACCCCGTTCGCCTTCTACGTCGTGGTGTTCCTCGCCGTCCCGACGGTCGTCGCCGTCGGCAGCGGCTTCGTGGACGGGGAGGGGCGCTTCACCTGGGCGAACCTGACCGGGCTGGCCGAGCCGGCGATCGCCGGGTCGTTCTTCGGCGCGTTCTGGCTCTCTGCCGTCACGGCGGTCGTCGGCGCGATCGCGGGAGCGGCGCTGTGCTTCGCGATGCTCCGCTCCCGTCCGGGCGGCGTGACGCGCTCGCTGGTCGACTCGGCCAGCAGCGTGCTCGCGCAGTTCGGCGGCGTCATGCTGGCGTTCGCCTTCATCGCCACCATCGGCGCCCAGGGACTCGTCACGGTGCTGCTCCGGACGGTCGCGCACATCAACATCTACGAGAACGGCGTGTGGCTCTACACGGTGCCCGGGCTGATCCTCCCGTACCTGTACTTCCAGATTCCGCTCATGGTGATCACCTTCATGCCGGCGCTGGAGGGTCTGCGCCCGCAGTGGCTGGAGGCGACGGCGACGCTCGGCGGGAGTCGCTGGACGTACTGGACGCGCGTGGGCGGGCCCATCCTCCTGCCGTCGTTCCTCGGCAGCCTGCTGCTGCTGTTCGCCAACGCGTTCTCGTCGTACGCGACGGCCGCAGCACTCGTCGGCCAGGCGAACAACATCGTCTCGCTGCAGATCCGGCAGGCGCTGATCAGCGAGACCGTGCTCGGTCGCTCCAACCTCGCGGGGGCGATGGCGCTCGGGATGCTGCTGGTCATGGTCGTCGTGATGGTCGCGTACTCGGCGCTGGTCCGCCGGACGGCGCGGTGGCAGCGATGAGCCGCGCCGTCGACGCCCGTCCGGCTCGCCGCCGCCGCGCTCCCGAGCTGCGCCTCGGGCCTGGACCCACGGTGCGCGCGATCATCTGGACGGTGCTCGGGCTCTTCTTCCTCATCCCGCTGTTCTCGATGGTGGAGTTCACCCTCCGCACCGCGAAGCCGGGCGTGTACAACCTCGACCGCTGGGTCGCCGTCTTCTCGGGAGAGACCACCCGCTACGACCGCGTGTACCAGGGACTGGGCAACTCGCTCGTGCTCGCCGTGGTCACGGTGGCGATCGTGCTGCTGGTCCTCCTACCGACCATCGTGCTCGTCGAGCTGCGCTTCCCGAGACTGCGGAGGCTGCTGGAGGCGGTCTGCCTCATGCCGATCATGATCCCGGCGATCGTCATGGTGGTCGGCCTCGCGCCGACCTACGCGGTGGTCACGCAGGTCTTCGGCTCCGGGGCCTGGACGCTCGCCTTCGCGTACGGCATCACGGTGCTCCCGTACGCGTACCGCGCCATCCAGAGCAACGTCGCGGCCGTCGACATGATCACGCTGAGCGAGGCCGCGCGCTCCCTCGGCGCCCCGTGGCGGACCGTGTTCTGGCGCGTCCTGGTACCCAACCTGCGTCGCGGCATCCTCGCGGCTTCGGCACTCTCGGTCGCCGTCGTGCTGGGCGAGTTCACCATCGCCTCGCTGCTCTCCCGCGTCAACCTGCAGACCTCCCTGCTGCTGGTGTCGCAGTCCGACCCCTTCGTCGCGGTCATCTTCGCGCTCCTCGCGCTGGTGTTCGCGTTCGTCCTCCTCGTCGTCGTCGACCGCCTCGTGAGCGCGCGACGCCGACGCCCCGCGAAAGGCTGACATGACCGCCCTCGAGACCCCCGTCCTCTCCTCCCGCACCGGCTCCACGGTCGAGCTGCACGACCTCGTCCGGGACTTCGGCGGCGGCGCCGGGCTCTCCGGCTTCGACCTGGCCGCCGCCCCCGGCGAGCTGATCGCCCTGCTCGGCCCGAGCGGCTGCGGCAAGACCACCGCGCTCCGCTCGCTCGCCGGGCTCGAGCGCGTCGACAGCGGCAGCATCCTGATCGACGGCCGCGACGTCACCGACGAGCCGACGAGCCGGCGCGACCTCGGGATGGTGTTCCAGTCGTACTCGCTGTTCCCGCACCTGACGTCGGGGCAGAACGTGGAGTTCGGCCTCCGGATGCGGAAGGTGGCGCCCGCCGAGCGCCGCCGCCGCGCCGCCGCCGCACTGGAGCTGGTCGGCCTCGACCACCACGCCGACCGCTACGCGCACCAGCTCTCCGGCGGCCAGCAGCAGCGCGTCGCCCTCGCCCGTGCGCTCGTCACCGAGCCGCGTGTGCTGCTGCTCGACGAACCGCTGTCCGCCTTGGACGCGAAGGTGCGGGTGCAGCTGCGGGATGAGATCCGCCGCATCCAGACCGAGCTCGGCATCACGACGTTCTTCGTCACGCACGACCAGGAGGAGGCGCTCGCCGTCGCCGACCGGGTCGCCGTGATGCGGGCGGGCCGGATCGAGCAGATCGGCAGCCCGGAGGAGCTGTACCACCGGCCGGCGACGGCGTTCGTGGCGGAGTTCGTCGGCCTGACGAACCGGGTCGACGGGGTGGTGACGGGCGCCCGGCTGACGGCTCTCGGCCGGGAGGTGCCGCTCGCGTCGCCCGCAGACGACGGCCCGGTGACGGCGTACGTGCGGCCGGAAGATGTCCTCTTGGCTGCGGACGGCATCCCCGGTGTCGTGCTGACGACCAGCTTCCTCGGTGCTGTGCGCCGCACCCGGGTCCGTTTGGAGGACGGCAGCGAACTGTCCCTGCAGCACGGCGCCCGGGAGCGCCCGGAGCCCGGCGACCGCGTCGCCGTCTCGCTGACCGGCTCTCCTGTAACGGTCGCGCCCCGCTCCCTGGGCTCGCCGAGTGGTGAGTAGATGTCCGTATCCGCGCCGAGTGGTGACACGAGGTCGCCACTCGGCGCGGATCCCTGCATCCGTCCGGGCGCGCGGCCTACACTGACGGGCATGGCCGACACCGACCGCCCCGTCCCACCGCCCGCAGCTGCGCCCGGTATCGGCCCGGAGTCGAACCGCGCCCCGGCGCGCTCGTGGTTCCAGCGCCGCCGCCGCGACCTCGGCGAGCCCGCTGAGCCGATCGACGAGGCCCTGCCGCGCGGGATGCGCCTGGCCGGCGCCTGGTCGTGGCGCCTGCTGGTCATCGGCGCGGTCATCGCGGTCCTGATCTTCCTGATCATCCAGCTGAAGCTGATCGTCATCCCCGTGCTGATCGCTGTGCTGCTCTCGGGCCTGCTCGTGCCGTTCAAGGACGTGCTGCTGCGGCTCCGCTGGCCGAAGTGGCTGGCCATCCTGACCGTGCTGATCGCGTTGGTCGTCGTCGTCGGCGGCCTCTTCTACCTCGCCATCTGGCAGATCACGCGCGAGAGCGGCACGCTGCAGAAGCAGACGGTCGACGCCTTCAACGGCCTCCGCTCCTGGCTGACCAGCGGGCCGCTCGGGCTGACGGAGGACCAGATCGGGAACGCGTTCTCGTCGATCGGCCAATCTGTCCAGCAGGACAGCCAGGTCTTCCTCTCCGGCGCCCTGTCGGTGGGTTCGACGCTCGGGCACGTGCTCGCCGGCGCGCTGCTGACGCTGTTCAGCACGCTGTTCATCCTCATCGACGGCCGGAGCATCTGGGGCTGGATCGTCCGGGTCTTCCCGAAGGACGCGCGCGCAGCCATCGACGGCGCGGGCAAGGCCGGCTGGGTGACCCTGCGCAACTTCGCCAAGGTGCAGGTGCTGGTGGCGTCGATCGACGCGCTCGGGATCGGCCTCGGGGCTTTCTTCCTGGGCCTGCCGCTGGTCCTCCCGATCGCCGTCCTGGTGTTCCTCGGCTCGTTCATCCCCGTCGTCGGCGCGGTCGTGACCGGTGCGCTGGCGGTCCTGATCGCGCTGGTGTTCAAGGGCTGGGTGTTCGCGCTGATCATGCTCGGCGTCGTGCTGCTGGTGCAGCAGATCGAGGGGCACGTCCTCCAGCCGTTGATCATGGGCAGCGCCGTGAAGGTCCACCCGCTCGCGGTCGTGCTGGCGGTGGCCGCCGGATCGCTCCTGGCCGGGATCCCGGGGGCGCTCTTCGCCGTTCCGTTCGTCGCCGTGCTCAACGTGATGGTGCACTACATCTCCAGCGGCGCCTGGCGCACCGCGCCCGCGACCAGCTGGGAGACGCCGCAGTGGGCGATCTGGGAGACCGTCCCGCGCCCTGTGCGGAAACCGCCGGGGCGGGCGTGACCGACCGCCTCATGCGGTACGGAGAATACGAGCGCCGGTAGGCTGAGCCCGTGTCAACCGCGACCGACCACACGCGCACCCCGTTCGCCGGGCCCAGCCTGGACGAGTTCGAGGCTGCGCGCGCCGTCGTCGCCCGGGTGGCGCAGGCGACTCCGATGGAGACCTCGCGCTACCTGACCGACCTGCTCGGCGCGCCCGTGCTCCTGAAGTGCGAGAACCTGCAGCGCACCGGCTCCTACAAGATCCGCGGCGCGTACAACCGGATGTCCAAGCTGACCGCCGAGGAGCGCGCCAGAGGCGTCGTCGCCGCGTCTGCGGGCAACCATGCCCAGGGCGTCGCCTTCGCGGCGCGCGAGCTGGGCATCCACGCGACGATCTTCATGCCGGTCGGCGTGGCGATCCCGAAGTTCCAGGCGACGCGCGCCTACGGGGCGGATGTGGTGCTCAGCGGCAGCATCGTCGACGAGACGCTGCGCGCTGCTGCCGACTTCGCCGCAGAGACCGGCGCGGTGCTCATCCCGCCCTTCGACCATGTGGATGTGGTGGCCGGCCAGGGCACGCTCGGGCTCGAGATCCTCGACGCCGTCGCCGACGTGCGGACCATCGTCGTCCCGATCGGCGGCGGGGGGCTGATCTCCGGCGTGGCGAGCGCGGTCAAGCAGCGCGCGGCGAGCGAGGGCCGTGAGGTGCGCGTCATCGGCGTCCAGGCGGCGAACGCGGCCGCCTACCCGCCCTCGCTGGCGGCCGGAGAGCCGACCGACATCGCGACGGTGGCGACCATCGCGGACGGTATCGCTGTCAGCCGGCCGGGTGCGCTCAACTTCCAGATCATCCGCGACGCCGTCGACCAGGTCGTCACGGTGTCCGAGGACGACATCGCGCGCGCCATGGTCATGCTGCTCGAGCGGGCGAAGCTCGTCGTCGAGCCTGCCGGCGCAGCGGGGGTCGCCGCCATCCTCGCCGGCTCCGTGCCCGCCGATGGCACCACCGTCGCCATCCTGTCCGGCGGCAACATCGACCCGCTGCTGATGCAGCGCGTCATCAGCCAGGGACTCGCAGCCTCCGATCGCTACCTGAAGCTCCGGATCATGCTCCCCGACCGTCCGGGCCAACTGGCCCGCATCGCGGAGATCCTCGCCGGCGTGAACGCCAACGTCGTCGAGGTGCTGCACACCCGCCACGGCCGCGGGATGCAGCTCAGCCAGGTCGAACTCGACGTCAGCGTGGAGACGCGCGGCACCGACCACCGGCGTCACGTCATCGACGCCCTCCGCGCGGCCGGCTACGACCCGGTCGTGGACGACGAGTAGGGGGAGCGGGCCGTCCCTCCCGCCGTGCGGCTTCCGATCGGGAGCGCACGCGGACCGGTCACCTGCTTCATCACCAGCGTCGACGAAAGCTTCCGCACCCCGGGGAGCGCTCCGAGCGGTCCGTCGAACAGCTCCTGGTAGGCCGTGAGGTCGGTGGTGAGCACCCGCAGCATGTAGTCGGGGTCGCCGAACAGGCGCTCCGCCTGGATCACGGCCGGGATGGCGAGCACGCCCGCCTCGAACGCGCCGACCGTCTCCGGGTCGGTCCGGTCGATGCGCACGAAGACGATGGCCTCGAAGTCGAGCCCGACGGCGGCGGGGGAGACCACGGCGCGGTAGTGCTCGATCGCTCCCGAGCGCTCCAGTTCGCGCACCCGGCGGTGGCAGGGCGAGAGAGTGAGGCCGACGCGGTCGGCGAGGTCGGTGAGGCTGATCCGGCCGTCCTCCTGCAGCACCGAAAGGATTTCGCGGTCAAGGGCATCCATACGATGGATTCTTCCACGTATCGGGCTCTAACGCTCAGAAGAAGCAAGCACTTTCGCCGCCGTCTGGCATAGATTTCCGCTCATCGGCGGACGACGAGTGGAGGCGGCAGATGGCGACGACGGCGATCCTCGGGTTCTGGGGCGTGGCAGCCCTCCTGGTGCTCACCCCCGGAGCGGACTGGGCGTACGCCATCGCGGCAGGAGCCGGCCGCCGGGCGGTGTCGTCGGTCGCCGGCATCCTGAGCGGGTACGCCCTGGTGGTGATCGCGGTCGCCGTCGGTGTGGGCGCGCTGGTCGCCGCGAGCCCTGCGCTGCTCTCGGTGCTGACTGTCGGCGGTGCGCTGTACCTGGTGTGGATCGGCCTGAACGGTCTGCTTCGCCGACCGGCGCCGTTGGGGGAGGCGACCGAGCGGGACGGATCGCGGTGGAGCAGCTTCCTGCGCGGAGCGGGCGTCTCCGGCTTCAACCCGAAAGGCCTGCTCGTCCTGGTCGCGCTGGTGCCGCAGTTCACCACGCGGGAGTCGGCGTGGCCACCGGCGGCGCAGATGCTGCTCCTGGGCGGGCTGTTCGTGGTGACCTGCGCGGTCGTCTACTCGGGCGTGGCGCTGCTGTCCCGGTTCGTCCTGGTCTCCCGGCCGCGCAGCGCGGCCGTCGTGGCCCGCATCTCGGGTGCGGCGATGACCGCGATCGGCCTGGCACTGCTCATCGAGCGGGCGCTGGAGGCGCTGTCCGGTCGCTGACGGCCTCCCCAGAACTGGGGGGATCCGGGCGGTCGACCGTTATCCCTTGCGGGCTTTAGTCTGAAGGAGCCGGTGGCCCGCCGGTCACCGCAACCCGAACGAGACGGTCTCCGAACCCGTTTCGACCCGTCGGAGAACCCGCTTGTCTTCTGCCGTCCTCCGCGCGCGCGTATTCGTCGCGCTCGCCGTCATCGCCCTGACGACCACCGGGTTCGCCGCGCTGCCCGCCGACGACCCCGCGTCGCCGGCGCCGACCGCGACGGCCTCGCCCGAGCCGGGCAGCGGCAGCGGCACGGACAGTGACGCCCCCGTCTCCGGAGACCCGACCTCGGTCACGGACACCCCCACGCCCGACCCAGCGGACAGCACCCCCACGCCGAGCCCGGACCCGACCGGCGACCCCACCACGCCGACACCCGCACCGGACCCGTCCGGCACCCCCACGAGCCCCGCGCCGCAGACGTCGGCGACGCCCTCCCGCATCCTCTACATCGCCATCCCGCACCCGGACGACGAGTTCGAGGCGGCCTCCTTCTACGCGGACCGGCCCGACCTCTACAAGGTCTTCGTCCTCATGACGCGCGGCGAATCGACGTACCACTGCAGCCCGGTCGGGTACGCGCTGAGCGTGCTCGACGGCGTCGCGCCCGTCACGCCCACACCCCAGGGCAGGGGCACCGCCTCCTGCGAGGAGGCGCGGCTGAACTCCTGGGTCAACTACTTCACGACCGTCTCGAAGAGCGACCCCAGCCTCCCGGGCGACTTCGGCCTCCCGGTCACCACCTCGGCCTTCCCGACGAAGGGCGCCAACCTCACCCGCGAAGGGCGGCAGCCCGAGCGGGCGAACGCGGTGCAGGGGGCAGCCTTCACCGATTCGTCCGCGCGCGTCTGGACGGACAAGCAGGGCCGCGGAGCCCTCGTGAACTTCAATCTCGGCGATGGCGACCTGACCCCGGCGAAGGTCGGCTGGGCGATGCGCACCGTGCTCGCAGGCAAGGCCGCGCTGGGGCTGAACACCGCGCTGCCGGATTACGGCGTAGTGGGCGCCTACAGCAACCCGTCCACCTCCGGATGCTTCATCTACACCCATACGGATCATGCGGCGGTGGATGACGCCCTGCGCGACACCGACTTCGGCCTGCGGCTGCAGGCGGTCGCCACCTGCCGCAACGATCCCGGCGCCAGCGCGACCCTGACGGTCCCGGCGGACGAGCTCGAGGCGGCGTATCCGGCCGATGGTTCCGTCGGCGCCTTCGCGGCCAGCTACGCCTGGCTGGAGACACCGGTGATCTCGCGCACGGACCAGAGCTCTCTGTTCATGGGCGTGCAGAGCTTCGACGTACGGCACCAGCACCTGCCCGACCAGCGGGTGAGCGGCGCCGACCGCTACTTCACGTCGGTCGCGATCTCGCAGGCGAGCTACCCGGACGGCGCCCCCGTCGTGTATGTGGCCTCCGGGACCAACTATCCGGATGCGCTCTCGGCCGGCGCGGCTGCAGCGCACCAGGGCGGACCGCTCCTGCTGACAGCACCCTGGATGCTGCCGGCCACCATCGCGAACGAGATCGCCCGACTGCATCCCGCCCGGATCGTGGTCGTGGGTGGTGTCAATGCCGTCACGCCGGCCGTCGTCGACGCGCTGAGCGGGATCGTCCCCGACGTCGTCCGGCTTGCGGGAGGCGACCGGTACGACACCAGCCGTATCGTGGCCCAGTACGCCTTCGCGCCAGGGACCGCGCCCATCGCGTACGTCGCGAGCGGGTCCAGCTTCCCGGACGCCCTCTCGGCGACCGGAGCGGCAGGCAGCCAGGGCGGCCCGGTCCTCCTGACTCCGGCCGGGGACACCACGGGAGCGACCGTCGGACCGACTCTCGCCGGACTCGCGCCGCAGCGCATCGCGGTCGTGGGAGGCGCGAACGCGGTGCCGTCGGCGCTCGACCGGGCGCTGACCCCGATCGCACCGGTGAAGCGACTGGCCGGGATGGACCGGTTCGCCACCAACGCCGCCGTGACGGCGTTCGCGTTCACCAACGCGCCCACCGCGCTCATCGCCTCCGGCCTCGACTTCCCGGACGCGCTCACCGGCGCGGCCTGGGGAGGACACGCGCACCTCCCGTTGCTGCTCGCCCACGGCTCCTGCCTCAGCAAGGCGGAGGCGGACAACTTCTACACTCTGGGGGTCGAGTCGGCGACGATCCTGGGCGGTCCGAACGTGGTGGGCGACGGCGTGATCCGCGGCGGAACCTGCTGACCTGTCAGCCGACCGGCGCCGTGGCCGCCTCTGCACCGTGGCTGTCCACCACGCGCTGAGCGTCCGGGCATCCCGAACGCGCGGTGGCGGCGAGCAGCCCGTCGACCTGGTCGGCCGTCAGCCCGTACCCTTTCCGCTCCACCGCGACGACCTGGCCGTAGAAGGCCGGTGACATCTTGGGGGAGCGGAGGGTCGCGCAGGTGAGCTCGGTGAACTCGCCGACCG
The DNA here is from genome assembly GCF_046534635.1 of Leifsonia sp. SIMBA_070. Taxonomy (NCBI): domain Bacteria; kingdom Bacillati; phylum Actinomycetota; class Actinomycetes; order Micrococcales; family Microbacteriaceae; genus Leifsonia; species Leifsonia sp. SIMBA_070. Next base: position 2,180,949 of record NZ_JAWRYK010000001.1, on the reverse strand, counting down.
TGTCCGCCGTCACATCGTTCACACCCGGCAAGGTCCGCACGTAGTCGAGGAGTCTGTCGTCGGCGGGTGAGAGGGACGGCGTGGAGGCCGGTGTGCGCGACGGCGTCCCTGTGGTCGTGGTCCCTGTGGTCGTGCCGGCCGACGTGGTCGGCGTCGCGCCGGCCTCCGTGTGCTGCGTGGCCACCACGGCGGCGGTCGTCGCGGCGCCGATCGCGAGGAGAGCGCACACGCCGACGACGAGGGCGGTGCGGGTCTTCACCGGACGGGGTCGTCCGGCGCGTCGAGGTCGTCGTGGCCGGCGCCGCCGACCGTGCCCGGACGGCCGGCCTGCTCGGCATCCAGCTTCTCGGCGATCTCGGCCCGGTACCGCACCCGGCGGATCCGGCGCACCATGTCGATCACGAGCAGCACCACGACCACCGCAATGGCGAAGGTGACGGCGAAGCCCAGCACGCCGGGCGTCACAGAGTCGTCGTCAGGCGTTCCGGACGGAGTCGGGGCTGGCGTCGCGGCGAGGTGCACGGAGAGGCGCAGCAGGGCGTCCGCGATCACTCGGCCACCACCCCGGCGAACAGGTCGGTCTCGGGCATCTCGGTCTCCACTTTCGAGTCGATGAGCTGGAACTCCTCCGTCGGCCAGGCGGTGCGGAGGATGTCGTTGGGCCAGAAGAAGAAGGTGCTGTCCGGCGCGACCTGACTGGCGTGCGAGCGCAGGGCCGCATCCCGGGTCTCGAGCTGGTCTCCCACGGGCACGCGCGTGGTGGCGAGGGCCGGCTGGTCGTCCATCCAGGAGCGCATCTGCGTCAGCTGTTCGAGGAGCGGCGACGACGGCTCGGCCCGGAGCAGCGCTTCGTGCACCGCCCGGATGCGCTCCCCGTTGAAGATGCGGTCGTAGTACAGCTTCGAGACCTGCCAGGGAGCACCCAGCTCGGGGAACAGCGCAGGATCGGCGGCCGCCCGGTACGCGGCCACCCCCACCACGTGCGCACGGATGTGGTCCGGGTGCGGGTACCCGCCGTTCTCGTCGTACGTCACGAGCACCTGGGGCCGGAAGGAGCGGATCAGCTTCACGAGCGGGCGGACCGAGATGTCGACGGGGATGGACGCGAACGAGTTGAGCGGAAGGGTGCCGTCCTCCCTCGCCATGCCGGAGTCGACGTAGCCGAGCCAGCGGTGCTGGATGCCGAGGGCGGCCTGCGCTGCGGCCATCTCCTTCCGGCGGAGACCGGGGAGGTCGCGCTGCGCCATGGCGAGCGCGTCGGCCGGGAGACGGTCGTTGAGCACGTCTCCACGCTCGCCGCCGGTGCAGCTGACGACCATCACCTCGTCACCACGGCTCACGTAGTGCGCGTAGGTCCCCGCTCCCTTGCTGGACTCGTCGTCCGGGTGCGCGTGCACGGCCATCAACCGGCGGGCGGCAGCATTCACAGCTTTCTCTCCTAGTCTGGTCTCAGCCTACCGTCGCCCGGCGGGAGGTCCCACGAGCGGGAGGCGGAGCAGGACGGCATGGCGGTGAACGCATGACGGCGACCCCGACGCTCGACACCCGATACGGACGCACCCCCCAGCGCAGGCGGCGCCAGCGCTGGCTGCTGATCGGCGGTCTGGTCGGGCTGGTGGCCGTCGTCACGGCCTGGGTCTTCTGGGCGGGCTGGGACGGCGACCAGGCGAACCTGGAGACGACGGACACGGCGTACACGATCCCGGACGACCACCACGTCGACATCTCGTTCACGATCAACGCGCCTCCCGGCACTCCGGTGACCTGCGCCATCCAGGCCCTCAACGAGGACTTCGCGATCGTGGGCTGGCGCATCGTGCAGTACCCCGGATCCGACTCCCGGGTGACCTCGTACACCGAGCCGATCCGCACGATCATGAAGCCCAACACGGGTTTGATCAACAGCTGCTGGCTGACCTAGAATTGTGCGGATACGCCCCGGCATCGCCGGGGCGTCGACTTTAGCACCGGTTCCGAACCGGCCCATCTGCCGAGGCGGCACACCGTCGCAGCGGCGCGAAGGAGTTCATCATGTCTCAGGAGTCTCAGGTCACGTTTCTGACCCAGGACGCGTACGACCGTCTCTCGGCCGAACTCGAGGAGCTCAGCGTGAACGGCCGAAACGAGATCGCGAAGCGCATCGAGGCGGCCCGCGAGGAGGGCGACCTCAAAGAGAACGGCGGCTACCACGCGGCCAAAGACGAGCAGGGCAAGATCGAGGCCCGCATCGTCCAGCTCACCAACCTGCTGCGCAGCGCCACCGTCGGCGCCGCGCCCGAGAGCCACGGCGTGGTCGAGCCGGGAACCGTCATCACCGCCACCATCGCGGGCGACGAGAGCGTCTTCCTGATCGGCAACCGCGAGATCGCGGCCGGCACCGACCTCCCCGTCTACAGCGAGCAGAGCCCGCTCGGCGCGGCCATCCTGGGCCTCAATGTCGGCGACAAGACCGAGTACACGGCGCCGAACGGCCGCACGATCCCGGTCGAGGTCACGAAGGTCGAGACGTACACCGGCGCGTAGGCGATCGGCCGGCAGGCGACTCCACGAAGGCCCCGGGTCCGCGGACCCGGGGCCTTCTGCGTGCGCGGGGTGCGCGGCTCCTGTTTTCAGGAGATCGGGTCCTGTTTTCAGGAGGTCGGGTCCTGTTCTGAGGAGGTCGGCTCCTGTTTTCAGGAGATCGCACCGCGGCTTTCGGGAGGTTGCTCACTTTTCAGGAGAACCGGCCTCCCGTTCTCAGGAGAATGGCCCTCCTTTTCTCAGGAGATTTGCGTCTGAGGGTGGCCGCATCTCCTGAATACGGGACGGAGAAGCACCGCGCCACTCTGATCTCCTGAATTCAGGATCGCGCTACGGCCTCCTGAAAACGGAACGCCACCACCTCGCGACGCAGGCCGCCGAACGCGCCCGTGCGCCCGCGCCCGTCAGCCCGCGTCCGTCAACCCGCGCCCGTCAGCCCGCGCCGTCAACCCGCGCCCGCCAGCCCGCGCCCGTCAGCCCGCGTTGTACGCCGGGTGCATCGCGATCAGCAGCACCGCCGTCCAGTGGCACAGGAACGCCAGCACGGTCAGCGTGTGGAAGATCTCGTGGAAGCCGAAGCGCCCCGGGAACGGATTGGGCCGCTTCATCCCGTAGATGACCGCGCCGACCGTGTACAGGATGCCGCCGACGAGCACCAGGACCATCATCGCCACGTTCGCGTGCAGCAGGTCGACGACGTACGCCAGCGCGCCCCAGCCGAGCGCGATGTAGACCGGCACGTACAGCCAGCGCGGGGCGGTGATCCAGAACACCCGGAAGCCGATGCCCAGCAGTGCGCCCGCCCAGACCAGCGTCAGCAGCAGGATGCCCTTGGCCGGCGGCAGCGCCAGTACGGCGAGCGGCGTGTACGTTCCCGCGATCAGCAGGAAGATGTTGGCGTGGTCGATCCGCTTCAGGATGACCTTGGTGCGCGGCCGCCAGTTGAAGCGGTGGTAGAGCGCCGAGTTGCCGAAGAGCAGCATCGAGGTCAGCATGAACACCGCCGACGCCCACTTGGCCGGCGCGCCCTCGGCCAGGCAGATCAGGACGATTCCGGCCGCGATGGTGACCGGGAACGTTCCGGCATGGATCCAGCCGCGCCAGGTCGGCTTGATCTCTGCGGGGTTCGCAGGGGAGGCATCGAGCAGCGGGATGTTGGGCAGCTCGGGGCCGCCGTCGCGTGTCTCGCGCTCATCCGCTTGCACGGCGGCGTCGGACGCGTCGAGGTGGGACGTCGGCTCGTTCAGGCGCTCGGCGACGTCCTCCCCGTCACGGACGCGGTCCGGGCGGGAGGGGTTCGAGGAGTTGCGGGACGACATGCGCCCAGCGTAGAGGAGACGGGTGCCGGGATGCTGTGAAGCCGTCCGCCGCGAGCCGCGTCGTCGGCGTCCGCGCTAACGTAGCAGCGTGAGCAGACGAGCATCCCCCGGAGCCAGCGGGCTGCTCTACGGGCTCTACCAGAAGCGCCTCCGGCGTGCGCTGAACCGCGACTCGCTGCCCAAGCACGTCGCCATGATCATCGACGGCAATCGGCGCTGGGCGCGACAGGCCGGGATGTCCACGGTCGCCCACGGCCACCGCGCCGGTGCCGCGAAGATGCGCGAGTTCCTGGAGTGGTGCGACGAGCTCGGCATCGAGGTCGTCACCCTCTACCTGCTGTCCTCCGACAACCTCACCAACCGCGAGAGCGGCGAGCTGGGCGACCTGATCGACATCATCGCTCAGCTCGCCGACGACCTCTCCCGGTACGGCGACTGGAGCGTGAAGCACGTCGGCACGACGACCGGCCTCCCCGCCCGGCTGGTGGAGGCCCTCGCCGCCGCCGAGGAGCGCACGGCCGGCAACACCGGCATGCACATCAACCTCGCGGTCGGCTACGGCGGCCGCAAAGAGATCACCGACGCCATGCGCAGCATCGTCGCCGCGCACCATGCCGAAGGCGGCAGCCTCGAGACGCTGGCCGACCTCCTCACGCCCGACCTCATCGGCGAGCACCTGTACACCGGCGGCCAGCCCGATCCCGACCTCGTCATCCGCACGTCGGGGGAGCAGCGGCTCAGCGACTTCATGCTGTGGCAGAGCGCGCACAGCGAGTTCTACTTCGTGGAGGCGCTCGGCCCCGACCTCCGCGAGGTCGACTTCCTGCGCGCCGTCCGCGACTACTCGCGCCGGCAGCGCCGGTTCGGCGGCTGACCACCACATCCGGCAGAATCGGAGGGTGACGACGTTCGAGGAGTTCGCCCGCGGGTTCGACGAGGAGCCCGGCTACCTGGACTATGGACGGGTGGGTCCGCTGTCGCGGGCGGCGAAGGCAGAGACGCTCGGGCAGTACGAGATCCTGTCGCGGGCGCGCTACGGGACGATCGAGCGGATGCGCGGCGAGGACGAGCGCCTCCGGAGCGCAGTAAGCGCGCTCACGCGTTTCCCGGCCGATCACATCGTCTTCCAGCCGAACGCGTCCAGCGGCCTCCTCCATGCCGCGTTCGGCCTGACGGGAGGGGACGTGCTGGTGTCGCCGGCGGAGTTCCCCTCGGTGACGTACGCCGCCGAGCGCGCCGCGCAGGCTCTCCGCGTCGTGACGCCGGTGTGGCTGGAGACCGACCACGACCGCGTCACGCCGGCCCGCATCCGCGAGCAGCTGACCGACTCCACCTCCGCCGTCATGGTGAGCCTGGTCGACTCGCGCACCGGTTACCTCGCCGACATCGACGGCATCCGCCAGGTCATCGGAGACCGGCTGCTCATCGTCGACGCGATCCAGGGCTTCGGGGTGGTGGACGCGCCCTGGGAGGTCGCCGACGTGGTCGTCTCCGGCGGCCAGAAGTGGATGCGCGCCGGTTGGGGAACCGGGTTCCTCGCGCTGAGCGAGCGCGCCATCGACCACCTCACGCCGGTCTTCAGCGGCTGGACGGGGTCCGGGCCGGAGCAGCCGTGGGACGAGGTGCTCGACCCGGTCCGCGGCGCACGGGCGTTCTCGATCTCGAACCCGGATCTGGTGGCCGAGGCGCGCTTCGCCGCCGCCCTGGAGGAGCTGGCCGAGGTGGGTGTCGCCGCCGTCGCGGAGGCCGTGTCGGACGCCGTCGAGCGCGTGCTGCAACTAGCGGACGAGTTCGCCGTGCCCGTGTCGTCCTCCCGCAGCCCCAACGAACGTGCGGGGATCGTCGTCCTGCAGCCGCTTCCCGAGCAGCTGACCGCGCTGAGCGCATCCCTCCACAACCACGGCGTGACCGCATCGGTGCGGTCGACGAACGTGCGCGTCAGCGTCCACGCCGGGACGACGGACGAGACGCTCGAGATGCTGCAGGCGGCGCTCACCTCCTACGCGTCGGTCGTCTGATCGTCTGCCGCCGTCTCCCGAAGTGGGGGCAACTGTTCACCGGAACGAAACACGACACGCGGTCACGGGGACGAAGGGTGTCGGCGGCCGGGCGTAGGTTCGACGCATCGGGCACCGCGCCCGATCGAGACGGCCACATACGTTCGTTTCGAAACCAGCGGCCGTCTCGCCAGTAGATCCGCCGGCTCCCGAGGGAGCGGCGGGGTGGGAGTGGTCGTGGCGGAATCAGCAACCCGACAGGCAGCAACCCGGCAGACCGAAAGCCGGTCGATCGGCTCGACGGCGGAAGCGGCGAAGACGAGCGAGCGCACATACGTGCTCGACACGTCCGTCCTGCTCTCCGACCCGAAGGCGATCTTCCGCTTCGCCGAGCACGCTGTCGTCATCCCGGTCATCGTCGTCAGCGAGCTGGAAGGCAAGCGCAACGACCCCGAGATCGGGTACTTCGCGCGGCAGGCGTTGCGCAACCTCGACGAGCTCCGGGTCGAGCACGAACGGCTCGACTTCCCGATCCCCGTCGGCGACGGCGGTTCGCTCCGCGTGGAGCTGAACCACTCCAACATGTCGGTGCTCCCGAGCGGGATGCAGCTCGGGGACAACGACTCGCGCATCCTCGCCGTCGCCCTGAACCTCTCCCACGACGGGCTCGACGTCACCGTCGTCTCCAAGGACCTCCCGTTGCGCGTCAAGGCGGCCTCCATCGGTCTGGCGGCCGAGGAGTACCGGCACGAGCAGGTCGTCGACTCGGGCTGGACCGGCATGGCCGACATCAGCCTCGGCAGCGACCAGATGGCCGCCCTGTACGACGACGAGTGGATGCGCACCGATCTGGCGGCCGGTCTCCCGGTGAACACCGGCCTCGTCATCCACTCGGACCGCGGCTCGGCGCTCGGCCGCGTCGTCGCCGACGGCGAGGTGAAGCTGGTGCGCGGCGACCGCGATGTCTTCGGGCTGCACGGGCGTTCGGCGGAGCAGCGGCTGGCGATCGATCTGCTGCTGGATCCGGAGATCGGCATCCTGTCGCTCGGCGGCCGCGCCGGGACCGGCAAGTCGGCGCTCGCCCTCTGCGCCGGGCTCGAAGCGGTGCTGGAGCGGCGGCAGCACAAGAAGATCATGGTCTTCCGCCCGCTCTACGCGGTCGGCGGCCAGGAGCTCGGCTACCTGCCCGGCGACGCGAGCGAGAAGATGAACCCCTGGGGCCAGGCCGTCTTCGACACGCTGGGCGCGCTGGTGTCGCAGAACGTCCTCGACGAGGTGCTGGACCGCGGCATCCTGGAGGTGCTGCCGCTCACGCACATCCGCGGGCGGTCGCTGCACGACGCGTTCGTGATCGTCGACGAGGCGCAGTCGCTGGAGCGCAACGTGCTGCTCACGGTGCTCAGCCGGATCGGGCAGAACTCGCGAGTGATCCTGACGCACGACGTCGCGCAGCGCGATAACCTCCGCGTCGGCCGGCACGACGGGGTGGCCAGCGTCATCGAGACGCTGAAGGGCCACCCGCTCTTCGCCCACGTGACCCTGACCCGCTCGGAGCGCTCCGCGATCGCCGCCCTCGTCACCGAGATGCTGGAGGCCAACGAGCTCGCCTGACCCGCTCGGGTCATCCGCCCACCGTCGAGTACACGAAAACTGCACGCGAACCGGGCGATTCGCGTGCAGAATTCGTGTACTCGACGGTGGGCGGAGGCCCGAGTGGGGTCAGCCGGGGTGGGTCATCGAGAGGACGTCGAGGGCCTTGTCGAGCTGCTCGAGCGTGACCTGGCCGCGATCGACGAAGCCCAGGTCGATGACGGCCTCACGGACGGTCATGCCCTTCGCGACGGCGTGCTTCGCGACCTTCGCGGCGGCCTCATAGCCGATGACGCGGTTGAGCGGCGTCACGATCGACGGGCTCGACTCGGCGAAGGCGCGCGCCCGGTCGAGGTTCGCCTCCAGACCACGGATGGTCTTGTCGGCGAGCACCCGGCTGGCCTGCGTGAGCAGGCGGATCGACTCCAGCAGCGCGGTGCCCATGACCGGGATGGCGACGTTCAGCTCGAACAGGCCGGAGGCGCCGCTCCAGGCGATCGTCGCGTCGTTCCCGATGACCCGCGAGGCCACCATGAGGACGGCCTCCGGGATGACCGGGTTGACCTTGCCCGGCATGATCGACGAGCCCGGCTGCAGGTCCGGGATGTGCAGCTCGCCGAGGCCCGTGTTCGGGCCGGAGCCCATCCAGCGCAGATCGTTCGAGATCTTGGTCAGCGACACGGCGATCGTCCGCAGCGCGCCGGACGCCTCGACCAGCGCGTCCCGGTTGGCCTGCGCCTCGAAGTGGTTGCGCGCCTCGGTGATCGGCAGCTCGGTCTCCTGGGTCAGCAGCTCGATGACGAGCTGCGGGAAGCCGAGCGGCGTGTTGATCCCGGTGCCGACCGCGGTGCCGCCGAGCGGCACCTCGGCGACACGGGGGAGGGCGGCCCGGATGCGCTCGATGCCGTACCGGATCTGCGCGGCGTAGCCGCCGAACTCCTGCCCGAGGGTGACCGGCGTCGCGTCCATCAGGTGGGTGCGGCCGCTCTTGACGGCCTCCGCCCACAGCTCCGCCTTCTCTTCCAGCGCGACCGCGAGGTGGTCGAGCGCCGGGATGAGGTCGTCGGTGAGCGCGCCGGTGACGGCGATGTGCACGGAGGTGGGGAAGACGTCGTTCGAGGACTGCGACGCATTGACGTGGTCGTTCGGGTGCACCGGCCGCCCGAGGCGGTCGGAGGCGAGGGTCGCCAGCACCTCGTTCATGTTCATGTTCGACGATGTTCCGGACCCCGTCTGGTACACGTCGATCGGGAACTCGGCGTCATGCGCTCCGGCGGCCACCTCGTCGGCGGCCGACGCGATCGCGTCGGCGACGTCCTGGTCGAGCACGCCGAGGCGGGCGTTCGCCAGAGCGGCCGATTTCTTGATGCGGGCGAGCGCGGCGATCTGGGCCGACTCGAGCACCGAGCCCGAGATGGGGAAGTTCTCGACAGCACGCTGGGTCTGCGCGCCGTACAGGGCGTTCTTCGGGACGCGCACGTCGCCCATCGTGTCGTGTTCGATGCGGTATTCGGCGTCCGCCTGGGTGTCCACCACGGTGTGTATTTCCTCTCTTGTCAGCGGGAGCTGGGGTCAGTCGCGCAAACCGACGACGACGTCGGGCACGACCCGGCCCTCTGCGAGCCGGTAGTTCGCGCCCACGATCGCGAGGGTGTTCTCGGCGACCGCGGAGCTGATGATCTCGGACTGCGCGAGCAGCTCGGAGACGGTGTCGCGCAGGTGCTCGCGCCCGACTTCGCTCGCGTCGACCGCTGCGGGGTCGACTGCCCCCTCACCGGCGACGCGATGGACCGCCGGGAGTATCGGGGCGATCAGCTGAGCGATATGCGGCGGGAGGGGGTCGGCGTCGTGGGCCTGCGAGCCGATCGCGGCGGCGACGGCGCCGCAGCTGTCGTGGCCGAGCACGAGGATGAGCGGCACATGCAGCACGGCGACCGCGTACTCCAGCGAGCCCACCACGGAGTCGGAGACGACCTGCCCGGCATTGCGGACCACGAAGGCGTCGCCGAGCCCCATATCGAAGATGATCTCGGCGGCGAGGCGGGAGTCGGCGCAGCCGAAGACCGCGGCGACCGGCTCCTGGCCTTCGGCGACCAGCTCGCGGCGCGCCACATCCTGGTGCGGATGCTGTGGCTCGCCGGCGATGAAGCGGGCGTTGCCGTCGAGCATCGAGCTCCAGACCTTACCAGGGCGTGTCGTGGGCACTACTGTCCTCCTCCGACTGAATGGATCTGGTCGGCCAGCGACGACGCCACCGTGCGGAACTCGGTGTCGTCTGCGGTGCCGAACAGGATGATCGTGCTGTCGCCGGACTGCGTCACGAGCGCATAGTCGACGTTTCCGTTGTCGCTGCTCGACGTGCGGTTGTCGTAGACATCCCAGGTCACCCCGCCGATCTCGCGCGTCCCCTTGATCACCGACTTGTTGACCTGGTCGGACACCCAGCTGTCGTTCGCCGAGAAGCCCTGCGTGATGCCGATGAACTGTGTCTTCGGCGTGACGAACCCGATGTACCAGGAGTCGACCTTGTCGGGCGTCTTGGTGCGCAGCTCCGCGTTGTTCGACTTCCAGCCGGAGGGGAGTTTCGGCACCAGGAGGGCGTCCGGCTCGCTTCCCTGGCCCTGCTGGGCGATGGATGCGTAGTCGACCGGAGGTGTGCTCGCGACGGGATTGCCGCGCGGCACGACGAGGACGATCACCGCGACGAGGGCGAGCGTGGCCAGCAGCGAGTAGACGAGGTTGTTGATCGTCTGGCGGTTGCGGTGGTTGGCCGAGTTCTGGGCCTTGCGGGCGGCCGTCTCTTCGGGAGTCTCGGGCCGGCCGAGCTCCGCGACGACCGCCGGAGGTTTGGTGCGGGGGCTCATTCGCCGTCGAACGCTCCCGAAGTCGCTGGCGTCGACGTGGTCGTGGCCGCGCCTGCTCCGGCGCGGGCGGCGTCGAGCCGTGCCTTCGCGCCGATCAGCCACTCCTCGCAGTGCCGTGCCAGGGCCTCGCCGCGCTCCCACAGCGCGATCGAGTCTTCCAGTGTGGTGGCGCCCTGCTCCAGCTCGGTGACGACGCGGATCAGCTCGTCACGCGCCTCCTCGTAGCTGAGGGAGTTGAGCGGATCCCCCGCGGGGGTCGTCTCGGAAGTGGGCATGCCGTCCATTCTATTTGGCTCGCTGGGCGCCCGCTGGTCGTGCGCCGTCACCTGTGGAGAGTTCGGGATGCCCGGCAGGTGAGGACAGTTCTCGGCCGGCCGTCGCGGCGAGCGAGCCGCCGGAGACGGTCAGCCGCAGTGCGCTGCCCTCCGGCGCCTCGGAGGGCTCGGTCACGACGTGGCCGGCGGACGTCTGGACGATCGCGTACCCGCGATCGAGCGTGCCCTGCGGCGACAGGGCCCGCAACTGCCCGCGCAGTTCGGCGACCCTGGTCGTCTCGCGTTCGACGCACCGGTCGACCAGCTCGGTCCCGCGCGCCACGTACCGGGTCAGCTCCTGCGCCCGCGCATCCACGATCCAGGAGGGGGAGGCGAGGACCGGCCGGGTGCGGAGGTGCCCGATCCTGTCGATCTCGTGCGCGATCAGGTGCGTGACGCGCATCCCGATCCGGGACCGGGCCTGCTGCACGCGTGCCAGCTCTTCTGCGACGTCCGGCACCACGCGCTTCGCGGCGTCGGTCGGGGTGGAGGCGCGCAGGTCGGCCACTTCGTCGAGCAGGGGCCGGTCGGCCTCGTGCCCGATCGCGCTGACGATCGGCGTCAGGGCGGCGGCCGCTGCGCGCACCAGCCGTTCGTCGCTGAAACCCAGGAGGTTCTGGAAGTCTCCTCCGCCGCGCGCGACGATGATGACCTCCACCTCGGGGTCGGCGTCGAGCGTCCGGATCGCGGAGACGACCTCCGTCACCGTCCGTTCGCCCTGCACGGCCGAGTGGACGACCCGGAACCGCACCTGCGGCCAGCGCAGCTGCGCGTTGCGGAGCACATCCTTCTCGGCGTCCGAGTCTTTGCCGGTCACCAGCCCGATGGTGTGCGGGAGGAAGGGGAGGCGCTTCTTGCGCTCGACGGCGAACAGACCCTCGGCGGAGAGCTGCTGGCGGAGGCGCTCCAGCCGTTCGAGCAGGTCGCCGAGGCCGACGTGCTTCATGTCGTAGACCTGCATGGTCAGGGTGCCGCCCTTGACCCAGAAGTTCGGCTTGATCGCGGCGACCACCCGGTCGCCCTGCTTGAGGTCGGCCGGGATGCGCGCCTTCACCGAGGACCAGATGGTGAAGCTGATCGTGGCGTCTTCGTTCAGGTCTTTCAGCTTGCCGTAGACGTTGCCGCCCGATACGCCCCACTGGGTGATCTCGCCCTCGACCCAGGCCGTGCCGAGCCGGTCGATCCATCCCTTGATCTTGCTGCTGAGCAGCGCGACGGGCCACGGAGCGTCGGCCGTCGGGGGAGCGGCCTGCATGGCGACCGTGGCGGTCGGCCCCGCCGTCGTCTGGCTCACCGGGTGCTCCCATTCCGTGCTCAGCGCGCTCACGTAGGATCGACGTGTGAGCGACGCAACCATCAGCCTCCCGATGCCGCGCATTCCCGGCGCCAGGCGACGGCTTCAGGATAACCCGGTCGTCGGACATAAGAAGGTCCTGCTGGCCGCACCCCGGGGATACTGCGCCGGCGTCGACCGCGCCGTGGTCGCCGTCGAGAAGGCGCTCGACCTCTACGGTGCGCCGGTCTACGTGCGCAAGCAGATCGTCCACAACGTGCACGTCGTCTCCGAGCTGGAGCAGCAGGGCGCGATCTTCGTCGATGAGGTGGATGAGGTCCCGACCGGCTCGCACGTGGTCTTCTCGGCGCACGGCGTCTCGCCCGCGGTCGTCAACGCGGCCTCCGAGCGCGGGCTCCGTGCGATCGACGCGACCTGCCCGCTGGTTACCAAGGTGCACCGCGAGGCCGTGCGGTTCTCACGCGACGACTTCGAGATCCTGCTGATCGGTCACGCCGGTCATGAAGAAGTGGAGGGCACCGCGGGCGAGGCGCCCGACCACGTCACCCTCGTGAACGGACCGGACGACGTCGACTCGATCGAGGTGAAAGATCCCGACAAGGTGGTCTGGCTCTCGCAGACGACGCTGTCCGTGGACGAGACCATGGAGACCGTGCGCCGCCTCCGCGAGCGCTTCCCCAACCTCCAGGACCCGCCCAGCGACGACATCTGCTACGCCACGCAGAACCGCCAGGTGGCGATCAAGAAGGTCGCCGAGCAGGCCGACCTCGTCATCGTGGTGGGCTCGGCGAACTCCTCCAACTCGGTCCGCCTCGTCGAGGTCGCCCTCGAGTACGGCGCGAAGGCGGCCTACCGGGTCGACTATGCCAGCGAGATCAAGCAGGAGTGGCTCGACGGCGCGGCCTCCATCGGCGTGACGAGTGGCGCCTCGGTGCCCGAAGTGCTCGTGCAGGAGGTGCTCGACGACCTCGCGGCCGCCGGCTACCTCGACGTGCAGGAGGTCAAGACGGCGGAGGAGGACCTCATGTTCTCGCTGCCGAAGGAGCTGCGCAAGGACATCACGGGCAAGCAGGACGCGCGGGCGCTCGGCGGCCGCGGGCGCTGAGCGCGCTCCTGCGTCCGCTATAGATGCACTACTTTTAATGCATACGCTTGTTTGAGAAATCGTCCGTTCGCTAACGTGCTGGCATGGCACTCGCACCTGCTCTGCACCTCGACTGCATTCCCGTCGACACATTCGCTCACATCTCGTACACGCCAGCGGGTTGGAGAGAACAGACCCGTGGAAGCTCCTCGAGGCCGCACGACGATGGACGTCCATCCCTTCGCGGACGATCCCACGCTTCGATGTCGACGCGTTTCAGGCTCAGCACGGGCTGGCGGATTTCAGCGTCTCGGGGTCCGCGACAGCGAACGAGATCGTCGGTGTGCTCAACCATCCACGCTTCAGGAAAGGTAAGGAAGCGGATCTGCTCGATCCGGCGGGGGATGCCTTGCGCAAGCTCGATCGGGTCCTACGCGTTGGAGCACCCGTTGAGATCGTGCTGCCCTCGTTTGCGGGCCGTCCCCACAATCCTGCGGCTCATCGGCGCGTGAGCCCGGACTTGGGTGAGCTGTATGCGTTGCAGCTGCTGAAGAACATTTTAGACGCGGTTAAACATGTCTACCCTCCGGGGCTGCTGTTCACGCTGATCCTTGATGGTCGGGCCTATCGCCCGTTCTACGGATACAGCGACGACGAGGCCATGACGTATGGTGCGGACCTGGAGAAGCTGATCGGACTACTGGGCGCGCGCGGGCAAATCCGCACAGTCGACCTCCAAGACCTGATCGCTGCCCGATCGTCTGAGTTGGAGGCGATGGATACAGAAGCGCGGCACGCTGTCCGCACCCTCTGGGATTCGCCGTCTTTCGCCGCTCGTTCCGACCTTGTGCGAGCGTTGCGGCAGGGAACCAACACCGTCGCGATATCCTCGGCGCTCTCCGAACTGTACAAAAGTGGTCGGTGGTCCCACGTCGACCTGGCGGCGTTCTTCGCAGAAGCGGAGGACATAACCAGGGAGCGCGCCGAGCACACGGCTTTCGAGTACGCGGTGTTGATGACGAAGCTCAAAGCCGCAGATGTGATCGGCTCAGCGTTCTGGGGTGCGCTCCGTGGGACTGTGCACCCCAAGCCGTCGCAGTATTCTCCTCGGATCGCGGATCCTGCCACCACGATCTCTCCCTGGCATGGAGTCGGCATCGCGCGGCAGGATGGGCGGATCATCACCGAATATGAAGCCGTGGTCTATCAGGACTTCGAGAAGTATCGCGCCGTCTTCGTGGCGGGGGATGACGCGCCGTTCTACTACGAGGAGATGTGAGCGCATCCCGTCGGCTTCACGGTCTTGCCGGTCTTACCCTCGCCCAGGTGCTCGCTTCCGCCGCCGCGGGACTGATCCTCACGGTCAGCGGCCCCGCGGCGACGGTCATCGCCGGGTCGCAGTCGGTCGCTGGGTGGGGACAAACCAGCGCGATCATCGGCGCAGCGTCGTTGTCCGTACCCGTTGCTGGTCTCGCCTCCCGGCGGGGACGCCGAGCTTCACTGGTGACCGCATTCTTTTTTGCAGCGGTCGGAGCAGGCGTCGCGGCCGCGGGAGCGGCCACCCATGCGCTCGCCCTCTTCTTGTTCGGGCTGGCCGGCGTGGGAGCCGGGACGGTGGCGGCGCTTGCGCTCCGATATGCGGCGGCCGACATGGCCGAAACGTCAGCAGCGCGACCACGGAAGGTCGCCATCGTGCTGGCGAGCGCGACGCTCGGATCGCTGATCGGACCGAACCTGGTCGCTGTCGTCGGTGGACAGGACCGCCCCTCCATCCCCTTCGTCGTTGTTGCCGTGCTTTATGGATGCGCCGCCCTCGTCGCGGCTCAACTGCGGATGCCTCGAGTCGGCGAGGTCCTCGCCGAAGGGAGCGCTCAAACGCAGCCGACTCCGCGTGCAGCAGCCGCCGGACCTGCTGCCACCGTCATTCCCATCGCAGTCCTCGCCGCGGGTCACATGGCGATGATCGCGCTGATGGGCATGGCCCCCGTCCACCTCCAACACGTCGGTGTGGGGGGCGCCGGGGTCGGAGCGGTGATGAGCGCGCACCTTGTCGCCATGTACGCTGCGAGCCCGGTGTTCGGCGTCTTGGTACGCCGGGTCGGCAGCGGGGCGGCAGGCGTCGTGGGACTGGTCCTCGGTTCGATGGCCTGCGGGATACTCATCCTCGCCGGAGAGGATCTCGTCGGCTTCGGAGTCGGCCTAGCATGCCTGGGGCTCGCCTGGTCGATCGGTATGGTCTCGTCGTCGGTAGCCCTTTCGAACGTTGCGCGATCGAGCCGACTACGTGCCCAGGGCCGAGGCGACCTGGTGCTGAACGTGGGGGGAGGTCTGGCGAGCGCGGTCGCCGGCTTAACTGTGGCCGCGCTCGGGTACGAGAGGTTGGCGTTCGTGGCGGCTGCCGTGCTCGCTCTGGTCGCCGCGGGCGTCACAGTCGCTCTGATCGTGGTCCGGCGGTACGCTCCGTCCCGCACCATGGTCTGAGAGAGTCGGTCCGA
Source organism: Leifsonia sp. SIMBA_070 (assembly GCF_046534635.1). NCBI lineage: Bacteria > Bacillati > Actinomycetota > Actinomycetes > Micrococcales > Microbacteriaceae > Leifsonia > Leifsonia sp. SIMBA_070. The sequence continues at coordinate 2,165,472 of NZ_JAWRYK010000001.1, read as the reverse complement.
GCCGCAGATCAGTGGGAGCTTACGGTTCCTGCGCCTGACCGCATCAGCGGTCCTACGGCGTCTGCGTCGGCGCCGTCGTGCCGCTGTAGAACCCGAGCAGTACAGGGTCGGTCGCGAGCACCGCTCCCGCGAAGATCAGCAGCACGACCATCGCGATGATGCCCGCGACGAGCGGCACCCAGAAGGCCAGGCGGCGCCGGACCAGCAGCAGTGCGGTGATGACCGCCGAGACGACCCAGATGACGGCCATCAGGATCGAGCCGACGAGGACGAGCGTGCCGACGACAGGGGCGGGTGTGTAATCGCCGAGGCCGTTGGTGCTGTGCAGCAGCTGCATGGATGCCGGGATGGCCTGCAACGTCGCGATCGAGTACGACATCCCGAAGAAGCCGAAGACGCCGAGCAGGATCGTCAGTGTCAGGTTCCAGGTGGGCGCCGGCTGGGCGGCGCCGGGCGGGACGTTCCCGTGCGCGGTCTGCTCCGGTGCTCCCACAGGGTGCGCTCCGGTCGGTGGGCGCAACCCTTGAACGGGAACCCCGGTGGGCGCCGCCTCGGAGAACTCGTCCTCCCGCTCCAGCGGCCGGGACGTGTCCAAGCGGTCGGCGTCCGCCGGCGGGTGCCACACCCAACCGGGCGGGGCCAGCTCCCCATACTGCGGCCGCGGCCGGTCGTCCGGCTGCGGTTCCTGCTCGGCCATCCCGGGCGGCCTCCTCATCGGTGGTGGAGCGGGCGGCGGGCGTCGTTGACGACCGCCGCCCGGTGCGGCTATTTGCCGGAGTGTCCGGCCGAGCCGAGCTGCTGGGTCGCCTCGACGACCCGGGCGGCCATGCCCGTCTCGGCGACCTTGCCCCAGGCGCGCGGGTCGTATGCCTTCTTGTTGCCCACCTCGCCGTCGATCTTGAGCACGCCGTCGTAGTTGGCGAACATGTAGCCGGCGACGGAGCGGGTGAACGCGTACTGCGTGTCGGTGTCGATGTTCATCTTCACGACGCCGTTGCGGACAGCCTCGGCGATCTCCTCGTCGGTCGAGCCGGAGCCGCCGTGGAAGACGAGGTCGAGCGGCTTCGGGCCGTGACCGTACTTCTCGGTCAGGCCGTCCTGGATCTCCTTGAGGAGCTCCGGGCGCAGCTTCACGTTGCCCGGCTTGTAGACGCCGTGGACGTTGCCGAAGGTGAGTGCGGCCATGTAGCGGCCGTTCTCGCCGAGACCCAGCGCGTCGACGGCCTTCTCGGCGTCGGCTAGGGTCGTGTAGAGCGCCTCGTTCGATCCCTCGTGGCGGACGCCGTCCTCCTCGCCGCCGACGACGCCGATCTCGACCTCGAGGATGGCATTGATGGCCTTGGTGCGCTTCAGCATCTCCTGCGCGATCTGGAGGTTCTCGTCCAGCGGCACGGCCGAGCCGTCCCACATGTGCGACTGGAAGATCGGGTTGCGGCCGGCGCGCACCTCCTCCTCGGAGGCGGCGATGAGCGGTAGGACGAAGTCGTCGAGCGCGTTCTTCGGGCAGTGGTCGGTGTGCAGCGCAACGGTGACGGGATAGTTCTTGGCCACCTCGGTGGCGAACTTCGCGAAGGCGAGCGCGCCGGTCGCGCGTGCCTTGACGGTCTGGCCGGCGAAGTAGTCCGCGCCGCCGGTGGTCACCTGGATGATCCCGTCGCTGCCCGCTTCGGTCAGGCCCTGCAGCACCGCGTTGATCGTCTGCGACGATGACACGTTGAACGCCGGGTAGGCGAAGCCGCCGGCCTTCGCTTTGTCGAGCATCTCTGCGTACTGGTCCGGCGTGGCGATGGGCATTACAGCTCCTTGTGATTCGGGGTGTCGAACGCCCTCATCATACCGAGGCGCCCGGAGCCCGGACGCGGCGGTGTCGGTGTGCGCGCAGCGGCCGTGGACATCCGTGCACATCCGCTGACGGGGCGAGGGGCGGCGGATACACTGGCACCGTCCGGACGGACCGACCGCGCCGGCATCGACGACGACGTTCCGAATCCGTCCGGGAGGACCCATCATGACCAGCACCGACAGCGCACCCCACTTCACGCACCCGGACCGGAACCTGGCCATGGAGCTGGTGCGCGCGACAGAAGCGGCGGCCATCCGGGCCACCCCGTGGATCGGGCGCGGCGACAAGAACGCGGCCGATGGCGCTGCGGTGGATGCGATGCGCAAGTTCCTCGGGACGGTCAACTTCGACGGCGTGATCGTGATCGGCGAGGGCGAGAAGGACAACGCGCCCATGCTGTTCAACGGCGAGCACGTCGGCAACGGCCGCGGACCTGCCGTGGACATCGCGGTCGACCCGATCGATGGGACGTCGCTCACCGCGGCCGGCCGGCAGAACGCGCTCTCGGTGATCGCCGTGTCCGACCGCGGCACCATGCTCGACGCGTCGTCCGTGTTCTACATGTCGAAGATCGTCACCGGCGCGGAGGGGCGCGGAGTCGTGGACCTGTCGCAGTCGATCGGCGACAACATCCGCGAGCTGGCGAAGGCGAAGGGCAAGCCGGTGGGGGAGATCCGGGTCGCCGTGCTGGATCGGCCGCGCCACGAAGGGCTGATCGAGGAGATCCGCGCGGCCGGCGCCGGGACGCGGCTGCTGCTCGACGGGGATGTCGCGGGCGGGATCAATGCTGCACGCTACGAGTCGCGCATCGACATGTGCGTGGGGATCGGTGGGAGCCCGGAGGGCATCACCACGGCGTGTGCGATCAAGGCGCTGGGCGGATTCATGCAGGGGCGGCTCGCCCCGAAGGATGCGGCGGAGCGCGCTGCCGGGGAGGCCGCCGGTCTCGACATGGACAAGGTGTACGGCGCGGACGACCTGGTGAAGGGCGACAACACGTTCTTCGTCGCGACCGGCGTGACCGACGGCGGGCTGGTCGAGGGTGTGCGCCGCAAGGGGCCGATCATCCGCACCGAGTCGATCGTGCTGCGCTCGAAGTCGGGCACCGCTCGCCGCGTGATCGCCGACCACCTGGCGGAGAAGTGGCTGGAGCCGCACCAGCTCTGACGGTCTCCGCGTCAAGAGCCTCCCGATTCGTGACGAATGCGGCCTTTCGGCGCGGCATTCGCAGGATTCGTGACGAATCGGGAGCAGGGGTTACGCCGCGCCGGAGTTCTGCTCGGCCTCCAGCGCGTGGGCGCGCTCCTGCTCCTCGATCGCCAGCTTGTCGATGCCGTGCATGTCGCGCGGTTCGAGTTCGCTGACCAGCTCGAAGGCGGTCAGCTCGCGCGGCGCCTCCTCGATGCCGTCGAGGACGCCGATCACCTTCGTCTCGTCGAGCGCATTGAGCTTGCGGGCAGCGGGGAAGACCTGCCGCTCGAACGAGCCGACGAAGCCGTTGTAGTCCTTGACCGTCCGCTCCAGCGACCGGCCCAGCTTCTCGATGTGGCCGGCCGTCGTGGCCAGGCGGCTGTACAGCGTGCGGCTCAGGTCGAACAGCTGCTTGGCCTCCTGCGTGAGCACATCCTGCTGCCAGCTGAACGCCACCGTCTTGAGGACCGACCACAGGGTCACCGGCGACGCGAGCGCCACCCGCTTGCCGAACGCGAACTCCATGATGGACGGGTCCGCCTCCAGCGCCGACGACACCAGCGACTCGCTCGGGATGAAGGCGATCACGAGCTCCGGCGACGACTCGAGGCCGGTCCAGTAGGCCTTGTTGCCGAGGGCCGTGATGTGGTCGCGCACCGCCTTCACGTGCTGCTTGAGCAGCGCCTCCCGCTGTGCCCCCTCGGATCCGGTCGCGGTCGCCGGGATCTGGCTGGCCTCCAGGTAGGCGTTGAACGGGACCTTTGCGTCGAGCGCGATGCTCTTGCCGCCCGGCAGCCGCACGATCATGTCGGGACGCCCTGCGCCCGACTCGGAGTGGATGCTCGACTGCACGTCGAAGTCGACCCGCTCGAGGAGGCCGGCGGCCTCCACCACGCTGCGCAGCTGCGTCTCGCCCCAGACACCACGGGTGCTGTTGGAGCGGAGCGCTGAGGCCAGCGCCTCGGCCGTGCTCCGCAGCCGCTCCTCCGACTCGGCCGCCGACCGTAGCTGCTGTGCGAGCTGGCCGTGCTGCTGGTTGCGCTGCGTCTCCAGCTCGACCACCTTGCGCTGCATGTCGCTGAGGCTCTCGCGGACAGGAGCGAGCGCCTGCAGCACCTTGCTCTCCGCGCGCTCCTGCGCGGCGCGCGCTTCGGCCTCCGCCCGGTGCCGCTCGACCGCCTCGCGGTACTGCAGCTGGGCGGTGAGCAGCTGCTCCTGCAGTGCATCGACGCGCCCGTGCGCCGCGGCCAGGTCGGCGCGGATCTCGGACTGCACCGCGGCCTCCGCCGCCCGCAGCTCCGCCAGCTCGGCCTGGTGCTGAGCGGCCAGCACGGCCGGGTCGATCACCGGGGTCGCCGGCTCGGCCGCAGCACGGGTGCGGATCAGCCGCATGACGGCGATGCCCGCGCCGACGGCGCCGGCGACGAGCCCGATCAGGAGGCCGAGGAGGAGGGCGAGGATGTCCATGTCCTCAGTGTGTCAGCGCCCTCCGACACTGGACTCCGCCAGGGCCGCGAGTCGTGAGTGGATGCTCGAATCCGGCGCGAATGGCGACATCATGTCACCACTCGGCGGCCAACCGGAGGCGGAGCTGGTGCCGGACCGCTCAGGCGGCGACGGGGACGCCGATGCGCCCGAGCCGCGCCCCGGTCAGCGCGGACAGGTCGGCGATCGTCGCGGCCTCGTGCCGGCGGGCGGCGTGGATGACGATGGCCGCGCAGGCTTCCGCATCCGCGAGCGCGTCGTGGTGGTGGAACCCTTCGAAGCCCGCCGCCATCGCCGCGACCGGGAGGCGGTACGACTCCAGCGAGTAGGTCCGCCGTGCGACCTGGAGGCTGCAGAGGTAGCTGTATTCGGGGCAGGCGACCAGTGTGGCGGCACAGGCTGCACGGATCACGCCCATGTCGAACCCGGCGTTGTGCGCGACCAGGTGGTCGTCTTCCGCGAACTCGACGAGGTCGGCCAGCTGGTCCACCCAGCCGGCCGCGTCGGCCACTTCGTGGGCCTGGATGCCGTGGATGCGGACGTTCCACTCCTGGAAGTGGTCGTGCCCCAGCGGCGGCCGGATCAGCCACCCCGCTCGGTCGACCACCTTGCCGTCCCGCACTTTCACCAGCCCGACCGAGCAGGCCGATGCGGGGGAGGAGTTGGCGGTCTCGAAGTCGATGGCGGTGAAATCCAGGGTCACGTCGTCATGCTGACACGGCCCACCGACGCCGCCCCGCATCCCGCCCGCGCGCCGCCCCATCCGCCCCCTCCGACCCCTCCCTCGTCCCCGCCTTCGGCGAGAAGGACGGGCGGCGGCGACCCGGCCCGCGTACCATCGGCGGCATGCGCTCCCGTCGACAGCTCGACCTCCACGCGGCCTCCTTCGACCGGGCCGCCGACGTGTACGACGCCGCCCGGCCGTCCTACCCGGCCGACGCAGTGAGCTGGCTCACGGACGGCGTCGAGGGTCCTGTTCTCGACCTCGGTGCGGGCACCGGCAAGCTCACAGCCGACCTCACGGAACGCGGGCTTGACGTCGCTGCCGTCGACCCGTCGCCCGAAATGCTGCGCGTGCTCCGCCAGCGTCTGCCCGAGGTGGACGCGCACGAGGGTACCGCCGAGCGCATCCCGTTCGCGGACGCCGCCTTCGGCCTGGTCCTCGTCGCTCAGGCGTGGCACTGGGTGGATGCCGACCGCGCCATCCCGGAGGTGGCCCGCGTCCTCCGGCCCGGCGGCCGGCTCGGCCTCAGCTGGAACGAACGCGACGAGAGCGTCGGCTGGGTGCGCGAGCTGGGCGAGCTGATGGACGCAGGATCGGCGGCATTCGACGACGAGGGCGACCCCGTCCTGGCGCCGCCGTTCGGCCCGCTGGAGAAGCACGAGACCCACTGGGTGCAGGCGCTCAGCCATGACGGCCTGCTCGATCTGGCCCGGTCCCGCAGCTATTTCATCACGAAGGATGCGGACGGTCAGGCCGCGGTGATCCAGTCCCTGCGGCGTCTGATGCGCGAGCATCCGGATCTGGCCGGTCGCGAGACGTTCGAGCTGCCGTATGTCACCCGCTCCTACCGCGCCACCCGGGAGGGCTGAGCCCGGCCCGTAGAATGGACGACCGTGGCTCTCACTATCGGAATCGTCGGACTGCCCAACGTGGGCAAGTCCACCCTGTTCAACGCGCTGACCAAGAACGACGCGCTCGCCGCGAACTATCCGTTCGCGACCATCGAGCCGAACGTCGGCGTGGTGAACCTGCCCGACCCGCGGCTGGATCAGCTCGCCGAGCTGTTCCACAGCGAGCGGATCGTCCCCGCGCCGGTGTCGTTCGTCGACATCGCGGGCATCGTGAAGGGCGCGAGCGAGGGTGAGGGCCTGGGCAACAAGTTCCTGGCGAACATCCGCGAGGCCGACGCGATCGCCCAGGTGGTGCGTGGTTTCAGCGACGCCGACGTCGTCCACGTCGCGGGCAAGACCGACCCGGCGGGCGACATGGAGACCATCAACACGGAGCTCATCCTCGCCGACCTGCAGACCCTCGAGAAGGCGGAGCAGCGCTACGAGAAGGAGGTCAAGGGCCGCAAGCTGGAGCCGATCGTGCTCGAGACCGCGCGCGAGGCGATCCAGTACCTCAACTCGGGCAAGCCGCTCTCCACGTCGTCGATCGACCTGGAGCCGGTCCGCGAGCTGGGCCTGCTCACCGCGAAGCCGTTCATCTACGTCTTCAACGTGGACGAGGACGTGCTCAACGACGAGTCCCGTCGCGCCGAGCTCGCCGCACTCGTCGCCCCCGCCCAGGCCGTCTTCCTGGACGCCAAGCTGGAGTCCGAGCTGATCGACCTGGAGGCCGCCGACGCCGCTGAGCTGCTCGCCTCGACGGGCCAGGAGGAGTCCGGCCTCGACCAGCTCGCCCGCATCGGCTTCGACACCCTCGGCCTGCAGACCTACCTCACCGCGGGCCCCAAGGAGTCGCGCGCCTGGACCATCCACAAGGGCTGGAAGGCCCCCCAGGCGGCCGGCGTCATCCACACCGACTTCGAGAAGGGCTTCATCAAGGCGGAGGTCATCTCCTTCCACGACCTGATGGAGGCCGGAAGCGTCGCAGAGGCACGCTCCCGCGGCAAGGCCCGCATGGAGGGCAAGGACTACGTCATGCAGGACGGCGACGTGGTCGAGTTCCGCTTCAACGTGTAGCTGATCTGGGGTTTCCTGCTACTCCTGAGCACAGGATGCAGGGGTCGTTCTGCGGCGAACGTGAAATGGAACCATGTCGACCCGACCGGACATCAGTAGGTAAACGCCTATCGGAGGAAACGTGAAGCCACGAACAGTTGCTGGAGCAGCATCGATCGCCATGGTCCTGCTTCTCGGCGGATGTGCGTCAGCGGCCCCGGCCGTGCTGGTGAGCCCCAGCGCGACGGTGACACAAGATCCCACCCCCACTGCCATCGAGTCCGCGACTCCGGCACCGACTCAGAATCCTGCCGACCCGAGCACCTGGATTCTGGGGTTCGACCGGGTCGCCGACGTCCGTGTCGGTCAGTCGCTGGCCGCCCTTGCGTCCGCGGCCGGCCTTGTGCCCGTGGAAGACACGGTCGACTGCCCGCCCGGGTATTGGACTGACCCGGAGGCGCCGCCCGCTGCGATCAACATCTCGGTGATGCAAGAGGATTCGCGGGGGACTGCGGTGCCGGACCCGACCTTCTCGTACGCGCAGTTCGCGGTGCGTGAACCGTCGGAAACGGTTGTCTCGTCGTCACCCTCCACCGACGCGGGGATCCGGATCGGGTCGACGGAGTCCGATCTCCTGGCTGCATACCCCAGCATTCAGAAGACCCACTCCAGGTACGACGACTCGATGGGTTACACCACGTATGCGGACGGACCGTCCGGTGGACGCTACCTCGTGTTCCAGGTCGCCGCGGCACCGTCTGGCGCGCGAACCGTCATCAGCATGCTCTCGACGAGCAGGAACGACGTCATCGACGTCTGCGACTGACCGGGAGGGTGGCGCACCCGTCGGTGCCGATGCCCAAGTAGCCGAGACAATTCCCCCACGGCCGGCACGCCTTCCCGTTCTACTCTTGACCAGGGGGCGCTGCCGCTCCCGGGAGGAGGCGCGCATGTCCGAACTCGAGGAGAACCAGCCGTCCACGCCGCTGGAGGCGCCGGACGGCACCGACATCGTGCTCACTCCGCCCGCTGCCGTCCCGGAGATCCAGGAGGAGCAGGCGATCGGCATGGTCGCGGTCCCACCGGGGAAGCGCGCCGAACTGCAGGACAAAGCGCAGTCTTTCGTGGATGAGCTGGCTGAGCTGCAGCCCGGCAGCCCGGAGTTCACCCGCAAGGTCGTCGACATCACGCGTCTGGGGGACCGGGAGATCCGCTCGTCGGCGGAGATGGCGAACCGGATGCTGGAGCGGCCGGCGTCCTCGCTCGCCGCCGCCCGCGGTCGTGGCGCAGCGGCGGATCCGCAGGCGCAGGTGGCACGCGCGCTTCAGGACCTCAGGACGACCGTCACCGACCTCGACCCGGGCCGGGCCGACCTGAGCGCGCCCAAGCGTGCGCTGATCCGCATCCCGGGAGGGCGCAAGCTGACGCGCTACTTCGAGCGGTACCAGTCGGCGCAGAAGCAGCTGGACGCCATCATCCGGGCCCTGATCTCCAGCCAGGACGAGCTTCTGAAGGACAACGCCGCGATCGAGCACGAGCGCGAATCGCTCTGGACGACGATGGGTGCGCTCGCCGAGTACAACGCCCTCACCGCGGCGCTCGACGTCGCCACCGCCGCCCGCATCGCGGAGCTGAGAGCGTCCGACCCCGGGCGGGCCGACGCGATGACCGCGGACGCCCTGTTCCCCATCCGTCAGCGCCGGGAGGACCTGACCAGGCAGATCGCCGTATCGGTGCAGGGCTACCTCGCGCTCGATGTGCTGCGCAAGAACAACGCGGAGCTCATCAAGGCTGTCGAGCGCGCGCGCACGACGACCGTCTCGGCTCTGCGGACCGCCGTCGTCGTCGCCGACGGCCTCGAGAACCAGCGGCTGGTGCTCGACCAGATCGCCGCCCTCAACGACACAACCGACTCGATGATCGAGAGCACGAGCGAGCTGCTGAAGCAGCAGACCGCGATGGTGCACGATCAGGCCTCGTCGTCGGGCGTGAGCGTCGCCACTCTGCAGCGCGCCTTCGACAACGTGTTCGCGACGATGGACGCCATCGACGGGTACCGCGCGAAGGCGGTGGAGGCGATGGCCGTCACCGTGGATGCGCTCGAGCAGCAGGTGGCCCGGTCGCAGAGCTACCTGGACCGGTCGCGCTCCGGCACGAGCTGACTGCCGGCGCCCGTCAGGGAAGGTCGAGCTTCAGTCTCGACCCGGCGAACCGGTCCGCCAGGAAGCGGCCGTTGATCAGCAGGGCCGACGCGTCCTGCTCGACCGCTGCGTCCCTCATCGTGCGAGCAGCGGATTCGAGCGCGTCGAGTTGGGCAATCAGCGCCTGAGCCGGGGTGAGTCCGCCGGCCAGCACATGCTCGGCAGCCCACTCGGCAGGCAGTGCCAGGTACGCCCGAAGCGTGTCGGGGAGGTAGACGGTCGCCGCCACCCGTACGATCACCTCCGGTTCGCCCGTCCCGGCCACCCGCGGAAGGGTCTCGGCGAGCAGTCCGCCGATGCGCCCGACGGCCGCCACGGCCTCGTCCGGCACGCGACGGCCGATACGGGCGGCGAGGGTCAGCAGGTCCTGTGCGAGGTTCGCGTCGTCGACGTGGATCTCGGAGCCGGGCGGCAGGATCCCCAGCGTCTGCAGCGCACGCGCCGAATCCGCTGACTCTTCCGCGGCGCGCACCGCCAGCCGGGCGACGAGCTGGGCGAACGCCGTCAGCCAGTGAGGGAGGGTGATCGTGCGGGTCGAGAGCGAAACGGTGCCGTAGTGCTGCTCGACCTCGGCCGTCCAGCGAGGTCCGGGCTCCCGCTTCAGGGACAGCGTCTCGGAGGGGCCGGACAGCCGTATCCGGGTGATGGCGCCGGGTCGGTGGGCCACCCGGTCGGAGAGCGAGCGGGTGCGTTCGACGACGAGCGCGCTCGCGGCGACGTCGGCCGGGAGCGAACGGGTGACGCTGTCGACGAGTTCGCGCAGGAGCGCCTCCGCATCGGAGTCCGTTCCCGCACTGCTCAGCCTGTCCAGCCCCACGCGCTCATCCAAACACTCGAACCTGGGGATGGGGAGCCCGTGACGAAGGTCACGACGTGTACCGGATTCCGACCCTCCCGATCCGCCCGGTGAACGGGAACGGCGCACGCTCGGCGTACGCGGTGGACACCGAGCCGCCGAGGGTGCGTCCGATGTCGAGGCAGTCGTTCGCCGTGAAGATCAGCGGCGCGCTCACCGGTACGACGCCGGACGCGAACTCCTCCCCGTCGAGGGTCACGGCGATCCCCAGCGGGCTGGCCGGCCGCGGCTCGACGACGGTCGTCTCGATCCGGATGCGGTGGGCGCCCGGCGAGATGCGGCCCCCCGACCGGATCCTGGTCCGCTGGATGAGGAAGAGGTTGTACTCGTAGACCAGGTGGCCGTCGTCGAGGTAGCAGGCGAGTCCGCCGCCCACGCCGCCGAGGGAGTAGAGCACCCCCTCGGCGGGGTCGCCGACCACGGCGTCGATGTCGACGGTGTTCGCCCGGTTGCCGAGCGCCGGTGCGATGAATTCGGGGACCCGCTCCACATCCCCGGTGAAGTTCCACTCCCGGTACGGCGTCGAGATCCGCAGCTCAGGATGGAAGATGGGGATCCAGAGGCCGCCGCCGATCGGGAAGACGCTGTTCCTGGCCGCCTCGGCCGCGAACAGTTCGCGCAGCTCCGCCAGCTTGTCGGGGTGCGATTCTGCGAGATCGTGCGCCTGACTCCAGTCGTGGTCGAGGTCGTAGAGCTCCCAGGTGTCGTGGTCGGGCGTCCACTCCCTGATGCCCTCCGGGAGGCCGGGCAGCCAGGGCACGCGCGGGCCGAATGCGGACGCCATCCACCCGTCGTGATAGATCGCTCGGCTGCCCATCACCTCGAAGTACTGGGTGCGGTGGCGGGTCGGGGCGTCGGCGTCGAAGAGCGCGTCGGCGAAGCTGGAGCCGTCGATGGGCAGCTGCGGGACGCCGCCGACCGTGCGGGGCGGGCGGATGCCGGCCAGCTCGTACACGGTGGGCACGATGTCGACGCAGTGGGTGAACTGTGTGTGTGCCGTGCGGTCCGGCGCGATCCGGGCCGGCCAGGACACGCACAGCGGGTTGCGGGTGCCGCCGAGGTGGGAGGCGAGCAGCTTCGTCCCCTTGTACGGGGTGCTCCCGGCCCAGCCCCACGCGGAGTGGTACTGATTCTCGACGCGCGGCGTGCCGAGGGCGCTCAGTCCGCCCAGTCCCTCCAGCGCCTGGATGTGCATCGGCACGCTGGTCGGGATGCCGTTCTGCGCCAGAAGCTCGCTGATGGTCCCGTTCTGCCCCTCGGCGGAGGACCCGTTGTCGCCCCAGATGTACATGACCACGGTGTTCTCGGCGTATCCGAGCTCGTCGAGCTCGTCGAGGAGGCGACCCACCTGCACGTCCGTGTACTCGGCGAAGCCGGCCGCGACCTCCATCAACCGGGACTGGAAGGGCCGCTCGTCGAGCGGAACGTCCTCCCACGCCTGCATCGTCTCGTGACGCGGTGTGAGCTCAGCATCCTCGGGGATCCAGCCGAGCTCCTTGGCCCGGGTGTAGACGCGCTCCCGGTAGGCGTCCCAGCCGTCGTCGAACTTCCCGGCGTACTTGTCGGCCCACTCCTGCATGACCTGGTGCGGGCCGTGCAGGCAGCCCGACGCCCAGTACATGAAGAACGGCTTGTCCGGTTGCAGCGCCTTCTGGTTGCGAAGCCAGTGGATGGCGTCGTCGGCGAGATCCTCACTGAGGTGGTAGCCCTCCTCGGCCGTCTTGGGCGGTGCGACGGAGGTCGTGTTGCGGACCAGATTCGGCTCGTACTGCGACGCCTCGCCCGCGAGGAAGCCGTAGAAGTACTCGAAGCCCCGCTCCGACGGCCAGTTGTGGAACGGCCCGGTGGCGCTGGTCTCCAGCGCGGGGGTGTTGTGCCACTTCCCGAAGGCCGACGTGGCGTACCCGTACTGGGTCAGCACCTCGGCGCAGAGCGCGCTGCTGGTCGGGATCTCGCCCGCGTACCCGTCCCAGTCGTTCGCGAGTTCGGCGATCTGGCCGTTGCCGATGCGGTGATGGTTCCGTCCGGTGAGCAGCGACGCCCGAGTGGGGGAGCACATGGCCGTGGTGTGGAAGCGGTTGAAGCCGACACCGGTCTCCAGGACCCGCGAAAGCGCGGGTGTGTGGACCTCGCCGCCGAACGTGTCGGGGAGGCCGGGTCCGGCGTCGTCGATCAGCACGATGAGGAAGTTGGGCGCATCCGCGGGCAGCCGGCGCGGGGTGGTCCGCCGTTGGTACGTCGATTCGGCCAGCGTCGGTCCGGCGACGCTGGCGGACGGCGTCGGCGGGAAGGGAAGTGCATCAGTGTCGCTCATCGAGGGCTCCTTGCCGTCGTCGGGGTGGAAGCAGCCACATGGTAGGGCGGGTACGTCCGGTGGCACCAGACAGCATTCACTGAGGCGACAACAGCGGTGCGGCCGGTCCATGATGGCTGAAGGCAGACGAAGGAGGAGCGGATGGCCCCGGAGATGATCTCGATCCACGGCGGCGTTTTCCGGATGGGCTCCGACCGCTTCTACCCGGAGGAGGGCCCGGTCCACGAGGTCGCCGTCGAGCCGTTCGAGTTGGATGCGACGCCGGTCACCGTCGCGCAGTTCGCCGCCTTCGTCGACGCCACCGGTTACGTCACCACCGCCGAGCGTCCGCTGAGCGAGGAGCAGTTCCCGGAGCTCCCCGAGGAGGAGCGCGCCCCGGGCTCGATGGTGTTCACGATGACGCGGGGCCCGGTCGACCTGCGCGACTGGCGGCAGTGGTGGAGGTGGGTCCCCGGCGCCGACTGGAGGCACCCCTCCGGCCCGGGGTCGTCGGTCGACGAGCGCGCGGACCACCCGGTGGTGCAGGTGAGCTTCGAGGATGCCGCGAGCTACGCCCACTGGGCGGGGAAGCGCCTGCCGACCGAGGCGGAGTGGGAGTTCGCGGCACGGGGTGGGCTCGACCAGGCGACGTTCAGCTGGGGCGACGAGGACGACGCAGCCGAGCCGCTCGCGAACCACTGGCAGGGCCGGTTCCCCTACGAGAAGGCGGGCTGGGGCGGCACGAGTCCCGTCGGCTCCTACCCGGCCAACGCCTTCGGCCTCGTCGACATGACCGGCAACGTCTGGGAGTGGACGAGCAGCTTCTTCACGCCGCGGCACCTCCCGGCCGGCCGGGGGAGCGTGGACGCCGGGGCGCGCCCGCTGCTGTTCGCCTCCGACCCGGCGGCCGATCCTCCCCGCCGCGCCCTCAAGGGCGGCTCCCACCTGTGCTCGCCGGACTACTGCCTGCGCTACCGTCCCGCCGCGCGCTCGCCGCAGACCGAGGACACGTCGATGACGCACATCGGGTTCCGCTGCGCCCGGTGACGCGAGCTGTCACGCCTCGGCCGGCACGTGCTCCAGCCCGAGCCCGGGCTGCCCGTACGTGCTGAGCACCTGGCCGATGACCACGCGGTAGGGGCCGATCCAGCGTTCGTGGAGGCGCTTCGCCTCGCGGTGGGTCTCCATGCCGATCAGCTGCTGCAGCGCGTCGAGGCTGTCCCAGTAGTAGACCTCCGAGTGGAGTCCGGTCTCCGGGTTCTCCCACGCCTCCTCGCCGAGGAAGCCGGGGATGCTGCGGGCGCGCTCCGCGATCTCGTCGTTGAGCCGGTGGAAGTCGTCGTCGTACTCCTTCGTGTCGAAGATGAAGGTCGACGTGTAGACGGGGGCGGCGCTCATGCCCGCATCCTAGCTGCGGCCAGGCCCGTGCGGAGGCGCCACCGGTCGCGCTAGGTTGGTGCGAGCACCGCGAACCGGGAGGGTCTATGCCGTACGTCGTCGACTTCGAGAACGTGTCCACCGTCGGACTGGAGTCGTCTCCTGTCGCCGACGCGCTCGCCGGCCTGCGGGCCAACGAGGCGCGCTACTTCCGCAACAAGTACCAGCACGAGTTCACGGTGGGGACGGCGCAGGAGGAGGCCGAAGCGGTCGAGCGCGTGACCCGCGTCCTGAAGGAGGAGCGCGACATCGTCATCGCGTCGCCGGCTCTCGAGGCGACGCGGTTCGAGGTCGAGGGGATCGACTGGACGTACGTGTTCTACGAGTCCGGGCTCTCCATCAACCTGCTCTGGACGGTCGCCGACGCCGGAAAGCGCGCGGTCGGCTTCAAGCTCTCCGACGGCATGGAGGTGCCGGAGGAGCTGTCCGCCTTCAAGTTCGCCCGCCAGAAGTCGAAGCTCGCCGGGACGATCCGCGGCTCCTACTTCGTGGTCAAGGGCCAGTACTGAGTCAACGCCGCTGGCCGAGGTCGCGTACGAACCCGGCGACCGTATCGATCAGCAGTTCGCGGACGCCGGCCGGGCGGAGAGGCGCCGCGGCGGCCACCTTCATGCCGTGATCGGCGCCGGGCACCTCCACGACCCGGATGCCGTCGGCAGCTCCGAGCTCGGCGCTCAGATCGGACGCCGACCCGAACGGATCGCGTCCGCCCTGCAGCACCAGCACCGGGACCGACGGCTGTCGCAGCTCGTCCAGCCGTGACTTCTCGGGAGTGCCGGGCGGGTGCAGCGGGAAGGCCAGGCAGACGACGCCGGCGGCACCGGTGGAGGCGGCGGTCCGGCAGGCGACGCGGGCTCCGGCGCTGCGCCCGCCGACGACGAGCGGCAGGCCGTCCGCCAGCTCCCGAACACGCAGGGCGGTCTCCAGCCATGCCGTATCGAGCGTCGCCGGGCGCGCCGCCACGCGCTTCCCGGCCACCCGCCAGGGCTGCTCGTAGCGCACGACGGTGACCCCGAGCGCAGGCAGCTTTGCGGCGAGCGCCGCCAGGTCCACCGCCTCGATCCCTCCGCCGGCGCCGTGGCCGAGCCAGAGGACCGCGACGGGATCCTCGGCTTCGGCCACCGTCAGCCTCCCGGGGCCGACCGTGGTCGGAACGTCGAGTCGCAGACCGTCGAGTCGCATGGCATCGACGCTACCGCAGCCCTTGCTTCCGCTCGCCGCTCGGCGGACCATGGAGGTGGTGATGCGGGCGCCGTTGCTCGGATGGGGTTGATCGATATGGTGATGGACGCACGGGTGTGCGCGGAATGCGGAGCGCCGATCTCCGCGGAGAAGAGGCTGGTCCCGACGTCACGCGGGGCGTGGGCGGTCGTCGCGGTCCCGGTGGGCTGCACGAACCCGCTGTGCCCACGGTCGTCGACGAGGCGCAGGGAGGCTCCGCCCGGCGCGACGACGCTCGTCGCCTGACGCAGTCCCCGGCTCTCAGGACGCGCGGGCTCAGCAAGCGGGGGCTCAGGACGCGCGGGCTCAGCAAGCGGGGGCTCAGGACGCGCGGGCTCAGCACGCGTGGCTCAAGACAGCGGCCGGTCCACCTGGACCGACGACACCCCGTCCACGGCTGCGACCGCTGAGATGAGCCGCTGCGTGGCGGCGGGGCTCGCCCGGACGCCCATCCGCAGTTCGATGCCGTCCGGCTGCGCGATGTGCCGCAGCCCGTCGACCCGGGCACGGGCGCCGGCGGAGTCGCACGCGTCGAGCACGCGCGCCAGCGTGTCGCCTTCGGGCCGGGCAAGCACGATCACGGTGTTCCAGGAGGTCCCGCGGAGCACCCGTTCGGCCATCGGCAGCGTTCCGACGGCGATGAGGTGGAGTGCTGCTCCGGCGACGGCCAGCAGGGGCAGGCCGGCGCCGCACGCCATCCCGACGGCCGCCGTCACCCAGATGGACGCTGCGGTGGTCAGCCCGACGACGTTGCCGCGGTTCACGAAGATCACGCCGGCGCCGACGAACCCGATCCCGGTGACGACCTGCGCGGCGATGCGCGATGGGTCGGTCGCGGGAAGCCCCAGTGAGACGAAGCCGTAGGCCGACACGAGGGTGAACAGCGCAGACCCGAGCCCCACGAGGATGTGCGTGCGCAGTCCTGCGCTCTTCAGCCTCCTCTCCCGTTCGACACCGATGATCGCCGAGAGCGCGAAGGCCAGAGCGAGCAGCAGCAGCTGCGTCACCAGCTGCGTCCCGCCCAGCCAGAGCGTCATGAGCGGAGTCTAGGATCAGCGACCCTCCTGGGACTACCCGCGGGACTACCCGGGGGACTACCCGCGGGACTACCCCGTGGCGGCAGCTTCGTCGCGACGGCGGCCCGGACGGACGAACACCAGCAGCGCCAGGTGCACGACCGCGAGCCCCGTCGCGACGGCGACGGCCGTCAGCCAGCTGCTCGCCGTCGTCCCGCCGCTGAAGAGCAGGCCGAGCAGGGTGGTCGCGACGATCGCGCCGACATAGCGCGACGTCTGGAAGATGCCCGCAGCGACGCCGCTGTCCTCCGGGCGGGCCGACGAGTAGAGGGCCTGGTTCATCGCGATGCTCACGATGCAGTACGGGATGCCGAGGGCTGCGGTGAGCAGCAGCACCGCCCACGGCGCGGGCGTCAGCGCGGCGACGCCCAGCAGCGCCGCACCGATCACCAGAGCGATCGCACCGGAGATCAGGGTCGGTCGCAGCCCGACGGACTCGATCGCGCGCGCGGCGAGCGGCGTGACGACGATCGTCACGGCCGCCAGCGGGAACATCAGCAGCCCCGCCACGCCGGCCGAGTAGCCGTCATGCGTCTGCAGGTACTGGGGGAGGCCGAAGAACGCCGAGTAGTAGACGACGTTGAAGATGGCGAAGCACAGGTAAACCATCAGCAGCCGCCGGTTGGCGGCGAGCAGCCGCAGGTCCAGGAACGGGTGCGCGGTGCGCAGCTCCCGCCAGACGAACAGGCCGGCGGCGATCACACAGACCGGCAGCAGCCACCACAACGGCTGCGGGTGCAGGTCGAGCAGGAACACCAGCAGTGAGGTGAGCGTGGCGATGAAGAGCAGGATGCCGGGGATGTCCGACTCGGCCAGCGTCCGGCCCAGCGGCGTCCTCTCCCGCTCGGCGTCGCGCGGCGCGAACAGGCTGACGCCGAAGAAGGTCAGCACTGCGAGCGGGACGTTCACCCAGAAGATCGCCTGCCAGCCGAGGAAGGTGACCAGCAGCCCGCCCAGCACGGGGCCGATCGCAGCGCCGGAGGTGTTGGCGATCTGGATGCGCCCGAGCAGTCGTGGGGTCCCCACCCCGGACTGCGCGGCCAGCGGCCGGAGCATCGCGATCGCCGAGGGGAACGCGGTCGCCGTTCCGATGGCCAGCGCGACGCGGCCGGCGCACACCGCCACGAAGGACCCGGAGAACGGCGTTGCGGCACAGGCGAGCGCCACCACGACCATCCCGAACAGGAACAGTCGTCGAGGCCCGAACCGGTCGGCGAGGCGGCCCATCAGCGGCTGCCCGGCCGCCGACGCCAGGTAGAAGGAGGTGATCACCCAGGTGACGGCTGTCACATCCACGCCGAAGTCGTGCTGCAGAGGCACGAGTGCGACGGCGATCATCGACGAGTTGAGGGGGTTGAGGAGGGTGCCGAGGCTCAGAGCTCCGACCGCCCATCCCGTGCGCGGCCGGGCGCGGTCGTCGGAGCGTGTCACTCCATCCACGCTACCCGGAAGTCGCCAGAGGTCAGTCCTTCAGGTCCTCGGTTGTCACGGGGACGGTGGAGCGGTAGGGGTAGGCCGGCATGGAGGAGTACTGCTCTTCGTCCGCCAGCTCGTACACGTCGTAGGCGAGGGCGCCGGCGAAGGTGGTGGCCACGCGGATCTCGCCGGGCGGGCACCCGCCGATCAGGGGCACGACCACGACGCTGTCGAGGGTCCGGCCGTCCTCGTAGAGGAGGGCCGCTTTGATGGTTCGCGTGAGAGCGTCCATGACCGGACTTTACGGCGGACCGGGAGAGAATGGCTTGACGGCGCGCGGCACGTTCGGGAAAGTGATGTCGACAGAAGGGACACCCGTGGGAACCTTGATCTACGACGGTGCGGATGGTTTCACATTCGACGACCGGGTGCTGGCCCACCTCCAGGCGGTCATTCAGGCCAAGCTCCGCCGGCGTGAAGGCTTCCTCCTGATCTGGACGGACCGCACGGCCGGTTCGGAGGGCATCCTCCGCTCCATCTGGCTCGACCCCTCGATCTCGGTCCAGTTCGTGTTCGCCCGCCCGGAGCTCCCGGAGCTCAACCGCGACTGGCTCACCATGCTGAGCGAGCGGGCGAACAGCAACGTCGGGCTCGTCCTGGAGGACTCCCTGCGTGCGGAGATCCGCGAGGAGGTCCCGGCCGGCAGCTATCGCGACAGCAAGGCGAAACGCGCCAGGCGGCCAGAGGCCGACTGACATGGCCCGCCTGATCTACGGACACGCCGCCCAGGAGTACGAGTTCGATGAGCGAACACTCTCGCACGTCAAGATCGCGGTGGTCACCAAGCTCCGCCGGCACGAGAGCTTCCTGCTGAACTGGCAGATCCCCGTCGATCTCGGCGGTGGACGGGTGAGCCTCTGGATCAGTCGCGAAGTGCCGATGGCCTTCGTGTTCTCCCGGCCAGCGCCTCCCCGGCTGAACGAGCGCTGGCTCGAGGTGCTGCTGCAGAGCAGTCAGCGGACCGGGGGCATGGTCGTCGTCTCGGAGGAGGAGGCGGAGGACATCCTCGCCAAGCGCTAGGGGAACCGGGCGCTAGGGGATCAGCGCCAGCTTCCCGCCCGGGTGGCCCTCCTTCAGGAACGCCAGCGCGTCCGGCGCCTCCGCGAGCGGGTACGTCCGCGCGACGGGCACCTGCAGCCGGCCGGTTCCGGCGAGCTCGAGGAGGTGCGCCCGCACCGAGTCGCGGTAGGCCTGGCTCTCCGGCTGGGCGCCGAACACGGCGTGGAAGCCCTCCTGTTCGGCACGTTGTGCCGCGACGATGGTGACGATCCGGATGCGGTCGGGGACGAGCTGCAGCGAGACGTCGACGGCTTCGTCCGTGCCCACGGTGTCGAGTGCGGCCGCGATCCTGCCCTGGGCGGCCTCCGCGACCCGCTCCGCCAGCCCCGGACCGTACGCCACGGGGAGGCCGCCGAAGCGGCGCACACGCGCGAAGCTGGCCTCGCTGGCCGTCCCGATGACCCGTGCGCCGATCTCGGCCGCCTGCTGGAGGATGCTCACGCCGACCGCGCCCGACGCGCCGTGGACCAGGATGGTCTCCCCGGCGCGGACATCGGTGACGGACAGCATCTGGGAGGCGGTGGTGCCGACCAGGAGCAGGTTGGCGGCCTCCTCGTCGGCGAGCCGAGGCGGCTTGGCGAACACGTCCTTCGCCGGGACGGTCACCTCGGTGGCGTACCCGCCCTGGATGCGGAACGCGACCACGGGGTCGCCGACGGCGCCTCCACCGGACGCCAGCTCGGTGTCGGGGCCCATCGCCGCGATCACCCCGGCGACCTCGTAGCCGATGGGCACAGGGAGCTCGAGGCCCTCCCGCGGCGCCGAGACGTGCTTGTAGTCGGCGGGGTTCACACCGGCCGCGGTGACCCGGATGGTCACCTCACCGTGCTGCGGCTCGGGGACGTCGACCTCCCTGAACTCCCAGGTCTCCGGTCCGCCCCACTGCGTTGCTGTCCACTGTCGTGCCATGTTCGGCAGTCAACTCCCCGTGCTGTGGCTGCTCAAGAGGGTCAGGATGCGGACACCGGGTCGGCCGCGCGGCCGCTGTGGCGCGCCCGGCGGGACCGGGTCGGCGCCAGGCGCAGCATCTGGGCGGTGGAGCTGTCGTCCAGCTCGACGAGGTCGCTGCGGGACTTGATGAAGTCGCTGAAGGACCGGTAGCCGAGCGCCTTCTCGCTGAAGGACGGGTCCATCCGCTTCATCTGGCCCTTCACCGTCGAGCTGTGCAGCCACGGCGAGTCGTCCTTCTCGTGGCCGAGCTGCATCGCACGGGCTAGGAGCCGCGTGGCGACGTGCTGAGGGTCCTCCTGCTGCTCCTCGGCGGGATCGGCGACGGCCTCCGACGCCGGGGCGCGCTTGCGGCCGCCGCGCCGGGTGGGCCGCTTCGTCCCGGCCGGCGCGCCGTCGGCGTCGCCGTCGCCCTGTCCCTCCGCGACCGTTGCCGTCTCGGAGCCCGTCTCGGAGCCCGCCGCAGCGGACGGCTCGGCCGCGGGCTGCGCGGTGGCGGCGGCAGCATCCAGCTCCGCCTCCTCGGCTTCGACCTCCGCCTCCTCGGCGTCGGCGGCCTCGTCCCGGGCGATGCCGGGCAGGTCGTCGTAGCTGACGAACTCGTCGCAGGCCGCGGCGAGCGACTTGGCCGTCGATCCCGCCACGCCGATCCCGATCACGTAGCGGCCGAGCCGCTTCACCCGCTGGGCCAGCGGGATGTAGTCGGAGTCGCCCGCGACGATCACGACGTGCGTGAGCTCGGGCAGCCGGAACAGGTCCTCCACGGAGTCGACAGCCAACCGGATGTCGGCGCCGTTCTTGGCGTAGGCGGCGGCCGGGAACAGCTGCACCAGGTCGACGGCGCGGCCCACCAGCTGGCCGCGGTACTCGGCGTTGACCGCCGACGACCAGTCGGCGTAGGCGCGGGTCAGCACGAGCGTCCCGAACGAGGAGGCGAAGTCGATCACCGCACCCAGGTCGACGCGTGCCTCCGCCAGCTTCTCGGCGAAGGTGGCCTTCGGCGGCGTAGAGCTGGACTTCGGCCGGTCGCGCATATAGCTGCCGCGGCCGTGGACCTGGTCGTAACGCGAGATGACGATGTTGTCGAAGTCGATGTAGACCGCGACGCGGCCGTCTCCAGGTTCACTCATGCTGCCACGATAGCCGGGGCAGGTGCACGCCGGCCGCCGATCAGCTGACCGCGTAGCGGTCGGCGACGTCGAGGGCGGCGTCGATCGCGGCGAGACCGCGGCGCAGCTCGTCCTCCTCGATCACCAGCGGCGGCGCGATGTGCATCCGGTTGAAGTGGGTGAACGGCCAGACTCCGGCCGCCTTGCAGGCCGCCGCGACCTCCGCCATGGGGGCGGCGTCCGCGCCCGCGGCGTTGAACGGCACCAGCGGCTCCCGCGTCTCCCGGTCGCGCACCAGCTCCAGCGCCCAGAACAGGCCGCGGCCGCGCACCTCTCCGAGCGACGGGTGGTGGTCGAGCCACGACGTGATCTCCGGCTCGGCCACGCGCTCGCCGAGATCGCGGACGCGCTCCAGGATGCCGTCGCGCTCGAACACCTCGAAGGTCGCGACGCCGGCGGCGCAGGCGAGGGGATGGCCGGAGTAGGTCAGGCCGCCCTGGAACGCCACGTCGTCGAAGAACGACGCGATCGCATCCGAGATGACGACGCCGCCGAGCGGCACGTAGCCCGAGTTGACGCCCTTCGCGAAGGTGATGAGGTCCGGGACGACGTCGAACGCGTCGACCGCGAACCACTCGCCGACCCGGCCGAAGCCGACCATGACCTCGTCGGCGATGTAGACGATGCCGTAGCGGTCGCACAGCTCGCGCACGCCGGCGAGGTAGCCGGGCGGCGGGACGAGCACGCCGTTGGTGCCGACGATGGTCTCCAGGATGAGCGCGGCGATGGTGCCGGCACCCTCCAGGACGATCACATTCTCGAGGTGCTCGAGAGCGCGCTGCGTCTCCTCCTCGGGGGTGGTCGCGTGGAACGCCGAGCGGTACGGGTAGGGGCCGAAGAAGTGGGCGACGGAGGGGTCGCTCGGCTCGTTCGCCCAGCGCCGCGGGTCGCCGGTCAGCGCGATGGCGGTCGAGGTGCCGCCGTGGTACGAGCGGTACATCGAGAGCACCTTCCGGCGTCCGGTGACCCGTCGCGCGAGCCGCACCGCGTACTCGTTCGCGTCCGCGCCTCCATTGGTGAAGAACACCGAGTTCAGGGTCCCCGGCGCGACCTCGGCGATCCGGCGGGCGAGCTCGCCGCGCACGTCGTTCGCCATCGACGGTTGCACGGTGGCCAGCCGGCCGGCCTGCTGCTGGATGGCCGCGACCAGGTCGGGATGCTGGTGGCCGAGGTTGAGGTTCACCAGCTGCGAGCTGAAGTCGAGGTACACGGTGCCCTGGTAGTCCCAGAACGTCGAGCCCTGGCCCGCGGCGATCGGCAGCGGGTCGATCTTCGCCTGAGCGCTCCACGAGTGGAACACGTGCCCGCGGTCGTCGGCGCGCACCTGGCGCTCGGCGGCCTCGTCGCCGAAGGGATGCTCGACGCCGTGCCGATCGGTGTATCCGGTTCGGGTGGAGGTGTGGATGGTGTCGGTCACGGTGTGCCCCTTCGTTCAGGCGTTGCCGGGGAACGCCAGCTCGATGCGCGAGTGCACCGGGTCGGGCCACCGCGTGGTGACCACCTTGCTGCGCGTGTAGAAGTGGAACGACTCGGGCCCGTAGATGTGGGAGTCGCCGAACAGCGAGTTCTTCCAGCCTCCGAACGAGTATGCGCCGACCGGGACGGGGATGGGCACGTTGATGCCGACCATCCCGACCTCCACCTCGAACTCGAAGCGGCGGGCCGCGCCGCCGTCGCGCGTGAACAGCGCGACGCCGTTGCCGTACGGGTTGGCGTTGACCAGCTCCACCGCCTCCTCGTACGAGTCGACGCGGACGACCGACAGGACCGGGCCGAAGATCTCGTCGTCGTACGCCTTCATGCCCGGCTTCACGTGGTCGAGGAGGCTGACACCGACGAAGAATCCGTCGCCCTCGAAGGAGCGCTCGGTGCCGTCGGCGACGACCGTCGCGCCCTCGGCCGCGGCTCCGGTGACGTAGGAGGCGACCTTGTCGCGGTGCTCCCGGGTGATCAGCGGGCCCATCTCGCTGGCCGCGTCGGTGCCGGGGCCGATGCGCAGAGCGTCGAGACGCGAGTGGATGGCCGGCACCAGCCGGTCGGCGACGTCGCCGACCGCGACGACGACGCTCACGGCCATGCAGCGTTCGCCGGCCGAACCGTAGGCGGCGGAGACGGCGGCGTCGGCGGCGGCGTCGATGTCCGCATCCTCCAGCACCACCATGTGGTTCTTGGCGCCGCCCAGGGCCTGGACGCGCTTGCCGTTGGCAGAGGCGCGCTGGTAGATCGAGCGGGCGATCGGGGTCGAACCGACGAAGCTGACCGCGGCGACATCGGGGGAGTCGAGGAGGGCGTCCACCGCCTCCTTGTCGCCGTGCACGACGTTCAGCACGCCGTCCGGCAGACCGGCTTCGCGGAACAGTTTGGCCAGGAACACCGAGGCGCCCGGGTCCTTCTCGCTCGGCTTCAGTACGACCGTATTGCCGCACGCGATGGCGCTCGCGACCATCCACAGCGGCACCATCACCGGGAAGTTGAACGGCGTGATGCAGCCGACGACGCCGACCGGCTGCTTGACGCTGTGCACGTCGACGCCGGTGGAGACCTGCTCGCTGTACTCGCCCTTCAGCTTGTCGATCAGCCCGGAGGCGAACTCCACGTTCTCGAGTCCGCGGCCGATCTCACCGGCGGCGTCGGAGAGCACCTTGCCGTGCTCGGACGTGACGATCGCTGCCAGTTCGTCGCGGCGCTCCGTGAGGAGGTGACGGAGGCGGAACATCACGTCGGCGCGCTTGGTCAGGCTGGTCGCCCGCCAGGCGGGGAAGGCGGCCTTCGCTGCGGCGATGGCGTGCGCGGTCTGGTCCGCATCGGCCAGGGCGACCTCGTGCTGGCGCTCGCCGGTGGCCGGGTTGAAGACGGGGCCCGTGCGGTCCGGCTGCACGGACGGGTCTGCGGGGAAGTCCTCGCCGGCGATGAAGTGGCGGATCAGGGCCACGGGGTCCTCCAGGTGGATCGGTCCGGACGTTCTGCCCGGTGGTGACAGTAGGCTGGTCTCCCCATGATCACAGAGCGGAGGCGCTGAGAGCGATGCCAGATCGTCGGGACCCGGAGCCGGGCCGAACAGTTCGTCCGGAGAGCCGGTCGTCGGCGGTCTCCGTGCTGCCGACGGTGCGCGAGATCCTCCGCATGGAACCGGTCGCGCGCGCCCTGCCGGAGGTGCTGACCGGCCGCGAGCGGCTCGACGCGCCGGTGCGGTGGGTGCACGTCGCCGAGACGGAGGAGGCCGCCCGGCTGGGATCCGGAGGCGAGCTGCTGCTCGCGACCGGGGTCGGCTGGCCGTCCGACGAGGCGGCGCTGCGGCGGCTCGGACGCGTGCTCGTGGAGTCAGACGTCGCCGGGCTGGTGCTCGAGCTCGGGCCGCCGATGCCGGCCGCGCCCGCGGCGCTCGTGGGGGAGTTCCAGACGGCAGGGCTGCCGTTCGTGGTGCTCCACCGTGAGGCGCGGTTCGTCGCGATCACGGAGGCGGTCCACGCCCGGATCATCGCCGAGCAGATGGGCGCGCTGCGGGCTCGCGACGACATCCATGCCTTGTTCACCGACCTCAGCCTGCGCGGAAGCCCGGCCGACTTCATCGTGGAGCAGGCGGCACGCGTGCTCGACTCGCCCGTGGTGCTCGAGGACACCAGCCACCGCGTGATCGCTGCGGCCGGCCTCGACGCCGGGCACCGCGAGGGCGAGGCGGAGCTGGCGGACTGGGAGCAGCGGTCCCGGGCGGCGCACCGCGGCCCCGGCGACGGCTGGACCATCGTCCCGGTGGAGGCGCGCGGCATGCGCTGGGGTCATCTCGTCGCGTTGCCCGGCGACGCCCATCCCGCCGGACGCTCCAACGTGCTCGAACAGGCCGCGGTCGCTCTGGCCCTCAGCCGGCTCTCCGACCGGGACGGCGACGAGTGGACCCGGCGCAGCCACGACGCCCTGTTGTCCGCGCTGCTCGGGCGGCGGTTCGCGGGGGAGGGCGGGGTCACCGCGCGGTTCGAGGCGGCCGGCTTCCCGCTCGCCGACCGGACGGTGGCGGGCGCGGCGGTCCGGCTGCGGTCGGGCACCCTCCCGGCCCCGGCGGCGGTCCGCGCGGTGGAGGCGGCGCGGGCGGGAGGGGCTGACGCGGTCGCCGGGCGGCATCCCGAGCAGGCCGGGACGCTCGTCGTCGCGGTGTCCGCCCGGCAGGGGCGGTCGCTCGCCGACGGGCTGTTCGAGGCCATCGCCGAGGCGGTGGCGGCGGTGCGGCTCGACGAACCGGCGGCCGTCGTCGCGGTCGGCTCCGAGGCCCGCGGGATCACCGGCCTCCTGTCGTCGTTGGAGGAGGCGGTCGAGCTGGCGTCCGGCACGGCGGCGCCTCCCGACACGCGGCTCGGCCGCCGGCCCGTGGTCCAGCGCGTGCAGCACCGCCCGCTGCTGCGGCTGGTCAACGCGCTCGGGAGCGACCCGCGGCTGCTGGAGCACACCGAGCAGCTGCTGCGGCCGCTGATCGAGCACGACCTGGCCACCGGGGGCGACCTCGTGGAGGTGCTGCGCGCGTACCTGACGCACCCCGGCAACCGCACCCGTGCGGCCGCGGCGAGCCACCTCTCCCGGTCGGTGTTCTACCAGCGGATCGCCCTCATCGAGGACCTGCTCGGGATGGACCTGGACGACGGCGAGACCGTCGCGGCCCTCCACGCCGCCGTGCTCGCCCGGGGCCGCACCGGCGCGTGACGCCGCCCCCGCCCGCCCGCCCGCTCCCGCCCGTCTCACGGATGCGTCTAGTGGTCCCGACATGCCGTTACGCCTCGGGGCGTAACGGCATGTCGGGACCAGCAGACGTAGCTGCAGCGGTGGGCGGCAGCGGTGAGCGGGTCCGCCGGGCGGCACGCGGCGGGTCAGGAGTCGAAGCCGAGGCCCACGGCGTCGAGCGTGCGGAGGAACGCGTTGCGGTCCCCGGCGCGGTGGTCGGCCCGGTCGAGCGACCACCGGGTGAGGTTGATGCCGAGGGAGGCCGCCGGCTCGGGCGGGAACGGGATCGGCCGCGTCCGCACCATCTCCAGCTCGGTCCGCTCGGTGCTGCGGCCGGCCAGGAGATCCAGCATCACCTGCGCGCCGAAGTGCGTGGCCGCGACTCCCAGTCCGGTGTACCCGAGCGCGTAGGCCACCCGGCCCTGCCGAGCCGAGCCGAAGAACGCGCAGAACCGGCTGGAGGTGTCGATCGCGCCGGCCCAGCGGTGCGTGAAGGTCACGCCCTCCAGCTGCGGGAAGGTCGTGAAGAAGTGGCTCGCCAGGCGCCGGAACGTCTGCGGCCGGTCCTCGTACGCCGACCGGACGCGCCCACCGTAGTGGTACACCGCGTCGTAGCCGCCGAACAGGATGCGGTCGTCCGCGGTCAGCCGGTAGTAGTGGAACTGGTTGGCCGAGTCGCCGATGCCCTGCCTGCCCTCCCAGCCGAGGGAGGCCCGCTGCGCCGCGCTGAGCGGCTCCGTCATCAGCACGTAGTCGTAGACCGGCACGGTCGAGAGGCGGTTCCGCCGCAGCAGACTCGGGAAGACGTTGGTCGCGAGGGCGGTCCGTTGCGACCGGAGGGTGCCGGTCGGCGTCTCCAGGACGGTCCCGTCGCCGATGCTCTGCACCGGACTGTTCTCGAAGATCTCCACCCCGGCCGCGACGCACGCGCGGGCCAGCGCCCTGGCCAGCTTCGCCGGGTGCACCAGCGCCGAGTCGCGCCGCCGGAGCAGGCCCGCCTCGTAGGTGGGGGAGTGCACGAGGGCGCGCACCGCCTCCCGGTCGAGGAGGGTCGCCTCCGGTCCTTCGGCCTCCCGCAACCACTCCACCTGGTGGGGTTCGGTCGCCACATCGAGGGCGCCGTTGCGCTCGAACTCGGCATCCAGGCCCAGTTCGTCGACCGTCGACTCGATCTCGTCCAGGTTCCGCATCCCGAGCCGCTGCAGCTCGTCGAACTCGCCGGGCCAGCGGGTACGGCCATTCTCTTCGCCGTGCGTGAGGCTGGCCTCGCAGAACCCGCCGTTGCGGCCGGAGGCTGCCCAGCCGACACGCCGGCCCTCCAGCAGCACGACCCGAGCGGACGGGTCCTCCCGCTTGGCGAGGAGGGCGGTCCAGAGTCCGGTGTAGCCGCCACCGACGACGGCCAGGTCGCAGCTGTGGTCGCCGGTGAGGCGGGGGTACGGATCACCGGGTGCGTCCTCCGTCCAGAACACCGCCTGCCGGGTGGGGGCCAGGGCGCGCCGGACGACCGCTTCGTCCGGCTGCTGTCGCTCGAACACGGTGCTGGTCGGGGAGGGGCTCACGCCGTCATTCTGCCCGAAGTGGCGCCTCCCGTTCGTCGCAAAAGAGCTGCCGGGCCGTCCATTCCGTCCGGCGGCAGCGACGCCGCCGGCCGCGCCGCCGGCTGTGCTTCGGCCGCGCAGCCGGCCGTGCCTCGGCCGCGCCTCTGCCGTGCCTCGGCCGCGCCTCTGCCGTGCCTCTGCCGAGAACCTCGGGATGCGCCGGACGCGCGAACAAGTATTGTTGGCCGCGCAGCATGAAGGAGGCGGCCGTGAGCAACGGAGCTGGACGCGTGACCATCGCAGGGCTGGCCGACCGGCTGGGTCTGTCGAAGGCGTCGGTGTCCTATGCGCTCAACGGCCTCCCCGGGGTCAGCGACGAGACGCGCGAGCGGGTGCTGGCGCTCGCCGAGCAGCTGGGATGGCATCCCAGCTCGTCGGCGCGTGCACTCTCGCGGGCGCGCTCCGACACGATCGGCATCGTCCTCCGCCGGGACCCCAGCCTGCTGGGAGCCGAGCCGTACTACATGGGCCTGCTCGCCGGTGTGGAGGGCGAACTCGCCGAGACGGGGCAGTCGCTGCTGCTCCGCGTGGTCGGTGCGGACGCCGGCCAGGAGGTCGCGGCGTACCGCCGGTGGAGCGCCGAAGCGCGGGTGGACGGCGTGATGCTGTTCGACCTGACCTTCGACGACCCGAGGCCGGCGCTGCTCGACGAGCTCGGCCTCGCCTTCGTGCTGCACGGCAATCGCGAAGAGCTCGCTCCCGGGAAGGTGCTGGTCTACGACGCGCGCTCCGACGCCGAGCTGCTGGTCGACCACCTTGCGTCGCTCGGCCACCGGCGCGCGCTGCACATCGCCGGTCCCTCCGAGTTCGAGCACGAGCAGGACCGGCGCGACGCGGTCGCGTCGCGCGGCCGCGAGGTCGGGCTGGAGTTCGTCTTCGCCGTGTCGGACTACTCGATGGAGTCCGGCGAACGGATCGCGCAGCGGCTGCTGCCGGACGATCCGTCGATCACCGCGGTGCTCGCCTCCAACGACCTCCTGGCGCTCGGGGCCCAGTCGGTGCTGACGCGCGCCGGCCGGGACGACGTCGCCATCGTCAGCTGGGACGACTCGCTGCTCTGCCGGCTCGGCATCCGCCCGATCACGGCCCTCGACCGGTACCCGGAGGAGCAGGGCCGCCGCTCCACGCGCCTCCTGCTCGACCAGCTCGCCGGGACGCCGGCCCTCGACCGCCGCGCCCGCGCCAGCCGCCTCGTCCCGCGCGCCACGAGCACCCCGGCACCCGCCCCCGCCGCCCGCTGACCGGTCCCGTCCCGTCCGCCCCCGTCCCCGTCGAGGTGCACCTTGTTGCGTGCGACGCGCCGTACGAGTGCGCAACGACGTGCACTTCGGCGAAGGGAGTTCAAGCGGTCGGGGAGGGGTACCGGACGGTATACCCTCGAACGAGGCGAAGTCGGTCTTGACAGATGAACCGGTTAAGTTAGGCTTCCCCTGGCGCACCGCCGCAGGCCCTCGCAGCAGACCGGCAGCGCCCCCATCAAGAGACGAAGGAGTCACAATGAGGAAACGCGCCATCGCCGCAGCGGCAGTAGCCGCAGCGGTCTCGCTCGTGGTCGCGGGCTGCAGCAGCTCGGGATCCGGGTCGTCGGCCAGCGGCTCGACGATCACCTACTGGGCGAGCAACCAGGGGACCAGCCTCGACAACGACAAGCAGGTCCTCACCCCGGTCCTCGACGAGTTCACCAAGGAGTCCGGCGTCAAGGTCAAGCTCGAGGTCATCGGCTGGAACGACCTGCAGACGCGCATCCAGACCGCGGTCACCTCCGGCCAGGGTCCCGACGTCCTGAACATCGGCAACACCTGGGCCGCCTCCCTGCAGGCGACCGGAGCCTTCCTGCCGTTCGACGACACCAACATGAAGGCCATCGGCGGCAGCGACAAGTTCGTCCCGACGGCGCTCAAGACCGGCGGCGCGGAAGGCAAGCCCGTCACCAGCGTCCCGCTGTACGGCCTCGCCTACGGCCTCTACTACAACAAGAAGATGTTCAGCGACGCCGGCGTGCAGCCGCCGACCAACTGGGAGGAGCTGGTCACCGACGCCAAGAAGATCACCAACGGCACCACCTACGGCTTCTCGCTCGCAGCGGGCAGCTACACCGAGAACGTCCACTTCGCCTTCATCAACTCGGCGCAGAACGGCGGCGAGTGGTTCGACAGCAAGGGCAACCCGACGTTCACCAGCCAGGCCAACGTCGACGGCATCAAGCGCTACCTCGACCTGATGCAGACCGACAAGGTCGTCAACCCGTCCAACGCCCAGTACGACAACGGCGTCCAGGCGGTCAACGACTTCGCCACGGGCAAGGTGGGGATGATCCTCAGCCAGAACAACGCCGACGCGTCGATCGTGTCCAACGGCATGAAGAGCGACCAGTACGGCGTGGTGCCGTTCCCGGCTCCGGACGGCGCCAAGAAGATCGCGACCTTCCCGGCCGGTATCAACCTGTCGATCTTCAAGAACACGAAGAACAAGGATGCGGCCCTCAAGTTCGTCAAGTACATGACGAGCGAGTCGACCCAGAGCAAGCTGGCGAAGCCGTACGCGACCCTCCCCGTTCTGGACGGCGTCAAGCCGACCTTCACGGACAACGCCGATGAGGCCGCGACCTTCCAGAAGATCTACAACGACATGTCCAAGCCGTTGCCTCTGGTGCCGGCCGAGGACCAGTTCGAGAACACGGTGGGCAAGGCGATGAACGACATGTTCGCCAAGATCGCCACCGGAAGCACGGTCTCCGACGCCGACATCAAGACGGCGCTGCAGAACGCGCAGGACCAGGTCAAGCAGTCGCTCGGCGGCTGATCCCCTGATGCTCCGCTCGTCGGGCGGGGCGCGGAGGCCGAACAGCGGCCGCCGCGTCCCGCCCGGTGACCAGCCCCACCTGTAAGGAGACCCATGTCGACGACGACAGACGTCCGAGGCCCCGCACAGACCGTGCCGGCGCCCGCCGCCCCTCCCGCGCCCAAGCGCCGCCGCCCGAAGGGATGGTGGTTGCCGTTCATCCTGCTGGCCCCGGCCATCGTCTTCGAGCTGCTCATCCACGTCATCCCGATGCTCACGGGCATTTGGATCAGCTTCCTCCAGCTCACCAAGTTCTACATCGCGAACTGGGGCGAGGCGCCGTTCGTCGGCCTCAAGAACTACGCGGTCGCCCTCGACTTCAGCGGCTCCGTCGGTGCGGGCCTGCTGCACTCGTTCATGGTGACCGTCGGCTTCACCATCCTCGTCGTCGGCCTCTCCTGGGTCCTCGGGATGGCCGCCGCCGTCGCCCTGCAGGGCCGGTTCCGGGGTCGCGCCTTCTTCCGCACGCTGTTCCTGGTGCCGTACGCCCTTCCGCTCTACGCCGGCATCATCACCTGGAAATTCATGTTCCAGAAGGACACCGGCGCGGTCAACAACTTCTTCTTCGACACGCTCGGGTTCTCGGGCGACAAGCCGTTCTGGCTGATCGGCAACAACGCCTTCTGGGCGATCGTCATCGTCGCGATCTGGCGCCTCTGGCCGTTCGCGTTCCTGATGCTGATGGCCGGCCTCCAGTCGATCCCCGCCGAGGTGTACGAGGCGTCCGCTGTGGATGGGGCGAAGCCGTTCCGCCAGTGGCGGGCGATCACCCTCCC
Source organism: Leifsonia sp. SIMBA_070 (assembly GCF_046534635.1). Taxonomy (NCBI): domain Bacteria; kingdom Bacillati; phylum Actinomycetota; class Actinomycetes; order Micrococcales; family Microbacteriaceae; genus Leifsonia; species Leifsonia sp. SIMBA_070. The sequence continues at coordinate 2,134,622 of NZ_JAWRYK010000001.1, read as the reverse complement.
GATGCTGCGCCCGGTGAACTCAGTGCTGCTGCTCGTGATGTTCCTGTGGACGTTCAACGACTTCAACACTCCGTACGTCCTGTTCGGGAGCACCGCCCAGCCGGCGTCGGGCGACCTGATCTCGTTCCACATCTACAACGCCTCGTTCCTGACCTGGAACTTCGGCTCGGGAGCGGCGATGAGCGTGCTGCTGCTGTTCTTCCTGCTGATCGTCACCGGAATCTACCTGCTCGCCGTGAATCGGAGGAACCGCGATGCGTGAAACAGCCTCTTCCCATGTCTTCCGCTGGGTCGTCATCGCCGTCCTGACGGTCTTCACCGTCGTCCCGCTCTGGGTCATGGTGACGTCGTCCATGAAGCCGCTGTCCGAGGTCCAGGCGTCCTTCACCTGGTGGCCGCAGAACATCACCTTCCAGCCGTTCATCGACATGTGGTCGACCGTTCCGCTGGCGTCGTACTTCGTGAACAGCCTCATCGTCTCGAGTGCGGCCACGCTGATCTCGCTGGTGATCGCCGTGTTCGCCGCCTACGCGGTGTCCCGTTACCGGTTCAAAGGGCGGAACGTGTTCACCACGACGGTGCTTTCGACGCAGATGTTCCCGGGTGTGCTGTTCCTGCTCCCGCTGTTCCTCATCTTCGTCAACATCAACCAGGCGACCGGCATCCAGTTGGTCGGCACCCGCTGGGGCCTCATCATCACGTACTTCACGTTCGTGCTGCCGTTCTCGATCTGGATGCTCGCCGGCTACTTCGACGGCATCCCGCGCGACCTCGACGAGGCCGCGAAGGTGGACGGCTCCGGCCCGATGGGCGCCCTCTGGCACGTCGTCCTCCCCGCTGCCCGGCCAGGGCTGATCGCTGTGGCGATCTACTCGTTCATGACCAGTTGGGGCGAGGTGCTGTTCGCGTCGGTGATGACCACGGACGAGAACAGGACGCTCGCCGTCGGCCTGCAGCTGTACTCCACGCAGACCAACGTCTACTGGAACCAGATCATGGCCGCCTCGCTGGTGGTGTCCATCCCGATCGTCGTGGCGTTCCTGCTGCTGCAGCGCAACTTCGTCGCAGGCTTGACCGCAGGCGCGGTCAAGTGACGCGGATCGCCCGTCCCTCGCCGGTGCTCCAGGTCGGCGAGGCGCCCGTGGTGTGGCTGGGCGCCAACTTCTGGTCGCGCACCGGAGGCCCGCTGATGTGGACGCGCTACGACCCGGAGGTCGTGCGCGAGGAGCTGCGGGTGCTGGCCGAGCACGGGCTGAACATGACCCGCTCCTTCTTCTACTGGCCGGACTTCCATCCCACCCCGGACTCGCTCGACGAGCAGTGCGTCGCGAACTTCGCGGACTTCCTCGACGCGCACATCGAGACCGGGATGACGACGGTGCCGACCTTCCTGGTCGGGCACATGTCGGGGGAGAACTGGGACCCGGCCTGGCGTGACGGCCGTGATCTGTACCGCGACGTCTGGTTCGTCGGGCGGCAGGCCTGGTACGTGCGGGAGCTGACGTCGCGCTTCGCCGCGCATCCCGCCGTCGCAGGCTGGCTGCTGACCAACGAGGTGCCGATCTACGGCGGGGAGGCTCCGCGCCCGATCGTCGACGCGTGGGCGTCGCTGCTGGTGGACGCGGTGCGCGCCGGCGGCGGGACGCAGCCGGTCGCGGTCGGCGACGGCGCCTGGGGCATCGAGACCACCGGGCACGACAACGGGTTCTCGGTGCGCGACCTGGCGGAGTACACCGACTTCATCGGCCCGCACGTGTACCGGATGGAGACGGACCGGATCCGCCAGCACCTGAAGGCCGCGTACATCGCCGAGCTCGCCGCGACCAACGGCCTCCCCATGATCATGGAGGAGTTCGGGCTGACCAGCGACTTCGTGTCCGACGAGGGTGCGGCCTCCTACTACCGGCAGCTGCTGTACTCGACGCTGCTGGCGGGAGCGACGGGGTGGATCGCCTGGAACAACACCGACTACGACGACCTCGCCGACCAGCGGCCGTACTCGCACCATCCCTTCGAGATGCACTTCGGGATCACCGACCGGCACGGCGCGCCGAAGCCCCCGCTGCGGGAGCTGGCGCGGTTCGCGGCGGACCTCGCGGCGATCGACCTCCCGTCCGTGCGGCGCGCCCCTGTGGATGCTGCCCTCGTCGTCCCCTCGCACCTCGCGGAGGACTACCCCTTCACGCAGGAGGAGGAGCGGGCGCACATCGTGGCGACCGGCGAGCAGGCGTACGTCGCCGCGCATGAGGCGCACATCCCGGTCGCGGTCGTCCGCGAGAAGGAGGACGGCGGTCTGCCGGTCGGCTACGGGCTGTACCTGCTGCCGTCGGTGAAGCAGCTCTGCGCGACATCGTGGGAGCAGCTGGTCGCGCTGGCTCGCGACGGCGCGACGGTGTACGCGTCCTATTCGCATGGACCGAGCGGCGTGCAGCGCGGGCCGTGGTGGGCGCACACCGAGGAGCTGTTCGGCGTGCGGATGGACAGCGTCTACGGGCTGGCCGAGCCGGTGACGGACGACACGGTCGTCCTGCGGTTCACGGAGGCGTTCGGGTCGCTCGAGGCCGGAGCCGAGCTGCGGTTCGCGGTGGCGGGCAACGAGAACGGGCGGACGTACCTCCCGGTGCGGGCGACGTCCGGCCGCGTGGTGGCGGTCGACGCGCACGGCCGCCCGGCGATCGTGGTGAACGACCACGGTCCGGGGCGCGCGGTGCTGTGCGCGTATCCGCTCGAGTTCTTCGCGTCGGTGCAGGCCCGGGTGAACCCGGAGGAGACCTGGCGGCTGTACGACGCGCTCGCGGTCCTGGCCGACGCGGAGCGGGACGTCCTGGTCGACGACCCGCGGGTCTTCGCCGACACGCTGGTGCACGACGACGGCCGCCGCTTCGTCGTCTTCGTCTCGCAGCACGAGACCGAGGCGACGGTGACCCCGTCCGTCCCCGCCGGCGCGCTGAGCACGCTGGACGGCGAGCCGTCCGCCACGCTCACCCTCGCCCCCTACGGCACCGCCCTCCGCCTTCTCACCCTCGACTGACCGCGCCCGTTCCGCCCCACCGTCGAGTCCTCAAAAAGTGCACGTCTTCACGGCGTGTTGCGTGCACTTTTTGAGGACTCGACGGCGGGGCGGGAGGCGAGATACTGCTTGAGCACGGTGCCGTGGTCGAGGTCGGGGTTGCGGGCCGCGACGAGGAGGGTGATCCGGGGGTGGGCGTTGGCCAGCTCCCGGAGTTCGGCCACTGCGGGGTTGCTGTCCAGTTCGTGCTCGTAGCGGGTGCGGAACTCGTCGAAGGTCTGCGCCTCGGCGGAGGTGTCCTGGTGGAACCATCGCCGCAGCTCCGTCGACGGCGCCACCTCCTTCAGCCACAGGTCGAGGCGGGCGCGCTCCTTGCTGATGCCGCGCGGCCAGAGGCGGTCGACCAGGATGCGGTAGCCGTCGTCCGGCTCGGCGGGCTCGTAGATGCGCTTCACGGTGATCATGAGGCTCCTTCGTTCGCGTGCGACGGACGGCCGGCGCTTGCTGATCAGGCCCCGGACAGCAGGGCGTCGGTCTCGGCGGCCGTCGGCGCCGTCGCCGGACCCTGCCGTGTGACGGAGATGGCGGCGGCCGCGTTCGCCCGCCGGGCGGCGTCGAGTGCGCTGGCGCCTCGGGCGAGGGCTGCGGCGAGCACCCCGCCGAAGGTGTCGCCGGCTCCGGTTGTATCCACCGCGTCGACGGTGAACGCAGGGAGGTGCGTGGGCGCGGGGTCGTCGCCGGCGAGCCAGCAGCCGGAGGCGCCGTCGCGGACGACGGCGACCGCTCCCTCGCGCAGCATCCCGCGCAGGGCGCCGGCGGCGGGGGCGGGATGGGCGTGGGCGCGTAGCAGCCGCGCCTCCCGGGAGTTCGCGCTCAGGACGTCCGTGCGGCGCAGAACCGCCTCGAGCAGTTCCCGGTCGAGCGAGCCGACCAGCGGGGACGGGTCGAAGACGACCGTCGTCTCCGTGGGGAGGTCGCCGATCCAGCCCGCGACGGCGGGACCGGCCGTGGCATGGGCGAGGCTGTAGCCGGACACGTAGACGATGTCGCCGATCCGCGGCCGGACCGTATCGAGGTCGGCGCGGCTGAGCATCCCTTCGGCGCCGGGGGCTGTCACGAAGGTGCGCTCCGCCTCGTCGTCGACCAGGACGACGCAGTAGCCGTTGTCCGCCGTCTCGTGCGGCGGGTTCGCCACGGAGATGCCCTCTCGCCACAGCGCTTCGGCCACCACCTCGCCGAAGGGGCCCGTTCCGGAGCGGCCGGCGAAGACGACCTCGGCGCCGTCCCGAGCGGCGGCGGCCATCACGTTGAAGCCGCCGCCCGCCGCCATGCGCGCCTCGGAGGCGAGGAGGTCGCCGCCGCGCTCGGGGAGCGCATCCACCCGCAGCAGCAGGTCGACCACCACGGTCCCGGTGAAGAGCAGGCGTCCGTCAGGCATGCCGCCTCCGTACGCGGAGGAGTCCGTCGACGAGCGGCTCCAGGTGGAGGGAGTTGACGCGCACGACGGTGTCGAGCGCCGTCCGGGGCCAGTCGGCGGCCCCCGTCGCGCCCAGCACGGCGCCGGCCATGGCGGCGATCGTGTCGGTGTCGCCGCCGAGGGAGGCTGCGCGGCACAGGGTGTCCCACGCCGCGTCGGGGTCGGGATGCGTCGGGTCGGGTCGCGCGGGGCCGCTGTTCGCGGGGCCGCTGTTCGCGGCCGTCACGGCGACGAGCGCGAGTGCCGCCACGACGGACTCCTGCGCGGCGACGGAGGTGCCGATGACGTCGGCGAGGGCGTCGTCCTGCTCGTCCGGTCGCAGCCCGAGCAGGTAGGGGACCGCCCACTCCAGCCGCGCGGCGATGTCGCCACCGGCCACCCAGTGGCCGCGGCGCGCGCCCTCTCGGGCGGCCGCGACCGCGACGTCGAGCGCTTCGGGGGTCTCGGCGCCGTCGACGCCCGCGCTGACGGCCGCGCCGACGGCGGCCGCGGCGGCGATCCCGATGCCGGTGTTGTGGGTGAGGGCGCTGACGGCGACGACGGCGTCGACGAAGTCGCGCAGCGGTTCGACGGCGACGGCGATGCCCAGCGGGGCGATCCGCATGGCCGCGCCGTTGGTCGCGCCGAAGCGGCCGGCCTCCTCGGGTGGCATACCGTCCTGGAGACGTTGCAACGCCGCCCGGGTGCTGGGGCCGAGGAGGTCGAGCGAGCCGCGGGCATCCATCGCCCGCTCCCAGGCGAGCAGCTCACCGGCCAGCGCACCGGGCCGGACCGTCCCGTCGCCGTCGATCAGCAGCCGGGCGAGGAGGATCGCCTGCTCGGTGTCGTCGGTGATGGAGCCGGCGGGCATCCCGACCGCGATCTGCTGGTGCGGTCCGGCGGCGACGAGGCCCCGGATGCGTCCGTGGTCGGCGGCGATGCGGTCGCGGGACATCGACTGCGTCGGCATGCCGAGCGCGTCGCCGAGCGCCAGCCCCTGGAGTGCGGCGAGCGCCCGGGCGCGCGCGGTGTCTCTCACCGGGCCCGCCTCAGTGCGCCAAAACCGCTTCGGAGGGCACGTCAGCCGGCTTGCGCAGGAAGAAGGACCCCGCCACCGCGAAGAGCGAGATGATCGCCCCGGCGACGAACGCGGCCCGGATCCCTCCGGCCTGCGCGGCATCGACCGAGGCTCCGCTTGCCGCCAGCGCGGTGGACTGCAGCGTCAGCACGGCGATGAGCAGCGCCGTCCCCGCCGCGCCTCCCACCTGCTGGATGGTGCCCAGGATGGCGCTGCCGTGCGAGTACAGGTGCGGCGGCACCGCCCCGAGACCGGCGGTGAAGAGCGGCGTGAACATCATCGCGAGCCCGAGGCTCATCGTCACGTGAGCCGCGATGACCATGCCCACCGGCGTGTGCTCGGTCACCATGGTGAGTCCCCACAGCACCAGGCTGACCAGGATGGAGCCCGGCACGACGAGCACGCGCGGATCGAACCGGTCGTACAGTCGCCCGACGAACGGGGCCGCGAGTCCCATGATCAGGCCACCGGGAAGCAGGATGAGACCGGTGGCGAGCGTGTCGAGGTGCAGCACGTGCTGGAGGTACAGCGGCAGCACGATGATCACGCCGAACATCGACGCGGTGGTGATCGCCATGAGCACGATGGACACCGTGAAGATCGGGAAGCGGAACGTCCGCAGGTCGAGCAGTGCCCGGTCTTTCCGCTGCAGGATCAGCTGCCGTGTGATGAAGGCGGCCAGTCCGATCACGCCGACCGTGAGCGAGCCCCACAGCATCAGCGGGCTCGCCGAGGCGGCGCCGGACTCACCGGAGAGCGTCAGTCCGTAGACCAGCCCACCGAATCCGAAGGCGGACAGGATCACGGACAGCACGTCGATCCGGACCTTCTGCGGCTCGCTCACGTTCTCGACGAAGCGCATGCCGATCAGCAGCATGACGAGCGCGATCGGCAGCACGATGAGGAAGATCCACCGCCAGGCCAGGAAGTTGAGGATCAGCCCGGAGATGGTCGGGCCGATCGCCGGGGCGACGGAGATGACGATCGAGACGTTCCCCATCGTGCGCCCGCGGAGCGCCGGGGGGACCAGGGTCATCAGCGTCGTCATCAGCAGCGGGATCATGATGGCTGTGCCGGAGGCCTGCACCACGCGGGCGGCGACGAGCACGCCGAATCCGGGAGCGAGCGCAGCGGACAGCGTGCCGAGCGAGAACAGCGACATGGCGGCGATGAACATCTGCCGCGTGGTGTAGCGCTGCAGCAGGATGCCCGTGATCGGGATGACGACCGCCATCGTCAGCATGAACGCCGTCGACAGCCACTGGGCGGCCAGGGCGTCGACGTGGAGGTCGTCCATCAGTTTCGGGATGGCGACGGTCATGATCGTCTCGTTGAGGATCACGACGAACGTGGCTGCGAGCAGCAGCCAGATCACCCGCTGATCGCGCGGGGCGATGCGGACGGGCGCGGACGGCGCGGCTGATCGGTCGAGCGCGGCGGCGTCGACGGAAGGCACTGGTGAGGTCTTCTCAGTCACCGGTCCACAGTATCGATGGCCGCCGACACCGTGGGTGTCCCGCGTGTGAACTGTGGAGAAGTTCGCTCTCCGCAGAACGGTGGAGGCCATCCACACACCCTGACTGCTACGTCGCGTAACGAGTGCGCCGCGGCGCCCCGCCGCAGTCGTGACGCCGCACCGCACTCGTGACCCGGGGAGGCCTCAGCCCGCCAGACCCGCCACCGCCCGCACGGCCTCGCCGACGGCGGGCGCGACCGCGGCGAGCTGCTCTGCGGACACCTCCGGCCCCCACGAGAACCGCACAGCGGTCCGCGCCACATCCTCCGGGTAGCCCAGAGCCAGCAGCACGTGCGAGGCGTCCTCGCTTCCGGCCGCGCACGCCGATCCGCTGGACGAGATCACGCCGCGCCGCTCCAGCTCGAGCAGTACGGCCTCCCCGTTCGTCCCCGGGAACACGAACGACGCCGTTCCCGGCAGCCGCGAGGTCGGATGCCCGGTCAGGGAGGCGCCCGGCGCCGCGGCCTGCACCGCCGCCACGAACGCGTCCCGGGCTGCAGCCGCGGCGTCCGCCCGGGCAGTCAGCCCGTCCGACGAGAGCCGCGCGGCCGTGGCCAGTGCCACAGCGCCGGCCACGTTCTCCGTCCCCGACCGCCGGCCGCGCTCCTGCCCCCCTCCGCTGAGCAGCGGCTCCAGCGGGATCCGCGCACGCACGAACAGCGCCCCGACGCCTTTCGGCGCACCGATCTTGTGCCCGGAGACGCTGAGCGCGTCCACCCCCAGCGCGCCGACGTCGAGGGGCAGCCATCCCGCCGCCTGCACCGCGTCGGTGTGGAACGGGATGCCGCGCTCGTGCGCGAGCGCCGCCAGCGCGGCGACCGGCTGCACCGTCCCGACCTCGTTGTTGGCGAGCATCACGGACGCGAGCGTGGTGTCCGGTCGCAGCGCCGCGGCGAAGTCGTCGGGCGACACCAGCCCGTCGCGTCGCACCGGCACGAACGTCACCGTGAACCCGTGCAGCCGCACCAGCTGATCGACCGATTCGAGCACCGCCTCGTGCTCGATGCGCGTCGTGACGATGTGCCGCCCGCGCGGGTTCGCCAGCGCGATCCCCTTGACGGCGAGGTTGTCGGCCTCCGTCCCCCCGGAGGTGAAGATCACCTCTGAGGCCCGACACCCGAGCCACGCGGCGACGCCCGCCCGCGCGTCCGCCAGACCGCGGGCAGCAGACTCGCCGACGGTGTGGTGGCTGGACGGGTTGCCGAAGTCGCCCGTCAGGTACGGCCACATCGCCTCCAGCACCTCCCGGCGGACCGGGGAGGTGGCGGCGGCGTCGAGGTAGATCACTCGACCACCACGTCCAGACCCAGGTCGAGCGAGCGGACGCTGTGCGTCAGCGCCCCGGCGGAGATCACGTCCACGCCGGTCTCGGCGATGCTCCGGATGGTGGCGAGGCTGACGTTGCCGCTCGCCTCCACGATGGCGCGGCCGCCGACGAGCGCGACGCCCTCTCGCAGCTCGTCGACGCTGAAGTTGTCGAGCATGATCGTGTCGACTCCCGCGGCGAGCACCGGCCCGATCTGGTCGATCCGGTCGACCTCCACCTCCAGATGGGTGGTGTGCGAGAGCTCCGCGCGCACCCGCAGCAGGGCCTCCGTCACCGACAGGCCGGTCTGCGCGGTGAGCACGGCCAGGTGGTTGTCCTTCGCCATGACGGCGTCCGAGAGCGAGTAGCGGTGGTTGTGCCCGCCGCCCGCCCGGACCGCGTGGCGCTCGAAGGCGCGCAGCCCCGGAGTGGTCTTGCGCGTGTCCACGATGCGGGCGGAGGTGTGGGCGACCTCGGCGACGAAGGCGGCGGTCAGGGTGGCGATGCCGCTCATCCGCTGCACGAAGTTGAGGGCGACGCGTTCGCCCTGGAGGACGGAGCGCGCCGGGCCGCTCACCGTCGCCAGGGCGTCCCCGGCGGCGAAGACGGCGCCGTCGGCGACGTGCAGCTCGACCTCGATCGCCGGGTCGGTGAGCGTCATCGCGGCGGCGAACACCTCGCCGCCGGCGAAGGTCCCCGGCTCGCGGGCGACCAGGCGCGCCGTCGCGACCGCCTCCTCCGGGATGAGCAGCCCGCTGGTGAGGTCGCCCCAGGGCGCATCCTCGACGAGGGCGGCCTGGACGACGGTGTGGATGATGTGGCGGGTCAGCATGCGGCGGGAACCTCGGATCGGGTCGGCCGGGTGAGGGCCGCGGACGGAGCAGAAGAAGAGGAGGGGATCAGGACCGTGTGCGCCGCTGCGCCCTCGGCTGGCAGCGGGAAGTCGGAGCGGAAGTGGGCTCCGCGCGACTCCTCCCGGGAGAGCGCGGCGGCGACGACGAGACGGCCGAGAGTGAGCAGGTCGGCATCCTCGCCCGGCTCAGGAAGGGCCGTTGCGGCCAGCTCGGCAGCCGCCGCGGAAAGGCGTGCGCCTTCACGATGCACTCCAGCAGCCTCCCAGAGCAGGTCGCCGAGACGGGCGCGGTCGAACGGCCGGGAGGCGGCGCGCGTGGCCGGCGACGGGCTCGCGACCGCGGCCTCCCGCACCCACGCGGGCGGCTCGTCGGTCCACGGGAGGTCGACGGCCTCCGCAGCCCGGTGGCCGTACACGAGTCCCTCCAGCAGCGAGTTCGAGGCGAGCCGGTTCGCGCCGTGCGTGCCGGTGCAGGCGACTTCGCCGACGGCGAAGAGCCCGGGCACGGTCGTCCGGCCCTCGGTGTCCGTCGCGACGCCGCCCATGGCGTAGTGGGCGGCGGGCGTGACGGGGATGGGATGCGCCGCCCAGTCGTAGCCCGCAGCACGCGTGGCGGCGTCGATGGTGGGGAAGCGGCGGGCGAGGAACGCACCGCCGAGCGCGGTGGCGTCGAGCAGCACGGGACGGCCGCCCTGCGCCGCCATCTCGACCGCGATACCGCGGGCGACCACGTCGCGCGGCGCCAACTCGGCGTCGGGATGCACGTCGGTCATGAAGCGCTCGCCGCGGGCATTGCGCAGCACTGCTCCCTCACCGCGGACGGCCTCGGACACCAGGAAGGCGCCCGCCGAGCCGGCGTCGGGCCTGTACAGGGCCGTCGGGTGGAACTGGGTGAACTCGAGATCGGCGAGGACAGCTCCGGCCCGCCAGGCGGCCGCGACCCCGTCGCCGGTGGCGACCGGAGGATTCGTGGTGTGCGCGTAGAGCCGGCCCCAGCCTCCCGTCGCGAGCACCACGGCGTCGGCCGCGAGCCGAAGCGGCGCCCCGCCGATCCGCAGCGACACCCCGGTCGCGCGCGCGTCCTCCACGATCACGTCGTCGAGGAATGCCCCCTCGACGACCGGGATGCCCGCGGCATGCACCGCGGCGATCAGCGCCCGTTCCAGCTCGGCGCCCGTCGCATCCCCACCGGCGTGGAGGACGCGGGCCGACGAGTGCGCGGCCTCCAGTCCGCGGGCGAGCGCGTCTCCGTCGCGGTCGAACTCGGCACCCAGCGCGATCAGCTCGCCGACCCGCAGCGGGCCGTCGGAGCACAGCGCCTCGACCGCCTCCCGGACGTTCAGCCCGGCGCCGGCGCGAACGGTGTCGGCGATGTGCGCGTCGACGCTGTCGTCCGGGAACAGCGCAGCGGCGATCCCGCCCTGCGCGTGCCGGGTGCTGCCGTCGCTCGCCCCGGCCTTGGTGACGACTGTCACGTCGTGGCCGAGGGTGTTCGCCCGCAGGGCCGCGGACAGCCCGGCGATCCCGCTCCCGACGACGACCACGCGGCCCATGTCAGGCCGCCATCGTCGTGTCGGGTCGTGCCGCCAGCATCCGCTCCAGCGCCACCCGTGCGGGCGCGGCGACGGCCTCCGGCACGGTCACCTGGTTGAGCACCTCGCCGCGCACCAGCCCCTCCAGCACCCAGGCCAGGTAGCCGGGGTGGATGCGGTACATGGTCGAGCACGGGCAGACGACCGCGTCGAGACAGAAGATCGTGTGCTGCGGGAACTGCGCGGCGAGTCGCTGCACCAGGTTGATCTCGGTGCCGATCGCGAAGGTCGACCCTGCCGGCGCCGCCTGGATCGCCTTCACGATGTAGTCGGTCGAGCCGTACTCGTCGGCGGCGTCCACCACATCCATCGGGCACTCGGGGTGCACGATCACGCGGACGTCCGGGAACTCGGCACGCGCGTGCTCGATCTGGCCGACCGTGAAGCGCTTGTGCACAGAGCAGAAGCCGTGCCAGAGGATGACGCGCGCGTCCTGCAGCGTCTGGGCGTCGGTGCCGCCCCAGGCCTTGCGCGGGTTCCACAGCGGCATCCGCTCGATCGGCACGCCCATCGCCTTCGCGGTGTTGCGGCCGAGGTGCTGGTCCGGGAAGAAGAGGACGCGCTGCCCGCGCTCGAACGCCCACTCCAGCACGGTGGCAGCGTTGGAGGAGGTGCAGACGATCCCGCCGTGCTCGCCGCAGAACGCCTTCAGCGCCGCCGACGAGTTCATGTAGGTGACCGGGATGACCGGAACGCGGCCGTCCGCGTCCGGCTCTGTGCCGTACAGCTCCTCGAGCTGCTCCCAGCACTCCTGCACGGAGTCGAGGTCGGCCATGTCGGCCATCGAGCATCCGGCCGCCAGGTTCGGGAGGATGACCCGCTGCTCCGGGCGGGACACGATGTCGGCGGTCTCGGCCATGAAGTGGACGCCGCAGAAGACGATCGCCTCCGCCTCCGGCCGTGCCTTCGCCGCATTCGCGAGCTGGAACGAGTCGCCGACGAAGTCCGCGTACTGCACCACTTCGTCGCGCTGGTAGAAGTGGCCCATCACCGCGACCCGGTCGCCCAGGGTCTGCTTGGCGGCGCGGATGCGGTCGCCGAGCTCCTGCGCGGTGGCCGTGCGGTACTCCTCGGGCAGCTCGCCCTGCCGCGGCGCGTTCGCCGGGATGGGGTCGGCGACGGAGGCCCCCGGCCCGTACGAGGGGGCGAGCGCGTCGAACTCCCAGGGCGCCTCGGCCAGCTCGGGCGTGCAGGTCTCGCCGTCCAGCTGCCCGGCGGCGATGAGGCGGATGGTGGTGTCGACCGAAGCCATGGTCATGATTCGCTTCTTCCTTCGAACGGATGCTGCTGCCGGGGGAGCGGCCCCGCATCGGCGAGGTCGATCCGGTCGTTGTAGCGGTACAGCCGCGGCGGACGGTGCGGTGTGCCGGTCAGGTACTCGTCGGTGGCGACGACGGTGCCGGACGCCTCGATGGTGCGGCGGAAGTTGGCGGGGTCGAGCGGACGGCCGAGCACGGCCTCGTGCACGCCCCGCAGCTGGGCCAGCGTGAAGCGCTCGCCGAGGAACGCGAGAGCTACCGCTGCGTACTCCATCTTGGTGCGCAGCCGCCAGAGCGCGTACTCGACGATGGTGTTGTGGTCGAAGGCCAACTCCGGGAGCTCGTCGGCGGGGAACCAGCGCACGTTCTGCCCGACCCTCGCGCGCTCCGCCTCGTCGCTGCGGACCAGGGCCCAGTAGACGACGGAGACGACGCGCTCGGCGCCGGGGGAGCGGTCGGCGTCGCCGAACGCGTACAGCTGCTCCAGGTAGCTCGGGGCGAGTCCGGTGGTGTCGTTGAGGGTTCGGGCGGCGGCGTAGGCGAGGTCCTCACCGACGCGCAGCGGGCCGCCGGGGAGGGCCCAGCGGCCGTCGAAGGGCTCGCGGATGCGGCGCACCAGCGGCAGCCAGATCTGCGGCTCTCCGCCGGTCTCCTCGTCGCTGCGGAGCGCGAAGATGACCGTCGAGACCGCGAGCATCGCGCTCGCGTGCTCGTGCCGTTCCGTCATGGTCGCTCCGAACTAATGGTCATGTTGACTGTAACTCTGCGTCCATCTTAGTGTCGCCTCCACCCGAACACCAAACGGGGCGGGAGGCGCGCGGCGCGATGGAACCGGATATGCTGGCCGGACATCCAACTGAATACCGGGCCAATCAGGTCGATGCGGGAGAGTCGCACGCGCGAGCGGGCGGCACCGAAGGAGCAATCCTCCCCGACAATCTCTCAGGTACGCGTACCGCATCGGACTGGCCACTCTGAAAAGCAGGACGGCGCCCGCCGTCCTCGCCCACGGTGAAAGCCGCGACCCCCGGGCCGCGGTGAAACTCTCAGGCCGGATGACAGAGGGGGAGTTCTTCCCGGGGGCGACAACGCCCCCGCAGCCCCCGGCCGCTCGGCCGGCGAATCGGAGAACTCATGACCTCCCAGAGCTTGCCCCCGAACCGGCAGACGACCGACCAGCAGCCCGGCGACCGGACCTCGCCGCTCCACGACGCGCACGTCGCGGCCGGCGCCTCCTTCACCGACTTCGCGGGCTGGCAGATGCCCGTCCGCTACTCGTCCGACCTGGCGGAGCACCACGCCGTGCGCACCGCTGCCGGCCTCTTCGACCTCTCTCACATGGGCGAGATCGTCCTGCTCGGACCGGAGGCCGGACAGGCGCTCGACTACGCGCTCGCCGGCAAGCTCTCTGCGCTCGCCGAGGACCAGGCCAAGTACAGCCTCCTGCTGTCGCGCTCGGGTGGGATCATCGACGACCTCGTCGTCTACCGCACCGGCGAGGACCGCTACATGGTGGTCGCGAACGCGTCCAACCGCGACGCAGTCGCCCAGGAGCTGCGCGACCGCACCGCGCCGTTCGACGTCGAGGTGTTCGACGAGTCGGACGACATCGCCCTGATCGCGGTCCAGGGTCCCGCCGCGCTCTCCATCCTGCTCGCGACGTCCGGGCTCGCGGCCGACGACGGTGCCCTCGGCGGCGGCGACTTCGGCGAGCGACTCTCCGCGCTCAAGTACTATTGGTCGCTCCCGGCCGAGTTCGAGACGCATCCCGTCCTCATCGCCCGCACCGGCTACACCGGCGAGGACGGCTTCGAGCTGTACGTCGCCCCCGACAACGCCGGCGCCCTGTGGGACGCTCTGCTCGAGGCGGGCGCCGCGCAGGGCCTGGTGCCCGCCGGTCTCGCCAGCCGCGACACCCTCCGCCTCGAAGCGGGGATGCCGCTGTACGGCCACGAGCTCGGCCTCGGCACGATGCCGGCGCAGGCCGGTCTCGGACGCGTCGTCAACCTCGGCAAGGACACCGACTTCGTCGGTCGCGCCGCCAGCGAGGAGGGCCCGGACCCGGAGGCGCGGGTCCTCGTCGGCCTGACCGGAGAGGGCAAACGGGCCGCCCGCGCCGGCTACCCGGTCTTCGCGAAGGACGTCGCGGATGGCGACGACGCCGAGGTCGGCGTCGTCACCTCCGGCGCCCTGTCGCCGACGCTCGGCGTGCCGATCGCGATGGCGTACGTCGCGCCGCAGGTCGCCCGAGAGAACACCGTGCTCCACGTGGATGTGCGCGGCATGCGCCTCCCGTTCACCGTCACCGCCCTCCCCTTCTACAGCAGAAAGAAGCGCTAGCCATGGCCGCAGAACGAGACCTGAAGTACACCCCCGAGCACGAGTGGCTCCTGGTCGAGGGCGACGTCGCGACCGTCGGCATCACCTCCTACGCCGCCGAGAAGCTGGGCGACGTGGTGTTCGTCGAGCTCCCGGAGGAGGGCAGCGACGTGACGGCCGGTCGCGTGGTCGGCGAGATCGAGTCGACCAAGTCGGTCGGCGAGCTGTTCGCTCCGGTCGACGGCACCGTCGCCGAGGCGAACTCCGCCGTGGTCGACGCCCCGGAGCTCGTGAACTCCGACCCGTTCGGCGAGGGCTGGCTGGTCAAGGTCCGCTTCACCGAGCTCCCCGACAACCTCCTGAGCTACGACGAGTACGCCGCCCTCACCGGCGAGTAAGGTTCCGACCCCTTCATGACCGACCTCTTCCCCTCGCGTCACATCGGCACCGATGGCGACGCGCAGAGCACCATGCTGTCTGCGATCGGTGCGGCGGCCTCCCGCGAGTGGGCATCCGTCGACGATCTCGTCGGCGCGGCCGTCCCCGACTCCATCCGCGTGGACGGCGACCGCACCTCCGTCCTGCCCGCTCCGCTGGGCGAGCGTGCCGCCCTGCGCGAGCTGCGTGCCCTCGCTGCGCGCAACACGGTCAACCGCAGCCTGATCGGCCTCGGCTACTACGGCACGATCACGCCCGCCGTGATCAAGCGGAACGTGCTCGAGAACCCGGGTTGGTACACCGCGTACACGCCGTACCAGCCGGAGATCTCGCAGGGCCGGCTGGAGGCGCTGATCAACTTCCAGACCATGGTCTCCGACCTGACGGGCCTGGATACGGCCAACGCGTCCATGCTCGACGAGGGGACCGCGGTGGTCGAGGGGATGCTGCTGGCGCGGCGCGCCTCCCGGGCGAAGTCGGCGAAGTTCGTGGTCGACGCGGACACGTTCCCGCAGACGCTCGCGCTGCTCCGGAACCGGGCGGAGGCGGTAGGCATCGAACTCGTCGTGCTCGACCTCGCCTCCCTCCCGGCCGATGCGCCGGAGCTGTCGGACGCGTTCGGGCTGTTCGTCCAGTACCCGGGTGCGTCGGGGCGGGTCTGGGATCCGTCGGCCGCCATCCGCACGGCCAAGGAGGCGGGCGCGGTCATCGTCGCCGCCGCCGACCTGCTCGCTCTGACCCTGCTGCGCGCTCCGGGCGAGCTGGGGGCGGACGTCGCCGTCGGCACCAGCCAGCGCTTCGGCGTCCCGATGGGCTTCGGCGGGCCGCACGCCGGCTACATGGCCGTCCGGAAGGGGCTGGAGCGCCAGTTGCCCGGGCGCCTGGTCGGCGTCTCCCAGGATGCGGTGGGCAAGCCCGCGTACCGGCTCACCCTGCAGACCCGCGAGCAGCACATCCGCCGCGAGAAGGCCACCTCCAACATCTGCACGGCGCAGGTCCTCCTCGCGGTGATGGCGGCGATGTACGCGGTCTACCACGGCCCCGCCGGGCTCCGCGCGATCGGCCGCCAGGTGCACCTGTCAGCCGTCGCCGTCGCTCAGGCGCTGCGCGAGGCCGGCGTGGAGGTCGTCTCCCGCTCGTTCTTCGACACCCTCCAGGTGGAGGTCGACGACGCAGCGACGGTCGTCGCCCGGGCGCACGACCGCGGCCTGCTGCTGCACGCCACCGACGCGGGCCTCGTCTCCCTCAGCCTCGACGAGGAGTCGGCCGCCGACCTGCGCGACGGCACGTTCCCGCTGGCCGACCTGATCCGGGTCCTCGGCGGAACGGTCGAGGGGGAGGCCACCCTGATGTTCGGCGCGGACGCCGCGTTCGACCCGGCGCTCGCCCGCGAGTCGGCGTACCTGACGCACCCGGTGTTCAACACGCACCACTCCGAGACCGCGATGATGCGCTACCTGCGGCTGCTGCAGGACCGCGACTATGCGCTCGACCGGGGCATGATCCCGCTCGGTTCGTGCACCATGAAGCTCAACTCGGCCACCGAGATGGAGGCCGTCACCTGGCCCGAGTTCGCGGCGCTGCATCCCTTCGCCCCGGCCGCCGATGTGGCCGGTTCGCTGGAGCTGATCGACCAGCTGGAGCGCTGGCTGGCCGACGTCACCGGCTACGACACCGTCTCCCTGCAGCCCAACGCGGGCAGCCAGGGCGAGCTGGCCGGACTGCTCGCGATCCGCGGCTACCACCGCTCCCGCGGCGACCTCGCGCGGACGGTGTGCCTCATCCCGCAGTCCGCCCACGGCACCAACGCCGCCTCGGCGGTGCTCGCCGGCATGAGCGTCGTCGTCGTGGCGACCGACGAGCTCGGCAACGTCGACCTCGACGACCTCCGCGCCAAGATCGCGGAGCACGCCGACACGCTGGCGGCGCTGATGATCACGTACCCGTCGACGCACGGCGTCTACGAGCACGAGGTCGTCGCCATCACTCAAGCCGTCCACGACGCCGGCGGTCAGGTGTACGTCGACGGCGCCAACCTCAACGCCCTGCTCGGCTACGCCCGGTTCGGCGACTTCGGCGGCGACGTCAGTCACCTGAACCTGCACAAGACGTTCTGCATCCCGCACGGCGGCGGCGGTCCAGGGGTCGGCCCGGTCGCGGCGAAGGCGCACCTCGCGCCGTTCCTGCCCGGGCATCCGCTCGCTCAGGATGCGACGCACCCGCTGGCCGGCGGCGATCGCATCGAGCACGGCGGCGCGCCGGTCTCGGCGGCGCCGTACGGCAGCCCGAGCATCCTCCCGATCAGCTGGGCGTACGTCCGGATGATGGGGGCCGAGGGGCTGAAGGACGCCACCGGTGCGGCCGTGCTCGCGGCGAACTACGTCGCGGCCCGCCTGCGGGAGCACTTCCCGGTGCTCTACGCGGGGGAGGACGGCCTGGTCGCGCACGAGTGCATCCTCGACCTCCGTCTGCTCACCGAGCGCACCGGCGTGACCGTGGACGATGTCGCCAAGCGGCTGATCGACTACGGCTTCCACGCGCCGACCATGTCGTTCCCGGTACCCGGCACGCTGATGGTGGAGCCGACCGAGAGCGAGGACCTGGCGGAGCTTGACCGCTTCGTGGCCGCGATGATCGCGATCCGCGAAGAGGCCGACGCCGTCGCGGCGGGGGACTGGCCTTCGGACGACAATCCGCTGCGCAACGCGCCCCACACCGCGGAGTCTGTCGTCGCCTCCGACTGGAGCCACCCCTACTCGCGCGAGCAGGCCGTCTACCCCGTCCCGTCCCTTGTGCGGAACAAGTACTGGCCCCCCGTCCGCCGCATCGACCAGGCCTACGGCGACCGCAACCTCTTCTGCGCCTGCCCGCCCCCCGAGGCCTTCGCCTGACCCCCTCCCGCGCCCCAGCCGCCCACCATCGAGCCGCCCACCATCCAGCCGCCCACCATCGAGTACATAAAAACTGCACGGAATCCGCCGAAATCCGTGCAGTTTTTGTGTACTCGACGGTGGGCGCAGCGGCCCGGGAGGGAGGCTCAGGCGAAGATGGCGGGCCAGAGGGCGACGGCGAGGGGGTAGCCGACGAACGAGACGATGTCGATGATCGTGTGGGCGATCACGAGCGGCATGACCCGGCCCCAGCGCGTGTAGCACCAGCCGAAGACGACGCCCATGATGGCGTTGCCGACGAACGGTCCGAAGCCCTGGTAGAGGTGGTAGCTGCCGCGCAGCAGGGCCGCCGCGAGGATGATCGTCCACTTCCCCCAGGCGCCCTGCCCCCAGCCGACCTGCCGCAGGCGGGTGAACAGGTACCCGACGACGATCACTTCCTCCTGCAGCCCGGCGCGGAGCGCGGCCAGGATCAGCACCGGAACCGTCCACCAGTGGGCGCTCAGCGTCGAGGCCTCCACGGTGACAGTGAGCCCGAGCACACGGCCGAGCGCGTAGAACAGGATGCCCGGCACGCCGATCACCAAGAACAGCAGCACCCCGCCGCCCAGGTCGCTGCCGGGGCGCGTGAGGTCGAGGCCGATCCTGCGGAAGCCGCTCCGCTGCGGCTGCCACAGCAGGTAGATCACGAGTGCCACGGCGAACAGCGGGAAAAGGTTCCCGAGCACCTGGTAGAGGAAGTCGAAGACCTCGCGCGGCGACTGGCTCGGGTTCACCTCCGCCTTCTGCTGCGACAGCGGGGTGCTCTGGGTGGCACGGTCGACGATGGTGATGATGGAGTAGACGGCCGACTGCCCGAGCGACAGCCCGAGCACGATGGCGATCTCCCACCACAGCCGCGGACGGCTCTCGCGGCTCACCGGGGTCTCGCCGGACCACGTCCGCGTCTCGCTCATAGGAGCATCCTGCCAGGCCCGCGGCGAATCGGACGGATCGTTGCATTGCACGGCCGAATCCATCGTTTTTGTGCGCTTCGTGCACGAATCCGGCGACTGAGTTACCACTATGTAACGTTTTGCCGCGCTGTTTTGCAATCGCTCCCCACGATACCTAGGGTCATTCTTATCCCGCGCGGGACAGGCACTCTCGCACGCCTGGCCCGACGCACACTTCGCACAGGAGGAACATTGCACATCAACGGAAGAAGGGTGAGGTACGCGGTCAGCGCGGTCGCCGTCGCAGGCGTCGCAGCACTCGCACTGTCGGCCTGCACCACGTCCGGCAGCACCAGCACCTCGTCCGCTGCCAAGGGCGGCACCGTGACGGTTGCGGTCGTCAACGACTTCACCTCGTTCAACTCGCAGACGCCTCAGGGCAACCTCGACACGAACGGACAGGTCGCGTACCTCGACGGGTCGTACGGAACGGGTTTCCAGTACCTCGACAACAACTACAAGATCGTCCACGACGACAAGTTCGGCACGTTCGAGAAGACCTCGGATGACCCGCTGACCGTCAAGTACACGCTCAACAAGGACGACAAGTGGTCCGACGGCCAGCCCGTCACCGCTGACGACATGGTGCTCGCCTGGGCGATCCAGTCCGGCCACTACGACTCGGCCAAGTTCGACAGCGACGGCAACGTCACCACCGGCACCCAGTACTTCACGTACGCAGGGTCGACCGCTGGCCTCGACACCACCGACTTCCCGACGATCAGCAACGACAACCGCACGATCACCCTGAAGTACGGCACCCCGTACGTCGACTGGGAGCTCGTCAACCCGATCGCGCAGCCCGCGCACATCGTCGCCAAGAAGGCGGGCCTGTCGTCGGCCGCCGACCTGACGAAGCTGCTCAAGGGCCTGCCGAAGGGCGACCCGGCGAACCCGGCCGCCCCTGACGCCTCGCTGAAGAAGGCGGCGGACTTCGTCAACACGGGCTACGACGTGACCGCGTTCCCGACCGACAAGGACCTCCTGGTCGGCTCCGGCGCGTTCGTCGTCTCCTCGTGGACCCCGGGCCAGTCGCTCACCATGACGCAGAACAAGTACTACGCCGGCGGTCTGAAGCCGAGCGTGGACAAGATCGTGTTCCGCATCATCCCGGACGCGAACGCCCAGGTGACCGCTCTCCAGAACGGCGAAGTGGACGTCATCAACCCCCAGGCGTCCGCCGACACGATCACCGCGCTCAAGCAGACCAGCGCGAAGGTCCTGACCGGCGCCCAGGTGTCGTACGACCACCTCGACCTGAACTTCGGTTCGCAGGTGTTCGCCGACCCGAAGGTCCGCGAGGCGTTCCTGAAGACGATCCCGCGTCAGCAGATCCTCGACTCGATCGTCACCCCGGTCGACCCGAAGGCGAAGGTCCTGGACTCGCAGATCTTCCTGCCGAACCAGTCGGAGTACGCCGGTAGCGTCAAGCAGAACGGTTCCGACAAGTACAGCAAGGTCGACATCGATGGCGCCAAGGCGCTTCTCGCCGGTGCCACCCCGACTGTGCGCATCCTGTACAACACGAACAACCCGAACCGTGTCGACGAGTTCCAGGCGATCTCGGCCTCGGCCGCCAAGGCCGGCTTCAAGGTCGTCGACGCCGGCTCGCCCGACTGGAGCAAGCTGCTCCCGGGTGGCGACTACGACGCCTCGCTCTTCGGCTGGATCAGCCCGGGCGCAGGCACCTCGCAGCTGCCGCAGGTGTTCTCCTCGCAGGGTGGCGGAAACTACAACCGCTACACCGGCACCAACGACCTGGCCCTCAAGTCGCAGACCACCCTCGACAAGGATGCTCTGACGAAGATCGAGTACCAGATCGACAAGCAGACGTTCAGCGACGCTTACGGGCTCCCGCTGTTCCAGCTGCCGGGTGTCTTCGGCGCCACGTCGCGCGTCGACGGCGTCAAGTACAACGGCGGGCAGTCCGGCCCGTTCTGGAACTTCTGGGAGTGGTCGGTCAAGTCGTCCTCCTCGAAGTAACAGCTCCGTAAGACAGAGTGCCCGGGTGAACCCCGGGCACTCTGCCTGCGGGGGGCGTCGGTCTCGGCCGACGCCCCGTATCATGTAGTCGGTGGACGCGATCCGTCCACCCCGTGAGATACGCGCCTGGCGGCAACCCCCCTCCGCCGCACCCCCGATCGGCGCGTCCTGTCAGTGAAGGTTTTGAACCTATGGCGAGTTTCATCCTGAGACGCCTCCTGGTCTCAGTGCTCATCATCATCGCCGCCTCGTTCCTGATGTACATGCTGGTGGCCTACAGTGCCGACCCGCTCCAGGACCTGCGAAGCAGCAATTCCCCCAACAAGACGCAGCTGATCAATGCGCGCATCCAGCTGCTCCAGCTCGATGTCCCGCCGCCGCTGCGCTGGCTGCTGTGGCTCGGCGGCGCCGCCAAGTGCCTCATCCCGTTCGCCAACGCGTGCGACCTCGGATCGACGGTCTCCAACGCCCAGGTGACGGACATCCTGCCTCAGGCGCTCGGCTCGACGGTGCAGCTGGTCACCTTCGCCCTGATCCTCGCCATCCTCCTCGGTGTCACCATCGGCATCGTCACCGCCCTCCGGCAGTACAGCGGACTCGACAACGTCGTCACGTTCCTCAGCTTCTTCCTGTACTCGCTCCCGGCGTTCCTCGTGGCCGTGCTCCTCAAGGAGTTCGTCGCGATCGGCTTCAACAACTTCCTCGCGCATCCCACGATCCCGTGGTGGGTCGCGGTCATCATCGGGGTGGTCGCCGGCCTCATCTGGCAGTCGCTCGTCGGCGGTGATCGGAGGCGGCGTCTGCTCACCTTCGTCATCTCCGGCGTGGCGACGGCGGGCGTCCTGTTGCTGATGTCGGCGATGAACTGGTTCCTCGTCCCCGGCCTCGGCCCGGTGGTGATGATCCTCCTGATCGCTGCGACCGTGGTCGGCGCGACCGCGCTCATCTCGGGGCTGCAGAACAGGCGCGCCCTCATCTCGGCGGCCATCGCCGGGGCGGTCAGCCTCGTCTGCTACTTCGCCCTGCAGCCGCTGTTCGACGTCTCGACCGTCGCCACCATCGTGATCCTCGCGATCGTCGCCATCGTCGTGACCCTCGCGATCGGGTGGTTCGTCGGTGGCTACGACCGCGGCCAGAACATGCGCGTAGCCGTGATCGTCACGCTGGTGTCCGGGTTCCTGATCATCGTCGACCGCTTCATGCAGGCCTGGCCGCAGTACTTCCAGGACACCAACGGCCGCCCGATCGCGACGGTCGGCTCCTCGACGCCGGGCCTCGAGGGCGACATGTGGGTCACCGGGCTCGACACGTTCACGCACCTGGTGCTCCCGACGATCGCGCTGCTGCTGATTTCGTTCGCCTCGTACACCCGCTACTCGCGGGCCGGGATGCTCGAGGTCCTGAACCAGGACTTCATCCGCACCGCCCGCGCGAAGGGCCTGCCGGAGCGGACGGTCGTGGTGCGCCACGCCTTCCGCAACATGCTGATCCCGATCACGACCCTGGTCGCCTTCGATGTGGGCGCGCTGCTCGGTGGCGCTGTCATCACGGAGAGGGTGTTCGCGATCCCCGGGATGGGTTCGCTGTTCAACGCCGGACTGCAGCGCGGCGACCTCAATCCGGTCATGGCCTACTTCTTGGTGATCGCCGCCATGGCGATCCTGTTCAACTTCCTGGCAGACCTCGCGTACGCCGCACTCGACCCGAGAGTGAGGGTCCGATAATGTCCGACAACACACGTATCGCCGACGAGCTGGAGGCGCCCACCGCGCCTCCGGTCAGTCAGGGCAAGCTGGTCTGGAAGCGGTTCCTTTCGAACAAGGTCGCTGTCGGCAGCGCCATCCTGTTCATCCTCATCCTGCTCTTCTCGATCTCGGCGATCGGCCTCGGGCCGATCCACGGGTGGTGGAAGTACAACTACGTCGAGCTGAACGACCAGGTGAAGCAGGGCGCGCCGACGTGGGAGCACCCGTTCGGGCAGGACCGCATCGGCAAGGACTACTTCGCGCTGACCATGCGCGGCATCCAGAACTCGATCCTGGTCATGGTCGTCCTCGGCCTGATCGCGAGCGTCGCCGGTGTCGTCGTGGGCGCCGTAGCCGGGTACTTCCGCGGTGTCGTCGACGCCATCCTGATGCGCATCACCGACGTCTTCATCGTCATCCCTGCGCTGGTGATCGGCTCGGTCGTCGGGCACGCATTCGGCGGACTGGGCGCCTTCTTCCTGGCGCTGATGCTCGGGTTCTTCTCGTGGATGGGCATCGCCCGACTGGTCCGCGGCGAGTTCCTGTCGCTCCGCGAGCGGGAGTTCGTGGAGGCGGCGCGCGTCGCCGGCGCTTCGGACGCCCGCATCATCTTCAAGCACATCCTGCCGAACGCCATCGGCGTGGTGATCGTCGCCTCGACCCTGATCATGGCCTCCGCCATCCTGCTCGAGACCGCGTTGTCGTACCTCGGCTACGGGATCCGGCCGCCGGACGTCTCGCTCGGCCTCCTGATCAGCTCCAACCAGTCGGCGTTCCAGACGCGGCCCTGGCTGTTCTGGTGGCCGGGCGGGTTCATCGTCACCCTGGCGCTGCTCGTCAACTTCGTCGGAGACGGCCTGCGCGACGCGTTCGACCCGCGCCACCGCCGCTTCAACCTGCGCAAGATGCGCGAGCAGGAGCCGGAGGAGGGCGAAGGCGACGACCGCGCGCCGAGGACCGGAGCGGCCCTCGCGGAGGACGTGCTGTGACCACCGCCCCCGCCGCGCTGCTCCTGGCCGCCTCAGGCCAGGAGCAGGGCGGCGACGCTGCCCGCCGCGAGCAGCACCAGCGCCACGAGCGAACCGATGTGCCAGCGGATGCCCACGGGCGTCTCGTCGGCGCGGCCGGCCTCGACCGCTCCCGACTGCTGGAGGGCCGCCCAGCGACGGCGAACCACCTCGGCAGCGGCGCCCGACTCGGTCGCCAGCAGGTCGCCGGGGCGGCGCAGGCTGTCCTCGACGCCCGGCCGGCCGACGCGGCCCTTCGTCTCGCTGCGGGTCGCCCGGAGCGTGCGGGTGGTGCCGGGGGCCGGCGCGGACCACACCGGGAACTTGTGCCCGGGCGTGTAGAGCGTGAGGGCGTACTTGGTGTCGACCGCGATCAGCGCCTCCCACGGAATCCGGATCGTACGCGTCACGTTGACGATCGTCAGGCCGTCGTCGTCACCGACGACGAGCAGTGGGCGCCACAGCATGGCCCAGGCGATGAACGCGAAGAGCGCGACCGGGACGATGTACAGCAGCCGGGCGTCGCGGACGCTCACCAGCAGGCCGATGGTCAGGGCGGCAGCGGCCGCCCAGATCAGCACGGCAAGGACCCGGTTGAACCGGGACACGAAAATCTCGCGCTCGGCGGGGGAGACGTAGGGCATGGCTCCATGCTCTCATTCCCGATGTTCTCCTCCGACGCAGAGCGCGCCCCCGAAAGGAACCACGAATGAGACCTGAGACCAACCCGGCTCGGACGACGCCTGCGACCGGCGGCCCCGTCCTCGAGGTGACCGGCCTCTCCGTCGACTTCGGTGTGGACGGCGAGTGGGTGCCGGCCGCGAAGAAGCTCAACTACCAGATCAAGGCGGGCGAGGTGCTCGCCATCGTCGGTGAGTCCGGCTCCGGCAAGAGCGCGAGCTCGATGGCGATCCTCGACCTCCTGCCGCAGAACTCCCGCGTGCGCGGGTCGATCAAGCTGGACGGTCGCGAGCTGACCGGCCTGAGCCAGCCGCAGATGCGCCGGGTGCGCGGTCGCCAGGTTGCGGTGATCTTCCAGGAGCCGATGACGGCGCTGAACCCGGTGTACACCGTGGGCTTCCAGATCGTCGAGACGCTCCGCATCCACTTCGGGATGTCGCCGCACGAGGCGAAGGAACGCGCGCTCGAGCTGCTCGCCATGGTCGAGCTGCCCGATCCGAAGAAGGCGTTCAACTCCTATCCGCACCAGCTGTCCGGCGGCCAGCGCCAGCGCGCGATGATCGCCCAGTCGATCTCGTGCGACCCGAAGCTGCTGATCGCCGACGAACCCACGACCGCCCTCGACGTGACCGTGCAGGCCGAGATCCTGGAGCTGCTGCGCAGCCTCCGCGACCGGCTCGACAGCGCCATCCTGCTCATCACCCACGACATGGGCGTCGTCGCCGACCTGGCCGACAACATCGTCGTGATGCGCAAGGGCGACATCGTGGAGTCCGGGACGGTCGCCGAGGTCTTCGCCGCGCCGCAGCATCCGTACACCATCGCGCTGCTCGACGCTGTGCCCCACCTGGGTCAGCGCGAGGACGAGGAGATTGACACCACCGCGGCCCTCGCCGCGGGCACCGAGAACCCGGACGCCGCCTTCGCCGAGCGGATCCGCGCCAACGAGCGCGCCGCCCAGGCCGAGCACGAGAAGTCCGAGATGGACAAGCGGGAGGTCGTGGTCGACTTCCGCGACGTCGCCATCGAGTACCCGAAGCACGGCCGCGTGCCGGCCTTCCGCGCCGCGAGCAACATCGACCTGAAGATCCACGAGGGCGAGGTCGTCGGCCTGGTGGGCGAGTCGGGCTCCGGCAAGACGACGCTCGGCCGCGCGGCGATCGGCCTCCTGCCGATCCACTCCGGTCAGCTGGTGGTCGCTGGGCAGGACATCAGCAACGCCGGCCGCGACGAGATCCGGAAGCTGCACCGCAACGTCGGCATCGTCTTCCAGGACCCGTCGTCGTCGTTGAACCCGCGTCTGCAGATCTCCGACTCGATCGGCGAGCCGCTGCGGCTCGCGAAGGGTCTCAAGGGCGCTGAGCTCTCGAAGGAGGTCGACCGCCTGCTCGACAGCGTCGAGCTGCCGCGCGCCTACCGCAGCCGGTTCCCGCACGAGCTCTCCGGTGGCCAGAAGCAGCGCGTCGGCATCGCCCGCGCGCTGTCGCTGAAGCCGCAGGTGCTCATCGCCGACGAACCGACGAGCGCGCTCGACGTCTCCGTGCAGGCCCGCGTCCTGGAGCTGATGCAGGTGCTGCAGAAGGAGATGAACTTCGCGTGCCTGTTCATCACGCACGACCTCGCCGTCATCGACGTGCTGGCCGATCGCATCGCCGTGATGCACCACGGCCGTCTGGTCGAGGTGGGGACGCGCGACGAGATCCTCCGCTACCCGAAGGAGGCGTACACACAGCGCCTCCTCGCCGCGGTCCCGCTCCCCGACCCGGACCAGCAGCGCGCCCGCCGCGCCCTGCGGCTGGAACTGCTCGCCGCCGGCGCCGACGAGACCGCGCCGACCACCGTCGTGCCTGACCCGGAGCCGCCCGCGGCGCGCGGGCTGTAGGCCTCGCTGGGCGGGCGCGACGCGCTCGCTGACAGCGGACACAGGAGAAGGGGAGCGGATCCACGATAGAATGGACCGTTCCCCTTCTTCCTTCTGACGAGAGTCGAGTCCTTAAGCATGTCCGAGAACGCCGTCGCCCGCCGCGATGATCTGCGCAATGTCGCGATCGTCGCCCACGTCGACCACGGCAAGACCACGCTGGTCGACGCCATGCTCAAGCAGACGAACTCCTTCGACGCGCATGCGCACGTCGAAGAGCGCGCCATGGACTCCAACGAGCTGGAGCGCGAGAAGGGCATCACCATCCTCGCCAAGAACACGGCGATCTCGTACAACGGCGTCCACGCCCCCAACGGCCCGATCACCATCAACGTGATCGACACCCCCGGCCACGCCGACTTCGGCGGAGAGGTCGAGCGCGGTCTCTCCATGGTCGACGGCGTCGTGCTGCTGGTGGATGCGTCCGAGGGCCCGCTGCCGCAGACCCGCTTCGTGCTGCGCAAGGCGCTCGAGGCCAAGCTCCCGGTCATCCTGGCCGTCAACAAGACCGACCGCGCCGATGCCCGCATCGAGGAGGTCGTCGGCGAGAGCCAGGACCTGCTGCTCGGCCTCGCCAGCGACATGGCCGACGACGTGCCCGACCTCGACCTCGACGCGATCCTCGACGTGCCGGTCGTCTACGCGTCCGGTCGTGCAGGGGCCGCCAGCCACAACCGTCCGGCCAACGGCGACCTGCCCGACAACGACGACCTCGAGCCGCTGTTCGAGGCGATCCTCGAGCACATCCCCGCGCCGAGCTACGACCCGGAGGCGCCGCTGCAGGCGCACGTCACCAACCTCGACGCCTCGCCGTTCCTCGGCCGCCTCGCGCTGCTCCGCATCTTCAACGGCACCCTGAAGAAGGGCCAGACCGTCGCCTGGGTCCGCCACGACGGCGACGTGCACAACGTCCGCGTCACCGAGTTGCTGATGACCAAGGCGCTCGACCGCTACCCGGCCGAGTCCGGCGGCCCCGGCGACATCGTCGCCGTCGCCGGTTTCGCCGACATCATGATTGGCGACACGCTGGCCGACCCGGAGGATGTGCGCCCGCTTCCCGCGATCCACGTCGACGAGCCCGCCATCTCGATGACCATCGGCACCAACACCTCGCCGCTCGTCGGCAAGGTGAAGGGCCACAAGCTCACCGCCCGCATGGTGAAGGACCGCCTCGACCGCGAGCTGATCGGAAACGTATCGCTCCGCGTGCTCGACATCGGCCGTCCGGACGCGTGGGAGGTCCAGGGCCGCGGCGAGCTCGCGCTGGCCATCCTGGTCGAGCAGATGCGCCGCGAGGGCTACGAGCTGACCGTCGGCAAGCCGCAGGTCGTCACCAAGCGCGTCGACGGCAAGCTGCAGGAGCCGTACGAGCACCTCACCATCGACGCGCCGGAGGAGTACCTGGGCGCGATCACGCAGCTCCTCGCCGCGCGCAAGGGCCGCATGGAGAACATGGCGAACCACGGCACCGGCTGGGTCCGCATGGAGTTCATCGTGCCGTCGCGCGGGCTCATCGGCTTCCGCACCGAGTTCCTGACGACCACCCGCGGCACCGGCATCGCCAACGCCATCGGGCACGGCTACGACGAGTGGGCCGGTCACATCGTGACACGCAGCAACGGCTCGATCGTGGCAGACCGCTCCGGCGTGGTCACCCCGTTCGCCATCATCGCCCTCCAGGAGCGCATGACCTTCTTCGTGAACCCGACAGAAGAGGTCTACGAGGGCATGGTCATCGGTGAGAACTCGCGTGCCGACGACATGGACGTGAACATCACCAAGGAGAAGAAGCTGACCAACATGCGTCAGTCGACGGCCGACAACTTCGAGTCGATGACTCCGTCGCGTCAGCTGACCCTGGAGGAGTGCCTGGAGTTCGCCCGCGACGACGAATGCGTCGAGGTGACCCCGGAGGCCGTCCGCATCCGCAAGGTGGAGCTCGACGCGACCGCCCGCGGCCGCGCTGCGGCCCGCCTGAAGCGTCAGGACGCGGCCGCCGTCTGACGCGCCCCCGCGCCCCACGGCGCCCGGACGGATCCGTTCCGTCCGGGCGCCGTTCCCGTTTCCGGGGTCGTTTCGCCGAGGTGCACCTTGTTGCGCACCTCCACGGCGTGTCACCCGCAACACGGTGCACTTCGGCGAATGGAGGGATCGCGCAACCCGGGCGCGGATGGCGGGCGGGAGAATGGGAGGCATGAAACGTCGTCTGCTCGCGGTCCCGGTCCTCGCTGTGCTCCTCCTCGGCGCCGCTCCCGCCCTCAGCGGGTGCAGCTTCCAGAGCGTCGTCAAGGACGTGTCCGGCGGCAACGTCGACGTCGGCGGGACGAACATCCCGTCCGACTTCCCGAAGGACGTGCCGCTCGCCAGCGGCGACGTCGTGTTCGCGGCCGCGCTCGGCTCCGGCGACGACAAGGTGTGGAACGTCACGGTGAAGGTGCCGGGCGGGGAGGCGTATACCGGCATCGCGAAGCAGCTCACTGACGCTGGCTTCAGCGGTGACTTCGGTGCCCAGGGGTCGAACGGCGGGGGGACCGGCACCTTCAGCAACGGCACCTACGGCGTGCTCGTCGTCGTCACGGACGCCGGCAGCAACGGCTGGGTCGCCAACTACTCGGTCTCGAAGGGCAAGGCGCCCAGCCCGTCACCGACCCCGTAAGGACCTACGCGAACAGCCCCGCCCCGACGAACGACCCGTCCTTCGCCCCCGGCGGCACCGCGAACACTCCCGATGCCACGTGGCGGAGGTACTCGTTCATCAGGTCGTTCCCGGCGAGTCGCTGCTGGATGGGGATGAACTGCTTCCGCGGGTCCCGCTGGAACGCGATGAAGAACAGCCCGGCGTTGAGCCGGCCCAGCTCGTCGTTGCCGTCGACGAAGTTGTAGCCGCGGCGGAGCAGCTGCGCGCCGTCGTTCATGGTGGGATGCGCGAGGCGGACGTGCGAGTCGGGGTCGATCTTCGTGCCGCCGTCCTTCGCCAGCGCGAGGAAGTTGGGCGTCGTGAACTCGCTGCCGCCGGAGAGCGGGGCGCCCTCGCCCTTGTCGCGGCCGACGATGCGCTCCTGCTCGCCGAGCTGCTGCCGGTCCCAGGTCTCGATCATCATGCGGATCTTGCGCGCGACGAGGTACGAGCCGCCGGCCATCCACCCGGCGCCGTCGCCGCCGGACGCCCACACCTGGTCTTCGACGACCGACTGGTCCTCCGACTTGATGTTGGCGGTGCCGTCCTTGAAGCCGAACAGGTTGCGCGGGGTCGCCTGCGCGCGCGAGGTGGAGGAGGTGCGGCCGAAGCCGAGCTGCGACCAGCGGATGGCGGCGCGGCCGAAGGCGATCCGCGACAGGTTGCGGATGGCGTGCACGGCGACCTGCGGGTCGTCGCTGCACGCCTGCACGCAGAGGTCGCCGCCGCTGATCGCGTCGATGAGCGCGTCGCCGGGGAAGCGCGGCAGGTCGACGAGCGCTTCCGGGCGGCGGGAGGCGATGCCGAAGCGGTCCTCGCCCGCGGCCGTCCGGAACAGCGTCGGACCGAAGCCGAACGTGAGCGTCAGACCTCCGGGGGGCAGGTCGAGCGCCTCGCCGGTGTCGTCCGGGGGAGCGTCGGAGGGTCCCGAGGCAGGCCCGTACTTCCCGGCCGGGCGGCCCTGCGTCATCCGGGCGGCTGCGACCGTCCAGTCCTGAAGCAGCTCCATCAGGCCGGCGCGGTCGAGTCCGGGCGACGTGTCGAAGGCGGCGAAGTGGAGGCGGTCCTGCGCGGGCGTCGTGATGCCCGCCTGGTGGGCGCCGTAGAAGGGGTAGGTGGTGGAGGCCGGAGCGGTGGCGCCGAGCACCGCGCGGTCGGCGGCGACGCCCGCGCCGATGCCGACCAGCCCGGCGCCGACGGTCGCGCCGGCGATCCCCAGCATCCCGCGGCGGGACAGGCCGGGGCGGGAGTCGGACGGACGCGCCGGGCGCGCCGGACGACCGGAGGCCTCCTCCACCTCCGGGAGCCCGGCCTCCTCGCTGGGGTGCTGCGTCACTTGACGATGATCGAGGTCAGCCGGCTCAGCGGCTCGCTGAGCGCGTTGACCTGGTCGGAGAGCTCTTTCACCTGGTCGGTGCTGAGCGTGGTGTAGCTGACGAAGCCGTCGCCGCTCTTGTACTGGGCGAGGGTCTTCGCGACGGTGGCGAACTC
This sequence comes from Leifsonia sp. SIMBA_070, assembly GCF_046534635.1. Lineage (NCBI taxonomy): Bacteria > Bacillati > Actinomycetota > Actinomycetes > Micrococcales > Microbacteriaceae > Leifsonia > Leifsonia sp. SIMBA_070. The sequence continues at coordinate 2,104,404 of NZ_JAWRYK010000001.1, read as the reverse complement.
GCTGTCGAGCTTGCTCACCACATCAGCGCCCGCGCCGCCCTTCTTCGACGCGAGGTCGCGCACGACGCCGTAGGCGACCTGGGCGCCCTCCAGGTTGGCCTGGAAGTCCTCCAGGTCGGTGTGCGAGAACGCCTCCTCCTCGCCCGTGATCTTGGAGCCGGCGACCTCCTCCATCAGGCCGATCGCGCCGTTGGAGATCTGGTCGATGGTGAGGGTGAAGCCCTTCGCGTGAACCAGGTCGTACAGCTTCTGCGTGTCGGCGACCAGCTGGTCGGCCAGCTGCGTCCGGGTGGCGGCGTCGGCGGGGGTGTAGCCGGCCGGGGCCCAGAGGTCCTTCTCGATGCGGTGCCAGCCGGTCCACGTCTGGCCCTGCGCGAGGTCGGCCTCGCGGAGGTCGAGCGCCGGGTCGAGGTCGCCGAACTGCTCGGCCGTCGGCTCGATCCGCTCGTAGTAGGAGCGGGCCGAGGCGTACTGGGACCGCGCTCCGGCGTCGTCTCCTCCCGCGTACGCGGCGGCGAACGCCTTGGTGGCGGTGAGCAGCGCGCCCGACTGGTCCTTGACGTAGCCGGTGTAGTCGCTCACGGCCTGCGCGACCTGCTTGCTCTCGCTCTGGGAGACGGTCGTGCCGGAGCCCGCGGTGACCGTGAACGCGGCGACGTGCGTAGGGTTGCCGACCATGCCCTTCCGGCAGGCCGAGAAGTAGTCGCCCTGTTCGAGCTGCACGACGTAGTTCACGGTCGTCCCCGGGCCGATGTTCTCCTTCTCGCCGACGATACGCAGCTTGTCGGTGGCGAGCAGCTCGAACTCGTTCACGTCGGCGCCGGTGTTGGTCACCTGGAAGGTGATCGGGCCGGCCTTCGCCGTGTTCGTCGACACCGTACAGGCCGTGTCGGACAGCGTCACGGCGATGGCTTCTGCGGTCGCGTCGGCCTTGTTGGGGACGCAGCCGGTGAGCGCGAGCGCCAGGGCGGCGGCTCCGGCGACGGTCCCGGTGACGGCGGCGAGCGGACGGAGTCGGGGCATGGGTGTGCTGTGCTTTCTCGGGAGGGTGACGGGCGTCAGGACGCGATCGGCGTGTGGGCCGCGGCGGACGGTTTCGGTGCGGCCGCGGCCGGCTTGCCCGAGGCGCGGTGCTGTCGGACGTAGAAGAAGCCGACGACGGCGAGGTAGGCCACCCAGCCGACGACCTGCAGCCAGGTCGGCGACGGGTTGAAGTTGAGGATGCCCGCGGCGAGCGTCCCGTACCAGCTCGAGGAGGGGATGAGCCCGCTGATGTCGTAGGCGTGCGCGCCGCCTCCCGGGATCAGTCCGGCCTCCTGGAGGTCGCCGAGCCCGTACGCGAAGACGCCGGCGGCGACGAGGATCAGGAAGGCCCCGGTCCAGGTGAAGAACGCGCCGAGGTTGATCTTGACGATGCCCCGGTAGAGCAGGAAGCCGAGCACAGCAGCCGTGAGCAGGCCGAGCAGTGCGCCGACGGCGGGCTCCCAAGTGCCTCCGGTGCTCGCGACCGTCGCCCAGACGAAGAGCGAGGTCTCGATGCCCTCGCGGCCGACGCTGAGCATGGCGAGCAGGATGACGCCCCAGCCCGCGCCGACGAGCGCCGAGTCGAGGCGGTTGTGGAGGGTGGACTTCATGGTGCGGGCGGCCTTGCCCATCCAGAACACCATCCAGGTGACGAAGCCGACCGCGACGAGCGAGAGCGAGCCGCCCAGGATCTCCTGCGCCTCGAAGCTCATGCCGTAGGGGCCCCAGGTGAGCGCTGCGCCGATGCCGAGCGGGACGACGAGGGCGATGCCGACGCCGATCCACAGCTTCGAGAGCACGTCGGACCGGCCGACCTTGACGACGTAGGCGACCAGGATGGTGACGATGAGCGCCATCTCCAGGCCTTCGCGGAGGCCGATCAGATAGTTCGCGAGCACGGGGGACCTTGTCGATATCGGGGGAGGAGGTTGGTAAGGCTAACCTTACCCATCGAGCGTATGACACGACCCGGAAAGTGTCCAGCTAGGATGCGAGAATGCTCAGCCGGATCGTCAGTGGCATCCTCCTTGTGCTCACGGGCGCTGTATTCGGCGCGATCGGCACGATCGCGCACCAGAGCTCCGTGACCTGGGGCATCCCCATCCCTCTCGGGCTGATCGGCGCGCTCCTCGCGTTCGCCGCGCTGCTCGTCGGGCTGCGGCTGCTCGGACACAGCCGCCTGCCCGCGCTGCTGGCCGCGCTGGGCGCGATCGCGGTCATCCTGCTCTTCACCCAGCAGAGCGCCGGCGGCTCGGTGCTGATCCCGAACAACCTCGCCGGGCAGATCTGGCTGGTCGGGCCCATCCTGATCGCGGCTGTCGCCGTCGCCTGGCCGGACGTGCGCGGACGCCGCTCCGCGGACTCCACCCCTGGCGCGACGGCATAAGCTAGCAGGGTAGCTCTCGTGAAGGGATCCGAACCACTGTGACCTATGTCATCGCTCTCCCGTGCGTCGATGTCAAAGACAGGGCCTGTATCGACGAATGCCCTGTCGACTGCATCTACGAGGGCGAACGGTCGCTGTACATCCACCCCGACGAGTGCGTCGACTGCGGCGCCTGCGAGCCCGTCTGCCCGGTCGAGGCGATCTACTACGAGGACGACCTGCCCGAGGAGTGGAAGGACTACTACCGCGCCAACGTGGAGTTCTTCGACGACATCGGTTCACCGGGCGGCGCCTCGAAGGTCGGCGTGATCCAGAAGGACCACCCGGTCATCGCCGCGCTGCCTCCCCAGGCCCACTGACGATGGCGCTGCAGGAGCTCCCGGACTACCCCTGGGACCTCATGGCGCCGTACGCCGAGCAGGCACGCGCCCACGCCGACGGCATCGTGGACCTCTCGATCGGTTCGCCGGTCGACCCGACGCCCGATGTGATCCGGGAGGCGCTGGCACGCGCGACCGACGCCCACGCCTACCCGCAGACGGTCGGCACGCCGGCGCTCCGCGAGGCCATCGTCGACTGGTTCGGGCGCCGCCGCGGCGTCCGCGGGCTGACGGTCGACAACGTGCTGCCCACCATCGGCTCCAAGGAGCTCGTCGCCCTGCTGCCGTTCCTGCTGGGGCTGGGGGAGGGCGACATCGTCGTGCACCCGCGTGCCGCCTACCCGACGTACGCCATCGGCGCCGCGATCGCCGGCGCGACTGCGGTGGCGGAGGACGACCCGGCCGCGTGGCCGGAGGGGACGCGCCTGGTCTGGCTGAACTCGCCCGGCAACCCGGACGGCCGCATCCTGTCGGTCACCGAGCTGCGGGCCGCCGTCGCACGCGCCCGCGAGCTCGGCGCCTACATCGCGAGCGACGAGTGCTACGCCGAGCTCGGCTGGGACGCGCCGTGGGATGCCGAGCGCGTGCCCAGCATCCTCGACCCCCGGGTGATCGGGCAGAACCGGCAGAACGTGCTCGCCGTCTACTCGCTCAGCAAGCAGTCGAACCTGGCGGGCTACCGCGCCGCCTTCGTGGCGGGATGCAGTGCGAACATCGCGCGGCTGGTGAACGTCCGGAAGCACGCCGGCCTGATGCTTCCCGCCCCGCTGCAGGCGGCCATGGTCGCCGCCCTGGGAGACGAGGATCACGTGGAGGCGCAGAGGGCCCTGTATCGCGCGCGGCGCGAGGTGCTGAAGCCCGCGCTCGAGGCGGCCGGGTTCCGGATCGACCGCAGCGAAGGCGGCCTGTACCTCTGGGCGACCGAGGGGCGCGACGCCTGGGAGAGCATCGGCCGGCTCGCGAGCATCGGCATCCTCGCCGGGCCGGGGCACTTCTACGGCGAGTTCTTCCCGCAGCACGTCCGGCTGTCGCTGACGGCGACCGACGAACGCGTGGCGGCCGCAGCCGACCGGCTGCGCGCCTTTGGAGACTCCCTCTAAGGGCTTCCCGGGCCCTTTGCCCGATGCCACAGTTGTCGCTGAGGTTCGTTAGGCTGTATCGGCAGGCCGCCCACCGGGGGGATCTGACGCAGCGCTGCCACAACCGGCGCGCCCATCGACCAGCCATTAGGCGACAATCCCACCAGGAGGCGTTGTGAGCGGACTCGGCACCGAGAGCACGGGCACCGAGAGCACGGGCACCGAGAGGGCGGAGGCCCCGGTGGAGCCGGCGACGGCTCAGCCGGAGACGGTGACGGCGTCGCTCAGCTACCCGGGCGGCACGGCCGAGTTCCCGGTCCGGCCGAGCGTCGACGGCGCGTCGAGCATCGACTTCTCGACGCTGACCAAGCAGACCGGGTTCACCAGCCTCGACTACGGCTTCGTCAACACGGCCGCCACGCGCTCGTCGATCACGTACATCGACGGCGAGCAGGGCATCCTGCGCTACCGCGGCTACCCGATCGAGCAGCTGGCCGAGAAGTCCACCTTCCTCGAGGTGGCGTGGCTGCTCATCCACGGCGAGCTGCCGTCCGAGAGCGAACTCGCCGACTTCGACGAGCGCATCCGCCGCCACACCCTCCTGCACGAAGACCTGCGCCGCTTCTTCGACGCGCTCCCGCACGACGCGCACCCCATGTCGGTGCTGTCGAGCGCGGTGTCGGCGCTGTCGACCTTCTACCAGGACTCGCTCAGCGTCAGCGACCCGGAGCAGGTGGAGCTGTCGACCATCCGCCTCCTCGCCAAGCTGCCCGTGATCGCGGCGTACGCCCACAAGAAGAGCCTCGGCCAGGCCTTCCTCTACCCGGACAACTCGCTGAGCTTCGTCGACAACTTCCTGCGGCTCAACTTCGGCACGCTCGCCGAGCCGTACGAGGTGAACCCGGTGCTGTCGCGCGCGCTGGAGCGCCTCCTCATCCTCCACGAGGACCACGAGCAGAACGCGTCGACCTCGACGGTCCGCCTCGTCGGCTCCACCCAGGCGAACCTCTTCGCATCGGTCTCGGCCGGCATCAACGCCCTCTACGGCCCGCTGCACGGCGGCGCCAACGAGGCGGTGCTGCAGATGCTCGCCGGCATCCGCGACTCGGGCGAAAGCGTCCAGAAGTTCGTGGAGCGGGTCAAGAACAAGGAGTCCGGCGTCAAGCTGATGGGCTTCGGGCACCGCGTCTACAAGAACTTCGACCCGCGCGCCCGGCTCGTGAAGCAGTCGGCCGACGAGGTGCTCGAAGCCCTCGGCGTGCATGACCCGCTGCTCGACATCGCGAAGGAGCTGGAGGAGGTCGCGCTGGCCGACCAGTACTTCATCGACCGCAAGCTCTACCCGAACGTCGACTTCTACACGGGCGTGATCTACAAGGCCATGGGCTTCCCGACGCGGATGTTCACCGTCCTGTTCGCCATCGGGCGCCTTCCCGGCTGGATCGCGCACTGGCGCGAGATGAATCTCGACCCGCAGACGAAAATCGGCCGTCCGCAGCAGCTGTACGTCGGCTCGCCGGAGCGCACGCTCGACCGCTGACCCTCCCGCCTCTCCCGCCCTCTTCCGCCCTCCTCCCGCCGAGTGGTGACATGATGTCGCCACTAGGCCCGGATTCGAGCATCCACTCACCAGTCGATCCAGTGGAGGCGGATGCGCGGTCAGCGGGGCGGGCGGAGGGTGAGGGTCTGGGTGGCGGCGGCGCGGATGGCGGCGGCCGAGAACGCCCAGGGGCGCGTCCGGCCGGTGGCCCACAGGTCCGTCTGGTCGGTGTAGTGCGCGTCGAACGCGTGTCCGGAGGCTCCGGTCAGGTTGACCCAGGTGCTTTTGTCGAAGTCGCTCATGTCGACCACCATCCGCATCGACGGGAGGCGGTCGACGGTGAACCCGACGGTGGCGTCCCAGCCGGTCGCATCCACGACGCTGGAGCCGCCCCCGACGTGCCACGGTCCGCGGTTGAACAGCCACTCGACGGGAGCGACGCCCGACTCGCCGAGGCTGGCGTTCTTCAGCGTCAGCGTGTGGAGGGTGTCCCAGCGCCACGACGCGGGGTCGCCGCCGAGGAGGGTGCGGGTCTTGCCCCACGCGCGGTCGGCCGCGTAGGCGATCATCGAGTCACGGTCGGTCGTCCCCAGGTCGGAGTCGACCCACCACGCCGAGTCCGGCTGCGAGAGCAGCGACTGCACGACGGCGAACCAGCGGTCTCCCCCGGTCGGGGCGGTGCCGGCCGGGAGCTTTCGGCCGAACATGTCGTGCAGCAGCTCCTTCCAGAACACGGCGAAGTACGCGGCCGCTGCGCTGTCGCCGGTGTCCCGGTGGTCCCAGCCGTCGAGCAGACGCCCGGCCTGCTGCAGGTCGCTGGATGCGGTGGGACCTGTGGCGACCTTCTGCAGCACCGGAGCCAGGTTCGCCGCGTTGGCGTCATAGGTGTCGCCCTGGGTGGCCGACATGTCCGCAGCGGTGACTTTCTTGTCCTGACCGAACAGGCGAGCCAGCCGCAGCTCGATCTGGTTGGCCCGGTAGCCGTGGTCCCAGTCGGCCGTGAGCAGCACCGGGTAGGCCGGTCCCACCGCCGCGTTGTTGGCGGTGACGATGTAGCCGGCGGGAGGGTCGAGGACCGACGGCAGCTGGTCGAACGGGATGGTGCCCGTCCACCCGTAGCGGCTGGTCCATCCCGGCATCGGCATGGTGCCGTCGCCCCCGGCCCTGACCGGGATGAGGCCCGGCGCCTGGTAACCGATGTGCCCGTCTACGTCGGCGTAGACCAGGTTCTGCGACGGCACCTGGAACTGCTCCGCGGCTGCCCGGAAGCCCGCCCAGTCGCGAGCGGCGTCGAAGGCGAAGATCGCGTTCGCGGTCTTCCCCGGGGTCAGCGCCGTCCAGGCGAGCGAGAGCTGGTACTGCTGAGCGGGAACGCCCAGCTTGCCGGCCTGGTCCTTCGCGATGACGGCATAGTCGTCCCCGATGTCGGTGACGATGGGTCCGTGCAGAGTCGACCGGACGGTGATCGTGACGTCCGCGCCGCCGGCTACGCGGATCCGCTCTGTGCGCTTCTGCAGCGGCAGCTGCTTGCCGTCGTACTCGTAGGTGTTGCCGGTGACCTTCTCGACGAACAGGTCGGCGACATCCGGACCCAGGTTGGTGAAGCCCCAGGAGATGCGGTCGTTGTGCCCGATGATGATGCCAGGGAACCCGGAGAAGCTGAAGCCGGCCACGTCGAACGGGCAGGCGGCGTTCACCGTCTCGCAGTGCAGCCCCATCTGGTACCAGACCGAGGGGAGGGCGGCACCCAGGTGCGGGTCGTTCGCCAGCAGCGGCTTGCCGCTCGCGGTGTGCGATCCGGCCACCACCCAGGAGTTCGAGCCGATGTCGTCACCGGCCGGGCCGATCAGCTGAGGGAGGGCATCCACACTGGCCGCGACCTGCTCCAGCTGGGAGGCGTACGCCGCCGGGTCCGTCGACGAGGCCGAGGACGCGTCGGCGGCCGCCGTCGCGCCCTGTTTCGCGTCCGGCGTGACCGTGCGCGGGTTGCCGCCGCCTTGGTCGGTGATCGTCGGGTGGGTGCTGTACGGGTAGCGGGGGTGCAGCTCCGCGATCTGCTGCGGCTTCAGCTTGGTGGCGAGCAGCGCGCGGTCGATCTCGTCGTCGAGGTTGGACCGCAGGTCCCACGCCATCGCCTTCAGCCACGCCACCGAGTCGGCGGGCGTCCACGGCTCCGGCTTGTACGACGGGTTCTGCAGCCCCAGTACCGCGTACTCCAGCGACAGTTCGGCGCCCGAGTGCGACGTCAGGTAGGCGTTCACCCCATCGGCGTAGTCCTGGTAGTAGCGGAGCGACGTCGGGTCGAGGAGCTTCACCTCCTGCTCGGCCACCGTCCGCCAGCCCAGGGTGCGGATGAACGTGTCCGTCGGCACCTGGCTCGCCCCGAACATCTCCGACAGCCGGCCGGCTGTGACATGGCGGCGGAAGTCCATCTCCCAGAACCGGTCCTGCGCGTGCACGAAGCCCTGCGCCCGGAAGAGGTCGTCGGCCGTGGAGGCCGTGAGCTGCGGGACGCCCGCGTCGTCGCGGGACACGGTCACCGGCTTGGTGAGGCCGGGCACGTCCACCGTCCCGGACGTCTGCGGGAACGACCGGGTGACCGTCCAGATCCCGACACCACCGGCGATCACGACGAGCACGAGCAGAACCGCGACGACGAGACCGACGACCCGCAGGACCCGGTGGTGCCGTCTCAGCCGGGGGGTGTCGTCGCCCACATCGCTCCTTCGTCGGGCCGGTGCCGCCGTTCCTTGGGACTGTAGCCCATGCAGGTGACGGAGCGTCGCCGAGGGCCGACTGGTGAGTGGATGCTCGAAGCCGGGCCGAGTGGCGACATCATGTCACCACTCGACGGGAAGAGCAGGCGCTCAGGCGGAGGTCAGCGCGGCCCAGGCCATCCGCTCGAGGACGGGGCGGACGGCGTCGGGCGCGACCTGCGCGGAGCCGATGCGGGCGGTGTGCGGAGTGGAGTTGAGGAGGCCGAACGTGCCCTGCACCCGCACGCGCAGCTCGTCGTCGGTGAGGGAGGGGTGCAGCTCGCCGAGCACGCGCATCCACACCTCGACGTAGCGGCGCTGCAGTCGCCGCACCTGGCGGCGGGCGGGATCGGGGAGCGCGTCGAGGTCGCGGTCCTGCACGCGGATGGTGTCCGGCTCGCCGAGGGCGAAGTCGATGTGGAAGCCGATCAGCGCGCGCAGGGCGTCGTCCGCGCCGGGTCCGGCCTGCTCCACGTCCTGACCGCCGGCGAGGAGGCGCTCGGAGACGCCGACGAGCAGCGCCTCCAGCACGGCCTGCTTGGAGGAGAAGTGGCGGTAGACGGCGGGTCCGCTGACGCCGACGGACGAGCCCAGGTCTTCGATCGAGACGCCGTTGAAGCCGCGCTCGGCGAACAGTGTCGCGGCGGCGGCCAGGAGCGCCGCCCGGCGGTCGGCCTTGGCCTGGCTGCGCTGGGTGGGCCGCTCCAGGGGAGTGGCGGGTCCGGTCTGGGTCATCGTCCTCGGTGCTGTCTGTGTCCTCGGTGCTGTCTGTGTCCTCGCCGCAGCGCTGGACTTTTCGGTTAATGAACACTAACCTAAAAACCGAGTTAGTGACCACTAACCGACTGTCGATGACGACACGGAGCAGAATGCCGACCCTGACCAGCGAGGCGTCCGCCACGGACGCCCGGTTCGAGCAGAACGACGCGGCCCAGCGCGAGCTGGTGGCCGACCTCCGACGACGGCTCGCGACCGCCGCGGCCGGTGGCCCGGAGCGGGCCCGCGAGCGGCACATCGCCCGCGGCAAGCTGCTGCCCCGCGAGCGCATCGACGCCCTCCTCGACGAGGGGAGCCCTTTCCTCGAGCTCGCACCGCTCGCCGCCACCGGGATGTACGGCGACGAGAGCCCCGCCGCCGGCGTCATCGCCGGCATCGGCCTGGTCGCCGGCCGTCACGTGATGGTGGTCTGCAACGACGCGACGGTCAAGGGCGGCACGTACTACCCGATGACGGTCAAGAAGCATCTCCGCGCGCAGGAGGTGGCCCTCGAGAACCGGCTGCCCTGCATCTACCTGGTGGACTCGGGCGGCGCCTTCCTCCCGATGCAGGACGAGGTGTTCCCCGACCGCGACCACTTCGGCCGCATCTTCTACAACCAGGCCCGGCTGTCCGCCGCCAAGGTCCCGCAGATCGCCGCCGTGCTCGGCTCCTGCACCGCGGGAGGCGCGTACGTGCCGGCGATGAGCGACGAGACCGTGATCGTCCGCAACCAGGGCACGATCTTCCTGGGCGGCCCGCCGCTGGTGAAGGCGGCGATCGGGGAGGTCGTGACGGCCGAGGAGCTCGGCGGCGGCGACCTCCACGCCCGCACCTCCGGCGTCGTCGACCACCTCGCGGAGGACGACGAGCACGCGCTGTCCATCGTCCGCGACATCATCGCCACCCTTCCTGCGCCGGCCGCTCCGGCCTGGATGGTTCGGCCGACCCAGGAGCCGGCCGCCGACCCCGCCGAGCTGTACGGCGTCGTCCCGGTGGACGTGCAGGCGCCGTACGACGTGCACGAGGTCATCGCCCGGATCGTCGACGGCAGCGGCTTCGAGGAGTTCAAGCCCGAGTACGGGACGACGCTCGTGACCGGTTTCGCCCGCATCCACGGGTATCCCGTCGGAATCGTCGCCAACAACGGCGTGCTCTTCAGCGAGTCGGCGCTGAAGGGCGCCCACTTCATCGAGCTGTGCGACCAGCGCGGCATCCCGCTGCTCTTCCTGCAGAACATCTCGGGTTTCATGGTCGGCCGCGACTACGAAGCGGGCGGCATCGCCAAGAACGGCGCCAAGATGGTCACCGCCGTCGCCACCACCCGGGTGCCGAAGCTGACGGTCGTCATCGGCGGTTCCTTCGGCGCCGGCAACTACTCGATGTGCGGCCGCGCGTATTCGCCCCGCTTCCTCTGGATGTGGCCGGCGGCCCGGATCTCGGTGATGGGCGGCCAGCAGGCCGCAAGCGTGCTCGCGACCGTCAAGCGCGACCAGCTCGAAGGGCGCGGCGAGGAGTGGCCCGCCGACGAGGAGGCCGCGTTCCGCGCCCCGATCGCCGCGCAGTATGAGGAGCAGGGCAACCCCTACTACTCGACCGCCCGGCTCTGGGACGACGGCGTCATCGACCCCGCAGAGACCCGCACGGTGCTCGGCCTCGCCCTCGACGTCGTCTCGCGCTCGCCGCTCCCTGACACGGCCTTCGGCCTCTTCCGGATGTGACCGCGATGACCGCCACCCCCTTCCGGACCGCGCTCGTCGCCAACCGCGGCGAGATCGCGTGTCGCGTCATCCGCACGCTCCGGCGTCTCGGCATCCGCTCTGTCGCCGTCTACAGCGACGCGGACCGGGATGCGCCGCACGTCCCGCTCGCGGACGTCGCCGTCCGCATCGGTCCCGCGCCCGCGCGGGAGAGCTACCTGAGCGTCGACGCGATCGTGGAGGCTGCGCGGCGCACCGGCGCCGAGGCCGTCCATCCCGGGTACGGCTTCCTGTCCGAGAATCCGGCGCTCGCCGAGGCGTGCGAGCGCGCCGGGATCGTCTTCGTGGGCCCGGGGGTTCACGCGCTGGAGGTCATGGGCGACAAGATCACCGCGAAGCACGCGGTGGCCGAATACGACGTGCCGACCATCCCGGGGATCGCCGAGCCGGGACTGACCGACGAGCAGCTGATCGCCGCGGCGGCCGACATCGGCTATCCGGTGCTGGTCAAGCCGTCGGCGGGCGGCGGAGGAAAGGGCATGCAGGCCGTGTCCGCTGCCGGCGATCTGCCCGAGGCGCTCCGCACGGCACGCCGCGTCGCTGCCGCGGCGTTCGGCGACGACACGCTGTTCCTGGAGCGGCTGGTGTCCTCCCCGCGGCACATCGAGGTGCAGGTGCTGGCGGACCGCCACGGCGGCATCGTCCACCTGGGGGAGCGCGAGTGCTCGCTGCAGCGCCGCCACCAGAAGGTCGTCGAAGAAGCACCGTCTCCGCTGCTGGACGCCGCCACCCGCGCGCGCATCGGCGAGGCCGCCTGCCGGGTCGCCGCCAGCGTCGGCTACACGGGGGCCGGCACGGTCGAGTTCCTGGTGTCGGCGGAGTCGCCGGACGAGTTCTTCTTCATGGAGATGAACACCCGCCTCCAGGTCGAGCATCCCGTCACCGAGTTGGTGACCGGGCTGGACCTGGTCGAGCAGCAGCTGCGGATCGCCGCGGGAGAGCCGCTCTCCTTCGGGCAGGACGACGTTCACCTGCGCGGCCACGCCGTGGAGGCCCGCGTCTATGCGGAGGACCCGGAGCGGGGCTTCCTGCCCGCCGCCGGTCGCGTGCTCGCCTTGCGCGAGCCGTCCGGCGAGGGCGTGCGGGTGGACAGCGGGATCGCCGCCGGCATCCCGATCGTCACCGACTACGACCCGATGCTCGCCAAGGTCATCGCCTGGGGCGACGACCGGGCGGAGGCGCTGGCGCGGCTGCGTGCGGCGCTCGCCGGCACGAGCATCCTCGGCTCGGCCTCCAACGTCTCCTGGCTGGTCGACCTCATCTCGGACGAGGACGTCGTCGCCGGACGGATGGACACCACGCTCATCGACCGGCGGTTCTCCGAGCGCTCGCCCGAGCCGGCCGGCGAGGACGAGCTGATCGCGGCGGCGCTGCTGGCGCATGCGGAGCGGTGGGAGGAGGGGGCGTCGCTCGTCTCGTCGCTGTGGGGGACCCCGTCGGGATGGCGGCTCGGCCGCGCGCGCCCCGTCCGGTACGACGTCGACGGCGTCACGGTGACCGTCACCGGGCCGCCCGACGCCGCCCAGGTGCGCGTCGCGGACGGCGCGGCGGTGGCCGCCTCCCTCCGACTCCGCGCTCCGCAGCGCGCCGGAGAGCCGGCCGTCGCCCTCCTCGAACTCGACGGGAGCACCATCCGCTTCGACACGGCCCGCGACGGCGCCACCGTGTGGCTGGCCCGTGACGGCCGTGCCCGTCCGCTCCGCCTCCGCGACCGCGCCGAGCGGCTCGCCGCGCGCCTCGCCGCCCTCGACCTCGGTGACGCCGCCGCGCATCCCGAGCTCCGCTCGCCGATGCCCGGCACCGTCGTCGCCGTGCCCGTCGCCCCTGGGGCCTCCGTCGAGGCCGGCGACACCGTCGTCGTGGTCGAGGCCATGAAGATGGAGCACCGCCTCGTCGCCCCCGTGGCCGGGACCGTCACGCTCCACGTCGCCCCCGGCGACCTCGTCCGCCTCGACCAGCTGGTCGCGCGCGTAGACCTCCCACCCACCGACCTCCCACCCACCGCCGAGTCCGCACTTCTTGCACACGACACGCCGTCGGAGCGTGCAGAAAGTGAGGACTCGACGGTGGGCGGGATCAGCAGCCCAGAGAGAGGAACACCATGAGCATTCAGCTGGAGAGCCGAAGCGACACCGAGGTCGCCGGATACGGGCTCACCGAGGAGCAGAGCCGCCTGCGCGACCAGGTGCGCGACTTCGCCGACACCGTCGTCGCTCCCGCCGCCTACGAGTACGACACGAAGCGCAGCCTCCCGTACGAGATCATCGCCGAGATGGGGCGGATGGGCCTGTTCGGCCTCCCGTTCCCGGTCGAGTACGGCGGCCAGGGCAAGGACTACCTGTCCCTCTGCCTCGCGGTCGAGCAGCTCGGCCGAGTCGACCAGTCGATCGGCGTGACCCTGGAGGCGGGCGTCGGGCTGGGTGCGATGCCCATCTTCCGCAGCGGCTCCGAGGAGCAGAAGCAGCAGTGGCTGCCGATGCTCGCCCGCGGTGAGGCGCTCGCCGGCTTCGGCCTGACGGAGGCGGAGGCCGGCTCCGACGCGTCCGGCACCAAGACGACCGCCGAGCTGCGCGACGGCGAGTGGGTGATCAACGGGACCAAGCAGTTCATCACGAACTCCGGCTCCGACATCACCCGGCTGGTCACGATCACCGCCGTCACCGGCGAGCAGCGCCGTGCCGACGGCTCCATGAAGAAGGAGCTCTCGGCGATCATCGTCCCGTCGGGCACGCCCGGTTTCGTCGCCGAACCGGTGTACGACAAGGTCGGCTGGCACACCTCCGACACGCACCCGCTGACGCTCACCGACGTGCACGTTCCCGAGGAGAACCTGCTGGGGGAGCGCGGCCGCGGCTACGCCAACTTCGTCCAGACCCTGGACGAGGGCCGCGTCGCCTTCGCCGCCCTGTGCACGGGCGCCGCAGAAGGCTGCCTGGAGGAGGCCATCCGCTACGCGAAGAGCCGCAACGTCTTCGGCCGGCCGATCGGATCCAACCAGCACATCGCCTTCAAGATCGCCCGGATGCAGGCCCGCGTGCAGACCGCGCGCCTCGCCTACTACGACGCCTGCTTCAAGCTGATGGCCGGCAAGCCGTTCAAGATGGAGGCCTCCATCGCCAAGCTCGTCGCCAGCGAGGCCGCGATAGACAACGCCCGCGACGCGACCCAGATCTTCGGAGGCTACGGCTTCCTCAACGAGAACCCGGTGGCGCGGCACTACCGCGACTCGAAGATCCTGGAGATCGGCGAGGGCACGACCGAGGTGCAGCTCATGGTGATCTCGCGCGCGCTCGGCTTCACCGCCTAGCCTGACGGGAGACGACCGGACCGACGGCACGCGACCTCGAGGAGGAGGACGGATGATCGACAAGACGGTGCGGACGGCCGCGGAGGCGGTCGCCGACATCCCCGACGGGAGCACGCTCGCTGTCGGCGGGTTCGGGCTGTGCGGCATCCCGAGTGCGCTGATCCAGGCGCTCCTCGATGACGGCACGACCGACCTGGAGGTGGTCAGCAACAACTGCGGAGTCGACGACTGGGGTCTGGGCCTGCTGCTCGCCGAGCACCGCATCCGCAAGATGATCAGCTCGTACGTGGGGGAGAACAAGGAGTTCGCCCGGCAGTTCCTTTCCGGCGAGCTGGAGGTGGAGCTCACCCCGCAGGGCACGCTCGCCGAGAAGCTGCGGGCGGGCGGAGCGGGCATCCCCGCGTTCTTCACGCCCGCGGGCGTCGGGACCCAGATCGCGACCGGCGGCCTCCCGAGACGGTATGCGGCCGACGGCTCGGTCGCCGTGGCCAGCGAGCCCAAGGAGGTGCGCACCTTCGACGACGCTGAGTACGTGCTGGAGCGGTCCCTCCGCCCCGACTTCGCCCTCGTCCACGCCGCGAAGGGCGATCGGCACGGCAACCTGGTCTTCCATGCGGCGGCGATGAACTTCAACCCGCTGGCCGCGATGGCCGGCGTCGTCACCATCGCCGAGGTGGAGGAGCTGGTCGAGCCGGGCGAGCTCGACCCCGGCACGGTGCACTGCCCGGGCATCTTCGTCCAGCGGGTGGTGCACGCGCCGGGCGTGGAGAAGCGGATCGAGCGGCGCACGGTCGCTGCGGCGCCGTCGACGGAAGGGAGCGCACGATGAGCCTCACCCGCACCGAACTCGCCGCCCGGGTCGCGCGCGAGCTGGTCAACGGCCAGTACGTCAATCTCGGGATCGGCATGCCCACGCTCATCCCGAACTACATCCCGGAGGACGTCGAGGTCATCCTGCATTCCGAGAACGGCGTGCTCGGCGTCGGGCCCTACCCGGGCGAGGATGCGGTCGACCCCGACCTCATCAACGCCGGCAAGGAGACCGTGACGGTGAACCGCGGCGCCGCCTTCTTCGACTCGTCGCTGTCGTTCGGGATGGTGCGCGGCGGTCACGTGGATGTCGCGGTCCTCGGCGCGATGGAGGTGTCCGAGAAGGGCGACCTCGCCAACTGGATGATCCCCGGCAAGATGGTGAAGGGGATGGGCGGGGCAATGGACCTGGTGTTCGGCGCGAAGCGGCTCATCGTCATGATGGAGCACGTCGACAAGGAGGGCCGGCCGAAGATCCTGACCGAGTGCACCCTCCCGTTGACCGGCACCGGGTGCGTCGACCGGATCATCACCGACCTCGCCGTCATCGACGTGACCGATGAGGGGCTGGTGCTGCGGGAGGTCGCCCCCGGGGTCACCGTCGACGAGGTGGTCGCCGCAACCGGCGCGCCCCTCCACGTAGAGCTCGAGGAGGCGGCCTGATGCGCGAGATCGAGCAGCGCGGCCTGTACTACGAAGAGTTCGAGCCGGACACGCGCTACCTGCACCGGCCGGGGCGGACGGTGACGGAGGCCGACAATGTCCTCTTCACGACGCTCACCATGAACACGCAGGCCCTGCACCTCGACGCGGCGTGGTCGGCCCGGCAGCCCTTCGGGGAGCGGCTGGTGAACTCCATGTTCACGCTCGCCACCATCGTCGGCGCATCGGTGACGCAGCTCACGCAGGGGACCATCGTCGCGAACCTGGGCTTCAGCGAGGTGGCGTTCCCGCACCCGCTGCACCACGGCGACACGCTGTACTCGGAGACCGTGGTGCTCGGCAAGCGGCTGTCCGCCTCCCGTCCGGGACAGGGCATCGTCACCCTGGAGCACACCGGCCGCAACCAGGACGGCGTGGTCGTCGCGACGGCGACGCGCCAGGTGATGGTGTGGTGCCGGGACGCGCACGCCGTCCCCGATGACCCGGGCGCGGACGGCGACGCGCTCGACCCCGGGGCCGACGCGCCGGACGGGATCCTGTGAGCGACGCGGACTCGGTGCGGCTGTTTCCGTGGGGCCCTGCGCTGCTGTTCTGCCCGGCCGACCGGCCCGAGCGCTACGGCAAGGCGCTGGAGCGGGCGGACGCGGTCATCCTCGATCTGGAGGATGCGGTCGACCCGTCCCGTCGCCCGGCGGCCCGGGAGGCGCTCACCGCGTCGGACCTGGATCCCGCGCGCGTGATCGTCCGGGTAAACGCGGCGGGTTCTGACGACTTCCGGGCGGACCTGTCGGCGCTGGCCTCCACGCCGTATCGGGTCGTGATGCTGCCGAAGGCGGAGAGAGTGGCTGACCTGGCGGCGCTCGCCGGGTACTCCGTGATCGCGCTCTGCGAGACGGCGGCCGGTGTGCTGGCCGCGCCGGAGCTCGCGCGGCATCCCGACGTCCTCGCGCTGATGTGGGGCGCGGAGGACCTCGTCGCGTCGCTCGGTGGAACCTCCAGCCGGCATGCCGACGGCACGTATCGGGACGTCGCCCGCCATGCCCGATCCTCTGTGCTGCTGGCAGCGGCTGCGGGGGGAGCGCACGCGATCGACACGGTGCACCTCGACATCGCGGACGAGGCCGGGCTCGCGGCAGAAGCGGAGGATGCGGTGGCTGTCGGCTTCGCGGCGACCGCGTGCATCCATCCGGGTCAGGTGGAGACGATCCGTGCCGCCTACCGGCCCTCTCCGGAGGAGGTGGAGACCGCCCGAGAACTGCTCGAGGCGGCCGAAGCGGCGGGCGGGGGAGTGTTCCGGCACGCCGGGAAGATGGTCGACGGACCGGTGCTCGCGCACGCCCGGGCGGTACTCCGGCGATCGTGATGAAACCGTGACCAAGGTTTCCCCGGAGGTTCACCCGTTTCGTCACGAGAGAGTCGGGGGCATGCCGTAATCTGCAAGTGTTCACTAGGGAATCGACCGTTCTCGAATCGATTCGAGTGAGCACGGTTCCGAGGGGAGGGGGAGAGATGCCACAGCTGCTTCCCCTGCGTCTGCTCGAGTCGGTCGGCCTCCGCAGCGCCGAGGCGCGCCAGGCCGCAGCGCGGACGACGGAGCGACCCGCCTCGCCGGCCGCTGAGCCTGCTGTCGATCCCGCGGTCGCGCCCGCTGCCGGGCGCCCGGCCGACGCGTCCCGCGACCTCGCTCGCGCGGGCACCGCGGATCCTCCCACCGGCGTCGTCGACATCGACCCGGCCATCGAGAGCACGGGTCCGCTGTCGATCATCGCCCGCCGCCGCATCGGCGAGAGCGACCTCGCGGTGTACCCGCTGTCCCTCGGCGCGAGCGTGTTCGGCTGGACGGCCGACGGCGACACCTCCCTCGCCATCCTCGACCGCTTCGCGGAGCTCGGCGGCGACTTCATCGACACGGCCGACAGCTACGTCGGCGGCCGCAGCGAACTCCTCATCGGTTCGTGGATGCGCGAGCGCCGCAACCGCGACCGCGTCGTCGTGGCGACCAAGGTCGGCCGCCACCAGGAGAATCCGGGGCTAGGCTCGGTCAGCATCGTCCGCGCCGTCGAGGCGTCGCTGGAGCGGCTGGGGACCGACCACATCGACCTGCTGTACTTCCACGAGGACGACCCCGAGACGCCGCTGGAGGACAGCCTCGCCACGGCGGAGTGGCTGATCGAGAGCGGCAAGGTGCGCTACCTCGGCGCATCGAACTTCACGGCGGACCGCCTGATCGAGGCGCGCATCCTGGCCTCGGCCGGTCTCCCGAAGTTCGTGGCGATCCAGAACCAGTACAACCTGATGCACCGCACCGAGTTCGAGAGCGCGCCGCGGATCGTGGCCGCCGCGCAGGGGCTGGCGGTCATGCCGTACTACGCGCTCGCGAACGGGTTCCTGACCGGCAAGTACCGCACCAAGAGCGACCTCACCGCGGGCGCCCGCAGCGTCCGCGCGTCCGCCTACGTCAACCGGCGCGGGCAGCGCGTGCTCGCGGTCCTCGACCGGATCGCAGGGGAGCACCACGTCGCGCCGGCCAGCATCGCGCTCGCCTGGCTGCTCGCCAAGCGCACGATCGCCGCACCCGTCGCGAGCGCCAGCCGCCCCGACCAGGTCGACGCGCTGATGGCGGCGGCGGGCATCCGCCTCACCCGCGCGCAGATGCTCGACCTCGACCGCGTCTCCGAGTAGCGCGCGCCGCTGCGCGCCGCCGCTGCGCGCCGCCGCTGCGCGCCGCCGCGCCGCGGCGCCGCTTCCCTCCATCTACTGGTCCCGACATGCCGCCACAACATGCGCCGTAACGGCATGTCGGGACCACTCGTTCGATCCGTGGGACACAACACGCCGTTATGCGCGAGACGTAACGGCGTGTTGCGTCCCATGGATGCGGAGCGGAGGGCGCGCGGACGGGGCGCCGGGCGACGGGCGCGCGTGGACACGGCGGCGGGCGACGGGCGCGCGTGGACACGGCGGCGGGCGACGGGCGCGCGTGGACGCGGCGGCGGCCGCCGGGCGCGCGGTCGGCGCGCGCGGGGTTACGCCTCGGCGAGGATGCGGTCGAGCGCGCGGTGCAGCGCAGCGCCTGCCGCGATGGGGTCGCCCACGTAGCCGCCGGCGAGCGCTCCGTCGCGGGCGAGGATGAGGTCGTCGGCCGCGTCGCCGGGCCGCGGGTGGCCGATCTGGCGGAACAGCTCCTCGATGCGGTCGGCGTACCAGTCGCGGTGGGCGGTGACGGCGAGGCGCACCGGATCGTTCTCGTCCGAGAACTGCGCGGCGGCGTTGATGAACGGGTCGCCGTGGAAGCCGGGGTCCACCGCCTCCTCGTTGATGGCGTCGACCAGGGCGCGGGCGATGTCGCGCGGGTCCTGGTGCTTGGCCTCCTGCTCGGCGAACCATTCGCGCACCTGGCGGTCGCGGCCCTCCACGTAGGCGATGATCAGCAGGTCTTTCGACCGGTAGTGCTTGTAGAACGTCGCCTTGGTCACGCGCGCACCGGCGATGATGCGGTCGACGCCAACGGTGTGGATGCCCTCCTGGTAGAAGAGCTGATCCGCCGTGGCGAGGATCTTGACCTTCGACGGCGCGGGTGGCCGGATGGTCGCTCGGGCACTTACGACCATCCGGACGACTCCTTCTGCTGGGGAGGCGGGGCAGCCTCCAGGCTGTGTGGTTCTCAGAGTATAACAGTAGACAGAAGAGTCTGTTTGTCCTCTTTTTGCCAACATGGGGCCGCCGCCGCTCTGGCGTAGGGTGGAGGGGATGAACAGCGCAGTCGACCTCCCCCTCGGTCTGGCCGACCTCTCGTTCGCCGCTTCCGGTGATGCGCTGGTCCGCCGGACGGTTCTGCCGAGCGGTATCCGCATCCTCAGCGAGCAGGTGCCTGGGGCCCGCAGCGCGACGCTGGGCTACTGGGTGGCCGTCGGCTCGCGCGACGAGAGCGACGGGATCCCGGGGCACCCGGGCTCCCTCGGCTCGACCCACTTCCTCGAGCACTTGCTGTTCAAGGGCACGCGCACCCGCACAGCGCTCGACATCGCGGTCTCGTTCGATTCGGTGGGCGGCGAGCACAACGCGATGACCGCCAAGGAGTACACCTGCTACTACGCCAAGGTGCAGGACCGCGACCTCGCCATGGCGGTGGAGGTGATCGGCGACATGCTGACGTCGTCCGTCCTCGACCCGGCCGAGTTCGAGAACGAGCGCGGGGTCATCCTGGAGGAGCTCTCCATGGCGGAGGACGACCCGGGCGATGTGGCGAACGAGCGGATGTTCCAGGCCGTGCTCGGCGACCACCCCCTCGGCCGTCCCATCGGCGGCCGCCCGGACACCATCCGCGCCGCAACACGCGACGGCGTCTGGGAGCACTATCAGGCCAACTACCGGCCACAAGACCTGGTCGTCACCGCCGCCGGCGCGGTCGACCACGACCTGCTGGTCGCCGGCGTCGAGCGCGCACTGGTCGCGGCGGGCTGGGACCTCGACCGTCCCGCGCAGCCGGTGGATCGCCGGGCTGCGGGGTCGGCCTCCATCGAGCGCGGCAGCGCCATCGTGACCGTCCAGCGCCCGACCGAGCAGGCGAACGTGTTCGTCGGCATGCCCGGGATCGTCGCCACCGACGAACGGCGGACGACCATGAGCGTCCTCAATTCGGTCCTGGGCGGGGGGATGTCGAGCCGCCTGTTCCAGGAGGTGCGAGAGCGCCGCGGCCTCGCCTATGCCGTCTATTCGTTCTCCGGCTCCTACTCCGACGCCGGCGTCTTCGGCCTGTACGCGGGATGCGCGCCCGCGAAGGCGCGCCAGGTGACGGAGCTGATGCTCGATGAGCTCCGCCGTCTGGCCGACGGCGGCGTGACACCGGACGAGCTCCGGCGCGCGGTCGGCCAGCTGTCGGGCGGCGCTGCCCTCGCCCTGGAGGACTCCGACACCCGCATGTCGCGGCTCGGACGGGCCGAGATCACCCTGGGCGAATTCGCCGACCTGGATGAGAGCCTCCGCCGCCTGCACCTCGTCACCGCCGACGATGTGCGGGCCCTCGCCGCCGATCTGGCGGGACGGCCGGTCTCCGTCGCTGCGGTCGGGAGCGTCACCGACGACACGTTCGCCGGTCTCGCTCCCTGATCCGCCTCCTCCCTGTTCCACCCCTGAAAGGTCCACCTCGTGCCCCACTACCTCTACCTCGTCCGTCACGGCGAGCAGCAGGATGCCGAGCACGGCCTGCCGGACGGCCCGCTGTCGCCGCGCGGCAAGCGCCAGGCACAGCTCATCGCGGAGCGCCTGAGCGGCATCCCGTTCACCTCGATGTACCACTCGCCGCTCAACCGGGCCGCCGAGACCGCCGCCATCATGGCCGAGCGGATGCCCGCGCTCGACCCGCAGCCGTCGAGCCTGCTCTTCGACTGCATCCCGTCGGGGCCGACGCCGGACATGCCGAAGGCGTTCGAGTCGTTCTTCGGCCCGGTGACGGAGGCCGAGATCGAGGCCGGTCACGCCCAGATGGACGACGCCGTCCACGAGTTCCTGACACCGGCCATGGGCGACCGGCACGATCTGCTGGTGACGCACAACTTCGTCATCGGATGGTTCGTCCGGCACGTCTTCGATGCTCCGGACTGGCGCTGGCTGGGGCTGAATCAGGCGAACTGCGGTCTGACCATCATCCGTGTGCGCTCGGCCAAGCCGCCCGTTCTCGTCGTGCACAACGACCTCGGGCACTTGCCGGTCGAGCTGCGCACCGGCCTCCCCGAGCTCCAGCCCGTCTGAGCGCTCTCCGTCCTCGCGGTCAGGTGAGGGGCTTCCGGAACCAGTCGGTGGCGTTGGGGTTGTCGTTGTAGGGCTGGATGCTCTCGTAGCCGTGCGAGCGGTACAGGCCGCCCGCGGCCTCCAGGCTCTCGTTCGTGTCGAGCACGACCTCCGTCGCCCCGAACCCGCGGGCACGCAGTTCCAGCTCTACGAGGATGGCGCGGCCGTACCCGTTGCCGCGCCGCGACGGCGTGACCCACAGGTGCTTGATCTCGTAGCGCACCACCTGTGCGCCGTCCTCGGTCTCGTCGATCGGGACCCGGAGTTCCCGGATGCCGCCGCAGCCGACCTCGACGCCTTCGTCGTAGGCGAGCAGGAACACCCCGTTCGGCGCCACGAACTGGCCGGGGTCGGGGAACGACGTGCGGTATGCGCCCTGCGCGGTCGGGAACGTCTCCGCCCGCTCGGCGAAGTAGTCGGACAGCATGCGGTGGGCGGTCGCGTCGGTGACGGCGACGTCTGCGAAAGACACCATCGCCCCAGCGTATCCCCGGCCGCGTATCGCTGGCCGCGTAGCCCTGGCCGCGTAGCCCTTGCCGCGCATCCACGGCGGGCGTGGATGCGGCCGACGGTAGGCTGGGGGAGTGAGCATACGCGTGGCCGTCGCCGGGGCGAGCGGAAAACTGGGAAGCGTCGCGGTTCGCCTGATCGAGCAGGCCGACGACTTCGAATTGGTCGCACGTCTCGGCTCCCACTCGGCGCTCGACGACATGCTCGGCGCCGACGTGCTGGTCGACATGACCCTGCCCCAGGTCAGTCCGGGGATCGTCGCTTTCGCTGTCGACCACGGCCTGAACGTCCTGGTCGGCACCTCGGGATGGTCGGCGGACCGCATCCTCGACCTGGAGCGCCGCGTCGCCCAGCACGAGGGCCGCGGTGCGGTCGTCATCCCCAACTTCTCGCTCGGGTCGGCGCTGGGCACGGCGTTCGCCACCGTCGCCGCCCGGTTCTTCGACTCGATCGAGATCGTGGAGATGCACGGAGCGGGCAAGGTCGACTCGCCGTCCGGAACCGCGGTGCGCACGGCCGAGCTGATCGGCGCGGCCCGTGCGGCGAAGGGTCCGGTGGAGGCCCCCCACTCCGACCAGCGCGCCCGCGGCCAGCAGGTCGCCAGCGTGCCCATCCACAGCCTCCGGATGCGCGGCGCCGGCGCGCAGCAGCAGGTGATCGTCGGCGGCCCGGGGGAGCAGCTCACCATCCGGCACGATGTGATCGGCCCCCAGGCGTACGAGGCGGGCATCCTGCTCGCCCTGCGTGCCGCCGCGACGGCGACCGGTGTGACGGTCGGGCTCGACAGCCTGATCGACCTCGGCATCGCCGAACCGGACGGCGAGCCGCCGCGACCGACCGTCCGCGACGCCGGCGACGACGGCACCGACCCGACCCGATGAGCAAGCCAGCCGACGCGGAACCCGACGCGATGAGGAACGGGCTGCGATGAGGAACCGCCTGGCCGCCGTGCTGATGGCGGTCCTCCTGCTCGTGTACCTCGTGCTCGTCACCCAGCGGGCGGTGCTGCTCATCGCGACCGGTGAGCCGATCGGCATCGCGATGGGCGTCGCCCTGTTCGTGCTGCCGTTCGTCGCAGCGTGGGCGATCGGCCGGGAGCTGCTGTTCGGCGTCCGCACCGAGCGCATGGTGCGGCAGCTGGATGCGGAGGGCAACCTCCCGGTGGAGGACCTGCCGACCCGGGCGAGCGGACGCCCGCTGCGCGACGCGGCCGACGAGCAGTTCCCGCAGTACCGCGCCGAGGTGGAGGCTGCGCCCGAGAGCTGGCGCGCCTGGTTCCGGCTGGGGCTCGCCTACGACGCCTCGGGGGACCGTCGGCGTGCGCGCGAGGCGCTCCGCCAGGCGATCCGGCTCGAGCGCGCCGACGCGAAGGCCGGGCGGCAGCCCACGCCGTGACCGGCGCCTACGCGGCGCGCACCTCCTAGGCCGCGCGCACCTCCACCAGCCGGTCCATCGCATCCTGCACGGTGGCATCGCGGAACGTGAACCCGTCGTCGAGCAGCTTCTGCGGAACGACCAGCTGGTCGGCGAGGAGCAGTTCGCGGCCGGCGTCCTGCAGCGCCAGCTCGATCGCGAAGCGGGGGACCGGGACGAAGTAGGGCCGTCGCACCGCCTCGGCGAGTGCCCGCACCAGTTCGCCGGCCGTGGCCGGCGTCGGACCCGCGATGTTGACCGGCCCGTCGAGCCGGGAGTCGAGCAGGTGCACGAGCGCTGCGGCTTCGTCGTGGAGGCTCACCCAGGGCCAGTGCTGGCGTCCGGTGCCGAGTGGTCCGGCCAGCCCGGCCTTGGCCAGGGGAAGCAGCGGCTTCAGCGCGCCGCCGTTGCCGATCACCACGCCGGTGCGGGCGAACACCACGCGGGTCGCGGGTGGCGCGAGACGCGCGGCCGCCTCCCAGGCGTCGACCACGTCCGAGAGGAACCCCGTGCCCTTGGTCGCGGTGTCGGTCAGCTCGACGCCCGGCCGGTCGCCGTAATACCCGACCGCCGAACCGCTGACGAAGACGGACGGCGGCTCCGCGGCTGCCCGCATCCCATCGGCAAGCGTCCCGGTGGCCTGCAGCCGGGACGAGAGGATGCGGCGCTTGGTCGCACGGGTCCACGGCAGCCGCTGGAGGGAGGCGCCGGACAGGTTGATCACGGCGTCCGCCCAGTCGAACAGCGCGACGTCGATCGTCCGCTCCGTCGGATCCCACGCGAACTCGTCCGGACCGGACGGCTCGCGCCGGACCAACCGCCGGGTCTCGTGACCTGCGGCGTCGAGCTGCGCGCGCAGCTCGCCGCCGATCATGCCGGACGCGCCGGCGAGGAGGACCCGCATCGCGCGATCGCCGCTCAGGCCAGTGACGCGTCGAGGGTGATCGGGATGCCGACCAGCGCCCGCGAGACCGGGCAGGTGCTCTTCGCCTCGTCGGCAAGGCGCTGGAAGTCCTCCTCGGACAGGCCGGGCACCGTTGCGCTGACCCGGAGGTGGCTGCCGGTGATGCCTTCGGCCGGGTCGAACGTCACTGCGGCCGTCGTCTGGATGCTCTCCGGCGCGTTGCCGAACTGGGCCAGCACGTTGGAGAACGCCATCGAGAAGCAGGCCGCGTGCGCGGCACCGAGCAGTTCCTCCGACGTGGTGACCTCGGCGCCGCCCTGCGAGCGCGCCTTCCAGTTCACCGAGAGCTCGGCGGCGTGCGACGAGTCGAGCGTGACCGTGCCGGATCCGCTCGTCAGATCGCCGTTCCAGACGGTGGTGGATTCGCTGGTGACTGCCATGGAGACCTCCTCGAAATGCACGACCGCCGTGCGCGGCCGGCCCGATCCACACTACTGACGGGGTCCGACAGCGTCACCCGGCGTTCGGCGGATTCCCTGCTGAGCGCGGGCATCAGGCGTGATGGCGTCAGGCGTGATGGCGTCAGGCGTGATGGCGTCAGCCGTGATGGCGTCAGGCGTCGGCGCGGTGGCGGATCAGGCGCGCCCGCACCAGCAGCAGATAGAGCTGGCAGCCGAGGCAGTACCCGAAGGCCGAGTTGAGGAACGCAGCGGCGAACGCCAGTGCAGCGGCGATGGGGAGGGCGAGCGGCACGCCGGCCAGGTGGAGGACGAGGCCGAGGCCGGTCACCAGCAGGCCGACCGCCTGGGCGAACGTCGGCGGGGCGGGGTCCTCCAGCTCGGACGGCGGGGCCAGCCGGGGCCGCACGATCCTGCGGAAGAGCAGGCCGTACGGATGCCGCTGCACGCCGGCGAAGGCGCCCCAGGCGAACAGCAGGGCGATGGCGAGCAGCAGCACGAACGCCGCGGCGGTCGCGCCGACCAGGGAGAGGAACAGGTCGACGAGGAGGAGCACGGCGGTGATCCCCGCGCCGAAGCGGGGGGATCGCGGGTCGATCCCGCGAGCGGGTCCGGCAGGTTCAGGCTGAGGCATGGTCGCTCCCGAGGATGGTGTGGAGGGTGGCGCGGACGGCGTCCGGGCGGACGGCGCCGCCGATCCGGGCACGGACGGCGCCTCCGGCGTCGAGCACGAGCGTGGTGGGGGTCTGCAGGATGCCGAAGCGACCGGCGAGCTCCGGCCGGTGCGTGAGGTCGACCTCCACGTGGCGCACGCCGTCGAGCTGGTCCGCGGTGCCGCCCAGCACGCGAGCGGTGGAACGGCAGGGGGCGCAGAAGTCGGTCGAGAACTGGAGGAGCGTCGCCCGCCGGCCGAACGCCTCGGCGTCGACGTCGGCGGGCTCGACGATCTCCCCGTTGCTTCGCGTGCGCACGCGACCCGTGGTCGCGCGCCAGGCGAGGCCCGCGGCCGTCACGACGGCGATGAGCCCGAGCAGGACGCCGAGCGCTGCGAATCCGTTCACAGGCGAGACGCTACGCGGCGAGTCATCCCCAGCGCACGGATTGTGTCTCCCCGTGACGGCGACCCGATAGCCTGGTGCCATGTCTTCCTCCGCGAACCCGTTCGGTCAGGTGCTCGTCGCCCTGGTCACACCGTTCACCGCCGACGGCGAAGTGGACTGGGCCGCGACCGAGAAGCACATCGACGACGTCATCCAGGCCGGCGCCGACGGCATCGTCGTCACCGGCACCACCGGAGAGACGTCGACACTGACCGACCACGAGAAGCTGCGGCTGGTCGAGGTCGGCAAGTCGGTCGCCGACGGCCGCGCCAAGATCATCACCGGCGGCGGCTCGAACGAGACGGCGCACGCCATCCAGCTCTACCAGCAGAGCGAGAAGGCCGGCGCCGACGGGGTGATGGTCGTCACGCCGTACTACAACAAGCCCACGCAGGCGGGCATCCTGACCCACTTCCGGATGATCGCCGACTCCACCGACCTCCCGGTCATCCTGTACGACATCCCCGGCCGCACCGGCGTGCCCATCAGGTACGAGACGATCCTGCGCATCGCGAAGCACCCGAACGTGCTCGCGATCAAGGACGCGAAGGGCGACTTCAGCGAGGTCAGCCGCGTGCTGAACCAGACCGACCTGATGTACTTCTCGGGCGACGACGCCAACGTGCTCCCGCACCTGGCGATCGGCGCGAGCGGCCTCATCGGCGTCACCGCGAACATCGCCCCGACCCCGTACCGGCAGATCGTGGATGCGGTGAACGCCGGCGACCTCGCCACCGCGACCGCCGCCCACATGAAGCTCGAACCGCTGGTGCGCGCGGTGATGACCCACGTGCCCGGCACGGTCGCGGCGAAGTACATCCTTCACGGCCTCGGCCGCATCTCCAGCCCGCGCGTGCGCCTGCCGCTCGTCGGGCCGGAGGAGTGGGAGGCCGCCCAGATCGAAGACGAGCTCGACCTCGTCAAGGACATCCCCGGCGTCGACTTCTCGAACTTCCGCCCCGACCGCAATGCGGCAGCGGGCGGCGCGCTCCCGAAGATCGCCGGGACCACACGCTGACGGCCGCCTCGGGCGGCCGATGACATCGCGGGAGCGTGAAGCCCCGCACTCGAAACACAGAAAGAGGAGGGCACATGCCCAATCCCGTCGCAGCGCCGCCTGCACTCGAACCCGGAACGCTCCGCATCATCCCGACGGGCGGTCTCGGAGAGATCGGCCGCAACATGACGGTCTTCGAATACGAGGGCAAGCTCCTCATCGTCGACTGCGGCGTGCTGTTCCCCGAGCAGGACCAGCCGGGCGTCGACCTCATCCTCCCCGACTTCGCCCCGGTCCGCGACCGGCTCGACGACGTGGTCGGCGTCGTGCTGACGCACGGCCACGAGGATCACATCGGGGCGGTCCCGTACCTGCTGAAGCTGCGGCGCGACATCCCGCTCATCGGGTCCGGCCTGACGCTCGCCCTGGTGGAGGCGAAGCTCAAGGAGCACCGCATCCAGCCGTACAGCCTCACGGTCAAAGAGGGCCAGGTCGAGCAGCTCGGGCCGTTCTCGCTCGAGTTCGTCGCGGTCAACCACTCCATCCCGGATGCGCTCGCCGTCGCCATCACCACGCCGGCCGGCGTCGTGCTGCACACCGGCGACTTCAAGATGGACCAGCTGCCGCTCGACGACCGGCTGACCGACCTGCGCGCCTTCGCCCGGCTGGGCGAGAAGGGCGTCGACCTCTTCCTGGCCGACTCCACGAACGCCGACGTCCCCGGCTTCACGCCGCTGGAGCGGTCCATCGGGCCGGTGCTCGACACCGTCATCGCGCGCGCCCCGCGCCGCGTCATCGTCGCCAGCTTCTCCAGCCACGTGCACCGCGTCCAGCAGGTTCTGGATGCGGCCGCCTCCAACGGCCGCAGGGTCGCCCTCCTGGGTCGCTCGATGGTCCGCAACATGACCATCGCCGCCGAGCTCGGCTACCTCAAGGTGCCGGATGGCGTCTTGATCGACTACAAGAAGGCCGCCGACCTGCCTGACGACGAGATCGTCTACATGTCGACCGGCTCGCAGGGCGAGCCGATGGCCGTGCTCGCCCGGATGGCCAACCTCGACCACCAGATCGAGGTCGGCCACGGCGACACCGTCATCCTGGCGTCGAGCCTCATCCCCGGCAACGAGAACGCGGTCTACCGCGTGATCGACGGCCTGACCAAGCTCGGCGCGAACGTGGTCCACAAGGGCAACGCGAAGGTCCACGTCTCCGGTCACGCAGCCGCCGGCGAGCTGCTCTACTGCTACAACATCCTCAAGCCGAAGAACGTCATGCCGGTGCACGGCGAGTACCGCCACCTGGTTGCGAACGCGCGGCTCGCCATGGACACCGGCGTTCCGGAGGAGAACACGATCCTCGCCGAGGACGGCTCGGTCGTCGACCTCCGCGACGGCGTCGCCCGCGTCGTCGGACAGCTCGACCTCGGCTTCGTCTACGTCGACGGGTCGAGCGTCGGCGAGATCACCGATGCCGACCTGAAGGACCGCCGGATCCTCGGCGAGGAGGGCTTCATCTCCATCATCGTCGTCGTGGAGGCCGCGACCGGCCGCATCGTCACCGGCCCGGAGGTGCACGCGCGCGGTTTCGCCGAAGACGACGCCGTGTTCGACGACGTGAAGCCGAAGATCGCCGCCGCGCTGTCGGAGGCCGCCCACAACGGCGTCCGCGACTCGCATGCGCTCTCGCAGGTGGTCCGCCGCACCGTCGGCCGTTGGGTGAACACGAGCTACCGCCGCCGCCCGATGATCGTCCCGCTCGTCATCGAGGCGTAGCCGAACCGAGGTAGTGCACGGGATGCCGTCCCGATCGTTACCCGCCCGAAACACCGGGGCGGGTAGCGTTCGTCCATGAACGCGTTCCACATCCGCCCGGCCGTCGGCCCGGACGCGCGCGTGCTCGCCGACATGCTGGTGGAGGCGTCGAACTGGAATCCGGTGCGTTCCCGCACCCGTGTGACCGTCCTCGAAGACGCGTCCGTGCGGCGCTACATCGCCGGCTGGCAGCGGCCGAGCGACTTCGGCTGCGTCGCGGAGGACGCCAGAGGAGTGGCGGTCGGGGCCACCTGGGCCCGGCTGTTCCCGGCGAACGAGCCGGGCTACGGCTTCGTCGCATCCGGCGTTCCCGAGCTCACGCTCGGTGTCTACCCGCCGTGGCGGGCGCAGGGCGTCGGGAGGGCGCTCCTGCGGGAGCTCGCCCGGCAAGCGGCTGCACGCGGGCACGCCCGGCTCAGCCTGAGCGTGGAGCGCGCGAACTTCGCCCAGCGCCTCTACGTCAGCGAGGGCTTCGTCACGGTCGCCTCGGGCGACGACGCCGACACGATGGTGCGCACCGTTCGCTGAGCAACCGGATTTTCCACAAGCTGGCGCGGTATCCCCGGAGATGACGGGGGCACGACGTACCGTTGTGCCCATGGCCACGAGCACCAAGTCGAATTCCCGCGCCCGGAACTCCGGTCGCGGCGGGTCGACCGCGCGCAAGCCGGCGTCGAAGACCGCTCAGCAGAAGACGGTCGCCTACCCGGCCGCCGACGCGGGGCCCAGCCCGCTCATCCGTGCCTGGATGGGCCTGGCGCACCTGACCGGCGCCGCCTTCCGCGCCCTCGGTCCCGAGAAGCTGAGCAAAGAGGAGCGCCGAGACGGCTTCCCGTTCTTCCTCGTGCTGCTCGCGATCGTCGGAGCGGTCGTCGAGTGGTTCCTGATCAACGACCAGGTCGCCCGGATGCTCGACGCCTGGACGTTCGGCGGCCTGTTCGGCCGGGTCGCCTTCGCCCTCCCCGTCGTGATGGTGCTGTTCGCCGCGTGGCTGTTCCGCCATCCCAGCTCGGTGCACGACAACACCCGGATCGGGATCGGCCTCAGCATCCTGCTACTCATGGTCTCGGCGCTGTGCCACCTGTTCAGTCCGCATCCGTCGCCGAGCGACGGCATGGCCGCACTCGCCCAGGCGGGCGGTGTGCTCGGCTGGCTGATCGCCGCACCGCTGTCGCTGGTGATCACGCCGTGGGGGGCGGGCGCCGTGATCATCGTGCTGCTCGTCCTCAGCCTCTTCATCATCACGAAGACCCCGCCCAACAAGCTGCCCGCGCGCGTCCGCGAGCTCTACGCGTACCTCTTCGGTGCGCAGCTGCCGACCGAAGACGAGCGTCAGGAGGCCAAGGAGGCCGCCAAGGACACCCGCTCCAAGCAGGTGGAGCTCGACGGCGTCGACGACGAGCCGGAGGCGCAGGGCAACCTGCCCTGGTGGCGGCGCAACAAGTCCCAGCGCGAAGAGGACCCGGACTACGAAGCGCCGTCCGACGCCCTGACCGACGTCTTCGGCACGCCGGAGCGCGGCAAGGGCGAGTTCGCCACGGCCCTCGAGCCGGACCCGGCGAGCGACCACTACAACACCGAGGTGCTGAGCGAGCTCGCGCACGCCGAAGACGCGCTGCAGCGCTTCACCGGCGAGCAGCCCCCGACCGCGGTGGCGCCGCTTCCGTCGGCCGGCGTGCCCGGCGCGGGCGCCGTGCTGCCCGGCTTCCAAGCAGGCGCGGACGACTTCGACGAGGAGGCAGCGGGTGCGCCGGTCCTCCCGCAACCCGCCGCGCCCTACAACCTCCCGTCGGCCTCCATGCTGTCCGCAGGCACGCCGGCCAAGACCCGTTCGGGCGCGAACGACGAGATCGTCGCCGCCATCACCGAGGTGCTGACGCAGTTCGGCGTGGATGCCAAGGTCACCGGCTACTCGCGCGGCCCGACGGTCACCCAGTACGAGATCGAGCTGGGCCCCGGCGTCAAGGTCGAGCGGGTCACCGCGCTCAGCAAGAATCTCTCGTACGCGGTCGCGAGCAACGAGGTCCGCATCCTGTCGCCCATCCCGGGTAAGAGCGCGATCGGCATCGAGATCCCGAACACCGACCGCGAGATCGTGTCGCTCGGCGACGTGCTGCGCTCGCCCGCGGCGACGAAGAGCGTCCACCCGATGACGATCGGGGTGGGCAAGGACGTCGGCGGCGGCTACGTCGTCGCCAACCTCGCGAAGATGCCCCACCTGCTCGTCGCCGGCTCGACCGGATCCGGAAAGTCGAGCTTCGTCAACTCGATGATCACCAGCCTCCTGATGCGCGCGAAGCCGTCCGAGGTGCGGATGGTCCTCATCGACCCGAAGCGGGTGGAGCTGACCATCTACGGCGGCGTCCCCCACCTGATCACGCCCATCATCACGAACCCGAAGAAGGCCGCGGAGGCCTTGCAGTGGGTCGTGAAGGAGATGGACATGCGGTACGACGACCTGGCCAGTTTCGGGTTCCGCCACATCGACGACTTCAACCGCGCCGTGGTCAACAACGAGATCGTGCTGCCCGCGGGAAGCGAGCGGAAGCTGAAGCCGTACCCGTACCTCCTGGTGGTGGTGGACGAGCTCGCAGATCTGATGATGGTCGCGCCGCGCGACGTCGAAGACTCCATCGTCCGGA
The DNA here is from genome assembly GCF_046534635.1 of Leifsonia sp. SIMBA_070. Taxonomy (NCBI): domain Bacteria; kingdom Bacillati; phylum Actinomycetota; class Actinomycetes; order Micrococcales; family Microbacteriaceae; genus Leifsonia; species Leifsonia sp. SIMBA_070. Next base: position 2,073,318 of record NZ_JAWRYK010000001.1, on the reverse strand, counting down.
TCACCCAGCTGGCGCGTGCCTCGGGCATCCACCTGGTGCTCGCGACGCAGCGGCCCTCCGTCGACGTCGTCACCGGACTGATCAAGGCGAACGTCCCGTCCCGGCTGGCCTTCGCGGTGACGAGCGTCACCGACTCCCGCGTCATCCTCGACCAGCCGGGCGCCGACAAGCTGATCGGGCAGGGCGACGCGCTGTTCCTCCCGATGGGCGCCTCGAAGGCCCTCCGCGTGCAAGGCGCCTGGGTCAACGAGGACGAGATCCAGAAGGTCGTCGAGCACGTCACCCGCCAGGCGCGCCCCGAATACCGGCAGGATGTCACCGTCGGCGCCGAGAAGAAGCAGATCGACTCGGACATCGGCGACGACCTCGAGCTGCTGCTCGCGGCCGCCGAGCTGGTCGTGTCGTCGCAGTTCGGCTCGACCTCCATGCTGCAGCGCAAGCTGCGGGTCGGCTTCGCCAAGGCGGGGCGGCTCATGGACCTGCTCGAGTCGCGAGAGATCGTCGGCCCGTCCGAGGGATCGAAGGCGCGAGACGTTCTGGTGACCGCCGAGCAGCTGCCCCAGGTGATCGCGCGGCTGCGCGGCGGGGACGCGCCGGCGCAACCGGCGGCGTCCGCTCCCGCATCCGCAGCGCCGGCCGGGCTCCCGACGACCGCGCCTGCTCCCACGGCGGCACCCGCCGGCGATCCCGACGACCGCTACGGCGCCGACCCGGTGGCCGAGATGACGGCGGGCTATCCTGAGGTCGAGGGCGACTCCGATGAGGACGCCTGGCAGCTGACCGACAGGGAGTAGACCGCATGTCGGTGCCCGACACGCCTCCGCCCGCAGCGGCGGACGGCGGAGCGAAGCGCGTGAGCAACTGGAACCTGCCCAACGCGATCACGATCGTGCGCATCCTGCTCGCCCCGCTCTTCGTCTGGATGCTGCTCGCCGACGGCGGAGACGACGGCTGGCTGCGGTGGGCCGCCGCCGTACTGTTCATCCTCGCCATCGCGACCGACGGCGTCGATGGCGCACTCGCCCGGCGCAACGGTCTGGTCACCGACCTCGGCAAGCTGCTCGACCCGATCGCCGACAAGGTGCTGACCGGGGGAGCGCTCGTCGCGCTGTCGATCCTCGGCGAACTCCCGTGGTGGGTGACCGTCGTCATCCTGGTCCGCGAGATCGGCATCACGATCTACCGTTTCGTCGTCATCCGCCAGGGCGTCATCGCCGCATCGCGGGGCGGCAAGATCAAGACCATCGTCCAGTCCGTCGCGATCTCGTTCGCTCTCGTGCCGCTCTGGACCGTCTTCGGCGACTGGATCTTCTGGGTGAACGGTGTCCTGATGACGGCCGCAGTCATCCTCACCGTCTGGACCGGCATCGACTACCTCTGGCAGGCGTGGAAGGGGCGGAGGGCCAAGCATGCCGTCGCCTGACGTGCCGGCAGCGGTCGACTCGCCGACGGCTTCCGTCGTCCGGGCGCTGATCGACCGAGGGCTCACGATCGCGGTCGCCGAGTCGCTGACCGGCGGGATGCTGACGGCCGAACTCACAAGCGTGCCCGGCGCCTCCGCCGTCGTGCTGGGCGGAGCGGTGGTCTACGCGACCGAGCTCAAGCACACTCTGCTCGGCGTGGACGGCGACCTGCTGGCTGTTGAGGGACCGGTCCATCCCGAGGTGGCGAGGCAGCTGGCGTCCGGGGTCCGTGAGCGCCTGGCCGTCGGCGGGCGCGCGGCCGATCTCGGTCTCTCGACCACGGGAGTCGCCGGTCCGGACCCGCAGGGAGGGCGCCCGGTGGGCACGGTGTTCGTCGGTATCGCGACGACAGAGGGCACGCGTTCGCTCGCTCTGGAGCTGTCCGGCGACCGTGAGGCCATCCGTCGCCGCACCGTCCGCGAAGCCGTCGCGGCCCTGGCCGCCGAGCTCGGCATAACGGCTGGCTGAAGATGGCGTATTACCGCGGGAATACGCGGTGTTTCGGTCTGGTTACACCTGCTGCATTCACAAGAAAAGCCCAGTAGCCCTCGATATCGTGAAGGTCAGGGATGCGGTACAGTTCGTATCCCATCGATACGTCGGCAGGGATAGAGAGGGAGGCTCCGAATGATTCTTGTACGTCAGGAAATCGGCGACGTGCTCAGGGACTTCCGCCTGCAAAAGGGTCGTACGCTCCGCCAGGTCGCAAGCAAGGCGAGCGTTGCGCTCGGCTACCTCAGCGAGGTCGAGCGCGGACAGAAGGAGGCGTCGAGTGAGATCCTCGCCTCCGTGGCTGATGCGCTCGAAACGCCGGTCTCGGTCATCATGCGCGAGGTCGGGGACCGCATCGCGGTACTCGAGGGCCTCGAGCCGGTGATCCCGGACACGGTTCCGGACGAGTTCGTCCACGCGATGGACACCGACCTGGTCGCCCGCTGATTCGAATACTCTGAGGGCGCCCCGCGATTCGCGGGGCGCCTTTCGTTTACCCACTCATCCGTTCTTCCGAAGTTAAGGAACCATGAAGCTCAGCGAGTTCCAGCGTGCCGTCTCCGACGAATTCGGCAGCTCCTACGGTCAGACCCTGCTGACCGATCTCGTCCTGGCCGAACTCGGCGGCCGTACCGCGAACGAGGCGATCGCGGCCGGACTCCCGCCGCGGGAGGTCTGGATCGCGTTGTGCAAAGAGACGGGCGTCCCGTCGTCGCGCTGGTATGGCGCGGGGAAGCCGGCTCCGCAGCGCTGATCGCGTGTGCGACACGCCGGTTCCCGACTCTCGAAGATATGTTCGGAACTGGTTACACTTCTTCACAACGGCAGTCGAAAACCGGTTGTCCACAGATCGCGCGTCCCTCGCTTCGAGTGTCGGACGTCACTCCTAGAGTCGAACCGTAGCGAAGCCCACGAAGGAGAACCGCAATGCCATCACCCGCAGACCGCGAGAAGGCCCTAGAGACCGCACTCGCGCAGATCGACCGTCAGTTCGGCAAGGGCTCCGTCATGCGACTGGGCAGCGACGAGCGCGCCCCCGTCGAGGTCGTCCCCACCGGATCGATCGCGCTCGATGTCGCGCTCGGTATCGGCGGCCTTCCACGCGGCCGGATCATCGAGATCTACGGCCCGGAGTCGTCGGGTAAGACCACTCTGACGCTGCACGCGATCGCCAACGCGCAGCGTGCGGGCGGCATCGCTGCCTTCATCGACGCGGAGCACGCGCTCGACCCGGAGTACGCCCGCAAGCTCGGCGTCGACATCGACGCCCTCCTGGTCTCGCAGCCGGACACCGGTGAGCAGGCTCTCGAGATCGCCGACATGCTCGTGCGAAGCGGTTCCATCGACATCATCGTCATCGACTCCGTTGCAGCGCTGGTGCCGCGCGCCGAGATCGAGGGAGAGATGGGCGACTCGCACGTCGGCCTCCAGGCGCGCCTCATGTCCCAGGCGTTGCGCAAGCTGACCGGTGGTCTCAGCCAGACGAACACCACGATGATCTTCATCAACCAGCTGCGAGAGAAGATCGGCGTGTTCTTCGGCAGCCCCGAGACGACTGCCGGCGGCAAGGCGCTCAAGTTCTACGCTTCCGTCCGACTCGACATCCGCCGGATCGAGACCCTGAAGGACGGCACCGACGCGGTCGGCAACCGCACCCGCGTCAAGGTCGTCAAGAACAAGATGGCGCCGCCCTTCAAGCAGGCGGAGTTCGACATCCTTTACGGCGTCGGCATCTCGCGCGAGGGAAGCCTGATCGACTTCGGTGTCGAGCACGCGATCGTCAAGAAGTCGGGTGCCTGGTACACCTACGAGGGCGACCAGCTCGGTCAGGGCAAAGAGAACTCGCGCAACTTCCTCATCGCCAACCCGGACATCGCCGCCGAGATCGAGCAGAAGATCAAGATCAAGCTCGGTATCGTGGCCGATCCGAACGCCGTTGCCGAGGCTCCGTCGAACGTCGGGTCGATCGAAGACAAGCTGCAGGCTCGCAAGGGCGCCTGATCGTGCCCGTCGCCTCCCAAAGGAGCTTCGCGTGGTGAGATTTGCGGATTCGTCCGGCGACGGAGCGGCCGAGGGGGAGCGACTCGCTCCTGTGACGCCGCTTCGGCGACCCGCGGCCGATCGCGGTCGCGGCGGCGAGGACCACCCGTCTCGTCGCGGCGCAGGTATGACGGGCACAGCGAAGGCTGCCACTGCGAAGACGGGCACACCGAAGGCGGGCACACCGAAGGCTGGCACAGCGAAGCCGGCGGCAGTGCTGCCCGTCGTCACCGACGGCGGGTGGAACAACACGTGGGGCGCCGAACGGCAGACAGCGGCGAGCCTTCCAGACGAGGTCGATGAAGAGGCCGCGCGGCAGACTCGCAAGACGAGCGGTCTCGCCATCCGGCAGCTCGCCCGCCGCGGTATGTCGCGGTGGGAGCTCGAGCAGGTGCTCACTCGCCGTGAAATCGAGCCGGAGGTCTACGGCCCTGAGCTCGACCGGCTCGAAGCGCTGGGTGTGATCGACGACGCCTCCCTCGCGGTGAGCCTCGCGTTCACGCAGCACAGCCGGAAAGGCCTCGGCCGCACGGCGATCGAGCAGGAGCTCAAGCGCCGGCACGTCGCGCCCGAACTGATCGAGGCCGCGCTGGCCGACATCGGGCAGGACGATGAGCTGGAACGGGCGACCGAGCTTGCCGTGAAACGCATGGGGCAGTTGTCGACCTACGACGACGAGACGGCGCGTCGGCGATTGCACGGGTTCCTTGCGCGCAAGGGCTACGCGTCCGACATCGTGCGCCAGGCGATGGATGCGGCGTTCGCCGGTCGTCGGTCCCGGGGCGGATCGGGCGTGCGGTTCCAGTAGCCGCAGCGACCCGTGAGGCCGGAAAACCCCGTAGTCCAAAAAACGTAGACTTGTCGCCATCATGAGCATCGTGGAACAGCGCAGCGTCATCCAGCCGTCCGAGGCGGCGGTCCGTTCCGACGGCCGGGCACGCACGTACGAGGTGCGCACATTCGGCTGCCAGATGAACGTCCACGACTCCGAGCGACTCAGCGGGTCGCTCGAGGCGGCCGGCTACGTTCCGGCCAACGGCGAGGAAGCCGACATCGTCGTGATCAACACCTGCGCGGTCCGCGAGAACGCCGACAACAAGCTGTACGGCAACCTCGGTCACCTCGCCGGGGTCAAGAGGCGCCACGAGGGCATGCAGATCGCCGTCGGCGGCTGCCTCGCCCAGAAGGACAAGAACGTCATCCTCGAGAAGGCGCCCTGGGTCGACGTCGTCTTCGGCACCCACAACATGGGCGCGCTTCCGAGCCTCCTCGAGCGTGCGCGCCACAACGACGCCGCCGAGATCGAGATCCTCGAATCGCTCGAGACGTTCCCCTCCACGCTGCCGACCAAGCGCGACTCCTCCTACTCGGGGTGGGTCTCCATCTCGGTCGGCTGCAACAACACCTGCACCTTCTGCATCGTCCCGTCGCTGCGCGGCAAGGAGAAGGACCGTCGGCCGGGCGACATCCTCGCCGAGATCCAGGCGCTCGTCGACGACGGGGCCATCGAGGTCACGCTCCTCGGCCAGAACGTCAACTCCTACGGCGTCGAGTTCGGCGACCGCCAGGCGTTCAGCAAGCTGCTCCGCGCCGCCGGTCAGATCGACGGTCTCGAGCGCATCCGCTTCACCAGCCCGCATCCCGCCGCCTTCACCGACGACGTGATCGACGCCATGGCCGAGACGCCGAACGTCATGCCGCAGCTGCACATGCCGCTGCAGTCCGGCTCCGACCGCATCCTCCGGTCCATGCGCCGCTCCTACCGGTCCGAGAAGTTCCTCGGCATCCTCGACCGGGTCCGGGCGAAGATGCCGGACGCGGCCATCAGCACCGACATCATCGTCGGCTTCCCCGGCGAGACCGAGGAAGACTTCCAGGAGACGCTGCGGGTCGTCGAAGCCGCCCGGTTCGCCTCCGCGTTCACCTTCCAGTACTCGATCCGCCCGGGCACACCGGCTGCCACCATGGCGGACCAGGTCCCGAAAGAGATCGTGCAGGACCGCTACGACCGGCTCATCGCCCTCCAGGAGCGCATCTCCCTCGAAGAGAACCAGAAGCTCGTCGGCAGCGAGGTCGAACTCCTCGTCGCCAACGGCGAAGGCCGCAAAGACGCGGACACCCGCCGTCTCAGCGGCCGGGCGCGCGACAGCAGGCTCGTCCACTTCGACGTCCCGGCCGGGTCGGAGACTCCGCGCCCCGGCGATGTCGTGACCGTTCGCGTTACGCACGCAGCACCGCACTACCTCCTCGCCGACTCCGGTGACGGAGCTCCCCTCCGCATCCGCCGGACCCGTGCCGGCGACGCCTGGGACCGCGCCGAGGCCGACTCGTGCGCCGTACCCGCGCACGGCGCAGGCGCCGCGGGCGCTTCCGGTGCAGCGGCCGGACGGGTGCCGCTGGGCCTGCCCGAACTCCGCGTCGGCCTCCCGTCGCCGCGCAGCCGCGAGCCGCTGACCTCGCCCGGCGTCGGCACCATGCCGATCTACGACCCGACGGACGGGCAACGCTGAACCCGGCGCCCGCCGAGCCGCCGCCCCGCGAGCGGGCGCCCGCAGAGCCGGCACCCGCCGCGCCCGCTGCATCTGGCGCACCCGCCGCGCCGCTCGTCGCGATCGTCGGGCCGACGGGGACCGGCAAGACCGACCTCTCGCTCGCTCTCGCCGAGGCGCTTCGCGAGCGCGGCCGGAGTGCCGAGGTGGTCAACGCCGACGCCATGCAGCTGTACAGCGGCATGGACATCGGGACGGCCAAGCTCCCTCCCGCGGAATGGCGCAGCATCCCGCACCACCTGTTCGACGCGCTCGACGTCACCGACGAGGCCACCGTCGCCCGCTACCAGCCGGAGGCGCGCGCCACGATCACGGACATCCTGCAGCGGGGCGCTGTTCCCCTGCTCGTCGGGGGATCCGGACTCTACGTGTCCAGCGTCGTCTTCGACCTGCAGTTCCCGGGCACGGATCCCGAACTCCGCGCGCGCCTGGAGTCAGAACTCGCCGAGCACGGGCCCGGGATGCTCTTCGAGCGCCTCGCCGAACTCGACCCCGAGGCGGCACGTCGGATCGGATCGCGCAACGGCCGCCGCATCGTCCGGGCGCTCGAGGTCGCGCAGCTCACCGGTACATCCGTCACCGGTGCGCTGCCGGAGGAGCCCTCGCCCTGGCACGAACCGACCGTCATCATCGGCCTCGCGGCTCCCCGCGACGAACTCGTCCAGCGCCTCGACGCGCGCGTCGAGCGCATGTGGGCGGACGGTCTGCTCCGCGAGGTCTCCGAGCTGCTCCCGCGCGGGCTGGACCGCGGGATGACCGCCCGCCGCGCCATCGGCTACGCCCAGGCGCTGGCGGAGCTCCGCGGCGAGGTCGGCCGGGAGGAGGCGATCGCGCAGACGCAGCAGCTCACCCGCCGTTACGCACGCAGGCAGGTCAGCTGGTTCAAGCGCTACCCGGGCATCCACTGGCTCGACTACGACGACCCGGGGCTGGTGGAGTCCGCGCTGGCCCTGGTCGACGGTCTCCCTGCCGCCGATCGCTAGGCTGGAACGCATGGCGACACTCCAGTTCACCAAGGGCCAGGGCACCGGCAACGACTTCGTGCTGTACTCCGACCCGGAGGGGCGCCTGCCGCTGACCGCGACGCAGATCGCCGAGATCTGCGACCGCCACTTCGGCGTCGGCGCCGACGGCGTCATCCGTGCAGTCCGCTCGGCACATCTCCCCGAGGGGGAGGCCGCACTGGCCGAGGACGACGGCGCCACCTGGTTCATGGACTACTTCAACGCCGACGGGTCTCCCGCCGAGATGTGCGGCAACGGCATCCGCGTCTACGTCCGCTACCTGCTCGAGACCGGCCTCGCCGAGCTCCCCGAGGGCGGGACGCTCGCGATCGGCACGCGTTCCGGAGTGCGGGATGTCCAGCGCAGCACCAACGGCTTCCAGGTCGACCTCGGCCGGTGGGACCTCGCAGGCGGCGAGCCGCTCGTGCGTGCGAAGGAACTGCCGGTAGCGCGACCGGGCCTCGGCATCGACATGGGCAACCCGCACGTCGTGGTGGCCGTCGCAGACGACTCGGAGCTCGACGCCGCCGACCTGACGTACATCCCGCACCTCGAACCTGCGCCGGAGCACGGGGCGAACGTCGAGTTCGTCGTCCCGCACGACCCGCTGGTCAAGGACGGCGTCGGCCGCATCCGCATGCGCGTGCACGAGCGCGGCAGCGGCGAGACCCTGTCCTGCGGAACGGGCGCCGCCGCGGCCGCGCTGGCAGTCCGCTACTGGGCGGGCGAGGGCGCGCCGAACCAGTGGCGGGTGGACGTGCCAGGCGGCACCGTCGGCGTCCGCATGTTCCCCACCGAGGACGGCGAGCACGTCGGCCTCTCCGGCCCCGCCGAGCTCACCTTCACCGGCACCCTCACCCTCGCCTGACCTCCGCCCTCCGTCGAGTACACAAAAACTGCACGCCTGCGCGGCGTGTCGTGTGCAGTTTTTGTGTACTCGACGGAGGGCGGAAGGGGCGCGCGGGCGGGAGCGGTGCGCGGGCGGAGGCGGCGCGGTGCGGGTCAGGGGTGGGCGCGGGCGCGGAGGACGCGGTAGCCCTTGGAGGTGGCGGCGCGGGTCGTCGTCAGGTCCGGGAACGTCGTGTCCATCCAGCGGTGCAGGGAGTCGCTTCCCAGGTTCCGTTGGACGACCAGCCAGGCGTCCGATCCCGGCTCCAGCCGGGGCAGCCAGCGCTCCAGGAGGTTGTGGAGCTCGTTCTTGCCGACCCGGATCGGCGGGTTCGACCAGATCGTCGTGAAGCGCACGTCGGCGGGAACATTTTCGGGCGTCACCGGGTTTACATTGGTGAGGCCGAGCTTCTGCGCGTTCCTGCGCACCACATCCAGCGCTCGGTTGTTGACGTCGACGGCCCAGACCGTCGCATGAGGGGATTCGAGAGCAAGTGTGAGAGCCAGCGGCCCCCAGCCGCAGCCGAGGTCGAGGAGCTGACCTCCGGGCGGCGCTGAGGGGACATGGTCCAGCAGCACTCGCGTACCCGTGTCGACGCGTTCGGGGCTGAAGATCCCGTTGGCCGTCACCAGCTCGTACGTCTGCCCGGCGAGGCGTACGGTGAACGGCCGCAGGTTCACCTCGCTCTCGGGCGCCGGGGAAAAGTAGTGATCTCCGCTGGCCATATGCAGACCGTACAGGACACAGAAGTACAAGACGAACTAGGGTTGACCCGGATCAGGGGAATGAATGACTGATAAGACCGATATCCGCGAGCACGACGCAGACGACGTGGTCGCACGTGTGCTCGCGACCGAGCGCAACCACGCAGCGGTGACGCTGTTCGGCGGAAGCGCCGGCGCTCGCGCCCAGGCACTGCAGAGCGACGCCGTGGACGGTGGCTCGCATGACGGAGAGCAGTTCGACCGGGAGGAGCGCGCGGCGCTGCGCCGCGTCTCCGGTCTCTCGACCGAGCTGCAGGACGTCACCGAGGTGGAGTACCGGCAGCTGCGGCTGGAGAACGTGGTGCTCATCGGCGTCTACTCGCAGGGCTCCCTGCAGGACGCAGAGAACTCGATGCGCGAACTGGCCGCACTCGCCGAGACCGCCGGCGCGGCGGTCCTCGACGGGATGCTGCAGCGCCGACCGCACCCGGACGCGAGCACCTACCTCGGCCGCGGAAAGGCCGAGGAACTGGCCGGAATCGTGGCCGCTCTCGGAGCGGACACCGTGATCGCCGACACCGAGCTCGCGCCGAGCCAGCGCCGCGCACTGGAGGACGTGGTGAAGGTGAAGGTGATCGACCGCACCGCGGTGATCCTCGACATCTTCAGCCAGCACGCCAAGAGCCGTGAGGGCAAGGCGCAGGTAGAGCTTGCACAGCTCGAGTACCTGCTCCCGCGCCTCCGCGGCTGGGGCGAGTCGATGTCCCGCCAGGCCGGTGGCCAGGTGGGCGGCGCGGGCGCCGGTATGGGCTCCCGTGGTCCCGGTGAGACGAAGATCGAGCTGGACCGCCGCCGCATCCACACCCGGATGGCCCGGCTGCGCAAGCAGATCGCCGGCTTCAAGCCCGCCCGCGAGGCGAAGCGCGCCAACCGTAACCGCAACTCGGTGCCGTCGGTGGCGATCGCCGGCTACACCAACGCCGGCAAGTCGAGCCTCCTGAACCGCGTCACCAAGGCGGGCGTGCTCGTCGAGAATGCGCTGTTCGCGACCCTGGATGCGACGGTGCGCCGTTCGGTCACCGCCGACGGCCGTCTGTACACGCTGGCCGACACCGTCGGCTTCGTGCGCAACCTGCCGCACCAGCTGGTGGAGGCGTTCCGCTCGACGCTGGAGGAGGTCGCCGACTCCGACGTCATCCTGCACGTCGTCGACGGTTCGCACCCGGACCCGGCGTCGCAGCTGGCGACGGTCCGCGACGTGATCGGCGAGGTCGGGGCCCGCGACATCCCGGAGATCGTGGTCTTCAACAAGGCCGACCTGATCCCCGAGGACGAGCGCCTGGTGCTGCGCGGTCTCGAGCCGGGGGCGATCTTCGCCTCGGCGCGGACGGGCGAGGGGATCGACGAGATCCTCGCCGCCATCGCGCGGCTGCTGCCCGATCCGTCCCTGGAGGTGGAGCTGGTCGTTCCGTACGACCGCGGAGATCTGATCTCCGCCCTCCACGAGCGCGGCCGGGTGATCTCGACCGAGTATGTGGAGGAGGGCACCCGCGTCACCGCGCGGATCATGCCCGAGTACCACGCGGCGTTCGAGCCGTTCGAGGTGACGGCGACCACCTAGCCGTACCCTCCGAGGTCGCCCCCCGATTCGTCACGAATGTGGGGTATCAGTGAGCGGGAGGCCACATTCGTCACGAATGTGAACGAAGGCCGGACGGGATCGATGTGTCGAAGCATGACACGGACGATTCCGTCCGGCCTTTCGCGTTGCTAGATTTCCTCTCAACCGCAGCGGGCGACCGCTGACGTGGTGCGACAGCCGAGCCCGGCACCCGCCCGTGCGACCCCGCACTGTGTTCCGACGCAGTGCGCGGGACGTCCCGTGCCGCTGTCCGACCATTCGAGGAGCCCATGAGCTGTACCGAGGCCCGGTACTCCTTCGAGCTGTACCCTCCGCGCAACGAGCGCGCCGCCGCCGCTCTTCCCGCCACGATCGACCGTCTGGCGGCCGCGCACCCCGACTTCATCTCGGTGACGTTCGGCGCGGGCGGCTCCTCGCGGACGGCCTCCCTGGAGGTGCTCCGGTACATCATCGAGCACACCGACGTGAGCCCGATGGCGCACCTGACCTGCGTCGGCTCGTCGCATGAGGAGGCGAACCGGCTGATCCGCGAGTTCCTGGATGCCGGTGTGCGCCGGTTCCTGGCCGTGCGCGGCGACCCTCCCGTCGGCCTGCCCGAGGGAGTCGACCCGATCGGCGACATCCGCACCACGGCCGAGCTGGTGCAGCTCATCCACCGGGTGCAGGCGGAGCGCGTGCCGTACGGCGAGCTCCCGGTTCCCGGCCTTCCTGCCCGCGCCGTCCTGGAGCACCGCGAGCACGTGCAGATCGCCGTCGCCGCCTTCCCGAACGGGCACCCGTCGTCGCGGTCGGTCTCGCAGGACATCGACGCGCTGCTCGCCAAGCAGGCGGCCGGGGCGAACCTCGGGATCACGCAGCTCTTCTTCCACGCGGAGGACTACCTCCACTTCGCGCAGCGCGCCGCTGAAGCGGGCGTGGCGTTCCCCATCCTGCCGGGCATCATGCCCGTCACCAGCCCCGCCCGTCTGAAGCGGATGCTCGAGCTCAGCGGCGAGGACCTCCCCAGCGACCTGGCCATCGAGCTGGAGGTCGAGCCGACCGACGAGGGCCGTCGCGAGATCGGCATCGCCTGGGCCGCGCGTCTCGGGCAGCGCCTGCTCGACGGCGGCGCTCCCGGACTCCACCTGTACACGTTCAACCAGCACGAGGCGGTCCTGTCCGTGCTCGACCGGATCGGCGCCTTGGCGTCCCCGGACCGTCCTGCCTGTCCCACCCCCGAGAAATCGGCCACCGAAAAGGAACCAGCATGACCGACACCACCCGCACGCCTTTCCCGGCGGGCACGATCATCGGCTACCCGCGCATCGGGCGCCGCCGCGAGCTGAAGAAGGCCGTCGAGGCGTTCTGGGCCGGCTCCACCTCCGCCGAGGAGCTGGAGGCGACCGCCGCCGAGCTGCGCGCGACCACCCGCGAGCGCCTCGCGTCGCTGGGCCTCGGCCGTGCCGACGCATCCATCCCGGAGAGCTTCAGCTTCTACGACCAGGTGCTGGATGCGGCGGTCACCGTCGGAGCCCTCCCGTCGCGCTTCGCCTCCCTCGCCGCCGCGGACGGCTCCGTCGACCTGGCCGGCTACTTCACGATCGCCCGTGGCGAGGGCGAGAACCCGCCGCTCGAGATGACCAAGTGGTTCGACTCCAACTACCACTACCTGGTGCCCGAGATCGGCCCGGAGACGGGCTTCCGTCTGGCCTCCGACCGGATCGTGCGCGAGTTCGAGGAGGCGCGCGCTGCCGGCTTCGTGACCCGCCCTGTCGTGGTCGGCCCCGTTACGTTCCTGCTGCTGAGCAAGCCGAGCGACGACGCGCCGGAGGGCTTCCGTCCGCTGTCCCGCCTCGCCGACCTGCTTCCCGTCTACGCGGAGCTGCTGTCCCGCCTCGCCGCCGCCGGCGCGCCCTGGGCGCAGCTCGACGAGCCGGCCCTGGTCAGCGAGAGCATCGACGAGTCGCGGGAGGCCGTGCTCGCCGCGGTGACCACCGCCTACGGCACGTTGGGTGGCTCCGCCGACCGTCCGGCGCTGTTCGTCGCGGCGCCGTACGGCAGTCTGGACGACGCGCTCGCGCCGCTTGCGGCCAGCCCGGTCGAAGCGATCTCGCTCGACCTGGTGCGCGGCTCGATCCCCACAGGGCTCGACGCGGCGACGGCCTCCGCCCTCGCCACGAAGACCCTGGTCGGCGGCGTGATCGACGGCCACAACATCTGGCGCGGCGACCTGGAGGCTGCGTTCGGCGCGCTGACCGAGCTCCTCTCGCTCAGCCCCGATGTCGCCGTCTCCACCTCCACCTCGCTGCTGCACGTGCCGCACGACGTGGACGACGAGCCGGAGCTGGACGTTCGCCTCAAGACCTGGCTCGCCTTCGCCGACCAGAAGGTCGCCCAGGTGGCCGTGCTCGCGCGCGGCATCGTGGACGGCCACGAGGCCATCCAGGAGGAGCTGACCGCTGCGACCGCGGCGCTGGCCGATCGCGCGTCCGCGCCGGGCGTCCGGGTGCCGGCCGTGCGCGAGCGCGAGGCGGCGCTGACCGAAGCCGACTTCCGCCGTGGCGAGTACGCCGACCGGCAGACGGCGCAGGACGAGGCGCTCGGCCTCCCGTTCCTCCCCACGACGACCATCGGCTCGTTCCCGCAGACCGCGGACATCCGCCGCTCGCGCGCGCAGCTCGCCAAGGGACTGATCAGCGAGGCGGAGTACCTGGGCCGCATGCGCGACGAGATCAAGCGCGTGGTGGACCTGCAGGAGGAGATCGGCATCGACGTCATCGTGCACGGCGAGCCCGAGCGCAACGACATGGTGCAGTACTTCGCCGAGAACCTCGACGGGTTCGCGGTGACGCAGAACGGCTGGGTGCAGTCGTACGGCTCGCGCTGCACGCGCCCCTCCATCCTCTGGGGAGACGTGTCCCGGCCGGCGCCGATCACGGTCGACTGGTCGGCCTTCACGCAGAGCCTCACCGAGAAGCCGGTGAAGGGGATGCTGACCGGTCCGGTGACCATCCTGGCGTGGTCGTTCGTGCGCGACGACCAGCCGCTCGGCGAGACCGCCCGGCAGGTCGCCCTCGCGCTGCGGGACGAGATCGCCGACCTGGAGGAGGCGGGCATCCGCGTCGTGCAGGTGGACGAGCCGGCGCTGCGCGAGCTGCTGCCGCTGAAGAAGGCCGCGCAGGACGACTACCTGGAGTGGTCGGTCGGCTCGTTCCGCCTGGCCACGTCGGGCGTCGAGGACCGCACCCAGATCCACACGCACCTCTGCTACTCGGAGTTCGGCGTGGTGATCGACGCGATCCGCAACCTCGACGCCGATGTCACCAGCATCGAGGCGGCACGCAGCCGCATGGAGGTCGTGCACGACATCCAGCGCTCCGGCTTCGAGCACGGCATCGGGCCGGGCGTCTACGACATCCACTCGCCGCGCGTCCCGTCGGTCGAGGAGGTCACCGAGCTGCTCGAGACCGCGCTCGACGCGATCCCCGGCCGCCAGCTCTGGGTGAACCCGGACTGCGGCCTGAAGACCCGCGGCTACGACGAGACGGTCGCATCGCTCCGCAACATCATCGAGGCGACGCGCGGCGTCCGGGAGCGGGCCTCCGTCACGGCCTGACCCTCTTCGGGCTCATCGCCCGCCTCCGGCCCCGGTACGCGTACAGCGAACCGGGGCCGGAGGCGTCCGTGGCGTGTGAGGATGAGCCCATGGTGCGCATCGCGGACGACGAGTTCGAGCGGATGGTCGACGACATCTTCGAGTCCTTGCCGGACGACATGGTGGGCCCGCTCGAGAACGTCGCGATCCTGATCGAGGACCAGCCGTGGGGGGCACGGCCGCGGCTGTTCGGCCTGTACAGCGGCCGGCCGCTGACCCGGCGCTCGGTGTACGGGTTCGGCGAGCTGCCGGATCGCATCACCCTGTTCCGCAACAACCTGGAGGCGTCGGCCTCCACCGTGGAGGAGCTGAGGGCGCGGGTGCACGTCACGCTCGTGCACGAGATCGGGCACTACTTCGGGCTCTCCGACGACCGCCTGCGCGAACTCGGCTGGGCGTAGGAGCAGTCAGACGGCGCGGAGGACCGCGACAACCTTGCCGAGCACCTGCGCGAAGTCGCCGAGGATGGGCTCGAAGTTGGAGTTGCGCGGCAGCAGCCAGGTGTGCCCGTCGCGCTGACGGAACACCTTGACCGTCGCCTCCTCGTCGAGCATCGCCGCGACGATGTCGCCGTTCTCGGCGGTGTTCTGCGCGCGGATGACGACCCAGTCGCCGTCGCAGATCGCCGCGTCGATCATCGACTCCCCGACGACCTTCAGCATGAACAGCTCGCCGTTGCCGACGAGCTGGCGGGGGAGCGGGAACACCTCGTCCACCTGCTGCTCCGCCGTGATCGGGATGCCCGCGGCGATCCGGCCGACGAGCGGCACCATGGCGGCGTCGCCGACGGGCGTCTGGTTCTCGTAGTCGGGCGTCGGGCCCGCCGAGGGCAGGTCGATCAGGATCTCGAGCGCGCGCGGCCGGTTGGGGTCGCGCCGCAGATAGCCGCTCAGCTCCAGCTGGTTCAGCTGGTGGGTCACGGAGGAGAGCGAGGACAGCCCGACCGCGTCGCCGATCTCGCGCATGCTCGGCGGATAGCCGCGCTGGCTCACCGACCGCTGGATCACATCCAGGATGGCGAGCTGCTTGTCGCTGAGGTTCTTCCGGCGGCGGGTGCCCCCGCGGGCCTGGTTCTCATTCGACACGGGCGTCCTCTCCTGGCGTCGGCGTCGTCCGGGATCGCTCCCCGGCACGAATGTCGGTGGTACCTGATCTGATGTTCTCAGACAGTCGAAACTGTATCCGCGTCAGAAGGGGAAGACAAACATGTGTTCGAGCGTGTCGCCGATTTCCTCGGGTATTTCCTCAGTGGAGGGTACCTTGCGGATTCAGACATTCGAAGATACATTCGGAACACAGCTTCGCACCCGCGAGTCTGAGGAGGTCACGGCCATGAGTGCAGTACTGATGAGCGAGTCGGTTCCCGCCCTGCGTGCGGTACCGCCGCTGCCCGAGGGAGCGCGCGTACGCCTGCGCCTCACCCGTCGCGGTCGCGCTGTCCTCTCGGCGCTCGTCGCCCTGCCGCTGGTCATCGGCGCGCTCGTCTTCGCCCTGAACGGCGGCGGCGCGGTCGCCAACGGCGAGCAGACGCACGTCAGCTTCCAGTACGTCACCGTGGAGTCGGGCGACTCTCTCTGGTCGGTCGCCGAGCGCGTCGCCCCGAACGCCGATCCGCGCGACGTGATCGCCGACCTGGTGTCGCTGAACGGCTTGGAGTCGGCTGTCGTCTCTCCCGGGCAGCAGCTCGCGGTGCCGACCAAGTACGCGAAGTAGCCCGACCTCACGAAGGCTCCACGTTCGTCATCCAGGGACGTCAGGGCTCTCGCGCTGACTACGATTGAACGGTGACTTCTCTCTCCGAGCTGCCGATCCGGGACGACCTTCGTGGTCGCTCGCCGTACGGCGCTCCCCAGCGTCCGGTGCCCGTCGCGCTCAACGTGAACGAGAACACTCATCCGGTTCCCGAGGATGTTGCCGCCGATATCGTCGCGCGGGTCGCCGCCGCCGTCGGCGGAGTCAACCGCTACCCCGACCGCGAGTTCACCGAACTGCGGGAGGCGTTCGCGCGCTACCTCGGGCACGGCCTCACCGCCGAGCAGATCTGGGCGGCGAACGGGTCCAACGAGGTGCTGCAGCACATCCTCCAGGCCTTCGGCGGTCCGGGCCGCACTCTGCTCGGGTTCGCCCCCACCTACTCCATGTACCCGCTCCTGGCGTCGGGAACAGGCACCGAGTACCTGGCAGGCACGCGGGACGCGGGCTACGAGCTGTCGCCCGAGACGGCCGCGGAGCAGATCCGCGCCCTCGATCCCGACATCGTCATCCTCTGCTCCCCGAACAACCCGACCGGCACCCCGCTGGCGCTCGAGACCATCGAGGCCGCCTACGCCGCCGCCCGCGGCATCGTGGTGGTCGACGAGGCGTACGCCGAGTTCCTGCCAGACGGCGTGCCCTCCGCGCTCACTCTGCTGCCCGGGCGCCCGCGCCTGCTCATCTCCCGCACGATGAGCAAGGCGTTCGCGTTCGCCGGCGCCCGAGTGGGCTACCTGGCGGCCGACCCAGCCGTGATCGACGCGCTGCGCCTGGTCCGGCTGCCGTACCACCTGTCGGCCCTGACGCAGGCGGCGGCTCTGGGCGCCCTCGCCCACTCCGACGAGATGCTGGCCATGGTGGGCGAGATCCGCGCGCAGCGCGACCGGCTCGTCACGGAGCTCGATCGTCTCGGTTACACGCCGCACCGCTCCGGGAGCAACTTCGTGCTCTTCGGCGGGGTGGACGACCCGCACGCGACCTTCGAGGCGCTCGCCGAGCGCGGCATCCTGATCCGCGACGTCGGCATCCCGCACCACCTGCGCGTGACGGCGGGCACGGAGGCGGAGACCACGACGTTCCTCGACGCGTTGGCGGCGCTGGGCCGGCCCTCGACCGCCGCCGTCCGCGAGGAGCAGGCCCCCGAACGGTCCCAGGCCGCCCCGGTAGACTCGGACGCATGACGAATCGCACCGCCACGGTCACGCGGGAGACGAGCGAGTCCAGTATCGCGCTGAGCCTCGACCTCGACGGGACGGGAGCGTCCGACATCCAGACGAGCGTCCCCTTCTACGACCACCTGCTGACGGCGTTCGCGAAGCACTCGCTCACCGACTTGCGCATCCGCGCCACCGGTGACACCGACATCGACGTGCACCACACGGTGGAGGACATCGGCATCGTCCTGGGCCGGGCGATCCGGGAGGCTCTGGGCGACAAGTCCGGCATCTCGCGGTACGGCGACGCCCTGGTGCCGCTCGACGAGGCGCTCGTGCAGGCTGTCGTCGACATCTCCGGGCGGCCGTACCTGGTGCACGGCGGCGAACCGGCCGGCTTCGAGCTGCACCTCATCGGCGGCCACTTCACCGGTTCGATGGTCCGTCACGTCTTCGAAGCGATCTCGTTCAACGCCGCCCTGACGACGCACATCACCGTCCTCGGCGGCCGCGACCCGCACCACATCGCCGAGGCGGAGTTCAAGGCGTTCGCGCGCGCGTTCCGCCAGGCCAAGGCGCTGGATCCGCTTGTGCAGGGCATCCCGTCCACCAAGGGTGCGCTGTGACCGAGGGCCGCACTCCACGTGTCGTCGTCTTCGACTACGGGTCGGGGAACGTCCACTCCGCCGTCAAGGCCCTCGAAGCCGCGGGCGCGGACGTCGAGCTGACCGGCAACCGCCGCCGCGCGCAGGAGGCCGACGGCCTGCTCGTGCCCGGCGTCGGAGCGTTCACGGCGGTCGCGGAGGCGCTGCGCGCGTCCCACGGCGACGAGGTCGTCGACCGCCGGCTCGCGGGCGGGCGACCGGTTCTCGGGATCTGCGTCGGGATGCAGGTGATGTTCGAGCGCGGCGTCGAGCACGGCCTGACGACCGACGGGCTGGGGGAGTGGCCGGGCACGGTCGACCTGCTGCGCGCCGACGTCGTGCCGCACATCGGATGGAACACCGTGCGCGCGCCGCAGGACTCCGTGCTGTTCTCGGGGCTGCAGGACGAGCGCTTCTACTTCGTCCACTCGTACGCCGCGCAGGACTGGACGCTCGACCCCGAGCCGCCCTTCCCGAAGCCGAAGGTGACCTGGGCCGAGCACGGCGCGCCGTTCGTCGCCGCCGTCGAGAACGGGCCGCTCAGCGCGACGCAGTTCCACCCCGAGAAGTCGGGGCGCGCCGGCATCCAGCTGCTGCGCAACTGGGTCCGCTCGCTCTGACGGACACCGCCCAGCCGTCCGCCCTAGCCGTCCGCACGTCGCGGACCGACACGAGGAAGCACATGACCGACTTCATCAGCACGCCCCGACTCGTCCTCCTGCCCGCGGTGGATGTCGCCGACGGCAAGGCCGTGCGCCTCACCCAGGGCGAGGCGGGCAGTGAGACCAGCTACGGCGACCCCGTCGACGCGGCGGCCGAGTGGGCCGATGCCGGCGCCGAGTGGATCCACCTCGTCGACCTCGACGCGGCGTTCGGGCGCGGTGAGAACCGGTCCATTCTCAAGCGCGTCATCCACCAGGTGCACGGGGTGAGCATCGAGCTCTCCGGCGGGATCCGCGACGATGCCTCGCTGGAGCAGGCGCTCGAGGCGGGCGCGACCCGGGTCAACCTCGGCACCGCTGCGCTGGAGAACCCGGAGTGGGCGGCCAGCGCCATCAGCCAGTACGGCGAGGCGATCGCCGTCGGCCTGGATGTGCGCGGCACGACGCTCGCCGCACGCGGCTGGACCCGTGAAGGCGGCGACCTCTGGGAGGTGCTCGACCGGCTGGAGGACGCGGGCTGCGCCCGCTACGTGGTCACCGACGTGACGAAGGACGGCACGCTGCGCGGCCCCAACATCGACCTGCTGCGTCAGGTGCTCGACCGTACGGAGCGTCCGGTGGTCGCCTCCGGCGGCATCTCGAACCTGGACGACATCGCGGCGCTGCGCGAGCTCGTGCCGCTCGGGCTCGAGGGTGCGATCGTCGGCAAGGCGCTGTACGCGGGCGCGTTCACCCTCCCTGAGGCGCTGGATGTCGCGGGACGCTGACAGCGACCAGACCGGTGACGGCGCAGTCGGCCACGACGGCGACGGCGCAGTCGGCCACGACGGCACGCCGGGCGGCCACGACGGCACGTCGGGCGGACCGAGCGAGACCGGCGCTGCACGCCTGGCCGGCTTCGCAGCCTCCCTCGCGGACTCTGCCGGCCAGCCCTGGGAGGGCCGTGCCTTCGACGACAACCCGTTCGGCGAGGACGACGGCTCCGCGCCGGCGGCCCTCCTCGGCGCGCTGGCGGCATTTCGCGCGGGTGAGGTGGGCGCGGAGGTCGTGGTGGATGCGCTGCGCGACGCGCGACTGCTCATCCCGCTGGTCGCCGAGCTGGGCGAGGAGGGCGCGAACGACGCCGGGATGATCGTCGACAAGACGCAGGAGCTGTCCATCGTGACGGTCGCCGGCCCCGACGGGCGGAACGTGCAGCCGGTGTTCTCGTCCGTCACGGCGCTGCAGGCGTGGAACCCGGCGGCCCGTCCGGTGCCGGCGGAAGGACGGAGGGCGGCGCTCGCGGCCGCCTCGGAGGGCACGGAGCTGATCGTGCTCGACCCCACCTCCAAGACCGAGTTCGTCGTGCGACGACCGGCGGTCTGGGCGCTCGCGCAGGGCGTGACCTGGGTGCCCAGCGATCGCGACCCTGTTGTGCTCGAGGCGTTCCGCGCCTCCATCGGCTCGGAGCTCGGCGTGCACGACGTCGACCTCATCGCGGGCGACCCGCAGAGCCGGCTGGCGGGGGAGGAGTTGGTGGTGCGGCTGTCGCTGGCCGCCGGACTGACGCGCGAGGAGCTCGACGCCATCCTCGGCCGTCTCGCGCAGCGCTGGGCGGCGGACGACGTGATCGCCACTCGGGTGGACTCGCTGCGGGTGCAGCTGGTCGCCTCCGCCGACTGACGGGTGTGCTTAGGCTGGACGCATCATGACCGCTTTCGCCGCCATCGTCCTGTTCCTGAACGCCGTCTTCAACGTCTTCGCCTGGCCGCGATTCTTCACGCGCGTGCGGAAGGATCAGCGGGCACGGGACGCGTCGGGGCGCGCGACCCCCTTCCTGATCGTCCACGGCGTCCTGCTCGGCGTCGCCCTCCTCCTGGCGGTCCTGTCCGCAGTGGCGGGCGTGCTCCTGCTGGTGGCAGGCTGAGCGCATGGCCCTCCACATCACCGGCGACCCCGAGGCGGACGCGCTGCTCGACGAGTCGCCCTTCGCACTCCTGACCGGAATGCTGCTCGACCAGCAGATCCCGATGGAGACGGCGTTCGCCGGTCCTGCGAAGCTCCGCGATCGGCTCGGTGCGCTCGATCCCGCGACCGTCGCCGCAATCGACCCCGAGAAGCTGGCCGAGGTGATGAAGCAGACCCCGGCCGTGCACCGGTTCCCCGGCTCGATGGCGGGCCGGGTGCAGGCGCTCGCCGCGGCCATCGTCTCCGACTGGGGCGGGGACACCGCAGCGATCTGGACCAGGGACGACCCCGACGGGCCCGAGGTGCTGCGCCGGCTCAAGGCGCTGCCCGGGTTCGGCGAGCAGAAGGCCAAGATCTTCCTCGCGCTCCTCGGCAAGCAGAAGGGCGTGCATCCGGCCGGATGGGAGGCGGCGGCCGGCGACTACGGACTGCCCGGCCACCGTTCGGTCGCCGACATCGTCGACGCCGACTCGCTGACGCGGGTGCGCGAGCACAAGCGCGCGGCGAAGGCGGCGGCGAAGGGGCACTGACGGCCGATCTCCCGTGTCGGTGGTCGCCGATACTCTCGTCAGAGCCGGGATGCCAGACAACCGGTAGGCCGAAGAATCCGCGCTGAAAGGAGGTCGCCGTGTTCCTGCTCGACGGAGTGATCGTCACGAGCGCCAGCGACCTCACCGAGGCGTCGAAGTGCGAGTTCGCGTTTCTGCGCACCCTCGACGTCAAGCTCGGGCGGCTCGAGAAGACCGAAGAGATCGAAGACCCGATGTACGTGCGCTCGTCCCGCATGGGCGACGAGCACGAGCACCGCATCCTGGAGCGGTACCGCGAGCAGTTCGGCAGCGGCGTCGCCGAGATCGAGCGGCCAGCGCAGCTGACCGCCGAGACGCTGACCGAGGCGGTCCGGCGCACGGCCGAGGCGTTCGAGCGCGGGGCCGACGTCGTCTTTCAGGCCACGTTCTTCGACGGCGCCTTCGTCGGGTTCGCCGACTTCGTCGTCCGGTTGCCGGATGGCCGCTACCGGGTGCAAGACTCCAAGCTGGCGCGCAGCGCGCGCGTCACCGCTCTACTGCAGCTGGCGGCCTACGCAGACCAGTTGCGCCGGATGGGCGTCGACGTCGACGAGACGGTCGAACTGCTCCTCGGCGACGGCTCTGTCAGCGAACACGCGCTGCACGACATCGAGCCCGTGTACCGCAAGCGGCGCGAGCGCCTGCTCGCGATCGTCGCTGAGCACGCGGCCGACGAGGGACCGGTGGCGTGGGGCGATCCGCGGTTCACCGTCGACGGGCGCTGCGACACGTGCGACGCCGAGGTGCAGACGACGCGTGATGTGCTGCTCGTCGCCGGCATGCGGGTGACCCAGCGCGAGCACCTGCTCGCGGCGGGGCTCGGCACGATCGACGCTCTGGCGGCCTCCACCGGTCCGGTGGAGGGTGTCCCGGAGGGGACCCTCGATGGACTGCGCGAGCAGGCCCGCCTGCAGCTGCAGGCGGAGCCGGGCGGCCCGCCTCCCGTCCGCGTGTTCAATGCGCCAGTGCTGGCCGTGCTGCCGCATCCCGACGAGGGCGATCTCTTCTTCGACTTCGAGGGCGACCCGCTGTACACCGAAGGCGCCGGAGAGCGCTGGAACCTCGACTACCTGTTCGGGATGGTCGACCAGGAGGAGCGGTTCACTGCCTTCTGGGCGCACGACTTCGCCGCAGAGCGGGTTGCGCTGGAGGCCTTCCTCGAGTTCGTCCGTGAGCGGCGCGCGCGCTTCCCCCGCATGCACATCTACCACTACGCCGCCTACGAGCAGACGCACCTGCTCGCGCTCGCGGCCCGGCATGGCGTCGGCGAAGAGGAGGTGGACGGGCTCCTGCGCGAGAATGTTCTCGTCGACCTGTACCCGCTCGTGCGCAAGGCGGTCCGCGTCGGATCCCGGTCGTACTCGATCAAGAAGCTCGAGCCGCTCTACATGGGCGACCGCCTGCGCGAGAGCGAAGTGACCAACGGCGCCGACTCGATCACCGAGTACGCGAACGCCCGTGACCTGCTCGCGCTCGGGCGCCTCGACGAGGCGCAACGGCTGCTCGACGAGCTGGGCGACTACAACCGCTACGACTGCGTCTCCACGCTGCGACTGCGCGACTGGCTGCTCGCGCGCGCAAGCGAGAACGGCATCCCGATCGGTGCCGCACCGGCCGAAGAGGCCGAGCTCGCGCCGGACGAATCGCCGCTGCGCGCCGGGCTGCTGGCGTTCGCCGGAGACCCGCTCGACCCGCACCGCTCCGCGGATCGGCGGGCGATGGCGCTTGCCGCTGCTGCGATCGACTTCCATCGTCGTGAGCAGAAGACGTTCTGGCAGTCGCACTTCGCCCGGCTGATCCAGCCGATCGAGGAGTGGGGCGAGACCCGGGACGTGCTCGTGGTCGAACGCGCGTCCGTGCTGCGCGACTGGTACCTCGATGAGGGCCAGCGTGTGGAGCGCCGCGAGCTTCTGCTCAGCGGCCCGTGGGGAGCGGGGAGTTCCGTGCGGCTCAGCGAGCGCAGCGGCCCCTACCTGCTCTACGAGTACCCCGGGCCGTTCCGGCAGCCGCGGGCGCAGCCCGGGGCCCGCGCCGCGCGCACCGTCGCCGTGATCGACGCGCTCGACGACGGCTCCATCGTCGTGCGCGAGACGCTTCCCCCCGAGGTTGCGCCGTACGCCGACCTGCCCAGTGCGCTCACGCCGTCCGCTCCGCCGGACTCGCGCCGGCTGGCGGAGGCGATCCGCGAGTGGGGGACCGCGCTGCTCATCGCGCGCCATCACGAGACCTGGCCGGTCGACCCGACCGTCGACCTGCTGCGCCGCACGCCGCCGCGAACGCGGTCCGGATCGCTGGTCCCCGACCCGACGGAGCACGGAGGAGAAGGGGAGGGCCGGATCGACGCCGTGGTGGCCAGCCTGCTCGACCTGGACCGGTCGTACCTCGCGGTGCAGGGGCCGCCCGGGACAGGCAAGTCGTACCTCGGCGCGCACGTCATCGCGAGGCTCGTGGCCGACCACGGGTGGAAGGTGGGCGTGGTCGCGCAGTCGCATGCCGTGGTCGAGAACCTGCTCGACCGCGTGGTCGACGCCGGGCTCGACGCCGCGATGGTCGGGAAGACGCCCAGTGCCGGCGCCGCTGCAGGCACCGCCGCCGGTCCCGACGACGGCGATGACGCCGGTTCCGCTCACCGCTTCACTGCCCTTCCGACGAACGGTCACCTGGAGTTCGCCGGCGTCAACGAGGAGCGGGGCTTCGTCGTCGGGGGAACGGCCTGGGACTTCGCCAGCACCGCGCGCATCCCCCGCGGCAGCCTCGACCTGCTCGTCGTGGACGAGGCCGGGCAGTTCTCGCTCGCATCCACCGTCGCCGTCGGCGTCGCGGCGAAGAACCTCCTGCTCCTCGGCGACCCGCAGCAGCTGCCGCAGGTGAGCCAGGGCAGGCATCCCGAGCCCGTCGACGGATCCGCTCTCGGCTGGGTCAGCGACGGCCACGACGTGCTTCCGCCCGAGCTGGGGTACTTCCTCGCCGAGACACGACGCATGCATCCGGCTCTCGCGGCGGCGGTGTCCGCGCTGTCCTACGAGGGCAAGCTGCGCGCCCACGCGTGCGCGTCGGAGCGCGAGCTCACCGGCGTGGCCCCCGGGCTCCATCCCGTGCCGGTGCTGCACGTCGGCAACTCGACCGCGTCGCCGGAGGAGGCCCGTGCGGTCGTGGATCTCGTAGCCGACCTGATCGGCCGCTCCTGGAGCGACCCCGCGGTCGGTCGCGACGACGTCCCGCTCTCCGGCGAGGACGTCATCGTCGTCACCCCCTACAACGCCCAGCTCGCCGAAGTCCGGGCGCTCCTCGACGCCGCCGGCTTCCGGGAGGTGCGCGTCGGCACGGTGGACAAGTTCCAGGGGCAGGAAGCGGCGGTGGCGATCGTCAGCCTGGCGGCATCCTCGGCGGCCGACGTCCCGCGCGGGATGTCGTTCCTGCTGATGAAGAATCGCCTCAACGTCGCGATCTCCCGGGCCAAGTGGGCGGCCTACCTGGTGCACTCGCCGGAGCTGACCGAATTCCTCCCGACCACGCCTGCCGGGGTGGGGGAGCTGAGCGCGTTCATCCGGTTGGTCGAGACCGTCGACCAGTCCCTCGACGCGCGGGCCGCGCTGCCGATCGGGGGCTGACCGGGCCTCGCGCGCCGGTGTTACGCTCGACCCGTGTCACCGGAGGAGCTGCAGACGCTCGTTCACCTGCGCCGAGCACGGGATCTGATCGACCGCGACTACGCCAAGCCGCTCGATGTGCCGACCATGGCCTCCCGCGCGTTCATGTCGCCTGCGCACTTCTCCCGCCGGTTCCGGGCCGCGTACGGCGAGACCCCCTACAGCTACCTCATGACCCGGCGCATCGAACGGGCGATGGCCCTGCTGCGCGGCGGGATGAGCGTCACCGACGCCTGCATGGCCGTCGGCTGTACCTCACTCGGCTCGTTCAGTTCCAAATTCACCGAGGTCGTCGGGATGACGCCGACCGAGTACAGGACCCGCGAGCACGATGCCGTGCGGGCCATGCCTGACTGCATCGCGAAGCAGCGGACCCGGCCGGTGCGCTCGCGCGCCTGAGCGGCCGGTGCGGCCGATGGGGCCGATGCGGCCGGTGCGGCCGATTCCCTCCACAGAAGGCTCATTCGGCGACTTCTCCAGACAAAGCAGTTTTGGAGAAGCGCGCCCGTTGCGTCGTTCCTAGAGTCGAATCATGACCGTTTCACTTCAGTACTCGCAGATCACCGTCCTCGACCCCGAGGAGTCGCTCGCCTTCTACCGCGACGCCCTCGGCCTCGACGTCATCCAAGACGTCCACTCCGGCGAACACCGCTGGATCACCCTCGGCGTCGCCGGCGACGAAGGCGCCGCCGTCGTCCTCAGCGACCCGCATGCCGGCCGCTCGAAGGCCGACGGCGACGCCCTCCAGGAACTCGTCGTGAAAGGCTCGATGAGCCCGATCGTGTTCCGCACCGACGACCTCGACACCGCATTCGAGCGCGTGCGCGCGGCCGGAGCCGAAGTCCTCCAGGAGCCGATCGACCAGCCGTGGGGTCCGCGCGACTGCGCCTTCCGCGATCCGTCCGGCAACATGGTGCGGATCCTGCAGTCGGCGCCTGCTCCTCAGAACGCCTGAGCAGACCCCACGTCCGTCACACTCCGGCCGCTGAGACCGAGACGGGCACGAACTCGCGCACGGGGTGGGCGATCGTCGCGGTGCAGGTGCTCAGCATCGGCTCCGACAGCTGTTCGCCCACCTCGACCGTGAGCCGGTCGGCGCCATGGGCCAGCTCGACCCTCCAGCCGTGGGGATGCGGGTGCTCGCCCGCCACCCGGAAGGCGTCGATCCGATCATCGCCCGTCGCTGTCCGCGCGAACGCCTCCGCTGCCTGCGCCACCGTGGTGAGGGAGGTGCGGCCGCGGAGCCGGTCCGCCACCACCCGTCCTTCGGCGTGGCGCTCCACCACCGTCAGCGCCTCGTCGGGCAGGAGGCGACCGTAGAGCAGCCCGTGCGGGAAGGCGATCATCGTCGCGGCGAACCGGTCGCCACCGAGGTGCGAGCACTCCCACGTCAGCTCGGGATGCGCTGCGGCCAGGGTCTCCACCACCGGGCGGCCGCGGACGGCGCAGCACTGGTCGTGCCGGGCGTGCGTGCAGACGGCGTAGAGAGGAGCGTCGCTCGGCTCGCCGGCGGAGCCGTCGAGGGGGAGCGCCCGCAGCTCCTCCGGGTCGTCGACGCGCCCCCAGCGGATGCTCTCGCGCCCCGGGCGGCAGTCCACCAGCGCCCAGCGCCACGACGACTGCTCCCTCCGGAGCGGGGCGCGCAGCCGGGTGCGGCGGATGGCCAGGGGCCGGATCCCTGCTTCCTCTGCTCGGGAGACGATCGCGGCGCCGAGTGCGGGGTCCAGGGCGGAGTCGAAGAACGCGTGGCGTCCCCAGGCGCTCTCGATCTCCACGAGCAGCCACCGCTCGCCGAACCCCGCCGTACCGGGCAGCGGGTCGCGCCGGTCGACCGCCCGATCGCTGCACGGCAGCCAGCCGGGCAGCGCGCCGGCATCACCGGAGGGAGCTGCGTCTGTCACGTGGCCGTCGCGGTCCCGAAGTCGGCCGTGGCGCTCCGCTCGCCGTCCGACGACACACCGGCATCGTCCGCGGCATCCCCGGCGGCGTATGTGTCGGGATCGGCATCCGCATCAGCACCCGCGACGGCGCCATCCGCGACCACGAGCACCCCCTCGCGCAGGAGCCGCCGGGCCACCACCACCGCCGATCGTTCGTCGAGCGGCAGTTCCGCGATCGCCACGGGGCGACCGTCGAGCAGCCGGTCGACGGCCCCCAGGGCGGCGATCGGCAGGGCCACCCGCTTGGCGGGCAGCCGGACGGTCACCGTCTCCACCTCGACGGTCACGTCGGCGGAGAGCCCAGGACGGGCGACGACCCTCGATTGCGGACCCAGCGCGTCGGCGGAGGCGAGGGTCGCCAATGGCCGCACGGGTGCGGGCGGCGAGTCGGCACGACCGCGTCGGCGCAGGCTGTCCGCCACAGCATCCACGATCGCGGAGCGGGTCGCGGGATCGCCGAGCGCTGCGATGAGCGCCTCCACCGTCTGTTCCACCACGGGTTCGACCGCGGTGCGATCCGACGGGTCGAAACCCAGTGGGAGCGAAGCGCGGAGTGCAGCGGTGTCCGCGGCGCGAGCCACCGCCTCCTGCACCACGTCGTTCCGCGTGTACGCCGCCACGCCGATGGTCAGGTGAACGGAGACGCCTCCCAGCGCCTCGGCGGAGTGGATCCAGCCCCGCGGCAGGTACAGAGCGTCGCCCGGCCGGAACGTCTCGTCGATCGCCGGGGTACCCGCAGCTTGCGCCGCCACCTCGTCGCGGTGATCGCTCCACGGCTGGTCGCGCAGGGGATCCGTGTGCACCGGCTCGTGGATCCGCCAGTGCTTCTCGCCGGCGATCTGCAGCACGAAGACGTCGTGCACGTCGTAGTGCGGGTCGAATCCGCGCGACGACGCCGGGGTGATGTACGCATTCACCTGGGCGGGATGCCCGAGCTCCGACGCGAGACGCCGCGAGAACTCGGCGATCGGAGGCCAGGTGCGGTGCAGCCCCTGCAGCACGAGCGTGGCGCCGTCCGCGAACTCGGTGAGCACCTTCGCGGAGTCGAGCTGGTCGCCCACCTCGGCGCCGAAACCTCCCGGCCCCGAGAACCGCGACGGCGGGAGCACGGCGCCCTCCTTCGCCATCCGGACGAACGGCGTACGGAGGGCGCGGGACGACACCAGCTCATCCACCGCATCCAGGCTGAACAGGTCGGAGAACCCTCCGGACAGGTCAGCGGCGCGGGTGAACACCGGACTGCGCCCCCACTTCTCGGTGGCGAACCGCTCCCGGTCGACCGGCACGCAACGCGAAAGCGCGGACCGGTCGCCCGGTCCGCGCCCGTCCGTCGTCATTAAGCGGACCCGTCGGCTCCGCCGTCGTGTCCGCCGGCGTTCGCGCCGCCGTCGGCGGTGCCTTCGCCCGCCGAGCCGTCCGCTCCGCCGTCGTGTCCGCCCGCGTTGGCTCCGCCATCTGCAGGGCCTTCCCCGCCGCCGCCGGCCGAGCCGTCGGCTCCGCCGTCGTGTCCGCCCGCGCTGGCTCCGCCGTCCGCGGGGCCTTCGCCGCCGCCGACCGCCTCGGTGCTGATGTCGTCGTCGTTGATGTCGCTCATGCCGTCTCCCGTCGTTCCGTCGTCCGCAGAGCGCCCGCAGGCGCGCCGACGCGACTCACACTACGCGCGGCCCACGCCCGTCGTAAGAGTGCCCGGGTGAACGGCGCGCGTCATATTTCGCAAGACGTTTTGACGCGCCTGGCCGCTCGGGGGAGGCTCGAAGGAGCCGCCAACCGAGCGCCGGCCCACCCCCACCCCCACCTTCACGAGAGGCACAGCCATGTCCGACGCCACCCCGTCCACCCCCGCGCTGCCGGAGAAGCCGAAGCGCTCCCGCACCGGCTGGTTCGTCGGCATCGGCATCGCCGTCGTCGCGGTCATCGTCGCGGTCGTCCTCGTCGTCGTGAACCTGACCGGTTCCGGAGCCGCCACCGCGAAGACCGTCACGGTCAAGATCGGCACCACCGAAGCGTCCTCGCCGTACTGGGGCGTGCTGAAGAAGGCGGCGGCCAAGGAGGGCATCGACATCCAGACGGTGAACTTCCGCGACTACACGCAGGCGAACCCGGCGCTCGCCGACGGCCAGCTCGACCTGAACCTGTTCCAGCACCTGCAGTTCCTCGCCAACTACGACGTGCAGGCCAAGCAGGACCTGGTGCCCGTCGGCTCCACGCTGGTCGTTCCGCTGCCGCTGTACTCGACCAAGCACAAGAGCCTGCAGGACATCCCGCAGGGCGGCACGATCGCCATCCCGAACGACGCCACCAACCAGGCGCGCGCGCTGCTCGTGCTGCAGAAGGCCGGCCTCCTGAAGCTGAAGAACGGCGGCAACACGCTCGCCACGCCGGCCGACATCGACGCCTCGGCTTCCACGGTGACCGTCATCCCCGTGGCCGCAGAGCAGACGGCTCCGGCGCTCGGCTCCGCCGACGGCGCGATCATCAACAACAACTTCGCCCTCACCGCGGGCATCGACCCGAAGTCGGCGCTGTTCCAGGACGACCCGAAGTCGAAGACCGCCGAGCCGTACATCAACGCGTTCGTGGCCCGCGCGAAGGACAAGGACAACGCGACCTACCAGAAGATCGTGAAGCTCTACCACAGCAAGGCCGTCACCGACTCGGTTCTCGCGGAGTCGAAGAACACCGCCGTGATCGTCGACCGCAGCGGTTCCGACCTGACCGGCATCCTCGACGGGCTCAAGAAGACCATCCGGGCGGCCCAGTAGTGGCGGTTCGCGACAGCGCAGCGCCGATCATCGAGTTCCGCGGCGTCACCAAAAGCTTCGGCTCCGGTGACGCCGCGGTTCCGGCGGTCGACGATCTCGACCTGACGATCGGCCGCGGCGAGATCTTCGGCATCATCGGCTACTCGGGTGCGGGCAAGAGCACGCTGGTGCGGCTGATCAACGCACTGGAGCATCCGAGCTCCGGGTCGGTGATCGTCGACGGCCGAGACCTGACCACGCTGAAGGAGCGGGACCTGCGCCGGGTCCGCGCCGGGATCGGGATGATCTTCCAGCAGTTCAACCTGTTCCGCTCGCGGACCGTGTTCGGCAACGTCGCGTATCCGCTCAAGGTCGCGGGCTGGCCGGCCGACAAGCGCAAGCAGCGGGTGGCCGAGCTGCTCGCCTTCGTCGGGCTCACCGACAAGGCGTGGAGCTACCCCGACCAGCTGTCGGGAGGCCAGAAGCAGCGGGTGGGCATCGCCCGCGCTCTGGCGACCAACCCGGACATCCTGCTCGCCGACGAGGCGACCAGCGCCCTCGACCCGGAGACCACCTCCGACGTGCTCGCCCTGCTGAAACGCGTCAACGAGGAGCTCGGCGTCACCATCGTGGTCATCACGCACGAGATGGAGGTGGTGCGGTCGATCGCCGACCGCGTCGCTGTGCTGGATGCCGGACGGGTGATCGAGTCGGGCAGCATCTTCGAGGTCTTCTCGAACCCGCAGACCCCCACGGCTCAGCGCTTCGTCGGCACCGTGCTGCGCAACCAGCCGGGGGAGGCGGACATCGAGCGCCTGCGCGGCAAGCACTCGGGGCGGATCGTCTCGGCGCGCATCCAGGACGACGGCCGGCTCGGGTCGGTGCTCTCCGACGCGGTGGGCCGCCACAACGTGCGCTTCGAGATCGTCTACGGCGGCATCTCGGCGCTGCAGGGCCGCTCGTTCGGCAGTCTGACGCTCGAGCTGCTCGGTGAGCCGGCCGACGTGGATGCGCTGATCGCCGAGCTCCGCGCCGTCACCGAGGTCGAGGAGGTGGCCGCATGACCGACTGGTCGACGCTGTGGCCGGTGTACCTGCAGTCCATCGGGCAGACGCTGTGGATGGTCGTCGCGACCCTCGTGCTCGGCGGCGTGCTCGGGCTCGCGCTCGGTGTGCTGCTGTACACGACGCGGCGCGGCGGGCTGCTGGAGAACCGCGCGCTGTTCACGGTCCTCAACGTGGTCGTGAACTTCATCCGGCCCATCCCGTTCATCATCTTCATGACCGCGATCGCGCCGCTGACGCAGCTGGTGCTGGGCACCTTCCTGGGCACGCCGGCCGCGATCTTCCCGATGACCATCGCGGCGACGTTCGGCATCTCGCGCATCGTGGAGCAGAACCTGGTCACCATCGAGCCCGGCGTGATCGAAGCGGCCCGGGCGATGGGGTCGAGTCCGTGGCGGATCATCACGACGCTGCTGATCCCCGAGGCGCTCGGCCCGCTGATCCTCGGGTACACGTTCATCTTCGTGGCGATCGTCGACCTGTCCGCCATCGCGGGCAGCATCGGCGGCGGAGGCCTGGGCGACTTCGCGATCTCGTACGGCTACCAGCGCTACAACTGGGCCGTCACGTGGATCGCCGTGATCACGATCGTGGTGCTGGTGCAGGCGGCGCAGTTCCTCGGCAACTGGCTGGCCCGCAAGGCCCTGCGCCGCTGACGCGACGTCCATCCTTCCCGCGAGTGGTGACATCATGTCACCACTCGCGGGAAATAGGAGCATCGAGTCACCACTCGATCGCCCGGGCGCGCGAGCCCGCGGTCAGGGGCCGACGTAGCGGCCGACGGGACGCAGGCGGAGGGGCGGGCGGCCGTACTCGTCGAGGGCGTGCACCAGCCAGCCCACCGTCCGGGCGGTGGCGAACACCACCTCGCCGGCGTCGTCGCCCATCCCGCAGGCCAGCGCCAGCGCGCCGAGGGCGAGGTCGACGTTGGGACGCGCGCCCGTCCGGTCGCGCAGCACGCGGGTCACCGCCTCCACGGCGGAGGTGACGGCGGCGTGCCGTGAGTCGGCGGCGAGCATCCCGAGCAGGATGCGCGCCCGCGGGTCTCCCTGCGGATACAGCGGCTGCCCGAAGCCGGGGACCGGTCCGTGCGCCGTCAGCACGGTGTCGGCGACGGCTCGCGCCGCGTCCTCGCCACTGCGCACCCGTTCCAGCAGCCGGTACGCCGCCCGGCTGGCGTTGCCGTGCAGCGGGGAGTCGAGCGCCCCGAGCCCCGCGACCACCACCCCGTAGGGTGTCGCCCGGGCGGAGGCCGCCGCTCGGGCCGCCAGCGTCGACACCGCGATGTCGTGGTCGAGCAGGAGGACGAGGGCGGCGTTGAGCAGTGCGACATCCCCGTCGTCGGGATGGTCGCCTGCAGTGGGGAAGGCGGGCGTGGCGAGGCGCGAGAAGAGCCGTTTCGGGAGCGGATGGAGGCCATCGGCGGACGCACTCCTGTGAGTTTCGCCGTCTGCGCCGTCTGTGCCGTCTGCGCCGCCAACACCGTCTGCAACGTCCGCTCCGCCCCCTCCGCCCGCCCGCCCGGGCAGCACCTCCACCATCGCGGCCACCAGCCGTTCCGCGGCCGTGGCCACCGTCGCCGGGTCGAGGGAGGCGCGCAGCGGGTCCGCCGAGGCCAACGCGGTCACGGCGACCAGCTGCCGGTCGCGATCCCCGGCGGCAGCGGGCAGGGCGGCGGCGACCGCGCGTGCCGCCTCCATCCCGGCCGGCGGCGAGAACCGCGCCCCGGCATCCCACTCCCCGGCCAGCGCCCAGCGGGCAACCGTCTCGAACGGCTCGTCCGCAAGCTCGGCGACCGGACGGCCGCGGTAGTACAGCTCGCCGTCCTCGATCAGGGCGAACCCCGTCTCGATGACCATGAGGGGCCGCCCCTCGGAGTGGCCGCCGCCGACCGCCGGACGCCGCCGCCGTGCTGCGGCGAACCGCTCCACCTCGAGCGGATCGAAGCTCGACCCGTCGGCGGTCCGCTCGCGGCTCAGGCGTCCGCGCGCCACGTAGGCGTACAGCGTCTCGAGTTTGACGCCGAGACGTTCCGCGGTCTGCTCGGCGGTGAGTCGCGGGAGGACATCCATGTTGATCCGATCAACGTTGACGATGTGTTCAATCCAGTTCACCATACCGATATGGACAGGATGGACGACACTCTCATCGACGTTCCGCGCGGCCTCACGAACGTCGTCGCCGCGCGCACGGAGCTCGGGGACGTTCGCGGGCACGAGGGCTTCTACCACTACCGCCAGTACTCGGCGGTGGACCTGGCGCGCGAGCGCACCTTCGACGAGGCGTGGCACCTCCTGCTGTTCGGCGCGCTGCCCGGCACCGACGAGCTGGAGGCGTTCCGGGCCAGGATCGCCGCGGCCCGGACCATTCCCGAGGACGTCCGGGCGCTGCTGCCGTCGATCGCCCGGCTGACGGCCGCGGGCGACGCGCTGGCAGGCTTGCGCATGGCGCTCGCCGCGGTCGCGGCCTCCGACCGGATCCGGCCGCTGTACGACGAGAGCCCGGTGGAACGCCTGGACGACGCCGTCCGCGCCGCCGCGGTCACGCCGGTGCTGCTGGCCAGCCTCCATGCGCTCGCCGAGGGACGCGAGCCGCTCGCGCCCCATGACGACCTGGCCTCCGTCGCCGGCTACCTGTACCTGGTCACCGGGCGTGTGCCCGACCGTGAGCACGAGCGGGCCCTGAGTGCGTACATGACCGCCGCCATCGACCACGGCTTCAACGCCTCCACGTTCACTGCCCGCGTCATCGCCTCCACCGGCGCCGATCTGGCCTCGGCGGTGGGCGGAGCGCTCGGCGCCCTATCGGGACCGCTCCACGGCGGCGCGCCGAGCCGCGCGCTGGACACCCTCGACGAGATCGGGACGCC
Organism: Leifsonia sp. SIMBA_070; assembly: GCF_046534635.1. Taxonomy (NCBI): domain Bacteria; kingdom Bacillati; phylum Actinomycetota; class Actinomycetes; order Micrococcales; family Microbacteriaceae; genus Leifsonia; species Leifsonia sp. SIMBA_070. Next base: position 2,039,909 of record NZ_JAWRYK010000001.1, on the reverse strand, counting down.
CGACCGCACCGACGAGTGGGTGCACCGGACCCTGGCGGAGGGCGGCCGCGTGATGGGGTTCGGGCACGCGGTGTACCGGACGGAGGACCCCCGCTCACGGATGCTGCGGGAGTTCGCCGAAGGCCTGGGCGGACCGCGGGTCGAGTTCGCGGTCCAGGTGGAGCGGCGGGTGCAGGAGCTGCTCGCGGAGCTCAAGCCGGGCCGCGAGCTGCACACCAACGTCGAGTTCTACGCCGGCGTCGTTATGGAGTTGTGCGGCCTCCCACGCTCGATGTTCACGCCGACGTTCGCCGCCGCTCGCGTCGTCGGCTGGACGGCGCACATCCTGGAGCAGGCGGCCGACGGGAAGATCCTGCGCCCGTCGTCGCGCTACGTCGGTCCGGCGGCGCCGCAGCCGCTGCCTGCGCGGGTGCCCGCCACCTCCTGACGCTGCGGCGGCACGCACTGCGGCACGCGTGGCGGCACCCGCAAGCGCGCTCGCGGCGGCGTATGGTGCGAAGACGCACGGTGCGCAGGGGAGAGGAGAACACGTGACCGCGAGCCGCGAACTTCTGATCGACGCCTTCGGGCGGATCGCCGGCCTGGTGCGGAGCACCGTCCGCGGGCTCGACGCGGACATGCTGGGCGGCCGGGTGGACCCGGACGCCAACTCCATCGCCTGGCTGGTCTGGCACCTGACCCGGATCCAGGACGACCACGTCGCCGACGTCGCCGGCCGCCCGCAAGCCTGGACGGAGGAGGGATGGGCGGAGCGCTTCGGCCTCCCCTTCGACGTCTCGGACACCGGGTACGGCCACAGCTCCGACGACGTGGCGGAGCTCGCGCGTGCGAGCGCCACCGACCTCATCGGCTACCACGAAGCCGTGCACCGTCGGACGGAGGAGTTCCTGCGGACGATCGGCGACGACGACCTGGGCCGCGTCGTCGACACGAACTGGGATCCGCCCGTCACCCTCGCCGTGCGTCTGGTCAGCGTGATCTCCGACGACCTGCAGCACGCCGGCCAGGCCGCCTACGTGAAGGGCGTCCTGGAGCGCCGCTGACCGCGCGGGCCCCGGTTCACGCCCGCGGCGAGTAAACCCGAAGAGCGGCCGGCCGCATCCGCATCGTCAGCCGCTTCGGCTCCCCGGGCGTCTCGGTGGACGCCTCGCCGTCGTGCGCGTAGCCCGGGTCGTCGCCGTCCGCCGCGATCGTGATCTCGCGCACGGTCCGCGCCTCCAGCGCCGGCGGCCCCTGCAGGAACGGCAGGCGGGCGGCCAGCGCGTCCGTCCTTCCTCCGAAGGCGAGGGCGACCGCGCCACGGGTGCGCGGCGTCCCGCCGGCGAACAGGATGCGCACGTCGAGCAGGTGGTCGTCCAGCCGACGGCGTTCGATCGGGGCCACCGCGACCGGGTAGTACCGGTCGACGCCGACGAAGACCGACCAGACGGCGCGCGGCTCACCGTCGATCTGCACCTGCAGCGGGTCGCCGCGCCGGACGACACGGATCGCCGCCAGCAGGGCCGCGAGCGGCTTGCCGAGGCGCTTCTCGTGCTTCTCGCGCTCCTCGACGAACGAGGGGTAGATGCCGACGGAGGCCGTGTTGAGCACCGTGACCTCGCGCCCGTCTGCGAAGGTCAGGTCGGCGACGTCGACCTCCCGTCCGCTGCCCGCGGCCAGGGCGTCGAGGGCGGCGTCGACCGAGTCGAGCAGCGCAGCCTTGGCGAAGTGATTGAAGGTCCCGCCGGGGAAGACCAGCAGGGGCAGCCCTGCCTCGATCGCCTGCCGGGCGACGGCGGCGACCGTACCGTCTCCGCCGTACACGCCGAGCACCGCGGGGGGAGTGGCGGAGCCGAGGTCGCGCTGGACCAGCTCCGCGATCTCGTCCCCCTCAGCGAGCTCGTGGATGCGCGCCCGCGGCAGCTTCTCGCGCAGCAGCGGACCGGCCTCCGGGCGTCCGAGACCCCGCCCAGAGCCCGGATTGACCACGATGAAGACGCCCTCGCCGGTCTCGGTCGCGGGAAGCTCGACCATGCGGGCCGTGGGCGGGTCGCGCGGGACGCCCCGTTTCACGGCCGGTGCGAGCGCCTTGAGCGCCAGGGCGGCGCCCGCTCCGATCGCCGCACCTCCCGCGACGTCGGAGAGCCAGTGCGCGCCCGTGTGCAGCCGCGAGTAGCCCACCCCGGCGGCGAGCGGCGCCAGCGCGGCCCCGGCCGCGGGCCACTCCAGCGCGACACCGATCGCGAACGCGGCGGCGCTCGCCGTGTGGCCCGACGGGAACGACGGCGAGGTGGGAGAGCGCTGGAGGCGGCGGGCGAGGGGGATGGAGGTCAGCGCCGGCCGCTCGCCGCCGACGAGGCGCTTGCCGACCAGGTTCGCGACGAGGCTGGCGAGACCGAGCGACGCGAGTCCGCGTGCGGCGGCGCGCGGCCGGCCGAGAGCCAGGAGCACGGCGGCCGCCGCGAACCAGAGCTTTCCGTGGTTCGCGAAGAGGGTGAGGCCCCGCCAGAACCGGTCGGACGCCGGCCCGGTCGTCCGGGCGTTGATGCGGGCGGCGACGTCCGCATCGATGCGCCGGATGCGGTCGGGGAGCGGGAGGCGCGAGCGGGCTCGGCGACGGGAGGCGGCCATGCCGCAAATGTACGCTGCCGGTCCGGCAGACCCCGCGGGCCCGCGGTAGGATCGACGGCGTGAGCACGCACGTCATCTCCCAGCCCAATGAGCAGCAGCGCGACGCCGTCGGCAGCGACGAGCACGGCACGCTGGTCCGCAGCCTGAGCACCACCCTGCCGAGTGCGCTGGGCAACCTCCTCGCCACTCTCGTCGTGCTGGTGTCGCTGGTCATCGGCATCATCAGCCTGGTCGCGACCTGGTCGGGCAACGCCGACGCGTTCCTGCCGTTCTTCCAGGTGACCGTCGCTGCGACCGTGGTGTCGCTCAACGCGCTGTATGCCCGTCGCACGTTCAGCTACGTGGTCACCCTGATCGGCGCCATCCTCTGGCTCTGGGTCTCGGTCACCCCGTTCGCTCCGTTCTTCCAGGTGCTGCTCCAGGCGATCACCGTCGTGATCATGCTGGCGGGCGTGGTGTTCTCCACCGCGGCGGTCCGCCTCAGCAAGCAGCCGCGGTTCTGACCGCGGAGCCGGCGGACCGCACCGCCGACCCCACCGCCTCCGCCGACCCGAGCGCTCCGGCGACTCCGTCGGCGGCGAGTGGTCCGACGCTGCCCGAGCACCACCGGCACTTCGTCGACCTCTCGCCGCTGCGCGAGTCACCCGCGTTCGCGCGCCTCTGGCTCGGCGGCGCGATCTCGGGCATCGGCACGCAGATGACCGTCGTGGCCGTGGGGCTCCACATCTTCGATCTCACGCACTCGACGCTGGCCGTCGCGTTGGTGGCATTGTTCGCGCTCGTCCCGATGATCGTGTTCGGCCTGTACGGCGGCGTGCTGGCCGACGCGTTCGACCGCCGGAAGGTCGCCCTGATCACCGCGATCGTCGCCTGGCTGTCGACGGCGTCGCTCGCGCTGCTCGCCTGGACGCACGTGTCCGTCGTCTGGCCGCTGTACGTGATCACGACCGTCAACGCCGTCGCCGGTGTGATGATCGGGGCCACCCGTCAGGCGATCACCCCGCGCCTCCTGCCCGTCCGCCTGCTTCCCGCCGCCAGTGCGCTCGGCGGCATCAGCATGGGGGTCATGGTCACCGTCGGTCCGGCCCTGGCCGGTCTGCTCGTCGCGACGGTCGGCATCCCCTGGACCTACACGGTGGATGCGGTGCTCTTCACGGCCGCGTTCCTCGGCATCTTCACGCTGCCCGCCATCGTCCCGGAGGGCGAGCGGAAGGGCGCGGGCCTGGCCTCCGTGCTGGAGGGGCTGCGGTTCCTGCGGACCGCGCCCAACCTCAGCATGACGTTCGTGCTCGACGTGATCGCCATGACCTTCGGACAGCCGCGGGCGCTGTTCCCGGCTGTCGGCGCCCTGCTGATCGGCGGCGGCCCGATCACGGTCGGCATCCTCACCGCGGCCGGCGCGGTCGGCACCCTGGTGTCGAGCGTCTTCTCCGGTCGCCTCGGCGGCGTGCGCTGGCAGGGCCGCGCGGTCGAGCGGGCCATCACCGTCTACGGCGCCAGCGTCCTGGGCTTCGGGATCGTGCTCGCGGTCGTCGCCTTCACCGGCACGGCGGGAGGCGGCGCCTCGCTCGCGCAGGCGAACCTCCCGGCCCTGCTGGTCGCGACGGTGATGCTGGCCGCCTCGGGCGCGGCCGACAACGTCAGCTCGATCTTCCGGATGACGATCCTGCAGGCGTCCGCGCCAGACGTCATGCGCGGGCGGCTGCAGGGGGTGTTCACCGTCGTGGTGACCGGCGGTCCGCGGCTCGGCGACCTCTACATCGGCGTGCTGGCGCTCACCGGCGCGCTGTGGTTCCCTCCGCTGCTCGGCGGTCTGCTGATCGTGGTGCTGGTCGGTGTCGTCGTGCGCATCCAGGGGTCGTTCCGGCGCTACGACGCGCTCGCGCCGACGCCGTAGCCGCGCGCAGACTCTCGCAGGCCGGCCGCGTCGCCTCAGCTCTCGCGCACGACCTCCTCGGCCTGCTTGTCCGGCCGCAGGCCCCGCCATGACGGCTGCCGCAGCCTGCCGGGTCCCGTCCACTCGGCGAACTCCACCTCGCCGACGATGTCCGGCCGTACCCAGTGAGCGCCGCGCGCGTCCGCCGACGGGACGCCCTCCATCGGGCTCGTCTTCCGCTCGTGCCGCGCGAGCTTCGCGGTGAGGTCGTCGAGGGCGCGGTCGCTGAACCCCGTGCCGACCTTGCCGACGTAGCGCAGCGTGTCGCCGTCCGGGATGCCGAGCAGGAGGGCGCCGATGGTGTTCGCGCGGCGGCCGTTGCCGGGCGTCCAGCCGCCGATGACGACCTCCTGGGTCAGGTGGTGCTTGATCTTGATCCAGGTGCGCGAGCGGCGGCCGGTGGCGTACGTGCCGTCGCGGCGCTTGGCCATGACCCCTTCGAGGCCGAGCTGCCGGCTGGAGTCGATGGCGTGCTGCAGGTCGCCGTCGAACGCGGGAGGGACCTGCACCGGGTCGCCGCGTCCCGGCTGCAGCACCTCCCGGAGAAGCGCGCGTCGCTCGTCGTAGGGGTCTCGCGTGTGCTTCTGCCCGTCGACCTCCAGCACGTCGAAGGCCATGTAGTGCGCGGGCGCGCGCTTGAGCGCGGACTGCACGTCCGCCGGGCGGGTCAGCCCCATCCGCGTCTGCAGCAGGCCGAAGTCGGGGCGGCCCTGCGCGTTGAGGGTGACGATCTCGCCATCGAGGACCAGGTCGTGCTCGCCTGCCAGGCCGACCAGGCCCTCCAGGTCGGGGTAGGTGACGGTCACATCGTTCCCGTTGCGGGTCGTGAGGCGGAGCCGGCCGCCGCGGATCTCCGCGATCGCTCGGATGCCGTCCCACTTCATCTCGAAGGCCCACTCGTCCTCGTCCGCGATGTCGGCCGCCGAGCCGAGGGTGGCGAGCATGGGGGAGACCGGTGCGTCCGTTATGGGCGGTCCAGGGGTCCGCTCCGCCCGGGCCGGTGCGGCGGCGTGCGCCTCCTCGTGGTCCGGCTTCATCCGGTGGATCAGCCAGTTCTTCTGGTCTCCGCCCTGTGCGGTGCGGATCAGCGCGAACTTCTGCGGCACGCCGCCGAGCCCGCCGTCCGGCTGCCCGTGCAGCGTCGCGATCACCTCGTCGTCGCGCCACTTCTCCAACTCGTAGTCGCCTTGGTCCCAGATCTCGACGTGGCCGGCGCCGTACTCGCCGTGCGGGATGTCGCCCGCGAAGCTCCCGTACTCCAGCGGGTGGTCCTCGGTGTGCACGGCCAGGTGGTTCTGCTTCGTGTCGGTCGGCGTGCCCTTCGGCAGCGCCCAGCTGACCAGGACGCCGTCGTTCTCCAGCCGGAAGTCCCAGTGCAGGCGCCGGGCGTGGTGCTCCTGGATGACGAACGAGCGGCCCTCGCGAGCCTCCGGTCGCTCCTCCGGCACCGGCTCCGGCGTCTTCCCGGCGTCGCGCATGGACCGGTAGGTGGACAGCCGGTCCGGCTGCGACGCGTGCGAGCCGTGCCCGTCCAGCTCGGCGAGCGGGTCGCCCCGGCGCTTCAGCCGCTGCATCACCTCGCGGTAGTCCAGGTGGTGCAGATCCTTCGCGGCCAGCTCCCGCCAGGTGCGCGGCGCTGCGACCGTCGGCTCGAAGCGGCCGCGCAGCGAGTACGGCGCGATGGTCGTCTTGGCGCCGTTGTTCTGGCTCCAGTCGACCAGCACCTTGCCGGCGCGCAGCGACTTCTTCATGTCGCTGACGACCAGGTCGGGGTGGTCGGCCTCCAGCGCCCGGGCGAGCTCGTGGGCGACGGCCGAGATCTGGTCGCTGGTCTGCGACCCGTCCAGTGCGGCGTAGAGGTGGATGCCCTTCGAGCCCGAGGTCACCGGGAACGGCTCCAGCCCCATTCCGGTCAGGATGGGGCGCGCCAGCCGGGCGACCTCTGCACAGTCCGCCAGGGTGACGCCTTCGCCCGGGTCGAGGTCGAGGACGAGCCGGTCGGGATTGGCGCGCTCGCCGCTTCCGTCGATGCGCCACTGCGGCACGTGGATCTCCAGCGAAGCGATCTGCGCGAGCCAGATCAGTGTCGCGCGGTCGTTCACCAGCGGGTACGTGTTCGTGCTGGTCTTGTGGGTGATGGAAGCCGTGCGCACCCAGTCGGGCGTGGAGGCGGGGTCGAGGTTCTTCTGGAAGAACACCTCGGCCGGGTCGTCGGGCGTTCCCACGCCGTGCACCCAGCGCTTGCGGGTCGCAATGCGGTCGCGCACGTGCGGGATCATGGCGTCGGCGACGGCGTTGTAGTAGGCGAAGATGTCTGCCTTGGTGGTCCCGGTCTCCGGGTACATCACCTTGTCGAGGTTGGTCAGCTTGAGGCGGCGGCCGTCGATCTCGACGACCTCGGTGTCCTGGGCGGCCATAGGCACACCGTACGCCCGGGGCGTCTCCGACCGGTGGATTCCCTGATCGCTGCTTGAAAAGCGGCTTGAGTCCGGACACGATGGGCACATGAGGGCCATTTGGACGGGCGCCATCACCTTCGGACTCGTGAACGTGCCCGTGAAGGTGTACAGCGCAACCGAGGATCACGACGTCCCGCTGCACCAGGTGCACGACGAGGACGGCGGCCGCATCCGCTACCAGCGTCGCTGCGAGATCGACGGCAAGGTGATCCCGTACGAGCACATCGCCAAGGCGTACGACGACGGGGAGCGGACCGTCATCCTCACGCCGGAGGACCTCTCGTCGCTCCCGTCTGAGCGCAGCCGCGAGATCGACGTGGTGGAGTTCGTGCCGAACGACCAGCTCGACCCGCTGATGTTCGACCGCAGCTACTACCTGGAGCCGGACTCGAAGTCGCTGAAGGCGTACGCGCTGCTGCGCAAGACGCTGGAGGACGAGGAGCGGACCGCCATCGTGGAGTTCGCCCTCCGCCAGAAGACCCGGCTGGCCGCGCTGCGCGTCCGCGGCAACGTGCTCGTGCTGCAGACCCTGCTCTGGCACGACGAGATCCGCGAGGCCGACTTCCCGTCGCTCGACCAGTCCCCGCGCATCTCGGACCGCGAGCTGCAGCTGTCGAGCGCCCTGATGGAGAGCTTCGCCGGCGACTTCGAGCCGGAGAAGTTCACCGACGAGTACCAGGTGGAGCTGAAGAAGCTCATCGACGCGAAGCTGGAGGAGGGCGACAGCGTCGACACCGCTGCCACCTTCGGCGAGGAGGAGGCCGAGAAGAAGGGCGGCGGCGAGGTCATCGACCTGATGGAGGCGCTGCAGCGCAGCGTCGAACGCAGCCGGTCGTCGAAGTCGACCTCGAAGTCGACCTCGAAACCCGCCGCGAAGAAACCCGCAGCGAAGAAGCCGGCCAAGAAGTCGGCGAAGAAGCCCGCGTGACGCGGCTGAAACGCAGCAACCCGTCCGGCCCCGGCTACCACCGGAGGATGACCGACTCGGGGCCGGTCTACGAGGACGAGGCGGGAAACCGGATCGTCGACGAGCGCGAGCTGGAGCGCATCCGGGGGCTGGTGATCCCTCCCGCCTGGCAGGACGTGTGGATCTCGCCGGACGCCCGCGGGCACATCCAGGCCGTCGGCACCGACGGAGCGGGCCGGCGTCAGTACCGCTACCACGACTCCTGGAGGCTGCACCAGGACCGCGTCAAGTTCGAGCGGGCGGCGCAGCTCGCCGAGACGCTGCCCTCCGCCCGCCGGAAGGTCACGATGGACCTGCGCCAGGAGGGGTTCGGGCGCGACCGCATCCTCGCCGCCGCGTTCCGCATCATCGACTTGGGCAGCGTCCGCATCGGGAGCGAGGAGTACCTGCACGCGAACGGAAGCCGTGGCCTCACGACGCTGCTCTGCCGGCATGTGAGGATCGACGGGGACGAGATCACGCTCACCTTCCCGGCCAAGTCGGCGCAGCGCTGGACGAGCACGATCAGCGACGAGGACCTCGCCGAGCTGCTCCGGCAGATCCAGGCGCTCCGCGGCCAGCGCTCCCGCCTGCTGTCGTGGAAGGACGGCACCTGGCACACCATCCGCCCGGCGTCGCTGAACGAGTACATCCGGCGGCAGACGCGCGGCGAGTTCACCGCGAAGGACTTCCGCACGCTGCACGGCACCATCGTCGCCGCGCAGGCCCTCGCCGAGCTGGGTGTCGCGGGCTCCGACGGCCAGCGCAAGAAGCGGATCAGTGCGGCGGTCAACGAGGCCGCCGCCGCGCTCGGCAACACGCCGGCGATCGCCCGCAACAGCTACATCGACCCGCGCATCTTCGACCGCTACCGCAATGGCGAGGTCATCGACGTCTCCGGCGGCCGTGCTCCCGAGCCGGCCCTCCTGGAGCTGCTCTCCTGAGAACTGCTGGTCCCGACATGCCGTTACCCTCCCGGCGTAACGGCATGTCGGGACCAGCAGTTCGTCAGCGTCGGGAGGGCGATTGCGCCTTCGTCGAGGCCGACAGGGGAGCGGCGATGTCCTCCAGGGACTTGCCCTCCGCGTCTACGCCGAGGAACAGTTCCACGAGCCCCGCCGCGATCATCAGCCCTGCGCCGATGAAGTAGCCGACGCAGACCGCCGAGATGCCGCCGCCGATCAGGTTCCCGAACAGGATCGGGCCGATGATGCCGCCGATGCCGGTCCCGACCGCGTAGAAGAACGCGATCGCCATGGCCCGCGTCTCCATCGGGAAGATCTCGCTCACCGTCAGGTAGGCGGCGCTGGCTCCGGCCGAGGCGAAGAAGAAGACGACCATCCAGCAGGCCGTCAGCCAGAACGCGTCCAGTGCACCCGCGTCGAACAGGATGGCCGTGCCCACCAGCAGCACGCCGCTTCCGACATACGACAGGGTGATCATGAAGCGGCGGCCCACCGAGTCGAACAGCCGGCCGAGCAGGAACGGCCCGAGGAAGTTGCCGACCGCGATCGGGACGAGCGCCCACGGCGCCACGTCGTCCGGCACGTGAAGCAGCTTGGTCAGCACGAGCGAGTATGTGAAGAACACGGCGTTGTACAGGAACGCCTGGCCGATGAACAGCGACAGGCCCAGAACGAACCGCTTCGGGTACTGGGTCACCGCCACCCGGACGATCTCCCCGAAACCGGTCGAGCGGCGCTGGTGGATCTCGATGCCGCGGTCGTCCGGCACCTTCTCCAGGTGGTCGTGGGTCTCCTCCTCCACGCCCTCCTCGATCTCGCCGACCAGCTTCTCGGCCTCCTCGTCGCGGCCGTGGATGAACATCCAGCGCGGCGACTCCGGCACGTTCCGGCGCACCAGCAGGATGACCAGGCCGAGCACCGCGCCGAGGCCGAACGCGATGCGCCAGCCGATGTCCGGCGGGAAGATGGCCGTGTTCAGCAGGAACACGGTCAGCACCGCGCCGAACGCCGTGCCGAGCCAGTAGGAGCCGTTGATGGCGAGGTCCACCATGCCGCGGCGCCGGGCCGGGATGAGCTCGTCGATGGCGGAGTTGATGGCCGCGTACTCGCCTCCGATGCCCGCTCCGGTGAGGAACCGGAACAGGAAGAACATCCACGGGGCGAACGAGAAGGCCGTCAGCACCGTCGCGACCAGGTAGAGGCCGAGGGTGATGATGAACAGCCGCTTCCGGCCGAATCGGTCGGTCAGGTAGCCGAACACCAGGGAGCCGACACAGGCTCCGGAGACGTAGATGGCGGCGGCGAGACCGACCTGCGCGGTGGTCAGGCCGAGGCCGCTGTCCGGTTCGGTGAGCCGGCTGCCGATCGCCCCGACGATGGTGACCTCGAGCCCGTCGAGGATCCACACCGTCCCGAGCCCGACGACGACGAGCCAGTGGAACTTGGACCAGGGGAGACGGTCCAAGCGTGCGGGTATGGTCGTGCGGATCGTCTTCAGCGACGCCGCCTTGTTGTCCGTGTGAGCAGTCACCCGGTGGACTGTACGAGTGCTGTGTGTACCCCGGCAGAGCCTTGACAAATGCGTTTTTCGCACACCGAACCGCGATTAGCGTACCCCGAGCATTGCTGTCAACCCCTTGTTGGGGGATAGGGGCCACTGCTTATCGTTGCTAACGACCCACCGACCAGAAATGGTCTGCGGGACACCCGACTGAGAGCACCAACGATGGCAGTGCCCGTGAGTACGCGGGCTGAATGGGATGACACGATGACGACGCTCGAAGTGACCAACGACCCGGTACGCGACTACCTCAACTCCATCGGCCGGACACGCCTGCTGACCGCCGACGAAGAAGTCGCCCTGGCCAAGCGGATCGAGGTGGGAGTGCTGGCCGGAGAGCGGCTGGCCGTCCGCCCCGGACTGACGCCCCGCGAGAAGCGCGAACTGCAGTACCTCGCCGACGACGGCAAGCGTGCGTTCGAGCGCTTCATCGAAGCCAACCTGCGCCTGGTGGTCAGCATCGCCAAGCGCTACGCCGGCCGCGGCCTCCCCGTCATGGATCTGATCCAGGAGGGCAACCTCGGCCTGGTGCGCGCCGTCGAGAAGTTCGACTACCGCACCGGCAACAAGTTCTCCACCTACGCCACCTGGTGGATCCGCCAGTCGATCCTGCGCGGGATCGCCGACACGGCCCGCCTGATCCGCATCCCGGTGCACACCGTGGAGAAGATCGACAAGCTGGACCGCATCCGCCGCGACCTGGGCGGAGAGCTGGGCCGCACGCCCACGCTGGAGGAGATGGCCGAGGCGTCGAACCTCGACCCCGCCGAGGTGCACAAGCTGCAGATGAGCGACTCCGAAACCGTCTCGCTGGCCGTGCCGGTGGGCGAGAACGAGGGCGCCGAGCTCGGCGACCTGATCGAGGACGACGACTTCCCCGGCCCGCCGGAGGCCGTCGAGGTGGAGTTCCGCCACCGCGACCTGGAGGAGCGCCTCCGGGAGCTCCCGCCGCGCGACGCCAAGGTGGTGCGGATGCGCTTCGGTCTCGACGGGCAGAAGCCGATGACGCTCGACGAGGTCGGCGAGGTCTACGGCATCACGCGCGAGCGCGTCCGCCAGCTCGAGACCCGCAGCCTGAAGCGCCTGCGCTGCCCGGAGCTGCTCGAATACCTCCGCTGAGCCGCCAGTACGAACGGCGAACGGCCCCGCACCCATCCGGTGCGGGGCCGTTCCGTGTCCAGGGGGAGGTCAGCGGCCGGGCGGGGAGTCGGCGTCGACCTCGTCGGCTCCGAGCGCGCCGATCTCCTCGGTCAGCTGCAGGCCCTGCGAACTGTTCGACGAGAGGGTCAACTGCTCCAGCCAGCTCTTGTTGATGCGGGGATGACGGCCTCCGCTGTAGCGGAACAGCAGGGGGATGGCGGGATCGATCCAGATGGCGCTGCGGCCGTCGCCGACGTTCTGCTCGTCGCGCCACGAGAAGAAGAACCCCTCCTTGCGCCGCAGCTTCAGCCCGATCACGATCTGCAGGTGCGCCAGGACCCGGTCCTCGAAACCGATCTCGGTGGTTCCGCCGTAGATGAGCTTGCCCATGCGCAAAAACGTACATGACGTTCGCGGAATCCTCGTACCCGCATTCGTTGCACGAACATCCGCGCCGCAGCATCCGGGCGTACCCTCGGCGCCATGGCTCCCTCCCGCGTCCTCGTCACCGGTGCGACCGGCTATATCGGCGGTCGGCTCGTACCCCGGCTGCTCGCCCGCGGGCACGCGGTCAGGGTGCTCGCGCGCTCGCCGCAGAAGCTGACCGACGTGCCCTGGTCCGGCGACGTGGAGGTGGTGGAGGGCGACCTCCACGATCCTGCGGCGGTCGAGCGGGCGGCCGCCGACGTGGATGTCGTCTACTATCTCGTCCACTCGATGCGGGCGCGCGGCGACTTCGACGAGGAGGAGTCCGACGCAGCGCGCACCGTCGCGGAGGCCGCGCGAGCTGCGGGGGTGCGGCGCATCGTCTATCTGGGCGCCCTCCACCCGGACGGGGAGCTCTCGCGTCACCTGCGCTCGCGCGTCGCGGTGGGGCGCGTCCTGCTCGACTCGGGTGTGCCGACGGTCGTGCTGCAGGCCGGCGTCGTGATCGGCTCCGGCTCGGCCTCCTTCGAGATGATCCGCCACCTCACCGAGGTGCTGCCGTACATGCCCGCGCCGCGCTGGGTGAGGAACAGGATCCAGCCGATCGCCATCCGCGACGTCCTGCACTACCTGCTGGCCGCGGCCGACCTGCCGCCGGAGGTGTCGCGCGCCTTCGACATCGGCGGTCCCGACATCCTCCGCTACGGGCAGATGATGAACGCGTACGCGCTCGAGGCCGGGCTCCCGCAGCGCCCGATCGCAGCGCTGCCGGTGTTCACGCCCTGGCTGGCGTCGCAGTGGGTGAACCTCGTGACTCCCATCCCTCGCAGTCTGGCCGTGCCGATCATCGAGTCGCTGCAGTACGACTGCGTGATGCGCGAGCACGCCATCGACACGGTCATCCCGCCGCCTCCGGAGGGTCTGACCGGCTACCGGCGCTCGGTCCGGCTGGCCCTGGCGCGCGAGCGTTCCGGCCAGGTCGAGACCAGCTGGCAGGACGCGTCCGTCGCCGGCGCGCCGAGCGACCCACTGCCCAGCGACCCGGACTGGTCCGGTCACACCGTGTACACGGACCTGCGCGAGCGGGACTCCACCGCCGACGCGCAGCTCCTCTGGCGCGTCGTCGAGGGCATCGGCGGGGAGCGCGGCTGGTACTCATTCCCGCTCGCCTGGGCGCTGCGCGGCTGGGCGGACAAGCTCGTCGGCGGCGTCGGGCTGCGCCGAGGGCGCCGTGACGCCGACCACCTCAACACCGGCGACGCGCTCGACTGGTGGCGGGTGGAGCGCATCGAGCGGGGAAGGAGCCTGCGGCTCCGCGCCGAGATGCGGGTCCCCGGTCGTGCCTGGCTGGAGCTGGCGGTCCGGCCCCGGGAGGGCGGCGGCTCGCAGTACCGTCAGCGGGCGGTGTTCTTCCCGCGCGGCCTCTCGGGCCGGCTGTACTGGTTCTCGATCCTGCCGTTCCACGGCGTGACCTTCAACGGCATGGCGAACCGCATCGTCTACGAGGCGGAGAACCCGAAGGCGGCCAGCCGCGTGACCCGGCCCGATCCGTCATCCGTCGAGCCGTGAGCAGATGCGCCTATTTCGGACGAGTTGCGACAGCTAGTCACCACTCGACGGGCGGTGTCCGTCGAGCTCGGCCGATGCCGATGCCGATGCCGATGCCGGTTCCGCGGCCTGGGCCAGCGTCGTCGCGCTCAGGTCCTGCAGGAAGCGCGTGACGGTGTCGCGGTCCTGCGGGGTCAGCGACCGCACCACCTCGAACCGCCGGGCGTGCTGCAGCCCCATGGTGCGGCGCACCTCGCGGTGGGTCTCCGGGGTGATCTCGACCGTGACGGCGCGACGGTCCGTGGGGTGCGGTCGCCGCTCGACGTGTCCGGCGCGCTCCAGCCGATCCAGCAGCTTGGTGGTGGAGGCGGTGGAGATGTGGAGGTGGTCGGAGAGCGCGCCCGCGGTGACCGGGACTCCGCTGTTCATCGACGCGATGATGTAGCGCAGCGCGCGCATGTCGGTCTCGTTGAGCTTCATGTGGGTCCGGGAGGCGAAGCTCAGCCGCTGGTCGGCCTCGCGCCACTCCCGCATCGCCGTGAGCACGCGGACGATCTGCGCGAGCTCCTCCTCGCTGAGGTCGTCGTGGCGGACGAGCTCCTGCCGGGGGTCGATGATCCGGGGGTCGGTCAGCGAAGCGGAGATGCGTCGTGCGTCGCGCCGCGCATCGGTGTGCGCGTCGTTCCGGGCCGGAGTCATGGGAACATCCTATTCCCGAATGTAAGAATCGTGCTAAGTTATTTGCTATCCAAGCTAGGCAAGGGAGCGCCGAGCATGACACAGCTGCACTCCGAGACACGGACTCCCGTGGCGGTCCGCCCCGGAATCGACATCGCCCTGGCCGCCGTCGAAGCCCGGCTCTCGCAGTTCTTCGCAGAGCGGATCTCCGCGGCCTCGGCCTACGCCCCCTCCTACCGCCGGCTGTGGGAGAGCGCGCGCGACGCCGCTGAGGGCGGCAAACGGATCCGCCCGCGCTTCGTGCTCACCGCGTACCGCGGCCTCGGCGGCGCGGACGACGACAGCGCGTGCACCGCCGCAGTCGCCTACGAGCTGCTGCACACCGCGTTCCTGCTCCACGACGACGTGATCGACGGCGACACCGTCCGCCGCGGCCGTCCCAACGTGACCGGCTCCTTCTCGTCGGACGCGGTGGCGCGCGGGGCCGACTCCGCCCGCGGCCGCCGCTGGGGTGAGGCGGGCGCGATCCTCGCCGGCGACCTGCTGCTGCACGCCGCCTCCTCCGTGCTCGCCCGGGTCGACGCCGACGAGTGGACCCGCGAGCGCCTGCTCGAGATCCTCGACCACGCGGTCTTCGTGACCGCAGCGGGCGAACTCGCCGACGTCGCCCTGGCCGAACGTCTCGGCCCCGATGCGCCGACACTGGATGACGTCCTCGCCATGACGGAGCACAAGACCGCCGCGTACTCGGTCTCCGGGCCTCTGATGACGGGGGCCCTGCTGGCCGGAGGAGGAGAGGAGCTGCTGGCCCCGCTGGCGGAGTACGGTCGCCTGGTCGGCATCGCCTTCCAGCTCGGCGACGACCTGCTGGGCGTGTTCGGCAGCGAGGACGTGACGGGGAAGAGCATCGTCAGCGACCTCCGGCAGGGCAAGGAGACCTCCCTGATCGCCTACGCGCGCGGCACATCGCGCTGGGAGGAGGTGGCGCCGTCGCTCGGGAGCGCCGACCTCGCCCCGCGCGAGGCGGCCGCACTCGCCGCGGTCCTGGAGGCGTGCGGGGCACGCAGCTTCGTGGAGGATCTCCTCACGCAGCATGTGGAGGGCGCCGTCGCCCTGCTCGACGATCCCGCCATCCCGGCAGCCCTATCCCAACCGCTGACCGACGTGGCACGCTCGTGTATCGGGAGGATCGCATGACTCGCGCACCGGAGGCTCCGACCGGCACACCGCCGACGGACCTCGCCACCTACACCGGGGCCGCCCACGCGGGCGCGGCCACGATCATCAATGCGTACTCGACGTCGTTCGGGATGGCCACGCGGCTCCTCGGCCAGCGGGTGCGAGGGCAGGTGGAGGACGTGTACGCGCTCGTCCGGGTCGCCGACGAGATCGTCGACGGCGCGGCCGCGGAGGCGGGTCTCGGGGTCGATGACCAGCGCGAACTGCTCGACGCTCTGGAGGCCGACACCGAGCGGGCGATGCGCACCGGCTACAGCGCGAACGTGGTCGTCCACTCCTTCGCGGTCACCGCGCGAGCCTCCGGGATCGGCGTCGAGCTCACCCGGCCGTTCTTCTCCTCGATGCGGCGGGATCTCAGCCCGGTGGACTTCGCCGCCGACGAGCTGCGCGCGTACATCTACGGGTCCGCCGAGGTGATCGGGCTGATGTGCCTGAAGGTGTTCCTGGCCGACGCGCCCGTCCCGGACGATGTGCGGCTCCGGCTCGAGGCCGGCGCCCGCCGGCTCGGCGCGGCCTTCCAGAAGATCAACTTCCTCCGCGATCTCGCCGTGGACTGGGCCGAGCTCGGCCGCAGCTACTTCCCGGGCATCGACCCGGCGCGGCTGACCGAGCGCGAGAAGCTCGCCCTTGTCGTCGACATCGACTGCGATCTGGGAGCCGCCGCCGACGTCATCCCGGAGCTGCCGGCCAACTGCCGCCGGGCGATCACGGCCGCCCACGGGCTCTTCGCCGAGCTCAGCGACCGCATCCGCGAGACGCCGGCGAGCGAGCTGCTGAGCCGGCGCGTCAGCGTCCCGACCCGGGTCAAGCTGGCCATCCTCGCCCGCGCGACCGCGGTCGCGGCCGTGCAGCGGGGGTCCGTGGCGAGTGCGGGCGCACCCTCGATCGTCCCCGCCTCGGCCGCCCGGAACGGGTCCCGGCCATGACCGGGCGACGCGTCGCGGTCATCGGCGGCGGGATCGCCGGGCTCGCCACCGCCGCTCTGCTCGCGCGCGAGGGCCACGCCGTCACGCTGCTGGAGCAGAACGAGGGACTCGGCGGCCGGGCGGGGTCGTTGCACCACGACGGCTTCCGCTTCGACACCGGGCCGTCGTGGTACCTCATGCCCGAGGTGTTCGACCACTTCTTCCGGCTGATGGGCACCTCCGCCGAGGAGCAGCTCGAGCTGGTGACCCTCGACCCGGGCTACCGCCTGTTCTCTGAGGATGGCCGTCCGCCGCTCGACCTGCACGCCGACGGGGCGGCCAACCGCGCGGTGTTCGAGAGCGTGGAGCCCGGGGCGGGCGCCGCCCTCGACCGCTACCTGGAGGGCGCCGCCGACACCTACCGGATGGCCGTCGACCGCTTCCTGTACAGCACGTTCGCCGACCTCCGGCCCTTGCTGGCGCCCGACCTGCTGCGTCGTCTGCCGCGCCTGGCACGCCTGCTGCTCGAACCTCTCGACCGCTACGCGGCCGGATTCGTCCGCGACAACCGGCTGCGCCAGGTGCTCGGCTACCCGGCGGTCTTCCTCGGCACCTCTCCCGGCCGGGCTCCGAGCATGTACCACCTGATGAGCCACCTGGACCTCGACGACGGCGTCCGGTACCCGCTCGGCGGCTTCGCCGGGCTGATCGAGCGGATCGCGTCGCTCGCCTCCGGGGCAGGAGCGCACCTGATCACGGGCGCACGCGTCACGGCGATCCGGACCGCGCAGCGTTCGGGGCGGGCCCACGCGACCGGCGTCGACTACCGGGATGCGGCGGGCCGGCCGCACACCCTTCACTCCGATATCGTCGTCTCCGGCGCCGACCTGCACCACACCGAGACCGCGCTGCTGCCGCTGGCGCTGCGCACCCATCCCGAGGAGACCTGGGATCGGCGCGACCCGGGCCCCGGCGTGGTGCTCGCGATGCTCGGGGTCCGTGGGAGGCTGCCGCAGCTGACCCACCACAACCTCTTCTTCACGACCGACTGGGAGGCGAACTTCCAGACGATCTATGGGCCCGATCCCGGGATCCCGGACCCGGCCTCGCTGTACGTCTGCATGCCCAGCGAGACGGATCCCACTGTCGCCCCAGAGGGCTACGAGAACCTGTTCGTCCTCATCCCGGTGCCGGCCGACGTGTCGCTCGGCGCCGGTGGCCTGGACGGCGCCGGCGACCGCGCCATCGAGCACGCGGCCGATGCCGCGATCGCACAGATCGCCGCCTGGGCGGGCATCCCGGACCTCGCCGAACGCATCGTCGTCCGCCGCACCGTCGGACCCGAGGACTTCGCCACCGACCTGAACGCCTGGCGCGGAGGCGCACTCGGGCCGGCGCACACCCTCCGGCAGAGCGCCTTCTTCCGCCCCGGCAACGCCTCCAAGACGGTCGACGGGCTGTTCTACGCGGGCTGCTCGACCATCCCGGGCATCGGACTCCCGATGTGCCTGATCAGCGCGGAGCTCGTCGTGAAGCGCCTCCGCGGCGACGGCGGAGCCGGTCCGCTTCCGGAGCCGCTCCCCAGTCCGCAGGCGGAGCGCGTGTCGTGAGCATCGTCTACCTGGCGTGCCTGCTGGTCGCGCTCGGGGCGATGGTGCTGCTGGACGCCCGCTTCCGGCTGGTGTTCTGGAGGGACGCGCGCCGCGCCTCCCTCGTGCTCGGACTGGGCCTCGTCTTCTTCCTGATCTGGGATGCGGCCGGCATCGCCCTCGGCGTCTTCGCCCGCGGCGGTTCGCGGCTGATGACGGGAATCGTCCTGGCGCCGGAGCTGCCGCTGGAGGAAGTCTTCTTCCTGCTGTTCCTCTGCTACCTGACGCTCGTCCTGGTGTTCGGCGCGCGGACCGTCCTCGACCGCCGGGGGAGCGACGGATGACGTACGCCCCGCTCAGCCTCGTGTTCCTCCTCGTCGCCGGCGTCGTGCTCGCCGTGGCTCTGGCCGTGGCGCCCGACCGCCGCCGGCTACTGCGGCGCTGGTGGCTGCCGGTGACGATCGCCGCCGCCATCGTGCTCGTGCTGACGGCCGTCTTCGATAACCTGATGATCATCGCCGGCTTCATGACCTACGCCGACGCGCACATCACCGGCGCCAAGCTGGGGCTCGTGCCGGTGGAGGACTTCGCCTACCCGCTCGCTGCGGTGCTGCTCCTGCCGGCGCTGTGGCTGCTGACCCGCCGGCAGCCCGGACGGCGGCGGGGGACCGGATCGTGACCGCCGTGGCCCCCTCACCCGTCCGCCAGCTGCTGCTCGCCTCCCGCCCGCTCAGCTGGATCAACACCGCCTTCCCGTTCGCCGCCGCGTACCTGCTGACCACCGGACGGATCGACGCCACGTTCGTCGTCGGGACGGTCTTCTTCCTCATCCCGTACAACCTGGCGATGTACGGGATCAACGACGTTTTCGACTACGAGTCCGACCTGCGCAACCCGCGCAAGGGCGGAGCGGAGGGGGCGCTGCTCGACCGGTCGGCGCATCGGCGCACGCTCGTCGCCGCGGTCGTCTCCACGCTGCCGTTCGTCGTCTACCTGGTGATCGTCGGCTCGCCGCTCTCCTGGCTGGTCCTCGCGGTCTCCCTGTTCGCGGTGGTCGCGTACTCGGTGAAGGGGCTCCGCTTCAAGGAGATCCCGTTCCTCGACTCCGCCACCTCCAGCATCCACTTCGTGAGCCCCGCGGTGTACGGCCTGGTCCTCGCCGGTGCGGTGTTCACGCCAGGGCTCTGGCTGGTGCTCCTGGCGTTCTTCCTGTGGGGTGTCGGCAGCCACGCCTTCGGTGCCGTGCAGGACGTCATCCCCGACAGGGAGGCCGGCATCGCCTCCGTGGCGACCGCGATCGGCGCGGCAGCGACCGTGCGCCTGGCGATCGCCGCCTGGGCGCTCGCCGGAGCGGCGATGCTGCTCACCCCGTGGCCCGGACCGCTCGCGGCGGTGCTCGCCCTCCCGTACATCGCGACGGCGGCGCCCTTCTGGAGCGTTCCGGACGCGCAGGCGACCAGCGCCAACCGCGGCTGGCGGCGCTTCCTGTGGATCAACTACGCGTGCGGTTTCGCCGTGACGCTGCTGCTGATCCTGTGGGCGCAGGTGCGCTAGCCGCGCCCTGCTCTCCACGCCCTGCCGGCCGCGACCTGCTAGCCGCGCTGGGGCAGCTCCTGCAAAGTCCAGGCGTTCCCGTCGGGGTCGGCGAAGTCGACGAACCGGCCCCACGCCAGATCGGCGACGCCCCGCGCGTCGACCCCGTGCTCCCGGAGGTGGGCGAGCGCCGCATCCGCGTCGGGGACCACGACCTGCAGGCCGGACATCGTGCCTGGCGTCATCTCAGTCAGGCTCTCGCCGAACGCGATCGAACAGGCGGACCCAGGAGGCGTCACCTGGACGAAGCGCACGGTCGGCGACACGCGGTGGTCGTGGTCGGCGTTCCAGCCGAGCGTGTCCACGTAGAACGCCTTCGCGCGGTCGACGTCGGTGACGGGGAGGATGATGAGCTCGATGCGCCAGTCGCTGATGGTCATGGTCTGTGCCTTCCTGATCGGTTGCTTTCACGCTATCCGGGCATGCGGTCAGTTTCCGGCCGCAATGGGAATTCGGCGATTTCGCGGATCCGCGCGCTAGGGTCGGAAATCCACCGACCGAAAGAGATCACCGCGCGATGAGCGACTCCCCGGCCTCGCCCACCCCGTACGAGGTCCTCGGCGTGCACCCCGACGTGAGCCACGACGAGCTGCGCCGGGCGTACCGGCGCCTGCTGCGTGAGACGCATCCGGACACCGGAGGGACCGCCGCCGCCTTCCAGTCCGTGCAGCACGCGTGGGAGCTCATCGGCGACCCGGAGGACCGCGCCCGCTACGACCGAGGAGAGAGCATCACCGTGGATGCCGTCGCGGGCGACTCGGCGGGTGGCGGCTTCAGCGCGACCATGCACAGCGCGCGCCCGTCCTCCGGCGCCACGGTACGCGCCCGCAGCTACGGCCACCCCGGCGGGCGCTCCCGGGAGCGGTTCCTGGGCCTGATGCGCGAGTGGATGGGGCGCGGCGCCGGCGATCCGGACCCGTACGATCCCGCCCTGGTGCGCTCGGCGCCTCCCGAGATCCGCCGGCTGCTCGCCGGGGCGCTCGCCGAGGAGGCGACCGCCCGCGCGGTGACAGGGCTCGGCATCGGCTTCACCATCTGGAACGACGTCGCCGTGCATCCCTCCACCGACGCCAAGCTCGACCACATCGTGCTCGGCCCGGCCGGGCTGTTCGCCGTCCGCTCGGCCGACTGGGGCGGCCCGGTGAAGCTGGCGAAGGGCGAGCTCGTCGGCGCGGGGATCGGGCCGGATGAGGAGCCGTTCCACGAGCTGCACCGGGCCGCCAAGAGCTTCGGCCGCCAGGCGGGCGTCCGGTTCACCGGCCTGATCGTCGTAGTGCCCGACGGCGACCTCGACGTGCCGTTCGACGTCGTGCGCCGCGGGCGGCTGGCCGGTTCGATGGTCGTCCGGCGCTCGCTCCTGCCACGGGTGCTGCGCGACGGGGCCAACGCCGCGGGCCGGGAGAGCGTCGATCGGGCCTTCGAACTGCGCACCCGGCTTCAGGAGGCCGTCCGCTTCGTCTGAGCCCCTTTCTCCCCAGGGCACCTCTCCCCAGGGCACTTCTCCCCTTGGCGCTTCTCCCCAGGGCACCGAAACCTCTAGACGCGGGGACGCCTCCCCGAGCAGAGTGGAGCCCATGGTCACTCCACTCGAGATCTTCAGCGGTTTCAGCGTCGACGACATCCCCGCGGCGAAGGCGTTCTACGGCGACACCCTGGGGCTGTCCGTCTCGGACGGCTCCATGGGCAACCTCGACCTGGAACTCCCAACGGGCGGTCACGTCTTCATCTACCCGAAGCCCGACCACGAGCCGGCGAGCTTCACCATCCTGAACCTGGTGGTGGCCGACATCGACGCAGCGGTCGACGAGCTGAATGCGGCGGGCGTGGCGACGGCCATCTACGACGACCCGAACCTGCCGACCGACGAGAAGGGCGTGCTGCGCGGGCGCGCCGCGAACCGCGGGCCGGACATCGCCTGGTTCCGCGATCCCGCCGGCAACGTGCTCTCCGTGCTCCAGAACTGACGTCGCGCCGGGTGCACGTCCTCTCCTCGCCCTAGGATGTGGTCGTGGAGCCGTTCATCGTCTGTCTGTGGATCCTCGCCGCCGCCTGCGCGGCCACCTGGGTGCTGTCGCTCATCACGGGGGAGCACTCCTGGGTCGACCGGATCTGGTCGATCGTGCCGGTCGTCTACGTGTGGGTCTTCGCCGGGGCGGCCGGACTCGCAGACCCGCGGCTCGACCTCATGGCCGTGCTGGTGACCCTGTGGGGCGCGCGGCTCACCTTCAACTTCGCCAGGAAGGGCGGCTACAAGCCCGGCGGCGAGGACTACCGGTGGGAGGTGCTGCGCGGCCGGATGCACCCTGCCGCCTTCCAGCTGTTCAACCTGTTCTTCATCGTCGTCTACCAGAACATCCTCCTGCTGCTGATCGCGCTGCCCGCCTGGACCGCGTACCAGCACCGCTCGCCCCTCAACCCGCTCGACATCGTGCTCGCCGCGGTGTTCGTCGCCTTCCTCACCGGTGAGACCATCGCCGACCAGCAGCAGTGGCGGTTCCATCAGTGGAAGAAGGCGGAGTCCGCCGCTGGCCGCACGCCCTCGCCGCGGTTCCTGCAGACCGGCCTGTTCCGCTTCTCACGGCACCCGAACTTCTTCTTCGAGCAGGCGCAGTGGTGGGTGCTGTTCCTCATCGGCTGCGTCGCCGCGGGCTCGGTGCTGCAGTGGACGGTCATCGGTCCGTTGCTGCTGACCGGCCTCTTCATCGGCTCCACGGTGTTCACCGAGAGCATCACGCGCTCGCGGTACCCGGAGTACGCGGAGTATCAGGCGCGGACGTCGCCGGTCGTGCCCTGGTTCCCGGGCCGCGGGAACACCGCGCGCATGTGGTCGGAGTCGAGGTAGTCGGCCACCCCGATCAGGATCAGGCTGAAGACGATCTGCTCCGTCACCATCCACAGCGGGTAGAGACCAGGGATGGCGGCGATCACGAGGGTGACCACCGGGAAGATCTTGGCGAAGAGCCGCAGTCGCGAGTAGGCCCAGTAGTAGCCCTTCGCGGCGCGCCAGGCGAAGTAGAACAGCGTGGCCGTCATTCCGAGGACGATGACCGACCGCATCCACACCGGGAACGCCACGGCGACGCCGTCGAGGGTCAGGACGACCGCGACCACGACCGCCGACAGCCCGATCACCAGTTCGGCGGCGAGCAGCCAGCCGACGACCGTGAACGCCCGGCGCGTGCGCGGGTGCGTGCGGCCCTCATCCGGCACCGTGTAGCCCGCGTGACGGCCTCCCGCGATGCGGTCCAGCCGCGCGAGGAGTGTTTCCATAGAAACACGGTAACCCGGGCTACGGTGGGAATATGTCGTGCATCCGGTTCAACACCCCCGCCCAGCGTCAGGCCATGCGGACCCACCGGCCGGCGATGCTCACCGCCGAGGAGGCCGCAGCCCTGCATCCGGCGCCCGAGGTGACCGAAAGCAAGCTCCGCCGGCTCCGGCTGCTGGCCTCCGAGGCCAACCCCAAGATCCGGGAGGCGGTGGCGAGCAGCTACAACACCCCGGAGGACCTCTTCCTCACCCTGGCGAAGGACCCCGACGAGGGCGTGCGCGGCTGCGTCGCGAAGAACGAGGCGACCCCGTGTGACATCCTGCGGATGCTCGCCGACGACCGGTCGGAGATCGTTCGCGGCTGGGTCGCGGTCAACTACTTCGTGCCGGCGGACGTCATGGAGAAGCTCGCCTCCGACCGCAGCCGCACCGTGCGCAGCCTGGTGAAGTGGAAGGCGTCGCTGTCCGAGGAGACGACCGGCGCCCCGAAGGCGCCCGCGGCGGTCTGACATGCCGGGGACCGCGGCGACGGGCGGACCGCAGAGCGTCCGTGTCGACTCCTGGGCCTGGGCGGTCCGGCTGTTCAAGACGCGCTCGGCGGCCTCCGACGCGTGCAAGGCCGGCCACCTGAAAGTCAACGGCGAACGCGCCAAACCCGCCCAGCCCGTCAAGGTGGGCGACGAGGTGCGCGCGTTCGTGGGCGGGACCGAGCACATCTACATCGCCCGGCGGCTGATCGTGAAACGCGTCGGCGCCGCCATCGCCGCCGACTGCTTCGAGGACCGGACTCCACCGCCGCCGGAGCGCACAGAGACGCCCGCCACCGTCGTCCGCGAACGCGGAGCCGGGCGCCCGACCAAACGGGAACGGCGGCTGCTCGACCAGCTCAGGGGCCGCTGATGGCGCTCGCCCGCATCGGCATCTCGGGCTGGACCTACGCCCCGTGGCGCGGCGTCTTCTACCCGCCCAAGCTGCCGCACCGGCTGGAGCTCGAGTACGCCTCCGAGCGGCTCGACTCCATCGAGATCAACGGCAGCTTCTACTCGCTGCAGCGCCCCTCCAGCTACCGTACCTGGGCCGAGCACACGCCGGAGGAGTTCGTCTTCGCGGTCAAGGGCGGCCGCTACATCACCCACATCCTGCGGCTGAGGAACGCGCGGACGGCCCTCGCCAACTTCTTCGCCTCCGGCGTCCTCGCGCTGGGGCCGAAGCTCGGACCGCTGCTCTGGCAGCTCCCGCCGACCCTCCAGTTCGACGCCGGCGAGGTGGACGCCTTCCTCGCCATGCTGCCGCGGACGACCGCACAGGCCGCCGTCCTCGCCGGAGAGGCCACGCTCGACGAGGACAGGACGCACGCAGCCGCCGACGCCGACCGGCCGCTGCGGCATGCCGTGGAGGTGCGCCACACCTCCTTCGACGTCCCCGCCTTCGCGGAGCTCGCCCGTGCCCACGGCGTCGCGATCGTGCTCGCCGACACCGCGGGGCGTTACCCGGTCATCCGCGACCTGACCGCCGACTTCGCCTACGTCCGGCTGCACGGCGACGAGGAGCTCTACACCAGCGGGTACACCGACGAGTCCCTGGACCGGTGGGCGGAGGAGCTGGGCGGCTGGCTGTCGCGCGGGATGGACGTGTACGCCTACTTCGACAACGACGTGAAGGTGCGCGCGCCGTACGACGCGATGGGCCTGCGCGACCGGCTCGCCATGTGGACACCCCGTCCGCACTGAGAGAGGGCGCTCACTAGACTCGTCAGCGTGGAGGGTGGAAGCGCGGTGGTGAGTTCGCGGGTCTGGACCGTCCCGAACGTGCTCAGCTTCTTCCGGCTGGCCCTCGTGCCGGTCTTCCTCTGGCTGATCATCACCGGCCAGGACGGGCTCGCCCTGCTGGTGCTCGTGGTGTCGAGCATCACCGACTTCCTCGACGGCTGGCTGGCGCGCACGCTGAACCAGGTGTCGCGTCTCGGGCAGCTGCTCGACCCCGCCGCCGACCGGCTGTACATCTTCGCCGCGCTGATCGGCCTGTGCTGGCGCGAAGTCATCCCCTGGTGGCTGTTCCTGGTGGTGGTGGCGAGGGATGTGATGCTCGCCGTGCTCGGCGTCATCCTCGCCAACCACGGCTTCGGCCCGCTCCCGGTGCACCACCTCGGAAAAGTCGCCACATTCTGCCTGTTCTGGGCCCTCCCGCTGCTAATGCTGGGGGAGGCGTTCGCGCCCGTCGCGCCGTTCTCGCTGCCCCTGGGCTGGGCCTTCGCGCTGTGGGGCGCCTTCCTCTACTGGTGGGCGGGAGTCGTCTATATCCGCGAGACGGCACGTGTCATCCGACTTCCGGCCGATGACAGCGGCGCTGCATCGGATACGCTGGACCGCAAGGAGGTTGACGGTGCCTGAAGACATTGACCCGAACGCTGAGAACAGCGAAGCCGACGACGCCGCCCGGAACCCCCTGCGGGACGCGGCGGCCAACGAGGACACGACCGCGCGCTTCGGCGAGGAGTTCATCTCGAAGATGTACCCCTCCGGCGAAGTGTCGCCGGAGGAGCAGGAAGCCATCGCGGCGCTGCCGACCGGTTCCGCGCTGCTGATCGTGCGCCGCGGACCGAACGCCGGTGCGCGCTTCCTGCTCGACGCCGACGTGACGACCGCGGGCCGCCACCCGAACGCCGACATCTTCCTCGACGACGTGACCGTGTCCCGCCGCCACGCGGAGTTCACGCGCCGCGGGACCTCGTTCGAGGTCCGCGACCTCGGGTCCCTGAACGGCACGTACTACGACGGCGTCCGGATCGAGAGCGCGCAGCTCGCCGACGCCGCCGAAGTGCAGATCGGCAAGTTCCGTCTCACCTTCTACGCGTCGCGTCACGACCTCGCCGCAGCGGCGAACGGCTAGTGGCGCGGCCGGCTCAGAGGGCCGCCGGCGATGCTCCGGCCCTCCTCAGCATCGGCCAGGTGCTGGCTCGGCTGACGCCCGAGTTCCCGGACCTGTCGTCCTCGAAGCTGCGCTTCCTCGAGGAGCGCGGGTTGGTGTCGCCGTCGCGCACCGCTTCGGGCTACCGCAAGTTCTCGCCGGCCGACGTGGACAGGCTGCGGGCCGTGCTCGGCATGCAGCGCGACCACTACCTCCCGCTGAAGGTGATCAAGAAGTACTTCGCCGACCTCGACGCCGGGCTCGACCCGGTGTTCCCGGGCAGCGCGCCGGCCGGGTCCATCCTGGGCTCGCGCCGGTATCGTCGCGATGAGCTGCTGCGCGAGGCGGGCGCCGACGCCGACCTGCTGCAGGATGCCGTGAGCGCGTCGCTCCTTCCCGCCTCCGACGTCTACGGCGACGAGGCGCTGACCGTCCTGCGGGCGCTGGCCGAACTGCGGAGGAGCGGTATCGAGCCGCGCCACCTCCGCGGGTTCCGGGCCGCCGCCGAGCGCGAGATCGGCCTGATCGAGACCGCTCTGGTGCCGATCGCGCGGCGCAACGACGTCAGCAGCAAGGCGCGAACGGCCGAGCTGGCCCGCGAGATCGCGGCGCAGCTCGACGTGGTGCGCGGGAGCATCATCCGGTCGTCCATCGCCCGGTTGCGTCCGTGACGACCGACGATCACCTCGACACGCCGAGATCGAAAGAGCGGATGTCGTTGCCCGGCGACCGCCGCATGGGTACCGTGGATGAAGCGACGCGGTTGCGGCGCGCGATCCACTATCCCGGGTGAGAGGCGAACATCATGAGCGAACTGAGTCGTGACGATGGCGCCTCCCGGTACGACCTCGGTCTCCTGTTCACCGACGGCCTGCCCGAGATGGACGACGTCAACGGCTACCGCGGCGCCGTCGCGGCGCGCGCGGCCGGCATCTCGTACCGCCAGCTCGACTATTGGGCGCGCACCGGTCTCGTCGAGCCGACGGTTCGCGGCGCGGCCGGTTCCGGCTCGCAGCGCCTCTACGGCTTCCGCGACATCCTCGTGCTCAAGCTGGTGAAGCGCCTCCTCGACACCGGCATCTCGCTGCAGCAGATCCGCACAGCGGTGAATCAGCTGCGTGAGTCCGGCGTCAACGACCTCGCGCAGACGACCCTGATGAGCGACGGCGCGAGCGTGTACCTCTGCACCTCCAACGACGAGGTCATCGACCTGGTCAGCCGCGGCCAGGGTGTCTTCGGCATCGCCGTGGGCAAGGTCCTCCGCGAGGTCGAGACGAGCCTGGTCGAGCTGGACACGCAGTCCGACGCGATGGACGAGCTCGCCGCTCGCCGCGCAGCCCGCACCCGCGCCTCCTGACCTCGGGGCATCCCGCCCACCATCGAGTCCACACTTTTTGCACGCCTGCGCGGCGTGTCGCGTGCAGAATTCGTGTACTCGACGGCGGGGGACCACCAGCGGGCGACGGAGGAGCGACGGCGGGGGCGTGAGGGTGCGGAGCGTCAGGACTGGGCGGTCGCGTACTCGCCGAGGCGAGCGGTGCGGAGCACGCGCTCGAGCAGCATGTCGAAGTTGTGCGCCATCTCCTGGGCGCTCTCGCCCGGCCAGACGTGGAGCGGCTTCGCCGCGCCCTGCGCCTGCTGCAGCGAGGTGCGCTCGGGCAGCTGCGGTGAGAGCACGAGCGGGCCGAACATGTCGCGCAGCTCCTTGATGCGGAACTGGTGCTCCAGCGACTGCACACGCGCGCGGTTGACGATGATGCCGAGCGGCTGGAGGCGCGGCGACAGTCCGCGGCGGATCTCCTCGATCGCGCGCAGCGCGCGGTCGGCGGCCGCGACCGAGAACAGGCCGGGCTCGGTGACCACCGCGACACGGTCGCTGGCGGCCCACGCGGTGCGCGTGAGGGCGTTCAGGGAGGGCGCGCAGTCGATCAGCACGAGCTCGTAGTCGTGCTCGACGTTCGCGAGCGCCTCCTCGAGCTTCCAGATGTCGCGGATGCTCGGGTGCGGGCCGTCGAAGTTGATCGCCGACGGGCTCCCGATCATGACGTCGATGGTGCCGGAACGGCCCTTCGTCCAGCCCGACGGAGCGATCGCGGCACGCACGATCTTCTCCTTGGGGGAGGCCAGCACATCGGCGACGTTGAGGTGACCGGCGACCTGGATGTCCATGCCGGTGGAGACGTCGGACTGCGGGTCGAGATCGACCACCAGCGTCCGGAGTCCCTTCGCGAACGCCGCCGACGCCAACCCGAGCGTCACCGTCGTCTTTCCGACACCGCCCTTGAGGGAGCTAACGCTGAGTACGTGCACGAGAGCCACGTTACCTTCACTAGTCTTAGAGAACCTAACCGTTTGCTGTGTGGTGTCGACCCCTGCTCGAAAGGTCCCCATGTTCCGAAAGATCCTCGTTGCCAACCGCGGTGAAATCGCCATCCGAGCCTTCCGGGCCGCGTACGAGCTCGGCGCCCAGACGGTCGCCGTGTTCCCGTACGAAGATCGCAACTCGATGCATCGCCTCAAGGCCGACGAGGCGTACCAGATCGGCGAGCCGGGGCACCCGGTGCGCGCCTACCTCGACGTGCAGGAGATCATCCGCGTCGCCCAGGAGTCCGGTGCGGACGCGATCTACCCGGGCTACGGCTTCCTCTCCGAGAACCCGGAGCTCGCCGAGGCCGCCCGCGCGGCCGGCATCGCCTTCATCGGCCCGCGCGCAGAGGTCCTCGAGATGGCCGGCAACAAGGTGACCGCCAAGGAGCACGCCATCGCCGCCGGCGTCCCCGTGCTCAAGTCCACGCCGCCGTCGCGCGACATCGACGAGCTGATCGCCGGCGCCGACGACATCGGCTTCCCGATCTTCGCCAAGGCCGTCGCCGGCGGTGGCGGGCGCGGAATGCGCCGCGTGAACAGCAAGGCCGACCTGCGCGCCTCGCTCGAGGAGGCGATGCGGGAGGCCGACAGCGCGTTCGGCGACCCGACCATGTTCCTGGAGCAGGCCGTGCTCCGCCCGCGTCACATCGAGGTGCAGATCCTCGCCGACGGCACGGGCGAGACCATGCACCTGTTCGAGCGCGACTGCTCCGTGCAGCGCCGCCACCAGAAGGTGGTCGAGATCGCTCCGGCCCCGAACCTGTCGGAGGACATCCGCCAGTCGCTGTACCGCGACGCGATCGCCTTCGCCCGCTCCATCGGCTACGAGAACGCCGGAACCGTGGAGTTCCTCCTCGACACCGCGGGGGAGCGCGCCGGCCAGCACGTGTTCATCGAGATGAACCCGCGCATCCAGGTGGAGCACACGGTCACGGAGGAGATCACCGACGTCGACCTCGTGCAGTCGCAGATCCGCATCGCGGCCGGCGAGACGCTTGCAGACCTGGGCCTCAGCCAGGAGACCGTGCAGATGCGCGGCGCGGCGCTGCAGTGCCGCATCACCACCGAGGACCCGACCGCCAACTTCCGACCCGACACCGGCAAGATCACCACCTACCGCTCGCCGGGCGGAGCGGGCATCCGCCTCGACGGCGGCACGATCAACCCGGGTGCGCAGATCAGCCCGCACTTCGACTCCATGCTCGCGAAGCTCATCACCCGAGGCCGTGACTTCCCGGCCGCCGTGCTGCGCACCCGCCGCGCGCTGGCCGAGTTCCGCGTGCGCGGCGTCGCCACGAACATCCCGTTCCTGCAGGCCGTCATGGAGGACCCGGACTTCATCGCGGGCAATGTCTCGACCTCCTTCATCGAGGAGCGCCCGGAGCTGTTCAAGGGCCGCGCGTCGAAGGACCGCGGCACCAAGGTGCTGAACTGGCTCGCCGACGTCACCGTCAACCAGCCGAACGGCCCGCGCCCGCTTTTGGCCGACCCGGCGGAGAAGCTGCCCGCGATCGACCTCGCCGCCCCGGCGCCCGCGGGCTCGCGTCAGCGCCTGCTCGAACTCGGCCCGGCCGGGTTCGCCGAGGCCCTGCGCGCGCAGACGGCACTGGCGGTCACCGAGACGACGTTCCGCGACGCCCACCAGTCGCTGCTCGCGACTCGCGTCCGCACGCGCGATCTGCTGGCCGTCGCCCCCTACGTCGCACGGATGACCCCCGAGCTGCTCTCCGTCGAGGCCTGGGGAGGGGCGACCTACGACGTCGCCCTCCGCTTCCTCGGCGAGGACCCGTGGGACCGCCTGGCGGCACTGCGCGAGGCCTTGCCGAACATCAACATCCAGATGCTGCTGCGCGGCCGCAACACCGTCGGCTACACGCCGTACCCGACGCAGGTGACGGACGCCTTCGTCCGGGAGGCCGCGGCCACCGGTGTCGACATCTTCCGCATCTTCGACGCCCTCAACGACGTTTCGCAGATGCGACCCGCGATCGAGTCCGTGCTCGCCACGGGCACCTCCATCGCCGAGGTCGCCGTCTGCTACACGGGCGACCTGCTCGACCCGGCAGAAGACCTGTACACCCTGGACTACTACCTGCGGCTCGCCGAGCAGATCGTCGAGTCCGGCGCGCACATCCTCGCCATCAAGGACATGGCGGGGCTGCTGCGGCCGTCCGCCGCCGAGAAGCTGGTCGCGGCCTTCCGCGAGCGGTTCGACCTGCCCGTGCACGTGCACACGCACGACACCCCGGGTGGTCAGCTCGCGACGCTGCTGGCCGCCTCGCGGGCCGGTGCCGACGCGGTGGACGTCGCGAGCGCGCCGATGGCCGGCACGACCAGCCAGCCGAGCGCCTCCGCCCTCGTCGCCGCCCTCGCGCACACCGAGCGCGACACGGGCATCTCGCTGGCCGCGGTCGAAGACCTCGAGCCCTACTGGGAGGCCGTGCGCCAGGTCTACCGGCCCTTCGAGTCGGGACTTCCCGGCCCCACCGGTCGCGTCTACAAGCACGAGATCCCCGGCGGCCAGCTCTCCAACCTGCGTCAGCAGGCGAAGGCCCTCGGCCTGGCCGAGGACTTCGAGCTGGTGGAGGACATGTACGCCGCCGCCAACCGCATCCTGGGCCGTATCCCGAAGGTGACCCCCTCGTCCAAGGTCGTGGGCGACCTGGCGCTGCACCTGGCCGCCGTCAAGGCGGACCCGGACGACTTCGCCGAGAACCCGCAGAACTACGACATTCCAGACTCCGTGGTCGGCTTCATGGCCGGCGAGCTGGGCGAGCTGCCCGGTGGCTGGCCGGAGCCGTTCCGCACCAAGGTGCTGGCCGGCAAGACCGTCAAGGTGGGCGTGGAGGACCTGTCCGCCGACGACGCCTCCGCCCTCGAGGGCGACAGCGAGGAGCGTCGCGCGACCCTCAACCGCCTGCTGTTCCCCGCGCCGACGCGCATCTACGAGCAGATGCGCGAGCTGTTCGGCGACCTGTCCGTCGTCGACACCCTCGACTACCTGTACGGGCTGGCGCAGGGCGGCGAGCACGTGATCGAGTTCAGCCGCGGCGTGCGGCTGTACATCGGCCTGGAGGCCATCGGGGAGGCCGACGAAAAGGGCATGCGGACGGTCATGACCACGCTCAACGGCCAGTTGCGGCCGGTGTTCGTGCGCGACCGCAGCATCGTCGTCGAGTCGAAAGCGGCCGAGAAGGCGGATACGGCGAAGCCCGGTCAGGTCGCGGCGCCGTTCTCGGGCGTGGTGACCCTCCAGGTGGCCGTGGGCGACACCATCGCACCGGGCCAGGCCGTCGCCTCGATCGAGGCCATGAAGATGGAGGCGGCCATCACCGCACCCGTCGGCGGCACGGTCGAACGGCTGGCCATCCCGAAGACGCAGCAGGTGGACGCGGGCGACCTGATCGTGGTCATCCAGCCGTCCTGAGACGGGCTCACGACCCCCGTCGCGACGCCGAACGGCGCGACGGCCTACAATGACGATTCGCGGGACCCGCCCGCAGCAGAAGGAGAACGCACGACGTGGCAGATGGTCATGACGCCGACACCCCGGAGCCGCGCGCACCGCGCGAGCTGGTGCCGGCCGACGACGAGCTGACGCCGGCCGCCGCCTTCGAGCCGGCCGGGTCGCTCGACGTGGAATCCACTCTCAGCATCGCCGTGGACCTGCCGCCGGCGCCTCCGCCCGAGATCCCGGAGGACGAGGCGGCGGTGGCGATCGACGAGGTCCCGGTCGACCCGGGCTTCGTCGCCTCTCCGAGCGAGCCGACCACCATGTCGGTCGCGATCGTCGCGTCCCGGCTGGCGACCACGCCGGCCGCGTCCGCGGGTGAGGCCGGCGACGGTCCTGCCGCCGCGGCCGTGGCCGAGGATGCGCCGCCCTTGCCCTCGAGCGAGCCGTTCGCCGGCTCCCGGCGCGATCGCCTGCGCGGCGAGCAGTCGGTCCAGCCGGAACCGGCCGCGATGCTGACCGCCGATCGCCTCCTGGAGGTCAACCGCAAGACCCGGCCGGGCCCCGAAGGGCCGTGGCAGCGCTTCGTCTACAACGTCACCTTCCGCACCGTGAACCTGGGTGACTCCGCCAAGGTCCGCGCCCGCAAGGAGCTCGACCACCGCATCCAGAAGCAACTGGAGGGCGGCGCCCGCTTCGTGCCCGTGCTCACCCGCAAGGGCGGCGTCGGCAAGACCACCGTGACGACGCTGCTCGGGATGGCGCTGGCCTCCGCCCGCGAGGACCGCATCATCGCGATCGACGCGAACCCGGACCGCGGCACCCTCTCCGAGCGCGTCCCCCGGCAGACCCGGTCGACGGTGCGCGATGTAGTGCACAAGGCGGCGAGCATCGGAGGCTTCACCGACTTCTCCGCTCTCGTCTCGCGTGACGAGACGCGCCTCGACATCCTCGCGTCGGACACCGATCCCATGCTCTCGGAAGCGTTCGACGAGAACGACTACAACGTCGTGGCCGACCTGTCGGCGCGGTTCTACTCGATCGTCCTGACCGACTGCGGCACCGGAATCGTGCACTCGGTCATGCGGGCGACCCTCCAGCGCGCCGACTCCCTCGTCATCGTCTCCGGCGGCAGTGTGGATGAGGCGCGGCTCGCCTCCGAGACCCTCACCTGGCTGGAGGCCAACGGCTACGGCGAGCTGGTGCGCAACGCGATCGTCGCGCTGAACACCGCGACGCACGCGACCAACCTGGTGAAGCTGGAGGAGATCGAGGCGCACTTCCGTTCACGGGTGCGCGAGATCGTCCGGGTGCCGTACGACCCGCAGCTCGCCGCCGGCTCCGTGGTGTCGTGGAAGGACCTCAAGCCGCTCACCCGCCTCTCGGCGCGCACGCTGGCCGCCCTCGTGGTCGAGGGCCTGCCCGCCGAGCGCGACTGAGCCGCCCGACCGTCCCCGTTCTCTCGAGGAGTACCTGTGACCGAACGTCAGATCCGCCTGTTCGGCGATCCCGTGCTGAAGACCCCGTCCGACCCGATCAGCGAGATCGACGACGGTGTGCGCGGGCTGGTCGAAGACCTGGTGGACAGCGTCCTGCCGCCCGGCCGCGCCGGCGTCGCCGCCCCGCAGATCGGCGTCAACGAGCGCGCCTTCAGCTACAACGTGGATGGCGAGGTCGGCTACATCATCAACCCCGTCCTCGTCGAGGTGTCGGGGGAGCCGGAGCTGATCGACGAGGGCTGCCTCTCGGTGCCGGGGCTCTGGTTCAAGACCCTGCGCTACCCGTTCGCCCGGGTCACCGGGATCGACCTGAACGGCGAGCCGGTGGAAGTGTCGGGGACCGGAGTGCTGGCCCAGGCGCTGCAGCACGAGACCGACCACCTCGACGGGAAGCTCTACCTGGACCGGCTCGACAAGGAGAGCCGCCGTGAGGCGATGAAGCAGATCCGCGAGTCCGACTGGTTCTAGGCGCACACGCCTAGACTGGCCGTATGCGAATCGCGGTCACCGGAGGATCGGGCAAGCTCGGGCGCACTGTGGTGCGCGAGCTGCGGAAGGCGGGCGACCAGGTGGTCTCCCTCGATGCGACGGGCGAACGCGGTCCAGGGTTCGTCCGGGTCGACCTGACCGACTTCGGTCAGACGGTGGACGCCATCCTCGGGGTGAACGACCAGCACGACGGGTTCGACGCCATCGTGCACCTGGCCGCAGTCCCGGCGCCGGGCATCCTGAGCGAGGTGGCGACCTTCCACAACAACATCCGGGTCACCTACAACGTGTTCCAGGCTGCGCGCCGGGCGGGCATCCGCAATGTCGTCTACGCCTCGAGCGAGACCGTCCTCGGGCTGCCGTTCGACGTGCCGCCGCCCTACATACCGGTGGACGAGGACTATCCCGCACGTCCCGAGAGCACCTACTCGCTGGTGAAGCACCTCGAGGAGCAGATGGCGATCGAGCTGGTGCGCTGGGACCCGGCGCTGAAGATCGTCGCCCTGCGGTTCTCCAACGTGATGGACCCGGAGGACTACGCCGCCTTCCCCGCGTTCGACGAGGACGCCCAGGCGCGCAAGTGGAACCTCTGGGGCTACATCGACGGCCGCGACGGAGCCCAGGCCATCCGCCGTGCCCTCGAGTGGGACACCACCGGCTTCGACCGCTTTATCATCGCCGCCGCCGACACCGTCATGAGCCGCCCCAACGACGAGCTGGTCGCGGAGGTCTTCCCCGGCGTCCCGCTGAAGCGCGCCCTGGGCACGAACGACACCCTCCTGTCGATCGACAAGGCCCGCCGCATCCTCGGCTACGCCCCCGAGCACTCCTGGCGCGACGAGGTCTGAGCCTCCTCTCTCCTCCCTCCGTCCCTCCCCGTCTTCTCCCGATTCGTGACGAATCCGCGTTATCGTGCCCCCTTTCCGCACATTCGTCACGAATCAGGGCGCACCCGGCGAGTTCCCGATTCGTGACGAATCGGCGCCTCGGCGGCGCGATACGGCGGATTCGTCACGAATCGGGAGGGGAGGGGATGTGGAGAACGATGCTGTCTCCACAGATTCGAACGAGCGCGCTCGCGGGTTCGAGCAGGGCGCGACCATGAGGGATGCGCACCCCACAACCCCTGCCTGCGGCTCTCGTCGGAGTCCCGTTCACTCCCGCTGACGCGCGGCGCCACGGCGTCCCCGCCGATCGGCTCCGGGCTCGCGACCTGCACCATCCGTTCCACTCCATCCACGTCTCGGTGGCGCCGAGCAGCCTTCGTCAGCTGTGCGAGGCGGCTCTCCCCCTTCTTCCTGAGCGAGCGTTCTTCAGCCACGGGACCGCCGCGGCGCTGCTCGGTGTGCCGCTCCCCGCCCCGCAGCCGCCGGACGGACTGCACGTCTCGGTCGAGTTTCCGCGCAGGCCTCCGCGCGGCCGCGGGATGACCGGCCACACTCTCCGTCGCGTCTCGGGCCGGATGATCGATGGCCTGCCGGTCAGTGCGCCCGCGCACGTGTGGTGCCAGCTCTCGGGCGCGATCGACCGGGAGGATCTGGTCGCGGCGGGGGACCATCTGGTCGGGGCCCGGACGCGTCCCGCGCTGGCCGAACTGGAGGAGCTGGAGGCTCTCTCCCGCGAACTCTTCCGGACGAAAGGAGCGCCCGCCCGGGCGTGGGCGCTGCCGCGCATCCGTTTCGGGGCGGATTCGCGCCCCGAGACGCTGCTCAGGCTGTTCCTGGAGGACCGCATCGCCGACGAGCTCGAGGTCAACAGGCCGGTGCCGATCCAGGGAACCGGCCTGACGCTCCACCCGGACCTCAGCATCCCGACCAGGCGGATCGCGTTCGAGTACGAGGGTGACGGGCACCGCTCCGACCGGAGGCAGTGGCATCGTGACATCGAGCGCCGGGAACTCCTCGAGGCTCAGGGCTGGCGCGTGGTCCGAGTCACGGCAACCGACCTCTTCGCCGACAGGGACGCCTTCCTCGCGCGCCTCGTCCGATTCGTGCCGAATCTGGCCAATGCGCCGGCGAAAGGCAACATTCGTCACGAATCGGCGGGCGGGAAGCGCGCGATTCGCAACATTCGTCACGAATCGGCGGGCGGGAAGCGCGCGATTCGCGACATTCGTCACGAATCGGCGAAACCCGTGTGGCGGTGACTCAGTGCGCGAGCGAGAAGCCCTCGGTGCGCGGGTTGTCGCTGTAGAGGCCGTCGATGACGTCCGCGAAGTCGGCCAGGATGACGTTGCGCTTGATGCTCAGCTTGGGGGTGAGGTGCCCGCTCGCCTCGCTCAGCTCGGTCGCCAGCACGACGAACTTGCGGATGCTCTCCGCGCGAGACACGCCGGCGTTCGCGTGGTCGATGGCGCGCTGGATCTCGGCGTGCACGGCCGGGTTGACCGACGCCTCCGCGAGCGTCATGTCCTTGTCCTCGCCGTTGTTCGCCAGCCAGGTCGGCAGCATCTCGGTGTCCAGGGTCACCAGCGCGGAGATGAACGGCTTCTGGTCGCCGACCACGATCACCTGCCCGACCAGCGGATTCGCCCGGATCGGGTCCTCGAGGGCCGCGGGGGAGACGTTCTTGCCGCCGGCGGTGACGATGATCTCCTTCTTGCGGCCGGTGATGGTCAGGAAGCCGTCCGCGTCGAACGATCCGATGTCGCCCGTGCGGAACCAGCCGTCGTCGAACGCCGCCGCCGTCGCCTCCGGGTTCTTCCAGTACTCCTGGAAGACGTTGATGCCGCGCACCTGGATCTCGCCGTCGTCGGCCAGGCGCAGGTCGACACCGGGGAGGGCCGGGCCCACAGTCCCGATCTTGAACAGGTCGGGCCGGTTGACGGTCGCAGGAGCGGTCGTCTCGGTCAGTCCGTAGCCCTCCAGCACCTTGATGCCGAGGCTGTGGAAGAAGTGGCCGAGATGCGACCCGAGCGGCGCGGATCCCGACACGGCGTACTTCACGCGCCCGCCCATGGCGGCCCGGAGCTTCGAGAAGACGAGCCGGTCGTACAGGGCGAACTTCAGCTTGAGGCCGAAGGGGACGGAGCCCGCTTCGACCGCCTTGGAGTGCTCGACGGCCACCTCGGCGGCCGCGCGGAAGATCTTGCCGCGGCCGCCCGCTTCGGCCTTCTGCTCCGCCGAGTTGTAGACCTTCTCGAACACCCGCGGCACGGCGAGCAGGAACGTCGGGCGGAAGCTGGCGAGCGCGGGGAGCAGCTGCTTGGTGTCGGCCTGGTGGCCCACCTTCACGCCGCCGGTGATGCAGAGGACGGCGATGAAGCGCGCGAAGACGTGCGCGGTCGTGATGAACAGGAGCGTGGATGCTCCGCCCGGCTGCTGCACGACCTCCTTCAGCGCCTCGGCCGAGTTGCGCGACAGCTCGACGAAGTTGGAGTGGGTGAGCACGCAGCCCTTCGGCCGGCCGGTCGACCCGGAGGTGTAGATGAGGGTGCCGATGTCGGACCCCTTCGCGATCCGGCGGCGGCGCTCGATCTCGTCGTCGGGCACGTCGACGCCGGCCGCAGCGAGCTTGTCGAGGTCGCCCAGGTGGAGCTGCCACACCGTCTCGATCAGCGGGAGCTCCGGGTGCACCTCGTCGAAGCGGGCGTGCATCTCGGCGGTCTCCAGGAACACCGCGATGGCGCCGGAGTCCGACATGTTCCACTGGATCTGCGTGGGGGAGGACGTCTCGTAGATGGGGACGAGCACCGCTCCGGCGAACCAGGTCGCGAAGTCGATCAGCGTCCACTCGTACCGGGTCTTCGACATCAGCCCGATCTTGTCGCCCGGCTGGATGCCCGCGGCGACCAGTCCCTTGGCCAGAGCGATCACCTGACGGTGGAACTCGGCGGTCGTGATGTCCTTCCACCCGTCTCCGTCCGGCAGGCTGAACAGCGGCGCGTCGGGGGTCTCTGCCAGCCGCTGCACCAGCAGGTCGGTGGCGTTGGCCTCCGGGTCGGCGGGGACGAGTGTGGGTGTGTCGATCTGTTTCACGGTAGCTCCCTCGATACCGGCGGGCGGGCGTCCGGCCGAATGGCTTCGGCCGGAGGGGTTGATTACACTCTAGATGGTCCTGCCGGGAGGCTCCTCTGCGCCGGCGACCTCACCCCCTCAGCCCGCATCCTGCAGGAAGGCATTACGTGCACGCGATCGGCATCGACATCGGCGGGACCAAGATCGCGGGAGCCGTCGTCGACGAGCTCGGCGCGATCGTCCGCGAGGACCGGGTCCCGACCGACGCGAGCCGGCCGGAGGAGATCGAGAACGCCGTCGTCGAGATGATCGAACGGCTGTCGGACGGTCCGGAGGAGATCGCGGGCGCCGGGGTCGCGGCCGCCGGCTTCATCGACGCCGCGCAGTCCACCGTCTATTACGCGCCGAACATCAGCTGGCGCCACGAGCCGTTCCGCGAGAAGCTCGAGCAGCGGATCGACCTCCCGGTCCTCATCGAGAACGACGCGAACGCCGCCGGCTGGGCCGAGTTCCGGTACGGCGCGGGCCGTCTCGTCTCGGACATGGTGGTCCTCACCATCGG
This sequence comes from Leifsonia sp. SIMBA_070, assembly GCF_046534635.1. Classification (NCBI taxonomy): domain Bacteria; kingdom Bacillati; phylum Actinomycetota; class Actinomycetes; order Micrococcales; family Microbacteriaceae; genus Leifsonia; species Leifsonia sp. SIMBA_070. The sequence goes on along the minus strand of NZ_JAWRYK010000001.1, from coordinate 2,001,813 downwards.
CACGGGCGTGGGCGGCGCGATCGTCAGCAACGACCGCCTGTTCCGTGGAGGCTTCGGAGCGGGCGCAGAGATCGGGCACATGCGCGTCGTCCCCGGCGGGCTGCCCTGCGGGTGCGGGGCGCACGGCTGCATCGAGCAGTACGGTTCGGGGCGAGCGCTGCAGCGGATGGCGAACGAGCTCGCCGACGCCGGCGGAATCGGTCAGGGCCTCGCCGACGTCCGGGCGCGCACCGGGGCATTGAGCGGCCTCGACATCAGCGCCCTGATCACCGCCGGCGACCCCGGCGCGCTGGCCGCTCTGCGGCAGCTGGGCGACTGGCTGGGCCAGGCGTGCGCGAGCCTCGGAGCCATCCTCGACCCGCAGCTCTTCGTCTTCGGGGGCGGTGTCGCGCAGGCCGGTGAGCTCCTGCTCGACCCGATCCGCCAGGCGTACCTCGAGAACCTGCCGGCGCGCGGGTTCCACCCGGAGCCGGAGTTCGCGATCGCCGAGCTCGTCAACGACGCCGGGGTGGTCGGTGCGGCCGACCTGGCGCGCCTCCACGCCTCCTCCATCTAGGCGACCGGCGGGGATAGGCTTCGGAGCGATGTTCTACTGGCTGATGAAGTACGTGGTCGTGGGGCCGATCCTGCGCGGCATCTTCCGGCCGTGGGTCATCGGCCTCGAGAACATCCCTGCCGACGGCGCCGTCATCCTGGCCAGCAACCACCTCTCGTTCATCGATTCGATCTTCCTGCCGCTCGAGGTCGAGCGGCACGTCTCGTTCCTCGCCAAGAGCGACTACTTCACCCGGCGCGGCCTGAGGGGCTGGGCGACCAAGGCCTTCATGAACGCCACCGGACAGCTGCCGATCGACCGCTCGGGAGGCAAGGCGTCCGAGGCGTCGCTGAACACGGGCCTCGGCGTGCTGGCGCGGGGCGAGATCCTCGGCATCTACCCGGAGGGCACGCGCAGTCCGGACGGGCGTCTGTACCGGGGGCGCACCGGCGTCGCCCGGATGATCCTGGAGGCCGGCGTCCCGGTCGTGCCCGTCGCCATGGTCGACACCGCCAAGATCATGCCGATCGGCACGCGCCTCCCCAAGGTCGGCAGGATCGGCATCATCGTCGGCGAGCCGCTCGACTTCTCGCGCTTCGACGGGATGGAGGGCGACCGCTTCATCCTCCGCTCCGTCACCGACGAGATCATGTACGAGCTGCAGCGCCTGGGCGCCCAGGAGTACGTCGACGTGTACGCCAGCACGGTCAAGGAGAAGCGGGCGACGCTGTCACAGTAGGACGGCCCCTCAGCCTTTCGCGATAGGCTCGGATATCCCATCCATCCTCGAGTGAGCGGAAGACCAGTGCTACAGACCACAGAGCCCGTCGTGCGACCTGACGAGTCCGTGATCGAGGGCCTGGAGTATTGGCGCACGCTCCCCATCAAGCAGCAGCCGCAGTGGCCGGATGCCGAGGCCGCGGCCGCCGCATCGGCCGAGATCGCCACTCTGCCTCCGCTGGTGTTCGCCGGCGAGGTGGACCAGCTGCGCACCCGCCTGGCGCGCGCGGCGCAGGGCGAGGCGTTCCTGCTGCAGGGCGGCGATTGCGCCGAGACCTTCGCGGGTGCGACGGCCGACGCCATCCGCAACCGGGTGAAGACGGTCCTGCAGATGGCCGTCGTCCTGACCTACGGCGCCTCCGTGCCCGTCATCAAGATGGGTCGCATGGCCGGCCAGTTCGCCAAGCCGCGCTCGAGCGACACCGAGACCCGCAACGGGGTCACCCTTCCCGCCTACCGCGGCGATATCGTCAACGGCTACGACTTCACGCCGGAGTCACGCCAGGCCGACCCGCGACGGCTCGTGCAGGGGTACCACACGGCTGCCTCCACCTTGAACCTCATCCGCGCCTTCACGCAGGGCGGTTTCGCAGACCTGCGGCAGGTGCACAGCTGGAACAGGGGCTTCGCGGCGAACCCGGCGAACCAGCGCTACGAGGGCCTCGCCCGTGAGATCGACCGTGCCATCAAGTTCATGGAGGCGGCGGGCGCCGACTTCGAAGAGATGAAACGCGTCGAGTTCTACTCCAGCCACGAGGCGCTGCTGATGGACTACGAGCGGCCGATGACGCGGATCGACTCCCGCACCGGGACGCCGTACAACACGTCGGCGCACTTCGTCTGGGTCGGCGAGCGGACGCGCGACCTCGATGGGGCGCACGTCGACTTCCTGTCGCGGGTGCGCAACCCGATCGGCGTGAAGCTCGGCCCGACGACCTCGCGCGACGACATGCTGCGCCTGATCGACAAGCTGGACCCGGAGCGCGAGCCCGGGCGCTTGACCTTCATCACGCGCATGGGCGCCGGCACGATCCGGGATGCGCTGCCGCCGCTGCTCGAAGCCATCAAGCGGTCGGACGCGAAGCCCCTCTGGGTGACGGACCCCATGCACGGCAACGGGCTGACGACGCCGACCGGCTACAAGACGCGGCGGTTCGACGACGTCGTGGATGAGGTCAAGGGCTTCTTCGAGGCGCACCGCGCCGCCGGCACCAACCCGGGCGGCATCCACGTGGAGCTGACCGGGGACGACGTGACCGAGTGCCTGGGCGGCTCCGAGCACATCGACGAGGCCACCCTGGCCACGCGCTACGAGTCGCTCTGCGACCCTCGCCTCAACCACATGCAGTCGCTCGAGCTGGCCTTCCTGGTCGCCGAGGAGCTCTCGCAGGCCTGACCCGCGTCGCCCTATCTATGGGACGCAACACGCCGTTATCCGACACGGATAGCGGCGTGTTGCGTCCCATCGACGCATCGCCGGTGCTGAGACGCGGCCGCGGCTAGAAGCCGGCGAAGTTGACCGTGATGGTGGAGCCCTTGGGCTGCTGGGTGCCCGCGCCCGGGGAGATCTTGGAGACCACGAACGCGCTCGGTGCGACATCGGCGATGGCACTGTATTTGAGCTGGAAGCCGGCGTCGCTCAACGCCTTCTTGGCATCCGCCCAGTTCTTGCCGACCACATCGGGAACCGTGACCGGCTCCGGCCCCTTCGACGTCTCCAGCAGCAGCGTGTCGCCGGGGCGCACAGGCTCGTGCTGCGGCTGGGCCGAGATGACGTCGCCGTCGGACACCGTGTCGCTGTAGCTCTCCGGGCCGGCGGAGGTCAGGAGCCCGGCCTTGCTGAGGATGCTGGACGCATCCTTCACCGACTTTCCTGCGACATCCGGGATGGCCCCCGACGACACGACAAGGTTGACCGAGGCGGCCTCGAAGTACGGTCCGCCACCCGAGATGTCGGCGCCGTTGTCGGCCCGCGTGGCCGAGATCACCGTATTCGCGGGGACCTTCGCGTCGAACTGCTGCGCGATGTCGCCGACCTTCGCGCCGACTCCGGTGATCGCGCTCTTAGCGGCGTCGACGCTCTGACCGGCCAGGGCAGGGATGGTCACCGGCTTCGGGCCCTGCGAGATGCGGAGGGTGACCGTGCTGCCCCGCCCGGCGGGCGCACCGGCGCCGGGATCGGTGCTCGACACCATCCCTTTGGCCACCGTTGTGCTGTACTCGGGAGCCTGGGCGACCTTGAAGTCGAGCTTCGTCAGCTGGGCGGTGGCCGCATCCGGTGCGGCGTTGACGACGTTGGGCACCGCCACCAGCGATCCGGGGCCCGCACCGAAGTACCAGCCGGTCCCGGCCGCCACGCCGGCGAGCACGATGACCAGTGCGAACAGCCACCAGCCCTTGGAGCGGCGCTTCGCAGCGGCGGCCGTCAGCGTCGCGGTCGCCGCCGGGGTGCTGGAGGCGACCTGCTGCCGGATGGCCGGGTTGATGATCTGAGTGTCGCCGGCATCCACTTCGAACGCGGGCGGAAGCACCATGGTGGGCTGGAGGACCGCCTCGCCGCGCAGCGACTTCTCGGCCTCCAGGAGCCGGTCGAGCATCTCGCGGGCGTCGCGCGGGCGGCGCTCCGGGTCCTTCTCGGTCGCCCAGAGGACGAGCTCGTCGAGTTCTGCCGGCACGGCCGGGTTCTTGGCGCTGGGCGCAGGCACGGCGTCGTTCGCGTGCTGGTAGGCGATCTGCATCGGCTGCTCGCCCTGGAAGGGCTGCTGGCCGGTCAGCATCTCGTACATCATGATGCCGAGCGCGTAGATGTCGCTGCGGGCGTCCGCGACGCCGCGGGTGACGAGCTCGGGGGAGAGGTAGGCGATGGTGCCGAGCAGGGCCTGGCCGGTGGCGGTGTTCGCGCTGGCGGCGCGGGCCAGGCCGAAGTCGCCGATCTTGATGCGGCCGTCGTCGGCGAGCAGCACGTTCTCGGGCTTGAGGTCGCGGTGCACGATGCCCGCCTTGTGCGCGGCGGCAAGGCCGGACAGCACCGCCTCCATGATGTCGATGGTCTGCTCTGGCGTCAGCTTGCCGTAGTCCTTGAGCAGGTCGCGGAGGGTGATGCCGGGCAGGTACTCCATGACCAGGTACGCCATGTCGGAGTCCTGGCCCTGGTCGAAGACGTTCACGACGTTGGGATGCGCGAGCCGCGCGGCCGAGCGCGCCTCCTGCACGAAGCGGCTCTTGAAGGTGGAGTCGTCGGCCAGGTGGCCGTGCATGATCTTGATCGCGACGCGGCGCTCCAGGCGCAGATCGGTCGCCAGGTAGACCGTGGCCATCCCGCCGCGGGCGATCCGTGAGCGCACCTGATACCGGCCGTCGATGAGACGGCCGATCATCGGGTCGGTCTGGCTCGTGGTCACAAATCGAGTCTAGAGAAAGAGGGATGCGGGAACCCTGCAAAACACCGGTGGGCGCGAGGGCTGTGACCCGGCTGTGACATTCGCGGGTCAGCCGAGCTGCGCGAGCCAGGCGCGCGCGGAGGTCTCCCACTTGGCGTAGGCGTCGGGGAAGGCGGAGAGCTGGACGGCCTGCGCGGCCTGGGTGACGCTCATCCGGCTCCAGCCGGGGATGTCGAGCAGTCCGCGGGTGCGGCCGGGGTTGGGGTTTCCTGCCCCGCCGTAGAACGCGAGCGTCGCACGGGTCGGGTCGAGCACCTGTTCCGGCGTTCCCCATCCGGTGCTCGGCCGCTGCTGGAACAGTCCGAGCGAATCGCGGTCACCGTAGCGGACATTGCGGAGGCCCGATTCCTGCGCGGCCGCAGCGAGGGCGACGACGATGCCCTGGTCCGGCACTCCCTGCTGCCGTCCGATGCGCACGATCAGCTGAGCGTTGGCGCGCATCTCGTCGCTGAGTGCGATGACCTGCCCGGCTGTGGCCGAGGGGAGGGGCGCCGGCGCCACCACGGGCGCCACCACGGGGGCGACCGCGGGTGCAGCGGCGACCGGTGTGTTCAGCGCTGCGGTGGTCATGCCCGGGATGCGGACCTTCTGCCCCGGGAAGATGAGGCTCGACGAGCTGAGGCCGTTGGCGGCGAGCACGGCGCGCGTGGTGACGCCGAAACGACCGGCGATCCCGCTGACGGTGTCTCCGCGGGCGACGGTGTACGTCGTGCCGGCGGACGGAGCAGCCGGTGCGGCGGGAGCGGGGGCCGGCGCAGCGGGCACCGGCGCAGCGGGAGCAGGTGCTGCGGCCGGTCCCGCGAGGGCGAGGACCTGACCGGGGAAGATCAGGCTCTTCCAGCTGAGGCCGTTCATGGCCAGCACGGCGGCCGTCGAGAGGCCGAAGCGTGTCGCGATTCCGGAGACCGTATCGCCCGACTGCACCCGGTAGACGGCCGGGGCGGCGGCGAGGCGGGTGTCCGCCTCCGATGTCCCGGCGTGCGGCGCGATCGTGCTCACGAGAGTCGAGCGGGAGGATCCGGCGGCATCCCCGGTGTCGCCGCCGCGGTCCGTGGAGCGCTCGGCGGGCGGCGCCGCCTGGGCGGGGGTGACGAGGTTGAGCGTGACCGCGAGCGAGCTCGCGATCGCGATCGGCACGGTGCCCAGGACTCCGCGGATCCTGCCGGTGTCTGCCAAGGCCATGGGAACCCCCTGTTTGAGTGGCACGACGACTCCCCACGCTGACACAGAAGATAAAAGGAGTCAACAGAAGTGACGCATGTGATGTGAGTTTACCTGATCGTAACAATTGCTCGTGCGTGCACTGCCGCGCGACTCATGGCACGCTGGAGGGGTGAGCGAGAACGTCCAGACCACGGAGTGGTTGACCGTCCCCGACCTCGTCGAGCAGTTGGGCCTGAGCGTGAGCCGGGTCCGTCGTCTCATCGAGGACCGCCACCTCGGCGCCAAGCGGATCGACGGGGTCCTCAAGGTCCCTGCCCTGTTCCTGAAAGACGGTCAGCCGCTCAGCGAGCTGCACGGCACGCTGATCGTGCTGGGTGACGACGGCTTCAGTGACGACGAGGCGGTCGACTGGCTGCTCGAGGTGGAGGAGAGTCTCGGCACGTCGCCGATCGAAGCGCTGCGTGCCGGCCGCAAAGCCGAGGTCCGCCGGGTCGCCCAGGCTCTCGCCTGACCGACGGCGTCACGCGTTGCGGCGCGTCACCGCGATCGCCAGCTCACGCAGCTGCGCCTTGGCCGCAGCTCCGAGCGGTGATCGGTCGAGGGCGGCCATGGCGCGCTCGACATTGTCGGCGATCATCCGCTCGACCGTCTCCACCGCCCCTGACTCGCGGATCGTCAGCTGCATGGTCCGGATCTGCTCGGGTGTCAGGTCCGGATCCCCGAGCAGCTCGTCGAGAGTCGCCCGGGCGCCGGACGGGACGGCCTGGCGCGTGAGCGCGATCAGCACCGTCCGCTTGCCCTCGCGCAGGTCGTCGCCGCTCGGCTTACCGGTGACCTCCGCATCGCCGAAGACCCCGAGCAGGTCGTCCCGCAGCTGGTAGGCGATCCCGAGCGGGAGGCCGAAGGAGCGCAGGGAGTCCAGTTGACCGATCGTCGCGCCGGCGAGGCTCGCTCCGATGAGCAACGGCGACTCGATGGAGTACTTGGCCGACTTGTAGACGATGACCCGTTCCGCACGGGCCAGCTGATCGGCGTCCGGCCGGCCGGCCCAGCCGATCTCCTCGAAGATGTCGAGGTACTGCCCGGCGGTCACATCCAGTCGCATCCGGTTGAATTCCGCACGCGCCGCACGCCGGGCCGCTGCGCTGACGAGCTGGGTGAGGCCCTCGTCGAACAGCTCGTCGCTCAGGATGAGGAGCAGGTCGCCGAGGAGCGTCGCCGCGCCGGTCCCGAACGAGGCGCCGGAGCCGCCCCACCCCTCCTGGTCGTGCAGTCTCTCGAACCGCTTGTGCGCGGCGGGCGCTCCCCGCCGCGTGTCCGAGTTGTCGATCAGGTCGTCGTGGACCAGCGCTGCGGCGTGGAACAGCTCGAGCGCGCTCGCCACCGACACCACGGCGTCCAGAGGGCCGCCCGCGATCACCGCTCCGGCCTCGGAACCATCGGGCGCAGTCCCCGCGTCCTCCCCGAACGTCCGGACGGCCTGCCACCCCCAGAAGCAGAACAGCGCCCGGAAGCGCTTCCCGCCGCTGAGAAAATCCCTTGAGAACGCCGCCACCGGAGAGAGCTCATCGGCGATGGAGACGAGAATGGAGGCGCGCGTATCGAAGAATCCATCGATTCTGGACTGGATGAGGTCGACGAATCGGATGCTTTCTGACACACGCCTAGCCTAGCCAGACCGGCGAGGCTAGAATCAGGCACACTAAGCCTCGAACCCGCGAGAAAGAGGGGGAATCGGATGCCGCTTTCGGAACATGAGCAGCGCCTCCTCGAAGAGATGGAACGCAGTCTCTATCAGAACGACGCAGACTTCGTAGCGAAGGTCGGAGGCAAGCGGGCTCGTCCCGCCTACCGCTCGATCGTTCTCGGAATCCTGCTCGCCGTGGTCGGGGTGATCGTCCTGGTCGTCGGCGTGTGGTTCCGCCAGCCACTGGTCGGGATCCTCGGTTTCATCGTGATGTTCGCCGGCGTGCTGCTGGCGATCGCGCCGGGCAAACGCGTCGCCGTCGAGCCGGGCACGACCGAGACCAAGGGCGCGAAGGCGCGCGGTGGCCACCCGGGCTTCATGGATCGCATGAACGACCGCTGGGACAAGCGCAACGACGGCGGCGAGAGCTAGCCCCCGGGCAGCTTCCACAGCCCTCCACCAGCTCTCCAACGCAGGGCCGATCTTCGGATCGGCCCTTTTTTCGTGCCTCGGTCCGCCCCCGATGCCTCCCGGCCTCTCCATTTCCCTCCACCGGGTTCTTCCGCGTCGTTCCGGGGCACAACGTGCCCAGTTCGGGGCAATTCGGCGCAAATGTGGTGCTTTGTGGATGAGAGTGGAGTAAAGTGGAGGCACACCGCAACCTGGGCCGGGAGAGTGGGGGTGGCAGCCGATGTTCCTCGGTACGCATGCCCCCAAACTGGACGAGAAGGGGCGCATCATCCTGCCGGCCAAATTCCGGGATGAACTCGCGTCCGGCCTCGTCCTGACCCGCGGCCAGGAGCACTGCGTCTACGTGTTCTCCAAGGCGGAGTTCGAATCGCTCCACGAGAAGATCCGTCAGGCGCCGGTGACGAGCAAGCAGGCCCGTGACTACCTGCGCGTCTTCCTCTCGGGGGCGAGCGCAGAGGTCCCGGACAAGCAGAACCGGGTGACCATCCCCTCCGCGCTTCGCTCGTATGCGGGACTCGATCGCGACCTGGTCGTGATCGGCGCGGGCAGCCGCGCAGAGATTTGGGACGCCACCGCCTGGGAGACCTACCTGGCCGAGCAGGAGGCCGCGTTCGCGACAACGGAGGAGGAGGTGATCCCCGGTCTGTTCTGACCGTTCGCGTCCCTGACGCCGGACTCCCAGCCATACGCCCTGACGCCACTTCCCCGGTGTCAGGTCGGGATGGATGGGGATCCGGAACCAGGGGCGGGGCGGCCGAACCGGAAACGTCATGAGCGACAACGACAGAATCCACACCCCGGTCCTCCTCGAGCGCTGCATCGAGCTGCTGGCACCCGCGCTGGCCAAGCCGGGCGCCGTCTTCGTCGATGCGACCCTCGGCATGGGCGGCCACTCCGCCGGCATCCTGGAGCGCTTCCCCGACATCACGCTCGTCGGTCTCGACCGGGATCCAGAGGCTCTGGCGATAGCGGGGGAGCGCCTCGAGCGCTTCGGGGACCGCGTCCACCTGGTGCACACGGTCTACGACGGCATCCGGGAGGCGGTGGAGGGGCTCGGCTTCGACGCGATCGACGGGGTGCTGTTCGATCTCGGCGTCTCGTCCCTCCAGCTCGACCGCGTGGAGCGCGGGTTCTCGTACTCGAAGGACGCGCCGCTCGACATGCGGATGGACAGCACGAGCGAGCTGACCGCGGCGACCGTGCTGGCCGAGTACTCGGAGGCCGACCTCCGCCGGATCTTCCGGGACTACGGGGAGGAGAAGCTGGCCGGCCGCTACGCCTCCCGCATCGTGGAGGCGCGCGAGCGTGAGCCTCTGGAGCGCTCAGGACAGCTCGTCGACCTGATCATCAAGGCCACGCCGGTCGCGCTGCAGCGGCAGGGGCACCCCGCGAAGCGCGTGTTCCAGGCGCTGCGGATCGAGGTCAACCAGGAGCTCTCGGTGCTGCAGCGCGCCATCCCCGCTGCCATCGATGCCCTGAGCGTCGGCGGCCGGATCGTCGTGGAGGCGTACCAGTCGCTCGAGGACCGCATCGTGAAGCGCGAGCTGCAGGCCCGGTCGGTCTCCAGCGCTCCCGCCGGCCTGCCGGTCGAGCTCCCCGAGCACCGACCGGAACTGAAGCTCCTGATCCGCGGCGCCGAGCTCGCGGACGACGACGAGAAGGCAGCGAATCCGCGAGCGACCCCCGTGCGCCTGCGCGCGGCCGAGCGGGTCCGCCCCGCCACATCCAGCACCGATCAGACGAGGAGGCGCCCGTGAGCACCACCCTGGCAGAGGCCGTTCCGGCGCCCACCCGCAAGCGTCCGTCCGCGCTGTGGCACGGCGGCGCCCTCCCGTCCCCGGTGGACGAGCCGGCCCGCACCCACCTCGAGGTCGTCCCCACCCGGGCGCAGAGGCGGGCGCGTCCGCGCGCGCTGTATGCCGCGATCGCGGTCGGCGCGCTGCTCGCGATCGTGGTGGCGCAGCTGCTCCTCAGCATCGGTATCTCGCAGGGTGCGTACCAGCTGAACTCGCTGCAGGACAAGCAGACCGAGCTGCAGCGCTCGTACCAGGCGGTGTCGGAGGACCTCAACCGGGTGTCCTCGCCTCAGAACCTGGCGGCGAACGCGAACGCGCTCGGCATGGTCAGCAACAGCAGCCCGGCGTACCTGCGGCTGTCCGACGGGGCCGTGCTCGGAGCGCCGCTGCCGGCCAACGGGGCCGCAGGGACCGTGACCGGCACCCAGGGCAACCTGGTGCCCAACTCGCTCTTGGCGGGTGTGCCGCTCGTGACGCAGGCTCAGCAACCGAACAACTCCTCCACAGCGACCGGACAGGCTGGGAATTCCACGACTTCGGGAGCGGCGACCGCGCCCACGACCGCCCCGACCGTACCGTTGCAGGGAGCGTTGCCGACCCCGGTGACGCACTGACGACGGGACGAGGAGCATGGTCAGCAGGAAGATGCTGCGGCGGAGGACCGCCGTGACGGTGCTCGCCGTCGCGGCCACCGTCGGCATCCTCGGAGCCAAGCTCGTCGACATCCAGGTCGTCCGGGCCGACGAGCTGCAGAAGCAGTCGGTGACGGCCAAAGAGGTGACGACTCCGCTGCTGGGCAATCGCGGCGACATCGTCGACAGCGACGGCACCGTGCTGGCCACCACGATCTACACGTACACCGCCGCGGCCTCGCCGAAGGACGCGATCGCGGGAGGCCGCGACAAGATGGTCGAGGCCGCGGCCAAGATCGGCGCCATCACCGGCCAGGGCGGCGACGCTGTCGTCGCGCTGATCGACGCGGCAGTCAAAGACAACCCGAAGTCGCAGTACGTGCTGATCAAATCGGGGATGGACGTCGCAGCCTTCGACAAGCTCGACAAACTCCCGTACCCGTGGCTCACCTTCACCAAGAAGCAGGCGCGCAGCTACCCGAACGGCGCGGTCGCCGGCAACCTCGTCGGTTTCCTGTCCGAGGGCGGCGACGCCGGGCTCGAGGCCAGCGAGAACGGCTGCCTGGCGGGCGAGAACGGCGAGGAGACCTACCAGCGCGGCGCCGACGGCGTGGCCATCCCGGGCAGCACCGTGGTGCAGAAGCAGGCCAAGGACGGCGGCACGCTGAAGCTCACCATCGACGGAGACCTGCAATGGTTCGCCGAGCAGGCCCTCGCGCAGCAGGTGAGCGCCACCGGCTCCAAGTTCGGCTACGTCACCGTCGCCGAGGCCAAGACGGGCAAGATCAAGGCGATCGCCCAGTGGCCGGCCCTCGACCCCAACAACATCAACGCGACCGATCCGTCGTTCTGGCGCCTCCAGCCCTTCACCGACCCGTTCGAGCCGGGGTCGACGTTCAAGGCGCTCACCGCCTCCATGCTGATCGACCAGGGCAAGGCGTCGCCCAGCACGCCGGTGCTCGCCCCCTACGAGTGGAAGTCGGGCAATGGCGCCGACCTGCACGACTCCGGCTATCACGACCCGCTGCGCCTGACCCTCACCGGTGTGCTGATGATGTCCTCCAACACGGGCATGTCGCAGCTCGGCAAGGCGCTCAGCGACCAGACCCGCTACGACTATCTCAAGAAGTTCGGCATCGGCGAGTCGACCGGCCTCGACTACCCCGACCAGTCCGACGGTGTGCTCCACCCGGTGAAGGACTGGGACGACCAGACCAAGTACGCGACGATGTTCGGCCAGGGCCTCTCGGCGACCCAGCTGCAGATGGTCGACGCGTACCAGGCGCTCGCCAACGGCGGCACTCGCATCCCGCTGTCGATGGTCGAGGGCTGCGAGCACCCGGACGGCTCGGTGACCGAGGTCCCCAACACCAAGCCGACGCAGGTCGTGTCCCCGCAGGCGGCCGCCACGACGCTCGGGATGATGGAGTCGGTGGTGACCGACGGCGAGTTGAAGAAGCAGCTGCAGATCCCCGGTTACCGCATCGCCGCGAAGACCGGAACGGCCCAGCAGCCGGACGGCAAAGGCGGGTACCTGCCGTCGTACTACGTGTCCGTGATGGGCGTCGCTCCGGTGGACGATCCGCAGTACGTCGTTTCGGTCAACCTCGGATACCCGACTACCATTACTTCGTCGGCAGCCGCCGCTCCGCTGTTCCACACGATCATGAGTCAGGTGCTGAAGACCTACCGGGTGAAGCCCTCGACGTCCAGCCCGGCCGGCTATCCGCCCTACTACTGAAAGTGAGCCTCGTGACAGGACCGGCGCCCTCTTCTCTGCGCCCCGAGCATCCCGTCGCCCGTCCGCTCGCCCAGCTGGTAGCGGAATTCGGGCTGGATTGCCGTGGTGACCTCGACGGTGTCGAGGTGACCGGTGCCGCCCTGGCGAGCTCCGCGGTCGAGCCCGGCGACCTCTACGTCGGGGTCCCCGGCCGCAATGCGCACGGGGCCGGCTACGCCTCGGCCGCCGCCGAGGCGGGGGCCGTCGCGGTGCTCACCGACGAGGAGGGCGCGGAGCTCGCGGCAGACTCCGGCCTGCCCGTCATCGTGACGCCCGACCCGCGCGCCGCCCTCGGCGCCGTCTCGGCCTGGATCTACCGCACCGACGAGAACTCCGCCACGCTGTTCGGCGTGACCGGCACCAACGGCAAGACCAGCGTGGTGTACCTGCTCAACGCCATCCTCGGCCAGCTCGGGGTCGTCGCAGGTCTCAGCTCGACCGCCGAGCGCCGCATCGGCGACACGGTCATCACGAGCAAGCTCACGACTCCGGAGGCGAGCGAGCTGCACGCTCTGCTGGCCCGGATGCGCGAGGAGGGCGTCCGCGCCGCGGCCATCGAGGTCTCGGCGCAGGCCCTGAGCCGACACCGCGTCGACGGGATCGTCTTCGACGTGGTCGGCTTCACCAACCTCAGCCACGACCACCTCGACGACTACGCGGCGATGGACGACTACTTCGCCGCCAAGCTGGAGCTGTTCCAGCCCGACCGCGCCCGCCGCGGCGTCGTCACCGTCGACTCCGACTGGGGGCGCCAGCTCGTGGAGCAGTCGCGCATCCCGGTGGCCACCCTGTCCAGCTCGCCCGGCTCGGACGCCGAGTGGATGTTGACCGTGCTCGACGAGACCATCGCCCGTACGGCGTTCGCCCTCGAGGGCCCCGACGGGCGCCGCCTCGAAACGAGCATCCCGCTGCTGGGCGCGTACAACGCCGCCAACGCCGCCCTCGCCATCGTCATGCTGGTCGAGTCCGGCTACGACCTCGACGCGATCGGAGCGGCGCTGGAGCGCGACGGAGGCATCGACGCATACATTCCCGGCCGTGCGGAGCGCCTCTCGGGCGACCGCGGTCCCGTCGTCTTCATCGACTACGGCCACAGCCCCGACGCGTTCCTGTCGACCCTGGGCGCTCTGCGCAAGGTGACCGACGGCCGCATCGTGATGGTGTTCGGCGCCGACGGCGACCGTGACACCACGAAGCGGACCGACATGGGCGCGATCGCGGCCCGTGGCTCCGACGCCGTCGTCATCACGGACTTCCACCCGCGCTGGGAGGACCCGGCGACGATCCGCGCCGCCCTCCTCGACGGAGCCCGCACCGCCGTTCCCGACCTCGAGCTGTACGAGGTCCCCGACCCGCGCGCCGCGTTCCGCACGGCGTTGTCCCTGGCGGGGGAGGGCGACGTCGTCCTCTACGCCGGCCCCGGCCACGAGGACTACCAGGAGGTCGCCGGACAGCGGCTTCCCTACTCCGCCCGCGAAGACGTGCGTCTCGCCCTGCGAGAGGCCGGGTGGCTGTAGATGATCGCCCTCACCCTGGCCGAGATCGCATCGGCCACCCGCGGCACGCTGCTGCTCGACGGCGCCCGCCTTCCGGACGGCACCGACGCGACCCCCGAGACGGTCATCACCGGACTCTCGACCACCGACTCGCGCGAGGTCGTCTCCGGCACCGTGTTCTTCGCGAAACCGGGCGAGGTGACCGACGGTCACCTGTTCGCCCCGCAGGCCGTCGAGGCCGGCGCCGCGCTGCTCGTCGTCGACCACCCGCTCGACCTTCCCGTGCCGCAGCTCCTCGTCGACGACACCGTCGTGGCGCTCGGCGACCTCGCAACCGAGGTGATCGCGCGGGTCCGCGCCCTCGGCCTCCTGAAGATCGTCGGCATCACCGGCTCCAACGGCAAGACCACGACCAAGAACCTGCTGCGCGCCGTGCTCGAGCAGGTCGGCCCGACCATCGCTCCGCGCGCCTCGTTCAACAACGAGGTCGGCGCTCCGGTGACCATGATCCAGGTGACCGAGGAGACGCAGTTCCTCGTCGCCGAGATGGGCGCGAGCGGGATCGGCGAGATCGCCCGGCTGGTGCGCATGGCCCGTCCGGACGTCGGCGTCGTGCTCAAGGTCGGTCTCGCGCACGCTGGTGAGTTCGGAGGCATCGAGAAGACGCTGCAGGCGAAGACCGAGATGGTCACCGACCTTCTCGACTCGGATGTGGCAGTGCTCAACATCGACGACCCGCGGGTGGCCACGATGGCCGACAAGACCGTCGCCCGCGTGCTGTGGTTCGGTCTCGACGAGCGCGCCGACGTGCGTGCGACCGACATCGCCTCCGATCGCCGAGGCACGTCCTTCACGCTGCACCTGCCGTCGCGCGACGGCGGAGAGGGTCCGTCGCGTCCCGTGCGCTTCCAGGTGCTCGGCGAGCACCACGTCATGAACGCGCTGGCGGCCGCGGCCTCCGCGCACGTCCTCGACGTCGACATCGACACCATCGTCGCCGCCCTCCAGACGGTCGAGACGGCAGAGCGGTGGCGCATGGAGGTCCTCGGCAACGGCGACGTGACCGTCATCAACGACGCCTACAACGCCAGCCCCGACTCCATGGCCGCCGCGCTCAAGACGCTTGCCCAGATCGCCGAGCCCGAAGGCCGGACGATCGCCGTGCTCGGCGAGATGAGCGAGCTGGGCGAGTTCTCCGGCGAGGAGCACGACCGCATCGGTCTGCTCGCCGTCCGGCTCGGGATCGACCAGCTGGTCATCGTGGGGCCTGCGGCGCGGCGGATGCACATCTCGGCCATCAACGAGGGCTCGTGGGACGGCGAGTCGCTCTACTTCGAGTCGCAGGACTCCGCGTTCGACCACCTGGCGGCCGACCTCCGACCGGGCGACACCGTGCTGGTGAAGTCTTCGAACTCGGCCGGGCTGCGATTCCTCGGCGACCGACTGGGAGAAACGTTCTCGTGAAAGCCCTCCTGACCTCCGGAGCGCTGTCGATGGCGTTCACGCTCTTCCTGACGCCCCTGTTCATCCGGCTGTTCCGTCGCCTGCAGTGGGGGCAGTTCATCCGCGACGATGGTCCGCAGAGCCACCATGCCAAGCGCGGCACCGCCACGATGGGCGGCATCGTCGTCATCCTGGGCACGCTCTTCGGCTACTTCACCGCGCTGCTGCTGACCGGGGACAGTACGAGCGTCTCCTCGCTGCTGGTGCTGTTCCTGATGGTGGGGCTCGGCGTCGTCGGCTTCATCGACGACTTCCTGAAGACCCGGCGGGAGCGGAGCCTCGGCCTGACCGGCTGGGCGAAGGTCGCCGGTCAGGTGATCGTGGCGACCGTCTGGGCCTTCCTGGCGATCCGGTTCCCGAACGGCAACGGGTACACCCCGGCGACGATGACCGTGTCGTTCATCCGGGACCTGCCGGCGATCGACTTCGGGTCGATCACCAAGTTCGGCGTCATCGGCGTGCTGGTGGGCTACGGGCTCTATCTGATCTGGATCAACTTCCTGGTCGCCGCAACCTCCAACGGCGTCAACGTCACCGATGGTCTGGACGGGCTGGCCTCCGGCGCCTCGATCCTCGCGATCGGCGCGTACATCATCATCGGCTTCTGGCAGAACATCCAGTCGTGCGCGAGCGTCAAGCTGAGCGTCGAGAACGTGGCCAAGTGCTACGACGTCCGCGACCCGTTCGACCTGGCCATCGTGGCGACGGCGATCGTGGGCGCCGTCGTCGGCTTTCTCTGGTGGAACACGTCTCCCGCGCAGATCTTCCTCGGCGACACCGGCTCCCTGGCCCTCGGCGGCGCCGTCGCGGCCCTTGCCATCCTCAGCCGCACGGAGCTGCTGCTCGTCCTGATCGGCGGCCTCTTCGTCATCGAGGCGGGGTCGGTGATCCTGCAGCGCGCGTACTTCAAACTGACCCACGGCAGGCGCATCTTCCTGATGAGCCCGATCCACCACCACTTCGAGCTGAAGGGCTGGGCGGAGGTGACGGTCGTGGTCCGCTTCTGGATCATCGGCGGCCTCCTCGTCGCCGCAGGCGTCGGCTCGTTCTACCTCGAGTGGCTGGCCACGTGACCGACCCGCGCAACGACTCCGTGGCAGAGCGGCTCGCCGCTCTGACCAGCTGGCGTGCGGACTGGAGCGGCCTGCGCGTCGCCGTCTACGGCCTCGGAGTGACCGGATTCTCGGTCGCCGACACGCTCGCAGAGCTCGGCGCCCAGGTGCTGGTCGTCGCGGCGAAGGCCGACGACGAACGACGCATGCTGCTGGAGGTCATCGGCGCGGAACTCGTCGAGCAGCCGGAGCTGAGCACGCCGCCCGAGCGCCTCGTCGCCTTCGACCCCGAGCTCGTCATCGTGTCGCCCGGCTTCCACTGGGACCACCCGCTGCTGCTGTGGACGCAGGAGCGCGGCACTGCCGTCTGGGGCGACATCGAGCTGGCCTGGCGGTTGCGCGACAAGGTCGCGCGCCCGGACGGCGCTGAGGGACCGGCGGATTGGATCTGCGTCACCGGCACCAACGGCAAGACGACCACCGTGCAGCTCACCGCGACGATGATCCTGGCCGGCGGCAACCGGGTCGCGCCGTGCGGAAACATCGGCGTCCCGGTTCTCGACGCGATCCGCGACCCCGAGGGATTCGACGTGCTGGTGGTGGAGCTGTCCAGCTACCAGCTGCACTGGGTGAACCGGAACGCCGGGGGCGAGCTGTCGCCCTTCTCGGCCGCGTGCCTGAACATCGCCGACGACCACCTGGACTGGCACGGCTCCGTCGAGGCGTACATCGCCGCCAAGGCGAAGGTCTACGACAACACGCAGGTCGCCTGCGTCTTCAACAAGGCCGACGACAACACCCTCCGCATGGTCGAGGAGGCCGAGGTCGTCGAGGGCGCCCGCGCGATCGGCTTCGGGCTCGGCGTCCCCGGCCCCAGCGACTTCGGGATCGTCGACGGCATCCTGTGCGACCGGGCGTTCCTGGACGACCGGGCGAACTCGGCCATCGAGTTGACCACTCTCGACGAGCTGCACGAGGCGGGCCTCGACGCGCCGCACGTCGTCGCGAACATCCTCGCCGCCAGCGCCTTGGCGCGGTCCTACGGCGTGCTCCCGCAGACCATCCGCGACGTGCTCACCGCGTTCCGGCTCGACGCCCACCGCATCGAACTGGTGCGGGCGGAGGCCGGGGTGAACTGGGTCGACGACTCCAAGGCGACGAATCCGCACGCCGCCGATGCCTCGCTGCGCGCGTACCCGTCGGTGGTCTGGCTGGTGGGGGGCCTGCTGAAGGGCGTGGATGTGGATGCCCTCGTCGGCGCACACGTCGGCCGACTCCGCGGAGCGGTGCTGATCGGCGTCGACCGCGAGGCGCTTCGTTCCGCATTCCGGCGACACGCGCCGGACCTTCCGGTGCTCGAGGTGGAGGCCGACGAGACTGAACAGGTCATGCCGACGGCGGTGCGGCTGGCCGGCGGTCTCGCCCGCGAGGGAGACACCGTGCTGCTGGCTCCGGCGGCGGCGTCGATGGACCAGTTCGCCGACTATGCAGAACGCGGCCGCCGCTTCCAGGCGGCCGTCCACGAGTACTTGGGAGGTGAGGCGGATGACGACGAGTCCGCCTCGCGTCCGCGTCCAGGGCAGGACTGACGGCAAGCCCGAAACCCCCGGCAGGAGCGAGCGCCTCAGCGCGCTGACCACGCGCATCCAGCTCGGCCGGGCGATGACGTCCGAGTCGGCCAACTACTTCCTGCTGCTGGGCGTCACGCTGTTCATGGTGGTCTTCGGGCTCGTCATGGTCCTGTCCTCCTCCGCTGTCGAGTCGCACACCGACAGCGACAACTTCTTCACGCGGTTCTGGTCGCAGGGCGCCTACGCGCTGGTCGGCCTCCCGCTCATGTTCGTGGTGTCGCGCATCCCGCGCACCTTCTGGAAGAAGTCCATCTGGTTCTTCCTGGCGGCCGCCTGCTTCCTGCAGGTGCTCGTTCTGCTGACGCCGCTCGGCATGGAGATCGGCGGCAACCGCAACTGGCTGAAGATCGGCTCGCTGACTGTGCAGCCGTCGGAGGCGATCAAGCTGGCCCTGGTCGTCTGGCTCGGCGTCGTGCTGGCCCGCAAGCGCGACGTTCTGGACCAGTGGAAGCACGTCGCCATCCCGGTCGTTCCTGTCGCCGGCGGCGCGGTCGCCCTGGTGACGCTGGGCGGCGACCTGGGCACGACGATGATCATGGCCGCCCTCATCCTCGGCGCGCTGTTCTTCGCCGGCGTGCGGTTGCGCTACCTGGCGACGGGCGTGGGATTCGTCGCTGTGGCGGCAATCTTCGTGGCGCTGTCCAGTGCCAGTCGTGTGGGGCGCATCTCCGCCTACTTCGGTGGCGCCAGCGTGGCGAACCCTGATGTCGACTGGCAGATCAACAACGGCTTCTACGCCCTCGCGTCGGGCGGAATCTTCGGCGTCGGCCTCGGCAACTCCCACTCCAAGTGGTCGTGGCTGCCCGCGGCCGACACCGACTTCATCTTCGCGATCATCGGCGAGGAGCTCGGGCTCATCGGCGCCGTCGTCGTCCTGCTCCTGTTCGTCATGCTCGCCATCGTCTTCCTGCGGATCATCCACGCGTCCACCGATCCGTTCGCGCGCATCACGACGGCGGCGATCATGGTGTGGCTGATCGGACAGGCGTTCGTGAACATCGCCGTGGTCCTGGGGGTGATCCCGGTGCTCGGGGTGCCGCTCCCACTGATCTCTGCAGGAGGAACTGCGATGATCAGTTCCATGATCGCCATCGGAATCGTGCTGTCCTTCGCGCGCCAGTCCCACCGGGATTCGCTCGCCGCCCAGGAGGCGGACCAGGCGGGTGCGCGCCGGTGACGCGCTACCTCCTGGCCGGCGGTGGCACCGCCGGCCACGTCAATCCGCTGCTCGCCGTCGCCGACCGGCTCCGTCGTGACGATGCCGCCGCCGAAGTCCTCGTCCTCGGCACGAAGGAGGGGCTGGAGGCGCGGCTCGTGCCTCAGCGCGGCTACGAGCTGGCGACCATCCCGAAGCTGCCGTTCCCACGCCGTCCGAATGCCGCCGCCCTGCGGTTCCCGGGGGAGTACCGCCGGTCGATCGCGTCGGTCCGCGAGCTGATCCGCACCCGCGGCATCGACGCCGTGGTCGGCTTCGGCGGCTACGCCGCGGCGCCCGCCTACTCGGCCGCTCGCCGCGAGGGGGTGCCACTCATCCTCCACGAGGCCAACGCCCGGCCCGGGCTCGCGAACCGCCTCGGCGCCCGCTACACCCCGTGGGTCGGCGTCGCCTTCGAGAACACCCCGCTCCCGCACGCAACGTTCGTCGGCATGCCGCTGCGCGCCGAGATCGAGCAGCTCGACCGGGCGGCCGCCCGTCCGCAGGCCGCCGCCGAGTTCGGGTTGTCCACGGACCGCCCCACACTGCTGGTGACCGGAGGCTCGCTCGGCGCCCGCCGCATCAACCAGACCATCGCCGCCCGAGCAGAAGAGCTGACGGCGGCCGGCTGGCAGGTGCTGCACATCCAGGGCGGCCGCGGCGAGCTGACCGACCCCGGCGTCGACGGCTACCGCCTGCTCGACTACTGCGACCGGATGGATCTGGCCCTCGCCCTGGCGGAGGTCGCCGTCGCGCGGGCGGGAGCCGCGACCGTGTGCGAGTTCGCCGCGCTCGGCCTCCCCGCCGTCTACGTCCCCTTCCCGATCGGGAACGGCGAGCAGCGCTACAACGCGGCCGGCGTGATCGGCGCCGGCGGCGGCGTGCTGGTCGACGACGCGGAGTTCCAGCCCGCCTGGGTGGATGCGCAGCTGCTCCCGCTGCTCGCCGACCGCGACCGGGTGGCCGAGATGGGCCGCCGGGCCGCCTCCGCGGGCGTCCGGGACGGCTCGGACCGCATGGTCGCGCTCGTCCGGAGCGCCCTCGGCTGATCCGGACCTTCGCCGCGTAGCCTGATACTTGATGGAGACCTTCTCGCGTAACCGAAAGCTGCACCCGTGACGATCAAGCCCGACCTGACCCTCGCCCTTCCGGAGGAGCTCGGCTCGCTCCACTTCGTCGGCATCGGCGGCTCCGGGATGAGCGGCATCGCCCGCCTGTTCCTGGAGGCCGGCTACACGGTGACCGGCTCCGACGTGCGCCACTCCGCCAACATCGACATGCTGCGGAGCCTGGGCGCGACCGTCGCGATCGGGCACGACGCCGCGAACGTCGGCGACGCCGACACGCTCGTGGTCACCGGTGCACTCTGGCAGGACAACCCCGAGTACCAGCTCGCGCTCGCGAAGGGGCTTCCTGTGCTGCACCGGTCGCAGGCCCTCGCCTGGCTGATCAACCGCTCCCGCCTGGTCGCCGTCGCCGGCGCCCACGGCAAGACGACGTCCACGGGCATGATCATCACCGGCCTGCTCGGGCTGGGGGAGGACCCGAGCTTCGTGAACGGCGGCGTCATCGCCTCCCTCGGCAAGAGCTCGCAGACCGGCACCGGGGAGCTGTTCGTCGTGGAGGCGGACGAGTCGGACGGCTCGTTCCTGCTGTACGACACGGCGGTCGCCCTGATCACGAACGTCGACCCCGACCACCTGGACCACTACGGGTCGCTGCAGGCCTTCGAGGACGCCTTCGTGACGTTCGCCCGGGAGGCCGACGAGTTCGTCGTCGTGTCGTCCGACGACCCGGGCGCCGTGCACGTCACCGGCAGGCTCCGCGAGCAGGCGCCGGAGAAGCGCGTGATCACCTTCGGCGAGGCCGAGGATGCCGACGTCCGCGTCCACTCGATCGTCACCGACGGCCCGGTGTCGTTCGCCGTGCGCTACCAGGGCGACGACTATACGGCACGCCTGCGCGTGCCGGGCCGCCACAACGCCATCAACGCGGGCGGCGCCTTCGCCGTGCTGACCGGCCTGGGATTCGAGCCGGCGGCCGCTCTGGCGGCCATCGCCGAGTTCGGCGGCACCGAGCGCCGGTTCGAGCTGCACGGCATGGTCGCCGGCGTCAGCGTGTACGACGACTACGCCCACCACCCAACCGAGGTCGCCGCCGCGCTCTCGGCCGCGCGCACCGTCGTCGGCGACGGCCGGATCATCGCCGTCCACCAGCCGCACCTGTACAGCCGCACGCGGCTGTTCGCCAAGGAGTTCGCCGAGACCCTCGAACGCTACGCCGACGAGACCGTGGTGCTCGACGTCTACGGTGCCCGGGAGGACCCGGAGCCGGGTGTCACCGGCGCCCTGGTCGCGGACCGGTTCGAGCATCCCGAGCACGTCGCCTTCATCGCCGACTGGCAGCAGGCGGCCGACCACACGGCGCAGATCGCGCGCGAGGGCGACTACGTGATTACCCTCGGCTGCGGCGATGTCTACCGCATCGTCCCGCAGCTGCTCGATGCGCTCCGCCGGGAGCACCCGGACACCGCTGCCGCGACCGCCGCTGCGACGGAGTGACGAGGACCTTCGGTGAAGCGACCCCAGGGGTACGACCGCACGGCTGACCGGGCGCCGCAACCCGCGCCGTCGCGATCGGTCGGAACGGTCACCGAGCCCATCCCGATCGTGGCGCCCGCACACCCGTCCGAGGCGGAGACCGCCCGGCGCACGGACGCCTCCCCGTATTCGCGCCTTCCCACCAACCGCGAGATCGACCGCGCCCTCCGCGCGGCCCGCCGCGAGCGGAAGCGCGTGGAGAAGGGCGAGGTCCGCCGCTTCACCAAGCGCTCCCGCCGCCGCCGGCTCGCCTGGCTGGGCGCTGCAGGCGTCGTCGCCGCGCTGGTGCTGGCCGTGGTGCTGATCGCGTTCTCTCCGCTGCTCGCGCTGCGGCACATCCAGGTCACCGGCACCTCCCGGCTGGATGCGGCAGCGGTCGAGAAGAAGCTGGACGACCAGCTCGGCACGCCGCTGCCGTTGCTCGACCAGGCGGGGATCTCGAGCGATCTCGCGGCCTTCCCGCTGATCCGCAGCTACACAGTGGAGAGCCACCCGCCGGACTCGATCGTCGTGCGCGTGGTCGAGCGCCAGCCCGTCGGAGTGATCCAGCGTGGCAACGCCTACACGCTGGTGGATGCGGCGAAGGTGCCGATCTCGAGCAGCGAGAAGCGGCCGGACGGCTACCCGCTCATCGCCGCCAGCGGCGGGGCTGCGGATGTCGACGCCGACTCGGGCTTCGCCGCCGCGGCCGGTGTGCTCAGCGCGCTTCCCGCCGATGTGCGGGCGCAGGTGGACACCATCGCGGCGAAGACGAAGGACGACGTGAGCTTCACCCTGCGCGGCAGTGGTGCGACAGTGGTCTGGGGGAGCGCGGAGGACTCGGGTCTGAAGGCCGCAGACCTCGCAGCGCTGCTCAAGAGCGCGGCCGGATCGTCCCGCTACGACGTCTCGTCGCCGCACAGTGTGACAACGGGTTAGGGCGCGTTTGAACGGCACTTTTCCGACACGCCTACCGGGTTCCCCGGGCGGAGCGCGCGCGCACCTAACGTCGGATCGAGAATTGCATACTCAGCAAGACTTTAAGCCTCAACTTGAGGTTGAAGGTTCCCGTGGAGGCCGGACGTGACAGCACAACAGAACTACCTCGCCGTGATCAAGGTCGTCGGCATCGGCGGAGGCGGCGTGAACGCCGTCAACCGCATGATCGAGCTCGGCCTCCGCGGCGTCGAGTTCATCGCCATCAACACGGACGCGCAGGCGCTGCTCATGAGCGACGCCGACGTGAAGCTCGACGTCGGCCGGGAGATCACCCGCGGCCTGGGCGCCGGCGCGGACCCGGAAGTCGGCCGACGCGCCGCCGAGGACCACGCGGAGGAGATCGAGGAGGCGCTGGCGGGCGCGGACATGGTCTTCGTCACCGCGGGCGAGGGCGGCGGGACCGGCACGGGCGGCGCGCCCGTCGTGGCCCGCATCGCCAAGTCGATCGGCGCGCTCACCATCGGTGTCGTCACCAAGCCGTTCTCGTTCGAGGGCAAGCGCCGCCAGCAGCAGGCGGAGTCGGGCGTGCAGCGCCTGAAAGAAGAGGTCGACACCCTCATCGTGGTGCCGAACGACCGCCTCCTCGAGATCAGCGATCGCGGCATCAGCATGCTGGAGGCGTTCTCCACCGCCGACCAGGTGCTCCTCGCCGGTGTGCAGGGCATCACCGACCTGATCACGACCCCCGGTCTGATCAACCTCGACTTCGCCGACGTCAAGTCGGTCATGCAGGGCGCGGGATCCGCGCTCATGGGCATCGGCTCCTCGCGGGGCGCCGACCGTGCCATCAAGGCCGCGGAGCTGGCGGTCGCCTCTCCGCTGCTCGAAGCCTCCATCGACGGGGCCCACGGCGTGCTGCTCTCCATCCAGGGCGGGTCGAACCTCGGCATCTTCGAGATCAACGACGCGGCCCGGCTCGTCCAGGAGGCGGTGCACCCCGAGGCGAACATCATCTTCGGTGCGGTGATCGACGACACCCTCGGCGACGAGGTGCGGGTGACCGTGATCGCGGCCGGATTCGACGGCGGCGAGCCCAACTCCCGCACGGCAGTCGCGGCCGCGGACGCGCGCCGAGCCAGCTTCGTCGAAGCGGGCTCCGAGCAGTCGCAGCTCCAGTCCTCCGCCGAGGTCGAGGCCGGCGAGATCCCCGCCCCGGCCTCCACCGACGCCTGGCAGACCGGCGAGAACCCGGTGGCCGAGACCGCACCCCAGAAGGACCCGGCGTTCGACGACGAGAATGACGACCTCGACATCCCCGACTTCCTCAAGTAACGGGCTCGCCGAGCGGCTCGCCGCGGTCCGGGAGGGCGTCGCCGACGCCGCCCGGGCCGCGGGCCGTCGCCCGGAGGAGCTCACCACGATCGTCGTGACGAAGTTCCACCCGGCGTCGCTGGTGCGCGAGCTCGCCGGGCTCGGCGTGCACGACGTGGGGGAGAACCGGCACCAGGAGGCTCAGGAGAAGGCGGCGGAGCTCGCCGACCTCGACCTCCGCTGGCACTTCGTCGGGCAGCTGCAGAGCAAGAAGGCGCGCCAGGCGCGGCGCTACGCCTCGGTCATCCACTCGGTCGACCGGGTGTCCCTGGTGGACGCTCTGGCCTCCGAGGAGGGCGACATCGACGCCTTCGTGCAGCTCAATCTGACCGACGATCCCGCGCGCGGCGGCGTCGCCGACCGCGACCTCGAAACGCTGGTGGAGCACGTCCTCGCCACGCAGGGGCTGCGTCTGCTCGGGGTCATGGCCGTCGCCCCGCTCGGCGAGGAGCCCGCTCGCGCGTTCGACCGCGTCCGCACCGCCTCCGACCGCGTCCGCGCGCTCGCTCCCGACGCCACAGCGATCTCCGCCGGCATGTCGCAGGACTACCGCGAGGCCATCGCGGCGGGCGCGACACACCTTCGGATCGGGACCGCCATTACCGGGAATCGGCCGGAGCTTCGTTAATCTCGAAACAAGAGTTCGAAACGCGTGGCGAGGCGTCGGCGCGCAGGTCTGTACGGAGGAAGCGATGGCCAACCCGCTGAAGAAGACGATGGTCTACCTGGGCCTCGCCGACGAGGAGCTGGAGTACGAGGAGCAGCAGCAGGAGCAGGCCCACAGCCAGCCCCGGCGCGAGACCCCTGTCCACACCCCGGCCGCCTCGCCGGTCCAGGCCGTCCCCCACCCCGCTCCGGTCGCGCCTGCGGCCGGCCGCGCTCCGGTCACGCCGCTGCGCAAGTCGTCCACCGCACGGAATGCATCGGTACAGGAAATGAACGAGATCCTCACGGTCCACCCCCGCCAGTACCGCGACGCCCAGGCGATCGCCGAGTCCTTCCGCGAGGGCATCCCGGTGATCATCAACCTCTCGCAGATGAGCGAGGGAGACGCGCGCCGCCTCATCGACTTCGCCAGCGGCCTGTCGCAGGGCCTCTACGGCAAGATCGAGCGGGTCACCCCCAAGGTGTTCCTGCTCTCGCCCAGCCACGTCGTCGTCTCCGGCGAGCACGGCGGGCAGGACGCCGAGGTCGACGCGTCGTTCTTCGCGCAGGCCTGACCTCCGCCAGGGACACCCTCCCGACTCGACGCTCGAAGCGCACCGGCACCCTCCCAGGGGAGCCGGTGCGCTTTCGTCCATACTGGGAGGGTGTTTGTCGTCTCGATCCTTGCGACCGTGCTCTATTACGCGCTGCTCATCTACTTCTTCGTGATGTGGGCGCGCTTCGTGCTGGACCTGGTGCGGGTGTTCGCCCGGCAGTGGCGTCCGCGCGGCTTCGGCCTGGTCCTGGCGGAGTCGACCTACGCGGTGACGGACCCGCCCATCCGCTTCTTCCGCCGGATCATCCCGCGGCTGTCGATGGGCCCCGTCGCGATCGACTTCGGGTGGAGCCTGACGATGCTCGTGGTCATCATCGGCTTGTACGTCACCCTGGGATTCCGCTGAGCGTCGCTCCCGGTCTGGCCGGATGCCTCGTTGTATCGTTGACGAGCCGACGCGCGGACCGTGCGGCGGAGTGCGCGACCGCCACCCGCTTTGCTAGCGTTGGCAGCACGCGTTCCCGTTCCAATTTCACGATCTAAGGTGGCTTGCCATGGCGCTGACTCCGGAAGATGTAGTCAACAAGCGGTTCCAGCCGACGAAGTTCCGCGAGGGCTACGACCAGGACGAGGTCGACGACTTCCTCGATGAAGTCGTCGTCGAGCTGCGTCGTCTGAACCAGGAGAACGAGGAGCTCAAGCAGCGCCTCGTGGCCGCCGACTCGCGGATCGCCGAGCTGCAGCGCAGCGCCGGCCAGGGCGGCGCCCCCGCCGCGGCACCCGTTCCCGTCCCCGCGTCCGACAACGGCGAGACCGAGCGTCTGCAGCGCGAGAACGAAGAGCTGAAGCAGCGCCTCGCCCAGGCCCAGCAGGAGGCCGCACAGGCCGCCCAGCAGGCCCAGGCGGCGCCCGCTTACCAGGCTCCGGCGCCGACCGACGACGCCAACGACCCGAACGCCACCAACAACCTCCTCCAGCTCGCCCGCCGTCTCCACGAGGAGCACGTGCGCGAGGGCGTCGAGAAGCGCGACCAGCTCATCGCCGAGGGCCACGCCACCGCCGCCCGCATCGTCGCAGAGGCCGAGTCGAAGCAGCGCGCGCAGATCAGCGCCCTCGACCAGGAGCGCACGGGCCTCGAGCGCCGCATCGACGAGCTCCGGACCTTCGAGCGCGACTACCGCAAGGGCCTCAAGAGCTACATCGAGGGCCAGCTGCGCGACCTCGACGCGCCCGTCCAGGGCAGCGGCCAGAACGCGGGAGCACGCGCCGCGTCGCCCGCCTCCGCCAACGCCGTCCCCGCCCCGGTCTCGGCCGGCGGCTCCGACGACTCGAGCAACCAGGGCCAGCCCCCGGTCTTCCCCGGTTTTGGAGGCTAGTCCCTCCCGGCCCAAGGTCAGCATCAGGGCCTTGGCGGTCCTGGCGGTGGTCGCGCTCTGCGTGTACCTCATCGACCAGATCGCCAAGGTCCTGGTCGTCTCGAACCTGTACGAGGGCCAGCAGCTGGAGGTCCTCGGCCAGCTGCTCCAGTTCCATTTCGTCAAGAACGCCGGCGCCGCCTTCTCGATCGGCAGCGGATCCACGTGGATCTTCTCCATCGTCGGGATCGGCGTGCTCGGCTTCGTCATCTGGTACGCCCCGCGCATCCGTTCGACGGCGTGGGCGGTGCTGTTCGGCCTCCTTCTCGGGGGTCTGCTGGGAAACCTGACCGACCGCCTGTTCCGTTCGCCGGGCTTCGGTGTCGGGCACGTGGTCGACTTCCTGCAGATCCCGCTTCTGCCGGCGATCTTCAACCTGGCCGATGTCGCCATCGTGTCGAGCATGGTGCTGTTCCTCATCCTCACCCTGCGCGGTGTGGGACTGGACGGGCGGCGTGCGCACGACGAGGTGGAGGAGGGCGACGCGGCGACCGCCGAGGAGGGCGACCCGGCTACTGCCGAGGAGCCGGCCCCCGAACCGCACGACGACAAGCCGCAGGCGTAGATGGAGTCACGGAGCTTCCCCATCCCGGACGGGCTCGAGGGCTCGCGCGTCGATGCGGGGCTCGCCAAGCTCCTGGGCTTCTCGCGCAGCTTCGCCGCCGAGATCGCCGAGGCGGGCGGAGTGACGGTGGATGGCCGCAAGGCGGGCAAGTCCGACCGGCTGAGCGCCGGGTCGTGGCTCGAGGTCACGTGGCAGCCGAAGTCCGACGTCGAGATCGTCCCGATCGCGGTGCCCGAGCTGACGATCGTGCACGACGACGACGACATCGTGGTGATCGACAAGCCGGTCGGCGTGGCCGCACATCCCTCCGTGGGGTGGGAGGGGCCGACCGTCCTCGGTGCGCTGGCCGCCGCCGGGTTCCGCATCTCGACGTCGGGCGCCGCCGAGCGCGCCGGCATCGTGCACCGGCTGGACGCCGGCACCAGCGGCCTCATGGTCGTCGCCAAGTCCGAGCACGCCTACACGGTTCTCAAGCGCGCCTTCCACGACCGGACGGTCGAGAAGATCTACCACGCCGTCGTCCAGGGCCACCCCGACCCGCTGACCGGCACGATCGACGCCCCGATCGGACGCCACCCCCGCTCCGACTGGAAGTTCGCCGTCGTCGCCGGCGGCAAGCCCTCCGTCACCCATTACGAGACGATCGAGGCGTTCCCGTCCGCGAGCCTCCTGGAGATCCACCTGGAGACCGGGCGCACGCACCAGATCCGCGTGCACATGGCCGCGCAGCGCCACCCGTGCGTCGGCGATGCGATGTACGGCGCCGACCCCGTGCTGAGCGCACGACTCGGCCTCACCCGGCAGTGGCTGCACGCCGTGCAGCTCGCCTTCGACCACCCGGCGACGGGGGAGTGGGTCACCTTCACGACGACCTATCCCGCCGACCTGCAGCACGCGCTGGACATCCTCCGAGAGTCGTGACCGCGACGTCGGACGTCGGCCGTAGGCTTAGAGCGATGTCCGACTCCTTCGTCCACCTCCACGTCCACAGCGAGTACTCGATGCTCGACGGCGCGGCACGCGTGAAGCCCCTGGTCGAGGCCGCGGCCGCGCAGGGCATGCCGGGCGTCGCGGTCACCGACCACGGCAACATGTTCGGCGCGTTCGACTTCTGGCGCACCGCCACCGACGCCGGCATCAAGCCGATCATCGGCACGGAGGCCTACCTTACGCCGGGCACGCACCGCACCGACAAGACGCGCATCCGCTGGGGCGACGGCGGGGGAGACGACGTCTCGGGCTCCGGCGCGTACACCCACATGACGATGCTCGCCGCGACCACCGAGGGCATGCACAACCTCTTCCGGCTGTCGTCCTACGCGTCGATGGAGGGCTACTACTTCAAGCCCCGCATGGACCGCGAACTGCTCAGCCGCTATTCGAAGGGCATCATCGCGACGACGGGATGCCCGTCGGGCGAGGTGCAGACGCGGCTGCGGCTCGGCCAGTACGAGGCGGCACGGGACGCCGCTGCCGAGTTCCGCGACATCTTCGGCCCCGAGAACTTCTTCGCCGAGATCATGGACCACGGGCTCGGCATCGAGCGCCGCATCATGTCCGACCTCATCCGGCTCGCGAAAGACCTCGGCCTGCCCCTGGTCGCGACCAACGACCTCCACTACACGCATGCCGCCGACGCCAAGAGCCACGCGGCGCTCCTCTGCGTGCAGTCCGGCTCGACGCTCGACGACCCCAACCGGTTCAAGTTCGACGCCGACGAGTTCTACCTGAAGACGCCGGAGCAGATGCGCCAGCTCTTCCGCGACTACCCCGACGCCTGCGACAACACGCTCGCCATCGCGGAGCGCTGCGACGTGCGGTTCGACACCGCCGCCAACTACATGCCTCGCTTCCCGGTCCCCGAGGGCGAGACCGAGCAGACCTGGTTCGTCAAAGAGGTCGAGAAGGGCCTGAACCAGCGTTACCCGAACGGCATCACCCCCGAGGTCCGCAAGCAGGCC
Source organism: Leifsonia sp. SIMBA_070 (assembly GCF_046534635.1). Classification (NCBI taxonomy): domain Bacteria; kingdom Bacillati; phylum Actinomycetota; class Actinomycetes; order Micrococcales; family Microbacteriaceae; genus Leifsonia; species Leifsonia sp. SIMBA_070. Next base: position 1,972,620 of record NZ_JAWRYK010000001.1, on the reverse strand, counting down.
GACTACGAGATCGGCGTGATCTCGCAGATGGGCTTCCCGGGCTACTTCCTCGTCGTCGCCGACTTCATCAACTGGTCGAAGCGCAACGGCATCCGCGTCGGACCGGGCCGCGGTTCCGGCGCCGGCTCCATGGCCGCGTACGCGATGCGGATCACCGACCTCGACCCGCTGCAGCACGGCCTCATCTTCGAGCGCTTCCTGAACCCCGACCGCGTCTCGATGCCCGACTTCGACGTCGACTTCGACGACCGCCGTCGCGGCGAGGTCATCAAGTATGTGACCGAGAAGTACGGTTCGGAGCGCGTCGCCCAGATCGTCACCTACGGCACCATCAAGGCCAAGCAGGCGCTCAAAGATTCCGGCCGCGTCCTCGGCTTCCCGTTCTCGATGGGTGAGAAGCTCACCAAGGCGATGCCGCCGCCCGTCATGGGCAAGGACATCCCGCTCACCGGGATCTTCGACAAGGACCACCCGCGCTACAAGGAGGCCGTCGACATTCGCGCGGTCGTCGAGAGCGACCCGGAGGCGAAGACCGTCTTCGACACCGCGCTCGGGCTCGAGAACCTGAAGCGCCAGTGGGGCGTGCACGCCGCCGGCGTGATCATGTCGTCCGACCCGCTGATCGACGTCATCCCGATCATGAAGCGGGAGCAGGACGGCCAGATCGTCACCCAGTTCGACTATCCGGCCTGCGAGTCGCTCGGCCTGATCAAGATGGACTTCCTGGGGCTCCGCAACCTCACCATCATCAACGACGCCCTCGACAACATCCGCGACAACCGCGCGGAAGAGCTGGTGCTCGAAGACCTGGCCCTCGACGACCGGCCCGCGTACGAACTCCTGTCGCGGGGCGACACGCTGGGCGTGTTCCAGCTCGACGGCGGGCCGATGCGCTCCCTCCTGCGCCTGATGAAGCCGGACAACTTCGAGGACATCTCGGCGCTCATCGCGCTGTACCGCCCCGGTCCCATGGGCGCGAACTCGCACACCAACTACGCGCTCCGCAAGAACGGCCTCCAGCCGATCACGCCCATCCATCCGGAGCTGGCCGAGCCGCTGGCCGACATCCTCTCGACCAGCTACGGCCTCATCATCTACCAGGAGCAGGTGATGGCGATCGCGCAGAAGGTCGCCGGCTTCTCGCTCGGCCAGGCCGACATCCTGCGCCGCGCGATGGGCAAGAAGAAGAAGTCCGAGCTGGACAAGCAGTTCGCCGGCTTCTCGGAGGGCATGCAGTCCAACGGCTACTCGATGGACGCCGTCAACAAGCTGTGGGAGATCCTGCTCCCGTTCTCGGATTACGCGTTCAACAAAGCCCATTCGGCCGCATACGGCGTCATCTCGTACTGGACCGCCTACCTCAAGGCGCACTACCCGGCGGAGTACATGGCCGCGCTGCTGACCAGCGTCGGCGACTCGAAGGACAAGATGGCGCTCTACCTCAACGAGTGCCGCCGGATGGGCATCAAGGTGCTGCCGCCGGACGTCAACGAGTCCAACCTGTACTTCGCCGCGGTCGGCACGGACATCCGCTTCGGCATGGGCGCGGTGCGCAACGTCGGCGCGAACGTCGTCGAGGGCGTCCGGGAGGCCCGCGAGAGCAAGGGCCGCTTCGAGTCGTTCCACGACTTCCTGAACAAGGTGCCCATCCACGCCGCCAACAAGCGGACGGTCGAGTCGCTGATCAAGGCCGGCGCGTTCGACTCGCTGGGCCACACCCGGCGGTCGCTCGTCGAAGTGCACGAGGATGCCGTGGAGTCCGCCGTCAAGATCAAGCGCAACGAGGCCAACGGCGACGTCGGGTTCGACTTCGACAGCCTGTGGGGCGAGGACGAGGCGGCGCAGACGCAGCACCACATCCCGCAGCGGCCGGAGTGGGCCAAGCGCGACAAGCTGGCGTTCGAGCGCGAGATGCTGGGGCTGTACGTCTCCGACCATCCCCTCGCCGGACTCGAGCTGCAGCTGGCCAAACTGGCGAGCACCGGAATCGCCGAGCTGGTCGGCTCTGAGAGCATCCAGGACGGCGAGACGGTCACCATCGCCGGGCTCGTGACGAGCGTGCAGCACCGCGTGGCGAAGGCGTCGGGCAACCAGTACGGAATGATCCAGGTCGAGGACTTCGGCGGCGAGCTGACCGTCATGTTCATGGGCAAGGCGTACCAGGAGTACTCCTCGATGCTGCAGGGCGACGCCATCGTCGTCGTCCGCGGCCGGGTGAGCCTGCGCGACGACGGCATGAACCTGCACGCGTTCTCGCTGATGACACCGGATCTGGGCCAGGCGAACGACACGGGGCCGCTCACCATCACCATGCCGGACCAGCGCGCGACGACCGAGACGGTGCTGTCGCTCAGCGAGGTCCTCGCCCGTCACCCCGGTGAGAGCGAAGTGCGGCTGCGTCTGGTGAAGGGGCAGGTGGCGCGCGTCTTCGAGGTCCCGAAGCCGGTCACCGTGAGCGCCGACCTCTACGGCGAGCTGAAGGGCCTCCTCGGCCCCAACTGCCTGGTCTGACGCCTGAACCACTCGGCGCGCGCCGGTCGCGTCAGACGGCGGTGCCGGGGCGCCAGTACGTGCGCTCGTGGTAGACGAGCGGCGCGTCGTCCTCGCCGAGTTCGCCCTGCTCGATCTGCACGATCACGACCGCGCTGTTGTGCACCTGCACCCGCTCGATGATCCGCCCGACCATCCACGCCGTCGTGTCCTTGATCACGGGGAGCCCGTGCGGTCCGCGGTACCAGTGGTCGCCGATGAAACGCTGGTGGTTGTCGCCGGACAGGATCTGCGCCGTCCCGCGGTTGCGCACCCCGAGCGTGTGGATGACGACCCGGTCGGTCTCTGCGATCGCCGGCCAGCTCGACGCGGAGAGCGCCATGTTGAACGTCGCGAGCGGCGGGACGGCGGCGAGCGAGGCGAGCGAGGTCGCCGTGAAGCCGACGGGGGTCCCGTCCGCGGTCTGGGCGGTCACGATCGCGACCCCGGCCGCATGACGGCGGAACGTCTGGCGGAAGGCGGCGAGGTCGGGCGTCGCGTCGGTGACGGCGCCATCGGTGGGGTCGGGGGATGCGCTGTTCATATGTGGGTTACAAGCTCCAGTCGGGCTGGAAGATTTCTTTTCGGTAGGCTGGTCGGGCCATGATCCAGACCATCGACCTCCGCGGCGTCCAGCCTACTCGCGCAGCCTTCCAGCGCCTCGTCCCCCGCCCGGTGGTGGATGTGCAGGTCGCTATGTCGGTCGCCTCCGACCTCATCGCCGACGTCCGCGAGCGCGGGGTCGCCGCCCTGCGCGACCAGGCCGACCGCTTCGACGGCGGCGCCCCCTCCGAGCTGCGCGTGCCGCAGTCCGCGATCGACGCGGCCGTCGCGGCTCTGCCCGCCGACGTGCGGGAGGCGCTGGAGGAGGCGATCGAGCGGGTTCGCGAGGCGACCGCCGCGCAGGTCCCGTCCGGTGCAGAGACCGTCCTGGGCCCGGGCGCCACGATCGTGCAGCGCTGGCAGCCGGTCGAGCGCGCGGGCCTCTACGTGCCGGGCGGCAAGGCGGCCTACCCGTCCAGCGTCGTCATGAACGCCGTGCCCGCGCAGGTGGCGGGCGTCACCTCCGTCGCCCTGGTCAGCCCGCCGCAGCGCGAGTTCGGGGGAGCGGTCCACCCGGCCATCCTCGGCGCTGCGGGACTCCTCGGCATCGACGAGGTCTACGCCATGGGCGGCGCCGGTGCGATCGGCGCCCTCGCGTACGGCGTGGAGGAGCTGGGGCTGGAGCCCGTCCAGGTCATCACCGGCCCCGGCAACATCTACGTGGCCGCCGCGAAGCGCCTCATCCGCGGGCAGACGGGGATCGACTCGGAGGCGGGCACCACCGAGATCCTGGTCATCGCCGACGAGACCGCGGACCCCGGCTATGTGGCCGCCGACCTCGTCAGCCAGGCGGAGCACGACGAGGCGGCCGCCTCCCTGCTCGTCACCGACAGCCCGGCCTTCGCTGAGCGCGTCGTCGCCGAGGTCGCCCGGCTGGCCGATGCGACCAAGCATGCTGAGCGCGTTCGCACCGCACTCGGCGGACCGCAGTCCGCCGTCGTCCTGGTCGACGACCTGGCCGCCGCCACCGCGTTCAGCGACGCGTACGGGCCGGAGCACCTCGAGCTGCAGACGGCCGACCCGGATGCGCTGCTCGGCTCCATCCACAACGCGGGCGCCATCTTCCTCGGCCCGACCTCGCCGGTGAGCCTCGGCGACTACCTCGCCGGCTCGAACCACGTGCTCCCGACCGGTGGCCAGGCCCGATTCTCGCCGGGTCTCGGCGCGTACTCGTTCCTCCGGCCGCAGCAGGTCGTCCGCTACGACCGCGAGGCGCTCAGCGAGGTCGCCGACCGGATCGTCGCCCTGTCGACGGCGGAGGACCTCCCCGCGCACGGAGAAGCGGTCACCCAGCGGTTCCGCACCCGCTGAGCGATAGAATTCGTCCATGTTCTGCCCCTTCTGCCGCCACCCCGACTCCCGCGTGATCGACTCGCGGACGAGCGACGACGGGCTCTCGATCCGCCGCCGGCGGCAGTGCCCCGAGTGCGGCCGCCGCTTCTCGACCACCGAGACCGCGAGCCTGAGCGTGATCAAGCGCAGCGGTGTGGCCGAACCGTTCAGCCGGGAGAAGATCGTCCTCGGTGTCCGCAAGGCGTGCCAGGGGCGCCCGGTCACCGACTCCGACCTGGCCGTTCTGGCCCAGAAGGTGGAGGAGACCATCCGCTCCACCGGCGCGTCGCAGATCGAGGCGAACGACATCGGGCTGGCCATCCTGCCCGAGCTGCGCGAACTCGACGAGGTCGCGTACCTGCGCTTCGCGAGCGTCTACCAGGCCTTCGACTCCCTCGACGACTTCGAGGAGGCCATCCGCTCGCTGCGCCTGGCGCACTACCCGGAGCCGGTCGAGGCGAACTAGCGAGGAAGCGGCCGGGCCGTCCAGCCGGTATTCTCGAACCGGCATGTATCGCGCACTGTTCGACCTCATCCTGTCCCGGCTCGACCCCGAGCGGGCCCATCACCTCGCCTTCGTGGTGATCCGCGCCCTCCCGGCGGTGGGTCTCGGCGGACTGGCGCGGCGCTTCACGGCGCCCGATCCGTCGCTGGCGGTGGAGGCTCTCGGCCTGCGGTTCGACTCGCCGTTCGGCGTCGCGGCCGGCTTCGACAAAGACGGGGAGGCCGTGCTCGGCCTCGGCGCCCTCGGGTTCGGCCACGTGGAGGTCGGGACGATCACCGCCCTCGCCCAGCCCGGAAACGAGAAGCCGCGCCTGTTCCGCCTCATCCCGGATCGCGCAGTGATCAACCGGATGGGCTTCAACAACCGTGGTGCGGGAGAGGCGGCGAACCGCCTGCTGCGCGTCCGCCGCGCGCGGCGGCGTCCGGTTCTGGGCGTGAACATCGGCAAGTCGCGCGTCGTCGCTGTCGAGGACGCCACCGACGACTACCTGACCAGCGCCCGGGCGCTCGCTCCCGTCGCGGACTACCTGGTGGTCAACGTCAGTTCGCCGAACACTCCGGGCCTTCGCGGCCTCCAGGAGCTGGAGCTGCTCGCCCCGCTGCTCACGGCCGTTGCGGGTGCGGCGGGGGAGACGCCGCTGCTGGTCAAGATCGCCCCCGACCTGACCGACGAGCAGGTGGAGCGGATCGCGCGGCTGGCCGTCGAGCTCGGCCTCGCCGGCATCATCGCCACCAACACGACCATCGCGCGGGAGGGCCTGCGCACCGACTCCGCGGTCGTCGCTGCCGCCGGCGCGGGCGGTTTGAGCGGTGCGCCGCTCGCTGCGCGGTCGCTGGAGGTGCTGCGGCTCATCCGCTCCGTCGTCCCGCCCGAGCTGTGCGTCATCTCCGTCGGCGGCGTCGACACGGCCGAAGACGTGCAGGAGCGGCTGGACGCCGGGGCGACGCTCGTGCAGGGCTATACGGCGTTCCTCTACCGCGGACCGCTGTGGGCCCGGCAGATCAACCGCGGGCTGCTACGCCTCCGGCGTGCCCTGGTGGAAGCGTAGGCGCCAGCGTCCGGAGCTGCGCACCCAGAGCGAGCTGCGCAGCGTCGCACCGCGGCTATCCGTCGTCCGGGCGGTGAGGAGCAGCGCACCGTCGGCCACACGGTCGACGCCGAGCACCTCGATGTCTCCGGCCGGAGCGTCGTCGACGGCCGGCTCGGAGATGATCGCATCCCGAGCCCACAGGCGACCCGAGCGGCCGATCTCCTCGAACGCGGGATGCAGCAGCTCGGCGAGGCGGGAGGCGTCGGAGCGGATGGCCGGCTCGAGCAGCTCGCGCTCCAGGCGGGCGACGAGCTGCTCGTCGGTCTCATCGGCGGGAAGCGCGTCGAACAGGTCCAGTTCGAGGGCGTCGGACGGGGGAGCGGAGGGCGCGGGCGTGGTTTCGGTTGCGGCCGTTGTTTCGGGCGCGGGCGGTGTCGCGGCCGTGGTTTCCGGCTCGGCGACATCCAGTGCCGGAGCGGAGCCGCGCCAGCCAGGGCCGATCGGGATCGGATCGCCCTTCTGGTAGGCGGTCGCCACAGCCCGGGCGCGCGAGTCTGCCGCTTCGTTCAGGTCGTGTCCGGCGTGTCCCTTGACCCACTCGAACCGGTAACGGCGGCCCTGCAGTGCGCGGTCCAGCCGCTCCAGAAGCTCGCGGTTGAGCACCGGTGCGCCGTCGGCCTTGCGCCAGCCCTTCTTCTTCCAGCCGGGCATCCACTTGGTCACCGCGTTGATGACGTACTGGCTGTCGCAGAAGATGTGCAGGTCCTCGCCGAGGTGCGCCGTCGCCTCCAGGAGGTCGATGACGGCCATCAGCTCGCCCTGGTTGTTGGTGCCGTGCGGCCAGCCGCCTGCCGACCAGTGGTCGTCGTCCACGTACCAGGCCCAGCCGGCCGGCCCGGGATTGCCCAGAGCGGAGCCGTCCGCCGCTGCGACGATCGTCACGTCAGCTCGGGAACTGGCCGCGCTTGACCTGCGGCTTCGGGAGTCGCATGATCCGCAGCTGCAGGGCCCGCATCGCGCCGTACCAGCGCAGGCCGCGCTCCACCTTCGTCTTGCCGAACTTGTCGCCGATGCGCCGCTGGACGAGGAAGCCCAGCACGATGCAGTCGATCACGGCGATGAGGAAGAAGCCCCACAGCGCGAACAGGCCGTAGACCTGAAGCGCTGCCACCGGAAGGAAGGTCAGGACGATGACGATCAGCATGACCGGGATGAGGAACTCGCCGATCGAGAAGCGGGCGTCGACGTAGTCGCGCACGTACCGGCGCTGCGGGCCGCGGTCGCGTGCGGTCAGATAGCGGTCATCGCCGGCGGCCATCCCGATACGCGCCTTCTCGCGGGCCTCCGCCTGCTTCTGGCGGGCCACGCGCGCGGCCTCCTTGCGGTCGGTGGGCACGAGCGGGCGCTTGCGGGCGGCCTCCTGCTCGCGGCGCGAGGGCGTCGGAGCGCCCTTGCCCTGCTTCAGCCGGGCGGCCGTCTCTTCGGGGGTCTCGGTCGCGGGCGTCTCCGCCTCGGCCGGGTTCTGTCGCTTTGCCAACTTCGAGCCTTCGCTAGTGGGGTCGGCTTAAGATTACCCGCATGACAGAGAGCCAGCAGACCCCCGTTTCGCCCGCCGACGCGCCGACCGGCGCCTCAGCCGGCTCTGACACCTTCACCGAGACGTCCGCCGCAGCCGAGCAGGCTGTCCGCGCCGCGGTCGAGGCCGGACTGCCCGCGACCATCGCCGACCTCTCGCAGCTGGTCCGCATCCCCTCGGTGTCGTGGTCCGCCTTCGATCCGGCGAACGTCCGCCGCAGCGCCGAGGCCGTCGCAGCGCTCCTCACCGACACCGCCGTCTTCGACCGGGTCGAGATCAAGCAGGCGCCCATCGGCGACGGCGACACGCTCGGTCAGCCGGCCGTGCTCGCCACCCGGGCCGCGCGCAACGGCCGCCCGACGGTGCTGCTCTACGCGCACCACGACGTGCAGCCCGAGGGCGACGAGGCGAACTGGGAGACCCCGCCGTTCGAGCCGACCGTGCGCGGCGACCGCCTGTACGGGCGGGGAGCCGCCGACGACAAGGCCGGGGTCATGACGCACGTCGCGACCGTGCGTGCGCTCCGCGAGACGTTCGGCGACGACCTCGACCTCGGTCTCGCCGTCTTCATCGAGGGCGAGGAGGAGTTCGGATCGCGGTCGTTCGCGAACTTCCTCGAGCAGAACACCGCCGCTCTCGCCGCGGACGTCATCGTGGTCGCCGACTCCGACAACGTGGACATCGACACCCCGGCGCTCACTGTCTCCCTCCGCGGCAACGTCACCTTCAAGCTCACCGTCTCGACGCTCGAGCACGCCTCCCACTCGGGGATGTACGGCGGCGCGGCACCGGATGCGATGCTCGCGATGGTCAGGCTCCTCGCCACGCTGCACGACGACGCCGGCTCCGTCGCCGTCGACGGCCTGACCTCCTACGCCGAGGCCGCGGAGCCGCCGGCGTTCACCGAGGAGCAGCTGGCGGCGGACGCCGCCTTCCTCCCCGGCGTGACCAGCATCGGGACCGGGCCGATCCTCTCCCGGATGTGGTCGCAGCCGACCATCACGGTGACCGGGATCGACGCGCCGACCGTCGCCAACGCCTCCAACACGCTCCTGCCGAGCGTCGCCGTCCGGATCAGCTCGCGGGTCGCGCCCGGGCAGCCCGCGCGGCAGGCCTACGAGGCTCTGGAACGCCATCTCACCGCGCACGCCCCCTTCGGTGCGCACCTCGAGATCGACGACGTGGACCTCGGCGATCCGTTCCTCGTCGACACCGCCGGCTGGGCGGCGACCGAGGCGAAGCGCGCCATGACCGACGGCTGGGGCACGGAGGCCGTCGAGACCGGCATCGGCGGCTCCATCCCGTTCATCGCCGACCTGGTGCGCGACTTCCCGGACGCGCAGATCCTGGTCACCGGCGTCGAGGACCCGGACACCCGGGCGCACAGCCCGAACGAGTCCCTCCACCTCGGCGTGCTGAAGCGTGCCGTGCTCAGCGAGGCGCTCCTGCTGGCGCGCCTCAACGGGCGCAGCGGAAACTGAGCGGATTCGCGGCTGCAGGTCGTACAATCGACGCAGATTTCCTTCCGAAGTCCGAACCATCCTTGTGAGGAGTCCCATGACCGACACAACGCTGACCGCGACCAAGGCCCACGGAGTCGGCCTGACCGACACCGCGGCCGCCAAGGTCAAGAGCCTGCTCGAGCAGGAGGGCCGCGACGACCTGCGTCTGCGCGTCGCCGTCCAGCCCGGCGGTTGCTCGGGTCTGATCTACCAGCTGTACTTCGACGAGCGGATGCTCGACGGAGACGCGACCGTCGATTTCGACGGTGTGGAGGTCATCGTCGACAAGATGAGCGTTCCCTACCTCGACGGCGCGTCCATCGATTTCGAGGACACGATCCAGAAGCAGGGCTTCACGATCGACAACCCCAACGCGACCGGTTCGTGCGCCTGCGGAGACTCGTTCCACTGAGTCGAGAAGCAGTCGTATAACACAGGAATCGACAACGGGCCGCCCCTCCGTGGGCGGCCCTTTTGTTCGGATCAGGGTGTCAGTCGGAGTAGGGTAGAGACAGCCACATACAGTTGCATGTGAACTGTCCCAGTAGTCACTCGAAAGGTCACCGGTGCGTCACAATCGCCGTCTCCGATGGGCTGCCATCCCGATCGCCGCGACGCTCGTCGTGGCGCTCGCGGGCTGCACTCAGGCCCAGCTGCACGGATTCCTCCCGGGCTTCGTCGAGGGCGAGCCGCCCGTCACGAACCACACCGAGCGCATCAGCGGCCTGTGGGTGACCAGCTGGATCGTCCTCCTCATCGTCGGCATCGTCGTGTGGGGTCTGATCCTGTGGGCGGTCATCGTCTACCGCCGCCGCAAGGGCCAGACCGGCCTCCCGGTGCAGCTGCGCTACAACATGCCGATCGAGATCTTCTACACGATCGTGCCGCTCATCCTGGTGCTCGGCTTCTTCGCCTTCACGGCGCGTGACCAGGCAGCGATCGAGAAGCCGTACGCGAACCCGGACCTCAAGATCCAGGTCTACGCGAAGCAGTGGGCGTGGGACTTCAACTACGTGACCGACAACGTGTACGACCCGGGCGTCCAGGTCCAGCCGGATGACAACAGCGCCACCCCCGGCTCGGTCCAGGAGGGCAAGATCCCGACCCTGTACCTGCCCGAGAACAAGAAGATCACGATCCAGCTCGACTCGCGCGACGTGATCCACTCCTTCTGGGTCCCCGCGATGCTGTACAAGAAAGACGTCATCCCGGGCAAGACCAACTACCTCTACTTCGAGACCACCAGCCGCACCGGCACCTTCGTGGGCAAGTGCGCCGAGCTCTGCGGCGAGTACCACTCGGCCATGCTCTTCAACCTGAAGATCGTGTCGCAGTCCGACTACGACGCCCACATCCAGAGCCTGAAGGACCAGGGCTACACCGGCCAGCTGGGCTCCGAGTACGACCGCAACCAGAACCTGCCAGGAACGGTCGCCCCCTCGGGCGCCCAGGGCAACGAGTAGGACGCACTGATGACGACGACAGCACCGGCGCCGGGAGCCACCACCGCTCCCCGGCCTGCGCCCACGTTCCTCACCGCGAACGGTGTGGAGCGCAAGGGCAACATCCTCGTGAACTACATCACGTCGACGGACCACAAGACGATCGGGTACATGTACCTGATCTCGTCGTTCGTGTACTTCCTCATCGGCGGCGTGATGGCGCTGATCATCCGCGCCCAGCTGTTCGAGCCCGGCCTTCAGGTCGTGCAGACCAAGGAGCAGTACAACCAGCTGTTCACGATGCACGGCACGATCATGCTGCTGATGTTCGCGACGCCGCTCTTCGCCGGCTTCGCCAACGTGCTCATGCCGCTGCAGATCGGCGCGCCCGACGTCGCCTTCCCGCGACTGAACGCGCTGGCCTACTGGTTCTACTCGTTCGGCTCGCTGATCGCGGTCGCCGGCTTCCTCACCCCGCAGGGTGCGGCGTCGTTCGGCTGGTTCGCCTACGCGCCACTGTCGAGTACGACGTTCTCGCCAGGAATCGGCGGCAATCTCTGGGTGCTGGGCCTCGGCCTGTCCGGCTTCGGCACCATCCTCGGCGCGGTGAACTTCATCACCACCGTCATCACCATGCGTGCACCGGGCATGACCATGTTCCGCATGCCGATCTTCACCTGGAACATCCTGGTGACGTCGATCCTCGTGCTGATGGCCTTCCCGGTGCTGGCTGCCGCGCTGTTCGCCCTGGCGGCCGACCGCGTGTTCGACGCCCACATCTACGACGCGGCCAACGGCGGAGCCCTGCTCTGGCAGCATCTGTTCTGGTTCTTCGGCCATCCCGAGGTGTACATCATCGCGCTGCCGTTCTTCGGCATCGTGTCCGAGATCTTCCCGGTGTTCAGCCGCAAGCCGATCTTCGGGTACAAGACCCTGATCTACGCGACGATCTCGATCGCCGCCCTGTCGGTCACGGTGTGGGCTCACCACATGTACGTCACCGGCTCGGTGCTGCTGCCCTGGTTCTCGCTGATGACGATGCTCATCGCGGTCCCGACGGGCGTGAAGATCTTCAACTGGATCGGCACGATGTGGCGCGGTTCGCTCACGTTCGAGTCGCCGATGCTGTGGTCGATCGGCTTCCTGATCACCTTCACCTTCGGTGGTCTGACCGGTGTCATCCTCGCCTCGCCGCCGCTCGACTTCCACGTGTCCGACACGTACTTCGTGGTCGCGCACTTCCACTACGTGGTGTTCGGCACGGTCGTGTTCGCCATGTTCGCCGGATTCTACTTCTGGTGGCCGAAGTGGACGGGCAAGATGCTCAACGACCGGCTGGGCAAGTGGCACTTCTGGCTGCTGTTCATCGGCTTCCACACCACCTTCCTCATCCAGCACTGGCTGGGCGTGGTCGGCATGCCGCGACGCTATGCGACGTACCTGCCGTCCGACGGGTTCACCTGGATGAACCAGGTGTCGTCGATCGGCGCCGGCATCCTCGCGATCTCGATGATCCCGTTCTTCGTGAACGTGTACCTCACGGCGCGCAACGCTCCGAAGGTCATGGTCAACGACCCGTGGGGCTACGGCCGTTCGCTCGAGTGGGCGACCAGCTGCCCGCCGCCGCGGCACAACTTCACGTCGATCCCGCGGATCCGTTCCGAGTCGCCGGCGTTCGACCTGAACCACCCCGAGGCGGGCATCCCGATCGGTGTGGGTCCTGCGAAGGACGCCCCCGACGCCCCCGTTCACGATGTCGCGAATGACGAGGTGAGGTAACCATGCGCGCCAATGCGGTGATGTTCTGGATCCTTTCGATCTTCTTCCTCCTCTCTTCCATCGTCTACACGCTGTGGAACCTCCTCGACGCGATGCACAAGAACGTCGAGTGGGTGGGCACGATCGGCATGCTGCTCGCGGCCATCCTGTCCGCGTTCATCGCCTTCTACGTGGGTCGTTCGCACGCCGCGCAGGGTGCTGAGCTGCCCGAGGACCGCCTCGACGCCAACATCGACGACGGCGACCCCGAGCTCGGGCACTTCAGCCCGTGGAGCTGGTGGCCGTTCTCGCTGGCGCTCGGCGCCGCGCTGGTGATCCTCGGCCTCGCGGTCGGCATCTGGATCTGCTTCATCGGTGTCGCCTTCAGCCTCGTCTGCATCGTCGGCTGGGTCTACGAGTACTACCGCGGCTACTTCGCCCGCTGACCCACCTCCCCGCACCACGCCGAGGGCCGTCTCCCACCGGGAGGCGGCCCTCGCGGCGTCCCCGGCCGGTGCCCGCCCTGCGGCCGGTGCCCGCCCTGCGGCCGGTGCCCGCCGTTCGGCCGGTGCCCGCCGTTCGGCCGGTGCCCGCCGTTCGGCCGGTGCCCGCCGTTCGGCCGGTGCCCGCCCTGCGGCCGGTGCCCGCCCTGCGGCCGGTGCCCGCCCTGCGGCCGGTGCCCGCCCTTCGTGTGGTGCAGTCCGCGCTCCGTATCTGCCGGATATCACCTAATGGTCCCGACATGCCGTTACGGGGGCGGGCATAGCGGCGTGTCGGGACCAGTAGTTGGCGTTGCTGGCCCGATCTGTGGGTCGCAACACGCCGCTATCCGCTTCGCGTAGCGGCGCGTTGCGTCCCATGGATGCGGGCAAGGCGGTGCGCCTATTGCGGGCGCGGCACGCGCGGCGCAACCTACTGGTCCCGACATGCCGTTACGGGGGCGGGCATAGCGGCGTGTCGGGACCAGTAGTTGGCGTTGCTGGCCCGATCTGTGGGTCGCAACACGCCGCTATCCGCTTTGCGTAGCGGTGTGTTGCGTCCCATGGATGCGGGCGAGGCGGGCGTCGGTCAGCGGCGGGTGAGGCGCAGGACATCCACGGAGACGCGGGTACTGTCTGCAGCGAGGTCGCTGTCAGCCGAGGGCGACTCCGCGTCGGCGTCACGGGCGTCGGCGTGGTGCGCGGCGGCGTGGCGCGCTTCGGCGTGGCGCGCGTCGGCGTCACGGGCGTCGACGTGGTGGGCGTCGGCGTGACGGGCGGAGGGCCCCATGCCCACCAGAGCCGCTCGGAGGGCTCCGGGAACTGCCAGGTCGTAAGCGACCGGTTCGCGGCTGTGGAGGGCGTACAGGGGCTCTGAAGCGCGGATGACGTCCTCCGCCTTGTCGGACGGGATGTCCAACATGGTGCCGTCGACGCGCAGCGACGCGAGGTGGTCGGCGCGCGGTACGACGACGACGAGGGCGCCGCCCGGGCGGAGGACGCGGTGGAACTCGGGGAGGTTCCGGGGGGCGAACACGTCGAGCACGGCGTCCGCGATGGATGAGCGCACGGGCAGCGGGCGCCAGGTGTCGGCGACGACGCCGTCCACCCGGCCGGAGGACCGGACGGCGCGGGCGACGGCCTGCGGGGAGAGGTCCAGCGCCAGGCCGGCAGCCGACGGTACAGCCGCCAGCGCGGCGCGAAGGTAGTAGCCGGTGCCGGCACCAGCGTCCAGGATGCGCGTCCCCGGCCTGGAGCCGGTCGCCCTCGAAGCGACACCGGCGGCGCCGGGGGCGACACCGGAGGCGGCTGAGATCGGGTCGGCGCCTCCAATTGCCGCGGCCACGGTCGACGCGACCGCCTCGGCGCCTCCGATTGCCGCAGCCACGGTCGAGGCGACCGCCTCGGCGATGGGGGAGTAGGCGCCGCCTTCGAGCACCAGGTCCCGAGCGTCCAGCATCTCGGCCGTGTCGCCTACGAGCTTGGTGCCGCTGCCGAGCAGGGAGACGTAGCCGCGCTTGTTGACGTCGTGGCGGTGGCCGTTCTTGCAGCCCATGGTGAGGCGGTCCACCGGCTCGAGGTCGGCCCCGCAGACGGGGCAGCGCAGCCACGATGCGAGACGCGGCAGGTCGACGGACATGGCGGACCTTTCAGCTAGTGGATGGGCGTGTCACGAAGGAGCGGGCGGAGACAGCGGGCGGAGACAGCGGACGGGGACAGCGGACGGGGACAACCGACGGGCACGACCGACGGACTCAGCGGTCACAGAAAGCACGCGATCGGCGGATATGCGAAAGCGCCGGCGCGTTCGTTCGCGCCGGCGCTTACCGCGTGGTGGGTGCTCAGTGGTGATCGTGTCCCGACTCGAGCTCGCCGCGGGACGGCGGAACGAGGCGGTCCTCGAAGAACCAGCGGGACAGGCCAGCGCGCATCCGCTCGGTGGCCGTGATCTTGCCGCGCCGGTTCGGGCGCAGCATCAGCGGCTCGTAGCTCTCGAAGGAGACCAGACGCCAGCGCTCGTAGTCGCTCAGCTGCTCGTGCACCTCGATGAACTCGCCGCCGGGCAGCTTCACGATGCGGCCGCTCTCATAGCCGTGGAGGGCGATCGAGCGGTCCTTCTTCTGCAGCGCCAGGCAGACGCGCTTCGTCACCACGTAGGCGATGAGCGGGCCGATGAACAGCAGCGCCTGGAGGGTGTGGATGACGCCCTCCATCGTGAGCTTGAAGTGCGTCGCAATGATGTCGGAGCTCGCTGCCGCCCAGAAGACCGCGTAGAACGTGACGCCGGCCGCACCGACAGCGGTGCGGGTCGCCGCGTTGCGCGGACGGTCCAGGATGTGGTGCTCGCGCTTGTCGCCTGTGATCCACGCCTCGAGGAAGGGGTAGAACATGACCGTCACGATGAACAGTCCGAGGATCGCCACCGGGACGATGATGTTGAACGACCAGGTCCGGTCGAGCCAGACGAACTCCCAGCCCGGCGGGACAAGACGCAGCGCGCCGTCGGCGAAGCCGATGTACCAGTCCGGCTGGGTACCGGCCGACACCGGGGAGGGGTCGTACGGGCCGTAGAGCCAGATCGGGTTGATCGTGAAGAGCGACGCGAGCAGCGTGACGACACCGAAGACGATGAAGAAGAAGCCGCCGGCCTTCGCCGCGTACACCGGGAGGACCGGGTAGCCGACCACGTTGCCCTGGGTGCGCCCGGGGGCCGCGTACTGCGTGTGCTTGTGGATGACCACGAACATCAGGTGCAGTGCGATGAAGGCCACCACCAACGCGGGCAGCAGGAGAATGTGGAGCGTGTAGAGCCTGCCCACGATCGCGTTGCCCGGGAACTCGCCGCCGAAGAGCAGGAACGAGATCCAGGTGCCCACCACCGGGAGGCCCTTGACGAGGCCGTCGATGATGCGGAGGCCGTTGCCGGAGAGCAGGTCGTCCGGCAACGAGTACCCGGTGAAGCCCTCGGCCATGGCCAGGATGAACAGCACGAAGCCGATCACCCAGTTCAGCTCGCGCGGCTTGCGGAAGGCGCCAGTGAAGAAGATGCGCAGCATGTGGAGGCCGATCGCCGCCACGAACAGCAGCGCGGCCCAGTGGTGGATCTGGCGGACCAGGAGGCCGCCGCGGACCTCGAACGAGATGTTCAGCGCCGACTGCATGGCGGAGGACATCTCGATGCCCTTCAGCGGCACGTACGAGCCGTTGTAGACCACCTCGGCCATGGAGGCCTGGAAGAAGAACGTCAGGAAGGTGCCGGACAGCAGGATGACGATGAAGCTGTAGAGCGCGATCTCACCGAGGAGGAAGGACCAGTGGTCAGGGAAGATCTTGCGACCGAACTCCTTGACGGCGCCCGAGATGCTGGTGCGGTCTTCGAGGTAGTTCGCGGCTGCCGCCGTGAAGCCACCCTTCGTGGCCTGAGTCGTTGCCGCGGGTGCGGCGGTCGTGGTGCTCAATGGCGCTCCCAGAAACTCGGGCCGACGGGCTCGTGGAAGTCGCTGCGGGCGACCAGGTAGCCATCGGCGTCGACGGTGATCGGCAGCTGCGGCAGCGGCCGCTTCGCCGGTCCGAAGATGACCTGCGCCTCGTGCGTGATGTCGAACTGCGACTGGTGGCACGGGCAGAGCAGGTGGTGGGTCTGCTGCTCGTAGAGCGCCACAGGGCACCCGACGTGCGTGCAGATCTTGGAGTAGGCGACGATGCCGTCGTAGTTCCAGTTCTCACGGCCCTTGGAGACGTGCAGGTCTTCGGGCTTGAGGCGCATGAGCAGCACGGCCGCCTTGGCCTTCTGCTCCAACTTGTCCGAGGACTCGTTCAGGCCCTCGGGGATCACGTGGAAGGCGCTGCCGAGCGTCACGTCGGACGCCTTGATCGGGGTGCCGGTCGGGTCGCGGGTCAGGCGGACGCCCTTGGCCCACATGGTCTGCGAGAGCGCCTCCACCGGGTCTACGTTCGCCGGCGCGAGGCCGCGGAAGAGGACGACGGCGGGAAGCGGGAAGGCGATGAGCGCGCCGATCAGGCTGTTGCGCACCAGGGTGCGGCGGTTGAAGCCGGACTCCTCGTCGGCCTGGCGGAAGATCTCCGCCGCCCGCTCGGTGGTCGACTCACTGCCCCGGACGGGGTGGCGAAGGTCGACACCCTCCTTCTCGTGCATGAGGGCTTTGCCCCAGTGCACCGCGCCGATGCCGAGGGCGAGGAGGGCGAGCGCGCCGCCGATGCCGATGAACAGGTTGTTCAGACGCACGGAGCCGGGGTCGCCGTCGACGATCGGGAAGGCGAGGTACGCGGCGACCGCCCAGACGGAACCCGCGATCGACAGGTAGAAGAGCGTGTAGACGGTGCGCTCGGCGCGCCGCTCCTTACGCGGGTCGAGGTCGGTGACGCGCGGTCGGTGCGGCGGGAACCCGGGGTTCTCGACCGCGTCGCGGATGATCACCGCGGTACCGGGGTCTCCGGTCCGGTGCTCCTCAGACGAACGCGCGGGCGTCAGCTCGTGACCGCCGTTGTCGTCCTGTGCCATTGCTCTCCTTCTTACGCTGTGTCGTGCCTGTGTGCCGGCTCGTCGGACCTAGTTGGACTTCGCCGTGATCCACACGGTGAGGGCGACGATGGCGCCCAGACCGAAGATCCAGAGGAAGAGTCCCTCGGCGACCGGGCCGAGGTTCCCCAGCTCGAAGCCGCCCGGGGACGGGTTCTTCTGGATGTACTTCAGGTACGTGATGATGTCGGCCTTGCCCTGCGGCGTGATGTTGAGGTCGTTGAACACGGGCATGTTCTGCGGACCGGTCACCATGGCTTCGTAGATGTGCTGGGCGCTCACGCCGGTGAGCGGCGGTGCGTACTTGCCCTCGGTGAGCGCGCCGCCGGCGCCTGCGACGTTGTGGCACATCGCGCAGTTGATGCGGAAGAGCTCGGCGCCGTGGGCGGCGTCGCCCTTGCCGTCGAGGTACTTCTGCTCGGGGATGGACGGGCCGGGAGCCAGCGAGGCGACGTAGTCGGCGAGTGCCTTGACCTGGTCGTCGGTGAACTGGACCGGCTTCTCCTGGGCCTGCGGGCCCTGCATCTCCATGGGCATGCGTCCGGTGCCGACCTGGAAGTCGACCGCCGCCGCGCCGACGCCGATGAGGCTCGGCGCGACCGAGGTGCCCTGCGCGTCGAGGCCGTGGCAGGTGGCGCAGTTCGACTGGAAGAGCTTCTTGCCCTGGTCGACCGAGCTCTGGCTCGCGGCGGCGACGGGCTCGTCGGCGGACGCCGTCGTGGTGGTGAACGCGGCGTAGGCGCCGCCGGTCAGCCCGAGGCCGATCGCGAGGAGCGCGACGGTGGCCAGGGGATGACGACGGCCGGCCTTGCGGGAGGCCTTCGCCTTCCGGGCCGGCTTGGCGGTGCTGCGGGACTGTGCTGTGCCGCGGAGAGGGGGACGCATGGGGTGAAGTACGCTCCTGTTTCCTATCGGATGATGTAGATGACCGCGAACAGCCCGATCCACACGACGTCGACGAAGTGCCAGTAGTAGGAGACCACGATGGCGCTGGTCGCCTCCTTGTGGCCGAAGATCTTGACCGCGAAAGCGCGGCCGATGACGAGCAGGAAGGCGATGAGGCCGCCCGTCACGTGGAGGGCGTGGAAGCCCGTGGTCAGGTAGAACGCCGAACCGTAGGCGTTGGCGCTGAGCGAGATGCCCTCGGAGACCAGGGTCGCGTACTCGAGGACCTGGCCCGACACGAAGACCGCGCCCATCAGATAGGTGAGCGTGAACCACTCCACCATTCCCCAGCGCCAGAACTGGACCACGGAGCCCGACCGGCGCGGCTGCATGCGCTCGGCGGCGAACACGCCGAACTGGCAGGTGACCGAGCTGAGCACGAGGACCAGCGTGTTGGTCGCCGCGTACGGGATGTTGAGGTGCTGCGTCTCAGCGGCCCACAGATCGGGGGACGTGGACTTGAGGGTGAAGTAGATCGCGAACAGGCCCGCGAAGAACATCACCTCCGAGCCCAGCCAGACGATCGTGCCGACGGCCACGACATTGGGCCGGTTGATCGCCGGCGCACTCGCTGAGGGAGAAAGGGAGGTGCTCGTCACGTAACCCATTATGGCTGAAAAGAACCCATGGTTTTCCCACTCAGGGGGCTTGAATCGACCGGATTTCCGGTTAGGGCAGCCTCATTCGTGCCCAACCGGCCGGTATCGCCGTGGCGTGTCGCCCGCCGATAGGATCGCAGCATGGTCCACACGCAGTCCTGGTCGTCCGTGCTGACGTCTCTCCTGGCAGGGGAGCACCTGAGCGTGGCGGACGCGGCCTGGGCCATGGATCAGGTGATGATCGGCGAGGCGACCGACGCCCAGCTGGCCGCCTTCCTCATCGCATTGCGCGCGAAGGGCGAGACCGTCGACGAGATCGTCGGCTTCCGCGACGCCATCCTCGACCACGCCGTCCCGCTCCCCGTCGACCCGATGGCGCTCGACATCGTCGGCACGGGCGGCGACCGTTTCGGCACCGTGAACGTGTCGACCACGGCCTCCATCGTCGCCGCGGCCGCCGGTGTGCCGGTCATCAAGCACGGCAACCGCGCTGCCAGTTCCTCGTCGGGCTCGTCGGATGTGCTGGCGGCCCTCGGGATCGACCTGACGCTGTCGGCGGAGCGCGTCGCCGAGGTGCTCGACCGCGCCGGCATCACCTTCGCGTTCGCGAGCGCGTTCCATCCGGGCTTCGCGAACGCCGGACCGGTGCGCGCCCAGCTGGGCGTGCCGACCGTCTTCAACTACCTGGGCCCGCTGTGCAACCCGGCGCGGCCGGAGGCGTCGGCCGTCGGCGTCGCGACCCTGGACCGCATCCCGCTCATCGTCGGCGTGTTCCAGACCCGCGGCGCGACCGCGCTGGTCTTCCGGGGCGACGACGGGCTCGACGAGCTGTCGACGACCGGTCACAGCCACGTCTGGGAGGTCTCGAGGGGCCTCGTCACCGAGCACGACATCGACCCGCGCGATCTGGGAATCCCACGCGCGAGGATCGACGATCTGCTCGGGAAGGACGCCGCGTACAACGCGGCGGTCGTACGTGCCGTGCTGGCGGGCGAAGAGGGCCCCGTGCGCGACATCGTCCTGCTCAACGCGGCAGCCGGGCTCGTGTCCTACGAGCTCGCGTCCGACCCGTCGAGGGTCCAGGTATCCATCCTGGATCGGTTCCGTTCGCAAATGGCGGTCGCGGCTCAGGCGATCGACTCCGGGGCCGCGGCCTCGAAGCTCGACGAATGGGTTGCGGCGACGCACTGACAGCAGTGGAAGGAAGGGTTTCGATGAAGAAGCTCATCAACGACGTACCCGACGTCGTCGCCGAGTCCCTCGCGGGGTTCGGCAGGGCTCACGCGGACATCGTGAGGGTGTCCCAGGAACCGCGTTTCGTCTCACGGGCCGACGGCCCCGTACAGGGCAAGGTCGGTCTGGTCAGCGGCGGAGGCAGCGGTCACGAGCCCCTCCACGCCGGCTTCGTCGGCACGGGGATGCTGGACGCGGCGGTACCGGGCGAGGTCTTCACCTCGCCGACCCCGATGCCGATCGTCGAGGCGACGAAGGCCGCCGACGGCGGAGCGGGCGTGCTCCACATCGTGAAGAACTACACGGGCGACGTCCTGAACTTCGAGACCGCCGCCGATCTGGTCGCCGCCGAGGGCATCACTGTGCGCTCGATCGTGACGAACGACGACGTCGCCGTGCAGGACTCCCTCTACACGGCGGGCCGCCGTGGCGTCGCCGGCACGGTCCTCGTCGAGAAGATCGCGGGGGCCTCGGCCGACCGCGGAGACGACCTCGACACGGTGACCGCCGTCGCCGAGCGGGTGAACGCGAACGTCCGGTCGATCGGCCTGGCGCTCACGGACGGCACCGTGCCGCACGCCGGCGAGCCGGGCTTCGTGCTCCCGGAGGACGAGATCGAGTTCGGCGTGGGCATCCACGGCGAGCCGGGCCGCGAGCGCATCAAGCTGGAGCCGGCCGACCGGCTGGTGGACCGGATGATGGATGCGATCCTCAGCGACCTCTCGTTCGACGGCTCCCCGGTGCTGCTGTTCGTCAACGGGATGGGCGGGACCCCGCTGTCCGAGCTCTACATCCTGTTCCGGCGTGCGGCCGAGGTCCTCGACGAGCGCGGGATCACGCTGAGCCGGTCGCTGGTGGGCAACTTCGTCACCTCGCTGGAGATGCAGGGCGCGTCGATCTCGCTGCTGAAGCTGGACGACGAGCTCACGCAGCTCTGGGACGCGCCGGTCCACACCGCCGCGCTCCGCTGGGGACTGTAGCCGTAACCGGCGACCGCGAACCGACAGTGACGAATCGACAGTGACGAACCGATGATGACAGGGAGGCGTCGATGACGCTGGACACCAACTGGGTCAGAGCATGGATCTCCGCGGCCGCGGACTCCATCGGCGGGCGCAAGCAGGAGCTGAACACGCTCGATCGCGAGATCGGCGACGGGGACCACGGCGAGAACATGGACCGCGGTCTGCGCGCGTCCGTGGCCGCCCTCGAGAAGCTCCCGGACGACGCGACGCCGAACGCCGCCTTCCGGTCGGTCGCCATGACCCTGATCTCGACGGTCGGAGGTGCGTCGGGCCCGCTGTACGGCACGGCGTTCCTCAAGGCGGCCGAGCCGCTGGGCGACGCGGACGCGATCGACGAGAGCGCTCTGGTGGCCTCCCTGGCTGCGGCGCGCGACGGGATCGTGTCGCGCGGCAAGGCGGAGCCCGGCGACAAGACGATGATCGACGCCTGGACGCCTGCGGTGGATGCGGCGCGTGCGGCACAGGAGTCCGGGGCTTCGGCTCCGGGCATCCTGGCCGCTGCGGCGGAGGCCGCCGAGAAGGGCGCCCAGGCGACAGAGCCGCTGGTCGCCCGAAAGGGACGGGCGAGCTACCTCGGCGAGCGGTCCGCGGGTCATCGGGATCCCGGCGCACAGTCGACGGCGCTGCTGCTGCGTGCGGCGGCGGAGACCGCGGAGAGCGCGGGATGACCGGAAAGGTCGGCATCGTCTTCGTCTCGCACAGCGAGCAGATCGCGGCGGGGATGGTCCAGCTCGCCGGGCAGATGGCGGGCTCAGTCCGTCTGGTCGCCGCCGGAGGGACCGACGACGGCGGGATCGGGACGAGCTTCACCAAGGTGATGGCCGGCGTCTCGGAGGCCGACAGCGGTGACGGGGTCGTGGTCGTCAGCGACCTGGGCTCCGCGCTGCTGACCGCCGAGACGGTCCTCGACATGCTCGACGAGGGGCAGAGGGCGCAGGTCCGCGTCGTGGATGTGCCGTTCGTGGAGGGCGGTGTGGCGGCCGCCGTCGCCGCCGAGTCCGGCGGTGACCTCGATGCGGTCGTCGCTGCGGCGCGGGGTGCGGTCGACGCGTGGGGCGGGGCTGCGTCGGCCGCAACAGCGGAGCCCGCCGCCTCCGGCCCCTACGAGCGCGAAGTCCTCGTCCGCAACCCGGAGGGGCTGCACGCCCGGCCTGCGGCCGAGTTCGTCAAGCTGGCCAACACCTTCCCCGCGAAGGTGACCGTCAACGGCAAGGACGCGAAGAGCCTCCTCGGCATCATGTCCCTCGGGCTCACGGCAGGGTCGACCGCGCGGATCGCGACCGACGATCCGGAGGGCCGCCCGGCTGTGGACGCCCTCGCCGACCTGGTCGACACCGGCTTCGGCGAGGTCTGACCGGACGTCACGGGACGAGCGGGAGAGCCATCTCCCGCTCGTCCGCCGTACGGTCGAGCGGGTACGGCTGCGTGCGCCCGGTGAAGACGAACCCGCGGCTCAGGTACGAGCGGATGGCCGCCTGGTTGTCCTCGTGCACCTCGAGGAGCAGGCGCGGACCTCTCCCGCGCGCCCAGTCGATGACCGCGTCGAGCAGGGCGCCCGTCATCCCGAGGTGCCGGCCGCGCCAGGCGGGGCTGACGTAGACGCCCACGAGGTACGGGTCGGACGTGGGCGTGGACTGGTAGCCGCCCATGCTGCCCAGCCACCGGCCGTCGTCGGCGACCGCGGCGAACAGCCGGGAGGTCGCCGACGTGTTGGCTGCGCGACGCTTCCAGTGCTCGTCGGGGTGACGGTGTGCCTGCTCCAGCGTCTCGAGGAACGCGATCGGCGCATCCTCGAGCATCTCGAACCGCAGCGCGCGGTACGCCTGCCAGTCGTCCTCGGTGCTCGGCCGGACGACCCAGCTCGTCACTCTTACTCCTGGCCGTCGAGCAGGGTCTCCGCCGCGGCGAGGAGGATCGCCGTGCAGAGCCCGTCGAGCGCGGTCGTCAGCTCGCCGAGCGGCGGGAACGTCGGAGCGATGCGGATGTTCGCGTCCCGCGGGTCGTCGCCGTAGGGGAAGGTGGACCCCGCCGGCGTCACCGCGATGCCGGCCTCCTTCGCCAGCTGGATCGCCCGCCTCGCGGAGCCGTCGACGACGTCGAGGCTCACGAAGTAGCCGCCCTTCGGCGCGTTCCACGCGCCGGCGGCCCAGGGGAGCAGTCGCTCGCCGAAGACCGCGTCGACGGCGGCGAACTTCGGTTCGAGGATCGCGCGATGCTTCTCCATGTGTGCAACCAGGCCGTCGGCGTCCTTCAGGAGCTGCACGTGGCGCAGCTGGTTGATCTTGTCCGGGCCGATGCTCTGCGCGGCCGAGTTGTGCTGGAACCAGGCGACGTTGGCCTCCGACGCCCCGAAGAACGCGACGCCGGCTCCTGGGTACGTGACCTTGGAGGTGGAGGCGAAGATCAGCGGGCGGTCCGGGTTGCCGGCCTCGGCGGCCAGCGCCAGCACGTCGATCGGCTCGGGCCTGTCGTCGCTGAGGTGGTGCACGACGTAGGCGTTGTCCCAGAACAGGCGGAAGTCGGGCGCCGCGGGCAGCGAGACGAGGGCGCGGACGACCTCCTCGCTGTAGACGGCGCCGGTCGGGTTCGAGTACACGGGCACGCACCACATGCCCTTGATGCTGTCGTCCGCTGCCAGCAGAGAGGCGACCGCCTCGATGTCGGGTCCGTTCTCGTTCATCGGGACCGGGATCATCCGGATGCCGAAGCGCTCGAGGATGGTGAAGTGCCGGTCGTAGCCCGGAACGGGCGCCAGGAAGCTGATCGACTGGTTCGCCCAGGGCAGCTCGCCGCCCGGGACGCCGTGCAGCAGCGCCTGCGCGATGGTGTCGTGCATGACAGTGAGGCTGGAGTTGCCGAGCGCGAGCAGCTGGGCGACCGGCACCCGCAGCGCGTCCGAGAAGATCGCGCGGAGCCCCGGCAGACCGTTGGGGCCGCCGTAGTTGCGGAGGTCGGTGCCCGCGGCATCCCGGAAGGCGCCGTCCGGCAGGTGGAGCAGGTCGTTCGAGAGGTCGAGCTGCTCGGCTGACGGCTTTCCGCGCGTGATGTCGAGCGAGAGGCCTGCGGCCTTCAGCTCGTCGTAGGCGCGCGCGAAGGAGGCGTGCGCCTCACGGAGCGACGCGGCGTCGAGGTCGGCCAGGGGGGACGGCGAGAGCGGTGCGGAGGTCACGTCATCGATCGTACCGGCGGTGCGCACCGGTCCGCTCAGCCGGGTGTGCGAGCATCCGGAGTGTGACGGACGAACTGAACCGCGGCCGGGGCCGGACCGGCGCCAGGATGACCACGGCGATCGCCGCCGGCGTGGTGGTCGGCATCGCCGCCGGCCTGCTGAACGCCTGGCACTACGCGATCATCGCCGGATGGGCCGCCGCCTGCCTGGTGTACATCACCTGGGTCTGGCTGGCGGTGTGGAGGCTGGACAGCCAGGCCACGAAGGATCACGCGACGCTGGAGGACCCGGGTCGCCGGACCGCGGACTTCGTCCTGCTCCTCGCCGCCGCAGCCAGCATCTTCGCCGTGGTCTACATCCTGGTGGACGCCAAGCACCTCAGCGGCGGCAAGCAGCTCGGCGTCGCACTGCTCTCGGTGCTGAGCGTCGCGCTCTCCTGGACGCTGGTGCACACGCTGTACGCCCTCCGCTACGCCCGGATGTACTACCGGACGGGCGGCGGGATCGACTTCAACCAGAAGGAGTCGCCGCGCTACAGCGACTTCGCCTACCTGTCGTTCACGCTCGGGATGACGTTCCAGGTCTCCGACACGAACATCCGGAGCTCGTACATCCGGCGGGCGATCCTGCGGCACACCCTGCTGTCGTACGTGTTCGGGACGGTCATCGTCGCGGCGACGGTGAACCTGGTCGCCGGACTGGGCTGAGGCGCCGGGGGCCGATCGTCGCCCGCGCGTCAGTGCGCCCGCGCGTCAGCGCGTGTACGTGACGAAGCGGTAGCGCATCCCGTTCGATCCGGTCAGCCAGTCGCCGGTCTCGACGGTCCAGCCGTCGCCCGGCTGCGGAGCCCGGGTGTCCCCGTCGACGTCGAGGTCGATCTCGGTCACCTCGAGCCGGTCGGCACGGGGGAGGGTCTGCCGGTAGAGCTCGGCCCCTCCGGTCACCCAGACGGTCGGGGCGTCACCGGTGGCGGACAGCGCCTCCTCGAGGGAGTGGACGACCTCGGCGCCGGGCGCCTCCCATCCGGTCTGCCGGGTCACGACGACGTTCCGGCGGCCGGGGAGGGGGCGGTAGCGCTCGGGGAGGGACTCCCAGGTGCGGCGGCCCATGATGACCGGATCCGAGCCGGTCAGCGTTCTGAAGTGCTTCAGGTCTTCGGTGAGGTGCCACGGCATGACCCCGCCTGCGCCGATGACGCCGTCGTGCGCCTCGGCCCAGATCAGCGCAAGCGTCATACGGCGACCGCCGCGCGGATGGCGGGGTGGTGCTGGTAGTCCTCGACGACGAAGTCCTCGAAGCGGTAGTCGAAGATGCTGTCCGGCTTCCGGGCGAACCGCAGGCGGGGCGCGGGGAACGGGTCGCGGGTCAGCTGCTCCGTCACCTGCTCGACGTGGTTGTCGTAGATGTGTACGTCGCCGCCGGTCCAGACGAACTCTCCCGGTTCGAGGCCGACCTGCTGCGCGACCATCATCGTCAGCAGCGCATAGCTCGCGATGTTGAAGGGGACGCCGAGGAACATGTCCGCGCTGCGCTGGTAGAGCTGGCAGGAGAGGCGGCCGTCGGCGACGTAGAACTGGAAGAACGCGTGGCACGGTGCGAGGGCCATGTCGGGGATGTCCGCGACATTCCACGCCGAGACGATGATGCGTCGCGAGTCGGGATCGGTCCTCAGGGTGTCGATGACCTGCTGGATCTGGTCGATGTGGCGGCCGTCGGGCGTCGGCCACGAACGCCACTGCACGCCGTAGACCGGGCCGAGCTCGCCCTCCTCATCGGCCCACTCGTCCCAGATGGTGACCCCGTTCTCACGCAGCCAGCCCACGTTGCTCTCGCCGCGCAGGAACCAGAGCAGTTCGTACGCGATCGATTTGAAGTGCACCCTCTTGGTGGTGATGAGCGGGAATCCCTCGGAGAGGTCGAAGCGCAGCTGGCGGCCGAAGACGCTGCGCGTCCCCGTCCCGGTGCGGTCCGATTTGTGGGCGCCCGTGGAAAGCACGTCGCGCAGGAGGTCCTCGTACGGGGTCGCTGTCGGGGTCACGCTCCGATGGTACTTCGATTGCGTGGTCCGCCTCTCTTGCCGCGGGTGCGGCGCGTCGTAGTGTGGCGTCATGGAGCGGCACGGGCGCGGCGAGCGGCACAGCGACGAGGAGCTCGCCAGCGCTCTGGAGGCCGAAGTGGCGCGGATCACGACCGCCATCCCGATCGTCGGGACACCGCAGGCCCAGGCGCAGGTTGCGGACAGTCACGCGGACACCGAGCCGGAGCCTGCGCCCGAACCCGTCGCCCCTCCCACGTTTCAGACCGTCGCCCGGGCGGAGCCGCTGGATCTCGTCCCCGCCGACCTCGCCCCGCGCGATTCCGAGCCCGTCCCCCTTCTTCCGGTGGCCCCGCCTCACTCGGCCGTCGCACCGCCGGATGGGGAGGCGGAGGTCGCGCCCACGGATCCCGCCCCGCCCGCGCCGCCCGCCTCGCCGTCCCCGCCCACAGGGGAACGGCCCGCCTCCGCCGATGACGCGGCCTCCGCCGATGACGCGGCCACCGCGACGAGCGGCCGCCACGCAGGCAGCTCCCTCCTCGCCCCCGAGCTGACCGACCTCGAGCCCACACCGGTGGACCGCCGGGTGGGCGGCGCCTCCCGGATGTTCTGGCTGTGGTTCGCCGGCACCTCCTCCCTGATCAGCATCGGCGTCGGCGCCACGCTCTTCGTCCTCGGTCTGAACCTGCGGCAGCTGCTCGTCGCGACCCTGGTCGGTGTGGCGCTGTCCTTCCTGCCGCTGGGGGTCGGCACGCTGGCGGGCAAGTGGAGCGGGCAGCCGACCCTGGTGGTCTCGCGCGCGTCCTTCGGGATCCGCGGCAACATCGTCCCCACGGTCCTCGCGCTCGTGGTGAAGCTGTTCTGGGGGTCCGTGCTGCTCTGGCTGGCGGGCTCGGCGGCCGGTGCGCTGATGACCCCGGAGCGGTGGCCGGGCAACAGTGCCGGCGCGACGACGATCGCGCTCGCCGTGACCATCCTGGTCGCCGTCGGCGTCGCCTACGTCGGCTACCGGCTGGTGGCCCGCGTGCAACTCGTCCTGACCATCGCCTCCGCCGTGCTGATCGTCCTCATGGTGACCGCGACCTGGCGGCATGTGGACATGACGCGGGCGCTGGCCGTGCCGGATGCGCTGTGGACGCACGTCGTCACCGGAGCGGTCCTCGTGTTCAGCTACGTCGGCCTCGCCTGGGCGATGAGCAGCGCGGAGGTCGCCCGGTACCAGCGTCCGCTGTCGTCCGGGGGTGCCGCGATGCTGTGGGCGACCTTCGGCGCCGGTGTTCCGCCCTTCGTCCTGGTGTCGTACGGCGGCCTGCTCGCCGCATCGCAGCCGGCGCTGGCCGGGGAGCTCGCACGCGACCCGGTGAGCGCGCTGACCTCCCTCGGGCTGCCGGACTGGTTCCCTGTGCCGCTCCTCCTCGCGGTGATGCTGTCGCTCATCTCCGCCCTGGTGCTCACCCTCTATTCGACCGGTTTCACACTGGATGCGGCCGGCGCGCGATTCGGCCGACGCGGGAACACGCTGATCGCCGGTGTGGCCATCGCCGTCGTGGGCGGGGTGCTCGCCGCCACGGTGACCGATCTCTCGGCCGTCGTCCGCGGGGTCCCGACCGCGATCTCGGTCCCCGTCGCCGCCTGGGTCGGCGTCTTCGCCGGGGAGATGATGCTCCGCACCCGACGGTTCCACCAGCAGTCGCTGCTCACGCGCGGCGGCGCGTACCCGGACTGGCGCTGGACGAACCTGGCACTGCTGCTGGCCGGGACGGTCGTCGGGCTCGGGATGGTGAGCTCGCCCCTCCGCTGGCTCGCCTGGGAGGGGTACCTGTTCCGGCTGATCGGCGTCGATCCGCAGGCGGGCATCGCGACGAGCAACATCGGAGTGCTGGTCGCGCTCGCGATCGGCCTGCTCGGGGCGCTGGTCTCGGCGTCGCCCGCCATCCGCCGTCAGGAGCAGATCCCGTAGGCTGATCGACGTGCCGCACACCCTCGCCTCCGTCCGTGACACCATCGAGCAGCTCTGGCCGCTCTCGGGTGCCGAGGGGTGGGATGCGCCGGGACTGGTCGCGGGCGACCCGGCGGCCGAGGTCGAGCGCATCCTGCTCGCGGTCGACGCCGTCGCTGCGACCGTCGACGAAGCCGTCGAGCTGCGCGCCGACCTCCTGATCGCCCACCATCCGCTGCTCCTGCGGGGGGTGACCAGCATCGCGGAGGACCGCTACAAGGGCGCCCTGCTCGCGGCGCTGATCCGCGGCGGCGTCGCGCTGTACGCGGCCCACACGACGGCCGACGTGGTCGCCGGCGGCACCAGCGCTGTGCTGGCGTCCCGGCTGGGCCTGAACGATACGGCCCCGATCTCTCCGGCCTCCGACGGTGTCACCGGCATCGGTCGGGTGGGAGACCTCGCCCAGCCGACGACACTCGGCGCGTTGGCGCGTGCCGTCGCCGACCTCCTCCCGCCGACCGCCGGCGGTGTCCGGGCGGCCGGCGACTACCACCAGCCCGTCCGTCGCGTCGCGGTGTGCGGAGGCGCAGGCGACTCGCTGCTCGGGTCGCCCGCCGTCCGGGAGGCCGACGTCTACATCACCGCGGACCTCCGCCACCACCCGGCGTCCGAAGCGCGGGAGCAGGCCGCCCTCGGCGGCGGCCCCGCTCTGCTCGACGTGTCCCACTGGGCGAGCGAGTGGCTGTGGCTCGACACCGCGGCCGACCAGCTGCGCGCCGCCCTTCCCGACGTGGAGGTCGTGGTGAGCGAACTGCGCACCGACCCCTGGGACTTCGCCATCCTGCAATGACCGCCCCGCACGAAAGAAGCACCGCATCGTGAAAGCCAGCCCCGCCGACCAGAACGAGCTCCTGCGCCTGCAGGCCGCCGACACCCGCCTGGCGCAGCTCGCGCACGCCACCAAGAACCTCCCGCAGAATGCCGAGCTCGCGAAGCTCCAGCCGGAGGTCGAGGCGCTGCGCGCCCGCTGGATCGCCGCCACCGGCGAGCTGGAGGACGCCCGCGCAGAACTGAAACGCGTGGAGTCGGACGTCGAGATCGTGGAGGCGCGGGTCAAGCGAGACAGCGACCGCGTGCAGCAGAGCGCATCCATGAAGGACGTGCAGGCCCTCGAAGCCGAGCTCGCCTCGCTCGCCAAGCGCAAGGACGACCTCGAAGAGATCGAGCTGACCGTCATGGAGCGGGTCGAAGGCCTGGAGGAGGCGCTCGGCCGCGTGGAGTCCGAGCGCGCCGAGCTGGGCGAACGAGTCAAGGCGCTCGAAGCGCAGCGCGACGAGGAGGGCGGCAAGCTGGACGCGCAGCGGAAGGCCGCCGCCGCCGACCGTGCGACGATCGCTGAAGCGCTGCCGGCCGACCTCATCGAGCTGTACGAGCGGCAGCGCGCCCGCTACGGCATCGGCGCCGCCGCCCTGATCCGCGGAGTCTCGATGGGCTCGAACGTGAAGCTCACCGGGTCCGACCTGTCGGAGATCCGCCGCGCGGCGGCCGACGATGTGGTGCTCTGCCCGGACAGCGGGGCGATCCTGGTCCGCGGGGAGGACTCCGGGCTCTGAGCCTGCTGCGCCGACCGTTTCTCGCTGCTGCTGGCCGCGTGAGCCGCCTGCGCTAGGGTTGAGGCCGGAATGGGTCGGCAAGACGGTCGCGTCGGTCCGCGTCAGCGGGCCGCCGAGGAACGTCCGGGCTCCGCAGAGCAGGGCGGTGGGTAACACCCACCCGGGGCAACCCGCGAGAAAGTGCAACAGAAAGCAGACCGCCTCAGGCGCAAGCCTGCGGTAAGGGTGAAACGGTGGTGTAAGAGACCACCAGCGGCCGGGGCGACCCGGCCGGCTGGGTAAACCTCGCCCGGAGCAAGGTCGGACAGGGGACCATGAGGCTGCTCGTCTCGTCCCCGGGTAGACCGCTGGAGGGCGGCGGCAACGTCGTCCCGAGATAGATGGCCGTCCGCGGTGCCTGAGGCACCGTGACAGAACCCGGCGTATCAGCCGGCCCATTCCCTCGCTCGGCTCGTCAGAGCTGGTCAGGCCGCGTCGCCGTCGGGCGTGAACCGGTAGCCCATCCCGGGCTCGGTGAGCAGGTAGCGCGGGCGCGACGGCTCCGGTTCGAGCTTCTTGCGCAGCTGCGCCAGGTAGAGCCGCAGGTAGCCGGTGTCCTTCGTGAACTGCGGCCCCCACACCTCGGTGAGGAGGGACTGGCGGGTCACCAGGCGGCGCGGGTTCCGCACCAGCAGCTCGAGGATCTGCCACTCCGTCGGGGTGAGCCGCACAGGCCTCGAGTCGCCTCCCTGGTCGCCGTCGCGCCGGGTGACCTGGCGTGCGGCGAGGTCCACGGTGACGTCCCCGAAGACCACGACGGGCTCGTCCGTCGCGGTCGTCTGGCGCCGGGTGAGGGCGCGGATGCGCGCCAGCAGCTCGTCGGCCGCGAACGGCTTGGTGACATAATCGTCGGCGCCCGCGTCCAGGGCGTCCACCTTGTCGCCGGACCCTGTGCGGCCGGAGACGACGAGGATGGGCACGCTGCTCCAGCCGCGCAGACCCTCGATGACCTCGATGCCGTTCAGTTCGGGCATCCCGAGGTCGAGCATGACGAGGTCCGGGTGCTCGTCCACCGCGACCGAGAGCGCCTCGGCTCCTGTCCTCGCCGTCAGCACCTGGTAGCCGCGTGCGGTCAGGAGGATGCGGAGCGCCCGGAGGATCTGCGGGTCGTCGTCGGCGATCAGGATCTTCATGCGTCCCTTCCAGCCTCCGGGAGGGAGACGACCATGGTGAGGCCGCCGCCCGGCGTGTCCTCCACGTCGAGCGTGCCGCCCATCCCCTCCACGAAGCCCTTCGACAGGGCGAGGCCGAGCCCTATCCCGGAGTCGTTGTCGGTGTCGGAGAGCCGCTGGAACGGCGCGAACACCGCCTCCCGACGCTCCGCCGGGATGCCCGGCCCGCGGTCGATCACCCGCAGCTGCACCATGCCGGCGAACTCGCTGGCGGCGAGCACCGGCCGGGTTCCCGCCGGGCTGTAGCGGAGCGCGTTGCCGAGCAGGTTCACGATCACCCGCTGCAGGAGCACCCCGTCGGCGAGGACCGGCGGCACCGCGGGGGAGAGGTCCAGCTCCAGGTCGCCCGGCCCCACCCCGAGCTCGTCGAGAGCCGGGAGGATCACGTCGTCCAGCTCGGTGGGCGCGAGCGACACCGCCAGCACTCCGGCCTGCACGCGGCTGGCGTCGAGCAGGTCGGTGACGAGGGACGCGAGGCTCTGGAGGCTGTCCTCGGCGGTCTCGAGCAGCGCCTCCCGGTCGTCCGGGCTGAGGCCGAGGTCCGACTGGTGCAGGGTGGTGACCGCGGCCGTCGCCGCCGCGAGCGGACGCCGCAGGTCGTGGCCGACGGCGGCGAGCAGCGCGGTGCGCACCCGGTCGGCCTCGGCGAGGGGCGCGAGTTCCGCGGCGGCGGCCGAGAGCTCCCGGTGCTCGAGTGCAGCCTCCAGCTGGGCCACGATCGCGGAGAGCAGCCGCCGGTCCCCGGCCTCCAGGTCTCGGCCGCGCAGCTCCAGCGAGCCCAGGGGAGCCGGTGCGTTTCGCGCGTCCTGACCGCCGCGCGCCTCCTGGCCGGTGCGAACGGGCAGACGCTGCGCCGGCGTCGACTCGGACACCTCCCCGTCGGACGCCAGCACCTCCTCCGTGCCGTCGGCGCCGGTCGCGACCAGGCGCACGCTGGTCAGCCCGAACGCCTCGCGCGTGCGGGTCACGAGCGCCTGCACCGCATCCTCGCCGCGGATGACACCGCCGGCCACCGTGGCGAGCAGCTCCGCCTCCGCCGCTGCCCGCAGCGCCGCCCGGGAGCGGCGTGCCGCCTGATCGACGACCAGGCTGACCAGCGCGGCGATCACGACGAACAGGATGAGCGCGAGGAGGTGGAGGGGCTCGCCCACCGTGATCGTGTAGAGCGGGTCCACGAAGAAGAAGTCGAGAGTCAGACCGGACAGCAGGGCCGCGAACAGGGCGGGCCAGATGCCGCCGACGAGCGCCACGAGCACGACCAGCAGCTGGTAGCTGAGCACGTCGGCGGTCATGGACTCGCCGGAGCGGACGCTGGTCAGCAGCAACGTCAGCAGCGGGCCGGCGATGAGGGCGAGAAGGAAGCCGTAGACCCGGCGTCGCACCGTGAGGCCGCCGCGCGGACGCGGGAGCGAGAAGCGGCCTCCTGCGCGCGCGTGCGACACGATGTGGACGTCGATGTCGCCCGACTCGCGGATCACTGTCGCGCCGATGCCGGGGCCCGTCAGGAGCGCGTTCAGCCGGCTGCGCCGCGAGACGCCGATCACCAGCTGCGTCGCGCTCTCGCCGCGCGCGAACTCCACCAGGGTGCGCGGGATGTCGTCCCCGACCACCTGGTGGTAGCTGCCGCCGAGGTGCTCCACCAAAGCGCGCTGGGCGGCGAGAACGCCCGGCGCTGCCTCGCGGAGGCCGTCCTGGCTGCTGACGTGGACGGCGAGCAGCTCGCCACCCGAGCTGCGGGAGGCGATCCGGGCTCCGCGCCGAAGCAGGGTCTCGCCCTCCGGCCCGCCGGTCAGCGCGACGACGACGCGCTCCCGCGCCTCCCACGTGCCGGCGATGCCGTGCTCGGCCCGGTACTGCTGCAGTGCGCTGTCCACCTCGTCGGCGAGCCACAGCAGCGCGAGCTCGCGAAGCGCCGTCAGGTTGCCGAGACGGAAGTAGTTCGACAGGGCCGCGTCCACCCGCGCGGCCGGGTAGACGACGCCCTCGGCCAGCCTGTCGCGCAGCGCCTGCGGCGCCAGATCCACCAGCTCGATCCTGTCCGCCCGGCGCAGGACGGCGTCCGGGATGGTCTCCCGCTGCGGCACGCCGGTGATCTGCTCGACGACGTCGTTGAGCGACTCGATGTGCTGGATGTTGACGGTCGAGATCACGTCGATCCCGGCCTCCAGCAGCGTCTCGACGTCCTGCCAGCGCTTGTCGTGCCCGGAGCCGGGGGCGTTGGTGTGCGCGAGCTCGTCGACAAGCGCCAGCTGCGGGCGCCGCGCGAGGACGGCATCCAGGTCGAGCTCGCTGAGCGTCACGCCGCGGTGCTCCACGAGGCGGCGCGGTACGACCTCCTGCCCGTCGAGCAGCGCGGCCGTCGCCGTCCGCCCGTGGGTCTCGACCACGGCGACCACCACGTCGGTGCCCAGCTCGCGCAGGCGTTCGCCCTCCTCGAGCATCGCGAAGGTCTTGCCCACGCCGGGGGCCGCTCCGAGCATCACCCGCAGGCGGCCGCGAGCCATGAGCGTCAGGCCGGGGTGGGCGCGGGCGCGTCGTCGGGCGTCGCTACCTCGCCGCTGCGTCCGCGCTCGCCCTGGTCACGGCGCTCGCCGCGGACGGCCAGCGCCGCGGCACCGAGGATGCCCGCGTTGTTGCGGTGCACGGCGGGGACGATCGGCGTCTTCAGCTTCAGCAGCGGGAGGAACTCCTGGTAGTTCTTGGAGACGCCACCGCCCACGATGAAGAGGTCGGGCGTGAAGAGGAACTCGACAGTGGAGTAGTACTTCTGCAGGCGCTTGGCCCACTTCTCCCAGCTCAGGTCCTCGCGCTCCTTGGCAGAGTAGGCCGCACGCGATTCCGCGTCGTGGCCGTCGACCTCCAGGTGGCCGAGCTCGGCGTTCGGGATGAGGATGCCGTCGTAGATGAGGGCGGAACCGATTCCGGTGCCCAGCGTGGTCATGATGACGAGGCCGTCCTTGCCCTTCGCTGCGCCGAAGCGCGTCTCGGCGTAGCCGGCGGCGTCGGCGTCGTTGACGAAGTGGATGTCGCGGCCGAGGGCCTTCTCGAACAGGTTCTCGGCGTGCAGCCCGATCCAGTCCTTGGCGACGTTGGCAGCGGAGAGGGTGACGCCGTGGCTGACGATCGCGGGGAAACAGACGCCGACCGGGGCGTCCGGCTCCTCCTTCGCCAGCTGTTCGACGATCTCCTTCGTGGTCTCCACGATGTCGTCGGGCTTGCCGCCCGCGGGAGTGGGGAGCTTGACCCGGTCGCTGACCAGCTCGCCGGTCGTCAGGTCGACCAGGCCCCCTTTGATCCCCGTGCCGCCGATGTCGATGCCGATCGCGTGCTTCTGCGAAGTCATGGGTCGAATCTACCGCTCCGCGCCGCCATCCGGTGTCGTCGTCGGCGCCGCCCCGGCCGTCAGGGGAGCGTGAGCACCTCGGCACCGCGCTCCGTCACGACGAGGGTGTGCTCGAACTGGGCGGTGATGCTGCGGTCGCGGGTGACGACCGTCCAATCGTCCGGCCACATCTCCCACTCGTGAGTTCCCAGGGTGAGCATGGGCTCGATCGTGAACACCATCCCGGGCTCCATCACGTCGTCGTAGGCCGGAGCGGCGTCGTAGTGCGGGATGATCAGCCCCGAGTGGAACGCGGCGCCCACGCCGTGCCCGGTGAAGTCGCGGACCACGCCGTAGCCGAACCGCTTCGCGTACGACTCGATGGCGCGGCCGATCACGTTCACCTGGCGGCCCGGTGCGACGGCCTTGATGCCGCGGTTCAGCGCCTCCCGGGTCCGCTCGACCAGCAGTGCGACCTCCTCGGAGGCGGTCCCTGCGATGAACGTCTGGTTGCTGTCGCCGTGGAAGCCGTTCTTGTACGCGGTGATGTCGATGTTGACGATGTCTCCGTCGTCGATGACGGTGTCGTCCGGGATGCCGTGGCAGACGACCTCGTTGATCGAGCTGCAGATCGATTTGGTGTAGCCGCGGTAGCCCAGCGTCGACGGGTAGGCGTCGTGGGCGAGCAGGAACTCGTGACCGATCGCGTCCAGCTCCTCGGTCGTCACACCAGGGCGGACCGCGTCGCCGACCGCCTGGATGGCCTGAGCAGCGATCCGGCCGGACTCGCGGATCAACTCCACCTCGTCCGGCGTGTAGACGTCGCCGCGCGTGTAGGGCGCGGGCCCGGGACGGCCCACGTACTCCGGGCGCGGGATGCGGCTCGGCACCGGACGCATCGCGGTGACCCGACCCGGGAGGAGGTGACCGGCGGAATCCTTGGGCATACCATCAACTCTATGACGAGCGACGAGTACGGCATCACGCAGGATGCTGAGCACAAGTACTGGTACAACATGAAGACCGGCGAGGTCGAGCAGGGCTTCCTGTCCCCGGCGCCGAACCGGGTCGGCCCGTTCGACACCCGTGACGAGGCCGAGCACGCGCTCGAGAAGCTGCGCGAGAACTCCGCCAAGTGGGCCGAGGAGGACGCGGCCGACAACCGCTAGGTTCCCCGCCCCTCCTGCACGGCTCGCCCCCTAGAAGCTGTGCTCCTCGGTGGGGAAGGTCCCGCCCTGCACGTCCGCTTTGTAGGCCCGGGCGGCGTCCGACAGCACTGTTTTGAGGTCGGCGTACTGCTTCACGAAGCGCGGCACCCGGCCGGTTGTGAACCCGGCCCAGTCCGTCCACACAAGCAGCTGCCCATCCACGTGGGGGCCCGCTCCGACGCCGACCGTCGGGATGCGCAGCTCGGCGGTGATCCGCTTGGCAACCTCCGCGGGCACCATCTCCAGCACGACGGCGAACGCGCCGGCCTCCTCGACCGCGTGCGCGTCGGCGAGCACCTGATCCGCCGCGTCGCCGCGGCCCTGGACGAGGTGGCCGCCCAGTCCGTGCTCGCTCTGCGGCGTGAAGCCGATGTGCGCCATGACCGGGATGCCCGCGTCGACGATGCGCCGGATCTGCTCGGCGCTGCGTCGGCCGCCCTCCAGCTTCACCGCGTGGGCGCCGGTCTCCTTCATGAACCGCACGGCGGTGTGCAGCGCCTCCAACGGGCCGGTCTCGTAAGAGCCGAACGGCATGTCCGCGACGACGAACGCCCGCTTGACGGCTCCCGCGACCGCGCGGGTGAGGGGGATGAGGTCGTCCACCGTGACCGGCAGCGTGGTGTCGTAACCGAGGACGTTGTTGCCGGCGGAGTCGCCGACCAGCAGGAAGTCGATCCCAGCCTCGTCGAAGATCTGCGCCGTCAGCATGTCGTAGCTGGTGAGGCCGGTGAAGGGGGAGCCCTCCTCCTTCGCAGCCTGGAAGTGCCGGGTCCGAACCCGTTTCAGCGCCTGCATCGACGACGTGGCGGGATGGACGGAGGGCACAGGCGACTGCTCACTCATGCCGTCAGTCTAGTGACGGCGCGGTGACGGTACGGGACGGCGTCGCGGGCGGAGGGGGCGGGAACCAGTAGTCTGGGAGCGGCCGAGGAAAGGGGCAGGATGGACAAGCAGCGCGACTTCGTTCTTCGCACGATCGAGGAGCGTGGCGTCAAGTTCGTGAGGCTGTGGTTCACCGACGTCGTGGGCACGCTGAAGTCCGTCGCCATCGCCCCCGCCGAGGTCGAAGGAGCCTTCAGCGAGGGCCTCGGTTTCGACGGCTCCGCCATCGAGGGACTGACCCGCGCGTACGAGTCCGACCTGCTCGCACTCCCCGACGCGACGACGTTCCAGATCCTGCCGTGGCGCGGGGAGGTCGACCCGACCGCCCGCATGTTCTGCGACATCACGACCCCCGACGGCCAGCCCGCCGTCTCCGACCCGCGCAACGTGCTCAAGCGGACGCTCGAGAAGGCGGCCGATCGTGGCTTCACCTTCTACACGCATCCCGAGATCGAGTTCTACCTGCTCAAGTCGTCGGCGTTCGGCCAGGAGGGCCCGGAGCCTGTCGACTCGGCCGGGTACTTCGACAACGTCCCCGGCGGCACGGCGCACGACTTCCGCCGCCGCTCCGTGCGGATGCTCGAAGACCTCGGGATCTCCGTCGAGTTCAGCCACCACGAAGCGGGACCGGGCCAGAACGAGATCGACCTGCGGTACGCCGACGCGCTCACCACCGCCGACAACATCATGACCTTCCGCACGGTCATCAAAGAGGTCGCCATCGAGCAGGGCGTCTACGCCACCTTCATGCCGAAGCCGCTCTCAGGCCACCCGGGCTCCGGGATGCACACCCACATGTCGCTCTTCGAGGGCGACACCAACGCCTTCTTCGAGCCAGGAGCGCAGTACCAGCTCTCGAAGATCGGCCGCCACTTCATCGCCGGGCTGCTCCGCCACGCCCCGGAGATCACGGCCGTGACCAACCAGTTCGTCAACTCCTACAAGCGCCTCTGGGGCGGCGACGAGGCCCCGAGCTTCGTCAGCTGGGGCCACAACAACCGGTCCGCGCTGGTCCGCGTCCCGCTCTACAAGCCCAACAAGGGCCAGAGCTCGCGGGTCGAGTACCGGGCGATGGACTCCGCGGCGAACCCGTACCTGGCCTTCTCGCTGCTGCTCGCGGCGGGTCTCAAGGGCATCGAGGGGCAGTACGAGCTCCCCCCCGAGGCCGAGGACAACGTCTGGGCCCTCTCCGACGGGGAGCGCCGGGCGCTCGGCTACAGCCAGCTGCCGGCGAGCCTCGACCACGCCATCTCTCTGATGGAGGAGTCGGAACTGGTCGCCGAGACGCTGGGGGAGCAGGCCTTCAACTACGTCCTGCTCAACAAGCGCCGCGAGTGGTCCGAGTACCGGGCGCAGGTCACCCCGTACGAGCTGCGGTCGAACCTCGAGATCCTCTGACCGTTCCGTCGTGAACCGGCAGCAGCTCTCCCTCACGGCCCTGGCGCGTGCCGGGTTCGTGGGGCTGAGTTCGGTCAGGGACCAGCTGGACGAGCTCGGCGAGCTGACCGGTCTTCACCCGGAGGCGCTCATCGGCGCGATCTCGGTCGCCGCGGACCCGGACACTGCGCTCTCCTCGGCGCTCCGGCTGTTCCGCCAGGCTCCAGCGCAGGCGCCGGTCGCGTTCGGCGCCGAGGAGGACGCTCGGCGACTCTTCCGCGTGATCGGCGCATCGGAGGGCGCCGCGGAGTTCTTCCTGCGGCAGCCGGACGAGCTCGCGGCGCTCGCGCATCCCGTCACTACCCTCCCGTCTGCCGACGAGCTGCGCGACGACCTGCTCGAGGCGGTGGGTGCGGTGGATGGACTGGCCGCGGAGGCCGACGAGCGCGCCTGGACCGCGCTGCGCATCCGCTACCGCCGCCGTCTCGTGCAGCTGGCGAGCTTCGACCTCGAGCAGGCCGACCCGGTCGCCGGGCTCGACGCCGTCGCCGCGACGCTCAGCGACCTGGCCGCCGCGGCGCTCGACGCCTCCCTCGCCGTCGCCCGACGCATGACGGCGGGCACCGGCCCCGGACGCTTCCCCGAGGAGCAGGTGCGCGCGACCCCGCTCGCCGTCATCGGGATGGGCAAGGCCGGCGCCCGCGAGCTCAACTACCTCAGCGACGTCGACGTCATCTTCGTCACCGACGGCGTCGAGGAGGCGGGGCTCGAGCCTGGCCGCGCCGTCGACATCGCGACGCGGCTCGCCATGCTGACCATGCGCGGCATCCACGAGCCGGCCATCGAGCCGGGGCTGTGGGAGGTCGACCCCAACCTCCGGCCGGAGGGAAAGGACGGCGCGCTCGTCCGGACCCTCGACTCCCACATCGCCTACTACGACCGCTGGGCGAAGGGATGGGAGTTCCAGGCGCTGCTGAAGGCCCGGCCGCTCGCCGGCGACCTGACGCTGGGCGACCGCTACGTCGCCGCGCTCGCCCCGAAGGTGTGGAGCAGCGCCTCCCGTGAGAACTTCGTCGAGTCCGTGCAGCGGATGCGCGAGCGCGTCACCGACAACATCCCCGACGACGAGGTGCACTACCAGCTGAAACTCGGGCCGGGCGGCCTCCGCGACGTCGAGTTCACGGTGCAGCTGCTGCAGCTCGTCCACGGCCAGGCGGACGATCAGGTGCGGCAGCGCGACACGCTCTCGGCTCTCGCCGCCCTGGGGGCCCAGGGCTACATCGGCCGCGAGGAGTCCGCCTCTTTCTCGCAGGACTACCGCGCCCTCCGCCTGATGGAGCACCGGCTGCAGCTCCGCCGGCTCACCCGCACGCACCTGATGCCCCGCGACGAGGCCGACGTCCGCATCCTGGCCCGTGCCACCGGGCTCGCGCCGAACGCGGACCAGCTGCTCGTCGTCTGGAACGAGATCAAGCACCGCGTGCGCGGACTGCACGAGCGCCTGTTCTACCGTCCGCTGCTGAGCGCCGTCGCGTCGACGTCCACCGAGGACGCCCGGCTGGCCGGGGGAGTCGGCCTCACCAGCGAACAGGCCGAGGCGCGCCTCGCGGCGATCGGATTCCGCGACCCGCGTGGTGCGCTCGCCCACATCGCGGCACTCACCTCCGGCGTCTCGCGGAGGGCGACCATCCAGCGCCACCTGCTGCCGGTCATGCTGCAGTGGTTCGCCGACGGCCCCGACCCCGACTATGGGCTGTTGACCTTCCGCCGCTTGAGCGAAGACCTGGGCGGAACGCACTGGTACCTCCGGATGCTGCGCGACTCCACCGGCGCGGCCGAACGCCTCACTCGCGTGCTGTCCGGTTCCCGGTTCGCCGGCGAGCTGCTGGGCGGCATCCCCGAATCCGTGGCCTGGCTAGAGACCGAGGACGAGCTGCGCCCGCGACCCGCCGCCCTGCTGCGGGAAGAGACCGCGGCGATCCTGGCGCGCCACGAGTCCGTGGACACGGCGGCCGCCGCACTGCGGGCCATGCGCCGTCGCGAGGTGCTGCGGCTGGCCGTCTCCGGCATCCTCGGCTTCGCCACGATCGAGGAGCTCGCGCAGGGGCTGACAGCCGTCACCGAGAACATCATCGGCGGTGTCCTGGAGGCCATCCGGGCCGCGCGGGCGGACGCCGACCAGCTGGAGTTCGCCGTCATCGGGATGGGACGTTTCGGCGGACGGGAGCTCGGCTTCGGATCGGATGCCGACGTCATGTACGTGTTCCGTCCGCTCGCCGCCGAACAGGAGGCAGCGAACCGCAGTGCCCTGGCGATCGTGTCCGAGCTCAACCGGCTTACCGAGGACAACCGGCTGCCCCTCGACCTCGACATCGGCCTCCGCCCGGAGGGGAAGAACGGGCCGCCGGTCCGCTCGCTCGAGTCGTACCGGGCCTACTACCGGCGCTGGTCGCTCACCTGGGAGGCGCAGGCGCTGCTGAGGGCACGCGGCGTCGCCGGGGATGCGGGGCTGCTCGCCGACTTCGACCGGCTGGCCGACGAGGTGCGCTACCCCGCGGCGATCGGGGAGCAGGAGGTGCGCGAGGTGAAGCGCATCAAAGCGCGCGTCGAGAACGAGCGGCTGCCGCAGGGCGCCGACCCGTCGCGCCACCTCAAACTCGGCCGGGGCTCGCTCAGCGACGTCGAGTGGTTCGTGCAGCTGATCCAGCTCGAGCACGCGGCGTCCGTGCCCGAGCTGCGCACGCCCTCCACCTTGGATGCCCTCGCCGCCGCGACCGCGCACGGCTTCGTGACCGAGGAGGATGCGGCCCGGCTGCGCGACGCCTGGGTGTTCGCGTCGCGGACCCGCTCGGCGATGACGTTGTGGACGAACAAGACGGCCGACGTACTGCCGTCGGACCGGGTCGCCCTCGACGGGGTGGCCCGGCTCCTGGAGTACCCGCC
Organism: Leifsonia sp. SIMBA_070; assembly: GCF_046534635.1. Lineage (NCBI taxonomy): Bacteria > Bacillati > Actinomycetota > Actinomycetes > Micrococcales > Microbacteriaceae > Leifsonia > Leifsonia sp. SIMBA_070. The sequence continues at coordinate 1,931,823 of NZ_JAWRYK010000001.1, read as the reverse complement.
CGGCTCGGCCTCCCGCCTCGAGGAGGACTACCTCGCGGTCACCCGTCGCGCCCGGGCCGTCTTCGAGCGCGCCTTCTACGGCCTCCCGCAGCGCCCCGCCCCCACCGGCTGACCGCCCTCGACCCGCTTCCGCCCACCGTCGAGTACACGAATACTGCACGATTTCCGGGCTCAGACGTGCACTATTCGTGTACTCGACGGTGGGGGGCGGTCAGGCGTGGGGGGTGCGGAGGCGGGCTGCCTTCGCGAGGAGGACGTCGCGCTCGCGCTCATTGGCGGTGAGGCGGGCGGCCGCGGTGAGCTCTGCCACCGCCTCGTCGGTGCGGCCGAGCTGGGCGAGCAGCTCGCCGCGGACACTCGGGAGGAGGTGCGACCCGCGGAGGGTGCCCTGGGCCGCCAGGTCGTCGGCGATCCGCAGCGCGTTGGCGGGTCCGGTCGCCATCGATACCGCCGCCGCCCGGTTCAGCTCCACCACCGGGCTGGGTGCGATCCGCCCGAGGGCCTCGTACAGCACCACGATGCGGTCCCAGTCGGTCTCGGCTGCGCTCGGTGCGACCGCGTGGCACTCCGCGATCGCCGCCTGGAGGGCGTACGGGCCTCGGCCACGGCCCAGGCTGTCGCACCGCGCCAGCGCTGCCCGACCGCGGGTGATCTGCGCCCGGTCCCACCGGGTGCGATCCTGCTCCGTGAGCAGCACCGGCGTGCCATCGGGACGGGTGCGGGCGGGGAAACGCGCGGCCTGCAGCTCCATGAGCGCGACGAGGCCGTGCGCCTCCGGCTCCCGCGGCAGCAGGGCGGCGACCATGCGGCCCAACCGCAGGGCCTCGTTCGCCAGGTCCGCACGCATCCACTCGCGTCCGCTGGTCGCTGCATACCCCTCGGTGAAGACGAGGTAGACGACACCGAGCACACCGGCCAGCCGCTCCTTCCACTCCGACGGCTCGGGGGAGGCGAAGGGGATGCGCGCCTCGGCGATCGTCTTCTTCGCCCGCACGATCCTCTGCTGCACCGTGGCGACCGGGACGAAGTACATCCGCGCGATCTCCGCGGTGCTGAGCCCCGCCACGATGCGCAGGGTCAGTGCGACCTGCCCCTCCCGCGACAGCGCAGGATGGCACGCGGTGAAGACGAGACGCAGCACATCATCGTCGATCGGCTCCCAGCGATCGTCGGCCGCCTCGTCGAGCGTCGCCGCGATCGCCCGGTAGCGATCGTCGAGCCGCTCGCGCCGCCGCCAGTGGTCGATCGCCCGGCGCTTGCCGACCGCTGTCAGCCAGCCGCCCGGGTTCTCGGGCACGCCATCCCTCGGCCACTGCTTCAGCGCCTCGACGAGAGCCTCCTGGGCGAGATCCTCGGCGAGGCCGACGTCGCCGGTCAGCTTCGCCAGAGTCGCGACGACGCGCGCTCCGTCGATGCGCCAGACGGCGTCGACCCGTGCCGGGATCCCGTTCATAGGGCGCAGACCTCGGTGGCCGCGCTCAGGCCTTGTCGGCGGCCGCGCGCCACTCGGCCTCCTTCTGGATGTACTCGTTGTCGGCGAAGGCGGCGAAGTCGCTCTCGTCGGTCACCCGCCGCACCTCCAGCTTCGAGCCGGGGCCGAGCGGGCAGCGGCTCGCCCACTCCGCGGCCTCCTCCTTCGAGCTCACCTCGAGGATCCAGAAGCCGTTGAACAGCTCGTGCGTCTCGCCGTAGGGGCCGTCGGTGATTGCGGGCGGCGTCGTCGAGAAGTCGACGACGAAGCCGGTCGTGGCGACGTCGTCCGCGAGCCCGTCACCGGCCAGCAGTACGCCCGCTGAGATCAGTTGCTCGTTGTACTGGCCCATCTTGGTGATGACTTCGTTGAAGTCCATCTCCTCGTAGGCCGCCTTGGCGGTGTCGTCCGAGCGCATGATCAGCATGTACTTCATGGGTGTCTCCCTCAGTCGCGGGGTGCTTCTCTCGCACCTTCCTACCATCGTGTCGAACGGCGGACGAAAAGGTCGACAGGCTCTCGAAAAGATTTCTGGAGCGTTCACGAAAAAGCGGAAGGGCCGCATCCCGAGTGGGGATGCGGCCCTTCCGTGGGTGCGCGGACGCGGCTCAGACGCCGTAGTACAGCTCGTACTCGAACGGGTGCGGACGCTGCGCGAGCGGCTTGATCTCCTTCTCGCGCTTGTACTCGATCCACGTCTCGATCAGCTCGGGGGAGAAGACGCCACCCGCGGTGAGGAAGTCGTGGTCGGCCTCGAGCGCGTCGAGGGCCTCGCCGAGCGACGCCGGCACCTGCGGGATGTTGCGGGCCTCCTCCGGCGGGAGCTCGTACAGGTCCTTATCGACGGGCTCGTGCGGCTCGATGCGGTTCTTGATGCCGTCGAGGCCCGCCATGAGCTGGGCGGCGAACGCGAGGTACGGGTTTCCGGAGGCGTCGGGCGCGCGGAACTCGATGCGCTTCGCCTTCGGGTTGCTGCCCGTGATCGGGATGCGGATCGACGCCGAGCGGTTGCCTGCCGAGTACACCAGGTTGACCGGGGCCTCGAAGCCGGGGACCAGGCGGTGGAACGAGTTCACGGTCGGGTTGGTGAACGCCAGGACCGCCGGGGCGTGCTTCAGCAGGCCGCCGATGTACCAGCGGGCGATGTCGGAGAGCCCGCCGTAGCCCGCCTCGTCGTAGAACAGCGGCTTGCCGTCGTTCCAGAGCGACTGGTGAGTGTGCATGCCCGAGCCGTTGTCGCCGAACAGCGGCTTCGGCATGAAGGTCGCGGTCTTGCCCCACTCGTTGGCGGTGTTCTTGACGATGTACTTGAACTTCAGGATGTCGTCGGCCGCGTGCACCATCGTGTCGAAGCGGTAGTTGATCTCGGCCTGGCCGCCGGTGCCCACCTCGTGGTGCGCGCGCTCCAGGATGAGGCCGGCGTCGATCAGCTTCAGCGAGATGTCGTCGCGCAGGTCGGCCTGCTTGTCGACGGGGCTGACGGGGAAGTAGCCGCCCTTGTACGGGGTCTTGTTTCCCAGGTTGCCGCCCTCTTCGACGCGGCCCGAGTTCCAGGCGCCCTCCTCCGAGTCCACGGAGTAGAAGCTCGAGTTCTGCTTCACCTCGTAGCGGACGTCGTCGAAGATGTAGAACTCCGCCTCCGGGGCGAAGAACGCGGTGTCGGCGATGCCGGTGGAGGCGAGGTACTTCTCCGCCTTCTTGGCGACCTGGCGCGGGTCCTTGGCGTAGATCTCGCCGTTGCGCGGGTTGTAGATGTCGAACACCATGATCAGCGTGCGCTCGGCACGGAACGGGTCGATGTACGCGGTCGACACGTCCGGGATGAGCTGCATGTCGGACTCGTGGATCGACGCGAATCCGCGGATCGAGGAGCCGTCGAACAGCTGGCCGACGGAGAAGAACTCCTCGTCGACGGTTGCGGCGGGGATGTTGAAGTGCTGCTGGACACCGGGAAGGTCGGTGAAGCGGATATCAAGGAACTTGACGTCGGTGTCCTTGATGAACTTGAGCACCTCGGAAGAATCACGGAACATTCGGACGACTCCCAATGGCTTTGCGGGTGACCGGACTGCGCATGCAGCCCACCCGTCAACGGTAGGGGGAGGCCGTTTCCCCGGGGTGACGCAAATGTTTCCGGCATGTTACGTGTACCCCCGGCCGGGATGCCCAGGCGGCGCTCGGTAGACTCGGCGGGTGCCGCAGAACTCCGCTGGTCGCCCCGGCGACATCGCCCCCAGCCGCTACCCGGGCGAGCGCCTCGGGCTCCCGGAGGCGGGTCCGCGGTCGGTGGGGCGCGTCGGGCGCCGCATCGGGGCGATCGCCGTGGACTGGGCGATCGCGTCGTTCCTGTCGTTCGCGTTCTTCCGCTACGACTCCTGGGCGACGATCGGCCTGTTCGCGCTGCTGCAGATCGTCTTCATCCCGACCATCGGCGGCAGCATCGGCCACCGCGTCTTCGGAATGCGCGTGGTCGCCCTCCAGGGAGGGTGGGTCGGCGTGTGGCGCCCGATCGTCCGGACGCTGCTGCTCTGCATCGCCATCCCGGCGCTGGTCTGGGACTCCGACCAGCGCGGCTTCCACGACAAGATCGCCGGAACCGTCCTCATCCGCGCCTGACGAACCACCGTCGAGTACACGAAATCTGCACGGATTCGGCTGAATTCCGTGCAGTTTTCGTGTACTCGATGGAGGTCGGAGGACCCGGGGTCAGCGGGCGCGCTGCGCCCGGACCTTCATTGGGTCGATGCCCTTCGGGATGGGCATCTGGTTCTCCATGGACTGGAGGCGGTTGCTGATCGCCAGCACCTCGGCCTTGGTGAGGGTCGGCTTGATCTTCGCCAGCGTGCGCGGCACCTTGTGCAGCGCCACCGAGTCGGCGTCCGGGCCGACGCTGATGATCGTCACGGGGACGTTGGGGAGCACGCGGTTGACCTTGCGCCGCTCCTCGTCGACCATGCGCTTGGTGCGTGTGATCGGCCCTTCGCTGATCAGCACCACACCGCCGCGGCCCGTCGCCCGGTAGACCGCATCCTGAGTCTTTCCGTTGACTGCCACCGGCATCTCGGACCCGCGCCAGCTGCGCTTCAGCGAGGAGCGCAGGACGGCGCCCACCGCGCCCGGCTGGCCTTCGATCTGCGAGTAGGCGGCGCGCTCCGCTCGGCGGCCGAGGATGATCAGTGCGATCAGCACGCCGGCGAGGACGCCCGCGAGGATCCACAGCACCATGGTGAAGACGTTGCCTCCGGAGAGGAACACCGCGACCACCACGCCGAGGATAATCGGCAGGACAGCCCCGAGGGCGATGTAGAGCACCGCGCGGTCGTCGTACCGGCGGGTCATCTGGAACACCTGCCACATCTGCTTCAGACGGCCGGGCTCCTTGGTGGACTTGTCCTTTGCCATAGCACCAAGGATACCGGCTCGGCGGTGTTCCAGACGACCCGTTCGCTGCCGGGAGAGCGGTATCAGGAGACGGCTTGCGCGAAGCCGAGGGAGGCGTCCGCGAGATGCCGCAGTTCGTCTGGCACCGGCCGTCCCTTCGCCTGCATCGACTGCGCCCAGAGGCGCCCCGCACGGTAGGACGAGCGCACCAGAGGTCCGGCGAGAACGCCGAGGAAGCCGATCTCCTCCGCCTCCTGCTTCAGCTCGACGAACTCGTCGGGGTGCACCCACCGAGCCACCGGCAGGTGCCGCGGGCTCGGCCGAAGGTACTGCGTGATCGTGATGATGTCCGTCCCGGCGTCGTGCAGATCCCGGAGGGCCGTGCTGACCTCCTGACGCTCCTCGCCCATGCCCAAAATGAGGTTGGACTTCGTGATCAGCCCGGCGTTGCGGCCCTGAGTCAGGACATCCAGCGAGCGTTCGTACCGGAAGGCCGGGCGGATGCGCTTGAAGATCCGCGGAACGGTCTCGACGTTGTGCGCGAAGACCTCCGGACGGGCCGAGAAGACCTCTCCGAGGTACTCGGGATTTCCCGAGAAGTCGGGCACCAGGATCTCCACGCCGGTGCCGGGGGACTGGCGGTGGATCTCGCGGATGGTCTCGGCGTAGAGCCAGGAGCCCTCGTCCTCCAGGTCGTCACGGGCGACACCCGTGACGGTCGCGTACCGGAGACCCATGCGCTGGACCGACTCGGCCACACGGCGCGGCTCGTCACGGTCGAACTCGGCCGGCTTGCCCGTGTCGATCTGGCAGAAGTCGCACCGGCGGGTGCACTGGGAGCCGCCGATCAGGAAGGTCGCCTCGCGGTCCTCCCAGCACTCGTAGATGTTGGGGCAGCCGGCCTCCTGGCAGACGGTGTGCAGGTCCTCGGACTTCACCAGGCTCTGCAGCTGGCGGTACTCGGGTCCCATCTTCGCCTTCGTCTTGATCCACTCGGGCTTGCGCTCGATCGGCGTCTGGGCGTTGCGGACCTCGAGGCGCAGCATCCTGCGCCCCTCGGGCACGGCGCTCACGCGATGACCTCCGCGGCGGTGAACTCCAGATCGAAGGCGTCCATCACGAGTGGCGCGACGTCCTGCGGCGTCACGGTTCGTCCGAGCACGCGGGAGATCGTGGTGACGCCGGCATCCCGGATGCCGCAGGCGACGATCCGCTCGTAGGCGTCGAGGTCGTTGGAGCAGTTGAGGGCGAAGCCGTGCATGGTGACGCCCTCGGCCACGCGGATGCCGATGGCGGCGATCTTCTCGTCGCGCTCCGCTCCCGGATTGTGCTCCGGACGCATCCACACCCCGGATCGGCCCTCGATCTGGACGCCGGTGACGCCCAGGCGCGCGAGCACGTCGATCAGCACCCGTTCGAGGGCGCGGACGTAGCTCACGACGTCGATGGGGTCGTGGAGACGGAGGATCGGGTACCCCACGAGCTGCCCCGGCCCGTGCCAGGTGATCTTTCCGCCCCGGTCCACGTCGACGACGGGGGTTCCGTCGCTCGGGCGTTCGTCCGGAGCAGTGCGCTTCCCAGCCGTGTACACGGGGGAGTGCTCGAGGAGGATGACGGTATCGGGCGCCCGGCCTGCGACGACAGCGGCGTGCAGGGCACGCTGCTGGTGAAGGGCCTCGAGATACGGCACGGAGTTGGCGCTTAGCCCCGTGACGTCATACGTGGTCACCCGCTCAGTCTATGCACGTGCGGACGGAGTCGTTCACACGGCGCGTCGTCGGGGACTTCTGCACGGATTTTCGGGCCGGGGCGGTCGAGCGGTGGGTTCGGGATGGGATGGACGGGTGAACCGAACCAGTCAGCCGTCCCGCTCCAGGGCATCCCGCTCCACCGCATCCCGCTCGCAGGCCCTCACCCTCGTCGAGTTGAGGCGCGCCGCCTCCGCGCTGGCGCGCGACGAAGGGTGGAGGACAGAGCCGATGGCGGAATCGTCCCGAGCGGTTGAGGCCCCTCCCGAGGTGCGTCTCGTCGTTCGCGGAGCGGGCCTTCCCGGGACTCTCTCGCTGCGCGTGCGGGAGCGTCCGCCCGGATCGAACGGGCAGGAGATCACTGCTCGGCGTGCTGCCGAGTCGGAGCATGTGATCGGAGTCGTTCGGGAGTTGCCGTGCCATCCGGTGCGGGGGAGGGAGGTCGAAGGCGTCCTGCTGCAGCACTCGGGCGGCGGTGAGCTGCACGCGCTGCTCGACCGTGAATCCGGTCTTCGCGGTGGTGAGGCCGTCACAGTGCTGCTGGGCGTCGCCGCCGGTGTCGCTGCGCTGCATCGGAGCGGATGGGCCGGCCCGGACCTCTCCGTCGATGGTGTGGTGTTCGCCCGCGACGGCTGCCCGGCCCTCGACGGGATGGACGACGTCCGTCCCTTCGGGCCCGACGCCGCCATCGCCGACGCGGAGGCGTTCCATTCTCTTGCGCGGGTGGTGTGTCTCCGGGTGAGCGACGGCTCGGGCATGCTGCTGCTCTCGGCAGTGGAGTCGGGACTGCGGCGAGGGCGCTGGCCGGCCGTCGAGGAGGCGGTGCTCGCCGCCGTTCCGCCGGAGCCCGTCGACGTCGGGCTCGTGGCGGAACCGGATCAGGATGCGGGGCTCGCCCGTGGACCGGCCCTGCGGCGCCCGCCGGGCGGCCGAGGCGCCGCGAGGGCGGGGAGGCTGCTCGAGTTACTGGACGGCGAGCCGGTGCGTGAGCTGACCCGTCGGCTGGTGGGCTGGGCTCGTCGTCGCCCGGCGCTCGTCGTGGCGGCGCTCGTGCCCGCGGGGGTGGGGTTGGCGATCGTCGCGCTCCTGCCCGCGGCGCCGGCGGAGCGCGCAGCCGCGGCGCCCGCGGGTCCGACCGCTTCGTCGCATCCGCCGCGTTCCAGCGCTGCGTCGCCGTCCGCGGCTGGGCTGCCGACCGGCGCTGAGTTGCCGACCGGCGCTGGGTCGCCGTCCACGGCTGCGCCGTCGGCTGGCGCTGCGTCGCCGACCGGCGCTGGGTCGCCGTCTGCGGCTGCGCCGGCAGCGACCTCACGGCAGGACGGTGCTCGGCCGGGGGAGGAGCTCGGTTCGGACGACCCGGTCGACGCCGCTCGGGCGGTGCTCGACGCCCGGTATGCGTGCTTCGCCGTGCGACCCGTGCTCCCCGCTTGCCTGAGCCGCCTGCTGGACGGTGATGCGGCCCTGATGGATGAGGAGGCGGCCGCGACGGGGAGCGCAACAGCAGCACAGGCACGCGACTACAGGGGGGCGGCGCTCAGTCTCGTCGAGCGCTGGGGCGACGCCGCGCTGGTGAGCGTGGTGCCGGACACCGCCCGCACCCCGCACAGCGAACCGGCCTCGCTCCTGCTGGTGAGGAGCGAGGCCGGCTGGCGATTACGGGCGGTGTACCCGTGAGGGGGTCAGATTCCGAGGTTGGCCTCGAAGTTGCCACCCTCGAGGCGGTTCTTCACCGCGACCAGGAAGCGGGCCGCGTCGGCGCCGTCCACGATGCGGTGATCGTACGAGAGCGCCAGGTAGACGGTCGAGCGGATCGCGATCGAATCCGTACCGTCGGCCGAGATGACGACCGGCTTCTTGGTGACGATGCCCGTGCCCAGGATCGCGACCTGCGGGAGGAAGACGAGCGGGGTGTCGAACAGGGCGCCGCGCGAACCGGTGTTCGTCAGCGTGAAGGTGCCACCGGCGAGCTCGTCCGGCTTGAGGCGGTTGTCGCGGGTCCGCTGCGCCAGGTCGGCGATCTCGGTCGCGAGGCTCGCGATGTCGAGGTCCGACGCGTTGCGCACCACCGGGGTGAGGAGGCCGCGCTCGGTGTCCACGGCGATCGAGATGTTCTCGTGGTCCGGGTAGACGATGCTGTCGCCGTCGACCGTCGCGTTGATGACGGGGTACGTCTTCAGCGCCTCGGCGGCGGCCAGGGCGAAGAACGGCAGGAAGGAGAGCTTCGTGCCCGTCTTGGCGAGGAAGTCGCCCTTCACGCGGTCGCGGAAGGCGGCGACCTTGGTCACGTCGACCTCGACGACGCTCGTGAGCTGCGCGCTCGACTGCATCGAGACGACGGCACGCTCGGCGACCACCTTGCGGAGGCGCGACATCGGCTGCGTGGTCCCGCGGAGGGGCGACACCTCCGGAGCCGGAGCGGCAGCCGTCGTGGCGCCGGACTCGGACAGAGCGGGAGCGGCGGCCTGGAGGATGTCCTCCTTGCGGATCCGCCCGCCGACACCGGTGCCGGTGACGGTCGACAGGTCGACGCCCTGCTCGTTCGCGAGCTTGCGGACGATCGGCGTGACGTAGCCGGCGTTGCCGGCGTGAGCGCCCGAGGAGGCCGGAGCCTGCGCGGCCGGGGCCTGCTGAGCGGGAGCCTGCTGAGCCGGCGCGGCCTGCGGGGCCGGTGCTGCGGGAGCAGCAGGGGCGGGAGCGGCAGGAGCCGGTGCGGCCTCCTGAGCCGTCGCGGCGGGAGCCGGAGCGGCCTGCGGGGCCGGGGCGGCCTCCTGAGCGGGGGCGGCAGGAGCGGGAGCAGCCTCCTGAGCCGCGGCAGGCGCAGCCTCAGCGGGCGCGGCCTCGGCGGGAGCAGCCTCAGCCGGAGCAGCCTGCTCGGCGGGCGCGGCCTCGGCGGGAGCAGCCTCCGCCGGTGCGGCCTCAGCGGCCGGCGCGGCCGGTGCCTCGGCGCCGGCGCCGGAACCGTCGCCGATGGTCACGAGCGCAGTGCCGACCTCGACCGTCTCGTCCTCCTGCACCAGGATCGCCTCGATGACGCCGGCGATCGGCGACGGGATCTCGGTGTCGACCTTGTCGGTCGAGACTTCGAGCAGGGGCTCGTCCACCTCGACACGGTCGCCAACGTTCTTCAGCCAGCGGGTGACCGTGCCTTCCGTGACGCTCTCGCCGAGCGCCGGGAGGCTGACGGATTCGCTCATGAGCTTTTCTCCTTCAAACCTGATCGTTCAGTAGCTTATTGCAGCCGGGTCCGCGCGCGGCGGACCCGGCTGATGGTCCTAGAGCGTGTGCAGCGGCTTGCCCGAGAGGTACAGGAAGGCCTCGCCGAGCGACTCGTTCTGCGTGGGGTGCGCGTGGATGAGCGGAGCGATGTCCTCCGGGTACGCCTCCCAGTTCACGGCCAGCTGCGCCTCGCCGATCAGCTCGCCGACGCGGCCGCCGATCATGTGCACGCCCAGGATGGGGCCGTCGTTCAGGCGGACGACCTTCACGCTTCCGTTGGTGCCGATGATCTCGCTGCGGGCGTTGCCGGCCAGGCTGTAGTCGTAGCTGGACACGCTGTCGGCGCCGTACTTCTCGGCGGCCTTGGCCTCGGTGAGGCCGATGGAGGCCACCTCCGGGTCGCAGTAGGTCACCTTGGGGATGTTGACGTCGGGGATGACGATCGGGTTGAGACCCGCGATCTCCTCCGCGACGAAGATGCCCTGCTGGAAGCCGCGGTGCGCGAGCTGCAGGCCGGGGACGATGTCGCCGACGGCGTAGACGCCCGGGATGTTGGTGTGCAGGCGCTCGTCGGTGATGACGAAGCCGCGATCCATGGTGACGCCGACCTCGTCGAAGCCGAGACCCTGGGTCAGCGGGCCGCGGCCGACGGCCACGAGCAGCAGGTCGGCCTCGACGGTGTCGCCGTTCTCGAGGGTGACGACGACGCCGTTCTCGTCCTGGGTGACGCCCTGGAAGCGGATGCCCAGGCGGTAGTCGATGCCACGGCGGCGGAACGCGCGCTCCAGCGACTTGCTGATCGACTCGTCCTCGTTCGGGACCAGGTGGGGGAGGGCCTCGATGATCGTGACCTCGGAGCCGAAGGACTTCCAGACGCTGGCGAACTCGACGCCGATCACGCCGCCGCCGAGCACCGCGACTTTCTTCGGGACGAAGTCGAGCTCGAGGGCCTGCTCGCTGGTGATGACCCGGCCGCCGATCTCGAGACCGGGAAGCGACCGCGAGTAGGAGCCGGTGGCGAGGATGATGTTCTTGCCGACGATCGTGTCGTCGCCGACCTGCACGGTGGTGGGGGAGGTCAGACGACCCTCGCCCTCGATGACCGTGATGCCGCGGGCCTTCACGAGGCCCTGGAGGCCCTTGTACTTCTTGGCGACGATTCCCTGGCGGTACTCGGTCACACCGTTGATGTCGATGCCCTGCAGCTGCGTGACGATGCCGTACTTCGACGACTCGCGCGAGTAGTCGGCGACCTCTGCCGCGTGGAGCAGCGCCTTCGTCGGGACGCAGCCGCGGTGCAAGCAGGTGCCGCCGACCTTGTCCTTCTCGATCATGCCGACGGTGAAACCGAGCTCGGCCGCACGCAGCGCTGCTGCGTAGCCTCCACTCCCACCGCCGAGCACCACAATGTCAAAGTTCTGCTCAGACACCCAGCTACTCCCTCGCGCATCAGATCATGTGACACGAAGCCGCCCAGAGATGATGGCTCCGGGGGCGCGTTGATGGGCGGGATTTCCCGCCCATACGACCCTACTACCTCCCGGAAAAGCTCTCGGCCAGACGGATGAGCGCCCTTACGCTGACGGCGGACGGTCCCTTGCCGGTGAACCCGTATGGGGCAGCGGGGCTCTTCGCGGGGCCGGCGATGTCGAGGTGTGCCCACGGGATGCGCGGAGCGTCGTCCTCGTCGCCGGTGCGCCCGACGAACTCCTGCAGGAAGACTCCCGCGAGCAGGGCGCCGCCCGCGGTGTTGCCCGGGTTGGCGTTGGCGATGTCCGCGACGTCGGAGTTGATGGTGGCTCGCAGCTCGCCCGGCAGCGGCATCGGCCAGAGCAGCTCGCCGGTCGCCTTGGCCGCATCGAGCACGTCGTCGACCAGATCGTCGGAGCCCATGACGGCGGCGTAGCGGGTGCCCAGCGCGACCATGGCGGCGCCGGTCAGAGTGGCGACGTCGACGATCGCGTCGGGACGCTCCTCGCTCGCTGCGACCAGGCCGTCGGCGAGCACGAGGCGCCCCTCGGCGTCGGTGTTCAGCACCTCCACGGTGCGGCCCCCACGGATGCGCAGCACGTCGTTCGGGCGGATCGCCGACCCCGACGGCATGTTCTCGGCAAGGCACAGCCAGGCGGTGACCCGCACGGGCAGGGCGAGCCGGGCGGCGGCCAGCGCCACGGCCAGCACGGTGGCCGCGCCGGTCATGTCGTACTTCATGCCGACCATCCCCGTCGGCGGCTTGAGCGACAGTCCGCCCGAGTCGAACGTGATGCCCTTGCCGACCAGGGCGACATGCCGCGACGCGCCCTCCGGTGCGTAGGTGACCTTGACGAGCCGTGGAGGACGCGTGGAGCCCTGCCCGACGCCGAGGATGCCGCCGAAGCCGTCAGCGGCGAGCCGCTCTTCGTCCCAGACGTCGACCGCGACGGGCAGGTCGGCGGCGGCCGAGCGGGCACGCTCCGCGAACGTCTCGGGGTAGAGGTCGAGCGGAGGCATGTTGACCAGGTCCTTCACCAGCGCCGCGGCCTCCGCCACGGCGACGGCGCGCGAGACGAGCGCGTCCGCATCCGCGTCCACGTCCCCCTCGACGTCCGCTGCGACGACCTCGATCGAAGCCACCGGATCCTTGGCGGCCGCTCTGCTCTTCTCGCGGTACTCGGTGAAGGCGTACGCGCCGAGGGCGGCGCCCTCCAGCACAGCACCCAGCTCGCCGGCCGTTCCGACGGGCAGGTCCAGCACGACGGCCGTCGTGCCGGCCAGCTGCCGCACCGCGCTTCCCGCGGCGTAACGAAGCGCGTCCTCGCCGCCCTCCGGGAGCCCGATCACGGCGAGGGAGGGCCCGTCGCCGCTTCCAGGCAGCCGCACCAGCTCGTCCTTGCCGCCGGAGAAACCCACCTCGTGCAGTTGCCGACCGAGCTCCTCGCGCCGCGACCCGGACAGGACGGACACGGTGTCCCGAGAGATGCGGGCGGCCACCACGACGACGTCGGCGGTGGTCGCTGGGGCGGTGGAAGTGGTCACGGTCAGCGCTGGAACGGTCATGACTCGACCCTAACGCGGGTGTTCGCTGTGGGCGTTCCCGCAGCGGGCCGTCGGCCGGGCTCGGTCGGCGGGGTCCGCTCTAGAGTTGGAGTATGCGTGACCCCGGCGAACTGTACGAGCTCGATCCGGCACCGGAGGTGCCCGAGGGACTGCCGCTGGTGGCGGGCCTGACCGGCTTCGCCGACGCCGGCTCCGGCGTGAGCCAGCTCGGCACCTATCTGCTCGGCACCCTCGACAACCAGGTGGTCGCGACCTTCGACGCGGACATCCTGCTCGACTACCGCGCCCGGCGCCCCATCATCTACTTCGACCAGGATCACCTGACCGACTACCAGCCGGCGACGCTCAAGCTGTACCTCGCGTACGACGAGCTGCGCCAGCCGTTCCTCCTGCTCTCCGGGTTCGAACCGGACTTCCGCTGGGAGGCCTTCACGGAGGCCGTCCTCGGCCTGATCGACCGCTACAAGGTGAAGAGCATCACCTGGGTGCACTCCATCCCGATGCCGGTCCCGCACACCCGCCCGATCGGGGTGACCGTGAGCGGCAACCGCACGGAGCTGATCGACTCGATGTCGATCTGGAAGCCCCACACCCAGGTGCCGGCCAACGCCCTGCACCTCTTGGAGTACCGCCTCCAGAAGCTGGAGTACCCGATCGCCGGGTTCATCCTGCTCATCCCGCACTACCTCGCCGACACGGAGTACCCCGCTGCGGCGGTGGCGGCCCTCGATTCGATCAGCGCGGCCACCGGGCTCATCTTCCCGACCGACCGGCTACGGCAGGAGGACCGCGACTTCATCGCCAACATCGACGAGCAGGTCGCCGGCAACCCGGAGCTCGGCCGGCTGGTGGGCACGCTGGAGGAGCGGCACGACTCCTATATGGAGGACACGCAGCTGCGCTCGCCGCTGACCGACAGCGACGGAGAGCTCCCGAGCGCCGACGAGATCGCGGCCGAACTGGAGAACTTCCTCGCGTTCCGCCGTCACGGCGACGAGGAGAACGGGCGCGGCGACCGCTGACCGGCGAGCGCTGACCGGCGAGCGCTGAGCGCACAGCGGCCGCGCGCGCGGCCTGCCGCGGCTGGGGCGGCCTCCGGGTCGGGCGTAGGATCGTGCGGTGAATTCGCGTCGCTCCTGGGTCGTCTACGGGATCGGCGTATTCGCCTACCTGATCGCGGTGATGCAGCGCACGACGATCGGCGTCGCCGGGGTCGCGGCGACCGACCGCTTCCACGTCTCCGCGTCCATCCTCTCCACCCTGGCGGTCGTGCAGCTCATCGTCTACGCGGGCATGCAGGTCCCGGTCGGCGTGCTGATCGACCGGATCGGCTCGCGGGTGCTGATGCTGGTCGGCACCGCGCTGATGGTCGTCGGCCAGGTCGCCGTGGCGCTGGCGCCGAGCATCGCCATCGCGATCGTGGGCCGCATCCTCGTCGGCGCGGGTGACGCCACCGTCTTCACCTCGCTGATGCGGCTCGTGAACTCCTGGTTCCGCGGCCGGATCGTGCCGCAGCTCTCGCAGTGGATCGGCAACGTGGGCCAGCTCGGCCAGGTGCTGTCTGCCGTGCCGTTCGCGCTCCTCCTGCACCTGTCGGGGTGGACGGTCGCGTTCCTGTCGGCTGCTGCCCTCTCCGTCGTAGCACTCATCGGAATCGCGGTGGCGGTCTCCGACCGACCGGTCGGCGCGAGCGAGGGCCCGCGCCCGGCGACCTGGGCCGACTCGCTCCGGCAGCTGCGGATCAGCCTGGCCCGCCCGGGGACGCAGCTCGGCTTCTGGTCGCATTTCGTGACCCAGTCCTCCGGCACCGTGTTCAGCCTGATGTGGGGCATCCCGTTCCTGGTCTTCGCCATCGGGATCGAGCCGGCCGAAGCCTCCGCCCTCCTCACCGTGCTCGTGGGCGCCGGGCTGATCTCCGGCCCCATCCTGGGCATCCTGACCGCGCGATTCCCGATGCGGCGCAGCAACCTGGTGCTCGGCATCGTCGCGCTGATGGCCGCCGCGTGGACGCTGGTGCTGCTCTGGCCGGGGGAGCCGCCGCTCTGGACGGTCATCGTCCTCATCGCGGCGATCGGGATCGGCGGCCCCGGCTCGCTGATCGGCTTCGACTTCGCGCGCACCTTCAACCCGCTGCACAGCCTCGGATCGGCGAACGGCATCGTCAACGTCGGCGGCTTCCTCGCCAGCTTCGTGATGATGTTCCTGATCGGGGTCTCGCTCGACGTCCAGGCGCACGGTTCGGACGCCGACGCACAGCTCTACCAGCTGGATCACTTCCGCTGGGCGTTCGCCATCCAGTACGTGATCGTCGGCGTCGGCGTGGGCTTCCTGGTGCGGGCGAGGAGGCGCACACGGCGCCGTCTGCTGGAGGAAGAGGGAATAGAAGTGGCCCCTCTGTGGGTTGCACTTGTCGGAGCGTGGAGAAGGCGCGGCGGAGACGAAGCGTTGTAGCGGGCGTGGGGGATGCCGAGCGGATCCATCAGAACTGGCCGAACTGGTCGGGGGAACGCGTGGAACGTGCAATAATTGACGTCTGGACCCGTTCATGTCCCGGGGCTGGAGCATTCGACGATGCCCGGCGCCTCATCCCGGACTTGACATGGGTCTTAGTAGTGTCCGCACGCAAACCCTGAGCCAGGCTCGGCCGTCAGGATCCCGGCCCTCTCCGCTTGGTATGAAAGGTGTTCACATGGCAACCCGTGCAGCAACGAAGACCCGCGAAGCGGAGGTCGAGGTCGACACGACCACGATCGTCGCAGCGGACGAGACGGCGAAGCCCGCAGCCAAGAAGGCGGGCGTGAAGAAGACGGCGGCGAAGGCCCCGGCCAAGGCGACGACTGCGAAGAAGCAGGGCGCCTCCACCAAGGGCAAGGCCGGCGCAGACGACGACGAGCTCACCGACGACGCCGAGGTCGAGATCGACGAGGAGGAGGTCGTGGCTGCGGCCGACGACACCGAGACCGACGAGGCCGAGACGGAAGACGCGGACGCTGACGACAGCGACGCCGACGACAAGACCCCGACGGCTGCCATCCCGGCCGTCGAGATCCCGCTGCCGACCGACGCGCTCGTTCTGCGCGCCGTCGACGAAGAGGACGACATCCCGGTCTACTCGACCACCATCACCGGTGCGACGGCCGACCCGGTCAAGGACTACCTGAAGCAGATCGGCAAGGTCCCGCTGCTGAACGCGGCCGAAGAGGTCGAGCTCGCCATGCGCATCGAGGCCGGTCTGTTCGCGGAGGACAAGCTCGCGAACACGCCCAACCTCACCAAGGAGCTGGAGCGCGAGCTGAAGTGGGTCGCCCGCGACGGTCAGCGCGCCAAGAGCCACCTGCTCGGCGCCAACCTGCGCCTCGTGGTCAGCCTGGCCAAGCGCTACACCGGCCGCGGCATGCAGTTCCTCGACCTGATCCAGGAGGGCAACCTGGGCCTCATCCGTGCCGTCGAGAAGTTCGACTACACGAAGGGCTTCAAGTTCTCCACCTACGCCACCTGGTGGATCCGTCAGGCGATCACCCGCGCCATGGCCGACCAGGCCCGCACCATCCGCATCCCGGTGCACATGGTCGAGGTCATCAACAAGCTGGCCCGCGTGCAGCGCCAGATGCTGCAGGACCTGGGCCGCGAGCCCACCCCCGAGGAGCTGTCGAAGGAACTCGACATGACCCCGGAGAAGGTCATCGAGGTGCAGAAGTACGGCCGTGAGCCCATCTCGCTGCACACCCCTCTCGGCGAGGACGGCGACAGCGAGTTCGGCGACCTGATCGAGGACACCGAGGCGGTCGTGCCGGCCGACGCGGTGGGCTTCACCATGCTGCAGAAGCAGCTGGAGAGCCTCCTCGACTCGCTCTCCGAGCGCGAGGCCGGCGTCATCCGCATGCGCTTCGGCCTCGGCGACGGGATGCCGAAGACGCTCGACCAGATCGGCGACACCTTCGGTGTGACGCGCGAGCGCATCCGCCAGATCGAGTCGAAGACGATGGCGAAGCTGCGTCACCCGTCGCGTTCGCAGTCGCTGCGCGACTACCTCGAGTAAGCCGGTGCGCTACCGACTGGCGGTCCTCGCCGGCCGCCTCGCCCGCTGGCTTCTGCGCCTGCGGGGAGGCGGCTCCGCGGTCCCCGGCCGTGTCGCCCTGGCCATCGCCCCGAAGTTCTTGGAGCGCGCGGTCAGCCGGCTTCCGCTCGGCGTCGTCTTCGTCTCCGGCTCCAACGGCAAATCGACGACCACCAACATGCTCACCGCGATCCTGCGGGAGCACGGGCTGGAGGTCTTCACCAACCCGTCGGGCGGAAACCTGCCCCAGGGCATCGCGTCCGCGCTGCTCGCGGACGTCCCGCTCGACGGCTACGTCCGCGGCGATGTCGGCGTGATCGAGGTGGACGAGGCCTACGGCGTCGACCTGGCGCGCGTGCTGAAGCCCCGCGGCTCTCTGCTGCTCAACGTGCAGATCGACCAGCTCAACCGGTTCTACGAGCCGACCCGGGTCATCGGGATGCTGCGCTCGATCGCTGAGGGCTCCTCCGACTTCGTCGTGGTGAACGCCGACGACGACAGCCTCGCCCGCGTGGGCGCCGAGCTGAGCGCGCAGGGCGGCGACGTCAGTACGTTCGCCGTCGCGCCCTCCCTCATCGAGGCGTCCCCGAACGGCCTGGCGAACGTCAAGGACCTGGCCGGGCGGGCCGAGGGCAGCCTCCCCATCCCGTCGGTCTTCGTCAGCAAGCTCGAGGTGCAGAGCGCCCAGCTCACCATCGGCGGCGAGAGCCTCCGCATCGGCCTGCCCGCGCGCGGTCTGCACTACGCCGTGGATGCGGCGGGCGCGACGGCGATGGCCCGGCGACTGCTGGGCGACCGGTTCGAGGCGAACCGGGTGGTGGCGGCCATGGCGGCCCTGCGCACCGTCTACGGCCGCGGCGAGACGCTGAAGGTCCGCGATGAGGACGTCGAGATCATCATGATGAAGAACCCGCCGAGCCTGCAGCTCAACCTGGACTATCTGGCGGAGTCGCCGGAGCAGGTGTTCGTAGCGGTCGACGAGGGCACGCCCGATCCGTCCTGGGTGTACGACATCGACCTCTCCAAGCTCAGCCACGTGGATGTCGTCTCCGGCACGAAGGCGTGGCAGTTCGCGACCCGCTTCGCCTACGCCGGGATCGACGTGGACCAGGTGGTCCCGGAGCTGAAGCCGGCGCTGCAGGCGTTCCTGGCCCTCCCCAAGCCGTCGCGCGGAACAAAGACCATGATCGTGAACTACGAGCAGATGATGCTCATCCGCAAGCAGCTCGGCTTCCTCGACCTGGAGGGCGGAGAGCGATGACCGTCCTGCGCATCCTGCACCTCTATCCGGCCGAGCTCGGCATCAACGGCGACGCGGGCAACGTGCTGGCGCTGGCCGAGCGCGCCCGCTGGCGCGGCATCGACGTGGACGTCGTCGCCCACGCGGTCGGCGACGACCTGCCCGCGAGCGCCGATATCGTGCACATCGGATCCGGGCCGCTCTCGGCCCAGCGCGCCGTCCACGACGACGTGCTGCGCATCGCGTCGCGGCTGCGCGACTGGCGCGACGCCGGGGTGCCGTTCCTCGCCATTGCGGGCGGCTGGCAGCTGCTCGGCGCGGAGCTGGAGACGCCGGAGGGTGAGGTGCTGGCGGGCGCTGCCGTGTTTCCGACGCGGGCCGCGCTGGGCTCGGCTCGCCACGTCGGTGAGATCGTGGTCCGGCTGGCCGACGGGAGCACGATCGCCGGGTTCGAGAACCACTCCGCCCGGACGGTCCTCGACGGCGCCGAGCCGCTGGGCCGCGTGGTCAGCGGGATCGGCAACGGCGATCAGACGGAGGGCGTGGTTGTCGGGTCGTCGATCGGCACCCACCTGCACGGTCCCATCCTCCCGATGAACCCTGCGCTGGCCGACCGCCTGCTCGGCACCGCTCTGCGCGGCGAGCCGGCGCCCGTCCCGCAGACCGAGCGCGTCGACCGCTACGCGACGAACGCGCGCCGCGCGATCGCCGATCGCCTCAACGTCTCCCTCTGACCGTCCCGCTCCCGTCCGTCCGTCGCGCTCCCGTCCGTCCCGCGAGTGGTGAGTCGTTGCTCCTATCCACGTCGAGTGGTGAGGAGATGTCGCTACTCGACGTTGACGTAGACGCGGGGGACTCGGGCGGCGACGCCGGTGACCATCTCGTCGGCGATCGTCTCGGCCCAGTCGGCATACTTCTCGGCGGTGGGTTCACCGTCCGTGCCGGGGCCGAACAGAATGGCGGTGTCGCCGACCTCCACGCGGTGCGGTCCGGCATCCACCAGCATGCTGTTCGCGAAGACGTCGATGACGGGGCACCGGCGGCCGCCCAGCTGGACGGACGTCTTGGCGATGCCGAGGGTGGGGACGCCGTCGCCGTAGCCGATCCCGAGCCGGGCGTGCGTGGTGCCGCCGACGTGGACCTCGGTGACAGGAGCCTCCAGCCGCATCACCGGGATGAGGCCGAGCTCCGCACCGGTGGAGTCGTCGAAGGGCGAGAAGCCGTAGGCGGCGATGCCGAAGCGGACGAACGAGAACCGGGCTTCCGGCATCCGGATGCCCGCGGAACTGGCGGCGAGGTGGAGCGCCTCGAACCGTGCGCCGAGCGCCTCCGCCTCCGCAACGGCCTCGCGGAACTCGGCCAGCGCCGCCTCGTCGTCGGCCATCGAGGCGTCCGCGAGATGCGACCAGGCGGCGCGGATGCGGACGACGCCGTTCCGCTCGAGGTCGAGCGCGGCCTGCACCAGTCCGGGCCACTCCTCGCGGGTGGCGCCGTTGCGGCTCAGTCCGGTGTCGACCTTGAGGTGCACGACCGCCGAGCGGTCGGCGCCCGCTGCGGCGATGGCCTCCAGCTGCCAGCGCGCCGAGATGCCGAGCTCGATGTCGGCCTCGATGCCGGCGCGCCAGTCGGTGTCACGCCCGTGCAGCCAGGCGAGCAGCGGGACGGTGATGCCGGCGCTCCGCAGGACGAGGCCCGCCGGGATCTCCAGCACAGCGAGGGAGGTCGCACCGGCGGCGAGTCCCGCTTCGGCGACGGGCAGGAGGCCGTGGCCGTAGGCGTCCGCTTTGACGGCCAGCATGGTCTCGGCCGGGGCGATCAGATCGGTGAGGTGCGCGACGTTGTGCCGCAGCGCGGTCAGGTCGATCACCGCGCGGGGGAGCGGCTCGGCGACGGCGTCCACGATGGTCATGCGGGCGTCCTCACGGGTAAGTCCTCTCGATGCGGCGGCCGAGGCGGCTGGTGATGACCGGCGCGGCGACGCGGAGGGCGTCGGCCCAGTCGAGCACGGTCGGCTCGCCGAGCGCGGGGTCGCCGAAGAGCACGACAGGATCGCCAGGCTGGGCTCCCGGATCGCCGACGTCGACGACGAACTGGTCCATGGCGATTCGGCCGGTGATCCGCCCGACGGTGTCCCCGACCTTCACGGGGGCCTTGTTGGACGCCACCCGGAGGATGCCGTCGGCGTAGCCGAGCGCGACCAGCACCAGGGTGGTGGGGCGGGAGGTGCGGTACGTGTAGCCGTAAGAGACGCCCCGGTCGGCAGGGACCTGCTTCACGGCGATGACCTCGCCCTCCAGGCGCATCGCCGGCGGCGTGGGGCGTGCGGGGTCGAGGCCGAAGAGTTCGGGACCGAGAAGGGTGCGCCCGGGTTCTGCCGCTCCGACCTCCAGGCGCACGGGCCAGGCCTCGTCGGCGATGGCCGCAGCGTCTTCGACCCGGGAGACGAGAAAACCGCCGACCCCCGCATCCGTCAGCGCACGTGCCACGGGGATGAGCCCGTGGCCGTACGCGTCGGCGCGGAGATCGGCGGTGCAGTCGGGGAGCGGCGAAGCGGTGGAGGCTGCCGTCAGGCGGATGGTGTCGAGGTCGATGTGAGCGCGTCGGCGCACGCCTCTGCTGGGCACACCTGTACTGGTCGCCATCCTCCGGTCAGCCCCGCGCTTCGCGAGCTGCGCGTTACGCGCGCTGCTCTTCGAAGAGACGGGCGGTCTCGTCGTGCCAGCTGTGGGCGATCTGGGAGAGCTTCTCCTGGTGCTTCTTGCCGTGGTGAGCGCAGAACAGCAGCTCGCCGTTGTTCACGACGACCCGGATGTACGCCTGGGCTCCGCAGCTGTCGCAACGATCCGCGGCCGTCAGTTGCGGCCCCGATGCGAGCTCGTCAACGGCCCCGTTCTCCGAGGTTACTGTCGACATGTGATGCTCCTTCCGTCGCAACCGGACTCGGTACGTCTATAGAACCACGGATACCCGGCAAGTCGTGGCGTATCGCCTGCTATTTCGCTCAACGCGTAGCCTCCCGGCCCGACGGGTGTCGTGACGTATGGTTCGCCGTCGGCCACGTACGCTGGGAGAGCACGCGCGCCCGCGGGATGGGCGCACCGATCCACAAGGAGCGCTCGTGGCGAGTTCGGACTATTCGGCCAGGCACCTCTCGGTGCTCGAGGGGCTGGAGGCCGTCCGCAAACGACCCGGCATGTACATCGGTTCCACCGACTCCCGGGGTCTCATGCACTGCCTCTGGGAGATCATCGACAACTCGGTCGACGAAGCGCTGGCCGGGCACGGCTCCAGCATCGAGGTCATCCTGTACGCCGACGACAGCGTGGAGGTGCGCGACAGTGCTCGCGGCATCCCCGTCGACATCGAGCCGAAGACCGGACTCTCCGGCGTGGAGGTCGTCTTCACCAAGCTGCACGCGGGCGGCAAGTTCGGCAGTGGCTCGTACGCCGCCTCCGGTGGCCTGCATGGCGTCGGCGCGTCGGTCGTCAACGCGCTCTCGGAGCGCCTCGACGTCGAGGTCGACCGCGACGGCAAGACCTGGGCGATGTCGTTCCACCGCGGCGAACCCGGCATCTTCGACGACAAGAAGGGCGCTCCCAGCCCGGACAGCCCGTTCTCGCCGTTCGTCAGCGGCAGCGAGCTGCGCGTCGTCGGCAAGGTCGGCAAGAACGTCACCGGTACGCGCATCCGCTACTGGGCCGACCGCCAGATCTTCACCAAGGGCGCGGAGTTCTCCACCGACGACCTGATCGGGCGCGCCCGGCAGACGGCGTTCCTGGTCCCCGGGCTGTCGCTCTCCATCGACGACAAGCGCCCGGGCGCTGCCGGCGCCGAGCCGGCCGGGCTGGCCACCTTCCGCTACGAGGGCGGGATCTCGGAATTCGTCGACTTCCTCGCGCCGGACAGCCCGATCACCGAGACGTGGCGACTGACCGGCGAGGGGCAGTTCACCGAGACCGTTCCGGTGCTGTCGGACACCGGCGCCATGGTGCCGACCGAGCTGAAGCGCGACTGCCAGGTCGACATCGCGCTGCGCTGGGGGACCGGGTACGACACCGTCATGCGCAGCTTCGTGAACATCATCGCCACGCCGAAGGGCGGCAGCCACCAGGCGGGATTCGACCAGGGCCTCCTGAAGTTCCTGCGCCAGCAGGTGGAGCTGAACGCCCGGCGGTTGAAGGCGGGAACGGACAAGCTCGAGAAGGACGACGTGATGGCTGGGCTGACCGCCGTGCTCACCGTCCGCCTCCCGGAACCGCAGTTCGAGGGTCAGACCAAGGAGATCCTGGGCACGCCCGCCGTTCGCGCCATCGTGGCCAACGTGGTGCAGAAGGCGATGGCCGAGCGGTTCGGGTCGTCGAAGCGCGATGACAAGGCGCAGTCGGCACTCGTACTCGACAAGGTCGTCGCCGAGATGAAGTCGCGCATCTCCGCGCGCGCCCACAAGGAGACACAGCGTCGCAAGAACGCGCTCGAGACGTCCTCCCTCCCGGCCAAGCTGGTGGACTGCCGCTCCAACGACGTCGCCAACAGCGAGCTGTTCATCGTGGAGGGCGACTCGGCCCTCGGCACGGCTCGCCGCGCCCGCGACAGCGAGTACCAGGCGCTGCTGCCGATCCGGGGCAAGATCCTCAACGTGCAGAAGGCGTCCATCTCGGACATGCTGTCGAACGCCGAGTGCGCGGCCATCATCCAGGTCATCGGCGCGGGCTCGGGGCGCAGCTTCGACCTGTCGGTGGCGCGCTACGGCAAGGTGATCATCATGTCCGACGCGGATGTCGACGGCGCGCACATCCGCACGCTGCTGCTGACACTGTTCTTCCGGTACATGCGCCCGATGATCGAGGAGGGCCGCGTGTTCGCCGCCGTCCCGCCGCTGCACCGCGTCGTGGTCGTGAACCCGGGGTCGAAGCCCAACGAGACGATCTACACGTACTCGGAGGCCGAGCTGCAGGCGGTGCTCTCGGACCTGAAGAAGCGCGGAAAGAAGTACCAGGAGCCCATCCAGCGTTACAAGGGACTCGGCGAGATGGATGCGGACCAGCTGGCGACCACCACGATGGATCGCGCCCACCGCACGCTGCGCCGGGTGCGCGTCCCCGACGCCGAGGCGGCGAACCGGGTGTTCGAGCTCCTGATGGGCAACGACGTCGCCCCGCGCAAGGAGTTCATCATCGCCGGCGCCGACGACCTCAGTCGCGCCCGCATCGACGCCTGACCCGCGCCTGCGGGGTTCGCCCCCACCGTCGAGTCCTCACAAAGTGCACGGCCGCACGGCGTGTCGCGTGCAGTTTTTGAGGACTCGACGGCGGCGGCGGGGGCGGGGGCGGGGCGAAGCAGGTCAGGCGATGCGGCGGCCGATGGAGCCGACGACGGTGTCGAGCGGGGTGCCGGAGCCGTCGCGACGCGAACCGCCCTCGGGGAGGGTGCGCGCGACGCCGTCGGGCGCGACGGCCAGCGCCGGTCCGCGGCCGGCCCACGCCAGCACGAGCTCGCTCTCGCCCTTCAGGAACCGCTGCGCGCGCACGCCGCCGGTGGCGCGCCCCTTCGCCGGGAACTCGGAGAAGTCGCTCACCTTGGCGGTCCCCGGGTCCGCGCCGGGCAGCGTGGCGTCGCTGGCTGCGATCGTCGCGACGACCGCCTCCTCCGCCTCACCCGCGGCGACAGCGCCGAAGTAGATCACCCGAGCGCCTGAGCCGAGGTTGATGCCCGCCATGCCGCCGGCCGCGCGTCCTTGCGGCCGCACGCTGGAGGCCGCGAAGCGCAGCAGCTGCGCGTCGCTGGACACGAACACCAGCTCGTCCTCGTCCGTCACCGTCGTCGCGCCGACGACCTCGTCGCCGGCCTTCAGCCCGATGACCTCGAACTCCGGCTTGTTCGCCCAGTCGCCCGCGGTGACGCGCTTGACCACGCCCTGCTTCGTCCCGAGCGCGATCGTGCGCTCCGAGTCGAGGCCGACGATCGCGAGGATGCGCTCCTTCTTGTCGGCGAGGGCGAGGTAGTCGCCGATCTTCACGCCGGCGCCGAGCTGGATGGAGTTCGCCGGCACGCCCGGGAGGTCGACGGGGGAGAAGCGGATCAGCCGGCCACGATTCGTCACGGCGCCGATCTCGCTGCGGCTGGTCGTGTCGAGCTGCGACAGGATCGCGTCGTGCTTGCTGCGGCGGGCCGGTGGCTGGATGCGGTCCAGCCCGCCCTCGCCGTCGGCGGCGCCCACGACGGCATCCACCCGCAGGATGCGCCCGGTCGTCGAGAGGTAGACGCGCGTCGGCACGTCGGCGACCTCGAGTTGCACGGTCGCGGCCTTGCTGCGCGAGGCCCCCGCGATGGAGGGCTTCGCCTCGGTCAGCAGTGTGCGACGCGGGGTCCCGAAGCGGGCGGCGACCTGCTCCATCTCGTCCGATACCAGGTCGTGGATGCGCTGCTGCGACGCGAGCAGCGCCTCCAGCTCGGCGATCTCTGCGCGCAGCTGGTCGCGCTCGGTCTCCAGCTCGATGCGGCTGAACTTGGTCAGCCGCCGCAGCCGCAGCTCGAGGATGTAGTCGGCCTGCAGCGTGCTCAGGTCGAACACCTGCATGAGCCGTCCGCGCGCCTGCTCCGTGTCGTCGGAGGTGCGGATGACCTGGATGACCTCGTCGATGTCGAGGATGGCGATGAGCAGGCCCTCGACGAGGTGCAGCCGCTCCTGCCGCCGGGCGAGACGGAACTGCGACCGCCGGGTGACCACGCTGACGCGGTGGTCGAGGTAGACCTGGAGGAGCTCGCGCAGGCCGAGGGTCTGCGGGCCGCCCGCGACGAGGGCGACGTTGTTGATCGCGAAGCCCTCCTCCAGCGGCGTGTACCGGTAGAGCTGCTCGAGCACGGCCTCCGGGCTGAACCCGGTCTTGAGGCCGATGACGAGCCGGAGGCCGTTCTGGCGGTCCGAGAGGTCGGTGACGTCGGAGATGCCGTTCAGCTTCTTGGCGTTGACGCCGTCCTTGATCTTCTCGATGACCTTCTCGGGGCCGACGAGGTACGGGAGCTCCGTGACGACGAGGCCGCTCTTGCGCGCAGTGATCGACTCCACCGTGACCTTCGCCCGCATCCGGAAACTGCCGCGCCCGGTCGCGTACGCGTCGCGTACGCCGGCGAGCCCGGCGATGGTCCCGCCGCCCGGAAGGTCGGGGCCGGGCACGTACTCCATCAGGTCGTCGAGGGTGGCGTCCGGGTTGGCGAGCAGGTGGCGGGCGGCGCCGACGACCTCGATGAGGTTGTGCGGCGCCATGTTGGTGGCCATGCCGACCGCGATGCCGCTCGCGCCGTTCACCAGGAGGTTGGGGAAGGCCGCCGGCAGCACATCGGGCTGCATCAACTGGTTGTCGTAGTTGGGAACGAAGTCGACGACGTCCTCGTCGAGGT
Organism: Leifsonia sp. SIMBA_070; assembly: GCF_046534635.1. Classification (NCBI taxonomy): domain Bacteria; kingdom Bacillati; phylum Actinomycetota; class Actinomycetes; order Micrococcales; family Microbacteriaceae; genus Leifsonia; species Leifsonia sp. SIMBA_070. The sequence goes on along the minus strand of NZ_JAWRYK010000001.1, from coordinate 1,906,276 downwards.
CCTCCGTCATGGCGAGCGCGGCCGCCGCGAGGCGCGCCTCGGTGTAGCGGGCGGCGGCGGGGCCGTCGTCGAGGGAGCCGAAGTTGCCGTGCCCGTCGACCAGCGGAACGCGGAGGGTGAAGTCCTGCGCCATCCGCACGAGCGCGTCGTAGATGGCGCTGTCACCGTGCGGGTGCAGCTTTCCCATCACCTCGCCGGTGACGCGGGCCGACTTGACGTGACCTCTGTCTGGCCGCAGACCCATCTCAGTCATCATGTACAGGATGCGGCGCTGCACCGGCTTCAGGCCGTCGCGAGCATCCGGGAGGGCGCGGGAGTAGATCACCGAGTAGGCGTACTCGAGGAAGGAGCCCTGCATCTCGGTCGTGACGTCGACGTCTTCGATGCGTTCCGTCGTCGCGGCGGCGGGCTGGTCGTCTGCTGGTGTCATTCGTGCATTCTGTGCAGGTCGGGGCTCGGGTGGAGCGCGTGCGTCGGGTGAAGCGCGGCTCGGGTGGAGCGCGGGGGCGGCTCATCCGGTCGTGCGCGGCCTGTGCCAGACTGGGCCGGATGCCCCCCATGCTACCGGCCGCGTTCACCAGCCGAGCGAGCCTCGCCACGGTTCTGCCGAGTTCGCTGGCGGCTCTCGGCGGCGCGGAGAACGACCTCGGCCTCCCGCGCCTGGAGCACCTCGTCGTGATCGTCGTCGACGGTTTGGGCGCCGCGTCGTTGCGGGCCCGCGCCGGCCATGCACGCACGCTCGCGCCGATGCTCGGCAAGACCACGACGATCGATGCGGGCTTCCCGACGACGACGGCCGCCGCGCTGGCGACGTTGACCACCGGGACGACGCCCGGCACGCACGGGCTGGTCGGCTACCGGGTGCGGGATGCCGCCGGCCGGCTGACGAACCAGCTGTCCGGCTGGGATGCGCGGATGGATCCGGCGACCTGGCAGCGGTCGCGCACGGTCTTCGAGCGCGCGGTCGAGCAGGGCATCCCTGCCCGCGCGATCGGTCTGCCGAAGTTCGCGGGGTCCGGTTTCACGGCGGCCGTGCTGCGCGGGGCGGAGTTCGTCGGCGTTCAGTCCCTGGAGGGCCGGTTCGCCGTGGCCGCCGACGTCGTGGCGGCGGGTCCGGGGCTGACATACCTGTACGTGGCGGAGCTCGATCAGCTCGCGCATGCCCGCGGGTGGGAGTCGGCCGACTGGACGGCCGCACTGGAGACGCTCGACGCCCAGGTCGCCTCCCTCGCCCGCCGGCTCGGACCGGGACGCGGCGCCCTGCTGACCGCCGACCACGGCGTCGTCGACGTGCCGGAGAGCGGCCATATCCTGTACGACACCGCGCCCGAACTTCTGGAGGGCGTGGCCGACATCGCGGGCGAGCCGCGGCTGCTGCACCTCTACACGGCCCAGGATGCCTCGCCGACGGATGTGGCCGAGCGCTGGCGCGCCGCCGAGGGCGACCGCTCCTGGGTCGCCACGCGCGCGGAGGCCATCGAGGCCGGCTGGTTCGGCCCGGCGGTCGACGCGGAGGTCGTCCCGCGCATCGGCGACGTGCTGGTCGCCGCGCGTAAACGCATCGCCTACTACGACGGCCGGGATCCGCAGCGCACCGGCCGCAACATGGTCGGCCAGCACGGTTCGCTCACCGCCGAGGAGACGCGGGTCCCGCTGCTCCGTTTCGGCGCCGCCGCGTAGCCTCCATCCCCGCCGTCCCCGCCGTCCCCGCCGTCCCCGTCCCATCCCGCTTCGTCGAGGTGCGCGTTGTTGCGTGCGACACGCCGTATGGGTGCGCAACAAGGTGCACTTCGACGAAATGGGAGAGAGCGGAGGGGGTTAGGCCAGGTCGTCGTCGGTGCGCGCGCCGAAGACGATCTCGTCCCAGCTCGGCATCGCGGTGCGGCCCTTCTTGCGGCCGGAGGGCTGCGGGCCGGAGTCGTTCTGCGACGCGGGGGGCGCCGGAACGTCGAGGGGGAGCGGCGGCTGCTCGGAGACCGGAGGGCGCTCGTCGACGACACGGAACGGCGACGTGGGAGCAGCCGGAGTGGCGGGCGGCTCGACGGGGATCGGATCCTCGGCGGACGGCCGGTCGTCGTATGTGGCGGCCTCGCGCTCGCCCCGGCGGCGCCGCAACGCCTCCAGCAGGTCGGCCGTCTGGTGCAGGTCGCGGGGCGCTCCGTCGTCGGCGCGCTTGATGGCCGACACCTGGATGGAGTTGTTGGCGCCGGGTGCGCGGGTCTGGGTCAGCGGCTCGATGGGCGCCGTGATCTCCGGGCCGAGCAGGTCGGGCGTCGGAGCGGGGAAGGTGAAGGCACCGCTGTCGAAGCGGGAGCTGTCCGGCTCGCCCTCGTGGGGCAGCACGGCGCGCAGCCGCGGGATCAGAGCGCCTCCGCGCAGCTCGCCCGCCTGCGACAGCGTGGTCGCTTCCGAATTGAGGGGGGCGAGTCCGTGCTTGCGGGCGTCGTAGGACCAGCGGGCGTCGTGGTCGATCGTGTCGGCCGTGAACTCGAGCTTCACGATCCAGCCGGTCTCGCTATCCTTCCAGCTCGCCCAGCGCTCACCGGACACGCCGAGCGACGCGAGCCGGTCGCGGATGACCGAACCGAAGGTCTCGGCCTCGCCCAGCGGGTCGACGGCATCGGTGGTGTGCACGGGCACGCTGAGGGCGCTGGCGACGATGTGCTCGCGCTCGGCGAGGATCGGTCCCTCGAAGCGCTGGACGTACTCCAGCGGGGCGCCGGTGACCGCCGCGACGTCCTCTGCGGACATGCCGGAGCGGATGTGCGCCTGGACTTCGCGCGGAGAGAGTTTGGGGGCGTCGGCGGGCGCCTCCTGGCGCACCTGCCTGACTTTCGACTGCAGCGTTTCGTCGACGGCGATGCGGAAACGCTCACCGTCGTCGCCGACGGCGACGAGTGCGCCGTTCTCGACCCCGATGACCTTCAGATCCTGCATGTGGACTGCCTTCCGAGCTCGTTCGTACCGCCCCAGGATCGCACGCGGAACAAGGCAATCCGGGGAATACAACGGGCGTGCCGGAAGTTGCACACCGAGCAATCGCTGAGAAGCCCCCGAGCGGTTTTGCTATTCGGGGGTGATTGATGCAAACTATGGCCGCCGATTGCGAGAATCGGCCGTTACGACGAGAAGTGGATGGGCATGGCAACGGATTACGACGCACCGCGGAAGACCGAGGACGACTCCGAGTCGATCGAGGCCCTCAAGGAGCGTGTCCCGGACAAGATGTCGGGTGTCGTCGACGTCGAGGACGCCGACAATCCCGGCGGCTACGAGCTCCCCGGTGCCGATCTCTCTGACCTCGATCTCGACGTCGTCGTGCTGCCTCCCCAGGCGGACGAGTTCACCTGCGTGAACTGCTTCCTGGTGAAGCACCGCTCGCAGATCGATCACGACACCAAGCTCGGACCGATCTGCGTGGAGTGCGCCGCCTGACGCGACGCCCTCCCGACGACACCGCCTAGGAGGCGGGTCGAGCCTCACCGAGAACCCGGACCAGCTGGTCCGGGTTTCTTGTTGAGAGCAGCCAGTAGGGCGCCGGGTCGTCCAGGTCGAGGAGCGGGACCTTCACGACGGGTTTGATCCAGCCGCGGATGAGCAGCCAGGCGCGGGCGTCGAGCCGGCGACCGCGCTCCTGCGTGGCGTCGTCGCCCTGGTACGCGGTGGGCGCGCCGACGAGACCGAGCGGGATGCGGGCGTGCCCGGCGACCAGCTCGTCCTCGGTCACCCGGATCACCGGCGCCGTCACGACGAGGAAGATCGCCCACGCGGCGTAGACGACGATCGCCAGCACCACTCCCACGGCGAAGTTGATCGGTGCGAAGACGAGCATGATGGCGGGGATCACGAGCAGGGTGGAGATGAACAGCCAGGGGGTCGCCCACAGTCGCTCTCGGTACAGGTCCATGACCTCTATTCGATCAGACTTCTGCACTACCCTCGACACGTGACCGATACCGTCGACGTCCCGATCATCGCCTCGTTCCCTCCCACCTACGCCCACCCGGATGACGCCGGGGCCGACCTGTGCGCGGCCGAGGCCGCCGTGCTGGGACCGGGGGAGCGCTTCACGATGCCGACCGGGGTCTCCATCGCCCTGCCCGAGGGGTACGCGGGCTTCGTGGTCCCACGCAGCGGTCTCGCCATGCGGCACGGCCTGACCATCGTCAACGCGCCCGGCACGGTGGATGCGGGGTACCGCGGCGAGATCCGGGTGACCCTCCTCAACACGGACAGGTCGATGCCGTACGATATCGCCGTCGGCGACCGGATCGCCCAGCTGATCGTCATGCCGGTCACGCGTGCCCGGTTCATCCCCGTCGACACCCTCCCGGACAGCCACCGCGGCACAGCGGGCTTCGGCTCGTCCGGGTACACCGTGACCGAGGCAGGAGAACACGCGTGAGCGACATCAGCGACACCCCGCGCGGGTCCGACGAGGGCGTCGAACTCGAGCAGCAGGGCGACGCCCCGGAGTTCGAGAAGTCGGCTCCGGAGGACCGTGCGACCGAGGGGCCGCTCGACGAGAGCGAGGCCAACCCGGTCCGCCCCTACGTCGACCTCGGGGGAGTGAAGATCCTCCCGCGCGAGGGCCTGCACCTGCGCCTGGAGGTCGAGGAGGAGACCCAGCGGGTCGTCGCCGTCGGCCTCGACTACGCCGGATCCACCCTCCAGGTGCAGCCGTTCGCGGCCCCACGCTCGTCCGGGCTCTGGCACGAGATCCGCGACCAGATCACCGACCAGATCCAGCGTCAGGGCGGCCGGGTCACCGAGCGCGACGGCGCCTTCGGGCCGGAGCTCGTCGCCGAGATCCCGGTCGCCGCCCCGCAGGGCGGTCCGGTGGAGACGCGCGTCGCACGGTTCGTCGGCGTGGACGGCCCGCGTTGGTTCCTCCGCGGTGTCATCGCGGGAGACGCTGCGGTGCAGCCCGAGGCTGCTGCCCTCGTCGAGGACCTGTTCCGGAGCATCGTGGTCGTCCGCGGGACGGTGCCGATGCCGCCGCGCGACCTCATCCCGCTCCGGATGCCCGCCGCACCCACTGCGGGCACAGAGAACGACTACTCCTCTCTTTAGGGCGCCGCCATGACCGATCAGGACCGTCCGGGGGCGGAAGCGCCGGACGCGCACACCGGGGCGCACACTGAGGCGCCGTCGGACGGGGCGAGCCCGGCACCCGCTCCCGCGCTCGGCGAGAGCATCGCGGCGGCCGCACGCCGGTCCGGACTGGGGCAGCTCGCCGAGACGGACACCTCGACGGGAGCAGCGCTCCTCGGCGCGCTCGGCGGCATCCGCGGGCTGTGCGAGACGATCCTGCCCGGGCTGGTCTTCCTCGTGCTCTTCACGTTCACGCAGAACGTGCCCGTCTCGATCGTCAGCTCGGTCGCCGTGGCAGTCGTGTTCACGGTGGTGCGCGTCATCGGGAAGACTCCGGTCACCCAGGCGATGGCCGGGCTGATCGGCGTCGGCATCTCGGCGATCCTGGCGCTCATCACCGGGCGCGGTGAAGACAACTTCCTGCTCGGGATCTGGACCAATGCCGCCTACGCTGCCGGCATCCTGATCTCGATCCTGGTCCGCTGGCCGGTGATCGGCCTGGCCGCCGGGTACCTGATGGGCGACGGTGTCGCCTGGCGTCGCGACAAGCGGAAGTTCCGGGTCATGCAGGCGCTGACGTTCCTGTGGTTCCTGCTCTTCGCTGCCCGGCTGGTCGTGCAGGTGCCGCTCTACCTGGCGCACACCGACGCCGCGACGAGCGCGCTCGCGCTGACGAAGCTTCTGATGGGCGTCCCGTTGTACGCGCCGCTGCTGCTCGTGACCTGGTTCGTCGTGAAGGGCCAGTTCCCGCAGAAACCCGTCACGAAGGGCGCGGCGGCGCGTCCTACCAAGTAGAACGATCGCGCGAGGCGACGGAGGGGGACGGATGCTGGACGCGGGTACGCAGGAGGGGCTGACCACCGCACAGGTCGCCGAACGCGTCGCCGCGGGTCGCGCCAACACGCAGACCCAGCCCAGCTCGCGGTCGCTCGGCGACATCCTGCGCGAGAACATCTTGACGCTGTTCAACGGCATCCTCACCGCCTGCTTCGTCGCGGTGCTGCTGCTCGGCGACCTCCGTGACGGCTTCTTCTTCGGCATCGTGGTCGTCAACGCGCTGATCGGGATCGTGCAGGAGTATCGCGCCAAGCGGGTCCTCGACCGGGCCGCGCTGCTCGCCGCCCCGCACAGCCGGGTGCGCCGCGACGGCGAGGTGACGACCGTGGCACTCGAAGACGTCGTGCTCGACGACCTCCTCGTCCTGCGCCCGGGCGACCAGGTGCCCGCAGACGCCGTGGTGGTCGAGAGCACCGGCCTGTCGCTCGACGAATCGATGCTGACCGGCGAGTCCGACCCGATGTTCAAAGACGACGGAGCGCCGCTGCTCTCCGGGTCGCACGTCGTCACCGGAACCGGTCTCGCCGTGGTGACCGCCGTCGGCGCCGACTCCTACGCCAGCAAGCTCACCAGCGAGATCCGCAAGCACTCCCTGGTCCGCTCGGAGTTGCGCGAGGCGACCAACCGCATCCTCGTCTACCTCTCGTGGATCCTCGGGCCGCTGATCATCGTGACGCTGGTCGGCCGAGTGCTGACCTACGGCGGCTTCGCGGACCTCTTCCACGACGATCACTGGCGCCGGGCGCTCGTCGACGCTGTCGCGGCCGTGGTCGGCATGATCCCGGAGGGGCTGGTGCTGCTGACGAGCCTGGCCTTCGGGGTGGCCGCGATCCAGCTCGCGACCCGCAAGGTGCTGGTGCAGGAGCTCGCCGCCGTCGAAGTGCTCGCCCGTGTCGACGTGCTGTGCCTCGACAAGACCGGGACGCTCACGACGGGTGAGCTCTCGTTGCACGGCACCGAAGCTCTGGGCGACCGGGTGGAGGCGGAACTCGCCGAGACGGCGCTCGCCGCGTTCGGGTCGGACGAGGCGGGCAACGCGACCTCCGGCATCCTCGGTTCGCGATTCCGGAGCGACCGTTTCCGCGTGACGCGCCGCATCCCGTTCAGCTCGGTGACCAAGTACAGCGGTCTCGTCATGACCGTCGAGGGTGAGGAGAGCGGCTGGGTGCTCGGAGCGCCCGAGCGTGTGCTGGACGGGCATCCGGAGGAGTCGGCGCGCGCGATGGAACTCGCGGCGACGGGTCTCCGCACGCTCGCGCTCGCGCGCGCGGTCGACCCGCTGCCCGCCGAGTTGCACACGCCGCTCACCGGTACGCGTGTCGAACCGGCGCTGCTCGTCCTGCTCGCTGAGACGCTGCGACCGGAGGCGAGCGCGGCACTCGCCTACTTCCGCGACCAGTCGGTGCGTGTCGTCGTCATGTCCGGCGACAACCCCGTCACCGTGGCGGCCATCGCACGCGAGCTGCAGCTGGAGGGCGAGGCGATCGACGCGTCCACCCTCACCACCGACGACGAGCTCGCGGAGGCGCTGGATCGCGCCGCCGTGCTGGGTCGCGTCAGCCCCGACCAGAAGCGCACCGCCGTCCGGCTGCTCAAGGACCGCGGCCGGACCGTCGCGATGACCGGCGACGGCGTCAACGATGCCATGGCGGTGAAGGACTCAGACCTCGGGATCGCGATGGGCAGTGGTACGGCCGCGACCAAGGCGGTCTCGAAGGTGGTGCTGCTCGACGACCGGTTCGACCGGCTGCCCGACGTCCTGGCCTCCGGGCGTCGCGTCATCGCGAACGTCGAGCGGGTCTCCAACATCTTCCTGGCGAAGACGACCTACGGCATCCTGCTGGCCCTGGTGAGCGCGGTGCTGCTCTGGCCGTTCCCGTTCCTGCCGCGCCAGCTGACCCTCGTGTCATCGCTCGCCATCGGCATCCCGGCGTTCTTCCTGGCGCTGGCGCCGAACAAGCGGATCTACACGCCCGGCGTGCTCGGGCGCATCCTCAAGTACTCGGTGCCGACCGGCCTGATCGCCGGCGTGACCGCGATCGTGGCGTATGCGCCGCTGTATCGCAGCATCCCGCTGCACGAGGCGAGGAGCGTCACGACGGTCGCCCTGTTCTGCGTCTCGTTGTGGATCCTGTGCGTGCTGACGAGGCCGCTGACGGGCATCCGCTGGCTGCTGCTCGCCGCGGTCGCCGCGGCCTTCGTGCTGGTGTGCGTCATCCCGTTCACCTCCTCGTTCTTCGAGATGCACGTGCGGCTGGATGCCTCACTCGCCTGGGGGGTCGCGGTCGGTGCGGTGGGGGCGGCGGGAATCGAGCTGTTCTACCGCTTCGCGAAGCGGCGCGCCCTGGTCTTCGACAGGCAGTGAACGTGGTAGATTTATCTCGACGTCAAGATACTTTCCCCTGGTGCTCATTTAGGCTTACCTTGCTGGAAAGGCGCTTCGACGGACGACGAGGATGGACGAGGCGTGCGTGAACATCGCCTGCCAATGAAGGAGAGGCCATTGTGTCTGCAGTGAACAGCTTCGGTGCGAAGAAGACCCTGACGGTCGGATCGCGCGACTACACGATCTTCGGGATCGACACCGTGGAGGGCTACGAGCGGCTTCCGTTCAGCCTCAAGGTGCTGCTCGAGAACCTGCTCCGCACCGAGGACGGCGCGAACATCACCGCAGAGCACATCCGTGCTCTGGGGGAGTGGGACCCGGCGGCAGAGCCGAACACCGAGATCCAGTACACGCCCGCCCGGGTGATCATGCAGGACTTCACCGGCGTCCCGTGCATCGTCGACCTCGCCACCATGCGCGAGGCCGTCTCCGCCCTCGGCGGCGACCCGAAGAAGATCAACCCGCTCGCGCCGGCCGAGATGGTCATCGACCACTCCGTCATCGCCGACCTGTTCGGCCAGCCCGACGCTCTGGAGCGGAACACCGACCTCGAGTACGAGCGCAACGGTGAGCGCTACCAGTTCCTCCGCTGGGGTCAGACTGCCTTCGACGACTTCAAGGTCGTCCCGCCGGGAACCGGCATCGTCCACCAGGTCAACATCGAGTACCTGGCCCGCGTGACCATGACGCGCGAGATCGATGGCGAGCTTCTCGCCTATCCGGACACCTGCGTCGGCACCGACTCGCACACCACCATGGTCAACGGCCTGGGCGTGCTCGGGTGGGGCGTCGGCGGCATCGAGGCCGAGGCGGCCATGCTCGGCCAGCCTGTCTCGATGCTCATCCCGAAGGTCGTCGGCTTCAAGCTGACCGGCGCCATCCCGACCGGTGTGACCGCGACCGACGTGGTGCTGACCATCACGCAGATGCTGCGCAAGCACGGCGTCGTCGGCAAGTTCGTGGAGTTCTACGGCGCCGGTGTCGCCGAGGTCCCGCTCGCCAACCGCGCCACTATCGGCAACATGAGCCCGGAGTTCGGCTCCACTGCCGCCATGTTCCCCATCGACGACGTCACCCTCGACTACCTGCGCCTCACCGGCCGCAGCGAGGAGCAGGTGCAGCTGGTCGAGGAGTACTCGAAGGCGCAGAGCCTGTGGCACGACGCGTCCATCGAGCCCGTGTACAGCGAGTACCTGGAGCTCGACCTGTCCACGGTCGTGCCGTCGATCGCCGGCCCGAAGCGCCCGCAGGACCGCATCGAGCTCGACCACGCCAAGGAGCAGTTCGAGAAGGACCTCGTCGACTACGCCGACGTCTCGCACGACCTGGTCGACCTGACCATCTCCGAGTCGTTCCCGGCCTCCGACCCCGGCGAGCTCTCGCCGGAGGACTCGAACAGCACTCACGTGCACACCCACCACAGCCACGCTCCGAAGGTCGCCTCCAACCCGACCCCGGTCACGCTGGCGGAGAACGGCGAGGGCTTCGTCCTCGACCACGGCGCGGTCGCCATCGCGGCGATCACCTCGTGCACCAACACCTCCAACCCGTCGGTCATGCTCGCCGCCGGCCTCCTGGCGCGCAACGCGGCGAAGAAGGGCCTCAAGGCGAAGCCGTGGGTCAAGACCACGCTGGCCCCGGGCTCCAAGGTCGTCACCGACTACTACGAGAAGGCCGGACTGACGAAAGACCTGGAGGCCCTCGGCTTCTACACGGTCGGCTACGGCTGCACCACCTGCATCGGCAACTCGGGCCCGCTGCTCGACGAGATCTCGCAGGCGGTCAACGACAACGACCTCGCCGTCACGGCGGTGCTCTCGGGCAACCGGAACTTCGAGGGCCGTATCAACCCCGACGTGAAGATGAACTACCTGGCGAGCCCGCCGCTGGTCATCGCGTACGCGCTCGCCGGTTCGATGAACTTCGACTTCGAGGTCGACCCGCTGGGCACCGACTCCGACGGCAACGACGTCTTCCTCAAGGACATCTGGCCCGACGCAGCAGAGGTGCAGGAGACCATCGACTCGTCGATCAACGAGGGGATGTTCGTCCACCAGTACGCGTCCGTGTTCGAAGGCGACGAGCGGTGGAAGTCGCTGCCCACGCCGACCGGCTCCATCTTCGAGTGGGACGAGAAGTCCACCTACGTCCGTAAGCCCCCGTACTTCGAGGGCATGACCCTCGACACGACGCCGGTCACCGACATCGTCGGGGCCCGCGTGCTCGCGAAGCTGGGCGACTCGGTCACCACCGACCACATCTCGCCCGCCGGCTCCATCAAGGCGGACACCCCGGCCGGCCGGTACCTGACCGAGCACGGCATCGAGCGCAAGGACTTCAACTCCTACGGCTCGCGCCGCGGCAACCACGAGGTGATGATCCGCGGAACGTTCGCGAACATCCGTCTGCGCAACCAGCTGCTGGACGGCGTGGAGGGCGGCTACACCCGCGACTTCACCCAGCCCGACGCCCCGCAGTCGTTCATCTACGACGCCTCGGAGAACTACCAGGCGCAGGGCACCCCGCTCGTCATCCTGGGCGGCAAGGAGTACGGCTCCGGGTCGTCGCGCGACTGGGCGGCGAAGGGCACCAGCCTCCTCGGTGTGCGCGCCGTCATCACGGAGAGCTTCGAGCGCATCCACCGGTCGAACCTGATCGGCATGGGCGTGGTCCCGCTGCAGTTCCCGGCCGGCGAGTCAGCCGACTCGCTGGGACTCGACGGCACCGAGGTGTTCTCGATCAGCGGCCTCGAGCAGCTGAACGAGGGCGTCACGCCGAAGACCGTGCACGTCGTGGCCGAGCCGAGCGAGCAGTCGCCCGCGGGCAAGAAGGCCGTCGAGTTCGACGCGGTGGTCCGGATCGACACCCCCGGTGAGGCCGACTACTACCGCAACGGCGGCATCCTGCAGTACGTGCTGCGCAGCCTCGTCTGAGGTCGAGCATCCACGGGGGAGGCCCGGGACCGTCGGGTCCCGGGCCTCCCCCGTGCACTCGCGGAACGAGATCGCCCGGGGGCGAGCTTCGAACAGCGATCGCTACTGTTGAGACGTGGAAGAGGACTGGATCGAACATCGACGCCCAGACGATGGAGAGCGAGTGGGCTGGATGAAGCCCGTGGATTCGGGGTTCGTCGCGATCGATGTGTTGGGCCGTCCGCGGACGGGCGTCGTGGACTGGCTGCTCGCGGAAGAGACTCTCGACGAACTCGGGTTGGCTTATCTTGCCGACCCGCACGAGTTGCGGCTGGATGACGGCTCCTGGCTGCGGGTGCGGATCGCCGAGGTATCGCCGTCTGCGGTTCGTGTGAAGAAGGATGATTGGGGCGATATGAACGCAACCCAGATCTTCTACACGGTGTCGTTCCCTGTGACGGAAGATCGGCTTCGGCCCCTGCTCCGGTGACTGGTCTCTTCGCGTCGCTCGGCGGACGATAGGGGCGTCGTGCGTCCGAAAGGACGTGGGCAACGCCCAGCGGTCACTGGGCCCATGGCGGACGGACCGTATCCGTGGTCCCTTCGAGGGTGAATGTCATTCCGAGTGGGGTGATGATCCAAGCGGTCGCGGGTTCGTCGGTCTCGTTGCTGACGCGGAAGCGGGATCCTGCCGGAATGGTGACGGCGTCGCCGGGAAGCAATTCGGCACGCTCGTCGCCGATTTCCGCCTGCACTCTGCCGGACAGAACGCGGAACACCTCCTCGACCGACATGCGGTGCGGAACGCCGGGCGTATTCGGAGGAAAGGTCGCCTGCCATGCCCCGAGTGTGCTGGCGCCGGTTGCCGAGCGCGCGTATGAACGGAATAGGACGCCGTGCACGGTGAATTCTTCTGCATCGTCTGGCTTCGTCAGAAGCATGTCGCTCCAATCGGTCAATAAGGTTGACGATAATGGTCAATGACGTTGACCGTCAAGATAGAGTGGCTTCGTGGAAGACGACCTGCCTGACAACGTGGTTCCTTTTCTGCTTCTGGCGAGCTTCCGAGGGTTGATCGACGAGTTGCATCGCCGCCTGGCCGAGCGGGGGTTCGGCGATGTGCGGGCCATCCACGGAATGGCCATGCAGGCGGTGGGCAGGGGATGCACGGCGACCGAACTCGCCAAACGGCTCGGTGTCTCCAAGCAGGCGGCTGCAAAGACCGCCCAGGCCCTCGGCGCGCTCGGTCTGCTGCGCAGCGAGATCAATCCTCACGACCGACGTGAGCGGCGCCTGGAACCCACCGCGCGCGGAAACGCGATGTTGGCCGAGTCCGGACGGATCTTGACGAAGCTGGTAGGGAGCTGGCGCGAAACCGTCGGCGACAACAATGTCGACATCACCATCCGCACGCTTGCGGCCACCGATCACGGAAGACGATCGATGACCGACGTGTCCGATTGGCTCTGAGTGAGCAGGTCGATAATGCCGCGATCGGCTTTCCCGGCCGCCCGGAATCTCAGCGGAAGAGGTCGGCGTGGTCGATGACCCATTCCCGGAACGTGCGGGACGGCCGATCCGTGATCCGGGTGTATTCATCCGAGATATCCGGCGTGGCGCCAACCGCCTCACGCCAGTCCGTGATGATTTGACGAACCCAGACCTCTGGTACGTACTGAGAGAGCATCGCGGCCGATTCCGCTTCGCTCTGCTCGATGACGGAGAGCTCACGACCGATCACGGCGCCGATCGTCGCCACTTGTTCACGGAGGCTCAACCGCTCCGGACCGGTGAGCACGGGCTTCGCGTTCAGTAGCGTGTCCCCGGTGAGCGCCGCCACCGCGACGTCGGCGATGTCTGCCTCATGGATGGGCGCCTGAACTGCGTCCGGATACGGCAGCGCCACCGCGCTCTGTCCCTTCACGCTCCAACTCCAGCGGGCAGCGTTACTGGCGAATCCGCCCGCTCGAAGGAAGTGAAACCCAGTCCGGATGCCTCGATGGCTCGCTCGACACGCAAGAATCGGGATCCGTTGAAGTCCTCCTCTGCGCCGGGGAACGTCACAGCCGAGGAAGACAGCAACACCACGTGCTGTGTCCCTGAGCGCGTCAACTGGGCGATCAACGGGTCGGGCTCATCGAGGTCGGCATAGAGGAACACGCGATCCACCCCGTTCAGCGCGGACGCGAAGGATGTCGGGTCGTCGAGGTCGGCGCGCACCACCTCGACCTCGTCCGGAAGCCTCACCTTCTGCGGGTCACGGCTCGTTCCCCGGACGCGTTCTCCGCGTTCCAGGAGGCCGGCGACGACCCGACTGCCCACTGAACCACTTGCACCGACCACCCGCACCGACATGAATCCTCCTCGGACACGTATTCACGAACATCGTTCGCGAACATTGTTCGTCAAAAACGCTGTTCGTGTCAATTCGCTATAGTGAGAGGATGCAGTTCCCCGAGCCGGTTTCTCGTCGCGGCCGCCCCGCGAAGGCGCCGCTGTCGCGGCGATCGATTCTCGACGCGGCATTGGCGCTGATCCGGGAGCGGAGTGTCGACGCTGTGACGCTCCGCGATGTCGCTGCGGCGGTGAACACGGGTCCGGCCTCGCTCTACGCCTACTTCGCCAGCCGGGACGCACTGTTGGAGCACGCGCTCGACGAGGTCTATGGCACTGTCGAGCTCGTCGAGGTCGCAGCTGGGGGTTGGGAAGCGGCGCTGTCGGCCACGATCGTGAATACGATCCACGCCCTGGAGTCCCATCCCGGCATCGGCGTCGTCGCGCTCGGCACAGTCCCGACCTTGCCCGGTGCGTTGCGCTTGGCCGAGCACGAACTGGCGCTCATGGAGGCCGGTGGTATCAGCGATGAGGATGCGGCGCTCGCGATCGACCTCATCGCCCAGTTCGCCGTTGCCACGGCCGTGGAACGCACCGTGCGCCACCGGGAAGGCAGGGGTACGAGCGGGCAGGAGAATGACGTTCTCGCCGCTTATGCGACGGCCGATCCCGAGCGGTTCCCCCGGGTCAGGCGGCTTGCGCCTGCACTCACTGCAGCCGACGAGCACCGCCGCCGCGACTTCGCGATACAGGTCATCATCTCCGGGTTGACCGCGAAGAGGCACGGCCGCGTCTGACGGTGAGTGCGACCCGGCCGCTCACGGCCGACAGCGGCACCGGCGCCAATGCGGGCCGGTCAGCGGGCTGCCGTACGCAGCCACTCGGTATACGTCTTGAGCCCGTCTTGCGTCGTGATTCGGGGAGTGAACCCGGTATCGGCGGCTAGCTTGTCGATGTTGAGCGGCCCGACGTGGTAGCGGGGTGCGTCGGGCGAGATCGACAGCGACGCCCTGGGAATCAACTGGCGGATGGCATCTGCGACTTCCTGATCCGAGACGACAGATCCGCTGCCGATGTTGTATATCGAGTGGTTCAACTTCGGTGTAGTGAGCACCGAAACGATCGCCTGTGCAGCGTCCTCTATGTAGATGAGGTCGCAGGACACGTCGGCGTCCAGATGCAGCGGCTTACCGGCAATGGCGGCGTGCAGGAGCCGCGGCAGTCCGATGAAGCGCGAGGTGGGGTTGCCCAGCGGGCCCCACGCTCCTCCGATGCGCAGCCCGACGAGCTCTACAGCGCCGCTGTTGCGAGCGAGGTCTGCGGCGAGCTCGAGCGACTTCTTCGCCGCCGCGACCCCATGGGGCGCGAGCGGGGGCAGTGGCATGTCCTCGAGGTAGGGCGGTTCCACTCCTGCATAGACCCCGATCGAGCTTGCATAGACGAGGCGGCTGACGCTAGCGCTGCGCGCGAAGCGGATCGCGTTGGCGAAACCCCGTAAGTCCGCTGCCAGGTCATCGAGCGGGTCGCCGACACCATGTGTCGCGACGAGGTGCACGACGGCGTCGACCTGGAAACGTGATCCAAGCTCATCCCACTGATCCTGATCGAGCACGTCAAGTTGAGCGACCGTCAGTCCCTCTCGCCCACTCAGGAAGGAAACGGGTTGCCGGCGGCTGTGCGTAGTGGCAAGGACGTGGTGCCCGCCCTCGAGGAGGGCGTGGGTGAGATGGGAGCCGATGAAGCCGAGGCCGCTGGTTACGAGAATCACAGTCGTCACTCTAGCTGACGATCAGGAGGCCTGTAAGATTGCGCCATGGCTCTCGATCGAATCGGTTTCCTGCTCAAGCACGCATACCTGGCATACGAGGGTTTGGCGGCCGAGAAATATGAGGCCATCGGTGCAACCGCCCGGGAGTGCGGAGTCCTTGCCCAGATCCAGGAGGTCGTCGGCGGCTCCCAACTGGAGCTCGCGGCCGAACTGGGTGTAGACCGCACCACGATGGCGCAACTCCTCGAAACTCTCGAACAACGCGGCCTGGTCTCTCGCGTCCCACTCTCCACGGACCGCCGAAAGAACGTGGTCTCGCTCACGACCGACGGACACGAACTGCTGGCCCGCGACCGAAGCGTTCGCGAGGAGATGGACCGAGAGTTCCTCTCTCCTATAGACCCGCGCGACCGAGCGGCGTTCAGGACGGCACTACACGCCATCATCGACAACCGGAGCGGCTCGCTCGGTACCCGGTAGCTGTCGCGGCTGCAGCGCCGATAGGGGATGCCGACCGGTTGCCCGGTTGTGTATTGTCGTCCGATGCGGTGCTCGGTCATCACTCATCCGGAAGTGCTCATCGACCCGACCGCCCGGATCGAGGACTGGGCCCTGTCGCCAGCGGGAAGAGCACGCGCTGCACGTGTTCCGAACGTGCAGTCCGGCTTCACGCGGGTCGTCAGCAGCTCGGAGGGGAAAGCACTGGATACCGCCGGTATTGTCGCTCGGGCGTGGGGAGTCGACGTCTCTGTGGATGGTGACCTGGGCGAATTGGACCGCAGTGCGACCGGGTACCTCGAACCGCGCGAGTTCCAGTCGACGGTCGACGCGTTCTTCGACCGCCCACATGAGTCGGTTCGCGGCTGGGAGCGCGCGATCGACGCACAGCGCCGAATCGAGAGCGCCGTGCGAAGACAAACCGACCTGGCGGGGGATGAGACCATCGCGTTCATTGCGCACGGCGGCGTGGGCGGGCTCTTGCTGGCCAGCCTCAAGCGCGACGCCGATCAATCGAGACCTCGACCAACCCGGCATGGGGAGTTATTTCACGTTCGACGCCCGCACGTGGCGAGCTCTCTCGTCGTGGCGTCCGATCGGAGGTTCAGCATGAGAGGAACTGCCGCGGCATCGCACGGTGCGGGTGGTCAGCACGATGCAGCTCATGAGCCCGGTGGGTTCCGAGCGTCGGATTGGTGGAGCTGATGGGGACTGCGCCGATGCACTTCGGGGGTTTCCTTCCGGAAGATGCTCCCGACCCGCGTGTTGCACAGGCGGAGAAGGTGAAGCTCATGCCCGTCCCCATCATCGGGTTCGTGCCACAGCCGACCCTCGAGGATGCCGAGATGGAGAACACCATGTCACAGCACGGAATGACGGGGCTCTCTCAGCTGTCGGTGAGCATCAACTACACGCTGTGGCGCAATCCCGGTGATCGATCCGACCCGGTGAACCTCGCCGAACTCGACGAACCGACTCGCCGCGCTCTCGACGAGCCGGCTCCGCAACCCCGGCCGGCCTGGTTGATCGAGATGGCCGAACGGAGGCGATACCCGATGCTGTGGGAAGCCGTGCGGACCACGTGGACGCGAGACGCATCCGAGTTCTCTACCCCGACGCGCCTGCTCATCGACCACGCCGATCACATCCTGATGAACCAGTTCCGCGAAGAACTCGGGCTGGGTGACATGGGCATCGACCGCTTCATCTCGCCGCTCACCGAGAAGACTGTCAACCGGGATGCGGTCGTCACGGTCGAAGGTGTCGAGATGCCAGCACTGGAAATCGACACCGATCCGTTCGTGTACGCCATCGGGGCAGAGCTCTCAAGCGACACGGTCCTTACCGCGGTCGTCCCTCGTGACGCACTGCAGCACATCCGCATCGAGTTCGCCCGGCGCCACTCTGCGACCGGCTGACAAGATACGGACACCTGATACGGGGGGACACACCCGGTCTCGGCTCGAGTACGTTCGATGTGCTCAGGCAGATGAACGGTGACGATTCGTGCCTCATCGTGGTTCTTGCAGACGAGCTGGCCGCTGAGAAGAACTTCGCTCACCCATCCACCGTAGAAGGTCGTCCACGATGACGGGGCGACCTGGCCAAAGTGCATCAGAGGCACCCTTCCCGGCGATGTCGATCGCCGCCACCGCGCGAATGCCGATTGCCGACCGCCTCAGGGGCGTGTCGCCTCCCGCGAACGCTCCAGCTCCAATAGGGACTCGGTCGCGGCTGCTGTCCGCACTGCTGCGTCCCGGATCGTTCGCAGTGCGCCTGTGATGCTGATGGTCGCGAGCACGAAGACAAGGGTGGCGCCGAGGAAGAGGAAGTCCATACCGCCACGCTACCGAGCGGCCGACGGCGTTCGGGAGGGCCGCTCGCCCATCGCTCATCGTGCACGACTTCGACCGGTCTTCAGGCGCTCATGCTCGCTGCGAAAGCTACTGTTGAGACGATGAGGCCGATACTCCGACGATTGCTGGGATTGGTTTTAGCGTTGGCGTTCGGAGTCCTTGCGCTGAGCGCTCTAGTGGTCGGCGTGACGCTCGATGGCAAGGAAGCGCCTGCGATCCAATGCACTAGGTCCGCTCCGCGCCCGGATGCCGGAGGGCCCTACTTCGAATCGACCGTCACCACGGGAGAGCGAACATGGTTCCCTCTCGGCGTCAATTGCACCTATGACTCGCCCGACGATCGGGTCGGCCCACAGACCGTCGTCAACAGCAACTGGCCCGCGACATTTGTATGGCTCGCAAGCTCAGCTGCGGCTATGTTCGGCATGGTCTTGCTGCTCAAGCCGGCGACGCCGAGACGGGCCATCCTCGCCGCCCCCATAACCACACCGAGCAATCGACCAGGAGGATCATCGTCGTGACAGTGCAGGCAATGGACGTCGGGCACGAACTGCGGCGGCTCGTTGCGGACGGGTGCATCTCCATGGGAGCTCTTGCAGCAATCACTGGCATCGCGCCAGGCCGCCTGCAAAGGCTCTTGGATCTCCAGCCGGGCCTCTCAACGGCTGCAAGCGAATTCTCGGAAGATGAGATCCGGCGGGTGTCCACTCTCGCCGGGCAGCTGACTTGGGGAGCAGAGATCGGCGATTATGAGCGCCTCCGCGCGATCATCGAGACACTGTCCGCTCAATTCGAGCTAAGTCACGAGAACATCGCTCTCCTGACGCGGACCAGTGTGGAAGACGTGCAATCCTTCCTCGCCGACCCGGCAACCGCTCCATGGGAGTTCACGTTTCACTTTGCCGTGCGGGCCTACTACCTGTTCCACGCCGTGTTGAACGCCGCACCCGACGGGGAGCGATAATGAGCCCGAACCTGCCAGGGCTTGCTGAGGCCGAACGCAATTCCCGCCTCCATGTGGGCGGCTTGCCCCGCAGGCAGCACGAGTAGGAAGAGGTCCGCCGCTCGCAGGGCCTCAAGATCCTGCTCGAGCAACTCCCGTACGGCCGTACTGTTCAGTGACACCTGATCCGCACCGCCGAGGCTTGCGAGCGCCGCTGCCGCCTCCGAGTATCGGACGCGCACGAAGCTATAGTGGCTCGCGCCAATCTCGTGGACCGGGACGAGAACTTCCTCAATCGCGACGAGAACTTCCTTAATCGCGTCACGGTTGCGCCAGCTGCCTGCCTCGACTTCGAGCGCCGGGGTACTGTGCGACTGGCGATGGTGACCTCGGCCGGCTATGCCGTCGCGGCACGCGTCTTCGATCTTGAGGTCACCATCTGCCAGCGTCGCGCTGATCACTGGGCCTAGGGTGAGTGCCGTGGAATATGCCCCGCGCACTGACCCTGCAGCCATCGAAGATCTGCGTCGCCGACTTCGCGCCACGCGTTGGCCCGCGTTGCCGGGCGATCCCGAGTGGAAGCTCGGCGTCGACCCGGTCTATCTTCGTGAGCTCGTCACTTACTGGACGGACGGCTTCGATTGGGAAGCGCAGGAGGTCGAGTTGAACCGTTTGCCGCGCACGTTTGTCGAGCTCGACGGGCAGGGCATCCATGTGATTCATTCCGTTGCCGGCCCTGACGCGCCTGCGCTGCTGTTGGCTCACGGCTGGCCGGACTCGTTCTGGCGCTATCTCAAGGTCATTCCGCTGCTGGCAGCCGATTTCAATCTCGTCGTCCCCGACATGCCGGGCTACGGGTATTCGGATGCCCCTGTCGGGGAGCCGTTGGACGCGCGCCAGGTCGCGGCGCTCTGGGGCCGCCTCATGACCAGGCTCGGCTACGAGAAGTTCTTCGTTGCCGGCGGCGATATCGGGTCGGGCGTGGCCGGGTTCCTCGCGCTCGATCACCCGGGACGGGTCACCGCTGTGCACCGTATGAGCGCCGGGCTGCCCGCGCCTGGGATCGATCCGTCCGCGCTCAGCCCTGCCGAGCGTGAATGGCTCGCCTCAGCCTTCGCGTGGAATGCGGCCGAGGGAGCGTACGCGCAGCTGCACCGCACAAAGCCGGACACCCCGGCGTTCGCGCTCACGGATTCGCCGGTCGGCCTTGCCGCCTGGATTGTCGAGAAGCTCAATGGCTGGAGCGAGCAGGGCATCAGCACGTACACGATGGACGAAGTCCTTACGAACGTCTCGATCTACTGGTTCAGCGGCACAATCGGCGCTTCGATGCGCATGTACCAGGCGATGACGCAGACCCCGCCGGAGCAGGCCCTGCGCCGCATCGAAGTTCCCACCGGTTACTCGATCTTCCCCGGTGACATCATCCAGCCGCCGCGGGAGTGGGCCCAGCGTACGAGCAACGTCGTGCGATACACGCGGCCGGAACGCGGCGGTCACTTCGCTCCGTTCGAAGTGCCCGAGCTCTACGCGCAGGAACTGCGGGACTTCTTCGGAATGTTCTCGTGACGCTGCGTGCCCGCCGGTGCGGACGCCAGTTGGAGCATCGACGAATGGAGTCCGCGGACAGCCATCGATAGATGGCGTGACCGGGTCACCTTCGGTGAGTGTTTGCGACCCAGCTTGCTTCCGTGGCGAGTAACGCGCGCCCGGGAGCGATGGGCCGGTAGCCGAGCTTTGTAGCAGCCGTGGTGTCAAGCACGATGGGGTGAACTGCGCTCCATGGATGTTCGCCGCCGGGTGCTCCGACATCGAGGCCGACGATGCGGCCTTCCCAGCCGATCGCGGCTGCGATCGCTTCGACAATCTCGATCGCGGTCAGCGGGTCCGGGTCCGCGATGTTGAGGATGCGGGCTCCGGGGGCATCCGCAACCGCCTCGATGAGGGCTGCCGCGTTTACCGCTGCCGTGAGGTGGTCGACGGACTCGCCGCGCCGGGTGAGCTCGATGCGGTCATCGCCGGCGAGCATCCGCTCGATGATGGCGCGGGTGCGGGCGTTGCGCGCCCACCGACCGTGAACCTTCGACGGGCGAATGACTGTTACCGGCAGCCCGCTGTCTAGCGCCATCCTCTCCATGGCGACCTTGCACGGCGCGTAGCCTTCCCGGGAATACGGGTTCGTGCCTGGCGCCGCCGGCGCCAGCGTGGAATTGGTTTCGAGAATGGGGACGGGGAACCGTGGTGGTTCGTCCCCGTTGATGTGTCGCCCGCCCTCGTCCACGTATACCGCGCGGGAAGATGCAACAACTATCGAGCCGCTATCGCGATAAAAGGGAAGCGCGTCCACGACGTGAGAACCCGTGTACGCGACGAGGTCGACCAGAAGGTCACTCCCGGCGCCGACGAGCCGGGACAGCGCCCGCGTATCCGAGCGATCCACGGCATGGAAGCGGACCCCGAGCTCCGCAAGCTCGTCGGGCATTCCGTCAGGGGTGCGCCCGGTGACATCGACACTCCAGCCGCGCTCGACAAGACGTTGCGCTGTCGCACCGCCTATCGCGCCGGTCCCGCCGAGAATGACTGCGCGTCGAGATGTTGAAGACACAAGGACGGAGCCTACCAACGCACATCACCGGCCTAGAACAGATGCCGGCGCACGGCAGCCCATCCCTCAGCGCGCAACCCGAAGCGGGGTCAGGAGTTGATCGAATGCGCCTTGGAGCCGTCCGGCGCGCTCGTGGTCGATGAGCTGAATCTCTTCGAGGAACAGCCTCGTGAGCCTGCGCCGGCTGGTATCGAGATCCGCGCTGTTGATGTGGGCCGCCCTACTGGACTCAAGCTTCGATCGGTCATCATCAGGCAAGTGATCGACTCCCCGGCCGTGCCGGTACGGCAACTCGTTCCGCAGGCACATGAGCGTCACGACCGTGTCGCGCAGCTCGTCCAGCATGAGCGTGGCCTGCCACATCCTGCCCCGCGCCACTGCCGAACGGGCGTGGAGCACGTAGAGCCAGCCCATGCCGATGACGCCGTCCAGGTCAGGAGGGGCGGGCTCCGAAGCTGTCCCTGGCGTCCCGAAGAGCAGCCGGAACGGTCCCTCGGTGGCACGAAACTGCTCGAAGGGCCAAAACGACAGATCTACCTGGAGTGACGACTCGAGGAGGAACGCGCGATACCGCACACCACCGGCGAACAGGTCGAACGTGTCGGCCACCGGCGCAAGTGCCCTGAGATGGTCCGTCCACGCGCGCGCGACCGCAGGTTCGTCCGCGCCGGGAGTCAACTGCAACACCAGATCGATGTCGGACCAGTTGTCCTCCGCATCGCGCGCAGCGGAGCCCACCAAGGCTGCACCGGCGATGGCCGGATCTTCGGCGGCCCAATCAATCAGAGCGGCCCGGATTCCCTCGCGCTCGGCAGGAGTGAACATGACTCAAGCCAAGCGCAAGCGAACGTCATAGTCGACGCCGGCAAACCGATCGGGCATCGTGCGTGCGCCGTGGACGCGGTTTTTTCGCACCAATAGGATCCGGGGTGGGGCGGCTGGCGGCTCGGGTGTTGACATCCTCCTCGGTCGGCAAACACGCGACCTGCTGGACCAGCTGGAGGGCGCCGGCTTTACCGTGACTGGCCGCCGTCCCGTATCGAGCTGACCGCTGAGGATGGCCCTCGCTAGCGCACTTCGAAGTCGACGACGTCGACCCGGGCATCGTCGGGCATGGCGGGGTAGTGCTGGCGGAGGCCCCGGATGTACCTCTCGACGGTGTCGCCGTCGCTCAGGCGCAGCCTTTCAGGAGTCAGCTCGTCGAGACGATACCTATTGACCGCGAGCACCTCGCCTTTGAGTGCCGGGCGGTCGTCGTCCTCGAAATAGAAGATTGCTGGACCGGAGGGTATGAGTTCCTCCCAGCGCACAGACGAGGTCTTGGTGCCCTCCGCGACAGCCTCGTAGTAGCGCCTATTGAACCGTAAGACTCGCTCGGCATCCGAGTCGGGGAAGAAGTACGTGTCGGGCAGGAGCTTGGCGATCGGCTGCATCTGCGGCCCCACATCACTAGGAACAGCGACCAGAAGGTCCGGGTGAAGGTCGAGCATCACCTGGCGGCAACGTCCGCACGGCGGGATCAACCCGCGAGAACGATCGCCTGCTGCCGCCATTGCGACAAGTGGGCCGGCGTTGGCCGCGGCGGCCACGCCGAGAACAACGAGTTCCGCGCACGGGCCCCCCGTGAAGTGGTGCACGTTCACGGCGGAGTGGATGCGCCCCTGTGTGTCCAGTGCGGCCGCGGCCACCGTGTGGTTCGGGTCCCCTCCGAGAGTGCTTGCGAGCGCTTCGGCGGTCTCGATGACGCGAAGCTCAGACTGAAGCGGTTGCACGGCTCAATACTGGCAGGCACGCAGATGAAGCGCTGTCGTCGTCCCCGCCCGTTTGGACGATCCGGCCACTTCTGTCCGTAAAAAGAACCTGGGTGCAGGGTCGACGCACGAGTAGCGTCGGCCCCGCCCCCATAACCACACCGAGCAATCGACCAGGAGGATCATCGTCGTGACAGTGCAGGCAATGGACGTCGGGCACGAACTGCGGCGGCTCGTTGCGGACGGGTGCATCTCCATGGGAGCTCTTGCAGCAATCACTGGCATCGCGCCAGGCCGCCTGCAAAGGCTCTTGGATCTCCAGCCGGGCCTCTCAACGGCTGCAAGCGAATTCTCGGAAGATGAGATCCGGCGGGTGTCCACTCTCGCCGGGCAGCTGACTTGGGGAGCAGAGATCGGCGATTATGAGCGCCTCCGCGCGATCATCGAGACACTGTCCGCTCAATTCGAGCTAAGTCACGAGAACATCGCTCTCCTGACGCGGACCAGTGTGGAAGACGTGCAATCCTTCCTCGCCGACCCGGCAACCGCTCCATGGGAGTTCACGTTTCACTTTGCCGTGCGGGCCTACTACCTGTTCCACGCCGTGTTGAACGCCGCACCCGACGGGGAGCGATAATGAGCCCGAACCTGGGCCGATCGATGGACTGCCTTCGTGGTGATGCGGTGGCCTGGCCACTAGGCTCCTCAATCGCGTCGTGGTTGCGCCAGCTGCCTGGCACAAAGAAATCACTCACTCCTCGACCGAAATCAGTGAGCAGAGCCCACCGCGCGTGCGCAGGCGATCCTGCTACGTGCGGTGTTCGTTCGCCGGCTCAGTGGTTCTGCTCTGCTTCTCCAGGGAGCATCCCGGTAGCCTAGGCACATGCGGGGGCGAATCTGGATGTGGGTGCTGCTTAGCGCAGCTGCGGTCATGGTGCTCGTCGGTGGAGGGCTGTTGATGACCTCGCCTGCGCCGAACGGATGGTTCGCCTGCGTCGGCGGGATGGGCGGGATGCAGTGCGTGACACCGCTGAGGCCGGAGCGCGTGGGCGGCGCTGTCCTGGCGATCGTCGGCCTACTCCTGGTCGCCGGTGTCGGCGGGTGGGTGCTCGGCCTCCGAGCCGGTCGCCGCGACCAGCCGGAAGACGCACGCCGGTAATCCCGCCAGTGGGTAGCTTCGCCCGTCGGTGCCGCCGAGCAGTCAGGAGTGCCACTCTCGGCTGCCGTGCTTTGAGAATCCGCTTGTGACAGGATTTTGCCAATATGGCTGACAGTGAGGTGCCGTTCCGACGACACGTAGAAGGGTTCCATCTTGAGTCCGCGGTGAAAGCCGCACGGCTGTCAGACTCGCATCGTTCATTCGGGGCCGCCCTCTCTTCCGGCCGCCACGCCGAAATCGTCCCTCTTGACCCTGTTACCCTCGTCCCACCCACGGACGACTGCTCCACGGTCGGCTATTCCATCGATGTTGACAACCATGCGACTGTGGTGTGGGCTTCGGGAAGAAGACCCGATCGATGGTACGTCTCCCGCCAGCGTGAGCGAGAGGTGTTCGAGGTCGTAGAAACCGCGGCTCGAACGTGGCGCGGCGGCGCCTTATTCGTTCAACCACTACTAGGCGGTTTTGTGATCGCAACCTCCGACTGTGAGTGGCGCTCCAGCGGCGCAGACCGCAATGCCGTCATCATCGACGACCACGGACACGAAATTGTCGCGGACACGATTGGCGGGGGAATTCGGCATCTTCAGGCCACGAGCACTGGAGAAATCTGGGTCGGCTACTCCGATGAAGGCGTCTACGGAAATTATGGATGGAACCACCCTGGACCCGAGACACCTGGGTGTTGGGGTATCGCGCGGTTCGATACTTCGCTGACCAAGGTCTGGGACTACGCGCCTAGGTCGCTCCAGGACCCGGATGCACCGGAGGACGTTATCTCCGAGTGCTACGCGCTCAACGTGACTGACGACCGGGCCATAGCGTGCACATACACTGACTTTCCGATAGTCCAGATTGACCGCGGCGGCGACGTGACCGTTCACCGCGTTGGCATGGAAGGCGCCGACAACATTCTCGTTAGCGGCCAGGTGTGCGCGCTTTTCGGCGGTTACGGAGGCGACCAGGACCGCGTCGCCATCGGCGAACTTCACGAAGGCGGCTTCGACGAGCGCGGTGCGGGAAAGCTACAACTAGACAGACTTCCCGAGGGCGACCTGGGGCCGGTCTTCGTTTCGCGTGGGAGCCAACTCAATCGGTTGAGCGACCGCTCTTGGCTGCGCTGGCGCCTCGAGGTGAAGCCCAAACCTTAACGACCCGATCGGGCCCTCAGTGCTCCCCGACCGATAGCGGGGTGCGTCAATTGCCGAGCCCCCAACGGGCGCTTCGCGGACGCGACAGAGAAGGACCTTGGCGTCGCCCTGACAGCGCCGCTTGGCCCGGGTAGCCTCTCCTTGTGCAACGCTTGGCAGCCCGCGTGGTGGTCGTGAACGAGGAGGGCCAGACCCTCCTCCTCCGCGGCGGTGACCCGGCGCGCCCCGAGGCGGGGACGTGGTGGTTCACGCCAGGCGGCGGTGTCGAGGGCGACGAGACCGTGATCGAGGCTGCAAGCAGAGAACTCCGCGAGGAGACCGGCTTGGAGGTCGAGCAGCCGCTCGGGCCTATCCACCGGCGCGCGACTACGTTCGAGTTCACCGGCGAGACCTTTCAGCAGCGAGAGGTCTACTTTTACGTTGTCGTGCCGACCTTTGAAATCGACACGCGCGGCTGGACAGTCCTCGAGCGGGCCGTGATGCGGGAGTCCCGTTGGTGGTCGCTGCGAGAGATCGAAACGACGGACGAGACTGTGTACCCGGAAAATCTAGCCGCTCTGCTGATGGAGGTCTTCGATACCCACTAGCCATCGACTAGCGGTCGCCGCGGGTGAGCTATCCAATCTGTACGATCGGCTGATGACCTTGCCGTTCACCATTCGAGTGCCGGTGGCTGAGGACGTGGCCGCTATGGCTCGCTTGCACGTCCGTTCCTGGCAAGAGACGTATCGAGGTGTCGTTCCCGACGACGTGCTGGACGACCCGGAGTTCGTATCGCGTCGCGAGCGCATGTGGACCGCGCTCATCACCGACCCGCGTTACTCGACGACGATCGCGATTGCAGAACGGGACGGCGAGCTGATCGGGCTGGCGTCCTCGGGGCCGAGCATGGGTGAGCTTATGGAACCTGCGCTGCAGCTCTACACGCTCTACGTCCTCAACATGAATCACGGCTCGGGCGCTGGCGCCGCCTTGCTCGAGGCCGTGCTGAGCAAGAAACCGGCGCAGCTGTGGGTCGCCGACCCCAACCCGCGAGCACACGCGTTCTACCGCAAAAACGGATTCGAATTCGACGGCACCGTTCAAATCGACGGCGGTATCCGCGAACTCCGCATGGTGCGCTCTGCCGTACCCTGACGTACATAACGGGGCCCGCATCCGTAGACTCTTCGGGATGCCCATGTCGGAGTACGTTGCCTCGATTCGCTCGCGGATCGGGAACGCCTTCCTGCTCCTGCCGGGCGTTACCGCCGTTATCCGCCAGGGCGACCGATTCATGCTCGCCCGGCATCGTCACTCAGGGGACTGGAGTCTCATCGGGGGCGGCGTGGAACCGGGCGAGGAGCCGTCCGACGCACTCTTGCGCGAGGTGTTGGAGGAGACTGGAGCCCATATTCGGGTCCGCGGGATCGTTGGCGTGTACGGGGGTCAGCCGATGATGGTCACCTATCCGAACGGCGATCAGGTCGGGTATGTGACCACCGCCTACGACTGCGAATTGCTGAGCCCGGCCACCCCTGATCCGGAAGAACTGCTGGAGCTGGGCTGGTTCGAGCGCGACGCGATCCAGACTCTTGTGCGCCGTCACTGGATCGACCGGGTGATAGCCGACAGCCCCAACTCAAACTGACCCTCTGGGGCGCCCACCATAGCCGGTGGGACTACCGTGCCCCCCTGTGGGATCGGCTATTGGACTATGACGAACCGCTCGAGTACCACCAGCGAAGTACCGGTCAGCTCGAAATCCTCGCCGAGTTCGGCGCGCATGGCCGCTGAGGTCCAAAAGCGGGTGTGACCTTCGCGCCAGTCCGACACGGAAGAGTATCCCTCGCCCTCCGCAAGGGCGTGCTCTAGCGGAACGTCTTGTAGGAGGACGATTTCGACTGCCGTGGTCTCGATCACGGCTACGCGCTGGCCGTTTGAGTCGACGACCGCGCCTCGGCCTCCGACGGCAGGCAGAGCCTCAGCACCGACCTCGTACTCACGCATGAGTGAGCTTGTGGAGGTCTTTGCTCCCGACTCGATGGCGCTGATCAGGGAATCACGGAGTGGGCCAGGAAAGGCGAATTCGATTGAGGGGAGCTCGTCGTCCATCACAACAGCTAAGCAGCTCTGGTTCTGTCCGATAGCCGATCCCTTGCGGGCAGTCAAGACACCCGGAGCTGACGGGTGAGCTCGAGGGAATCTGCGGAGGCTTCCGCGATGGTGAGAGTCCGGTCCAACCAGTCAAGCTCTCTACGAACCTCCGGCTGGGAAGCGTCTTCGTCCAATGAACGAAATGTCGTTTCGTGTTGGTCGTACTGCACACGGTCAAATGCCGCGTCGATAAAGCGGGCGACGGCCCACCATGCGTCATCGAGCGAGCCGAGGGACGCGCCGAGAGCATAGATCGTGGCCGCAACCACGTCGTCATCCACGTCGGGACGCCGCCCCAAGTCACTCGCCACCGAAGCCCGCGCCGACGCTTCGACGTCCCGATCCCAGCCCATCGCCAAGGCGGCCGAGATCTCCGGATCTGCGTTGCCTGCGGCTAAGGAGAGCTGCTGGGCACTCGCCAGAGCGACGATTACTGACCGTTCTAAGCCCAGACGCAGTACACGGTCATGCGCAGAGTTGAGGAAGTAGGACGTGTCCACAAGAGCGATCATGCCAGTGCCCTCTCACATCGTTGCGGTGATGGACCGTCAGATGAGGCAGACAGCGTGCGTAAGCCGATCCGCGAACGGGACGGCGTGGCTATCTGGGGCGGGTCATCCGCTCGGCGGACGCTTAGCGGCGTGGTTGTGATTAGCGTGGACGACGTGAGCCGTTGGTTGGGGAGGGGTCGAGAGAGCGCGGCGCTGCTTCCAGTGGGGAGCTTGCTGCTCGTCATCTTCATCCTGATGATCATGGCCCAGCTCGGCTACGCGTCGAAGAACTCATGTGCTCGTTTTGGCCCCTCGCCGGCCGCAGCAATTCCGACCGACGTCGGAGGGTCTGTGCGCGAAACCCGAAGCTGGTGGCCGATCGGCACCGTTTGCGACTGGGAGCGCATCGATGGCGCCGGATCGGTCCGGTCGCAGGTAGGTAACGACGCGCTCACGGCGGCTACATACGGCATCGCTGCCTGGGGCTGTTGAGCATGATCGTCGGGGCGTCGCGGCCTCGACAAGCAGTCCCAGCGAGCGATCTTCCGACGGTGTAGTCCGATCCGGCCTCACATAGACAGCCACCGATACCTCAAGTCAACCTTCGCCGAGGCACGTTCAACGATCGTTTACCGGGCGGCCGTCCCGTGGGTTCAGCCCTGTTCGAGGCTCCGTACGGGTGTCTCAGCATCGGGCACTCCGGCCGATTCTCGAGTTCAACGATTGAAAAGGCGTCCGGAAAAGATAGTCCTGACCGAGCACTTTCGTGCGGGCCGACTCCCTTGGCTGGCTTCGATGACGGACTGACCTTCGTCTGGCCGATTCGCTTTGCTAGCTCCGGCGACGGCTAGACCTTCGTCTGTCGCGACTATCCAGCAAGCGAATTCCCAATCGGTCGCCTCCTTGGCGGTTGACACGGCGGTCTGAACCCGTGCTCTGACGGCCTCAAGAGTTTCGGGAACGTGGCGAAGGGGTAAGGGAAGACCGGGCCGGCCTCCGTCGATGTAATCCATTCGTCCGACGCTGATCAGACCCATGTCGCTGAGCTTTTCAAAGGCGGCAAAGGCCGCCGCAATATCTTCGTCGCTTGGTCGCCAGTGGGGAGTCGGCGGCGGGTTCGTCATGATGCCGAGATGGATCAGCGCCCAGACAAACGAGACGTCGTCGTACCCAGTGCCCGCGAGCAGATCGCTCTCCTCCGGGCTCAGGTCGTTTCCCTCAGCCACATGGCCACCGTACTGATATGGCGGCCTCTTGCCGGCCAAGTGGCGATGGTTGGGGCTCGGGTCCTGATCAAACTCCAACTGGTTGACCCCAACAGCCATCAACGATGGCTACCTCCGCTCGATCGGATTTAGCCGTCGCTCAATGTCCGGTGATGGCTGGCCTATCGGCCAACAGCTCATTCGTTCGGCGCCCCTAGGATCGGGGGTCCGCTTTGCGCGACGCAGCGCAGCGCGGTGATGGTTTGATTGGGTGGCCCTGAACTGCTGACGATGGGTGTCTTCACCGCGCTGATTGCAGTCGCACACTGAGGAAGGGGGTCAACCGTGCTCAATGCATTGGGGCTGGCGCGGGCACCACGGACGCTGCTCGCGGCAGGCTGTCTCATTGTTGTCGACGCCGTCATGGGTGTGATTACGGTTGTTGTCGCGCTGTCGGTTCACGGTTTTACTGGGGCCAGCATTTTTACAGGCACACCTCAAGGGCACGTGCCTCCTCTTCCCACAATGGCGACACTGCTGACGATATTCATCGTGGTGGAAGCGGCCTGGCTGAGCTTGCCGGTGTTGCTGATGTTCTTGACCATCCGAGGCTCATACGTAGCCCGCGCGTTCCTCAGTGTCATCGCCATTCTGTATCTGGCCTCCTCGTTCCCGTTGCTCCGAGACCTGGCGGTAGCACTATCGGCGCTTCTTCAATTTGCTGCGGCGGTGCTCACCTGGCTGCCCCCGTCTACTCGGTTCGTTGGCGCGCAACGCGCAGTGAGGCGAAAGACCAAGGATGAAGCCAACGCTGACGCGGCAGACCTATTTCTGACTTTCACGGTCGCAGCAGGTGAAAGCTCGCCGGGGCCAGGTCAACCAGCGACCCATAAACCTCCCGCGCTGATGATGACCGTGCCCGCTCCTGGGGAGGCTATCCCCAACACCCACCCAGGGAAATCCAAGGAGGCCGGCGATCAGCGGCCAGACAAGCGCAACACACACGCCGACGACTCCAACAAGAAGCGCTGCACGGCGACACCTGCGAACTGACGGCAGAGCTCGTGCTTGAAGGGCGAAGTCGTGTCGCTCTGATGGGCTCTCCACGAACGCAAAGCTTCGCCAGATTCACCCACCGCCACTGAGGCTTCGCCTACGTCGACGATCGTCCCAAGCGGACCGCCCGCAGACCCATCCACCTGCGGGCGTGCGATGACCGACCGGCACGAACGAATCCAGTCCCTCTGTGCTCCTTACCTTTGGGAAGGTCCCGGAACCGCCATAATCGGTGAGGTACCTCAGAGGCCGAATCCACAGCGGCGCTGATCAAGAGAACCCTCAACGCAAGCGGTATAGCCGCCGGACCGCGGTCGGCCGGTTAAGACAACATGATAGGGACTTGGTGAGTGCGATTGTTCGATGCAACAAACCCCTTCATCAACGTACTGAGCATCGCCTGTCCGCTTCTAGGGGCCGTACTCGTTGTGATATTCCGGGAACCGATTGTCGAATGGTTGCAGGGCATCGTTCCCCAAAAAGACACCACAAAGGTAAGGGCCGCCGTGTTCGTCGGGGCCTTCGCCATAGCGGCGTTCATCGCTGGATGGATCCTTGCGGTTCTTGTCCCGGGTTCGCCTCCGACCCTGTGGTTGTCAATCTTTGGGGCCGCAGCGTTGGCCTGGATCGTCGTGTGGGCGTTACTGGCAAACGAAAGTTAGTCGGGTTCGCGACGCAATCCGTCTCGCCTTGGCTCACTAGCCAAGATGCCCGGTGAGCGATCGGTGAGCGCTCCCCGGGGCCGGGTCAACGGGCGGCGGCGTGCCAGCTACTCGCTCACGAGGCTCCATCGTCCGCCGAGGAACCTGCTCCGGATCTCGCAGCAGCGCGAGCGGGAACTGGACCAGCAACCTCGTCGTCCCGACGAACGCGCTCAGTGTGAGTGCCACGTTCCAGACCCCCGGCGACAGCTGGGGGAGCTCACGGACCTGCGACACCGGCTGGTGACCGCGCCCATGATCCCTAGAATCAGCTCGGAGGTTCCATGACCCGCAAAACGGCATTCCGCCGGGTAGGGGCGGTAATCGTCACCGTGGCTGCGGTTTTGGGGCTGCTCGCCCTGGCTGTCCCACCCCTTCGAAACCAGTACGTCGGTCTGGCCGTCGTGCTCGTCGCGCTGGCCTACTGGGCGGTGCAGTTCGTCGTGATCCTTCGGGTGTGGGGATCGCGCCGACTTTTTCAGATGAGGGGCCCCGCGTCCGGTTATCGCACGGTTCGGAAGTACACGAGGTCGCTCTCGGGCCGGCCGCTCGCCGTGAGCGTCGCCGTCTTCTTGGCAGCCGTCCTCAACATTGTCCTCTCCGTCACGTTCGGGTCAGAGCCGGGGCTCCGGCCGAACGCGTGGGGCGGCTATGGGATGGCGATCTGGATCACAGGTATGGGGATCATCTGGGACGCCGCACTCCTCCGCCAGCCGGCGGAACTGGACTGATGGCCCGCCAGACGGTCGCGGATCGGCTTCAGACCGGTTTCGAGGCACGCCCGGTGACCGAACACCGTCCGATGCCCGAAGCCCCCGATGTCACCGGCCCGGCGCCGGCAGGGACGATTCGATTCATCATGGCTGGCGTCGCATTCGCAATGGCTCGCCGAAGTGTCCGGTAGCAGCCCGGCTTGCGGGCGGTCCGATTCGCGCGCAACACCCTAGGATCAGGAAATGCAGGGAAATCAACCGTTGTCGCTAATCGACGCGATCGCGCTTGAGCGTCCTGGCGCTCTGGCCGCGTCGCGCCACGCTCTAATTGAGCGATGGAAAACGGCGCCCCACGATAAGGAAACGGCACTCCGCCTCGCATTTATCGAGTGGTGGTCCTGCAGCGAGCCGGACTTTCTGACGGGCCTACCGGCTTACGATGACGACAACTCGCTCTTCCCCGAGCTGTTCGCTTACCTCGCATCACCGGCCGTGATCGACGCACGTGTGCGCTTCGTCCTCGGCTGGATGACGAAGGAGTTTCCCTGGTGCTGCGGATGTGGACCTGCTTCGTGGGGGCCAGCAGGGAATACTTTGTGGGCGGAGTACAGGCGATCTGAGGGTTTAGACCCTTCACAGTTCGCAGACGACAGCGAGTTCGGTCGGTACTTTTCCCACCTTCTTAAATCGCATCACACCACTTAGCGGTCTATGTAATCAGACCACTTAGCGGTCTATGTCTATGGATCGTCGAGTAAGCCAGCCGCGCCCATAGACGGATCCCTAACCGCACATGACCCGGCGGGGCGTATCTGTGACGTTTTGGCCTTTGCCGGACACTTCTTGGTGTGGGGGTTCTATGAGCGAGGCCGACGAGTGGGCGGATGCATGCGCCGGCGACTCCGGCGCGTTCGCGGTCGTGTACGACCGTCATCGCGAGCGGGTCTTTCGTCTCGGGTTACGGCTGAGTGGGAATCGGCACGATGCGGAGGATGTCGCGGCGTCAGCATTTCTGGAGTTGTGGCGCTGTCGCCGACAGGTGCGTCTGGTGGGCGGTTCCGTGCTGCCGTGGCTGCTGGTGACCGCGTCGAACGCGGCGAAGAACCATGCGCGGAGCGTCCGTCGTTACCGCAAGCTGATCGACGCGCTGCCCCGAGGCAGCGACGACGGCGCCGCCGGTTTCGAGGCTGTCGACGATTCGGTCGACCACGCCGGGTTCGTTCAAGAGCTGCGGAGGATGCCGGACGCGGATCGCGCTTTGCTCGTGCTGACGGCGATCGAGGGCTATTCAGTGGCCGCGGCCGCTGAGGCTCTGGGTATCCGTGCGGGTGCCGCGCGAACACGCTTGCAACGGATGCGTGCCCGGCTGCAGGAGGCGTACACCGTGTCGCGACAGCTTGCGGTGACGGAAGAAGGGACCAGGCGGTGACCGAGCTGATGACCTCGACTTTCTCCGACGGGCTTCGGAATGTGCTGATCCAGCAGGTTGAATCCGCGCCGCAGTGGCGACGCCGGTTGAAGTGGCGGTGGGGCGTAGGCGCTGTGCTCGCCCTGGGGCTGCTGGGTGGGGGCACGGCGCTGGCGGCGCAGCTGGATCTACTGCCGGGCGCACCGGCGCATTTCGACCTTGCTTCGCCGGTCACGGTAACGCATACCGGAACGGCCACGATTCAACTCGGCCCGAAGCCGGAAGGAGCAACCCAAGTGTCCCTCAGCCTGACCGCGTTCGACGCAGGGTCGATCGAACTCGGTCGCGGCGGCTCCTCTGTGACCATTTCGCCGGCGGATCTCACGGCCACAACCACCTCCGGCTCGAACCGGACGACCGCGTGCCTCGAAATGTCACAACTCGACCAAGGCGGCACATCCTTCACGATCACGACGTCGACCCCAACGCTGCGCTGGACAGCGACACTCACCTGGGTCAGCGTGAGTACCACCGCATGGGCGAAGAACGCCTCGGGGCAGAGCTACGGCGTGCAGAACGAGAAGGGAACACCAGATCTGATCGCCGTCACGGCCACGAACGGCAAAGACGGTTACGTGTACCGCAAAGACCTCGAGGACATCGACGGGACCACGGCCTCGAGGAGCTTCACAAGTCCCCAACAGGCGCTCGACTGGCAGGAGACACACCACGGCGGCGACATCCCCGTCTTCAAATCAGACGGCACCACCAAGGTCGGCACCTTTCACGTTGGCCAATAGGAACACGCCCGCAAGCGGATCGTTCGGAGGGCATCTTAATCCCTATCCGATCGACGAGTCTCCGTGGCCGAAACCCATGTAGCGATCGCGCGACGTTGAATGGCCTCGGCAGCGACCCATAAACCTCCCGCGCTGATTATGACTGCGCCCGCCCCGGGGGAGGCTATCCCCAACACCCACCCAGGGAGCCCAAGGAGGCCGGCGACCAGCGGCCAGACAAGCGCAACACACGCGCCGACGACTCCAACAAGAACCGCCGCACGGCGACACCTGCGAACCGACGGCAGAGCTCGTGCTTGAAGGGCGAAGTCGTGTCGCTCTGAAGGGCTCTCCACGCACGCAAAGCTACGCCAGATTCACCCACCGTCACTAAGCCTGCGCTTGGGTCCTCGACCGTCCCAAGCGGACCGCCCGCAAGCCGGTCGATCAACGGGCCCCCCAAACGGATGCCGTCCTCGTTTCGACGGAGGCGGAATCGCCCCAGGCCGACGATTCCCGTAAGACCCGCCCGCAGATATGCCCGCTGATGGTGCCTCAATCGCTACAACCCGAATCGGGCTCGCCGGCCGCATCCGCAGCTCCACCAGGGCGCACGATGTCGCCGAAAAAGCACTACTCGGCGCGGACGCGACAGAGCACCGACGACCTCGGCTACGCCGGCCGGATCTCGGCGACAGCAGCCGCCGCGGGCAGCGCGACCGCGAGCCGGAAACCGTCGGGCGTGTGCTCCGCCCAGGCCCGGCCGCCGTGCGCGTCGGCGATCGCGCGGACGATCGCGAGCCCCAGGCCGGAACCGCCGGTGGGTGCGGCCTCCGTCGGCGTCCTCGCGCTGTCGGCGAGCCATCCCACCTCGAACATCCGGGCGAGGTCCTCTGCGGGCACCCCCTGACCCTCGTCGGTCACGCTGAGCACGACAGTGTCCTCGGTGCGCCGGGTGGCGACCGACACCGATGTGCCGCGAGGCGCATGGCGCAGGGCGTTCGTCAGCAGGTTCACCATCACGCGATTGACGAGGTGCGGGTCCACGTTGACGGTCGCCGACTCCACCTCGCCCTGCACGATCCCTACGCTGCTGCCCGCCGTCAGGTGGCGCACATCCGCCACCGCGTCGGAGACGATGTCGCCGAGGTCGACGGGCTCGCGGCAGGGACGCATCGCCCCGCTCTCCAGGCGCGACAGTTCGAACAGGTCGTCGACCAGCCGTGTCATCGCGGCCGTCTGCTGGCGGATGCGGAGGACGTAGGCCGCCGGATCGTCGGCCATGCCCTCGTCCAGCGCCTCCGCGAGCGCGCTCACGCCGGTGAGCGGAGTGCGGAGGTCGTGCGAGATCCAGGCGAAGAACCGGCGCCGTGCGGCATCCAGCTCCGTCAACTGCCGCCGAGCTGCGGCCAGCCGCTGGGAGGCGTCGGCCAGCTGACCGGACAGCTCCGACAGCTCCCGCGACTCCGCCGTCCGTGCCTCGACGATGTGCCCGTCCCCGACCCGCCGTGCCGAATCGCGCAGGGCGCGGAGCGACCGTCGCGCAGCGCGCCCCACCAGCCAGGCGGCGGCCAGGCTCATCACGGCCGAGATCGCGACCACCCAGAGCAGCACATGGAGGTCGTGCTGCGAGAAGTACATCTCGGCCGCGATGGCGATGGTGGAGGCGGCGATGGCGAGGACCGGCGCGACGACGACGATCGCGAAGCGCGTCGCGATCGGTGCGCGCCGGGACAGGCGGAGCGCGAGGAGCGCGAGGAGGGTGACGGCGGCGGTGCAGCAGATCGTCGTCCAGCCGATCAGCTGCAGGTCGGCGAGGCTCAGCATCCCGCACCCGCCTCCACGCCGGCGTCCGCGTCCGCGTCCACGGCGAACCGGTAGCCGACGCCCCACTCGGTGAGCAGGTAGCGGGGAGAACGCGGATCCGGCTCGATCTTCTCGCGCAGGCGGCGGACGTGGACCGTGACCGTCGACGCATCGCCGGCGCCCCAGCCCCAGACGTCCCGCAGGATCTCGTCGCGGGCGATCACACGATCCCGGTTCTGCAGGAAGAAGAGCAGGAGTTCGTACTCCCGCGTGGTCAGTGCGATCTCGCGCCTGCCGGAGTGGATGCGGCGGCGCGCGGGGTCGACGCGGAACGGACCGGCACGCAGCGGGGCGATGGCCCCGGGAGCCTGGCGGCGTCGCAGCATGGCCTCCACGCGCAGCTGGAGCTCCCGCAGAGCGAACGGCTTGCTCACATAGTCGTCGGCGCCGTGCTCGAGTCCTTCGATCCGGTCGTCGACCGTGTCGAGGGCGGTGAGCATCAGGATGGGCAGGGCCGGCGCGATCGAGCGGGCGGCACGGCACAGTTCGTCGCCGCTGAGGCCGGGCAGCATCCGGTCGACGACGAGCACATCAGGGAGGGAGGAGCGGACAGCGACGAGAGCGGTCCGGCCGTCGGCGTAGGGGCGGACCTCGAAACCGGCGGAGCCCAGGTAGTCGACGACCACGTCGCGCACGGTCGGATCGTCTTCGACGAGCACCACGATCGGGGCTGGTTCGGCTCTCACCTGATGAGTCTCCGCTCTGCCGAAGCCCGGCGTGGCACTTCTTACGGAATTGATATCTTCCCCCGCCGGTCGCACCGATCTCGTTAGCTTCAGTCTCGCCGACGAGGCAGAGAGCCTCCTCGGAGCATCGAACAGGAGACACCACATGCGTAAGACACTGATCACCGGCGCGGCCATCGTCGCGATGGCCTTCTCGCTCACGGCCTGCAGCGCCACGCAGAGCACGGCGGAGACCAGCCCCTCGGCGAGCTCGTCGCCGTCCTCGACCGCTGCCGCAACGGACTCCCGCTCGGGATCGTTCAGCGGCCTCAACGGGCAGTCCGCTGCGGGGACGGCGAGCATCAGCGGCGGGAAGCTGGTCCTCTCCGGCTTCTCCTCCAGCGAGGGACCCGACCTGCACGTCTACCTGACCTCCGGGACGGACGAGGCCGCCGTGACGGCCGGGAAGGAGATCTCGGGCGTCGCGTTCGACAAGGCGTCGCAGACGTTCGACCTCGCCGGCATCGACACCGGGTCGTACACGGACGTGGTCATCCACTGCGACAAGGCGAAGGCCGTGTTCGGGGCGGCCGCGCTGTCATGATCGCGACGCCCCGTCCCTGGGCCGGGCCGGCGCTCGCCGGCCTGGCCCGGGTGGTGCTCGGCGTCCTGTGGCTGAACGAAGGGCTGCTGAAGTACCACGCCGGGTTCGCCGGCAAGGACATCCTCCTGGTGGCGGGTGGAGCGCAGACGAACACCCGCGTGCCGCCGTACTTCCGCCTGTTCGCGTCGACGGTCATGGAGCCGGCCTCCGGGCTGTTCGGCGTGATGATCCCCCTGCTGGAGACGGCGCTCGGGATCGCCCTCGTCCTGGGCGTATTCACCCGGCTCGCCGCAGTGATCTCCGTGTTCACCCTCCTGCTGTACTGGTCCTCGGACCAGCTGATCTGGGAGTACCCGGTGATGGCGGCGCTCTCGGTCGCGGTCCTGATCTGGCCGAAGGCGGCCTCCCGCTTCTCGGTTCAGACGCTCATCGGGTGGTTTCGGCGGAGAGCTCCCGCGGGATAGCATCTGGCCGACCGGCGCCCCGTGCGCGGTGCTGCGGGGGGTGAGGCATGAGCGCGACACGAGAACCGCGCCACCCGCAGCGCCGCCCAGCACGCGGGCCTGCCGCGCTGCTGCGGAGGCTGGTCCGGCCCGAAACGATCCGCCGGGATGCCGTCGCCGGCCTCGTGCTCGGAATCGAGAGCGTTCCGGACGGCCTCGCGGCCGGTGTGCTCGCCGGCGTCAATCCGATCGCCGGGCTCTACGCCTACCTGTTCGGGATGGCGGGGGCGGCGCTCGTGACGTCCAGCGGCCTCCTGGCCGTGCAGGCCACGGGCGCAATGGCACTGGTGGTGAGCGACGCGCCCCTCGCGTCCACCCCCGACCCGGGTGCGGCGCTCTTTACACTGTCGCTGCTGACCGGTGCGGTGATGATCGTCGCGGGGCTCGCAGGCGCCGGCCGGGTGCTGCGGTTCGTGCCGACCGCAGTGATGACCGGCTTCATCAGCGCGATCGGCGTCAACATCGTCCTGGGTCAGCTGGAGAATCTGACCGGCCACGCAGGAACAGGGCCGAACCGGGTCGTGCGGGCCGTGACGCTGCTGCTGTCGCCGGGCCAGTTCCACCTCCCGACCGTGCTGGTCGGCGTGCTGTCCATCGCCGGGGTGGTCCTGCTGGGCCGGACGCGGCTCGGATCCATGGGCATGGTCATCGCGATCGCGGTCGGCTCGATCGTGGCCGTGCTCCTCCCGGCGTGGGGCGGCCAGCCGGTGGCACTCGTCCACGACGTCGTTGAGCTGCCGAACTCCCTCCCGGCTCCGACCCTGCCGTCGTTCGCCGATGTGCCGATGCTGCTCGCCTCCGCGGTCTCGCTGGCCTTCATCGGAATCGTCCAGGGCGCGGCGGTGGCCGCTGCCTATCCGAACCCGTCCGGCATCCCGTCGAACTCGAACCGCGACTTCGTCGGTCAGGGCGTCGGGAACCTGCTGTCCGGACTGTTCCAGGGGATGCCGGTCGGAGGGTCGATGTCGGCGACGGCCATCAACGCGGCGGCGGGTGCGGCCACCCGGCGGTCGCTCCTGGTGGCGGGCGCCGTCATGGCCGTCGTCATCGTGCTGCTGCCCGGCGTGGTCGGCTACATCGCCATGCCGGCGCTCGCCGGGCTCCTGATCGTCGTCGGGGTCCAGACGGTCAACCCCGCCCGCATCCAGTCGGTGTGGAAGACGGGCTGGCTGCAGACGGTGGTGATGGTCACCACGTTCGTGCTGACACTGCTCATCCCGATCCAGTACGCGGTGCTGGCGGGCGTCGCCCTCGGGCTGCTGCTGTACGTCGTGGAGGCCTCCAACCGGCTGCTCGTCCGGCAGCTGCGCGGCGACCCGGCCGGGCGGCTGCGCGAGACCGACCCGGACGCCGTGCTGCCGACAGGTGCGGTCGTGATCCTCCAGCCGTACGGGAGCATGTTCTTCGGCAGCGCGCCGGCGCTCGAGCGGCAGCTCCCCGCCGCCGGGGAGGGCACTCACGACACGGTCGTGATCCTCCGGTTGCGCGGAGTCGACCAGGTCGGGCTCGCACAGGCGGAGACGCTCACCCGGTACGCGGCCGGCCTGGCCGCCGCACGCTGCCGCCTGAAGCTCATCGTCTCCTCGGATGCGGTCGCCGCAGAGCTTCGATCGCCTCACCTCGCCGCTCCGATCGGGCCGGAGGACGTCTACCGCAGTACGCCGTGGCGGCGGGAGGCACTCCAGCGGGCGGTGGACGACGCGGAGGCATGGATCGCGGCCAGGCGGGGTGACGTGGGCCCCTAACCCGAGACCGGCGCCTCCTCCTTCTCGGCGGCGGCGACCGTATCGGGGAGGTTGCGGGAGAACGCCAGCGCCGAGAGCGAGATCAACGTCAGCACCGCGAAGGAGAGACGCAGCGCCTGCAGCTGGGCCTGTTGGTAGAGGTCGCCCAGCTGCTGCGCCTGCTGGTCGCTCAGCCCGGCGTCGTGAGCGATCGTGGGAACCTCGGACACGGCGACGATCGGGACGCCGCTCTCGGTGCTCCGGCTGATCTGGGTCTGCACGTCGTTCGGCAGGTCGCTCGCAGCGACCCCGCCGAGGAACAGCGAGCCGAGCGCGGCGATCATGATGGAGCCGAGGATCGCCGTCCCCAGCGAGGAACCCAGATTCTGGAACACGCCCTGGACTCCACCGGCCTCGCTCAGCTCGCTGCGATCCACCGCCGACATGGTGACGTTGCCGAGTTGCGAGGCGAGGAGGCCGAGCGCGGCTCCGGCGAGGAACATGCCCGTCGCGAACACGCCGTTCTTCAGCTCCGGGTCGATCGAGAACAGCAAGACCAGTGACGCGAACACCAGGAGGAGCTGTCCGATCCGCGCGATCCGTTTGGGCGAGAGCCGGCGGGCGAGCGCTGTGCCGATGATCGAGAACAGGACGAGTGCGATCGAGAGGGGGAACACCCGGATCCCCGTGGAGACCGCATTCAGCCCCAGCGTGAACTGCAGATAGACCGGCACGATGAAGAACAGGCCCGCGGTGACCGCGTACTGCAGACCGATGCTGCCGACCCCGGCGCGCAGGTGCCGGACGGTCAGGATGTCGGTGTTCAGGAAGGGCGCCCTGCCGTTGCGACGCAGCACGCCCTGGCGGCGCAGGAACAGCCACAGCAGCACACCCCCGACGGCGATGATGAACGGGACAGGGGAGAGCCCCAGGATCTGTGTATCGGAGGTCGGGAGGATCCACCCCCACACCTTGGTCTGCAGCAGGCCGTAGACGATGAGGATGAGCGCCAGGGCGGACAGGATCACGGACAGCACGTCGATGCGGGTGGGGAGCGGGTCGCCCGAGCGACGGACTACCTTGTTGAAGATGAGCACCACGGCCATGATGACCACCTCGGCGGCGAAGACGTACCGCCAGCTGGCGTAGGTGGTCACGAATCCGCCCACCAGCGGCCCCACGGCGACGGCGACGCCGGAGGACGCTCCGATGATGGAGAACGCGGTGACGCGGGCGTGCCCGCTGTAGTTGTCGGCGACCAGCCCGGCGATGGCCGGGATCACGAGCACCGCGCCCAACCCCTCGACGATCGACCACCCGATGAACAGCATCGTCGCGTTCACACTGAGAGCAGTCGTCGCCGATCCGATCGAGTAGACGATCGATCCGATGACCAGCGCACGCCGCCGGCCCCAGCGCTCGCCGAGCTTGGCGCCCAGCAGCATGAACGCCGCCATGGTCAGCGTGTAGAAGGTGATCGCCGATTGCATCGCCGCGATGGTGGAGTCGAGGTCGGCCACGACCTGCGAGATCGAGACGTTCATCACGGTGCTGTCGAGCACCATCACGAACTGTGCTGCGCCGAGAACCGTGACCGCACCCCATCGTCCAGCCATGTCGTGCTCCTCCCGGCCGTTGCGGCGATCGTAGCGAGCGGCCGCCTCGAGGCACCAGACGCCTGTCAGGGGCTCCCGAGGATGGTGTTCACGGCGAGCACGACGATCAGTCCGTTGAAGAGGAACGCCAGCACCGAGTGGCACGTCACGCGCCAGCGGATCCGCCGCCCGAGGATCTCCACATCGGAGACGGCGAAGCTGACGCCGATGCAGTACGAGAAGTAGGCGAAGTCCACGATGCTGGGGGAGGGGGTCCGCGGGAACGCGAGAGTCGGCTCCGGTGTCGCGTGGTACCGCTGGTAGTAGCCCTGCGCGAAGCCCCAATGCAGGAAGCCCCAGGCGAGGAGCATCGCCCAGACGCCGATCACCTTGGCCGCCATCGCCTCTTGGCCGGACAGCTGGAGAAGGGCGGCGACGGCCGGGTCCCACTTGCCGGCGAGAACCAGGAAGGCGGCGCCGATCCCCACGAGCGCCGTCGTGGTCGTCATCACGCCGGTCAGGACGCGAGCCGGCCTCCGCACCAGCAAGGGTCGCGCCTCCACCGCGCCGGTCCGCCGGCTGAGGGCGGTCAGGACGACGAGCGCCACGACCAGGTAGCCCGTGCCGAGGAGGCACCACGGGAGCAGGCAGGCGAGAACCGACTGTCCATCCGGAGCCGCGAGGAAGACCCAGCCGAGTGCCGCCATCGCGACCTGGACGAGCAGGCTCGACAACAGGGACACTGCGGTCCACCCGCGGGCACGGCGGCGGCCGGCTCCCCGTGATGTTCGTCGCACCGTGCAACCCTGCCAGAGCAGAGAGGACAGCGGAGCCGACGTGACCGCAATCGGAGCCTAGACTCGAATTCATGGGCATTCTCGAGACCATCCACGGTCCGCGCGACCTCGACCGCCTCACGGACCGTGAGCTCGTCCAGCTCGCCGCCGAGGTCCGGGCGTTCCTGGTCGCGAACGTGGCGAAGACCGGCGGCCACCTCGGGCCCAACCTCGGCGTGGTCGAGACGACCATCGCCATCCACCGGGTCTTCGACTCACCGCGGGACGCGATCGTCTTCGACACCGGTCACCAGTCGTACGTCCACAAGCTGCTGACGGGGCGGCAGGACTTCTCGAAGCTGCGCCAGCGGGGCGGGATGGCGGGCTACCCGCAGCGGTCGGAGTCCGAGCACGACATCGTGGAGAGTTCGCACGCCTCCTCGTCGCTGTCCTGGGCGGACGGCATCTCGCGCGCCTTCGAGCTCACCGGCCAGAAGGACCGCCACGTCATCGCCGTGGTCGGCGACGGCGCCCTCACCGGCGGGATGACGTGGGAGGCGCTGAACAACATCTCCGACGACAACAACCGCCGGCTCATCATCGTCGTCAACGACAACGGCCGCTCCTACGCCCCGACGATCGGCGGCATGGCGCGCTTCCTGAACACGGTGCGGACGCGGAGGGGCTACCGCAACCTGTACCTGACCTCCCGTCGCGCCTTCGACAAGCTCGGCACCCCCGGCCGCTCGTTCTATCGAGGCGTCCGCGGCGGCCTCCACGGCTTCCTGAGCCGCTTCGTCAACAACGAGGCCCTCTACTCGAACCTCGACATCAAGTACATCGGACCGGTGCACGGCCACGACCTCCAGGCGATGGAGGAGGCGCTGCGCCAGGCGAAGAACTACGGAGCCCCGGTCATCGTCCACGCCATCACGCAGAAGGGCCGCGGCTACGAGCCGGCCCTGCGCGACGCGGCGGACCAGTTCCACTCGGTCGGGCAGATCGACCCGGAGACGGGCGAGCCGACCGGCAGCTCCAGCAAACAGGCCTGGACCGACGTCTTCTCGGACGAGATCGTGCGCCTCGCCGAGAAGGAC
Organism: Leifsonia sp. SIMBA_070; assembly: GCF_046534635.1. NCBI lineage: Bacteria > Bacillati > Actinomycetota > Actinomycetes > Micrococcales > Microbacteriaceae > Leifsonia > Leifsonia sp. SIMBA_070. The sequence continues at coordinate 1,863,663 of NZ_JAWRYK010000001.1, read as the reverse complement.
CCGAAGATCGTCGGCGTGACTGCGGCGATGCTGCGGCCCACCGGCCTCCACCGCCTCGCGGAACGGTTCCCCGAGCGCGTGCACGACGTGGGAATCGCCGAGCAGCACGCCGCCACCAGCGCGGCCGGCCTCGCCTACGGCGGACTGCATCCGGTCGTCGCGATCTACGCCACCTTCATGAACCGCGCCTTCGACCAGGTGCTCATGGATGTCGGGCTGCACAAGGCGGGCGTCACCTTCGTCCTCGACCGCGCCGGCGTGACGGGCCCGGACGGGCCGAGCCACCACGGCATCTGGGACCTGGCGATCCTGCAGGTCGTGCCCGACATCCGCCTGGCCGCACCGCGCGACGGCACCCGGTTCCGGGAGGAGCTGGGGGAGGCCGTGGCCGTCGACGACGCCCCGACCGTCCTCCGGTTCCCCAAGGGCGCGGTCCAGCCCGACATCGACGCGGTACGACGGCTGGAGGACGGCGTCGACGTGCTGCGCGAGGGCGACCGCAAAGATGTGCTCCTCGTGACGGTCGGACCCATGGCGGACCTGGGCCTGAAGGTCGCCGACCGTCTGGCCGCGCAGGGCATCGGCGCCACCGTCGTCGACCCGCGCTGGGTCGTCCCGGTGCCGAAGAGCATCCTGGCCTTGGCCGCGGAGCACCGCATCGTGGTGACGATCGAGGACGGCATCCGCGTCGGGGGCATCGGCACCCGGGTGCGTCAGGACCTGCGCGAGGCGGGCATCGACACCGCCGTCGACGAGCTGGGCCTGCCCGACGCCTTCATCGAGCACGCGTCCCGCGACGAGATCCTCGAGGATGCCGGGCTCACGCCGCAGAAGATCGCCCGCGACCTCGTCGCCCAGGTGCTCGGCAGCCGCGTCCCCATCGCCCGCCCCCTCCCGGCCGACGCGCCCGCGGACGCCGCTTCCGCCGATGCCGATTCTGCAGCTTCCGCCGGGGACGCCGCCTCTTCCGACGCCTCCGCCCCCTCAACGGCCGACGCGTCCGACGCGTCCGACGAATCGCGGGCCGACGCCCCCAAGAAGCGCCGCGCCTGAATCACCCCCCCTCTCCGCCGAGTGGCGACATCGAGTCACCACTCGACGGAAATAGGAGCATCGACTCACCACTCGGTGGCGCGCATTGACTTCGAGTGCGCTCTAAGTTCTATCGTGGCGGTATGACCGATACACGAACGGCGATGTCGATCTCCGACGTCGCCGAGCGGACCGGACTCACCACCCACACGCTGCGCTACTACGAGCGCGAGGGGCTGATGCTCTCGCCCGTCGAACGCGCATCCTCGACCCACCGGCGCTACACCGAGGCCGACGTCACGTGGGTGACGTTCCTCACCCGGCTGCGGTCGACCGCGATGCCGATCGCCACCATGCGCGAGTACGTCCTGCTCGCGCGGCAGGGCCGGGGGACGGAGCCGGAGCGGCTCGAGCTGCTCCTGCTGCACCGCATGGCGGTCGTCCGGCAGCTGGAGGAGATGACGGCGAGCCTGGCGGCCATCGACTACAAGATCGGCCTCTACCGGCAGCAGGTCGGAGAGGCCACGGAAGGGAAGCACGCATGAAGAAGATCGCACTGGGAACGGAGAAGCTGGAGGTCTCGCAGCTGGGCCTCGGCTGCATGGGCATGTCGGCGTTCTACACGGGCGCGGGCACCGACGAGGCGGGCTCGATCGCCACCATCCACCGCGCGATGGACCTCGGCGTCACCTTCTTCGACACGGCCGAGATCTACGGCCCGTACACGAACGAGGAGCTGCTCGCGAAGGCGTTCGCCGACGGGCGCCGCGACCGTGTCGTCATCGCCACGAAGTTCGGCACGATCAAGCACCGCGAGAACGACGAGCGCGGGATGGACGGGTCGCCTGAGAACATCCGCCTCTCCGTCGAGGGCTCCCTCCGGCGCCTGCAGACCGACCACATCGACCTGTACTACCAGCACCGGATGGACCCGGACACGCCGATCGAGGAGACGGTCGGGGCGCTGAAGGAGCTGATCGAGGAGGGCAAGATCCGGCATTACGGGCTGTCGGAGGCGGCGCCTGCGACGATCCGCCGGGCGAACGCGGTGCACCCGGTCACGGCCATCCAGACCGAGTACTCGCTCTGGACGCGCGACCCGGAGGCCGAGGTGCTGCCCACCGTGCGCGAGCTCGGCATCGGCTTCGTCCCGTACTCGCCGCTCGGCCGCGGGTTCCTGACCGGGACCATCCGCTCGCTCGACGAGCTGTCCGAGGACGACTTCCGGCGGTTCAACCCGCGCTTCGAGGGCGACAACCTGGAGTCGAACATCCGCATCGTGGAGCAGGTGGACGACGTGGCGCGCGAGGTGGGCGCGAAGCCGGGCCAGGTGGCGCTCGCGTGGCTGCTCTCGAAGGGCGACGACATCGCCCCGATCCCCGGCACCACGAAGGTCGCGAACCTGGAGCAGAACGTGGCCGCGGCCGACCTGCAGCTCAGCCCCGAGCAGCTGGCCCGGCTGGATGCCGTGGCGGCGCCGGTGGGCGACCGGTACCCGGACATGTCCCCGCTCAACCGCTGACAAACGAATGGTCCCGACATGCCGTCACGATCGAAACCGTGACGGCATGTCGGGACCAGTGGATCGTCCGCCTACGCGACGCCCTTGATCGGCGGGTGGTGGAACGTGTCCCCGAACACGCGCTCGGACGCCCCCACGCGGTCCAGGTACGGCGTGATCCCGCCCATCTGGAACGGGAACCCCGCGCCGAGGATCATGCAGAGGTCGATGTCCTCCGGCGCCTCGACCACGTGGTCGTCGACGAGCATGCGGTGGATCTCGTCGGCCAGGCCGTCCTCCAGGGTCCGCAGGATCTGCTCCTTCGTCCACGGGTTCTTGCCGCCGGCGACGATCTTCGCCGCGCCCTTGTCGAGGCCCTTCACCTTGCCCTTGGCGTCCTTCTCCAGCAGCGTGCCGTACTCGGCGAGCTTGTGGAGGTTCTCCGAGCGGTAGAACCGGTCGGGGAACGCCGCGTGGTGGGTGTCGAGCACGTGCGCGCCGACCTTCAGGCCGACCAGGTCGAGCAGGACGGACGGCGGCATCGGGAGGCCGAGCGGCGCGATGGCCTCGTCGACCACCTCGAACGGCGTCCCGTCGTCCACCGCGTGCATGGCGTCGCCGAGGATCTTCGCGAGGACCCGGTTCACGACGAAGCCGTGCGTGTCGGCGGTGATCACCGCGTTCTTCTTGAGCGCGGCCGCGGTCACCATGGCGGTCGACAGCGTCGCCTCGTCGGTGTGCGGCGTCTTCACGACCTCGATCAGCGGCATGACCGCGACCGGGGTGAAGAAGTGGAAGCCGACCAACCGCTCCGGGTACTTCAGCTTCGCGCCGATCTGCTCGACGGACAGCGACGACGTGTTCGTCGCGATGACGGCCTCCTCGGAGAGGAACGGCTCCACCTCGGCGAAGACGTCCTGCTTGACCGACAGCTCCTCGAAGACGGCCTCGATGACCCAGTCGCAGTCGGCGAAGTCGGCCTTGTCGGTGGTGCCGGTGACGAGGGCGCGCAGGCGGTTGGCCTCATCGGGGGAGATGCGGCCCTTCTCCTGCAGCTTGCCGATCTCTTCGTGGATGTACGCCACGCCCTTGTCGACGTGCGCCTGGTCCAGGTCGGTGATGACCACCGGGACCCGGAGGCGGCGGACGAAGAGCAGCGCGAACTGGCTGGCCATGTAGCCGGCGCCGATGACGCCGATCTTGGTGACCTTCTTCGCGACCTTCTTGTCCGGGGCGCCTGCCGGGCGCTTGGCGCGCTTCTGCACCAGGTTGAAGGCGTAGATGCTGGCCTGGAACTGGTCGCCCGCGATGAGCTCCGCGAGTGCGTCGTCCTCCAGGGCGAAGCCCGCCGCGCGGTCGTTCGACTTGGCCGCCTTGAGCAGGTCCAGTGCCTTGTAGGGCGACTTCGGGACGGTGCCGATGCGCGATTCGAGCATCTTGCGCGCGATGCCGATGGCGGCATCCCACTTGACCATCCGCTCCAGCTTGCCCGGCTCGTTCGGCCGCTTGACGACCGTCGCGCCGGTGAGCACCGAGTCCGCCCACAGCAGGGAGTCCTCGAGGAAGTTCACCGAGTCGAAGATGGCGTCCGCGATCCCGAGGTCGAAGACCTCCTGCGGCTTCAGCATGCGGTTCTGCTTGAGCGGGTTCTCGACGACGACCTTCAGGGCGTTCTCGATGCCGATCAGGTTCGGGAGGATGGTGGCGCCGCCCCAGCCCGGGATGAGGCCGAGGAAGACCTCCGGCAGCGCGAACGCGGCCGCATTGCGGTCGATGGTGCGGTAGTCGGCGTTCAGTCCGATCTCCACGCCGCCGCCCAGCGCGAGGCCGTTCGTGAAGACGAACGACGGGACGCCGAAGGTCGCCTGCTTGCCGAGCACGTAGTGGCCCAGCTGCGGGAGGAGCTTCGCGACCTCCACGCTGGGGATGTCGCTCACTCGGCTGAGGTCGGCCCCGGCGGCGAGGATGAAGGGCTTGCCGGTGACGGCGACCGCGTCGATCTCACCACGCGCAGCGCGGGCGGTCAGCTCGTCGAAAGTCTTGCCGAGCTCCAGCAGGGTCGCCGGTCCCATCGTGTTCGGGCGGGTGTGGTCGCGACCGTTGTCGAGCGTGACCAGGGCGAGGTTCTTGCCGCTGGGGAGGCGCACATCCTTCACGAAGGAGTGGGTGACGACCTCGTCGTCGGTGAGGTCGGCGAGGGGGGAGAAGTCGATCGTGCTGTAGTCCGTCACAGGTCAGCCCTTCCGCGCGGCGCGCTTGTCGTAGTTGGGGTTCTCCCAGATCACGGTGCCGCCCTGGCCGAGGCCTACGCACATCGCGGTGATGCCGTAGCGGACCTCCGGGTGCTCCTCGAATTGGCGCGCCAGCTGGATCATCAGGCGGACGCCGCTCGCGGCCAGCGGGTGGCCGATCCCGATCGCGCCGCCCCACTTGTTGACGCGCGGGTCGTCGTCGTCGATGCCGAAGTGGTCGAGGAACGAGATCACCTGGATGGCGAACGCTTCGTTGAGCTCGAAGAGCCCGATGTCGTCGATGGAGAGGCCCGCCTTGCGGAGCGCCTTCTCGGTCGACGGCACCGGCCCGAGGCCCATGACCTCCGGCTCGACACCGGCGAAGGCGAAGCTGACCATCCGCATCTTCGGCGTGAGCCCCAGCTCCTTCACGGCGTCGTGCGACGCGAGCAGGGAGGCGGTGGCGCCGTCGGTCAGCGGCGACGAGTTGCCGGCGGTGACCCGGCCGTGGGGACGGAACGGGGTCTTCAGCGTGGCGAGGCCCTCGAGCGTGGTCTGCGGGCGCATCCCCTCGTCCTGCGTGGCGAGGCCCCAGCCCGACTCCGAGCGGATGGCGACGGGTACGAGGTCCGGCTGGATCTTGCCCGCCTCGTACGCGGCGGCGAGCTTGTGCTGGCTGCGCATGGCGAACCGGTCGGAGCGCTCCTTGGTGAGCGCAGGGAAGCGGTCGTGGATGCGCTCGGCCGTCATGCCCATGTTGAGCGCGTCCTCCGCCACCATCTTCTCGGAGAGGAAGCGCGGGTTCGGGTCGGCGCCGAAGCCCATCGGGTGGCGGCCCATGTGCTCGACGCCGCCCGCGATCACCAGGTCGTAGGCGCCGAAGGCGATGCCGGAGCCGAGAGTGGTGACGCTGGTCATCGCTCCGGCGCACATCCGGTCGATGGCGAATCCGGGGACCGACTTCGGCAGCCCGGCGAGGAGCGCGGCGGTGCGGCCGAGGGTGAGGCCCTGGTCGCCCTGCTGCGTCGTGGCGGCGATGGCCACGTCGTCGATCCTGTCCTTGGGCACCTGGGGGTTGCGCTCGAGCAGTCCGATCATCGCCTTCACGACGAGGTCGTCCGCGCGGGTGTTCCAGTACTGCCCTTTTTCGCCGGCTCGTCCGAACGGAGTACGGACTCCGTCGACGAACACGACTTCGTTCCTATCGGCCACAGTGCCCTCCCAAATCAAGGTCGGGAACGATCCTAGGTACACCGCTGTGCACGAAAAGAATCGTTTGATCCTTCCTACGAAGCGGGCGCGGACCCCTCGTCGGGGCTTTGGGTGCCATCTACAAAAGCCTGGGCGATCACCTGTGAGGTTGCGGCAACCTGCCAGGGGCGGGCGCCGTGCGCGCTGAGGGCTTCGGCGATGGATTCCGCGGTGATCTCGGCGGGAGGGGTCCACGCGACACGGCGCAGCGTGTCCGGCGTCAGCAGGTTCTCGACGGGGATGGACCGCTCCTCCGACAGGGCCGTCAGGGCGGCGCGCGCGGCCTTCAGCCGGGCGTCGGCCTCCGGGTTGCGGTCCGACCAGGCGCGCGGCGGGGGGAGGCTGTCGCCGTTCCCGCGGAGCACGGGAAGGTCCTCGGTGGTGCGGCCGGCCTCGATGGCGGCCCACCAGCGGTCGAGTTCGGAGCGGCTGGCCCGCCCGGTGAACTCGCGGAGGGCTGCGAGGGCGCGTTTGCTCTCGGGCATGGCCTTCGCGGCGGCGGTCAGCGAGGCGTCCGGCACGAGCCGTCCGGGTGCGGTGTCGAGTTCGCGAGCAAGCGCATCCCGGCTGAGCCACAGCTCACGGGCGACGGCCAGGTTGCGGATCCCGCGGATGGAGTGGATGCCGGACAGCCGGCGCCACGGCTCGTGGCGCACGGGGACGAGCTCGCGGACCAGTTCGTCGGCGAACTCCTGCCGCGCGATGTCGGTCTTGCCGGCCTCCTCGAGGAGCTGCGCGATGGCGTCCCGCAGGTCGGGCAGCAGCTCCACATCCAGGGCTGCGTAGTTGAGCCACGGTTCGGGCAGGGGACGCGTCGACCAGTCGGCCGCGCTGTGCTCCTTGGCGAGGTGGATGCCGAGCAGCTCCTCCACGACGGTTCCCAGCCCGACGCGCGGCATGCCGAGAAGTCGTGCCGCCAGCTCGGTGTCGAACACGATGGAGGGGTCGAGGCCGACCTCCCGCAGGCAGGTGAGGTCCTGCGTGGCCGCGTGCAGCACCCACTCGTCGTCGTGGATGGCATCGTTCAGTTCGTCGAAGCGGCCGATCGCCGGAGGGTCGAACAGGAACGTACCGGAGCCGCGGCGGAACACCTGGATGAGGTACGCACGCTGCGAATACCGGAAGCCGCTGGCCCGCTCGGCGTCGACGGCAATCGGACCGTTGCCCGCGACGATGCGGTCGACAGCCGAGAGGTACGCGTCGCGACTGTCGATGACGGTGTGATCAGCCACGCGTCGCCTTCTTCGGCGTCGTGCCCCTCGTGCTGAGGAGGCTGACCCCCTCGGCGGTCGGCGGGAGTCCTGCGAGCATGCACAGCAGCTCGCCCCAGCCCTCGACGTGAGCCGAGACGTCGGACTCGAGCGGACTCCAGGATGCGCGCAGCTCGATCTGCGAGCCGTCGCCCTGCGCCGCGAGCTCGCCGAAGCCGGTGGAGATGATCTTGGTAGCGGTACCACTCGCGGCGGTGTAGCGGGCCTGGCGCGCATCCAGGGCATCCACCAGCCAGGACCAGGCCACGTCGGCGAGGAACGGGTCCAGCCCGATGTCGGTCTCCAGCGGGGCCTGGGCGAAGCAGACGATGCGGAACGGCCCGCCCCACGCCTCCGGTTCGTCGGGGTCGTAGAGGAGGATGAAGCGCCCAGTGCCGAGGTCCGAGTCGCTGCCGTGCCGGGCCGGTCGCACGTCGGCGGCCAGCGCCACGGAGTACGGGGCGAGCTGCGCGGGCGCGGGGATCTCCTCGATCACGAGTTCGGGTCGCGACACTGCGGCACGGATGGACTGCAGCGCCGTGGCGAACTCCGCCGGTTGCTGCGGTGGGGATGTCGGTGTCGGCACGCTTCGAACACTAGAAGCCTTTGGCGTGTCCTGTCAGTACGGCACGCCGCCTGGGGAAGTCCTGGGGGCGGCTCCGGGCGGCCGCCGGTACGCTGCACACTATGGCGGAGAGCAGTGCGGGATCGACGGTCGGCAGGGCATTCGGCACCGCGGCGGTGGTCGCCGGGGGACTGGTGCTGGCGACAGCCGGACTCGCCGCCTGGGCCACGACACGGGTCGCCCGCACCGTGATCACGCCGGTGCGGCGCCGCCCGCAGAACCAGACCATCCGGGGCTTCGACGAGACGCTCGGGACGGTGACCCTGCGGCAGACGCCGGACGCCTCGATGCCCGGCCGCTTCGGGATGTGGTGGGGAGGCGACACCGGCTACGCCAAGCTCGGCGGCCTGATCGAGCGCGGCGACGGCACGGTCACGCGCGAGCTGGAGCGGGTCGAGTTCGGCGAGCTGCGGACCGGCCGAGCCCGGATCAGCGGCTACTACTACCTGCGGCCGGACGAGCTCGGCCTCCCGGTGATGAGCGTGGAGATTCCGACCGAGCTCGGGCAGGCGCCCGCCTGGGTCTTCCCGGCGCCCGACGACGCCGAGAGCGGACGCTGGGTCATCCAGGTGCACGGCTGGGGCGCCTCCCGGCAGGAGGGACTGCGCGCGGTCCGCGTCTTCCACGACTCCGGGTTCACCTCCCTGCTCGCCTCCTACCGCAACGACGGGGACGCCCCCGAGAGCGTCGACCGGCGTTACGGCCTGGGCGGCACGGAGTGGCGCGACATCGAGGCGGCCATCGGCTACGCCGTCGACCACGGGGCGCGCTCGATCGTCCTGATGGGGTGGTCGATGGGCGGAGCGGTGGTGCTGCAGACCATCACGCGGTCGCACGCGATGGAGCACGTGACCGGGATCGTCCTGGAGTCGCCCGTGATCGACTGGGTCGACACGCTGGAGTACCAGGGCAACCTCCTGCGCCTGCCCGACGCGATGACCCGCGCCGCCATGCGCCTCATCGAGGCGGAATGGAGCGGGCCCATCACCGGGCAGGGCGCACCGATCGACCTGCGCAGCATGGATTTCGTCGCGCGGGCGTCGGAGCTCAGCCTCCCGATGCTCATCCTGCACAGCGACGACGACGCGTTCGTGCCGTCCACCGGGTCGCGGGCGCTCGCCGAGGCGCGCAGCGACATCGTCACGCTGGTGCCGTTCGACGTCGCCCTGCACACCAAGCTGTGGAACTACGACGAGGCCAAGTGGACCGCCTCGATCGCCGCCTGGCTCACTCGTCGTGAGGTGGCAGCTCCCCGGCGGTGAGCGCGATCATGCGCGACGTCGATCGCAGGTACTTCTTGCGGTAGCCGCCGCCGAGCATTTCGTCGTCGAACACCTCGCTGAGCGGCACGCCGGTCTGCACGATCGGGATCTCGGCGTCGTACACGCGGTCGATGAACGCCACCAGCCGGAGCGCCGCCATCTGGTCGTGCAGAACCTCCACGCCGGTCAAGCCGATCACGTCCACGTCGTCGAGCATCTTGATGTAGCGGGATGGGTGGACCGTCGCCAGGTGGGCGATGAGGTCCTGGAACGCGTCGCTCGTCACCGTCTCGCCGCGCCCGGCGATGGCGGCGACGACGCGCTCGTACTCTCCCGGCTCCACCGTGACGGCGTTGCCCGTCGTGTCGCGCCTCCGGTAGTCGAGACCGTCGATGCGGATGGTCTCGAAGTTGGACGACAGCGACTGGATCTCTCGGAGGAAGTCGCTCGCAGCGAAGCGGCCCTCGCCGAGCGCGTTCGGCGGCGTGTTGCTGGTGGCGGCGATGCGGGTTCCGGAGGCGACCAGCTCGCCGAGCATCCGGGTCATCATCATCGTGTCGCCCGGGTCGTCGAGCTCGAACTCGTCGATGCAGATGAGGGTGGAGCCGCGCAGCAGGTCGACCGCGCCGGCATAGCCGAGGGCGCCGACCAGCGCGGTGTACTCGATGAACGTGCCGAAGTACTTCGGTCCGGGCGCCTCGTGCCAGAGGGCGGCCAGGAGGTGCGTCTTGCCCACGCCGAACCCGCCGTCGAGGTAGACGCCCGGCTTCATCGCCTCCACCTTGCGCCGGTTGCGGCTGAACAGCCCTGCGGGTCGCTGCGGCTCCCAGGTCTTGGCGAACAGCTTCAGGGTGGAGACGGCCTCCGCCTGCGACGGGTAGTCGTGGTCGGGCCGATACGACTCGAACGTCGCCCGCTCGAACTGCGACGGCGGGACCAGGCTGGCGGCGATCTCGGCGCCCGTGATCTGGGGCGAACGGTCGGCGAGGCGGGGGAGGGCGCCGGTCTGCTCGAGGGTCATGGCGGGGTGTGCACCTTTGTGTCGAAGTCTTACCGCGGCCGTTCCCGGCCGCCTACGCTGGACGTAGGTTCGCAGCTGTCGCAGGCTCACCAGCCTAGTCCCGCCCGGCGGGACGGACCCTGGACACGGACCCCGACCGATCCCTGGAGGACACACGCGCATGACCATCGAGACCGACCCGTCGCCCGAGTTCACCGGATACGCGCACCCGGAGCGGCTGGTGACCACCGAATGGCTCGCCGCGCACCTGGGCGAACCGGGGCTCGCGGTGGTCGAATCGGACGAGGACGTGCTGCTCTACGACACGGGCCACATCCCCGGGTCGGTCAAGGTCGACTGGCACACCGACCTCAACGACCCCGTCGTGCGCGACTACGTCAGCCCCGAGCGCTTCGCCGAGCTGCTCGGATCCAAGGGCATCGGGCGTGACACCACCGTCGTCATCTACGGCGACAAGAACAACTGGTGGGCCGCCTACGCGCTCTGGGTGTTCACCCTGTTCGGCCACGAGGACGTGCGCCTGCTCGACGGAGGACGCGACAAGTGGATCGCGGAGGGCCGCGAGCTGACCCGCGAGGTGCCGCAGCCTCCCGCCGTCGACTACCCGGTCGTCGAGCGCGACGACCGCACTGTCCGCGCCTTCAAGGAGGACGTGCTCGCCCACCTGGGCCGGCCCCTGATCGACGTGCGCTCGCCGGAGGAGTACAGCGGCGAGCGGACCGAGATCCCCGGCTACCCGACCGAGGGAGCGCTCCGCGCCGGGCACATCCCGTCGGCGCAGTCCGTTCCGTGGGCCAAGGCCGCCGCTCCCGACGCGACCTTCAAGCGCCGCGCGGAGCTCGAAGAGGTCTACCTCGACGGCGCGGGGCTGAAGCCCGGCGACGACGTGATCGCCTACTGCCGAATCGGCGAGCGCTCCAGCCACACCTGGTTCGTGCTCACCCACCTGCTCGGCTTCGAGAACGTCAAGAACTACGACGGCTCGTGGACGGAGTGGGGCTCGGCCGTGCGCGTCCCGATCGTCATCGGCTCGGAGCCGGGAGAGGTCTCTGCGCGCTGACCGCGCGTCCCGGAATCGGACGTAGCCTTAAGGGATGACCGAACTGACGGGCGCGCTCGCCGAGATCCGCGACGACTTCCAGGCACTGGAGCAGAACGACCGGCTCCAGCTGCTGCTGGAGTTCTCCGACGAGCTGCCGGAGCTGCCCGAGCGCTACCGCGACCACCCCGACCTGCTGGAGCGGGTGGAGGAGTGCCAGGCGCCCGTGTTCATCTTCGTCGAGGTGGATGCGGACGACGTCGTGCACCTCTTCGCCACCGCTCCGCGGGAAGCGCCGACGACGCGCGGTTTCGCCTCCATCCTTGTGCAGGGCCTCGCCGGCCTGACCGCCGACGAGGTCCTCGCGGTGCCCGACGACTACCCGCAGACGCTCGGGCTGACGCAGGCCGTGTCGCCTCTCCGCATCCGCGGCATGTCCGCCCTCCTCGGCCGCGCCAAGCGGCAGGTCCGGGCCAAGCTCGCCGCCTGATCCGCCCGATTCGCCTGCCGAGCACATCGGCAGCCTCCCGAAACACAGTGTTTACACGTCGACCGGATGCGTAACACTCGCGAAACACGACCATCCCTCTGTCGAAACCTGTCGGCCCGAAACTGGCCACACCCCGAAAGCGCCCCCCACCCGGATCGGGATCGCGTCACCCCGCGGGGCTTGCACAGAGAGGCAGTTGATTCGCATGGTGCTCCACACAGCAGCGGACTACGCGGACGCAGGGACGGTCAACGCCCTGTGGCTCCTGGTAGCCGCAGCCCTCGTCCTCCTGATGACCCCCGGTGTCGCCTTCTTCTACGGCGGCATGGTCCGCGCCAAGAGCGTCATCAGCATGATGATGATGAGCTTCGGGGCGATGGCCCTCGTCGGCGTCCTCTGGGTCGTCTACGGTTACGGCCTGTCGTTCGGCCCGGCCTCCATCCCACACTGGCTCGGCACGCCGGACTGGTTCCTGTCCAGCCTGATGGGCAAGGACGGCATCACCCCCGACCTCGGCGGTCTCGCGTTCGCCGGCTTCCAGGCCACGTTCGCGATCATCACCGTCGCCCTGATCTCGGGCGCCATCGCCGACCGCGCCAAGTTCGGCTCGTGGATGGTGTTCGCCGGCATCTGGGTCACGGTCGTCTACTTCCCGGTCGCGTACTGGGTGTTCAACCTGCAGGACGGCTGGATCGCCTCCGTGCTTCACGTGAACGACTTCGCCGGTGGCACCGCGGTGCACATCAACGCCGGTGCGGCGGGCCTGGCGCTCGCTCTGGTGCTCGGTAAGCGCGTCGGCTTCCAGAAGGGGATGTCGAAGCCGCACAACGTGCCGCTGACGCTCCTCGGCGCCGCGCTGCTGTGGTTCGGCTGGTTCGGCTTCAACGCCGGCTCGGAGGCCGCGGTCGACGGTGTCGCCGCGATCGCCTGGGTCAACACCCTGGCCGCTCCCGCCGCCGCGACGATCGGCTGGCTGATCGTCGAAAAGCTCAAGGACGGCAAGCCGACCTCCATCGGTGCGGCATCCGGTGCGGTCGCGGGTCTCGTCGCGATCACCCCGGCCTGTAACATCCTGACCCCCGGCTTCGCGATCCTGCTGGGCCTCGTCGCCGGCGCCGTCTGCGCCCTGGCCATCGACCTGAAGTTCCGCCTCGGCTTCGACGACTCGCTCGACGTCGTGGGCATCCACCTGGTCGGCGGCCTCATCGGTACCCTGTGGATCGGCTTCTTCGGCTTCACCCACGTCTACAACAGCAAGGGCGAGGCGACGGACAAGTTCTCCAGCCTGCTCTACGGCGGAAGCTTCCAGCAGCTGGGTGTCCAGGCCGTCGGCGCCTTCTCTGTGCTGATCTACTCCTTCGTCCTGGCCTACGCGATCGGCTGGGTCATCCAGAAGACCATGGGCTTCCGGATCAAGAACGAGGACGAGCTGGCCGGCGTCGACACCGTGGTGCACGGCGAGGAAGGCTACTCGCTCGAGACGGTCTGACCGACCGTCGCCCGACCGCACAACGACGGGGCGTCGCCGAGAGGCGGCGCCCCGTCGGCGCGTCTGCGCTCGTCTTTCGGGATCGACAGGGTCGGTAGGGTAAGCAGGACATCGGAGCGAGGGAGCACATGGCGCGGGCGACACCGGACCAGGTGGATGCGCTGCTGCTGTTCTTCTGCGGCGCGCTGGTGCTGCTCGCCGCCTTCGGCCTCGCGTTCTACGTCGGGGGGATGGCCGGACGGGCGCGTGCGGCCCGGGCCTTCCGGTTCGTCCTCCTCGGTCTCGCCGTCACCGTCCCGCTCGCCGCTCTCGGCGGGTACGGCATGGTCACCGGTTCGCCGCTCGTCCCGCACCTGCTCGGGAGGCCCGACCTCGGGATGTCGTCGGTGGCGGGAATCCACCCGGCCACATCGTCGCCGTATCCCGCCGCCCGTGCCGGGTACCTCATCGCTCTGCTGGTGCTCTGCGTCGCGATCGTCGGTGTCGCCGTCGCCTCCCGGCTGACCCTGCGGGCGTGGACGGTCTTCACCGTCCTCTGGCTGCCGCTCGTCGCCTTCCCGGTCGCGTACGGCGTGTTCTCGCTCGACGACGGCTGGGCGGTCGCCGGCCTCCACGTCATCGACTTCGGGGGAGCGCTTCCGGTGGTCGCCGCGGGCGGGAGCGCGGTGGGCATCCTGTTCGCCTGCGGGCGAGGGGAGCACCAGCCGGTCCGCGTTCCACGGCCGGCGCTGGTGGCCTTCGGGGGCGGGGCGCTGTGGGTGGGCTGGCTGGGACTGGTCGTCGGCTCCGAGGGCGCCCTCGACGCCTACGCGCCGCTGATGGCAGCCGGAGCGTTCGTCGCCTCCGCGGCCGGTGTCCTGATGTGGATGCTGGTGGATGCCGTCCTGCTGCGCCGCCCGACGCTCAGCAGCGCCCTGTGGGGCGCCTTCGCCGGCCTCGTCTCGGTGACCGCCGCCTCCGGCGTGCTCACGCTGGGCTGGGCGATGCTCGTCGGTGCGCTGTCGGCGCTGGCCTGCGCGACCATGGTCGACCTCGCCGCCCGTGCCCGGTTCGGCCCGTCCCTGACCCTGTGCGTCGTGACGATCGTGGGCGGGCTGGTCGGGCTGCTCTTCCCCGGCCTCTTCGCGAGCGGGAGCGGGATGGTGGACAGCGGCAACTTCGACCTGTTCATCGCCCAGGGCATCGCCGGGATGGGCGTGCTGTTGTACGCCACGGCGGTGTCGGCCGTCCTGGCGCTGGCGCTGCGGTTCACCCTCGGGCTGACGCGGGTCCGCTTCGCGGGCGGTCGGGGTGCGGGCGTGCGGGAGGGTGCGGGTGCCGGTGCTGGTGCGGGTGCAGGTGTCGGACGGTCGGCCCGCCGGGACAGCACGGCGTCGTCGATGGCGGACACGGCCGACCCGGGCGCCGCAGGCTGAGTCCGGACGCCTGCCTGCTCGCTACAGTTCCGGTATGGATGCACGCATCGCGGGACCGGACGACGTCGACGCCGTCGCAACGACCATCGCGCTCGCCTTCCGAGACGACCCCGTCTGGGGACCCGCTCTCGCCGCTCCGGACGGCGGTACGGACCACCTGCAGGCGTTCTGGCGGTTCTTCGCGCTCGGCGCCATCCCGCACGGCTCCGTCTGGCTCGTGGACGGCCCCGCCGGCGAGGCGGCCACCGTCGCCGTCTGGATCCCGCCGGGCACCGACGAGCTCACCGACCAGCAGGCGGAGGATGTGGACGCCCTGATGGAGCGCACCCTCACGCCCGACCGTTTCGAGGCCTACCAGCGCCTCTGGACGCTGTTCGAGGACTCCCATCCGCACGACACGCCGCACATGTACTTGAGCCTCCTGGCGACGCACCCCGACCACCGCGGGCGCGGGATCGGCCAGCGCCTCCTCGCGGACACGCTTGCGCGCTTCGGCGCGGAGGGCGTGCCCGCGTACCTGGAATCGACGAACCCCGCCAACGACCACCGCTACGAGCGCGCCGGCTTCCGTCCGGTCGGAGGCTTCCGCGCGGTGCTCGACGGCGCGCCGGTGACGACGATGTGGCGGGACGTCCCTGCCTGAAGGAGCAGCAGCTAGTCGAAGACCCCGTGACTCTTGGCGGTCGCCACCGCGGTGACGCGGTCGTGAGCTCCGAGCTTCACGTACACGTGCTCGAGGTGCTTATTCACTGTGGACACGCTCACCCCGAGATGGTCGGCGATCGCCGCGGCCGTCGCCCCGGTGGCAACAGCTGTGAGGACCTCTACCTCTCTGTTCGTCAACCCGAGCCGTTCACCGACGTGACCACGGACCAGGGTCAGCCCGTCGGCCCGCGAAGCGGTCAGTGTGAGCTGCCGGCCAGCACCCAGACTGAACACTCGACGCTCCCTGCCGCCCGCCCACGATGTGTCTCGGATGAGCGCGAACTCGTCCGGAAAGTCTGCGGCCACGGCGGCGAACCCGTCACTCATGTACACGACACCGTCATGCGCCTCATCGAAGAGGATCAGTAGGCCGCCGTCCTCGGTGAGCCCCCGCTCGAGCGCGGCACGGACAGTCACGGCCGCGACCAGCTCGTCGACACGGGCCCAGGCTCTGGACCAGAGCAGTCGGTACCGGTCCATGTTCTCCCGTTCGTCGTCGCAGAAGTCTCGGCCGGCACGGTTCAGCGACAACGAGTAGACCACGCCGGCGTCCACGTGAAGCGCGCCGGAAAGTTGGGATCGCAGCCCCGCTGGCCGGTACACCTCACGGTAGAGCGGATGCTCTGTCCAGGCGCGACCCGGCAGCAGGTCCTCAATACTCACCCACCCGGTCGTACGCGTCCGGTAGTAGTGCTCGATGAGAGGGTGCGCGAGAGGCGCTGCTCGAACCGCCGGGGATGGGTCAGCGCCGGTGGAGCGTTGAGCGAGCACCGAATACCCGACCGCGGCACCGAGAGTGATCGCCGCTACCCGAGCGCCGTCGGCGCTGACCAGCGAGGAGGCGTCCTCGGCCGCCGCCTGCACCAGTTCTTCGCGGGTGCGTGCCTCTAAGAGGTGACCCACTTGTATGTCGAATCCAGTCATGAAAGCCCCCGCGCGCGACACGCGTCCGGGAATCATCACAATGGTCGCAGGCGCGCGCCGCGTGCGCGAGCGCCGATCTGCTGTCACCAGGCCCGCCCGAGAAGCAGTGGCTTCGCTCTTTCGGTCCGGAGAACCTGGTCCGGCATGCGCGGGCATGCGGCAAGGGTGTGCGCCCACGCTCGGGAGCCGGTCAGGCATCGAGTGGGAATCCCATCCGCCGGTGCGACCACATGCGCTGTCAACGTGTCCGGTGGGAGTGGCACAGCTTCCGGAAGTGGTGTCGGCCCAAGACAGAAACAGGCTCCGACCGCTATCGCGGTGATCCCGAGAAGCATCCCAATCACCTCCTCTCACCCGGAGCCTGCCTTCGCGTCACCGCGGACACCATTGGAAGAACTGCGTATCGTCGCAGGCGTCGCATCGGCCGCAGCATGAGGCCGGAGGCGAACATCATGGCTGTGAACATCAGGACCCGAGCATTGGCGACCACCCTGGCGGGGTTGGCAGCGCTCACCCTCACTCTCGCCGCGCCGGTAACCGCCGAGGCAAAAATCAAAGTCGGCGTGGTCGAGCTTGCGAAGATCAGGGATTTCGTCGGACCGGCCGAAGCCCTCGTCGCGCCGGGACTGCCACCAACGCCCTGCGCGCCAGGTCGATGGAAGTGCCCTTTGGGGACGGGTGCTGTCTAAGCGGGGGAGTCGAGGGGTCGCGGCACCGTCACGGTCCCTCCTGGCGGTGCCGCGGCCCGATTTCGGACGCTGATCGGGGATACCGCTCGAAACAGTCGTGGGGCTGTTGGCACCTCGTTCGACGGCGACCTCAACGGCAAAAGAAAAAACCCCGGCGAACCGGGGTTTTTTTTGTTGTGGGCGATACCAGACTCGAACTGATGACCTCTTCCGTGTGAAGGAAGCGCGCTACCAACTGCGCCAATCGCCCGTGGGCTGCGAGATTCGATACTAGCCGAATCACGGGTCCCGATGCACATCGACACCGGCCCGTCGATCGACACACCCGGACGGCGTCATCGGTTTTGTCAAGCGCGCGTGGATCGGATAGAGTCTTTCAAGTGCCGCAGGGAACTGCGGAACGAAATGCGGATGTAGCGCAGTTGGTAGCGCATCACCTTGCCAAGGTGAGGGTCGCGAGTTCGAGTCTCGTCATCCGCTCGAGTCGGCCCGGTCTACGGATCGGGCCTCTCAGGTACGGTACGGTTTTTTCCGTGTTGTGGCGTTCGGTGGATTGGCCGAGAGGCGAGGCAGCGGCCTGCAAAGCCGTATACACGGGTTCGAATCCCGTATCCACCTCGATCCTGAGCTTCACGTTCAGGCTCGGGCGATTGGCGCAGCGGTAGCGCGCTTCCCTGACACGGAAGAGGTCACTGGTTCGATCCCAGTATCGCCCACCAAGAGAAGCCCCCGAGAAATCGGGGGTTTTTGTCGTTCCTGAAGCGTCCGCCTTGCACTCGGCGTCGGAGGTAGCCGCCGGCGTAGCGGGGCGGGGTGTCCCAGGAACTCACATCGACGGTGATGCGTGGCGCCGGGGTGATCGCCTCCCCGCACATCCCAGCAGGGGTACAGGCGGTCTCGCTGCTTGCTCGCTCGCTGCTGCATCAGCCACAGACAGCGTCCCGAACAGGTTTCAACTCGTCCACAACGCTGTTGATGACATCGGGCAGCTGCGCGATCGCAGTCTCGCTGTCGGGCCCCGACAGGAGCTTGACCTGTTCGTCGAGCCGAGAAGCGGCGTCACGGACACGTGAGGACGTCGCCGTGTCGGGCGACGCACCCGCCTCCAGCGAGTTCTCGATCCCGGTCACCCAGCCCGCCGCGCGAGCCGCGTCATGATGGTCGAGGCACCACGCTCGGAGTGCCTCCAGGTTGGTGGCGGTCGAGCGCAGGTTCAAGCAGGCAACACCACCGGATGCGGTCGCTTCCTGGCTCGGAAGAGCGGAGCACCCCGCAAGGCCGATGGCTAGAGCGAAGGCGGCGATCGCTGTGGTGCTGAAGGCGCGAGAGCGGTTGTTCATGGTTCCCCCTGTCGACAATGACATCTGCGGTGATCCTACAGATCGCTGTTTCATTTCCCAGCTCTACGATGACAGCGTGCTTGATCACGACCAGGTTGTCCGCCTCCACGGTCCTTGGCGAAGCAGGAGCCCCGAGGACGCCATGGCTCAGCTGGCGGGTTACGAGGGGCAGTGGTGGGTCGCCGGCGGTTGGGCCATCGACGCGTTTGTCGGATCATCGCGCAACCACGGCGACCTCGACCTGGGGATACCGCGAGGGTCGCTCGGGGAGTTCATCGAGTTCGTCTCCCCCCACCTGGACGCCTGGGCGGCAGCGGGAAGTCTGACGCCTCTCGTTGGGGGTTCGAGGACGCGGCTCCCTGTGGGCACTGGAAACCTCTGGCTACGGCCGAGCGGGGCAGAGCCTCGGGAATACGACGTGATGCTCGAATCGGTCGAGAACGGCACCTGGACTTTCAAGCGTGATGAGCGCATCACCCGGCCCTTGGCCGACTGCCTCTGGGAGCACTCCGGTGTGACCTACCTTCGGCCGGAGGTGCAGCTGCTCCTGAAGGCGAAGAATGTACGGCAGAAGGATGACTTCGATTTCGAACGCTGTCTTCCGAAACTGGGTGCTGGGGATCTTGACTGGCTGCTTCACGGGCTTTCGATCTCGCACCCCGCGCACCAGTGGATCGAACGCATCGGTCGACAGCACAACAGCTGATGGTGATTCGCTCATGCGGCGGGTGGGTGCTCCCGGCACTCCTCCCGCAAGGAGGCGCGGACGGTCGTGGCGGACACTTCCAGCTCGTTCTCGAGATCGCGGGGCGTCGTGGTCATGGGGTCAGCGTATCGACGGGATTGCTTCCCTGATTGCTGCTGCGTCACTCTCGAGCAGCGACCAGTCGCGCCGATGCGACACGGCGTTGATGCTCCAGCCATCGCCCGGCGAGCGAGGGATGACGTGGAGGTGAAAGTGGAAGACCGTCTGGAAAGCGGCCTCGCCGTCAGCGACGAACATGTTGATGCCGTCGCTCGAGATGCTCGAACGGCGGAGGGCTCGTGCGATCTGATGGCCGATTCTCCAGACGTGCGTGCTCGTTGCATCGTCGACGTCTTCGAACCCGACGGCGTGCTCACGTGGCACGACGAGCAGGTGTCCTGGGGTTACCGGGTTCGTATCCATGAAGGCCACAACTACCTCGTCCTCGTAGACCCGGCTGGCGTCGACATCGCCTGCCGCGATTGTGCAGAAGACGCATCGCTGTTCGGATGCTGAACGGTTCTCCGACATGGCTTCAACTTACCTGGCGAGCCCGATCTCACGATCCCGAGCAGCGATGTGCCGACGCGGTCTCACTCCTCGCTGTGTGAGACAGGCTGGGCGTAGGCACCCCTGCCATGCCGAGCGTCATGCACGGCGACCGCCAGCACGACCCCTCCAAGTAGCCCCCAGATCGTGACTAGCAGATAGCCCCAGCCGTTCCGGTCCTCTGAGACGGTGACCACGAGCCAGACCACCGCTACGACGAGGTGGACGACGCCGTTCCACAGCCTCGGTCGGCCGAAGGCGATGCGGAACCATCGCGACTCGGTCTTCGATTCCCCCATGAGACGACTCTAGCGACGGCGCGGATCGCGAAGCCCGATGGTACTCCGGCGTCTACGATCGCCACATGGTTCTCCCCGCCCACGGCGACGTGGACAGCGAGTGCTCGTGGGACACCGGTGGGCCCAATCTTCAGCGCTTCAGACCGGCGAGCCGGTGTCGTTGAGCTCTTCACCGAGGGCCTGCCGCACGTGTGGTTGGGAAGACGTCGGCGATGATGCGGTCACCGACGAGGCGCAGCAGTGGATGCACGCGCCCTCCGCCCGCGCGGTCAGGGCTTGGCGCCGTTGTGGAAGGAACCGTGCAGCGTCGTGTCCCGGAACACGGTCGTACCGATCAGGTCTCTCACGCTTGCGAGCGTCGCCTCGTCTGACGGCTCGACCGTCACGGTCAGCGTGCCGTAGTCGACGCGCATGGTGTACGGAATCGACGCCTCGACCGTCATCACCTGCGGCGTCGCCGCGATGGTCGCCAGGCCTTCGGCGATCTCTGTGGCCTCTTCACTGGTGATGGTCTGGTCGAACGCCCGGTTGTAGTGGATGACGGTCGCCACATGCCCTGTGCCGGCCGGAACCGTAAGCGTCAGACTGACTCCTGTCCAGGCGAGGTGCTTTGCCATGGTCGACGGAACCGATCCAGATTCGGACGGTGTTGCGTCGGGAGACATGACCACTGAGAGCGTCGACGAGAAGTGATTCTCGACGAGGATGCAGGTCGGTCGGTCAGGGTCCGGTGACCTGGTCGGAGTGTTGCCGGCCTTCTCTGATACGTCGTCGACGCCAGGGAGCGTGCGAACAGCGGCGACCGTCGACCTGACCTCTTCGGCGACGTGCGGGTCGAGCGTCGGTGTTGGTGTCGGGGACGGATCCGGCGCGGCGCCTCGAGGGATGCACGTCTGTTGAGGTCCGTCCGCGTCGTCGTGTGAGCTGCCCGATGTCAGATCGTGAAAAGCGCTGCACCCGGTCAGCAGGGCGCCCATCAACAGGAGGGACGCAGCCATGGCTACTCGTCGATGCATATGGTCGACGCTATCGGCGGCGGACTCATGAGTCATCCGTCGGCGGAATGACGTGACCGGTCCTCACCGAGCACGCCCTCCAAGTCTCTCTGCGCGGTCGGGACGATGATGTGACCGTCGTCGGCGCCGCCCACTTGGATGCGTCCGTCTGTCCCGATGAGGACCTGGCGGCTCCACTGGTCGGGCATGGGACATGCCGCACCCTTCGGCCCTGGGACGAGCTTGAGCGCCATTCGTGCGGTCTCGGTCGTCGTGCCCGTCTGGTCGGTCAGCGTGACCGCCAGGTTGTGCTCCTTGGTGTGGTCCGCCTCGTTCGGAACCAGGACCTCGAACGTCGGCCTGGTTCCGTCTTCGTGGTCGCAGGAGCCGGCGTAACATGCGTGGACCGTGCCGCCCGGATGCAGACGGAGCCAGATCGACGTGTCGACGGTGATGTGAGGCGGGCGGATGTCGGGCATGGAGCACGCGGGGAACAAGGGGGCGCAACCGGCGAGGAGAGCCGCCGCCAGGACGCCGATCACAACGGACGCTCCGCGCCGACTACGCAATGGTTGCCCCATCCTCATTGATCGAGTCACCGCGGTACACGTGGATTTCTGTTGGGGTGCCTAGCATGTGCAGAGCAGTTCCCAGATCACGATTCGCCCCCGCATGCGCCCTAGGCTACCGGGCGGCGGTGCGACCGCCGATGAAGTGCGACTAGGGTGAGCTCGATGTCCGGTGCCCTCTACGTGCGATTCCGCTCGACGACACCGAATGTGCGGGGAGTGCGCGTGGGTGTCTTCGCGCTAGCCAACGGTCTTGCTCGTTCCGGGACGTTGAGCGACGAGGAGTACGAACGGTGGAGGCGGAGCAACAACTGGTTCGAGGCCGCGTATTCGGTGCCCGCGCCGGCCGACCCGGCCGTTTACGACCGCGCGGTGAATCCAGGAGCGGTGGCCTGGTTCAAATCTTCGCCATTGACCTGATCGAGAAGACATGGCTGTACACGGAACTGTTGGATTCACATCAGGTGGCGTGGGAACGCGTGGAGTCGTCCGACCCTGGACGCATTGTTCACGAGGATGACGTGCAGGTGATCGCTGTGCCGTGGAGCAACCCGGACTAACTGTCGGAGACTGTTGCGGTACCGGCCTCCTCTGACGCGGACAGCGGAGCAACCACGTCGTACGTGCGATCGCAACTCACGAACGGCGACGCCTGCGCACCCGCACGAACGTCACGACGAAAGCGACCACGATGAACGCTGCCGTGATGGCGAGCGGAAGCCATGATGGGGTCGGCGACGCGAGTTCGACAGTGTCGTCGCACATCTGGCCGGCCGGCGGGGGGCTCGCGCATGACGCGAGTGCGACCAGCAGCATCGACGTCACCACGGGACGTTGACCAGCAAGATCACCGCTACCCCGAGCAGCCCCCACACCACTATTCGCCCCCGCATGCACCCCAGGCTACCGGGCAGAAGGACGTTCGGTCTCTCAGTCGCCGAGATGACGATTCTCCAGCCGCATGCCAGGATGGCAGCACGAGTCGAGGGGGGCGTCGATGGAGACAGATTCGCGTGCAGAGCGGGAGAGCGATGCGCCGGCGGGAGTGGAATCATCCGCTGCTGCCTCCGGCCGTCCGGCCGGCCCGATACTGAAGCGGGCGCGGGCGCTGGTGATGTGGGCGCTCGGTGCGGCGATTCTGTACTCCGCACTCGTGGGGTCGAAGGGCAGCTGTCCTGGAGGCTTCACCACCGATGGCGGCTACCTGGATGGCAACGGCGACCCGACCACCGTGCAGCCGCAGTGCGTGACGCTTGCGCTGCAGCCGAGCCCGGTGATCTACCTGGCCATCGCCCTGACCGTCATCGTCGTTCTGAGTCGGGCCGCGCGCGCTGCCGATGTGGAGGCCGCGCTGCGGACGATGAACCGTGGGGCGATCGTCGTGGTCGCGCTCGCCGTCGTGTCGATGCTCGTCGCGTCATTGTGGTTCCAGACCTCGCCCATGCCGACCGTGGGCGGGACCGTGCTGTTCCCGTTCCCCTTCGGCAGTGGCACGCTAACGGTCACACCGATGGAGCCCGGTCCGGCCGGCTGAGTCAGTGCTGGGGAACGTGCGGATCGGGAAGGCGATCGTCGTGATGGAACACGACACCGTTCTGATCGCCCACGGTGGTGATGGTGGCGGGGTCGAGGTTGACCGTGTCTCCGACGTAGACGATGGAGGCTGGATCGCGTCGCACCGCGTTGATGGCAGTGAGATAGGCGGTTCCGACATCGAAGCGCTTGGCGATGAACTCCCAGATGTCGCCCGGGGCGACGACGTAAGAGACCGGCACGCCCTTGTCGTCGAGTTTCGCCGTTCCGGTGGCGTATTCGATCGGCCCGCAGTCGACCGGCTGCTGCGCCTCGCTGTAGTAGTCGCGAGCCCAGAAGCCCCAGCCGTGGCACCCCACTGCGGTTGCCACGGGCGTCGGGGCGGCCGTCGGCGGAAGGGACGCCGCCGGTGTGGGCGTCGCGGCGTGCGTGACGACGTGCCGCATGATCGGCGTCTTGAAGGTCGGGGTGCACCCTGTGGCAGCCAGCAGAAGCACGCCGGCCAGTGCCGTTGCGGCAAGTCGCCGTAGCATGATCCCCCCGATCGTCGACAACGCCAGTGTAGGGCGCGCTACGAGAGCTCGCCCTCGTAGCGCATGAGCATCGAGTCGCGTCGCTGGAAGCCCACCGACTCGTAGAGCCGGATTGCGGACTCCCGGCTGGGCCGTGACGTCAGATCGAGCGTTCGCAGATCTCGCTCGCGGGCGAGCTCGATCACGGCCTCGAGGAGCAGGCGTGCGATGCCGTGCCCGCGCAGCTCCTGATCCACGACGACGTCGTCGAGATGTCCGCGGACACCGGTCGGCAGCGGAAACGACGCGAGCGTCGCCATGCCGACGATCCGGCTGCCCTCGCGAGCGACGATGAGGTCCGTGCCGTCGTGGTCGAGCATCGACTCGACGCGACCCCGGTCGAAGGTCGCCGTCGACGACAGTTGAGGCAGCAGCCGCTCGATGGCGGAGAGGTCGTCATCGGAGAGCGAGTCGGCGACGTGGATGCTGAGCTGGTCGGAGGCCATAGCGATCACGCTACCGATTTCGGCCGGCTGGGGGAGCGTTACCGCTACCCTGCTGGCATGCGACGACGCACGAGAAGAGTCACCGCTGCAAGCGCGGCCGGCCTGGTGGCGGCACTCGCGTTGTCGGGGTGCACACTCAACGCGTGCCCTGCGATCGGCTACGCGGACACGTCACCTGTCGCATTGGAGTTCCAGGGAACGCTTCCCCCGGACGCAACTGTCTCGGCGTGCTTCGGAAGCAACTGCGAGCCGGCCGCAGTGCGCGCGGGCCGGGACGGCAGCCATCGAGTGCCGCAGCGGGCACCGTTCCTCGACAGCACGACCGTGCAGCCGGCGACCATACGCGTGGTCGTGGCCACGAGTGCGGCGGTGCTCCATGACGCCGTGCACGACATCCCCGTCCATTCTGAGCGCACGGGCCTGTGGGGCCAGTGCCCGGGGCCGTGGTCGTACGAGCCGGTGGAGATCCAGCTGGGCTGAGATACGGTTCCCGCAGCCGCACGCCAGCACACCGCGAGCGCGTTCTCAACCGGCGGGAGCTGCCGCGTGGCGTCCGCGGCGCCGGGCGTCGCTCGCCAGACGCCCGTCGTGCAGCTCGAGCACGCGGTCCGCCCGCGCCATCAACAGCGGGTCGTGCGTGGTGACGACCGCGGCGATGCCTCGGCCGTGGACCAGGTCGACCAGGAGATCCATGATCGCGCGGCCGGTCACGCTGTCGAGCTGGCCGGTGGGTTCGTCGGCGAAGAGGATGCGTGGATCGCCCGCGAGTGCCCGCGCGATGCCGACGCGCTGCTGCTGGCCACCGGAGAGCTCGGTCGGCCGCTGCCGGGCGTGGCCGGACAGTCCGACGCTGTCCAGAACCTCCGCGACGCGCTGGTCCCGGGTGGCCGGGTCCACCCCCAGCAGCCGGAGCGGCAGCTCCACGTTCTCGGCCGCGGAGAGCACGGAGACGAGCCCGAACGACTGGAAGACGAAGCCGGTGGTCCTGCGTCGCAGCTTGACCAGCTGCGCCTCCGACGCTGTCGAGAGGTCGATGCCGTCGAGCTCGATGCGCCCGCTCGTCGCCCGGTCGAGGCCGCTGAGCACGTTCAGGAGGGTGGTCTTGCCCGACCCGGAGCGGCCCTTCACGACGACCAGCTCGCCAGGGTGCACCGTCAGGCTCGCATCGGCGAGAGCGGTCACCGTGCCGGCATCGGTCTCGAACGTGCGGGCCACGTCCTCGGCCACCAGCAGCGGGGTGCCCGCTTCGGTCGCCGTGCCCTGCTCCGTCTCAGCGATCGTCACGGTCGGTCTCCCTCTCGTCGTCCGCGTGCGGCCACACGCCGACGTGGTCCTGCTCCAGGGCCAAGCGCACCCGGTCGCGCATGCCGAGCGTCGTCAGGTACTCCGGGGGGAGTTGCAGCCGACCGACCCGGTCCAGAACGGCGAACTCCTCGGCCACCGTGTGCTCGTGACCCTCCTCGGTGACGCCGGTGCGGCGCAGCACCTCGGTCGCGGTCCGGCCGTCGCGGATCTGGACGGTGCGCGCGACGTGCTCGGAGACGGTCGGGTCGTGGGTGACGATGAGAGTGGTCACGCCGAGCTCCCGGTTGACGCCGCGCATCGCCTCCAGCACCTCGGCGCTGGTGGCCTCGTCCAGCTCGCCGGTCGGTTCGTCCGCCAGGAGCACGTGCGGCTCGTTCGCGAGCGCCACCGCGATGGCGACCCGCTGCTGCTCGCCTCCCGACATCTCGGTCGGTCGGCGGTCGGCGCAGTGGGCCACCTCGAGCAGGTCGAGCAGTTCGGTCGCACGCCGCTCGCGACCGGAGGTCCGGGCCACCGACATGGCCAAGGCGAGATTCTCGCGGGCCGTCAGGTAGCCGAGCAGGTTGCGGGAGGTCTGCTGCCAGACGAAACCGACGGTGTGGCGGCGGTAGTCCACCCGTTCGCGGTTGCGCAGTGCGAGAAGGTCCCGTCCGGCGACGCTGACCGAGCCGGCTGTCGGCTTGTCGAGCCCCGAGAGGATGCCGAGCAGAGTCGACTTGCCGGAGCCGGAGGCGCCGACGATGGCGACGAGCCCCCCGCTCTCGACCCGCAGGGTGAGCCCTTGCAGTGCCTGGACCTCCACACCGTCGGCTGTGAAGATGCGGACGAGGTCGGTGCAGTCGATGGCGGCCTCGGCGCGTGCGGTCACGGTGGTCATTCTTCTCCGTTCCTGAGCACGGCGGCCGCCGAGCGGCGACGTGCGGTGGCGAGGGCCAGCAGAGTGGCCAGGGCGGCGACGACGACGAAGCCGGCAAGTGCGGCCGAGGCGAGCACCGGGTCCTGGACGACCGGGGGCTGCACCGGGCTCCCGGTGAAGCCGCGCAGGTCGAGCGGCTGCAGCACGATCGCCGGGAGTGCGAGCCCGACGACGGCGCCCGCGACGATGCCGACCGCCAGGACGGGACCCAACTCCCAGGCGAGAACACCGGCCGTCTGACGCGAGCTGTACCCGATGGTGCGCAAGGTCGCCACCAGGCGCACCCGCGCGGAGGTGTTGAGCACGAGGGTCAGCAGCAGCGCCGCGATGCAGAGCACAACGGTCAGGGCGATCGAGAGGAGGGCGACCTGCTCGGTCCCGGAGACGAGCGGCGACCTGTGCAGGGCATCACGCTCGGCGGTCGCGTCGCCGATCACTGCGTTCGGTCCTCCGATCCGGGCCAGGGCCGAGTGCACGCGCGACGCGTCCGCCCCCGGCGTCAGCTTCACGAGCACGGTCTGCGGCCGGCCGGTGATGCCGCTGGAGGCGGGGACGATCGTCGAATCGAGGTAGACCCATTGGGCGTCGCGCACGTAGACGCCGGGGACGAAGTCGAGCTCCCTCACCCCCAGATGGACGTTGGTCCCGGTGGTGACGACGAGGGCGCTGGTGATCGGGATCCGGCTCGTCCAGCCGCCGAGCACGGCCGCGGTCCTCCCGGGAATCCCGCCCTTCAGCGCCGTGGACAGTCGTGCCTCGACGGGCAGGTCGGATTGCACCGCATCCAGGTCCCGCGGGTCGACGAGGTAGCCGGAGACGTCCGAGGACGTTCCACCGGCCGTCAACGTGACCCCACCGGCCCAGTCGACGGTCGCGGTGCGATCGACGCCCGGCGTCGTGCGGACAGCCTCCAGCTGCTCCTGGCTGAGAGCTGAGGCGGCAGTCAGCGAGAGGTCCGCGCCGACCCTGACCCGTGCCCCCTCGGTCACCCCGGCGGTCGCGGTGGCCAGCATGCTGACCGAGAAGAGGGCGATGCTGACTCCGGCGACAAGGGTGAACACGGGCCACATCAGGCCGGCCCGCGCGCCCTGCGCGCCGGAAGCGCCCAGGAAGGCGACAGGTCCCCGGCCGCGCCGCAGGCCGCCGGCGATCCACCCGATCGGGTATGGGGTCAGCCGCACCACCACCACACAGGCGGCGAGGGCGACGAGCACGGGTGTGGCCGCCGTCAGCGGGTCCACGTCCATCCCGGAGGCCGTCGGCGCCAGCCCGCGCCGGGCGAGCAGCACCACGCTGAGGACGGCCAGGCCGACGACGGCTGTCTCGGCGACCCACGCCCAGCGCCAGCGCTTCGCCTCCGCGACGGAGGGTGCCAGTGGCCCGGCCGCGAGCACCAGCGCGGCCGCGGGCAGGACGGCGCAGAGGAGGGCGAGCCAGACGGGCGACGCCAGCGGGACCGCTTGCGGCGTGAGCAGCACGGCGACCAGCAGCCCGAGAGCTGCGGCCGGCGCGGCGACCAGCAGCCCCTGCGCGGCCACCTCGGTGCGGAGCCGCAGCGGGGAGGCTCCGCGGGCTGTCATGAGTGCGAGACCGCCCCTCCGACGCTCCACCACCAGCCGAGCGCCCTGCGCGAGCACGGTCAGGGCGACGACCAGCGGACCGCTGACGAGGATCGCGAACAGGGTCTGGGCCGGTTGCGCCCGGGCGACGAAGTCGTCGAGCGGCCGCTGGATCGCCGTGGCGACCGCCAGGGAGACGGTGGCGCCGTCGACGCCGGCGGAATGCGGCGAGGCCAGGAGGCTGCCGAGCGACCCGCGGACCGACGCCAGCGTCTCCGCCGTGAACCGCTCCGGACGCACCGGGAACCAGATCGACGCGATCGTCATGTCCAGCCGCGGGGCGACCGCCGGCCACGCCTCCGGCGCCACCCACGCGACTCCGCCGTACTGCTTGCCCGAGTCGCCGCCATCGACGAAGTGCCCCCGGGCGCGCGCGGGGTCGAGGTCCCAGAAGTCGGTCGACGCATCCCTCGGCCGGATGGTGCCAGACAGGCGGAGCATGATCGTCCCCTGTGCAGACGGCGCGCTCTCCCGCACCTCCCCGATCCGCCAGCCGAGCAACCGGGCGGCGGTCGCGGTCAGGACGACGGGGACCGGGCCGTCCGGGGTGACGGTCGTCGTCGGCCACTCGCCGTCCACCAGCCGGGCGCTTCCCCGCAGGTGGGGGTACGCCTCCAGAGTGACGGAGTAGATGCTGTTGCTCGCCGCGCCTGCCGGGCCGGAGATCGCGACATCGGTGCTCCGCGCGGCCACATCGCCCGAGGCGGTGACGGCGCGAAGGGAGGGCGTCATCCCGGCCCGCACCGTCGTCGCGATCGCGGGCAGCCGCTCCCACAGACGCACAGGGTCGACGGCCGGCCCGCCGGTGAACGCGCCGGTACGGACGGTGGTGGTGATGTCCCTGCCGCCCGCGCCCGCCTGCTGCAGCTCGTGCCGGAGCTCGCCGCCCACGATCTCGCTGCTGACCCGCGGCCACGCAGCGAGGGCCGTCGCGCTGAGGAAGGCGACCACAGCGAGCACCGCCAATCCGCCGCCGAACGCACGCAGCGAGCGGAGGAACAGCCGGAGGCCGGAGACTGGTCGGGCGCTCACCGGGTCTCCTCCCGGTAACCGGTGTCATGCGCCTGGCGGCGCACTGCTCGTCCGTACGCCCAGACGGCGGCAGAGAGGGCGGCCACCAGCGCGAGCAGGCCGGCGGCCATCCCGAGCGGATCGACCTGGCCGTGCACCGACAGGGTCGACGGTGCGGTCACCACCGAGAGCCGGGCGAGCGTGTTGCCGACCAGCAACACGACGACGACACCTCCGGCCAGCCCGAAGACCGCTGCGGCGGTCGCCACGCCGATGACCTCCAGCCGTCGCGTCCACGCCTGTTGCTTCGCCGAGAGCCCCACGGCGCGGAGCACGACGACCTCGCCTCGGCGGCGGCGCAGAGCGGACGATACGGCGGCCGCGACCGCAGCGACAGCGAGTAGGCCGCATCCTGCGGTGCCCAGCCAGGTGCTCAGGACGGCGCCGCTCAGGAAGCGAGCGACGAAGTCGCCGTCCGCGGTGGTGACGACGGCGTCCCGGCCCGCAATCGCGGCGAGAGCCCGGGCGGCGCCGTCGCTCTGGCCTGTGCCGCCCGAGCCGGTTCCATCCACCCCTGTCGCCCACACCGAGGTCGCGCGGGCCACAGACGGAGTGGTACGCAGCAGGTGCGCGGTCACCGATCCGTAGTCGGCGAGCACGGCGCGCTCTGAGGTCGTGCCGGGCAGCGCAGCGACGATCCGGGTGACGGTGGCCGTCAGAGCGCCGATCGGGCTGTTCACCTGGATCTCCTGACCGACGCGGAGCGAATCGTCGGCGGCGAGCGCGCCGGTGACGGCCACCCGGAGCGCCGGGTCGGCCTCCGGAACGAAGCGCACCGTCGCCGTCCCGTCCGCGGAGGCGGCGGTCGCCGACGCCGCGCCCGACGGCCGGAAGTCCGCATCCGCGCTGAAGGCCTCCGGCGCGGTCGTCCACGGGCCGGCCGGGGCCGACGCGACCGGGAGGCCTGTCACCCGGACGGTGAGGTTGACGGCGGCCGCTGCGTCGGTCGTGACGTCCACGGCGACGAGACGTCGCCCCACCCGGCTCGGGAGGTCGAGCACGGTATCGCCGGAGGGCGAGGCGTAGGTGGTCACCGGCACCGCCTCACCAGCGTCGGTGGCCATCCACGCGGTGAGGGCGGTGGGCGTCGCAGTGCCCGCGTCCACCGCGGTCGTGACCCGCAGCGCGACGGAGCGCGTGTCGGCGGGGAGGTTCGCCCCAGGAAGATCCGACCGCTCCGACAGCGTCGCGGCGAGCCCTTTCGTGTCGATCAGGTATGCACCGACCGGGAGTAGTCCGGGCAGCCGGGCGGTGTCGACGACCACGACCGCGGCATCCGTGTCTCCCACAGTGCCGTCGTCGACGATGGCGGGGGATACCTTCGCACCATGCGCCGCGAGGTCGGCGCCGACGGACAGGTCTCCCGCGTCGTGCGGGCTGCCTGCCACCCCGAGGTCCGCGCGCGCGGCGGCGCCGGTGGTCAGCAGCGTGGAGTCGCGCAGGAAGCCCGAGAAGGTTCCTGCGTACCCCGCGGCGAAGGTCAGTACGCCGACGGTGAGCACGATGAGGGCGACCGGTCCCGAGAACAGCGCGAGTCCCCGCCCGACCTGGCGGGCGGGAAGCACACTCGCTGCTCCGCGCCCCCGCCCTGCCAGGCGTTCGACGGCGCCGGCCGCCGGCCCGAACAGCGACAGCCCGAGCAGGGCGATGGCGCAGAGCACGGCGGCAGGGGCCACGACACCGGCGGGATCGATCCCGCCCGTGCCCTCGGCCGAACCGGCGGACGAGCTGAAGACCACGAAACGCCACAGCGCGACCGCCGCAGCGATGAGCGCGAGTGCGGCCAGGCCCCCGGAGATGACCGTGCGGCCGCGACCGGCCTCGACGGCGCCTGGGGCGTCGGTCAGCGAACGAGCCGACAGTACGGCGGTCGCCGTGGCCGTCGCTACGGCACAGAGGAGGGTGGCGAGCGGGGGGAGTGCAACGTCGACGACGCCGGCCATTCCGGCCGCCGGGCCGCCCGTCAGCGTGAGCAGGGCCGCCTGCGCGCCGGCCGCGCCCAGCGCCACCCCGACCAGCGCGACCACTCCGGATTCGACGGCGGCTGCGCCCGCGAGCACGGGAAGCGTCGCGCCACGGGAGCGGAGCAGGCGGGTCTCTGCGCGGCGTGCGTCTGCCAGCAGACGCCCGAGCAGCGCCAGGGCTACCACCGCGCACACCGCCAGCACACTCAGCGGGATCGGGATGACGGCACGCAGCGCCACGACGGACCGCTGCATCGCCGTCGTCGTGGCCAGAGCTCCGCCCGCCGAGGAGAACGGGCTCGCGGCTGCGGTGGAGTCGTCGCTCAGCGTATCGACCAGGGTGGAGAACGCAGCGTGCAGGCGCGGGAGCTGCGCGGCGGTGACCCGGCCGGCGTCCGGCGTGAGCACCCACTGGACCGAGGTGCCGTCGCCCGCTTCACGCGCCACGTCGTCCGCGACGATAGCCCGGCCGTCGGTTCCGCCTGTCCCTGCACTGAGGCCCAGCCAATCGGGCGAGGCCGGATCGGACGGACGCCAGATCGCGGTCACCAGGACGTCGACGGGTTCGTCCGGTCCGGCGAATCTGACGCGGTCGCCGACCGTCAGATGGTGGGTCTTGGCGAAGTCCTCGTCGATGGCCGCCTCGGCGGTCGTCGCGGGGTCCGGAGCGGAGGCCGGCCAGCGGCCGGAGGTCAGGCGTACGCGCTCCCGCAGCTGATCGGTCGCCACCAGGAGCATCGCGGACCCTCCGCCTGCGACGTTCGCACCCGGCACGAATGCGCTCTCGGAGGTGCGCAGCGGCACGCCGCGGAACTCGTGCCGGAGGATCGAACGGACGGCTGACGCCTGCCCCTCCGGGTCGGACCCCTGCGACGTCTGCACAGCGAGCGACGTCACGGTGGCCGGTTCGTGCGCCAGCGTCGCCCGAACCGCAGAGTCCGGCGACCGCAGCGCGAGGCCCGTCATCACCGATGCCAGGAACGCGACGATGACGACGACGAGTCCCGTCGAGACGAGCGTTCCGCGCTGGGCCCGGCTCCGAACCACCCAGAACGGGCGAACTGGACCGGGCTGCCCGTCCGCCGGACCACGCCTCACCGGTCTCGTTCCGCCCGACGCATTGGACCACCCCCCCGCCGACACGCTATCAGCGAGAGGACAGGCGTCCCTATCTGCGGGGGCGCACGCCACACCTCAGTTGAAGATCGACCATTCCGCTCGGTCGAGGATGATCGACTTGCCCTGTGCGACGACCTGCCAGGTGGTCGCGTCGCGACCCGCGTACTCGACCACGATGGTCGTGTACTTCCAGTCGCCCGCGATGCGGTTCCACCGAACGAGTGAGATCATCTGCCCGTTTCGCAGATACGGGACAGGCGCCGGCTCGTCGGCGCGTGGTTCGTGCTCTACAGCTGCATGGACGGCCACGTCGTTCCCCCTCCTCAATGACTCGGCACCCGTACCGGTCGTCAGTGCGCTGGAAGTGCCGAGTGCGCCTAGTGTGCGCCTAGATGTCAAGCTTGGCTAGACCTCAGCAGACTGATCAAATAACGATCAGGCTCGCACTTCCCGTCCATGCACCGTGACCGCGTAGATCACCAGGACATCGAGCCCGATCATGATCAGTGACCACCAGGGCTGGGCGGGCAGCGACATCACGTGGCTCACCGCGTTGATCGCGACGACGATGGTCACGAGGATGCGAGCCCAGGTGCGGCCGGTCAGCAGGAAGAAGGCGAGTACGACCATGGCCAGGCCGATGATCAGCGACCACCAGCCCCACCCGGCGACGCTGAACGAAGCGACTCTGCCTTGGGGCCCGACGAAGTACGCCGTGTCCGGCCCGATGATCGCCATGAGGCCGTAGAAGATGTCGATCGCTGCGCCGATCAGGAGCACGATCCCTGCGAAGTACACCCAGCCGGCCCAGCCGGTGCGCTGGGTGGCACTGTGCGCTTGCTGCGTTCCAGTCATCGTTACCCGACCCCCTCGGCGCGCCATCCGGGATGCGCGCCACATGTCACTGTCGCTGAATGATGCGGCCGATCGTTGGCGGTTGGCTAGATGCTGATTCTCGGGTCCGCGATCCGCCTGTCGATCGGGCGGTCCCCCGATCGTCACACTTCTGAAGGCATCACCTGACGGAAGGAACATCGATGTCGAGAATCATCGCCAACACCATGAATAACAATGGAGTCGCGCACGCTCCGGGCCGGGATATCGTGATCATCGCGACCGACCGACCGCTCGCTGAGGGAGGAGACGACTGATGCGATACTCGCTCCTGCTCAACTACTCCGAGGCCGGTGGTGCAGAACTGTCCGCCGAGGCCCTCGCGGAGGCGCAGGCCGCCTTCGACGACTACGCGAAGTCGCTGGACTCGGCCGGTGTGCTCGTCGCCGCCGACGTGCTGCAGTCCGTCACCGCGACCACGACCGTCGCCCTGCGAAACGGCGCGCTGCAGGTTCAGGACGGTCCCTTCGCCGACACCAAGGAACAGCTGGGCGGAATCTTCCTCATCGACGTACCCGATCTGGATGCCGCGCTCGCCTGGGCCGAGAAATGCCCGGCGGCGCAGTGGGGCACCGTCGAGATCCGGCCGACCGCGGTGTACTTCAGCGGCGGACAGTGGAACCGCACCTAGCGGCCGCCGCGCGGGCGAAGGAGGCGGCGAGGTCGTCCTACGGGCGACTCATCGCCGTGCTCGCCGCCCGCACCGGCGACATCACCGCCGCCGAGGATGCGCTTGCCGACGCCTTCGAACGCGCGCTGCGGACGTGGCCGACGTCCGGCATCCCGGACAATCCCGAGGGCTGGCTGGTCACCGTCGCGAAGAACCGCTGGCTGGATGCCCTCAAGCGTCCTGCAACCCCGGTCACCCTGGTCGTACCGGCCGAGGCCGAACTCGACGTGATAGACCCCGACCGCATCCCCGACAAGCGCCTGGAGCTCATGTTCGTCTGCGCGCACCCGGCGATCGACCCCGCCATCCGGACGCCTCTCATGCTCCAGGTCGTCCTCGGGTTCGAGGCCGCCGATATCGCGACGGCCTTCGCGATTCCCGCGACCACGATGGCCCAACGGCTCGTCCGGGCGAAACGACGCATCAAGGATGCCCGCATCCCGTTCGTCGTCCCGTCCCGCGACGACATGCCGGCCCGCCTGCCTCCTGTGCTGGAGGCGGTCTACGGCGCGTACGCGATCGACTGGCAGACCGTCTCAGGCACGACCGTGCGTGACTCGCTCGCTGGGGAGGCCCTGTATCTGGCCGACGTCTTGGCCACCCTCCTCCCGGACCCGGAAGTGCTCGGTCTTGCCGCGCTGCTGTCCCTCTCGATCGCCCGCATCCCGGCGCGCACTCCGGCGGGTGCATTCGTGCCGCTCGAGTCGCAGGACTCGCGACTGTGGGATGCCGCCCTCATCGCCCACGGCGAGGGACTGCTCCGCCGCGCCCATGCGCTCGGAAACGTGGGGCGTTTCCAGTTGGAGGCGGCCATCCAGTCGGTGCACTGCGCGAGGGCCTCGACGGGAACCACCGACTGGAAGGCGCTGCGAGCGCTGCACCTGCGGCTCATGGAGGTCGCCCCGTCGCTGGGAGGTCGGGTGTCGCTCGCGGTGGTGGTGGCTCGACTCGATGGCCCCGCCGCCGGGCTCGCGCTTCTCGACGCGCTCGACGAGCCGGTCTTCCAGCCCTACTGGGCGGCTCGCGCACACCTGCTCGCCTCAGCAGGGCGGACAGATGCGGCAGCGGACGCTTTCGCGAAGGCCGTGAGCCTCACGACCGATCCCGCGGTGCGCGACTACCTCAGCGCGCGGCTGCCCTGACCAATCCGACATAGACCGCCGGCAGATGCGGCACCCCGCCGGAGCAGGGTGCCGCATCGCGTCAGTGGCGAAGCGCCGCGGTCAGTAGCAGACCTGCAGGCTGTCGACGTCGGACGTCAGGACCGCCGTACCGCCGGTGATATTCATCGCGGTCGTGCCCATGCGCGCCATCTGGTCACCGATCAGCCGGGGCACGCAGCCCGGGCGGACCAGCAGCAGCGGGCGGGAGGCGGAGCCGGCCGCCGCGGCGGCGACCAGCGCATCCTGCCAGGCGACACCCGAGGCCACGTACACCGTCGAGGCGCCGTTCGCCGAGTAGCCGGACGCGGCCAGCAGGGAGCTGGTGCCGAAGCGGTCAGAACCTCCGATGCGGGTAACCGTCGAGCCTGCGCTCTGCGGCTGGGAGACCCAGACGTCGCCGACGACATCCGAGCCGCCGATCAGGGTCAGCGTCCGGACCGACTTCGCGGTGAGGTACGCCTGCGTCGGCGCATCGATGGTTCCGCCGTTCACGAGCAGCAGCGGGCTGTTCTTCTTGGCTGCGACGGGCGCCGCCGACAGCGCGTCCGCGTAGCTGTTGGCCGCGGCGACGAAGGCGGAGGTGGCGTTCGGGAACGCGTACGCGGCCACCAGACGGGACGTGTCGTACCGGTCGACGCCGCCGATGCGGGTGACCGGGGCGAGGGCCTTCAGCTGGTTGACCGCAGCGTCTGCGACGGCGGCCGTTCCGCCGACCACGACGATCTTCCCCGGCTTGAGCCGCTGGATCTCCGCGAGGACGGTGTCGGGAACCGCGCCCGGCATGGTCAGCAGGACGGGACCGTGCTGAGCGCCGGCGGCCGGAGCTGCGGACAGGGCATCCGGGAAGTCCAGGCCGGAGGCGATGTAGACCACCGGGACTCCGGCGGTCGGGAAGGCCTTCTGCGAGACCTGGACGCCCGTCGCGAACCGGTCGGACCCTGCCATGCGGGTGGGGGTCGGAATCGAGGAAGTCACCGCCGAGACGAACGCTGTCTTGCAGCCGAGGTCGCCGTTGCCGGCCCGGTCGCCGGGGAGGGCGACGGCGGTGATGCAGGCGCCGTACTGGCCGTACCCGCTCCAGGGCGCCTGGGCAGTGAAGCCGTGGGCGTTGCCGGCGGAGGGGTAGGCGTTGCCGACGTCAGGACGGCTGGCGTTGGCCGCGACCGTTGTGGTCGTGATCCCGGCTGGAGTGTTCCAGGTGATCTGGACCTGCGTGGACGCGGCGAGGTTGGTGAGGTCGATCGTCCAGCCGGTCACCGAGAAGGGGGCCCCGGAGGAGACGGTCGCCGTGTCGTAGGACCCGATCGGCGGGTGGCTCTGCGCGCCGTACGCGAACGCCTGCAGCTGCGCGTAGCTGCCGTTGAAGATGTCCTGGTCTCCGGCGAAGACGCCCGAGCTGGCGTACTGCCACATCGTCCAGTTGAGCCAGCTCGCGGGCAGGGCGCCCGGGGTGGTGGTGCCGTAGCGGGCGACGAAGAGCGGGTAGGCGCCGAACGTGTTGTTGGAGCCGGTGCACTGGTTCCACCAGTTCGCGGTGGAGTAGATCGCCGGCTCGATGCCGGTGAGCGCCTTCATCGTGTGGACGAAGTCGGCGATCCACACCGACATCGCGGTCGTGGAGAGCCCCCAGCAGGTGCCGCTGCCGTCGGTCGCGTACTCGATGTCGAGCAGCGGGGGAAGGGTCCGGCCGTCCGGAGCCCAGTTGCCGCCGTGCGCGTAGAAGTAGCGGGCCTGCGTCGCACCGTCGGTCGTGTTGGGCGTGGCGAAGTGGTAGGCGCCGCGGATCATTCCGACGCTCGTCGCGCCGGCCCACTGCGACGCGAAGTGCGAGCTCTGGTAGTCGGTGCTCTCCGTCGTCTTGATGTACACGAAGCGTGCGCCGTTGGCCCACATCGCGTTCCAGTCGACGGTCGGCTGCCATCCGCTGATGTCCATGCCGGCAACGCCGCTCACACCGAGCGCCGCCTTCGGCGTCACCATGCGGGCGCTGGCTGCGGGTCCTTCAGCGGCCGCGATGGTCGAACCCATGGCGTGGTCGCCCGCAGCGTTCTGCTCCGCGAGAGGCGGGTCGGCCGCGGGGGCGGCCGATGGGAACGCCGGAGCGCTGGCCGTCGGGGCCGGCGTCGGTGCCGACGTGGCGGGTGTGTCCGTCGAGTCGGAGGTCGCCGCAGGGGAGGACGTGCTCGTCGCGGACGGCGTCGGGCCCGGTTCCGGCGTCGCCGCCTGGGCCGGCGCGGCGCCGATGAGGGACAGGAGCAGGGCTCCGGTCGCGAGGATACCGATTCTCATGGGGTGGACATCCGCTCTTATCTTCGGAGGTGTGGTGTCCAGTCGGTCGGGTCCGTCCGGATGCGGTTCGGGCAGGGCAGTCCGATCAGTCTACGACGGTGGTCCATTCGAGCGCATGCACCCGTATGGGCCACACGCCGTGTCGCTTGCGGACAGGGCGCGATTGCGGCCAACCGCACCCGGCTAGAGTTGGAGGGTTCTCATTTCGACCCTCGATCAAGGAGTGGACAGGTGGCCGACGGCTTCGAGCTCTTCACCGACCGTTCCGTTGTCGCAATGCGCGTCAACGGTGAGCTGAAGGACCTCGCGACGACCGTCACGACCACCGACAGCGTCGAGCCGGTCACGATCGAGTCGCCGGACGGGCTCAGCATCCTCCGCCACTCCACTGCGCACGTTCTCGCGCAAGCGGTTCAGGCGATCAACCCGGAGGCGAAGCTCGGCATCGGGCCGCCCATCACCGACGGGTTCTACTACGACTTCGACGTGGCCGAGGCGTTCACTCCGGAGGATTTGAAGGCTCTCGAGAAGGAGATGTCGCGCATCGTGCGGGCGGGCCAGCGGTTCGTCCGCCGCGTCGTCACCGACGAAGAGGCGCGTGCCGAGCTCGCCGGCGAGCCCTACAAGCTGGAGCTCATCGGCCTGAAGGGCGGCGCCCAGCACGGCGACACGAACGCCTTCGACGAGAGCGAGAGCGTCGAGGTGGGCTCCGGGGAGCTGACCATCTACGACAACGTCGAACCCAAGTCCGGCGAGACGGTCTGGAAGGACCTCTGCCGCGGCCCGCACCTCCCGAACACCCGCATGATCGGCAACGGCTGGGCGCTGACCCGCGTCGCGGCCGCCTACTGGCGCGGCAACGAGAAGAACAAGCAGCTGCAGCGCGTCTACGGCACCGCCTGGGCGAGCAAGGACGAGCTGCGTGCCTACCAGACCCGCATGGAGGAGGCCGCCAAGCGCGACCACCGCAAGCTCGGAGCCGAGCTCGACCTCTTCAGCTTCCCGGAGGAGATCGGCTCGGGCCTCGCGGTGTTCCACCCCCGTGGTGGAATCATCCGCAAGGAGATCGAGGACTACATGCGCGATCGGCTGATCGCGAACGGCTACGAGATGGTGAACACGCCGCACATCACCAAGGCGCACCTTTTCGAGACCAGTCAGCACCTGAACTGGTACAAGGACGGCATGTTCCCGCCCATGCACCTGGACGAGGAGCGCGACGCGGAGGGCAACATCACACGGCAGGGCCAGGACTACTACCTGAAGCCCATGAACTGCCCGATGCACAACCTGATCTTCCGTGCCAGAGGCCGTAGCTACCGGGAGCTCCCGCTCCGCCTGTCCGAATTCGGGACGGTGTACCGCTACGAGAAGTCGGGGACGCTGTCCGGGCTGACCCGCGTGCGCGGCCTCACCCAGGACGACGCCCACATCTACGTCGCAGAGGACCAGATCAAGGACGAGGTCGCCCGCCAGCTGGAGTTCGTGCTCGAAACGCTCCGCGGCTACGGTCTGACCGACTTCTACCTGGAGCTCTCGACGAAGGACCCGGACAAGTACGTCGGCAGCGACGAGAGCTGGGAGACCGCGACCGAGACCCTCCGCGAGGTGGCGATCGAGTCGGGCCTCGAGCTCGTGGACGACCCGGGCGGGGCGGCCTTCTACGGCCCGAAGATCTCGGTCCAGGCGCGCGACGCGATCGGCCGCACCTGGCAGCTCTCCACCGTCCAGCTCGACTTCAACCAGCCCGAACTGTTCGAGCTGGAGTACAACGCGGCCGACGGCACGCGCAAGCAGCCGGCGATGATCCACCGCGCGCTGCTCGGGTCGATCGAGCGGTTCTTCGCGATCCTGCTCGAGCACTACGCGGGAGCGTTCCCGGTGTGGCTGTCGCCGGTGCAGGTCGTCGGCATCCCCGTCGCCGACCAGTACGCGCCGTTCCTCGACGACGTGATCTCGCGGCTCAAAGCCCGCGGCGTTCGCGCAGAGGTCGACCACTCCGACGACCGCATGCAGAAGAAGATCCGCACGCACACCAAGGCCAAAGTGCCGTTCCAGCTGATCGTCGGCGAGGAGGACGCCTCGGCCGGCACGGTCAGCTTCCGCTTCCGCGACGGCACGCAGCGCAACGGCGTCACGGTCGACGAGGCGATCGAGCGGATCGTGGGGAGCATCGAGAGCCACGAACTGGTCGACACGGCATGGCTCGACTGAACCTCGGTTCGTATGACGGTGCCCTCGGGGACGGGTCGGATTCCGGACCCGTCCCCGAGGAGGACGTCCGTGTGGACAACCCGTCGTACCTGGTCGGCGTCCCGGACGAGTTCCAGCGCCTGTGGACCCCTCACCGGATGGTGTACATCCAGCATGGTCAGCAGCCCGGCAAGGACGACTGCCCGTTCTGCGTCGCCCCGACCCTGAGCGACGAGGATGCGCTGATCGTGGCGCGCGGAGAGCACGCGTACGCCCTCCTGAATCTCTTCCCGTACAACAGCGGCCACCTGCTGGTGTGCCCGTACCGCCACATCGCCACCTACGACGAGGCGACGCCGGAGGAGGTCGCCGAGATCGGCAGCCTCACCCAGACGGCGATGCGCGTCATCCGCGACGTCTCCAGGAACGACGGCTTCAACATCGGGATGAACCAGGGCGCGATCGCCGGGGCGGGAATCGCCGCGCACCTCCACCAGCACATCGTGCCCCGGTGGGCTCAGGATGCGAACTTCCTGCCGATCATTGCCAAGACGAAGGCGCTGCCCCAGCTGCTCGGCGACGTCCGCGCCTCCATCGCCGCCGCCTGGCCGCGCCCCTGACGCTCCCGCGCCTCACCCGATTCGTGACGAATGTGCGCTTTCGCCGAGCCAGAGCCCCGATTCGTGACGAATGTGCGCTTTCGCCGAGCCAGAGCACCGATTCGTGACGAATGTGCGGGGGCCGATTCGTGACGAATGTGGGCTTCAGCCGCGCCGGAGTACCGATTCGTCACGAATCGTGAACGGGAGGCCGCGTCGTCAGCGGACGCGCATTACGGCGAACTGCTCGCGCGGGTTCGCGTAGGAGTCCTGCGACTCGACGAGCTGCAGCTCACGTGAGCCCGACTCGAGGGTGCGCGTCAGCAGGTCGAACACGCTGGACACGGTCTTACGCAGCGCCAGCTCCGCGTCGCCGGTGCGGACGTAGTGCGCCGTGAACAGCGCCGCCGTCACGTCGCCCGAGCCGTTGGCCTTCATCGGGAGGCGCGGCGTCTGAACGATCCACGCGCCGGCGTCGTCGACGGCCAGCATCTCGATCGTGTCCTCCGGAGCGTCGGGGCGCTCCACGCTGGTGACCAGCACGGTGCGCGGGCCCATCGCGCGCGCCGCATCCACCGACTCCAGCGTCGACTCGAGGGTGTCCGGCGAGGTCTCGGTGAGGAATCCCAGCTCGAACTGGTTGGGCGTGATGATGTCGGCGACGGGCACCACTCGCTCGCGCAGCAGTACCGGGATGGCCGGCGCGACGAAGCAGCCGGACTTGGCGTTGCCCATGACCGGGTCGCACGCGTACACGGCGTCGGGGTTGGCCGCCTTCACCCGGGCGACCGCGTCCACGATGACGTCGCCGATGCCCTCGCTGCCCTGGTAGCCGGAGAGCACCGCGTCGATCTCACCGAGCACGCCCCTCTCCTCGATGCCTGTGATGACGTCGCGGACGTCGTCCGGCGAGATCAGGGGACCGCGCCACGCGCCGTAGCCGGTGTGGTTGGAGAAGTTCACCGTGTAGACGGGCAGGACCTCGACGCCGATGCGCTGCAGGGGGAAGACGGCGGCCGAGTTTCCGACGTGACCGTAGGCGACCGCGGACTGGATCGAGAGGATCTTCATCCTTCGATCCTCTCACCTCGCCGGGCCACGACAAGCCGTCGGCCGGCCCCGGTCAGCGGGAAGCGTCGGCCAGGTCGTCGATCAGGCGCGCCACCTCGTCCTCGGTCAGGTCGTGGACGGTGAGCCGCAGATGGTGCGACGGCTCCGGACGTTCGCCGAGCAGGAACTCGTCGCCCGTCCGCGCCAACCAGCCGCGGCGCATCAGCCGGTCGGCCACGACCTTCGCCGGGAGGGGCAGCGGCACCCACAGGTTGAGGCCGTCGCGCGCCTCGGTCGGGAGGCCGCGCTCGCTGAGGCGCGCGGCGAACGCGGCATTCCGCTCGGCGTAGTGGCGTCCGGCGGCGGAGACCTCCGCGACGACGCTCTCGTCGTCCAGCTGCGCGAGCACGAGGCGCTGGAGGATGTGGCTGACCCAGGTGGTCCCGGGGCTCAGCCGGAAGGAGAGCCGTTCGGCCGTCTCCGGATCCGTCGCGGCGACGGCGAGGCACATGTCCGGTCCGAGCGATTTCGAGACCGAGCGCACCAGGGCGAATCGCCGGTGCTCCGGGCCGATCAGCGTCTCGTACCGCCGCTGGGAAAGCATCGAGAAGTGGTCGTCCTCGATGATCAGGACGTAGGGGTGCTCGGCGAGCACCTCGCGCAGCTCCGCGGCCCGGGCGGGGGAGAGGGTCGCGCCTGTCGGGTTCTGCGCCCGGGGCGTGCAGATGATCGCCCGTACGCCGGCCTCGAGCGCCCCGCGTAGCCCCTCCACCGTCATGCCCTCCGCATCGACCGGCACCGGAACGGCCCGATAGCCGCCGAGCCGGACGGTGTGGATGCTCGCCAGGAAGCACGGGTCCTCCAGGGCGACGGCGTCGTCGCGGAGCAGCGCCTGCGCGAGAAGCCGTTCCACGGCATCCACCGCGCCGTTGGTGACCGTGATGCGGAGCGGGCGGTCCGGAAGGTCGGCGCGCACCCACGTCAGCGCGCGCTCCTCGAGCGCCGGATCGATGACCGGCTCGCCGTAGAGGACCGGCCGGCCGACCGCACCGGCGATGGCGCGGGAGAGGTCGGGGATACGGCGAGGGTCCGGGTTTCCCGTCCCGATGTCGCGCAGGACGCTGTCGGGCGCGTAGCCCTCCTGGGCGACCGCGGTGACGCCGGCGACGACGGTGCCGGCCCGGCCGCGGGCGGTGACGACCCCCGCCTGGGCCAGGAGGCGGTATGCGGCGACCGCGGTGTTGCGGTTGACGCCGAGCTGCGCCGCGAGCTCCCGAACGGGTGGGAGGGCGTCACCGGTCCGCAGCGCGCCGCGCTCGTGCAGCGCGCGTACGCTCGCGGCGATCTCGGACGCGGTGGTGCCCGTGATGGTCTGCTGGTCCATGTCCCCTCCGGTTTGCGAGTCTACCGAGCGGGGAACGGGATGA
The DNA here is from genome assembly GCF_046534635.1 of Leifsonia sp. SIMBA_070. Classification (NCBI taxonomy): domain Bacteria; kingdom Bacillati; phylum Actinomycetota; class Actinomycetes; order Micrococcales; family Microbacteriaceae; genus Leifsonia; species Leifsonia sp. SIMBA_070. Next base: position 1,821,412 of record NZ_JAWRYK010000001.1, on the reverse strand, counting down.
TATCTTCGGCATAGGCCAAAACCGTTTTTGTACCACGAGAGGGCGATGATGACAGACAGCGAGCAGGGCACCGCATTCGGATCGAGCCGGGTCAAGCGCGGCCTCGCCGAGATGCTCAAGGGCGGCGTGATCATGGACGTCGTCACGCCCGAGCAGGCGCGGATCGCCGAAGACGCGGGCGCGGTCGCCGTGATGGCGCTGGAGCGCGTTCCCGCCGACATCCGGGCCCAGGGCGGTGTGGCCCGGATGAGCGACCCCGACCTGATCGAGGCCATCATCGCCGAGGTGTCCATCCCGGTGATGGCGAAGGCGCGCATCGGCCACTTCGTCGAGGCGCAGGTCCTGCAGGCGCTCGATGTCGACTACATCGACGAGTCGGAGGTGCTCTCGCCCGCCGACTACGTCAACCACATCGACAAGTGGGGGTTCACTGTTCCCTTCGTCTGCGGTGCGACGAACCTGGGTGAGGCGCTCCGCCGCATCAACGAGGGCGCGGCGATGATCCGCTCCAAGGGCGAGGCCGGCACCGGCGACGTCTCGGAGGCGACCAAGCACATCCGCACCATCCGGTCCGAGATCAACGCCCTGACGGCGATGACGAAGGACGAGCTGTATGTCGCCGCCAAGGAGCTGCAGGCTCCCTACGAGCTGGTCCGCGAGATCGCCGAGACCGGGAAGCTTCCCGTCGTGCTCTTCACCGCGGGCGGCGTGGCCACTCCCGCCGACGCCGCCATGATGATGCAGCTCGGCGCGGACGGCGTGTTCGTCGGCTCCGGCATCTTCAAGTCGGGCAACCCGGAGCAGCGGGCCGCCGCGATCGTGAAGGCGACCACCTTCTACGACGACCCGTCGGTCATCGCGGAGGTGTCGCGCGGCCTGGGCGAGGCCATGGTCGGCATCAACGTTGCCGACCTGCCGGCTCCGCACCGCCTCGCCGAGCGTGGCTGGTAACGGCGCGACGGTCGGCGTCCTCGCGCTGCAGGGCGACTTCAGGGAGCACCTGAAGGTCCTGCGGTCGCTGGGCGCTGCGGCCGTTCCCGTCCGCCGCGCCTCCGAGCTCGGGGAGATCGACGGGCTCGTCATCCCGGGCGGCGAATCCAGTGTGATGGACAAGCTGTCGCGCGCGTTCGGTGTCGCGGGTCCGCTGCGGGCGGCGATCGCTGACGGCCTGCCGGTCTACGGAACGTGCGCCGGGCTGATCATGCTCGCCGACACCATCCTCGACGGCATCGCCGGCCAGCAGAGCCTCGGCGGACTGGATGTCGCGGTGCGGCGGAACGCGTTCGGCTCGCAGGTGGACTCCTTCGAGACGGATCTCGACATCCCCGCGGTGGGCGAGGAGTCGATGCACGCCGTCTTCATCCGGGCGCCGATCGTGGAGAGCGTGGGGGAGCGGGCGACCGCCCTCGCCAGCGTCGACGACGGCCGGGTGGTCGCCGTCGAGCAGGGCAACCTGCTGGGAACCTCGTTCCACCCGGAGATCACGGGGGACACCCGCTTCCACGAGTACTTCCTGCAGAAGGTCCGCCAAGCGGCGCGGACCGCGGCGTGACTCCGACCCTCCGGGAACGGTGAGGGACCGGAGGGCGCGCTCGCCTTAGAATGGACGAGTTTTCAGCAGGTACGATGAGGGAGCACCAGTGTCCGGGCATTCCAAGTGGGCAACGACCAAGCACAAGAAGGCGGTGATCGACGCCCGCCGCGCGAAGTCCTTCGCCAAACTCATCAAGAACATCGAGGTGGCGGCGAAGACCGGCGGCGCCGACATGTCCGGAAACCCGACGCTCGTCGACGCGGTGCAGAAGGCCAAGAAGACCTCGGTGCCCAATGACAACATCGACCGCGCCATCAAGCGCGGCGCCGGCCTGACCGGCGAGTCGATCGACTACGCGACGATCATGTACGAGGGCTACGGCCCGGGCGGCGTCGCCCTTTTGATCGAGTGCCTCACCGAGAACAAGAACCGCGCTGCGGCCGAGGTCCGCACGGCCATGACCCGCAACGGCGGAACGATGGCCGACCCGGGAAGCGTCGCGTACAACTTCCACCGCAAGGGCGTCATCGTCGTCCCGCACGCCGACGGCGTGGATGAGGACACGGTCCTCGCAGCGGTGCTCGACGCCGGCGCAGAGGACGTGACGGACCGCGGCGAGAGCTTCGAAGTGGTGACCGAGGCCTCCGACCTGGTGGCGGCGCGCACCGCTCTGCAGGAGGCCGGCATCGACTACGACTCGGCCGACGCGGAGTTCGTCGCAACGGTCAACGTGGACGCCGACGCCGAGGTGGCCCGCAAGGTCTTCCGCCTGATCGACGCGCTCGAAGACTCGGACGACGTGCAGAACGTCTACACGAACCTCGACATCAGCCCCGAGGTGCAGGCGCAGCTCGACGACGACGACGAGTAGGCGGCGACCGTGACGATCCGGGTGCTCGGCATCGACCCGGGTCTGACGCGCTGCGGCGTCGGGATCGTCGACGTGCGTCCGGACCGCCGTGCCACGCTCGTCGATGTCACGGTCATCCGCACCCCGCCCGGCATGGCGCTCGAGGAGCGCCTGCTCGCCGTGGGCGCCGGCATCGAGCTGCTGCTCGACCAGCACCGGCCGGCCGTGGTGGCGATCGAGCGCGTCTTCGCGCAGCACAACCTCCGCACCGTGATGGGCACGGCCCAGGTGAGCGGGGTCGCTCTGCACTCCGCGGCGAAGCGCGGACTGGCGGTCGGCCTGCACACGCCGAGCGAGGTCAAGGCCGCCATCACCGGCTACGGATCGGCGGACAAGAAGCAGGTGCAGGCGATGGTCGCTCGGATCCTCGGCCTCGACGAGGCGCCGAAGCCCGCGGACGCGGCGGATGCGCTGGCGATCGCGATCTGCCACGCCTGGCGCGGCGGTCCGGTGGCTCCGGACGCAGGCGGCGCAGCGGACACCTCCCTCACTCCCGCGCAGCAGGCGTGGCGCGCCGCGGAGCGCTCCAGCCGGGCGTCGGCGGCTCCCCGTAGGCTGGCACGGTGATCTCCTCCCTCCGCGGTACCGTGCTCTCGGCGAGCGGCGGCACCGCCGTGATCGAGGTGGGCGGCGTCGGCTTCGCCCTGCAGCTCACTCCCGAGCACGTGCTCTCCCTGCGCGTCGGCGAGGAGACGTTCCTCCACACCTCCCTGATCGTCCGCGAAGACGCGCTGCAGCTCTTCGGTTTCGCCGACCGGGAGCAGCTGGAGGTGTTCGAGCTTCTCAACGGCGTGTCCGGAGTCGGTCCCAAATCGGCGATCGGCGTCCTCTCGGTGCTCTCGCCCGACGACATCGCGGCTGCCGTCACCGCTGATGACGACGCACCTTTCCGCAAGGTGTCCGGAATCGGCCCGAAGACGGCCAAGCTCATCGTGGTCTCGCTCACCGGCAAGCTGGCCGCCGTGCGCCGGCCTGCTCCCGTCGCGAAGACGTCCGGTTCGCCGTCCTCCGTCCCCGACAGCGTGCTCGTCGCGCTGGTCGGCCTCGGCTGGCCGGAGCGCGTGGCGGCCGAGGCGGTCTCCGATGTCGTCTCCGACACCGACGAGAAGCAGCGCGACACCGTCCAGGCGCTGCTGCGGCTGACGCTCGCGCGGCTCGGTCCCGCCGCGCCGCAGGGTGTGCGATGAGCGACGACCTGACCGCGCCGGAGCTGGAGTCCGAGTCGGAGCTCGCGTTCGAGGGCGCCTTGCGGCCGCGGTCACTCGCCGAGTTCGTCGGCCAGGTCAAGGTGCGGGGCCAGCTGCAGCTGCTCCTGACCGCGGCGCGGATGCAGGAGCGGACGCCCGACCACATCCTCCTCGCCGGCCCGCCTGGGCTCGGCAAGACGACGCTGGCGATGATCGTCGCGCACGAGAGCGAGCGTCCGCTCCGGCTCTCCAGCGGGCCGGCCATCCAGCACGCCGGCGACCTGGCGGCGCTGCTGTCGTCGCTCACCCCCGGCGAAGTGCTGTTCATCGACGAGATCCACCGCATGGCGCGTTCCGCGGAGGAGATGCTGTACCTCGCCATGGAGGACTTCCGCATCGACATCATGGTGGGCAAGGGCGCGGGCGCCACCTCCATCCCGCTCGACCTCGCTCCGTTCACGCTCGTCGGCGCGACGACGCGGTCCGGCCTCCTGCCCAACCCACTGCGCGATCGTTTCGGATTCACCGCTCACCTGGAGTTCTACGACGAAGCGGAATTGACGCAAGTGCTGTCGCGCGCGGCCTCCATGCTCGAGTTCGACATCGACCGGGAGGCGCTGGCCGAGATCGCCGGCCGCTGCCGGGGGACTCCGCGCATCGCCAACCGGCTGCTCCGCCGCGTCCGCGACTACGCCCTGGTCCACGGAGGCCGGGGCGACGTGAACGCCGTCCGCGCCGCCCTCGAGCTCTACGACGTCGACCCGCTCGGGCTCGACCGGCTCGACAGAGCGGTGCTGCACATCATCCTGGAGCGCTTCGACGGGGGACCGGTCGGGCTGAACACTCTCGCCGTGTCGGTCGGAGAAGAAGCTGAGACGATCGAGTCGGTGGTGGAACCTTTCCTGGTCCGGATCGGCCTGCTGTCCCGCACTCCGCGAGGGAGGGTGGCGACAGCGGCCGCGTGGCGGCACCTGGGAATCCCTAGGCAGGCGAGGGATTCCTCCCAGCCTCCCACCCTGATCGATGACATATAATCCAAGCTGGCCGTTCGGCCAACCCCCTTGCCCCCGATGAAAGGTTCGGCAACTCCCCATGGTCTTTGACCCGTTGACCATTCTGATGGTCGTCATCCTGGCGGCCCTCGTCTTCTTCATGTTCCGGAACAGCCGCAAGCGGCGCCGTGACCAGGAGGAGACCCGTTCCAAGATGGTGCCCGGTGCCGAGGTCATGACCAACTTCGGCCTCTACGGCACCCTCATCTCGGTCGACGAGGCGAACAACACCGCCGTCATCGAGACCAGCCCGGGCCACGAGGTCAAGGTGCACCGCCAGGTGCTGGCCCGCGTGGTCGAGCCCACGGTCGCAGAAGAGACCACCGAGCCCGCAGGCGACGCCGCCGCGGCCCCGGGTGTCGAGCTCAACGAGGACCACGCGATCTCGGCAGACGCCGACACCGCCGCGCCGGAGTACGGCGAGCGGGTCGACGATGCGGCCAAGAAGCGCGGCCCGAAGAGCGACGACTGACACATTTTCCTGTGCTCCGGCGCCCTCGGCGCCGGAGCACTCGTAGAAAGCTGAGTACCTAGGTGGCAAAGTCGACCCCGGTCAAGAAAGCCTGGCGTTCGCTGACATGGCTCGGCGTCCTCGTGGTGGTCCTCCTGGGCACCCTCACGGCAGGCGTCCTGTTCAGCAATGCGACCTGGCTGCCCAAGCTCGCCCTCGACCTCGAGGGCGGGACGCAGATCATCCTCGCCCCGCAGGTCGAGAACGGCCAGTCGGTGCAGCAGGAGCAGCTCGACCAGGCGGTCTCCATCATCCGCCAGCGCATCGATGCGTCTGGCGTGTCCGAGGCCCAGATCTCGACGGAGGGTTCGCGCAACATCGTGGTGTCCCTCCCGGGCAAGCCCGATCAGGCGACCCTCGACCGCGTGAAGTCGAGCGCACGCCTCGACTTCCGTCCGGTGCTCGTCGCCGGCGGCCCGACCAACGAGGTCGTGGGCGCAGACGGTAAGTCCACGCCGGCGCCGACACCGGCCCCCGGCCTGCAGTCGACCCCGTCCACCAAGCCCACGAACGGCAGCGACCTCGCCTGGGTGACGCCGAAGCTCCAGGCGGAGTTCGACGCCTACGACTGCAAGGCGAACGCGAAGAAGACGTCGAGCTCCGCGCCGACCGACCAGCCGCTGATCACCTGCGACGACCAGAACACCGTCAAGTACCTGCTCGGTCCGGTGGAGGTCAAGGGCCAGGACATCAAAGACGCCAGCGCCGGTCTCGTCCAGAGCTCGCAGGGCGTGACCACCGGTCAGTGGGCCGTCAACATCGTCTTCAACGACGCGGGCACCAAGGCCTTCTCGGACGTCACCACGCGTCTGGTGGCACTGCAGGGCTCGCAGAACCAGTTCGCCATCGTCCTCGACGGCAAGGTGATCTCGGCGCCCACCACGCAGGCGGCGATCACCGACGGCAAGCCGCAGATCACCGGCAACTTCACCGAGACGACCTCGAAGGCGCTGGCCGACCAGCTGAAGTTCGGTGCTCTGCCGTTCAGCTTCAAGGTGCAGAGCCAGGACACGATCTCGGCCACCCTGGGCACGTCCCAGCTGCTCAGCGGTCTGATCGCCGGTCTCATCGGTCTGATCCTGGTCGCCATCTACACGTTCTTCCAGTACCGGCTGCTCGGCCTCGTGACGATGTTCTCGCTCGTGGTCGCCGGTGTGCTGACCTGGCTGACGATCTCGCTGCTGTCGTGGCACTACGACTACCGGCTCTCCCTCGCGGGCGTTGCAGGCCTGATCGTCGCGATCGGCTTCACGGCCGACTCGTTCATCGTCTACTTCGAACGGATCCGCGACGAGTTGCGCGATGGCCGAGGGCTGGAGTCCGCGGTCGAGGCGGGCTGGGGACGAGCGCGACGCACCATCTACGCCTCGAAGGCGACCAACCTGCTCGCGGCGGTGGTGCTGTATGTCCTGGCCGCCGCCAACGTGCGCGGCTTCGCCTTCACCCTGGGTCTGACGACCATCATCGACGTCATCGTCGTGCTGCTCTTCACCCACCCGACGCTGCAGCTCCTGGCAACCACGCGATTCTTCAGCTCCGGGCACCCGCTGTCCGGACTCGACCCGCAGGCGCTGGGCGCCGTGTACCGGGGAGCCGCGAAGTTCCGCGCTCCGACGGCGACCGTCGGTGCCGGAACGGCTGCCCGCAGCAGCAAGGAGGCGGCACGCCGCCAGACGATCGCCGAGCGCAAGGCGGCTGAGCTCGCCAGCGCCTCGGCGTCCTCGGATCGTTCGACCGAGGGGAAGGACTCCTGATGGCCAGCCGTCTCGTGAAATTCGGTAACGACCTCTACACCGGCGCGCGGTCGATCGACTTCGTCGGCCGCCGGAAGGTCTGGTACTCGATCGCCGCCGTCATGGTGGTGCTGTCGATCCTCGTCCCCATCGTCAAGGGCGGGTTCAACTTCTCGATCGAGTTCCGCGGCGGGTCGCAGTTCCAGGTCAGCCAGGTGTCGAGCACCGACACCACCAAGGCCCAGAGCGCAGTGACGAGCGTCGTCCCGAACGCCGTCTCGCACGTGAGCGTCGTCGGCAACGACGCCGTGCGGGTCCAGACCGACCAGCTCTCCGAGACGCAGACGCACGACGTGTCGGATGCGCTCGCGAAGGCGTACGGCGTCGACCCGTCGGAGGTCTCTGCGACCTTCATCGGCCCCTCATGGGGTGCGGACGTGACCCAGCAGTCCATCCAGGGTCTTGTCGTGTTCCTGCTGCTCGCGTTCATCGCGATGGCGCTGTACTTCCGCACCTGGAAGATGTCAGCCGCGGCCATCATCTCCCTGTTCCACGACCTCATCATCACGGCCGGCGTATACGCGCTGGTCGGGTTCGAGGTGTCTCCGGCCACGATGATCGGCTTCCTGACCATCCTCGGCTACTCGCTGTACGACACCGTCGTGGTGTTCGACAAGATCCGCGAGAACACCAAGGAGGAGCTGGAGCTCACCCGGCGCACGTTCCCCGAGGCGGTCAACCTGGCGGTCAACCAGACACTGGTCCGGTCGATCAACACGGCGGTCGTCGCCGTGCTGCCGGTCGCGTCCATCCTCTTCATCGGCGCGTACGCACTCGGTGCGGCCACCCTCCGCGACATCTCGCTCGCGCTGCTCATCGGCATCATCGTGGGCACGTACTCGACGATCTTCCTGGCGGCGCCGATGTACTCGCAGTTCCGAGAGAAGGAGCCTGCGATCCGCAAGCACGACCAGAAGGTGCTCTCCATCCGGCCCAAGGCCGCGGTGAAGACCGACGCCGTCGCGACGGCCGCGGAGTAGCGCGACCGGATGACCGACGCCTCCGCTTCCACCGGCTTCCTGGCCGAGGACGAGGTGTCGGCCGCGCGCGCCTGCGCGCTGACGGATGCCGGCGCTGCGTGGCTGCTCGACGTGCGCGAAGGCTACGAGTGGGAGGCGGGCCATGCGCCCGCCGCCCACCACATCCCGCTCGGTGAGCTCGGGGCGCGGCAGCACGAGCTGCCGGAGGATCAACAGATCCTGGTGATCTGCCGCAGCGGCGCCCGCTCCCGGATGGTGACCGACGCCCTCAACGAGGCGAACTATCCGGCCGCGAATGTCGAGGGCGGCATGGGGTCGTGGCAGGCCGCAGGCGGACCGGTGCAGCGCGACGACGGTACGCCAGGAGCGATCGTCTAGGCCCTCGTGCGGTCGCCGTGACAGAACGGTGATCCGGAGCGGTCATAATGGACGACAGGAGGCGTGCGAATGGTTGATACGACGACATCGCAGAGCGCCTCCCTGCGCCGTCTCGTGCCCCGCATCTTCTCGCGGGCCCAGCCGTCCGGCGCTGTCGAGACGCTGATCCGCACGGTGCGCATGCACCACCCGAAGGCCGACCTCTCGCTGATCGAGCGCGCCTACGGCGTCGCCGAGCAGGCGCACCGCGGGCAGAAGCGGCGGTCGGGCGAGCCCTACATCACGCACCCGGTCGCCGTGGCGCAGATCATCGCCGATCTCGGGATCGGCGCGAAGACCATCGCCGCCGCCCTCCTCCATGACACGGTGGAGGACACCGAGTACACGCTCGACGAGCTCCGCGACCAGTTCGGCGACGAGATCGCCATGCTTGTTGATGGCGTGACCAAGCTCGACAAGGTCAAGTACGGCGACAGCGCCCAGGCCGAGACAGTGCGGAAGATGATCGTCGCGATGTCCAAAGACATCCGCGTGCTGATCATCAAGCTGGCGGACCGCCTGCACAATGCCCGCACCTGGGGCTTCGTCCCGGCCGCGTCGGCGACGCGCAAGGCCACGGAGACGCTGGAGATCTACGCCCCGTTGGCGCACCGCCTCGGTATCCAGGCGATCAAGTGGGAGCTCGAGGACCTCTCGTTCGCCGTGCTCTACCCGAAGCTGTATGCCGAGATCGAGAGCCTGGTGAAGCAGCGCACCCCGGAGCGCGAGCGGCTGGTGCAGCAGGTCATCGACACCATCAACGAGGATCTGAAGTCGGCGAGGATTCGCGGCAAGGTCGTCGGGCGGCCCAAGCAGTACTACTCGATCTACCAGAAGATGGTGGTCCGCGGGCGCGAGTTCGATGACATCTACGACCTCGTGGGCATCCGCGTGCTGGTCAACACCGTGCGCGACTGCTACGCCGTTCTCGGGCAGATCCACGCGCGCTGGACCCCGATGCCCGGCCGGTTCAAGGACTACATCGCCACCCCGAAGTTCAACCTGTACCAGTCCCTGCACACGACCGTGATCGGTCCGCAGGGCCGTCCGGTCGAGATCCAGATCCGCACAGAAGAGATGCACCAGCGCGCCGAGTTCGGTGTCGCGGCGCACTGGAAGTACAAGGAGCAGACCACCGGCAAGAGCTCCGGCGCGCCTGGGAAGGTCGACACCGACCTCGCCTGGCTGGCGCACATCTCGGACTGGCAGGCCGAGACGGCGGACCCGAGCGAGTTCCTCGACTCGTTGCGCTTCGAGATCGGTGCGAAAGAGGTCTACGTCTTCACCCCGAAGGGCCGCGTGATCGGTCTTCCGGCAGGCGCCACCCCGGTCGACTTCGCGTACGCGGTCCACACCGAGGTCGGTCACCGGACCATGGGCGCCAAGGTCAACGGCCGTCTCGTCCCGCTGGAGAGCAGCCTCAACACCGGCGACGTCGTCGAGATCTTCACCTCCAAGAACCCGGACTCCGGTCCCAGCCAGGACTGGCTCAACTTCGTCAAGAGCCCGCGCGCCCGCAACAAGATCCGGCAATGGTTCACCAAGGAGCGCCGCGACGAGGCGATCGAACAGGGCAAGGACGCGATCGCGCGCGCCATGCGCAAGCAGAACCTGCCATTGCAGAAGCTGATGACGCAGGACGCCCTGGTCGAGGTCGCCTCGTCGCTCAAGCACCCGGACGTCTCGGCCCTCTACGCGGCCGTCGGCGAGGGCCACATCTCGACCCAGTCCGTGATCGAGAAGGTCATGGCCTCGCTGCAGACCGAGGCGGAGTCGGACGGCGAGCTGGAGATCCCGGTCAAGGGTCGCCGGCAGCTGCGCAACAGCGATTCCGGTGTGCTGGTGCGTGGCGCCCCCGACATCCTGGTCAAGCTGGCCAAGTGCTGCACGCCGGTGCCGGGTGACCCGATCGTCGGCTTCATCACGCGCGGGCAGGGCGTCTCCGTCCATCAAGCGAGCTGCCACAACGTGCAGTCGCTGCTGCAGGAGCCCGAGCGGATGATCGAGGTCGAGTGGGCCCCGAGCTCCAAGAGTGTGTTCCTGGTGCAGATCCAGGTCGAGGCGCTCGACCGCTCCGGCCTGCTCAGCGACGTCACCCGCGTGCTCTCCGAGCATCACGTGAACATCCTCTCCGCCACCGTGACGACCTCCAGCGACCGGCTCGCCTTGAGCCGTTTCGTCTTCGAGATGGGCGACACCACGCACCTCGACCGCGTGCTCAACGCCGTTCGCCGCATCGACGGCGTGTATGACGTCTACCGCGTCACCGGGGGCTGACCGGGCCGAGGGCCGACCGGGCCGAGGGCTGACCGGGCCGGGCTAACCGGGCCGGGGAGCCGCGCTCCGGCCACCATCGGCAGCCGGCTGCGTGCGAGTGCGCAGCCCTTGCGACGGCTCATCCGCAGTCGCTCATCCGTCTCGGCGGGCGTCATGCCTGCCAGTGCGAGCAGGTGACAGACCTCTAGCGCCTGCTGGTCGTCGAAGGTCCCAGGGAGACTGAGCAGGTCGACTGCCGTGCGTAGCGGTGTCGTCACGTGCACTGCTCCCAGCGAGACCGTTTCGTCGGGCCGCAACGAGCGGTGGCAGGCGTCGACAGCGGCCGCGGCCAGCCCGCCGCGTCGATGGGGCGGTATGCAGACCTGGGGGAGTGGCGGAGGCACAGACCGCGTGCCGTGGATCCAGGCAGCGGACTCCCGGTCGGCAACCATCCACGTCGACACCGATCGGCCGAACGCGCTGGCGCGGAGCTCTGGAGCATCCGGTGCTTCGGCCGGAGCGAAGAAGTCGCCCACACGATACAGGTGACCGTCGAGGCAGAGGGCCAGCAGTTCGACCATGGGGAGGACGCTGCTGTCGAGGAGGGGAGCGGTGATCGTCGTCATACCCCCAGCCTCGCCGGGCCGCCGCCGTGACGGCCGCCGAGGTCGGAAACGGGGGAGAACCCGTCGGCGGTCGCCGGTGTGGACGACTTCAGTGATCAGCCGAGCGCGTCGAGCCAGATCTTCCGAGCGTCCAGCGCCTCCTGAGCCTCCTTGACGCGCCGGCTGTCGCCGGACGCCTGCGCATCCGCCAGTTCTTGCTCGAGCTTGGCGATGGCAGCGTTGAGCTGGCTCGCCAGGCCCTCGGAGCGCGCCTTCTTCTCGGGGTTGTTCTTCTCCCAGTGCTCCTCGTCGAGACGCCGGACGGCGGTCTCCACGCGACGGAGACGGTCTTCGATGGGGCGCACCTGCTCGCGCGGCACGCGGCCGATCTGGTCCCAGCGCTCCTGGATCGAGAGCAGCTTGGCGCGTGCCGACTCGCGGTCGGTCGCCTTGAGCAGCGGCTCCGCTTCGTCGAGCAGAGCCAGCTTCTGCTGGAGGTTGGCCTCGTATTCCTCGCTGTCGCGCGCATCCACCTCGGCCTTGGCCGAGTAGATGGCGTCGCCGGCAGCCTTGAACCGCGCCCACAGGGCGTCGTCGTTCTTCTTGCCCGCGCGGCCGGCGGCCTTCCACTGGTCGAGCAGACGGCGGTACTCCGGGACGCCGTCGGCGCCCTGCGGGATGAGCCGCTCGGCCTGCTCGATGAGTTCGGTCTTGCGATTGCGCACGTCGCGGTGCTGCGTGTCGAGCTCGGCGAAGAACGCCTTGCGGTTGTGCTCGATCGTGGCCCGGGCGGCGCGGAACCGCTTCCACAGCTCGTTGGCTTCGTTCTTGGGAAGGCGCGGCCCGTCGTGCTGGTGAGCCTGCCACCGGGCGAAGAGCGCGTCCAGCGCGGTGCTGGTGGTCTTCCACTGCGTGCGCGCAGGGTCTTGCGCTGCGAGTGCCTCGGCCTCTTCGACGATGGCCGTGCGCTCGGCGATGGCGGCGTCGAGCGCGGCCTTGGCCTCTGCAGTCTGCTGCTCGGTCAGCTCTTCGACGGTGCCGCCCAGCGCATCGAGCCGGGTCAGAAGCGACGCGAGGTCTCCGACGGCGTTCGCGCCCTGCACGGCGGACCGCAGGTTGGCCACCGACTTGGCGATGTCGGTGGCGGGGGCGCCGCGGCGCGCGCGCTGCTCGAGCAGGCCGACCTGGCCGGCGAGATCGGTGTACTTGCGCTCGAAGTAGGCGAGCGCCTCGTCGGCCGAGCCGTCGGGGTACTCGCCGACGACGCGTTCGCCGTCGCCCTCGCGGACGTACACGGTCCCGGTGTCGTCGACACGTCCCCAGGGGTGCTGTTCAGAAGTAGCCAAGAGCCTCACCTTGCTGCTGCGCGTTGCGGGCGGGATGCCGCCCCACGTTCGGGAATCAGCCTATTGCACGCGTCCGGATCACCGCAGGGTGAAGCTGTCGATGGTGGTCGCCACGGCCGGCTTGCCGTCCGTTCCTCCACCCTCGACGCCCTTGTCGGCGACCTGGCTCTTCAGCTGGTCGAGTCCGGACGTCACCTGGCCGATGACGGTGTACCCGCCGGCCTGGTCCGCGGGGATCGTGGTGTCGTCGTAGACGATGAAGAACTGGCTGCCCTGGCTCGATGCGTCGTTGCTCTGGCGCGCCATGGCGATGGTGCCCGCCTTGTAGACGTTGTCCTTCGGAGCGTTCTCGATCGGTCCGTAGGAGTAGCCGGGGCCGCCGGAGCCGTCGCCCTTCGGGTCGCCGCACTGCAGCACGTAGAAGCCGCCGTTGGTGAGCCGGTGGCAGGTCAGGCCGTCGTAGAACTTCTTCTGCACGAGCGACACCGTCGACGAGACGGCTTGCGGGGCCGCCTTGCCGTCGAGCGAGACGGCGAGCGGGATGCTGTTGATCGTCATCGTGCCGGTCCAGGTGCGGTCCTCGGCCAGCGTCTTCGGCGGGACTCCGCCCGCGGACGGCGATGCCGACGGCGCGGCCGACGACGACGCGGAGGCCGAGGACTTCGCGGCGCCCGGCCCTGCCGAGAAGTACAGCAGCTGCGTGCCGACCGCGAGTGCGACGATCACGACGGCGGCGATTCCGGCCACCCAGTTGTCACGCTTGCGTCGCTTGACCTTGTGCTCGTGCACGGTCTGGCGCGCCTGGTAGGCGCGCAGCCGTTCGCGTGCCTGTCGCGCTTCGCGATCGTTCTGCTTCGGTGCCACGTGTGTCCTCCGGCGGTCCGTACGGGGGATGTCCGCGAGGCGTCGCCCGCTGGAACATGGAGAACCCTATCCGGCGGCGCTATGCGCAACCAACTCGCGGCTCCCAGGGAGGCGGCGCTCCCAGCCCGGTGTCGGTGGTCGCGACTACGCTGATCGGGTGGTCGACGTGCAACCTGGGCTCCGGACGGGAGCGACTCCGCTCGCGGTGCGCATGCGCCCGAAGTCGCTCGACGAGGTCGCCGGCCAGCGGCACCTCCTCAAGCCCGGCTCCCCGCTCGTCGCGCTCGCCTCCGACAAAGAAGGGCAGTCCGGCTCGGTCTCGGTCATCCTCTGGGGCCCGCCCGGCACCGGCAAGACCACGCTCGCCCAGGCCATCGCGCACTCCTCGGGGCGACGCTTCGTCGAGCTCTCGGCCGTGACCGCCGGGGTGAAGGATGTCCGGCTCGTCATGGATGAGGCCCTCTCGACCCGCGATCTCTACGGCATCTCCACGGTGCTCTTCCTCGACGAGATCCACCGCTTCACGAAGGCCCAGCAGGATGCGCTGCTGCCGGGGGTCGAGAACGGCTGGGTGATCCTGGTGGCCGCGACGACCGAGAACCCGTCGTTCTCCGTCATCTCGCCGTTGCTCTCCCGGAGTCTGCTGCTGACGCTCGAGACCCTGAGCGACGACGACCTCGGCGTGGTGATCGACCGCGCCGTGACGGACGAGCGGGGGCTGAGCGACCAGTACACGCTCGATGCGGAGGCGCGCGCCGCCCTCATCCGTCTGGCCTCGGGGGATGCGCGACGTGCGCTGACCGCGCTGGAGGCCGCATCGGTGACCGCCGCGTCATCGACGCCGGCGACCTCCACGAAGAAGCCGGTCATCACCGCAGAGCTGGTGGCGCAGGCGGTCGACCGCGCCCTGCTCCGCTACGACCGCAACGGCGACGAGCACTACGACGTCATCAGCGCCTTCATCAAGTCGGTGCGCGGCTCTGACGTCGACGCCTCCCTGCACTACCTCGCCCGCATGATCGAAGCGGGCGAGGATCCGCGCTTCATCGCCCGGCGCATCATCGTCCTCGCGTCCGAAGACATCGGGATGGCCGACCCGCAGGCGCTGGGCGTCGCGATCGCCGCGGCCGACGCCGTCCAGTACATCGGGATGCCCGAGGGGCGGATCCCGCTGGCGCAGGCGGTCGTCCACCTGGCGACGGCGCCCAAGTCGAATGCGGCGTACATGGCGCTCGACCAGGCCATCGCCGATGTGCGTGCCGGCAAGATCGGCCGCGTGCCGAAGCACCTGCGCGACGCGCACTATCCGGGCGCCAAGCGGTTGGGCCACGGGAAGGGCTACAAGTACCCGCACGACGACGCGCTCGGAGTGCTCCAGCAGCAGTACCTGCCCGACGAGCTGGTCGGGACGACCTATTACGCGCCGACCGAGCACGGCAACGAGCGGGACGTCTCGGCGCGCCTCGCGAAGCTGCGCCGCATCGTGCTCGGACGCTGATCGCGATCTGTTAGACTTTCTGCGCCTAGAAGTGTGTCCGAGGTGCGGCTGCCGCGGTCACGACTCGACGGGAACCGCCCTGTAGCCGGGCGTCCCTGGCGACAATCCCTCTCTCTGCGGCGTTGCGCCTCTCAACAGGCGCGCGTGCCCGCATCCACCACTTCAGAGAGAAACCGAAAGGAAACCGTGTCTTCACGTTCCCGCAGCAAGACCCGCGAGTCGCGGGCCCTGGGCATCCCGCTCACCCCGAAGGCGGCGCGCTACATGGAGAAGCGCCCCTACGCTCCGGGTGAGCACGGCCGCACCAAGCGCAAGGCCGACTCGGACTACGCGGTGCGTCTGCGCGAGAAGCAGCGTCTGCGCGCCCAGTACGGCATCCGCGAGAAGCAGCTCCGCATCGCCTTCGAAGAGGCCCGTCGCACCCAGGGCCTGACCGGTGAGAACCTGGTCGAGCTCCTCGAGATGCGCCTCGACGCCCTCGTCCTGCGTGCCGGCTTCGCCCGCACCATCACGCAGGCCCGTCAGTTCGTCGTGCACCGTCACATCCTCGTCGACGGCCAGCTCGTCGACCGCCCCTCCTTCCGCGTGAAGCCGGGTCAGCTCATCCACGTCAAGGCCCGCTCCGAGGGCACCGAGCCCTTCCAGGTCGCGGCCGCCGGCGGTCACCTCGACGTGCTGCCGAAGACCCCGGGCTACCTGGATGTCGAGATCGACAAGCTGCAGGCCCGTCTGGTCCGCCGCCCGAAGCGCGCCGAGGTCCCCGTGACCTGTGAGGTCCAGCTGGTCGTCGAGTACTACGCGGCCCGCTGAGGCACTGCGTCTTCACTCCAGGAACGGGGTCGTGGCTTTCTGCCGCGGCCCCGTTCCTCGTTCCCGCGTTCCTCGTTCCCGCGGCGCGCGCATGCGGCTACGCTTGAGCGGTATGCCCGTTGCGGAATGGAAGGAGCCCACGTGTCCGCTGGAGACATCGCAGGGTTGATCGCGGCCGTCGTGTTCGCCGTGCTCGTCGGCTTCATCGCCATCCCGCTGATCAAGCTGGGGCGGGTCCTCGATTCGACCCGGGACGCGATCAAGGAGGCGAGCGACGGCATCACGCCGATCCTCGACGAGACCGCGACCACGCTGCAGGAGACCAACAAGCAGCTCGCGCGCGTCGACGTGATCACCAAGAACGTGGCGGATGTGACCGGCAATGTCTCCGCGCTGGTGGCGCTGTTCGCCGCGACGGTCGGCGGCCCGCTCATCAAGCTGGCCGGATTCAGCGCAGCGGCCCGCGCCGCCTTCAAGGCCGCAGGCGGTTTCGCCCCCAGGGGCTCTCGCCGAGACTCCCACTAGACTTGCTCGGGTGCGCCGGCGCTCGCGCCGACGCCATCCAGAGAGGGAGGATCAAGCATGAAGAGTTTCCTGTGGCTGCTCATCGGCGTCGCTATCGGCTTCGCCGTCGCCCACAAGGTCAACGAGACCGCCAAGGGTCGCGAATTCTTCAGCAACATCGACCAGAAGGCGCGCGACTTCGGTGAGGCCGTCTCCGATGGCTACCGGCAGCGCGAGGCCGAGCTCCGCTCCGCCATCCAGGGCGACTGACGCCCGTCTCCTTCACTTCTTCTCATCCCGCAGACTTCGATCGACCGGAACCCATGCAGACTGCTGAAATCCACCGCCGCTGGCTCGACTTCTTCGCGCAGCGCGGCCACACCGTCGTCCCCTCCGCCTCCCTGGTGAGCGACGACCCGTCGCTGCTTTTCACGGTCGCCGGGATGGTGCCCTTCGTGCCGTATCTGACCGGCGTGGTGCCCGCGCCGTTCCCGCGCGCCACGAGCGTTCAGAAGTGCATCCGCACGCTCGACATCGACGAGGTCGGCAAGACGCCGCGGCACGGCACGTTCTTCCAGATGGCCGGCAACTTCTCCTTCGGCGACTACTTCAAGGAGCAGGCCATCACGTTCGCGTGGGAGCTGCTGACCACGTCCGAGGACGAGGGCGGCCTGGGCTTCGACCCGGAGGACCTGTGGGTCACCGTGTACGAGGAGGACGACGAGGCGCGCGAGATCTGGACCCGCGTCTCCACGCTGCCTCCTGAGCGCATCCAGGACCTCGGCAAGGACACCAACTACTGGTCCACCGGGCAGCCGGGGCCGGCCGGCCCCTGCTCCGAGATCTTCTTCGACCGCGGCCCGGCGTACGGCGCCGACGGGGGACCGGCGACCGACGACGACCGCTACGTCGAGATCTGGAACCTCGTCTTCATGCAGTACCTCCGCGGCGAGGGCGACGGCAAGAAGGACTTCGAGATCCTCGGCGACCTGCCGAAGAAGAACATCGACACCGGTCTCGGACTCGAGCGGGTCGCATTCATCAAGCAGGGCGTCGACAACATGTACGAGATCGACCAGGTGCGCCCTGTGCTCGACCGCGCCGCCGAGCTGGCGGGCAAGCCGTACGGCAACGAGGCGCACGAGGACGACGTGCGGCTGCGCGTCATCGCCGACCACGTCCGGAGTGCGCTGATGCTCATGGCCGACGGCGTCACGCCGTCGAACGAGGGCCGGGGGTACGTCCTCCGGCGCCTGCTGCGCCGCACCGTGCGCGCGATGCGCCTGCTGGGCGTCGAGACCGCGACCTTCCCCGAGCTGTTCCCGGTCTCCCGCGATGCGATGAAGGCGGCGTATCCGGAGGTCGAGACCGAGTTCGACCGGATCTCGCAGCTGGCGTATGCAGAGGAGGAGACCTTCCTGCGCACACTGGTGGCCGGGACGAGCATCCTCGACACCGCCGTCGCCAGCACCCAGAAGGAGGGCAGGAAGCAGCTCGCGGGCGACACGGCGTTCCTGCTCCACGACACCTACGGCTTCCCGATCGACCTCACGCTCGAGATGGCGGAGGAGGCCGGCCTCAGCGTCGACCGCGCCGCCTTCGACACGCTGATGGCCGACCAGCGCGCCCGCGCGAAGGCGGACGCCAAGGCGAAGAAGACCGCACTGGCCGACCTGTCGGTCTACAGCTCCTTCCGGTCGCTCGGCGAGACGGTCTTCACCGGGTACACGGAGCTCGAGACCGAGTCGAGCGTGCTCGGTCTCATCGTCGACGGCCGCTCCGTCGACCGCGCCCGCGAGGGTCAGGTCGCCGAGATCATCCTCGGCGCCACCGCACTCTACGCGGAGTCCGGCGGACAGGATGCGGACGCCGGCAGCATCGTCGGGCCCGGCTACGAGCTCGACGTGCTCGACGTGCAGAAGCCGGTCAAGGGTTTGATCAGTCACAAGGTGCTGGTGCGCAGCGGCGAGGTCGGGGTCGGTGCGCCGGCGACCAGCATCGTGGACGCGGACTACCGCCGCGGCGCGCGTCAGGCGCACTCCGGCACGCACATCATCCACGCCGCCCTTCGGCAGGTGCTCGGGCCGAACGCCCACCAGTCCGGCTCGTACAACAAGGCCGGCTACCTGCGGCTCGACTTCTCCTGGAACCAGGCGCTGTCCGCCGAGACGCGGAGCGAGATCGAGGAGATCTCGAACAACGCGATCCGTCAGAACCTCGAGGTCACCACTCGGGAGCTGCCGCTCGCCGAGGCCAAGTCGCTCGGGGCGATGGCGCTGTTCGGCGAGAAGTACGGCGATGTGGTCCGGGTCGTCGACATCGGCGGGCCCTGGTCGCGCGAACT
This sequence comes from Leifsonia sp. SIMBA_070, assembly GCF_046534635.1. Classification (NCBI taxonomy): domain Bacteria; kingdom Bacillati; phylum Actinomycetota; class Actinomycetes; order Micrococcales; family Microbacteriaceae; genus Leifsonia; species Leifsonia sp. SIMBA_070. The sequence continues at coordinate 1,802,801 of NZ_JAWRYK010000001.1, read as the reverse complement.
CTGCGCGGGCACGCACGTGTCGACGAGCTCCGAGATCGGGATGATCAACCTGGTCAGCGAGTCGTCGGTCGGTTCGACCAACCGCCGCGTCGAGTCGCTGGTCGGCCTGGAGGCGTTCAAGGACCTCGCGGTCGAGCGCACGATCGTCTCGCAGCTGTCCGGGACGTTGAAGACCCCGCGCGAGCAGCTGCCGGAGAAGATCGCCGACCTCATGGCGAGCCTCAAGGCGGCCGAGAAGCGCATTCAGGCGTTCGAGGCCCGAGCGGTGCTCGACAAGGTCCCCGCGCTGCTGCAGTCGGCGTCCCGCCAGGGCGCCGTGACGGTGGTCGCGGAGGACGCGGGCACCCTGAACACCGCCGACGACCTGCGCCTGCTCGTCACCACGGTGCGCGAGCGGCTGGGTTCCGACCCGGCAGCTGTCGCCCTGGCGGCGCGCGCCGGCGGCAAGCCCGTGGTCATCGTCGGCACGAACCAGGCCGCGCGCGACGCCGGAGTCAACGCGGGTGCGCTCGCGAAGACGGCGGCCGGCGTCCTGGGTGGGGGAGGCGGTGGCAAGGCCGACCTGGCACAGGGCGGCGGAACCGACGCGGAGGCCATCCCGGCGGCACTGAGCGCGGTCGTCTCGGCGATCGGGTAGCGCCGGAATGCGCAGCGGGGTGCGGCTCGGCATCGATGTCGGGAAGGTGCGGATCGGCGTGAGCCGGTCCGACCTCCACGGGATGCTGGCCACCCCCGTCGAGACCGTCGCACGCTCCGAAGACGCTGCGGATCGCCGGAGGATCGCCGAGATCGCGAGCGAACTCGAAGCCTTCGAGGTTATCGTGGGGCTGCCCCTGGCGCTCTCCGGTTCGCACACCGCCTCCACAGCGGATGCCATCGGGTTCGCCGAGGCGCTGGCCGTCGAGGTCGGTGTCCCGGTGAGGCTGGTCGACGAGCGACTGTCGACTGTGTCGGCGACCTCGGCGCTCCGGGCGTCGGGCAGGAACACGAAGAAGGCGCGTCCCGTCGTGGATCAGGTCGCCGCCACGATAATTTTGCAGCACGCCCTCGACGCGGAACGGGCCACAGGCCGTCCGCCGGGTGACCCCGTCGAAACGAGCATTGGACAGTAGCGTGTCTCACAACCCCGACGAGCGGCCAGAGCCGCCCGTGTTCCCGGCGGTGAACCGTCCGCCGGTGCCGCCGCTGCAGCCGGACGGAGGAACGACTGCGGCCGGCTCCGCGGTCGCGGGCGCATCAGGGTCGGCGGCGTCGGGCGAGAGCCGGCCGCCGATGACGCGCCGGGAGGCGCGCGCGGCCCGCGAGGCGCAGGCAGCGCAGGCGCAGCGAAAGGCGCAGGACCCGCAAGCCCCGGTCTCGACGCCGATCTCGTCGCCCACGCCCACCCAGGAGTCGCCGTCGGACATCGCCGCCCTCGCCGGGCTGGACTTCGACTCCGTCATCACCGGCCCGATCTCCCACGTGGAGGAGCCCGCTGCGGTCGGCGCGACCGCGCGTCACGGAGCCGACGAGCACTCGTCCTCGCGTGAGGACCATCCTGCGCGTAATGTCTTCGGAGTGCTGGAGGACATCGAAGACGAGTCCGTCCACGAGGGGCATCCTCTCGTCTGGCGGCAGCAGAACTACGTGTCGCATGACGAGCCCCCGAAGAAGCGGCGCTGGGTCAGGCGGCTCGTCGTGACGATCGTCGTGCTCGGTCTGCTGGGAGGCATGGCCGGGGGCGCGTACGCGATCTTCCAGCCGCAGATCGCGAAGGTCCAGGATGCCCTGTTCCCGCCGGCCAACGATTACAGCGGCACTGGCACCGGCGAGGTCATGTTCACGATCAAGTCGGGCGACGACGGCTCGACCATCGCCAACAACCTGGCGAAGGCCGGCGTGGTGAAGACCTACGACGCGTTCTATTCGCTCCTGCTCCGGCAGAAGCCGGAGGCGCAGTTCCAGCCGGGCGTGTTCAAGCTCGCGAAGAAGATGAGCGCCGCCGCCGCACTGGCCTCCCTGCAGGATCCGTCCTCCCGGGTCGAGAACACGGCCGTCATCCCGGAGGGCACCGCCGAGAAGGACATCTTGCAGACGGTGGCCGACTCCACGAAGATCCCGCTGGCCGACCTCCAGGCCGCCGCCGCGAACCCGGCCGCCTACGGCCTGCCTGCCGAGGCGAAGTCGCTGGAGGGCTTCCTGTTCCCGGCCACCTACACGTTCGCGCCGGGCACGACCGCCCAACAGGCGATAAAGACCATGGTCGACCGGATGTTCCAGGCGCTGGACGAGGCGGGCGTCGCTCCCGCGAACCGCTGGAACACGGTCGTGCTGGCCTCGGTGGTGCAGCGCGAGGCGGGCTTGAAGGACGACTACCCGAAGGTGGCGCGCGTCTTCCTCAACCGGATCGCCCAGGGATGGGATCTGCAGTCCGACGCGACCGTCGCCTACGGCACGGGTCACACCGACCGCGTCGAGACGACCGACGCCGAGCGTGCGGACGCGAGCAACCCGTACAACACGTATGTGCACCCGGGGCTCCCGGTGGGTCCGATCTCCAACCCGGGCGACCTGGCGATCAACGCCGTGCAGCACCCCGCCGACGGCACCTGGATGTACTTCGTGACCTGGAACCTCCAGACCGGAGAGACGATCTTCTCCACCACGCAGGCCGAGCACGACGCCGCGGTGGAGAAATGGCAGCAGTGGATGAAGGACAACCCCGGATATGAGTGACCCCAGCAACCGCCGGCCCGACGACGAGACCGCCGAGCCCGCGGTCGAGGACGGGGTGTCCGAGGCCTCCGCGGAGGCGGCCATCGCCGCCCTGGTGGAGGCGGAGCGCGAGGCGGAGGCCGAAGAGGCTGCCGTCGCGGAGGCCGAGGAGGCCGAGGAGCGCGAGGAGCCGGAAGACGCGGTCGAGCCGGCGGACGCAGCCGAGCCTCCCGCCGCGGCACCGTCGAAGCCTGCGAAGGCACCCGCCAAGCCCCGCACCACCAAGCCGCGTGCCGCCAAGGCGCCCAGCCGCCGCCTCGCGGTGCTCGGGTCGCCGATCGGGCACTCGCAGTCCCCGGCGCTGCACCGCGCCGCGTACGACGCCCTCGGCCTCGACTGGTCATACGAGGCCGTCGACGTGACCGAGGACGCCCTGCCGGACTTCATCGCCGGGCTCGGTCCGGAGTGGCGCGGCCTCTCGTTGACCATGCCGCTGAAGAAGGCCGTGCTCCCGCTGCTGGCGGAGACGGACCGCATCACCGACCAGGCGGGCGGAGCGAACACCGTGCTCCTCGACGGGGAGGCGATCCGCGGCTTCAACACGGATGTGGCCGGAATCGTGCGCGCGGTCCAGGCCGCCGGCCTCGAGCAGGCGCGCTACGTGCACATCCTGGGCGGGGGAGCGACGGCTGCGTCCGCTCTCGTCGCCGCCGCCGAGCTGGGCGCGGAGCGGGTCGACGTGCACGTCCGCGACCTCGCCCGCAGCGCCTGGGTGGAGCCGCTCGCCAACGACCTCGGCCTTCGTGTCCGCATCCGGCCGTTCTCGCAGGCAGACCGTTCGCTGGACGTCCCGGAGCTGGTCATCGGCACGCTGCCGGGCGGCACAGTGACGGAGGCGGTGTACACCGACTCGACGCGCCGGCGCTCGCTGCTCTTCGACGTCGCCTACGAGCCCTGGCCGACGCCGCTCGCCCGTCAGTGGGAGTCGGTCGGCGGCCGGGTCGTCTCGGGTCTCGCGATGCTGGTGCACCAGGCGCTGCTCCAGGTGCGCGTCTTCGTCTCCGGCGACCCCCTGCAGCCGCTGCAGGACGAGGCGCAGGTGCTCGCGGCGATGCTGGATGCGGTCGGAATCGACGAGCAGGGCGCCCCGCTCGAGGGCTGAATGGGGGAGGCCGCCGCCTCCCCGCGGCGCGGGCGCTCCACCGCGCTGTGCCAGAATCGAAGAATGCTTCGTTGGCTCACGGCCGGGGAATCCCACGGCCCCGAACTCATCGCCGTCCTCGAGGGACTCCCCGCCGGGGTCCCCGTCTCGCTCGACGCGATCCGCGCCGATCTGGCCCGCCGCAAGCTCGGCTACGGCCGCGGGGCGCGCATGAAGTTCGAGCAGGACGCCCTGGACATCTCCGGGGGCGTCCGCCACGGCCTGAGCCTCGGCAGTCCGATCGCGCTGCGCATCGGCAACACCGAATGGCCCAAGTGGGTCGACGTGATGAGCGCAGAGCCGGTGGACCCCGAGATCCTGAACTCCGGTCGCGGCGCAGCCCTGACGCGTCCGCGCCCCGGCCACGCCGACCTGGTGGGCATGCAGAAGTACGGCTTCGACGAGGCGCGCCCGGTGCTGGAGCGCGCCAGCGCCCGCGAGACCGCCGCGCGCGTCTCGCTGGGTGCAATCGCCAAGGCCTTCCTGGAGGAGCTGGGCATCACGCTCGTCAGCCACACCCTCTCGATCGGCCCGGTCCGGGTGCCGGAGGGGTCGCCGCTCCCGCTTCCGTCCGACGTCGACACGCTCGACGCCGACCCGCTGCGCTGCTTCGACCCGGCGACCTCCGAGCGGATGGTCGAGGAGGTCGACGCGGCGCACAAGGACGGCGACACCCTCGGCGGCGTGGTCGAGGTGCTCGCCTACGGCCTCCCGCCGGGGCTCGGCTCGCACGTGCACTGGGACCGCAAGCTGGATGCGCAGCTCGCGGCCGCGCTGATGGGCATCCAGGCGATCAAGGGCGTCGAGATCGGCGACGGCTTCCTCACCACGACCCGTCGCGGGTCGGAGGCGCACGACGAGCTGCTGGCCGAGGACGGCACGATCGTCCGCACCAGTGACAAGGCGGGCGGCACAGAGGGCGGCATGAGCACCGGAGGCGTCCTGCGCGTGCGCGCCGGCATGAAGCCGATCGCGACCGTCCCGCACGCGCTGCGGACCGTGGATGTGGCCACCAGCGAGGCGGCGCCCGCGCACCACCAGCGCTCCGACGTCTGTGCGGTCCCTGCTGCCGGCGTGGTGGCCGAGGCCATGGTCGCCCTCGTGCTCGCGAACGCGGTGCTCGAGAAGTTCGGGGGCGACTCGGTCCCCGAGACGGCCCGCAACCTCGAGGGCTACCTCGCCGCCATCCCGCAGAACCTCACCACGGAGCGCGCGAGTGCTCCCTACGCCTGACGCTGTGGCCCCCCACGAGACCATCGCGCTGATCGGGCCGCCCGCCGCCGGCAAGTCCCGGGTCGGGAAGCGGCTCGCGAAGCTGCTCAGCGTGCCCTACGTCGACACGGACGCCATGGTGGTGTCGCAGCACGGACCGATCCCGGAGATCTTCGCAACGCACGGAGAGCCGTACTTCCGCGAGCTGGAGCGGGCTGCGGTGGCCGTGGCGCTGCAGAGCCCGGGCGTCGTGTCGCTCGGCGGCGGCGCGGTGCTCGACCCCGAGACGCAGGCCGACCTGGCTGAGGCGCGGGTCGTGCTGCTCACGGTCCGTGCGGAGGCGATCGCGAAACGCATCGCCAACGGCAAGCGCCCCCTCGTCACGGACCTCGACTCATGGAAGCGGCTGGTCGCCTCCCGCTCCGACCTCTACCACTCGCTCGCGGACTACACCGCCGACACCTCCTCCCGGCCGATCGACACCATCGTCGAGGAGATCGCGCGCTGGGCCCAGGAAGAAGGACACGCATGACCGACGCCCCCACCGAGATCCTCGTCTCCGGAACGCAGCCGTACCCGGTCGTCGTGGGTCGCGGTCTGCGCTTCGGGCTGGCCGACCACCTCGGCTCCGCCGTCAACAAGGTGCTGCTCGTGCACCAGCCGAGCCTGGGGGCCGCCGCGTCGGAGCTGCGCGAGTCCCTGCTCGGGCAGTACGAGGTGCTGCTGGCCGAGGTTCCGGATGCCGAGGGGGCCAAGCGGGTGGAGGTCGCGTCCTTCCTGTGGCAGATCATGGGCCAAGCGGACTTCACCCGCTCCGACGCCGTCATCGGCTTCGGCGGCGGCGCCGTCACCGACCTCGCCGGTTTCGTGGCCGCCACCTGGCTGCGCGGCGTGAAGCTCGTCCAGGTGCCGACGACGCTGCTCGGGATGGTGGATGCGGCGGTCGGCGGCAAGACCGGTATCAACACGGCGGAGGGCAAGAATCTGGTCGGCTCCTTCTACGCGCCGGCGGCGGTCGTCTGTGACCTCGACACGCTCACCTCGCTGCCGCGCAACGACCTCCTGGCCGGATTCGCGGAGGTCGTGAAGTACGGCTTCATCGCCGAACCGGAGATCCTCGACATCATCGAGGCGGACGTGGACCGCGCGACCGACCCGGAGACTCCTGAATTCAGGCGCTTGGTAGAGCTCTCCATCGGCATCAAGGCGCGGGTCGTGGGGGAGGACTTCACCGAGCAGGGCCTCCGCGAGATCCTCAACTACGGCCACACGCTGGGGCACGCCATCGAGCACGCCGAGCGTTACCAGTGGCGGCACGGCGCGGCGGTCTCGGTCGGGATGGTTTTCGCGGCCGAGCTGGCGCGGCTGAGCGGACGGCTCAGCGACGAGGTCGTCGACCGGCACCGCCGCATCCTGGAGTCGCTGACCCTGCCGGTGACCTATCCGCTCGGCCGCTGGCAGACCCTCCTGGCGACCATGCAGCGCGACAAGAAGGCGCGGGGCAGTATGCTGCGCTTCATCGTGCTCGACGACGTGGCCCGGCCGACCATCCTGGCCGGACCCGACCAGAGCCTGCTGTTCGCCGCGTACCAGGAGGTCGGATCATGAGCGCCACGAGCGTGAGGGAGGGGAGCGGCGTGGCCGGCATCCTCGTCCTGAACGGACCGAACCTCGGCCGGCTCGGCACGCGCGAGCCCGACGTGTACGGCGCGGGCACGCTGGAGGACCTGCGCGCGGTGCTGCAGGAGGATGCGGGCGACGACACGATCGACCTGCGTCAGACCGACGACGAGGGGCAGCTGCTGCGCTGGCTGCACGAGGCCGCCGACTCGGGCGCGCCGGTCATCCTGAACGCGGGCGCCTGGACGCACTACTCTTTCGCGCTGCGGGATGCCGTCTCGCTCGTGACGAAGGCGGGCGGCACCGTGGTGGAAGTGCACCTGTCGAACCCGCACGCGCGCGAGGAGTTCCGGCACACCAGCGTCATCTCCGCAGTGGCGACCGGTGTGATCGCCGGATTCGGGTTCGAGTCCTACCGGCTGGCGCTGGCGTTCATTCGCCGAAACCGGCGCTGACGTCTAGAATCTTCTGGGACCGCCGCGCGCGGTCCACTGTGGACAAGCTCTGCCGACCCGATAGGCGTGGCGAGCTCAGCATCCACCCGCATCTTCTCACCGAACGAACGGAACATCCCCTTGGCTTCAACCGCTGACATCAAGAACGGCGTCGTCCTCAGCATCGACGGACAGCTCTGGACCGTGATCGAGTTCCAGCACGTCAAGCCGGGCAAGGGCGGCGCGTTCGTCCGCACCAAGCTGAAGAACGTCACCACGGGCAAGACGGTCGACCGCACGTACAACGCCGGCGCCAAGATCGACATCACCAACGTCGACCGCCGCGACTACCAGTACCTGTACCAGGACGGCGTCGACTTCGTCTTCATGGACACCTCGGACTACGACCAGATCACCATCCCTGGACCGGTCGTCGGCGACGCCGCCAACTTCATGCTCGAGAACCAGAACGTCACCGTCGCTCTGCACGAGGGCTCGCCGCTGTACGTCGAGCTCCCGGCTTCGGTCGTGCTCGAGATCACCTACACCGAGCCGGGCCTGCAGGGCGACCGCTCCACCGGTGGCACCAAGCCCGCGACGGTGGAGACCGGCTACCAGATCCAGGTGCCGCTGTTCCTCGAGACCGGCACGAAGGTCAAGGTCGACACCCGCACGGGCGACTACCTCGGCCGCGTCAACGACTAGATGAGCGCGCGGACCAAGGCGCGCAAGCGCGCCCTCGACGTGCTCTACAGCGCCGACCTGCGCCAGACGCCGCTGCGGCAGGCGCTCGCCACCGAGGCGGAGCGCGCGGCCAGCCAGCCGGCGCGCGAGGCGTCATGGCTGTATGCCCGTGACATCCTCGACGGAGTCATCGAGCACCAGGACGAGATCGACGAGCAGATCGAGACCTACGCCCAGGGCTGGACCCTGGCGCGCATGCCGGCCGTCGACCGCGCCATCCTGCGCATCGGCGTCTGGGAGGTGCTGTTCAACGACGAGGTGCCGGACGGTGTGGCGATCTCGGAGGCCGTCGAGGCCGCGACGGTGCTCTCGACCGACGACTCGGCGGGCTTCGTGAACGGGCTCCTCGCCAAGATCGCTCAGAGCCGGACGGCATGATGCGGGGGCGCCGGATAAGCGGGAGGCCGGCGAGCGGGAGGCTGCGCCGCGCAGCTGCGGCCGTCGCACTGGCCGTCGGAGTCGTGGCTGCAGCGGCCGGATGCTCACTCCTGGGTGGCGCATCGAACGTGCGCGTCGCGACGGACGCTCCTCCGACCGGGACCGACGGCGCCGTCGACTTCGACGGCGGTTTCATCACGGTCGGCGACGGCCAGAAGAAGGTCGACATCTGGTTCGACGCGATGTGCCCGGTGTGCGGCGCGTTCGAGAAGGCGAACGGGAAGACCCTCTCGTCGTCGGTCGACGACGGCTCGATCACGCTCCGGCTGCACCCGCTGACGTTCCTCGACGCTGCATCGAATGGCACCGGCTACTCGACGCGCGCCGCCGCGGCTCTGACGTGCGTCGCCGTGTCGGACCGAACCGCGATCCTGCCGTTCTACCAGGCGCTGTTCACCGACCAGCCGGAGGAGAACTCCGACGGGCTCACCGACAAAGAGCTGGTCTCCCGCGCGACCGCGGCCGGTGCGAGCAACATCGCCGGCTGTCTTTCGGACAGCGGCCCCTACAAAGCGTGGGCGCAGGGCAACACCGCGAACTCGCAGAAGGGTCCCATCGAGGTCGACGGCACGAAGGCCCTCGACACGATCAAGGGAACGCCGACCGTCCTCGTGAACGGCAAGCAGTACCCGGGCGGCGTGAGCGACGCGAAGGCATTCCGCAGCTTCCTCGCCGACCACTGACCTCTCTGCCCCGGCGCGTCCGCGGTGGGCGGCGCCAGGCTGCTAGGCTGACAGCGATAGACATCCTTTAACAGCCGTCCTGTGAGGCGGGGAAGGAGGTCGGCATGACGGCGCGTACCGTGCTGCAGCAGGCTGACATAGCCCGGGCGTTGACTCGGATCTCCCACGAGATCCTGGAGTCCAACCGGGGAACCGACGACCTGGTGATCCTGGGGATCCCGACCCGCGGCGTCGTGCTCGCGCGGCGGATCGCCGACACCATCCAGCGCATCGAACCGGCGAAGGTCGCATCGGCCGCCGAGCTCGTGGGCGCGCTGGACGTCACCATGTACCGCGACGACCTCTCGCGGCACCCCACCCGCACCCCGCAGCCCACGTCACTGCCCGGACCGATCGACGGCAAGACCGTCGTGCTGGTGGACGACGTGCTCTTCTCGGGCCGCACCATCCGGGCCGCCCTCGACGCCGTGAGCGACATCGGCCGGCCCCGCGCCGTCCGCCTGGCGGTCCTGGTCGACCGCGGCCACCGCGAGCTGCCGATCCGGGCCGACTTCGTCGGCAAGAACCTGCCGTCGGCCGCCTCCGAGCGCATCTTCGTGCGGCTGACGGAAGTGGACGGCGAGGAGTCGGTCACCATCGAGGACGCCGGCGAACAGGGGGCCGGCGCATGAGGCACCTGCTGTCCACCCGCGACCTCGCGCGCGACGACGCCATTCAGATCCTCGACGTGGCGGAGGACATGGCCGACGTGCAGGAGCGCGAGGTGAAAAAGCTCCCCACACTGCGCGGCAAGACCGTCGTCAACCTGTTCTTCGAGGACTCCACCCGCACCCGCATCTCGTTCGAGGCGGCGGCGAAGCGCCTCTCCGCCGACGTCATCAACTTCTCTGCGAAGGGCTCCAGCGTCTCCAAGGGCGAGAGCCTGAAGGACACCGCGCAGACGCTGCAGGCGATGGGCGCCGACGCCGTGGTGATCCGGCACGGCTCCTCCGGGGCCCCGCAGACGCTGGCGGCGAGCGGGTGGATCGACGCGGGCATCCTGAACGCCGGCGACGGCACGCACGAGCACCCGACGCAGGCCCTGCTGGACGCGTTCACGATGCGCCGCCGGCTCCACGGCGCGGCGTCGCGCGGGAAGGACCTCGACGGGGTGAGCGTCGCGATCGTCGGCGACATCCTCCACTCGCGGGTGGCCCGCTCGAACGTCTGGCTGCTGCGCACCCTCGGAGCCCATGTCACGCTGGTCGCCCCGCCGACGCTGCTGCCGGTGGACGTCTCCGGCTGGCCTGCGGAGGTGGGCTACGACCTGGACGCCGCTCTCACCGCGGGGCCGGACGTCGTGATGATGCTCCGCATCCAGGCAGAGCGGATGAACGCGGCGTTCTTCCCGACCACGCGCGAATACACGCGGCGCTGGGGCCTGGACGAGGAACGGCTCGCCCGGCTGAAGCCCGATAGCATTGTGATGCACCCCGGGCCGATGAACCGCGGGCTGGAGATCTCGGCCGCGGCCGCGGATTCCCCGCGCTCGACGGTCCGGGAGCAGGTCGCGAACGGTGTCTCCGTACGGATGGCAGCCCTGTACCTGCTGCTGTCGGGGAGCGGTCCCGAGCAGGTGCTACGGCCAGGTGGTGTGAGGTGAGTGTGGACGAGAGATTCCTGATCGGCGGCGCGACGCTGGCCGATGGCACCCGTACCGACCTGCTGGTCGAGGGCGGCACGATCACCGCCGCCGGGACCGGGCTGAGCGCAGCGGGCGCCACGGCGATCGACGCGGACGGGCTGCTCGCGCTGCCCGGCCTGGTCGACCTCCACACCCACCTGCGGGAGCCCGGATACGAGCAGAGCGAGACCGTGTTGACCGGCACGCGGGCGGCTGCGGCGGGCGGTTTCACGGCGGTGTTCGCCATGGCGAACACGTCGCCGGTCGCCGACACCGCGGGTGTCGTGGAGCAGGTGCTGAGCCTGGGCGAGGCCGCGGGCTACGCGACGGTGCGGCCGATCGGCGCCGTCACCGTGGGACTCGCGGGGGAGCGGCTGGCCGAGCTGGGCGCGATGGCCCAGTCCCGCGCGCGGGTCCGCGTCTTCTCCGACGACGGCAAATGCGTCTCCGACCCGCTGCTGATGCGCCGGGCGCTCGAGTACGTGAAGGCGTTCGACGGCGTGATCGCGCAGCACGCGCAGGAGCCACGGCTCACCGAGGGCGCCCAGATGAACGAGGGCGCTCTCTCCGGAGAGCTCGGGCTGGCCGGCTGGCCGGCCGTCGCCGAGGAGTCGATCATCGCCCGCGACGTCCTGCTCGCCGAGCACGTCGGCTCCCGGCTGCACGTCTGTCACGTCTCGACCGCGGGCAGTGTCGATGTCATCCGCTGGGCGAAGGCCCGCGGCATCGACGTGACCGCCGAGGTGACGCCGCACCACCTGGCGCTGACCGAGGAGCTCGCGACCGGGTACGACGCGCGGTACAAGGTCAACCCGCCGCTGCGCAGCCGGGAAGACGTGGAGGCGCTCCGCGCCGGGCTCGCGGACGGCACGATCGACATCGTCGCCACCGATCATGCTCCGCATCCCATCGAGGCGAAGGACTGCGAGTGGGACGCGGCCGCGTTCGGCATGGTCGGCCTCGAGTCCGCCCTCTCCGTCGTGCAGGCGAGCGTCGTGGACAACGGGATGCTGGGCTGGGCGGATGCGGCACGCGTACTCTCGGCCACCCCGGCGCGCATCGGCCGCTTGGCCGGCCACGGCGGCCCGCTGCAGGAGGGCGCCCCGGCGAACCTGTTCCTCTACGACCCGACCGCGTCGCGCACGTTCTCGACCGCGGACCTCGCCGGCAAGGGCGTCAACTCGCCGTACCTGGGGCTGACGCTTCCGGGACGGGTCGTCGCGACCTTCCACCACGGCCGTCCGACGGTGCTCGACGGCGCGGTGCTCGACCGCGAGGAGGTGTCGGCGCGTGGATAAGCTCCTCCCCACCCTCGGCATCCTCGCCGTCCTCGTCATCGTCCTGGTGCTCGCGATCGTCGGCTGGCGACGCCGGGCGCAGCGCGACTCCTCGGCGGGAGGCGGCTACTCGACGCCGGGGACGCTCAGCGCCCCGACCGCCGAGGCCGACCTGCTCTACGTCGCCACGACGAAGGCCGGGCAGCACCTGGAGCGGCTCGTCCTCCCGGGGCTCGCGTTCCGCGGCGCCGCGACGGTCGCCGTCCGGCCCGAAGGGGTCTCGATCGCGGTGACCGGCGAACCGCCCGTGTTCGTCCCGGCGGCGGTCGTCACCGGCGCCGGCGTCGCCAGCGTCGCGATCGACCGCGCAGTCGAGCGCGACGGGCTGCTACGTCTGGGCTGGACCACCAGCGGCGGCGCGGCCGCCGACAGCTACTTCCGGGTCGTCGACCCGGCCGGCCGCGCGCAGCTCGCCGCGGCCATCGAAGAGATCGTTCCGCGGGCGGATGCCCCGGATGCGGCGGGCACTCCCCGCCCGAACGACAAGGAGGTGTGACGTGCTCGCAGCAGAACCAGCGGTGCTCGTCCTCGAAGACGGAAAACGGTACGTCGGCCGGGCCTACGGCGCCCGCGGGCGGACCCTCGGCGAGGCCGTCTTCGCGACCGGCATGACCGGCTACCAGGAGACCCTGACCGACCCGTCCTACGCGGGGCAGATCGTCCTCCAGACGGCGCCCCACATCGGCAACACGGGCACCAACGACGAGGACATGGAGTCCCGGCAGATCTGGGTCGCCGGCTACGTCGTCCGCGAGCCCAGCCGTGTGGTGTCCAACTTCCGTGCTCAGCGCAGCCTCGACGACGACCTCGTCGCCCAGGGCGTCGTCGGGATCAGCGGAATCGACACGCGTGCCGTGACCCGCCACATCCGCTCGGCCGGCGCCATGCGCGCCGGCATCTTCTCGGGCGACCAGTTCGAGCTCACCGACAGCGAGCAGCTCGAGCTGGTGCTCGCCGGGGCCCCGATGTCCGGCCGCAACCTGTCGGCCGAGGTGTCGACCGTCGAGCCGTACACGGTGCCTGCTGTCGGCGAGAAGGTCGGCTCGGTCGCCGTGCTCGACCTCGGCGTGAAGAAGTCGACGCTCGAGAACCTGGCCGCCCGCGGCCTCGACGTGCACGTGCTCCCCCAGCAGGTGACGGCGGAGGATGTGCTCGGGCTCGGCGTCTCTGCTCTGTTCTTCTCGAACGGCCCAGGCGACCCGCAGGCCTCGGACAAGCACGTCGCCCTGCTCCAGGAGACGCTGCGCGCCGGACTGCCGTACTTCGGCATCTGCTTCGGCAACCAGCTGCTCGGCCGCGCACTCGGGCTGGACACCTACAAGCTGCCGTTCGGTCACCGCGGGATCAACCAGCCGGTGCTCGACAAACGCACCGGCCGGGTGGAGATCACGGCGCAGAACCACGGCTTCGCGGTCAAGGCGCCGATCGACGCGACCTTCGACTCCCCGACCGGCTTCGGCCGCGTCGAGGTGAGCCACTTCTCGCTCAACGACGAGGTGGTGGAGGGGCTGAACTGCCTCGACCTGAACGCGTTCAGCGTGCAGTACCACCCGGAGGCGGCCGCCGGCCCGCACGACGCCAACTACCTCTTCGACCGCTTCCTGGACATGGTTCGCGCTCAGCACGCCGAACCGTCCACCACGCACACCGAGAACCAGGAGAACGCCTGATGCCCAAACGCGACGACATCGACTCGGTCCTCGTCATCGGCTCCGGGCCCATCGTCATCGGCCAGGCGGTCGAGTTCGACTACTCCGGCACGCAGGCCTGCCGTGTGCTGAAGGCGGAGGGCGTGCGCGTCATCCTCGTCAACTCCAACCCGGCGACGATCATGACCGACCCCGACTTCGCCGACGCGACGTACGTGGAGCCGATCACCTGGCAGGTCATCGAGACCATCATCGCCAAGGAGCGGCCGGACGCCATCCTGCCGACCCTGGGCGGTCAGACCGCACTCAACGCGGCCATGCAGCTGCACGAGCACGGCATCCTCGAGAAGTACAACGTCGAGCTGATCGGCGCCAAGTTCGAGGCCATCCAGAAGGGCGAGGACCGCCAGATCTTCAAGGAGCTGGTCGTCGAGGCCGGCGCGGAGGTCGCACGCTCGCACATCGCCCACACGGTGGAGGAGGCGCTCGAGTTCGCCGAAGACCTCGGCTACCCGCTCGTCGTCCGACCGTCGTTCACGATGGGTGGTCTCGGTTCGGGCTTCGCGTACACGCCGGAGCAGCTGCGCCGCATCGCTGGCGACGGCATCCACCAGAGCCCGACCAGCGAGGTGCTCCTGGAGGAGTCCATCCTCGGCTGGAAGGAGTACGAACTCGAGCTCATGCGCGACACGGCCGACAACACGGTCGTCGTCTGCTCCATCGAGAACGTCGACCCGGTCGGCGTGCACACCGGCGACTCGATCACGGTGGCGCCCGCGCTGACCCTGACCGACCGCGAGTACCAGCGGATGCGCGACATCGGCATCGACATCATCCGGGCGGTGGGCGTCGACACCGGAGGCTGCAACATCCAGTTCGCGGTGAACCCGGAGAACGGGCGCATCATCGTCATCGAGATGAACCCGCGCGTCTCCCGCTCGTCGGCGCTCGCGTCGAAGGCGACCGGCTTCCCGATCGCGAAGATCGCGGCGAAGCTGGCCATCGGCTACCGGCTGGACGAGATCCCCAACGACATCACCAAGGTGACGCCGGCGAGCTTCGAGCCGACGCTCGACTACATCGTCGTCAAGGTGCCGCGGTTCGCGTTCGAGAAGTTCCCGGCCGCCGACCCGACGCTGACCACCACCATGAAGTCGGTGGGCGAGGCGATGGCCATCGGGCGCAGCTTCTCGAGCGCGCTGCAGAAGGCGCTCCGGTCGCTGGAGAAGCGCGGATCCTCGTTCCACTGGGGCCAGCAGACGAAGACCGTGGAGGAGCTGCTGACCTCCATCGCCACCCCGACCGACGGCCGCATCGTCGACGTGCAGCAGGCGCTGCGCCTCGGCGCGACCCCGGAGCAGGTGTTCGAGGCGACCAAGATCGACCCCTGGTTCCTCGACCAGATCTCCCTGATCAACGAGGTCGCCGACCAGATCCGCGACGCGCCGACGCTCGACACCGAGACTCTGCGGTTCGCCAAGGACCACGGCTTCTCGGACGCCCAGATCGGCGAGCTCCGCGGCTTCGGCGAGGCCGACGTCCGTGAGGTGCGCCACATCCTCGGCGTGCGCCCGGTCTACAAGACGGTCGACACCTGCGCGGGCGAGTTCCCGGCGCTGACCCCGTACCACTACTCCAGCTACGACCTGGAGACGGAGGTTGCGCCGAGCGACCGACGCAAGGTCGTCATCCTGGGCTCCGGCCCGAACCGCATCGGGCAGGGCGTCGAGTTCGACTACTCCTGCGTGCACGCCTCCTTCGCGCTGCACGACGCCGGGTTCGAGACCATCATGATCAACTGCAACCCGGAGACGGTGTCCACCGACTACGACACCAGCGACCGGCTCTACTTCGAGCCGCTCACGCTCGAGGACGTGCTGGAGGTCATCCACGCGGAGTCGCAGTCCGGCGAGCTGGTCGGCGTGGTCGTGCAGCTCGGCGGCCAGACGGCGCTCGGGCTCGCCAAGGGCCTGGAGGCGGCCGGCGTGCCGATCCTGGGCACCACGCCCGACGCGATCGACCTGGCCGAGGAGCGCGGGCTGTTCTCGGGCATCCTCGACGCCGCCGGCCTCACCGCACCGCGCAACGGCACCGCGGTGGACTTCCCGAGCGCCCTGCACGCCGCGGAACAGATCGGCTACCCGGTCCTGGTGCGCCCGAGCTTCGTGCTCGGCGGCCGCGGCATGGAGATCGTCTACGACACCGCGTCGCTCGCGGACTACTTCGAGCGCGTCGCAGGCCAGGGGATCGTCGGTCCGTCGCACCCGCTGCTGGTCGACCGCTTCCTCGACGACGCGATCGAGATCGACGTCGACGCCCTGTACGACGGCGAGCGGCTCTACATCGGCGGCGTCATGGAGCACATCGAGGAGGCCGGGGTCCACTCGGGCGACTCGTCCTGCACCCTGCCGCCGATCACGCTCGGCCGCCGCGAGATCGACCGCGTGCGCGAGGCGACGCTGAAGATCGCCGAGGGGATCGGGGTCCGCGGCCTGCTGAACGTGCAGTTCGCGATCGGCGCGGGCGTCCTCTACGTGCTGGAGGCGAACCCGCGGGCCTCGCGGACCGTTCCGTTCGTCTCCAAGGCCCTCGGCATCCCGCTGGCGAAGGCCGCCTCCCGCCTCATGGTCGGCGACACCATCGACGGGCTCATCGCCGAGGGCATGCTGCCCGAGGACGACGGATCGCTGATCCCGATGGACTCGCCGGTCGCCGTGAAGGAGGCCGTGCTGCCGTTCAAGCGCTTCCGCACCGCCGAGGGCACCGTGGTCGACTCCGTGCTCGGCCCGGAGATGCGCTCCACGGGCGAGGTCATGGGCATCGACAAGGACTTCCCGACGGCGTTCGCGAAGAGCCAGTCGGCCGCATACGGCGGGATGCCGCTCAGCGGGACCGTGTTCGTCTCGGTCTCCGACCGCGACAAGCGCGCGGTCGTGCTGCCGGTGCTCCGCCTCCACCAGCTCGGTTACGAGATCATCGCGACGGAGGGCACCGCCGAGGTGCTCAACCGCAACGGCATCGAGGCTCGCATCGTCCGCAAGCACAGCGAGGCGCAGGAGACCGGCGGCGACTCGATCGTCGACATCATCACGCGCTCCGAAGTGGATGTGGTGATCAACACCCCGAGCGGTCGCTCGGCGCGTGCGGACGGCTACGAGATCCGCGCGGCCGCCGTCGCGGCGGACAAGCCCCTGTTCACGACCATCGCGGAGCTCAGCGCCGCGGTCGCGTCGCTGGACGCCATCCGGGAGGGCTTCAACGTGAAGTCGCTGCAGGAGTACGCGCTGGAGAGGTCCGCCCGAGCATGACGGCGCCGTTCGGCGAGCGGCTCGCGCGCGTCTTCGCCGAGCGCGGGCGGCTGTGCGTCGGCATCGACCCGCACGCGCACCTGCTCGAGGAGTGGGGGCTGCCCGCCTCGGCGGACGGCCTCCGCTCCTTCGGGCTGACCGTCGTCGAGGCGGCTGCCGGCCGGGCCGGGATCGTCAAGCCGCAGGTGGCGTTCTTCGAGCGCTTCGGAGCGGCCGGATATGCCGCGCTGGAGGAGGTGCTGGCCGCCGCGCGCGCCGCAGGGCTGTTGGTGATCGCCGACGCCAAACGCGGTGACATCGGCACCAGCGTGACGGCGTACGCCGAGGCGTGGCTGACGCCCGGCTCGCCGCTGGAGGCGGACGCGATGACCGTCGCCGCCTACCAGGGGGTCGGGTCGCTGGCTGCGGCGATGGAGCTCGGCGACCGCGCAGGGAAGGGCCTGTTCGTGCTGGCGGCGACCTCCAATCCGGAGGCGGCGGCCGTGCAGCAGGCGCTCGTCCAGGACGGCCCGCGATCGGGGCTGTCCGTTGCGCGTGCGATCATCGAAGACGTGCATTCGTTCAATCAGGACCATTCGGCGCACGCTCCGTACGGGTCGGTCGGGCTGGTGCTCGGCGCGACCGTCGAGCTGGCCGACTACGGGATCGACGTGGCGACGGCGGGGGAGCGGACCCCCGCCCTCCCGGTGCTCGCCCCGGGCTTCGGCCACCAGGGCGCCCGGGTGGAGGACGCGCCGCGGCTGTTCGGATCGCTCGCCCACGGTGTGATCGTCAGCGAGTCCCGCGGGCTGCTCTCCGCCGGTCCCCAGCGGCTGGCGGAGGCCGTCGGGCGCCGCGCCGAGGAGGTGCGTGCCCTCCATGGCTGAGACGTCCAGCAGGCCCGCTCCGCCCGAGGTCGACCGGCAGGCCGCCTCCCAGGCCGCCGTCGTCGCGCGCCGTGCGCGCGCCGCCGTGAAAGCCTCCATCGCCTCCCGCGAGGTGTCGCCGCTCACGGTGCTGGACCACGCCACCGCCGACCCGGACGGCGTCGAAGGCCGCCTGCGGGTGACCGAGTTCCTGCTCAGCGTCCCGGCGATCGGCACCACCAAGATGCAGGAGGCGCTCGAGCGCCTGGCCATCTCGCCCGCCAAGCGGCTCGGCGGTCTCGGCCGGCACCAGCGGCTGCGGCTGCGGCAGTTCCTGATCGAGCGCGAGAACCGCAGTGCGCGCCAGCGCAACCGCCTGGTCGTGCTCGCCGGCCCCACCGCGGTCGGCAAGGGCACCGTCTCCACCTACATCCGCGAGCACTACCCGGACGTGCTGCTGTCGGTCTCCGCCACGACCCGTGTGCCGCGGCCGGGCGAGGTCGACGGGGTCAACTACTACTTCGTGGACGACGCCGAGTTCGACCGCATGATCGCCGAGGGCGAGCTCCTGGAGCACGCCACCGTGCACAACGCGTACCGGTACGGCACTCCGCGGGCCCCGATCGAGGCCGCGCTGGCCGCCGGACGCAGCGTCCTGCTCGAGATCGACCTCCAAGGAGCCCGCCAGGTACGGGCGTCGATGCCGGAAGCGAGGCTGATCTTCCTGCTCCCGCCGACCTGGGAGGAGCTGGTCCGCCGTCTGATCGGGCGCGGCACGGAAGACACCGCCGAGCAGCAGCGGAGACTGGAGACCGCGAAGGTCGAACTGGCCGCCCAGGACGAGTTCGACTACAAGGTCGTCAACCACGACGTCGCAGAGGCGGCTCGCGAGGTCGTAGACTTGATGAAGGTCCGCGCGGCGCCGTCGCGTCCGTGAGCCGTCTCTCCGCGCCCTCGCAGGCGCGCCCACCGTCCCCGGTCGCCTGACGCGGCCGTCGATCGGGTCACCGCGCTCGATCGCCCAGAACAAGGAGCACCCCGCATGGCCACCAGCAACAACGGCATCATCGACCCGCCCATCGACGAACTCCTGTCGCGCGTCGAGTCGAAGTACGCGCTCGTCATCTTCGCCTCCAAGCGGGCCCGCCAGATCAACGACTACTACGCCGACCTCCACGAGGGCAGCCTGTTCGACAACGTCGGACCGCTGGTCGACTCCTCCGTCGACGACAAGCCCCTCTCGGTCGCCCTGCACGAGATCAACGAGGACAAGCTCGTCGTGAAGCCGATCGCCGCCGAGTAGGCAGCATCCGCACGCAGCAACAGCAGACGCAGTAGAGCCGCAGACGACCGCAGCCAGGGCAGCGCCCCGGCCGAGGAGAGGTGCCGCCGTTGAGCCCACGATTGACCATCGTCGTCGGAGTGACCGGCGGCATCGCTGCGTATAAAGCCGTCGGCGTCGTCCGTGCCCTGGTCCTCGAGGGTCACTCGGTCCACGTGGTCGCGACGGAGGCAGCGCTGCGGTTCGTCGGCCGGCCGACGCTCGAGGCGATCAGCCGCAACCCGGTGGCGACCGACCTCTACGAGGGCGTCGCAGAGGTCCGGCACGTGGCGATCGGCCAGTCCGCCGACCTCATCGTCATCGCACCGGCCACCGCGAACACGATCGCGAAGCTGGCCGCGGGTCTCGCCGACGACCTCCTCGGCAACACGGTGCTGGCCTCCACGGCTCCGCTGGTGATCGCGCCGGCGATGCACACCGAGATGTGGCGCAACCCGGCGACGGTCGCGAACATCGCGACTCTGCGGAGCCGGGGCGTGACCGTCGTCGGCCCCGCGACCGGCCAGCTCACCGGCGCCGACTCGGGACCGGGGCGGATGGAGGAGCCGGAGGTCATCGTCCGCGCCGCGCTCCGCGCCGCCGGTGCGACGCCCCGTGCGGTCGAGACTCTCGCACCCGCCGCGCTGCCCGCCGGAGCGGGCGAAGCCGTCAACGACGTCGTGGTGCTGTCCGAGCGCCGCCGGGCCAACGAGGCGGCTCGCCGCCCTCGCGGCGGCGTCGACCTCGAGGGCAAGCGCGTCGTCGTCACTGCGGGCGGCACCCGGGAGCCGCTCGACCCGGTGCGCTTCCTCGGCAACCGCTCCAGCGGGCGGCAGGGGGTGGCCATCGCAGCCGCCGCGCAGGCGCGCGGAGCCGACGTGGTCCTGATCGCGGCGCACCTGGAGGTCGAGCCGCCCGAGGGCGTCGAGCTCATCGAGGTGCAGACGGCGCTGGAGCTTCAGGAGGCCGTCGGAGAGGCCGCGCGCGCCGCCGACATCGTCGTGATGACCGCGGCCGTCGCCGACTACCGTCCAATCGAGACGCGCGATGCGAAGATCAAGAAGTCCGAGCACGGCGACACCTTGACGTTGGAGCTCGTGGCCAACCCCGACATCCTCGCCGGACTCTCTGCGAACAAGCGCGACGGGCAGGTGGTCGTCGGCTTCGCCGCCGAGACCGAGGCCGACCCGCAGGCGCTGATCGACCTGGGCCGCACCAAGCTCTCCGCGAAGGGCAGCGACTTCCTCGTCCTCAACCAGGTGGGATGGTCGCAGGGCTTCGCAACGGAGAGCAATGAGGTCGTCGTCCTGCGAAAGGGCGGCGATATAGTGATGGAGGCCTCCGGCAGCAAGCTGTCGGTGGCCGACCGTATCCTCGACGTCATCGCTTAGAGCGCGCGCCGCAGGTATCCGGTCACGCGCTGAAGCTCCGTCGACCAAGGAGAACCATGGCAGATCTGCGTCTGTTCACGTCCGAGTCCGTCACCGAAGGGCACCCGGACAAGATCTGCGACCAGATCTCCGACAGCATCCTCGATGCCCTCCTCACCGTCGACCCGCACAGCCGGGCCGCGGTCGAGACCCTGGTCACCACCGGCCTCGTGCACGTGGCCGGTGAGGTGACCTCAAGCGGCTACGTCGAGATCCCGGCGCTGGTCCGCGAGAAGATCGTCGAGATCGGCTACGACTCGTCCGACGTCAGCTTCGACGGCACGCAGTGCGGCGTCTCCATCTCGATCGGCGCGCAGTCGCCCGACATCGCCCAGGGCGTCGACAACGCGCTCGAGACCCGCGCCGAGCAGAGCGACGACGACCTCGACCGCCAGGGTGCGGGCGACCAGGGCATCATGTTCGGCTACGCCACGACCGAGACGCCGCAGTACATGCCGCTCCCGATCTGGCTGGCGCACCGCCTCGCCGAGCGGCTCGCCGCCGTCCGCAAAGACGGCACGCTCGACTACCTCCGCCCGGACGGCAAGACGCAGGTCACCATCGGCTACGAGGGCGCCGTCCCGAAGAGCGTGCAGACCGTCGTGCTGTCGACGCAGCACGCTCCGCACGTCTCCAACGAGCAGCTGCAGGCCGAGGTCATCGAGGAGGTCATCAACCCCGTCCTCCACGGTGCGGGTCTCGAGACCTCCCACATCCGCACCCTCATCAACCCCACCGGCCGGTTCGAGATCGGCGGCCCGAAGGGCGACGCCGGACTGACCGGCCGCAAGATCATCGTCGACACCTACGGCGGCGCCTCCCGTCACGGCGGCGGCGCGTTCTCGGGCAAGGACCCGTCGAAGGTCGACCGCTCGGCGGCCTACGCGATGCGCTGGGTCGCGAAGAACGCCGTCGCGGCGGGCTTCGCCGACCGGCTCGAAGTGCAGATCGCCTACGCGATCGGCAAGGCGGCGCCCATCGGCCTGTACGTCGAGACGTTCGGCACCGCCAAGGTCCCCGAGGAGCGCATCATCGGCGCTATCCGCGACGTCTTCGACCTGCGTCCGGCCGCGATCATCCGCGACCTCGACCTGCTGCGCCCGATCTACGCACAGACCGCGACCTACGGCCACTTCGGCCGCGAGCTGCCCGAGTTCACCTGGGAGCGGCTCGACCGCGTCGACGACCTGCGCTCGGCCGCGGGGATCTAGCCGTGGCGGCGGCCGCACGGGTCGCCCGGGTGGTCATCGACTCGCCGCTCCCTCAGCTCGACCACCTCTTCGACTACGCCATACCGGAGGAGCTGGCCGCAGAGGCCCTGCCCGGTGTGCGCGTCCGGGTGCCGCTCCGTTCGGCGGGTCGCGTCGCGGACGGGTACCTCGTCGAGCTCGGCCAGCCGGACGACGGCTACGACGGGACGCTCAGCCCGCTGGAGGCGGTCGTGTCGCCCGCTCGCGTGCTCACGCCCGGGGTGTGGCGGCTGGCGCGCCGCCTCGCCGACCGCAGCGCGGGCACAGCGAGCGACATCCTGCGCCTCGCGGTTCCCGGCCGCATGGTCCGCGTCGAGAAGGCGTGGCTCGCCGCCCGCGCAGCCGCGTCCGTCTCGTCCGTCCCGTCGGTCCCGCCGGTCTCGCGGGTCCCGTCCGTCCCGCCGGCCCCTTCCATTCCGCCGAGTGGTGACTCGATGTCCGAATCCGCGTCGAGTGGTGAGCAGATGTCGCAACTCGCCGGACAAGCGGAGCCGGTGCGCGCTGTCGGCGCGCGCGGGGTGCCGGTGCGCGGGTACGGGGAGCGGGTACTGGAGGACGCGGTGGCGCGCGACGAGCGGATCGCGCTGCGCGCCATCCCGCGCCTGGCGCAGCTGCCCGGCGGCACCTGGGTGGGCGAGTGGGCGATCACACTCGCGGCCCTGGCGGTCGACTGCTGGCTCGGCGGGCGCACCGCCATCGTCGCAGTGCCCGACCACCGCGACCTGGAGCAGCTGGCCGCAGCGCTCGCCTCCCTCGCCCCGCCGTCCGCCGTTGTCCGGGCGGACGCCGGCCAGACCAACCCGGAGCGCTACCGCGGGTTCCTGGAGGCGCTGTCCGGCCCTCGCATCGTCATCGGCAACCGCTCCGTCGTCTACGCTCCGGCCGAGAAGCTGGGGATGATCGCCGTCTGGGAGGACAGCGACCCGCTGCACGCCGAACCGCTGAGCCCGTACGTGCACACCCGCGACGCCGCCCTGGTGCGGCAGGAGCTCGAGGGCGGCGCGCTCGTGCTGAGCGGCAACATCCGCAGCGTGGAGGCGCAGCGCCTGGTCGAGCTGGGCTGGCTGCGCGACATCGGCCCGGAGCGGGCTGCCACGGCGAAGGTCGTGCTGACCGCCAACCAGCAGGCGACCGAGCCGATGGCGCGGGCGGCGCGCATCCCGTCGACGGCGTGGCGTGCCGCAGGGGAGGCGTTGAAGGGCACGAGCGGCCGGCCGGCCGGTCCGGTGCTGGTGCAGGTGGCGCGGCCGGGGTACGCCCCGGTGATCGCGTGCGCGAAGTGCGGCCAGGCCGCCCGCTGCATGAACTGCAAGGGGGCGCTGCACCAGACCCGCGCCGGTGCACCGCCGTCGTGCACGGTCTGCGGGCGGCTGGCGACCGACTGGCAGTGCGAGCACTGCGAGCACCGCACCTTCCGGACGGTGACCGTGGGATCCGGGCGGACCGCTGAAGAGCTGGGCCGCGCCTTCCCGGGCACGCGGGTGATCCTCGCCGATGGAGACCATCCGGTGCAGCGGATCGGCCCGGCCCCGGCGCTCGTGGTGGCGACACGCGGAGCGGAGCCGATCGCGGAGGGCGGGTACCAGGCGGTGCTGCTGCTCGACGGCGAGCGGATGCTGGCGCGAGAGAGCCTGCACGTCGCCGAGGACTGCCTGCGCTGGTGGCAGAGCGCCGCCGGGCTCGCGGCGCCCGGCGCCCCCACCCTGCTGGTCGGGGTGTCCGGACCGCTCGCGCGCGATTTCGCGACCGGCCGGCTGGTCGAGTTCGCCCACGAGGAGCTGGTCGATCGACGGGAGCTCCGGTTCCCGCCTGCCGTGCGCCTGGCGTCGGTGACCGGGACGGAGGCCACGGTCTCCGAGACGATCGCGGAAGTCGACCCGTCCCTCCTCATCGACGTGCTCGGTCCCGCGCCGGTGGAGGCCGACTCCCGCGCGGCGCGTTCCGGACCGGACCTCGTGCGCGCCGTCCTGCGCTTCGAGTACGCGCACGGCAAGGAGGTCGCGGCGGCCGTCCGCGCGGCCGTGATCCGGAACGCGACGCGCCGGCGCCGTGCGCCCGCGGGGAAGGCCGGCTACCGTCCCGCGCCGACCCTCCGCGTCCGCTTCGACGACCCCGAGATCCTCTGACGCGCATCCATGGGCCGCAACACGACGCTTTCCCGCTCGCATGCCGGCGTGTTGCGTCCCATCGATGCCCGGCCCGCCCGGAGTAGGCTGGAGGGCCTCCCGACCGAAAGAACCTTTCCGCATGCGCATCGTCTTCGCCGGCACTCCCGCCGTCGCCATTCCGTCGCTCGAGGCGGTGGCGGCCCGGCATGACGTGGTGGCCGTCGTCACGCGCGAAGACGCCCCCCTCGGCCGGAAGCGCGTGCTCACGCCGTCGCCCGTCGCCGAGGCCGCCGAGCGCCTCGGCCTCGCGGTGCTCAAGGCGAACCGCCTCGGCCCCGACGTGACCGACCGGATCGCCGCACTGGCCCCCGACCTCGGCGTCGTCGTCGCCTACGGCGGACTCGTGCGCGAGCCGCTGCTGTCGCTTCCCCGCCTCGGCTGGGTCAACCTCCACTTCTCCCTGCTCCCGCGGTGGCGCGGCGCCGCACCCGTGCAGCACGCCGTGATCGCCGGCGACAGCGAGACCGGCGCCGCCGTGTTCCACCTCGTCCCGGAGCTCGACGCCGGCGACGTCTACGCCGAGTTGCGCCGGCCGATCGGCCCGGATGAGACCGCGGGCGACCTGCTCTCCTCCCTCGCGACCGACGGCGCGACGCTGCTGGCGGACACGACGGATGCGCTCGAGGCGGGCACCGCCCGTGCGACGGCTCAGGAGGGCGAGGTCGCCGTCGCGCCGAAGCTCACCCTCGACGACGCGCGCCTCGACCTCACCGAGCCTGCGGACCGCGTCTACGCCCGTCTCCGGGGCGTGACGCCCGAGCCGGGCGCCTTCGCCCTCCTCGGCGGCGAACGGTTCAAGATCCACGGAGCCCGACCGGCCGCCGCCGAGCAGCCGCTCGCCCCCGGAACTGTGGAGGTGCGCGACCGCCGCGTGCTCGTCGGCACAGGGACGCATCCCCTGGAGCTGCTCACGGTGCAGCCCGCCGGCAAACGCGCCATGCCCGCCGCGGACTGGTGGCGGGGTGTCGCGCCGTCCGCCGGCGACGCCGGGGTGGTGCTCTCGTGAGCGGCCGGCGTGGAGGCGGAGCACCCGGTCGCCGGGGTCCGGCGCGGCCGCCGGAGACGCACGTCCAGCCGGCCAGACGGGTCGCACTGGAGGTGCTGCAGGCGGTCCGGGAGTCCGACGCCTACGCCAACCTGCTCCTCCCGACCAAGATCAACCGGGCCGCGCTGTCGACCGCCGACGCCGCGCT
Source organism: Leifsonia sp. SIMBA_070 (assembly GCF_046534635.1). NCBI lineage: Bacteria > Bacillati > Actinomycetota > Actinomycetes > Micrococcales > Microbacteriaceae > Leifsonia > Leifsonia sp. SIMBA_070. Next base: position 1,777,611 of record NZ_JAWRYK010000001.1, on the reverse strand, counting down.
CGCCACCGAGCTCACCTACGGCACCCTCCGCATGCAGGGGTACTACGACCGGGTGATCGCGCTGGCGGCGGGTCGTCCGGTCGACCGGATCGACCCTCCGCTCCTCGACGTCCTGCGGCTCGGAGTCCACCAGCTGCTGTCGACCCGGGTGGCCGCGCACGCTGCCGTCAACGAGTCCGTCGGTCTGGCTCGCCAGGTGGGCAGCCGCTCCGGCACCGGGTTCGTGAACGGCGTCCTGCGCGAGATCGGCCGGCACAGTCCAGAGGAGTGGCGCAACTACGTCGCCGACGACGCCAGGAACGAGGACGACCGCCTGTCCGCCCTGTCGTCGCATCCGGTCTGGGTGGTCCGCGCCCTGCGCCGCTCCCTCGCTGCGGAGGGGCGCGGCGATGAGCTGGAGGCGCTGCTGGCCGCCGACAACACCGCACCGCGCGTGAACCTGATCGCCCTGCCCGGGCTCGTGGAGGAGCCGGCCGGCGCACGTCCGGACCGGTTCTCGCCTCCCGGCTTCACCGTCGGCGGGGGAGACCCCCAGGGCATCGTGGAGGAGTCCGGAGGACGGATCCGCGTGCAGGACGAGGGGTCGCAGTTGGCGGCACTCGTCCTCAGCCGGGCGCGCCCGGTGGAGGAGGGGGAGCGCTGGCTCGACCTCTGCGCCGGCCCGGGCGGCAAGTCGGCGCTGCTCGCCGCCGAGGCGCTGGCGGGCGGCGCGTCGCTGGTCGCCAACGAGCTGGTGCCTGCGCGGGCCGAGCTGGTCCGCCGGGCGCTCGCGCCGGTGCCGCTGGAGGTGCCCGTCTGGGAGCAGGACGGCGTCGCCCTCGGCGCCGAGCGGCCGGACGCCTTCGACCGCATCCTGCTCGACGCCCCGTGCACCGGACTCGGTGCGCTCCGCCGCCGGCCGGAGGCGCGCTGGCGCAAGACCCCGCGCGACGTCGCCGAGCTGACCGTCCTGCAGGCCGATCTCCTCGACTCCGCGGTCGCCGCGCTGAAGCCCGGGGGACTGCTCGCGTACGTGACCTGCTCGCCGCACGTCGGCGAGACGCGCGGCATCGTCGCAGCGGCCCTCGAACGGCATGCGGGCGTACTGGAGCAGGAGCAGACGGCGGAGGTCGTGCAGTCCCTGGCGCGCGAGGAGCTCGACCTGGCCGGCGACCCGCTGACCGTCCAGCTGTGGCCGCACCGGCACCTCACCGACGCCATGTTCATCGCGCTGCTGCGCAAGCGGTCCGCTTAGGCTGGGAGCATGGGACACGTCCGCATCAACCCGAGCATCCTGGCCGCAGACTTCGTCAACATGCAGAGCGAGCTGGAGCGCATCCAGACCGCCGACCTGGTCCACGTGGATGTGATGGACAACCACTTCGTGCCCAATCTGACGTTCGGCCCGCAGATGGTGGGCCGCATCCAGGATGTGAGCCCGGTGCCGCTCGACGTGCACCTGATGATCGACGACCCGGACCGCTGGGCTCCCGCGTACGCGGAGCTGGGCGCGTACTCGGTGACCTTCCACGGGGAGGCCGCCCACGACCCGGTGTCGCTGGCGCGCCGGCTGCGGGCGATCGGCGCGCGCGCCGGGATCGCGGTCAAGCCGGGCACCGGCGTGGAGCCGTACCTCGACCTCCTGGAGGAGTTCGACCAGGTGCTCGTGATGACAGTGGAGCCGGGATTCGGCGGCCAGTCGTTCATGCCCGACATGATGCCGAAGCTGCGCGCGCTGCGGGAGGCCGTCGAGCTGCGCGGACTGGACGTCTGGCTGCAGGTCGACGGCGGCATCACGGAGGAGACCATCGTCACGGCCGCCGCCGCGGGCGCCGACACCTTCGTGGCGGGCTCCGCCGTCTTCCGCGGCGACCCCGCCGACCGCGTCACCGCCCTCCGCGACGCCGCCTCGGCACACGCCCACTGAAGTCACCGCTACGCTAGAACGGTGAAAACCTTCGACGACCTCTTCGCCGAGCTCACCGAGAAGGCCCGCACCCGACCGGAGGGCTCCGGCACGGTCCGCGAGCTCGACAGCGGCGTGCACGGCATCGGCAAGAAGATCGTGGAGGAGGCCGCCGAGGTGTGGATGGCCGCCGAGTACGAGTCCGACGAGGCCCTGGCAGAAGAGGCCTCGCAGCTGCTCTACCACCTGCAGGTCCTGCTGCTCGCCAGGGGCCTCACTCCGGCCGACGTGTACCGACATCTGTGATCGCCTGACCGCATCCACTCGTTCGATCACGTCACGAAAGACTCACCCATGCTGAAGATCGCCGTCCCGAACAAGGGTTCCCTCGCAGAGACCGCGGCGCAGATGCTGCACGAGGCCGGCTATGTCGGCCGCCGCGACCCCAAGGAGCTCATCGTCACCGACGCCCGCAACGGCGTCGAGTTCTTCTACCTGCGCCCGCGCGACATCGCGACCTATGTCGGCTCGGGCGCGCTCGACGTCGGTGTCACCGGGCGCGACCTCCTGCTCGACTCCGGTTCTCCGGCCGCCGAGATCAGCGCGCTCGACTTCGCCGCCTCCACGTTCCGGTTCGCCGGCCCGAGCGGGGTGTTCACCGAGCTCTCCGACTTGGAGGACAAGCGCGTCGCCACCAGCTACCCGGGCCTCGTCGGCGCATTCCTGGGCGAGCACGGCGTGAGCGCCTCCCTCATCAAGCTGGACGGTGCGGTGGAGTCCGCCGTGCGCCTGGGCGTCGCGGATGCGGTCGCCGATGTGGTCGAGACCGGGTCGACGCTGCGCAAGCAGGGCCTGGAGATCTTCGGCCCGGTGATCCTCGAGTCGGAGGCCGTGCTCATCTCCTCTCAGGCCCCCGCCGCCGGTGTGGACACGCTGGTCCGCCGGCTGCAGGGCGTCATGGTGGCCCGGCAGTACGTCCTGGTCGACTACAACCTCCCCGTCGCCCTGCTGGAGAAGGCCGTCGCGTTGACGCCGGGCGTCGAGTCGCCGACGGTCTCTCCGCTGGGCGAGCCGGACTGGGTGGCCGTCCGCGTCATGATCAAGCGCGACAGGACGAACCGGATCATGGACGACCTGTACGAGCTGGGCGCGCGCGCCATCCTGGTCACGTCCATCCACGCGGCGCGGATCTGATGAGCGTCTCGGTCCGCGTCATCCCCTGCCTCGACGTGGCCGCCGGCCGCGTGGTGAAGGGCGTGAACTTCCAGAACCTGCGCGACCAGGGCGATCCGGTCGAGCTGGCCCGGCGGTACTTCGAGCAGGGCGCCGACGAGCTGACCTTCCTCGATGTCACGGCCACGGTCGACGACCGCGCGACCACCTACGACGTGGTGCGCGCGACCGCCGAGCAGGTGTTCATCCCGCTCACCGTCGGCGGAGGCGTGCGCAGCCCGGAGGACGTCGCGAAGCTGCTCGGCCACGGCGCCGACAAGGTGGGTGTCAACTCCGCCGCCATCGCCCGGCCCGAGCTGATCGCAGAGATCGCGGCACGCTTCGGCGCGCAGGTGCTCGTGCTGTCGCTCGACGTGAAGCGCTCGGCCGCCACGCCCTCCGGCTTCGTCGTCACCACGCACGGCGGCCGCAGCGAGACCGACCTCGACGCCCTGGAGTGGGCCGCGCGGGCGATTGAGCTGGGCGCCGGGGAGCTGCTGGTCAACTCCATCGACGCCGACGGCACCAAGGAGGGCTTCGACCTGGAGCTGATCCGCGAGATGCGCGCGATCTCCAGCGTCCCGGTGATCGCGTCCGGCGGCGCTGGGCGAGTGGAGGACTTCGTCCCGGCGATCGAGGCCGGAGCGAACGCAGTGCTCGCCGCGAGCGTGTTCCACCAGGGCGAGCTGACGATCGAACAGGTGAAGGACGAACTGGCCGCGGCCGGGATGGAGGTCCGCCGATGAATGACACCACCACGGAGGCGGTGCTGGAGCGCATCCGCTTCACCGACGCAGGCCTGGTCCCGGCGATCATCCAGCAGTGGGACACCCGCGAGGTGCTCATGATGGGCTGGATGGACGCGGAGGCGTTCCGCCGCACCATGAGCGAGGGCCGGGTGACCTTCTGGTCCCGCTCGCGCAAGGAGTACTGGCGCAAGGGCGACACTTCCGGTCACGTCCAGTATGTGAAGGGCGCGGCGCTCGACTGCGACGGCGACACCCTCCTCGTCACCGTCGACCAGATCGGCGCGGCCTGCCACACCGGCACGCACACCTGCTTCGACGCGGATGTGCTCGATCCGGTGGAGGGCGCGAGCCCCGAGATCGAGGCGGCCGACCTGTGACCGGTCCTTCGCAGCTCGACGCCGCCGCGGGCACGACCACGCGCGCGGCCTTCGACGCGCTGGCCGCCGGTCATCGCGTCGTCCCTGTCGTGCGCGAGCTCTTCGCCGACAGCGAGACACCCGTCGGCATCTACCGCAAGCTCGCGGCCGGCCGTCCGGGCACTTTCCTGCTGGAGTCCGCGGAGCAGGGCGGCATCTGGTCGCGCTTCTCGTTCGTCGGCGCTGCGTCGTTCGGCGTGCTCACGCAGGTGGGCGACGAGGTCCGCTGGCTCGACTACGGGCTGCCGGCGGAGCGCGCGATCGGCACCGCCGGGTCGCTGCGCCCGCTGGAGGCCCTCGCGGCGCTGCACGCCCGCTGGCAGACGCCGCGCATCCCCGGCCTCCCTCCGCTGACCGGCGGTCTGGTCGGCTTCATCGGGTGGGAGGCGATCCGGCAGATCGAGCGTCTTCCCGACGCCCCGCCGGTGGATGTCGACGTCCCCGGTCAGGCCCTCACCTTCGTCTCCGACCTCGTCGTGGTCGACCACCGGTCGGGGACCGTGAAGCTGGTCGCCAACGCGCTGGCCGACGGTGTCGACGCACCGGACGCTCTCTGGGAGGACGCCCAGCGGCGGCTCGACCGGATGCAGCGGGAGCTGGCTCAGCCGTCGGAGGCTCTGCTGGCGCACATCGACCTCGCCGTGCCCGCCGACCCGGTGTCGCGCACGGCCCGTGAGGATTTCCTCGCGTCGGTCGTGACCGCCAAGGAGCGGATCGTCGAGGGCGACATCTTCCAGGTCGTCATCTCGCAGCGTTTCGAGCTGGAGTGCACCGCGCCCGCGCTCGACGTCTACCGCGTGCTGCGGGCGCTGAACCCGAGCCCGTACATGTACCTGCTGTCGCTGGAGAAGCCGGACGGTGAGCCGTACGAGATCGTCGGCTCCTCGCCGGAGGCGCTGGTGAAGGTGCAGGACGGCCGTGCGTTCACGCATCCCATCGCCGGCTCCCGCCCCCGTGGCGCGACCCCGGAGGAGGACCTGGACCTGGAGGCGTCGCTGCTCGCCGACGACAAGGAGCGCGCCGAGCACCTCATGCTCGTCGACCTCGCGCGCAACGACCTGCTCAAGGTGTGCGAGGCGGGAACGGTCGAGGTCACCGAGTTCATGCGTGTCGAGCGCTTCAGTCACATCATGCACATCGTCTCCTCCGTGGAGGGCGACCTGCGGCCGGACGCCAGCGCGATCGACGTGTTCCGCGCGACGTTCCCGGCCGGCACCCTCTCCGGCGCGCCGAAGCCCATGGCGCTGCGGATCATCGACGAGCTGGAGCCTGCTCAGCGCGGCGTCTACGGCGGCGTCATCGGCTACTTCGACTTCGCGGGCGATGCGGACCTCGCCATCGCCATCCGGACCGCCACCCTCATGGGCGGCGTCGCATGGGTGCAGGCCGGCGGGGGACTGGTGGCCGACTCGGTGCCGGAGAGCGAGTTCCAGGAGTCGCAGAACAAGGCTGCGGCACCGCTCCGTGCGGTCGCCGTCGCCAACGCGCTCATACCGGTGCCGCCGGAGGCTGCCCGGTGAACGGCCGTCGCGCCAAGTACTCCGCGATGCTGCTGCTCGTCGTGGGGAGCGTCCTCGCGCTGCTCGCCGCAACGCAGCCCTGGTTCAGCATCCAGCTCACCGACACGGCGAACCACGCGAGCACGATCACCGTCGCGGGGTCTGTCGCGGCGCCTGCGCTCACGGCGCTGGCCCTCGCCGGACTCGCGCTGACGGCCGCGCTGGCGATCGCCGGGCCGGTGTTCCGGATCGTCCTGGCCCTGCTCGGAGTGCTGCTCGGCGTCTCCGTGCTGATCTCCGCGATCACGGCCGTGTCGGATGCGGTGCGCGCCGCCGCCTCCGCGATCACGACCGCGACCGGCGTGGCGGGGGACGCCTCCCTTCGCCGGCTGGTGCACTCCGTCGACATCCAGTTCTGGCCGTGGCTGGCTGTCGTCGCGGGTGTGCTGATCATCCTGGCGAGCGCTGCAGTCGTGGTGTTCTCGCGGTTCTGGCCGGGTCCGTCGCGCAAGTACCAGACCCGGTTCGCGGGGGAGGACGGACGGCCGGCGGCCGACGTGCTCGGTGAGTCCGCAGAGCTCGCAGAGCCCGATCAGCCCACCGGGAAGGGCGGGGAAGAACCCGCCGTTCCGGACACCGCAGAGCCCGACGACGACACGCCCGGAGAGCCGCGCGCGCTCGACCGCGACACCGCGATCGACAGCTGGGACGAGCTCACCCGGGGCGACGACCCGACGCGCTGAGCCACTAGACTGGTTGCGTTCCATTTCCCGTGCGCGCCCCTGGGCGCGCACCCGACGTGCAGGAGTCCCATGAGCACCGAGTCAGTCGAGCCCGGCCACGGTCACTCGCCGGCGGCGTGGACGGCCGTGATCATCATGCTGATCGCCTTCACCATCGGTGCCGTCGCGTTCTTCTTCGACCTCCCCATCATCGTCTGGGCGGCGGCGGGTCTCGCCATCATCGGCCTGATCGTCGGCGGGATCATGAAGCGCGCCGGCTATGGAGTCGGCGGCTCCAAGTACTCCCCGAAGGGCCACTGATCCGTGCTCGCCGACCTCGTCGCCGGCGCGCTGGAGGACGCTGAGCGGCGGCGCACCGAGCGTCCGCTCGCCGACGTGGAGGCAGCCGCTCTGGCCCGCCCGCCGGCGCTCGACGCCCTGGCCGCCCTCGCTCCGGCGGAGCGCGTCAAGATCATCGCGGAGGTGAAGCGGGCCAGCCCGTCCCGCGGTTCGCTGGCCGCCATCCCGGACCCGGCCTCCCTCGCCGTCTCGTACGAGACCGGCGGCGCCAGCGCGATCAGCGTGCTGACCGAAGAGCGCCGCTTCCTCGGTTCGCTCGCCGACCTCGAGGCCGTCCGCGACGCCGTGTCCATCCCGGTGCTGCGCAAGGAGTTCGTGTCCGACCCGTACCAGGTGTTCGAGGCGCGAGCTGCGGGCGCCGACCTGGTGCTGCTCATCGTCGCCGCGCTCGACCAGCAGCGTCTCGTCGAGCTGCACGGACTGATCACCGAGCTGGGCATGACCTCACTGGTCGAGGCGCACTCCGCCGATGAGCTCAGCCGCGCCCTCGACACGGGCGCAGGCCTCGTGGGCGTGAACGCCCGCGACCTCACAACGTTCGAGCTGGATCGGGATCTGTTCGGCCGCCTGGCCGACCGCATCCCGTCCGGCGTCACCCGCGTGGCGGAGTCGGCCGTGAAGACGGCGGACGACGTCGCGCACTACCGGGCGGCGGGCGCCGATGTGGTGCTCGTCGGCGAGGCGCTCGTCACGAGCGACCCCGTCGCCACGCTCGAGAGCTTCTTGGGAGCCTGATGTCCCTCCGCACTGAGCAGGGTCCGTATTTCGGCGACTTCGGCGGGCGGTTCGTCCCCGAGTCGCTGGTCGCAGCGCTCGACGAGCTGTCGGCGGCGTGGGAGGAGGCCAAGGCCGACCCCGCGTTCCACGCAGAGCTGGACGAGCTGCACCGCAGCTACACCGGCCGGCCGTCGATCATCACCGAGGTGCCGCGTTTCGCCGAACACGCGGGCGGCGCGCGCATCATCCTGAAGCGCGAAGACCTGAACCACACGGGTTCGCACAAGATCAACAACGTGCTCGGGCAGGCGATCCTCACCAAGCGGATCGGCAAGACCCGGGTGATCGCCGAGACCGGCGCCGGTCAGCACGGTGTCGCCACCGCGACCGCCGCCGCGCTGTTCGGGCTCGAGTGCACCATCTACATGGGCGAGGTCGACACCGAGCGCCAGGCGCTCAACGTCGCCCGCATGCGCCTGCTCGGCGCCGAGGTCGTGGCCGTGAAGACCGGCTCGCGCACGCTCAAGGACGCCATCAACGACGCCATGCGCGACTGGGTCACCAACGTCGAGCACACCAACTACATCTTCGGCACGGTCGCGGGTCCGCACCCGTTCCCTGCGATGGTCCGCGACCTCCAGAAGATCATCGGCGAGGAGGCCCGCGAGCAGGTCCTCGCGCTCACCGGCCGTCTGCCAGACGCCGTCGCGGCCTGCGTCGGCGGCGGCTCGAACGCGATGGGCATCTTCCACGCGTTCCTCGACGACGAAGACGTCCGCCTCATCGGCTTCGAGGCCGGCGGAGAGGGCGCCGAGACGCCGCGGCACGCGGCGACGATCACGAAGGGCCGCCCCGGCGTGCTGCACGGCGCCCGCTCCATGCTGCTGCAGGACGAGGACGGCCAGACGATCGAGTCGCACTCGATCTCCGCGGGTCTCGACTACCCGGGCGTCGGCCCCGAGCACGCCTGGCTGGCCAAGATCGGCCGCGCCCAGTACGTGCCCGTCTCCGACGCCGAGGCGATGGACGCCCTGCGCCTGCTCAGCCGCACCGAGGGCATCATCCCGGCCATCGAGTCCTCGCACGCCCTCGCCGGCGCGCTCGCGCTCGGTCGTGAGCTCGGCCCGGACGGCATCGTCCTGGTCAACCTGAGCGGACGCGGCGACAAGGACATGGAGACGGCCGGCCGCTACTTCGACCTTCTCGACGCCGACGCGGTGCAGTCGTGAATGCGGTCGTCGGAAGCAGGGTCGCCGACGTCATCGCGCGTCGCAACGCCGAGGCCGCCGGCGCCCTGATCGGCTACCTTCCCGCGGGCTTCCCCGACCTCCGCACCAGCGTGGATGCCGCGGTCGCCCTGGCGCAGAACGGCGTCGACGTCATCGAGCTGGGTCTGCCGTATTCCGATCCCGTGATGGACGGCACCGTCATCCAGGCCGCGACCCAGCGGGCGCTGAGTGCCGGCTTCCGGCTGCGCGACGGCTTCACCGCCGTCCGTGAGATCGCGGCGCAGGTCGACATCCCCGTGCTGGTGATGACGTACTGGAACCCTGTGCTGCAGTACGGCGTCGAGCGCTTCGCCGACGACCTGACCGAGGCCGGGGGAGCCGGGCTGATCACGCCGGACCTCATCCCGGACGAGGGCGCCGACTGGCTCGCCGCCTCCGACCGCGTCGGCCTCGACCGCGTCTTCCTCGCCGCCCCCAGCTCGACCGACATGCGCCTGAAGCAGGCCGTCGAGGCCAGCCGCGGGTTCGTCTATGCCGTCTCGACCATGGGCATCACCGGTGCCCGCACCGACGTGGATGCGGCGGCGCGCACGCTCGTCGGCCGCCTCCGCGAGGCCGGTGCGACCAGCACCTGCGTCGGCTTGGGCATCTCCTCCGCGGCGCAGGTCGCCGAGGTCCTCGAGTACGCCGACGGCGCCATCGTCGGCTCGGCGCTGGTCAAGGCGCTCGGCGACGGCGGCGTCGCAGAGGCCGGCCGCGTGGCCGCCGCTCTCGCCGACGGCACGAACCGCTCCTGACCGCGTCCTAAACTAAGGTGGCAGCGCGCGACGCGCGACGCCGCATCCCCATCATCGAAAGGTAGTCATCGGTGGCCCTGACCATGAGCAGCTGGTTCGCCAGCATCCCCAGCCCCGGGCCGGAGTGGCAGCAGATCCCGATCGACATCTTCGGTCTGCACTGGCGCATCCAGACCTACGCCATCATGATCCTGATCGGGATCATCGTGGCGGCGATGTGGACCTCGCGCCGTCTCACCAAGCGCGGAGCGGAGCCGGGCGTCCTGCTCGACATCCTCATCCCGGTCGTCGTGCTCGGCATCATCGGCGCGCGGCTGTACCACGTGGTCACCCACCCCGGGGACTACTTCTACCCGGGCGCCGACCTGTGGAAGGTGTTCGCGATCTGGGAGGGCGGCAACGCCATCTTCGGCTCGCTGCTCGGCGGCGCGGTCGGAGCCTGGATCGGCTGCCGCTGGACCGGCATCCGGTTCTGGACCTTCGCCGACGCCCTCGCGCCTGCGCTCCTGCTGGCCCAGGCCATCGGCCGCCTCGGCAACTGGTTCAACCAGGAGCTGTTCGGCCTGCCCACCGACCTGCCGTGGGGCCTCCAGATCGACTCCGGCAACAAGGCGATCCCGGTCGGACTGCCCGACAACACGCTGTTCCAGCCGCTGTTCCTGTACGAGATCATCTGGAACGTCATCGGCGTCGTCCTCCTCGTGCTGATCGGTCGCCGCTTCCACCTGCAGTGGGGCAAGCTCTTCGCGCTCTACCTGGTCTGGTACGGCCTCGGCCGCTCCTACCTGGAGTCGATCCGCATCGACCCGAGCGAGTACTCGTTCCTCGGCATCCCCACCAACGTCTGGGCCGCGTTCGTCGCGGTCGTCCTGGGCGTCGTGATCTTCATCGTGCAGTCCCGCCGCCACACCGGAATGGAGCCGAGCCCGTACCGGCCCGGCCGTGAATGGGTGCGTCCGGATGCTGAGGTAGACTCTGACGACACGGACCTGGAGGATGAGGGCACCGCCGACGACGACGGTGTGCCTGCCGGGTCCGCTTCGGCCAAGGCCACAAGCCCCACGAACGGATGAAACCCGACGGCTCGAAGTAACAAACCGTCGAGGCGATCCCACGCACCTGACCGCACCGAACGGGGCCACACACGGCCTCAGGGCGAGCGGCGGAACTCCTAGCACGGGCCGATGGCGTCCCCGCACCCAACATCCCCACATCCACGACACTGTGAGGACGGTCGACAGATGGCGCTCACGCCTCCCCATTCCCGTTTCGGGACCGTGCCAGGCCCGCAAGGCCTGTACGACCCTGCCCACGAGAAGGACGCCTGCGGTCTCGCGATGGTCGCGACCCTTCGCGGCACCGCCGGGCACGACATCATCGACGCCGCGCTCGAAGCGCTGCGTCACCTCGAGCACCGCGGCGCCGTCGGCTCGGACGCCGGCACCGGTGACGGCGCCGGCATCATCACCCAGGTGCCGGACACCTTCCTGCGCGCCGTCGCCGGCTTCGAGCTGCCGGGCGCCGGCCGCTACGCGGTCGGCAACGCCTTCCTGCCGAACGACGAGTCGGACCGCGCCGAGATCAAGGCCGCGCTCGAGTCGATCGCCGGCGAGCACGAGCTGACCGTCCTCGGCTGGCGCTCTGTTCCTGTGCGCCCGGAGGAGCTGGGCACGCTGGCGCGACAGGCCATGCCCGTCATCGAGCAGCTGTTCGTCGCGTCGACCCGCACCGGCGACGACGGCGAGCCGGTCTCCGGCATCGCCCTCGACCGGCAGACCTTCTTCCTGCGCAAGCGCGCCGAGCGCGAGCTCGACCTGTACTTCTCGTCGCTGTCGAGCCGGACCCTCGTCTACAAGGGCATGGTGACGACCCTTCAGCTGGAGCCGTTCTACCCAGACCTCTCGGACGAGCGGTTCGCCTCGAAGCTGGCGCTCGTGCACTCGCGCTACTCGACGAACACGTTCCCGTCGTGGCCGCTGGCTCAGCCGTTCCGCATGATCGCGCACAACGGCGAGATCAACACGGTGCAGGGCAACCGCAACTGGATGCGCGCCCGCCAGTCGCAGCTCGAGAGCGAGCTGCTCGGCGACCTGCGTCCCATCTTCCCGATCGTCACGCCCGGCGCGAGCGACTCGGCCTCCTTCGACGAGGTCGTGGAGCTCATCTCTCTCAGCGGCCGTCCGCTTCCGCACGCCGTGATGATGATGGTGCCGGAGGCGTGGGAGAACCAGATCGAGATCGACCCGGTCCGCCGCGCGTTCTACGAGTACCACTCGATGCTCATGGAGCCGTGGGACGGCCCGGCCGCGATCGTCTTCACCGACGGCTCCCTGGTGGGTGCGACCCTGGACCGCAACGGTCTGCGCCCCGGACGGTATGTCGTCACCAACGACGGCCTGGTCGTGCTCGCCTCCGAGATCGGCGTGCTCGACATCGAGCCCAGCCGCGTCGTCCGCAAGGGACGGCTGCGCCCAGGACGGATGTTCCTGGTCGACACCGTCGCCGGTCGCCTCATCGAGGACGAGGAGATCAAGTCCGAGCTGGCCGCCGAGGCGCCGTACGGCGAGTGGCTGGACGAGGGCCGGATCAACCTGAAAGACCTCCCGGAACGCGAGCACATCGTGCACACGCCGGCCTCAATCGTCCGCAGGCAGCGGACGTTCGGCTACACCGAGGAGGAGGTCCGCATCCTCCTGAAGCCGATGGCGACGACGGGTGCGGAGCCGCTCGGCGCGATGGGGTCGGACACCCCGGTCGCGGTGCTCTCGGAGCGCCCGCGCCTGCTGTTCGACTACTTCACGCAGCAGTTCGCGCAGGTGACGAACCCGCCGCTGGACTCAATCCGCGAAGAGGTCGTCACCTCCCTGAAGCTCGGCCTCGGCCCGGAGCGCAACCTCCTGACCGCGGGCCCGGAGCACGCCAAGCAGGTCGTCCTCGACTTCCCGGTCATCGACAACGACGAGCTGGCCAAGATCCAGCACATCGACCCGCGCCCGGGCAGCACCCTGACTACGACCGTGCGCGGCCTGTACCGCTCCGACGCCGGGCCCGACGCCCTCGAGCGCCGGCTGGCCGAGATGTGCGACGAGGTCGACGAGGCGATCGCCGCCGGCGCGCAGTTCATCGTGCTCAGCGACCGCGATTCCACGAAAGACCTCGCGCCCATCCCGTCGCTGCTCATGCTCGCGGCCGTGCACCACCACCTCATCCGCTCGGAGACCCGCATGAAGGCGGGCCTGATCGTGGAGGCCGGCGACGTCCGCGAGGTGCACCACGTCGCGCTGCTCATCGGCTACGGCGCCTCCGCGATCAACCCGTACCTGGCGATGGAGACCTGCGAAGACCTGGTCCGCAGCGGCATGATCACCGGAGTGACCCCGGAGAAGGCGGTCAAGAACGTCATCAAGGCACTCGGCAAGGGCGTCCTGAAGATCATGTCCAAGATGGGCATCTCGACGGTGTCCTCCTACGCGGGCGCTCAGGCCTTTGAAGCGGTCGGCCTCAGCCAGGAGTTCGTCGACCAGTACTTCACCGGCACGACGAGCAAGCTCGGCGGCGTCGGGATCGACGTGATCGCGGCCGAGAACCTGGCCAGGCACGAGAGCGCCTACCCGGCAGAGGGCGCAGCCCTCGCGCACGAGCGGCTGGCGACCGGAGGCGAGTACCAGTGGCGCCGCGACGGCTCCCCGCACCTCTTCAACCCGGAGACGGTGTTCCGGCTGCAGCACTCGACGCGGACTCGGCGCTACGACGTCTTCCGCGAGTACACGAAGCTGGTCGACGACCAGTCCGAGTCGCTGATGACGCTGCGCGGGATGTTCGCCCTGAAGACGGGGGAGCGCCAGCCGGTGCCGATCGACGAGGTCGAGTCGGTCTCCTCCATCGTGAAGCGCTTCTCCACCGGGGCGATGAGCTACGGCTCCATCTCGAAGGAGGCGCACGAGACCCTCGCGATCGCCATGAACCGGATCGGCGCCAAGTCGAACACCGGTGAGGGCGGCGAAGATCTCGACCGTCTGCTCGACCCGCAGCGCCGCAGCGCGATCAAGCAGGTCGCGTCCGGCCGGTTCGGCGTCACGTCGATGTACCTGACGCACGCCGACGACATCCAGATCAAGCTCGCCCAGGGCGCGAAGCCGGGAGAGGGCGGCCAGCTGCCGCCCACGAAGGTCTACCCCTGGGTGGCGCGGACCCGGCACGCGACGGCCGGCGTCGGCCTCATCTCGCCGCCGCCGCACCACGACATCTACTCGATCGAAGACCTCAAGCAGCTCATCTTCGACCTGAAGCGCGCCAACCCGGGCGCCCGCGTCCACGTCAAGCTCGTCTCCGAGTCGGGCATCGGCGCGGTCGCGGCGGGAACGGCGAAGGCGCTTGCCGACGTCATCCTGGTCTCCGGACATGACGGGGGCACCGGCGCCTCCCCGGTGAACTCGCTGAAGCACGCGGGAACCCCGTGGGAGCTGGGCCTCGCCGAGACGCAGCAGACGCTGATGCTGAACGGGATGCGCGAGCGCGTCGTCGTCCAGGTCGACGGCCAGCTGAAGACCGGCCGCGACGTGATCGTCGGCGCCCTGCTCGGCGCGGAGGAGTTCGGCTTCGCGACCGCCCCGCTGGTGGTCTCCGGCTGCGTCATGATGCGCGTCTGCCACCTGGACACCTGCCCGGTCGGCGTCGCCACCCAGAACCCGGAGCTGCGCGCACGTTTCGCCGGCAAGCCCGAGTTCGTCGTCAACTTCTTCGAGTTCATCGCGGAGGAGGTGCGCGAGTACCTGGCGGCGCTCGGCTTCCGCACCCTCGACGAGGCGATCGGCCACGCCGAGCTGCTCGACGTCGACAAGGCGGTGAACCACTGGAAGGCGTCCGGTCTCGACCTGGCGCCCATCCTGCACGGCCCCGCATTCGGTCCGGAGGCCCCGCGCCGCAACGGGCGCCAGCAGGACCACGAGCTGGAGAAGCACTTCGACGTGCAGCTCATCGACGCCGCGCGCGACGTGCTGGAGCACGGCGGCCGGCTGGAGCTCAGCCTCCCCGTGCGCAACACCGAGCGCGCCGTCGGCACCATGCTCGGCCACGAGGTCACCGTCCGCCACGGCGAGAACGGCCTGCCCGCGGGCTCGATCGACATCACGCTGACCGGTTCGGCCGGGCAGTCGCTCGGCGCGTTCCTCCCGGCCGGCATCACGCTGCGGCTGGAGGGCGACTCCAACGACTACGTCGGCAAGGGCCTCTCCGGTGGCCAGATCGTCGTCCGGCCGCCGCGCGGCAGCGTCTTCCCGGCGGAGCGCAACGTGATCGCGGGCAACGTGATCGGCTACGGCGCGACGCAGGGCAGCATGTTCATCCGCGGAATCGTGGGCGAGCGGTTCCTGGTCCGGAACTCCGGTGCCACCGCGGTCGTGGAGGGCGTTGGCGACCACGCGCTCGAGTACATGACCGGCGGACTCGCCGTGATCCTCGGCGGCACCGGGCGCAACCTCGGCGCCGGCATGTCGGGCGGCACGGCCTACGTGTACGACCTGAAGCGGGAGCGCGTGAACCGCGACTCGCTAGCGAGCGGCGAGCTGGAGCTCCTGCCCCTCGGCAGCGCCGACATCGAGATCGTCCGCGACCTGCTCGAGCAGCACGCCGCCGAGACGGGCTCGACGCTGGCGACGCGGATGCTCGAGGACTTCGACGAGACCGTCGCGAAGTTCGTCAAGGTGCTGCCGCGCGATTACGCGGCCGTGCTGCAGACGCGGCAGGAAGCAGTCGACGAGGGGCTCGACCCCGACGGCGACATCGTGTGGAACCGGATTCTGGAGGTGACCGGCGGATGAATCTGTCTGATCCCAAAGGTTTCGTCGAATTGGAGGTGACCGGTGGCTGACCCGAAGGGTTTTCTGAAGACAACGGAGCGGGAGCTGCCGAAGCGCCGTCCCGTCTCGGTCCGGCTGATGGACTGGAAAGAGGTCTACGAAGGCCAGGACCAGGCGCAGCTGCGCCGCCAGGCCGGACGCTGCATGGACTGCGGCATCCCGTTCTGCCACTCCGGCTGCCCGCTCGGCAACCTGATCCCCGAGTGGAACGACCTGATGTGGCGCGGGGAGGGCCGCCAGGCGATCGACCGCCTGCACGCGACCAACAACTTCCCGGAGTTCACCGGTCGCCTCTGCCCTGCGCCGTGCGAGTCGTCCTGCGTGCTCGGCATCAACCAGCCGGCCGTGACGATCAAGCAGGTCGAGGTCTCGATCATCGACCAGGCGTGGCAGAACGGCTGGGTGCAGCCGCACCCGCCGGAGCGCCTCACCGGTAAGACCGTCGCCGTCGTCGGCTCCGGCCCCGCCGGCCTCGCCGCCGCGCAGCAGCTGACCCGCGCCGGCCACACGGTGGCCGTGTACGAGCGCGACGACCGCATCGGCGGCCTCCTGCGCTACGGCATCCCGGACTTCAAGATGGAGAAGAAGCACCTCGAGGCGCGTCTCAACCAGATGATGGCCGAGGGCACCCGCTTCCGTGCGGGCGTCAACATCGGCGTCGACATCACCTGGGACGACCTGCGTGCCCGGTACGACGCGGTCGTCGTCGCGACCGGCGCCCTGGTGCCGCGTGACCTGCCCATCCCGGGCCGCGAGCTCTCCGGCGTGCACTTCGCCATGGAGTACCTGGTGCAGCAGAACAAGGCGGGCGCGGGCGACCAGGTCGCCGACCAGATCACCGCGGACGGCAAGCACGTCGTCGTCCTCGGGGGCGGCGACACCGGTGCGGACTGCATCGGCACCGCGCACCGCCAGGGAGCCGCGAGCGTCACCAACCTCGCCATCGGCACCCAGCCTCCGTCGGAGCGTCCAGAGCACCAGCCGTGGCCGACCACCCCGACCCTGTTCGAGATCCAGTCGGCCCACGAGGAGGGCGGAAAGCGCGAGTACCTCGCGTCGACCGTCGAGTTCCTCGCCAACGAGTTCGGCGAGGTCCGCGCGCTGCGCGTAGCCGAGACCGAGTACCTCGACGGACGGCGCGTCCCGAAGGCCGGCACCGAGCGCGAGATCCCCGCAGACCTGGTGCTGCTGGCCCTCGGCTTCACCGGCCCGGAGCAGCAGGACATCACCGCTCAGCTCGGCCTCCCGTTCGACCAGCGCGGCAACGTCGCGCGCGACGGCGAGTACCAGACCGACCAGGAGGGCGTGTTCGTCGCCGGCGACGCCGGCCGCGGCCAGTCCCTCATCGTGTGGGCCATCGCAGAGGGCCGGGCAGCGGCAGCCGCCGTTGACCGGTATCTTGAAGGGGAGACGCAGTTGCCGTCTCCGATCCGTCCCACCGACCGCGGCATCCTCGTCTGAACGAGGCGATGCCCGCACGACCGGGCGCCACCACGAAATCCAGCGCCGTCGGCGCAGAACAACGGAGCGAACAGAAAAGCATGAGAAGGGCCAAAATCGTCGCGACCCTCGGGCCGGCGACTTCCAGCTACGACAACATCCGCGCGATCATCGATGCGGGTGTCGACGTTGCGCGGATGAACCTCAGCCACGGCAGCTACGAAGTGCACGAGGGGGTCTATGCCAATGTGCGCAAGGCCGCCGACGACGCGGGGAAGCCGGTCGCGGTCCTCGTCGACCTCCAGGGCCCGAAGATCCGCCTCGGCAAGTTCGAGGCCGGCCCCTACGAGCTCGCCGAGGGGGACATCTTCAAGATCACCACCGAAGACATCATCGGCACGAAGGAGATCTCCTCCACGACGTTCAAAGGCCTCCCGAACGATGTGAAGCCGGGCGACTACCTGCTGATCGACGACGGCAAGGTCCGCGTCCGCGTCGTCTCGGTCGACGGCCCGGTCGTCACGACCGAGGTCATCGTCGCCGGTCCGGTCTCCAACAACAAGGGCATCAACCTCCCCGGCGTCGCGGTCAACGTCCCCGCGCTGTCCGACAAGGACGAGGCGGACCTCCGCTGGGGCCTGAAGCTCGGCGCCGACCTGATCGCGCTGTCGTTCGTGCGGAACGCGGCCGACATCGAGCGCGTGCACGAGATCATGGCGGAGGAGGGGCGCAAGATCCCCGTCGTCGCCAAGATCGAGAAGCCGCAGGCGGTGGATGCGCTCGAGGAGATCATCGAGGCGTTCGACGCGATCATGGTCGCCCGCGGCGACCTCGGTGTCGAGCTGCCGCTGGAGGCCGTCCCGATCGTGCAGAAGCGCGCGGTCGAGCTGGCCCGCCGTGCGGCGAAGCCGGTCATCGTTGCCACCCAGATGCTCGAGTCGATGATCTCGAGCCCGGTGCCGACCCGCGCCGAGACCTCGGATGTCGCGAACGCCGTTCTCGACGGCGCGGACGCCGTCATGCTCTCGGGCGAGACCAGCGTCGGCGAGTACCCGACCGTCACGGTCCAGACCATGGCGAAGATCGTGACCTCCACCGAGGAGCACGGGCTGGAGCGCATCCTGCCGCTCGGCACCCGCCCCCGCACGCAGTCCGGTGCGATCACGCTGGCCGCCGTCGAGGTCGCCGACTTCGTCGAGGCCAAGTTCCTCTGCGTCTTCACCGAGTCGGGCGAGTCCGCCCGCCGCATGTCGCGCCTGCGCAGCAGGATCCCGATCCTGGCGTTCACGCCGGAGGAGTCGGTCCGCCGCCGCATGTCGCTGTTCTGGGGCGTCGAGTCGTTCGTCGTCGGCCGCGTCACCCACACCGACCAGATGGTCGCGCAGGTGGACGAGGCGCTGAAGTCGACCGGCCGCGCCGTCGACGGCGACAAGGTGATCATCATCTCCGGGTCCCCTCCCGGAATCCCCGGCACCACCAACGACATCCGCGTGCACAAGGTCGGCGACGTCCTCTAGCACCGGTCCGGAAGGCCCCGCCTCGTGCGGGGCCTTCCGCGTGTGCGGGGGCGGCGCGGCGTTCGTCCCGTCCGCACCGCGGTGCGTCGGAGAATCGAACGATTCACACCGACGGAAGCCCGCCCCAGTCCTGTCCCTCTCCGGTATGACACCGCATCAGACCGGGGGATGAACTCCGGTTCTCCCATGCAATCCGCAGGGTCGGAGGGGCCCCGGCGCGCGTATCCTCGGGCTATGGAACACCGTTGGATGCGCTGGGCGCCGGCCGTCGTCGTCCCCGTGGCGATCGCGGCCGCCGTGATCGTCACACCGCTGGCCGCAGGAGCGACCGATCTCCCCGTGAAGTCGCCGTCGGATGTGCTGCGGCTGGTCGCCGCGAGCGACACCCGCGCCTTCTCGGGCACCGTGGAGCAGACCTCCGACCTCGGGCTGCCGAGCCTCCCGTCGACCTCCTCGTCGTCCTCGTCGTCGGCCGACGACAGTGCCCAGAATCTCCTGGAGCTCGCCCTCGCCGACCACACCGCGAAGGTGTGGGTCGACGGTCCGACGCATGTTCGCGTTCAGCTGCTCGACAAGCTGGCCGAACGTGATGCGATCCGCAACGGCTCCGACCTGTGGCTGTACCAGTCATCGGGCAACGACGTCACGCACGCCACCCTCCCGGCCGGGCAGGAGCACACGGCCGCGCCGGATGCGACCTCGCTGACGCCGTCGCAGCTCGCGCAGCGTTTCCTCGATTCGGTCGACCCCTCGACGAAGGTCGCCCTCGGCGACGACGTCAAGGTCGCCGGCCGCGACGCCTACGACCTCGTGCTCACCCCGAAGGCCGGCTCCACGCTGGTCGGCTCGGTCGCCATCGCCGTCGACGGTGCCACGGGCATCCCGCTTCAGGTCTCCGTTACGGCGCGCGGCGCGAGTTCGCCCGCCTTCAGTGCCGGGTTCTCGTCGTTCACGCCGGAGAAGCCGGACTCCTCGGTCTTCGCGTTCGCACCGCCGAAGGGCGCGACGGTCTCCGAGCAGAACCTGCCGTCGCGCGGAGACGCCTCGCACGCCGCCGGTCAGCAGGCTCGACCGACCGTCTCGGGCGAGGGCTGGGCGACCATCGTGGCACTTCCCGCCGGTGCGGCCCCGGCCTCGCTCGCAGGCAACCCGCTGTTCACGGAGCTGACCCAGCCCGTCGACGGCGGACGGGCGCTCAGCTCGTCGCTGGTGTCGGTGCTGGTGACGTCCGACGGACGGGTCCTCGCCGGCTCCGTGCCCGTGTCCGCCCTCCAGGCGGCGGCGAGCGCGGCCGGCCAGTGACCGACGCGGCGATCGCGACCAGCGGGCTCACCAAGCGCTTCCGGTCGCGGGCGGTCGTCGACGGCCTCGACCTGCACGTGCCGCGCGGCTCGGTGTTCGGCTTCCTCGGGCCCAACGGCTCCGGAAAGACCACCACGATCAGGATGCTGCTCGGCCTGATCTCCCCGTCGGCCGGTGACATCCGTGTGCTGGGGGAGAGGATGCCCGACCGCGGTTCGCGCATCCTTCCCCGGGTCGGTGCGCTCGTGGAGGGGCCGGCGTTCGCGCCGTACCTGTCCGGAACCGCGAACCTGATCCGCCGTGACACCGCCGACCGGTACGCTCCCGGCAGTACGCGGACGGCGCGCGTGGAGGCCGCCCTCGACCGGGTCGGTCTCGGGCATGCCGCGAGCAAGCACGTCCGTGCGTACTCGCTCGGCATGAAGCAGCGGCTCGGGATCGCCGGCGCACTGTTGACCGATCGCGACCTCCTGGTCCTGGACGAGCCGACGAACGGCCTCGACCCGCAGGGGACGCGCGAGGTGCGCTCGCTGGTCCGCTCGCTTGCGGACGAAGGCACGACGGTGTTCGTCTCCAGCCATCTGCTCGCCGAGATCGAGCAGGTCTGCACGCACGCCGCGATCATGCGCGCGGGGCGCCTGGTGGCGCAGGGCTCGATCGACGAGCTGCGCCGTGGCTCCGGACCGGTCGTCGCCGTCGAGACACCGGATGCGCCCCTCGCAGTTGCAGTGCTGGGGCGACTGGGAGTGGACGCGATCACGACCGCCTCCGGTGTGGAGGCTGCCCTTCCGGAGAGCGCGCCACCCGCCGAGGTGCTCGCCGCCGCCCTCGTCGGCGACGGCGTCCGGCTGCGCGGGTTCGCCGTGCGATCGTCCAGCCTGGAGGAGCGGTTCGTCGAGCTGACGGGGGAGGGCTTCGATGTCGAGCAGTGAGACGACAGCGGCGCCGGCCGCGCCGCACGCAGGCGACGCCCGTGTCCGCGCGGCCGCAGCGCGGCGCGAGCGGCCGTCTGCCGGCTGGGCCCTCCTCGGCTCGGAGATCTCGGTCATGTTCCGCCGGTGGCGCACCTGGGCGATGCTCGCGGCTCTCGCCGCCGTGCCCATCCTCATCGCGGTCGCGGTGCGGATCACCGGCGGCAGCTCGCGCGGACCAGCCTTCCTCACCGACATCAGCAGCAACGGACTCTTCGTCGCGTTCACGGCGCTCGTGGTGTGCGTTCCGCTCTTCCTCCCGCTCACCATCGGCGTGGTGGCGGGCGACACGATCGCGGGCGAGGCCAGCCACGGCACCCTCCGCTACCTCGTCATCGCGCCCGCCGGCCGCCTCCGTCTGCTCGCCGTGAAGTATGCCGGATGCGCCGTGTTCTGCATCGCGGCGGCGCTGGTCGTCGGCCTGGCGGGCGCCCTGATCGGCACGCTGCTGTTCCCGATCGGCCCCGTCACGCTGCTCTCGGGCATCCAGGTGAGCCTCGGTGAGGCCTACCTGCGGCTGGCGCTCATCGCGCTCTACATCGTGGTCTCGCTGCTCGGGCTGTGCGCCATCGGGCTGTTCCTCTCCACGTTGACGGACGTCCCGGTCGGAGCGATGGCCGCCACCGCCGTGCTCGCCGTGATGTCCCAGGTACTCGACCAGTTGCCGCAGCTCGACGCGCTGCACCCGTGGCTGTTCAGTCACTACTGGCTGGGCTTCGGCGACTTCCTTCGTGATCCGATCGCGTGGGATTCGTTCAACTCGAATGCCCTTCTGCAGCTCGGCTACATCGCCGTGTTCGGGGCGCTGGCCGTCGGGCGCTTCACGACCAAGGACATCCTGTCCTGATCGTCGGTAGGTTGGCCGGTGGGCTCGGCGCTCGGTTCACGGCGCGGCGTCAGGGGACCGCTTCCGCCGTCTGCTCCAGGTCGGACACCGGACGGTCGCGCTGCGTGGCGATGGTGATGCCGGCGGCCGCGCACACGATGAGGATGCCGAACAGCTGGAGCAACGAGAACCGCTCCCCGAGCACGATCACCCCGAAGATCGTTGCGACGACCGGACCGAAACTCGTGATGACGGCGTAGAGCCGTGGGGTCAGCCGGCGAAGGATGAAGGTGTCGAGGCTGTACGGGACCGCCGACGACAGCACGCCGAGCGCGAGCAGGAGGAGCAGCACCCGCAGGTCGACCCGGCTGTAGTCGACGACGACGAGCGCGATCGGGACGGTCAGCGCCGTGGAGACGATGCTCGCGACGCTCAGCCCCTCGAGGCCCGGCAGACGCATCGCCACCTGCCGGGTGAGCAGGATGTACGCCGCCCAGGCGGCAGCCGCCGTGAGCGCCAGCGCCACGCCGATCGGGTCGACCGCGCCCTCCGTCGCCGTGAGCAGGAGGACTCCGCCTGCTGCGGCGACCGCGCACGCCGCATCGAGGAGGCGGCGCGACCCCGCCAGGGCGAGAGCGAACGGGCCGAGGAACTCGATGGTCGCGGCGATTCCGAGCCCCAGCCTCCCGACGGCTTCGTAGAAGCTGAGGTTCATCGCGGCGAGCACCACGCCGAGTGCGAGAGCAGGCCACAGCCGCCGCCAGGTCAGCTCGGCGCGTCTCGGCCGGTAGAACGGCAGCACGGCTGCCGCGGTGACCACCTGACGGGCGGCGACGACGACCACGGAGCCCACGACCGGGATGAGCAGTCCGGCGAGCGCCGAGCCGAAGTTGATGCTGACCTCCGTCGCCACCTGTGTTCCCGCCCCGATGAGGCGGTCGCGACGGGTGGAGCTCACTGTCTGAGTGTACCGGCGGCAAGAGATCAGACCGTCCGGCGCATGATCGCGCGCGTGGCGCTCGGCCGCCGGATGAGTTCGAAACCGCCGTCACGGAAGAGCGACACCGTGCCGTGGTAGCGCTCGGCCGCCGAGAGCGAGGGTCGCACCTCCGGGTCGACCGGATAGCCCTCGATCACCGTCGCGTCGTTGCTGAGAGCGTGTTCGACCGCTCCGCGCAGCAGCGCGCGGGCGAGACCCCTGCGGCGGAACTCCATCCGCACGACGAAACAGGTGACCGCCCAGGGGTCGGCCGGGTCGTCGTCCCGGCGCCGGGTGATGGGGGAGCGGGCGAGGTTCGGGTAGGCCGAGAACGGCTCGACGGCAGCCCACCCGGCCGGTTCGCCGTCGACCCAGGCGAGCACACCCGGTCGTCCCGTGGTGACCTGCTCGTGCAACCGGTCGCGCTGCTGCTCGCGCGTCAGCGCGTCCGACTGGGCGCGCGGCAGCTTGAACCACTGGCACCAGCACCCCGCCGCATCGCCCCGGGTGCCGAAGACCGTCTCGAGGTCTCCCCATACCGTTTCGTCCACCGGGCGGACCTTCGTGTCGTTCATGTCCTCGACGCTAGTGCGCACCTTCCCGCCCCGCCAGAGGCCGGGTTCTGCACAGCCGGATGTTCTCCACAGATTCCTCCGGCGGTCCTGTTGCGTCTGCGCACCCCGCCGTAGTGTGGCCCCACATCCGGCTCCTCCGCCCCGCAACGGCGTGGGCGGGAACACGGAGCCGACATGACGAGAGCAGGGAGTGCTGATGACCGAGACGACCGCGACGGCGGAGCGCGAGCAGGGCGGGCCGGAGCTGAGCGAAGAGATGCTCGACCGCATCGACGCCTGGTGGCGCGCAGCCAACTACCTCTCGGTCGGGCAGATCTACCTGCTCGACAATCCGCTGCTGCGGCGCCCGCTGTCGCGCGACGACATCAAGCCACGACTGCTCGGGCACTGGGGAACCACTCCCGGCCTCAACTTCATCTACGCCCACCTCAACAGGGTGATCCGGGAACGGGACCTCGACACGCTCTTCGTGGCGGGGCCCGGCCACGGCGGTCCGGGAGTCGTCGCGAGCGCCTATCTCGACGGCACCTACAGCGAGCTCTACAGCGCGATCGACCGCAGCGAAGACGGCCTGCGCCGGCTGTTCCGGCAGTTCTCCTTCCCGGGCGGCATCCCGAGTCACGCCGCCCCGCAGACCCCTGGATCGATCCACGAAGGCGGTGAGCTCGGCTACGCGCTCTCGCATGCCTACGGCGCCGCGTTCGACCACCCCGATCTTCTCGTCGCCGCGGTCGTCGGCGACGGCGAGGCGGAGACCGGCCCGCTCGCGACCGCCTGGCACTCGAACAAGTTCCTCAACCCCGCGCAGGACGGCGTCGTGCTGCCGATCCTGCACCTGAACGGCTACAAGATCGCCAACCCGACGGTGCTGGCGCGCATTCCGGAGTCCGAACTGCTCGACCTCATGCGCGGCTACGGCCACGAGCCGTTCATCGTCTCGGGCGGCTTCGACGGGGAGGATCCGCGCGAGGTGCACAAGCGGATGGCGGCGACGCTCGACGAAATCCTCGACCGCATCGCAGCGATCAAGCAGGCCGCCGCGGCCGGTGAACTGGACGGGCGCCCCTCGTGGCCGATGCTCATCCTTCGCACGCCCAAAGGGTGGACCTGCCCGGCCGAGATCGACGGCCACCCGACCGAGAACAACTGGCGCGCCCACCAGGTCCCGCTCGCCAGCGCCCGCGACACGGAGGAGCACACCCGCATCCTCGAGGACTGGCTGAAGTCCTACCGGCCGGAGGAGCTCTTCGATGAACGGGGTCGCGCAATCGACCTCATCACCTCTCTGGCGCCGGAGGGCGACCGGCGGATGAGCGCCAACCCGGTCGCGAACGGCGGGCTGCTGCGTCGCGACCTGCGACTGCCCGACTTCCGGGACTATGCGGTCGATGTCGCCGTGCCGGGCGACACCGTCGCGGAAGCGACGCGCGTGCTGGGCGACTGGTTCCGAGACGTGATGATCGCGAATCCCACCGACTTCCGGCTGTTCGCTCCGGACGAGCTCGCCTCCAACCGGCTCCAGGCCGTGTACGAGGCGACGAGCAAGCAGTGGAACGCCGAGTACCTGCCCATCGACGACGACAACCATCTTGCGCTCCAGGGCAGGGCGATGGAGGTGCTGAGCGAGCACCAGTGCCAGGGCTGGCTGGAGGGCTACCTGCTGACCGGGCGGCACGGCGTCTTCACGTCGTACGAGGCCTTCATCCACATCGTCGACTCGATGTTCAACCAGCACGCGAAGTGGCTCAAGTCGGCGAGCGAGGTGTCGTGGCGCCGCCCGGTCGCCTCCCTCAACTACCTGCTCAGCTCGCACGTCTGGCGGCAGGACCACAACGGCGCGTCCCATCAGGACCCTGGCTTCATCGACCACGTCGTCAACAAGAAGGCCGACGTCGTCCGCGTCTACCTGCCCTTCGACGCGAACACGCTGCTGTCCACGTACGACCACTGCCTGAAGTCGGTCGACTACGTCAACGTCGTCGTCGCGGGTAAGCAGCCGTCGCCGCAGTGGCTGAACATGGAGGACGCCATCGCGCACTGCACGCGCGGGATCGGCATCTTCCCCTGGGCCGGAACCGAGGTCGAGGGCGAGGAACCGGACGTCGTGCTCGGGTGCGCCGGAGACATCCCGACACTCGAGACACTGGCCGCGGCCGACATCCTGCGCCGCCGACTGCCCGACCTCAAGGTCCGCATCGTCAACGTCGTCGACCTGATGCGGCTGCAGAGCGAGGGCGAGCATCCGCACGGCCTGAACGACCGCGAGTACGACGCGCTGTTCACCTCGGACAAGCCGGTCGTCTTCGCCTATCACGGCTATCCGTGGCTGATCCACCGCCTTACCTACCGCCGCAACGGCCACGGCAACCTGCATGTCCGCGGGTACAAAGAAGAGGGCACGACCACCACCCCGTTCGACATGGTGATGCTCAACGACCTCGACCGGTACCACCTGGTCATGGACGTCATCGACTACGTGCCCGGTCTGGCCTCCCGCCACGCCGAACTGCGACAGGAGATGCAGGACGCACGGCTGCGGGCGCGTCAGTACACGCGCGAGCACGGCGAAGACATCCCAGAAGTCGCCGAGTGGAAGTGGGGAGGAGGTTCGCGCACCACCCGGATCGACACCACGGGAGGCGACAACGATTGACTCAGAGCGGGCGCGCGCTGGCGGGATCCACGACGGTGAGCTCGGCGATCTTCGCCGCGCGCCCGTCGCCGGAGGAGCGGCCGGTGAGCCTGCGGCCGATCCAGGGCAGAACGTAGCGACGGTAGTATTCCGCGGTCCGCCGCGTCCGTTCGCCCGGTGGTGCGGCTGCGACCTCCTCGACGCCCCACTCCGTCGGGACCGGGATGCCGAAGGCCGTCAGCACGTTGCTCGCGACGCGGGCGTGGCCGAGCGGTCCGAGGTGCAGGCGGTCCGCGGACCAGTAGCGGATGTCCTCCAGGTTCTGGTCGGCCCAGTTGTCGACGAACGTGATGCCCTCGCGTGGGAGCATCGCGCGGACCGCCTCGGCGAGCTCCTCGCCCCGCCGGCGGATCAGCCCGCCGAGGGGGAGGTGCGCGCTCGGGTTCGCCCCGCTGAGGAGCAGCATGTGGCTTCCGGAGGCCACAACGCGGTCCGCGGCGTCCATCAGGGTCCGCGCCACGCCCTCGATCGAGACCCGCGGTCGCATGATGTCGTTCCCTCCGCCGTTGAGGCTCACCAGGTCCGGCCGCAGTGCGATCGCCGGCTCCACCTGCTCGTCGACGATCGGCCCGAGCTTCCGTCCCCTGATGGCCAGGTTCGCGTAGCGGAACGGCTCCTCGGAGGCCGCGGCCATCCCGAGAGCGACGAAATCCGCCCACCCGCGCACACGCCCGTCGGCCAGCTCGTCCCCGACGCCTTCCGTGAAACTGTCGCCGATCGCGACGTAACTGGCGAACGGAATGCCGGAAGCGGAGCTGCGGGGAGACACGCTGCAACGCTACTCCGCCGCGCACGAGCCGCCGCGCACACCCGTCGCGCAGAGCCGCCGCGCATGGCTACCATGGGCGCCATCGGCGACGACGCCCGGAGGTCCCATGCAGAAGGTCAGCACGTTCCTGTGGTTCGAGCACGGCGTAGAGGAGGCCGCAGAGCTGTACACCTCGCTCCTGCCCGACTCCCGCATCCTGCACGTCCAACAGTTCGGCGAGGGGATGCCCGATGGTCTCGTCGTCGTCCGTTTCACGCTCGGCGGCGTGGAGTACCAGGCGATGAACGGCGGCCCGAACGAGGGCTTCACGGAGGCCGTCTCGCTCTCCGTGGTCTGCGACGACCAGGCCGAGGTCGACCGGCTGTGGGACGCCCTCACCGCCGACGGAGGCCGCGAGAGCATGTGCGGGTGGCTGACCGACCGCTGGGGTGTGAGCTGGCAGATCGTGCCCAACCGCCTGCTGGAGCTGCAGGCCGACCCCGATCCGGAGCGGTCCCGCCGCGCCAACCAGGCGATGCTCACCATGCGCAAGCTCGACATCGCCGCACTGGAGGCCGCCGCCGACGGCCGCAGCTGACCTGCTCGTGCGACTGCGCCCTCCCGGAACGAATGCTGTGCGGCGCGCAGGAGCAGACGTTCCGGACGACCGCAGTCACCGGCCGTCGACCGTCACGCTCAGCGCGCGAGCAGCCCCTGCCAGCTGAGCAGGTGCTCAACCGTCACGCCGCCGTAGCCACGGAGGCCGGAGAGCTGGGTCCGCACCTTCGCCGTCTCCGACTCCAGCAGGGCGGCGCTGTCGTCCCCGAACGTCGCGCCCGGGCCGCCGGCCACCTCCGGGGTCTCCGTCTCGACGCCGATGCTGAACGGGATGCGCTTCGCGGCGGCCGCCGTCGCGGCCGGTTTAGCCAGCGCCACGATTCCGTCGGATCCGGCCGCGTGGTCGCTGAATGCGACGATCGCGACCGACTTCAGGTGGGGGAGCAGCGCGTCGAAGGCCGTCCCTCCGCCCGGCTGCGGTTTGGCGGCGAGCCACCAGGGGAGGTCCGCGCCGATCGGCACGGAGCCTGCCGCGGCGCGGGCCGCGTCGTACATGGTCTGCAACTGAGTGACCACTGCGGGGAGCTGGTCGTCCGACGAGACCACCCACGGCTCGACGTCGAACTGGACCGCGTCGAACGGGGCGGCCCGCAGGGCTGCAGCCGTCCACGTCGCGGCGAGGCTCGGGTCGTCGGCCCACGCTGCGTCACCGCCCAGGGCTGCGACCTTCGTCACGCCCGCGGCATGCAGCGCATCCACCGCGTCCGTCAGCCAGGTCGAGAACGGGCCCTCGTCCGCGGCCCAGGGCACAGACAGGAAGACCGTGCGCAGCCGGTGCGCGGCGGCGAAGTCGGCGAGTGCCTGCGGCTCGAACTGCGCGAGACCCTCCCCACGCGCGTCCACGGCGGGGTCGATCGGGTTGCCCCAGGCCCACATGCCGGTGATGGCCGAGCTTGCTGTCGTGCTGTCGCGGCGTTGGGTCACCGCCCCGGCGGGGGCGGTGGCGACCAGAACGGACCCGCCGATCGCGACGACGAGCGCGGTGGAGGCGATCACTGACCGGAGACTCGGAGCTCGCATGGCACACCCTTGGATCGGAACGGAACGGTCACCGCAGATTCGGGTGTGCGGTAGGACAATCATGTCAGGATCCGCGGAGCCGTCTATGCCGCGTTCGGGGTACAGACGTTCGGTGTGCGCATCGCCTCCGTCAGTCGCGCCAGCCCAGCTCGGGGGCGATCCGGGTGACGATCGTCTCCAGGAGATGCGCGTTGTACTCGACGCCCAGCTGGTTGGGCACGGTCACCAGGAGGGTGTCCGCGTCGGCCACTGCCGCATCCTCGCGCAGCTCCTCGACGATCCGCTCCGGGTCGCCGACGTAGCTCTTGCCGAAGCGCGCGAGTCCGCCGTCGAGGTGGCCGACCTGGTCGTGCCGGTCGGCGAGTGCGGAGGCGCCGAAGTACCGGCGGTCGAGGTCCGTGGTGATCGGGAGGATGCTGCGGCTGACGGAGACCCGGGGCTCGCGCTCCCAGCCTGCGGCCGCCCAGGCGTCCCGGTACTGCTGCAGCTGCTCCGCCTGCAGGTCGGAGAACGGGACGCCGGTGTCTTCGGTCAGCAGGGTCGAGCTCATCAGGTTCATGCCCTGCTCGGCCGCCCACACGGCGGTGGCCCGGGTGCCGGCGCCCCACCAGATCCGGTCACCGAGCCCGGGGGACTGCGGCTCGATGGCCAGGGCGCCGCGCTGCCCTCCGGTCATGGCCGGGTCGGCCTCCGCGACGCCGGCTCCCGCGATCGCGGCACGGAACAGCTCCGTGTGGCGGCGCGCCATATCGGCGTCCGTCTCGCCCTCGGCGGGGACGTAGCCGAACGATGCGGCGCCGTGCAGCGCGGTCTCGGGTGAGCCCCGGCTGACGCCGAGCTGCAGCCGGCCGCCGCCGATCAGGTCGGCCGCCGCCGCATCCTCCGCCATGTAGAGGGGGTTCTCGTAGCGCATGTCGATGACGGCGGTGCCGATCTCGATGCGGCTGGTGCGGGCTCCGATCGCGGCGAGCAGCGGGAACGGGGAGGCCAGCTGCGGCGCGAAGTGGTGGACGCGGAAGAACGCGCCGTCCGCTCCGAGCTCCTCGGCTGCGACGGCGAGGTCGATGGCCTGGTGCAGGGCGTCCGCCGCGGTGCGCGACACAGAGCCGGGGATGGGCTGGTAGTGCCCGAAGCTGAGGAACCCGATGCGTTTCACATCCACTCCAATCGGTCCACCACGCAGCCTATTCCGCGGCGAGTGGTGACCTGACGTCACCACTCGGCGCGGATACGGACATCGACTCACCGCTCGACGGCCGGTAGAGTCCCGGATGTGGCGGAGTGGCTGTGTGCGACGTGTGCTGTCGAAACGAATCCGATAGGAACGGCGGCGGGCGAGCATCCGCCCGAGCGGTGCCCGATCTGCGAGGACGAGCGGCAGTACGTGCCGCCGTCGGGGCAGGAGTGGACGACGCTGCAGCGGCTGCAGCGCGAGGGCGAGCACGTCGTGGTCACCGAGCTGGAGCCCGACCTCTATGGCCTGAGGAGCGAGCCGAAGGTCGGCATCGGCCAGCAGAGCCTCCTGCTGCGCACGCCCGACGGCAACCTCCTGTGGGATCCCACCGGCTACGTCGACGAGGCGGCCGCGGCAGCGGTGCAGGACCTGGGCGGCGTCGCGGTCATCGCCACCAGCCACCCGCACATGTTCGGCGCCCAGGTGAGCTGGTCGCGGATGCTCGGCGACCCCCCTGTGCTGGTCAACGCCGCCGACCGCCACTGGGTGCAGCGGGAGGATGCGGCGATCCAGTCCTGGACGGGCGAGTCCGAGGTGCTGCCGGGCGTCGTGCTGAGGACGATCGGGGGACACTTCCCTGGGAGCGCCGTCGTCCATTGGGACCGCGGCGTCGTGCTCAGCGGCGACACGATCTTCCCTGGGCCGTCGCAGCGGTGGGTGACCTTCCAGCGCAGCTACCCGAACGACATCCCGCTTTCCGCCGCCGTCGTGCGCCGCATCGCCGACACGGTCTGCGACCGTCCCTTCGAGCGGCTGTACGGCAACCTGGGGAATGTCGTCCGGGAGGATGCGCGCGGCGCGGTGCTCCGCTCGGCCGACCGCTACATCGGCTGGGTCAGCGGGGCGTTCGACCACCTCACCTGAGCTGCAGAGCGCCAGGGCG
Organism: Leifsonia sp. SIMBA_070; assembly: GCF_046534635.1. Taxonomy (NCBI): domain Bacteria; kingdom Bacillati; phylum Actinomycetota; class Actinomycetes; order Micrococcales; family Microbacteriaceae; genus Leifsonia; species Leifsonia sp. SIMBA_070. The sequence goes on along the minus strand of NZ_JAWRYK010000001.1, from coordinate 1,747,362 downwards.
GCCGGCTAGAGGAACGGCGCGAGCTCCATCTCCATCGCGGGCTTCGGCTTCGCGCCGATGATCGTCTTGACGACCTCCCCGTCGCGGAACACTTTCATCACCGGCAATGCCAGAGCCTTGTAGGCGACGGTCGTGTCCATGTTCTCGTCCGCGTTGATCTTGACGATGCGGATGCGGTCCGCGTGCTCCTCCTGCAACTGCTGGAGGATCGGGGACAGCGCCCGGCACGGACCGCACCATTCCGCCCAGAACTCGACGATGGTGGTGCCCGGGGCGGCGAGCACGTCCTCCTGGAAGCTGGCGTCGGTGACGCTCTCGATCGTGGTCATGCGAGCACGGTAACCCCTGACCCCGGGGGCAGGGTCAAGCGGCGACACGCCGAGAGGGTGCCGCTGCGATCCTGTGCGAGCATGGAGGCAGGAGGTGCGCATGGAGATCCTGACCCCGCAGCAGATCCGCGAGTCGTTCGTCAACTGCTCCCGCAGCGAAGCCGAGGAGCTTCCGATGCCACCGGGCCTCCACGAGGTGGACTGGGCGCGGCGCGAGTACCTCGGCTGGCGCGACCCGCGCCTTCCGCAGCGCGGCTACGTCGTGATCCCCACCGGCGACGGGCCGGTGGGAATCGTGCTGCGCGCTTCAGAGGCCTCCATGCGGTCACATGTGCCGTCGATGTGCGGCTGGTGCCAGGATGTGCACCTCACCAACGACGTCTGGTTCTGGTCCGCCCGTCGGGCCGGTCAAGCCGGCCGCAATGGGGACACTGTGGGCACGCTCGTGTGCGGCGCGTTCGAGTGCAGCGCCAACGTGCGCCGCACGCCTCCGCCGTCGTACGTCGGGTTCGACGCCGACCTGGTGGTGGAGGAGCGGATCGCCGGCCTGGCCGAGCGGGCCCGCCGCTTCGCGGCCACCGTCGTCGGCGCCCGCATCTGAGGCGCCCGCATCTGAGAAGTCGTGCCGCCGGTGGGACTCGAACCCACACGCCCTTCCGGACAAAGCATTTTGAGTGCTCCGCGTCTGCCATTCCGCCACGGCGGCGCACAACAACACCTGAACAATACCGTAGGCTTTTGTCGTGACTGACCAGGAGACCACCCCCACCGCACCCCGTCGCGTCGTCGTGGCGGAGGACGAATCGCTCATCCGCCTCGACATCGTCGAGATCCTGCGCGACAACGGTTTCGAGGTCGTCGGTGAGGCCGGAGACGGCGAGACGGCGGTCGCACTCGCGACCGAGCTGCGCCCCGACCTCGTCATCATGGACGTCAAGATGCCCCAGCTCGACGGCATCTCCGCTGCGGAGCGTCTCTCGAAGGACCACATCGCCCCGGTCGTGCTGCTGACCGCGTTCAGCCAGAAGGAGCTCGTCGAACGGGCCACCGAGGCCGGCGCGCTCGCCTACGTGGTGAAGCCGTTTACGCCGAACGACCTGCTGCCGGCGATCGAGATCGCCCTGGCCCGGTACCAGCAGATCATCGCGCTCGAGGCCGAGGTCTCCGACATGGTACAGCGGTTCGAGACCCGCAAGCTGGTCGACCGCGCGAAGGGCCTCCTCAACGAGAAGATGGGCCTGTCCGAGCCGGAGGCGTTCCGCTGGATCCAGAAGGCCTCGATGGATCGCCGCCTCACCATGCACGACGTCGCCCAGGCGATCATCGAGCAGCTCGCCCCGAAGAAGTAGCTCCGCGTCCTCCCTGCAGATTCGTGACGAATCGGGCGAAAGCGCCGCACATTCGCCACATTCGTGACGAATCGGGCGAAAGCGCCGCACATTCGCCGCATTCGTGACGAATCGGCGAAAGGCGCGCGTTCGCCGCATTCGTGACGAATCGGGGCGGCCTACAGCTCCTTGATCAGGTTCGTGATGCGGATCGTGGAGCAGCGGCGCCCCTTGTCGTCGGTGACCGCGATCTCGTGGGTGGTCAGCGTCCGGCCGAGGTGGATGGGCGTGCACACGCCGGTCACGTAGCCGCTCGTCGCCGAACGCGTGTGCGACGCGTTGATCTCGATCCCGACCGCCAGGCGGCCCTCGCCGGCGTAGAGGTTCGCCGACATGGAGCCGAGCGACTCGCCGAGGACGACGTACGCGCCGCCGTGCAGGAGGTCCGCGGGCTGCGTGTTGCCCTCCACCGGCATGCGCGCGACGGCCCGCTCGACGGTGAACTCGAGCATCTCGATGCCCATCTTCTCGGCCAGCCGGCCGAGCCCTCTCTGCTGCACGTACGTGAGTGCGTCGTCGGTCATCCTCGGCCTCTCCTGACGGTCGTCTGGACTGTCACCGGCCCCTTGTAGGCTTGCCTGGTGTCAGACTCCGAAAAGCCTACCCTTCTCGTCATCGACGGCCATTCGCTGGCATTCCGGGCCTTTTACGCACTCCCCGTCGACAGTTTCGTGAACCGCGAAGGGCAGCACACCAACGCGATCCACGGCTTCATCGCCATGTTCATCAACCTGCTCCAGCAGCAGAAGCCGACGCACCTCGCCGTGGCGTTCGACATCTCCCGCTACTCCTTCCGCACGCGCGAGTATCCCGAGTACAAGGGCACCCGCGGCGAGACCCCGTCCGAGTTCGCCGGCCAGGTGCCGCTGCTCGAAGAGGCGCTGCACGCGATGAACGTGACGACCATCGCGAAAGAGGACTACGAGGCCGACGACATCCTCGCCACCCTCGCCCGGCAGGGCGTCGAGCGCGGCTTCAAGGTGCTGCTCGTCTCGGGCGACCGCGACACCATCCAGCTCGTCAACGACGACGTGACGCTGCTCTATCCGAACGTCCGCGGCGTGTCCGAGCTGAAGATCTACGACCCCGCGGCGGTCCGCGAGAAGTACGGCATCGAGCCGCACCAGTACCCGGAGATCGCGGCGCTCGTGGGCGAGACCAGCGACAACCTGATCGGCGTCGACAAGGTCGGCGAGAAGACCGCGGTCAAGTGGGTGCAGCAGTACGGCACGGTCGAGAACATCGTGGCGCACGCCGACGAGATCACGGGCGTCGTCGGCCAGAACCTCCGCGACCAGAAAGAGAACGCGCTGCGCAACCGCCGCCTCAACCAGCTGCGCGACGACGTGGAGCTGCCGATCGGGCCGGACGACCTGGAGCGCAAGCCGCTCAACGAGAGCGCCGTGCGCGACATCTTCGCCCGGCTGCAGTTCAAGACGCTGCTGGACCGGCTGATGAAGATCGCCGGAGAAGAGGGGATGCTCGACGGCGCCATGTCCGTCGCCGAGGTGGGCGACGCCGGCTCGCTGAGCGCGCCGGCCGTCCGCACCATGGTCGACGAAGAGCTGGCGAACTGGCTGGCGAAGGCGTCCGCCGACGGTGCGGCGATCGCCGTGCAGCTCGAGACGGGCCCGGCCGGGATCACCGGCTTCGGTCTCGCGACGGCCGACGACAGCGTGTACGTGCCGTGGGTTCCGGGTCGCCCCGATTACACCGCGCTGGAGGAGTGGCTGGCGAGTAGCGCGCCGAAGCACTTCTTCCACGCGAAGCCGCAGTTCAAGGCGCTCAGCCGCGCGGGCTTCGTGGTCGACGGTCTCGCCTTCGACACGCGGATCGCCTCCTGGCTGGTGAAGCCGGGAGCCGCCCCGCAGTCGCTCGCCGAGCAGGTGTACGAGGTGCTCGGTGAGACGCTTCCGGTCTCCGACCCCAACCAGCTCGTCCCGATCAACGACGCGGTCAGCCCCGCGACCGAGGCCTGGTACATCCGCCGCGTCGCCGAGGGGCAGATGATCGCGCTCGACGAGGGCACCCGCGCCGTCCTCGACGACATCGAGCTGCCCCTTGTCGCGGTCCTGGCCGAGATGGAGCTCAGCGGAGTAGCAATCGATTCGGAGGTCCTCGCCCGCCTCCGCGGCCAGCTGACCGACAAGGCCAACGACTACGCCGCCCAGGCGTACGCCCAGATCGGGCACGAGATCAACCTCGGGTCGCCGAAGCAGCTGCAGCAGGTGCTGTTCGACGAGCTCGGGATGCCGAAGACGCGCGCCACCAAGACCGGCTACTCCACCGACGCCGGCTCGCTCGCCGACCTGCAGGAGAAGAACCCGCATCCGTTCCTCGGCCTCCTGCTGCAGCACCGCGACGCGACCAAGCTGAAGCAGATCGTGGAGACGCTCGAGCGGTCGGTCGAGAGCGACGGGCGCATCCACACCACCTACGACCAGACGGGAACGAGCACGGGCCGCATCTCGTCCAATGATCCGAACCTCCAGAACATCCCGATCCGCACGGAGGAGGGACGCGAGATCCGCTCGGCGTTCACGCAGGGCGAGGGCTTCGAAACCCTGCTGACCGCCGACTACTCGCAGATCGAGATGCGGATCATGGCGCACCTCTCCGAAGACCCGGGCCTGATCGAGGCCTTCAACGCGGGGGAGGACCTGCACCGCTTCGTCGGGTCGCGCGTCTTCCGGGTCGAGCCCGCCGAGGTCACGCCGGCGATGCGCACGAAGGTGAAGGCGATGTCCTACGGCCTCGCCTACGGACTGAGCGCGTTCGGCCTGTCCAAGCAGCTTCGGATCGAGACCTCCGAAGCGCGGCAGCTGATGAGCGACTACTTCGAGCGGTTCGGCGCGGTCCGCGACTATCTCCGCAACGTGGTCGAGCAGGCGCGCGTCGACGGCTTCACCGAGACCATCTTCGGGCGTCGCCGGCCGTTCGCCGACCTGACATCGACGAACCGCGTCCTCCGCGAGAACGCGGAACGTCAGGCTCTCAACGCGCCGATCCAGGGCTCCGCCGCCGACATCATGAAGGTGGCGATGCTCGGGATCGCGGGCGACATCATCGACCAGCGACTCGACTCGCGCATGCTGCTGCAGGTGCACGACGAGCTCATCTTCGAGGTCGCTTTCGGCGAGTGGGAGGCTCTGGAGGCGATCGTCCGCTCGCGGATGGCCGGGGCTGCGGACCTCCGCGTTCCGCTGGATGTGCAGGTGGGCCGCGGCGCGAACTGGGACGCCGCCGCGCACTGAGTAGGGTCGAAGCATGACCAACGATCAGAAGCGCGAACCCACCCCGGTCGACACGATCGCCGAGGAGTGGGTGGACACCCAGCTCGAGCTCTACCCCGAGTACCACGTGTGGCTCGGCCGGCCCGGCCGCGAAGGTGAGTACGCCGACTACTCGCCCGCCGGCGCCGAGCACGCGACGGCCAAGGTGAAGGAGGCCCTCGCCCGCATCGAAGCAGCGGAGCCAGTCGACGACATCGACCGGATCACCAAGATGGATCTCGCCAGGGAGCTGCAGCTCACCGTCGAGAAGCACGAGGCGCGCTTCGCGCAGCGCGACCTCAATGTCATCGCCTCGCCGGCGCAGGAGTTGCGCGAGGTCTTCGACCTGGTGCCGACGGACACAGAAGACGACTGGGCCAACGTCGCCAAGCGGCTGCACAACCTCCCTGCCGCGATGGACGGGTACATCGAGACGCTGCGCAGTGGGATCACCGGCGGCAACGTCCCGGCGATCCGCCAGGTGCGCGAAGTTCTCGCCCAGGCGCGCAAGCAGGCGTCCGACAGCGGCTTCTTCGCCGAGTTCACCGGGGGCGCGCGACCGCTCAACGGTGTACTGCCCGAGTCGCTGAAGTCCGACCTGGCCGCCGGCGCGCGGGAGTCGGCCCAGGCCTACGCGGCTCTTGGGGACTTCCTCGAGAACGAGCTCGCCCAGCACGCTCCCGAGAAGGACGCGGTCGGGCGCGAGCTGTACGCGCTCGCTTCGCGCGGCTTCCTCGGTGCGACCGTCGACCTCGACGAGACCTACGAGTGGGGCATCGAAGAGCTCGCCCGGATGCGCTCGGAGCAGGAGTCGATCGCCAACGAGATCAAGCCGGGCGCGAGTGTGCTCGAGGCCATCGAGTTCCTCGACGGCGACCCCAGCCGTAAGCTCCACGGCACCGACGCGCTGCAGCGGTGGATGCAGGAGACGAGCGACCGCGCCGTCGAAGAGCTGGGCAAGTCGCACTTCGACATCCCGGCCGAGATCCGCCGGCTGGAGTGCATGATCGCGCCGACCCAGGAGGGCGGCATCTACTACACGGGCCCGAGCGACGACTTCGCGCGCGCGGGCCGGATGTGGTGGAGCGTGCCGGAGGGCGTGACCGAGTTCGACACCTGGCGCGAGCTGACCACCGTGTACCACGAGGGTGTCCCGGGTCACCACCTGCAGATCGCACAGGCGACGTACAACAAGGCGCAGCTCAACTCGTGGCGGCGCATCGCCGGCACCTCGGGACATGCCGAAGGCTGGGCGCTGTACGCCGAGCGCTTGATGGAGCAGCTCGGCTACCTCGACGACCCGGCCGACCGTCTCGGCATGCTCGACGGGCAGCGGATGCGCGCTGCGCGTGTCGTGCTCGACATCGGCGTCCACCTCGAGAAGCCGCTACCGGACGGATCTCGCGCCTGGACCGGTGAGGACGCCTTCCCCTTCCTGCGCGAGAACGTCAACATGAACGACGGGTTCGTCCGCTTCGAGGTCAACCGGTACCTGGGCTGGCCGGGACAGGCGCCGTCGTACAAGATCGGGCAGCGCATCTGGGAGCAGCTGCGCGACGAGTACGCCCGCCGCGAAGGCGCGTCCTTCGACATCAAGGCGTTCCACAAGAAGGCCCTCGACATCGGCGGTGTCGGGCTCGACACTCTGAAGGCGGCGCTGCTCGACTGAGCGCGCGGAGGCCCGCCGGTCGGCCCGGTCCATACGGGTCCGGCCGCGGGTTGCTGCGCGCGTCCGCAGCCCGGTAGACTGGAGCGTCACTCTTGTGACATCTCTATCCGCCTGCCGTTCGCGGACAACTCCAGAAGAAACTACGCGTCCGGCCTGAATCCTGTCCATAACGGAGCACCCACTACATGACAACCGCAACGACCGACAAGGCACCCAAGCAGGTCGCCGTCAACGACATCGGATCTGCTGAGGACTTTCTTGCCGCGGTCGAAAAGACGCTGAAGTTCTTCAACGACGGAGACCTGATCGAAGGCACCGTCGTCAAGATCGACCGCGACGAGGTCCTCCTCGACGTCGGCTACAAGACCGAGGGCGTCATCCCCTCGCGCGAACTCTCCATCAAGCACGACGTCGACCCCACCGAGGTCGTCGAGGTCGGCGACACCGTCGAGGCTCTCGTTCTCCAGAAGGAGGACAAAGAGGGTCGCCTCATCCTGTCCAAGAAGCGCGCCCAGTACGAGCGCGCCTGGGGCGATGTGGAGAAGATCAAGGAGGCCGACGGCGTCGTCACCGGTACGGTGATCGAGGTCGTCAAGGGCGGCCTGATCGTCGACATCGGCCTGCGCGGCTTCCTGCCCGCGTCGCTCATCGAGCTGCGCCGCGTCCGCGACCTCACCCCGTACCTGGGTCAGGAGATCGAGGCCAAGATCCTCGAGCTCGACAAGAACCGCAACAACGTGGTGCTCTCGCGCCGCGCACTGCTGGAGCAGACCCAGTCGGAGTCCCGCACCACGTTCCTCAACAACCTGCACAAGGGCCAGGTCCGCAAGGGCGTCGTCTCGTCGATCGTCAACTTCGGTGCGTTCGTCGACCTCGGCGGCGTCGACGGTCTCGTCCACGTGTCGGAGCTCTCCTGGAAGCACATCGAGCACGCCTCCGAGGTCGTCGAGGTGGGCCAGGAGGTCACCGTCGAGATCCTCGAGGTCGACCTCGACCGCGAGCGCGTCTCGCTGTCGCTCAAGGCGACGCAGGAGGACCCGTGGCAGGTCTTCGCCCGCACCCACGCGATCGGTCAGGTCGCACCGGGCAAGGTCACGAAGCTGGTTCCGTTCGGTGCGTTCGTCCGCGTCGCGGACGGCATCGAGGGCCTCGTCCACATCTCCGAGCTGTCCGGCAAGCACGTCGAGCTGGCCGAGCAGGTCGTCTCGGTGGGCGACGAGGTGTTCGTCAAGGTCATCGACATCGACCTCGAGCGTCGCCGCATCTCCCTCTCGCTGAAGCAGGCGAACGAGGGCGTGGACCCCGAGGGCACCGAGTTCGACCCGGCGCTCTACGGCATGGTCACTGAGTACGACGACCAGGGCAACTACAAGTACCCTGAGGGCTTCGACCCGGAGACCAACGAGTGGAAGGAAGGCTTCGAGACGCAGCGCGACGAGTGGGAGCAGCAGTACGCTGCCGCCCAGGCGCGCTGGGAGGCGCACAAGCGCCAGGTCGCGAAGGGCCTCGAGGAGGCTGCCGCCGACAGCGGTACGTCCTCGTACTCCTCCGACGCCGGAGCCGGCGGAACCCTCGCCGACGACGAGTCGCTCGCGGCTCTGCGCGAGAAGCTCAGCTCCAACTCCTGAGCATCGTCACTCAGAAGCGGCCGGCCCTTCGGGGCCGGCCGCTTCGGCGTTCCCGGGCCGCGGCTAGGCTGGGCGGGTGCAGCTGATCGGACTCACCGGCGGGATCGCCTCCGGCAAATCGACCATCGCCTCCCGGCTCGCCTCGCACGGCGCCGTGGTGGTGGACGCCGACCGCATCGCCCGGGAGGTCGTCGAACCCGGCACCCCCGCCCTCGCGGAGGTCGCCCGTCGCTTCGGCGACGCGGTCATCGCGCCGGACGGGAGCCTCGACCGGCCGGCCCTCGGCGCCATCGTGTTCGGCGACCCGGAGGCGTTGCAGGACCTCAACGCGATCACGCATCCCGCCGTGCTCCGCGCGTCGACAGCCCGGTTCGAGGCGGCGGCTCAGGCCGACCCGGATGCCATCGTCGTCTACGACGTCCCGCTGCTGGTGGAGTCGGCCAACGAGTACCCCTTCGATCGCATCGTCGTGGCTCACGCCCACGCCGACCTCCGCATCGACCGGCTGGTCGCACTGCGGGGGATGGATGCGGCAGAGGCCGAACGCCGCATCCGGTCGCAGGCGACGGACGCCGAACGGCTCGCCGTCGCCGACGTGGTCATCGACACCGGCGGCACCCTCGAGCACACGCTGGAGCAGGTCGACGCGCTCTGGGAGGAACTGCGGGCGCAGCCCTGAGCGGGTGTTCCGCTGTCAGCGAGAGCCGGCCGGAGTGTCGGTGGTCCTTCCTAGACTGGAAGCATGCTTCCCACACGCGCCGTCCGTCCGTTCGAGGTCGTCAGCGAGTACAGCCCGAGCGGCGACCAGCCGCAGGCGATTGCGGAACTGGCGGGGCGCATCAACGCCGGCGAGACCGACGTCGTGCTGCTGGGTGCGACCGGTACGGGCAAGTCCGCGACCACGGCGTGGCTGATCGAGCAGGTCCAGCGGCCGACGCTGGTCCTCGCCCACAACAAGACGCTCGCAGCGCAGCTGGCCAACGAGTTCCGTGAGCTGATGCCGAACAACGCGGTCGAGTACTTCGTCTCGTACTACGACTACTACCAGCCAGAGGCCTACGTTCCGCAGACCGACACCTTCATCGAGAAAGACAGCTCGATCAACGCCGAGGTGGAGCGGTTGCGCCACTCGACCACCAATTCGCTGCTCAGCCGTCGCGACGTGGTGGTCGTCTCGACGGTGTCCTGCATCTACGGCCTCGGTGCGGCCGAGGAGTATCTGGAGGCCATGGTCGCGCTCCAGGTCGGCCAGCAGGTCGGCCGCGACGCGCTCATCCGCCGGTTCGTCAACATGCAGTACGAGCGCAACGACGTCGACTTCTCGCGCGGTAAGTTCCGGGTCCGTGGCGACACGATCGAGATCATCCCGGTCTACGAAGAGAACGCCATCCGCATCGAGTTGTTCGGCGACGAGATCGAGGCGCTGTACTCCCTGCACCCGCTGACCGGCACCGTCATCAACAAAATGGATGCGGTGTCGGTGTTCCCGGCCACGCACTACGCCGCCAGCCCCGCGACGATGCAGCGCGCCATCGGCACGATCCAGGAGGAGTTGGGGGAGCGCCTGCAGGAGCTGGAGCGCGAGGGCAAGCTGCTCGAGGCGCAGCGGCTGCGCATGCGCACGCAGTTCGACCTGGAGATGATGGAGCAGATCGGCTTCTGCTCCGGCATCGAGAACTACTCGCGTCACATCGACGGCCGTGCACCGGGCGAGGCGCCGAACTGCCTCCTCGACTACTTCCCGGACGACTTCCTCGTGGTGATCGACGAGTCCCACGTCACGGTGCCGCAGATCGGCGCGATGTACGAAGGCGACGCGTCGCGCAAGCGCACGCTGGTGGAGCACGGCTTCCGCCTCCCGAGCGCTCTCGACAACCGTCCGCTGAAGTGGAACGAGTTCAAGGATCGCGTGGGTCAGACGGTGTACCTGTCCGCGACGCCGGGCAAGTACGAGATGGGCATCGCAGACGGCGTGGTGGAGCAGATCATCCGCCCGACGGGTCTGATCGACCCGGAGATCGTCGTGAAGCCGACCAAGGGCCAGATCGACGACCTGCTGGAAGAGATCCGCCAGCGGGTCGAGCGCGACGAGCGCATCCTGGTGACGACCCTGACCAAGAAGATGGCCGAGGAGTTGACCGACTTCCTCGCCGAGGCCGGCGTGAAGGTGCGCTATCTGCACTCCGACGTCGACACGCTGCGGCGCGTCGAGCTCCTGACCGAGTTGCGCGCGGGCGTGTACGACGTGCTCGTGGGCATCAACCTGCTGCGAGAAGGTCTCGACCTTCCTGAGGTGTCGCTGGTCGCGATCCTCGACGCCGATAAGGAGGGCTTCCTCCGCTCGTCGACCTCGCTGATCCAGACGATCGGGCGTGCGGCGCGAAACGTGTCCGGTCAGGTGCACATGTACGCCGACGTCCTGACCGACTCGATGAAGAACGCGATCGAAGAGACGGATCGTCGGCGCGAGAAGCAGATCGAGTACAACCGGGTGAACGGCATCGACCCGCAGCCGCTGCGGAAGCGGATCGCCGACATCACGGAGGTCCTCGCCCGCGAGGAGGCCGACACGGCACGCATCCTGGCGGGGCGCGAGCAGAAGCGCAAGAGCCCCACGCCCAACCTCCGCAACGGAGGCATCGCCGCGCAGGGCGCCGCCGAGCTCGAGGGACTCATCGCCGACCTCAACCAGCAGATGCTGGCGGCGGCCGGTGAGCTCAAGTTCGAGCTGGCCGCGCGGCTGCGCGACGAGCTGTCGGACCTGAAGCGCGACCTGCGTCAGATGGAGAAGGCCGGACACCTGGGCTGACCACGCGTTACGGTGGCAGGGTGGCTTCGACGAGGACAGGACGGCGACGGTGGACCTTCGTCGCCTGCGCGGTGCTCGTCGCGCTCACCGTCGTAGCGGTCGCGTTCCAGGGCGCGCCCGCTTTCACCGGTCCGCGAGTGTTCCTCCCGCCGGGTCCGGTCGTCACCGGGCGACCTGACCAGGGAACCACCGGCACCCCTGAGCCGCAGCAGCTGGGCGAGCAACTGCGGATCGACGTCTCCTGGCTGCTCGTCGTCCTGATCGTGCTCGCCGTCGTCATCGCCCTGGCGATCCTCTGGCGTCTGCGGCGCCGACGCAGCCCGAGCCCGGAACTCCCCGCTCTTCTCAGCGTCACCGGCTCGGAGCTCGCCGACGCTCCCCAGGAGCCGGACGCCGGCCCCGAGCCCGAGCAGGTGCGTCGCGGACTCGACCGTGCTTCCGACCTGCTGACCGAACCCCGGGAGCCGCGCGACGCCATCGAGCGCGCCTGGCTGGGGCTGGAGGAGGGCGCCGCCGACTCGGGCGTCCGTCGCCTCCCCGCCGAGACACCTGCCGAGTTCGCCGCACGCGTTGTGGCCCGCGTGGCCACCGACCGGGATGCTGCCCGGCGGTTCCTCGGACTCTACCTTCGGGCACGGTTCAGCACCGCACCGGTCACAGCGGACGACGTGGCGGCCGCCCGCGACGCCGTCGACGCCCTGCGCGCCTCCTGGAGCAGCGGCCCGGCGGCGAAGATCGCTCCCGGTGGTCGACCATGAGCCCCCGCCGCCTGCCGCCCCGGATGCTGCGCCGCCTCATCCTGTCTGCGATCCTCGGCATCGCCTTTGCCGTCGCCGCCTGGTACCTGGGGATGGATTCGGCCCACGCGATAGGGCTGGGTGCCGCCGCCCTCGCACTGACGGCCTGCCTCTCCGCCCTCGGCGAGGCCGCCGACGTGGTCTGGGCGACCCTCCCGCCTCCGCCGAGGCCGGGCGCGCGCCGTGACGTCGTCCAGCTGGGCTGGTCGCTCGGCGCGCGGGGCGGCCGTGCGTCGCCGGAGGGCGTGCGCCGGGTGCGGTCCATCGCCGAACGCGCTCTGGCGCTGCACGGACTCGACCTGGAGGACCGCGCCGCGGACGCGCAGCTCGAGCAGCTCCTCGGCGCCGACGCGCTGCAGCTCCTCCGTCGCGGCTCGGCCGTCGCGCCGCCGCGCACGGCAGAGGTCGCCGCGGCAGTGACCCGGCTCGAGCAGCTCGACGCCCGGGTCGCCTCGCCGCACGCACCGGACGAAGTCGAACCGGCGTCGGCAGTCCTCTCCGCCACCGCCACCGCCACCAACGCCGCCGAAGCCAAGGAGCCGCCCCGTGCCCGCTGATCCCCGCCTCCCCGTCGAGCAGGGCCCCGCCTCATCGCTGAACGGCGACGTCCACACCGAGCCGGCGGCGTCCTCGCTGACGGTCGCCGAGATCGCGCGGCTCGGCGCCGACGTCCTCGCCCGGGTCGGAACGGTGGTCGTGGGGATGCGCGAGCCGCTGCGGGTCGCCTTCGCGACCATCCTCGCCGGCGGGCACGTCCTGTTCGAGGACGTGCCCGGTCTCGGTAAAACGCTTGCGGCGCGCAGCATCGCGGCCGCGGTCGGACTCGACTTCCGACGGCTGCAGTGCACGCCCGACCTGCTCCCGTCGGACATCACCGGCTCGTTCGTCTACGTGCCGCGCACCGCGGAGTTCGAGTTCCGGCCGGGGCCTGTCTTCACCGGCCTGTTCCTGGCCGACGAGATCAACCGCACGTCCCCGAAGACGCAGTCCGCGCTGCTGGAGGCGATGGCCGAGGGCCAGGTCTCGGTCGAGGGCAGCAGCTTCCCGCTCCCCACGCCGTTCCACGTCGTCGCGACCGCGAACCCGATCGAGTCGGAAGGCACCTACGCGTTGCCCGAGGCGCAGCTCGACCGCTTCATGGTGCGGTTGAGCGTCGGCTATCCGGACGAGGCGGGGGAATCGCGGGTGCTGCTCGCGCGCGTGTCGCGCCGGCACGAGGTGGCGACCGTCGAGCCGGTCATCGACGCCGAAACGCTCGCTGCGATGCAGGCGGGCGTGGAGGCCGTGGATGTCGACCCGGACATCGCCGACTACTGCGTCCGCCTGGCCGCCGCCACACGTCGGCACCGCTCCGTCGAGGTGGGAGCGTCCCCCCGCGGCTCGCAGGGCCTGCTGCTCGTCGCGCGGGCGCTGGCGGTGCTCGACGGCCGCGACTTCGTCATCCCGGACGACGTGAAATCCGTCGCCGTCCCTGTGCTCGCGCACCGCCTCACGCTCACGGTGCAGGCCTGGACGGGCGGCGTCCGGGCCGAGCAGGTCGTGACCGAGGTCGTCAACACCGTGGCCGGTCCTCCGGCGGTCGGGGCGGCCCAGCGGGCGGGCGGAGCGCGGCAGGCGGACGCGGCGCGCCGATGACCGACCGCGACGTGACGATGACCGACCGCGACGCGAGGGAGACGCGCACCCCGACCGGATGGACGCTCAGCCCCGCCCTGGCCGGAGCCGTCGTCGTCGGCGTGATCGCCGTCGTCGCGGCGTTCGTGATGTCGCGCGTCGAGCCCGCACTGGTCGGCGCGCCACTCCTCCTGGCAGCGGCGCTCGCCTGGGACCGCCGCCCGTCCGCGGATGTGGTGATCACCTCCTCCGCGAGCTATGGCGAAGAGGCGGGCACGGCGGCGGACGGCATCGCGGCGGTGACCGTGCATCTGCGCTCCGGCGCGACCGAGCGTCCGGACGCGCTGCAGCTGCGGCTGGCCCTGGGCGGTTCGGCGCCGATGGATGCGGTGGTCACGCCGCGCGCCGCCGACCGCGCGACCGGGCTCGTCCCTCTCGTGCACACCGGACCGCAGCGGCTCGCCGCGGTGGAGGCGCGCGCCATCGGAGCCGACGCCGTGTGGGTGTCCGAACCCGGGGAGCAGGCCGTCGTGGAGCGGGTGGTGCGGCCGCGCCAGGCGCCCGTGCGCAGCCTCCCTCTTCCCGCCCGGCTGCTCGGGCTGACGGGGCAGCACGTGTCGACGCGGCCCGGCGACGGGGGCGAGTTCCGCGACATCGACCTGTTCCATCCAGGCGACCGTCTGCGGCGCATCGACTGGCGGGCCACCGCGCGCGCCGGCCGCGAGGGAGAGCTGTACGTCCGTCGCACGACGGCCACGTCGGACGCGGCCGTCCATCTGGTGGTGGATGCCCGCGACGACGTCACCGGCGTCGTCGCCGATTGGTCGCGGGCGTACCCCCGGCCGGCGGTGTCGTCGCTCGACATCGCCCGGGAGGCGGCATCGTCGCTCGCCGTCGCGTACGCCGCCGTGGGCGACAGGATCGGGTTCGACGACCTGGGCGAGTCCCGCCGCGTCCTCCCGCCCCGGGCCGGTGCCCGGCATCGGGAGCGTGTGCTCCGGGCGATCGAGCTGACGACGGCGACGGGGTCCGCCTTCCAGCGCGTCCGCTCGCCGCGACTGTCGCCGGGCGCCCTGGTGTTCGTGCTGGGCACCTTCCTGGATGATCAGCCGGCGACACTGGCTCTGACCTGGCGTGCTGCGGGCCACCGCGTGATCGCCGTGGATGTGCTGCCGGCCCGCGATGCCGGTGACCTTGCCGCGCGGGAGCGGCTGGCCCTCCGCACCATCGAACTGGAGCGCACCCTCCGTCTCGACCAGTTGCAGGCGGGCGGAGTGGAGCTGCTGCGCTGGCCGGATGCGTCGTCGCGGGAGGCAGGGCTGCGAGCGCTCACCGCCGGAGGGCGGCGCCGATGAGCGGCGAGGGTGGCGGGATGCGCGAGGCTCGCGGGGCCGGCGACGTCGGCGACGTTCGCGACGTCGGCGACGTTCGCGACGTCGGTGAGGTTCGCGACGTCGGTGAGGTTCGCGATGTCGGCCGGGAGATCTTGGCCGGGACGCTGCCGGGCTGGTCGTTGCGCGCTCTGTTCGCCGTGATCGCGCTGCCGCTCGTCCTGGTAGGCGTGCCGGATGGCCCGTGGACGGCGATCGCGGCGCTCCTCATCGGGATCGCGGTGTGGCGACCGCGCTGGATGGTCACCTGGGTGCTCGCGGGCGTTCTCGTGCTGTCGTCGCTCGTGGAGCCCGGAACGCTCACACTGCGGTTGGTCGCCCTGATCGCGGGTGTGCACGCGCTGCACGTGGTCGGGTCGTGGATGCTGGCCGTCCCGCCCGCTGCGCGACTGCAGCCGGCGGTGCTGCTGCCATCGCTGCGCCGCTTCGTGCTCCTCCAGGTCCCGGTGCAGGCCGCGGCCGTGCTGCTGGTGCTGCCGGGTGCGCGGGCATCCGTGCCGGCGATGGCCATCCTGTCCGGCGTCGCGCTGGCCGCTCTGGTCGCGCTGCTCGTGCCGCCCCTCCTGCGCCGCTGACGGTGCCGCACACGTCTCCTCAAATCAGGAGATTCGTTCTCCTGTTTTCAGGAGAACCGGCCCGGCACCTTCTCCCAGGTCCTCTTTTCAGGAGGCAGAGCACCCTCCGGCATGAAATCTCCTGAAAACAGGAGGACGGATCTCCTGAAAACAGGAGCGCGGATCTCCTGAGAACAGGACCCACCGACCTCCACCCACCCGATCCCGTACCGCTGAAGGTTCCAATGTCGGAGGTCGCCCGTAGACTCGCGCCTGCGGGGGATACCTGGCCGGAACAGGTAGAATCGAACAGACGTTCGAAGCCTCGGGCGTGGTGCGCGGTGGGCGAACAGCCCCCGAAATCCCAGCATGGATGGCGGAGAATAGAGCGAGTGAGCAGCGGGCGAGTGAACAGCGATCGAGTGAGTGACGACCGGAGCAGGAGCGACTTCGGCAGCATCAGCCGGGTGACCGGGTCGCACCTCAGCGTGCGTGGCGCGCGGGTGCACAACCTCCACAACGTCGACCTCGAGATCCCGCGAGACTCGATGGTCGTCTTCACGGGGCTCTCCGGGTCCGGCAAGTCGTCGCTCGCGTTCGACACGATCTTCGCCGAGGGGCAGCGCCGGTACGTCGAGTCGCTGTCGGCGTATGCGCGCCAGTTCCTCGGGCAGGTCGACCGGCCCGACGTCGACTTCATCGAGGGTCTCAGCCCCGCGGTGTCGATCGACCAGAAGTCGACCAACCGCAACCCGCGCTCGACCGTCGGCACGATCACCGAGATCTACGACTACATGCGTCTGCTGTGGGCGCGCATCGGCGTGCCGCACTGTCCGATCTGCGGTGAGCGCATCCAGCGCCAGACCGTCCAGCAGATCGCCGACCAGCTGATGGAGCTCGAGCCGGGCACCCGGTACATGGTCGTCAGCCCCGTCGTCTCGCAGAAGAAGGGGGAGTTCGTCGACCTCTTCAAGGAGCTGGCGGCGAGCGGCTACTCCCGCGCACTGGTCGACGGAGAGCAGATCCAGCTCTCCGACCCGCCGACGCTCAAGAAGCAGTACAAGCACGACATCTCCGTCGTCGTCGACCGCCTGGTCGCCGGACCGGACATCCTCGGCCGTCTCACCGACTCCCTCGAGACCGCCCTGCGCCTGACCGACGGCCTGGTCCAGGTCAACTACGTCGACCGCGAGGGTGCGGCCGCCTGGCAGAACTTCAGCGAGAAGCTGTCCTGCCCGAACGGCCACCCCATCCAGCTCACCGAGATCGAGCCGCGCACCTTCTCGTTCAACGCCCCGTTCGGCGCCTGCCCGGAGTGCTCCGGCCTCGGCACCCGCATGTCGGTCGACGACGAGCTGCTGCTGGGCGACGACACCCTCAGCATCGCCGAGGGCGTCATCGTGCCGTGGACGACGCAGGGCAAGGGACTCTTCAACTACTACGAGAAGCTGCTCGACGGCCTCGCCCGCGACCTGAAGTTCTCGCTGAAGACCCCATGGAAGAAGCTCCCGGACAACGTCAAGGATGCGGTCCTCCACGGCGACAACTTCGAAGTCAAGGTCCGGTGGAAGAACCGCTACGGCCGCGAGATGTCGTACACCTCCGGCTTCGAGGGCGTCGTCCCGTACATCGAGCGGCAGTACCTGCAGGCCGAGACCGACACGCAGCGTGCCCGGTGGGCGGAGTACCTCCGCGAGGTCCCGTGCCCGGTCTGCGGCGGAAAGCGCCTCAAGCCCGAGGTGCTGGCCGTGCTGGTGCACGGCAAGAGCATCGCCGACGCCTCCCAGCTCAGCCTCAGCGACGCCCGCTCGTTCATGGAGAAGCTTCACCTGACCGAGCGCGAGCAGAAGATCGGCGCGCAGGTGCTGCGCGAGATCACGGTGCGTCTGGACTTCCTCATCCAGGTGGGACTCAGCTACCTCGACCTCGCCCGCGCCGCCGGCACGCTCTCCGGCGGTGAGGCGCAGCGCATCCGTCTCGCCACCCAGATCGGCTCCGGCCTCACCGGCGTGCTGTACGTGCTCGACGAGCCGAGCATCGGCCTCCATCAGCGGGACAACCGCCGGCTGATCGACACGCTCGTCGCTCTCCGCGATCTCGGCAACACCCTCATCGTGGTCGAGCACGACGAAGACACGATCCGGACCGCCGACTGGGTCGTCGACATCGGTCCGGGCGCCGGGGTCAACGGCGGTCACGTCGTGCACTCCGGCTCGTACGACGATCTGCTGAAGAACTCCGACTCCTTGACCGGCGACTACCTGGCGGGGCGGCGCGAGATCGCCATCCCGGCGAAGCGCCGCAAGATCGACAAGAAGCGGATGATCCGCGTGGTCGATGCGGAGGCCAACAACCTCAAGAAGGTGACGGTCGACTTCCCGCTCGGCACGTTCGTCGCGGTGACCGGTGTCTCCGGGTCGGGCAAGTCCTCGCTCGTCAACGACATCCTCTACCGGGTGATGGCCAACAAGCTCAACGGCGCCCGCAAGGTGCCGGGCAAGCACCGCACGGTGTCCGGGCTCGAGAACCTCGACAAGGTCGTGCACGTCGACCAGGCGCCGATCGGCCGCACCCCGCGGTCGAACCCCGCCACCTACACCGGAGTGTTCGACCGCATCCGGACCCTGTTCGCCGAGACCCCGGAGGCGAAGACCCGCGGGTACCTGCCCGGCCGGTTCAGCTTCAACGTCAAGGGAGGCCGCTGCGAGGCCTGCTCGGGCGACGGCACGATCAAGATCGAGATGAACTTCCTGCCCGACGTCTACGTCGCGTGCGAGGTGTGCGGGGGAGCCCGGTACAACCGCGACACTCTCTCCGTCCACTACAAGGGCAAGAACATCGCCGAGGTGCTCGACATGCCGATCAGCGAGGCGGCCGAGTTCTTCAAGCCGATCTCGGCCATCCACCGCTACCTGCAGACCCTGGTCGACGTGGGCCTCGGCTACGTCCGGCTCGGACAGAGCGCGACGACCCTCTCCGGCGGTGAGGCGCAGCGCGTCAAGCTCGCCACCGAGCTGCAGCGCCGCTCCAACGGCCGCAGCGTCTACGTGCTCGACGAGCCGACCACCGGTCTGCACTTCGAAGACGTCCGCAAGCTCCTGCTGGTGCTGAACGGCCTCCTCGACAAGGGCAACACCGTCGTCGTGATCGAGCACAACCTCGACGTGATCAAGTCCGCGGACTGGATCATCGACATGGGTCCGGAGGGCGGCGCGGGCGGCGGCGAGGTGATCGCCACCGGGACGCCGGAGCAGGTCGCCGAGACGCCGGGCAGCCACACCGGGTTCTTCCTGAAAGAGATCCTGCAGAGCGATTCCGCCCGGGGCGCCGCGTAGCGCCGTGGCAGACACCGTCAGCTACCGGCCGAAGGCCGGCGAGATCCCGACCCAGCCGGGCGTGTACCGCTTCCGCGACAAGAACCGGCGCGTGCTCTACGTAGGCAAGGCGAAGAACCTGCGTGCGCGGCTGAGCAACTACTTCCAGCCGCTGCGCAGCCTCCACGAGCGGACGCGCCGCATGGTGACGACCGCGTCGAGCGTGGAATGGACGGTCGTCGGCACCGAGTACGAGGCGCTGCAGCTCGAGTACACCTGGATCAAAGAGTTCAACCCGCCGTTCAACGTCAAGTTCCGCGACGACAAGACCTACCCCTACCTTGCGGTGACCCTCGGCGACCGCGTGCCCCGGGTGATGATCACCCGCAACCGCAACATCAAGGACGCGCGCTACTTCGGCCCGTACACGAAGGTCTGGGCGATCCGCGAGACGGTCGACCTGATGCTCAAGGCGTTCCCCATGCGCAGCTGCTCGGACGGGGTCTACCGCCGCGCAGAGCTCACCGGCCGTCCGTGCCTCCTCGGCGACATCGGCAAGTGCGCTGCGCCGTGCGTCGGGCGCATCACGCCGGAGGACCACAAGTCGCTCGCCATCGACTTCGCCTCCTTCATGGCGGGCAACGACAGCGGCTACCTGCGCGACCTCACCGAGAAGATGAAGCAGGCCGCCAGCACCATGGACTACGAGGCGGCAGCCCGGCACCGCGACGCCATCCAGGCGCTGGAGGGCGTGCTCGGCAAGAGCGCCGTCGTGCTGACCGACAACGTGGACGCCGACGTGTTCGGCATCGCGCACGACGAGCTGGCCGCTGCGGTCACGCAGTTCATCGTCCGGGGCGGCCGCGTGCGCGGTGTCCGCAGCTGGGTGGTCGACAAAGAGCTCGACGTCGGGCTGGGCGAGCTGGTCGAGACAGTCGTCCAGAACGCCTACGACGGCCCGGACGCGCCACCGCGCGAGATCCTCGTCCCCGAGCTGCCCGACGACACGGCCGAGCTCGAGCAGTGGTTGACCCAGCGCCGCCGCGAGACGCCCGACCCGTCGGCCCCGCGTGGCCGGCTCACCGGCCGGGTCGAACTCCGCACCGCGCAGCGCGGTGAGAAGGCTGCCCTCGCGCAGACCGTCGAGATGAACGCCAAGAACGCGCTGGTGCTCTACAAGACCCGGCGCAGCTCCGATTTCGTGGCCCGCTCGAAGGCGCTCAACGACATCCAGGACGCCCTGGGGATGGACGACGCTCCGCTCCGGATGGAGTGCTACGACGTCTCGCACCTCAGCGGGACGAACATCGTCGCGTCGATGGTCGTCTTCGAGGACGGGCTGCCGCGCAAGGACCAGTACCGCCGCTTCAGCATCCCCGAATCGACCGACGACACCGAATCCATCTACCAGGTGATCTCCCGCCGGTTGGCATACCTGAAGGACCCGTCGGCGAGCGGAGACGCGATCTCCGCCACCGCCACGGGGGCCAGCGCCGCGCAGGCCGCAGCAGAGGCCGCCCAGGAGGCCGTCGACGAGGAGACCGCGCTCGACGCCGAAGGCGCGGCAGGAGCAGAGGAGGTGGTGGACGCTGCCGAGCGCCGCCGCCGCAAGTTCTCGTACCCGCCGAACCTTCTGATCGTCGACGGCGGCCAGCCGCAGGTCGCCGCCGCCAAGCGCGCCCTCGACGAGTCCGGGGTCACGGGCATCCAGCTCGCGGGCATCGCGAAGCGGCTGGAGGAGATCTGGCTGCCGGACTCCGACTTCCCGGTCATCCTGCCCCGCAACAGCGACGCGCTCTTCCTCATCCAACGGCTGCGCGACGAGGCCCACCGCTTCGCCATCACCTATCAGCGCGCTCGGCGCAAGCGCGACATCGGCACGGTGCTCGGTGAGATCCCGGGCCTCGGCCCGTCGCGGGTGAAGGAGTTGCTGAAGCACTTCGGATCGGTGGCCCAGCTGCGCAAGGCCACGCCCGAGCAGATCGCCGAGGTGCGCGGCGTCGGTCCCCGGCTCGCCACCGCCGTGTTCGAGCGGCTGGCCGACAGTGCGCGCAGCGACACCACCTCCACCGATGCGCAGCCGGAAGACGGGCGGGCGGCCGACCTCAGTCGCTAGGCTGGGGGCACACCAGGGGAGCAGCGGAGGAGACCGGTCGATGGCCACCGACGGCGACACAGTCGCAAGCGCCGAGCAGCAGGAAGTGCTCATCGTCACCGGGATGTCGGGCGCGGGCCGCTCGACCGTCGCGAATGCCCTGGAGGACCTCGACTGGTATGTCGTCGACAACCTCCCGCCGCAGATGCTGCGCCCGCTGATCGAGCTGGCCAACCGGGCCGAGTCCGGCCTCCCGCGCATCGCGGCGGTGGTCGACGTACGCGGGCGCAACTTCTTCGTCGACCTGCGCGACCTGATCCAGAGCCTCCGCGAGGGCACGAAGATCCGCGTGCTGTTCCTCGAGGCCTCCGACGCTGTGCTCGTGCGCCGCTTCGAGCAGGTGCGCCGGCCGCACCCGCTGCAGGGCGACGGCACCATCCTGGACGGCATCTCGGCCGAGCGCACACGGCTCCGTGAGATCCGGGAGGCGAGCGACATCATCGTCGACACCTCCGACCTGAACATCCACCAGCTCGCCACCAACATCACCGACACCTTCGCGGCGGAGGACGCTGCCGACGTGCAGGTGACCGTGATGAGCTTCGGGTTCAAGTACGGGCTGCCGGCCGACGCCGACATGGTCGCCGACGCCCGGTTCCTCCCGAATCCGTTCTGGGTCCCCGAGCTCCGGCCCCACACCGGCCTCGAAGAGGTCGTGCGCGACTATGTCCTGCAGCAGGATGGCGCCGACGATTTCATCCACGGCTACGTCTCGGCGCTGCGGCCGATCATGGCGGGCTACCAGCGCGAGAACAAACGTCACGCGCTGATCGCGATAGGCTGCACTGGCGGAAAACACCGGTCCGTCGCGATTGCGGAAGAGCTCGCGGCGCGGTTGCGCAGTTTCCCCGGTCTGGCGGTGAACACCAAACACCGCGACCTCGGCCGTGAATGATCCCGGCCCTCCCATCCACGGCACCACCCCCGCCTTGAGACAGTAAGGAATCCGATTGGCTCTCACCTCCGACGTCAAGGACGAGCTCACGAAGGTCGAGGTCAGCAAGACCACCGTCCGGGCTGCAGAGCTGGCCACCATCCTCCGGTTCTCGGGCGGCCTGCACCTCATCGGCGGCCGGATAGCGGTGGAAAGCGAGCTCGACACGCCCGAGCTGGCGCGGCGGGTGCGCAAAGACCTGGCGGAGCTCTACGGCGTTCGCAGCGAGGTGTCGGTGATCTCCGCCTCGGGGATGCGGCGCACCAGCCAGTACCTGGTCCGTGTGCTGGACGGCGGCGAGACGCTCGCCCGCCAGACCGGCCTCCTCGATGCACGCCGCCGTCCGATCCGTGGGCTGCCGAACCGGCTCACCACCGGCTCGCGCGACGAGCTCGCCGCCGTCTGGCGGGGTGCATTCCTCGCCAGCGGATCGCTGACCGACCCGGGCCGCTCAGCGGCGCTGGAGGTCACCTGCCCGGGCAATGAGGCGGCCATGGCGCTGGTCGGAGCGGGCGGCCGCATCGGTATCCAGGCAAAGGCTCGCGAGGTCCGCGGCGTGCATCGTGTCGTGATCCGCGACGGCGAGGCGATCAGCGCGATGCTGGTCGCGATGGGCGCCGCGCAGACGGTCGCCAACTGGAACGAGCTGCGGCAGCGGCGCGAGGTTCGCGCCAACGCGAACCGCCTGGTCAACTTCGACGACGCGAACCTGCGCCGTTCGGCCCAGGCCGCGGTCGCCGCGTGCGCACGCGTGGACCGCGCGCTCGAGATCCTCGGCCCGGAGGTCCCGGAGCACCTGCGTTACGCGGGCGAGCTCCGCCTCGCCCACCGCGACGCCAGTCTCGACGAGCTCGGCCACTACGCCGACCCGCCGATGACCAAGGACGCGGTCGCCGGACGCATCCGTCGGCTGCTCGCGATGGCCGACAAGCGTGCGAGCGACCTGGGCATCCCCGGGACGGAAGCGAGCCTCCCGGCCGATCTCGACGAGGTGTAACTTCGGGAGGGGACTTGGGCCCGCTGGAAGCATCCGCGGGTCGACCGGGTTGCTCTTGATGGACTCGACGAGTCGCTCGAATCACAACAACAGTGGAGATGAGTAATGGCTGACTACACGCTGCCGGACCTTCCGTACGACTACTCGGCTCTTGAGCCGAACATCAGCGGCCGGATCATGGAGCTGCACCACGACAAGCACCACAAGACGTACGTGGACGGCGCCAACACCGCGCTCGCGAAGCTCGCGGAAGCCCGCGACGCCGACGACCTGACCTACGTCAACAAGCTCGAGAAGGACCTGGCGTTCAACCTCGCCGGCCACGTCAACCACACCGTGTTCTGGAACAACCTCTCTCCGGACGGCGGCGACAAGCCGGCCGGCGAGCTCGGTGCGGCCATCGACGAGTTCTTCGGCTCCTTCGACAAGTTCCGCGCCCACTTCACCGCCTCGGCGCTGGGCATCCAGGGCTCCGGCTGGTCGATCCTCGCCTGGGACTCGCTCGGCCAGAAGCTCATCATCGAGCAGTTGTACGACCACCAGGGCAACCTCGCCGCGGCGACCGTGCCGCTCCTCATGCTCGACATGTGGGAGCACGCCTTCTACCTCGACTACGTCAACGTGAAGGCCGACTACGTCAAGGCGTTCTGGAACATCACCAACTGGGGCGACGTCGACGCCCGCTTCGTCCGGGCGCGCGAGAAGACCGCGGGTCTGCTGCTACTGTCGTAGGCAGGATGGCGTCCCGGGAGGGAGCCTCCCGGGACGCCGACGTCCGCAACAACCACCCACCAAAGTGCGCCGTCCGGCGCCCATCGAGTAACTGGAGTCATCTGTGTCCGTAAAGATCGGAATCAACGGGTTCGGTCGCATTGGTCGCAACTACCTGCGCGCGGCCCTGGCCAAGGGCAGCGACCTCGAGATCGTCGCGGTGAACGACCTCACCGACAACAAGACGCTCGCGCACCTGCTGAAGTACGACTCCATCACGGGCCGGCTCGACGCCACCGTGGAGCTCGACGGCGACAACATCGTCGTCAACGGCAACCCGATCAAGGTCCTCGCGGAGCGCGACCCGGCCAACCTCGGCTGGGGCGACCTGGGCGTCGACATCGTCATCGAGTCGACCGGCCGTTTCACCAAGGCCGACGACGCGCGCAAGCACATCGAGGCCGGCGCCAAGAAGGTCATCATCTCGGCCCCCGCCACCGGTGAGGACGCGACGTTCGTCATGGGCGTCAACGAGCACCTGTACGACGCGGCTGCCCACAACATCATCTCCAACGCCTCCTGCACCACGAACTGCCTCGCCCCGCTGGCGAAGGTGTTCAACGACGAGTTCGGCATCGAGCGCGGTCTGATGACCACGGTCCACGCCTACACCGCCGACCAGAACCTGCAGGACGGCCCGCACTCCGATCTGCGCCGCGCCCGTGCCGCCGCGATCAACATCGTTCCGACCTCCACCGGCGCCGCCAAGGCGATCGGCCTGGTCCTCCCGGAGCTGAAGGGCAAGCTCGACGGCTTCGCCCTCCGCGTGCCGGTTCCCACTGGCTCGATCACCGACCTGACGGTCACCGCCTCGCGCCCGGTCACGGTCGACGAGATCAAGGCCGCCTACAAGAAGGCCGCCGAGGGTCCCCTCAAGGGCATCCTGAAGTACACCGAAGACGAGATCGTCTCCAGCGACATCGTCTCCGACCCGCACTCGTCGATCTTCGACTCCGGCCTGCTGCGCGTCCTCGGCGACCAGGTCAAGCTCTCGAGCTGGTACGACAACGAGTGGGGCTACTCCAACCGTCTGGTCGACCTGACCGAGTACGTGGCCGAGCGCCTCTAAGCGCCGGGAACCGACGTGACGCTCCGCACACTCGACGCACTCGGTTCGCTCGCCGGCAAAGTGGTCGTCGTCCGCTGCGATCTCAACGTGCCCCTCGAGGGCTCGAAGATCACGGACGACGGCCGCGTGCGAGCGTCGATTCCCACGCTGAACGCTCTGATCCATCAGGGCGCGAAGGTGGTCGTCATCTCCCACCTCGGGCGCCCCGACGGTGCGCCCGACGCCAAGTACAGCCTGGCCCCGGTGGCCCAGCGGCTCTCCGAGCTGCTGGGCCAGCCGGTGACCTTCGCGCAGGACACGGTCGGCTCGGGTGCCGCGCAGGCCGTCGACGGCTTGAAGGACGGCGACGTCGCGCTGCTCGAGAACCTCCGGTTCAACCCGGGGGAGACCTCGAAGGACGAGGGCGAGCGGAAGGCCTTCGCCGAGAAGCTCGCCGCGTTCGGTGACGCCTTCGTCTCGGACGGCTTCGGCGTCGTGCACCGAAAGCAGGCCAGCGTGTACGAGCTCGCGCAGCTCCTGCCGAGCGCAGCGGGCACGCTCATCCAGGCCGAGCTCGAGGTGCTCGACCGGCTGACCGAGAACCCGGAGCGCCCGTATGCGGTCGTGCTCGGCGGATCGAAGGTGTCCGACAAGCTCGGGGTCATCGGGCACCTGCTGCCCAAGGTGAACTCGCTGCTCATCGGCGGCGGGATGCTGTTCACCTTCCTCGCGGCTCAGGGCCTGAAGGTCGGTTCCAGCCTGCTGGAGGCCGACCAGATCGAGACCGTGAAGGGCTATCTGGCGAAGGCCGAGGAGCTCGGGGTCGAGATCGTCCTGCCTCGCGACGTCGTGGTGGCCTCGAAATTCGGTGCCGACGCCGAGCACGCAGTGCGTCCCGTCGATGCGATCGAAGACACCGACTGGGGCGACAAGGGACTCGGACTCGACATCGGCCCTGAGACGGCTGAACTGTTCTCCGAGTACGTCCGCGGCGCCCGCACCGTTTTCTGGAACGGGCCGATGGGCGTGTTCGAGCTGGCGCCGTTCGCGGCCGGCACCAAGGCGGTCGCACAGGCGCTCACCGAGGTCGACGGCCTCAGCGTGGTCGGCGGCGGTGACTCCGCAGCGGCCGTGCGTGCGCTCGGCTTCCGCGACGACCAGTTCGGTCACATCTCGACGGGCGGAGGCGCGAGCCTCGAGTTCCTCGAAGGCAAGCGACTCCCCGGACTGGAGGTCCTCGGATGGCAGCAGTGAGCCCCTCGGTGCGGCGTGTTCCGCTCATCGCCGGCAACTGGAAGATGAACCTGGACCACCTCCAGGCGATCGCCTTCGTGCAGAAGCTGGCGTGGACGCTGAAGGATGCCAGCCACGACTTCTCCGCGGTGGAGGTGGCGGTGTTCCCGCCGTTCACCGACCTGCGGAGCGTGCAGACGCTGATCTCGGCGGACAAGCTGCCGCTGGCCTTCGGCGGGCAAGATGTCTCCGAGCACGAGTCCGGCGCGTACACCGGCGAGATCTCGGCGGCCTTCCTGGAGGCGCTGGAGACCCGCTACGTGATCATCGGCCACTCGGAGCGGCGCACGCTGCACGCCGAGTCCGACGAGCAGGTGGCAGGCAAGGTCGCCGCGGCGCTGAAGCACAACATCGCGCCGATCATCTGCGTCGGCGAGACGGCAGAAGACCTCGAGGTCCACGGCGCGAGCGCTGTGCCGGTTGCGCAGCTTCGCGCCGCGCTGTCGAAGGTCGACTCGGCCGCCGACTTCGTGGTCGCGTACGAACCGGTGTGGGCCATCGGATCCGGCCAGGCGGCGACGCCCGAGCAGGCCGAGCAGGTCGCGGCCGCTCTGCGCGCCGTGATCGCCGAGGTCCTGGGCGACGACGTCGCGGCGAAGACCCGCATCCTCTACGGCGGATCGGTGAAATCGGGCAACATCGCAGGGTTCATGCGCGAACCGAACGTCGACGGCGCGCTGGTCGGCGGTGCGAGCCTCGACGTCAACGAGTTCGCCGCGATCGTCCGCTACCAGAAGCACGTCGGTCTCTGAGCAGCGTCCCAGGTTATACTGGTCGTTGGCTTTCCCCGGGTTTTCACCCGGTCGCTTCCCGAAAGGTTCCCCGTGCTCATTCTCCAGGTCGTCCTGCAGGTGCTGCTGGGCATCACCAGCCTGCTGCTGACGCTGCTCATCCTCCTGCACAAGGGCCGTGGTGGCGGTCTGTCCGACATGTTCGGCGGCGGCGTCACCTCCAACCTCGGTGCGTCCGGTGTCGCCGAGCGCAACCTCAACCGGATCACGGTCATCCTCGGGCTCATCTGGATCACCTGCATCGTCGTGCTCGGCCTGATCACCAAGTTCAGCGCGTAAGCGCGTCACTGTAGTAGGAGAGAGAGCTATGGCTTCCGGAGGCAGTGCAATCCGTGGCTCGCGCGTCGGCGCGGGCCCCATGGGCGAACAGGACCGCGGCTTCCACGCGGACCGGATCGCCGTGTCGTATTGGGATGCGCTCGGCAATGAGACCGTCCGCTACTTCGCGGCGAATCTCCCTGAAGAAGAGATCCCCGACGTCATCGACTCGCCGTCGAGCGGCCTTCCGGCCGGTCGCGACAAAGAGAACCCGCCGTCGGTGGCGAAGACGGAGCCCTACAAGACGCACCTCGCGTACGTGAAGGAGCGCCGCAGCGAAGAGGAGGCGGAGCAGCTGCTCGAAGACGCCCTCAACCAGCTGCGCACCCGTCGCGGTCGCCCCACCAGCAACTAGCGCGTCGCGCCGTGAAGGCCGTCCACCCTCGGGTGGGCGGCCTTCGTCGTGTCCGGGATGGATGGCGCCATCGTCGGAGAACCGGCCCGAACTCTCCGACGCACCGCGGTGGGGGTGGAGATTCGGCCGCGCGCGGGCCGAATCTCCGACGGTGACGGCCGAATCTCCGACGGTGACGGGGCGAATCCCGACGGTGATGGGGCGAATCCCGGCCTGACGAGACACGGCGGCGGGTTGCGGCCTACACTGCGTCGCAGGGGAGGAAGCGCGCATGCGGGAGCCGGGACATGACCGAGCCGACACCTCGCGCGCGCTCGGCGAAGTGGTCGGCCAGCTGAGCCTCCTGGCGCTGCTGGAGGAGGCGGTGGCCGCTGCCGAGCAGGCCGAGCTGCTGCTCGACCGCTGCGACGGCCTCGAGGCGACCACTCCCGCCGACGCGCGGGCCGCCCTCCGGCTGCGCATCGCGTTCGCCGGCCTCCAGCACTGGGTGGACGACCTGGAGCTCGGGGGGCAGGAGGCCGAGGTTCAGGACGAGACCGGCCGCCTTCTCGCGTTCTACCTGCACCTGCTGACGCACGCCTTCGACCGGCGTATCGCCGCCGCGGGCCGCGACCGCCTCGCGATCCGGGGGAGAGGCCCCCTCACCGGCGTGCCGGCCCAGCGGCTTGCCCGCCTCCGGGACCGCCTCCGCGCAGGCGACTAGCGCCGCGACTGCTGTGCCGGGTAACGACTGCGGTCGCGCGCGGCGCCGCAGTCGTTACGCACGACCGCAGTCGTTACGCACGACCGCAGTCGTTACGCACGACCGCAGTCGCTCAGTAGCTGGGCGCGATGAGGTTCTCGGGCACGTCGACGGCGGCTTCCTTGTCCACGAAGAACACGGTGCGCTTGCGCCCCTTGGCGCCGGCGACCGGCACCTCGGTGTAGCTGGCCCCGGCCAGGGCGAGGCCGAGGGCGCTCGCCTTGTCGCTGCCGGCGAGCACCAGCCAGATGCGGTCCGACGAGTTCAGCACCGGCCGGGTGAGGCTGAGGCGCTCCGGCGGCGGCTTCGGCGACTCGCGCTCGGCGATCACCGTGGCCTCCGACTCGCGGATTCCGGGGCGGTCCGGGAACAGCGACGCGATGTGGCCGTCCGGTCCGACACCGAGGAACGTGATGTCGAACTTCGGGACGGGCCACCCCTCGGCCCCGAACGCCTCGAGCTCGGCAGCGTACACGCGTGCCGCCTCGTCGATGTCCGGGATCTCGTCCGACGACGGGAACGGGTGCACGTTCTCCGGCGGGACCGCGATGTGGTCGAGCAGGGCCTCACGGGCCTGGCGCTCGTTGCGGTCGGGGCTGTCGCGCGGAACGAACCGCTCGTCGCCCCACCAGAAGTGCACCTTCGTCCAGTCGATGGTGTCGCGGGCGGGGGAGGAGTTGACCGCCTCCAGGACCGCGATGCCCATCGTTCCGCCGGTCAGCGCGATGTTCGCGACGCCGAGGTCGTCGAGGATGTCGATGGTCTTGGTGAGGAAGCGCGCAGCCACCGAGGCCGCCAGGGCCTCCTTGTCCGGGTGGACGAGCACCCGCCGTTCGTTCGTCATGCCCTGGCGCCTGCTCCTTCGTCGGAGGTCTCCAGTAGTGCAAGACCCTTCGTGATCACCTCGCCGTAGAGGTCGTCCGGGTCCAGCCTACGCAGTTCTTCCGCCAGGCAGTCCCGGAGGCTGCGGCGTGGCAGGGAGAGGTCGTGCGTCGGCTGACCCGGCTGCGATAGGCGGGCGACGTTCGGGATCTCGCGCGCGAGCTCGATGACGCCGGTCGCGCGGTCCATCTTCACACCGTGGATGCCGCCGGAGCCGATCGCGCGCGAGGCGAGGTCGTACTGTACCGGTACCTGCATCTGCAGGCGCAGCCACGCGGCGAGCAGGAGGGTGGACGGGGAGTCGGCGGCGCCGGCCACATCGACACCGGTGATCGGCTCGTACGGCGGCTGGTCGAGAACGGCGGCGAGCTGGGCCCGCCACAGCGTGAGGCGCGTCCAGGCGAAGTCCGTGTCGCCGGGGGCGTACGTCTGGCCGAGGTGGAACAGGAAGTCCTGCGGATTCGGCTGCGCCGATGCGTCCGTGATGCGACGCGTGGCGATGCGGCCCAGGGGAGAGGTCGACGCCTTCTCGGGCGCGATCCCCGGCCACCAGACCACGACCGGAGCGTCGGGCAGGAGCAGGCCGGTGACCAGCCCCTCCTCGTCGCTGGCCGTGGGGCCGTAGGCGCGGAGCACGATGACCTCGCTGGCCCCGGCGTCGCCGCCGACACGGATCTGCGCGTCGAGGCGGCCGTCGCCGTCGTGGCTCCGCTCCTCCTCGGTCGACACCACGATGACGCGCATCGGGTGCTCGCGGGAGGCGTCGTTGGCGGCCTCGATGGCCTCCTCCTCCTGCCCGAGGTGGGTCGCGATGATCAGCGTCAGGACCCGGCCGAGGGCGACGGCGCCGCCCTCCTCGCGGATCTTGACGAGCGCCTTCGAGATGTTGCTGACGGTCG
Source organism: Leifsonia sp. SIMBA_070 (assembly GCF_046534635.1). Lineage (NCBI taxonomy): Bacteria > Bacillati > Actinomycetota > Actinomycetes > Micrococcales > Microbacteriaceae > Leifsonia > Leifsonia sp. SIMBA_070. The sequence continues at coordinate 1,717,412 of NZ_JAWRYK010000001.1, read as the reverse complement.
TCGCGGGAAGATCGACGATCATGGACGCCTCCAAACGCGGCCGTCACGGGCGAGGAGCTCGTCGGCCGACTTCGGGCCCCAGGTTCCGGGGCGGTACTGCTCGGGCTGGCCCTGCGTGGCCCAGAAGTCCTCGATCGGGTCGAGGATCTTCCAGGAGAGCTCGACCTCCTCGTGGCGGGGGAACAGCGGCGGGTCGCCGAGCAGCACATCCAGGATGAGCCGCTCGTACGCCTCGGGGCTGGCCTCGGTGAAGGCGTGGCCGTAACCGAAGTCCATGCTGACGTCGCGCACCTGCATGCCGGCGCCCGGGACCTTCGAGCCGAACCGGATGGTCACGCCCTCGTCGGGCTGGACGCGGATGACGAGCGCGTTCTGACCGAGCGCGCTGGTCTGCGACTCGGCGAACAGCTGCTGCGGCGCGCGCTTGAACACGACCGCGATCTCGGTGACACGGCGGCCCAGACGCTTACCGGCGCGCAGGTAGAACGGAACGCCCGCCCAGCGGCGGGTGCCGATCTGCAGCTTGATGGCCGCGTACGTCTCGGTCGTGGATTCGGGGTTCATCCCCTCCTCCTCGAGGAAGCCGGGGACCTTCTCGCCGCCCTGCCAGCCGCTGCCGTACTGGCCGCGGGCGGTGGAGGTCGACAGGTCCTTCGGCAGCCGGACCGCCGCGAGCACCTTCTCCTTCTCGGCGCGCAGGTCCGCGGCGTTGAACGAGATCGGCTCCTCCATCGCGGTCAGCGCGAGGAGCTGCAGCAGGTGATTCTGGATGACGTCACGCGCCGCCCCGATGCCGTCGTAGTAGCCGGCCCTGCCGCCCACGCCGATGTCCTCCGCCATGGTGATCTGCACGTGGTCGACGTAGTTGGCGTTCCAGATCGGCTCGTACAGCTCGTTGGCGAAGCGCAGCGCCAGGATGTTCTGGACGGTCTCTTTGCCGAGGTAGTGGTCGATGCGGAACACCGAGTCCGGCGGGAACACCGTCTCGACGACGGAGTTGAGCTCGCGCGCGGACTGCAGGTCATGACCGAACGGCTTCTCGATCACCACGCGCCGCCAGCCCTCGCCGGACTGGTCGGCGAGACCGGACCGCTTGAGCTGCTCGGTGACGATCGGGAACGCCTTCGGCGGGATGGACAGGTAGAACGCGTGGTTGCCCATGGTGCCGCGCTCGGTATCCAGCTGCTCGACGGTCTCCTTGAGGCGCCGGAACGCGTCGTCGTCGTCGAACTCGCCCGGCACGAAGCGGATGCCCTGCGCGAGCTGCTGCCACACGTCGTCGTCGAACGGCGTGCGGGCGTACTGCTTGACGGCTTCGTAGACGACCTTCTCGAAGTCCTGGTCCTCCCAGTCGCGCCGGGCGAACCCGACGAGGGAGAACCCGGGCGGCAGGAGGCCGCGATTCGCCAGGTCGTACACCGCGGGCATCAGCTTCTTGCGCGACAGGTCACCCGTCACTCCGAAGATGATGAGGCTGCTGGGCCCCGCGATGCGATTGAGGCGGCGGTCGGAGGGCAACCGCAGCGGGTTGAACTCCGGGGTGATTTCCACCGGTGACAAGTGATCTCCTCGGTCGAAGGCTCAGTTGACTGCTTCGAACAGCGAGACGAGATCCGCCTCGGGGTTCGTGAGCGTCAGGGTCAGCACCGGGCGGCCGTGCTCGCCGAGGACGCTGGCGTCGCCGGCGGCCTGAGCCTGGATGAGCTGCCCGAAGGTGAAGGGACGGTCGGGGATCTCCAGGTCTTCGGACGCCGCCGCCGTGATCTGCAGGAACACGCCGACCGCGGGACCGCCCTTGTGGAACTGGCCCGTGGAGTGCAAGAAGCGCGGACCCCAGCCGAAGGTGACCGGCCGGTTCGCCTTGGCTGCGAGCAGGTCGCGGATGCCGGCGAGCTGGGGGAGGGCGAGCCGGTCGACGTAGGCCTGCACCGCGACGTAGCCGTCCGGGCCGAGCTGCGCGAGCAGCGCCTCCACGGCGGCGTCGAGCGTGCTCGCCTCGCCGAGGAACGAACCCGTGGTGCGGACCTCGATGCCTCCCGCGGTGAACGCGGGCGTGGCGGGCTCGGGCCGGTTGTCGAGCAGCGAGCGCGCGGCGACCTTTGCGGCCTCCACGTCGGGCTGGTCGAACGGGTTGATGCCGAGCAGTCGTCCGGCCACGGCCACCGCGTACTCCCACACCAGGAGCTGCGCTCCGAGGCTGCCGGAGACGAGGATCTCGCCCTCGTGGCGGTCCGCCGGGAACAGGTGGTGGGCCTCCGCGTTGGCGACGAGGCGGACGACCTGCAGGTCGGCGGGCTTCGAGGTGAGCTCGGGGGCGAGCTTGTCGAGCACGACCGGAAGGAGGCCGGTGCCCTCCTTGCCGGTGGACTCGGCGATCAGCTGCTCCGCCCAGTCGGCGAAGCCCACGATGTGGGTGCCGTCCGAGACGATGCCGAGCTTGTCCTTCAGCGGGCTGGTGCCCGCGATGGCGGCGCCGAGCACGAGGCCCGGGTTCTGCTCGTTGTCGACGGCGAGCTCGATCTGGGTCGCCTCCGCCTCGTCGAGCAGCTCGGAGATGTCGACGCCGGCGAGCCCGGACGGCACCAGGCCGAACGCGGTCAGCGCCGAGTAGCGGCCGCCGACGTTCGGGTCTGCGTTGAAGACGCGGTAGCCGGCCTCACGGGCGGACTGGTCGAGCGGCGATCCGGGGTCGGTGACGACGACGATCCGCTCGCGCGGGTCGATGCCGGCCTCCTTAAACCACTTCTCGTAGACGCGGCGCTGGCTGTCCGTCTCGAGCGTCGAGCCCGACTTGGACGAGATGACGACCGCGGTGGCCTCCAGCCGGTCGCGCAGCGCGGCGAGCACCTGGCCCGGGTCGGTCGAGTCGAGCACGGTCAGCTCGGCCTCGGCCGTCCGGGTGATGACCTCCGGCGCGAGCGAGGAGCCGCCCATGCCGCCGAGGACGATGTGGTTGACGCCCTTGGCGTGGAGCTCTTCGCGCAGGGCGACGATCTCGGCCACGAGGGGACGCGAGATGGCGACCGCCTCGACCCAGCCGAGGCGCTTGCTCGCCTCCGGCTCGGCGGCCGGACCCCAGAGGGCCGGCTCCTGAGCCGTGATGCCGGACGCCACGCGGTCGGCGACGAGCTGCGGGACGACGGTGCGGACGGCCTCGGCCGCCGCACCGGTCACGTGGATGCGGAACGTCACTTGGCCGCTCCCTCGAGGGCGTTCTTCACGGTCTCGACGAGCTCGCCCCAGGAGACGACGAACTTCTCCACGCCCTCGCGCTCGAGGGTCTCGGTGACGTCGTCGTAGCTGATGCCGAGGTCGGCCAGCGCGTTGAGGACCTTGTTCGACTCGGCGTAGGTGCTGGTGACGGTGTCGCCGGTGATCTTCCCGTGGTCGAAGGTGGCGTCGAGCGTCTTCTCCGGCATGGTGTTGACCACGTTCGGGGCGACGAGCGCCTCGACGTAGAGGGTGTCGGGGAGACTCGGGTCCTTCACGCCGGTGGAGGCCCAGAGCGGACGCTGCTCGTTGGCGCCGGCCTCGATGAGGAGCTTCGCGCGCTCGGTGGCGAACGACTGCTCGTAGACCTCGTAGGCCAGGCGGGCGTTGGCGATGCCGGCCTTGCTCTTCAGGCCCTCGGCCTCGTCGGTGCCGACAGCGGTGAGGCGCTTGTCCACCTCGGTGTCGACGCGCGAGACGAAGAACGAGGCGACCGAGTGGATGCCGGACAGGTCGATTCCCGCGGCCTTGGCCTTCTCGAGACCGGTGAGGTAGGCGTTGATGACCTCGCGGTAGCGCTCGAGGCTGAAGATCAGGGTCACGTTGACGCTGATGCCCGCCGCGATGGTCTCGGTGATGGCCTCGAGGCCCTCGACCGTCGCGGGGATCTTGATCATGACGTTCTGCTTCTGGATCTTCTCCGAGAGCTTCTTGGCAGCGGCGATGGTCGCCTGCGCGTCGTGGGCGAGGCCGGGCTCGACCTCGATCGAGACGCGGCCGTCGACGCCGTTCGAGCGCTCGAACACCTCGTGGAAGATGTCGCTCGCGTTGGCGACGTCGTCCGTGGTGATCTCGAAGATGGCTTCGTCGAGGGAGGCGCCGGAGGCGGCGAGCTGGCGGACCTGCTCGTCGTACGCCTCGCCCTTGGCGAGGGCCGCGGCGAAGATCGTCGGATTCGTGGTCACGCCGACCACGTTCTTCTCGGCGATCAGCTTCTGCAGGCCGCCGCTGTTGATGCGCTCACGCGAGAGGTCGTCGAGCCAGATGCTGACGCCGGCGGCCGACAGGGCGGCCGTGGCGGACTGGGTGGTGGAGGTGGTGTCGGTCATTTCTTCTTCTTCTTCTCTCCTTGGCCCGCGCTCAGAGCGACGCGAGCGATTCCTTCGCAGCGGACACGGCGTGCGCGGTGGTCATGCCGAACTCGCGGAACAGCGTCTTGTAGTCGGCGGATGCACCGAAGTGCTCGATCGAGACGCTGCGGCCGTGGTCGCCGACGATCTTGTCCCAGGCGAGCGCCAGGCCGGCCTCGATCGAGACGCGGGCCTTGATCTCGGACGGGAGCACGTGCTCCCGGTACTCGGCGGGCTGCTCGTCGAACCACTCGAGGCTGGGGGCCGAGACGACGCGCGCGTTGATGCCCTCGGCGCGCAGCTCCTCGCGGGCCTCGAGACCGATCTGCACCTCGGAGCCGGTCGCGATGAAGATCACGTCCGGCGTGCCGCCCGGCGCCTCCGCCAGGATGTAGGCGCCCTTCGCGACGTTCTTCGCCGACGCGAGGGTGTCGCCCTCCGCGTCGCCCTCTCCGCGCTCGAACACGGGCAGGTTCTGACGGGTCAGCGCGATGCCGGCCGGGCCGTTGCGGCGCTCGAGGATGGTCTTCCAGGCCCAGGCGACCTCGTTGGCGTCGCCGGGGCGGACCACCGAGAGGTTCGGGATGGCGCGGAGGGTCGAGAGCTGCTCGATCGGCTGGTGCGTCGGGCCGTCCTCGCCGAGGGCGACCGAGTCGTGCGTCCAGACGAAGATCGTCGGGACGTTCATGAGAGCGGCCAGGCGGATCGCCGGACGCTGGTAGTCGCTGAAGATCAGGAACGTGCCGCCGAACGGGCGCGTCGGGCCGTGCAGCACGATGCCGTTCAGAATGGCCGCCATGGCGTGCTCGCGGATGCCGAAGTGGAGCACGCGGCCGTAGGGGTTGCCCGTCCACTCGTGGGTCGAGCGCTCGCTCGGCACGAAGGACGCGGCGCCCTCGATCGTCGTGTTGTTCGACTCGGCGAGGTCGGCGGAACCGCCCCACAGCTCCGGCATGACCGGGGCGATGGCGTTGAGCACCTTGCCGCTCGCTGCGCGGGTCGAGACGTCCTTGCCGGGCTCGAAGACGGGGAGCACGCTCTCCAGGTCGTCCGGGACGGCGCCGCTCAGCAGGCGGTCGAGCAGCTGCTTGCGCTCGGGGTTCGCCTCGGCCCAGGCGTCGAATCCCTTCTGCCACTCGGCGCGCTCTTCAGCACCGCGCTCGATGGCCTTGCGGGTGTGGTCGATGACCTCCTCGGCGACCTCGAAGGTCTGCTCGGGGTCGAAGCCGAGCACCTCCTTGACGGCGCGCAGCTCGTCCGCGCCGAGTGCGGAGCCGTGGATCTTGCCCGTGTTCTGCTTCTTCGGGGCCGGCCAGCCGATGATCGTCTTCAGGACGATGAGCGACGGCTTGTCGGTGACGGCCTTGGCGTTCTCGATCGCGTCGAAGAGCTCCTGCACGTCCTCCTGGTAGACGCCGGTCTTCTTCCAGTCGACGACCTGCACGTGCCAGTGGTAGGCCTCGTAGCGCGCCTTGACGTCTTCGGTGAAGGCGATGTCGGTGTCGTCCTCGATCGAGATCTGGTTGGAGTCGTAGATCGCGATCAGGTTGCCGAGCTCCTGGTGGCCGGCGAGCGACGACGCCTCGGAGCTGATGCCCTCCTCCAGGTCGCCGTCGGAGGCGATCACGAAGACGTGGTGGTCGAAGGGGCTGGTGCCGGGAGCGGCGTCCGGGTCGAACAGCCCGCGCTCGAAACGCTGGGCATAAGCGAAACCGACGGCGGAGGAGATGCCCTGGCCCAGCGGGCCGGTGGTGATCTCCACGCCGTCGGTGTGTCCGTACTCCGGGTGGCCGGGGGTGAGGGAGCCCCAGGTGCGGAGCTTCTTCAGGTCGTCGAGCTCGAGACCGTAGCCGCCCAGATAGAGCTGCACGTACTGGGTCAGCGACGAGTGGCCGGCCGAGAGGATGAAGCGGTCGCGCCCGAGCCAGTGCTGGTCGCTGGGGTCGCGGCGCATCACCTTCTGGAACAGCAGGTAGGCCGCCGGGGCCAGGCTCATCGCGGTGCCGGGATGGCCGTTGCCCACCTTCTCCACCGCATCGGCTGCGAGAACGCGAGCCGTGTCTACTGCCTTGTTGTCAATGGGATCCCACTGCAGTGCTGCCACGTGAAAACTGACCCTTCGTAGAAATGGTGAGGGTCGTCTGTGGAACCCGCACCGGTTGAGGTAGTGCGCGCCGTGGACGTCATCGGCGCCGGCACCCGACTGTCACGGTCCTACGAAATAGGGCCCGTGAATAGGGGTTCGGCTGGCGAGCACCTCCAAGTATAGGTAACACGCACGAAACGTGGGGTGTTCCCCCAGGCGGTTGTGCCGGAAGCGGACACGGGGTAGCCGCCGGACGCCTCTTCTCCGTGACGTAGACTTGCCGAGGGTCGTAATCCGGCCATCCGCCGACAGCACACACGAGGAGCAATGGACGTCGCCGTAGAGAGCCGTGTCGAACCGGGCCGCATCGGCGTCGCTCGCAAGGTCAAGGCGTACTTCGCCCTCACCAAGCCGCGTGTCGTCGAACTGCTGCTGGTCACCACGGTCCCGACGATGATCCTCGCGGCCAACGGCATCCCGAACCTCTGGCTGGTCCTCGCGACCGTCGTCGGCGGCTATATGAGCGCGGGCTCCGCCGGCGCGTTCAACTGCTACATCGACCGCGACATCGACCGCGTCATGCGACGGACCAAGAACCGGCCGCTGGTGACCGGCGAGCTGTCCGACCGCGAGGCGCTCGTCTTCGCGTGGGCGCTCGGCATCGCCTCCGTGCTCGTGCTCGGTTTCTTCACGAACTGGCTGGCGGCCGCGCTGTCGGTGGCGGCCATCCTGCTCTACGTCGTCTTCTACACGCTGATCCTCAAGCGCCGCACCCCGCAGAACATCGTGTGGGGCGGCGTCGCCGGCTGCATGCCGGTGCTGATCGGCTGGGCGGCGGTCACCGGCTCGCTCGACTGGGCGCCGTTCATCCTGTTCGGGATCATCTTCCTCTGGACTCCGCCGCACTACTGGCCGCTGTCCATGAAGTACCGCTCGGACTACCAGGAGGCGGGCGTCCCCATGCTCGCGGTGGTCCGGGGCCGGGCGGTCGTCGGCCTCCAGGTAATCCTGTACGCCTGGGCGATGGTCGCCTGCTCGCTGCTGCTGATCCCCGTCGCGAACATGGGGCTCCTCTACACGGCGATCTCGCTGGTCGCCGGAGGCTGGTTCATCTACGAGTCGCACCGGCTCTACAACCTCGCGATCCGCCACGCGGCGGTGTCGCCGATGCGGGTGTTCCACGGCTCGATCGCCTACCTGACGCTGATCTTCCTCGCGGTCGCGATCGACCCGCTGCTGCCGTTCTGACCGGGCCGGCTCCAGCCTCCGCCAGAATTTTCGTGCCGTGGAGGCCGCTCCACCCTTAGCATGTGCGCATGACGGCACCGCTGCTGATGACACGTCTGGTGACCTCGCGCCTGGTGCTCGACTCTCCGGGCGACGACGACATCCCGGATGTGCTCGACGCATGTCAGGACGCCGACACGCAGCGCTGGGTGCCGCTCCCGGCCCCGTACAGCCACGAGAGCGCGGAGTTCTTCGTCCGCAGCTACTGCCCGCACGGGATCGCCAGCAAGCGGTACACCGTGTGGGCGCTGCACCCGCGCGGCGGCGGCCGGATGCTCGGAGCGATCGAGGTGCGGAGGGACGAGGCCGCGGGCTCCGCCTCCCTCGGCTGCTGGTCGGGTCCCTGGGCTCGCGGGCACGGCTACATGCGCGAGGCCCTCGGCGCTGTCACGCAGTACGCCCTCGACCCGCACGGCCTGGGTCTCGAGCGCCTGAACTGGGAGTACGTCCCCGGCAACGACCGGAGCAGGCGGCTCGCCGAGGCGGCCGGCTTCGACTTCGCCGAGGGGATGCGGACCATCGTCAGCCTCCACGGCGAACTGCGCGAGGCGCGCGTCGGCCGGCTACGCCGCCACGACGTCCGATTCTGAGCCGGCCCGGTCGGAGACCTGCGCGGCAGGCTCGTAGAGGGCGAACACGACCGCGGTCATGGTCGCCGCGAGCAGGGCGGCCAGGGTCATGTGGATGCCCACCAGGATGCCGGGGAGGCCGGTGTTCGCCTGGATGAGGCCGACGGCGATCTGCACCAGCTCCACGGCGAGGAGGTACTGCGTGAAGCGGCGAAGCGTCGCCCAGGGGTAGCGCAGCGACGCCACGACCAGCACGATGGTCAGCGCGAAGGTCAGGTACGCCGGGATCGCGTGGACGTGCTGGAGGATCTCGGGATTTAGGCCGTTGCGGGGCGCGTTCGCGTCACCGGCGTGCGGCCCGCTGCCGGTCGTCAGGATGCCGACCACGATGGTGATCGCCACGACGACGCTGGTGACGTAGGCGAGCAACGCGAACCAGCCAGGGACGGCACGGACGCGCGGGCCGGGAACGGCGTACACACGCACGACGAACGCGGTGCAGGTCGCGACGAGGGCGATCGACACCACGAAGTGGAGGCCGACGACGTAGGGGTTCAGCCCGCTCAGCACGCTGAGGCCGCCGATGACGGCCTGCGCCGGGATGGCGAGGCCGGCGATCAGGGTCAGCCAGAACAGGTCGGGACGCTGCTTGCGCAACCGGAGGATGGCGAGGAACGCGACGATGGCGACGACGGCGAGCAGGGCGCTCAGCACCCGGTTGCCGAACTCGATCACGCCGTGGATGCCCATCTCGGGCGTGTTGACCAGCGAGCCGCTCGTGCACTTCGGCCACGTGGGGCAGCCGAGGCCACTCGCAGTGAGCCGGACGAGCCCGCCCGTGCCGACCAGGACGACCTGGCCGATCAGGTACACCCAGGCGATCACCTTCAGCCGAGTGTCCACACGGTCCGGCAGCCAGGCGATGATGCGCTTCATGGGTTTTCGGGACTTCCTCGGTCTGTTCGGCGGGGCTGGGAGGCGGATACTCGGGCAACGCGCAGGCGCGCCTCTACTAATACCGCGCCGCACCTGTAGAATTGGTGGGTTCGAGGAACGCGCCCCGGTGGTGCGTGCCCGCCGGCGGTGCTCTCCGCCGGTGGCGGGGCATCGTGGCCCGCCTCCACGAACAGTTTAGGTACACGTGTTGGTACGCACACACCGCCACCCGCACAATCAGGACGCTCTGCGCGACCGGCCCAGCCGTGCTCGCAGAGGGGAATGAGCCGGACTGATATCCGGTTACGAGTGGAAGGAAACGAGGTAGATATGTCAGACATCCTGATCGATCGGCCCGAGCTCGCCTCTTTGGGGCAGTACGAGTTCGGCTGGGCGGATTCCGACGCCGCGGGTTCGCTCGCACGCCGGGGACTCTCGCCCGAGGTGGTGAAAGACATCTCCGCGCTCAAGAAAGAGCCCGAATGGATGCTCCAGCGCCGCCTGAAGGCCCTGCAGCTCTTCGAGCGCAAGCCGATGCCGACGTGGGGTGCCGACCTGTCGGAGATCGACTTCGACAACATCAAGTACTTCGTCCGCTCCACCGAGAAGCAGGCGCAGAGCTGGGAAGACCTCCCGGAGGACATCCGCAACACGTACGAGAAGCTCGGCATCCCGGAGGCCGAGCGGCAGCGTCTCGTCGCCGGTGTCGCCGCGCAGTACGAGTCGGAGGTCGTCTACCACCAGATCCGTGAAGACCTCGAGGCGCAGGGCGTCATCTTCATGGACACCGACACCGCGCTCCGCGAGCACCCGGAGTTCTTCGAGGAGTACTTCGGCACGGTCATCCCGGCCGGAGACAACAAGTTCGCCGCGCTCAACACGGCCGTGTGGTCGGGCGGCTCCTTCGTCTACGTCCCCAAGGGCGTCCAGGTCGAGATCCCGCTGCAGGCCTACTTCCGCATCAACACGGAGAACATGGGTCAGTTCGAGCGCACGCTGATCATCGCGGACGAGGGCAGCTACGTCCACTACATCGAGGGCTGCACCGCTCCGATCTACAAGTCCGACTCGCTGCACTCCGCGGTGGTCGAGATCATCGTGAAGAAGAACGCCCGCGTCCGCTACACGACCATCCAGAACTGGTCCAACAACGTCTACAACCTCGTCACCAAGCGGGCCACCGCGGGCGAGGGCGCGACGATGGAGTGGATCGACGGCAACATCGGCTCCAAGGTGACGATGAAGTACCCGTCGATCTACCTGATGGGGGAGCACGCCAAGGGCGAGACCCTCTCCGTCGCCTTCGCGGGCCCCGGCCAGCACCAGGACGCCGGCGCGAAGATGATCCACATGGCGCCGTACACCCAGTCGTCGATCGTCTCGAAGTCGATCGCGCGCGGCGGAGGCCGGGCCGGTTACCGCGGCGAGGTGCGGGTGGATGCGAACGCGCACCACTCGGCGAACACCGTCCGCTGCGACGCGCTGCTGGTCGATACGATCTCGCGCTCCGACACCTACCCGGCGATCGACATCCGCGTCGACGACGTGCAGCTCGGCCACGAGGCGACCGTGTCGCGCGTGAGCGAGGAGCAGCTGTTCTACCTGATGTCCCGTGGACTCCCGGAGGACGAGGCCATGGCCATGATCGTCCGCGGCTTCATCGAGCCGATCGCCCGTGAGCTCCCCATGGAGTACGCACTCGAACTCAACAAGCTCATCGAGATGGGCATGGAAGGCTCTGTCGGATGACGCAGATCGAGACGACGACGACCGGTTCGGCCGCCCTAGCCCCGAAGCACCTGCGTGCTCCCGTCCCCGTCCAGAGCCGCGCCGAGCGGTTCACCTCGACGGTGGTCTCCGACTTTCCGGCGGTGACCGGTCGCGAACCGATGTGGAAGTACACGCCGGTCGCGCGCATCGAAGAGCTCATCACCGGTGAGCTCGACGGGTCGCCCTACGTGTACGACGTGACCGCCGCGAAGGGCGTGTCCACGCTCTGGGTCGGACGCGAAGACTCGCGCATCGGCGCCGCAGGCACGCCGGAGGATCGCGCATCCGCCAACGCATGGACCGCGTTCGAGCAGGCGCTGCTGGTCAGCATCTCTGCCGACCTCAGCGGGGATCACCGCGAGGTGACGCTCACGCGCTCCGGCCTCGGGAGCGCCCCCCGCGCGGCGCACACCGTCGTCGAGGTCGCCGAAGGGGCCACCGCCACGCTCATCCTGCAGAACACGGGAGCCGCGCACCTGACCGAGAACGTCGAGTTCCTGCTCGCAGCGAACGCCGACCTCACCGTGGTCTCGCTGCAGGAGTGGGACGACGACGCGCTGCACGTGGCCGCCCACTTCGCCGAGCTGGGAGAGGGGGCGCGCATCAAGCACGTCGCCATCACCCTGGGCGGCGGCGTCGTGCGGCTCAACCCGTCCGCCCACCTCGCAGGCGCCCGCTCCGACGCCGAACTGCTGGGTGCCTACTTCGCCGACGCGGCGCAGCACCTCGAGCAGCAGGTCTACGTGCACCACGACGGCCCCGAGACCCGCAGCCGGGTCACCTACAAGGGCGCTCTGCAGGGCCAGGGCGCGCGCACGGTCTGGATCGGCGACGTCCTGATCGGACCGAAGGCGGTCGCCACCGACACGTACGAGCAGAACCGCAACCTCGTCCTCACCGACGGCGCGCGCGCGGACTCGGTCCCGAACCTCGAGATCGAGACGGGCGACATCGTCGGAGCCGGTCACGCGAGCGCAACCGGCCGCTTCGACGACGAGCAGCTCTTCTACCTGCAGTCCCGCGGCATCCCGGAGGAGGAGGCGCGCCGCCTGGTCGTGCGCGGCTTCCTCTCCGAGATCGTCCAGCAGATCGGCTCGCCGGCCCTCCAGGAGCGCCTGCAGGCCAAGATCGAGGACGAACTCCAGGCGACGACCGTCACGGCACCGGCCGCGACTGCCGGAGCCGAGAACTGATGGCGGGCCAGCGCGTCGCCGCCCTCGCGGAACTCGTCGAGAACCAGGCCACCCGCGTGGTCCTCGACGGCGTCCCGATCGCGGTGGTCAAGGACTCAGCGGGCGACGTCCACGCCATCGGCGACACCTGCACGCACGGCGAGATCTCGCTGGCGGAGGGTTTCGTCGAAGACGAGACGCTCGAGTGCTGGGCGCACGGCTCGCAGTTCTCGCTCGTCACCGGCAAGCCCCTCAACCTCCCGGCCTACGAGCCGGTCCCCGTCTTCCCCGTCGAGATCATCGACGGAGACGTCTACATCGACCCCAGCGTCCCGAAAGTGAATCAGTAACCATGTCAGTCCTCGAGATCCGCGACCTCCACGTCACCGTCGAGACGGACCAGGGCACCAAGCCCATCCTGAACGGCGTCGACCTCACCATCAACGAGGGTGAGATCCACGCGATCATGGGCCCCAACGGCTCGGGCAAGTCGACACTCGCCTACACGATCGCCGGTCACCCCAAGTACACCGTCACGCAGGGCTCCATCACGCTCGACGGCGAAGACGTGCTGGCGATGACCGTCGACCAGCGCGCCCGCGCCGGCATGTTCCTCGCCATGCAGTACCCGGTCGAGATCCCCGGTGTGACCAACACCAACTTCCTCCGCACCGCCAAGACCGCGATCGCGGGCGAGGCGCCCTCCATCCGCACCTGGGTGAAAGACGTCCGGGAGTCGATGGGGGCGCTGCGCATGGACTCCTCCTTCGCCGAGCGCAACGTCAACGAAGGCTTCTCGGGCGGCGAGAAGAAGCGCAACGAGATCCTGCAGCTCGAGCTCCTCAAGCCGAGGTTCGCGGTGCTCGACGAGACCGACTCAGGCCTCGATGTCGACGCGCTGAAGATCGTCTCCGAGGGCGTGAACCGCGCGAAGGCCAACACCGGTCTCGGCATCCTGCTGATCACGCACTACACGCGCATCCTGCGCTACATCAAGCCGGACTTCGTGCACGTCTTCGTCGCCGGCCGGGTGGCCGAGCAGGGCGGCCCGGAGCTCGCCGACCGGCTGGAGGAGGAGGGCTACGACCGCTACGTCGACGCCCCCGAGTCCGCATCGGCCGACGCGGCCGAGCTGGCCGGCTCCTGAGGCCGGAGAGGTAGAATCCGCATATGGCCGCCACGCTGAGTCCCGCGCTCTTCGACCAGGTCGAGGAGGCGCTGAAGAACGTCATGGATCCCGAGCTCGGGATCAACGTCGTCGACCTGGGCCTCATCTACGACCTGGCCTGGGACGACGAGAACAACGCCCTCATCATCTCGATGACCCTCACCAGTGCCGGCTGCCCGCTCACCGACGTGCTCGAGGAGCAGACCGCCGAGAGCCTGGACGGCATCGTGGAGGCGTTCCGCATCAACTGGGTGTGGATGCCGCCGTGGGGCCCCGAGCGGATCACCGATGACGGCCGCGACATGATGCGCGCCCTCGGCTTCGCTATCTGACTACTCATCGATTGGTCCCGACATGCCGTCTCCGGCTCGGAGTCACGGCGTGTCGGGACCACTCGTTTGTCTTGAAAGGACACAACTGTGCTTGCCGTGCAGGGGCTGGAACTGCGCGTCGGTGCGCGCCTCCTGATGGAGGACGTCACCTTCCGCGTCGCCGACGGCGACAAGATCGGACTGGTCGGGCGCAACGGCGCCGGGAAGACCACCCTGACGAAGGTGCTCGCCGGCGATCTGCTGCCGACGGCCGGGAAGGTCGACCGCTCCGGCGAACTCGGCTACCTGCCGCAGGACCCGCGTTCGGGCAATCTGGACGACCTGGCACGCACGCGCATCCTCGACGCCCGCGGGCTCGGCTCCATCGTCCTCGGGATGCAGCAGGCGACGCTCGATATGGCGAGCACCGACACCGCCGTCTCCGAGGCCGCCATGAAGAAGTACGGCCGGCTGGAGGAGCGCTTCCACCTGCTCGGCGGGTACGCGGCCGAGGCGGAGGCGGCGTCGATCGCCTCCAACCTCAACCTGCCCGACCGCATCCTGGACCAGCCGCTGAAGACCCTGTCGGGTGGTCAGCGCCGGCGCATCGAGCTGGCGCGCATCCTGTTCTCCGACGCGCGCACGATGATCCTCGACGAGCCGACCAACCACCTGGATGCCGACTCGGTGATCTGGCTGCGCGAGTTCCTCAAGAACTACACCGGCGGTTTCATCGTCATCTCGCACGACGTCGAGCTGGTCGGCGAGACCGTCAACCGCGTCTTCTACCTGGATGCGAACCGCCAGGTCATCGACATCTACAACATGGGCTGGAAGAACTACCAGCGCCAGCGCGCTGCCGACGAGGAGCGCCGCAAGAAGGAGCGCGCCAACGCCGAGAAGAAGGCCGGCGCCCTGCAGCTGCAGGCCGCGAGGTTCGGCGCGAAGGCGACGAAGGCGGCCGCGGCGCACCAGATGGTGGCGCGCGCCGAGAAGCTGCTCGCCGGGCTGGAGGACGTGCGTCAGGCCGACCGCGTGGCGAAACTGCGCTTCCCGACCCCGGCGCCGTGCGGCCGGACGCCGCTGCAGGCCAGCGACCTGTCCAAGAGCTACGGGTCGCTCGAGATCTTCACGGCCGTCGACCTGGCCATCGACCGCGGTTCGAAGGTCGTCGTGCTCGGACTGAACGGTGCGGGCAAGACGACGCTGCTGCGGATGCTCGCCGGCGTCGACGCTCCGGACACCGGGCAGGTCGAGCCGGGCCACGGCCTCCGCGTCGGCTACTACGCGCAGGAGCACGAGACGATCGACGTGGAGCGCAGTGTCCTCCAGAACATGGTGTCGTCGTCGCCGTCGCTCACCGAGACCGAGGCCCGCAAGGTGCTCGGCTCGTTCCTGTTCACCGGTGACGACGCGCACAAGCCGGCCGGAGTGCTGTCCGGCGGCGAGAAGACCCGTCTGGCGCTGGCGATGATCGTGGTGTCGGGTGCGAACGTGCTGCTGCTCGACGAGCCGACGAACAACCTCGACCCGGCCAGCCGCGAGGAGATCCTGGATGCGCTGGCCCACTACGAGGGCGCGGTCGTGCTGGTCAGCCACGACGAGGGCGCGGTGGAGGCGCTGAACCCGGAGCGGGTGCTCATCCTCCCCGACGGCGTCGAGGACCACTGGTCTCCCGACTACCTCGACCTCATCTCCCTCGCCTGACCCCTCCGCCCACCGTCGAGTCCACACTTTTTGCACGTTCTCGCACGTGCGAACGTGCAAAAAGTGTGGACTCGACGGTGGGGCGGGACCCGAGGGTGAGGTCGGGAGAGGGTGGCGAGGGGGTCAGCGGTCAGCGGGCGTCGAGGAGCTCGTCCTCGACGTCGGCGTCGGTGCGCTTCGCACGGCGGCGGCGCTCCCGCTCGGCGGCGCGCGCTTGCTCGGCGGGGTCGTCCGAGTTGCGGCGCCGGTACTCCGTGATCAGCGCGTAGCCGAGACCGAAGAACCCGATCAGCGCGAAGATGATCCACTGGATCATGTACGACCAGTGGAGCCCCTCGTCCTGCGTCGGGGGAGAGGTCACTGTCGGCGTCGGGGCGGTCGCGGGCGCGGGATCCTCGGTGTCGAGCAGCCCATACGCTCCCGTGTACACGTCCGCCCCGCCGAGCTTCTGTTTGACGACGGAGAGCTGGATCGTCCCCACCTGGTCGCCCGTCGCCGTGCGGCCCGCGATTGCCGGCTCGCTCGCCTTCAGACGGGCGACGACGGTGACGGAGCCCGCGGGCGCGGCCGGAACGTGGTCCGGCGTATCGGTGTGGGTGCCGGTCGGAACCCACCCGCGGTCCACGATGAAGAGGGAGCCATCGGCCGTGCGCAGCGGCGTCAGCACCTCGAAGCCCGGGCTGCCGTTGAACGGACGGTTGCGCACCAGGAGCTGCTGGTCGCGCTCGTACGTCCCCGTCACCGTGACGCGCCGCCACTCCTGCTTCGGGGAGTACGAGCCGAGGCCGGGAAGTTCCTGCGTCAGCGGGACGGGCTTCGAGTCGAAGTTCTGAGTGACCAGGGCGTTCGCGGCGGCAGCCTCCTTGCTGCGGGCCAGCTGCCAGTTGGAGAGGAAGCCGCACGCGATGGCGAACACGATCGCGAACGCCAGGTAGCCGAGCCACCGGCGCGAGAAGGCGAACCGCCAGCCGCCGGGCTTCTGATCGCTCACGCGGTCGTCCTCGTCTCGTCGGCCGCCTCGGCGGCGTGGGCCTCGTCCACCGCCGCGGCCGAGTCCACCGCCACGACGCGCACCGGGAAGTCGCGCGCCGCCAGGAACTCGCGCAGGAACTCCTCGTGCTCGTCGCACGCGAGCCACACCTTCACCCGGTCCTCTGCATGGATGCGCGGGTTGCGCCATTCGATCCGCCACGATGCGGTGTCCCGGCAGCCGGCGCGCGAGCACGTCAGCCGCGCGGGCTCGCCCATCCCGATCACTGGCCCTCCCGAGGCTCGTCCTTCGGCGCCGGGGGAGGTGGCGCCACTGGAACGATACTGCCCGGACGCTGAACGTCCACCCGACCCTGCTCGACGGAGACGTTCGCGATGACCACGGCGAAGTAGGGGAGGAAGATCGCTGCGACGAGCGGCACGGCCGCCCACCACCCCGGCACGATCACGGCCAGGATCAGGCACAGCACACGGACTCCCATGGCGACCGAATATTTGATCATCCGGTGTCGTCGCTCCTCGTCAGGCGAGAGGGGGAGAGTCGTGATCGACGGTGCTGAGGACTTCTTCATGTGCGTTGAGTCCAGCGTACGTCCATAAACTGGGGTTGGGGCCCGCTCGGGTCGAATACGCAGCACGCTGTATCTCCTGAAGGGAAGCGCATGACCACGCCACGCACCGTCCTCGTCACCGGAGGCAACCGGGGGATCGGCTACGCGATCGCCGAGGAGTTCGTCGCCCAGGGGCACCGTGTCGCGGTCACCGCGCGGTCGGGCGAGGGCCCGGAGGGTGCGCTGACGGTCCGGGCGGACGTGACGGATGCGGCTTCGGTCGACGCAGCCTTCACCGAGGTGGAGGAGAAGCTCGGCCCGGTGGAGGTCGTGGTGGCGAACGCGGGCATCACCAAGGACACCCTCCTGATGCGGATGACCGACGAGGAGTTCGACTCGGTGATCGAGACGAACCTCGGCGGCGCCTTCCGGGTGGTGAAGCGGGCGAACAAGGGGATGCTCAAGGCGCGCTTCGGCCGGATCGTGCTGATCTCCAGCGTCGTCGGCCTCTTCGGTGGGGCAGGGCAGGTCAACTACGCGTCGTCGAAGGCGGGGCTGGTGGGCATGGCGCGCTCGATCACGCGTGAGCTCGGCGCCCGCGGCATCACGGCGAACGTCGTGGCGCCCGGGTTCATCGAGACCGACATGACGGCCGCGCTGCCGGAGACGCAGCAGGCCGAGTACAAGAAGAGCATCCCGGCGGGGCGGTTCGCGTCGGCGACCGAGGTCGCGAAGGTCGTCACCTGGGTCGCGGGCGACGACGCCGGGTACATCTCGGGCGCGGTCATCCCGGTCGACGGCGGCCTCGGGATGGGGCACTAGCGGGCGAGACCGCCCCAGCGGGGCCGGCCAGCGGGCGCGCCAGCGTGGCGCAGGACGCACCGCGAGGCGGCGCCCCGCTCCAGCGCCCCGCCGCGTCAGCCGCGCAGACCGAGAAGCGGAAGCACCTGCGAGAGGTCCGGTCGGTCGATCACCACGTCGGCCTCCGCCCGCACCTTCGGCTTCGCGTTGAAGGCGACCGCGAGGCCGGCCTCCGCCATCATCCGCAGGTCGTTGGCGCCGTCGCCGATGGCGACCGTCTGGGTGAGGTGCACGCCGGCCGCCGCCGCCCAGAACAGGAGCGCCTGGGCTTTCGCGGCCGCGTCGATGACCGGTCCGTCGACTTCGCCGGTCAGCACCCCACCGCGCACGACCAGACGGTTGGCCCGCCAATGATCCAGCCCGAGACGTTCGCCGATCGGGTCGAGCAGCTCGTGGAAGCCTCCCGAAACGACGCCGACGACCCCGCCGGCCGCCTGGACGCCGGCGATCAGCTCCGGGACGCCATCCGTCACCCGGATCCGCTCGCCGACGTGCTGGAACACCGTCGCCGGTAGTCCCTTCAACGTGCGGACGCGCTCCCGCAGGCTGCGCTCGAAGTCGAGCTCGCCGCGCATGGCGCGTTCGGTGATATCGGCGACCTCGGTGCGCGATCCGGCCTCCTCGGCCAGCAGCTCGATGACCTCGTCCTGCAGCAGGGTGGAGTCCGCGTCGAGGACGACGAGGACCTTCGCGGGCGTGCGGTGTTCTGTTGTCGGAGGGGTGGCTTCATCCGTCATGGGACGACGTGCACTCCCTTGCCGACGACGGTGATGCCGGACTCGGTGACGGTGAAGCCGCGCGCCCGATCCCGGTCGGGGTCGACGCCGATCTGCGCGCCCTCGGCGACCACCACATCCTTGTCGAGGATGGCCCGGCCGACGAACGCGTTCGGCTCGATGATGGCGCGCTCGAAGACGACGGAGTCGATCACCTTGGCGCCCGAGTCGACCTTGGCCCACGGCCCGAGCACGCTGCGTTCGAGGTGCGCGCCCGAGATCACCGAGCCCAGCGAGACGATGGAGTCGATGGTCGTGCCGAGCGCGCCGCGCCCGTCGCGCACGATCTTCGCCGGCGGGGAGTTGAGCACCTGGCTGAAGATCGGCCAGCGATTGTTGTAGAGGTTGAACACCGGGAGCGCCGAGATGAGGTCCTGGTGGGCCTCGAAGAACGAGTCGATCGTCCCGACGTCCCGCCAGTAGTAGCGGTCGCGGTCGGTGGAGCCGGGTACGTCGTTGTTGTTGAAGTCGTAGACCGCGGCCTCGTTGCGCGACACGAAGTCGGGGATGATGTCGCCGCCCATGTCGTGGTTGGAGTCGGGCCGGTCGCCGTCGCGGATGACGGCGTCGATCAGCGCGTCGGCGTCGAAGACGTAGTTGCCCATCGACGCGAGCACCTCGTTGGGCGAGTCCGGCAGCCCGATGGGGTCGCGCGGCTTCTCGCGGAACGCGCCGATGCGGGTCGGGCGCTCCGGCTCGACCTCGATGACGCCGAACTGGTCGGCGAGCGCGATGGGCTGGCGGATCGCGGCGACCGTCGCCGGCGCGCCGGAGTCGATGTGCGCCTGGATCATCTGACCGAAGTCCATCCGGTAGACGTGGTCGGCGCCGACCACCACGACGATGTCCGGCTTCTCGTCGCGGAGCAGGTTGAGGCTCTGCAGGATGGCGTCCGCCGACCCGCTGAACCAGCGCTTCCCGAGCCGCTGCTGAGCGGGGACGGAGGCGATGTAGGAGTTGGTGATGCCGTCGAGGCGCCAGGTCTGCGACACGTGGCGGTCGAGGCTGTGCGACTTGTACTGGGTGAGCACGACGATCTGGCGCAGTTGCGAGTTGATCAGGTTCGACAGGGCGAAGTCGATGAGGCGGTACTGTCCGCCGAACGGGACGGCGGGCTTCGCCCGGTCCGCCGTCAACGGCATCAGCCGCTTGCCCTCTCCGCCCGCGAGGACGATGCCGAAGATCTTCTTGCCTGGTGCCATGTCCTCCACAGTAGAGGCGAAGTGTTCGCTGTACTAGCGTTTTGGTCATGCGCGTCGATCTTCTGACCAGGGAGTACCCACCGGACATCTACGGGGGTGCCGGGGTCCATGTGACCGAGCTGGTCCGCGCGCTCCGGAGCGACACGGAGGTGGTCGTCCGCGCCTTCGGCGAGCCCCGTGACGAGCCGGACACCGCGTCGTACCGCGTGCCGACGGAGCTGGCGGACGCGAACGGCGCCATCGCGACGCTGGGCGTCGATCTGCAGATGGCGCAGGACTGCGGGGGAGCGGACGTGGTCCACTCGCACACCTGGTATGCG
The DNA here is from genome assembly GCF_046534635.1 of Leifsonia sp. SIMBA_070. Lineage (NCBI taxonomy): Bacteria > Bacillati > Actinomycetota > Actinomycetes > Micrococcales > Microbacteriaceae > Leifsonia > Leifsonia sp. SIMBA_070. Next base: position 1,697,366 of record NZ_JAWRYK010000001.1, on the reverse strand, counting down.
AACGGCGCCGGTCACCTGGCCAAGCTGCTGCACGGCATCCCGCATGTCGTCACGGCGCACAGTCTCGAGCCCCTCCGGCCGTGGAAGGCGGAACAGCTCGGCGGCGGCTACCGCGTGTCCAGCTGGATCGAGAAGACGGCCTTCGAAGCCGCCGACACGGTCATCGCGGTGAGCGAGGGGATGCGGCGCGACATCCTGGCCGCGTACCCTGCCCTCGACCCGACAAAGGTCGTCACGATCTACAACGGGATCGACCTGGAGCGCTGGCAGCCGCTGCGCGACGACGAGCGTGCGCGGGCTCTGGGGATCGACCCGGACCGGCCCGCCGTGATCTTCGTCGGCCGGATCACCCGGCAGAAGGGCCTCCCGTACCTGCTGCGCGCCGTCCGGCAGCTGCCGAAGGAGGTGCAGATCATCCTCTGCGCCGGGGCGCCGGACACGCCCGAGATCCTCGCCGAGGTGACGGGACTGGTCGAGCAGCTGCAGTCGGAGCGCGACGGAGTGGTCTGGATCGACCGCCTGCTTCCCAACGACGAACTGCGGATCGCGCTCACCGCCTCCACCGTCTTCGTCTGCCCGTCGATCTACGAACCGCTCGGGATCGTCAACCTGGAGGCCATGGCGTGCGGCCTGCCGGTGGTCGGCACGGCGACGGGCGGCATCCCCGAGGTCATCGTCGACGGCGTGACCGGGCGGCTGGTGCCCATCCAGCAGCTGCAGGACGGCACGGGGACTCCGACGGACCCCGAGCGCTTCGTCGACGACCTCGCCGCGGCGCTCATCGAGGTCGTCGGCGACCCCGCTCGCGCAGCCGAGATGGGCCGGATCGGGCGGGAACGGGCGGAGACGTCATTCAGCTGGACGACCATCGCCGAGCAGACGCGCGACGTGTACCGATCGCTCGCCGGTCGTCACTGACGGCCGCCCGGCGCAGGTAGGCTGGAGGGCATGGCCGACAGCGTTCTCCGACTTTCCGACGTGTCCGTTGTGCGGGACGGCAACCCCGTCCTGAAGGGTATCGACTGGGCGGTCGAACCGGACGAGCGGTGGGTCATCCTCGGCAGGAACGGCGCAGGCAAGACGACGCTGCTGCAGATCGCGGCGGCGGCACTGCACCCCAGCTCCGGGGAGGCGGTCGTGCTCGGCGAGTCGGTGGGCCACACCGATCTGGCGGAGCTCCGCCCGCTGCTCGGGTTCGCCTCCAGCGCGCTGGCCCGGCGGATCCCGCGCAACGAGCGCGTGCTCGACGTCGTGATGACCGCCGCCTACGCCGTCACCGGTCGCTGGAACGAGCTGTACGAAGAGATCGACGAGCGCCGCGCGCACCGCGTCCTCGCCGAGTGGCACCTCGACCACCTGGCCGAGCGCACCTTCGGCAGCCTCTCCGACGGCGAGCAGAAGCGCGTCCAGATCGCCCGCTCCGTGATGACCGACCCCGAGATCCTGCTGCTCGACGAGCCGGCCGCCAGCCTCGACCTCGGCGGCCGCGAAGAGTTGCTGCAGCTGCTCGGCGGCTACGCCAGCGACCCGAAGTCGCCGGCCATCGTCATGGTGACCCACCACGTGGAGGAGATCCCGCAGGCGTTCAACCGAGCCCTCCTGCTGAAGGATGGCGAGATCATGGCGAAGGGTCCCATCGCGGAGGTCATCACCAGCGAGAATCTCAGCGCCACCTTCGGCATCGAGGTCGAGATCGCCGAGTCCGACGGCCGCTACACCGCCCGGGCGCGCCAGGGCGTCGAAGGCTGAGTCGGCGCGTCCGATCTGCTAAACTCGATAGCTGGCCCCCCAACCGTTCCTGCCGTCACGGCCTCGATCGGGTCACCGGGTCTGAAGCTTCCCGTCCTCGCGGTCTGCGCGGACACGACCGAACCGACTACTAGCTGCAACAAGGAAGTCCTGATGAAGACTGGCATCCACCCCGACTACGCTCCGGTGGTTTTCCGCGACCTGGCCTCGGGTGCGACGTTCCTCACCCGCTCCACCGTCTCGAGCGACAAGACCATCGAGTGGGAGGACGGCAACACCTACCCGGTGATCGACGTCGAGATCTCCTCCGAGTCGCACCCGTTCTACACGGGCAAGCAGCGCATCCTCGACTCGGCCGGCCGCGTCGAGAAGTTCAACTCGCGCTACAAGAACTTCGGCAAGTAAGCCGCAGCGCTCCGGCGCGCACGAAGGCCCCCGTCCAGCGGACGGGGGCCTTCGTCGTCGGTGGGGTGGTCAGTTGCTCGAGTAGGTGATCCCGGAGTTCGCCGCCACGGCGACGAAGATGATCGTGAGGATGACGCCGAAGGCGAGGGCGACGAAGCCGATGATCACGGCGGCGAGGGCGAGGCCGCGGCCCTGCTCGCCGGTGCGCTTGATCTGCGACAGGGCCACGAAGCCCAGGATGATGCCGAGGATGCTGATGAAGAAGGTCGCCACGAACGCGACGATGGACATGGTGTTCCAGCCGGGCTGGGCCGGCGAGCCGTAGGGCTGCGAGTACTGGGGCTGCTGCTGCGGCGGGAGGGGCTGCGGATTGAGGTTGGAGTCGCTCATGGCGCTGAGACTAGCGGTGCATGCGGACCGGCGAGTAGCCCCCAGGTGGAGGGATAAGCGACGGCCGACGTCAGCGGATGGGCCAGGCGCCGGATGTGGTGAACTCGGGGTCGCGCTCGCGCCGCATGTACTCCTGGAAATCGGCCGCCTGCTCCTTGCACCAGTCGACCTGGCGCCGGTGCAGCTCTGCGGCCTCCAGGGCCAGGGCCTCGGCGTGGATGCGGGCGAGCGCCTGGGCCACGCGGCCGGCAGCGATCGCGTCCGCTCCGGCGTCGTGCGCCGCCAGCAGGTCGACGCCGTAGTGGGTGGCCGTCATCGTCAGCGTGCGCTTGCCGCGGCGGTACTTGTCCACCGCCTTGTCGATCACGAGCGGGTCGATGATCGGGCCGGGGGCGGCCAGCGGTGCGACGTCGTAGCGGCGGGCCTCCCGGTCGAGGAGGGTGAAGTCGTAGGGCGCGTTGTACGCGACCACCGGGATGCCACGCTCGAACAGACTGCGCAGCTGCGCGACGATCGCGGCGACGGCGCGTGCCGGATCCATCCCGTGCTCGCGGGCGCGCTGGGTCGTGATGCCGTGCACGGCTGTCGCTTCGGCGGGGATCTCGACGCCCGGGTCGACGATCCAGTCGCGGCGGTGGAGCACCTCGCCGGTCTCATCCAGCAGCCCGACGTGGGCTGTCACGATCCTGGCCGTCTCGATGTCGATCCCGGTGGTCTCGAGGTCGAACACCCCGAGACGCTGGTGCCACGTGCTCATGCCCTCCACGCTACGTCCCGCCCCCTCCGCTCCCGGGGAACGCCACGCGAGTGGTGAGTAGATGCTCCAATTCGCGCCGAGTGGTGAGTTGATGTCACCACTCGGCGGAGGGGAGGGGAGGGGAGGGGAGGGGACGGGAACGGGGACGGGATGGGAGGGGAGGGGCTAGGCGCGGCGGGGCTCGATGTGGAGCCAGTAGAAGTTCTGCGTGCCGAGGGTCAGGGTGAAGCGGCCGTCGTCGGCGATGGTCGGGAACTCCGCCCCGCCGAACAGGTCGTACAGGGCGCGGCCGGCGAGCTCCGGCGCCTCCAGCGTGACCGACACGGGGTTGTGCGCGAACGAGAACACGCACAGCACGTCCTCCGGCTGGTCGCCGAAGTGCGTGCCGCTGCCCTCGTAGGAGCGCACGAACGCCAGCACCGACTCGTGGTCGGTCGGCAGCACGCGGATGTCGCCCAGCCCGAACACGGGATGCGCCTTGCGGACGTGGATGACGTTGCGGATCCAGTGCAGCAGCGACCGCGACTGGGCGAGCTGCGCCTCCACGTTGACCTGGTTGTAGTGGAACACCAGCGACTGCACGATTGGGAGGAACAGCTTGCCGGGGTCGGCGCTGGAGAAACCGGCGTTGCGGTCCGGAGTCCACTGCATCGGCGTGCGCGAGCTGTCTCGGTCGGGCAGCCAGATGTTGTCGCCCATCCCGATCTCGTCGCCGTAGTAGAGGAAGGGGCTTCCAGGGAGGGAGAACAGGAGGGCGTGCGCCAGCTCCAGCTCTGCACGGGAGTTGTCCAGCAGCGGGGCGAGCCGGCGCCGGATGCCGATGTTGGCGCGCATCCGCGGGTCGTACGCGTACCAGCCGTACATCGCCTGGCGGTACTCCTCGCTGACCATCTCGAGGGTCAGCTCGTCGTGGTTGCGCAGGAACACTCCCCACGCCGCCCCGTCCGGGACGTCGGTGGTCTCGGACAGCACCCGGACGAGCTCGCCGGCCTGCTGGGAGCGCAGGGCGTAGAAGATGCGAGGCATCACCGGGAAGTCGAAGGCCATGTGGCACTCCGGCTCCTCCTCGGTGCCGAAGAATGCGGCGACCTCGCGCGGCCACTGGTTGGCCTCGGCGATCATCACGCGGCCCGGGTACTCGCGGTCGACCCACTCGCGCAGCTTGATGATGAACTCGTGGGTCTTCGGCTCGCCCTCGCCGTTGCCCTCGTCGGACTCGTACAGGTAGGGAATGGCGTCGAGCCGGAACCCGTCGACGCCGAGGTCGAGCCAGAACTTGACGATGTCGTACATCGCCTCGTGCACAGCCGGGTTCTCGAAGTTGAGGTCGGGCTGGTGCGAGAAGAAGCGGTGGAAGTAGAACTGCCGGCGCGCCTCGTCGAACGCCCAGTTGGAGTCCTCGGTGTCGACGAAGATGATGCGGATGTCCGGCCACTTGTCGTCCGTGTCGTTCCACACGTAGAAGTCGCCGTACGGACCTTCCGGGTCGGAGCGTGACTGCTGGAACCACTCGTGCTGGTCGGAGGTGTGGTTGATCGGCAGGTCGATGATGATGCGCATGTTGCGCTCGTGCGCCTTCGTGACGAGCTCGCGGAACTCGTCGATCGTCCCGAACTCGGGCAGGATCGCCTTGAAGTCGGCGACGTCGTACCCGCCGTCGCGGAGCGGCGACTGGAAGAACGGCGGGAGCCAGAGCGCGTCGATGCCGAGCCACTGCAGGTAGTCGAGCTTGGAGGTCAGCCCGGCGATGTCGCCGGAGCCGTCGCCGTTGCTGTCGACGAACGACCGGACCATGACCTCGTAGAAGACGGAGCGGCGGTACCACTGTGGATCGAGGGCGAGCCCGGGCAGCGTGATGGGCGCGGTGAAACTCACGGTTCTCCTCTGGCGGGGGCAGGGGCGGAGGCGGTGCAGGACGGGGGTGCGAAAACGGGGTGGTGCAGGTGCGGGGGAGGTGCAAGCGATTGCACTCAGCAAAGTCTAGGGTGTGGCGACCCCGGCCTGTCCAGTCCGGGTCCGGCGGCGCCGCCTAGACTGTCTGGCGATGTCTGTCACCTCACCCTACGCCGCCGCCCTGGACCGTGTTCCGGTGCGCGAGGGTGCCCTCGGCCTCCTCGGTTCGACCACCCGGTTCTGGGACTACGGACCGGTGGATGCTGACACGACGCTCGTGCTGGTGCACGGTTTCCGCGGCGACCATCACGGCCTGGAGCCGGTGGTGGCGCAGCTGGACGGGTTCCGGCTGGTCTCGCCCGATCTGCCCGGCTTCGGAGGCTCGACTCCGATGACGGAGGCAGCGCACGACATCGACGGGTACGGCCGGTGGCTGCGTGCCTTCGTCGCCGCGCTGGAGCTGCCCGCAGGCGGGCGCGTGGTGCTCCTGGGGCACTCGTTCGGCTCCATCGTGGTCGCCGGATCGCTCGCAGGATCGCTCGCCGGCTCAGCCGTGGAGTCGCCTGCCGCGGGGGAGGGAGGGCGTCCCGACGCCGTCGTGCTGGTGAACCCGATCGGTCAGCCGGCGCTCGCCGGTCCGCGCGGCATCCTCACCCGGCTGGCGATCTTCTACTACTGGCTGGCGTCCGTTCTTCCCGAGCGGCTCGGCTTCGCGCTGCTGCGCAACCGCGTCATCGTGCGCGTGATGAGCATCGCCATGGCCAAGACGAAGGAGCCGTCGCTCCGCCGCTGGATCCACGACCAGCACGACCGCTACTTCTCGGCGTTCAGCGACCGGCGGGTGGTGCTGGAGGCGTTCCGCGCGTCCGTCTCGCACGACGTGAGCCAGTACGCGGCCCGGGTTCCCGAGCCGACGTTGCTCGTCGCCGCCGAGAAGGACGACATCACCCCGCTGGCGGCGGAGTACCGGCTGCAGATGCTGTTCCCGACCGCCGAGCTGGTGGTGATCCCTGAGGTCGGGCACCTCATCCACTACGAGACGCCGGCTGCGGCTGCGGACGCCATCCGGAGCTTCCTCCGAGGCGGGAGCGCCGGTGGCGAGAATGTCGGAGGCGCGGGCTTCAGCGGAGGGACGGCCGCGTGAGGATCCTGTTCGACTGCCGCTACACGCGGATCGGGCGCCACGACGGCATCAGCCGCTACACGGCCGGGCTGGTCGGGGCGCTGGCGAAGCTGCATCCGGTCACCATGCTCATCAACGACCACCGGCAGCTGGAGCTGCTCCCGGACCTTCCCTGGGAGCTCATCCCGTCGCCCACGTCGGTGGGGGAGCCCTGGGTCGCGCGCCGGGTGAACCGGCTGGAGCCGGACATCGTCTTCACGCCGATGCAGACGATGGGCGGATTCGGGCGGAAGTACCGGCTCGTCCTCACCGTGCACGACTTGATCTACTACCGCCACCCGACGCCCCCGCGCGACCTGCCGGCGTTCGTGCGCGGCCTGTGGCGGCTCTACCACCTGTCGTGGTGGCCGCAGCGGATGCTGCTGAACCGGTCGGACGCTGTGGTCACTGTGTCGGAGACGACCAAGGGTCTGATCGCCGAGCACCGGCTGACGAAGCGGCCGGTATCGGTGGTGCCGAACGCGGCAGACATGCCGGAGCTCGCTCCTGGACGCGCTGAGCGGACGTCGCCCGAGACCAAGAGCCTGGTCTACATGGGCTCCTTCATGCCGTACAAGAACGTCGACACCCTGGTGCGCGCCGTGGCGCTGCTGCCCGGGTACGCCCTCCACCTGATGAGCCGGGTGACGGATGCCGAGCGCGCGCGCCTGACCGAGCTCGCGCCGGGCGCGCGGCTGGTGTTCCACAACGGGGCGAGCGACGAGGAGTACGCAGAGACTCTGGCGGCGGCGACCGCGTTCGCGTCGGCGTCCCACGACGAAGGATTCGGCATCCCGCTGCTGGAGGCCATGACGCTCGGGACGCCGGTGCTCGCCAGCGACATCCCCATCTTCCGTGAGATCGGCGGGGAGGCGGCGCTGTACTTCGAGCCGGATTCCGCCGAGCAGGTCGTCGCACGCGTGCGGCAGCTGGAGCAGGACGGCGTCTGGGCCGCGCACTCCGCCGCGGGTCGCGCGCAGGCCGCCCGCTACACCTGGGACGAGTCGGCCCGCCGCCTCCTCCAGGTTCTGACAGAAACCGCAGCCCGGCCCCGCTGACGCGTCAGGTGCCGAGGCCGCCCGGGTGGGCGAGGCGCCAGCCGAAGCCGGGGTCCGGGACGTCCTTCGCGAGCGCGAGCGGCACGGTCTCCGTCTTGCCGTTCAGCGTGAATGTTCCCTGCCCGAGGATGTCGCCGGTGAAGCCCGACGACAGCGGGCGGGTCTGCAGGTCGACCTGGATGGGCGTGTCCGACCACACGACGAACGACTTCGACTCCGTTGCGATCAGCTTCGAGGAGGCGCCCCACGCCGTCGTGTAGGTGCCGAACACCTGTCCCTTCTCGACCGGCGTCACCTGGTGGAAGCCCGCCTTGACGCTGGTCAGCAGAGCCTGGACGCCCGCCCACAGGTCGTCGTGGGTCGGTGCTCCGAGCACGACACCGAGCACGCGCACCTTCGTCGTGCCGACCGGCACCTGCGCCGAGAACAGGAGGCAGTTGCCGGCCTCGTCGGTGTTGCCCGTCTTGATGCCGTCCATGCCCTCGAAGCCGAGGAGCGTGTTGGTGTTGTCCTGAGAGCCGGCGCCCGGCAGGACGACGTTCTTCTCCGACACGATGGAGGCCAGAGTGGGATCGGCGAGGACGAGCTTGCCGATGCCGATCAGGTCCTTGGGGGTGCTGACGTTGCCCGGGTCGAGCCCGTCCGGCGTGACGATCTTCGTGCCGGTGAAGCCCTTCTGCGCCAGCCAGGCGTTCGCCGCCTTGACGTAGGCGTCGGAGGAGCCGAACGCCCAGTTCGTCAGCGAGATCGCGTAGTTGTTCGCCGACGGCAGCAGCATCGCCTCCAGCGCCTGCTTCTCCGTCAGGGAGGTACCCGCGACGGCCGGCGCCCAGGAGCCCCCGGCCGCGACGACCTGGTTCCAGATGTCGACGTCACGCTGCGTGAAGGCGATATCCGGCCCCTGCTCGCCGCTCTTCAGCGGCTTCTTCTCCAGCACGACCAGGGCGGTGATGGTCTTGGTGATGCTCGCGATCGGGACGCTCGCATCGCTGCCGTGGGACACATCCGCTCCCGGGTAGTCCGGTGCGACGATCGCCGACGATCCGTAGGCGGGCCAGGCCAGCTGCGCGGCCGGTTGCGTCAGCGTCTTGTCGTGAGCGGTCACTGCGGCGGTCGCGGGCACCGGAGCCACGAGCGACCCCACGACGTAGCAGAAGGCGACGAGCACAGCGATGATCAGGCTGAAGACGACGACGCGGCGACGGCGGTACACGGACCGCGAGAGACGGCGCGGCGGATCGACCGGGACTTGCTGGGGCACCCTCGGATTTTAGCGGTCGCTACTGTTGCGCCGGCTGAGAACGCGCGCGCAGCGCCCACAATGCCACGGCGGAGGCGGAGGCGACGTTCAGCGAGTCGACGCCGTGCAGCATCGGGATGGTGACGACCGTGTCGGCTGCGGCCAGCGCCCTCCTGCTCAGCCCGTCGCCCTCCGCGCCGAACACCATCGCGACGCGCTCGGGCGGGTCGGCCGCGTAGTCGTCGAGCGTGACGGCGTCGTCGGCGAGCGCGAGGGCGGCGATGTCGAACCCGGCGTCGTGCAGGAGCGGCACCGCCGCATCCCATTCGGGCAGCCGGGTCCACGGCACCTGGAGCACCGTCCCCATGCTGACGCGGACGCTGCGGCGGTACAGCGGATCGGCGCAGCGCGGCGTGACGAGCACGGCGTCCGCGCCGAGCCCGGCGACCGCACGGAAGATGGCCCCCACGTTGGTGTGATCGACGATGTCCTCCAGCACGACGACGCGTCGCGCATCCCGCAGCAGGTCGGCGGGATCGGGCAGTGCCGGCCGGTGCATCGCCGCGAGAGCACCGCGGTGGAGGTGGTAGCCGGTGAGGCGCTCCAGGACCGCTGCGTCGCCGACGAACACCGGGACGTACGGGTACGGGGCCAGCAGCGGCTCGATGTCCGGGAGCCACTGCTCCTGCAGCAGGACCGACCGAGGGCGGTGACCGGCCGCCAGCGCCCGCGTGATGACCTTGGTCGACTCGGCGATGTACAGCCCGCCGGCCGGCTCGGTGACGCGGCGGAGCGCCACGTCGGTGAGGCGCGAGTAGTCGGAGAGGCCGTCGGCCTCCAGGTCGTCGATGCGGTGCAGGAGCATGCTCCCAGCCTGCCAGTTCCGGCACGCCCGACCGCCACACATCCAGCCGCCCGAAACAAAACGGAAAACTGGGGTGTTTAGACTCATGGACGACCTGGAGGTGCCTGTGACCACGCTGAGGACCGCGCTCCCGCCGGAGCTCGCGCGCGGCATCGACCAGACGGTGGAGCTGCTCGCCGGCCGAAAGGTCGCCGTTCTCACCGGCGCCGGCGTCTCGACCGACTCGGGCATCCCCGACTATCGCGGGGAAGGCGCGCCGCAGCGGACGCCGATGACGTTCCAGCAGTTCCTCGCCGACGACCGCTTCCGCAGGCGGTACTGGGCGGGAAGCCATCTGGGCTACCGCCGGTTCGCGGCGGCACGTCCCAACGACGGCCACCGCGCGCTCGCGCGTCTGGAGGAGTCCGGCGCGACCAACGGTGTCATCACCCAGAACGTGGACGGCCTCCACAAGCAGGCCGGCTCCCGCCGCGTCGTCGACCTGCACGGCGCCATGGACCGGGTGCTCTGCCTGGTCTGCGGTCAGATCTTCGCCCGCGAGGCGATCACCGCGCGCATCGATGCGGCGAACCCCTGGCTCGACACGGATGGTGCGGTCGAGATCGCGCCGGACGGCGACGCGATCGTCACCGACATCGACGCGTTCGTCGTGCCGGACTGCACGGTGTGCGGCGGTCACCTCAAACCGGACGTCGTCTTCTTCGGCGAGTTCGTCCCCGCCGAGAAGTACCGCGAGGCGAGCGCCCTCGTCCGCTCGGCCGACGCGCTGCTCATCGCGGGCTCGTCGCTGGTGGTCAACTCCGGCATCCGCCTGCTCGAGGAGGCCCGCCGCCGCCGCCTCCCGATCGTCATCGTCAACCGCGGCCAGACCAAGGGCGACGGCCGCGCGACCATTAAGCTGGACGGCGGGACGACGGAGACGCTCGTGGAGCTGGCCGACCGGCTGCCCTGAGCCGCTCGGACATCCGCTGACAGCCTCCTGAGCCGCTGCCGCGTCCCCCAGCGAAAGGACGCGCGTGACCTTCATCTCCCTCGTTCGGCACGGACAGACCGACTGGAACCTCACCAAGCGCATCCAGGGGTCCAGCGACATCCCGCTCAACGACACGGGCCGCGCGCAGGCCGAGACGACCGGTCGTGCGCTCTCCGGGGGACGGTTCGACGCGATCTACGCCAGCCCGCTGTCGCGGGCGCTCGAGACGGCACGGATCATCGCCGGCCATGTCGGGCTCGGTGACCCGCACCGGCTCCCGGAGGTCGCCGAGCGCAACTACGGCGAGGCGGAGGGCCTCACCGGCGAGCAGATCCTGGCGCGCTGGCCCGACGGCGAACCGGTGCCGGGGCGGGAGACCCGGGATGAGGTCGTGGCCCGTGCTCTGCCGGCGCTGCGCGAACTCGGCGAACGGCACCCCGGCGAGAACATCATCGTGGTCAGCCACGGGGGCGTCATCTCGTCGCTGGTGCGGCACGTCACCGACCACGCGCTGCCCGGGCCGGGGGAGCTCATCCCGAACGGCTCCGTCCACCGCTTCAGCTACGACGCGGGCGCGCTGACGCTCGACCGCTTCAACCTCGGACCGGAGGACCGCGACCTGTTCACCGCGTCCGTCATGTGAGGGGCGGCGGCTCAGTCGCGGCGCAGGAGGAACGGGCCGGCGTCCGGGCGCTTCGGCGTGACGTGGTCGCCCGACGACTGGTGCCGGATGCGGCGAAGCACCCACGGGACCAGGTACTCGCGCGCCCAGGACAGGTCCTCCGAGCGGGCCTGACGCCAGGTGCGCGACGGAAGCGGCTCCGGCTCCATCGGCTGGAGGTCGTTCTCGACGTTGAGCGCGGCGAGGACCATGCGGGCGACCGTGTGGTGCCCCAGCGGCGCGAGGTGGAGGCGGTCCGGCGCCCACATCCGCTGGTCCTGGATCTCGGTCAGCGCCCACTGGTCGGCCACGATGCAGTCGTAGCGCGCGGCGATGGCGCGGACGTTCTCGTTGTAGATCGCCACCTTGCCGCGGATGCCGCGGAAGACCGGCGAGAAGCCGACGTCGACGCCGGTGAACACGACGATCGTCGCGCCGTCGACGCTCAGGCGCGAGACGGCCTCGTCGAACAGCAGCGCGATCTGGTCCGGGTCGGTGCCCGGGCGGATGACGTCGTTGCCGCCCGCGGAGATCGTGATGAGGTCCGGCCGGAGCGCGACCGCCGCATCCACCTGCTCGTCGAGGATCTGCTTGATCAGCTTGCCGCGCACGGCGAGGTTGGCGTAGGCGAAGTCGTCGGTCTGGCTGCTCAGCACCTCCGCGACCCGGTCCGCCCACCCGCGGTGGCCGCCGGGACTGCCGGGCTCCGGATCGCCGATGCCCTCGGTGAACGAGTCCCCGAGGGCGACGTAGCGGGACCAGGGATGCTGTGCTTCGGCCATTGCTCCATTCTGCAACGGACGACGCTGTCGGTGCTCTCGGGTAGATTTGATCCAAGTGGAGACGACAGCAGCACCCGAGCCGATCGAGCCGGACGACGGCACAGAGCGACCCGGCGTACACGCCGGAAGCTTCGCCGCCGAGCACCTCTCGCCGTCCTTCCCGGAGCGTGCCGCCTGGGGCACGGCGGGCAAGCTCCGCGCCTGGCAGGCGGAGGCCCTCGACGCCTACTTCGTGCACGAGCCGCGCGACTTCCTCGCGGCGGCGACGCCGGGCGCGGGCAAGACGACGTTCGCTCTGCGGCTCGCGACCGAGCTGATGTCGCGCCGCATCATCGAGCGCGTCACGGTGGTTGCGCCGACCGAGCACCTGAAGCGGCAGTGGGCGGAGGCGGCCTCCCGTGTCGGCCTCCACCTCGATCCGGACTTCAAGAACTCGGACGGGCGGTACGCGCGCCACTACCGCGGCGTCGCCGTCACGTATGCGCAGGTCGCGATGCGACGCTCCCTGCACAAGGACATCACGGAGGCCCACAAGACGCTGGTGATCCTCGACGAGGTGCACCACGGCGGCGACGCGCTCAGCTGGGGCGACGGCATCCGGGATGCGTTCGAGCGCGCCACCCGGCGGCTCTCGCTGACGGGGACGCCGTTCCGCTCCGACACCGCGCCGATCCCGTTCGTGACCTACCTCCCGGACCGGCAGGGCATCCGCACGTCGGTCACCGACTACAACTACGGCTACGGCCGGGCGCTGGAGGACGGCGTCGTCCGCCCTGTCATCTTCATGGTCTACGCCGGTCACATGCGGTGGCGGACGAAGACCGGCGACGAGATGGAGGCTCGGCTCGGCGAGGGCAACACGAAGGACATCACCTCGCAGGCCTGGCGGACCGCGCTCGATCCGCGCGGCGAGTGGATCCCTGCCGTGCTGTCGGCGGCCGACCGCCGCCTGACCGAGGTGCGCAACTCCATCCCGGACGCGGGCGGCCTCGTCATCGCCACCGATCACTACGCCGCGCGCGCCTACGCCGACATCCTGCACCAGATCAGCGGAGAGCCGGTCACGGTCGTGCTGTCGGACGAGAAGGAGGCGAGCGACCGGATCGAGGAGTTCGCGAAGGGCGACTCCCGGTGGATGGTCGCGGTGCGGATGGTGTCGGAGGGCGTCGACGTCCCACGGCTCGCCGTCGGCGTGTACGCGACCAGCGCCTCCACGCCGCTGTTCTTCGCGCAGGCGATCGGCCGCTTCGTGCGCGCACGCCGGCGCGGCGAGACGGCGTCGGTGTTCCTGCCCAACGTCCCGGCCCTGATGGCGCTGGCGAACGCGATGGAGCTGGAGCGCGACCACGCGCTCGACCGGGTGACCGACGAGAACGCCGAAGGCGACCTGTGGAACCCGGAGGACGCGATGGTCGCCGAGGCGAACCGCGAGGAGCGGGCCTCCGAGGCGCTGACGGAGGAGTTCGCGTTCGAGGCGCTCGGGTCCGAGGCCAACTTCGACCGCGTGCTCTACGACGGCAAGGAGTTCGGCAGCTTCGCCGTCCCTGGCACGGACGAGGAGCACGACTTCATCGGCCTCCCCGGCATCCTGGAACCCGAGCAGGTGCACGAATTGCTGCTGCAGCGCCAGCAGCGCCAGGCGCGGCGCCACTCGTCGCGTCCGCCGACCGCGGAGGGGCACCCGCCCGCGCCGCTGCACCGGACACTGAAGGAGCAGCGGCAGCTGCTGAACAGTCTGGTCGGGTTGTATGCGAAGAACACGGGGGAGGCGCACGGTCTCATCCACGCCGAACTCCGCCGAGTGTGCGGCGGCCCGGCGGTCGCACAGGCGAGCGTGACACAGCTGCAGGCGCGGATCGACTACCTGCGCAAGCGACTCGGCGCGCATTAGGGTCGCCGAACCTTCCTGGCGCCGCGGTCGGGGCGTTCCTAGGCTGGGGACATGAGCGACATCACCGGGGGAGCGGACTCCATCCCTGAGCAGCATCCGGACGAACCGCACCGCGGCGGCCTTGCGCAACGGCTGAACTGGCTGCGGGCGGGCGTGCTCGGCGCGAACGACGGCATCGTCTCCGTCGCCGCTGTCGTCGTCGGTGTGGCGGGAGCGACCAGCTCCGTCCCGGCGATCGTCACGGCCGGACTCGCCGCACTGGTCGGCGGTGCGATCTCGATGGCGCTGGGGGAGTACGTCTCGGTCAGCAGCCAGCGCGACAGTGAGCGCGCCCTGATCGCCAAGGAGCGCCGCGAGCTCGCCGAGATGCCGGAGGAGGAGCTGGAGGAGCTGACCGGCCTCTACGAGCAGCGCGGCTTGTCTCCGGCGACCGCCCGGCAGGTGGCCGTGGAGCTGACAGCGCACGACGCGCTAGCGGCGCATCTCTCCGCCGAGCTCGGCATCGACCAGGACGACGTCGTGAGCCCGTGGCACGCCGCGCTCGCCTCGGCCGTCGCGTTCACGTGCGGCGCGGTGCTGCCGATGCTCACCATCCTGCTGCCGCCGGAGATCCGCATCCCGGTCACGTTCGTCGCCGTGCTGGTGGCCCTGGCGGTGACCGGCTACGTCGCTTCGTGGATCGGCGGGAGCGCCCGCGGGCGGGCCATCGTCCGCGTAGTCATCGGTGGCGCCCTGGCGCTGGCCGCGACGTTCGCGATCGGCTCGCTGCTCGGGACGACGGTCGCGGGCTAGCGGGAACGGCACAGTCAGGACAGACTGCGGATCATGGTCGACGCTGAGAACACGGTGGACACGACGTCCGTCGTGCCCCCGCCCTCCTCGATGAAGGACAAGGCAGACATCGTCCGCGACTGGCTGCCCCGCTACACCGGGACGCCGTTGGAGGAGTTCGGCGAGTACATCCTGCTCACCAACTTCGGCGACTATGTGGAGCGGTTCGCCGAATGGTACGGCGCCGAGGTGCGCGGGCTCGACCGGTCGATGCCGAACGCGACGGCGGACGGCATCACCATGGTCGACTTCGGCATGGGCAGCCCGAACGCGGCGACGGTGATGGACCTCCTCTCGGCCATCTGCCCGAAAGCGGCGCTGTTCCTCGGCAAGTGCGGCGGGGTGAAACGCAAGAGTCGGCTGGGCGACCTGGTACTGCCGATCGCGGCCATCCGCGGCGAGGGCACGTCCAACGACTACCTGCCGCCGGAGGTCCCGGCGCTTCCCGCGTTCCAGCTTCAGCGGGCGGTGTCGTCGACCATCCGCGACTTCAAGCAGGACTACTGGACGGGCACCGTCTACACGACCAACCGGCGCGTGTGGGAGCACGACGACACCTTCAAGGAGTACCTGAAGCGCACCCGCTGCATGGCGGTCGACATGGAGACGGCGACGGTGTTCGCGGCCGGGTTCGCCAACCGCATCCCGAGCGGCGCGCTTCTGCTCGTCTCCGACCAGCCGATGACGCCGGAGGGCGTGAAGACCGCGCAGAGCGACCTCGGTGTCACGCGCGACTTCGTGGAGCACCACATCCGGATCGGCGTGGAGGCGCTGCGTCTGGTGCGCCGCAACGGCCGCAGCGTGCGCCACCTCCGCTTCGAAGACGACTGACCAGCGTTCCCCGTCCCTGTCGTCGAAGTGGAGCGCGGGTCAGCGGAAGTCGCGGGAGGTGGTGCGGATGCCCGTGTCGAGGGCCTCCAGGCGGTCGGCGACGATGTTGACGACGCCCTCCTCGCTGCGCTCCAGGATGCCCCGGACGATCATCGCCGGAGCCTGCCGGGCCACCCGGCGGTAGCGGTTCCACACCCCGACCGGGCAGACTACGTTGACCATCCCGGTCTCGTCCTCGATGTTGAGGAAGGTCACCCCCGCGGCCGTCGCCGGTCGCTGCCGATGGGTGACCACGCCGCCGACCTCGATGCGCCGCCCCGACTCGCCCGCGGCGAGCGCGTCGGCCGTGCGGACGCCACGCGCGGCCAGGGCCGGCCGCAGGAACCGGATCGGATGGTCGTCCGTCGAGATCCCGGTCGACCACAGGTCGCTGGCGAGCTGTTCGGCGGGGGAGAGCAGCGGGAGGAGCGGAGGCTGCACCGTGATCGCGGTCCCCGCCAGGAACTCGGGGCGCTCCTGCGCGGCGTTGCCGGCCTCCCAGATCGCCTGCCGCCTGCTCAGGTCGAAGCCCTCGAACGCCCCGGCGGCCGCCAGCGCCTCCAGCTGCCCGGTGTTGAGGCCGGTGCGTCGGGCGAGGTCGGCGAGGTCGCGGTACGGACCGTACGCCTCCCGCTCTGCGACGATCCGCTCGGCGACCTTCTCGCCGATGGAGGTGACGGAAGCGAGCCCCAGCCGGACGGCGTGGCCGGCATCCAGCCGATGCGACCCGTAATCGAGCGGCACTGCCGGGTCGAACGGCCCGATCGGCGGCTGGTCCGGCTCCCGGCACGGGTCGGAGCCGGTGGGTCCGGGCCGCGCGGCGTCCAGCGGCTCCAGCAGCGGGAACACACCCGACCGCTGGATGTCCGGCCGCTGCACGACCACGCCGTGCCTGCGCGCGTCGGCGGTGAGGGTGCGCGGCGAATAGAAGCCCATCGGCTGCGCCCGCAGCAGCCCGGCCAGGAACGCGCCGGGGTAGTGCAGCTTCATCCACGAGCTCACGTAGACGAGCAGGGCGAAACTGATCGCGTGGCTCTCGGCGAAGCCGAAGTTGGCGAACGCCTCGATCTTCTCGTAGATCGCGTCGGCGTCGGCTCCCACGATGCCGTTGTGCTCCATCCCCGCGTACAGCTTCGCCTTCAGCGCGTCGATCTTCTCGACCCCGCGCTTGGAGCCCATCGCCCGCCGCAGCTGGTCGGCGTCCTCGGCGGTGCAGTCGCCGACCGCGACGGCCATCTGCATCAGCTGCTCCTGGAACAGCGGGACGCCGAGCGTCCGCTCCAGCACCGGCACGAGGGACGGGTGCAGGTAGGTGACCGGCTCCTTGCCCAGCTTGCGGCGGATGTACGGATGCACCGCACCGCCCTGGATGGGGCCCGGCCGGATCAGCGCGATCTCGATCACGAGGTCGTAGAAGCTGCGCGGCCGGAGGCGCGGCAGCGTGCCGATCTGGGCGCGGCTCTCCACCTGGAACACGCCGATCGAGTCGGCCCGGCAGAGCATGTCGTAGACACCGGCCTCCTCTTTCGGGATGGTCTCCAGCGTCCACTTCTCGCCCAGAGACGCCTCGATCGTCCGCATCGAGTAGTCGAGCGCCGACAGCATCCCGAGGCCCAGCAGGTCGAACTTGACCAGGCCCATCCACGCGCAGTCGTCCTTGTCCCACTGCAGCACCGTCCGGCCCTCCATGCGGGCGTGCTCGATCGGGCACACCTCGCCGACCGGGCGGTCGGTGAGCACCATGCCGCCCGAATGGATACCCAGGTGGCGCGGGAACTTCAGCACCTGCTGCGCCATCCCCACCACGTCTTCCGGGATGTCGTGGTCGTCGCTGGTCTGCACGCTGCCCCAGGAGTCGATCTGCTTGCTCCAGGCGTCCTGCTGGCCGGTGGAGTAGCCGAGCGCCTTCGCCATGTCGCGCACCGCGTTCTTCGGCCGGTACGTGATCACGTTGGCGACCTGCGCGGCGTTGTGCCTGCCGTACTTGGCGTAGACGTACTGGATGACCTCCTCGCGCCGATCCGAGTCGAAGTCGACGTCGATGTCGGGCTCCTCCTCGCGCATGCTGGAGAGGAAGCGCTCGAACGGGAGGTCGTACTTGATCGAGTCGACGGCCGTGATGCCGAGCAGGTAGACGACCGCCGAGTTCGCCGCCGACCCGCGGCCCTGGCAGAGGATGCCGCGGCTGCGGGCGAACTGCACGATGTCGTGGACGATGAGGAAGTACCCCGGGAAGTCCTTCGCCTCGATCACGTCCAGCTCGCGTTCGATGCGTTCCCGCTTGGCAGGGTTGCGGTCGAGGTCGGGGTAGCGCTCCACGGCGCCGCGCCAGGTGAGCTCGCGCAGCCAGCTCATCGGCGTGTGCCCCTCGGGCACCTCCTGCTTCGGCAGCCGCGGCCGCGCGCTCCGCAGCCGGAAGGCCAGGTCGTCGGCGATGTCGACCGTCCGCTCGACGGCGCCGGGGTAGCGGGCGAAGCGGCGGGCCATCTCGGCGCCGCTGCGGAGGTGCGCGGCGCCGGACGCGGGGAGCCAGCCGTCCAGCTCGTCGAGGCTGCGCCGGGCGCGCACGGCCGAGACGGCGGTCGCCAGCGGGTACTGCGCCGGGCTCGCGTAGTGGACGTTGTTGGTCGCGACCGTGGGCAGGCCCAGCCGTCCGGCGATCCTGGTGAGGACGTCGTTCTCGGTGGAGTCGCGCGGGCCGCCCTGGTCGATCAGCTCCACCAGCACGTTGTCCCGGCCGAACAGCTCGGTCAGCCGCGCGACCTCGCGCTCGGCCGCCTGTTCGCCGTGCTCGGCGAGCGCGAGCCGGACGTCGCCCTTCCGGCAGCCGGTGAGGACCATCCACTCGCCGCTCGCCTGCTCGGCCAGCTCGTCGAGGCGGTACACCGGGCGGCCCTTCTCCTCGCCGGCGAGCTGGCCGGCGGTGATCGCGGCGGCGAGCCGGTGGTACCCCTCCTGCCGCCGGGCGAGCACCACCAGGTGGCTGCCCTCCGGGTCGGGCTCGCCGTTCTGCGGCCGGGTCAGCGACAGGGACAGCTCGGCGCCGAACACCGTCTTCACCCGGTCGTACGCCTCCGCCGCCTCGGCCAGATGCACGACGCCGTACAGGCCGTCGTGGTCGGTGAGGGCCAGCGCGTGCAGGTTCAGCCGAGTGGCCTCCTCCAGCAGCTCCTCGGGGGAGGAGGCGCCGTCGAGGAAGCTGAAGTTGCTGTGCGCGTGCAGCTCGGCGTAGCGGACGGCTCCCTCCGGCGCCTCCGGGATCGGCTGCGGGACGTACTTCTGCCGTTTCCGCGACGACGGCCGCTCGTCGGGCTGCTGCCCGGTGCGCCGGCCGGACAGCCTGCGCTCGAACTCGGCCCACGGGATGGGCGGGTTGTCGAAACCCATCAGTCGTACCGCGCTTCCGCGAACCAGCCGGAGCCTGCGAGGGAGAGCAGCCACGCCGTCCCGTCGGCGTCGACCAGCTGGAAGCGGTGCATCGCGCGGGAGAGCGACGCATCCCACCACCGCTCGCGCACCGGCCACGGACCCGCCCAGGAGTCCACCGGCCGCGCATCCCGCGGCTGCCCGGTGGGCGAGAACAGGGCGAGCGGCGCGGTCACGTCACCGCGGTCGGTCACCTCGACCGGCCGGCCCTCCTCGGTCAGCACTGCGACAGGACGCGGCACCTCGAACACCGTCGACGGCGCGGGCGCAGGCAGCGACCCCGGCCACGGCCGGTCCGCGCGGGCGACCCCCACCGGCCGGTCGCCCCACGGCACCAGCACCTGCCGTTCGGCCGGCGCCCGGCCTCCCGCGATCGTCGCCGTCACCACCGCCTCGTGCCCGAGCATGCTCTGCACGCGGGTGAGGCCGTGGTGGATGCGCTCGTCCGCGCCGCCTCCCCACAGGCCGTCCTCGTGGTGGCCGATGTCGTCGACCGACTCGGGCTCCAGCGCGACCCGGGCGATCGGCGACGACAGCCCGGAGTCGATGGCGCCTGCGCCCTGCAGCTGCCAGCGCACCCGGTCCACCACGTCCGCGGCGGAGAACAGCCGCGGGTGCAGCCAGGTGCGCTCGCTGACCCGGCCGGACTCGTCGGTCACCTCGACCCGCAGCGACGTGCACACCAGCCCGGCCTTGGTGAGGCCGGCGACGAACTGCTCCGCGGCGCCGCGCACCGCGAAGGTGACCTGGTCGACCCGGTCGAGGGGAGGCTCGAACTCGATGGCACGGTCGAGCTGCTTCGGCGGGGTGCGCGGCACCACCGCCGTGCCGTCGAGGCCGCTGGCGAGGGTGTGCGCCTGCTCGCCCCGCTCGCCGAACCGCTCCCGCATGTCCACCCGGGAGAGCGCGGCGATGTCGCCGAGGGTGTGCAGGCCCAGCCGGCGGAGCAGCGGGGTGAGGTCGGCGAGACCGAGCTGGGCGACCGGGAGCGGCGCCAGGAACGCGGGGGAGCCGCCGTCCGGGATGACGCGCACCCGCGCTCCCGTCGCCCCGGTCAGCCCTGTGGACCGGGCGGCCTGCTCGGCGGCGAACGGTCCGTCGGCGACACCGACGCGCGCATCCGGCAGCCCCAGCCCCTCCAGGCAGCGCAGCAGCTCGGCCGCCGCCTCCTCCTCTCCGCCGTAGTAGCGGGCGGGGCCGCGCGCCCGCAGCACGAACGTGCCCGGCCGGACCGGCTGCACCCCTGGCGTGATCTCCTCCACCCGGGCGAGCACCGGCTCGAAGGCGCGGGCATCCTGCCCGGGGTCGTAGGGGACGACCTCCAGCTGGGGGCACCGGGCCTGCGCCTCGCGCATCCGCAGCCCGCGCTTCACGCCGTCGGCCCGTGCGGCGTCGGAGCAGGCGAACACCACGCCCTTCTCGACCAGCGCCAGCGGCAGGTCGGCCGGCAGGTCGAGCGCCTGCCGGGCCGCGATCACCGGCCAGTCGGGGCACCACACCACGATGGCGCGGGTGACGGCCGCCTCGTACCCACGATTCGCGGCCACCTAGCTCACCGCCTCCAGCCGGGTGGGAGCCGATGCGCGGAAGCTCTCATCGACGGCGGGCAGCCACAGGTCGGCGGTGTGGCGCGGGCCGGAACCGCCGCGCGGCGCCGACTCGACCGTCACCCGGCGCGATGAGAGGTAGCCGTGGCCCGCGCCGAGCCCGTCCCAGCCGCTGCGCGCGACCGTGAGCGTCGCCTCCACCTGCGGCCAGTCGCCGGCGACGATGAGGGTCGCCTCCCGCTGCCGCAGCCGGGCGCTGAGCCGGGCGACGTCGCCACCGGTCGCACGGGAGGGCGGCGCGACGACGACCACGCTGAGCACGTCGACGACGGCTGCGGTCACGGTCAGCCAGTCGTCGCCGGGATGCGGCACCAGGACGAGCCGCTCCAGGTCGATGCCGAACCTCCCGGCCGCCTCCGCGCCGAAGTCGGGCATGCCGACCACGCCGCACCAGGCGCCAGCGGCGCTCGGGCCGGCCAGCATCGCCATCAGCAGCGTGGTGGACCCCCGCACCGAGTAGGCGGCCCCCGCCTTGAGCGCGCCGCCCGGCAGCAGCGGGCCGAGCGCGGGATGCGTCTGCAGCGTCCGGCTCTCGAGCTTGGTGGCCTGCATCTGCCGGATGCGGGTCTGCAGCTCGTGCACCTGCGCCCGGTCGTGCACCTGCGACCGGTCGGCAACCGGTTCGCTGGGGTGCGGGGCTACGAGGGACACCCTCCCATTTTCGAACACATGTTCGAAAGTCGCAAATGTATTTTTAGGTCTTGTTGCCTCGATATACCTGCGTCGAACTGTACGCCGGACGGCCGACAGGCGCGCCACCTA
Organism: Leifsonia sp. SIMBA_070; assembly: GCF_046534635.1. Classification (NCBI taxonomy): domain Bacteria; kingdom Bacillati; phylum Actinomycetota; class Actinomycetes; order Micrococcales; family Microbacteriaceae; genus Leifsonia; species Leifsonia sp. SIMBA_070. The sequence goes on along the minus strand of NZ_JAWRYK010000001.1, from coordinate 1,676,044 downwards.
TCAGCCACTCATCCGCCGCGGGCGGCGGCGACTGCTGCGCCCTGTCACGTATGCGGCCGCGCGCCGCACCGCACTCGTTCCGGAGGGCCGCACTCGTTCTGCTGGGTGGGCGGACCGGGAGTCTACGGCTCGGTGACGAAGTCGATCAGCTGCTCGACGCGGCCGAGCAGTTCCGGCTCGAGGTCGGAGAACGACCGCACCTGACCCAGGATGCGCTTCCACGCCCGCGCGACGTCGACCTGCGTCTCGTGCGGCAACCCGAGGGCGGCGCAGATGCCGTGCTTCCAGGGGACCGATCGGGGGATGGTGGGCCACGCCTCCAGCCCCACCCGCGCCGGCTTCACGGCCTGCCAGATGTCGACGAAGGGATGCCCGACCACGAGCACGTGCGCGCCGTACGGCCCACGGGCGACCTGCTCGGCGATGCGGCTCTCTTTCGAGCCGGTCACCAGGTGGTCGACCAGCACGCCGATCCTGCGGCTGCGGTCCGGACGGAACTCTTTCACGATCGCGTCCAGGTCGTCGACCCCTTCCAGGTATTCGACGACGACTCCTTCGACGCGCAGGTCGTCTCCCCAGACGCGCTCGACCAGTTCTGCGTCGTGGCGCCCTTCCACGAAGATGCGGCTGGCGCGTGCGACCCGCGCCTTCTGCTCACCGACCGAGAAGGACCCCGAGGCGGTACGCGTGCGGCCGGCCGGCGCTCGTGAGGGGGCGACGAGCCGGACCGGTTCGCCCTCGATGAGGAAGGATCCGCTCAGCGGGAACACCCGCTTCTTGCCGAAGTAGTCCTCGAGCTCGACGGTCTGCGCCTCCACGCGGGTGATCGCCCCGCAGAAGCCGGTCCCCGCCTCCTCGACGACGAGGGCGGTGACCGCCTCTGCGGTCGGCACGGGCTTCCGCCCGGCGTTCTTCCAGTCGCCGGCCAGCACATCCGTTCCGTAGCGGTCGTCCATCACCCGATGGAGGCTATGCGACCGGAGGCCGGACGCGGGGGAGCCACGCCCGCCTCAGTCGAACACGCGCACCAGGCGCCAGGAGCGGTCCACGGCGTCGTGGCGGACGTCGAACACGTGCGCCTCGCCCTCCTCGCTGGTGCCCTGGAATCGCCAGCCGCCGATCTCCCGGGGAAGCGTGCCGACGGTGTAGCGGTGCTCACCGAAGGGACGCCACCACGCGCACACCTCTGCCCAGACGGTCGGCGTGTCGGAGACGCGGTACCGTGTGGACCGCCACACCAGCCGGGTCGGGACTCCGTCTTCGGTCGTCCACACGGCGACCGCCTCGTCGATCTCGGTCATGCTGCCCACCTCGTCTGTCGAACATATGTTCGAGAACGAGTGTAACCGCCGACCGATGACATCGCATCCCGCGTGAGCCTCTCATGCCGTTCGACGCCGACGAATCAGATGCCACGAGGCGAGCCCGATCATCACGGCCAAGAGGCCTCCGCCGGTGATCGTCAGCGTGTCGCTGCCCAGCCCACCGGTGAACGGGAGGGTCGGGACCGGAAGCTGGTTGTTCACGACGTCGGCCAGCGAAACGGTCGTTGCCGCCTGCGCCACGGTGACCGTGATCGGGGTCGGGTCGACCTTGAATCCCACGGGCGCGCGGGTCTCTACCAGGCGATAGGTGCCCGGGCCCAGGTTCGTGACACGGAACAGCCCGCCCACAGGGTCGATGTCGGCACTTGGACAGGAGGATGCCGATTCTGCGACGCAGTCCGTGACGACGATGGCCGGTCCTGTCGGCGTGCCCGATGCGTTCACCGGTGTCAGAGTCCACTCCGCGCCCGCCAGGATGTTCTTCGCCGCGGTGGCATCCACTTTGTGCCACAACACGTCCGTCACGGTCACGCTCACCACCACCGTGCACAACGGATCGGATGAGCCTTTGGCACAGTTGCTTCCGCGCGTGGAGGACACGACCGTGTTCCGCAACGAATGCGGTCCCGTGTCCGGACTCTTCACGGTGACCGAGTACGTGATCGTCGCCGTTGCTGCCGGGGCGAGACTGCCAGACCAGGACAGGATCGGCGCTGCATACGAGACCGTGCCGACCGTCGCTTTCTGGTTGCCCGTGAAGGTGGCGTCCTTCAGCACCTCGGTGAGGTCATCGGTGAAGGCGGCCCCGACGTAGGCCTGAGTACCTGTGTTGAGCACAGTGATCGTGTAGGCGATGGTGTCCCCAGGTCGCGCCTGTTGTTGAGGGGAGGTTTTGCTGATCTTCAATCCGCACTGGGACGCGTCCGCTTGGACAGCGAACGATGCCGCTCCCGATGAGTTGCCCCCAGGGGAATCGCTGGCGCCCGTCGAGGTCGTCACGACGACGGCCGAATTCGACAACGTCAACGGCGTCGCAGCGTCGCACGCGACCGCCGGCGCCTTCGTCTTGAAGCACATCTGTACGGGGGCGCCCTGCCACGTCAGCCTGATCTGCGCGGTGGCGACCCCCGCTGCGTTGCTCACCCCGTTCAGTGTCACGGTCGCCGTGATCGACGTCACGGTCGTGGCGATGCCTTTCAAGTTCGCAGCTTGAGACGAGGTGAACGTCACGTTGTTGAAGGACGAGATGATGCTGTTGTTCTGGTCCCGGAGCGTGACCGTCCAGGTCGAGTATGAATTGGGGGCTGCTCCGACGATGGAGAGCACGTCCCACCCGGTGAATCCGGAAGCGCCCGCCGCGCAGTAGTAGCTCGCCGGTTTCGCGGTCACGGATTGAGGAGCAGAGGGAGCCGTGCATGCCTTGCCGGTGGTCGCGTCGAAAAGTGTGATCTGGCTCCCGTCGCCCGAAGCGATGAGGCAACCGGGAACGAGACCGTTGTCTGAGGCGTCTCTGACCGTGTAGTTGCTCTTGTTCATCACGTTGGTGAATCCCGTGCAGGCAGGTACCGTACCCGTGCCGGTGTACGTCTTGAAGTCGCGGCACATGACTTCGTTGCCGTTGGAGAGGTAGACCTTGGTGCCGATGATGTACGGATCGCCCGTGCCGATTCCCCCTGCGATGTAATTCGCGCCGGTGCCGGCGTAGGGGTTGCTCGCGAGAGCCGTTCCGCTGAGGTTCCAGCACGCGGAGGACGTCCCTTCGGCGTAGGTGATCGTGCACACTCCGGTCAGGGCGCCGGCTGTGGACAGGACGGGTGCATACGTGTTCCCGATCCACAGTGGACCAAGAGGGAAGGTCGCAGGTGCGGTGGTCTTCGGCCAGCTTCCGGTGCACAACGCGGTGCGCGTCGTGTCCCAGCAGAAGGTCTGCCACGAACTGGATTGCGTCTGCTGTACGCTCGCGAAGACGTAGGCACCGAAAGCGGCCGACGTGAACGCTGCCGGTGTGTTCACGCCCGACGTGTACAGATACGCACCGCCGCACACATCCATATTGGGTGTGGTGCAGAGGAGGGCGGCCTGGCCGACGTGCACGGCGACGCTGTATGTGTATCCGTTCGAGGCAGTCACGCCGGTGCCGTTGATCTGTGCGGCGCGGGTGTTGTTGTCCGAGACATTGCCGGTGCGAGCCCAGTACCCGCAGCTTTTCGGCGTCGTGGTCGAGAGATCGAGGCATGCCAAACCTGCGCTGGAATTGTCGGTCACACCTGCGTACCAGTACAGCTTGTTGTTGAACACGAAGGCCGCCGCCTGCACCGACGTCTTGCCTGCGAAGGAGACCCCCGTCCCGATCGCTGCACCGACGGTTGCCGACCACGGCTGGACGTTGCTGTTCGTCGGCCACCCGGGGCAGGTCTTTCCGTCCGCTTGTCCGCAGTACACGACTGCGCCGGTGGAATGGTGATAGACGGCATAGACCAGGCGATTGCGCACGACCGCGTTGTATGCGTCTCCACCGCTGAGGTTGAGTTCGATGGACGACGGTGCAGAGAAGCCGGGCGACAATTGGTGAGTCCCCTGAGGGATGTCGGTCGCAGTGAAACCGATTCCGGTCGCGTTTGCCGGCGGTGTGCCGGCGACCCAGGTTGAGCCCGTGGTGTATTGCGGTGCGATGGACCCGAGCGGATTCTGAAGGGGCGGCAGCGTCAACGACCCCGCGACATAGGTTCCCGCCGCGCTGATGGTGTCTTTGAGGTCGACTGTTGCGGTGGCGGCGGTGTTGTTCTTGTAGCTGGTGGCCCAGTCGATGGTGTCTCCAGGCTTCGCCGATCCCGGTTTGGGGCCGCCCGTCGCGTCGGACGCCGAGGTGGAGCCGTTGGCAGGGTTCGTTCCCGTCGTCGCGATGGTGGAGACCGCGGTCGCTGCGGCGTCCGAGAAGAGCTGAGGTAGCACCAGAGCAGCAGCGACACCTCCGATCGCCACGCAAGCGGCGATTCGGATAGCCAGGTTCCAACGACGAAGTCGCCGAGAGCGGGTCTCCCAACCTCGATTCACAATCAGTTCTCCTTCGTCCTTACGCGCACGCGAGACAATTCCCGGGGAGCGGAATGTCCCCATAAATGAGGACGAACGAGGGACGTGTTCTGCACGACAACGCCGCACTAATGACAGCAACGAACACTTAGCGGGTCGTCGTCGCTCCCCGGCGCCTCCGACGGCCGGGTAGGGGGTGTCGGGCGAGCAGCCATCCGGCGAGCCCGAGGGCCGCCGCGAGGAGACCGCGTCCAGTGACGGTCAGGATTTCGGCACTGACGCCGCCGGTGAACGGCAAAGCCGGAACGGGCGCCTGTCTGTTGACGACATCCGGCAGCCTGACTGTCGTCGATTCCTGCTCGACGGTGACGGCGTGGGGTGCGGAGACGACGAGGAATCCGGCGGGCGCCCTGGTCTCAGTCAGGTGATATGTGCCAGGGGCGACGCCGGCCACTCGGAACTCCCCGGGCATCGGGTCGATGTCGAGGCCCGCGCACGAGGTCGACGAGCCGGCAGTGCAATCGACGAAGGAGGTCACGGGGCCAACGGCCCTGCCGGAGGCGTCTACCCGGGTCAGCGACCACTCGGATCCGGCGAGGACGTTGGCCGCCGGGCTGGCATCGACCTTGCGCCACAGCACCTCTGCTGCGCGGAGGCGGACTTCCACCGTGCACGGAAACCCGGTCATCGGCGGGCAGTTCGCGCCGGGGGAGTGCGACACGATCGTGTTCGCGATCACGCGAGCATCACCGGCCGGACTCTTCACCGTCACGGAATAGGTGATCGTCGCCACACCTCCTGGCTCCAAACTCCCCGACCAGGACAGGACGGGCGCCGAGTAGGTGAGCGCTCCGATCGAGGCGCGCTGATCGGCGCCGAAGTCGGTGGAGGAGAGGACCTCGCTGAGATCGTCAACGAACGACGCGCTGCCGTACGGCGCCGAGCCGGTGTTCTCGATCGTGATCGTGTACTCGATGGTGTCGCCAGGTACCACCGATCTGCGTGATGCCGACTTCTTCATCGTCAATGAACACCGGGACTCGTCCGACTGCGCGATGAAGGAGGCGACACCCGACCTGCTGATTCCCGGTCTACCGCCCGTGGTCGGCGTCGTCACGGCGACTGCGGAGTTGGAGAGTGTCACAGCATCGCACGCGGGCGGCGCCGTCGTCTGGAAGCACATCTGAACGGGAGCCCCGGCCCAGTCGATTCTGATCCGGCCCCGGGCGATCGCAGAGGAATCGCTCACCCCGGTGAGGACCACCGTCGCCGTCATCGACGTGACGGTGACCGGCACCGATGTCAGGGACGCTCTCGCTCCGGCGTCCACGGTGATGCCGTCGAATCCGGGGATGATGTCGTCGTTCTGATCCCGGAGAGTGATGGTGAAGCTCGCGTACGCGGCCGCGTCTGCGCCCGTCACGGAGAGCGCATCCCATCCCGTCATCGCAGAGGCGCCGCTGCCGCAGTAGTACTGAGAGGGGTCCACGGCGACGGTCTGCGGCTCCGACGGTCCGGTGCACGTACGGCCCGTCGTCGCGTCGAAGAACGTCACCTCACCGGCATCGCCGGCCGCGACCAGGCAGTTCGGTGCGATGTCCGCCGCGTCGCGGACGGTGTAGTTCCTCCCGTTCCTCACCGTCGTGAAGCCGTCGCAGGCGGGGACGGGACCGAAGCCCGAGTATTCTCCGAAATCCCTGCACATCACCTCGTCTCCTCGCGACGGGTAGACCTTCGTGCCGGACACGAACACGTCGCCGGTGCCGATGCTTCCTGTGTTGTAGTCGGCGCCTGTGCCGGCGTACGGGTTCTCCGGTACCGCGACTCCGCCGAGACTCCAGCACCCCGAGGAAGAACCGCCACCGTACGTGATGGTGCACACGCCGGTCAGCCGCCCCGTCGTCGAGAGCAGCGGCGCGAAGGTGTTTCCCGCCTTGAACGATGCGGGGGATGTGGTGAGTGGCCACGACCCCTGGCACAGGGTGGACGACGAGGAGTCGAAACAGAAGGTCTGCCAGGCGCTCGCCGCGGTCAGCTGGACGCTGGCGAAGACGTGATCGCCGTAGGTGGCGGTCATATAGACGGCGTTGGTCGTCACTCCGCTGCCGTAGAGGGTGACCCCTGGGCAGATCGCGGCGGCGGGGGTTGTGCAGATGAGGGCCGCCTGGCCGCGGCTGACCACCGCGGCATAGACGTTGCCGTTCGCTGTCGGCAGCCCGGTGCCGCTGATCTGGGCGCCATAGCCGTTGTTGTCCACCACCGGGCCGGTGCGGTCCCAGTAGCCGCAGCTGACGGGCGGCGTTGTCGAGAGGTCGAGGCACGCCATCCCCGAGCTGACGTTGGTGATCGCACCGGTGTGCCAGTACAAGCGGTCGCCCATCAGCCAGGGACCGGCTTGGAGTGCGGTCTTCCCGGCGAAGAACGGGCCGCTGCCGATCGGAGTCCCGACCGCGGCCGACCACCCTTGAGCGTTGCTCCCCGCGGGCCAGCCGGGACAGGTCGTCCCGTCCAGCCGGCCGCAGTACACCACTTCACCGGTGCTGTGATGCGCAACGGCGTACACCAGATGGTCTCGGACGACGACATCGTAGGAGTCGGCGCCCTTCATGGTGATCGGGTCGGCTGCCGGCAGTGTGAATGTGCCCGACAGCTGCGCGGTTCCCGACGGGAGGGCGGAGGCGGTGAAACCGATGCCCGTCGAGTCTGCCGGCGGCGCACCCGTCGTCCAGCCGGCACCTGTGGTGAACTGCGGTGCGACTGCGCCGAGCGGATCCGCCGATGGAGGCAACCGCAACGACCCGGGAACGTACGAGCCGGCCCTGCTGATGTCATCCATGACGGCGACGGCAGCGCCGGCACCCGTGCGGTTCTCATAGTCCGTGACCCAGTCGAGTGTGTCGCCCGAGAGCGCCTTCCCGGGGACGCCGTCCGTTGGTGCTGTCGAGCCGTTCGCGCGGTTCACGCCCGTGGTCGTCACCGCGGACGTCGGCGGGCTCGCGCTGCGTTCCGTCGTCGCCGCGCTCGACCGAACGTGCGGCGACGCCCAGGCGGCCACGGCGGTACCGGCTGTCACGGAGCTGACCAGGAGGACGACCAGGGCGTGGGCGCCGACTATCCGAGAACGGTGCCTCAGACGTGACATGAAGCGCTCCTTGTCTGCCGCGTGGCCGGCGATCTCTCTTCATCTCTGAGGACTCGATCGGGGCCGCACTCTGACGAAGCGGGCGTGGTCACGAAGGCAAAGCCGGGCATAGAGGTCCGCCTCTCGGCGCACCCGCATGTTCGCTGGCATACTGACGTCATGGCCGACATCACGGACCCGTCGGGCGCGTCGCTGCGCCTCAGCAACGATGAGCGCGAGCGGGCGGTGGCGGCGCTCCAGGCGCACGCCGCCCAGGGCAGGCTGACCGACGTGGAGGTGCAGACGCGTTCCGCGTCGGCCCGCTCGGCGGTGACCCGCGGCGACCTCGCTCCGCTCTTCGCGGATCTCCCGGGAGGCCTTCAGCTCGACCCGCACCCCGCGCCGCAGCAGCCCTACACCGCACAGCCGGGAGGCAACGGCTCCAGCTACCGCGAACCCTCCAGCCGCGAGCCGTCGAGCCGCGAGCCGTCGAGCCGCTGGGGACTGCTCGCCGTCTCCATCATCCCGTTCGTGTCGCTGATCCTCTTCTTCATCACCGGGATGGTGTGGGGCTACCAGTACAGCTGGCTCTGGTTCCTGCTCATCCCGCTGGTGGGGGCGGTCACGTACGGCACGGACGCCGGCCGCCGCAGATGAGGCCGGGGGCGGTGCGGCGTCAGCCGACCGTCGCGCCGAACAGCAGTCCGAGCACGTAGGTGGCGGCCGCCGCTCCGTAGCCGATCAGCAGCTGCCGGACCGCCCGCCGGAGCGGCGACGCGCCGGAGAGCAGACCGACGACGGCACCCGTGCCCAGGAGCACGATGCCGACGAGCAGCGCCGAGACGACGATCGCCGCGGTCCCGGTCAGGCCGAACAGGAACGGCAGGATCGGGATGAGCGCGCCCGAGGCGAAGAAGCAGAAGCTCGAGAGCGCGGCGTTCCATCCTGTCCCGATCGCCTCGTGCTCGTCCTCGACGTCCATCGCCGGAAGCGGGATGGGGGAGGTCACGGGCTGCAGGCTGGAGAGCACCTCGCGGGCGTGGCCGGCCGCTTCGTCCGGCGCCATCCCTCGTGCGCGGTAGACCAGGGTCAGCTCGTTCGCATCGACGTCGAGATGCGGGAGGGCCGACCCGGTCGCCGGGTTCGGGCTCGACGCCTCCAGCAGTTCGCGCTGCGACCGCACGCTGACGTACTCGCCCGCGCCCATCGAGAGGGCGCCGGCGAGGAGCCCGGAGATGCCGGTCAGGAGGACGACGTGCGTCGCCACACCGCTCGCGCTGACTCCGAGCACGAGAGCGAGGTTGCTGACCAGGCCGTCGTTCGCCCCGAAGACGGCGGCGCGGAAGGTGCCGGACAGTCGCTGCCGCCCCCGGGACGCGAGGGCGCGGACGACCTCCTCGTGCACCTGCTCGTCTGCCGCCATCTGCGGCGTCGCGTCGCTGTCGGACGCATAGGGTGAGCGGGCCTCCGCCCGCTGCGCGAGGGCGAGCACGAAGACGGAGCCGAAGCGCCGCGCCAGCCAGCCGAGCATCCGCGTGCGCACGTCCCCACGAAGCGGTCGGCCGGCCTGTTCGCCGAGCAGCTCGACCCAGTGCTGCTCGTGGCGGCCTTCGGCCTCGGCGAGGGCGAGCAGGATCTCGCGCTCCTCGCCGTCGCGGCGGCTGGCGAGGTCGCGGTAGACGGAGGCCTCCGCGCGTTCGTCGGCCAGGTAGCGTCGCCACCTCTTGATGTCGGCGGGGCTCGGGGTGCGTGCTGCGGTCGTCATCCCGTCCAGTTTAGATGAGCGGGCCGCCGACGAGCGGGCCGTCCGGTGAGCGCTCCGTCAGACGAGCGGGGGTTCCGATGCTCACGGTCGCTCCTCGATCGCCATCGCGGTCGCGGACCGGGTGAAGCGCCGCCCCCAGTCGGCTGCGGCGTGGACCGCCTCCTCCGGCCCGATGATCCGGAACGGCGCGTCGAGCGACGCGAGGCCGAACAGGGCCCATTCAGCACTGTCGGCGGTGATTCTGACCGAGCAGACGCCCTGGTTCGTCTCCTCGACGGTCGACCAGCGGCCCAGCACCTCGACGACGCGATCGTGCGCCGCCTCGACGATCGCCTCCACCACGGTCGGCTCGACGTGGCTGTGCAGCGACTCGCGGACGTACTCGGCAGCGTCCTCCGCCGGGAGGACGCGGGGGCGGAAACGTGTGCCGGTCGGCCGCGGCTCGGCGATGCGGTCGAGGCGGAAGCTGCGCCAGTCGAACCGGGTGAGGTCGTAGGCGACCAGGTACCAGCGGCGCTCGATGGAGACCAGCCGGTGAGGCTCCACCGCCCGGGCGGAGGTCTGCCCGTCGCGCGCCACGTAGGCGAATTCGATACGGACCTCGTCCCTGCACGCCTGGGCCAGCGTCGTCAGGATCCCGGGGTCGGTGGACGGCGCCGGGCCGAGCGCGGTCGAAAGGGTGGTCGTGCGGAGCGCATCCACGCGACGCCGTAGCCGGGGAGGCATGACCTGCACGATTTTTGCCAGTGCGCGGACGGAGGCCTCGTCGACGCCGGCGATGCCGCTCTGGGCGGCCGTCCGCAGCCCGACCGCCAGGGCGACCGCTTCGTCGTCGTCCACGACGAGTGGGGGGAGGGACGCGCCGGCGGCCAGCTGATAGCCGCCGGCGACGCCGCGCGTCGCGTCGACGGGATAGCCGAGGTCGCGCAGGCGCTCCACGTCGCGACGGAGGGTGCGCGCGGACACGCCGAGGCGTTGCGCGAGCTCCTGCCCGGGCCAGTAGCGGTTGGTCTGGAGCAGCGAGAGGAGCTGCAGCGCTCGGGATCCGGTGCTTGCCATGGATCCATTGTCTCGTCGAAGCGGTCAGAGTCTGTCCCCAATGGCCGCAATCAGGACGGTGTGGGTGCCGCGTCCGGGATGAGCGACGCAGCGCCGGGACGCGAGAGTGTCAGCACGGCCTCGGTGATCCAGGACGACCGCTCCAGCTCGGCCTCGATCTGTTCGAGGTCCGCAGCGACATCGGACTCGCGGTCGTTCCCGTGCAGGTCGACCGCGGCCACGAGGTAGAACTGCTCCGGGCCGACGTACTCGATGTGCAGGTAGGTCACCTTCTCGACTTCCGGGTGCTGCAGCAGAGTGGCGAGGGCGATCTGCCAGGCGCGGTCCGACCCGGGCTCGCCCAGCAGGAACCGCCGGTTCCGGTCGATCAGGACGACGGCGACGACCGCAAGCAGGACGCCGACGAGGATCGAGCCGAGCGCATCCCAGAAGGCGTTGCCGGTCAGCTGGTGCAGCAGCAGCCCGAGGAAGGCGATGACCAGCCCCACCAGGGCCGCCGAGTCCTCCGCGAAGACGGCGCGCAGAGTGGGGTTGGAGGTCCGCAGTACGTGCTCGAGCGTGCCCGTGCCGCTCGAGGTCGCCTTGGCGTGCGCCTGGCGGTACGACTGCAGGAACGAGATCCCTTCGAAGACGGCCGCGGCCGCGAGCACGATGTATCCGACGAGGTAGTCGCTGTCCTTCTCGTCGGAGGAGAGGGCCGAGACACCGTGCATGATCGAGACGACCGCGCCCGCCGTGAACAGCCCCACGGCGGCGAAGAGGCTCCAGACGTAGGACTCGCGGCCATAGCCTCCCGGATGTGCGGCATCCCGCGGTTTCGCCGCCGAGCGCTCGGCCTGGATGAGGAAGATCTCGTTCCCGGCGTCGGCCCAGGAGTGCGCCGCCTCGGCGACGAGGGAGGCGGAACCGGTCAGTGCTGCGGCCACCGTCTTGGCGAGGGCGACCAGGATGTTGGCGGCGAAGGCGAGCAGAACCGTGAAGAGGCTCGAGGAGGACCGTTTCCTGCGGGGCACAGCGACACCATAGTCCGGCTGGGCGAACGCGGAAGACCCCGGTCGCAGCGACCGGGGCCTTCGAGTTGTGTCCGAGGGGGGACTTGAACCCCCACGCCCTATACGGGCACTAGCACCTCAAGCTAGCGCGTCTGCCATTTCCGCCACCCGGACGGGTGTGCGCCACCGGGAGAGGTGGCAGGCACCCGGACTCGTCCGGCTGCCGAAGAAAGACATTAGCATGGTTTTCCCCGCCGGCAGCACTCGTCCACTCACCCCGGGCGTGGCGGCGCGGGCGTCGTCGGGGCCGGGTAGCGTTATGGGATGACCGACGAACTCCGAGCCTCCGAGGCCGCACTCGACGAGACCGCGATCATCGCCAGGGACCTCATTCGTTTCGACACCACGAACTACGGCGAGGGGCGCTCCAACGGGGAGGCCGACGCTGCCGGGTACGTGGAGGCGAAGCTCGCGGAGCTCGGGCTGGCGCCCCAGTCGTTCGAGTCCGATCCCGGCCGGGTCAGCGTCGTCGCACGGGTCGAGGGAGCCGACCGCACGAAGCCGGGGCTCGTCGTCCACGGCCACCTCGATGTGGTGCCCGCCGACCCGCGCAACTGGACGGTCGACCCGTTCGGCGGCGAGATCAAAGACGGCCTGCTCTGGGGCCGCGGTGCGGTCGACATGAAGAACATGGACGCGATGATCCTCACCGCGCTCGGCGACATCCTGTCGGCGGGGGAGAGGCCTGAGCGCGACCTCGTCGTCGCCTTCTTCGCCGACGAGGAGGACGGCGGTCGGCGCGGGTCGCACCACCTCGTCGACGCGCACCCCGAGCTGTTCGACGGCGCCACGGAGGCGATCAGCGAGGTGGGAGGCTACTCCATCGATCTCGCCGGTCGTCGCGCCTACCTGCTGCAGACCGGTGAGAAGTCCCTGGTCTGGATCAAGCTGATCGCCCGCGGGCGCGCGGCTCACGGTTCACGGCTCATCCGCGAGAACGCCATCACCAGGCTGGCGGAGGCCGTTGTCGCCCTCGGCCGCGAGGACTGGCCGGTCCAGCTGACCGCCACGACCTCCCGCCTGATCGGAGAGCTCGGCCGGCTTCTCGACGTCGACCCGCAGCGCATCGGCCCGGACGAGGTGGTCATCCGCACGGGGACAGCGGCCGGTTTCATCCTCGCCACCCTCCGCACCACGACGAACCCGACGCTGCTGGAGGCGGGCTACAAGCACAACGTCATCCCCGACACGGCGGAGGCGCTGATCGACATCCGGACGCTTCCCGGTCAGGAGGACGAGGTGCTCGCCCGCGTCCGCGAGCTGATCGGCGACGACGTCGAGATCGAGGTGATGCACCGCGACATCGGCCTGGAGGCGGAGTTCGGCGGGGGGCTCGTCGACGCGATCACCGGGACGCTGCAGCGCCACGATCCCGAGGCGCCCGTGCTCCCGTACCTCCTCTCCGGCGGCACCGACAATAAGGCGCTCAGCAGGCTCGGCATCACCGGCTACGGCTTCGCCCCGCTGCGGCTCCCGGCCGACCTCGATTTCCCCGGCATGTTCCACGGCGTCGACGAGCGGGTCCCGCTCGACGCGCTAGTGTTCGGGAGGACCGTGCTCCGCGACCTGTTGCGCTCGTACTGAGCCGACCCTCTCGAATCAGGACTCACACCCTTGGACTTCATCAACGCGCTGATCCTCGGCCTCGTGCAGGGGCTCACGGAGTTCCTCCCGATCTCCTCGTCGGCCCACATCCGCATCGTCGGCGAGCTGCTCGGGACGGGAGCGGACCCCGGTGCCCGCTTCACTGCGATCATCCAGCTCGGCACAGAGGCGGCAGTTCTTCTCTACTTCTGGCGCGACATCGCCCGGATCGTCGCCCAGTGGTTCCGTGCGCTCTTCGGACGTATCCCGCGCAACGACCCGGACGCCCGGATGGGCTGGCTCATCATCGTGGGCAGCATCCCGATCGTGGTCCTCGGGCTGTTCTTCCAGAATCAGATCGAGACCGTGTTCCGCTCCCTGTGGATCGTGGCCACGACGCTCATCGTGTTCGGCATCCTGCTCGGCATCGCCGACCGGGTGGGCGCGAAGACGAAGCGGCTGCGCGAACTGACCTGGGTCGACGGGATCATCTTCGGCCTCGCGCAGTCGCTGGCGCTGATCCCGGGCGTCTCCCGCTCGGGCGGCACCATTACCGCCGGACTGTTCATGGGCTACCAGCGCCGCGCGGCCGCACGCTACTCGTTCCTGCTCGCGCTCCCCGCTGTGTTCGGGAGCGGCTTCTACCAGCTCTACAAGGCGGTCAAGGAGCCGTGCACGCAGGCGCTCGCGAGCGCCGGCACCTGCACGCCGGAGGTGTTCGGACCGCTCGAGACGGCGGCGGCCACCGTCGTCGCCTTCGTGGTCGGCCTCCTGGTGATCGCGTTCTTCATGGGCTACATCTCCCGCCGGAGCTTCCTGCCGTTCGTGATCTACCGCATCGCCCTGGGCATCTTGCTGATGGTGCTGCTGGCCACGGGCGTCCTCCAGGCGTAAGAAGCGCGAGGAGCTCGAGGGATGCGCGCCTGGGAGGCTGTCGAGGTTCCGCGGATCGCACTGCCGCACGACTCCGCCGAGAAGCTGCCGCTGCTGTTCGACACGGCCACGCAGCAGCTGGTGGAGGCGCGTCCCGACGACGTCGCCCGCCTCTACGTCTGCGGGATCACGCCGTACGACGCGACCCATCTGGGGCATGCGGCGACCTACCTGGCGTTCGACACTCTGCAGCGCGTGTGGCGGGACGCCGGGTACCGCGTCCACTACGCGCAGAACATCACCGACGTCGACGACCCGCTGCTCGAGCGGGCCGCAGCGACCGGTGTCGACTGGCGGGTGCTGGCCGACGAGCAGGTCGAGGTGTTCCGCCACGACATGGCGTCGCTGCGCATCCTCCCTCCGGACGACTACGTCGCCGTGACCGAGGTGATCGAGCAGATCGGTCGTGCGACGCGCATCCTGCTCGACCGCGAGCTGGCGTACCGCGTCGATGAGGACGTGTACTTCGATGTGGCCGCCGCTCAGGAGGCCGCGCCGTGGCTGCTCGGAGAAGAGAGCGGACTCGACCGGGGCACCATGCTGGCGCTGTCCGCCGAGCGCGGTGGCGACCCTGACCGCCCCGGCAAACGGGATCCGCTGGACCCGATGCTGTGGCGTGCGCCGCGCCCCGGCGAGCCGAGCTGGGCGTCCGAGGCGGGGGAGGGGCGGCCGGGATGGCACATCGAGTGCTCGGTCATCGCGCTGATGCACCTGGGGCGCGACTTCACGGTCCAGGGTGGAGGGTCCGACCTGGTCTTCCCGCACCACGAGCTGAGCGCGGGCCACGCCGCGGCGCTCAGCGGGCATCCGCTCGCGAAGGTCTACAGCCACGCCGGAATGGTCGCTTACGACGGCGAGAAGATGAGCAAGTCGCTCGGCAACCTGGTGCTCGTCTCCCGCCTGCGGGAGGGTGGCGCGGACCCGCAGGCGATCCGACTCTCGCTGCTCGCGCACCACTACCGCAGCGACTGGGAGTGGTTCGACGACGCGCTGGAGGAGGCGGAGCTGCGTCTGAGTGCGTGGCGGGAGGCGACGTCAGAGCTCGTCGAGTCGGTGGATGCCGACGCCGCGCTCGAGGAGGCAGCGCTGGTCGCGCGCCTCCGCGCAGCCGTCCGCAACGACCTGGACACGCCGTCCGCCCTGCGCTCGGTCGACCAGTGGGCGGCCGGACGGCCCACGGCCGTCACGTCCGTCGTCCCGGCGGCGATCGATGCGCTGCTCGGCATCCGCCTCTGACGCCATCTGCTCGTCCCGACATGCCGTCACGGTCCCTGCCGTAGCGGCGTGTCGGGACCACTCGTTCGCGCGGCGGGGTCGCGTCAGCCGCGGCGCGGGTCGTCCGGCGCGCGGCCGGCGGTGCCGCCGTCGCGGCCGTCGCCGCGGCGGCGGAGGTAGCGCTCGAACTCCTGCGCGATCGCCTCGCCGCTCGCCTCCGGCGAGTCGACGGTGTCGCGCGCCTGCTCCAGCTGCTGGATGTAGGAGGCCATCTCTTCGTCGTCGGACGCCAGAGCGTCGATCCCGGCCTCCCAGGCGGCGGCTTCGTCGACGAGGGTCCCGCGCGGGATGGTCACGTCGACGAGCTCCTCCAGCTTGTCGATGAGCGCGAGCACGGCTTTCGGGCTGGGAGCGTTGTGCACGTAGTGGGGGACGGACGCCCAGATCATGATGGTCGGGATGCCGACGTCTTCGGCCCCTTCGGCCAGAGCGCTGAGGATGCCGACCGGCCCCTCGTACGTCGACCGCTCGAGGCCCAGCTCGGCACGCACCGCCGCGTTGTCGCTGGAGGCGAAGACGGAGATCGGCCGCGTGTGCGGCACGTCGGCGAGCATGGCGCCGAGGAACACCACCGCGCCGATGTCGGCGGCGAGCGCCACATCCATGATCTCGGCGGTGAAGCTGCGCCAGCTGCGGGACGGCTCGGTGCCGAGCAGCAGGAAGATGTTGCCCGCGTTGTCGCCGGTCACCGTCAGCTCGGCGTCGCCCGCCAGGTCTTCTGGGACGCGGCCGGGCAGCGATGGACCGTACACGACCGCGGACGGCCAGATCAGGCGTCGGCGGCCGTCGTCGTCGGTCACGACGGGCCGGTTGAACTGGAAGTCGAAGTAGAGCTCCGGGTCGACCTCGGCGAGGGGGACGACGTCCAACTGCTCCTTGAGCGTCTTCACCGCGCCGCTGGCGGCCTCGCCGGCGTCGTTCCAGCCTTCGAACGCCACCACGAGGATGCGGCCTCCGAGGATGTTCTGTCCGTCAGTCACGAAGTCGTCCCTCGTCCTTCCCGGCGTCCGGTCGGGGCGCCATCCCTCAAGGATAGGCCCGGGCCTCTCCCGATAGACTTGCCCGTTGTGACCGCGTCTTCTCCCCGCAGCGAACAGACCGCCCCCGAACAGCCCCCTCTCGACCACGACGAGGCCCGGCTGCCCGCCGCTGTGCTGTGGGACATGGACGGCACCCTCGTCGACACCGAGCCGTACTGGATGGCGTCCGAGCAGGAGCTCGTCGGATCGTTCGGCGGAACCTGGAGTCACGACGACGGGTTGCTGCTCGTGGGACTCGGCCTGTGGAACTCGGCCGAGATCCTCCGCTCGCGCGGCGTGGCGATGGAGGCCGACGAGATCGTGCACTGGTTGACCGACCGCGTGCAGCAGAAGCTGGACGAGCAGGGCGTCCCGTGGCGCCCCGGGGCGAAAGAACTCCTGCGGTCCGTGCGCGAGCGCGGCATCCCCACGGCACTGGTCACCATGTCGGTGCGCCGGATGGCCGAGCAGATCGTCGCGCACATCCCGTTCGACGGGTTCGACGTCATCGTGAGCGGAGATGAGGTGGAGGAGCCGAAGCCGGCCCCCGAGCCGTACCTGCGGGCCGCACGGCTGCTCGGCGTCGAGATCACCGACGCCGTCGCGATCGAGGACTCGCTGGTCGGGCTCGCTTCCGCCGTGTCGTCCGGGGCGGCGACCATCGGCGTCCCGCACATCGTCCCGCTCCCGGAGTCGGACCAGCACACCCTCTGGGAGTCGCTGGAGGGCCGAACGGCCGACGACCTGATCGCCGTCGTCGCCGCACGTCGAGAGGCGACCGCCCGATGAACGAGACGCGCCGCAGCTCCGGCCCCTTCCGCGCAGGCGACCGCGTGCAGCTGACCGGCCCGAAGGGCCGCATGAACACCATCACGCTCGAACCGGGCAAGCTGTTCCACAGTCACCGCGGTGTCCTGGAGCACGACGCGATCATCGGCCTCCCGGACGGCTCCGTCGTCGCCAACAACGCCGGCGTCGAGCACCTGGCGCTCCGTCCGCTGCTCACCGACTTCGTGATGTCGATGCCGCGCGGTGCGGCGATCGTCTACCCGAAGGACGCCGCGCAGATCCTGGCGCTGGCCGACATCTTCCCCGGCGCGACGGTGGTGGAGGCCGGGGTCGGCTCCGGCGCGCTGTCGCTCTGGCTGCTCCGCGCCATCGGTCCGGAGGGGCACCTGTTCTCGTTCGAGCGGCGTGACGAGTTCGCCGATGTCGCCCGCGGCAACGCGGCGACGTTCCTCGGCGACGACCCGCAGAACTGGACCCTGACGGTCGGCGACCTGCAGGATGCGCTGCCCTCCGCGGTCGAGCCGGGCACGGTGGACCGCGTCGTCCTCGACATGCTCGCCCCGTGGGAGACGCTGGACGTGGTCACGGACGCCCTCAAGCCGGGCGGCGTCGTGATCTGCTACGTGGCGACGGTCACGCAGCTCTCCCGCGTCGCCGAGGCGATCCGCGCCTCCGGCCACTACACGCACCCGCAGTCGAGCGAGACCATGGTGCGCGGCTGGCACGTGGAGGGGCTGGCGGTCCGGCCGGATCACCGCATGATCGCGCACACCGGCTTCCTGATCACGGCGCGCCGTCTGGCGCCGGGCACCGTGCTCCCCGAGCTGAAGCGCCGTCCGTCGAAGTCCGACTACTCGGACGCGGACGTCGAGGCTTGGACGCCCGGAGCGCTGGGGGAGCGCGAGTCGAGCCCCAAGAGCCTCCGCAAGCGGATGCGCGAAGCCTCCGCCAGTGCCGACCTCGCCAAGGCCCGCGACGCGGACGAGGACACAGCCGGCGTCGAGTAGCATGAATTCGCCGTTCCAGCCCCGATCGAAAGAGAACCCGTGCGCAGAGTGACCATCGGAAGAACGTCCGCGATCGTGGCCGCCGCCGCTCTGGTGGCCGTCGCCCTCACCGGATGCTCCTCGAATCCGAATGCGGACTGCGGAACGGCGCTGCCCTCCGGCAAGGCGTCGCAGCTCGTCGAGGCGACGGGCAAGATCGGCTCCAAGCCGAAGATCACGGTGCCGACACCGCTGGACACGACGAAGTCGGAGCGCAGCATCATCACCGAGGGCACGGGTGAGCAGGTCCACCGCGGCCAGGTCGTCGAGATCCAGTACACGATCCTCGACGGAGCGACCGGCGAGGTCCAGCAGACCTCCTACGGCAGCGGCGACACCTACCCGCTGGCTCTGGGCTCCGGCAACGAATCCCTGAGCAAGGGGCTGCAGTGCGCGCCCGTCGGCTCGCGCGTCGCCGTCGTCATCTCGCCGAAGGACGCTGGAGGCACCGGAGCGACCAGCTCCGGCATCATCGTCGTCGACATCCTGAAGGCCTACCTCTCGCAGGCTAACGGCGAGGTGCGTCCGTCGCAGTCGGGCTTCCCGACCGTGGTGCTGGCGCCGACCGGTCAGCCCGGCATCACCATCCCGTCCTCCGGTTCCGCGCCGAAGTCGGTGCGCACCGAGGAGCTGAAAGCCGGTGACGGCGCGACCGTGAAGAAGGACTCGATCGCGATCCTCCATTACACGGCGGTCGGCTGGGAGAACAAGAACGTCGTCTACTCCAGCTGGCAGTCCGGCTCGCCCGACCTGGTGTCCATCAAGTCCGGTCAGAGCCAGCTGAACCAGGCGCTTCCACAGGGCGTGCTCGACCAGCTCGTCGGCAAGAAGGTCGGTTCGCAGGTGGTCATCGAGGCGCCCACCGAGGGCCAGGTGCCCGCGGCCGCCTGGGTCGTCGACATCCTGGGAGTCCGCTAAGCCTCGGACTAGGATGGACGGGTGTCCCGTTCTCCCGTCTCGCCCGCGCGCGTCCCGGTCGAGGAGCGTCTGTTCAGTCTCGTGCTGGCCTTGCTCGCGACCGAGAACGGCCTGACCAAGAGCGAGATCCTCTCGACGGTGCAGGGCTACCGGCAACGGTACGAGCCGCACGGCGACAACAGCAGCCTGGAGCGTCAGTTCGAGCGCGACAAAGACGACATCCGTGAGCTCGGCGTCCCGTTGGAGACGGTCGAATCCCCGGAGGCGTCCGGCAACAATCAGCTGCTGCGCTATCGCATTCCCAAAGGGGCATACGACCTTCCAGCCGATGTCAGCTTCTCGCCGGAGGAGCTGACGCTGCTCGGGCTCGCCGCCGCCGTCTGGCGCGAGGGCTCGCTGTCCGGCGAGTCCCGCCGGGCACTGATGAAGCTCCGGTCGCTCGGCGTCGAGGCCGACGACCCGGTGGTCGGCTACGCCCCGCGCCTGCGCGTGCGCGAGGCGGCCTTCGAGCCGCTGAGCCTGGCGCTCGAGCGGCACGTGATCGTCCAGTTCCCGTACCTCAAGCCGGGCGAGAGCACCTCCCGGCAGCGCACCGTCGCTCCGCTCGCGCTGGTGCAGCACCAGGGCCGGTGGCACCTGCAGGGCATCGACCACGGCGCTCAGGGGTCCCGGACCTTCCTGCTCTCGCGGATCGTCGGGCCGGTGAAGCTCACCTCCCGTTCTTTCGACCCGGAGCAGTACCGCGTCGAGGGCGAGGCGTTCGCCGAGCGCGCGCTGCTCGAGCTGGAGCGGATCTGGGAGTCGAACGTCGCCGAGATCGAGGTCACGGCGGGCACGGACGCGGCGACCCGTCTCGGCAAGCGCTACGGAGACGCGGTCCCCATGGGTGCCGACGGCGAGCCCCTCCGCCTGACCGTCAACTTCTCCGACATCAACATCCTCGCCGACCAGCTGGCGTCGTTCGGTCCGGAAGTGCTGGTGATCGCCCCGCAGGAACTCCGCGAGCAGGTGCTCCAGCGGTTGGAGGCCACACTCGCGGCGCACAGCAGCGCCCGCGGTCACAGCGGCACTCCTGGGCAGGGCGATGCCGGCGCGGCAGAGGAGGGGACCGATGGCTGAGCGTCGCAAGCCGATGCAGGCGCAGGACAAGCTCGCCTTTCTGCTCGCCCTGGTGCCGTACCTGATGGATCGCGACCGGGTGAGCGTGGCCGAGGCGGCGGAGCACTTCGGCATCGAGCAGGAGCAGCTGCGCGACGCCGTACGGCTGATCGCCGTGTCCGGCATCCCTGGGGAGACGAACGCCTACCAGCCCGGCGACCTGTTCGACATCGCCTGGGACGACTTCGAGGAGAACGACCAGATCGTCCTCACCCACCAGGTGGCCATCGACGACTCCCCGCGGTTCTCCGCCCGAGAGGCCGCGGCCCTGATCGCGGGGCTGCAGTACCTGACGGCTCTGCCGGAGAACGCCGACCGGGATGCGATCGGCTCGCTGACCGCCAAGCTCGCCCGCGGCGCGTCGGCGGCGCCCAGCCAGCTGGCCGTTGCGCGCTCGGAGACCGACGAGGCGCTCGCCACGATCCGCGACGCCGTCATCGCCGGCGTCCAGGTGGAGTTCGACTACCTGAGCTCGCGCGGGGAGCGCGAACGTAGGCGGGTCGACCCGCTGCGCATCGAGTCCGTCGACCAGGACTGGTACCTGCGCGGCTGGGATCACCTGCGCACGGCCATCCGCACCTTCCGGCTGGACCGGATCGACGACCTCGTCGCGACGGAAGAGCCGATCACGTACCGTCCGGGCGACGTCAAGCTGCCTGAGACGCTGTTCACGGGCACGCCGGAGGACCAGCTGGTGACCGTGGAGGTCTCGGCGTCCGCGATCCCGCTGATCGAGGACTACATCCCCGAGGGTGCTGAGCGCGCCGAGCGCGACGGCGTCATCCGGACGAGCGTCCGCGTCGCGCACTTCCACGGGCTGAAGCGTCTGGTCGCCGGGCTCTCCGGCGTGCTGACCGTGCTCGACCCTCCCGAGGCGCGGCAGGTCGTCGCCGGCTGGGCGCGCGCCGGCGTCGAGCGCTACCGCTGACTCCCGCCCGCCGGAGGCCGGGGCGGCTAGGCTGTCGGCATGCCCTGGTGGTCGTGGCTGCTGATCTGGACCGTGCTCGTGCTCGGTCTTCTCGGCATGCTCGCCTTCTTCGCGTGGTGGCTGTTCCGCAAGGTGGCCGCCGCCGGGCGTGAGGCGGCGGCTCTGATGGAGAAGGCGGAGGTGTTGTCGCGCCGCGCCGACGAGCTCCACGAGCGCTTCGAGCCTGCGGTGCTCGCCGACGCCCACGAACTGCGGGCGCAACGGGAGCAGCACCTGACCGAGCGGGCGTTCGCGCGGCAAGCTCGCAGGGACGCGCGGGTCAGGCGCGGTAGACTACTGGTCGATGTGGACCCGTCGACGGTGCCCACTCGCTTCGCCCACCTTTTGAGAAGGACCTGATCTCATGTTCGCAGGACTGACCGGATGGCATCTGCTCATCATCCTCGCCGTGATCCTGCTGCTCTTCGGTGCGCCGAAGCTTCCGGCCCTCGCCAAGAGCATCGGCCAGTCGATGCGGATCTTCAAGGGCGAGGTCGACGAGCTGAAGAAGGACGGCAAGTCCGACCAGCAGGCCGACGGAACGGCCCAGAACGCCGCAACGCCGAAACCGGCCACGACGCCGACGGTCACCCCGGTCGATCCCACGACCGAATCCAAGCCGAAGTCCTAGACCGGTGGCCTCCACGAAGCGAGGCACGAACCGCGAAGGCCGGATGACGCTCGCCGAGCACTTCGTCGAGCTTCGCAAACGCCTCTACCGAGCGGCTCTGGCCCTCCTGATCGGCTCCGTCATCGGCTGGTTCCTCAGCGACTACGTGATGAACGCGATGCGCGGACCGATCACCGCCATCGCTCAAGACCAGGGCCGTGAGGCGATGCTGAACTACGACAGCATCACCGGCGCGTTCGACCTGAAGATGCAGGTCGCGATCACCATCGGCGCCATCATCTCCAGCCCGGTCTGGCTCTATCAGATCTGGGCGTTCTTCGTCCCGGCCATGACCCGGAAGGAGAAGAAGTACGGCTTCGGCTTCTTCTTCACCGCCGTGCCGCTGTTCATCGCCGGGGGAGTGTGCGGCTGGCTGCTGGTCCCGCACATCGTCAGCCTCCTGACCAGTTTCGCCCCGGAGGCCGACTCGGCCATCATCGGCGCCAAGACGTACTTCGACTTCATCCTCAAGCTGGTCATCGCGGTCGGGATCGCCTTCGTCCTGCCGGTTTTCCTGGTGCTGCTCAACTTCGTCGGGGTGCTGAGCGCGAAGTCGATCATCGCCTCCTGGCGCTGGGCGCTCATCCTCATCGCGCTGTTCACGGCGATCGCGACGCCGGCCGCCGATGTGCTCTCGATGTTCCTGCTGGCGATCCCGATGGTCGCCCTCTACTTCGCTGCGTACGGGGTCGCCTGGCTCCACGACCGCCGTGCTGTGAAGAACCAGCTGCGCATCGAGGCCGAGCTCGCCGCCTGAACGCAACCCGCATGTTGTGCAAGCCCGCCGGCGGTGTCCAGGTGCGGGCATAGGCTGGACCGGTGACCGACCAGACGCTCTCGCCGGCGGAGCGCTACGCCGCCTCGCGCGACCGGGCCCGCCAACCTCTGCTCGAGACCTTCCGTGAGGGCCTCCGCTTCGACCTGGACCCGTTCCAGCGCGAGGCGTGTGCGTCGCTGGAGCGCGGCCGCAGCGTCCTGGTCGCCGCACCGACCGGCGCGGGCAAGACGATCGTTGCGGAATTCGCCGTCTTCCTGGCGATGCGGGAGGCCAACGCGAAAGTCTTCTACACCACGCCGATGAAGGCGCTGAGCAACCAGAAGTTCCAGGAGTTCGTCGAGGCGTACGGGCCGGAGTCGGTCGGCCTGCTCACCGGCGACACGAACATCAACTCGCGTGCGCGGATCGTCGTCATGACGACCGAGGTGCTGCGGAACATGCTCTACGCCGACTCCGACCTCCTGACCGACCTCGCGTACGTCGTCATGGACGAGGTGCACTACCTCGCCGACCGGTTCCGCGGCGCCGTGTGGGAGGAGGTCATCATCCACCTCCCGTCGGAGGTGCGGATGGTGTCCCTGAGCGCCACCGTCTCGAACGCCGAGGAGTTCGGCGACTGGCTGCAGGCCGTTCGGGGAGACACGGACGTCGTGGTGTCGGAGGAGCGGCCGGTGCCGCTGGAGCAGCACATCCTGATGCGCTCCAAGCTGATCGACCTCTTCGACTCGTCGGGGCTGGCGGCGACCAACCGGGTGAATCCGGAGCTGGTGCAGATGGCCCGCTACGGCGGGCGGGTGCTGAGCAGCCGGCAGATGAAGGATGTCGGGCGCTACCACTCCAAGGGAGGCCGGCCAGACGGCTTCCGGATGAACCGCGCCGAGCTGGTCGGCCTGCTCGACGACCGCAACCTCCTGCCTGCCATCTTCTTCATCTTCAGCCGCAACGGCTGCGATGCGGCGGTGAAGCAGGTGCTTCGTGCCGGTGTGCGGCTGACCGACAAAGCCGAGCGCGACGAGATCCGGAACATCGTGGAGGAGCGCTGCCGCACCCTCCTCGACGAGGACCTCGCGGTGCTGGGCTACTGGGAGTGGCTGGAAGGGCTGGAGCGCGGCGTCGCCGCTCACCATGCGGGGCTGCTGCCCGCCTTCAAGGAGGTCGTGGAGGAGCTGTTCCGCCGCAAGCTGGTGAAGGCGGTCTTCGCGACCGAGACGCTCGCGCTGGGCATCAACATGCCGGCACGCACGGTGGTGCTCGAGAAGTTGGAGAAGTTCAACGGCGAGGCGCGCGTGCCGATCACGCCGGGGGAGTACACCCAGCTGACCGGGCGGGCCGGGCGTCGTGGCATCGACGTGGAGGGGCACTCGGTGATCCAGTGGGAGGACGGACTGGACCCGCAGTCCGTGGCATCCCTGGCCTCCCGCCGCAGCTATCCGCTGAATTCGAGCTTCCGCCCGACGTACAACATGGCGGTCAACCTGATCGACCAGTTCGGGCGCACGCGGACGCGCGAGATCCTGGAGTCGTCGTTCGCGCAGTTCCAGGCCGACCGCGCCGTGGTCGACCTCGCCCGCAAGGCCATGCAGCAGGAGCAGTCTCTGGCCGGGTACGAGGAGGCCATGACGTGCCACCTCGGCGACTTCAGGGAGTACTTCGCGATCCGCCGCGAGCTGACCGACCTCGAGCGCAAGGGCTCCCGGATGGAGACCGCCTCCAACAGCGACCGCGAGAAGCGGCAGCGTCAGCTCGCCGCGCTCCGCAAGCGGATGAAGGACCACCCGTGCCACCGCTGCACCGAGCGGGAGCAGCACGCGCGCTGGGCGGAGCGCTGGTGGAAGCTGAAGCGCGACACCGACAAGCTGCGGTCGCAGATCCAGTCGCGCACGGGCGCGGTCGCGAAGGTGTTCGACCGCGTCTCGGACGTGCTGCTCGAACTCGGCTACCTCGCCGACGAGGAGGGCGAGACCGCCCTCACGGTGCACGGCCGCACGCTCAAGCGGATCTACGGCGAGCGGGACCTGCTCGTCGCGGAGTGCCTGCGTCGCAATGTCTGGAAGGATCTGGACGCTCCCGGCCTCGCCGCAATGGCGTGCGCCCTCGTCTTCGAGCCGCGGCGCGACGAGGGGCTCGCCAGCGAGCGCACCCTCCCGCGCGGCGCCTTCCGCCCGGCGCTGGAGAAGACCGTGGAACTGTGGAGCCGGCTCGACGACCTCGAGCAGGACCACCGCCTCCCCGGGAGCGAGCCGCCGTCGACCGCGATCTCCCTCGCGATGTGGATGTGGTCCCGAGGCCAGGGGCTGGATGCGGTGCTCTCCGAGGCCGACATGGCCGCCGGTGACTTCGTCCGCTGGACCAAGCAGACGATCGACCTGCTCGACCAGCTGTCGCTCGTCGCACAGGGCAACGTCGGCCGGGTCGCCCGGCAGGCACTGGAGTCGATCCGCCGCGGCATCGTCGCGTACTCGTCCGTCGCCTAGCGCCGCCGTATCGCCAGGTGCGGGGCCGGCGCAGTCCGTGGGCCGGGCCGAGATTCGTGACGAATCGGGGCTCCGCGAGCTCAATAGCGCACATTCGTGACGAATCTGGGCGCAGAAGCCGAAGGCAGATTCGTGACGAATCGGGGCTCCGGAGGCGCCAAAAGGCAGATTCGTCACGAATCGGGGGAAGCAAGTGGGCGCGCTTGACGGCACGGAGGGCATCCTGAGCGGCGTCCACACGCGGATGCTTTAGGCTCTCCCTTCGTGCGCATCCCCCCCAGAGCCCCGCTGCCGCTGTGGCTCGCGGTGCTGGTCGCCGCCGGCGCCGGACCGGTGCTCGATGCGGGCTTCCCGGCCTCCGACGTCTGGCCGTTGACCTTCGTCGGCATCGCCATGGTGCTGCTGGCCCAGCGGGGCCGGCGCGCGGGCTCGGCGTTCCTCGTCGGCTTCATCGCGGGGGAGTCGTTCTACCTTGTCCACATCGCCTGGACCGCGCTGTACCTCGGCCCCGTACCGTGGATCGCCCTCTCGACGCTGGAGTCCCTGTTCTGGGGCGTCGGGGGCATCCTGCTCACTCTCGCCTACCGGTGGGTTCCGCGGGCGTTCCCGACGCTGCTCGGACGCCTCGGGCTGCTCCCGGTGGTCCTCGCCGGGCTCTGGGTGCTGCGGGAGTTCATCACAGGCACCTGGCCGTACGGCGGCTTCTCCTGGGGCCGCGTCGCCGAGTCGCAGTCGACGAGTCCGCTCGCGCCGCTCGTGGCCTGGTTCGGCATCTCCGGGGTCGGCTTCGTCATGGTATGGCTGGTGGCGCTCCTCGTCGAGCTCCCGTTCGCCATCGACGTCCGCGCAGCGTCGCGTGCGCTCCTGGGCGCCACCGCCGTCGCGCTGGTCCTCGCCATCCCGGCCTGGCCGGCGACGACGCACGGGACCACGCGGATCGCAGCCGTGCAGGGAAACGGTCCCGCCGGGTACTTCGACAACGCCCCGGAGGGAGCCGTCTTCGACACCCAGTACACCGAGACGCTGCGGATCCCGCGCGCACAGCGGACGGGCGCCAACACGGTCGACATGGTGGTCTGGCCGGAGGGGGCGGCGCTGCCCGACCCGACCAGGGACCCGGAGACCGCCGGTGCGCTCGACTCGCTGAGCCGGCTGTTCGGCGCCCCCTTCATCGTCGGGACGATCACGCAGCGGGACGACAAGCTCTACAACACGTCGCTGCAGTGGGAGGCTGGAAAGGGCGCCGTCGACTACTACGACAAGAAGCACCCGGTGCCGTTCGGCGAGTACGTCCCGGACCGGTCCTTCTGGCGCCCCTTCGCGCCGAGCCTGATCGACCTCATCGGCCGTGACTACACGCCGGGGACGCGTGACAACGTGATGGACGTCGGTGGCGTGCGCGCGGGCATCTCGATCTGCTTCGACATCGTCGACGACCAGCTCCTGACCGACATGATGCGCGGGGGAGCGCAGGTCATCCTGGCGCAGACCAACAACGCCGACTTCGGCGAGACGGACGAGAACCAGCAGCAGCTGGCGATCGCGCGGCTGCGGGCGATCGAGTCGGGCCGGTCGCTGGTCAATATCTCGACCGTCGGCAGCAGCCAGATCATCGGACCGGACGGGAGCACGATCAGCTCGATCGCCCCGTTCAAGCCCGGTCACATGGTCGCGAATGTGCCGCTCGGGACGACGACCACGCCGGCCACCCTGCTCAGCCGCGGGATCGAGTTCCTGGTCGCCGGGCTCGGGCTGTTCGGCCTGCTCGCTGCGGCCCTCGGCCGCCGGAATGCGCCAGGAGACGCGAGAAGGCCGCTCCCACCGGTGCGGTGAGAACGGCCTCGGCCCGAATGGCGATCAGGCGCTGTGCTTGCGCTCGCTGGTGCCGCGACGGGCCCGCAGGTACTGCAGGCGCTCCTCCAGGAGCTCCTCCAGCTCGGCGCGCGAGCGACGCTCCAGCAGCATGTCCCAGTGGCTGCGCGGAGTCTTGACGTCGGAGTGGTCGACTTCGACGGGAGTGTCGCCGATGAGCAGGCGCGCCTCCTGGCCGCAGTGCTTGCACTCCCAGGTGTCGGGGGCCTCTGCCTCGGCCGAGAACACCACTTCGGTGTCCTTGCCGCAGACGGGGCACAGGTATGTGTAACGGGAACGCGGAGAGTAGACGACGCCTTCTTCGCTCTGTAGGCTTTGAGCGCCGAGTCTCATTCCGCGCAAGCTGCGATCTGCCATTGTGTGGTTCTCCTCTGTGCGCGCGAATCCTCACAGTTATAAACCGTCAAGCTGGGGATTCTCTTTCCGGCGCAGCCTTTCTCCCAGTGGAGTCACAGAGTGGCGGCGCGCCACGGTGCGGATCAGCGCCGGGAGCGGACCAGAGTGGCGAGCAGGTCGCAGCGGTCGGTGACGATCGCGTCGACCCCCAGGTCGAGCAGCCGCGTCATCGCCTCGGGGTCGTTCACGGTCCAGACGTGCACCTCGCTGCCGGCGGCGTGGATGCGGTCCACCGTCCGGCGGGTGACGATCCGCACCGGCCCGCGACGCTCCGGGATCTGCACGGCGGCGAACCCGCGGAGCGAGCGCCGGACGAGCGGCTGCAGACCGAGCTTCGCGCCGACGAGGACGGGGACGAATTCCGGGACGGCGGGGGAGGAGGCCACCCCGGGCAGCTCCTCCGTGACGGCGGTGCGGCGTGCCGTCGAGAAACTGGTGATGAGGACGCGGTCGGCGGCGCGTGCCGCGCGGATCGCCTGCACGGCAGGGGCAGCCGCCCGGCCGTCTTTCACGTCGATGTTGAACCGCGCCTGTGGGAACGCGTCGAGAGCGTCCGCCAGCGAACAGAACCCCTGGCCGTGGCCGAGGTCGATGCGACGGAGCTCGGCCATCGTCAACTGGGACAGCGGAGCTTCCCGGGCGACGACGCGCGTCAGGTCAGGATCGTGCGCGATGACGGCCACACCGTCGGCGGTGGCGTGGATGTCCGTCTCGAGGTGCGTCGCACCCGCCGACAACGCCCGCAGGAAGGCCAGGAGCGTGTTCTCGGGCGCGTCCAGGGCCAGCCCGCGGTGCGCGAAGATGCGCGGCCGCGGGCCGTCGAGGAACGTCACGACGCGGGAGTGGCCGACCCTGTGTCGGCGGCGGTCGCCGCTGTGCCACCCGGGGCGGTCGCCCCTGTGCCACCCGGGGCGGTCGCCGCTGTGCCACCCGCCGCGGTCGCCGCTGCCGCAGCCGCAGCAGCGGCGCCGGCCGGACCGAACGCCGATCCGAGGCCCTTGAGGGCCTCGGTGAGCTCGCTCGGGATGATCCACAGCTTGTTCGACGCACCATCGGCGAGCTTCGGCAGCGTCTGCAGGTACTGGTAGGCGAGCAGGAGGTTGTCGGGCTGGCCCTCGTGGATGGCGCCGAAGACGGTCGCGATGGCCTTCGCCTCTCCGTCGGCGCGAAGCACCGCGGCCTTGGCCTCGCCCTCGGCCCGGAGGATCGCGGCCTGCCGAGAGCCTTCCGCGTTGAGGATCTCGGACTGCTTCGTGCCCTCTGCGGTCAGGATCAGCGCGCGCCGGTCGCGCTCCGCGCGCATCTGCTTCTCCATCGAGTCCTGGATGGACACGGGCGGCTCGATGGCCTTGAGCTCGACCCGCGAGACGCGGATGCCCCACTTGCCGGTCGCCTCGTCGAGGACGAGCCGGAGCTGGCCGTTGATGTTGTCGCGGCTGGTCAGCGCCTGCTCCAGGTTGAGGCCGCCGACCACGTTGCGCAGCGTGGTGGTGGTCAGCTGCTCGACCGCGCCGAGGTAGTTGGCGATCTCGTACGTGGCAGCACGCGCATCCGTCACCTGGAAGTAGACGACCGTGTCGATCGAGACGACCAGGTTGTCCTCGGTGATGACGGGCTGGGGCGGGAAGGAGACCACCTGCTCGCGCATGTCGATGAGAGGCCGCACCTTGTCGATGAACGGCACCACGACGTTCAGACCCGGGTTGAGGGTCTTGTGATACCGGCCCAGTCGCTCCACCACGCCGGCGCGCGCCTGCGGGATGATACGGATCGATCGGAACAGCGTCACCAGCACGAAGATGACGATGATCAGGATGATCACCGTCACCACGATGGTGACGATGAGCTGGGTGGCGTCGTTCACGGAACGATCCTCTCGCTGAGGCCGTCGGTACCTGCGGAGACCGGTGCGGGGGCCACGACGGCGGTCGCCCCCTCGATCGAGACGACGACGACGTGCTCGCCCGGAACGAGTTCCGGGGGAGAGTCGGAGGGGGAGGCGAGGCGGGCGGTCCAGGTCTCGCCGACCTGCAGTTTGACCAGGCCGGATGTGCGGCTCACGGTCGAGACGACGACGCCGCCCATTCCGATCAGCCGGTCGACGTTGCTCTTCGCCGGGTCGCCGCCGCGCTTCAGCGCGTGGAGGAGCGGCGGGCGGATGAAGAAGATCAGGACGACCGAGAGGACGGCCGCGATGATGAGCTGCAGCCACCAGGGCGCTCCGAACAAGCCGGAGAGGAGGCCTCCCAGGCTGCCGACGGCGATCATCAGGAAGACGAAGTCGAGCGTCAGCATTTCGATGATCACGAAGACCAGGATGAGGACGAGCCAGGCGATCCAGGCGAAGGACGTGATGTCCATGACGTCCCCCTTTCACTTCTCTTGATATGACGGTACCAGCCTGGAACGACGCCGGTCCGAGCCCACTTGGTAGTCTCAGGATGCAGACATCGACGCCGAGGAGTTTTCGTGGCAAACCCCCTTCCCCCTGGTTCGCTGACGGGCAAGCGCGCGCTCGTCACCGGTTCGTCGCGCGGTATCGGCGCGGACACCGCCCGGTACCTCGCTGAGGCCGGCGCCCGCGTGGTGATCAACTACCGCAACAAGGAGGCGCGCGCGGCGAAGCTCGTCGACGCCATCGTCGACGAGGGCGGAACGGCGATGGCGATCGGCGCCGATCTGACCGACCGCGCGTCCATCGAGGCCATGTTCCGGTCAGTGGCGGACGCGTGGGGCGGACTCGACATCCTCGTCCTCAATGCGTCGGGCGGGATGGAGTCCGGCATGGCCGAGGACTACGCCATGCAGCTCAACCGCGACGCGCAGGTCGACACCCTGACGGCGGCGCTTCCGCTGCTCAGGCCGGGCTCTCGGGTCGTCTTCGTCACCAGTCACCAGGCGCACTTCATCCAGACCACGCCGACCATGCCCGAGTACGAGGCGGTCGCACTCAGCAAGCGGGCCGGAGAGGACGCGCTGCGCGCCCTCCTCCCGACCCTCGCAGAGAAGGGCGTCGAGTTCGTCGTCGTCTCGGGAGACATGATCGAGGGGACCATCACAGCGACCCTCCTGAACCGTCTCAATCCTGGCGCCATCGACGCGCGCAAGGAGGCCGCGGGCCGGCTCTACAACGTGAGCGAGTTCGCCGCCGAGGTCGCCGCCGCCGCCATCGACCCGATCCCCGCCGATCACACGCGCCTCGTCGGCGACGTGTCGAGCTTCACCCCGATCGTCGAATCCGGGATCGCCGAGTGAAGGCCACCGATCTCGACCTGCTCGTCGGCCTCTCCACGCCGACGGTGCACCCGGGCGGCGTCCGCGCAGTGGTCTCGATCATGCATCCGTCGCTCGCGGCCGATGCCACGGTCGGCCAGCTCTGGACGGTCCCGCTCAGCGGGCATGCCGCGCCGAGACTTCTGACCCGCGGCTTCCGTGACACCGACCCGCAGTTCTCGCCGGACGGGCGGCTGCTGGCCTTCCTGCGTGCCGAGCCGAAGCGTCCGCCGCAACTGCACGTCGTCGACGCGGCCGGGGGAGAGCCGGTCGCCGTCACCGACAGGAAGCTCGGCGTCTCCGAGTTCGCCTGGTCGCCGGACGGCCGGACTCTGGCCTTCGTGAGCCGTGAGCCCGAGCAGGGCCGGTATGGGACGGTCGAGGGGATCGAGCCGAACGCCGAGCCCGCCCGCCGCATCGACACGCTGAAATATCAGGCGAACGGGCTCGGCTACACGGTCGACCGGCGTTCGCACGTCTTCGTCGTGCCGGCGCCCGACGTGTGGTCCGCGCCGATCCCGGCCCCTGTTCCTCTGCCCGACGGGTCCAGCGCCCCGGCACCCGCTGTCGCGGAGCCGCGGCAGCTCACGGACGGCCCGTACGACGACGGATCGATTTCGTTCTCGCCGGACGGCCGGAGGATCGCGTTCGTCTCAGCGCGCCACGCCAGCCGGGATGTCGACCTGCGCTCGAACGTCTTCACCGTTCCGCTGGAGGGTGGCGACGCCCGCGACCTCACCGGTCAGCACGGGTCGTACAGCGTCATCGACGCCGGGTACGCCCGCAACGGCGTGCTGTTCTTCACGGCTCAGGATGTGGGGGAGAGCGGCCGGGACTTCGTTGCGAAGAACACCGCCCTCTACGTCATCGACTCCCCAGGTGCGGTGCCGCGACGGCTGACCGACCCGGAGACGGTGGACTTCACCGAGTCGGCCATCGTCGCCGTCCGGGACGATGTGGTGCTCCTGCAGGACCGCCGACGCGGCGCTCTGGTGCTGACCGAGGTGACCAGCGGAGGGGAGAGCCGCCGGCTCACCGACGACCGGACCGTGGTCGGAGGCGTGGCGGTTGCGGGCGACACGACCGTCGTCACCTTCGCGGATGCCCGGACGACCGGGGATGTCGCGCTCGTGGACGGCGAGGGGCTGCAGCGGCTGACCGATCTGTCCGCTCCGCTGCGGTCCGCCGGCGTCATCGACCCCGTCGAGCTGACGGTGACCGGTCGCGACGGCTACCCGGTGCACGGCTGGGTGCTCGTGCCGGAGGGGGAGGGGCCGCATCCTGTGCTCCTCAACATCCACGGCGGGCCGTTCGCCGCCTACACGGGTGCGCTGTTCGACGAGGCGCAGGTGTACGCCGCAGCCGGATACGCCGTCGTCATGTGCAACCCGCGCGGATCGGCCGGCTACGGGCAGGAGCACGGGCGCGTCATCCGTCAGCGGATGGGCACGGTCGATCTCGCGGATGTTCTCGACTTCCTCGAGGGCGCCATCGCGCAGGTCCCGGGGCTGGACCGCGAGCGTGTCGGGATCATGGGCGGTTCGTACGGCGGCTATCTGACGGCCTGGACGATCGCGCACGACCACCGGTTCGCCGCCGCGATCGTGGAGCGCGGGTTCCTCGACCCGGACTACTTCGTGGGTACGAGCGACATCGGCAGCTTCTTCGGCGACGAGTACACCGGCACCGACCCTGAGCTGATGCGGTCGCAGAGCCCGCAGGCGGTCGTGGACAGGGTCAGGACGCCGACCCTGGTGCTGCACTCGTCGAGCGACCTGCGGTGCCCCCTCGGTCAGGCCGAGCGCTACTACGCGGCGCTGAAGCGGCGGGGCGTCGAGACGGAGCTGGTGATCTTCCCGGGCGAGGACCACGAGCTGAGCCGGAGCGGACGGCCCCGGCACCGCCGTGAGCGGTTCGACATCATCCTGGACTGGTGGGCGGAGCACCTGCCCAGCCGGAGCAACCACCGCTGACCGCGGTCGCGGCGGATGGGTCGCTTCAGGCGACGCGGGGCGCGGCCGGTGTCGCCTCGGTGGCCTTGAGCACGTCACGGCCGAAGGTGAAGGCCCGGACGATGCCGATGATCCCCAGGACGATGAGCGCGATCGCGGCGAACAGCAGCAGGAACGCGGCGGACGAGACGGGCAGGACGAGGACGACGATTCCGGCGATGATGCTGAGGATGCCGAAGGCGATCGACCATCCGGCCGAGGCGGAGCGGCCGGACTCGGCCAGCGCCATGACGCCTTCGATGATCCATCCGACGCCGATGAACGCCACGGCGAAGATGACGAGCGTGACGGCGGCCGCGGAGACGTTCTTCAAGGCGACGATGCCCACAAAGATGAGCAGAACTCCGAGAACAATGTTGAGCGCTCTGGCGCCGCCACGCATCCCGCGCCCGAAGATCCCGACGCCGAGCCGGAGGATGCCGGCCACCAGGAAGTAGATGCCGAGGAAGACGGCCAGCACGGAGATCGTCTTCTCGGGCCAGAACAGCAGCACGATGCCGAGGATCAGGCTCACGCCGCCGCTGATCCCGAGAACGGTCCGAATGGCGGCGATGGCAGAGCGCGTCATGCCACGGGCATCCAAGGAGAACTCGTGCAGCATCGGGTCGGTGGGGTCGTTGACGCTCATTGCTTCATCCCTTCGCAGTGGCGCCGCCGGCGTGGCGGTTGATGCTGACACTAGCGCTCAGGACTCACGCTGTCAGGAGTCCTCCTGGAGCGATTCTGTATAGCTGATAATGCACATTATGTCAGCTCGTGCGGCATGGGGCCATACTCGCAGTCATAGCCAGAGGCGGCGTCGCTCGGCCTCCACACGGAGCGCGTCAGCCTGGTCCAAACGGAACCGCAAGAGGAGACGCCACGTCGGGAGGCGCCGAGGTGTCCGGAGGGGGAAGAACGCTGGTCGGATGGTCATGTGGCCACCATCGGGCACCTCTCCCCTGCGGTGTGCGCCGATTGACGGAAATCGTCAATCGGTAACGCGAGTCGGGCTCGAGCTTGCCAAGATGAGGCCATGAGCGTGTCCATCGATGTGGCCAGAGTGCCGAACGAGAGCTACCGCATCGCCCCGTCGCCACTGGCCGAGCTGGGGTCGGCCATCCACCTGCTCGTCGAGCCGACCCATCATCCCGCCCACAGCGGCTGGGTCGCGTCGGTGACCGCCTCCATGCCTCCCGAACTGCTGGACCGGCTCATCGATGCCGACTACCTCTGGCGGACGTCCCGAGCCGACATGCTGCTCCCTGCCGAGCCCGGGCGGAGCCTGTCCGACGAACTCGACGCTGTGGATGCCCTCGACGACGAGACGTGGGTGTCGGCCGCCCTGCTGACCAGCAGTTGTGGAACGGTTCCGCTGTTCCGGGAGCTCGGCTCACCGCTGGTCGACGCAGCGGCTCGCGATCTCGCCCGAGAGCGAGCGCTCGCGCGAGGTCCGCGCCAGATCGGCTTCGTCGACGTCGTCCTCGACGACCCTGCGCGCGCACGGTCGCACGTGCGGAGGCTGCTGGAGGACTGCGACGCCGCCTTCTTCGCGGACGCGTGGCGCCAGCTGCGCCCCAGGCTCACCGCGGATGCGCGCCTCAAACAGGACGTGCTCGACACCTCCGGACTGCGGCGGATGATCGGTTCCGTCTCCCCCGCGCTCGCCGTCGACGACGCTGAGACCCGGATCGTGGTCGACAAGCTGCAGGACAACGCGACCACGGCCGACGAGCGCGGTGTCACCCTGCTGCCGAGCGCGCTCGGCCACCCCCACCTGCTCGTCGTCCACGCCCCGGGCTGGAAGCCGGTCATCCAGTACCCGTTCGCTGCCGGTCAAGCACCCGCGCCCACCACCTCCATCGATACGGTTGCGCAACGACTCCGCGCTTTGGACCACCCCGTGCGGCTCCGGCTCGCGCGAAGCCTCATCCGCGGCCCCCACACCACGGCCGACCTGGCCGAGGCCTGGGGCATCAGTGCGCCGGAGGTCTCCCGCCATCTGGCCGTCCTCAAGCAGGCGGGCCTCCTCACGACGACGCGAAACGGTCGCTACGTCGTCTACACCTTCGACACGGTCACCGCCGCGCGACTCGGGAAGGACATGGTCGAGGCGCTGCTGCGCTGACCGTGCCGGTCACCAGGTCTGCTCGGCGGCGCGGACGAGGAGCTCGTTGACGGCCACGCGGCGCGGGCGCGTCACCATGTACGCGACGGCGTCGGCGATGTCGGACGGCTGCAGCGCCTCGATCGCGGCGACCTGCCGCTCGGCGGCCTCCCGGACGGCATCCGAGTTGTGCGTGACGAGTTCGGTGTCCACCGTCCCCGGCTCGATCACGCCGACGCGGACGCGCTGCGGCACGAGCTCCTGCCGCAAAGCCTCCGAGAACGCGTTGACGCCGAACTTCGTCAGGTTGTAGACGCTGCTGCCCGGGCGCGCGACACGCCCGGCCGTGGAGCTGATCGTCACGACGTCCGCCACTCCCCTGCCGGAATCCGCCGCGGCCCGTACCAGGTGCGGCAGCGCGGCGTGCGTGACCGCCAGCACCCCGGTGACGTTGATGGCGAGCATCCGCTCCCAGTCGTCGACGCTCGCCTGCCGTGCGGGGCCGAGCAGCATCACACCCGCGTTGTTGACGAGGATGTCGAGGCGGCCCAGCGCGCCGACGGTCTCCTCCACAGCCGCTTCCGCTGAGGCGCGCTCGGCGACATCCCCCTCCACGACCACTGCCGTCCCGCCGGCCTCGGCGATCCCACCGGCGACGGCCTCCAATCGTTCGCGACGGCGGGCGACGAGGGCGACGGCGGCGCCCTCGACGGCCAGGCGGCGCGCCGTCTCGGCCCCGATTCCGCTGCTCGCGCCGGTCACCAGCGCGACGGCGCCATCCAGAAGTCCGCTCACGGCCGTCTCCATTCCCGAGGGGTGTTCGCGAGATCACCGTAGGAGCTTCGGCGCACCGCGTGCAATGGCGTCCTGTAACGAGTGCGGTGCCGCGTAACGAGTGCGGTGCGGCGCGCAAGCGCATACGTGACGGGACGCAGCAGTCGCAGCGGGCGTCCGGCGGTCAGGCGAGGCGGCGGGCGTAGTGGCGGCGTGCCTTCATGCGGTTGCCGCAGCCGGCCATCGAGCACCAGCGGGCGGTATTCGGCTTGCTGTGGTCGATCAGGAACTTGTTGCACTCGGGGTTGGCGCACGGACGCAGGCGGCCGGGCAGCTCCTCCTGGACGCGCGCCCACTCGAGGACCAGCTCCGCCCTTCCCCGCGCCGGCTCCGGCGCATCGAGCACCCACTCGATGCCGGAGGATGTGACGACCGGCCGGCGACGCACGCCCTCGAGGTACGGCGAGAGGACGCCGGCCTCCGCCTCCCCCCGGATGACAGCGTGCAGCGCATCCCGCAGCCGCGCCGTCTCGGGGTCGTCGAGGGTCTCTACGATGCGGCCGTCCACGACAGGAGCGCTGTTCAGCAGCTCGAGCAGGTCCTGCTCCCTCTCGTCGATCATCTAACCACTATAACAGACTTGACAGGTTAGACACAGACCGCTAGAGTCGGGCGGTCGTCGAAAGGAACCCGACCATGATGAGCCCGGCACAGCGGATCCCCCTCAATACCTTGGCGATCGCCTTCGGGCTCGCCGGGCTCGCCACGGTGTGGACCGTCGCCGCCCGACTCCTCGGCGTGCCGGAGCTCGTCGGGCAGCTGCTCTGGGTCGTCGTGGCCGTCGCCTGGTTGTGGCTGATCGTCGCGCACCTGCGGCGCGGCGCCCGCAGCGCCGAGTCCCTGGCCGACCAGCTGCGCCACCCCGCGCAGGGTCCGATCGCCGCGCTGGTCCCGGTCGTCGGGATGCTGCTCGGCGCCGACCTGTACCGGTTCGTCCCCCTCGCCGGCGTCATCCTCGTGATCGCGTCGATCGTCGTCGCGGCCGGGTTCGCCGGGTGGATCCTCGCCTTCTGGCACAGCGGGAGCCTGCCCCCCGAAGCGTTCCACGGCGGCTACCTCCTGCCGACGGTGGCAGCGAGCCTGATCGCTGCGACGACGTCATACCGGATCGGTGTGCCCGCCCTGGCGATCGGAGCCTTCGCCGTCGGCGTGTTCTTCTGGGTCGTGATCTCGACCGTGCTGCTGGCGCGGCTGGCGTTCTTCTCGCCGCTGCCCGATGCGCTGACGCCGACGTGCGCCATCCTGCTCGCGCCTCCCGCCGTCGCCGGCACGGCCTGGTTCACGATCAACGGCGAGCACGCCGACCTCGTCTCGATGGCGCTGCTCGGCCTTCTCGTGCTGATGGCGCTCCAGCAGCTGGCGCTCCTCCCCCGCTACCGGCGCCTGTCGTTCACGCTCGGCTTCTGGTCGTTCACCTTCCCGCTGGCGGCCGCCGGCGGGTACGGCGCCGAATGGGCGTCGGTCGCGGCCTTCCCCGGCTGGCAGCTCGTGGCGTGGCTGCTCGTCGCGCTGGTCACCGTGGTTATCCTCGCCGTGGCCGTCCGGTCGCTCCTTCTGGTCACGAGTGTCCGCCGCGGCGTCCAGCGCGCGGAGATCGTCCTGCGCCGGGCCGACGACGCCGTCGAGCGGCGCTGACGGACGCTCCGCTTCTTCTCCCCCGGCCCCGCGGGTACTTTGGGCGGTCGAGCACAGGTCACCATCCGCGGTGGGAGGAGGAATCGATGGACGTGCTGGGTGCGATCGGCGAAGCGCTGGCGATGGCCGGCACCATGGGATGGCAGATCCTCTGGCCCCTGATCCTCGGGTTCACGCTCTCCGGGGTCATCCAGGCGGTCGTCCGCACGGAGAAGATCACGAGCCTGATGAGTGACGACTCGCCGCGGTCGATCAGCATCTCGGCGCTGTTCGGCGCCGCGTCCTCGTCCTGCTCGTACGCGGCCGTCGCGTTGGCGCGGGCGCTGTTCCGCAAGGGAGCGCACTTCTCCGCAGCGATGGCGTTCGAGATCGCCTCGACCAACCTGGTGATCGAGCTGGGGCTGGTGCTCGCCTTCACGATGGGCTGGCAGTTCACCGCCGCCGAATTCGTCGGAGGCCCCATCATGATCGTTCTCATCGCCCTCGGGTTCCGGGTGTGGATGCGCGGCCGGATCGTGGAGGCGGCGAAAGAGCAGGCCGACAAGGGCCTCGCCGGGTCGATGGAGGGCCACGCCGCCATGGACATGTCGGTGCAGGGCGACGGCGGATTCTGGCGCCGCCTCCTCTCCCCCGAAGGCGTCACGGCCGTCTCCCGCTACTTCGTGATGGACTGGGCCGCCGTGCTGCGTGACATCGTCCTCGGCCTCCTGATCGCCGGCTCGTTCGCCGCCTGGGTCCCGCAGGACTGGCTGCAGTCCATCTTCCTCAGTCACGACCCCGTCGCCGCGTTCATCCTCGGGCCGCTGATCGGGCCGCTCATCGCCGTGATCAGCTTCGTCTGCTCGGTCGGGAACGTGCCCCTCGCCGCGGTGCTCTGGAACGGGGGGATCAGCTTCGGCGGCGTGGTCAGCTTCCTCTTCGCGGACCTGATCATCATCCCGATCATCCTGATCTACCGGAAGTACTACGGGTGGAGGCCGGCGCTGCGGATCACGGCGACCTTCTACGGCGCGATGGTGATCGCCGGCTACGTCGTCGAGCTCGTCTTCACGCCCCTCGGGCTCGTTCCGGAGAACCGGAACCTCACCATCGCGCAGGGCGGGATCAGCTGGAACTACACCACCTGGCTGAACCTCGTGTTCCTGGTGCTCGCCGCGGGTCTGGTGACCGTGTTCGTCCGCTCCGGCAGCGGCCGCATGTTGCGGATGATGAACGGCGCGCCCGAGTGACCGGCGGCGGACGGAGCGGCCAGGAGGCGGTCGTCTTCGACCTGTACGACACGGTCATCGTCGTCGACCCGGCGCTCCGGCGGGCGCACCAGGAGGCGCTGGCCCGGCGGCTCAGGATGCCCGCACCCGCGTTCCTGGGGCACTGGAACGCGACGAGCCGGGCGAGCAACCTGGGGCGGATCGGGCCGACGGAGGACAGGTTCCGGGAGGTGATGGCTCGCGCCGGGATCTCGCAGGGCAACCCTGCAGAACTCGCCGCCATGGAGCACGAGTTCCTTCGCGCGGCTGCTCACCCGGCTCCGGGCATGCTGCCGCTGCTGGCCGACCTGCGGGCCCGAGACGTCCGCCTTGCGCTGCTCAGCAACTGCTCCGTGAGCGTGCGGTTCGCGCTGGACGGCGCCGGTGTCACGGACGCCTTCGACCTCGTCCTGCTGTCGTGCGACGCCGGCCGCGTCAAACCCGACGCCGAGTTCTTCCGGCTCGCGCTCGCCGAGGTGAAGGCCCCGCCCTCGGCCTCCCTCTACGTCGCGGACGGCGTCGGCGGCGAACTGGAGGCCGCGGCGGCCCTCGGGATGCGAGCCATCCGCGCCGCCTGGTCGAACCCGGAGGGCACTGCGCCCGCCGGCACGCCGGTCGCGCGTACCGCCGGCGAGCTGGCGGAGCTGCTCGCCTAGAAGATCACGTCCCGCGCTTCGACCCGGCGGTCCGGCACGGTCGTCGGCGCCTCCAGGTGCACGGCGCCGCTCGGCAGGATGCCCGCTCCCCCGAAGCGCTCCATCACGCGCCACTCCGCCGCGACGTCCTCACCCGAGTGGATGGGCGGCAGCAGCCTCCAGAAGTCGAACCCTCCGCAGTCGACCAGGGCCTGCCTCCGGTAGAGGACGCAGCCGCCGAGCCAGGCGATCTTGTAGGCGAGCCAGCCGTCGCGCTCCACCGGCACCTCCTCGGCGACATGGACGAGATTGGCGGCGGAGTGCAGCGAGGCGCGCTCGATGCTGGGCTGGTCGATGCGGATCCGCTCGGGCTCGACCCGGCCCTCCCACGCCTCGAAGCTGGTCCGCTGATGCGGACGCCGGTCGTCGAGGAACGACAGCCCCTGGACGGCGCTCCCGACGAACCCGCAGCCGAGCTCGGTGAGCGCGTCGGCCATCCGCCGGATGCTGCCGGGTTCGAGCCAGACGTCGTCGTCCAGGAACAGGCAGTACGGCGCCTGGGCCTGGTCGAGCAGGAACTGCCGGTGCTCGGCGAGCCCGCGCCGCTCGTGGCGGAACAGCCGGACCTCCCGGCCCTGCGCGCGGAGGACCCGGACCATGGCCTGCACGGCCGGCGCCTCCAAGGCTGCGCCGTCCTCCGACTGGTCGCTCAGGATGACCGAGAACGGCGGGTCGTCCTGCCCGCAGAGCCCCGCGAGGGTGACGGCGAGCTCGGCGATGCGTCCGACGGTCGGGATGAGCACATCCACGTCGGCGCGGACCGGAACCGGGGGCCGGCCCCAGTCGCCCGACCAGCGGCGTGAGACGGTCCGCTCCCCCGCATCCAGTCGGGTGGTGGTCGCCGCGCTCATGCCGATCCCGTCCTCTCCGACTCGTGCCTGCCCGACTCGTGCCTCGTCGCATCGTGCGACCGGATCCGCTTCACGACGGCCGTCGTCGAGTGCGCGGGAAGGTAGTCCAGGATCCGGACATCGCCTCCGTAGCCGCGGACGACCGCGGTCTCGGCCATGTCCTCCGCCCGGTAGTCGCCGCCTTTCGCGTAGATGTCCGGGCGGATGCGCTCGATCAGCGCGCTCGGGGTGTCGGCATCGAAGACCGTGACGTAGTCGACGCAGCTGAGGGCGGCGAGCACGCCGGCGCGATCGGCCGCCGTGTTGATCGGGCGCCCGTCCCCTTTGAGGCGACGGACGGAGTCGTCGCTGTTCACCGCGACCACCAGCACGTCGCCGAGCCGCTTCGCCTGGTTGAGGTAGGCGGTGTGGCCGCGGTGGAGCACGTCGAAGCAGCCGTTCGTGAGCACGATCCGCTTGCCCGCGTTGCGCTGCTCATCCAGCTGGCGCACCAGCTCGTCGTTTTCGAGGGCGCCGTCGGCGAACTGGGACAGGTGCGTCACCAGGTCGGTCGTGGAGCACACCGATGTGCCGAACCTGCTCACGACCACGTCCGCGGCGCACTGGGCCAGGTCGATGCTGGTCGTCAGCGGGAGGCCGGACGCGCGACCGACGGCGAGGGCGGCCACGAACGTGTCGCCCGCGCCGGACGCCTGCTTGTCCGCCGCGGGCTGCGCCCACGTCCGGTACTGGCGTCCGTCCGGCTCCATCATCACGGTGCCGTCCCGGTCGAGGGTGACGATGACCGAGTGCGCCCCCGTCCTCTCGAAGAGTTCGGGCGCGCGTTCCAGCACGGTCTGGACGCGGTCGGTCGAGCGGTTGAGCGTGCCGCCCACGAGCTGCGCGGTCTCCTCCGCATTCGGGGTGACGATGTCGGGTCGCAAGGCCGCCCACTCGGCCGGGTCGTGGGCGTCCACGACGGTCAGTGGAGGCCGGTGCGGCTGGGCGATCACGGCCGAGGCCACCGGGCCGCGCAGCATCCCCGTGCGATAGTCGCAGACCAGCTGGGCGGCGACACCGGACGTCGCCCGGGCCACCGCCTCCGCCACCTGCTCGAGCGCGTCCTGCGGGTACTCGCCGGGCTGCGCCTCGTCGAGGCGGGCGAGCACCTGGTCGCCGAGGATGATGCGCGTCTTGGTGATGGTCTTCACGGCGGGATGGAGGATCAGCCCCGAGATGTCGATGCCGGCCTCATCCAGCTGGTCGCGGAGGCGGAGCCCGCTCTCGTCGGTGCCCACCAGGCCGACGAAGCGCACGCGGGCGCCCAGGGAGGCCACGTTCATGGCGGTGTTGGCTGCTCCGCCGGGGACGAACAGCTTCTTCCGCAGGGCGACCACCGGGGCGGGCGCCTCCCGGGCCATCCGCTCGCTGTGGCCGTGCCACCAGCCGTCGAGCATCGCGTCGCCGATGACGGTGATCACCGGCGAGATGTAGCGCAGGCGCACCGGGATCTCGGGGGTCAGCGCCGAGCAGGTCGACAGGATCGGTTCGCTGCGCATGTCAGTCCCTTCCGCCCGTGCCGGGCAGGCCGAGGTGCACGACCTTCGTCGTCGTCATCTCGTCCAGGAGCTCCGGCCCGTAGCCGTATCCGCTGCCGCTGTCGCCCCGCGGTTCGGCCGAGCCTCCCGGCGCTCCGCCGAAGACCGCGTTGACCTTCACCGTGCCGACGGGCAGCTCGGCGATGGCCCGCTGGGCGTGCTCCATGGACCCGGTCAGGACCGTGGCGGCCAGGCCGTATCTGCCCCGGGCGGCGCGGGCGAGGCCCTCCTCGAAGCTGCCGACGACCTGGATGGGCGCCACGGGGCCGAACGTCTCCTCCGTCATCACCGGCATGTCCTCCGTGCAGCGGGTCAGCACGGTCGGCGGGTAGAAGCACCCGGCGCCGGGCGGGATGCTGCCGCCGTGCTGGACGACGGCGCCGCGTGCGATGGAGTCGGCGACCTGCCCGTGCACCTGCGTGCGCAGCGCCTCGTCGACCAGCGGGCCGAGGTCGCCCGATGCCTCCAGCTCGACCGCCTCCCGGACGAGCGCCTCGGTGAACGGACCGGCGACGGCCTCGTGGACGTAGATGCGCTCGACCGAGGTGCAGAGCTGGCCGGCGTTCGCGAAGGCGCCGAGGGCGGCCTGCGCGGCCGCCCACTCGGGGTCGACGTCCGCGTCGACGATCAGCGGATCGTTCCCGCCGTTCTCGCGGACGACGCGGCTGCCGGTGAAGGCCGCCGTGCGGGCGATCTGCTCTCCGGCGAGGGTGGAGCCGACGTGGGCGATGAGGTCGATCCCAGGATGCTCGGCAAGGGCGTTCCCCACGGCCGGACCGCCGAGGACGGTCTGCAGGACGTCCTCCGGTAGGGCTCGGGCGAGCAGTTCGCCGAGCCGGGCGCCGAGATGGGGGCAGCGCTCGCTGGGCTTGTGGATGACGGAGTTGCCCGTGACAAGCGCGGCACCGACCAGTCCGGCGGTCGTCGCCACCGGGTCGTTCCAGGGGGTGAGGGCGAGGACCACGCCGCGCGGCTCCGGGATGGTGTAGTCCGCGGCATCGACGTCGCCCCGCAGACTGTGGCCGCGGTGCACCGGGCCGAGCTCCGCGAACTGCAGCAGTGTCCGGACCCCGGCCTGCACGCTCCCCAACGCGTCGCCGACCGGCCTCCCCGTCTCCCTGCTGTTGA
Organism: Leifsonia sp. SIMBA_070; assembly: GCF_046534635.1. Taxonomy (NCBI): domain Bacteria; kingdom Bacillati; phylum Actinomycetota; class Actinomycetes; order Micrococcales; family Microbacteriaceae; genus Leifsonia; species Leifsonia sp. SIMBA_070. The sequence goes on along the minus strand of NZ_JAWRYK010000001.1, from coordinate 1,633,472 downwards.
GCTCCGCGAGCTCGGCGGCCGCCGCGGCGACGAGGCCTGCGGCATGGCGCACCATCGCCCCGCGCTCCTCGCTGGGCAGCCGCGACCAGTCCGTCGATGCGGCCCCGGCGCGGAGGACGGCGGTGTCCACCTCCTCCGACCCGGCCGAACGGACGGTCCCGACCAATCGGCCGTCCCGGGGATCGGTGATCGTGATCGAGGCGCCGTCGAGCTTCGCCTCGAGGATGTGGGTCACGGACACGGGCTCCTCCACTTCACTCGTCAGTGACCTCATACCCGGTACCGCCACGGTCTACACCTCCCATCTCGATCAGTTGGAGCCGGGGCGTTTGCGTCCGCCGGCCGCTGGGCACTGAGCAAGAGACACGGAAGGGGTGCGCATGGGATCCAGGACCTCGGAAGAGCGGGAGCCGGTCGTCGCGATCGGCCCCGGAGGCGAACGGGTCGAGGGCGTCGAACGGATCGCCGTCCTCCGCGGCGGAGGCCTCGGCGACCTGCTGTTCGCGTTCCCCGCGCTCGCCGCGCTCGAGGCCGCGTACCGCGGGGCGACGATCACCCTGCTCGGAACGCCGATGCACGCCGCCCTCCTCGAGGGGAGGCCGGGGCCGGTCCACGAAGTCGCGGTCCTCCCCCGCGTCCGGGGCGTCTACCTGCCGCCCGGCGCGGACGAGGACCCGGCGGAGGCGGATGCCTTCGTCGAGGCCATGCGGGAGCGGCGGTTCGACCTGGCCGTGCAGGTCCATGGCGGCGGCGGATACTCGAACGCGTTCGTCCGTCGCCTCGGCGCGCGGGTCACGGCGGGACTCACGACGCCGGAGGCGGCCCCACTCGATCGGACGGTCCCCTACGCCTACTACCAGCACGAGTGGATGCGCGCGCTGGAGGTGGTCGGGATGGTCGGCGCACGACCGGTCGAACTCGAGCCGCGCCTCCAGCCCACGCCGGACGAGCGATCCAGGGCGCAGGAGTCCATTCCGTCCGACGGCGCGCCGCTGGTGGTCGTCCACCCCGGCGCGACCGACCCCCGACGGCGCTGGCCGGCCGAGCGGTTCGCGACGGTCGCCGGACGCCTGGCTGCGGCCGGCGCCCGCGTCGTCGTGGTCGGCGATGCATCGGACGTCCCCGCCGCGGACGAGATCGTGGGGCTGGCGCGACGCTCGGCGCCGGAAGTCGGGCCCGACCGGATCCGCTCGGCCGCCGGAGCGCTGTCGCTCAGCGACCTGGTCGGGGTGCTGGACGCGGCGGACGTCTTCCTCGGCAACGACAGCGGCCCTCGGCACCTGGCGCAGGCCCTCGGCCGTCCGACCGTCTCGATCTTCTGGATCGGCAACGTGATCAATGCCGGACCGCTGGGCCGGTCGAAGCATCGCGTGCACGTCTCCTGGATCATCCGCTGCCCGGTGTGCGGTCGCGACTGCACGGGCGGCGCGGAACGCTGCGAGCACGACGTCTCCTTCGTCGGGGATGTGGAGGCCGGGCCGGTCCACGCGGACGTGGCCGAACTCGCGGGTCTCGCCTGACCGAGGGGAGGTTCGCCGGCCGCTGCGGCTCAGCGTCACAGTGCCTCAGCGTCACAGCGGCTCAGCGGCTCAGCGGCTCAGGGGCTCAGGGGCTCAGGGCCAGGACTCCTCCAGCTCGTGGCAGATCACGAGCTCCCGCACCTCGCAGTCCGACGGCTGAGACAGCGCGAACAGGATCGCGGCGGCCACATTCCGCGGGTCGTTGAGCTTGGAGTCGTCCTGCGGCTTGTACTGCTCGGTGCGGCCGTCGAAGAAGTGCGTCTTCATCCCGGACGGGATGATGGTGGTCACGCCGACTTCGCCCCGGAGCTCGGCCGCCAGGGACCGGGTGAAGCCGACGACCGCGAACTTGGACGCGCAGTAGGCGGTCGCCTCGGAGACGGCCTTGATCCCGAGCGACGAGGCGATGGTCACCACGCGCCCGTGGGAGCGGATCAGCGACGGCAGCGTGGCCCGGACCACGCTCACCGTGCCGAGCAGATTGACCCGGATGATCCGTTCCCAGTCGTCTGCGGCGATCTCGTCGAGGCGGCCCGGCTTGTCGATCCCCGCCGCGGTCACCACGGCATCCAGGCCGCCGACGCGGTCGACCGCCCCTGCGACGGCCTCCTCCACGGCCCTGGTGTCGCTCACATCCACCTGGTACTGGTTCTCGCCGCCCGGTGAAGCGTCGCGGTCGAAGACGATCGGGGTCCCTCCCGCCTGCTCCACCGCCTCGGCCACGGCTCGTCCGAGGCCGGACGCACCTCCCGTGATCAGGACGCGGCCGGGTCCATTCTGCTCGCTGCTGCTCATCCCTGTCCTCCATTCGTCATCGATGCCATCTGAGTTCGCCGCGCGTTGTCGAGGAGCCCGACGTAGCACTCCTCGGTGAGGGCGGCCACGCGGTCCCAGCTGTAGAGGGACACGGCGCGGTCGCGCCCGTTGAGTCCGAGCCGGTGCGCGAACTCCGGGTCGGAGAGCAGGCGGCCGATCGCCGCGGCCAGCGCGGCCGGGTCCTGCGGGGGCACGAGAATGCCCGTGACGCCGTCCACCACCGAGTCGAGGAGACCGCCGACGGCTGCCCCGACCACCGGGACGCCGCAGGACATCGCCTCCAGAGGGACGATGCCGAACGGCTCGTACCACGGCGCGCAGACGATCGCGTCGCAGGAGCGGATGGTCTCGGGCAGGTCCGTGTGCGGGATCCGGCCGGCGAACAGCACCCGATCGGCGACACCCTGCTCGACGGCGATGGCACGGAGGCGGCCGGCCTCCTCGTCACCGCCTCCTGGTCCTGCATCGCCGCCGCCGACGATGACGAGTTCGACGTCGTCCCGGCCCTCTGCGGCGAGCAGGGCGAGAGCCCGGATGACGAGCTCCACTCCCTTCCGCGGCACCAGGCGACCGACCACGCCGATCCGGAACCGCCGGCCGCGCACGGCCGCCGGACCGTCCGGCCGCAGCAGCTCCGTGTCGACACCGCACGGCGCGATGCTGATGCGGGCGCGGTCGACGCCCATGGCGACCAGCTCGGAGACCTCGTCGGAACAGGTCGCCAACACGCCGTCCGCCGTGCGGCCGACCCACGGCTCCAGGTGCTGCCGCTCGGCCGGGCTGGTGTCGTCGGCCTTCTGGTACCGGCGCTTCACGGTGCCGAGGGCGTGGAAGGTCTGGAGGACGGGGATCCTGTCCCCTCCGCCGGCTTCGAGCGCGCCGGCCGCGCGGATCGCGGCGACCCCCGACATCCAGAAGTGAGAATGCAGGATGTCCGGCCGCGTTCGGCTGCAGTCCTCACGGATGCCGTCGGCGAGGCCATCCATGTACGGCAGCAGGTGGTCCTTGGGGATGGACCGGGCCGGGCCGGCCGTGACATTGACGACCTCCACCCCCGGCGCCAGCGGGATGCGCTCCTCCAGGGCCGCGTCGTCCCGCCGGGTGTAGACGGTGACCGTGTGCCCGCGTGCCGCCAGCGCCGTGGAGACGGCGGCGACGTGCACGTTCTGTCCGCCCGCATCCACGCCGCCCAGGACGGCGAGCGGGCTCGCGTGCTCGGAGACCATTGCGATTCTCATGACAGCTGTCCGTTCTGTAGCTGCACCCGCGGGATCTCCGCGAGTCGTGGGGCGGCCAGGCGCAGGCACGCGTCCACCGCCTCCTCCGGGGTGACGCCCGCCAGGCAGGGGTGCCCGGGGAGGGGGCACTCCCGCGCGCGGGTCCCCCGGCACGCCTCCTCCTGGTCGCCCAGGAGCACGACCGGCACGCCGTACGGCGCCCAGCGGATCGCCGGGAGGATCGGTGAGAAGAGGCTGACCACCGGCGTCCCGACCGCGGCGGCCAGGTGCGCCGGGCCGGTGTTCCCGGCGATCAGCGCGCCCGCCCGGGCGAGCACACCGCCCATGCTCCCGAAATCGGTGCGGCCGCCGAGGTCCGTCGCCAGACCGCCCGAGACGTACGCGGTCAGCTCACGCTCGGCCGGGCTCCCGGTCACGACGACACGGACCCCCTTCTCGGCGAGCAGACGCACCGCCGCCCAGTAGCGGCCGGCCGGCCACCGCCTGCTCGGCACGGAGGCGCCGGGATGCACCGCGACGAACGGTTCCGTGTCGTCTCCGAGGAGGTCCGACACATCATCGTCGTACCGCACCCGGAGGAGGCCGTCGTCCTCAGGCGGCAGAGGAAAGCCGGCCGCTGCGGCGATCCGGAGGGCACGCAGCGGCTCGGGCTGGTCCTCCTGCAGGTCCTCGCCCGGCCGGAGCCGGACATCGAGTAGGCTGCCCGGGTAGTCGACGGAGGCTCCGCTCACCCGCCCGACGCCGGCCAGCCGGAGGACCAGGGCGAGCGGCAGCGGCGACTGATGGAACGAGGTCAGGATCACGGCCTCCTCCGGGATGTCGTCTCCCAGGAGGTCGGTCAGCTGCTGGATGCTCTCGGGCGTCGCACGCGGAGCCGGGTTGCTGATCCAGGGGCAGTCCCAGACCACCACGTCATCCACGCCGGGCAGCGCGCGGGCCGCTGACTCCCCGACCGGACCGCACAGCAGAGTCACCCGGGCGGATGCCGCGACCGCGCGGATCGCGGGCCCGGAGACGATCATGTCGCCCAGGCTGTCCAGGCGTGCGACGAGGACGCGGCGGGTCACCAGGACTCGCCTCCCGCCGTGACGCGCTCCGCGGCGGCGTCGTCCTCCGCGGGGGCGAGGAGGAGCGTCACGGCGTCCGCGAGCGTCGCCGCCACCATCGGGGCGTCCCGGACCTCCTCGCGACGCGTCCGGCTGTTCGGCACCAGGACGCCCAGCGCCCCGGCGGCGGCCGCGGCACCCAGATCACTGCCGACGTCCCCGATCACGGCGACCCGAGCCGGGTCGACGCCCAGCCGTCGGGCGGCCGAGAGCACCATCCCGGGTCGCGGCTTGCGGCACGCGCAGCCGTCGTCCGCCCGGTGCGGGCAGACCTCCCAGACGTCGAAGCCACCGAACAGCGCGTCGACCCGAGCATTGATGCGGTCGACATCCGCAGCCGCCAGGATTCCGTCGCCCACCGCGGCCTGGTTGCTGACCACGCCGACGGCGAGTCCCCGCTCGCGGGCGAGGGCGACACCCTCCACAGCGCCGGGCATCGGACGGACCCGGTCGGGGTCGGCGTTGCCGGGCACGTCGAGGATGAGCGTGCCATCTCGGTCGAACAGGACGGCGGCGATATCCGCGAGACGGGAAGAAGCCATGCTGCTGGTGTTCCCCGGAATCTCGGCCGGTAAACGTCGGGGCGTCCTGGGCACCTCGGACCGGCCGTGGGAGAGTGGGCGGAGTGAGACTGCTTGGCGACCCCGACGGCACACCGGAACTCCTCGCGCTGCGCGCGCTCAAGCTCGGCGACCTCCTGGTGGCGGTGCCCGCGATCCGCGCGATCAAGCGCGCCAACCCCGACCACCGGGTGATCCTGGCCGTGCCCGGCTGGCTGGACCCCATCCTCGACCTGGTGGAGGGCGTGGATGCGCTGCTGCCGACGCCCGGACTGGATGAGCCCCTCCGGATCGAGCCGGGGCGCGTCGACACCGTGGTCAACCTCCACGGGTCGGGCCCGGAGAGCCGCGGCCTCCTAAATGCTCTCGGCGCTCGCCGTAAAGTCGGCCACCGCTCCCCCGGCTGGGACGGGCCGGAGTGGCAGGACGGGCTGCTCGAGCGCTACCGCTGGGCGCGACTCGTCACGGCGCACGGGATGCCGGCCGACCAGGACGAGGTGGGCCTGCGATTGCCGGGGGCGAGCCTCCGCCCTCGAGCGGCCGTGGTCCATGTCGGTGCGTTCTACGGCTGCCGCCGCTGGCCGGCGGACCGCTTCGGGCAGGTGGCCCGCGCCCTCGAACGCGACGGGCTGCAGGTGGTGTTCACCGGCAGCGAGGCGGAGCGTCCGCGCGCCCTCGAGGTCGCGGAGCTGGCCGGGCTGCCCGAGGATCGTGTGCTGGCCGGGCGGATCGGCCTCGGCGAGTTCGCGGCGGTCATCGCCGATGCGTCGATCGTGATCTCGGCCGACACGGGCGCCGCGCACCTTGCGTCCGCCTACGCGGTTCCGTCCGTGATCGTCTTCGGGCCGGCGCCGGTCGAGGAATGGGGGCCTCCACCGGGGCCGCACGTCGTGCTGACCGACGCCCGCCTGCGGGTGGGCGACACCTTCGGGTCGGAGCCCGACCCCGCACTGCTGGCGGTGCAGCCAGACGACGTGCTGGCCGCGGTCCGGGGCCTGCTCAGCTGACCGCGCCTGCGGCCGCCGGCCCGTCGTCTGCTCCGTCGTTCCCGTCGGCTTCTGCTTCGTCGTTCGCGTCGTTCGCGTCGTCCGCGTCGTCCGCTGAGAGACGGGTGCGCAGTTCGGCGAGGATGCGGGTGAGCAGCCGCGAGATCTGCATCTGCGTGACCCCGAGCTCCTCCCCGATCTCCTGCTGCGTCTTGTCCTGGAAGAACCGCAGGTAGAGGATGCGCCGGTCGCGGAGGTTGAGCCCACGGCAGGCGACGGCGATGGCCGCCATCGTCTCCGCGCGCTCCATCCTCCGGTCGGCGGCGGCCAGGGTGTCGCCGAGGACCGGGCTGTCGTCGTCACCGCCGGCCGGAGCGTCCAGCGACGACGGCTGCATGCTCTCGTGGGCCCGTAGCGCTTCGTTCACGAGCGCGAGGTCCTCTCCGAGCGAGTCGGAGAGCTCGGCCGGTGTCGGCTGGTGCCCGAGCTGCTGGGAAAGCCGGCTCGACTCGGAGGACAGGCGGGAGCGCAGTTCCTGGACCGGACGGGGCGGACGGATGAACCACCCCGAGTCGCGGAAGTACCGCTTGATCTCCCCGGCGATCGTCGGGGCCGCGTACAGCACGAAGTCGTCGCATCTGCGGCGGTCGAAGTGGCGGGCGGCCTTCACCAGGCCCAGGTAGGCGACCTGTTCGAGGTCCCTGCTGTCGTGCCGGCCGTGGCAGTAGCGGTGCGCGATCGCACCGGCCAGGCCCAGATGCTTGAGCACCAGCTCGTTGACGATCTCGGGCCCGTCGGCGTCTGCGGTCGGCATGAAGCGCCCCCTCTCCTCGGCATCGGTTGCACGGTGTTCAGCCCGCTTGCGAGCGACGGTAGAAGTGGTGCGACCTCTCTTCACCCCGTTGAAAAGAAGAGAAGTTGGGGTGACTGTTGCAGAAACGCATCTCTCCGCGCACCGCGGGGCTCTGCCCGACGGTTGGCCCTGGGGTCCGGCGGGGGTACGGTGCGCGCATGAGCCGCCGAATTCGTGCGGCCGGACTGGCCGTGATCATCGCGGTGATCGTCCCGGCGCTCCTCGCGGGCTGCTCGGTCGGTGGCGACTCCCGCAACCGGCCCGCCACGGTACCGGCCACGCACTCCCCCAGCGCGCCGAGCCCGGCAGCCTCCCCGGCGCCGGCCGTGAGCTCCGGTCCGCTCGCGCACATCGTGATCATCGTCGATGAGAACAAGCCGGCGACGTCGGTGATCGGCAACGCCGCGGCGCCCTATCTGAACGGCCTCGCCCGCACCTACGCGCAGGCTACGCACTACTCGGCGATCACGCACCCGAGCCTCCCGAACTATCTGGCGCTCACCAGCGGAACGACTGCGGGCATCACGACCGACTGCAACCCGCCTGGCGGCTCCTGCCTGGTGACAGGACCGAACCTCGCACAGGCTCTCGACCGTGCGCACCGTTCCTGGAAGATGTACGCCGAAAGCATGCCCGCTCCCTGCACCACTGCCAACACGGACCTGTATGCGGTGAAGCACAACCCGTTCCTGTACTTCCCGAGTGTGACCGACGACCCGGCCTCCTGTGCCGCCCACGACGTGCCGTACTCGCAGCTGGAGGCCGACCTCGCGACGACGACGAGCCTCCCCGACTTCTCGTTCGTCAGCCCGAACCTGTGCGACGACATGCACAACTGCTCTGTGGCGACCGGGGATGCGTGGCTCGCGTCGGCCGTCCCGCGCATCCTGTCGTCCCCTGCCTTCACGAAGCAGCGCTCGCTCCTCGTGGTCACGTTCGACGAGGGCGACGCGGCCGACAACGTCATCCCGTGCGTCTTCGCCGGGCCTGCGGCTCGGCCGCAGACCTCGTCGGCGACGCCGTTCACGCACTATTCGTTGCTGCGAACGGTGGAGGACGCCTGGGGGCTGCCGCCTCTCACAGCGGAGGACGCGGCGGCGACGCCGATGACGGCGCTGCTGCGGTGAGGGAGGCTGCCGGGTACCGCCCTCGGGCCTCCCGAATCGGTCCCGAGATACGAAATCACTCCGTTGTCAAGTGGCTGACAGGTCATGCTCGGGCGCGAGGTAATGAGCTATGCGGAGGATCACTTACGCCGGGACGTGGTTCGACACCGGCGACGACATCGCGGAGGCGCTGCTCTACTATGCGAAAGCGCTGGCCTACAACAACGTCGCGGACACCGTCGCCGTCCCGGGGCGGAGCGCGACCGGCGATGCGGGCATCGTCGAAGTGATCATCGGCCCCGCGAGCCAGATCGTGAGTGCGCCGATCGAGTTCGTCGGCGAAAGCTTCGACGATCCGGCGGTGATCGCCGAGCTGGAACGGAAGACGAGCAGTCTTCAGCCACGGCGGCCGCTCACCGAACCGGAGGTCTCGACCGGTGGTGAGGCTCCGCTGGGGTAGCGCTGCGGGCGTCGCCCTGTTTTCAGGAGATCGGCTCCCCTTTTCTCAGGAGATCGGCTCGTCTTTTCAGGAGATCGGCTCCTTTTTTCAGGAGATGTAAGGCGTCCTGTTTTCAGGAGATTCTGGTCAGGAGCGCTCTCCACGTCCCGTATTCAGGAGGGAGAGGGTACCCAGTGCTCCGATCTCCTGAAAACAGGACGACGAATCTCCTGAATTCAGGAGGTCCGATCTCCTGAAAACAGGAGCGCGAGTCTCCTGAAAACACGAGCGCGAACCTCCTGAATGCAGGAGATCCGCCCAGGAAGCCCGCAAGCGTCGATGAGGCCAGTCCATCGGATGTCGGTGCGTCCCCGTACGATTCCCGTATGTCCATCGAGGTGCTGCCTGCGACAGGTCGGTGGGACGACTTCGCGTCGTTCATGGTCCCGCGAAAACCCGGGGGTGGAGGGTGCGTCTGCATGTCGTACCGCGACTCGCGCCTCGACATGCCCGGCAGGATCGAACACATGCGGTCCGAGTGCTCGTCCGAGCCAGGCCCGGGCGTGCTGGTCTACGTCGAGGGTGAGGTCGCGGGCTGGTGCTCGGTCGCGCCCAAGTCGACGTATCGCCGGTTGATGGGTTCGCGCACGATCCCGCACCTCGACGAAGACCAGGACCCGTGGTCGATCGTCTGCTTCGTGGTGCGAGGAGGCTTCCGCAAGCGCGGACTGATGCACCAGCTCCTGGACGGCGCGGTGGCGCACGCACGGGCGGCGGGCGCGGCAATGGTCGAGGGCTACCCGGTCGATACCGCCGGCACGCGCGTGGATGTCATCAGCGGCTACGTCGGAACGGTCTCACTCTTCGAGGCGCACGGTTTCGAGCGCATCCAGCAGACAGACGCCCACTCCGGCGGTGCGACCCGCTGGCTGATGCGGCGCTACCTCTCGCCGAGTGGTGAGTAGATGCCCCATTTCCCGTCGAGTAGCGACATCTGCTCACCACTCGGCGCATGACCGCCCGGCTGAAGGGCCGGCGGCGGGAGGCGGAGCGGCTGCTCGGCCGCCTTACCCGATGGGGCGAAGGCGAGCCGACCGTGAAGGTCGTGCTTCTGGTCGGCTCGTACGCGCGGGGGTCGGAGCGCCTCGCCAGCGACCTCGACGTGATGATCCTCAGCGATGAGGTCGACCGGCTCGCCGACTCCGAGTGGTTTCCTCGCGAGTTCCACGGAGCCCGTCACCTCCGGGACGGCGACTGGGGTCCCGTCCGGGAGCGCCGGTACCGGCTCCGCTCCGGGCTCCAGGTGGAGCTCGACTTCGCGCCGGTCTCCTGGGCGGCGGTCCCCCTCGACACGGGAACGCGGCGGGTGCTGGAGGACGGTCACCGGGTGCTCTACGACCCCTCCAGCGTGTCGCTGAAGCCGTCGCGATCACCCCTACTGGTGGGCGCACCTGACCCGCTACCGTGAGCGCATGAACAGCGTGCCCACCCTCCGGCTCTCCGCCGTGGCAGTCCTCCTCGTCGCAGCGGCGGCACTCACCGGATGCTCGTCGTCCGGCTCCGCCTTCACCGGAGACTGGGGCTCGACCGCCTCCGGGCAACCGCACCTCACCATCAAGGACGACGGCTCGTTCTCCGGCTCGGACGGCTGCAACGCCATGTCGGGCAAAGGATCGGTGAGCGGCGACACCTACACCTTCGGGCCGTTCGCGTCCACGCTGAAGGCCTGCGAGGGCGTCAATCCGTGGCTCAGCCGGGCGAACACCGCGAAGGTGTCCGGCAGCGACCTGGTGATCTACGCCAACGGCGGTCAGAAGGTCGGCACGCTGCCCAAGAGGTGAGCGGCGGAGATCAGCATGGGCGCAGTCATCGGGGCGATCCTCCCGCTCGCCGTCGGCATCGCGATCAGCCCCATCCCGATCATCGCCGCGATCCTGATGCTGCTGTCCCCGAAGGCGCGCGGAAGCAGTCTGGGATTCCTGCTCGGCTGGGTGCTCGGCATCGTCGTCGCGGTCGTCGTGTTCACCCTGCTGTCATCGGTGCTCCCGCGCGGCGAGGGAGACCAGTCGAAGCCGATCGTCGGCGTCGTCACCATCGTCCTCGGTCTGCTGCTGCTCCTGCTCGCGGTGCGCCAGTGGCGGTCACGACCGACCGGTGACGCGGAGGCGACCCTCCCGAAGTGGATGGGCGCGATCGACACGATGACGGCCGGCCGCGCTCTCGTGCTCGGCTTCGTGCTCGCCGCGGTCAACCCGAAGAACCTGCTGATGGGCATCGCCGCGGGCATCGCCATCGGCTCCGGAGGCTTGAACGCCGGCGAGATCGTCATCGTCGTGGTCGTGTTCGCCGTGATCGCGGCATCCACCGTGGCGATCCCGGTGATCGCCTACCTCGTCGCGTCGCAGAGGATGGCCGCCCCGCTGAGCTCACTCCGCACCTGGCTGGTCCACAACAACGCGATGATCATGGCCGTCCTGCTCCTCGTCATCGGCGTCGTGCTCATCGGCAAAGGCATCGGCGACTTCTGACCGCACCATTCGCGCCTCGCGGGACGTTCACTCCTGGGTCGGCGGCTCGAACGGGCGGTTGAGCTCCTCGACCCGGTTGTGGAGGTACTCCACCACTTCGTGGTTGTCCGGCTCGCTGGCGTCCGTGCTGGCCGACTCCACCATCAGGACCGTCGCCTGGTTCAGCAGGAAGGACGCATCGACGCTGTTGCCGTCCGTGCCGATGGCCCGCACCGTGACCACATCCGAGCCGCCGCGCTCCGAGATCAGGCGGGCGTACTGGATGAGCAGGTCGGCCGCGGCGTTCCCGATCAGCAACGACTTCTCCGCGTAGGTCACGTGCTTCATGCCTCACACGGTAGGCCGCAGAAAGTTCCGCGCAGCCCGTTGACAGGATGCTCGGAGGCCCCCTCCCTTGACTCCCCGGCTGACGCTGCTAATCTTCGAGTCGAGCGCCCCAGACCCCGGCGAGATCTCGCAGGATTGGGGTACTCATGAAGACCGTATCGACGCGTTCCGCGTCGTTCCTCACCGGCTCCGCCATCGCGGAGGCCGTGCAGCACTACGGGCTGGCTCTCGCCCGCAAGGGCGATGTGGATGTCGTCGACATCCCGGTGATCCGTGACGACGGCGGCTCCGGCCGCGCTTCCTTCATTGTCGGCTGGCTGATGGACGCGACGACAGAGGCAGCCGTCACGGACCATCCCGAGCTGATCGACTCCGAAACGGTGGCAGACCTCCGCCTGCGCGCGGAGCTCCTCGTGATGCCGAAGGCCGAACCGTTCTCCATCGCCGACCTGGCGGGCGATTGGCCCGACCTGGATATGGACTTCACGCCCAAGTGAGTGCACTGTAAGGGGGACGGCACGTGCACGTGCACGTGCACGTGCATGGCAGGGGAAGGACGCAGATGGGCTCACTCAGGTACGACGGAATCGTGATCGAATTCGAGGACCGCCTGCTGGCCCACCTGCAGATCGTGATCGCGCAGAAGATCCGGCGCGGCGAGAGCTTCTTCATGGCCTGGCGCGATTCCGTCGAGACCGGAGACGGCCACAGCTCCATCTGGATCCACCCGGCTCAGAACCTGTACTTCAAGTTCAGCGGCAGCCGGTTCCCGAAGATCAACCCGGCCTGGGTGGAGGCGCTGATGGCCAGCGCGAACAGCTCGAAGGGCCTCCTGATCATGACAGAGGACAGCATCAGCGCGGAAGACGGCTCCGGAGTCACGCTGGCAACGGCGACTCCGCACCTGCAGGACTTCCGCAGTAGAGCGTATTGACGCTGCCCATTCGGTAGCGTTGGCGGTGTGGAGAACGGCACCTCGATGAACGGCAGCACCCGCGGCGGCGGCCCGACCCCGCACCCCGACTACTGGCGGCCGTTCCTGGAGGCGCTGCCGGTGGCGGGCACGTCCGTCTCGACCATCGGCGACCTGCTGGGAACGGAGACCGTCTCTGCCAGCGACGCGGTCGCGGCACGGCTGGACGAGCTGCAGTTCGACCTGGGCGAGGGTCCGTGCTGGGACGCCCTCCGGCTCCGCCGCCCCGTCCTCGAATCGGACATGCGCGCACGGCCGAGACAGACGTGGTCCGCGTTCAGCGCGGCAGCCCTCGAACAGGGCGTCGTCGCCCTGTTCGCCTTCCCGATGCTGGTCGGCCCATTGCAGATCGGCGCGATCGACATGTACGCGCGGCAGCCGGTCACCCTCGACGACGCCCACACCCAGGAGGCCACGCGGCTCGCCGATATCGCGGGACGACGGCTCCTGCAGAACGCACTCCACCGGGCCGGTGACGAGCTGCAGGAGGACAATAACCCGTTCTCCCGCCGCATCGTGCACCAGGCGACGGGCATGGTCCTCGCTCAACTCGACGTGAGTGCGGACGACGCCCGCATGGTGATCCAGGCGCACGCCTTCGCGACGAACCGGTCGATGATGGAGGTCTCCCGCGAGGTGCTGGACGGCCACCTCGACTTCTCCAAGCTCGACCCGAACGGCAGCCGGCAGCGATGACCTTCACACGAGAACAGGGCATGCTGCGAGCGTTCGCGCAACTCGCGGACACGCTCGTCGCCGACTACGACGTCGTCGACCTGCTGCAGTCGCTGGTCGACCTGACCAGCGGTCTGCTCGGTGCGACGGCCTCCGGAGTGATGCTGGCCGACGAGAACGGCGAACTGGATGTGATCGCCTCCACCAGCGAGGCCAGCCGGCTCGTCGAGATGATGCAGTTGAGCGCCTACGCCGGGCCGTGCATCGAGAGCTTCACCACGGGTGTCGTGGTCTCGGTGCCCGACATCTCGCTCACCCCCGATCGGTGGCGCGCCTTCCGGGAACGTGCGCTGGAGCAGGGTTTCGAGTCGATGGACGCCATCCCGATGCGCCTCCGCGAGCAGACGATCGGCACGCTGAACCTCTTCCGGACCGGTACGGGCGACCTGCCGGAGGACGACATGGTCGCGGCGCAGGCGTTCGCCGATGTCGCAACCATCGGGATCCTGCACCAGCGCAGCCTCGCCGAGAGCGACGCTGTGCGCCAGCAGCTCCAGTTCGCGCTGAACAGCCGGATCATCATCGAGCAGGCGAAGGGCGTCGTCGCGCAGACCCGCAGCGTGCCCATCGACGGGGCCTTCGAACTCATCCGGGCCTACGCTCGACGCAACAGGATCGGGATCTCGGATGTCGCGTCGGCCATCGTCGAGCGCCGCCTGACCCTCTAGCGCCGAAACGCAGCGCCGGCCGAATCGGGACTAGCCGCCGCCGAAGCCCACCCGCGATCCTGTGAGCGTCGGTCACAGGTCGGGAGGCTGGAAGATGCGTCAGAACGAACCCTCGGAGCCCATCGTCGCCGCGAATCGCGCCTGGCTGGAACGTGAGTACTTCAGCGACACCCAGGACTTCGAGGATGCGGAACGCGGATTCCTCGGCACGTGGGAGAATACGGCCATCACGGCGGCCGACGGGAGGGTGGTCTTCGACCCGTCGGCGTTCGAGTTCCTGACCGGTGACGCGCCGGACTCGGTGAATCCGAGCTTGTGGCGCCAGGGCACCCTGATCCGCAAGCATGGCCTGTTCGAGGTGGTCGACGGCATCTACCAAGTGCGGGGTTTCGACCTGTCGGTGATGTCGTTCATCGAAGGCGACACCGGCGTCGTCGTGGTCGATCCGTTGGTCTCGCAGGAGACCGCCGCAGCGGCGATGGAGCTGTACCGGGCTCACCGCGGCGACAGGCCAGTTCAGGCGGTCGTCTTCACGCACTCCCACATCGACCACTTCGGCGGGGTCCTGGGTGTTGTGGACCCGGCTGACGTGGCCGTGGGCCGGGTCGACATCGTCGCTCCCGAGGGTTTCCTGGAGCACGCCGTCGAGGAGAACGTGTACGCAGGGACTGCGATGGCGCGCCGGGCAGGCTACATGTACGGCGCCGTGCTCGCCCGCGGCCCGCTCGGACAGGTCGGCGCAGGCCTCGGCCAGACCAACTCGGTCGGGACGCCCGGCATCCTCCCGCCTACGGTCGAGATCTCCCCCTCCCGCCTCACCTACGAGGTCGACGGCATCGGCTTCGAGTTCCAGCTCGCGCCCGGCTCTGAGGCGCCTGCCGAGATGCACTTCTACCTTCCTCGTTACCGGGCGTTGTGCATGGCGGAGAACGCCACACACAACCTCCACAACCTCCTCACCCTGCGCGGAGCGCTGGTGCGGGACCCGCACATGTGGTCGCGGTACCTGACAGAGGCGATCCGGCGCTTCGGGCAGCGGTCGGATGTGCTGTTCGCCTCCCACCACTGGCCCACCTGGGGTACCGAGCGCGTACTCCACTTCCTCGGCGTGCAGCGGGACCTCTACGGCTATCTGCACGATCAGACGCTCCGCCTCCTCAATCAGGGCTACAACGGTGCGGAGATCGCGGAGACCTTCCGGATGCCACCGGCGTTGGAGGCCGAGTGGAGCACTCACGGCTACTACGGGTCCGTATCGCACAATGTGCGCGCGATCTACCAGCGCTACATGGGGTTCTTCGACGGGAATCCGTCGCGGCTCTGGCCGCATCCGCCGGCGGAGCAGGCGCAACGCTGGGCCGCCCTGGTGGGCGGTGCGGACAAGCTCGTCGAGGCGGGCCGCGCCGCCTCGGACGCCGGCGACTTCCGCTGGGCCGCGACGCTGCTGGACACGGCCGTTTTCGCCGAGCCGGACAACGCCGAGGCGAAGGCGCTCCTCGCCGACACGTACGAGCAGCTCGGGTACGGTGCGGAGAACGCCACCTGGCGCAACTTCTATCTGTCGGGCGCCACCGAATTGCGTGACGGCAATTTCGGGACGCCCATCGGCGCGAACGCTCCCACGATCGTCGGCCAGTTGTCCCCGGAACAGATCTTCGACGCCATCGCCATCCAGGTCGACGGCCCGGCGGCCTGGGAGCTGGATCTCGCGCTGGACATCACCTTCGCCGACTCGGCCCGCAGCTTCCGCGTCACTCTGCGGAACGGAGTCCTCGTCTACGTCGAGGCGGAACCGGCCGACGACGCCCAACTGCACCTGACGTCGACCCGCGTTCGCTTCCTGGCCCTGGCCGCAGGCGACACCACCTCCGACGGCCTGACCTTCGAGGGCGACGCGACAGTCCTCGCCCGCCTCACCGCAGTCCTGGACGCCGGCGATCCGGACTTCAACATCGTCGTGCCCTGAGAGCACTCCCTCGAGCGGTGGGTAGATGCCGGAATTCTCGGCCAGTTGCGACATCTGCTCACCACTCGACGGGTCGTAAGCGGGCGCGTCACCGGGGGACGCTATGCTCGGGACTGCTTCGCGGGGCGAGGGCGGAGGCGGAGCAGGGGGTGGGGAGTGTTCGACGGGCTTCTCGGCGTCGATGTCGTGGATGGACCGGTGCCGGTGGTCGTGTTCGCCTGCGCGCTGGGCCTACTGGCCGGGGTGCTCCTCCGGCGGCCGACGCGGGGCTGGCTGATCCGGCTGGCGGCCGCGGCCGCAGCGGGGGTTCTCGCCGCTGTCGTGACCTGGCTGGTGTGCATCCGCTGGCTGAACCTGTTCGGCGAATCCCTCGGCTTCGGCAACTACCTCTGGCTCGCCGGCGCCTTCGTCGCCGTGGCCGTCGCCCTGGTCAGCATCCGGCGGCGCCCGGCGTGGCGGACCGTCGTCGCCATCGCCGCGGTGCCGGTGTTCCTGCTGAGCGCCGCGATCGGGATCAATGCGAACTACGGCCTCAACCGCACCGTCGGCAGCGTGCTCGCGATCGCGGTGCCGCGCCCGGTCAAGCTCGCACCGCCTCCCGCCGTGTCCGAGGCGTACGACGCCTCCCTCTGGAAGCACTGGTCCCCGCCGGCCGATATGCCGGAGCACGGCCTCCTCGGCACGGCGAAGATCCCGGCGACCATGAGCGGCTTCCACGCCAGGGACGCCGGGCTCTACCTTCCGCCGGCCGCGCAGGTCGCACACCCTCCCGCACTCCCCCTGATCGTCATGATGATGGGTCAGCCGGGCAACCCCGACCCCGAGCCGATCGGCGAGGTGCTCGACGCGTACGCGGCCACCCACCACGGCTTGGCCCCGGTCGTCGTCGTGGCCGACCAGCTCGGCAGCCCGTACCAGGACACGCTGTGCCTCGACACCGCCACGTTCGGCAAGGCTGAGACGTACATCACGCGGGATGTCACCGCCTGGGCCGAGAAGAACCTCCCGGTGACGAAGGACCACCGCTTCTGGACCGCCGCCGGATACTCCAACGGCGGGCTCTGCGCGCTCTCGTTCGCGATCGACCACCCGAACCTCTTCAGCCGCATCCTCGACATCTCGGGTGAGGAGTTCCCCGGTGCCGAGCACCCAGACGCCACTCTGAAGGAAGCGTTCCACGGCGACCGTGCGGCGTACGAGGCGACGAAGCCCTTCGTGAAGCTGCGGACTTTCTCACATCCCGGGATGACCGCCATCTTCACGGCGTGCCGCGACGACCCTCCCTACCACCACGTCGCTCTGCGGGCGCAGGCCGCCGCCCGCGGGGCCGGAATCGACTCCGCCTTCGTCGACGTACCCACCGGCGGTCATGGCCGCGGTGCGCTCATGGGAGGCCTGACCGGAGGCATCAAGCTGCTCTACCCGGTGCTGGGGCTGGAGCAGCCGGGCTGAGTCCCAGGTTCACGGCAGCCAGAATGGCAGGAGCATCCCGTCGCGATTGGAGCCGCCACGCCTCCCCTGTCCGTGTTCCTCGGCACGTGGTCGTTCGACCCCGCGGCCGCCGCCCTGCTGATAGCCGCCGCCGGGCTCTATGCGGGAGGCGTCCTCCGGCTCCGTGCGCGCGGTCACCGCTGGCCCGCGCGGCTGACCCTCGCCTTTCTGGGCCTCGGACTCGGGTCGTACGCGGTCGTGTCCTTCGGTTTCCTCGGCGCCGAGAGCTCGGACCTCCGCTGGGCGTTCACCACGCGGATCGCGCTGCTCCTCTTCGTGGTCCCGGCGCTCGTCAGCCTCGGCCGGCCCATCGCGCTCGCGCGGGTCGCTCTCGGCCCGGCCGGGCGACGTCGCGCGGACCGGGCGACGCGGTCGTGGCCGGCGCGCGTCTTCGGCAACGCGATCTTCGCGCCCGCGTTCGCCTGCGCCGTCTTCCTCGTGTTCCTCACACCGGTCTCGGCGATCCTGCGCGACTCCCCCTGGTCGGAGTGGACGATCTCCGTCCTCGTGCCCCTGTGCGGTCTGCTGCTCGTTCTTCCGATCGCGGCCCACTCGATCATCCGCACCGGGTTCTTCATCACGGTCGAGTTCCTGCTCGCGTTCGTCGAGCTGCTGCTCGACGCCATCCCGGGACTTCTGCTGCGCCTGAACGACGGTGTTCTCGACCACGCCCCCGCGATCCTGGGTCGCCTGCCGCTGTGGTTCCCATCGCCGCTCCACGACCAGCACCTGTCCGGCGACCTGCTCTGGTTCATCGCCGAGATCGCCGACGTTCCGGTGCTCGTGCTCCTCTTCGTGCGCTGGATGCGCCTCGATCGGCGCGAGAGCAAGCGGCTGGACGAGCTGACCGACGATGAGATGGCGGAGCTGACCCGTCAGCACCTCGGCCAGCGCAGCTGAGGGCTCCCCCGCCCCGCTGTCCATCTCCCGCTCGAGAATTTCCGGTAATCAGTGTTGCCAAGTACCGGTACTCAGTGTTACTTTCTACCAGTAGTCAACATCACTGAGTAGGAGGTGACCCGATGGGCAACCAGATGACGGAGATGCTGAAGGGCACTCTCGAAGGCATGGTCCTCGCGATCCTCGCCGGCCGACCGGCGTACGGGTACGAGATCACCGCGCGGCTGCGGGACCAGGGCTTCACCGACCTCGTCGAGGGCACGGTCTACGCGCTCCTCGTGCGGATCGAGCAGCGCGGATTCGTCGACGTGACCAAGGTCCCGTCGGAGAAGGGACCGCCCCGCAAGGTGTTCTCGCTGAACGCCACGGGCCGCGAGCAGCTCGCCGAGTTCTGGCGGACCTGGGGCTTCCTCGCCGAGCGCATCGGCGAGCTCCACGACGAGAGCAACGACAGCAGCAACACCGACGACAACGACAGCACGGCACACACCGAAGGGAACGACTGATCATGGCAGCGAAATGGATCGAAGCCCTCACGGGCTCGCTCGAGCAGAAGAAGCAGTACCGGCAGTCCGTCGCGCGCATCGACGCGCTCCCCGAGCCCTACCGCGGCTCCGCCAAGGCGTTCCACCGCTACTTCCTGTACCAGGGCGGCCTGGTCGACGGAGACGTCCTGGTGACGATGTTCAGCGATTTCACCGACCTGTGGGAGCGGGCGGCCGCCGACGGCACGCCGATCCGCGAGGTCGTCGGGGACGACCCGGCGGAGTTCGCCGAGACGTTCGTCGAGGCGTACACGGGCAGGCGCTGGATGGACAAAGAGCGCGACCGGCTCGCCAAGGCGATCGACACGGCCGTCGACGAGGAAGCGAAGGGGAAGACGTCATGACCACCGCAACACTCGACCCGGCCATCCGGGTGCAGGGCATCACCAAGTCGTTCAAGGATCTGGAGGTGCTGCGCGGCGTCGACTTCGAGGTCACGCCCGGCAGCATCTTCGCCCTCCTCGGCTCCAACGGCGCCGGCAAGACGACCCTCGTCCGCATCCTCGCCACCCTGCTGAAGGCGGACGGCGGCAACGCCAGCGTCCTCGGATTCGACGTCGCCTCCTCCGCGGGGGACGTGCGCCGGTCACTGAGCCTCACCGGGCAGTTCGCGGCGGTCGACGAAGTCCTCACCGGGCGGGAGAACCTCATCCTGGTCGCCAAGCTCCGGCACCTCAAGAACGCCGGGGAGGTGGCCGACCGGATGCTCTCCCGCTTCTCCCTGGACGACGCGGGAGACCGCAAGGCGGGCACCTACTCCGGCGGGATGCGGCGCCGGCTCGACATCGCGATGAGCCTGATCGGCGACCCGCCGATCATCTTCCTCGACGAGCCGACCACCGGCCTCGACCCGCAGGCCCGGCTGGAGGTGTGGGAGACCGTGAAGGGTCTGACCCGGAGCGGCACCACCGTCCTCCTCACCACGCAGTACCTCGACGAGGCCGAGCAGTTGGCCGACCGCATCGCGATCCTGCACAAGGGCACCATCATCCAGAACGGCACGCTCGCCGAGCTGAAGAAGCTCCTCCCCCAGGCGAAGGTCGAGTACGTGGAGAAGCAGCCCACCCTCGAGGAGGTCTTCCTCGCCCTCGTCGGCGACGACGAGCCCCAGCAGGCAGAGTCAGCGTCGGCAGAGTCACAGCAGGCAGGAAAGGAACTCTCATGAGCACCTATGTCCTCAGCGACACGCGCACCCTCACCGGGCGGTCGCTGCGCCACATCCTCCGCAGTCCGGACACGATCATCACCACCGCGGTCACGCCGATCGCCTTGATGCTGCTGTTCGTGTACGTGCTGGGAGGGGCCATCCGGATCGGGAACGGCCAGTCGTACATCGACTACATGCTTCCGGGCATCCTCCTGATCACCATCGCCTCCGGGATCGCGTACACGGCCTACCGGCTGTTCCTCGACCTCCAGGGCGGGATCTTCGAGCGCTTCCAGTCCATGCCGATCGCGCGGTCGTCGGTGCTCTGGGCCCACGTGCTGACGTCCCTGGTCGCCAACGTGATCTCGGTGGCGCTGGTCATCGGCGTCGCGCTGATCATGGGGTTCCGGACGGGAGCGTCGGTCGGCGCGTGGCTCGCCGTCGCGGGCATCCTCATCCTGTTCACCCTGGCCCTGACCTGGATCGCAGTGATCGCGGGGCTCTCGGCCAAGACCGTGGACGGCGCGAGCGCGTTCAGCTACCCGCTGATCTTCCTGCCGTTCATCAGCTCGGCGTTCGTCCCCACCGAGTCGATGCCGGCGCCGGTCGCCTGGTTCGCCGAGAACCAGCCGGTCACGTCGATCGTCGACACGATGCGGGCTCTGTTCTCCGGGCAGCCGGTGGGCACCGACATCTGGGTGGCGCTCGCCTGGCTGGTCGGGATCCTCGTGGTCGCGTACGCCTTCGCGATCGCGAAGTACCGCCGCAAGTTCAACTGACCGCAGCACCCACCGATGCCGCCCGCCTCCCCCGAGGCGGGCGGCATTCTGTGTGCTCGCGCCCCAGTCCGCGGCCACGCACTCACCGATTCGTGACGAATGCGGGCTTTGGCGGGCGATTTCGCCACATTCGTGACGAATGTGCCCGCCGCGCGATTCAGCCGATTCGTGACGAATCGGGTTTCTGGCGCGCGGTTTTGCCACATTCGTCACGAATCGGACGCCTGCCGACGCGTGGAAGGAGCGGGCGTAAGGCGGGCGTCAGGATCGGAACGGGAGGCGTATGGATTGCGTGAGGAACGGGGTCGGGGAGGCCGCAGCGGAGTTGGATCGGGGATTGCGCCCCACGGCGCGCGGCGGTCCGACCGGGCCGTCGCCGTCCTCCGAACGGAGTCTCTCGTGCTTGACGTCGTCTACGTGCTGGGCGCCATCGCCCTGTTCGTGATCGTCGGACTGCTCGGCAGGGCGGTGGAGAAGCTGTGATCGTCTTCACTCTCCTGGCCGCCGCCCTCGCCCTCGCCGCCCTCGTCTACCTGGTGGTCGCCCTCCTGAAACCGGAGCGGTTCTGATGGAGTGGTTCGGGGCCGTCGCGTCCTTCCTCACCGTCGCGCTCATCATCGGGATCCTGTACCGCCCCTTCGGCGACTACATGGCACACGTCTTCACCACCGCGAAGGATGCCCGCATCGAGCGCGGCGTCTACCGCCTGATCGGCGTCGACCCGCGCGCGGAGCAGACGTGGCAGGCCTACCTGCGCAGCGTCCTCGCGTTCTCGGCTGTGGGTCTCGTGCTGCTGTATGTGCTCCAGCGCGTGCAGCAGTGGCTGCCCTACTCGCTCGGCCTGAAGGCGCCATCGCCCGACCTCTCGTTCAACACGGCCGCGTCGTTCGTCACGAACACCAACTGGCAGTCGTACTCCCCCGAGCAGACGCTCGGCTACACCGTGCAGTCCGCCGGCCTCGTCGTGCAGAACTTCGTCTCGGCCGCGGTCGGTCTCGCCGTGGCGATCGCGCTGGTCCGCGGCTTCGCCTCCCTGCGCTCCGGCACGATCGGCAACTTCTGGGTCGACCTGATCCGCGGGACGGTCCGTATCCTGCTGCCGCTCTCGGTCGTCGCGACAGTCGTGCTCATCGCCGGAGGCGTCATCCAGAACGTCAACGGGTTCACCGACGTCACCACCGTCGCCGGCGCGACCCAGTCCATCCCGGGCGGACCCGTCGCCTCCCAGGAGGCCATCAAGCTGCTCGGGACCAACGGCGGCGGCTTCTTCAACGTCAACTCGGCGCACCCGTTCGAGAATCCGACGGCCTGGACGAACATCCTCGAGATCGTGCTCCTGCTGCTGATCCCGTTCACGCTCCCCCGCACGTTCGGCAAGATGGTCGGCGACCACAAGCAGGGCTACGCCATCCTCGGCGTGATGGGAATCCTCTACGTCGCCTCCCTCACCGCTCTGACGGCGCTCGAGGAGGCCGGGCTCGGCACTGCTCCACAGCTGGCCGGAGCGGCGATGGAAGGCAAGGAGGACCGGTTCGGCATCGCCGGATCCACCCTCTTCGCGACGAGCAGCACCCTCACATCGACCGGTGCGGTCAACTCGATGGGCGACTCGTACACCGCCCTCGGCGGGATGATGCCGATGGTCAACATGATGCTCGGCGAGATCGCGCCGGGCGGGGTCGGGTCGGGGCTGTACGCCATCCTCATCCTCGCCGTCATCGCCGTCTTCATCGCCGGGCTCCTCATCGGGCGCACGCCGGAGTACCTCGGCAAGAAGATCGGGCCGAGGGAGATCAAGCTCGCGAGCCTGTACATCCTGGTGACGCCGACCATCGTCCTCGCCGGGACCGCGCTCAGCTTCGCGATCCCCGGCGTCCGGGAGAGCGTGGAGAAGACATCCATCCTCAACCCGGGCGTGCACGGCCTCTCCGAGGTGCTCTACGCGTTCACCTCGGCCGGGAACAACAACGGCTCCGCCTTCGCCGGGCTCACGGCGAACACGCCATGGATGAACACCTCGCTCGGCGTCGCCGTCCTGCTCGGGCGCTTCGTCCCGATCGTCTTCGTGCTGGCCCTCGCCGGCTCGCTCGCCGCCCAGGACCGCGTCCCGGCCACCGCGGGCACTCTGCCGACGCACCGGCCGCAGTTCGTCGGCCTCCTCACCACCGTCTCGATCCTCGTGACGGCGCTCACTTTCTTCCCCGTTCTCACGCTGGGTCCCCTGGCGGAAGGGCTGCACTGACCATGTCCACCATCACAACCGACGACTCCACCGCGACGCGGACTCCGGAGCACGGCTCGACCCGCACACCCGGCGGCGCATTCTCCTGGAAGCAGGTGGTCGGCGCCCTTCCCGGAACCTTCCGCAAGCTCGACCCTCGGCAGCAGTGGCGCAACCCGGTCATGTTCGTCGTCTGGGTCGGGGCCGTGCTGACGACGGCGCTCGCCATCGCCGAGCCGTTCATCGGCGGCCCCGGCACCTCCGGCGGAACGGCGGTGCCCTGGTCGTTCACCGCGGCGATCGCGATCTGGCTCTGGCTGACCGTCCTCTTCGCCAACCTGGCGGAGGCGGTGGCCGAGGGCCGGGGCAAGGCGCAGGCCGACACGCTGCGGAAGACCCGTACCAGCACGCTGGCCCGCCGTGTCGTCTCGTACGACCCATCGGAGGACGCGTCCGCCCAGGGCAGCGTCACCGAAGAAGTACCGTCCGGCGAGTTGCGGCTCGGCGACATGGTCGTGGTCACCGCCGGCGACCTCATCCCGGGCGACGGCGACATCGTCTGGGGCATCGCGTCGGTGGACGAGTCGGCGATCACCGGTGAGTCGGCTCCGGTCATCCGCGAGTCCGGCGGAGACCGCAGCGCCGTCACCGGCGGCACCCGGGTGCTCTCCGATCGGGTCGTGGTGCGGATCACCTCCAAGCCCGGCGAGACCTTCGTCGACCGGATGATCGCCCTCGTGGAGGGTGCAGCCCGGCAGAAGACCCCGAACGAGATCGCGCTGTCGATCCTGCTCGCGGCCCTGACGATCGTCTTCGTGGTCGTCGCGCTGACGCTGAACCCGATCGCGTCGTACGCCGCCAAGCCGGTCAGCATCACCGTGCTGGTGGCGCTGCTCGTGTGCCTCATCCCGACCACCATCGGCGCCCTTCTCAGCGCGATCGGCATCGCCGGGATGGACCGGCTCGTGCAGCGCAACGTGCTCGCCATGTCGGGCCGAGCGGTGGAGGCCGCGGGCGACGTGACGACGCTTCTCCTGGATAAGACGGGGACGATCACCTATGGAAACCGGCGGGCCAGCGCGTTCGTGCGGTTGGGAGGCGTGCAGGAGCAGGAGCTGATCCGCGCGGCCGCCCTCTCGTCGCTCGCCGACCCGACGCCGGAGGGCACCTCCATCGTCGAGCTCGCGGTGCAGGAGGGCGTCGACGTCGGCAGCACGGCTCCGGGCCTGATCGTCCCGTTCACCGCCCAGACGCGCATGTCCGGGCTGGACCTCCCGGACGGCTCCCGCATCCGCAAGGGCGCGGGGTCCGCCGTCGTCGCCTGGTTGCGCGACGAGGGGCAGCAGTTGTCCGCCGCGGTGACCGCCGAGCTCGACGAGCAGGTCTCGCGGATCTCGCAGACCGGCGGAACTCCACTGGTCGTCGCCACCATGAGCGCCACCGGCGACGGTCGCGTGCTCGGTGTCGTGCACCTGAAGGACGTGGTCAAGGCGGGCCTCGTCGAGCGTTTCGCCGAGCTCCGGACCATGGGGATCCGCACGGTGATGATCACCGGAGACAACCCCCTGACCGCTGCGGCGATCGCGAAGGAGGCCGGCGTCGACGACTTCCTCGCCGAGGCGACGCCGGAGCAGAAGCTCGCCTACATCCGGAAGGAGCAGGAGGGCGGCAACCTCGTCGCGATGACCGGCGACGGCACCAACGACGCGCCAGCGCTGGCCCAGGCGGATGTGGGGGTCGCGATGAACTCCGGGACCTCGGCGGCGAAGGAGGCGGGCAACATGGTCGACCTCGACTCCGACCCGACCAAGCTCATCGACATCGTCCGCATCGGCAAGCAGCTGCTCATCACCCGCGGTGCACTGACCACCTTCTCCATCGCCAACGACGTCGCCAAGTACTTCGCGATCATCCCGGCGATGTTCATGGGCGTCTTCCCAGGGCTGGGCGTGCTCAACATCATGGGGCTGCACTCCCCTGCGTCCGCGGTCCTCTCGGCGATCATCTTCAACGCGATCATCATCGTGCTGCTGGTGCCGCTCGCGCTGCGCGGGGTGCGCTACCGGGCGGCGGACGCCTCCGCGACGCTCACCCGCAACCTGCTCGTCTACGGCGTCGGCGGCATCGTCGCGCCCTTCATCGGGATCTGGCTCATCGACCTGGTCGTGCGCCTCATCCCCGGCTTCTGAGACTCGAGGAGATCTCCGATGAACATCACCACACGCTCCACCGGTCGCATCACGTGGGTCGCGATCCGCGCCATGCTCCTGCTCACCGTCGCCCTCGGCGTCGGCTACACCGTCGTGATGACCGGGATCGGCCAGCTCGCCTTGCCGGCGCAGTCGAACGGCTCCCTCGTGAAGAACGAGGAGGGGAAGGTCGTCGGCTCCGCGCTGCTCGGTCAGTCGTTCTCCGACGCGAAGGGGAAGCCCCTGCCGCAGTACTTCCAGCCGCGGCCCTCGGCCGCAGGCTCCGGGTACGACGGCGCGGCGTCCTCGGGGTCGAACCTGGGGCCGGAGAACCCGGACCTGGTGAAGGCCATCCGCGAGCGGAAGGCCGCGGTCGCCGCCTTCGACGGCGTCAGCGAGGCGCAGGTTCCCGCCGATGCGGTCACTGCCTCCGGCTCCGGTCTCGACCCGCACATCAGTCCCGCGTATGCGGCCATCCAGGTGCGCCGGGTCGCCGAGGCCCGCGGTCTCACCACCGCACAGGTGGAGGTGCTGGTCGCGCAGAACACGATCGGGCGCGACCTCGGCTACCTCGGGGAGCCCGTCGTCAACGTCCTGCAGCTCAACCTCGCGCTCGACCGGCTGGGCCGGTGAGCGGGCTTGCCGATGACAGGCTCCCCGTCAACTGTTGACGGTTTCTGTCCGCAGAATTGAGGACACGGGCCCCGGCCGGTTAGCGTGGTCGAGGCCCGGGGATGCCGGAACCGACGCGGAAACGAATTCTTTCAAACGAAGACGTCTCAACCCGACGCGAACGGATCGGCATCCCGGGGGAACCCTCCCTCAGCCGGCGCTGTGATCGACCAGCGGCTGCACCTGGACACCGCTGTGATCGTGCCGCGCCTCCGCCAGCAGGGTCGCCAGCCGGACGGCCGCCTCCCGCTCGGGTGCGTCGAGCAGGTAGAACCCGCCGACGACCTCCTTCGCTTCGGTGAACGGGCCGTCGACCGTGGTCGGCTCCCCGTTGTCCCCGCGGCGCACCGTGACTGCTGTCGCGGAGCGCTCCAGCTCGCCGGACGCGACGATCGCATCTCCCGCCTGCCGCCGGAACTCACGGTGGGCGGAGTCGATCTCCTCCCGCTCGGCCTCGGTCATCGTTCCCCAGCGCGACTCGTCGCCCTGGATCAGGATCATGAACTGACTCATGTGCACTGCCTCCTTGTATCGGATCATCTCCTGCCCAGACGTCGAACGGGAAGGCTCCGGATCGACAGGGTCGCCGCTGCCGGGCAGGGGTGTGCGACGGCGCCGCAGGGGTGGATGATGCCGTCGAGAGCAACCGAACC
This sequence comes from Leifsonia sp. SIMBA_070, assembly GCF_046534635.1. Classification (NCBI taxonomy): domain Bacteria; kingdom Bacillati; phylum Actinomycetota; class Actinomycetes; order Micrococcales; family Microbacteriaceae; genus Leifsonia; species Leifsonia sp. SIMBA_070. The sequence goes on along the minus strand of NZ_JAWRYK010000001.1, from coordinate 1,607,054 downwards.
GATCAGGAGGCGGCATGAGCGACGCAGGCGACACCCAGGACTCCGCAGCGAACCGGCGCGACGGCGAGTACCCCGACGACGCCGGTTACCCCGACGGCTCGGGAACCCTCGACGAGGGAACCGGAGCGTTCCAGGAGGGTCCGACCGGCGACGAGGCGGCCGACGACGGTGGCCGCGACGATACCGGTGCGGAGGGTGAGGCGATCGTCGAGGAGCTGAGCGAGTTCGACGGCCCCGACGACCGGGACGAGTAAGACGCGACCGCGACCAGTGGGACGCGACCGCGACGAGCAAGACGCGACCGCGACGGATGACGGCCTGAGCCCGCGCCGGACCGGGCGGAGCATCCGGACCCGCGGCCCGGACGGGTGAGGGCCCCGGGTCGTTCGCCGGAGGACGTCCACGGACCGTGCGCAGCATGGCGCTGACCATCGCGTTGCCGACGGCGATGAGCGGCACCGCGAACAGCGCGCCGGCCACCCCGGCGATCCCCGTGCCGGCCGCGACAGCGACCACGACGGCCAGTGGGTGCACCTTGACGGCGCCTCCGACGAGGAGGGGCTGCATGACGTGCGCCTCGAGCAGGTGGACCAGGAGCACCCCGGCCAGCATGATGAGCGCCTGGACGGGCCCGGCGAAGACGAGCGCGATCGCGACCGCGATGATCCCCGAGACGATCGCACCGATCACCGGGATGAACGACGCGAGCAGCACGATCACCCCGATCGGGATGGCCAACGGCAGCCCGAGGAAGAACGCGACCAGTCCGATCCCCACGCCGTTGACGACCGCGACCAGGATCTGGACGCGCACGAAGCTGGTCAGCGTGCGCCACCCGGCCTCTCCCCCGGCCTGCAGCGCCGGGCGCCCGTTGCGCGGGAGCAGCCGCGTGATCCAGCGCCAGATGCCGCCGCCGTCGATCAGCAGGAAGATCGTGGCGAACAGGGCGATCAACGTGCCTGCGAGGAGGTGACCGGCCGTCGAGCCGACGCGCACCGCTCCCCCGACCAGTGCGCCGCTGTCCCTCTGCAGCATCTGGCCGGCGCTGGAGATATAGCCGGCGAAGTCGCGGTCGCTCACGTTCCAGGGCGGTTGCCGCAGCGCGCTGCGTGCTCGGTCGTAGGCAGCGACGGACTCGTGCTCCAGCCGTGGGAGACCGGCACGGACCTGCCAGACCACGAGCAGGACCAGCCCGGCGACCACGGCGGCGAATGCGACGAGGCAGACCAGGATCGCGAGCCACTTCGGCCAGTGCCGCCGGATCAGTGAGGCCACTGTGGGCTGCAGCAGTGCCGTCACCAGCAGCGCGACGAGCAGCGGAATGACGATGTCCGAGAAGATCGTCACGAGGTATACGACCACCGCCGCAAGAGCGACGATGGCGAGCAGCCGCCACGACCACTCCGATGCCGCCCGAACCCCGCTGGGGACGGTGGACTCCGGCTCCGGCCGGCTGCGTGCGAACGAGACCATCCGTCATCCTCTCCGCTCGTGCCCGGCGAGCATACGCCGGGATCAGGCGGGGACGGAGGCCAGAGCGTCGATCTCGACGAGCGCGCCGGGGCGGGCCGGCGCGACCGTCAGCACGGTGACCGCTGTGCGGTGGTCGCCCCACACGGTGCGGGTGGCGCCGTACGCCTCGGTCGGGTCGATGCCGGGCGCCAGGTGGATGGTGAGCCGGGCGACGTGCTCGGGGCCGCATCCCGCCTCGGCCAGCACGGCGAGGAGGTTCCGCAGTGCCTGCTCCGTCTGCGCCTGCAGGCCGTCGAGCAGGGCGCCCTCGGCATCCACTCCGTTCTGCCCTCCGACGACCAGCACCGGGCCGGCCGGGATGATCATCCCCTGCGCGAAGGCGGGGCTCCGGTACAGCTGCGGCGGGTCGACGGGCGTCGGTTCGGCGGACATGATGCATCCCTTCGGTCGTGTGGCTTCAGCCTCCCCTGCACCACCGACATCGCCGCGCTACAGTGGAGAGCGTGAATCCGCTCATCTCGCAGCCCACGCGGTCCTCCGCCGGGCGTCTGGAGGTCGTCGGCGCGCTCAGCGCCGGCGCGAGATAGCGCTGTCCCTTCCCGGCCATTCCCGCGCGAGCACATCCCGTGCCACTGCGCATCGCAGCCACGGCGCATTCCGCCGCTCCGGCGCGCTCCCGTCGATCCGGCCTGCCCGGCGACGCCTTCGCGGACGATCCGTCCGTCAACGACCGATTCACGACAGTCAGGTTTTCACCCATGCTTCCACTGACCGAGCAGCAGCTCCGTTCCTCCTTCGTCAACGCGTCCCAGCGCGAACGCAAGGAGCTCACCCTCCCCGACCTGGCGCAGCTGCGCTGGGACGACCTCGACTACCTCGGCTGGCGCGACCGCAAGCAGCCCGCCGTCGGCTACGTCGTCGCCGAGATCGACGGCGCGCCCGTCGGCGTCCTCCTCCGGCAGGCCGAGGGCCGGGCCCGCTCCCGCCCGCAGTGCTCCTGGTGCGAAGACGTGCACCTGCCGAACGACGTCCTGTTCTTCATCGCCAAGCGCGCGGGGAAGGCCGGCCGCAGCGGCAACACCCTGGGCACGCTCGTCTGCGCCGGCTTCGAGTGCTCGGCGAACGTCAGGCGGCGGCAGCCGACCGCGTACGTCGGCTTCGATGTCGAGGCCGCCCGGCAGCACCGCATCGAGGCGCTCCGGGAGCATGTCGACGCGTTCGTCCGCAGGGTGATGGACGGCGACTGAGGCCGGTGGTGGCGGCCGCTCAGGCCGCCACCACCTCCTCCAGGAACGGCTCGTGGTGGTAGCCGTCGTCGTCCAGAATGGCGACGGTCGACTCCGGCACCTCCAGGAACGCCCCGGGCACGTCGGCGAACGGCTCCGAGACGACGACCTTCGCCTTGTCGCCGAAGACGTTCAGCCGGTCGGCGTCCGGATACAGTTCGCGCAGCTCTGGGAGCGCCACCGAGTGGAACAGACTGCGGCTGTTGTGCGAGGTGGAGTAGCGGAACGCCCACAGTGTGTGCCCGTCGGACACCGCCACAGTGCCCTGCATCGGGAAGCGGATCCCCTTGGCGTGGCCCACCTCCTCGACCATCCGCACCGCCCGGCTCAGCCCGGCCACCGGGTCGTCCAGCAGGCCGAGCGAGATGGCCAGGTAGAACAGCACCTCGGTGTCGGTGGTGCCGTGGATGAGCGGGTACAGCGACGCGTCGATGGCGAAGGCCAGGTCTCGCTTCATCTCGGCGAAGCCGTCGAGGAAGCCGTTGTGCATGAACAGCCAGTTCTGGTAGCGGAACGGGTGGCAGTTGGTCTGCTGGATGGGCGGCCCGGCCGCCGCGCGCACGTGCGCGAAGAACAGCGGGCTGGCGACGGCGCCCGCCAGCTCCCGCAGGTTCTCGTCGTTCCAGGCCGGCTCGATGCTGTGGAACAGTGCCGGGATGTTGCCGTGAGACGCATCCTCGGGGTACCACCCGAAGCCGAAACCGTCACCGTTGACCGTCTCCACTCCGAGTTCGGAGTTGAGCGACTGCGCCACCAGCGAATGCTGCGTGTTCAGGATGAGTTCGGAGGGCTTCAGCGGCTCCCCTGTGTATGCGAGCCAGCGGCACATGACTTCCTCCTCGAGATCCGGATGCGGACGGCTGAACCCTAGCTCCGCTCCGAGCGCTTCGGGAAGGGAGCAATCCGTCGGCGACTCCTCCGGAGCAGCGGTGTCAAGCCCTGGCCGCGGACCAGCCGGTCTACTTCACTTGAGTCATGAAAACGCACGTGAGGTTCGTCCGGCAGGGGCTGGAGGTGTCGGAGATCTCAGACCACGAATGGCGGGTCAGCGATACCCGGGTCGCCGCGCTCGGCGCCCCTCCCGTCGTCGGGTTCATCCTCCAGCTGGACGCGATGTTCGAGGTGACGCAGATCGGCCGGCCGGGCCGCCGCACCTACTTCCGGTCGTTCGACGCCGCGCTGGACGAACTGCACGGCTGAAGCGTCGCGCGGGGGAATCGGTACGCCCGCCGACTCCGAGCGGCCGGCTCAGACGGCGGATTCCTCACGTGGGCTCCCCGCGATGTTGATGAGCCACTGGATGCCGAACCTGTCGATCGCCATCCCGAAGCTGTCACCCCAGGGCGCCTTGTTCAGCGGCTCGAGCACGGTGCCGCCCTCGACAAGCTTCTTCCAGTAGCCGGTGAGTTCCGTCTCGTCGTCGCCGCTCAACGAGATCGAGATGTTCGAGCCTGGATTCAGCTCCATGTGGGCGGGGACGTCGGCTGCCATCAGGGTGAAGCCGCCCGGCGTGGTGAGCTGCGAGTGCATGATCAGGTCGTTGTCGGCCGGGTCCTGCGCGAGCTGGAACTCGGCGAACGTGCTGCGCTGCACCTCCCCGCCGAACACCGACTGGTAGAAGTCCAACGCCTCGCGCGCCTGGGCACGGAAGTTCAGGTAGGGGTTCAGGATCGACGGCATGGTGTCCTCCTCGGTTCGCCGTCCAGGGTAGCGAGGGGCGCACCGCACTGGCCAGAGGTGGCGGCTGCGATCAGCGCAGATAGGCCGCCACGAACAGCTCGCCCCGGATCTCCCCCAGCCGGTCGACGATGCGGTCCACGAGCGTGTCCGTCACGCTGCCTGCCTGCAGGTCGTAGGGTCCGATCGGCTGCAGCTTGCCGCAGCGCACCCGCACGACCTCCCAGCCGACCGCGCGCAGCAGCCGGTCCTTTCGGCGATCCGAGGTCTCGCGCGGGCCGACGTGCTCGAGGCCGTGCCGCCCGGTCGTGTCGTATTCGACCGCGACGCGGAGTTCGGGCAGGAGGATGTCGGGCCACACCTCCAGGTGGGAGTGGAACGGCGTCGCGACGCGGACGGCGTTCATCCCGAGATCGAGTTGGAGGCGTTCCGTCAGGCGCCGCTTCAGCTCCGGCTCGGCAGCGGAGGCCGGCGAGGGCGCCCACCGGCTGACGAACGCCTCCCCGACCGCGACCCGGTCCGCTCCGGCGCGGGCGTGGCGGCAGACCGGGCACCTCTTCCCGCCGAGGATGCGCTCGATCTTCGCCTGGTAGGTGGGATGCCCGTCCGGGCACTGCCATGAATAAGCGCCCGCCGTGCCGTTCTCGGCCGACACCGCGACACGGGAGCCGGGGGCCGCCATGCTGACGAGCTGTTCGCGCGTCAGGCTCTCGCGGTCGAGCCTCCTGCACAGGTAGCAGCGGTCGTCGGCCGGGTCGGCCTCGATCCGGCGAGGGTCGCGGGCATGGCCGCAGACGTGCGTCCCCGCGTCCGGCTCCGGCTGCCGCACCGGTCGCGGGGCCGCCAGCTCGGCGCACTGCGGGCACCAGGCCGACCGCCTCCGCGTACCGCCCGGACGCGAGCGCTGCTCCTCCGGCGTCGCGACGAAGCGGTGCCCCGCGTCGCACTCCCAGACCAGGTAGACGTCGGCCGCGGGCGGCACCTGGGTCAGCGTGATGCCGTGGTTGAGGTCGGGATGGTACTGCCGGATGAGCACGGGGTAGCGCTCCCAATCGGTGCGGTAGCTGCCGATGGGGTACGGCACTGCGGCGCCTTTCGACCATCGGCGGCGCGCCCACCACTGCTCGACGCTCTCCGGCACAGCGCATCCCTTCTCCCGAGGGCAAGCGTAGGCACGACCACCGTCATCGGAGGACCGGCAGTGCGCGGCAGGCCGAGGGCGGGAGGCGCGCCGACCCTTCAGAGCACGAACGGCAGCAGCGCCCGGCGCTCCGGCGGATAGTCCGCGAAGGTCTCGCGGTACCAGCGGTGGTTGGCGAACGCCCGCGGCGCCAGATTCGCGATCGTGTACAGCGCGAACGCCGTTCCGGCGAGCGACCAGGTCGCGATCGCCCAGCCCGTCCACTCCACCATCTCGCCCAGATAGTTGGGACTCGACACGTAGCGGAAGCCGCCGCCGTGCGGAATGCGGTAGCCGCCCGAGCCGTCCCCGCGCAGACGCCGCAGCGTGCGGTCCGACCGCATGTTCAGCGTCAGCCCGCCCGCGAACAGGACGAGTCCGATCCAGAATCGCGGGTCCGCGAGCCAGCTCGCCGGGTAGACGCCGTACTCCGAGATCCAGCGGGCGTTCACCCACGCATTGAGGAGGTTGAACGCGATGGCGAGGAGCATCACCAGCACCGGCATCCGCGATCCCGAGCGCATCAGGAACGGGTACACGAAGGCCCGGTAGACGTAGTGCACCAGCCACAGCGCCAGGAACAGCAGCGGTACGAGGTCGAAGCGGTGCGTGCCGAGCGCGTAGAAGACGACGAAGAGGACGGCCGCTGGCGCCTCCATCACGACCCAGCCGACGCGCGCCGGAACGGTGGCTCCCCAGCCCGTGCGCCCGTGACGGCCGCCGTACGGCGCGACGATGAACAGCAGGGCGACGAACGTCACCAGGGCCAGCGCGAGCTCGGCGTAGACGAACCAGCGGTACGCTCCCTCGGGCATGCGGCAAGGCTAGCGGGTCGCGCGAACGAGTGGTCCCGACATGCCGTCATCGCACCGAGCGTGGCGGCATGTCGGGACCAGTGGATGCGTGCTCAGCCCTGCGGGGCGTTCGCCGCCGCGATCAGTCCGTCGATCATCTCCGGCGTGACCTGGCCGCCCGCCATCATGCCGATCCGCCCGATCGGGAACGACGCCATCATCCGCTCCATCGACACTCCCTCCGGCATGATCGCGGAGGCGCCCTCCAGCATCTGCGCCATCCCGGCCATCGCCGCCTGCACCATCGGGCCGGCGACGGGATGCGCGAGCACCTCGCCGAGGGACGACTCGCGGGTCAGCGGAAGCCGCAGCTCATCGCCGGCCACCGCGACGGTCGCGCGGGAACGCAGGTCGCGGCTGCTCGCACCGACCTCGACCACGTACTCGCCGCCCTCCACGACCCAGCGCTCGGCGCGGACGTGCCAGTACGCCAGGTCGGCGCGCCGGAGCCGGATGGCGACGTCCCGCGACTCCCCCGGCGCGAGCTCCAGCGACGCGAAGCCCTTCAGCTCGCGCGTCGGCCGCTGCACCGCGGATCCCGGAAGCGACGTGTACACCTGCACGACCTCCCGGCCGGCCCGGTCGCCGCTGTTCGTCACCGTGACCCGCACCTCCACATCCCCGCCGTCGACCGCCGTGACCGTCGCCTCCCCGTACCCGAAGGTCGTGTACGACAGTCCGTGGCCGAACGGGAACGCGACGTCCATCCGGCGCGCGTCGTACCAGCGGTAGCCGACGAAGAGGCCCTCGCCGTAGCGGACGTGCCCCTCCTCGCCGGGGAAGTCGAGGAACGCGGGGGTGTCCTCCAGTCGGTTCGGGATGGTCTCGGCCAGCTTGCCGGACGGGTTCACCGCACCGAACAGCACGTCCGCTGTCGCCGATCCGCCCGCCTGGCCGAGCAGCCACGCCTCGACCATCGCGGGGACACGCCCGGCGAACGGCAGGGCCACGACTCCCCCGTTCGACAGGACGACAACGGTCCGCGGGTTCGCCGCGACCACCGCGTCGATGAGCGCCAGCTGTTCGGCCGGGAGGTCGATGTCCTCGCGGTCGTAGCCCTCCGACTCGAGCCGTGCGGGCAGGCCTGCGAAGACGACCGCGACGTCGGCGGCGGCGGCGGCCGACACCGCCTCCCCGCGCAGGCGCGCGGTCTCCTCCTCCGCAGCATCGGCCGCAAGCGAGAAGCCCGGCGCGTACGTCACGTCGTGGGCGGCGACGCGGATCGACGTGAGCGCGTCGTCCAGCCGGGTCGGGCGGATCATCGACGACCCGGCGCCCTGATACCGCGGCTTCTCGGCGAAGGCTCCGATCACCGCGAGCGACTGCCCGGCACGGAGGGGAAGCAGCGGCTGTCCGCCCTGCTCGGGCGCGTCGTTCTTCAGCAGCACGATCGACCGGGAGGCCGCCTCGCGCGCGAGCGCGTGGTGCGCATCCACGTCGAGCGGGCCGTCGACCCGCGGCGTCGCCGCCCAGCGCACGGCGAGGTCGGCGTTCCGCTGCGCCGACGCATCCACGAGTGCCGCGTCGATGCTGCCGTCGGCCACAGCCGCCACCACCCGGGCGTCCGTGTCGCCGCCCGATCCCGGCATCTCCAGGTCGAGGCCCGCCCGCAATGCGGCGACCCGGTCGCTCACCGCGCCCCAGTCGGAGACCACCAGCCCTTCGAAGCCCCACTCCCCGCGGAGCACATCCGTCAGCAGCCAGCGGTTCTCGGACGCGAACACCCCGTTGATGCGGTTGTACGAGCACATCACCGTGTGCGGCCGCGCATCCTCCACGACGCGCTGGAACCCGCGCAGGTAGATCTCGCGGAGCGGCCGAGGGTCCACGTCGGAAGACGACCGCATGCGGTCGTCCTCCTGGTTGTTCGCCGCGAAGTGCTTCAGCGAGGCGCCGACGCCCTGCGACTGGATGCCCCGGACCAGGCCGGCTCCGAGCACGCCGGACACGATCGGGTCCTCGCTGAGGTACTCGAAGTTGCGGCCGCACAGCGGAGAGCGCTTGATGTTGATCCCGGGCCCGAGGATGACCGCGACATCCTCGATGGACGACTCGACGCCCAGGGCGGTGCCGACCCGCTCGGCCAGCTCCGCATCCCACGCGGACCCCAGCGCGACCGCCGGCGGGAAGCAGGTGGCCGGCACGCTGTCGCCGAGGCCCAGGTGGTCACCGCCCTCCCGCTGCTTCCGCAGGCCGTGCGGCCCGTCGGTCAGCATGACGGACGGGACGTCGCCGACGGCCTTGGTCCGCCAGAAGCTCTCCCCGCTGAGCAGGGACGCCTTCTGCTCGAGGGACAGGGCGGAGAGGTCTGCGGAAGCCGTCGTGGTGGTGTCGGTCATGGGGTTCCTTTCGTGTGCTGCGTGGTGCGTGGTGTGTGTCGCGTGAAGCGGGGTCGAGAATCGGGTCAGCGGGTCGCCTTGATGGGCCAGACGGCCAATGCCCCCAGAATGCCCAGCACGATCCCGATGGGGAAGAGCGCGGCGTACCCGAGGGTGAGGACGATCGCGCCGGCGACGCCCGGAGCGAGCGTCTGCGGAAGCGTCGCGGCGATATTGACGACGCCGAGGTCCTTCGCGAACGACTTCGCCGACGGGAGCACCTCGCTCATCAGCGCGGTGTCGACGGCCTGGAACATCCCGAAACCGAAGCCGGAGATGACGGTCATGATCACCCAGGCAGTGATGTCCGGCCAGATCCACGGCAGCAGGAACGCGAGGCTGACGACCGCGGCGGAGGCGAACACGAACGGCTTGCGGCGGCCGAAGCGGTCGGAGAGCGGGCCGGCGACGATGGTGGAGACGAGGATGCCGACCAGGCTCAGCAGGCCGAGGATCGGAATGACCTGCTCCGGGTGAGCGACGTGGAAGTAGTTGGTCAGCAGGAACAGCTGGAATCCGGTGACGGCGAAGTAGCCCGTGTAGAGCAGGAGGCGGCCGGTGAACGCCCAAAAGAAGTCGGGATGCGCGACCGGGTTCACCCAGAACGTCTTGAGGAACTCGACGAAGGTGAACGGCTCGCGCTCCAGCTTCGTGCTCGGGTAGTCCGGGTTCATCACCACGAACAGGCTCAGCATGAGCAGGGCGAACACCGCGAAGAAGACGTAGCCGACGGCGATGCTGTTGAAGAAGAGCGCACCGACGATGGTCCCGCCGAGGGCGCCGACCATCAGGCCGATGCCCATGAAAGCGGCGAAGGTGCCGCGGCGCTTGAGGGGAACGCGGTCGGGCATCACGGCGGTGAGCGGTCCCTGGGCGAAGTTGTAGCTGATCTGCACCAGCGTCCAGGCGATCGTCACGCCGATCAGAGTGTTCGCGAATGCCAGCCCGACCAGCGAGAGACCGCCGGCGAGGGCGCCGATCAGGATCCACGGCGCGCGCCGGCCGAACCGCGACCGCGTCCGGTCGGAGATCTGTCCGGCGATCGGCTGCGCGACCATGGCGGCGAACGCGCCGATCGTCGCGACGATCGTGAGGTTGGCGACCTGGTCCTCCTTGCCGAACAGGACGGTGATCTGCTGCGGCAGGAGGATGCCGGGCAGCGCTCCCCAGATCAGGTAGATGCCGATGTTGGCGGGAAGGATCCACGCCATCAGGCGGCGGAGGCCCCTGATCGGAGCGGGCGGATCGTCGTTGCCGGAGGCGGTTCCGACGAAGGTGCTGGTGGTGATCGGGGCGGCCGGGTCGGCGGCGGGTTCGCCGGTCGGGACGGAGGTGTCTGACGTCATTGTCGTGCGGGTCCTCTCACCGTCCACCGTGGACGGGTGGCAAAACCTTACGACACTCGGTTTTCAGAAATCAAGCGATGTTCGGTTTATCCTCGTGACATGGCACGGCGAGGGGCGTACGCGAAAGGCGTGGCGAAGCGGGAGGAGATCCTGGAGCGCGCGCTCGACGTGATTGCGCGCGAGGGCTACCGCGGCGCATCGGTGAAAGAACTGGCCGATGCGGTCGGGCTGAGCCAGGCCGGCCTCCTGCACTACTTCGACAGCAAGGACGAGCTGTTCACGGCCATCCTGCGCAAACGCGACGAGGTCGACACCCGCCGCTTCGGGGTGATCGACGACGAGACGACGCCCGAGCGGTTACGCGAAGGATTCGTCGGCATCGTCCGCCACAACGCGGAGGTTCCCGGGCTGGTGCAGCTGTTCTCCCGGCTGGCCGTGGAGGCCGGCGACCCCGAGCACCCCGCCCACGCCTACTTCTCCGAGCGCAGCCTCGCGCTGCGCGACACCTTCGCCCGCGCGCTGGAGCGGCAGCAGCAGGAGGGCCGGGTCACGACCGCACTGGATGCGGACACCCTGGCGCGCATCCTGCAGGCGGTCGCCGACGGCCTCCAGCTGCAGTGGCTGCAGGACCCGACGGTCGACATGGCCGCCACCCTCGACGCCCTCTTCGCCCTGCTGGCTGCCGCACCCGCTCCGTCTCGGGAAGTCGGCCCTGGCTTCGGGCACAGCATCGAACCGACGACTCCGTCTCGGAAAGTGGGCCCCGCCTTCGGGCACAGCATCGAACCGACGACTCCGTCTCGGAAAGTGGGCCCTGCCGGGTTCGAACCGACGACATCCACGGTGTAAACGTGGCGCTCTACCAGCTGAGCTAAAGGCCCGTAATGCCCGTCCAGCCTAGTGGACGTGGCGGTCAGACGTGGGCCGGGAGGCGGTCCAGCGCGGCGCGGTAGGAGTCGATGGAGCGGGCCTCGCCGGGGGCGGTGATGAACGAGGCACGGATGATGCCGCGCTCGTCGATGAGGAACGTCGCACGGTTCGCGAAGCCCTTCTCGGGCAGGAAGACCCCGTACTCCTTCGCGATCTCACCGTGCGGCCAGAAGTCGGCGAGAAGCGAGAACCCGTACCCCTCCTGCTCCGCCCACGCGCGGAGCGTGAACTTGGAGTCGACGGAGATCGCGAGCATCTCGACGCGGTGGTCCTCGAACAGGCCGAGGTTGTCGCGGAGCGCGCACAGCTCGCCGGTGCAGGTGCCGGAGAACGCGAGAGGGAAGAACACCAGCGCGACCGCTTTCCGTCCGCGGAAGTCGCTGAGCCGCACCGCCTCCCCGTACTGGTTCAGCAGCTCGAAGTCGGGTGCCTGGGTGTCGTTCTCGAGGGCCATCGGTCGTCCTTTCACGCCTGCGTGACGTGACTCGCCGCAGGCACGAAGCCACAGCTTAGACCCGCTCGCCGGGAGGGCCAAGCGACGGTCAACAGGAGTCCCGGAGTGCGGCTAGGCTGAAAGGTGGTGCCCGCGCTTGTCGAGAACCGACAGCACTCCGGCACGTCCACGATCCATCCGACACAAGAAAGAGGTCGAGGGTGACTGTAAACGACCAGGACCCGTACTCGATGAACAACATCGATTCGGACCCGGAGGAGACCGCCGAGTGGCGGGAATCCCTCGACCAACTGGTTGCGGCCCATGGCCACGAGCGTGCTCGCGAGATCATGCTCAGCCTGCTCAAGCGCTCCAAAGAGCTTCACGTCGGTGTCCCGATGGTCCCGACGACGGACTACATCAACACCATCTCACCGGAGAACGAGCCCGACTTCCCGGGCGATGAGGAGATCGAGCGCCGCTACCGGGCGTGGATCCGCTGGAACGCGGCCGTCCTCGTCCACCGTGCGCAGCGTCCCGGCATCGCCGTCGGCGGCCACATCTCGACCTACGCATCGAGCGCGGCGCTCTACGAGGTCGGCTTCAACCACTTCTTCCGCGGCCAGGACCACCCGGGCGGCGGCGACCAGATCTTCATCCAGGGCCACGCCTCCCCCGGCACCTATGCCCGCGCCTTCCTCGAGGGCCGCCTCAGCGGCGACCAGCTCGACGGCTTCCGCCAGGAGAAATCGCACGCCGGCGGCGGCCTGTCCAGCTACCCGCACCCGCGGCTCATGCCCGAGTTCTGGCAGTTCCCGACCGTGTCGATGGGTCTCGGCCCGATCAACGCGATCTACCAGGCGCAGCTCAACAAGTACCTCACCAACCGCGGCATCAAGGACGCTTCCGACCAGCACGTCTGGGCGTTTCTCGGCGACGGCGAGATGGACGAGGTGGAGTCGCGCGGCCAGCTCCAGGTGGCGGCGAACGACAAGCTCGACAACCTGACCTTCGTCATCAACGCGAACCTGCAGCGCCTCGACGGCCCGGTGCGCGGCAACGGCAAGATCATCCAGGAGCTGGAGAGCTTCTTCCGCGGCGCCGGCTGGAACGTCATCAAGGTGATTTGGGGCCGGGAGTGGGACGAGCTGCTCGCCCGCGACAACGACGGCGCCCTCGTCAACCTCATGAACGAGACGCCGGACGGCGACTACCAGACGTACAAGACCGAGAACGGCGCGTACGTCCGCGAGAACTTCTTCGGCCGCGACCCGCGCACGCTGGAGCTCGTCAAGGACTACACCGACGACCAGGTCTGGAACCTGAAGCGCGGCGGCCACGACTACCGCAAGGTCTACGCGGCGTTCAAGGCGGCCGTCGAGCACAAGGGCCAGCCCACCGTCATCATCGCGAAGACCATCAAGGGCTACGGGCTCGGCCCGTCGTTCGAGGGCCGCAACGCGACCCACCAGATGAAGAAGATGACGCTGGACAACCTGAAGACGTTCCGGGACGCCATGCGCATCCCGATCTCGGACGCCCAGCTCGAAGAGAACCCGTACCTCCCGCCGTACTACAACCCGGGTCCGGAGGACGAGGCGATCCAGTACCTGCACGACCGCCGCCGCGCGCTCGGCGGCTACGTGCCGGAGCGCCGCGTCAAGTACACGCAGCTGAACCTCCCGGACGACTCGGCGTACGCGATCTCGAAGAAGGGGTCGGGCACGCAGGAGGTCGCCACCACCATGGCGTTCGTCCGCCTGCTGAAAGACCTCCTGCGGTCGAAGGAGTTCGGCCACCGGATCGTCCCGATCATCCCGGACGAGGCACGCACCTTCGGGATGGACGCCTTCTTCCCGAACGCGAAGATCTACAACCCGAACGGCCAGCACTACACGTCGGTCGACCGGGAGCTGCTGCTCGCCTACAAGGAGAGCCCGCAGGGGCAGATCCTGCACGTCGGCATCAACGAGGCCGGCGCACTGGCCGCGTTCACCAACGTCGGCACGTCGTACTCGACGCAGGGCGAGCCGCTCATCCCGGTCTACGTCTTCTACTCGATGTTCGGCTTCCAGCGCACCGGTGACGCACTGTGGGCGGCCGGGGACCAGATGGCCCGCGGCTTCCTGATCGGCGCCACCGCAGGGCGGACCACGCTGACCGGCGAGGGCCTGCAGCACGCCGACGGCCACTCGCCGCTGCTCGCGTCGACGAACCCCGCGGTCGTCCAGTACGACCCGGCGTACGGCTACGAGATCGGCCACATCGTGCGCGCCGGCCTGGAGCGGATGTACGGCGGCAACCACCCCGACCCGAACGTCATGTACTACCTCACGGTGTACAACGAGCCGATCGTGCAGCCGGCCGAGCCGGAGGGCGTGGATGTGGACGGCATCGTCCGCGGCATCCACCTGCTCCGCGCCGGTCAGGAGCAGGGCCCCAAGGCCCAGCTCCTCGCCTCCGGCGTGTCGGTTCCGTGGGCGCTCGAGGCCCAGCACCTGCTCGCGCAGGACTGGGGCGTGTCGGCCGATGTCTGGAGCGTCACCTCGTGGGGCGAGCTGCGCCGCGACGGCCTGAACGCGGAGGAGCACAACTTCCTCTACCCGCAGCAGGAGAAGCAGGTGCCGTACGTCACCCGCAAGCTCCAGGGGGCCGAGGGTCCGTTCGTCGCCGCCACCGACTACTCGCACGCGGTGCCGGACATGATCCGTCAGTTCGTCCCCGGCGAGTACGCCACCCTCGGAGCCGACGGCTTCGGCTTCTCGGACACCCGCCCGGCCGCGCGCCGGTTCTTCAAGATCGACGGGCCGTCGATGGTCGTCCGAACCCTGGAGCTGCTCGCGGCGCAGGGCAGGGTCGACCCGAACGCGCCGGCCTGGGCGATCGAGAAGTACCTGCTGCACGACGTCAACGCCGGAACCACCGGCACGGCGGGCGGCGAGGCGTAACGCCTCCCGTGGCCGGCAAGCCGGTGGAGAGGACGAAGCCCGAGACGCTCGCGTGGCTGCGCAAGATCTCGGGTGAGCTGGCGACGACCACGCTCAAGAGGCTGGAAGACACCCTCCCCTGGTACCGCGACATGCCACCGGGCCGGCGCAGCGCCGTCGGCCTGGTGGCCCAGGCGGGCATCTCGTCCTTCATCTCCTGGTACGACGACCCTCGGTCGACGCCGTGGATCGCCGCCGACGTGTTCGGCGCGGCCCCGCGCGAGCTGCTCCGCAGCGTGAGCCTGCAGCAGACGCTGCAGCTCATCAAGATCACCGTCGAGGTGGTCGAGGAGCGGGTGAAGAGCGCGGGCGGCGAGGACCTGCGGGAGGCGATCCTGCTCTACTCGCGCGAGATCGCCTTCGCCGCTGCCGACGTCTACGCCCGCGCGGCCGAGGCCCGCGGGCTCTGGGACGCGCGGCTGGAGGCTCTGGTCGTCGACAGCATCCTGACCGGCGAGTACGACGACGAACTCCCGAGCCGGATCGCGGCCCTCGGCTGGCACGGGCACGGCGAGGTGAGCGTCCTCGTCGGCACGGCCCCGAAGATGCTCGACGTCGACCAGCTCCGCCGCACCGCCCGCCACATGTCGGCGGACGTGCTGATCGGCGTGCAGGGCAGCCGGCTCGTGCTGGTCATCGGCCGCGCCTGGCCGAGCAACAGCACGCCGGAGGACGCCATCGGCCCCGCGCCGGTCGTCTCGTTCCTCGAGATCGCCCAGCAGCTGGAGCCCGGGTTCGGTCCAGGCCACCTGGTCCTCGGTCACGAGGTCCCGAGCCTGGTGGACGCCTCCAAGAGCGCGAAGGCGGCCCTCGCCGGATTCGCCGTTGCGAAGGCGTGGCGCAACTGCCCGCGTCCGGTGCATGCCGACGACCTGCTGCCCGAGCGGGCGCTGGCCGGCGACGGGCTCGCCCGAGCGACGCTGATCAGCCGGATCTACCGCCCGCTTCAGGGCTACTCGACCGAGCTGCTGACGACGCTCTGGTGCTACCTCGACAACGGCCGATCGCTGGAGGCGACGGCGCGCGAGCTGTTCGTCCACCCGAACACCGTGCGGTACCGCCTGAAGCGCGTGTCGGAGGTCATCGGCTGGGATGCGACGGGAGCGCGCGAGGCACTCATCCTCCAGGCGGCGCTCATCGTCGGCTCCATCAACGAGCCGGATTCGTCGCGCCGCAGCAGCTGAGTTGTAGACAACCACAAGCAATACCCGAATACTTCGTATCGAATCGACACATCCGCGTCGCGGAAGATTGGCAGACTGGAAACCGTGATCGTCATCGTGTGCCCGGGGCAGGGATCCCAGACCCCCGGCTTCTTGGAGCCCTGGCTCGCCGAGTCCTCGTTCCGCGATCAGCTGACCGGCATCTCCGACGCGGTCGGCATCGACCTCGTCGCCCACGGCACCGTCAGCGACGCGGACACCATCCGCGACACCGCGGTGGCCCAGCCGCTCATCGTGTCCGCCGGACTGCTGACGCTGTCCGCCCTGCTGGCCGACGGGCGGCGCGAGCGCGTCGGTGGCATCGCCGGCCACTCGGTCGGCGAGCTCACCGCGGCCGCGGGCGCGGGCGTTCTCAGCGAGACGGACGCCGTCGCGTTCGTGCGCGAGCGCGGCGCCGCCATGGCGCGAGCCGCCGCCGAGGTCAGCACCGGCATGAGCGCCGTCATCGGCGCCGACGAGACCGAACTGCTCGCCCGCCTCGACGAGCTGGGCCTCTCCCCCGCGAACTACAACGGCGGCGGCCAGATCGTCGTCGCCGGCGCCGTGGATGCGCTGGCCCAGCTGGCGGAGAACCCCCCAGCGCGCGCTCGCGTCATCCCGCTGCAGGTCGCCGGCGCCTTCCACACCCGCTACATGGCTCCGGCCGTCCCTGCGTTGGAGGCGTTCGCCGCCACCCTGACCACGAACGACCCGACGCTGCGGCTCTGGACGAACAAGGACGGCTCCGAGGTCACCGACGGTGCCGAGTTCCTGCGGCTGCTCGTCGGCCAGGTCTCCTCGCCGGTGCGCTGGGACCTCGACATGAAGGCCTTCGAGGAGGCCGGCGTCACCGGCCTGATCGAGGTCGCCCCCGCCGGCGCCCTCGTCGGCCTCGCCAAGCGCGGCCTGAAGGGCGTGCCGACCGTCGCGATCAAGACCCCCGACGACCTGCCGGCCGCCTTCGACCTCATCGACCAGGCCGCGTAAGGCCGCAAGGAGCTCCCCCGATGACCCACCCCACCCTGCAGCAGTCGCACGGCCCGCAGTACACCCGCATCCTTTCGATCGGCGCGGCACGCGGAGACCTGGTCGTGCCGAACGACGACCTGGTCGGCCCGATCAACTCGTCCGACGAGTGGATCCGCCAGCGGACCGGCATCGTCACCCGCACGCGGGCCAGCCGCGACGTGCTCGCCGTCGACCTCGCCACCGAGGCGTCGAAGGAGGCCATCGAGAAGTCTGGCGTCGACCCGAAGCTGATCGACGCGGTCATCGTCGCGACCGTCTCGAACGTGCAGCAGACGCCCTCCATCGCCGCAGTTCTGGCCGACCGCGTCGGCGCCAACCCGGCCGCCGCCTACGACATGAACGCCGCCTGCGCCGGGTACGCCTACGGCATCGCCCAGGCGGATGCACTGATCCGCACCGGCGCAGCGCATTACGCGCTGGTGGTCGGCGCCGAGAAGCTGTCCGACGTCGTCGACCCGACCGACCGCACCATCTCGTTCCTCCTGGGCGACGGTGCGGGCGCCGTGGTCATCGGCCCGAGCGACTACCCCGGCATCGCCAAGACGGTGTGGGGCTCCGACGGCTCGAAGGCCGACGCGGTCGGGATGGGCAACACGCTCATCGAGTACCGCGACGGCGACGCGCCCTGGCCGACGCTGCGCCAGGAGGGCCAGACGGTCTTCCGCTGGGCGGTCTGGGAGATGGCGAAGGTCGCCAAGCAGGCGCTCGACGAGGCCGGGGTCTCCCCCGACCAGCTCGCCGCGTTCATCCCCCACCAGGCGAACATGCGGATCGTCGACGAGTTCGCCAAGCAGCTCAAGCTGCCGGAGACCGTCGCGATCGCCCGCGACATCGAGACGACGGGCAACACGTCCGCCGCCTCCATCCCCCTCGCGACCCACCGGCTGCTCCAGGAACGCCCGGAGTTGAGCGGCGGTCTGGCGCTCCAGATCGGCTTCGGAGCCGGTCTGGTCTTCGGCGCGCAGGTCGTCGTGCTGCCCTAGACTGTTTCCCGGTCACAACGACACCCCCTCAAGGAGAGATAAACCATGGCATTGTCCACCGAAGAAGTTCTTGCCGGCCTGGCCGAGCTCATCAACGACGAGACCGGCATCGCGACCGACACGGTTGAGCTGGACAAGTCGTTCACCGACGACCTCGACATCGACTCGATCTCGATGATGACCATCGTGGTCAACGCCGAGGACAAGTTCGACGTCAAGATCCCGGACGAGGAGGTCAAGAACCTCAAGACCGTCGGTGACGCGGTCGAGTTCATCGTCAAGGCGCAGAACGCCTGAGCCTGCAGAAGCTGCTTCCGCGCGGGCGGCGGTCGCCTCAGCCGCCGCCCGCGCGTGCGTCGCGCTCCCTCTGAGCGCGTCGTCGTCCTGATTCACGGAGAGTTGCCGTTATGACCAAGAAGATCGTAATCACCGGCGTGGGCGCGACCTCGCCCCTCGGTGGCACCGCCCCCGAGAGCTGGTCCGAACTGCTCGCGGGCGTGTCCGGAACCCACACGCTCGAGCACGACTGGGTGGCCACGTACGAACTCCCCGTCACTTTCGCCGCCGAGGCGAAGGTGCGGCCGGAGGAGGTGCTGGAGCGCCCCGTCGCCAAGCGCCTCGACCCGTCCAGCCAGTTCGCCCTCATCTCCGCGATGGAGGCCTGGGAGGACGCGGGTCGTCCGGAGGTCGCCCCCGAGCGTCTGGGTGTCGACTACGCCACCGGCATCGGCGGCGTGTGGACCCTCCTCGACGCGTGGGACACGCTGCGCGAACGCGGCCCGCGTCGTGTGCTGCCCATGACGGTGCCGATGCTCATGCCGAACGCGGCCTCCGCTGCGGTCTCCATGCACTTCGAGGCCCGCGCCTTCGCCCGCACGGTCGCCTCCGCCTGCGCGTCCAGCACCGAGTCGCTGGTCAACGCCTACGAGCACCTCCAGGCCGGTCTCGCCGACGTGGTGATCGCCGGAGGAACCGAGTCGGCCATCCACCCGATCACCGTGGCCTCCTTCTCGTCGATGCAGGCCCTCTCCCGGCGCAACGACGACCCGGCCCACGCCTCCCGCCCCTACAGCGTCGACCGCGACGGCTTCGTCATGGGCGAGGGAGCGGCCAGCCTCGTCGTCGAGACCGAGGAGCACGCGCTCGCCCGCGGCGCCCGCATCTACGCGGAGCTCGCCGGCGGCGGCGTCACCGCCGACTCATACCACATCACGGCCAACGACCCCGAGGGCCGCGGCGCCAGCCGCGCGCTGCACCTCGCGCTGAAGGCCGCCGGCGCGTCGCCCGACGACGTCACCCACATCAACGCGCACGCCACCAGCACCCCGGTCGGCGACCCGTCCGAGTACGTCGCCCTCCGCGAGGTGTTCGGCGACCGCGTCCACGGCATCCCGGTGTCGGCCACCAAGGCCTCCACCGGTCACCTGCTCGGCGGCACCGGCGCACTGGAGGCCGTGTTCACGATCCTCGCGATCCGCGACCGCGTCGCCCCGCCGACGATCAACATCACCGAGCGCGACCCTGCCATCCCGCTGCAGGTGACGGGTGAGCCGCAGCCGCTCGGCGACGGAGCGCAGCTCGCCATCAGCAACTCGTTCGGCTTCGGCGGTCACAACGCCGTCGCCGCGTTCCGCAGCTACTGAGCCACAGCCCTCGCCGCGTAGAGAAGGCCCCGGTCCGCTGGACCGGGGCCTTCTCTGTGTCACCGCCTGCGGGCGGCCGTGGCCGGGCCCGTCGCGGGAGTCGTGTGCGACTGCGGTGCTGTGTCACGTCTGCGGACGCGCGCCGAGCCGCAGTCGTGACGTGGCGCCGCACTCACGGTAGCGGAGTCAGCCCACGTTGTGCAGCCAGATGACGGAGGTGTCGTCGTGGGCGTGCCGGAACGGCTCCAGCTCGTCGTCCCACGCCTGGCCGAGGGCGAGGCGGAGCTCGCGGTGCAGTTCGAGCGCGTTCGATCCGGCGATCTCCATGGCGTAGCGGATGCGGTCCTCCGGGACGACCATGTTGCCGGCCGTGTCCACCTGGGCGAAGAAGATGCCGAGGTCGGGAGTGTGCATCCAGCGGCCGCCGTCGGTGCCGTGACCGGCGTCCTCCGTCACCTCGTACCGGAGATGCTCCCACCCGCGCAGGGCGGACGCGAGGCGCGCGCCGGTGCCGGCGGGGCCGTCCCAGAAGAACTCCGTGCGCTGGGAGCCCTTCAGCACAGGCTGGGTCTCCCACGTGAAGTTGACTGCGCGACCCAGAGCGCGACCGGCCGCCCACTCGATGTGGGGGCTGAGCGCGCTGGGCGAGGAGTGCACGTAGAGCACCCCTCTGGCTGCGTGTGCCGACATGATTCTCCTCCGTTCGTTGGTGCGTCTTCCCCTACGACCAAAAACGGGATGGAGTGCTGCGGCGTATGAAGTTGGATGCGCTCACGCGCGTTGCCACGATTATGCCTGAGAACCGCGGGTAGTTACAAGATTGTGATTCGGCGATTCGGTCGCCCCGCGAACACGGGAGCGGAATAGCATACCGAGTATGTCGGTGCAGAACGGTTTTCTGGCGCTTCTGACGCAGGGGCCCGCCTATGGGTCCCAGCTGCAGAGCGAGTTCCTCTGCCGCGCGGCGCATCGCCGCCAGCTCAACCCGGGCCAGGTGTACTCCACCCTCGACCGGATGACCGACCAGGGCCTCGTCGCCTCGGCCGGCGCGACGGACGACGGCCTGCCGTTGTACGAACTGACCGCGGCAGGGCGGGAGGCTGCAGCGGCGTGGCTCGGCGACGGCCCGGCGGACGGGCGTCCCGACTGGGACGAAATGCAGGACCAGGTGCTCATCGCCGCGTCGCTCGACGGCGTCGACGCCCTCGCGATCGTGGACGGCTATCGCGCCGCCTATGCGGAGCGCATCCGGTACCTGACGCACGAGGCCGACTCGCGGGCACTGCTTGCAGCGAACCGCGCGGCCGAATTGGGAGCGAAAGCGGCCATCGAGTGGCTGGACGAGGTGGCGGCGATGCTGGGCGCGCATCCGGGCGCGCTGGTGCAGCCGCGCTCCCCCGAGCGTCCGCGTCGCGGTCGGCGGCCGTCCGCGGAGACCGCAGCTGCATCAGAGACGGCGACCACTGAGGCGGCGGCCACTGAGCCGGCGGCCGCCGAGCCGGCTTCCGCCGAGTAGCCCTGCGGCGGGCGCGCCAGTCAGTGCAGGAGCTCGCCCTGCTTGTTCAGGACGTTCTTCTCCCCCGCCTCGATCGGCACCGAGAAGCGGTTCTGCGCCGGCGGCAGCGGGCAGTTGAAGTTGTAGCTGAAGGCGCACGGCGGCAGCACGGCCAGGTTGAAGTCGAGCGTCACCGTGCCGTCGTCGTTGGGCACGACGAAGAGGAACCGCCCCACGGAGTAGGTGCTGTCGCCATTCGTGGTGTCGGCGAAGACGAGCTGCAGCGCGCGACCCGCCTTGAAGGCGGCGAGGTTGTAGTCCACGCCGTCCTTGCTGAAGGTGATCTCGCCGGGGATGACCATATCGCGAGTCGCGCCGTCGTCCTTGAGGTGCTCGAAGCCGACCGTCTTGCCGCCCTCGATAGGCGAGAAGGAGGCCGTGATGATCCACTCCGGGTTGAACGGGAAGGCGTCGATGGAGCCGAACTCCTGGATCGCCTCGGAGTTCGCGTCCCAGACACGGAGGGCGTAGTCGCCGTCCTCGCTGGCGATGACGAAGCCGCTGACGGTCTCGCTGAAACGGATCTTGCTCGGGTCGGGGTCGTCTTTGCCACGGACGATCGCCGAGCCGTCGACGAGCACGTCGTCGACGAAGATGTCGTCGGTGGCCGCAGCGGTCACCTTCAGGCCGGACTCGCCCTTCGGCAGCGGCGACCACAGGCCCGGCACGCCCCAGATGGGCTGTTCGACCTCCGGGTCGCCCGTGATCCACTGGGTGTTGACCAGGGCCAGGTTGCCCTGCGGTGCGGTCACCGCCTGTTCACGCCGCGCGCGATAGCGGGCCAGGACGGCGTCCGGGCCGGCGGGAGCGTTGTTGTTGGCAGCGGTGGCGGTGTCGGTCATGGTGTCCATCCTCGGTCAGGTCTCCGGTGACAACCATCATCGACACTCGGGCATTCCGGCGCAGGGCTCATTTCGCCTCCCCGTAACTGTCGACGATCGCGGCCGTCACCGGGAACTCCACCGGGAACGCGCCGAACAGCAGCCGCCCAGCCTGCGCCGCGGACGCGTGGACAGCCGCCGCCACCTCGTCGGCGCGGTCGGCCGGTGTGTGCACGATGACCTCGTCGTGCAGGAAGTACACGAGGTGCGGCGACTCCGTCAGTGCGGTTCCCGGGGCCAGTGCGGTCAGCCGGTTGCGGAGCTCCGCCATCCAGCACAGCGCCCACTCCGCAGCGCTCGCCTGCACGACGAAGTTGCGGGTGAAGCGGCCCCAGTCGCGCGCCTGACTGCGCGCCCTCCGCTCGTCCGCAGCAGTGGAGTCGGAGGCCGACGCGGCGGACTGAGCGGCGTCCCATGCGGGTCCAGGGAGCGGTGAACTCCGCCCCAGCCGGGAGGTCACCTTCTCGCCGCGTTCGCCCGCGCGGGCCGCATCCTCCACCAGCCGGATCGCGCGGGGGAACGCCCGGGTGAGCCGGGGCATCAGCCGGCCGCTCTCCCCCGTCGTCGCACCGTACATGGCGCCGAGCATGGCGACCTTGGCGTGCGCGCGCTCGTCGACGGCGCCGGAGGCGACGATCCCCTCGTACAGGTCCTTTCCGCGCCCGGCGGCGGCCATCGCCTGGTCGCCGGAGAGCCCGGTGAGGACGCGCGGCTCGAGCTGGGCGGCATCCGCCACCACCAGCTTCCACCCCGGATCCGCCACGACCGCACCGCGCACCTGCCTCGGGAGCTGCAACGCTCCCCCACCGCGCGTCGCCCAGCGGCCGGTGACCACGCCGCCGGGGACGTAGTCGGGACGGAAGCGTCCGTCGTGCACCCAGGCGTCGAGCCACGTCCAGCCGTTGGCGGTGAGGAGGCGGGACAGCTTCTTGTAGCGGAGCAGCGGCTCGATGACGGGATGCTCCAGCTTCCGGAGCTCCCACGAGCGGGTGGAGGTCGCCATCACCCCGGCGCGCTGCAGTGCCTTGAGCACGTCGGGCGGGCTGTCCGGGTTGAGGTCGGGGCTGTCGAGCCGGGCGCGGACGTCGCGCGCCAGCTCCTCCAGCACCGGCGGACGCCCGAACGTCGGCCGTGGGCCAAGGAGCTCGGTCAGCAGGTCGTCGTGCCGGTCGGCGCTGTACGGGAGGCCAGCGTGCTGCAGCTCGACGCCGATCAGCGCACCGGCGGACTCGGCGGCGAGCAGGAGGCGGAGCCGTCGTGGGTCCGTGCTCGCCGCGACCGCGGCCTCCTGTGCGAACAGTTCGGAGCGGGAGTCTCGGCGGTCGTCGAGCGCCGGCGGCTCGGGCTGGTCCAGTTCGAACAGCGCGGTGTGCGCGGTGTGGCCGGCGGCGGGCTCCTCGAGCAGGTCGAGGGCGGTGTCCCACGGCCCGGGCGCGGCCGTGGCGAGCGCGGTGCCGGCGGTCAGCGTCGAGTTGCGGAGGATGGCGTGGCACAGCCGCAGGTCGACGCAGCGCTCGACGCGCACACCGGCCCGCAGCAGCGCCGGGTACCAGGCGCGGGTGTCGTCCCACACCCAGCGCGGGCGCTCGGCGGCGCCCTCCTCGGCGGCGCCCTCCTCGGCCGCCACCAGCGCGGGCAGCTCTGCGAGTGGGAGGACCGCAGTGCGCTCGCCCTGGTCCCCGCCGATTCCGCCGCGGTCGCCACCGCCCTCGCGGTCGGCCCCGATCCACGTCACGCGGGCACGGTCGCGCCCGTCGCGCTCGAGAAGGATCTGCACCCTCCCATTCTGGGGGCTCCCTCCGACACCGGAATCGCGGCGCGTCGCTTGCACCCGTGCGGCGAGGTGAGGATAATTCACCCAACGACGATGCCGACCCGAAAGGCATGATCGACGATGACCGTCTACCTGCACGACTCCCAGGGCGTATGGATCGCTTTCCGGACCGACCCGAGATCCCGCGACCTGTTCAATCCCGATGGCGACTGGATCGGCTGGTTCCCCTGGAGCGATGACGACGCCGTCACGCCCGAGGGGCACTACCTCGGCACGGTCCGCGGCGACCGTCTGTTCGCCCAGGCCTCCCACACCTACCGCGGTTCGCCCGGCTACCCCGGCGCGCCGGCCTATCCCGGAGCAGCCCCGTACCCCGGCGCCGCCTCCTACACGGGACTGCCGGACGGCTGCGACGACGTCGCGAGCCCCCTGCTCTGGCCGCGCGTCGCCTCCTGACCCCGCTCGCGGCGCCTCCCTCCGCCATCCACTGGTCCCGACACGCCGTTACGACCCAGCCACAACGGCATGTCGGGACCACCAGATCGCTGGCGTGCGGCCCATCGATGAGCGCGTCAGTCGCTGAGGGCGGCGAGCCGCGCCCGCAGCGACGGCCAGGAGGCGGCGAAGCCGGGGTGCAGCGGCAGGTCGTCGATCTCATGGACGGGCACCCAGCGCAACTCGATGCTCTCCACGTCCGCCATGTGCGCCTCGAAGGAGCGGACCGCCTGCGCGACGACGGTGGTGTACGACCAGAAGCCGAGGTCGAGCACGCTCTCGAACAGCACCTGGACGGCGTCCGGGGGCACCGCCGCCTCCTCCGCCGCTTCGCGCAGGGCGCCCTCCACCGCACTCTCCCCCGCGTGACGGGCGCCTCCCGGGAGTCCCCAGGTGCCGCCGAAGTGGCTCCAGTCGGCGCGGTGCTGCAGCAGCACCCCGCGGCGCA
The DNA here is from genome assembly GCF_046534635.1 of Leifsonia sp. SIMBA_070. NCBI lineage: Bacteria > Bacillati > Actinomycetota > Actinomycetes > Micrococcales > Microbacteriaceae > Leifsonia > Leifsonia sp. SIMBA_070. The sequence continues at coordinate 1,582,500 of NZ_JAWRYK010000001.1, read as the reverse complement.
GGTCGTGCACGAGGAGCCCCGCGGCCCCGAATCGGCCCCAGAACCGCTGGCCGTCCGGCCCTTCCACCCATGCGTCACCCGAGTCCACGTCTCCACGTTAGTCGCGCGCGCAGCCGTCTCCCGCCGAGCCGTCACACGCCGACGCGGGCGTGGGAGGCTGTCCTCATGACCGTCCGCAGCGCCGCCCTGCTCCTGTTCCGCCGCCGGGAGGACGTGGAGGTGTGGATCGCGCACATGGGCGGCCCGTTCTGGGCGCGCAAGGACGAGGGGGCGTGGTCGTTCCCGAAGGGCATCGTCGAGGAGGGCGACCTCGGCGACGAGCTCGTCGCGGCACGACGCGAGTTCGCGGAGGAGATCGGCACGCCCGCTCCCGACGCCGACTACGTGCCGTTGGGCGAGTTCCGCGGATCGGGGAAGACGATCATCGTGTTCGCCGCCGAGAGCGAGTTCCAGCCGGAGGCCGTGACGAGCAACACGTTCGAGCTGGAGTGGCCGCCGCGGTCGGGCCGCATGCAGAGCTTCCCGGAGGTCGACGACGCGCGCTGGTTCCCGATCGAGGAGGCCCGGGCGAAACTGACGAAAGCGCAGCGGCCCATTCTGGACGCGCTGCTCGCGCGGCTGGAGCAGGACGCGGAAATCCACTAGCGCGCAGAGCCGCCCTTCGCCCGTATGGTTGGCCCCAACAGGGGCGTGACCGCAAGGAGGAACCGTGGCCAAGAGCAAGGCCGAGAAGGCCGCCGAGAAGGCGCTGGACAGCGCGCGCACCGCCGTCGGCGAGGCCGAGGCCGCGGTGAAGAAGCTGGACAAGAAGACGAAGCGGGAGGCCGAGGAGCTGGCCCAGCGCCTGGCCCTGGCGGCGAAGAACGCCAAGAAGGCGGTGCGCCGCTCGCAGAAGACCGCGGCGAGCTCCGCCGCAGCGAGCTCCACCGCGACCCGTTCCGCCTCCGCTGCAGGCTCCGCCTCCGCAGCCCGTTCCGCCTCCGCTGGCGGGGCCTCTGCCGGGTCGGGTCTGGGCATCCCCACCTTCCGCGACCTGCGCGACCGTGCGAAATCCCGCGGCATCCAGGGGTATTCGCGCATGAACAAGGCGCAGCTGCTGCACGCACTGGGCGAAGGGTGACCCGCCGTTCCGTTCACCGGCGCTTAACCCGCCGCCCGTAGCGTGCCGCCGTGCCCGACACCCCCGACAGCCTGCTCCGCGCCGACCAGGCGCCTCCCGCGCGGACGCTGATCGACATCCTGACCGAGACGGCGCGCCGCTACCCGGACGCCTCCGCCGTGGAGGACGCCGCCGGCGCACTGAGCTACCGCGAGCTCCTGGCCCGGGTCGGTGCCGGAGCGGCACGGCTGCGGGAGAGCGGGGTGCGCCGAGGCGACCGGGTGGGCGTGCGCATGACCTCGGGCACCCGGGAGCTGTACCTGGCCATCCTGAGCGTGCTCGCCGCCGGCGCCGCCTACGTTCCGGTCGACGTGGACGACCCGGAGGAGCGCGCCGATCTCGTGTTCGGGGAGGCGGCCGTCCGCGCCGTCATGACGGACGCCGGTCTCGTCCTGCAGGGCGACGCAGCGCCGCAGGCGGTGTTCGCCGGCGCGGCGCCGCATCCCAGCACCGCCGCCATCGCGGTTCTGGAGCCGCCGATCCCGGACGACGACGCCTGGATCATCTTCACCTCGGGCTCCACCGGCACACCGAAGGGCGTCGCGGTGCGCCACCGTTCGGCGGCCGCCTTCGTCGACGCTGAGTCCCGGCTCTTCCTGCAGGACGAACCGATCGGACCGCAGGATCGCGTGCTGGCGGGTCTCTCGGTCGCCTTCGACGCCTCCTGCGAGGAGATGTGGCTCGCCTGGGGGCACGGCGCCTGCCTCGTCCCCGCTCCGCGCTCGCTCGTCCGGACCGGCATGGATCTCGGCCCGTGGCTCTCGGCGCGCCGGATCACCGTCGTCTCCACGGTCCCGACGCTCGCCGCCCTGTGGCCCGTGGATGCACTCGACAACGTCCGCCTGCTGATCTTCGGTGGCGAGGCCTGTCCGCCGGAGCTGGTCAACCGGCTCGCGCTGCCCGGCCGCGAGGTGTGGAACACCTATGGGCCGACCGAGGCGACCGTGGTCGCGTGCGCGGCCCCGCTGGTCGCCGGCGAACCGGTGCGCATCGGGCTGCCCCTGGACGGTTGGGACCTCGCGGTGGTGGATGCGGAGGGCCGCCCGGTCGTTGACGGCGACATCGGCGAGCTGGTGATCGGAGGCGTCGGCCTCGCACGCTACCTCGACCCGGCGAAGGACGCCGAGAAGTACGCCCCGATGCCCACGCTCGGCTGGCACCGTGCCTACCGGAGCGGGGACCTGGTGCAGCTCGACCCGACCGGCCTGTTCTACCGGGGACGGGCGGACGATCAGGTCAAGCTCGGCGGCCGCCGGATCGAACTTGGCGAGGTGGAGGCGGCGCTCCAGGACCTCCCCGGCGTCTCGGGCGCGGCGGCCGCGGTACGCCGATCGTCCGGGGGCAACGACGTCCTGGTCGGCTATCTCGCGGTGCCGGACCGCGGCATGTTCGACCGCCGAGCCTCCCTCGATCAGCTGCGCGCGACCCTGCCGCCGCTCTGGTACCGCTCCTGGCCGTCGTCGACGACCTGCCCGTCCGCACCTCCGGCAAGGTGGACAAGGCTGCGCTGCCCTGGCCGCTGGAGGACGACGGTGACGGTGCACAGGGCGCGGCCGGCGACGATCCGGTCGCCCAGGCGCTGGCCGACGACTGGCGGAGCGTGCTCGGCCTGCCGGTGACCGGCCCGGACGACAACTTCTTCGACCTCGGCGGCGGCTCCCTCGCGGCCGCGCAGCTGGTCTCGCTGATCCGGCGGCGGCATCCCGACATCACGGTCGCCGACATCTACGCGACGCCACGGTTCGGGGCCATGGCGCAGACGCTGGCCGAGAGCTCGCCGTCGGCGTCGGCGGCTTCGACGCACGTCGTCCCCCCGACACCGCTGCGGATGCGGGCCGTGCAGACGGTGCTCGGCGTTCCGCTGTTCATCCTGGGCGGCATCCGCTGGCTGCTGTACCTGCTGACCGCCGCGCTGCTGCTGCGGCCGCTGGGAGGCTTCGACGTCCTGCCCGTCGTCGATCCGGTCTGGCTGGTCATCGGCCTCGTCGTGTTCGTGACGCCGTGGGGCCGGATGGCGATCTCGGTGATCGCGGCGCGTCTCCTGCTCGCCGGTGTGAAGGCCGGGGACCATCCGCGCGGCGGCGGCGTGCACCTCCGGCTCTGGCTGGCCGAGCAGGTGGCGCACCAGATCGGCGCGGCCAGCCTCGCCGGTGCGCCCTGGATCATCGCCTACGCCCGTGCTCTCGGGGCGACCATCGACCGCGGCGTCGACCTGCACGCGCTCCCGCCGGTGACCGGGATGCTGCGCATCGGCGCGGGCGCCTCCATCGAACCGGAGGTGGACCTGGCCGGCTACTGGATCGACGGCGACGTCGTCCGCATCGGCGAGATCCGGATCGGGGCAGGCAGCTCGGTCGGCGCGCGGAGTTCGCTCATGCCGGGGACGAAGATCGGACGCAACGCGACGGTCGCTCCCGGCTCTGCGGTGTTCGGGAGGGTGCCCGCGGGCCAGAACTGGTCCGGCTCCCCCGCGGTGCGCGTCGGCCGGGTGCACGACTGGTGGCCTGCAGAACGGCCGCCGCGGAACACCCGGTGGCTGATCGCCTACGCTCTGGCGTCGATCGTCGTGTCCCTCGTGCCGGTCGCGGCGCTGGCTGCGGGCGGCGCGGTCGTGGCCGCGTTCGTCCGCGGGGCGGCGTCGTGGGGCGCTGTCGTCGCCGGGGCGGCTGCGGGGCTCGTCCCCGGGACCCTGGTCGCCGGCGTCGTGCTCGCCGTGTGCGTCGTGCTGCTGGTCCGCCTCCTCGGCAGCGGGATGCGGGAGGGCGTGCACCCGGTGCGCAGCCGGGTGGGCTGGCAGGCGTGGTCGACCGAGCGGCTGCTCGATCTCGCCAGGACCGTGCTGTTCCCGCTGTACTCGAGCCTGTTCACCCCGGTCTGGCTGCGGATGCTGGGCGCACGGGTCGGCAAGGACGTCGAGGCGTCGACGGTGCTGCTCCTCCCCCGGATGACGCGCATCCGCGACGGAGCGTTCCTCGCCGACGACACGCTGGTCGCGTCGTACGAGCTGGGCGGCGGCTACGTGCGCATCGCCGCGGTCGACATCGGCGCGCGGGCGTTCCTCGGCAACTCCGGGATGGCCGGCGGCGGCAACCGCGTCCCGCGCGACGGCCTCGTCGCGGTGCTCTCCTTCGCCCCGCGCAAGGCGAAGGCCGGATCGTCCTGGCTGGGATCACCCCCTGTGCGGCTGCGGCGCCGGGCGCAGGAGGCGGACCTCTCCCGCACGTTCGAACCCTCCACCGGGCTGCGCGTCGCACGCACCGCCTGGGAGCTGCTGCGGATCGTCCCCGTCTTCGTCACCTGCGCCGTCGGCCTCGGTGTCGTCATCGCCCTCGGGGCCATCGACGCGACCTGGGGCACGGCGTGGGCCGTGGTGCTGGGCGGCCCGGTGCTGCTCGTCGCCGGCGCTGTCGCGGCGGCCGTCAGCACGGCCGCGAAGTGGCTCCTGCTGGGGCGCCTGCGGCCAGGCGAACACCCGCTGTGGTCGTCGTTCATCTGGCGCAGCGAGGTCTCCGACACGTTCACCGAGATGGTCGCCGCGCCGTGGTTCGCCTGGGCGGCGGCAGGAACCCCCGCCCTGGTCTGGTGGCTGCGCAGCCTCGGCGCGCGGATCGGCACCGGCGTGTGGATCGACAGCTACTGGCTCCCGGAGGCCGACCTGGTGACGCTGGGCGACGCATCCACCGTCAATCGGGGCTGCGTGGTGCAGACGCACCTGTTCCATGATCGAATCATGAGCATGGACCAGGTCACCATCGAACGCGGCGGAACGCTCGGCCCGCACAGCGTCATCCTCCCGGCCGCCGACATCGGGCAGGAGGCGACCGTCGGCCCCGCCTCCCTGGTGATGCGCGGCGAGACCGTGCCCGCGGGCAGCCGCTGGAGCGGCAACCCGATCGGTCCCTGGCGCGAGGTGGTCGTGCGCGAGTACCGGGCTAGGGTGGGCAAATGACGGATGCCGGGCCGCACGCCTACCTTCCCCGGTCGGGCACCGATGACTACGCGGTCCTCCGCTACGACCTGGACCTGTCGTACCGCGTGACCACGAACCGGTTGGATGCGACCGCGACGATCCGCGCCCGCGCCGCCGTCGACCTCCCCGTCGTCGTTCTCGACCTCGTCCACCTCAAGGCGAAACGCGTCCGGCTCGACGGGCAGAAGCGGGTCCGTTTCGGGCAGACGGCGACGCATCTGCGGATCTCGCCGACTACGCCGATTCCCGCCGGCACGGAGTTCAGCGTCGAGGTGGCCTATGACGGGTCGCCCGCGCCGCGGCGGACCCGGTGGGGAACCCTGGGGTGGGAGGAGCTCACCGACGGCTCCATCGTGGCCGCGCAGCCCTCGGGCGCGCCGACCTGGTTCCCGTGCAACGACCGCCCGTCGGACAAGGCCGCCTACGGCATCCGGGTCACCACAGAGCAGGCCTACACCGTGGCCGCGACCGGAGAGCCGGTCGGCCACAGCGTCGCGGCAGGCCGCGGGACGTGGGTGTTCGAGCGCTCCGAGCCGACCGCGACATACCTCGCCGCCGTGCAGATCGGCCGGTACACCGTGGAGCGGAGGCGGACGGCCGACGTCGACTGGTCCATCGCCTACCCGCCCGCTCTAGCACGGCGCGTGCTGCACGACTTCGAGCCCGTCGGGCGGATGCTGGAATCCTTCCAGGAGCTTTTCGGCCCCTACCCGTTCCCCTCGTACACCGTCGTCGTCACCGAGGATCCGCTGGAGATCCCACTGGAGTCGCAGGCGATGGCCACGTTCGGCTCGACGCACGCCGACGGGCATGGAGGGTCGGAGCGCTTGATCGCACACGAGCTCGCCCACCAGTGGTTCGGCAACAGCGTGGGGCTGGCCTCCTGGGGCGACATCTGGCTCAACGAGGGCTTCGCCTGCTACGCGGAGTGGCTGTGGTCGGAGGCGTCCGGCGGGCTGTCGGCCGCGGTGCACGCCCGGGCGCATCACGCGCGGCTGCGCCTCGCGCCGAAGGATCTGCTGCTCGGCGACCCTGGGCCGGATGCGATGTTCGACGACCGCGTCTACAAGCGCGGCGCCTGCCTGCTGCACGCCCTTCGGCGGCGGACCGGCGACCAACGGTTCTTCGAGCTGCTGCGGGAGTGGACCCGCCTCCACCGGTTCGGCACCGTCCGCAGCGCCGACTTCGAGGAGCTGGCGCAGCAGTATTCGGAGGAGCCGCTCGCCGGGTTCTTCGACGCCTGGCTGCGTCAGACCGCGCTGCCGTCGCTCTCCGGGTGACCGCTCGCGCGCTCGGCCACGGTGATGACGCGACCGTCGGTGCGGGTGGTGCGGAGCCGGTAGCGGGAGTCGTGGAGCCGGGCGCTCCGCAGGCCGACGCGGACCTCGCCCGGCGAGACCCGCAGCCCTCGGCCGTCGGCCTTCAGCACGGCTTCGACCGCCGTCCACCGCCGGAGGGCCGGACCGCGCCCCGGCGCGAGCTCGTCGATGGCGGCAAGACGCTCGACCGGCGCACCGTCGGCCTCCACGTCGATGCCCACCGGCACTCGGGAGGCGACGGCGAAGGCCGCCCCCTCCGAGTGGGCGAGCGACAGGTACAGCCGGACTGAGGCGCCTGTCACCTCGGGGCGGCCGTGCGACCTGCCGCACTCGGGACAGGCCGCCTCGATGCGGATGTCCGGCTCGCCGGCGGCCGCAGCAGCCGCCAGGAGAGCGGCGCGCCCGGCCAGGAACCGTGCGGCCGCCGGACCGTCGCCGAGCGCACTGAGACGCGCGCGGTCGCCTGCGGAGAGCCGGGAGGCGATCCCGGCCCCCGCAGACCCGTGGGCGATCACGACGAAGGCGGGCATCCCGACCTCCGTCCGTGTGCGCCGACGGACCGATGCTAGCTCAGCGCGTCGAGCGGCCGCTTCCGTCGTCGAAGCGCGGAGCTTCGTGCCGGGCGTGACGCGTTCCGTCGTCGACCGGGGCGGCCGTGGTGCCCTGTGCGGTCCCGTCCGCGGTCCCGTCCGCGGTCGTCGTGCCCGCGGGCGCGGCGCCGGTGGTGTCCGTCCCTGCAGCAGCACGGTCGTCCGCACGGCGGGTTCCGTCGTCGATCCGGTTGCCGTTCCGGTCCGTGCGCACGTCGGGGTCGACGTGGTCGGCCTTCCGCAGCGCCTCGTCGGACTGGGACCGCGCCTCGGCGGCGGTGGACTCGCGCTCCTGCGCCTCACGGCGCAGGCGCTCCGCATCCACTTCGGCCTGCTTGGCGTCGGCGGAGGCGCGAGCGGCCTTGGCCTCCCGCTCCTGCGCGTCGAGCTGCGCCTGCGCTGCGCTCTGCCGCATCTCCTCCGCCCGGCGGCGGTCGGCCTCACGCTTGCGGTTGCGTCCGACGGTCGCGGCGATGATGGCGATCACGATGATCACGATCACGACGACGACGATCAGGATGATCCATCCGGTTGTGTTCATGACGCGTCACGGTACTCCCACGACGCGGAATAGCTAGGGGATTGAACGGTCTGAGGCAGCCGCGACGCGCGGGCCGAGCGGCACGACCCAGTTCACGTCCGAGTAGTCGTCCTTGTAGACGGCGAGGCGGGTGAAGCCGACGACCGACCTCCAGGCGTCGCCGAACCGGAAGCGGCTGGACCCGGACTCGTGTCCTTCACTCAGGACGACGGGCACCTCGACGACGTGCAGCCCCTGCTGCTCGGCGGCGAGGACGAGCTCCGTCGTCCACATCAGCCCGGACTCCCGGGAGACGATCGCCAGCGCGCGGGCCCATTCGCCGTCGGCCCAGATCGTCCCCTGGCTGTCGCCGACCCGGGACTGCAGCAGCGCTTCGCGCAGGAAGCGGAAGATCTTCGACTGGACCGACCGCCTCCACGAGCGCCGCACCTGCGAATCCGGATGCGCCTTCGAGCCGATCGCGACGATCACGTCGTCGGACAGCCGCACGAACTGGTCGTAGTCGGACATCCCGAACGGCAGGTCGTCCGCGGTGAGGAGCACCCGACGTCCGCGGCTGGCGAGGACGCCCGTGCGCAGCGCCTCCCCCAGGCCCGGCTCCGACTGGCGGAGCACGAGGGCGGGCGCGGCAGACCAGGAGGCCTGCTCGGACTGCAGCAGCTCCCAGGCCGTGTCGGTGGAGCCGTTCTCGACCACGATGATCTCGTCGTCCGCGGTCAGCTGGGCGCCCAAGGTGGCGAGGGTGGCCCCGAGGACGCCGGACCCGTTGCGGGTCGGCACCACGACGCTCAGCCGGACCGCCGGCTCCGGCCGTGGCTCCGACGGCAGCGCCCGCGAGCTCAGCCGGTTGCGCTCGGAGGCGCGGACGTGCGACGGCATCGACGTCAGCGACCACACCAGCCCGCCGAGGGCGATGGCGACCAGGATGCTGAGGGCCGCGGTGAGCTCGGAGTAGTAGTACAGCAGCGGCATCACCAGCACGGGCGGGATGAGCCCGATCAGGATGGTCGGGATCGTGACCGTGATCGCGGCGCCGAGCGGGCGCCTCTGCGGCGCACGCCTCATCAACGCGAGAACCAGGCCGACGAGGATGAACACGAGCATGGCGCCGAAGTGCTTCACCACGTAGAGGAACTTCTCGAGGTACAGCTTCACGACCGTCGTGGGGTGGGCCTTCACCTCGTTCAGGTAGAGGTCCTTCAGGATGAGGTCGTACTTCTCACTCGCGATGACCACGTCCGGGTCGATCGCGCGGGCCTTGTCCCAGCCGAACTGGTCGGACCAGACGATGCCCAGCGGCGACGGCTGGCCGGTGATCGGCTGCGGGTACGAGAGCCCCAGGTAGAGCGGGTGCCACGTGCCGTGCGCGTTCGGGAGGTTGTCCATCGACTGGCCGGTCGCCGAGGCGCGGGCCGCGTTCAGACCGGTCATGGCGGCGGTCTGCAGACCGATGGTGAGCACGATGGCCGTTGCCGCCGCCGCGATCGCCGTCAGCCACCGCCACTTCTTGCGGGTGTGCATCCACCACAACACGCCGACGGCAGCCGCGATGCCCATCCCGGACAGCGACCGGGAGAGGTCGCCGATCGCCGCCAGCACCACGAAGCCGAGACTGACGACGATCAGGAGGCTGGTCCGCAGCTTGAAGGTGCAGAACAGCACGAGCAGCGACAGCGAGAGGAACGCGACGGACGCGGCGATCCCGTAGAGGGCGTACACCCGGGTCGTGCTGACGGAGTCGGAGAGCCCGTACTCGGTGCCGGCGAGGATCGTGCCGTTGTTGAGCAGCCACATCAGCGGCGGAAGCAGGACGACGGCGTAGCCGGCGCGAGCACGCTTGAAGATGCGGGCGACGGCCGTGGGCAGCCAGAGCAGCGGGAGGGCGACCAGCAGGGCCTCGGCGAGACCGAGCCCCGGGTACGGGGATGCCGAACGGGTGACCAGGCCCATCAGGCTGGCGACGATGTAGGCGCCAGGGTCGTCGTCCCACGCGGCGGAGACCCACTGCCCGGACGACGCGACCTGCGTGTAGTTGGATCCGGAGTTGACCGCCTTGATGAGCAGCGTGCCCGTCTCCCGGAACGCATCGTACGTCGCGCGCAGCTCGTGGTCGCGCGCCGAGTGCCAGGCGAGCGCGGGCATGTTGATGACCACGAGGAAGGACACCACACTCAGCACGACACCGACCAGGATGAGGAAGACGCTCGTCGAACGCGGCCAGAGCCGGTTGGCGGCGGCGGTGGCGTTGGGGGTGTGGGACATATTTGCTGCAGTTCCTCGTACTGGTCGGCGCGCCGGAGCGGCCGGTAGGTGGGAGCGGGGATCGGGCATGGATGCCTCGGTGGAGCTTAGTGCATGTCTCGCTCGGGGGCTGGGGCCAGCTCCGCCTCGGCGGGAACCTCTCCCCTGCCGCGACTGCGCCGCAACTCGACGAGGACACCCACCACGACGAGCACCGCCGCGATCGCGGAGCTGGTCAGCACGATGGAGGTCACGGACTGGTGCGTCCACAGCGAGACCACCACGATCTGCACGACGAGACCGACGGCGGTCAGCACACCCAGCGCCCGCGCACGCGACGAGAAACCGGCGTAGAGGATGACCTGGACGATGGCGAACAGGCTGCCTTCCAGTGCGAAGAGCCATGCGAGGGAGGCGAAGTCGGCGTACTTGTCGCCGCCGATGATCCAGACCAGCGGGACCGCCAGCACGGCCGTCCCGGCGGTCGCCACTACGCCGATCGCCGCGGACAGCCCGACCGCGACGGCGAAGGCATGGCGCATCGTCCCGGCCGTCATCTTCGGGAAGAACACGGTGATCACCGCGTACGGCAGGAAGAAGGCGATCTTCGCGACCAGGGCGCCCAGGGCGTACTCCCCGGAACCCTGCCCGTCGAGGAACACCCGGGCGAGGAGGAGGTCGGTGTTCGAGAGCGCGTACAGCGCGACCAGGGTGCCCGTCGTGGCGGTGAGCTCCCGCACCAGCTGCGGGGTGAGCCGGCGCCGCGGGCGGACGGGACCGGCGAACCAGACGGCGGCGACCGTGCCGGCCAGGCTCCCGACCAGGATGCCCGCGCAGGCCGAGGTCACGTCCGGCCGGACGGCCAGGGCGATCACGCCTCCCGCCGCCCTCAGCACGCCGATCGCGGCGTACGCGTACCCGTAGTGGCGGTGCCGCTCCTCGCCCTGCACCAGGCCCAGCGCGCCGAAGCCAGGGATGGAGGCTGCGACCGCGAGAACGGTGAGGATCACCGCGGCAGGCGGCACCGTCAGCAGGCTCGCAAGCGGCCACGCGACGGCCAGTCCGGCGACGGCGATGAGGGCGGTCACCCGGAGGCCGAGGGAGACGACAGCGGCGCGCTCCTCCGCGCCGCCGGCTCCCGCGAGGGCGACCCGTCGGGCGGCCACCGCCTGAACACCGAGCGCAGCCGTACCGCCGATGATGGAGACGCTCAGCATCGCGCCGAGAGCGCCGTATTCGGGGACGCTCATCCAGCGGGCGGCGAACATCGACAGCAGATACGAGGCCGCATTGGCCAGCATGGTCGCTGCTCCGACGAGCAGGATGCCGCCCGCCAAAGCACGGCGGGTCTGGGTCACCCGAGGACTCTACCAGCCGCCCGCCGGGCTCCCGCCCGGCTCCTCCCCCGGCTCCCTGGATGCCGTCGAGTGGTGAGTAGATGCTCCAATTCACGTCGAGTGGCGACATCTGCTCACCACTCGGCCGCCGCGTCCGCGGATGAGTAGGGCGGACGGGACTTGAACCCGTGACCGAGGAATTATGAGTTCCCTGCTCTGACCAGCTGAGCTACCGCCCCGATCGCGTACCGGTCCGGTCACTCCGGAGCGGGGACGCTGGGGGCCGCTTCCGTCTCCGGCTCGGCCACCGGCTCACCACGATACAGGCTTTCGAACGTGCTGATCGTGGTCTGGATGTCGTGCGCGGCCACGATCCGCAGCGACGCGCGCTTGAGCACATCCAGCTCGTCCTGCGGCAGCGTGAGGACGCTCTCCAGCTTGTCGGCCAGGTCTTGCGCGTCGCCCGGACGGAACAGGTGACCGTTCTCGCCGTCGTGCACGAGGTGCGGAAGCGCCATGGCGTCGGCGGCGACCACCGGCAGCGCGGAGGCCATCGCCTCCATCGTGGCGATCGACTGCAGCTCGGCGATGGACGGCATCGCGAAGACCGTCGCGCGCGTGTACGCCTCGCGGAGCTCCTCGTCGCTGACGTAGCCGAGGAACTCCACCCTGTCGGCGATGCCGAGAGTCTCGGCCATGTTCTGCAGGTTCTTGAGCTGGTCGCCGCCGCCGACGATCTGCAGCCGCGCATCCAGGCTCTCGGGAAGCAGCGTGAAGGCGTTCAGCAGGACGTCGATGTGCTTCTCGCCGGTCACCCGCCCGACGAAGAGGATGCGGTTGCCGGTGCGCGGCGTGAAGTCGGGCGTGTAGTTGTGCGCGTCGATGCCGCAGGAGACCGCGTAGACGTCGCGCAGCCCTGTCGACGCCTCCAAGAACTCCGCCGCCTTGCGCGTCGGGGTGGTCACGGCCGAGGCCCGGTCGAAGCTCTTCCTGGCGTCGGCCCAGGCGATCTTCACGAAGGTCTTGCGCAGGAACTTGGGCAGGAGGGTGAACTCCACGATGTTGTCCGCCATGACGTGGTTCGTCGCCACGATGCGGATGCCGCGCTTCTGGGCCTCCGCCGCCAGCCCGCGGCCGACGACGATGTGCGACTGGAAGTGCAGGACGTCCGGCTTCACCTCGTCGAGGACGCGGCGCGCGTTCGCCTTGCTGGTCCACGGCAGCGCGAAGCGGAGCCAGTCGTGCGGGTACCAGCGCCAGCTCCGGAGGCGGTGGGCGGTCATCTTCTGGCCCTCGTGCTCCTCGATCCACGTGCCGTGCTTGCGGCTCGCGGCAGGGGCGACGATGTGGACGTCGTGGCCCCGCGCCACGAGGCCGGCGGCGAGGCGCTCGGCGAAGCGGGCGGCCCCGTTGACGTCGGGGGCGAAGGTGTCGCAGCCCATGACGATGGTCAGCGGCTCGGTGGTTGCCGGGGCGGGCGGTGTCGGTTGCGGTCCGCTCGTATCAGGCACGTTGTTCGTTCCCTACGGTCGTGGGCTTCGGATGGCGAATCCGGCGACGGCGTTCGCGGCCCGGGCTGGTGAGTGTCGCAGCCCGGTCGATTCAACGGCCTAGTCTAAGCCGCTTTGTCCCGCGGCGTCCGTAATGCGGTCGGCCACCGGCGCGTCCGAGGCGCTCTGCGGGTGGTATTTCGCCAACTGCAAGACGCCGAGGACGGCGACCGCGCCCGTGACGGCGAACCCGACCATGGCCCACCAAGGTGCCCCGGCCGCCTCGTTCAGGACGACGATCCCGATGGTGACGGCGACCATCGGGTCGATCACGGTGAGGCCGGCGATCACCAGGTCCGGCGGCCCGGACGAGTACGCGTTCTGCACGAAGTACGCGCCCAGGATGGCGGCGAGCAGCAGGGCGACGATGCACGCGACGAGCAGCCAGTCCCACTCCTGCTCGGAGATGCGGTCGATGGCCACCTTGGCGAGGGTCGCAACGAAGCCGTACAGCACGCCGGCGCCGACGATGTAGATGATCGCCTTGAACTTGTGCCGCAGGAACCAGAACAGGACACCGAAGGTGATCAGCACGACGGCCAGGATGATCAGGATGACGATCAGCGCCCGGCTGGTGACCGGCAGATCTCGGGCGAACACCGCCGCCAGCAGCACGAACGCACCGACGCCGCTGACGCAGAGGGTCACCGCGATCACCGACTGGTGATTGAGTCTCACACCGCTGACCCGGGCGTTGAGGATGCTGGTGATGACGAGCCCGACCACGCCGAGCGGCTGGACCAGGATGATCGGCGACAGCTTGAGGCTCACCAGCTGGAAGACGATGGCCAGCCCCAGCAGCAGCGTCCCGATCACCCAGGACGGACGTGCCAGCAGAAGACCGAGGGTCCTGGCGCTCATGCCCCCGCCCGCGTGGCCGGTGGTGGCCTCCACCTTGGCGACGCCATGGTGCTGGAGCTGTGCACCGACGGAGAGGAAGCAGGCACCGACGAGCGCGACCGGAATGCCCAGGAGCTGGCTGGGCTGATACGAGAGGTCGAAAGCGTCCATCAGTTCCGTACCCACCCCACGACCCTACCGGGAATGATCCGGATAGTCTTGCTGAATGGCCGTCCTCCCGATCCGGATCACCGGTGACCCCGTGCTGCACTCCCCCGCCCGTCCCGTCGCCGAGATCGACGACGAGGTGCGGACCCTGGTCGCCGACATGTTCGAGACCATGGACGAGGCGCCGGGGGTCGGTCTCGCTGCTCCGCAGGTGGGAGTGCCGCTCCGGCTGTTCGTCTACGGCTGGACCGACGACGACGACGTGCAGCACCGCGGTGCCGCGATCAACCCGACGCTCTGGCTGAGCCCGCTGACCGTCGAGGAGCTGGACGAGGACATCGAGTCGGAGGGATGCCTCTCCTTCCCGGGCGAGCGCTTCCCGCTCCGGAGGGCGGAGCGCGCGATCCTGCAGGCCACCGATCTCGACGGGGTCGAGTACGAGGTGCGGGCCGAGGGCTGGCTGGCACGGATCTTCCAGCACGAGTACGACCACCTGGACGGCATCCTCTACGTGGACCGCCTGACGCATCCCTTCGGCAAGGCCGCCCTGAAGACGCAGCGCAAGAACAGCTGGGGCGTCCCCGGTCTCAGCTGGCTGCCCGGGCGCGACCACCTCGACGACTGAGCGCCCCGGCCACGTCGCACGTGCTGCGCAGCGCGGGTCCGGAAGCCGCGGGTGCGGAGGCTGCGGTCAGCGCCGCAGGTCCACCCCGTGCACGCCGTTGTGGTGGCGCAGTGCCGGGAACACGACCGTCAGAGTGAAGCCGACGCCCGGGACCGTCTGGGCCGTCAGCGTCCCGCCGAACAGCGCAGCACGCTCCCGCATCTCGATGAGCCCGGCGCCCTCGTAGTGCGCGGTGAGCGCCCGGACATCGTCCGCGATCGTGTACGACGTCGCCTGGTCCACGCCGTCCCGGTCGAGACCGAGCCGCCGTGCGGCGGCACGGATACCGTCGTCCTCGACGCTCACTTTGAGCCCGTCCGCCGTCCACGAGAACGCGACGGACGCGTTCGTACCGGCGCCGCCGTGCTTGAGCGCGTTCTCCAGGCTGGTCTGCAGGATGCGGAACACGGCCAGCTCCGCCCCCGGCCGCAGGTCGAAGCGGTCGCCGCTCTCGGTGAAGGTGACCGCGAGACCGGCGTCGCGCAACACGCGGAACAGATCGCGCGCCGAGTGGAGGCTCGGCTGCGGGAGTGCGGCCTCCTGCGCTTCGCGGGCCACCGCCTGCAGCCGGCGCAGGTCGGCCAGGGCGTCGCGTGCGGACGTCTCGAGCGCTCCGACCGACCGCACGGCGGCCGCCGGATCGGCTTCGGCCGCATAACGGACACCCTCGGCCTGCGTGACGAGCCGTGAGACCGATTGGATCGCGACATCCCCCAGATCGCCGACGATGCGGAACCGGCCCGCCTGCTCGGCCAGGTCGAGCTCCCGGTCGATGCGGTCCCACTCCGACTCCTGCCGGGTGTCCCGCAACCGGACACGGCGCCTCCGCTCGGCGAGCCAGAGGACGAGGAAGACCACGGCGGCGACGAGCGCCACGACGGCTGTCGCGGTGACGACGACGTCCATCGGCCTTCCTTCCCGCCACGCGCTCGCGCGGCCCGGTCGATCCTACCGGGCCGCGCGAGACCGTCAGGCGCTGTCGCGGTTGGCGCGAAGGACCTCCAGCCGGGCGCGGTACTCCTGCTCGTCGATGTCGCCGTTCGCGTAGCGCTGCGCGAGGGTCTGCTCGGCCGAGCGGGTGGCGCCGTGCGGGCCCCAGCCCGGGTAGCCGTTTCCTCGCATCGCTGCGGCCCTCCGCCAGCGCCGGCCGGCGAAGCCGAAGATGAGCGCGATCACGAGGATCCAGAAGATCGGGATGAAGATCCACCACCAGCCGAAGAAGGGGTGGCCGTACGCCACCACGCAGGGGGCTGCCGCGGCCGCGGTGGCCAGTGAGCTGAGCATGATGTGTCCAATCGATGACGGTCCGCGGCTCTCGCGGACGACACTGCCAGCCTCGCCGCGGCGGCCACCGGGCGAATCCGCCGCCGGGAGCGTTCCCGGCTACTCCGGCGGGAGCAACGCCCTCCCATCTCCCCCTCGTCGCGCAGCGCCCCACGGTCGTACGATGCGCGCATGGACGATGACGAGGGACGACACTCAGCCCGCAACGACAGGGGCGACGCGAACGCCGAGGAGCCGGACGACGAGGTGGACGCGTACGAGAACGACGAGGCGGAGAACCGGGAGTCGTTGGAGCGTGAGGCGGGACTGAGCGCGTTCGGGGGCCCGAGCTTCGGGCACCTCTTCGACCAGCCGCCCTCCGACGACGGCGGTTTCAACGCCCAGAACAACCCGTGAGCGCGCCGGACGCCCGCCGGGTACTCCCCGGGGAGTAGCCGGGAGACACCGTCCGGCGGACGCCGACGCGGGCGGCCCTGGCTAGCATGAGGAGATGCCCTGGAACGCGCCCGCCGATGACGGCGCAGGCCCGCGCCACGGAGGGTTCGAGGGCGCGGCCACCGGACCCGGTTGGGGACGTCCTCCCTGGGTGGAGCGCGGGCGACCGCGCGGCTCCCGCTGGTTCCCCGTCGTCCTCGCCGCGCTGCTGCAGGTGCCAGGGGTCCTCATCGCGGGGCAGCAGGCGTCCGCCCACCCGCTCGCACTGGGTTTCACGCTCCTGGCCTTCGCCTCCTCGTTCGTCCTGCTCGCCGGGCGCAGCCATCCCGGACTCACCGTCGCCATCGTCGCCGCGCTCTGCGCGCCGGCGATCGCCGTGACGACCGGGCCGCCCTTCTCCGTCGTCCCCCTCGCGTTCGCCGTCGTCGGCGCCGTCATCCGCGGTGCCCGGGTGTGGGCGTGGTGGACACTCGCCGGGTTCGCCCTCGCCGGTCCCGCCGCCGCCTACCTGCTGCGCGGTGATCCGGCCGCCATGATCCGGCCCCTCATCGTCGCCCTCCTCCTCTGCCTGCTGGTGGGCGTCGGAGAGGCTCTGCGCAACCGGGGCGAACGGTACCGGGAGGTCGCCCGCACCATCGCCGCCCGCCGTGAAGCCGCCGCCGAAGCCGAACGGCTCCGCATCGCCCGGGAACTGCACGACGTGCTCGCCCATTCGCTCTCGCAGATCAGCGTTCAGGCCGGGGTCGGCCTCCACCTGTTCGACTCGCGCCCGGAGAAGGCGCGGGAGAGCCTCGAGGCCATCAAGGCGACCAGCGGTCAGGCCCTGGAGGAGGTCCGGGGCGTGCTGGGCTTCCTCCGCGGGCCGGACGGCTACGCTGCCCGCTCGCCCGAGCCGGACCTGGCACGCATCCCGCTGCTCGTCGAGACGTACCGCAAAGCCGGCCTCCGAATCGACTACCGGTCGGACCTGCGCTCCACCCCGTCGGCGGCGGCGCAACTCGCGCTGTACCGCATCGTGCAGGAGTCGCTCACCAACGTCGGCCGGCACGCCCAGGCGACGAGCGTGACGATCCGCATCGCAGAGAAGGACGGCCGATACGTGCTCACGGTTCAGGACGACGGCCGGGGCCTTCCCGCCGACACGGCGGCCGAACCCGGTGGGCCGGGCGCCACGACGGGCAGGGGGATGCTCGGGATGCGCGAACGCGCAGAGCTGCTCGGCGGCTCCTTCGAGGCGCGGAAGCCCGACGGCGGCGGACTGCTCATCGAGGCCCGCATCCCCGCGACTCCCCCGGCGCCGGGAACCGGCCTGCGGGAGGCCTCGTGATCCGCGTCGCGCTGGCCGACGACCAGCACCTGGTCCGAGCCGGTTTCCGCGCTCTGCTGGAGGCCGAGGAGGATGTCGAGATCGTCGGCGAGGCGGGCACCGGTCGGGAGGCCGTCGAACTGGTCCGCCGCGCCCGTCCCGACGTCGTGCTCATGGACATCCGCATGCCGGACGGGGACGGGCTGTGGGCGACCGGTGAGATCGTCGCCGACCCGGCGCTCGCGGGGACGCGCATCGTCATCGTGACGACGTTCGAACTGGACGAGTACGTGGCGCAGGCGATCGTCGCGGGTGCGAGCGGCTTCCTGGTCAAGGACACGGAGCCCGTCGAGCTGATCCGCGCCGTTCGCGTGGTGGCCGCGGGGGATGCGCTGCTGTCGCCCGGGGTGACCCGCCGCCTCATCGAGCGGGTCTCCGGTGGTCTCCGCCCGGCCCCGGACTCCGCTGGCCTGGAGCAGCTGACCGATCGGGAGCGGGAGGTGCTGGCCCTCGTGGCGCACGGGCTGACCAACACCGAGATCGGGGCGCGGCTGTTCCTCAGTCCGTTGACCGCCAAGACGCACGTGTCGCGGATCATGACCAAGCTCGACGCCCGCGACCGGGTGCACCTCGTGGTGCTCGCCTACGAGACCGGGCTCGTGCAGCCGGGGTGGCAGTAGGGCGCTGATCCTGAATTCAGGAGAATGGCCGTCCTGAACTCAGGAGAAACGGCGCAGATCGTCCGCTATGTCCTGAGTAAAGGACGTCAGGCACCGGTCCCGACCGAATCTCCTGAGAAAAGGACGCGACGAACTCCGCTCCGCCGCTCCTGAATACCGGAGCCCAATCTCCTGAATTCAGGACGACATCGCCCGCAAACCGGCGCACCCCGCACACGCAGAAACCCCCGGCCTTCCGTAGAAGACCGGGGGTTTCGCTGGCTCCCCGACTTGGACTCGAACCAAGAACCTGCCGGTTAACAGCCGGCTGCTCTGCCAATTGAGCTATCGAGGAATGCTTGATCAGCGAAGCTACTCTAGCAAGATTCGCCGCCCCTCCGGAAATCGGGCCACCATCCCGGGTGCGTCGGGCTCAGTACCCGGCCTCCGGGTCGACGACGCCGACGAAACGACCGTCGTCGAGGAACGCGCGCACGTTCAGCCGGATGCGCTCGGCGAGCAGCGGAGCCGTCATCTCGGGGGTGTCCGCCTGGTGGGGCGTGATGATCACACCGGGCTCGTCCCACAGCGGATGGCCGTCCGGAAGCGGCTCCGGATCGGTCACGTCGAGGCCTGCACCCGCGATCGCGCCGGTCCGGAGCGCCTCCAGCAGGGCGTCCGTGTCGACCAGGCCGCCGCGCGCGATGTTCACCAGGTACGCCGTGTCCTTCATCGCCGCGAACTCGTCGGGCCCGAACAGGCGGCGCGTCCCGCCGGTGAGCGCCGCAGCGACGACGACGAGGTCCGCCGACGGCAGCACCTCGCGCAGGCGGGAGGCGGTCACGGTCCGAGCGGCGCCAGGAACGGCGGCCTCCGACCGGCGGACGATCGTCACCCGCGCGCCGAACGGCTCCAGCAGGCGCATGAGCTCCAGCGCGATCCCGCCGGCGCCGACGATGACGACGTCCATCCCGTAGAGCGAGCGCCCTTCCGGCTCGGTCGCCCAGGAACGCGCGCGCAAGCGCTTCGGCAGGACCCGCAGCAGCGCCAGGGAGAGCACGAGCGCGTGCTCGGCGACGGGCTGCGCGTAGGCGCCCTTGGCGCTGGTCCAGACGAGGCCCGGGCGGTTCTCCGCGGCCAGGATGTCGGCGAAGGCATCGACACCCGCGAACGGCAGCTGCACCCATCCGATGCCGGGATGCGCCTCCAGGACGGCAGGGAACGACGCGGCGTCCTTATTGGACAGCCAGACGACGCCACGCGTGCGGTCCGAGAGCGGCTCGACCGTGCCGCCTGCGGCCTCCACCGCGTCGACGAACTGCTGCCCGGCTTCGGGGAGCACGGCGATCGGACCGGGCTCGGGCCGCCGGTCGGCGGGGATCGCGGTCACCTCGTCCGCCATCACGGCACGATGCCGCGCGGCACCGGCACCCGCACCCGCACCCCCGTCATGCTCGGTTGCGTCCTGGTTCATCCGTCCTCCTTGGTGGTCCGGCGAGCAGCGGCCCGCTGCGGTCGACGTTCGGTCCGCAGCTGCGGCGGCTTCAGCGCCCGCGCCAGCCCAGCGACGAAGGGATGCGTGGGGTCGGCCAGGACCTCCTCGATCGGGCCGAACCCGACCGGTCGCCCTCCCTGCAGCACCAGCGACACGTCGGTGGCCCTCCGCAGCACCGAGAGGTCGTGGCTGACCACGACCGCCGTGAAGTCGGGATGCTCGCGCAGCTGGCTGAGCAGGTCGATCACCGCATCCCGCACGGTGGCGTCGATCCCGGCCGTGGGCTCGTCGGCGATGAGGATGCTCGGCCCGAGCACGAGTGCCCGCGCCAGAGCGACGCGCTGCCGCTGACCCGAGCTGAGCTCGTACGGGTACTTGCTCAGCACGCTCAGCGGGAGGTGCACCGTGTCGAGCATGGTGGCGGCCCGCTCCCCCGCCGCGCGGCGCGGATAGTGCTCGTCGCGCTCGAAGATCGGGAGCGCCACGTTGTCCTGCACCGTCAGCGACGGCTCCAGGGTCGCCGCGGCCTCCTGCGGCAGGTAGCCGACGTGGAAGGTCACCTCCGCCAGGTCGCGCTTGCGCGCCTTGCGCAGGCGGTGGCCGAGCACCGACGCCTCGCCGCCGCTGATGCGCGGGCCGGGATCGGAGGCGCGCGCCGGCAGCACGCGTCCGGCCAGCACCTGGGCGAGCGTGCTCTTGCCGGACCCGGTCTCGCCGAGCACGCCGAGCACCTGCCCCTCCTCCAGCCGGAAGCTCACCCCGCGCAGGGCGACGCACGAGGCGCTGGGGCCGCGCGCGGGGTATTCGACGGACAGGTCGCTGACGGCGATGGCTGGCTCGGAACTCACACCTTCGACCCTAGGCGCTCTGGCTCTGCAAGCGGTGCAGCTCCTCCCGCCGGTCGGCCTGCTCGACCGGATCCGGCACCGGAAGGGAGGCGAGCAGCCGCTGCGTGTAGGCCTCGCGCGGGTTGCCGAGCACCTCCGCGCCGGTCCCCTCCTCGACCAGCTTCCCGCGGTGCAGCACCGCGATGCGGTCGGCCAGCAGGTCGACCACGGCCAGGTCGTGGCTGATGAACAGCGACGCGAAGCCGAACTCCTTCTGCAGGTCGGCGAACAGCTCCAGCACCCGGGCCTGCACCGAGACGTCCAGAGCCGACGTCGGCTCGTCCGCGATCAGGAGGGTCGGCTCGAGCGCGAGCGCCCGGGCGAGGCTCGCGCGCTGCCGCTGACCGCCGGACAGCTCGTGCGGGAAGCGGTCGCCGTACGCGCGGGGCAGCTGGACGGCCTCCAGCAGTTCGTCGACACGGCGCCGCGCGTCCGTCGGCGAGGACGCGCGCCCGTGCACCACCAGCGGCTCGGCCACGCACTCGGCGATGGTCAGCAGCGGGTTGAAGCTCGACGCCGGATCCTGGAACACGAAGCCGATGTCGCTGCGCACCTTGCGGAACTGCCGCTCGCGGACGCCGTTCATCTCCTGCCCGAGGACCTCCAGAGAGCCGCCGGTGACCCGGTTGAGGCCGGCGATCGCGCGCCCGATCGTGGTCTTGCCCGAACCGGACTCCCCCACCAGGCCGAGGACCTCGCCGGGGCGGATGTCGAACGAGACGCCGTCGACGGCGACGAACCCCGGTCGGCCCAGCCGGCCCGGGTACTGGATGCGCAGGTCGCGGGCGCGGACGACCGGCGCCAGCTGGGGACGCTCGGCGCGGGCGATGGCGCGGTCCTGTGTCGCAACTGCGCCCTGTCCGATCTTCGGAACGGCCGCCAGAAGCTTCTTCGTGTAGTCGGCCTGCGGCGACGCGAACAGGGTGCGCACGTCGGCCTCCTCGACCAGCTTGCCCTGGTACATCACCGCGACGCGGTCGGCGAGGTCGGCGACCACGCCCATGTTGTGCGTGATCAGCACGATCGCGGCGCCGAACTCGTCGCGGCAGCGGCGCAGCAGGTCGAGGATCTCGGCCTGGACCGTCACATCGAGCGCCGTGGTCGGCTCGTCCGCCACGATGAGGCCCGGGTTCAGCACCAGGGCCATCGCGATCACGATGCGCTGCTTCTGGCCTCCGGAGAACTGGTGGGGATAGTGCTTGACGCGGGTCTCCGGATCCGGGATGCCGACCCGGCCGAGGATCTCGACGGCCCTTTCGCGAGCCTCCTTCTTCGACAGCCTGCCGTGGGCGCGCAGCCCCTCGGCGATCTGCCAGCCGACCGGATAGACCGGATTGAGCGCGCTCGACGGCTCCTGGAACACCATGGCGACGTCGGTCCCGCGCACCGCGCGCAGCCGGCGGCCGTCGAGCGAGACGATGTCCGCTTCGCTCTTGCCGTCCCGGCTGCGCAGGATGACGGCGCCCGAGGCGGTCGCCGTCTCCGGCAGGAGCCCCAGGATGGTCTTCGCGGTGACGGTCTTGCCCGAACCGGACTCCCCCACGATCGCCAGGACTTCGCCCGGCCCGACGGTCAGGCTGACCCCGTCGACCGCCTTGACGGCTCCGGCGTCGGTCGAGAAGGAGACCGACAGGTCGTTGATCTGGACGACGTCGCTCATGGACGCACCTCGATTCCATGCTCGTCGAAGGACTCGCCGCCCTCCAGGCCGTCCACTCCGCCTGGGCCGGCGGTCAGGGTGCCGCCGGGGACCACGGAGGTCTCGGCGACCTGCCCCGAGGCGGCTGCCGCGCGGCGACGGCCGCGCAGACGCGGGTCGGCCAGGTCGTTGAGGCTCTCGCCCACCAGCGTGATGCCGAGCACCACCAGCACGATGGCGAGACCGGGGTAGATGGACGTCCACCAGATGCCGCTCGTCACGTCGTCCACGGCCTTGTTCAGGTCGTAGCCCCACTCCGCTGCCGCGGTCGGCTCGATGCCGAAGCCGAGGAAGCCGAGCCCGGCCAGCGTGAGGATGGCCTCCGACGAGTTCAGGGTGAAGATCAGCGGGAGGGTGCGGGTGGAGTTGCGCAGCACGTGCCGCGCCATGATCCGCGTGTTGCTGGCGCCGACCACCTTCGCCGCCTCGACGTAGGACTCCGCCTTGATGCGGACGACCTCGGAGCGGATCACCCGGAAGTACTGCGGGATGTACACCACCGTGATCGAGATCGCCGCGGCCAGGATGCCGCCCCACAGGCTCGACTGCCCGCCGCTGATCGCGATCGCCATGACGATCGCGAGGAGCAGCGACGGGAAGGCGTAGATCGCGTCGCAGATGACGACCAGCACGCGGTCGAGCCAGCCTCCGAAGTAGCCGGAGATCAGGCCGAGGAACACGCCGATGAAGATCGACAGGATGACCGCGACGATGATCACCAGGATCGCGGTCTGCGTTCCCCAGATCACCCGCGAGAACACGTCGTAGCCGCCGGAGGTGGTGCCCCAGATGTGGGCGGCGCTCGGCGGCTGCTGCGCGCCGAACGACTTCCCGTCGGCCTTCGACTGGGCGAAGCCGTACGGGGCGATCAGCGGAGCGAATATCGACAGCAGGATGAAGACGGCCGTGATGACCAGGCCCACGACGAGCATTCCGCGCTGCAGGCCGACGCTCTGCCGGAGCTGGTGGACGACGGGCAGGCGGTCCCAGAGGGAGCGCTTGCGGGAGGTGAGTGCTGCGGTCGACATCTCAGTACCTCACTCTCGGGTCGATGAGGGCCGCGATGACGTCGACCACGAAGTTGGTGAGGGTGACGATGACCGCGAGCAGCACCACCATGCCCTGGACGGCGACGAAGTCGCGCGCCTGAAGGTAGTGCACCAGCTGGAAACCGAGGCCCTTCCACTCGAAGGTGGTCTCGGTCAGCACCGCGCCGCCGAGCAGCAGGGCGATCTGCAGGCCGATGACAGTGATGATCGGGATGAGCGCCGGCCGGTACGCGTGCTTCCGCAGCAGGCGGGACTCCCCGACTCCGCGTGACCGCGCGGCGTCGACGTAGTCGGTGGACAGGGTCCCGATCACGTTGGTGCGCACCAGTCGCAGGAAGATCCCGGCGGTCAGCAGTCCGAGCGCGACCGCCGGGAGGATGGCGTGGGTGAGCACATCCACCACCACCTCCGGGTCGCCGGTCTGGAAGGCGTCGATCAGGTAGATGCCGGTCTTCCCGTCCAGCGTCTGCATCTCCAGCTCGGAGCTGGTCGACGCGCGCCCGGACACCGGGAGCCAGCCCAGCCAGATCGAGAAGATCAGCTTCAGGACGAGGCCGACGAAGAAAACGGGCGTCGCATAGCAGAGGATGGCGAAGATGCGGAGGCTGGCATCCTGCGCCTTGTCACGGAAGTACGCCGCGACGAGGCCGAGCGGGATGCCGACGATGAAGGCGACGATGAGCGCGTAGAACGCCAGCTCCAGGGTCGCCGCACCGTAGTGGAGGAGCACCTGGGTGACCGGCTGATTGTCGGTGAAGGTGGTGCCGAAGTCGCCGCGGAGCAGCTGGCCCAGGTACTCGAAGTACTGGACGATGATGGGCCGGTCGTACCCGGCCTCGTGCACGCGCTGCGCGAGCTGCTCAGGAGGCAGCTTGCCGCCGAGCGCTGCGGTGATCGGGTCGCCGGTCGACCGCATCAGGAAGAAGACGACGGTGACCAGGATGAAGATGGTGGGGATGATGAGGACGGCGCGGATCACGATGTAGCGGCCGAGACCGCCCCCGGATCGTCGCTTCGCCTTGGTGCGCTCGGGGCCGGGGGTCGTACCCGCGTCCGCGGTGCTGACAGTCGCTGTCATGGAAGCCAATCGTGGTGGTTCGTGGAGAGGGGTGGCTCGCTGCGTGAGCGAGCCACCCCCCGGTCGGCTCGGAGCTTCTGGCTCCGGTCCGTGCTTACTTCGAGAGTGCCGCGTAACGGAATTTGAATGACGCGTCCAGCGTCTTGTCCGCCCCGGAGACGCCCTTGGCGACGACGGCGACCTGCGAGCCCTGCAGCAGCGGCAGGGTGCTGAGGTCGGCGCCCACCTTCGCCTGGATCTCCTCGATCAGCTTGGTGCGCTCGGCCTTGTCGGTCGTGCCCGCCTGCTTCGCGATCAGGCCCTGGACCTCCGCATTGTCGTAGTGGTTCGCCAGGAAGTTGTCCTTGATGAAGAACGGCGACAGGTAGTTGTCGGCGTCGGAGTAGTCCGGGAACCAGCCCAGCTGGTAGGCCGGGTACACGTCGTTCGTGCGGTCCTTGGAGTACTGCACCCACTCGGTGGACTGCAGGTTGACCTTGAACAGGCCGCCGTTCTCCAGTTGCGACTTGACCAGCGCGTACTCGTCACCGGAGGACGGGCCGTAGTGGTCCGGGTTGTACTGGAGGTTCAGCGAGACGGGCGTGCTGACGCCAGCCGCCTGCAGTGCAGCCTTCGCCTTGTCGAGGCTGGGGCCGCCCTTGCCGTCGCCGTAGAGGTCCTTGAGCACCGTGGTGGCGCCGGTCAGGCCGTCCGGGACGAACGAGTACAGCGGGGTGTAGGTGCCCTTGTAGACCTGGTCGGCGATCGCGGAACGGTCGACGAGGTCGGCGGCCGCCTGGCGCACCGCGAGAGCCTTGGCTGCGTCGGCGTCGGAAGTGGTGGCGCCGAAGGGCTGGGTGTTGAAGTTGAAGACGATGTAGCGGATCTCGCCACCCGGTCCCTTGACGACCTTCACCTTGTTGTTGCTCTCGAGGCTCGCGATGTCGGTCGCCGAGAGGCTGCGGTAGGCGACGTCGATGGCGGTCTTCTGGATGTCGAGCTTCAGGTTCGACGACTCCGCGTAGTACTTGACGTTGATCTTGGCCGTCGCGGGCTTGCCGAGCAGGCCCTTGTAGCCGTCGAACTCCTTGTACGCGATCAGGTTGTTGAAGTCGTAGCTCGTGATGTCGTACTGACCGGCGAACGGGTGGCCCTTGACGATGGTGTTGTCCGGGGTGACCTTGTCGGCCGAGAAGACCTGCTCGTCGACGATCGGGCCGGCCGGGCTCGAGAGCACCTGCGGGAAGGTTTGGTCGTTCGGCACCTTCAGCTTGAAGACGACCGTCGACTTGTCCGGGGTGGAGACGCTGTCCAGGTTGGCGAGCAGCGAGGCCGGGCCGTTCGGGTCGTTGATCTTGATCTGACGGTCGAACGTGAACTTCACGTCGGAGGAGGTCAGGTCGTGGCCGTTCGCGAACTTCAGTCCGGGCTTCAGCTTGACCGTGTACTCGGTCGGCGAGGTGAAGTCGGCGCTCTCGGCGATGTCGGGCTTCACGTCCGGGCTGCCGTACGGCGTGTTCAGCAGGAACGGGTAGACCTGGTTCATGACGGCGAACGAGCCGTTGTCGTACGAGCCGGCCGGGTCGATCGAGGTGATCTTGTCGGTGGTTCCGATGGTGAGCGCTGAGCCGCCGCCGGAGGAGTTGTTGCTTCCCGAGCAGCCGGCGAGCACCAGTGCCGCGGCCGCGAACGCGGCGGAGACGGCGAGCAGGCGCCGACCGCCGTTGTGTGCGGATGTCATATCCGAGTACCTCTTCCTGGTGTGGGATGCGCGGCGGCGTCCTCGCGGGCATGCGTGATCGCCGTTCGCGTGAGAACTTTCCTAGCACGGAATGGTCGCGGACAGCGCATCCAGATGCGGATCCGGGCGTGATCTTTACACAGGCGCAACAAAAGAGCGCTCATCTGCGCACCCGACGAAGGATTCCGCAGTATTGCCGTCACCTGCGGTCACTCCCCGCGGAGACGCCGCCGTTCGGTCTCGATCGCCACCATCGCCAGCGAGATCTGGCGGCGCAGCTCCGGATCGTCCGTGCGCCCGAGCCGCGAGGTGAGTTCGGCCTTCTCGCGCAGCAGGTCGCGATCGATCAGCCCATCGACGATGGAGCGCGCGTAGGGGCCGGCGTCGCCCTCCTGCGGGAGTGCGGACACGGCCAGGGCGTTCACGGTCGACGCGTACGCCTGCGGGACTTCGGCGAGGATCCGATCCACCCAGCCCGGCTGCTCGAGCGTCGCCAGCTGGCTGGCGATCGCGTCGCGGACGACGGCATGGGTCGCGTTCACGAACGGCACCTGGACGGCGCGGGCGGCGCGCTCGCGGCCGACCTCGGCCGGAAGCTGCAGCAGGACCATGAGGCTCTCGCGCTCGGTGCGCTGCGTGGGGTCGGCGAGGTCGGCCTGCGGGAGCCGGCGCTGCGTCTCTGAGGCCGCGCCGGGTCCGGCGCCCGGGCCGGAGTCGCGCCCATCGCCGGGGCGGCCGCCGCTGCTGCCGCCGCCGCTGCTCCGCTGGGCCGCCCGGACGGCGCGGATCGCATCCTGCAGGTCCGCTCCGGAGAGCCGGGCCAGCTCGCGTGTGTAGCCGTTCTGCGAGGCGGGGTCGCGGATCGTCGCCACGATGGGCGCGCCGGCCCGCAGCGCCGCCGTGCGCCCCTCCACCGAGTCGAGGTCGAAGCGCTCCACCACCTGACGGATCATGAACTCGAACATGGGCTTGCGGGCGTCGATCATCCGGCGGACCGCGTCGTCGCCCTTCATCAGCCGGAGGTCGCACGGGTCGAGCCCGTCCGGCCCGACGGCGACGTAGGTCTGCGCCGAGAAGCGCTGCTCCTCGCCGAACGCGCGGGTCGCCGCCTTCTGGCCTGCTGCATCCGGGTCGAACGTGAAGATCACGGAGCCCTGGCTGGAGTCGTCGCCCATCACCCGGCGGATCACCTTGATGTGGTCGACACCGAAGGACGTTCCGCAGGTCGCGACGGCGGTGGTGATGCCGGCCAGGTGGCAGGCCATCACGTCCGTGTACCCCTCGACCACGACCACCTGGTCCTGGCGGGAGATGTCGCGCTTGGCGAGGTCGAGCCCGTAGAGCACCTGCGCCTTCTTGTAGACGGCCGTCTCGGGGGTGTTCAGGTATTTGGGACCCTTGTCGTCGTCGAGGAGCCGGCGCGCGCCGAAGCCGATGGTCTGACCGGTGACGTCGCGGATCGGCCACACCAGCCGGCCGCGGAAACGGTCGTAGACGCCACGGTCGCCCTGGGAGACGAGACCGGCGGCGAGGAGCTCCTCCTGCGTGTAGCCCTTTCCGCGCAGGTGCTTGGTCAGCTCGTCCCAGCTCTTCGGGGCGAACCCGACGCCGAAGTGGGCGGCCGCCGCGGAGTCGAAGCCGCGCTCGCCGAGGAATCGACGGCCCGGCTCGGCGTCCGGCGCGGACAGGCGGTCGCGGAAGAACTCCTCTGCGGCGGAGTTCGCCGCGAGCAGGCGCGCCCGGTTGCCGCCGCTCTCCGACGGACCGCCGCCGCCCTCCTCGTAGTGCAGCTGGTAGCCGATGCGGGAGGCGAGGCGCTCGACCGCGTCGGTGAACGTGACGTGGTCCATCTTGAGCAGGAACTCGTAGACGTCGCCGCCCTCGCCGCAGCCGAAGCAGTGGTACCGGCCGACGCCGGGGCGCACGTAGAAACTGGGACTCTTCTCGTCGTGGAAGGGACAGAGGCCCTTCAGCGCGCCGATCCCGCCGGTCTTCAGGCTGACGTAATCGCCGACGATGTCTGCGATGTTGGTGCGGGCCTTGACCTCTTCGATGTCACTCTGTCGAATCCGGCCGGCCATGCTCTCGATTCTAGTGAGCCGGACCGACGGTCACCCGCGTGCGGCCGGACTCACTCCCGCGGCGGGCGTCTGCGGCGCGTGTTCTGGGCGATCTCGATGATGGCGCAGAAGACCTCGATGCCCACGCGGAGCAGCAGAACGGCCAGCATTGCGCCCACCAGCGTGATGAGCACGCCGAACAGGAACACGAACGCCCCGACGGGCGAATGCGTCGCGATGGCGGACGTCAGGCCGTTGGCGAAGCCGACGATGATGCCGAGGGCGATCAGCACGAGCCCGACGACGTAGACGGGGCCGGCGAGCTTGCGCGTCACGTAGTTGGTGAAGGTGAAGTCGAACAGCGACGAGAAGAAGCGCGAGTCGTCGAGGCGGTCGGCGAGGTCGTGGACGGTGCGCCCGCCCGCGGGGTGCTCGGCGGCGTCGGCGTCCGCCCCCTCAAGGGGCGTGGATGCTGCGGGGGCCGCGGCTGCGGCGGCAGTGGCGGCGCCGGCGGGCACCGGTACTTCTGCCACCACGGTGTCGGCGCCATCTGCTCGGACATTCTCGGGCACGGTGTCGCCTTCCGTTGCTGCGGGGGTCTCCGCGGTCGAGGTGGAGGCGGCGGTCGCTGCCTCGGGGAGGACTTCTGTCGGCGCTGCGGCTGCTGCAGCTGCTGCGGGTGCTGCCGATGCGTCACCGTACAACTCGGCGGCCGTCGGGAGGCGCTTGGTGGCCGCGGAGGCCTCGGACTCGGCGAGCGGCTCTGCGGGCGATGTCGAGGTGTCGGCGGGTCCGGTCGAAGATACCGCCGCGGATGCCGTCGCGGCCGGCGCGAGCGGTTCGCGCGCACCCAGGGTGGCATCCATGATGCCCGGGGCCTCGCCCTCGGGGGCGATCGGCGCGGGCTTCGCCGTGGTCCGTCTCGTACGGCCGGCGGCCGGCTTCTTCGCAGGCGACGCGGAGGTCGTGGACTTCGCGCCGGTCGTCTTCCGGGCCGTCTCGGGCTCGGAAGTGGGGGAAGCACTCTCGGCGCCGTCCGGCGTGGCGGCGGCTGCGCTTTTCGCCGTGCCGGCGGTCTTGGCGGCGGCTGCGCTCTTCGACGTGCCCGTGGTCTTGGCCCCGGATGCGCTCTTCGCCGTTCCTGTGGCTTTGGTCGTCCCTGTCGTCCGGGTGGAGCGGGCCGCACCCGTTCCGGCGGACGCGCGCGGTGACCGGCGGGGCGTCGCCGGCGCGGCCGGGGTCGCCTCCGCCGACTCGCCCTCAGCGGGGCGGTCGCCGTCCGACGGTGGTAGTGCGGTGCTCATTCGTTTCCTCCTGAAGGCCTGACCTCAAGCATTCTGCACGGGGCGGCGGGATTCAAGCCCGGTCGTGCGCGCATCCGCTCCGGTTGGCGCATCAATGCTGCACGAGCCGTTCGTACCAGCTCAGAGCGGACTGGTCGGTGAGGCTGGCGACCTGGTCGACGACGACCCGGCGACGTTCGTCTTCGTTCGCGGCATCACGCCAGTCTTCGGCGAAGCCGGGGTCGAGCTCCGCGGGCCCCCGCTGGTGCAGGAGGTCGGCCAGCGTCGTCAGGATCTGGCGCTGCTGGGCGTAGATCGGCTGACGGGTGTTGCGCGACATCACGAAGGTGGCGACGATGCCCTTCAGCACCGCGATCTCCGCACGGATGCCCAGAGGAACCACCACGTCGGCGCCGAACCGGATGAGGTCGGTGCGGCCGGCGGCCTCCTTCGTCGCGTGCACTGCGGCGTGGGCGAACCGACCGATCAGCTGGCTGGTCAGGTTCTTCAGCCGGGCCTGGGAGCGGCGGGAGCCGTCCCAGCCGTCCAGCCAGATGTCCATGCTGTCGAGCCGGTCGAACGCCTCGATGAGCTCCTGGTGGCTCACCTCGCCGCCGACCCACTCGTGCATGGACTCCACCAGGTCCTCGTGGTCGACGCGGCTGCCCAGCGCGGCGACGTCGATGTAGCCGTTGACCACGGCGTCTTCGAAGTCGTGCACCGAGTAGGCGATGTCGTCGGAGAGGTCCATCACCTGGGCCTCGATGCAACGCTGCCGGTCGGGGGCGCCGGCGCGCATCCACTCGAACACAGCCCGGTCGTCGGCGTAGAAGCCGAACTTGGCCCGGCCGCTCGGGTCGGCGACCGACGAGGAGGCGGGCCACGGGTACTTGCAGCTCGCGTCGAGACTGGCGCGCGTGAGGTTGAGACCGTACGGGCGCCCGTCGCGGCCGAACACCTTCGGCTCGAGGCGGCTGAGCAGCCGCAGGGTCTGGGCGTTGCCCTCGAAGCCGCCGATCCCCTCCGCCCAGGAGTTCAGCGCGCGCTCGCCGTTGTGGCCGAACGGCGGATGCCCGATGTCGTGAGCGAGGCAGGCGGTGTCGACGATGTCGGGGTCGAGCCCGAGACTGTTGGCCAGCTCGCGGCCGACCTGCGCCACCTCGAGGGAATGCGTCAGGCGGTTGCGGGCGAAGTCGAGGCCTGCGGTCGGGCTCAGCACCTGCGTCTTCGCCGCGAGGCGGCGGAGCGCGCTGGAGTGCAGCAGCCGGGCGCGGTCGCGGGCGAAGTCGCTGCGGCGGTTGGAGTGGTGCTCGGGCAGCCAGCGTTCGCGGTCGTGCTCGGTGTATCCGGACGCCGCCTCGTCCCAGCCGCTTCCGGAAGGCGCGCTCGGCTGCGCGCTCGGCTGCGCGCTCGGCTGAGCGCTCGGCTGCGCGGCCGGTGCCACGTCATCCACCACTGTTGTGGACCTCCGCGTCGGCGACCTCTGCGCGCTGGACACCGTCGAGGTCGCGGCTCTGCAACCAGCCGTCGGGCAGAGCGGGCCGCTTCGGCGAACCCGCACGGCCGCGCTGCCCTTCCGCCGCTTCGCCGGGGTACTCCTGGTTCCCGTCCAGCGTGGCGAGGAGGTCGTCGAGGTGCTGGAGGGTGTCGACCGTCGCCAGGCTGGCGCGCAGGTCGCCGCCCACCGGGTAGCCCTTGAAGTACCAGGCGACGTGCTTGCGGATGTCGCGGCAGCCGCGCTCCTCGCTGTCGAAGAACTCCACCAGCAGCTCGGCATGGCGGCGGAACGTCTGCGCCACCTGTCCGAGCGTTGGCCGCGCCTGCGCCGCCTCGGCCTCCGCCCCGCTGATCTCACCCGCTCGGGCGCGGAAAGCGGCCGCTAGATCCCCGAACAGCCACGGGCGGCCCAGGCAGCCGCGGCCGACGACCACTCCGTCGCATCCCGTCTCGTCGACCATGCGGATCGCGTCGGCCGCCGACCAGATGTCGCCGTTGCCGAGAACCGGGGTGGAGGCGACCGTCTCTTTGAGCTTCGCGATCGCGGACCAGTCGGCGTGGCCGGAGTAGAACTCCGCCGCCGTTCGGGCGTGCAGCGCCATGGAGGCCACGCCCGCCCCTTCGGCGATACGGCCGGCCTCGAGGTAGGTGAGGTGGTCGCTGTCGATGCCCTTGCGCATCTTGATGGTCAGCGGGATGCCGCCCGCGGCCTCCACAGCGCCCTCGACGATCTCGCGGAACAGCCCGAGCTTCCACGGGAGCGCGGCCCCGCCGCCCTTGCGGGTGACCTTGGGCACCGGGCAGCCGAAGTTGAGGTCGATGTGGTCGGCGCGGTCCTCCGCCACCAGCATCGTGACCGCCTCGCGGACCGTAACCGGGTCGACCCCGTAGAGCTGGATGGAGCGCGGCGTCTCGGACTCGTGGTGGGTGATGAGGCGCAGCGACTCGGGCGTCCGCTCCACGAGCGCGCGGGAGGTGATCATCTCGCTCACGTAGAGCCCCGCGCCGAACTCGCGGCAGAGCCGGCGGAACGCGGTGTTGGTGATCCCCGCCATGGGTGCGAGGACCACGGGCACGTCGAGCCCGAGCGGACCGATGGTCAGCTGGGGGGCGTGGCTTATCGTTGCAGTGGTAGACATCTCACTCGATTCTCCCAGAAAGCGTGCTGAGCTATGGCCGAAAGCCCGGAATCCGTGGACTACTCCTCCGAAGGCGCATCTGTGAGCAGCGGACGGGAGCGCGTCGCGGCGGATGCAGCTGCCCGCGGGGTCGACATCCGCATCATCGAACGCCCGGCTGCGGGCAGCCTCCACGAGGCGGCTGCGCTGCTCGGCATCCAGCCGTCCGACATCGTCAAGACGCTGGTCGTGAAGCGCAGCGACGACACGTTCGTGTTCGCCCTGGTTCCTGGGGGTCGCAAGATCGCCTGGCCGAAGCTCCGGTCCGTGGTGGGCGTCAACAAGCTGCAGCTGCCGGACGCCTCCGTCGCTCTCGCGGCGACCGGCTACGAGCGCGGCACCATCACGCCTTTCGGCAGCACGACCGCGTGGCCCGTCATCGCCGACGCGACGATCCCGGGGCGGACCGTTTCGATGGGCGCCGGCGAGCACGGCTACTCCCTCTTCGTCGACGCGGACGCCCTCATCGCCGCCTTCGGCGCCGCCGTCGCCGACATCACCGACCCCGAGTAGCCATCTACTGGTCCCGACATGCCGTTACGGCCGCGCGCGTAACGGCATGTCGGGACCAGCAGATCGCGAGCTGTGGATAACCGGAGCGACGAATCGGGGGATGCGGCAGGGTGGCGGGATGAGACCCGCCACGCCTTTGCCACCTCCGTTGTGCGACGCACCCTTCTCCGCCCGAGCGGCCCAGGAGGCCGGGGTGCCTGTGCAGCGGCTGCGGCGCGCCGACCTCGTCGCACCGTTCCACGGAGCCCGTGTCGGGGCTGATGTCGATCCGGGACTCCTGGAACGCTGCGCGTCATACCGAACGGTCATGCAGCCGGATGCCTTCTTCAGCCACGCGACCGCGGCTCTGCTGTACGGGCTCCCTCTCCCCGCCCGCTTCACCGACGAAAGCCGACTGCACGTCTCCAGGGTCCTGCCCCGTCGTTCGCCAAAGGGCCAGAGCATCCTCGGTCATGCGCTCGCCGTGCCGATCTCACTGCGATGTGTGCAGGGGATGCCCGTGCCTGCGCCCGCAGAGGTGTGGTGCCAACTTGCGGCACTTCTCGGCATCGACGATCTCGTCATCGCAGGGGACGCGCTGCTGCGGCGGAAGGGTCCTCTGTGCGCTCCCTCAGACCTCAGCGACGCCGTCTCCTCGGCCGACGCGCGTCCGGGCATCCGTCGCCTTCGGCCTGCAGCGGAGCTCGTCCGAGCCCGAACCGACTCTCCGATGGAGACGATCCTGCGGCTGGCCATCGTCCGCGCCGGCCTCCCGGAGCCTCAGGTGAACTACGCGATCTGCGATGGGTCGGGACGTGTGGTCGCGTCGGGCGACCTCGTGCTGCCCTCGGCGCGCCTCGTCATCGAGTACGACGGAGACCATCATCGCAGCGACGCCGACCAGTACCAGACCGACATCGACCGCATCTACCGGATCGAGTCACTGGGCTGGCGTGTGCTGCGCATCAACAAAGCACACATGCGTGCGGGAGCCGCCGAAGCGCTCCGACGCATCCGCGGTGCGCTGCGCAACTAGTGGTCCCGACATGCCGCCACACCTTCACGCGTAACGGCATGTCGGGACCAGTAGTTCACGGGAGGGCGCAGGTGTCGCCGTCGCAGACGGCGGCGGGGGCGCCGAGCGGGATGAGGGACGGGCGCGGCGCGGCGGCGGCAGCCGGCACGCCAGCGGCCGGCACGGCCCGCACGGCCGGCACGCCCGTGGCCGCCGCGGCAGCCGCCTGCGGCGCCTCGGCGGCGGTCACGCGGGCACCTGGGCGCGCTCGGACCAGACCTGCTCGAGGACCTGGGCGAACGTCTGCGCGTCCTGGGCTCCGGAGACGCCGTAGCGGCCGTCGATCACGAAGAACGGGACGCCGTTGATGCCGTACCCGGTAGCGGTCTCCTGGTCGGCGCGCACGTCCGACAGGTAGCGGGACGACTCGAGCGCTTCGAGCGCGGCGGCGCGGTCGAGGCCGACCTCCGCCGCGAGGTCCGCAAGGTCCTCGACGCGGCCGACATGGCGGCCCTCCACGAAGTAGGCGCGAAACAGGCGCTCGGCCAGCTCCAGCTGCTTGCCCTGCTCCTTCGCGAAGTGCAGCAGCTCGTGCGCCTTCACCGTGTTGGTGTGCTTGAGGGTGTCGAAATGGTAGTCCAGGCCGACCGACGAGGCGATGCCGGTGACCCGCTCCAGCATCTGCTCCACCTGACCGGCGGGCATGCCCTTGTGCCCGGCGAGGAAGTCGACCTCGCTGCCCTCGAAGTCGACGGGGGTGTCCGGGGACAGCTCGAACGAGTGGTACTCGACCTCCACACCGCGGCCGTCGCCTGCACCGGCGAAGAGACCGCTCCCCGCCTCGAACTTGCGCTTGCCGATGTAGCACCACGGGCAGGCGATGTCGGACCAGATGTCGATCTTGATGGGTTCGCTCACGTCAGGGTCAACGCTGCAGCGCTGCACCTATTCCGCCGCGGAGGCCGCGGCCGCCGCCGAAGGCTTCGGCGCGTCCACCGCTCCCCCGAAGCGCCGGTCGCGGCGGTGGTACAGCTCCACCGCATCCCACAGGTCCGTCCGGCTGAAGTCCGGCCACAGCGTGTCGAGGAACACCATCTCGGCGTAGGCACTCTGCCAGAGCAGGAAGTTGCTGGTGCGCTGCTCGCCGGAGCTCCGCACGAAGAGGTCGACGTCGGGCATGTCCGGGAGGTAGAGGTGCCTCTGGATGGTCTTCTCGCTCACTGCGGACGGCCGCAGCCTCCCCGCGGCCACCTCGTCGGCGATCGCCCGGACGGCGTCCGCGATCTCGGTGCGGCCTCCGTAGTTCACGCACATGGTGAGGGTGAGCACGTCGTTGCCGGCGGTGAGCTGCTCGGCGTACTGCAGCTCCTTGATGACCGACGACCACAGGCGCGGCTTGCGCCCGGCCCAGCGCACACGGACGCCCCACTCGTTGAGCTGGTCGCGCCTCCTGTGCAGGACGTCACGGTTGAATCCCATGAGGAAGCGCACCTCTTCTGGCGACCGCTTCCAGTTCTCGGTCGAGAACGCGTACACGCTCAGGTGCTTCACCCCGACCTGGATGGCGCCGGCGACCACGTCGAGCAGCGCCGCCTCCCCGGCGCGATGGCCCTCGATGCGGGTGAGGCCCCGGCGGTTGGCCCAGCGGCCGTTGCCGTCCATGACGATCGCGACGTGCGAGGGGACGCTGCCTGCGGGGAACTCGGGAGGGTAGACCCCGGTCCAGTCGAGCGGCCGGTATTCGACCGCATCCTTGTGCGTGTACGGCTTGGGGCTCATCCACTCGCCTTCTGGTCGGTGCCGTTCGGGGCAGGGCGGACCTGGTCGTGCTGAACGTGCTGCAGGGACCGCAGTCCGCGTTCGAGGTGCCACTGCGTGTACGCGGCGACCACGCCGTTGGCCCGCCCGCGGGTCGTCTCGGAGGCCGCCTCCGCCGCCTCCCAGTCCCCCGACAGCAGCGCGCCCAACAGCGCGATCGTCTCCGGGTCGACCTTGGGGGCGCCCTGCGGCGCGCAATCCGCGCAGACGACCCCGCCCAGCTGGACGACCACGGCTGTGTGCGGCCCGGGTGCACCGCAGCGGGAGCAGTCCTGGAAGCTGGGCGCCCACCCCGCGAGCGACAGCGCGCGCAGAAGGTACGAGTCGAGGGTGAGCCCGGGGCCGTGCTCCCGGCGCGACAGGGACCGGAGCGCCCCGACGAGCAGGAGGTACTGCTGCAGTGACGCCTCGGCGTCGGTCAGCCGGTCGGCCGCCTCCACCATGGCGTTGGCGGCGGTGTAGCTCGCATAGTCGTCGGCGATCAGGGCACCGTAAGCGCCGATGGTCTCGGCCTGGGTGATCGTGTCGAGACTGCGGCCCTCGTACAGCTGCACGTCGGCGACCATGAACGGCTCCAGCCGAGACCCGAAGCGGGACGCCGTGCGCCGCACGCCCTTGGCGACCGCACGGATCTTGCCGTGCTGCCGGCTGAGCATGGTGACGATGCGGTCGGCTTCCCCCAGCTTGTGGGTGCGGAGCACGACGGCTTCATCACGGTAGACAGGCACACTCCAGTATCGCGCCTGCGGCTGACAGCGCGGCGGGCGGACGGGCGTGCCGCGCATGGTACACATGACGGGTGAGCACGACCGCCCTCAACATCGGCGCACTGGCGATCCCGCTGTGGGGCGACCTCGTCGCCGTCGGCGTCGGCAGCCTCCAAGGCGCGATGTTCGCGTCCGGCTTCCGCGACCGCCGCCTCGACCTGCTCGGCATCGCCATCATCGGCGTGGCCACCGGGGTGGGCGGCGGACTGCTGCGCGACATCCTGCTCAATGTCACGCCGGTCGCTCTGCAGTCGAACTGGTACCTGCCGATCACCGTGGTCGCCGCACTGCTCGGGATGCTGCTGGTGCGGCTGTTCCGGAGGCTGGACCCGCTGATCACCCTGCTGGATGCGCTCACCATCGGGCTGTTCGGCGCGATCGGGGCGACGAAGGCGCTCGCGCTCGGTCTGCCGGAGGTTCCCGCGGTCTTCGTCGGGGTCGTCTCGGCGGTCGGCGGGTCCATCCTGCGCGACATGCTGCTGAACCTCCCGATCGCGCTGATGCACGTCGGGTCGCTGTACGCGGTCGCGGCCGGCGCGGGAACCATCGTCCTCGTCGTGATGGTCGACCTCGGCGTGCCGCTCATCCCTGCGGCGATCGCGTGCGTCGTGGTGACGGTCGTCATCCGGCTGCTGGCCGTCCGCTTCGGCTGGAGCCTCCCCGAGCAGCGCGAACTGGGGCGCCTGCCGCGGATGCGGTGGCCGCGCCTCAACCTGAGCCGGACCCGCACGCCGGCCCGGATCGACGAGCGCACCGAGACCGGCGCGATCCCGCGCTATCGCATCGACCGCGGCGACCGCCCCGACTGAACGCCGCCCCCGAACATTCGTCACGAATCGGGGCTCCGGACGCACCGAACCGCACATTCGTCACGAATCGGGTCTCTGGACGCACCGAACCGCACATTCGTCACGAATCGGGGCTCCGGACGCACCGAACCGCACATTCGTCACGAATCGGGGCTCCGGACGCACGGAACCCGACATTCGTGACGAATGTCGGGTTCCGGGGAGAGGCAGGAGGACAGCGCGCGGGCGGTCAGACGCCGACGAGCTCCGAGGCGGCCTGGCCCGCGGCGGACCGCACCGCACGGTTCACCGCGGAGACGACCGCCTTGAAGGAGGCCGTGGTGGTGTCCGCATCGATGCCGACGCCCCAGCGGCGCTGGCCGTCCACATCCACCTCGACGTACGCGGCCGCCAGGGCCGACTCGCTCGCCGACAGCGTGTGCTGCGAGTAGTCGTACAGGTGGGCGTCGACGCCGTGCTGGTGCAGGATGTCGAAGAACGCCGCGATCGGGCCGTTGCCCTCGCCGGTGGCCTTCGACACAGTGTCACCGTCGCGCAGCGTCACCGTGAGGACGACGTGCTCGCCGGTCTCGTTGGTGGTCGTCGTGCTGCCCAGCTCGAAGCGGCCCCACTTGGCGTCCGGGTCGGAGGACGGCGCCGGCAGGTACTCGTCCTGGAAGACGTCCCAGATCTGCTCGCTGGTGACCTCGCCGCCCTCGGCGTCGGTCTTGGCCTGCACGACGCCGGAGAACTCGATCTGCAGTTTACGCGGCAGGTCGAGCGAGTGGTCGTTCTTCAGCAGGTACGCGACGCCGCCCTTGCCGGACTGGGAGTTGACCCGGATGACCGCCTCGTAGCTCCGCCCCAGGTCCTTCGGGTCGACCGGCAGGTAGGGCACCGCCCAGACCAGGTCATCGACCGTGACGCCCTCGCGCTCGGCGCGCGCCTCCATCGACTCGAAGCCCTTCTTGATGGCGTCCTGGTGGGAGCCGCTGAACGCAGTGAACACCAGGTCGCCGCCCCACGGGCTGCGCTCGCCGACCGGCAGCTGGTTGCAGTGCTCGACCGTGCGCTTGATCCCGTCGATGTCGCTGAAGTCGATCTGCGGGTCGATTCCCTGTGTGAACAGGTTGACGCCCAGGGTGACCAGATCGACGTTGCCGGTGCGCTCGCCGTTGCCGAACAGGCAGCCCTCGATGCGGTCGGCGCCGGCCAGGTAGCCCAGCTCGGCGGCGGCGACGGCGGTCCCGCGGTCGTTGTGCGGGTGCAGCGACAGGATGACGTTCTCACGGTGGTTCAGGTGCCGCGACATCCACTCGATCGAGTCGGCGTAGATGTTCGGGGTCGCCATCTCGACCGTCGCGGGGAGGTTGATGATGACCTTGCGCTCGGGCGTCGGTTCGAAGACCTCCAGCACCTGGTTGCAGATGTCGGCGGCGAACTCGAGCTCGGTCCCGGTGTAGCTCTCGGGCGAGTACTCGTAGTAGATCGTCGTGCCGGGGACCAGCGACTCGAACTGCCGGCACAGCCGGGCGCCGCTGAGGGCGATGTCGATGATGCCCTGCTGGTCGGTGCGGAACACGACCTCCCGCTGCAGGATGCTGGTCGAGTTGTAGAGGTGGACGATCGCCTGCTTGGCGCCGACCAGCGACTCGTACGTCCGCTTGATCAGGTGCTCGCGCGACTGGGTCAGCACCTGGATGGTGACGTCGTCCGGGATGGCGTCCTCTTCGATGAGGCTGCGGACGAAGTCGAAGTCCGTCTGGCTGGCCGACGGGAAGCCGACCTCGATCTCCTTGTAGCCCATCCGCACCAGCAGATCGAACATGATCCGCTTGCGCTCGGGGCTCATCGGGTCGATCAGCGCCTGGTTGCCGTCGCGGAGGTCGACCGCGCACCAGCGCGGCGCCTCGGTGATGCGCTGGGAGGGCCAGGTGCGGTCCGGCAGGTCGACGCGGATCTGCTCGTGGAACGGACGGTACTTGTGGATCGGCATGGCGCTCGGCGCCTGCGTGTTCTTCATGGTCTTCTCGAATCCTTCACTCGTGTGCTGGGGAGAGCCGACGACGAACTCCGCGACGAGTGAGGCCCGGGATTAGGACTCGTCGCGGCAGCTAAGGAGGAGCAGACCGTACACAGCACCGAGAGTACCACGCCGTCTCGGCCCGGTCATCGCCCGTTCCGTCAGGACCGTCCCCGGACGAACGTCGCAGCCTGGCGCACCGACAGCTCCGGCAGGTACGCCCGCACCAGAGCGATGCCGATCGCGGGCAGTGCCACCGGGTCCGGGTAGGCCATCATCAGCGGGTGCAGCTCCGGCTGGAACTTCTGCTTGAACTTGAGCAGCGAGCGGAAGCCGTAGACCGGCTCCAGCGAAGAGCTGAGGTAGCCGAGCAGCCGGTCCATGGCGTCCTTGTCCCCCTCTGGCGCCGCGGCGGTGTGAGCCAGCGGAGCAGCCGAGAGCGACATGAATTCGATGCCGTCCTCCTTCATCCGCGTGGCCGCCTCGGCGATGAGGAACTCCATCACGCCGTTGATGCTGTCCGGCCGGCGTCGCATGAAGTCGAGTGTCCAGCCGACCACGATGCCGTTGCGGAAGGTCGGCAGCCAGCTGGTGACCGCCTCGATGCGGCCGCTCTCGTCGACCGCGAGCATGAGGCGCACCTCCGGGTCGCGCAGCTCGTCGAGGCCTCCGAGGGTGAAGCCCATCTCGGGGAGGTCCTTCTCGGCCACCCACTGCTCCGAGATGTCCGCGAGCTGCACGGCGGCGGTCAGCGGGAGGGCGGCGAAGCTGGTCCATTCCGACCGGATGCCGGCCCGTTGCGCCCGGTTGATGGAGGAGCGGACGTCCTGCCACTTCTTGCCGGTCGTCGCCCAGAGCTGCGGGCGGATCAGGGTCTCCTCCGCCACGGTCATGGTCGACCAGCCGAGCCGTTCGAACAGCGGCGCGTAGTGCGCATCCACGCTGTAGAAGACCGGGATCCACCCGTTGTCGTCGCAGAACCGGGCGAAGCTCTGGATGGCCCCGTCGTGCGGCCCGGGCGCGCCGAACGGGCCGCCCGTGGTCAGCGCGACCCGACCCTCCACCCGGTAGGCGATCGCCCCTCCGCCGACCGGGTCGAACCAGTAGGAGTTGCCCGGCCAGGTCGCCATGTAGGAGATCGCGTCGCCGCCGCCGCGGTGGAGGAGGTCGCGCACGCGTCCCTCCTCGCCCGTCCCGAGGCGTCGGAGTCCGCGGCCGAGCGTCGCCGGGATCGCCCCGACGATGGCGACCAGCCAGAAGACGGTTCCGATGTTGTGGTACACGATCGTGGCGAGCGGCGTCGTCGGGAGGTACTGCACCGGTTCGCGGCGCAGGAAGCTGACGGGCACGAACCGCTCGAGCACGTCGTCGAGCAGGTCGCTGAGGTCGATGGGACGGGTGAACCCGGTGTCCTTCTGCAGCCAGCCGACGAGGACGTACAGGACGACGAGTCCTACGCCCGTCGACAGCACCAGCAGCAGGTAGCGGCGAACGGCCCGCGCCGACGGCATGACCGTGAAGTTGCGGCGGAAGACGATCAGCAGCACCGCCATCGCCAACGGGACCAGCGTCGACAGCGCCAGCATCGCCGTCACCTCCCAGTACCGGGGTGAGACGACCGGCCGCGCTGCCGCGATCGGGAAGATGCCGTAGTACAGGGCGGAGAGGAGGGCGAGCAGCCCGTTCACCGCGACGGCGAGCCACACGGCGAAGCG
The DNA here is from genome assembly GCF_046534635.1 of Leifsonia sp. SIMBA_070. NCBI lineage: Bacteria > Bacillati > Actinomycetota > Actinomycetes > Micrococcales > Microbacteriaceae > Leifsonia > Leifsonia sp. SIMBA_070. The sequence goes on along the minus strand of NZ_JAWRYK010000001.1, from coordinate 1,541,873 downwards.
ACGCCCGCGCAGCAGTCCGTAGGCAGCGACGAGCAGCACGAGCAGCGGAAGGACCGAGAGCAGCACAGGGCCGAAGCCGTTGATGCGCTCCAGGGTCAGGTCGCGCACGCACTGGCGAGTGACAGCGAACGCCTGGCAGCGCTCGATGACCGATCCGGCGCTCGGCGCCTCGTTGCTGAACAGCAGCCCGATCGGCGAGAGCAGTCCGTACCGCGTCGAGCCGAGCAGACCGATGACCGGGCCGAGCGCGGTGATCGTCACGGCGGAGGCGAGAAGCACCCGGACCTCGTGATGGGAGCTGCGGAGCCAATCCCCCGCGACGCGCGTCTGCCGCAGCAGCGGGCCGAGCGCGAGGCCCGTCAGCACGGCGAGCAGCCGGTACAGGTCCGACGGGAGGCCCGAGTACAGCACGTACATGATCGCCACCAGCAGCGTGATCACGCGGAGGCGGCGCCGCCACAGCGTTCCGGCGAACGCGCTCGCCGTCATGACCGTGCCGCCGATCGCCGTGAAGACGTCGAGCACCAGCAGGCCGTGGACGTTACGGGCCCAGAGCTCGCCGATGTCGTTCGCGGCGACCTGCACCAGAGCGCCGACGACGATGCCGACGACGGCCGTGCCGAAGAAGGCGAGCGCTGTCCGCCACGCGCCCATGAGGCGCTCCGACGCCCCGACGAGCACCACGGTGAGGATGAGCGCGATCACGAGCTCGAGCAGGTCGTCGGTGAAGAGCACAGCGGTGAAGGGCGACCACCAGTGGCCGTCCAGCAGCTGGACGGCGCCCGCGCCCAGCCAGCCGCGCAGCGGCCGGTGCGGGCCGCGCAGCGGACCCGTGACCAGCGCGAGGACCAGGATGAGCAGGGTCACCCCGGTGGTGAAGGGATGCTGCGCGACCAGCCGTCCGATCCGCGCCGGCAGCGCGGACAGCTTCACGACCCGAGGCCCATCTGGGTGGCGAGGTACGGGAACCCGGTGGCCAGGACGTAGCGCACGGTCTTCCAGTCGTGGGCCGTCCCCGGCGAGCTCAGCAACTGAGCGTGCACGCCGGCGCGCTGAGCATCGTCGTACAGCGTGCGCGCGAACGCGGTGTACTTGGCGTCGTCGGCCCCCGCACCGAACACCATCACCGAGTCGGCGTACGGCGTGTGCTGCTTCATCATCGCGGAAGGCTGCGCCTTCTCGTAGGCGGACCTCGACCCGCCGAATCCCGTGCTGATGGTCAGCTCCTCATCCCCCAGTGTCGGCCCCAGCTCGCTCGAGGAGGCCAATGCCGAACCGAACAGGTCCGGCCGGCCGCTCGCGAACTGCACCGCACAGGTTGCTCCCTGCGAGTAGCCGAACACCCCCCATCCTGCCGGATCACCGCTCACGCGCAGGTTCGAACGCACCCAATTCCGCACATCCGTCAGCAGGTAGGTCGCCGAGTCGCCGTACGCACGCGAATCGACGCACATCGGATTGCGGCCGGGACCGCCGAGCTGGTCGGGGGCGACCACGATCGGCGCATAGCCGTCGTGCGCCGCCGCGAAGCGGTCCATCGCGGTGGCGACGCCGCCTGCGGTGAACATGTCGGCGGGCGCGCCCGGTTGCCCGGACAGCGCGTACAGCACGGGCAGCGCCGGCGGATTCGCCGTCAGCGCGACCGGCGGGAGGTAGACCACGGCCTTGCGCGCCGGGAACCGGGATTCGGTGGAGGGGATGCGGACGGTGCCGATCTCGCCCTTCGCCGGAACGCTCGCCGGGTCGCTCACGGTGGCCTTCCAGTCGGTGCCGGCCACCACCTCCCCCCGCTCCGCGTGCAGACCGAGAGCCTTGTAGGGCACGATCCCGAGCGCGTCGTTCAGGTTGCGGTACGCCCCGAAGTCGACGTTGATGCCGCAGAGCGCGGTGGCCACGAACACCGGGATGCTGACCACGGCGATGACCTTCCGCCACCAGCGGGAGCGGAACAGGTTCGCCACGGCCAGGCCCACGCCGGCGAAGCCGAGCGCCGTCCATAGCGTCGTGACGGGAGTGAGGTCGACGCCGAACAGGTCCATCACGTCCGTGAGGAGCCACACCAGGAACCAGCCGACGAACCCGCCGACGAGCGCGGCCACGAGCCCGGCGAGCGTCCGCCGCGCCGTCGGACGGATCAGCAGGTACAGCGCCAGGCCGGCCGCGAGAACGTCGAGCGCGATGAGGAACGGGGGCTTGTCGATCCTCAGGGTCAGCAGCCAGTTCAGGGGACATCCTCTCGGTGGGGCTCGGGCGGGCACTCGACGGCACCGCGTTCGATTATTCAGCGCCAGGTTCATCGATAGCTGAGGCTCTGTGAGAGTTCAGCCAACATTCAGCCGGTCAGTCGACCGCCAGCGCCTCCACCGGGGACACCCGCGTGGCCCGACGGGTGGGAGCGAGGGCCGCCACGACGGCCAGAACCGCCGCCGCCAGCACGATCGCTCCGAGGAACGGCCAGGGCAGTGACGGAGCGATGAGACCGCCGCCGGGGATCGTCCCGAGCAACGACTGCGCGCCGATCCAGCCGTAGAGCGTGCCGAGGACGAGACCGGTGAGGACGGAGGCGACGGTCAGCTGCGAGCTCTCGGCCAGGATCATCCGGCGCACCTGTGCGGCGCTGAAGCCGAGGGCGCGCAGGAGGCCGAGCTCGCGCCTCCGCTGAAGGACGCTGAGCGACAGAGTGTTGACGACGCCGCAGGCGGCGATGACCGCGGAGAAGCCGACCAGGACCATGAACACGGTCAGGGTGCCGCCGATGATCGCCGACGCCCCCTCGTAGATGCCCGGCTCGCGCGCGGACGCATCCTGGATCAGCTGCAGCCAGGTGGAGGCGGCGACCACGAACATCGTGATGAGGGTGACCCCGATCACCAGCCCGATGGCCGACCGTGCGCTCCGTTCGGGATTGCGCACGGCATTCGCCGCGGCCAGCCTCCCCGCCGCGCCCCGGCCGAGGAGCAGACCCACACCACGGAGGATCGCAGGCAGGAAGTACGGAGCCGCCAGGATGATCCCGGTGAACGAGAGCACACCTCCGGGGAGCGCCACCAGCACACCGAATCCCGACAGGGCGCCGAGCGAGGCGTTCATCCGCGCGAACGCTCCGAGCCCGAGCAGCAGGCCGCCCGCCAGCAGGACGGCGCCCGAGAGGATGAGCAGCAGCGAGACCGTGAGCCGGCCAGCGCTGCGCACGACGCGCGCCGGACGCTCCTCCGCGGCGCCGAGCGCCTGCACGGGCGTGACAGCGAGCACCCGGCGGCTGCCCACCCAGGAGGCGAGCCACGTCGTCAGCACGACAACGACCACCGGCGCGACCATCACCGGGCTGAGCACCGGGTAGAGCGCGTCCGGGAGGACCCCGGTCGCCACGAACGCCCGCACGGCGACCAGGCACAGCGCGGCGGAGGCTGCGCCGCCGGCCACGCCGCCGATGAGACCGACCGCGAGCCCCTCGCTCGCCACCGACCGGCGCTGCGCACGGGCACTGGAGCCGATGAGCCGCAGCAGTGCGATGGTACGGGTGCGGCCGGCGATCACGGTGGCGAAGGTGTTCGTGGTGACGATCGCGCCGACGTAGACGGCGATGACGAAGAAGATCCCCGCCACGACCCCGAGGGCGATCTGGACGCTCCCGTGCTCCCCCATCGACGAGCTGCCGATGTAGGCGGCGAGCGTGTTCACACCGCCGACCAGGGCGACGCCGAACGCGGAGCTGAGCCCGGCGACGAGGATGCCGGCCCGATGGTCGCGGGCGTTCGCCCGGAAGGCGGAGAAGGGGCGGCTCACGCGCGAGCCTCCATCCCGAGCATGAACGACGAGATCTCCTCCGGAGTCGACTGCGGCCGTTCGGCGACGATGCGGCCGTCGGCCAGGAAGACGATGTGATCGGCGTAGCTCGCCGCCACCGGGTCGTGGGTGACCATCGCGATGCTCTGGCCGAACGTGCGTGCCGCCTCCTGGAGCACCGCCAGGACCTCGCGGCCGGTCCGCGAATCGAGGTTGCCGGTCGGCTCGTCCGCGAAGACGAGGTCGGGCCGGGTGGCCAGGGCCCGGACGATCGCGGCACGCTGCTGCTGACCGCCGGAGAGCTCGTGCGGGCGGTGCGTCAGCCGATCGCGCAGCCCCAGCGTGTCGACGAGGTGGTCGATCCACTCCGACTGGGAGCGGGACGGCCGACGGCCATCCAGCTCGAACGGCAGGAGGATGTTGCCCTGCACATCCAGCGTGGGCACCAGGTTGAACGACTGGAAGACGAAGCCGATCCGGCGGCGGCGCAGCAGCGTCAGCTCGGCGTCGCCGAGGTGCGTGATCTCGGTGTCGCCGAGGAACACGCGGCCGCTCGTGACCGAGTCCAGCCCCGCCATGATGTGCATCAGCGTCGACTTGCCCGAACCGCTCGGGCCCATGATGGCGGTGAACCGCCCGGCCGGGATCCCGATGGTCACGTCGTCGAGTGCGCTCACGCGCCCCGCGCCACTGCCATAAGTCTTCGTGGCTGCTTCGACGCGCGCCACCGTATCCGTGAGAGTCAGCTCCATGCCCTCAACGCTAGGGAGGCGGACCAGCGCGGCGGATCGGGCGGCGGGCCCATCCTGTGTCCTCCCTGAGGATGACGTGTGGAGGTCCGGGAGGCGGTGGAGGGCGGCTCGGCGCTACTCGGAGGCGGTCAGGCCGTGCTCGAACGCGTAGACCACCATCTGCACCCGGTCGCGCAGCCCGAGCTTCGCGAGGATGCGCGAGATGTGCGTCTTCACCGTCGCCTCGCTGAGGAACTCGGAGCCTGCGATCTCGGCGTTGCTCAGGCCGCGGGCGGCGAGGACGAAGATCTCGCGCTCCCTGGTCGTGAGCGACCCGAACTCGGGCGGCTCAGGCCGGTTCGGCTGCGCCGACGAGAAGTACTCGAACAGCTCGCGCGTCGCACCGGCGGCGATCACGGCGCTGCCCGCGTGAACGGTGCGGATGGCGGCGAGCAGGAACTCCGGCTCCGCGTCCTTCAGGACGAAACCGCTCGCGCCGCCGCGGATGGCCCTGGCTGCGGCCTCGTCGAGGTCGAAGGTGGTCAGCACGACGATCCGCGGCGGCGTGCGGCCCGCGCGCTCGGCGTCGGCGATGATCGTGCTCGTCGCCGCGATGCCGTCCATGATGGGCATCCGGATGTCCATCAGGACGACGTCCGGGCGGGTCTCGGCCGCCAGGCGCACGCCCTCCTGGCCGTTGCCGGCCTCGCCAGCGAATTCCAGGTCGTCCTGGGAGCCGAGCAGCATCCTCACGCCCGCCCGGAACAGCGGCTGGTCGTCGACCAGGAGCACGCGGATGCGTGTGCCGGCCTCGGTCACGCCGCCGGCCGCATCCCCGCTCGCTCCGCCGCTCACGTTCCCGCTCGCGTTCCCGCTCGCGTTCCCGCTCACGCGACCGCTCCCGGCAGGAACGCGGTCACGACGAACTCGCCGTCGTGCGGTCCGGCGGTGAGCGAGCCGCCTGCGAGGGAGGCGCGCTCGCGCATCCCGGGCAGCCCGTGGCCGATGCGGGGCAGCGAGCCTGTCGAAGCGGGCTCCAGCGTGGTGTCTTTCATGGTGTTCCTCACGGTGATGACGAGGCCGGGGCCGCGGTCGGCGGACGATTCGGCGAGCACGACGCTCGCCGGACGGCTGGTGTCGCCGTGCCGGAGAGCGTTGGTGAGCGCCTCCTGCACGATGCGGAAGGCGGCGAGCTGCTGGGCGGAGCCGAGCGTCTCGACGGCGCCCGTCCGCTCGAGCGTGACCGCGAGTCCGGCCGAACGGATGTGGTCGACGGTCAGTTCGAGGTCGGCGAGCGACGGCTGCGGGCCGTCGTGGGCGCCCGGCGCGCGGGCGGCGTCGGCGGGGTGCGACTGCCGCAGCTCGGCGAGCAGCACGCGCACGTCGCCCAGGGCGGAGCGGGCGGTGGAGGCGATCGTGGCGAGCGCCTCGTCGACCGCGTCCGGGTCGTTGTGCCGTGCGTAGCGGGCCCCGTCCGCCTGCGCGATCACGACGGCGAGCGAGTGCGCGACGACGTCGTGCATGTCGCGGGCGATCCGGGTGCGCTCCTGCTCGACCACGACATCCTCGACGGCGCGGTTGCGGTCGAGTTCCGCCTCCGCCCGGGCGCGACGCGCGACGCGGGCGTTCCGCCAGGTCCTCGCCAGCAGGCCGAGCACCCACGACAGGCCGAGGACGGTGACGCTCACCACGAACAGGAAGGCGAACTGCAGGGCGACGCTCGCGATGGCGTTCGACAGCAGGTCGTAGTAGCCCTGCGCCACCGCGGCGGTCGCCGTCAGGTACAGCGCCGCGACCAGCGCGCCGACGCCCGCGGAGATGAGCCCGGCGCCGCGGACGATCCGGTCGCCGTACGCGGCCGTTGCGTACAGCACGACGAGGACGCCCAGGTCGCTGACCAGGATCGAGTGCCCGGTGGTCATCTGCAGCACGGCCGCCAGCCAGGCGATCGACAGCGCGACCGGCGGCGACATGCGGCGGAGGGCGACGGCGACGGCGAAGCCGGTGAGGATGAGGAAAGCCGCGCGATCCTGCTCCCCGACCACCAGGCAGAAGACCAGGAACACGACGGCGCCGATGATGTCGGCGGTCAGCTGGGTGCGGTTCAGGCGGCGCACCAGGACGGGGCGGTCCACGTCGTCCTCGAGCACCTCCGCTCCCCCGCTGGACGCCAGCCAGACCAGCACCGACGGCCCCCGGCCGACCGCCTCCGCCCGCTGACGGGCGACCAGGAAGCCGAGCAGCCAGGCCGCGACGAAAATGACGCCGAGCAGGAGGCTCATCAGCACGAAGCCGAGCCCCTGGCTCGTGTAGTACCCGCCGATGACCGGGCCGAACTGCGGGAACTTCAGCTCCCCGCGGACCGTGAACAGGTACGCCATGGCGGGAGCGAGCAGGATCGCGGAGGCGAAGTCCAGCCAGCGCAGCACCCTCCCGCCGTGCGCGGCCACGCCGACCAGAGCGGCGACGACCGCGACGGCCGCGATCACCCGGAACGGCGCCTCCAGCCCGCTCTGCTCGGTCAGCTCGAGCAGGACGGCGATCCACACCAGCCCGAGCGACACCCCCGGAAGGATGCGCGACACCGCCACCGCGGCGCAGTAGAACACGAGTGCCAGGGCGGCGGCCATGTCGTACGGGAACCCCGTGACGAACCACGCAGCGAACAGCACGACGGCCAGCGTGGGCTCCAGCACCCAGCGGTGCGGAGCGACCACGCTCAACAGGCGGCGGCGGTCGGGCATGCTTCTACCGTACGGTCCGGTCGCGGCCGGTCGCGCATCCGGTCGGCGGAATCATCCTCGGGATGTACGGGTCGCGGGATGCGGGATGCGGGGTGCGGGGTGCGGGACGCCCGGTCCGTTGCCGTCGTCCTGTTTTCAGGAGATGCCGCTGCCGTCGTCCTGTTTTCAGGAGATGCCGCTGCCGTCGTCCTGTTTTCAGGAGATCGCGGCCTTGGCTCGATTTTTCTCAGGAGATTCTGGCTCTAGCGGTGCCGTGGGTCCTGAATAAAGGCCCCAGGAGCGGGTACCGTGCCGAATCTCCTGAATTCAGGACCGACTCGGCTCGCGATCTCCTGAATTCAGGACCGACTCAGCCCGCGATCTCCTGAATTCAGGACCGACTCAGCCCGCGATCTTAAGGAGCTACGAGCGGCGCGCTCAGAAGCCGAGGCGGCCGAGCTGCTTCGGGTCGCGCTGCCAGTCCTTCGCCACCTTGACGCGGATCGACAGGAAGACGTGCCGGCCGAGCAGCTCCTCGATCGGCTTCCGGGCCGTGGCGCCGACGTCGCGGATCCGGCTGCCTCCCTTTCCGATGACGATGGCCTTCTGGCTGTCGCGCTCGACGAACAGGTTGGCGTACACCTCGACCAGATCCTTGTCGTCGCGCTCCACGATGTCGTCGATGGTGACGGCGAGCGAGTGCGGAAGCTCGTCCTCGACGCCCTCCAGCACCGCCTCCCGGATCAGCTCGGAGATGCGGTCCTCCAGGCCCTCGTCGGTGGTCGCCTCGTCCGGGTACAGCGGTGCGGGCGAGGACGGCAGCAGCTTCATCAGCTCCGAGGTGAGCGTCTCGAGCTGGATGTTGCTGGCGGCGGAGACCGGCACGATCGCCTCCCACTCGCGCAGGGCCGACACGGCGAGCAACTGCTCGGCGACCTGAGCCTTGCCGACGGCATCCACCTTGGTGACGATCGCGACCTTCTTGGCGCGCGGGTAGTCGTCGAGCTGGTCGTTGATGAAGCGGTCCCCCGGGCCGATCTTCTCGTCGGCGGGGACGCAGAACCCGATCACGTCGACGTCTCCCAGCGTCGACTGGACGAGCGTGTTCAGCCGCTCGCCGAGCAGTGTGCGCGGGCGGTGGATGCCCGGCGTGTCGACGACGATGAGCTGGCCGTCCTTCTGGTGCACGATGCCCCGGATGGCGCGGCGGGTCGTCTGCGGCTTCGAGCTGGTGATCGCCACCTTCTCGCCGACGAGGGCGTTGGTCAGCGTCGACTTGCCCACGTTGGGGCGGCCGACGAACGAGACGAATCCGGCGTGGTACTCGGTCACGATCTGGTCTCCTGCGTGGTGTGTCGTTCTTCGGTGCGGCGCTGCGTGGTGGGTCGTTGTTCGGTGCGACGCGCCTCGGTGCGGCGCTGTTCCGCCCGGCGCTGCTCGGTGCGGTTGCTGCTGTGCCGGTCCGGCCGGTCCTCGTCCTTGGGCATGGGGACGTGCGCGCCGTCCGGTTCCGGCAGCAGCGCGGTGTCCCGCTCGACGAGCACGGACGCCACGTGCTTGTGCCGGCCCTCGATCCGGTCGACGGTGAAGCGCAACCCGTGGACGGTCACCGTCGATCCCACCTCCGGCAGCCGGCCGAGCGCCTTCGTGACGAGACCGCCGACGCTGTCGACGTCCTCCTCCTCGATCTCGATGTCGAAGAGTTCGGCGAGGTCGTCGATCGGCAAGCGCGTGAGCACGCGGTAGCGGCCCTCCCCCAGCGGCTGAATCAGCGCGACCTCGTGGTCGTACTCGTCCGAGATGTCGCCGACCAGCTCCTCGATGAGATCCTCGAGGGTGACCAGTCCGGCGATGCCGCCGTACTCGTCCACCACCATGGCCAGGTGGTTCGACTCACGCTGCATCTGGGCCAGGAGGGCGTCGGCCTTCTGCGACTCCGGCACGAACAGCGCCGGACGTGCCAGGTCGCGGACCGTCAGCTCGTCGGCCCCGAGGGGACGCTCGAAGCTGAGCTTGGCCGCATCCCGGAGGTACAGGATGCCGGTCACCTCGTCCGGATCGCCGCCGTCGATGACCGGCATGCGCGACACGCCCGTCGAGAAGAAGAGGCCCATCGCGGTACCCAGCCCGGCCGTCGTGTCGACGGTGACCATGTCGGTGCGCGGGATCATCACCTCGCGCACCACGGTCTCGTTGAACTCGAAGATCGAGTGGATGAGCTCCCGGTCGTCCTCCTCGAGCACGTCGAACTCGGTCGCCTCGTCGACGATCGAGAGCAGCTGCTCCTCGCTGGTGACCGGGGCACTCCGGGCACGTGACGGCGTGACGCGGTTGCCGAGGGCCACCAGACCGCCCGGGATGGGACCGAGCACCACTCGTACGAAGCGCACGAGCGGCGCCGTGAGCCGGAGCAGCACCGTGGAGTTGGCGCGGCCGACGCTGCGCGGGCTGACGCCCACCAGCACGAACGACACGGTCGCCATGATCAGCGCTGCGAGGATGAGCGAGACCCACCACTGCTCGAAGATCTGCTCGAAGGCCAGCGTGACCAGCACCGCGGCCGTGGTCTCCGCGATGATGCGGGTGAAGTTGACGGCGTTGAGGTAGGCGCCCGGGTCCTCCGCGATCGACCGCAGCGACTTCTTGGCGCGGGAGGTCTCGGCGAGGTCGGCGATGTCGCCGCGCGACTGCACGGCCAGGGCGGAGTCGACGGCGGCCATCAGACCGCCGAAAGCCACCAGCAGGAACGCGACGACGAAGAACAGCGCCTGCAGCATCCGGCCCCCTAGCGCTGTCGGTCGTAGCGGGCGAAGCCGACGAGGATGTCGCGCTGGATGGCGAACATCTCGCGCTCCTCCGCGGGCTCCGCGTGGTCGAAGCCGAGCAGGTGGAGGATGCCGTGCGTGGTCAGCAGCAGCAGCTCATCCATCAGGGAGTGACCGGCGGTCTCCGCCTGGACCTGGGCGACCTGCGGGCAGAGCACCACATCGCCCAGGAGGCCGGCCGGCGACGGCTCCTCCTCGGTGCCCGGGCGGAGCTCGTCCATCGGGAAGCTGAGCACATCCGTCGGGCCGGGCTCGTCCATCCACTGGACGTGCAGCTGCTCCATGGCGGCCTCGTCGACGAGCACGATCGCGAGCTCGGCATCCGGGTGCACGTGCAGGATGTCGAACGCGTACGTCGCGAGCCGCTGGAGGGCGGCCTCGTCGACCTCGATGGTGGACTCGTTGTTGATCTCGATGCTCACGGCGGCCCTATCGTCGCTTCGGGAGGTGGTCGCGCGGCGAGCCGCCGCGGCGCTCGGCGCGGTTGGCGAACTCCGCCGCCTGCTCGCGCTCGTAGTGCCGGGCCTGCTGGCGGGCGTCGTACTCGGTGTAGGCGTCGACGATGCGGCCGACCAGGCTGTGCCGCACGACGTCTTCGCTGGTGAGGCGCGCGAAGTGGATGTCGTCGATGTCGTTGAGCACGCGCGTCACCAGGCGCAGACCACTGGCCGCGTTCGGGAGGTCCACCTGGGTGATATCGCCGGTGACGACCATCTTCGAGTTGAAGCCGAGGCGGGTGAGGAACATCTTCATCTGCTCCGGCGTCGTGTTCTGCGCCTCGTCGAGGATGATGAAGGAGTCGTTCAGCGTGCGGCCGCGCATGTACGCCAGCGGCGCCACCTCGATGGTCCCGGCGGCGAGCAGCTTCGGGACGAGGTCCGGATCGAGCATCTCGTTCAGTGCGTCGTACAGCGGGCGGAGATACGGGTCGATCTTGTCGGTCAGCGTGCCGGGCAGGTACCCCAGCCGCTCCCCGGCCTCCACCGCCGGGCGGGTCAGGATGATGCGGGTGACCTCCTTGCGCTGGAGGGCCTGCACGGCCTTCGCCATCGCGAGGTAGGTCTTTCCGGTGCCGGCCGGGCCGATGCCGAAGACGATCGTGTTGTGGTCGATCGCGTCGACGTACTGGCTCTGACCGAGCGTCTTCGGGCGGATGCTCTTGCCGCGCGCGGTCAGGATCGCCTGGCCGAGCACGTCGGACGGACTGAGGTTGAGGTCGGTGCCGAGCATCCGGGCCGAGCTGGTCACCTCGGCCGGAGACAGCTCCTGGCCGTTGCGGACCATCTGGAGCAGTTCCTCGACGAGTCGCTGCGCCGCGGACACCTGGGCCGGGTCGCCGGCGAGGGTGATCTCGTTGCCGCGGACGTGGACGCTGACCAGCGGGTACTGCCGTTCGAGCGTGGTGAGCAGGCGGTCCTGCGGTCCGAGGAGGCGAACCATCTGGACGCCGTCGACGCTGAGGTGCGCCTCGGCTTCCGACTGTGCCGGCTGTCCCGACTGTGCCGGCTGTCCCGGAGTGTCTTCAGAGCTGGGCAAGACGTCCTTCCTCGAGGGTGCTTCCTCTGTCATTGGCGCTCAGAATGTGTGCGTGGACGTGGAACACGGTCTGGCCCGCGCCCTCGCCGGTGTTGAAGATCAGGCGGAAGTCGCCGTCGGAATGCTCGTCGGCCAGCTTCTTGGCGGTGGCGACGAGTTCGGCGAGCAGACCCGGGTCGCCCGCGGCGAGCTCGACCACGTCGCGGTACTGCTCCGTCTTGGGCACGATGAGCAGGTGCACCGGTGCCTGCGGCGCGATGTCGCGGAACGCGATCAGTCGCTCCGAGTCGTACACCACGTCCGCCGGGATCTCGCCCGCGATGATCCGCGAGAAGATCGAACGCTCCGTCTCTGCCATGTCTCCATCCTATTCGCCCCCTCCGACCCAGCCATCGAGTCCTCACTTAATGCACGGTGAACGCGCTCTCCGTGTGCAAAAAGTGAGGACTCGATGGCGGGGGGCGGCGCGGCGGGGGCGGCGGCGGCGGGGTCACCAGCGGTGGAGGGTGGCGTTCAGGAGGGCGAGGGCGGCGGGGCCGGCGGTGGATGTGCGGAGCACCGTGGGGCCGAGGCGGACGAGGTCGGCGCCGGCGTCGCGGAAGAGCGCGAGCTCCTGGGGGGCGATGCCGCCCTCGGGGCCGACGACCAGGACGAGGTCGCGGTCGTCCGGCTCGAGAGCGGTGAGCGGCACGTCGGCGTCGGGCTCCAGCACGAGGAGACGGGAGGTGGCGGCCAGGGCGGCGACCTGCTTCGTCGTGGCGAGCTCCCCCACCTCCGGCGTCCAGGCGCGGATCGACTGCTTCGCGGCCTCCCGCACGATCGTCGTCCAGCGTTCGCGCCCCTTGGCCACCTTCGCGCCTTCCCAGCGCGACACCGAGCGGGAGGCCGCCCACGGCAGCACCGCATCCACGCCGAGCTCCGTGGCGGCCTGGATCGCGAGCTCGTCGCGGTCGCCCTTCGCCAACGCCTGCACCAACGTCACGGCAGGCGAAGGACGCTCCACGCGCGACACCGACTCCACGTCGATCGTGAGCTCCGCGCTCGTCGCGACCAGCACCTCCCCGGAGGCCACCAGCCCGCGCCCGTTTCCGATCAGCACGGACTCGCCGGGCCGGGTGCGGTTGACGGTGGCTGCGTGCTTCGCCTCCGCACCGGTCAGCGACAGCCGCGCGCCGATCTCGACCTCGTCGAGGTCCTCGCGCAGGTAGAGGGAGGCCATCCGGTGCCTACAGGTTGAGGAACCGGTCGCGGAGCTTCGCGAACAGCCCCTGCTGGAAGTGCGCCAGCGAGGGCTCCGCCGCCTTATGGGTCGCCGCGAACTTCTTGATCAGCTCTTTCTCTTTGTGGTCCAGCTTCGTGGGCGTGACCACCTGGATGCCGACCCGGAGGTCGCCGCGGCCGGTGCCGCGCAGGTGCGTGATGCCGCGGTCCTTGACCGTGACGATGTCGGCGGACTGCGTGCCGGGCTTGAGCTCGAGCCGGATGTCGCCGTCGAGCGCCTTCACGGTGGCCGTGGTGCCGAGGATCGCGTCCGTCATCGAAAGCTCGAGCGTGCACAGCAGGTCGTCGCCGTCGCGGCTGAACACCTCGTGGTGCTTCACCTTGATCTCGAGGTAGAGGTCGCCGTTCGGGCCGCCCGCGGGGCCGGCCTCGCCGCTGCCCGGCATCTGCAGGCGCAACCCGGTGTCGACGCCGGCCGGGATGTCGACAGGAACGGTGCGGCGGGCGCGCACGCGGCCCTGGCCCTGGCAGGTGACGCACGGAGTCGCGATGACCGTTCCGTAGCCGCGGCAGGTTCCGCACGGGCTCGACGTCATCACGTTGCCGAGCAGCGAACGCACGGAGCGCTGGATGCTCCCGGTGCCGTGGCAGATGTCGCAGGTGACGGGCTGGGTGCCCGGCTGGCAGCACGAGCCGTTGCAGGTCTCGCAGACCACCGCAGTGTCGACCTCGAGGTCGCGGTGCGTGCCGAAGACGACCTCGTCGAGGTCGACCTCCACGCGCAGCAGGGCGTCCTGTCCGCGCTCGCGACGCGAGCGGGGACCGCGTGTCGCTCCCCCGCCTCCTCCGAAGAACGTCTCGAAGATGTCGCTGAACCCGGCGAAGTCGGCACTGCCCGCGCCGCCGCCGAAGCCTCCTGAGCCGCCCAGGTCGTACTGCTGCCGCTGTTGCGGGTCGCTGAGCACGTCGTAGGCGTGCGTGACGAGCTTGAAGCGCTCCTGCGCCTCGGAGCTCGGATTCACGTCCGGGTGGAGTTCGCGAGCCAGCCGGCGGTACGCCTTCTTGATCTCGTCGGGGCTGGCGTCGCGCTCGACGCCCAGGATTTCGTAGTGGTCGGCCACGTGGGCTGTTCCTTCTTCTTTCGATCGAGTGCTGTGGGAAGGGCTGCGGCGGCCTACTGGTCGCCGAGCAGCCGGGAGAGGTAGCGGGCGACGGCGCGGACCGCCGCCATGTTGCCCGAGTAGTCCATGCGGAGCGGCCCGAGCAGGCCGAGCCGGGCGACATCCGACCCCGCCGCACTGTAACCGCTGGAGAGGATGGATGCTTCCGTCAGGCCGATCCCGGCGTTCTCGCGGCCGATGCTGACCGCGACGCCGTGCTGGTCGGTGGCCATCTCGTCGAACAGCCGGAGCAGGACGACCTGCTCCTCGATGGCCTCGAGCACCGGGGTGATGGTGCCGGGGAAGTCGAGCTCGGTGCGCACCAGGTTGGCGGCGCCGGCCATCACCAGCTTCTCCTGCCGGTTGGCCGCGATCTGGTCGAGCAGCGCGCTCGCGACCGGCTCGACCAGGGCGCGCGTCCGCTCCGTCAGCGCGGCCGGCAGGTCGCGCAGCCGGGCCGTGGCCTCGGCGAGCGTCAGCCCGGCGGCGGCGCCGTTGATCGCGCCGCGGATCTCGGCCACATCTTCGTCGCTCAGCTCGGACGCCAGCTCGATCACCCGCTGCTCCACCGCTCCGGAGTCGGTGATGAGCACGCTGAGCAGGCGGCGCGGCGACAGGGCGACGAGCTCGATGTGGCGGATGCGCGAGCGCGCCACCGACGGGTACTGCACGAGGGCGACCTGGTTGGTGAGCTGGGACAGCAAGCGCACCGTGCGCGAGAGGACGTCGTCGAGGTCGACGGACTGGCCGAGGAAGGTCTCGATGGCGGTGCGCTGCGCCGGCGTGAGCGGACGCATCTCGGCGAGGTGGTCGACGAAGAGCCGGTAGCCCTTGTCGGTCGGCACCCGGCCGGAGGAGGTGTGCGGCGCCGCGATCAGCTCCTCCTCTTCGAGGAGAGCCATGTCGTTGCGGATGGTCGCGGCGGACACGCCGAAGGAGTGCCGCTCGACGATGCTCTTGGAGCCCACCGGCTCGCGCGACGCGACGTAGTCCTGGACGATGACGCGCAATACTTCGAGGCTGCGTTCCGAGACCATACCCGCCTCCCGTCGACCGATTAGCACTCACGGATCCTGAGTGCCAATCCTACCGCGCAGAAACCCGCAGCGGATGATTGCTGGCTGAGACACGGCCGCAGTACCGTATGGGCACCGGTTCGACACGCTCGTAACCGAACACGAAAGGGTTCCGCCGATGACAGACCCGAATCAGCCCGCCGACCCGAACGCCGGCGTCCCGCCGCAGCAGCCGTACGGCGGGGTCCCGCCGCAGCAGCCCTACGGCAACGTCCCGCCGCAGCAGCCCTACGCAGGGGTCCCGCCGCAGCAGCCCTACGCACAGCCCGCCGGAGCGCCACAGCCCGCCGGAGCGGCCGCGGCTCCCCTCGACCCCGCCCAGGACAAGCAGTGGGCGTCGTTCGCGCACCTGGGCGGAATCCTGTGGTTCCTCCCCTCCCTCATCATCTGGCTCGTCTTCAAGGACAGGGGCCGGCTCACCGACCAGGAGGCCAAGGAAGCCCTCAACTGGCAGATCACCTGGATCATCGCCTGGGTGGCGTCGCAGATCATCGGGATCATCATCGGCAGCTTCACCTACGGCATCGGCTACCTGCTGTTCGGCCTGCTGATCCCGTGGGCGCTGTACATCCTGAACCTGGTGTTCTCGATCCTCGGCTTCGTCCGGGTCAACAGCGGAGGCACCTACCGCTACCCGATCAACTTCCGCTTCATCAAGTAGGCAGAGAGCGTTCAGGGTCTTTCCAGCCTACGGCGGCGCGCCCTAGGCTGGGACGACCACGTCCACCCCTGCCCGACAGAGGAGAACCGCACCATGTCCGCGACACCCCCGCCGCCCCCGCCCCAGCAGCCGTACGGCGGCGCGCCCCAGCTGAGCCCGGCCGACGAGAAGCTCTGGGCGACCCTCGTGCAGGTGGGCGGGATCCTCTTCTCCTGGATCCCCGCCCTCGTCGGCTACCTGGTCCTGAAGGACCGGGGCCCGTTCGTCCGTTCGCACACGGCGACGGCGCTGAACTTCCAGATCACCATCTTCATCGCCTACGTCGTCGGCGGCATCCTGTCGATCGTCGTCGTCGGCATCTTCATCATCATCGCGGCGTGGGTGCTCAACATCGTGTTCAGCATCATCGCGGCCGTGAAGGCGAACCAGGGCGAGTTCTACACGTACCCGATCGCCATCCGCTTCGTCAGCTAGCGGTTCGCTCCGCAGCATCCTCGGCGGCATCGGCGGCGTCTGCTGCGTCGTCCGCCAGCAGCCGCCGCACCACCGCGTCGGCGAGGAGCCGCCCCCGCAGGGTCAGCACGATCGACCCGCGGAGGGCGGCTCGTCCGTCGATGAGGCCGTCCGCGATCAGGGCGGGCACCTCCCGGCGGCCGGCGTCGCCGAGCTCCGTCGTGCGCACACCCTCCCGGATCCGGCTCAGCAGCAGCACCCGCTCGACATGCCGCGTCTCGGCGTCCAGGGTCTCGCGACCGGCGGCCGGCGACTCCCCGGCGAGCACGCGCTGCGCGTAGGCGGCGGGATGCTTCACGTTCCACCACCGGACTCCGCCGACGTGGCTGTGGGCGCCGGGACCGACGCCCCACCAGTCGTGGCCGAGCCAGTAGGCGAGGTTGTGACGGGAGCGGTGGACCTCGTCCGTCGCCCAGTTGCTGACCTCGTACCAGTCGTAGCCGGCGTCGGCCAGCCGCTGGTCGGCCAGCTCGTACATGTCCGCTTCGAGGTCGTCGTCGGGCTCTGCCACCTGGCCGGAGCGGATCTGGCGCGCCAGCTTGGTCCCGGCCTCCACGATCAGCGCGTACGCCGACAGGTGGTCGGGCTCGCACGCGAGCGCGGCGTCGAGGCTCTGCGACCAGTCGTCGAGCGACTCTCCCGGCGTCCCGTAGATCAGGTCCAGGCTCACCTGGAGGCCCGCCTCGCGCGCCCAGCCGACGACCAGCGGTACGCGGGCCGGGTCGTGGGTGCGCTCCAAGGTCTCCAGCACATGCGGGACCGCGGACTGCATCCCGAACGACACGCGGGTGAAGCCGGCGTCGGCGAGCCTGCGGAGGTCGTCGGCGTCGACCGAGTCGGGGTTCGCCTCGGTGGTCACCTCTGCGCCGTCGGCCAGCCCCCAGGCCTCGCGCACCGCGCCAAGCATCGCGCTCAGGTCGCCGGGCGGGAGGAGGGTCGGGGTGCCTCCGCCGAAGAACACCGTCGAGACGGGCCGCTCCGGAATGCCGCTGGCTCGCAGGGCGTCGGCTGCGAACTCCACCTCACGCACCGCATGACCGGCGTAGTCGGACTGGGAGACGCCACGCAGTTCGGTGGCCGTGTAGGTGTTGAAGTCGCAGTAACCGCACCGAACGCGGCAGAACGGGACGTGCAGGTACACGCCGAAGTCGCGGTCCCGCGCGCCGTCGGCGGCTGTGGCGGGCAGGCGTCCGTCGACCGGCGCCGGGTCGCCGAGGGGAAGAGCGCTGGGCATCAGGCGGAGCTCGCCGGGTGGAGGGCGCGGAGGTACTTGGCGGTGTAGTTGCGCTGCACGAGCATGAGGACCGGGGCGACGAGGCGGTAGAACGCGTTGGAGGGCCGGGAGATGGCGCGCACGACGAACCAGACGGTGCCGTCCTCCCGCTGCTCCACCTGGAACAGCTCCTCGCCGCTCTCCGGGTGGCCGTGCAGGGTGCCGTAGGCGAACCCGCGGCGGTGCGGTTCGTCGACGACGTAGACGACACGCACCGGCGCCGACACCCGGAACGGACCGAACGGGATCTTCAGCACGGCGGTCATCCCATTGCGGACGAAGGGCGTGCCGTCGTCCGAGAACACGTCCTCCTCGCGGCGATTCTCGCGCATGCGCATCGGGGTGCCGTCCGGCCCGAACTCGACGCCCTCGTACTGCACGCCGGTCCCCTCGCGCACGTCGGTGACGTGGATGCCGCTGCCCTTCTGCACACCCCAGGCCAGGAGCGCGGTGGCCGCGGCTTCGAAACGCTCGTCGCCGCTCCCGAGCCGGATGCTGCGCTCCAGCGGCTTGTAGCCCTTGGGCGGGTAGTACAGGAGATCTGCCGCCTGGGTCGCGCCGACCGCCCCGTACGTGACGGGTTGATCGGTGAAGGTCGAGCGACGCATGTAATCATCTTCCGCCATGTCGCGGGAGTTCGCGAAACGCGGTCGCCCCACTTGACGGAAGCCGGATGGCTACTTCTTGTCCTTCTTCTCCGTGTCTCCGGAGAGGGCGGCGATGAACGCCTCCTGGGGGACCTCGACGCGGCCGACCATCTTCATGCGCTTCTTGCCCTCCTTCTGCTTCTCGAGGAGCTTGCGCTTGCGGGTGATGTCACCGCCGTAGCACTTGGCGAGCACGTCCTTGCGCATCGCGCGGATGTTCTCGCGGGCGATGATGCGCGCGCCGATGGCGGCCTGGATGGGCACCTCGAACTGCTGCCGCGGGATCAGCTCGCGCAGACGGGAGGCCATCATGGTGCCGTAGGCGTAGGCCTTGTCACGGTGCACGATCGCGCTGAACGCGTCGACCGTCTCGCCCTGCAAGAGGATGTCGACCTTGACCAGGTCGGACTCCTGCTCGCCGAACGGCTCGTAGTCGAGGGACGCGTAGCCCGCGGTCTTGGATTTGAGCTGGTCGAAGAAGTCGAAGACGATCTCGCCGAGCGGCATCGTGTAGCGGATCTCGACACGGTCCTCGCCCAGGTACTCCATGCCGAGCAGGGTGCCGCGGCGGCTCTGGCAGAGCTCCATGATGACGCCGACGTAGTCCTTGGGGGCGAGGATGGCCGCCTTGACGACGGGCTCCTCCACCTTGTCGATCTTGCCGCCGGGGAACTCGCTCGGGTTGGTGACGGTGACGGTCTTCTTGTCCTCCGTCGTCACCTCGTAGATCACGCTGGGTGCGGTGGTGATCAGGTCGAGGTTGAACTCACGGGAGAGCCGCTCGGTGATGATCTCCAGGTGCAGGAGGCCGAGGAACCCGCAGCGGAAACCGAAGCCGAGCGCGACCGAGGTCTCGGGCTCGTAGACCAGCGCGGCGTCGGAGAGCTTCAGCTTGTCGAGCGCTTCGCGCAGCTCCGGGTAGTCGCTGCCGTCGATCGGGTACAGCCCGGAGAACACCATCGGCTTCGGCTCGGTGTAGCCGGGCAGGGCCTCCGTCGCCGGCTTGGCGGCCGTGGTGATCGTGTCACCGACCTTGGACTGGCGCACGTCTTTCACACCGGTGATCAGGTAACCCACCTCGCCCACGCCGAGTCCCTTGGAGGGGGTCGGTTCGGGCGACGAGACGCCGATCTCGAGGATCTCGTGCGTCGCCCGCGTCGACATCATCTGAATGCGCTCGCGCGGATGCAGCGTGCCGTCGACCATGCGCACGTACGTGACGACACCGCGGTAGCTGTCGTAGACGGAGTCGAAGATCATCGCGCGGGCGGGTGCGTCGGCGACGCCGACCGGAGCGGGGATCTCGGCGACCACCCGGTCGAGCAGCGCCTCCACGCCCATGCCCGTCTTGCCGGACACGCGCAGCACGTCCTCCGGACGGCCGCCGATCAGGCTGGCAAGCTCTTGGGCGTACTTGTCGGGGTCGGCGGCGGGCAGGTCGATCTTGTTGAGGACCGGCACGATCGTGAGGTCGTTCTCGAGCGCCAGGTAGAGGTTGGCGAGGGTCTGCGCCTCGATGCCCTGGGCCGCATCCACCAGCAGGATCGCGCCCTCGCAGGCGGCGAGCGACCGGGAGACCTCGTAGGTGAAGTCGACGTGCCCGGGGGTGTCGATCATGTTGAGGGCGTACGTCTGCCCGTCGGCGGCCCACGGCATGCGCACGGCCTGGCTCTTGATGGTGATGCCGCGCTCGCGCTCGATGTCCATGCGGTCGAGGTACTGGGCGCGCATGTCCCGGTCGGAGACCACGCCGGTGATCTGCAGCATGCGGTCGGCCAGCGTCGATTTGCCGTGGTCGATGTGCGCGATGATGCAGAAGTTGCGCAGGGAGGCCGGGTCGGTCGCGGCGGGCTCGAGGGCCTGGAGAGCTCGTGGTGACATCGTCCGGCCATTCTCCCATGAACGTTCGCGGCCCGGCGCACCCGGCGTTGGTGCGAGCATCGGCGTGAGCGACGGCGGGGCGTCAGGCGAAGCGCTCGGCGCGCTCCACCACGTGCCCCTGTCCGTCTTCGAACCGGTAGACCTCCGCGCCCTGGATGAACACGCGCTCGGCACGCGAGTTCACGTCGAGCGGATCTCCGGACCAGACCACGACGTCGCCGTCGAGGCCCGGACGCAGCGAGCCGACCCGGTCGTCAAGGCGCAGGAAGGAGGCCGGGTTGACGGTGAGCGCCTCGAGCGCGGTCTCGCGCGGCAGCCCGTCCTTCACGGCGAGAGCGGCCTGGTAGATCAGGAAGTTGATGGGGACGACCGGGTGGTCGGTCGTGATCGCGACGCGCACGCCGGCCGCGGCGAGCACGGCCAGGTTGGCGATGGCGCGGTCGCGGAGCTCGACCTTCGACCGGGAGGTGAACATCGGACCGAAGATGACGGGGATGTCGCGCTCGGCCAGGACGTCGGCGATCTTGTGCGCCTCGGTGCCGTGGTTCACGACCAGGCGGTAGCCGAACTCGTCGGCGAGCCGCAGGGCGGTGGCGATGTCGTCGTGGCGGTGGGTGTGCTGATCCCAGGCGAGCTCGCCGTCGAGCACCCGAACCAGCGTCTCCTTCGTCAGGTCGCGGTCGAACGGCTTGCCCTCGCGCTCCGCGTTGTCACGCTGAGCGCGGTAGTTCTGGGCGGCGACGAACGCCTCGCGGATGATCATCGCGACGCCCAGGCGGGTGCTCGGCATCTGGTTCTTGCCGCCGTAGACGCGCTTCGGGTTCTCGCCGAGGGCCGACTTCACACTGACGGCCTCGCGGATCACCTGCTCGTCGATGATCCGGCCGCCCCAGGTCTTGATCGCCACGGTCTGCCCGCCGATCGGGTTGCCGGAGCCGGGCTTCACGACCACGGACGTGACACCGCCGGAGAGCGCGTCGCGGAACCCCTCGTCGTCGATGTTGATGGCGTCGAGGGCGCGGACCGCCGCCGTGTTCGGCGTGGTCATCTCGTTGGTGTCGTCGCCGGCCGGGCCGTTGGCCTCTTCGTGGATGCCGACGTGGCCGTGCGACTCGATGAAGCCGGGGAGCACCCACTTGCCCGCGGCGTCGACCACCGCGACGCCGTCCGGCACCTCCACATCGGCAGCCGTGCCGACCGCCTCGATCACGCCGTCCCTGACCAGGACGATGCCGTTCTCGATGGGCTCCTGAGAGACGGGGACGACGTAACCGTTGACGATGGCGATGGTGGAAGAAGTCATGGATCGAGCCTACGCGCGTCGTCCAGGCCACCAGGGGCGGCGAAGGATCTGGGGAATGTCCACGGTCGGCCCGCGTTGTGGACGATTATGAACATCCTCCTCACCGGCGCGACCGGCTTCATCGGATCCTCCGTCCTCCCCCGCCTCCTCGACGAGGGCCACGCTGTGACCGCGCTGGTGCGCGACGCGGACAAGGCCGCCATCGTCGAATCCGCCGGTGCCAGGGCGCTGATCGGCGACGCGAGCGACGCGTCGCTCGTGGAGAGCGCGGCTCGCGACAGCGACGGCGTCATCCACCTGGCCTCCGGCAAGGAGGTGGACGCCGTGCTGGTGCCCGCCGTGCTCACCGGCCTCGCGGGCACGGGAAAGTCGTTCGTCCACACCGGCGGCATCTGGACGTACGGCTCCAACGACGACATCGGCGAGGACTCTCCGGTCGCCCCGCCTGCGCTCACCGCGTGGCGCGGCGCCGGGGAGACCCTGGTGCGCGAGGCGGAGGACGTCCGAGGCATCGTCGTGGTGCCATCGATCGTGTACGGCTACGGGAAGGGCCTCGCAAACGTGATCGTGGATGCGCCGCGCGGTGAGGGCACGACGCCCGCCCTGCGTCTCATCGGCGACGGCTCGCAGCACTGGGCCACCGTCCACGTCGACGACCTGGCGGCCCTCTACGTGCTCGCCCTGGAGCACGGCACGGCCGGTGCGACGTACATCGGGGCGGGCGGGCAGAACCCGACCGTGCGCGAGCTCGGCGAGACGGCCGCCCAGGCGGCGGGCATCGCCGGTGGTGTCGTCGCGGAGCCGGTGGACGAGTCCCGCTCGCGTCTGGGCGAGTCGCTCGCGGACGCGCTGCTGCTCGACCAGCAGGCGCGTGGGACGACGGCGCGGATCGACCTCGGCTGGGAGCCGAACGGGCCGTCGCTGCTGGAGGAACTGCTGGTCGGCTCCTACGCGCCCGCGCGGGTCTGACCCGCCGGACGGGTTGCCCCTCCACTGCTTTTGGCGCGAGGCGCGACCCGCTGGTAGAGTTGTTTGTTGGCTTGCGTGTGGATGTGTCCGCACGAAACGCCGCAAGGCGCCCTCTCCGCTGAGCGGCACATCCCTAACTCATCAACAACGAAGGTGACCACTCGTGGCAAACATCAAGTCGCAGATCAAGCGCAACCGCACGAACAAGAAGGCGCAGGAGCGCAACAAGGCCGTCAAGAGCGAGCTCAAGACCGCCATCCGCTCCACCCGTGAGGCTGTCGTCTCCGGCGACAAGGAGAAGGCGACCGCGGCGCTGCGTCTCGCCGCGAAGAAGATCGACAAGGCGGCCAGCAAGGGCGTCATCCACAAGAACCAGGCGGCGAACCGCAAGTCTGCGATCGCCAAGCAGGTCGCCGCACTCTGAGCGACGACCGACCGCGGGACCTGTCCCGCGCCGCGAGCGAGCCCCCGCCCCAGGACCACGGTCCCGGGCGGGGGCTCGCTGCATGTCCGGAGCGCTCGCCGGCGTCAGCAGCGCTGCCGTCAGGCGCACTGCCGCCAGCCGCCGCCGTCTCTCCGCTAGTCGCGCCCGCGGGCGCTGACCACGCGGATCATCCGCTCCAGGGCGAACACCGGGTCGCGCCCGCCGCCCTTCACGTTCGCGTCGGTCTCGGCGAGCAGTTCGATGCAGCGGCCCAGACCGTCCTCGGTCCAGCCTTGGAGGTCTCGGCGCGCCCGGTCGACCTGCCACGGGGCGAGGCCGAACTGCTGGGCGAGCTGGCCGGATCCCCCGCGTGCGCCGGAGAGCTTCGCCATCGTGCGGATCTTGCTCGCGAACGCGGCCACCATCGGGACAGGGTCGGCGCCGGAGGCCAGCGCGTGACGCATCGTGACCAGCGCTTCGCCGTGGCGGCCGGCGATCGCCGCGTCGGCGACCTGGAAGGCGTTCGTCTCGACACGGCCGCCGTAGTACTTGTCGACCGTCGCCTCGGTGATCTGTTCCGCCGAGTCGGAGAGCAGCTGCTGGCAGGCGGCAGCGAGCTCTGCGAGGTCGTCGGAGAACGCGGAGGTGATGGCCCGGAGGGCTCCGGGGGTGATCTTGCGTCCGGCTGAGGCGAACTCGGCCTGGGTGAAGTCGTACTTGTCGGAGTCCTTCTTCAACTCGGCGCAGACGATCTCGATGCCACCGCCCGTGCCCGCACGGATGGCGTCGAGCAGCTTCTTGCCGCGGACCCCTCCGCCATGGCGCAGGGTCACGACGGTGCCGTCGGCGGGCGCGTTCAGGTAGTCGAGCATGTCGGCGAGGAACGCGTCGTTGCACTTCTCGACGGCCTCGACCCGGATCATCCGCGGCTCACCGAACAGGGAGGGGCTCGCGAGGGTGAGCAGTTCTCCCGGCGCGTAGTCCCCCGCGTGGAGGTCGCTGATCTCGAGGCTGGGGTCGTCGGCCTTGAGCGCGTCGCGCAGCGCGCGGACCGCTCGGTCGGCGAGGAAGCCCTCCGCGCCGGTGACCAGCACGATCGGAGCGGGGCGCACCTGGTTCCACGGGAGCTGCGGGATCGCGCTTGCAGCGGGGCGCGCCTTGGCTGCACCACCTCTGCTGCTGGCTCGGGTCGCCACGTGCCTCCTCGTTCCGCTGCGGAGACCGGGCCGCCCGGCCTCCCGTATCCAGGATAGAGGCGACCACCGGCAGTCACGGCCGCCGCTCGTTCGCTCCACACCCGGATGCCCGCCGTCCCCGCCGTCCCCGCCGTCCCCGACTTCCCCGGCGACACGAGGATGAGTCCCTGCTCGTCCGTGCGCTCGGCGGCGATGCCGCAGGAGACGAGGATGTCCAGAGCGCGTCGCGTCGGATGGCCGTAGCCGTTGTGCGCTCCGACCGAGACGAGGCCGACTCTCGCCCCGAGGGCTCGATAGAGGGCCGGGCTCTGGTCGGCTGAGCCGTGGTGGGCCATTTTCACGACGTCGACGGGGCGGACGCCGCGCGTCGCGAGCAGCGCGTCCTGCGCCTCCTCCCCCAGGTCCCCCAGGAAGATCGACCGGAGGCCGTCTCCCTCCGCCTCGAGCGTGAGGCTCCCGGAGTTGCCGGTCTCCAGGTCGGGTGGACCGCTCGCCGGCGGCCAGAGCAGACGCCAGCTGATGCCGCCGATGCGCCCGGAGAGGCCGGCGTGCCCCTCCTCGAGTCGCACGCCGGCTGCGCGCAACACCTGGAGCGTCCGTTCATCTGCGTCGCGCACCGGACGCTGAACGAGAGCGCGTTCCGCACGCGAGGCGACTCCGGAGACACCGCCGACGTGATCGGCGTCGAAGTGCGTGAGCACCAGGAGGTCGAGGTGCTGAACTCCGAGGCGCTCGAGGCACGCCGCGGCCGGTCCGGGATGGCGCCCGACATCGATCATGGCGACGGCATCGCCGTCGCGCAGCAGTAGACCGTCGCCCTGGCCGACATCACAGGCGGCGATCTGCCAGTCGCCGGGGATGGCCGTCGCGCGGCCGGCCGCGGCACCGCCGAGGGTGCCGACGTAGACCAGGCCCCCAGCGCCGAGTCCCAGCACGGCTGCGATCGCGACCGCCCGTGGCAGACGATCGGCGAAGACCAGGAGAGCGATTCCGACGAGTACGACAGCGCTCAACGCGACACCCAGCACGCCCTCGGCCCACGGCAGCGCGACGCCGGGCAGCCCGGCGGCGAACGTCGCCACCTGTGCGATCCACGCGGAGGGAACCCACGCGATCCGGACGACCAGCTCGCCCAGCGCCGGCGCTAAGGGAAGCAGAGCGCACGCGACACAGCCCAGGACCGTCGCGATCGGCGCGGCGGGCTCTGCGAGCAGGTTCGCCGGGATCCCGAACAGCGGCAGCGTCGGCGACAGTAGGACCAGAACGGGCTGGCACGCCAGCTGGGCAGCCGTCGGGACGGCGATCGAGAGAGCGAGCGCGCGCGGCAGCCAGCGGGTGAGCAGCCGCGCCAGCGGTCCGGCCAGCACGAGCAGCCCGGCCGTGGCCAGCACCGACAGGGCGAAGCCGTAGTCGCGGGCCAGCCAGGGGTCCTGGATCAGGAGGACGATCATCGCGAGCGACAGGGCGGGCACCCCGTCCGCCGGGCGACCGCGCGCCAGCCCGATCAGGACGACCGTCGCCATCGCTGCGGCACGGATCACGCTCGCGCCGGGTCCGACCAGGGCCACGAAACCGGCGAGAGCGACGCCCGCGGCGATGATCCGCGTACGTCGCCCCGCACCCAGAGCGCGTGCGAGCACGAACACCAGCCCGATCACGAGCGCGCAGTTGGCACCGGAGACGGCGGTGAGGTGGCTGAGCGACGACGCCGTCATCGCGTCGTCGAGCGCCGGCGACAGCGCGGTCTCGTCGCCGATGGCGAGGCCCGGCAGCAGCAGTCCTCCACCGCCCGGAGTCCTGTCCGCCGCTGTCGCGAACGTCGTGCGTGCGGCACTCGCCCAGGACAGCCAGGGCGGCGGCGGACCCGCCACTGTGACGGCGCCTGTACCGGATGTGCGGACGGTGTACCCGATCGCCTCCCCCGGGTCTTCTCTGCGAAGCACCCCGGCGGCGTGGACGGTGGCTCCCAGCGCCAGGCGTCGCGCCTCCGGGAGCGAGGCATCGAACTGCAGGGCGACCGGAATCGAGTCCGGGTCGCCGACGGTTCGGCCGCGCAGGATCCAGCGGGGGGAATCGCCGAAGCCTCCTGCCATGCGGTGCGGTGTGCGTTCCACCCGGATCGTCAACCGGACCGTGTCCGAGTGCTCGACAGCCGTATCCAGCCCCGCGGAGGCACGGCCGGGAGCCTGAGCCGTGACGGCGACGCCGCCGAGGGCCGTCGCGGCCAGCAGGACGGCGGCGCCGGGTACGAGACGGAACCGTCGGCCGGCGCCACCGCCTGCGCCAGCCTGGCGGGAGCTCGCACGGACCGCCACGAGCGGGAGCACGAGCGCGAGTGAGAGTGCGAGAGCGAGAGTCCCGGCGGCCACCGCCACCGCCATCGCGGCACCGGCCGCCGCGATGAGGACCGCGCACGAGATCCACAGCGCGAGAGCGGGCAGGGCCAGCCGCAGGTCGGGCATCAGACCACCACCCGGTCCTTGAGCCCGTCGAAGAGCTTCTGGCCGATGCCGGAGACCTTCAAGAGGTCGGTGGCCTGAGCGAAGCGGCCGTTGGCCTGCCTCCAGTCGAGGATGCGCTGCGCCAGAGCCGGGCCGATCCGCGGAAGGGTCTCGAGATCGGCCTGGGACGCGGAGTTGAGGTTCACCGGCGCTCCACCGGCTCCCGACGCCCCGGCCGGCCCAGCCGCTCCCGCGACAGCACCGGCACCCGCACCGGCACCCGCACCCGCGGGGGGAGCCTCGCCCACGCGCGGCACGACGAGCTGCTCGCCATCCGCCACGGGCCGCGCCAGGTTGATGCCCGCCGCGTCGGCCTCGTCGCTCAGACCACCCGCCGCGGCGACCGCATCGACGACGCGGGCTCCGGGGTGCAGGACCACCAGCCCTGCCTTCCGCACCGCGCCGGCCACGTGGACGAGCAGGTCGGCCGTGCCCGATGACGGCTCCGCGGATGCCGAGCCCGGCGGCCCGGTGTACCCGACGGCTCCCGGTGAGGTCGTCGGGAGTGCGACCTCGGCCCCCCGTTGCGCCGCCGCCGACATGAGGACGGCCACGACGGCTGCCGCGATGAGGAGCACCACCGCCGCGCCGACGCCGATCCGCACGCGACTCGATGGGCCCGTCGCCGGCGGCTCCCTCTCGCTGGGGACGGCATCCAGGCCCTCGGTCTGCAGCGGGGAGTCGTCGACGGCTGCGCTCTGGTCGCTCTGCTCGGATCGGTGTCGCATCCCTCCACGCTAGGAAGGCAGGACGCGCCTCACCGGCGGCAGCCGGGATCGGTGGAGAAACGACGAGGGCGCCGGGTTGTGCACGACAACCCGGCGCCCTCCCGTGTGATCAGCCCCGCGGCTTGGTGGCGATGTTCACCAGACGCGGCGCCCGCACGATCACGTTCACGACCTCCCGGTCACCGACGGAACGCTTCACCGCCTCAGACCCGCGCGCCAGAGCCTCCAGGTCGTCGGAGGCGATCTTCGGGGACACTTCGAGCCGGTCGCGCACCTTGCCGTCGACCTGGACGACCGCCGTGACCGACTCCTCGATCAGCAGCGTCGGGTCCGGCTTGCGCCACTGCGCCAGCGCGACGGACGGCTCGTAGCCGAGCTTCTGCCACATGTCCTCCGCCGTGTACGGGGAGAACAGGTTGAGCGCCATCGCGATGACCTCAGCTGCCTCGCGCACCGCCGCGTCGGCGGGGCCGGCACCCGAGTCGATCGTCTTGCGGGTCGCATTCACCAGCTCCATCAGGCGGGCGACGACCACGTTGAACTTGAACGACTCCACCAGTCCCGGGGCGTCGGCGAGGAAGCGGTGGGTGACGCGGCGCAGCGCCGCATCCCCCGTCCTCCACACCACGTCCGGCGCGCTGGTGACATCGTCGGCGATCCGCCAGGCACGCGCCAGGAACTTGGCGCTCCCGGCCGGCGAGACGTCTGCCCAGTCGATGTCATCCTCCGGGGGTCCGGCGAACGCCATCGTCAGGCGCACAGCATCCACACCGTGCTCGTCGAGCTGCTCGGACAGTTTCACCAGGTTGCCGCGCGACTTCGACATCGCCGAGCCGTCCATGAGCACCAGGCCCTGGTTGAGCAGCGCGGTGAACGGTTCGGTGAAGCTGATGTAGCCGAGGTCGAACAGCACCTTGGTGATGAACCGGGCGTACAGCAGGTGGAGGATGGCGTGCGACACGCCGCCGACGTACTGGTCGACGGGCGCCCACTTCTCGGCCTCGCGCGGGTCGAACGCCTGGGTGTCGTCGTTCGGGGACAGGAAGCGCAGGAAGTACCAGGAGCTGTCGACGAACGTGTCCATCGTGTCGGTGTCGCGCTTGGCCGGTCCGCCGCAGCTCGGGCAGGAGACGTTGACCCAGTCGGTCGCCGCGCCCAGCGGGCTGGTGCCCTTCGGCTGCAGGTCCAGGCCCTCGGCCGGCGGCAGCAGAACGGGCAGATCGGCCTCCGGAACCGGCACCTCGCCGCACTGCTCGCAGTGGATGATCGGGATGGGCGTGCCCCAGTACCGCTGGCGTGAGATCAGCCAGTCGCGCAGCCGGAAGTTCTTCGCCGCCGCGCCCAGCTTCGAGCCCTGCAGCGCCTCGGTCACCCGGCGGATGGCGTTGGACTTGCTGAGCCCGTCGAACGGCCCGGAGTTGATCAGGCGGCCCTCGCCGGTCAGCGCGGCACCGGTCTCGGACGGGTTCTCGAGCGCGGCCTCCTCCGGCAGGATGGGCTCGCCGGTCACCGGGTCCATGTGGATCACCGGAATGGCGCCGGTCACCGGCTGCGTGGTGTCGACGACCACGCGCACCGGCAGGTCGAAGGCGCGCGCGAAGTCGAGGTCGCGCTGGTCGTGCGCGGGCACGGCCATGATCGCGCCGTGACCGTAGTCGCTCAGCACGTAGTCGGCCGCCCAGATCGGCAGGCGCTCGCCGGTGAGCGGGTTGATCGCGTGACGCTCGAGGAAGACGCCGGTCTTCTCGCGCTCCGTGCTCAGCCGGTCCATCTCGGTGGTGCCGCGCACGGCCTCCAGATAGTCGTCGAAGCGCTTCCGGACCTCCGGACGCGCGTCCTTCACCAGCTCGGCGGCCAGGTCGGAGTCTGGCGCGACGACCATGAAGGTCACACCGTACAGCGTGTCCGGCCGGGTCGTGTAGACGGTGACCGGCTCGTCGCGTCCCTCGATCTGGAACGTGACGTCGGCGCCGGTGGAGCGGCCGATCCAGTTGCGCTGCATCGAGATCACCTTGGACGGCCAGGCGCCCTCCAGCTGGTTCAGGTCGTCCAGCAGGCGGTCCGCGTAGTCGGTGATGCGGAAGTACCACTGGGTCAGCTTCTTCTTGGTGACCAGGTGGTCGCAGCGCTCGCAGCGGCCGTTGACGACCTGCTCGTTGGCCAGAACGGTCTGGTCGAACGGGCACCAGTTGACCTGGCTGGCCTTGCGGTACGCCAGCCCCTTCTCGTACAGCTTCAGGAACAGCCACTGGTTCCAGCGGTAGTACGACGGGTCGCAGGTCTGCAGCACCCGATCCCAGTCGAAGCTGGGCGCGTAGCGGCGCATGCTGGCCTTCTGCTGCGCGATGTTGTCGTACGTCCACCCGCGGGGGTCGAGGCCGCGCTTGATCGCCGCGTTCTCGGCGGGCAGGCCGAAGGCGTCCCAGCCGATCGGGTGCAGCACGTTGAAGCCCTGCTGGCGCCAGTAGCGCGCGACGACGTCGCCGAGCGCATAGGCCTCGGCGTGGCCCATGTGCAGGTCGCCGGACGGGTACGGGAACATGTCGAGGATGTACTTGCGCGGCCGCTTGTCGGCGGGGTCGTCTGTCGCGAACGGGCGCAGGTCTTCCCAGACCGGGAGCCACTTCTCTTGGATCGCCGCGAAATCGTACTGGGGGCGCTCGGCGGTCGCGTCCTGCGGGGTGCTCGCGGCCTTACTGCCGGCTGCGTCGTGCTCGTGTGCCACGTGACTCTCAATCTCGGTTCCGTCGTGCCGCGGCGGGATTTCGGCGGCACGGAAGAGGTCCGGGCGAGATGGCCCGGGTCTCCAGAGTACTAAACGCGGACGGTGTCCAGTCCGTTCCCGGCCCGTTCCCAGAAGTCACGGGACGGTGAGCCCCGCAGCCGCGAGCAGGGCGGCCGCCTTCACGCGCACCTCCTCCAGCTCCTCCTCGGGCACCGAGAGCGCCGTGATCCCGCCACCCGCGCCGATCGTGACCGCGCCGGCCGTGAAGTGGAGGCTGCGGATGACCATGGCGAGCGCAGCCGACCCGTCCGCCGCGAGGTAGCCGAAGCAGCCGGCGAACGCGCCGCGCGGCCCGCCCTCCAGCCGGTTCAGGATGCGCATGGCGCTGAGCTTCGGCGCTCCGGTCATCGAGCCGGCCGGGAAGCAGGCGGCGACCGCGTCCACGGCGCCGAGGCCTGGCCGCAGCCGTCCCTCCACGGTGGAGACGAGTTGGTGCACCTGCGCGTAGCTCTCGACGGCGAGCAGCGAGCTGACCTCGACCGAGCCGACCTCGCAGACCCGGCCGAGGTCGTTGCGCATCAGGTCGACGATCATGACGTTCTCTGCGCGTTCCTTGTCGCTCGCGACGAGTTCGGCGCGGAGGGCGGCGTCCGCCTCCGGGGTCGCGCCGCGGGGACGCGTTCCCTTGATCGGCCGCGTGCGGACGCGGCCGTCGGCCGTGACCCGGAGGAATTCCTCGGGCGAGGAGCTGACCAGGACGTCCCCACCGATCCGGACGAAGCCGCCCTGTGGCGCGGGGCTGGAGCGGCGCAGCCGGAGGTGGACGGCGAGCGGATCGGCATCGGTCCGGGCGTCCGCCCGGTTGGTCAGGCACAGCTGGTACGCGTCGCCCGCGCGGATCGCCTCCTGGCACGCGACGATCGCGGAGAGGTATCCGGCGTCGTCGTCGCGCCACGACGTGAGGGACGACGGCACGGGATGGGTCTCCTCGTACGCACGCGCCGC
Organism: Leifsonia sp. SIMBA_070; assembly: GCF_046534635.1. Classification (NCBI taxonomy): domain Bacteria; kingdom Bacillati; phylum Actinomycetota; class Actinomycetes; order Micrococcales; family Microbacteriaceae; genus Leifsonia; species Leifsonia sp. SIMBA_070. Next base: position 1,510,989 of record NZ_JAWRYK010000001.1, on the reverse strand, counting down.
GCAAGACGCAGGGGTGATCGCGGCGACTGCGTGCGCGATCCAGGCCCGGCCATCCTCGTCGTCGCCGGCCACGACCTCCACCGTCCGTTCGGCATGGTCGAAGGCGATCAGCCGGTCCACGAGGAGCAGCGCCGCATCCCACCCGGTGGTCGCCGCGACCGGCGCGCCGGCAGCCGCCGCTCCCGCCTCGTAGCCGAGACGGCCCCACCAGCCCAGCGGATGTCCAGGCGCATCGGGAGCAGCGTGCGCAGCGAGGTCGGGGCGCAGCAGGTCCAGGATGCCGCCCGGCGACGTGACACCGGCCAGCGTCGCCGTGCCGTCGGCCACAGACGCCGTCGCCCGGACGCGCCCCGTGCCGATGTACGAGCGACCGTCGACCGCCTCCGGACCGCTGTCGAGCCACACCGCATCCTCGAGCACGGCGCCGTCCTCTGCCGCCGCACCGAACAGCGCGACGAACGCGTCGGCCGGGTCGACCCAGGCGTCGAGGCGGTGCACGCGGAGCGGGAGGGCCACCGGACTAGCCTAGGGCGAGTGGACGCGCACAGCATCGAGCCCCTGACGACCCTCGCCGACTGGGCGGACGGCGAGCTGCGGGTGCGCGACGACTGCGAGACGGTCGAGACGGAGCTGCTCGCCGCCGACTCGTTCCTGGTCCACGACGGCACCGCGCTCGCGCTGCGGCTGCACCGGGCCCGCTTCGTCGAGTCCGCCCGCGAGCAGGGCTACGCACAAGGTGACCTCTCCGACTTCTGGGATGCCGCGGTGGCGGCGCTCCCGGACACGGGCGACTGGTTCCCCCGGATCGAGCTCGTGCGGGCGCGGGAGGCGCTCCGGCTGCGCGCCCGGGTACGACCTGCTCCGGAGCGGACGGCATCCCTCGTGGTGGCGACCGCCGACCGTGATCCGCGGCAGGTGCCGCACCTGAAGGGCCCGGACATCGACCGGCTGAACGCCGCGCGTCAGCGGGCGCAGCGCCGCGGCGCGCAGGAGGCGGTCCTGCTCGACGAGGGGTTCGTGTCGGACGGCTCGACGACCGCGCTGCTGTGGTGGCGCGGCGACGAACTGTTCGCGCCGCCGCTGTCGCTCCCGCGGGTGGACAGCGTCGCGGCACGGACGGTGCGCGGGATCGCCGCAGCGCTCGGGGTCCCCGTCGACGAGGAGGAGGCACGCCCGGCGCAGTTGGAGGGCGTGGTGCTGTGGGCGGTGAACGCGCTGCACGGCATCCGCGCGGTCACCGCGTGGGTGGACGGTCCCGTCCTCGCCACCGACGCGGCACGCACCGACGCCTGGCGCGCGCGGTTCGCCGCCCTCGCCCGGCCGCTCCCGTAGATCGAGCGGTGAGTAGTCGCTCGTATTCTCAGCGAGTTGCCACATCTGCTCACCACTCGGCGCCCGCGGGACCAGCGGCCCCGGGACCGGCGCCCGCGGGACCAGCGGCCCCGGGACCGGCGGCCGCGGGACCGGGCGTCACGCGACCAGGCGGCCGGCCTCCAGCCGCAGAGTGCGGTCGACGAGGTCGGTGGGCACGTCGGTGTGCGAGATGAGCAGCACGCTGCGCCCGTCCTCCTGAGCGGTGGTCAGCAGGTCGCGCACGATCGCGTCCGCCGCCGACGCATCCACGTTCGCCGTCGGCTCGTCGACGACCAGCACCGGGAAGCCGGCCAGCAAAGCCCGCGCCAGCGCGATGCGCTGCGCCTGACCTCCCGAGACGAGTGCGCCGCGCTCGCCGACCGGCCCGGACAGCCCGCCGCGTTCGAGCGCCCAGTCGCGCAGCCCGACGCGCCGCAGGACGTCGAGGAGCTCGTCGTCCGTCGCCGTGTCGCGCGCGAACAGGAGGTTCTGCCTCAGGTCGGCGTCGAACAGGTACGGACGCTGCTCCACCAGTCCGACGACGGCCCGCACGTCGTCCTGTCGCAGACCTCCCGTCTCCACCCCGCCGAGCCGGTACACCCCCGTGTGGTCCAGCAGCCGGGTGAGCACGTGCGCGAGAGCCGTCTTGCCCGCACCGGTGGGCCCCGTGAGCAGCACGCGCTCCCCCGGCCGCACCTGGAGGGAGACGTCCCGCAGCACCGGCTCGTCCGCCTCCGGCCAGTGCGCCGTGAGTCCGTCGAGCCGGAGCTCCGGCACGCCGTCGACGGCGGACACTCGGGCATCCCCCGCATCGACGGGGATGCCGTCGGGCACGGTGGCGGGCGCGACGGAAGCGATCCGCTCGGCGCCCGCACGGACGCTCCGCCACGCGCCGAACGCCGGCGGCACGGCCCCGAACACCTCGAACACTGCGAGGGGCAGCAGCGCGACCACCGCGAGGCCGGGGGCGTCCAGGAGCCCCGCGCCGAGGGCCGGAACCGCGGCGGCCAGCCCGCCGATCGTCGCCGCGCCCGCGAGCAGCGAGACGGCGCCGGCCATAACGGCCAGCCCGACGGCCCGGCGTCGTGCGGCCACGGTCAGCCGTGCGCTCGCCTCCCGAACGCGAACCTGCGCACGAGGCAGCGCGCCGTACGCCGTCAGCACGTCGAGGTTCGCGACCAAGTCGTGCAGGGCGTCATTGAGGTCGGCCCGCAGCGGAGCGATACGGCGCTCGGCGCTTCCCGCGGCCCATCGGTTCGCCAGCGCCCCGGCGATCACCGCGGCGACCAGCGTGATGAGCAGCACTGCGGCGGCCGCCGGGAGGATCAGCCACGCCACGACGACGCTTCCGGCCACAACGACGAGCGCGGACGCCAGCGGCTGGACGACGCGCAGCGCCAGGTTCTGCAACTCGTCGACGTCGTCCGCGAGCCGGGTGAGCAGGTCGCCCGATCGCACGCCCCGCAGGCCGTCCGGCGCGAGCGGTTCGAGCCGTCGGTACAGCCGCGCCCGGACGCTTCCCAGCTGACGGAAGGCCGCGTCGTGCCCGGCCAGCCGTTCGAGGTAGCGGAAGAACGCGCGCCCCAGCGCGAAAGCCCGCACGCCGACGACGGCCAGCGAGAGGTACATCATCGCGGGCTGCTCGGAGGCGCGCGTGATCAGCCAGGCGGACACGCCGAGGAGTGCGACGGCGCACGCACCGCTCAGCACGCCGAAGGCGATCGCCGTCCACAGCCTCCTGGCGGGAGGGAGCGCGAGGCGCAGGATGCGGCGGACCTCCGTCTCGTCAGACATGCAGCACCTCCTGACGGGCGCCCAGGGTCACGATGCCGTCGGCGGCGTCGGCCACGGCCTCCCGGTGGCTCGCCACCAGCACGGCGACCCCCTCGTCCGCCACCTCACGGAGCGCGTCGAGCAGGCGCCGCTCGGTCGCCGCGTCCAGAGCCGACGTTGGCTCGTCGAGCACGAGGGCGCTGCACCCGCGCGACCGCAGGCGGTAGAGCGCGCGGGCGATCCCGACGCGCTGCGCCTGCCCCCCGGAGAGACCCGCTCCTCCCGTGCCGACGATCGTCGCCGGGGCGAGCTCGCCAGCGGCTGCCTCGCGCAGCGCGCGGGCGACACCCTCCGCATCCGGGGTCGGGTCGCCGAGGGCCACGTTCTCCGAGATGGTCCCCGAGACGAGTCCAGGCCGCTGGCCGGCCCAGGCCACCGCGTCACGACGGCCGGTGGCGTCCTCGCGGCCGCCCGCAACGATCCGGCCGTCGACCGGCACGAAGCCGAGCAGGCCGGCGATGAGCGTCGACTTCCCGGATCCGCTCGGCGCACGCAGCGCCACCAGCGAACCGGGCGGGACGGTCGCGGAGAACCCGTCGACCACCGTACGGTCGTCGTACGCGATCGTGACGTCGTCGAAGACGAGCCCGGCGGGCTGCGCGACCGCGCGGTGAGACGCGCGCTCGCCCGGCACCGCTATCGCCTGCGCCTCCGCCTCCTCGATCACCGCGAAGGCGTTCGCCGCGGCCTCGATCCCTTCGGCCGCCGCGTGGTACGACGCACCCACATTCCGGAGCGGAAGGAACGCCTCGGGCGCCAGCAGCAGCACGAACAGGCCCACCGACAGGTCCAGGGATCCGCCGAGCAGTCGCAGTCCGATCGTCACCGCGATCACAGCGACCGACAGGCTTGCCGCCAGCTCGAGCACGAAGCCGGAGAGGAACGACATGCGCAGCACCCGCATGGTGTGCACCCGGTACTCCTCGCTCACCTGGCGGATGCGCGCCTCCTGCCGGTGCTGGCGGCCGAAGAGCTTCAGCGTCGACAGCCCCGCCACCACGTCGAGGAAGCCGCTGGACAACCGCGACAGGGCCCGCCACTGGCGCTGCTGCGCCGTCTGCGTCGCCCAGCCGACCAGGATCATGAACACCGGGATGAGGGGCAGCGTCACGAGCAGGACGATCCCGCTGGTGAGATCCCGCCAGCCGATCGTCACGACGAGCAGCGGCGTCGCCACCGCCGTCGCGATGAGCTGCGGGAGGTACTTCGCGAAGTAGCCGTCGAGCGCCTCCATCCCCCGGCCCGCGATCAGCGTGACGTCGGCGCTGCTGCGGCGCGCCGTCCATCCCGGACCGAGCCGTCCGATGGAGTCGACCAGGCGCTCCCGCAGCTGCCCGACGGCCCGGGCGCCACCCCGCGTCGCGACGGCTTCCACAGCCCAGAACAGCACTCCGCGCACCACGATGACCGCAATGAGCAATCCCAGCGTGACGCCGAGCGAGGCGACCGGCTCCCCCGCGATCGCCCGCACCACCAGGCCGGTGACAAGCCAGGCGAACGCGATGATCGAGAGGGTCTGGAGCACCGCGAGCACCCCACCAGCGGCGAGGGTGCCGCGCGTGGAGGACGCGTAGCGGAGGAGGCGCGGGTCGAGCGGTCGCATGTCAGGCCACCACCGATGGCGCTTCGGCCTCGACGGGGTGATCAGGGATGTGCTCGCGCGTCACGCGCTTGCGGAACACCCAGTAGGTCCAGCCTTGGTACACCAGGATGAGCGGCAGCGAGAAGCCGGCGACCCAGGTCATGACCGTCAGCGTCGTCTGCGAGCTCGACGCGTTCGCGATCGTCAGGCTGTTCTCCGGGTTCGGCGACGACGGCATCACGTTCGGGAAGAGCGCCGCGAACAGGGACACCACGGCCAGGGCGATCGTCGCCGCCATGAAGGCGAACGACCAGCCCTCCGCTCCGTGCAGGTTGGCGACCCAGGAGGCGACCAGCGCGACGGCCGCGAGCAGGGCCAGCACCAGGAACGCGACCGAGAAATGCGCAACGGCCGTCCAACCGAGGAACACCGCAGCCACCACGATGGCTGCAGCACCGGAGCGGGATGCCAGGCGGCGGGCACGCAGCCGGAGGTCGCCGTCCGTCTTCAGCGAGAGGAAGACCGCTCCGTGCGTGAAGAACAGCAGGAGCGTGGTCAGGCCTCCGAGCAGGGCGTACGGATTCAGCAGGTCGAAGAAGCTGCCGGTGTAGTCGTAGTGCGCATCCAGGGCCACACCCTGCACGATGTTGGCGAACGCGACGCCCCACAGGAAGGCGGGAAGCGCCGAGCCGACCGTGATCATGCCGTCGAACCACTTCTTCCACCGTGCGCTGTCGCGCTGGTGCCGGTACTCGAAGGACACCCCGCGCACGATGAGCGCCAGCAGGATGAGCAGCAGCGCCAGGTAGAAGCCGCTGAACAGCGTTGCGTACCACTCCGGGAAGGCGGCGAAGAGCGCAGCGCCCGCGACGATGACCCACGTCTCGTTGAGGTCCCAGATCGGGCCGATGGTGTTGATCATGACGCGACGGTCGACGTCGTCCCGTCCGAGGAACGGCAGCGCCATCCCGACGCCGAAGTCGAAGCCGTCGAGCACGAAGTAGCCGACGAAGAAGAACGCGACGATGCCGAACCAGAGAACTGCGAGATCCATTGCCGTGCTCCTTCTAGTAGACCGTCGCGACCGGGACCGGCTCACCGGCCTCGTCGAGGTGTTCGTCGATGGGCGCAGGGCCCTTCTGGGCCGCGCGCTTGATGAGCCGGAACTCGACCACCGCGAGGGTGCCGTAGACGGCGGTGAAGGCGATGAGCGAGATCAGCACCTCCAGCCCGCTGGTGCCCGGCGAGACGCCGTCGGCCGTCTTCATCAGGCTGAACACGAGCCAGGGCTGGCGGCCCATCTCGGTGAAGACCCAGCCGACGATCATGGCCGCGAGCGACAGCGGCATCGCCCAGATCGCGATCTTCCACATCCAGGGCCGCAACGGTGTCCGGCCCTTGCGTGTCATCCAGAGTCCGACGAGTGCGATCAGGATGTGCAGCGAGCCGAGCCCGATCATCCAGCGGAACGCCCAGTACGTGACCCAGATGACCGGGGTGTAGTCGCCGGGACCGTAGAGCTGGGTGTACTGCGCCTGCAGGTCGTTGATGCCCTCCACCGTGCCCGTGAGGGTGTGCGTCGAGAGGAACGACAGCAGGTACGGGATGCGGATCGAGAACAGTTCGTGCACGCCGTCGGGGGTGCCGAGCGTGAAGATCGAGAAGGAGGCGTCGGCTCCCGTCGAGGTCTTGTAGAGCGCCTCCGCGGCCGCCATCTTCATCGGCTGGGTCTCGACCATGGCGAGGCCGAGCTGGTCCCCGCTGAGCACGGTGCCGATCCCGGCGCCGACCATCAGCCAGAGGCCGAACTTCAGGGCGGGGCGCATGGTGTCGAGGTGGCGGTTGCGCGACAGATGCCACGCGGCGACCGCGATGATGAGTCCGGCCGACACCATGAAGCAGCCGAAGATCGTGTGCGGGAAGGCGGCAAGCGCGACCTTGTTGGTGAGGACCGCCCACAGGTCGGTCAGCTCGGCACGGCCCTTCGCGGCGTTCAGCTGGTAGCCGACCGGGTTCTGCATGAACGCGTTCGCGGCGAGGATGAAGTAGGCCGAGAGGATGCTGCCGACCGAGACGACCCAGATGGTCGCCAGGTGCAGGCCCCGCGGGAGGCGGTCCCAGCCGAAGATCCAGAGGCCGATGAACGTGGCCTCCAGGAAGAACGCGAGCAGCCCCTCCAGCGCGAGCGGAGCCCCGAAGATGTCGCCGACGAAGCGGGAGTAGTTCGACCAGTTCATGCCGAACTGGAACTCCTGCACGATGCCGGTGACCACGCCCATCGCGAAGTTGATGAGGAAGATCTTGCCGAAGAAGTGGGTCAGCTGGAGGTAGTGCGGCTTCGCCGTCCGGTACCACGCGGTCTGGAAGATGGCGGTGCAGGTGACCAGTCCGATGGTCAGGGGCACGAACAGGAAGTGGTAGATCGTGGTGAGCCCGAACTGCCAGCGCGACAGCAGGAGCGGGTCCAGCAGTTCGTTCACGTGCATCCTCCCGGATACTTCTACACTGCGTAGAACTTCTACTTCTACAGAGTGTAGAACATTCTCAGCCGGTTCGGGTTACTCTGGATGCGTGGCCAATCTCGGAGAACTCGAACGGGCCGTCATGGACGCCCTGTGGGACGGCGACGCGCCGATCAGCGCGGGAGACCTGCGCGACAAGCTCGCCGCGTCGCGCGACACCGGGAAGGCGCCGGCGCTCACCACGATCATGACGGTGCTGTCCCGTCTGGAGTCGAAAGGCTTCGTCGGCCGCGACCGCGACGCCCGCCCGCACCTCTACTACGCTGCCCTCACCCGGGCCGGGCACGTCGCCGACCTGATGCGCGAAGTGCTGGAGTCCTCCAGCGACCGCACGGAGGCGCTCGCCTACTTCGTCGGCTCGGTCGACGAATCCGAGGCCGAGGTGCTGCGCCGCCTGCTCGACGCGCGCAGCGTGTGAGCACCGACCCCGTCGCACCGCTCGCCGGTGCGATCCTGCTGGGCGCGCTGGCCGTGGCCCTGGCGTGGCCCGTCCCTCTGCTGCTCGCTCGCGCGAAATGGCCGTCGGCGGCCCCTGTGCTCGCGGTGGCGCTCTGGCAGTCCATCGCCCTCGCCGGCGGCATCTCGATGATCGGCTCGCTGCTGCTGGCGGGCCTGCTGCCCTTCGGGGTCGACCTGTGGAGCAGGATCGGCGGCGCTGCGGCCTCACTGTTCCACGGTCCGCTGCCGCCTGCGGTCAGCCTCCTGAACGCGTTCCTGCTGAGCGCGGCGGTCCTCCTCACGGCGCATCTGGTGCTCAACCTCGCACTGACCTCCGTGCGGAGCCGCAATCAGCGCCACCGTCACATGGAGCTGCTGCGGCTGCTCTCCTCCCCGCTGCCGGACACGCCGAGCACGCGCGTGATCGACCACCCGGCGCCCGCGGCGTACTGCCTTCCCGGCGCCCGCAGCGTCACGGTCCTCTCCGAGGGCATGATCGAGTTGCTCTCCCCCGCCCAGCTGGATGCCGTGGTCGCCCATGAACGCGCCCACCTGCGGCAGAAGCACCACCTGCTGCTGGATGCCTTCCGGTCCTGGAAACGCTCGCTGCCGTGGTTCCCGATCGCCACTCGGGCGCAGGACGCCGTCGCACTGCTGCTGGAGATGCTGGCGGACGACACGGCTCGCCGCGTCTCCGGCGATGCCGTACTGGCCGAGGCGATCCGGCTCGTCGACGCGACCGGCCCTGCCGGTGCGGCGCTCGGCGCGCCGAAGGACCGGCGCACCCCGGAACAGCGGCGCGCCGCTCTGGTCGCACGGGAGGAGCGGCTGACCACCGGGCGACGCACCGTCGGACCGGCGCTGCGCCTCGCCGTGGTGGCCGCGACGGTGCTCCTGGTGATCGTCCCACCGCTCGTCATCCTGCTGAGCTGAGCCGGCTCCGGATGCGCGAAACGGCGGCCCGGGAATCCGAGCCGCCGCTTCGCTGAGACCGGGTGGTCGCTACTTGATCGGATGATCCTGCAGCCACTTCTTGGCGACCGCGTCGGGCTGGGTCTTGCTCGAGCCCTGGTTCTCGCTGTTCATGTCGATCAGGTCGCTCGTCGTGAGCTCCTTTGAGACCTTGTTCAGCACGTCCTTGACCTTTGCGGAGGCCTTGGAGGTGTTGATCAGCGGCACGATGTTCTGCGCGGCGATCAGGTTCTTCGGGTCCTTGAGGGTCACGAATCCGTTGTCCTTGATGGCCGGAGTGGTCGTGTAGATGTCGGCCAGCTGCACGTCGCCGTTCTTCAGCGCGGCGACGGTCAGCGGGCCGCCGGAGTCGCTGATCGGCTTGAGCGTCGCGGTGACGCCGTACGCCGACTTGAGGCCCGGGATGCCGTAGGGCCGCGTCCCGAACTCGGGGTTGGCGCCGACGGTCAGCGGCACGGTGACGTTCTTCAGGTCGTCGAGGCTGGTCACCTTGTACTTGTCGGAGAACTCCTTGGTGACGTTGTACGAGTCGGCGTCCTGGGCCTCCGACTGGTCGAGCACCTCGTAGCCCTTGGGCAGCGCGTCGTTGAGGGCGGCGAAGACGTCGTCGCTCGAGGTGGCGGTGCTGTTCTTGTCGTAGAACTGGAGCAGGTTGCCGCTGTACTCGGGGATGAGGTCGATGGAGCCGTCCTGCAGTGCCTTCAGGTAGACGTCGCGCTGGCCGATGCTCGGCTTGTAGGCCACCTTCACGCCGTTGGCCGCGAGGGCCTGGCCGTAGATCTGCATGAGGATCTCGGACTCGCCGAACGCGGCGGACCCCACGGTGACGGTGTCGCCGGACGACGACGCGGAACCGGTGCTGAACGCGCCGCCCCCGGAGGAGCAGGCGCTGAGCGCGAGCAGCGCCCCGGCGGCGAGAACGCCGGCCGCGAGGCGGCTCTTCTTCGATGCGAACATGATCTCTCTTCTCTTGGGTTCTCCCGGTCGGGGAGGCTGGGTGTGCGGGGAATGGAAGGGCAGGTCTAGGTGGTGGTCGCGCCCTGAGGGGCCGGTGCGTGCGGGGACCGGCCGCCTCCGTCCGACGTGTCGCGGACGCGCCCGGCGATCACGCCGCGCGGGACCACGAGCCTCTGGACGAGGGCGAACAGGCCGTCCGACACCAGAGCGAGCGCGACGACGATGATCGAGCCGCCGAGCATCTCCGGATAGTTCTGGACGGCGATCCCGTCGAACAGGAAGCGCCCGAGGCCGCCGACCGGCAGGATGGCGGCCACGGTCCAGGTGGCGATGACCTGCAGGGCGCCGGAGCGGATGCCTCCGATGACCAGGGGCAGCGCAAGCGGCAACTCGACCTTGGCGAACACCTGCCAACCGGTCATGCCGATGGCCCGCGCGGCGTCGATCGGCGCTCGGTCGACCGACTCCAGGCCGGAGTACGCCCCCGCGAGGATCGGCGGGATGGCGAGGATCGTCAGCGCGATCAGCGGAGGGACGATCGTCAGGTTCGTCGTGATCAGCGCAAGGTAGATCAGCAGACCCAGGGTCGGGAGCGCCCGGAGAGCGCCGGACACACCGACCGCGAGCCCGCGGAACTTCCCGCTGTGACCGATGGCGAAACCGATCGGCAACGCGATCGCCGCGGCGAGCAGCAGGGTCAGCAGCGAGTAGACGATGTGCTCGCCGAGCCGGACGGGGATGCCGCTCGGGCCGACCCAGTTCGCCGGGTCGAAGATCCACCCGAACGCGGCGAGGACGTCGGTCATGCGCCGCTCACCGCCTTCATCGCTGCCCGGCTGCTGAGCCGCTTGGACCGCCGATCGGCGCGCGTCCAGGGCATCGACAGTCGCCCGATGCCCACCAGGACGAGGTCGAACACCAATGCCAGGATCATGATCAGGACGATCCCGACGACGGCCTCCTCCGGGTAGTAGCGGTTCAGGCTGTCCGTGAACAGGAAGCCGAGGTTCGGAACACCGAGCAGCGCGCCGACGCTCACCAGGCTCACCGTGCTGACGGACACCACCCGGAGTCCCGCAAGCAGAACCGGTCCGGCGAGCGGCAGCTCGACCGTCCAGAACCGTCGCCAGGGCGCGAAACCGACCGCTGTCGCCGACTGCAGGACGTCGCCGGGCACGGACGCGAGCGCATCGGCCGTCGTGCGCACCATGAGCGCGAGCGCATAGATGCTCAGCGCGACCACGACGTTGATAGGCGACAGGATCTGCGTGCCGAGCAGAGCCGGCATCGCGAAGAAGAACGGCAGAGACGGGATGGCGTACAGGATGCCGCTGATCGTCAGCAGCGTCCCGCGCGTCAGCCGGTAACGATTCGCCACCCAGCCGATCGGCAGGGACACCACGAAACCGATGACGATCGGAAGCGCGGCGAGCCACACGTGCGAGACCGTGAGATTCCAGACCTGGCCGAGATTCGACCACAGAAAACTCACGACGCGTCCTCACCCTGCGCCGGAGCACCCGCGACCGAAACGGTCACGGCCTTTGCCTCGGAGGGAACGGCGCCGCTGTGGGAGCCGTCGGCGAGCACGCCTGCGGCACGGCCGTCGCTGTCGACGAGCACCGTACCCGTGGACGTCTGCTCGATGTGCAGAGCGCGCCGCCCGCGATCGGTACCGACGAAGGACGCCACGAAGTCGTCGACGGGGTCTGCCAGGATCTCGGCCGGCGTGCCCTTCTGGGCGACGACGCCTCCCTTGCGGAAGATGACGACCTGGTCGCCGAGCTTGAAGGCCTCGTCGATATCGTGGGTCACGAACACGACGGTCTTGTCGAGGTCGCGCTGCAGGTGCAGCAGCTCGTTCTGGAGGTCGTCGCGCACGATGGGGTCGACGGCGCCGAACGGCTCGTCCATGAGCAGGATGTTGGGGTCGACCGCCAGCCCGCGTGCAACGCCGACACGCTGTTGCTGGCCGCCGGAGAGCTGACTGGGGTACCGGTCGGCGAGCGAACGCTCCAGCCCGACGGTGTCCATGAGCTGCAGCGCGCGCTCGCGCGCATCCTTCTTCTTCACGCCTTTGAGCAGCGGAACGGTCGCGATGTTGTCGACGACCTTGCGATGCGGGAGCAGCCCGGAGTTCTGCATCACGTACCCGATCGACCGCCGCAGTGCCACGGGCTTCAGCGAGAGCACGTCTTCACCGTCGATCTCGATCGAACCCGAGGTCGGGTCGACCATGCGGTTGATCATCCGCAGGATGGTGGTCTTGCCGCTCCCGGACGAACCTACCAGGACCGTGATCTTGCGGGACGGGATCACGAGCGAGAAGTCGTCGACGGCCAGCGTCCCGTCAGGGAAGCGCTTCGTCACGCCACGGAACTCGATCACGACAGCCCTCCGCTCGCCGGGATGACGCGCTCCGGAGCGTGGAGAGAGGCAGGGGCTGTCACGGACATCTCGTCAACCCAAACAAACCCTCGGCGTTTTGGCAATGAAAAGAGACGAATCGTGACGTTCAGGGTCGGTCGCATTCCGGCCCCCCTTCGTTCGGTGACGTGGCCGTTCGGTGTGTGCGAACTCTGTTCGGAGCGCACGCCCGTGTGCATGGCAACTTGCCACCGACCACCGACATTCCCGCAGCGCGGAAATCAGTCCTGGGTGTCGAACCGTCGTTCGAGGTACTCGCGCGCGACGGTGCGGGCTTCGGAGATGTACCGCTCGTCGCCATTCGCGTCTTCTACGAAAGCGCGGTTGATCAGGGAGTCCATGATCTCGACCACCACCTCGAGGCGGAACGCGAGGTCTTCTCCGGCCGGGAGGCCGTACTCGTCGGAGAGGATCTGCGCGAACTGCGGGGCGAATCCCGTCTCGCGCGCGACCTCCTCCTCGGACGCTCCGGCGCGCTCGGCGTCCGCAAAGCGGATGATGCGGAAGCCGGCCTCGGTGCGGAACATGTCCACAAAGGCGTCGATGGCGGCTTCGACGGCGTTCCACCAGTGCTCCGGCTTCTGCGCGTCGATCGCCTGGACAACGGAGTGGCGGTAGCGCAGCAGTGCTCGGTCGCGCAGCGCCTGGAGGAGCACGATGCGGTCGGGGAAGTAGCGGTAGACGGTGCCGATGGACGCGCCGGCCCTCTCGGCGACCATCGCCGTGGTCAGCCGGTCGAAACCGATCTCGTCGACGACGGCGGCTGCCGCGTCGAGCAGCGCATCGATGCGTGCGGCGCTGCGTTCCTGGATGGGCTCCGTGCGAACCAGTGGTGCTCCGACGGTGCTCTGTCCCGCGACCAGGTCGTTGATGGGCACGAGGGCGACTCCTTTTCTCAGTCGATCAAGGCGGTGTTCGGGTCCCCAGCCCGGCGACGAGATCATCGTCGCACTGACCCGATCATATTCGTGGAAACCTCACTTCCGCTGGGGAATACCCTTCGACGCGCCGCAGAAACAGTCCCCCAGATCTGGGGGATGCATTCGTGCGCACGTTCACTCCGTGTGAAAATGAGTCAGATGGCCTCCTCCGAATCGCTCCCCGACAAGGCCTCCGGCGACCCCGTCGTCCGTCGCGGAGCGGCCGTCGAGCCGATCATGCACCGCGCTGCGCGCATCGAGGACGCCTTCCACGAGTTCCGCGCACGGCGGGCGCGCAAGCGGGGCTTCCTCGCAACGGTCGTCCCGTACACCGGCTACGGATCGCCCACCTGGGTGCGCATCCTCGGCCGCGTCGTGCTCGCCAAGGACCCGCGGCCCGGCAGCCGCGCCGAGCGGCTGCACCGCAAGCGCGAGGAGTCGATCCGGGGCTGGCGGTCGTTCATCAGCGTGCCGCTCGCCGAGATGACGGTGACGGTCGAGATCGAAGGCGAGCGCCACGAGGTGACGACCGACCGGGGCGGCGTCATCGACACCGTGATCCCCGTTCAGCTGACCCCCGGCTGGCACACTGTGCGGCTCTCCACGGCGGAGTCGACGCGCGTCTTCGAGTCGCCCGTCTTCATCCTCGATCCGAAGGCCACCTTCGGCGTCATCTCCGACGTGGACGACACCGTGATGGTGACCGCCCTCCCCCGGCCGCTGCTGGCCGCGTGGAACACGTTCGTCCTCGACGAGCACGCGCGGGTTCCCACGCCCGGGATGTCGGTGCTGCTCGAACGACTGGCCGCCGCCCATCCCGGAACCCCGGTCATCTACCTCTCCACCGGGGCCTGGAACGTCGCCCCGACGCTGAGCCGGTTCCTCTCGCGCAATCTGTTCCCTGCCGGCCCCCTGCTCCTCACCGACTGGGGTCCGACGCACGACCGCTGGTTCCGCAGCGGGCGCGAGCACAAGCGGACCAGCCTCGAACGCCTCGCGCAGGAGTTCCCCGGACTGAAATGGCTGCTCGTCGGCGACGACGGCCAGCACGACGAAGACCTGTACGGCGAGTTCACCGTCGCGCATCCCCAGAACGTCGCGGCGGTCGCCATCCGGCAGCTGTCGAGCGGCGAGGCGGTGCTCGCCGGTGGACGGTCGAAGGCGGAGAAGCACACGGAGCTCTCCGGGACGCCGTGGGTCTACGCGCCCGACGGCGCGGGTCTCAGCGAGCAGCTCACCGAGCTCGGCCTGCTGCCGTAGCGGCCGCCGAGCGTTCTGTCGGCGGTGTCTGGCAGGCTGGCTCCATGTCAGTCGGCCACGCCGTCCGCGCCAGCCGTGCGGACCTCCTCCGGATGCGCCGGCTGGCGCAGGCCATCGACGGGCCTCGTGATCCCGATCCGGCCGCCGTCGTGCGCCGGATGCTCGCGCTGCAGGGCCAGGACTTCGCCGCAGGCTGCTGGGCGCTGGCGGTCCGGACGACCGATGCGACCCTGGCCGATGTGCTCGCCGAGCTCGATGCCGGCCGCATCATCCGCTCCTGGCCGATGCGGGGAACGCTGCACTTCGTGGCTCCTGAGGACTTCCGCTGGATGCTCTCGGTCACGATGGACCGCATGGTCGCGAGCCTGGGCCGACGCCAGGAGCAGCTCGGACTGTCCGCGCCCGACTTCGCCCGTGCCGCAGACATCGTCACCGCCGAGCTGGAGGGCGGAGGCAGCATCAGCCGGGCGGAACTGATGGCACTGTGGGAGTCCGCCGGCGTCGCCACCACCGGGCAGCGCGGCTATCACCTGATCTACTTCCTCGCACAGACCGGCCTGCTGTGCTGGGGGCCGGTGGTCCGCAGCGGCAACGGCATGCCGACGCAGGCCCTCGTACTGCTCGACGAGTGGGCTCCACCTCCGCCTCCGCTCGACGCCGCCGAGGCCAATGCGCAATTCCTGCTCCGCTACCTGATCGGGCACGGTCCGGCGACGCTGCGCGACTTCGTCTGGTGGACCAAAGGCACGGTGGGCGCGGCCAAAGCGGCGCGGGCCGAGTTGGGCGACGCCCTGGCGACGCTCGAGACCGACGGCACGGAGTACCTCGTCGCAGCGGAGCTCGCCGAGCGCGCGACCGCGACACGGGCCTCCCGAGCCGAGAAGGATGCGGTGCACCTGCTGCCCGCGTTCGACGAATACCTGCTCGGGTACCAGGACCGTTCCCCGATCCTCGACGAGGAGCACGCCGAGGCGATCGTCCCCGGCGGCAACGGCGTCTTCCAGCCGCTGATCGTCGCGGGCGGCCGCATCGTCGGAACCTGGCGGCGCGACGGCACGCGCGTCGTCCCGCTGCCCTTCGTTCCGCTGAGCGATGCCCGTGCACGCAGGCTGGACCGGGCGGCGAAGGCGTACACCCGCTACGCCGGGTAGCGTTGAGGGGTGGCACGCTCCAGCTCCTCCCGGCGCCGGCTTCCGGCCGGCATCGCCCTCCCTGCCACCATCCGCACCTCGACCCGCTCGCCCTTCCTGCAGGTCGTGAAGACGGCGGTCGCCATGATCGTCGCGTGGGGCGTCGCCAGTGTCTTCGTCCACGGCGAACTACCGATCTTCGCCACCATCGCGGCCCTGCTCGTCGTGCAGCCGAGCGTGAACCAGTCCGTGGGACGGGCGATCGAACGCTCACTCGGCGTGATCGGCGGGGTCGTCGTCGCGTACCTGATCGGGCTGGTCTTCGGAACGAACAGCTGGATCGTCCTGCTCGCCGTCGTCGTGTCGGTCCTGCTCGCGTGGGCGCTCCGGCTGACGCCCGGCACCGCCAACCAAGTGCCCATCACGGCGATGCTGGTGCTGGCGATCGGAGCCTCGGACCCGGAGTACGCGCTCGCGCGCATCGTCGAGACCGTCCTGGGCGCCGCGGTCGGCGTCATCGTCAACGTCGCGATCGTCCCTCCCGTGCTGACCGCCCCCGCCCGCCAGTCGGTCGTCGCCCTCGGAACGGAGATCGCCTCCACCCTCGACCGCCTCGCCGACGCGCTCACCACCGAGCACACGCGAGGAGAACTGGATGCCCTGCTGATCGAGGCGCGCCTGCTGCGGCCGATGGAGGCGAAGGCGCAGGCGGCGCTCACCGCGGCCGGCGACAGCCTCTCCCTGAACCCCCGCCAGCGGAAGCACCGCGTCTACCTGGAGCACGACCAGCAACTGTTCGACAGCCTCCGGCCGCTGATCAACCGCACCCTCGGCATGACGCGCGCCTACCACGACCACTACGACGACAGCCTCGCCGCCGAGCCGACCATCCACGCCATCGCCGGCGAGCTGCACCGGGCCGCGCACGACCTCCGGCTGCTTGCGCGCGACCCCGACGAGCCGATCGTGGAGCCGGGCACCGAGACGGCGGGCGTCCCGGTGCTCACGGCTCCGCTGACGGTCGCCACGCCCGACCCGCGGCACTGGGTGCTGATCGGTTCGCTGGTGGAGGACCTGCGCCGCATCCACGTGGAGATCGCCGGACACGACGCCTCTGCGGCGTGAACGCGGCCGCGGCGCGCATCGGGTCGCTGCGTCGGAGATCTGCGGCCCAGCGTCGGAGATCAGAGCGGATCCGGCACGAATCTCCGCCCTCAGTCGCTACGCTGTCAGCTCGGCGATCGCCTCGGCGACGGCAACCGTGCTCCGCTCGCCGGTGCGACGGTTCCACAGCTCGACCTCGCCCTGGGCCGCGCCCCGGCCGACGACGAGGACCCGCGGCACCCCGATCAGCTCGGCGTCGCCGAACTTCACACCGGGCGACACCTTCGGGCGGTCGTCGTAGAGCACGTCGAGACCGGCGTCCTCCAGCTGGGCGGTGACCTCCTCGGCCACCTCGTACGCGATCGCCTCGCGACCTGCCGCGACCACGTGCACATCGAACGGCGCGATCGACTCCGGCCAGACCAGTCCACGGTCGTCGTTGTTCTCCTCGGCCAGGATGGCCAGGATGCGCGTCACGCCGATGCCGTACGAGCCCATCGTGACAGTGACGAGCTTGCCGTTCTCGTCGAGCACCTTCAGCCCGAGCGCCTCGGCGTACTTACGACCGAGCTGGAACACGTGGCCGATCTCCATGCCGCGGGCGAGCTCCACGGGACCGGATCCGTCCGGCGCAGGATCGCCGGGCTTCACCTCGGCGACCTCGACCACGCCGTCCCAGGAGAAGTCCCGTCCGGCGACCAGACCGAAGACGTGCTTGCCCTCGACATTCGCGCCGGTGATCCAGCCGGAGCCGTCGACGACGCGCGGGTCGACCACGTAGCGGATGCCGGTGGCGGCCTCCTCCCCGAGGACCGGACCGTTCTCGGACCAGGGACCGATGTAGCCCTTCACCAGGCCGGGATGGTTCGCGAAGTCCTCGTCGGTGGCCGCGTCGACCTCCGCAGGGGCGAACGCCACCTCGGCGCGCTTCAGGTCGACCTCTCGGTCGCCGGGCAGGCCGACGATGACCAGCTCGCGCGTGCCGTCCAGGTTGCGGAGCGCCAGGACGACGTTCTTGAGGGTGTCCGCCGCCGTCCACGCACGCCCGTCGGGCCGCGGGTGCTTCTCGTTGGCGAGCTCGACCAGGGACTGGATGGTGGGCGTCCCGGGGGTGTCCAGCACCTCCTGCGGGGTCAGCTTCTCGTAGGAGCGCGCGGGCGGCGCCGTGGTGGTGAACGCCTCCACGTTGGCCGCGTAGCCGGCGGGCGAGCGGACGAAGGTGTCCTCGCCGACGGGCGTCGGGTGCAGGAACTCCTCCGACCGCGAACCGCCCATGGCTCCCGCGTCGGCCTGCACGATCACGTACGACAGCCCGAGGCGCGTGAAGATGCGTTCGTAGGCATCGCGCTGCGCCATGTAGCTGGCATCCAGGCCCGCATCGGTCGCGTCGAAGGAGTAGGCGTCCTTCATGGTGAACTCGCGGCCGCGCAGCAGCCCTGCGCGCGGCCGGGCCTCGTCGCGGTACTTGTCCTGGATCTGGAAGATGGTGAGCGGCAGGTCCTTATAGGACGAATACAGGTCCTTCACGAGGAGGGTGAAGACCTCCTCGTGCGTCGGCGCCAGCAGGTAGTCGCCCCCCTTGCGGTCCTTCAGGCGGAAGATGCCGTCGCCGTACTCCTCCCACCGCCCGGTGGCCTCATAGGGCTCGCGGGGCAGCAACGCGGGGAAGTGCACCTCGTGCGCGCCCGCGGCCGCCATCTCCTCGCGGATGATGCGCTCGATCTTCTCCTTCACGCGCAACCCCAGCGGCAGCCACGCGAAGATCCCCGGCGCCTGACGGCGGATGTAGCCGGCGCGGACGAGCAGCCGGTGGCTGGTCACCTCGGCGTCGGAGGGGTCTTCACGGAGGGTGCGGAGGAAGTAGTTGCTCAAGCGTGTAGGCACCGTTCCATGTTAGAGGGCGGCGCCGGGGGCGTCGGATCACGGAGGGGATAACCGCATGGCGGGGCCCCGGTGTGTCCTGTTCTCAGGAGATCGCCGCTCCTGAATTCAGGAGATTCGCTCCTTTTTTCAGGAGATCGCCGTTCCTGATTTCAGGAGAATTCGCCAGAATCGGTCCCCATGTCCTGAATACGGGGCGCACGGCAACGTGCAGCGCCGAATCTCCTGAACTCAGGAACCCAGATCTCCTGAATTCAGGAACACAGAAGTCCTGAATTCAGGAACTCAGAACTCCGGAGATCGGGAGCACTGACCTCCCGAATTCAGGAACGCAGATCTCCTGAATTCAGGCGCGCAAATCTCCTGAATTCAGGAGGCGGAAGCGCACGACGCCCCGCCGCCGTCACTCCGAGGCGCCGCCCGCACCTCAGTGCGCGCCGACGGTGACCGAGGGCTCCCCGGTGGGCTGGTCGCCCATCTCGTCGGCGAGGCGGTTGGCCTCCGCGATGAGGGTGGCGACGATCTCCGACTCAGGAACCGTCTTGATGACCTCGCCCTTGACGAAGATCTGGCCCTTGCCGTTGCCGCTGGCGACGCCGAGGTCGGCCTCGCGGGCCTCCCCGGGTCCGTTCACGACGCAGCCCATGACCGCGACGCGCAGCGGGACGCTCATCCCCTGCAGGCCCTCGGTCACGCTGTCGGCGAGCGAGTAGACGTCGACCTGCGCGCGTCCGCAGCTGGGGCAGGAGACGATCTCGAGCTTGCGCTCGCGGAGGTTCAGCGACTGGAGGATCTGCAGGCCGACCTTGACCTCCTCCGCCGGCGGGGCCGACAGGGAGACGCGGATGGTGTCGCCGATTCCCTCGCCCAGCAGGATGCCGAAGGCGGTCGCCGACTTGATCGTGCCCTGGAACGCGGGGCCGGCCTCGGTCACACCGAGGTGGAGGGGCCAGTCGCCGCGCTCGGCGAGCATCCGGTACGCCTTCACCATCACGATCGGGTCGTTGTGCTTTACCGAGATCTTGAAGTCGTGGAAGTCGTGCTCCTCGAACAGGCTCGCCTCCCAGACGGCCGACTCGACGAGGGCCTCCGGGGTGGCCTTTCCGTACTTCTCGAGCAGGCGGCGGTCGAGAGATCCGGCGTTGACGCCGATGCGGAGCGAGACGCCGGCGGCCTTGGCACGCTTGGCGATCTCGCCCACCTGGTCGTCGAACTTGCGGATGTTGCCGGGGTTGACGCGCACAGCGGCGCAGCCCGCGTCGATGGCCGCGTAGACGTAGTTCGGCTGGAAGTGGATGTCGGCGATGACCGGGATCTGGCTCTTCTTCGCGATGATCGGCAGCGCCTCTGCGTCGTCGCGGCTCGGGACGGCGACACGGACGATGTCGCAGCCGGACGCCGTCAGCTCGGCGATCTGCTGCAGCGTGGCGTTGATGTTGGTCGTCGGAGTCGTGGTCATCGACTGGACGCTGATCGGGGCGTCGCCGCCGACCAGCACTTTGCCCACACGGATCTGGCGGGACTTGCGACGGGGGGCGAGGGTTTCGGGGACCTTGGGCATCCCCAGATTGATTGCTGCCACGTCCCCAATCCTACGCGGCCGCGTGGGAGCCGGCTGGGTGCCCGCCGAACGTTCCGGGCAGGTGAAATGTCAGCCGAACAGGTTGACCGGCTTGACGATGTCCGCGTACATCAGCAGCACGCTCATCCCGCCGAGCACGATGACGACCGCGAAGGTCAGCGGCATCAGCTTGGCCATGTCGACGGGGCCGGGGTCACGCCGGCGGAAGATCTTCGCGAACGTGCGCCGGAGACCCTCCCAGAGCGCGCCCGCGATGTGGCCGCCGTCGAGCGGCAGCAGCGGGACGAGGTTGAAGACAAACAGCGCGATGTTCAGCGACGCCAGCATCCCGATCATCGTGTAGACCTTGTCGACGACCGGCACGCCGTCCAGGGCGGTCAGCTCGCCTGCGGCGCGGCCGATGCCGACCACGCTGATCGGGCCGTTCGGGTCGCGCGGGGCGGAGCCGAACGCGGCGTTCCAGACGTCGACCATCCGCTGCGGGAGGTGGACGAAGACATTCACGACAGCACCCGTCTGGGCGCCGACCGCGGGGAGCACGGCCGTCACCGGCTGCGGCACGAGCTTCGCGACCGGACCGATGCCGACGAAACCGACCGTCAGCGTCTCGATGCCACCCGCGGCGTTCTTGACGACGGCCCCGTTGGCGTCCGTCCGTGCCACCTTGTTGACCACCGGAGTCAGCTGCACGGTGCGCTGCTCGCCGTCGCGGGCCAGCACCACCGTGAGGGTCTGCCCGGCCGACTTCCGGATGATCGCCGTGGACTGATCCCAGCTGGTGATCTTCGTTCCGTCGATGCTCACGATCGTGTCACCGGGCTTGAGCCCTGCGGCCGCCGCGGGGCCCTGCGTCGCGTCGGAGGGGCACTTCGTGGCGGTGCTGCTGGTCGCCGGGAGCACGCACTGGCTGACCGTCGCGACGGTGGTCGAGCTCTGCGGCGCGCCGAACCCCATCAGCAGGACACCGAACAGCACGACACCGATGACGAGGTTCATGAACGGGCCGCCGAACATGATGACGATCCGCTTCCACACCGGCAGCCGGTAGAAGCTGCGATCCTCCTCCCCGACCGCGACGGTCTCGGAGCTCGCGGTGCGGGCGTCCTGCGCCATCTGCTGCATGAAGCCGGTGGTCGCGTTCCGTCCGCGGCCGCCCTCCTTGCCCGGGGGGAACATCCCGATCATCGAGATGTAGCCACCGAGCGGGATGGCCTTCACGCCGTACTGGGTCTCCCCCCGGCGGAACGAGAACAGCGTCTTTCCGAAGCCGATCATGTACTGGGTCACCTTGACGCCGAACAGCTTGGCCGGCACCAGGTGGCCGATCTCGTGCAGCGCGATCGACAGAGCGACGCCGATCAGGATGATGACGACGCCGAGAACGAACAGGAGCACGGAATCCACGGCTTCAGGCTAGCGGCGCGCGCCTTGGAGCAGGCCCCGAACCGGCTGGATGGCCGCTATGCCGCAGCTGTCAGGACCCGGCGATCAGGACCCTGCGATCAGCGCGTCGGCCTTCGTCCGGGCCCACTTCTCTGCTTCTGCCAGTGTCTCCCTGCTCAACGGACCGGAGGGCACGTGGGCATCCACCACCCGCTCGACCGTCTCGAGGATGTCGAGGTAGCCGATTGCGCCGGCGTGGAAGGCCGCCACCGCCTGCTCGTTGGCCGCATTGAAGACCGCGGGGTATGTCCCCGCTGCCGTTCCTACGCGCTTGGCCAGGGCGACCGCCGGGAACGCGTCACCGTCGAGCGGTTCGAAGGTCCAGGTGTGCGCCGTCGTCCAATCCAGCGGCGCGCCGACCTCCGGAACCCGGTCCGGCCAGGCAAGGCCGAGCGAGATCGGAAGGCGCATATCCGGTGGGGATGCCTGGGCGATGGTCGAGCCGTCGACGAACTCGACCATGGAGTGGATGACGGACTGCGGATGGACGGTGACGTCGATCCGGTCGTACGGCACGTCGAAGAGAAGGTGCGCCTCGATGACCTCGAGCCCCTTGTTGACCAGGGTGGAGGAGTTGGTGGTGACCACCAGCCCCATGTCCCAGGTGGGATGGGCGAGCGCCTCCTGGGGCGTGACGTCACGCAGCGATTCGCGCGAGCGGCCCCGGAACGGCCCGCCCGACGCCGTCAGGACGAGTCGGCGCACCTCTGTGGCCGCGCCGGATCGTAGCGCCTGAGCGATCGCCGAGTGCTCGGAGTCGACCGGGACGATCTGCCCGGGTGCGGCAGCGCTTTTCACCAGGCTGCCACCCACGATCAACGACTCCTTGTTGGCGAGCGCGAGCATCGCTCCCACCTCGAGCGCCGCCAGGGTCGGCCCGAGCCCGACAGAGCCCGTGATGCCGTTCAGCACCACGTCGGCCTCCACCGACCGCACGAGCAGTTCGGAGTCATCCGCGCCGAGCGCCGTGTCGACCACCCCGAACCGCTCCGCCTGCGCCGCGAGCTCGTCGGCATTGCGCCCGGCGCTCAGTCCGACGACACGGAATCGGTCCGGATTAGCCGCGATGACGTCGAGCGCCTGCGTGCCGATGGATCCCGTCGACCCGAGGATGATGACTCTGCGCACGAGGCCATCGTACGCAGGCGTGGCGCGGGGCGGACTCCCTCACGCCCGAGTGGTGAGCAGATGTCGCAACCCGTTAAGAATTGGCGCAGCTGCTCACCGCTCGCTGGCGATCCAGCCTTAGCGGGTGGTCTTCAGGATGTCGACGACGAAGACCATGGTGTCTGTCGCCTTGACGTCACCGGAGCCGGCCGATCCGTAGCCGTCGGCCGGGGGAACGACGGCGATGACCTGCGAGCCGACCTTCTGGCCTTCGAGCGCCTTCTTGAAGCCGGCCACGACGCCTGTCGTCTGGAAGGAGGCGGGCGCTCCCCGGCTCCAGCTGGAGTCGAACATGGCGCCGTTCCGCCACAGGACGCCTTTGTACTGCACCGTCACGGTGTCGCCCGGCTGCACCGTCTCGCCGTCGCCCTGCTTGAGCAGCGCGATCTTCGTCTCGGTGGGCGGGTCGGCCTTCGGGATGGTGATGTTGGGCTCACCGGTCTTGGCGTTCAGCTTCACGGTGGGCATCCCAGCGGTCGGCGCCACGGACTTGCCGGTGGCGCGGGTCGGGGGGAGGTCGACCACGTCGGCGACGAACACGACGCTGTCCTTGGCGGTGAGGCTGAGCTGGGACAGGTCCGCGTTGCCGAACGCGTCCTTCGCCGGGGAGGTCAGGACGACGCGCGAGCCGACCTTGAGGCACTCGACAGCCCGCACCAGACCGGGCACGAACGCCTTGTCGTCCACCTGGACCGTGGCGGGGGCCGAGCCGTCGAAGCCCTGGGCAGCCGTCAGCTCCTTGCCGGTGGTGCCGTTGTACGCGGCGAGGGCGATGTCGGCAGTGGACCCGCCCTTCGCCTCCGCACCCGTGCCGGTGATGACGACGGTGCGCTCCATGTCGGTCGCCTTCAGCGGCGAGTCGAACGTCACCTTCGGGGTGGCACCGAAGTCGCCGGTCACCTTCACGGAATTCGACGCGCTGCCCGACTTCACGTTCTGGCACGCGTTGGCGGCGGGCGTCGCGGAGGATGTGGGCGCGGCGGACGAGCTGCAGGCCGCGAGCCCGGCGACGAGGAGGGCCGCCGTCGCGGTCGCGGTCAGGGCCTTGATAGAGGTACGCACGGTCGACCATCTTGCCCTATCCGGCTCCGGCCAAGCTGACAGCGGGTCATGGGTCCGCTGGATGCGCCGCATACGATGGAGGGCATGACCCGCGAATTCTCCGTGCCCCAGTCCCGTCATCTGGTCACCGAGCTGCCCGGCCCGCGGTCGGTCGAGCTGCAGCAGCGGCGCCTTGCCGCGGTGAGCCGCGGTGCGGGAACCCTCGCCAACATCTACATGGAGTCCGGGTCGGGCGCCATCCTGGTCGACGTCGACGGCAACCGCCTCATCGATCTCGGGTCCGGCATCGGCGTGACGACGATCGGCCACGCGCATCCCGCCGTCGCCGCTGCGGCCGCCGAGCAGGCCTCGAAGCTCACCCACACCCTCTTCACTCTGACGCCGTACGAGAACTACGTCGCGGTCGCCGAGAAGCTCGCGGAGATCACCCCCGGCGACTTCGAGAAGCACAGCATCCTGGTCAACTCGGGCGCCGAGGCCGTCGAGAACGCAGTGAAGATCGCCCGCAAGCACACCGGGCGGCGCGCCATCGCGACCCTCGACCACGCCTTCCACGGCCGCACCAACCTCACCATGGCGATGACCTACCGCCCCTGGCCGGAGCGCGCCGGGATGGGACCCTTCCCAGGGGAGATCTACAGCCTCCCGATCAGCTACCCGTTCCGCGACCCGGCGGGGATGACCGGCGAGGAGGCCGCCGAGCGGACCATCGACTACATCCGCACGCACATCGGAGCGACGGAGCTGGCCGCCCTGTTCGTCGAGCCGATCCAGGGCGATGGCGGCATCATCATCCCGGCGCCCGGCTACTTCGCGCGTCTGGCGGAGTTCTGCGCCGAGAACGGCATCGTCTTCGTCGCCGACGAGATCCAGGCCGGCATCGGCCGCACCGGCACGTGGTACTCGATCGAGCACCACGGAGTCGTCCCGGACCTCGTCACGAGCGCCAAGGGCATCGCGGGCGGCTTCCCCCTGGCGGCCGTCACCGGACGCGCCGAGATCATGGATGCCGTGCAGCCGGGCGGCATCGGCGGCACCTTCGGCGGAAACCCGGTGTCGACGGCCGCCGCCCTCGCGGTGTTCCAGGCGTTCGAGGACGAGGACCTGCTCGCCGAGGCCCGACGGGTCGAGAAGGCCCTCCTTGCCCGGATCGGCGACTGGGCGGAGCGCTTCCCGGTCGTCGGCGAGGTGCGCGGCAAGGGCGCGATGTTCGGCGTCGAGCTGGTGAAGCCCGGCACGAAGACGCCGAACCCGGAAGCGCTGACCGCCGTCCTCGGTCACGCCACGCGCAACGGCGTCATCCCGCTCGACGCGGGAAGCTGGGACAGCGTCCTCCGGCTGCTGCCGTCCGTCGTGATCAGCGAGGAGCTGATCGACGACGCGGCGACGGTGCTGGAGGAGGCGCTGGGCCGGCTGGGCTGAGCCCGGCGCCCACAGGCCTCCCGCCCACCGGACTCCCGACCGCCCGCACATCAAAGGGATTCCCCAGACCGGCCCGCTACCGTCGCACCGGTCTGCCTTCGTCACCGTGAGGATGTCTCCATGCGGCTCCCCCGCCTGCGCCTGATCGCCGCGGCCTCCGCTGCGTCGGCGGCACTCGCGCTCGTGCCGGCCGCCGCCGTCGCCGAGGCGCCTGCGCCCTTCTTCCCCGGCTACATCATCAGCGACGACAGCTTCTTCAACCCGGACGCGATGACCGCCGGCCAGATCCAGACGTTCCTCGAGGATCGCAGCTGCCACCCCACGGACTCGTCGCCGTGCCTCTCCGACTTCCGGATGAACGCACCGGCCCAGCCCGCGTCGGCGGAACGCTGCACCGCGATGCCGTCTCAGAGGAACGAGCGCGCCAGCAGCATCATCGCCCGCGTCGCGAAGGCCTGCACGGTCAGCCCGCGGGTGCTCCTCGTGCTGCTGCAGAAGGAGCAGTCGCTGCTGACGGCGCCGAGCGCCTCCGGCTATCAACGGGCCACCGGGTACGCGTGCCCGGACACGGCGGAGTGCGACAAGCGCTACTTCGGCTTCTTCAATCAGGTATATCGGGCGGCGTGGCAGTTCCGGGAGTACACGGTGCATCCCGGCGACTGGCGCTACAAGATCGGCGGCAACTCCATCCAGTACCACCCGGATGCGGCCTGCGGGGCGAGCACCGTGACGATCCTCAACCAGGCGACGGCGAACCTGTACAACTACACGCCGTACCAGCCCAACGACGAGACGCTGAAGGCGCCGAAGGGTCCGGGCGGTGCATGCTCGGCGTACGGGAACCTCAACTTCTCCCGGCTGTACAGCGCGTGGTTCGGCTCACCGCTCGCGGTCCGCTACACGGGGTTCGTCGACGGGTGCCTGGTCTACCAGGACGGCTTCGGCTGCCGCCAGGTAACACCCCTCAAGCCGTAGCGGATCCCCGCCCGGCTCATGCCTCTCGCGGCATACGAGCGCGCTACCCTCGAAGGGATGAGCAGCGACGAACCCGACGACGGCGTCGCCACGGTGAAGAGGCCGGGCGCGCTCTACTTCGCCGGGCGCATCCTCATGGCGCCCCTGCTGAAGCTGGTCTACCGGCCGCGGGTCATCGGCACGCGGAACGTGCCGAAGCACGGCCGGGTGATCCTCGCCAGCAACCACCTCTCGTTCATCGACTCGATCGTCATCCCGATGACCGCTCCGCGGCGGGTGCAGTTCCTCGCGAAGTCGAGCTACTTCGAAGGGACGGGGCTGAAAGGCCGGGTCTCCCGCGCGTTCTTCACCGCCATCGGCGCCGTCGGGGTGAAGCGCGGAGCAGGAGCCGCGGCGCAAGAGGCGCTGGACCAGTCCCGGCGCATCATCGAGACGGGCGCGGCGTTCGCCCTCTACCCCGAGGGAACGCGGTCGGTCGACGGCCGCCTCTACAAGGGCCGCACCGGGATCGGCTGGCTCGCGCTGACCACGGGCGCCGTCGTCGTCCCGGTGGGGCTCATCGGAACCGACCAGATGCAGCCGGTCGGGGCGCGCTTCCCGCGCCCGCACCGCATCACGGTGGCGTTCGGCGCGCCGATCGACGTGTCGCATTTCGGCCCGCCGGAGTCGGGGCGTGCGCGCCGCCAGGCGACGGATGCGATCATGGCGGCCATCCACGAACTCACCGGCCAGGAGCTGGCCAACGTCTACAACGAGGCTCCCCCTGCCAACACCGTCGAACGCGTCAAGCGCGCGTTCCGCCCGGAGCGCCTCTAGCCTCCCCACCGTCGAGTACACGAATCTTGCACGTCCTCACGGCGTGTCGCGTGCAGAAAGTGTGGACTCGACTTCGGAGGCGATGGGGCTCCTCAAGATCCGTCGCGCTCCTTGGCCCGGTACGTTCGCGCCTTCTGCCGGTTGCCGCAGACCTCCATGCTGCACCACTGGCGCGAACCGTTACGGGAGGCGTCGTAGAACGCCCAGCGGCAGTCCTCTCCCCCGCACAGCTTCACGCGGCCGAGCTTGCCCTGGAGGCTGAGGACGACCGCGCTGGCGACCGCCGCGTCGGCCGCGGTGCGGGCGGTCAGGCGCACGGCGCCCGGCGCGGCGGCGACGGGAAGCTGCAGAGGAGGGAGGTCCGCGTCGGTTCCGTCGACCAGTGCCCGGAGCGCGTCGCGTGCGCCGACTGCGGCCGCCCGGTCTCCTGGGTCGACGCCGTGCTCGCCGGCCCAGAGGCGGAGGCCGGCGTCGTCGGCGAGCCGGTCGGTGTCCTCCTCGACGTCGAGCGTGTTGAGGAAGTCGACCAGGAGGTCGGCGCCGAGCTCGGGCTCATTCGTACGCATATAACCATTGTAACTCAATAGACAGTTACGGTAGCCTGTAACCTGTCAACGCAGATAGGTGGTTATCATGCATCCGTTGTTCTTCTGGTCGATCTCCGTCGCGGATCTCGCCGAGCGCGAGCGGCAGGAGGCGATGCTCCGTGCGCAGCGCGACTCGGGCGTCGAGCAGCCTGCTCCCCTGACCCGCGACGACCGCTGGCGCGCCGCCATCCAGCGCTGGGCCGCCGCAGAACCGCCGCAGCTCCCGGCCGCGCCGCCCGCTCCCTCGCCCTCCGCCGCTGCCCGCCTCGGCTGCGCCTGACCCCCGATCCGCCGCCCCACCGTCGAGTACACGAATCTTGCACGCCCGCACGGCGTGTCGCGTGCAGAAAGTGTGGACTCGACGGGGGGCGCAGCGCGGAGGGTGCGGAGCGGGGGCGGAGGGCTCAGGCGAGGGTGAGCAGCTCGGGCGCGTGACGGACGGGGAAGTTGACGCTCGCGGCGATGAAGCACTTCTCGGCGGCCGGCGCGTGGAGGGAGGCGGCAAGCTCCTGCTGCGCAGGATCGGCGATCGTGACGCGCGGGTGGAGGGTGACCTCGGTGAAGTGACCACCGCCGTTGCCCGTCTGCTCCATGGTGCCGGTCGCCGCGTCCGTGTAGCCGACGACGACGACACCCGCGCGGGCCGCCTCGGCGAGGTAGCTGAGCATGTGGCACTGCGACAGGGCGGCCAGGAGCAGCTCCTCCGGGTTCCAGCGGTCGCGATCGCCGAAGAAGGCGCGGTCCGCCGAGCCTTCGATCGAGTGCTTGTCCGCCGTGCTCACCACGTGGTCGCGGCCGTAGTCCTTGTAGCCGCTGGTACCGGTGCCGCGGTTGCCGGTCCACTGCAGGTCGATCGCATACGCGTGCTCGAGCTTCATGCTCCGATTCTCGCACCGCGGCTAGACTCGAAAGCACCATGACTGACACCGTGAGCACCCCCGCGCCCGTCTTCTCCGTTCCACAAGAACGCCGAATCGTGACCGCCATCCCCGGCCCCAAGTCCCAGGAACTGCAGGAGCGACGCCTGGCCGTCGTGCCGACCGGCGTGTCCTCGGCTCTGCCGATCTACATCGCCCGCGCCAATGGCGCGATCCTCGTCGATGTGGACGGCAACCAGTTCGTCGACTTCGGCGCAGGGATCGGCGTGACCACGGTCGGGCACACGGAGACCGCGGTCGTGGAGGCCGCAGCCGGGCAGCTGCAGGACGTCATCCACACGCTGTTCACGATCACGCCCTACGAGGAGTACGTCCGCGTGGCCGAGCTCCTCGCCGAGCACACACCCGGCGACCACGCCAAGAAGACGGTCCTCGTCAACTCCGGCGCGGAGGCCGTCGAGAACGGCGTCAAGATCGCCCGCAAGTACACGGGCCGCCGCGCCGTCGCGGTGCTCGACCACGCCTATCACGGCCGCACCAACCTCACCATGGCCATGAACTACAAGGCCATGCCGTACGCGACCGGCTTCGGTCCGTTCGCCGGCGACGTGTACCACGCGCCGAACTCGTACCCGTACCGCGACGGCCTGAGCGGCGCCGAGGCGGCCGCGCGAACCATTGCGTACCTCGAGAAGGTCGTCGGCGCCTCCGACCTGGCCTGCCTCGTCGCCGAGCCGATCCAGGGCGAGGGCGGTTTCATCGTCCCCGCCGACGGGTACCTCGCCGCGCTGCAGGAGTGGTGCACCGCCAACGGCGTCGTGTTCATCGCCGATGAGATCCAGAGCGGGATGGCGCGCACCGGCGCCTACTACGCCAGCGAGCACTTCGGCGTGGTCCCCGACCTGGTGCTCAGCGCCAAGGGCATCGCGGGAGGCCTCCCCCTCGCCGCGGTCACCGGCCGCGCCGAGATCATGGACTCCGCGCAGCCCGGCGGTCTGGGCGGCACCTTCGGCGGCAACCCGGTCGCCGCAGCGGCCGCGATCGCCGTCTTCGAGACGATCGAGCGCAACGACCTGCTCGCCGAGGCCGGCCGCATCGAGGCCGCCCTCAAGCCCGCCCTCGAGAAGCTGCAGCAGAAGCACGACATCATCGGCGACGTCCGCGGCATCGGCGCGATGATCGCCATCGAGCTCGTCAAGCCGGGGACCGCGCAGACGACGAAGGAGCCCAACCCGGAGGCGGTCAACGCGATCGTCGCGGCGGCGGCCCAGCAGGGCATCCTGTTCCTCAACGCCGGCACCTGGGGCAACGTCCTCCGCTTCCTGCCCAGCCTCGCCGTGTCCGACGAGCTCATCGCCGACGCCGTCTCGGTGATCGACGACGCCATCGCCGGGCTGTGAGCGCTGAGGCAGCCGTGACGGTGGAGGTGTTCTCGGTCGACGAGTCCGTCGAGCTCGCCGTGGTCGAGCGTAGCGGCTTCGTGGAGTCGCGGCACGCCGGTTCTGCCGTCGTGCTCGGACCCGACGGAGCGGTGCTCCGCACCCTCGGTGCTCCCGAACGTCCCGTGTTCCCGCGGTCCAGCATGAAGCCGTTCCAGGCGGTGGCCGTGATGGGTGCCGGCGTACCGCTCGAAGGCGCGAGCGCGGTTCTCGCCACCGCGAGCCACGCCGGCACTCCGGCGCACCTGTCCGTCGTCCGGAAGCTGCTCGCGCAGGCACAGCTCGGCGAGGATGCCCTCCACTGCCCGGCGGACTGGCCCCTCGACACGGCGGCGCGCGACGAGCTGGTCCGTGCCGGCGAGCACAAGCACCCGGTGTACATGAACTGCTCCGGCAAGCACGCGGCCATGCTGCTCGCCTGCCGGGTGAACGGCTGGGCGACCGACAGCTACCTCGATCCGCAGCATCCCGTGCAGCAGCACATCCGCGACACCATCGAGCGGCTCACCGGCGAGAAGGTCGTGGCGACCGGGGTCGACGGCTGCGGTGCTCCCGTGCACGCGATGTCGCTGATCGCGCTGGCCCGCGGCATCCAGCGGATCGCGACCGCCTCCGACGGGTCGCCGTTCGCGTTGTTCCGCAACGCAGCGCTGCTGAAGAACGCGGTGCTCGCCGACGGCTGGGCGATCGACGGACCAGGGCGGGCGAACACCGTCGTCATCGACGAGCTGGGCGTCTTCGCCAAGGGCGGCGCTGAGGGCGTCATGGTCATGGCCGCGCCCGACGGCACGACGGTGACCCTCAAGGTGCTCGACGGCAGCCTCCGCGCGGCCTCGATCGTCGCCCTGCGCCTCCTCGCCGACGCCGGCGCGCTCACCCACCAGGACGTCGACGCCGTCGCTCCGAAGCTCGACCTGGCCGTCCTCGGTCGCGGCGCCCCCGTCGGCGCCATCCGCGCCTCCTACGCCTGACCCCCCACCGTCGAGTACACGATTTTTCGACGTTCTCACGCGAAAAACGTGCAGAAATCGTGTACTCGACGGTGGGCGTAGGCCCGCGGGAGTGCGCGGGAGCGCGGCGTAGGCCCGCGAAGCAGCGGGGCTACTGGCGGGCGAGGCGCCGGGCCCGGGCTGCGGCGGTCAGCTGCGAGACGAGCACCACGAGCAGGGTCAGGATGAAGACCGCCGAGGCGATCACGTTGGCCTGCGCCGGGATGCCGCGCGACGCCGCGATGTAGATGTACATCGGGAACGTCGTCACCGCCCCGGCGTTGAAGTTCGTGATGATGAAGTCGTCGAAGCTGAGCGAGAACGACAGCAGTGCAGCCGAGAGGATGCCCGGCAGCAGCAGCGGGAACGTGATCCGCCAGAACACCGCGTTCGGCGACCCGTACAGGTCGCGCCCCGCCTCCTCCAGCGCCGGGTCGAGGGAGGCGACCCGCGCCTTGACGGTCACCACGACGAAGCTGATGCAGAACATCACGTGGGCGATGATGATCGTCATGAAGCCCTTGTTCACGCCGAGGCTGAGGAACTGCGCCGCCAGGCCCGCTCCGAGCACCACCTCCGGGCTCGCCATCGGCAGGAACAGCAGGAGGCTGGTCTGCGAGCGGAAGCGGAACCGGTAGCGCATCAGAGCGATCGCGATCATCGTGCCGAGCACCGTCGCGATGACCGTCGAGATGATGCCGATGATGATGCTGGCCATGAACGC
Source organism: Leifsonia sp. SIMBA_070 (assembly GCF_046534635.1). Lineage (NCBI taxonomy): Bacteria > Bacillati > Actinomycetota > Actinomycetes > Micrococcales > Microbacteriaceae > Leifsonia > Leifsonia sp. SIMBA_070. The sequence continues at coordinate 1,479,526 of NZ_JAWRYK010000001.1, read as the reverse complement.
GTCGCAGATGCCGGCGGCGTCGCAGACGTTCGTCCAGTTGCGGAGGGTGAACCCGCGCCAGGCGATGTTGTTCTTGATCGCGTCGTTGAACGAGAAGATGAACGTGTAGACGATGGGGATGAGCAGGAACGCCAGCGCGAGGAACGCGTAGACGCCGAGCCCGAGCCCTTTGTACCGCCGCCGGCCCGTGGTCGACCGGGGCGGTGTGCTCGTGTCGGTCGGCGTGGTCATCGTGGTCACAGGAGCTCCTCCGTCCCACTCCGTCGCACATAGAGTCCGACGATGACGAGGATGACCGCCATCAGGATGACCGACATGGACGCCGCCGCCGGGTAGTTCTGCAGAACGAGGAAGTTGCTCTCGATGACGTTGCCCATCATGGAGGTGTCGGCCGCGCCGAGGAAGTCCTGCGAGGCGTTGATGTAGTCGCCGGCCGCGGGGATGAACGTCAGCAGCGTCCCGGAGACGATGCCCGGCATGGACAGCGGGATGGTCACCTTGCGGAACGTGGTCCACGGGCTCGCGTAGAGGTCCTGCCCGGCTTCGAGCAGCCGGGTGTCGAGCCGCTCCAGCGTCGAGTAGAGCGGGAGGCACATGAACGGGATGAAGTTGTACGTCAACCCGAAGATGACCGAGAACGGCGTGCCCGTGATGTGTGCGTCCGGCGGGAGGATGGAGAGCGCCTTCAGCGAGCTGGCGATCCACCCGTCGTCGCTGAGCAGCGCCTTCCAGGCCAGCGTCCGCAGCAGGAAGCTGATGAAGAACGGCGCGATCACCAGGGTCATCAGCAGGTTCTGCAGGATCGCACGGCCGCGCATCGTGACGCCGATGAAGTACGCCAGCGGGTAGCTGATCAGCAGCGCCGCGGCGGTCGCGATCAGCGCGTACCCGAACGAGCGGAGGATCTGCGGCCAGTACTCCGACAGCGAGTCGGCGTAGTTCTGCCACTGGAAGGCTGTCTGATACTGACCGATGTCGCCGTCGACGACAGGCGCCTGGAACGAGGTGATGATCAGCGAGATCAGCGGCGTGAGGAAGAACAGGACGAGGTAGAGGATGCCGGGGAGCAGCAGGACGAGCGCGATGCCGCTCTTGCGGCGGACGGCGGGCTCCTGGTCCTGGACCGGCGGCGCCCCGGTGAACGCGGCGATCGCCATTACGCCTCCTCCAGCTCCGTGAGCATCCGCTCCCGGGCCTGCGCAGCGATCGCTTGCGTGTCCGCATCGTCGGAGAAGCGTCCGTCGGCGGGCGGCTCGTCGGCGAGGACGAACGTGTGGCCGGCATCCCAGGCCACCCACACCTCGGCGCCGAGGACCGCGATCGGCCCGCTCGCGGTGTTCTGAGCGAAGACGACGACGGTGCCGAGGCCCGGCACGTCCACCAGGTACTGGGTGCTCACCCCGCTGAACGACACGTCCGCGACGCGCCCCGGCCCGAGCCGGTTGGCGCCGGACGGGATGGTCTCTGGCGTGGTGTGCAGCGTGAGCTTCTCCGGACGGACGCCGACGGTGACGAAGCCGCTCGTCCGCTGGGCGCGCGCACGCGGCACCTGGATGCGCTCTCCCCCGACGTCGACGCCGAGTGTGTCCGTGCCGGTGTCGCGCACCGGGCCGGCGAACAGGTTCGACTGCCCGAGGAAGTTGGCGACGAACACCGTGGAGGGCAGCTCGTACAGGATCTCCGGCGAGCCCATCTGCTCGATGCGCCCCTTGTTCATCACGGCGACGGTGTCGGCCATGGTCATGGCCTCCTCCTGGTCGTGCGTGACGTGCACGAAGGTGAGGCCGACCTCCGTCTGGATGGACTTCAGCTCCAGCTGCATCTGCCTGCGCAGCTTCAGGTCGAGCGCGCCGAGCGGCTCGTCGAGCAGGAGCAGTGCGGGACGGTTCACGACGGCGCGGGCGAGCGCCACGCGCTGCTGCTGACCGCCGGACAACTGGGTGGGGCGGCGCGACGCCAGGTGGTCGAGCTCGACGAGACGGAGCGCCTCGTGCGCTTTCGCCACCGGGTCGCCGATCCGGCGCCGGCGGAGCCCGAACGCGACGTTCTCGAGGACCGTCATGTGGGGGAACAGCGCGTAGCTCTGGAACACCGTATTGACCGGACGCTGGAACGGCTTGGTGCGCGTCACGTCCTGACCGCCGATGAGGATGCGTCCTGCGCTGGGCTCCTCCAGACCCGCGACCAGGCGGAGCGTCGTGGTCTTGCCGCAGCCGCTCGGCCCGAGGAGGGCGAAGAACGATCCTGCGGGGATGGTCAGGTCGAGGTCCTCGATGGCGGTGAACCCCGGGAACCGCTTGGTGATGCCGTCGAGGCGCAGGTCGGCGCCGGACTCGGCGAATGCTCCCTTCGGCATCAGGCCCCCAGGATCACCTTCTGGAAGGACGCCTGGTACTTCTGCTCCTCGGCGGGCGTCAGCGAGCGGAAGATCTTCACCTTCGAGAGCGTCTCGGCGTCCGGGAAGATCAGCTGGTTGTCCGCGAGCTTCGGGTCGATCTTCGTCGCGGCCTCCTTCGCGCCCTGCACCGGCGTGATGTAGTTCACCCACGCGGCGACCTCGGCGGCGACCTCCGGCTGGTAGTAGTAGTCGATCAGCTTCTCGGCGTTCGCCTTCTGCGAGCTGCCGATGGGGATGACGAAGTTGTCGCTCCACAGCGTGCCGCCGGCCTCGGGGATGGCGAACTGCCAGTTGTCGCCCGCCTCCGCGTTCAGCTGGGTGATGTCGCCGGACCAGCAGATCGCGGCCAGAGTGTCGCCCGACTTCAGGTCGTTGAGGTACGAGTTGCCCTTGATGTTGCGGATCTGGCCGTCGTTGACCTGCTTGGTGATCGTCTCGATCGCCTTCTCGTAGTCGGCGTCGCTGAAGCTCTTGGAGATGTCGACGCCCTGCTGCAGCATGATCAGGCCCATGGTGTCGCGCATCTCGCTGAGCACGCCCACCTTGCCTTTGAGGTCCGACTTCCAGAGGTCGTCGATCGACTTCAGGCCGTTGGGGAGCTTCTCCTTGTTCCAGCAGATGCCGGCGAAGCCGCTCTGCCAGGGGAGGGACTTCTTGCGGCCGGGGTCGAAGTCGACGTCCTGCAGGTTGGCGACCAGGTTCTTCTTGTTCGGGATGGCGGACTCGTCGAACGACTGGACGTAGCCGAGCCGGATCCAGCGGGCGATCATCCAGTCGGTCAGGCAGACGGTGTCCGCGCCGATGTCCTTGCCGAGGGCCAGCTGGTCCTTCACTTTGGCGTAGTAGGTGTTGTTGTCGTCGACGGCGACGTCGTATTTGACGGAGATGCCGCTCTGCTTCTCGAACGCCTCGAGCGTCGGGTACTTGCCCGCGTCGTCCTGGTCGAGGTACGCCTGCCAGTTCGCCCAGGTCATCTTCTTTGTGCTGCCGGACTGGTCTTTGGCGGGAGTCGGCTTGCTGGATGCGCCGCCGGTGGAGCAGGCGGCGAGTGCCAGTGCGGCGGCGCCGGCTCCCGCACCGGCGAGGAGGCCGCGGCGCGTCAGGTGCGACGCGCGGGCCGACTCCACGAGCTGGCGGATCATCGGGTCTTGCGGGAGGTTGCTCGGTTTCACTGGGTGCTCCTCGGGGATCGAACACGGACCACGGGCGACGGCGCATCGGCGGCACTCCGTCGTGCCGTCGCGGTGGACCCGATCCTGGCACACACCGTCGCGATCCGCAGCAGAATATGGCCGGATGGTCCATTCGGAAACACAATCTTTACGAAATCCGTGTCGGATCGGTCGAAACGGCCGGGAAACCGCAGACCGGGCGTTCTGCCGCTGCGTCCCGCGGTCGACTTGTCGCTCACGTATCGGAGGAGGTGCGGAAACCGTCTGAAACACCGGCACCGGCCCGCGAAATCAGCATCCCCGTGGCGAAAATTCAGTCGAAATCCTCCGTGAACCCGGCTATGGTGAGAGCGAACCCCATGTCGAGTGTCGAAGGAGCCCCATGAAGGTCGCGATCCCCCGCGAGATCAAGAACAACGAGTTCCGGGTGGCGATCACGCCGGCCGGCGTACACGACCTGGTCGGAGCGGGACACGAGGTGTTCGTGGAGGCCGGCGCGGGCGTCGGCTCCTCCATCCCCGACGAGCTGTACGCGCGCGCGGGCGCCACCATCGTCCCCGACGCGGCGGGCACCTGGGAGGCCGGCGACCTGATCCTCAAGGTGAAGGAGCCGATCGAGAGCGAGTACGGCTACTTCCGCCGCGGCCTCGTGCTGTTCACCTACCTGCACCTGGCGGCCGACGAGGCGCTCACCCGCGCCCTGGTCGACGCGGGCGTCACCGCCATCGCGTACGAGACCGTACAGCTTCCGACCCGTGCCCTCCCCCTGCTCGCGCCGATGAGCGAGGTCGCCGGACGGCTCGCGCCGATCGTCGGCGCCAACACCATGCTCAAGCCGAACGGTGGACCCGGCCTCCTCGTCCCCGGGGTCCCCGGAACGCACCCGGCCGTCGTGACCGTGCTCGGCGGCGGTGTCGCCGGAACGAATGCGATCTCCGTCGCTGTCGGCCTGGGCGCCGAGGTGACGGTGCTCGACACCAACATCCAGCGTCTGCGCGAACTCGACGCGCTGTACGCCGGCCGGATCAAGACAATCGCCTCCAACAGCTTCGAGATCGACAAGGCGGTCGTGGCCTCCGACCTCGTCATCGGCTCGGTGCTGGTCCCCGGCGCCAAAGCGCCCAAGCTCGTCACCAACGAACTGGTGTCGCGCATGAAGGCGGGCAGCGTCCTCGTCGACATCGCCGTCGACCAGGGAGGCTGCTTCGAGGACTCGCACCCGACCACGCACGCGGACCCCACCTTCACGGTGCATCAGTCGGTGTTCTACTGCGTCGCCAACATGCCCGGCGCGGTCCCCCACACCTCGACGTACGCACTGACCAACGCGACGCTCCCCTACGCGCGCGCCATCGCGAACCGCGGCTGGCAGGATGCCCTTCGCGCGGACGCCTCCCTGGCGCTCGGCCTCAACGTGCACGACGGACGCGTCACCAACGAGGGCGTCGCCTCGGCGCACGGCCTGGAGGCGGTCGCCGTTCAGGACGCGCTGGCCTGAGGCCCTCCCGCGATCTGAGCCGCCGCACGCCCCGCGCGGCGCCCGGGATCAGCTCAGGAGACGTCGAACCACTGATCGCCGATCTCCACCCGGGTGCCGCGCGTGACGCGGTAGCGCCGGCCGGCCTCGCACTGACGCGCGACACCTCCGAGAGGATGCGCGACCGTGCCGTTGCCGGAGTAGCGATCGCAGATCCAGAGTTCGTCGCCTTCCAGGCCGAACTCCAGGTGCGTCTTGGAGACGCTGCGTGTCGGGTCGGAGACCACGATGAGCTGGTCGACGTGCTCGCCCGGCTGCATGATCGGCCTGCGGCCGACCAGTCCGGAGCCGGACACCTCGACGATATCGCCCGTCGAGAAGCTCAGCGTGTACACGCGGTAGGCGACCGGATGCGCGGGCGGCGCCTCCTCCACCGGCACGATGGTCATGGCCTGGGTCGGAGGCAGGCCGTCCTCATCGAGTTCCAGCTGGTCGGGGAAACGGCCGGCCATCGCGGGCGCGGGCGGCCGCTCGGCGAGGCGATCGGAGATGATCGACGTGTCGGACGGCCGTTGGTCGGCGATCTCGGGTGCGCGCAGCCGGGACGAGGTGACCGAGCTGCCGCACATCGGGCAGAACAGGGTGCCGTCGGCCAGTTCCGCTCCGCACACACGACAGGTCATCGTTTCCGTCCCTTTCCGCTTCCCCTCCCACGGTAGCCGAGCGAGCGCAGCGAGACGGCAGCGAGCACCCGCTTCCACCGCGTGTCGCGTTTGGCGAGCTGTCCACGGAGATCGTCGACGGCCTTCCAGACGGATTCCGCCTCGGCCGGAGTGGGCGCGATCCCGCTGAACGTCGCCCGGTCGGCCACCGTGGCGAGGGCCGCCGCCCGCGACCCGCCGATGGTGCCGGCGAACTCCGCCCGGGTGGCAGCCGGGGGCGGGTCGTAGCCGTGGTCGACCGCAGCATCGGCGAACTCGCGCCAACCGCCGACGATCCGCTCCCGGGCGGTCGGAGCCGACCTGCGCAGTGCCCGCCGGCGCCACTTGGCTGCGAGCACGGCCAGGAACGGGGAGGCGAGGATCGCCAGGACGAGCAGCGTCCATCCCACGATGACGAGCACGGTGAGCAGGGTCTCCAGCACCGGATCCGGCTTCGGCTGGTTCGAGGGGTCGACCTGGGCCTGCGGGGGTTCGTCGTTGCGCTGCGGGTTGTCGTCGACCGGCGGCTGCACGTTGGTCTGCGGCCGCGAGATCTGCGTCGGCTGGTCCGGCTGCTTCGGCGGCACAGGGCGCTCCGGCGGCGTCGGGTCGACCGTGACCCAGCCCGTCGTCGTCTGCACCTCGATCCACGCCGAGATGTCGGATCCGGTGAAACTGACCTGCGAGCCGGTGACGTCCTTCGGCGCGACGAAGCCCATGACGACCCGCGCCGGGAAGCCGAGCTGACGCGCCATCAGGGCGGCCGTGACCGCGTACTGCTCCTGGTCGCCCAGCATCGGCACGTCGGTGAGCAGTTCTGTGATGCGGTCCGCGCCGTGCCCCGACCGGCTGGCCGGCTCGTTCGGCCCGACGCCGTGACTGATGTAGCCGTCCTGCGCCAGCCCGCGCAGGGCTGCGGCGAGTTTCGGACCAGCGCCCGAGACGCCCGCGGTGTACTTCTGCAGGACGGACTGAAGCTCATCGGGGATGACCGTCGGTCGCGGGACCGAATCCGTCCCCGGCTGGACCTTCTCGAGCTGGGCCGTCGCGAGCAGGGGTTTCACCACGGATTGCTCCGTGTAGATGTCGCCCGTGTGCAGTGCGGTGGTGACGGCGCCCGTCCCCGTCACGTCGTTGTAGAAGAACGCCCCGGCCAGGGTGCCGGACCGCGGGCCGCCGAACTGCACCTGTTCGAGCTGGCCGCTGCCCGGGAGCCACGGCCCCCGATACCCCTGGACGACCACGGTGGTCGTCGTCCGCCTGCCGGTCGTCGCGCCCTGGTCGATCCGGTACGGCACCCGCGCGAACGAGCCGGACGCGCTGGTCTCGTCGCCGCTTCCGACGGAGTAGGTCACCCCGTCGTACGTGTCGAGGGTCGCGATGCGCAGGCGGTGGTCGGCGGGCAGCCCGTCGACCGTCAGCATGGTGGTGTCCGCGTTCGGCTGCTCGAAGTAGGAGCGGAAGCCGCTCAGCGGGCTCGGGTAGTGGCGGGGGTCGAAGGGCTGCTCGACCGCGGTCCGGACGACCTGCCGGTCGCCCGGCGGAGGGAGCAGCGCAGCCGCCGCGATGCCGCCTGCCGACGCGGCGACCAGCATGACCGTCGCGCCGGTCGCGGTCAGCAGCGCGGTCGAACGGCGCTCGCTGCGCGACTCCACGAGGAGGCCGCTCTGCTCACGCAGGGAGCGGACGGCCGCCGACCTCCGCTGCAGGCGGAAGCGGATGATCCAGGCGAGCAGTACCGCGAACAGGGCGAAGAGGAGCAGCAGCGGGACCGGCGCCACCGAGGAGCCGAGGAGGATGCCGGCGACGACCAGCAGCACCGGCGGGAGGGCGGCCAGTTCGGGCCGCGACGAACGAAGGGCGATCGTCACGGTGAGCACTGTGGCGATCAGCGTGAGGAGGAACGCCGGCACGAGCAGCGCCTGGTAGGAGCCGACCGGCACACTGATCGTGACGAGCTGCTTCCAGCTCAGCCAGGTTCCCTGCACAAGGTCGACGAAGCCGGCGGCCGTCGGCAGGAGGCCCCCGGCGGAGGCCTCGGCGGGCACGGCCAGTTGCACACCCGTCGCCAGGTACGCGACGGCGACGAGGCCCGCGATGACGATGCTCGGCAGGCGCCAGGCCCAGCCGACCACGCCGATCACCGTGCCGAGCACGAGCGTGCAGACGAGCATCACGATGAAGGAGCCCGACTGGTACACAGGCCAGAACGACCACGCGCCGAGGGCGACGGCGGCCAGCGCGAAGACGACGTCGATCAGCGCGCGGGCGGAGCGGCGGGCGGGCATCAGGTGGCCAGCCGTTTCGCCAGGCTGCGCTGCAGGTCCTCAAGGTAGCCGATGGTGAGCACGCTCAGATCGGCGACCCGGCGGAGGGACGGCACCGCCCCCTCGTCGCAGACGATCCCGACCACATCGACGCCGAGCGGGAAGTGGGCCGCCGCTGCACGCAGCTGGGCCGCCGTCGGTGTAGAGCCGCAGACCAGGAACGCGATCGAAATGCCCGCCGAGTCCTCCGACGCGACCTGCGCGAGCTCCGCGAGGCGGAGGGCGGAGTCGGCGGTCTCGACACCCGCGAGGTCGTCGAGGAGCCTGCCGCGGTTGATCGTGCTGAGGCGCCGCGCGCTGAACACCATCCGCTTGGCGAAGTCCGGCGTCTCCGCACTGGCGACCACCGACACCGTGCGGGAGTCGAGCATCGCCCGGACGCCCAGGGAGGCGGTCACGCTGACCGCGAGCTCGAACTCCTCCTCGGTGGCGTAGTCGGACGCCGAGAGGCTGAGGGCGACCAGGAGGTGGCTGCGCCGGGTCTCCTCGAACTGCCGCACCATATAGCTGCCGGTCTTGGCGGTCGACTTCCAGTGGATGTACCGGCGCTCGTCCCCTGGCACGTACTCTCGCAGCGCGTGGAAGGCGATGTCGCTCGACGTCAGGTCGCGGGTGGGCGACCCCTCCAGGTCGCGCACGAAGCCGGTGCTCATGCTCGGGATGGCGATGGTCCGAGGATGCACGAACAGGTCGAGGGAGTCCGCCCAGACCACCTCGCGTCGCAGCAGGCCGATGGGGTCGGCGCGCACAGTGCGGACGGGGCCGATCGGGACGATGCCGCGGCGGCTCGTCGGGACGACGAACACGTCGGAGTGCTCCTCGGAGGGCGCGAGCGACGGAGCGGCGAACTCCGCCAACCCCTGACCGACCGGCACCTCGACGCGCACTCCGGGCAGCCTCCGCCGCAGCGGATTGCGGACGGCCACCTCACCCGGCGCACGGTCGCCGACGACGACTCTGTTGGCCGGCAGCGACAGCCCGACCTCGTACGCGGTGCGCCCGATGAGGTACCCGGAGGCGACGACGAGCAGGACGACGGCCGTCCACCCGGCCACCACGGCCTCCACCCAGCCCCAGAGGTAACCGGCCGTCAGGGCCAGCACCGCGAGCACGAGCATCGACCAGCCGAGCGCCGTCACCACGCTGCCGACCCGGCGCGCCAGCACGGCGATCGCGCGACCGGCCGTGGCGGAGCTGCGTACGACCCACACGATCGCGTCGGCGAGCAGCCCCTCGCGTTCACCGACGATGCGGGCGCGCGCGTTGGTGAGCTCGGTCTGCGAACGGGTGACGGTGGTCACACGGCGGCCCGATCGCTGGGGGGCGGGACCTCGATGAGGAGCTGGCCGATGAGGCTGGACGCGCTGACGCCCTCGAACTCGGCCTCCGGGTCGAGCACCAGGCGGTGCGCGAGCACGGGCTCGGCCAGCGCCTTCACGTCGTCCGGGGTGACGTAGTAGCGGCCGGAGGCTGCCGCCAGCGTCTTCGAGGCACGTAGGAGGGCGAGTGCTCCGCGGACGCTGACGCCGAGCCGGATCTCGTCGGCGCTGCGGCTCGCCTCCACCAAGCGGGAGATGTAGTCGTTGATCGTCGGGTCGACGTGGACCCCGCGCGCGATCGTCCCCATCTCGACGACCGTCGCCGCGGAGATGACCTCCGGCACGACGACCTCGTGCGCCTTGCGCTCCGACCCTTCGAGGATGCGGAGCGTGGCCTCGTGGTCGGGGTACCCGATCGACGCCTTCATCAGGAACCGGTCGAGCTGCGCCTCCGGGAGCCGGTAGGTGCCCGCCTGCTCGATCGGGTTCTGGGTCGCGATCACCATGAACGGCGCGCCGACGGAGTGGCGGACGCCGTCGACCGTGACCTGCTGCTCCTCCATCACCTCGAGCAGCGCCGACTGCGTCTTCGGGCTCGCGCGGTTGATCTCGTCGGCGAGGACGATGTTGGCGAAGACCGGTCCGCGGTGGAACTCGAACGCTCCCGTCCGCTGGTCGTAGATGTTGACGCCGGTGATGTCCCCGGGCAGGAGGTCGGGGGTGAACTGCACGCGGTTGGTCGTGCCGCGCACGCTCTCCGCGATCGCGCGCGCGAGCGACGTCTTGCCGGTCCCGGGGAAGTCCTCGAGGAGCAGGTGCCCTTCGCTGAACAGTGCGGTGAGCGCCAGGCGGATCACGTGCGTCTTGCCGAGCAGCACACGGTCGATGTTCCCGACGAGGCGCTCGAACACTCCGGAGAACCAGCCGGCCTGCTCGGGGGTCATCGTCATGCTCCGGCCTCTTTCGGTTCGGGGCGCGGCGGGGTCTGCCGCAGGGATGGGAGGGTGCGCCGCGGGATGCGGCTCACGTCATTATGGCGGCCGGCGGTCATGGCAGGCTCGATCCCGGATAGTTCCAGGTGTACGTGTCGCCGGCGCTGACGCGGACCGTCAGAGTCGGCGACGGGTCGTTCGCGGGCGCGGTGCAGCTGGCCGTCTCCCCGGCCGCCGGCATCGGCAGCTGGGTGGTGCCGTCGCAGCTGTACGTCACGGCGTCGTACTGACCGGTCGGCCAGCTCGTCCAGCTGAAGACGTGGCTCGCCGGGTCGTAGCGCGCCCCGCCGATCCGGAGACTGACCGCGACCCCGAGATCCTGCGTCGCGCTCTGCGGCGGTGAGCAGAGGGAGGAGCCGTCGGGGTAGCCCTCGCAGACTCTGTTGATCCGCACCGTCAGCGGGACGCCGTAGTGGGTGCCGTTCGTCCCGCTGAGCACACCGGTCGTGCCGGCCAGAGTGCCCGAGTCGACCACGGCGCCGCCGCTGAGCAGGTCGTAGTCGAAGCGCGGGTTCGCGCCGCCGCCTGCCCGGTAGGAGACCGTGACCTGGAAGTCGGCCGTGTCGCCGGTCTGCACCCGGCCCTGCACCGCGATCCCGGTCACGTCGCCCGGAGACTGCCGGGGCGTCGCGGTCACGGGGGCCGCCTCCGTGCAGCCCTGCCCGTTGAAGGCGTAGACGACGAACGTGTAGCTCTGGTTCGGGCTCAAGCCCGTGAACACCGTGCTGCCGTCCTGCACCTGGCGGAGCCCGCTGGTGGAGAGGGACGCCTGACCGGAGTCGACGCCCGTCACCCGGCAGGATGTCGGATCGGCGCCCTGGAAGACGCCCGCGTAGTAGCTGGAGATCGCCTTGCCGTTCTCACCGAAGACCCCGGACCAGCTGAGGGTGGCGCTGGTGCCTGCAGTGGTGTCCGGGGTGGCGACGGGCGCGACACCGGTGAGAGTCGGCGCCCCGGCGGGCACACCGCTCCCCTGGCTCTGGTTCCAGGTCGTGCGGCCCTGGTAGAACTGGTTCCTCGACGACACGCTGAACGCGATGGCGGCGCCGTTCGCGATGCCCGGGTCGGTGATGTTCAGTGCGTAGGACGTGCCGACCGGGTCGGTGGCGGAGACCTGCAGAGCGTTGGTGACTCCGCCGAGCGAGACCACATAGGACGTGATGGGACTGGCGCCCGCCGCGTCGGCCGGCTTCGACCAGGTGATCCGCAGGCCATGGTCGAGCGGCGTCGACGAGAGCGCGGTCGGCGCGTTGGGGATGACGTCGGACCAGACCGGTTCGGCGTAGGCCGTCGGATCGGAGAGACCCAGCGCGTTCCGCGCGCGGACGGTGAGCGTGACCGAGTTGTCCGGACCGTTGCCCGGCGTCGTGATCACGCAGGTCGTGGTGGCGCACTGCGTGGTGGAGAGCAGCGCGCCGGTGGTCGCGTTCGCCATCGCCACCTCGAAGCCGGTGATCGGCGAGTTGTTGAAGGCTCCGGGGATCCAGCTCAGCGTGAGGCTGCGGTCGGCGATCGTCCCCACCTGCACGTTGGACACCGGCGCCGGCCGGTCCTGCACCGACACCGTGACCGTGCCCCAGGTGTACCGATCGGGGTCGCCGGTGGCGTCCGCCACCTCGTACTGCAGGGTGGTGTCGGCTGGGGCGGCCGTGGCCGACACCGACACCTCGAGCTGCGAGTTGTCGGCGCTGGGCGTGATGCTCAGTCCGTCCGGCAGCCCGCTTCCGAGTCCGCGCACAGCGAGGACCGTCAGGGGTTTGCCGGGGAACGGGTTGGTGGCGCTGTCGTTGGCGAGGACGTCGACGGTGGTCGTCTGGCCGCGCGGAGCGATCACCCGGTCGGGCTGCGGGCTGGCCAGCGGCCGGGTCGACGGGACGACGGAGATGTCGATGCGCCCGGCCTGCCCGGCGTTCACCGCATCCTTCACGCCGATGGAGAGGGAGGGAGTCGATCCCTTCGGCGTGCCCGTCGCGACTGTCACCGTGAGCTTCTGACCGTCGAGGGTCGCGCTCACACCGTCCGGCCGCGGGTTCTGGATCGAGTAGACGAGCTCGTCCTGGTCCTTGGCGTACGGGTACTTCGTCACCTTGGTGAGGTCGATCGTCTTCGTCTGGCCGGGCTCGAACTCGATGAGGGCTCCGGTGAAGACCGGCGGCTGGTTCTCGCGCGGAGTCACGTCGATGGGGAGCACGATCGTCGCGACGTTGCCGTTCGGATCCGTGGCGCTGGAGCCGTCCGTCACCTGGAACGAGATCGACGCCGGCCCGAAGTACCGCGGGGACGACGTGAACTGGAGGGTGTCATTGCCGACCACCAGGTCGTCGCCGTTCGCGTGCGTCGCCCGGACCGTCGCCGCGTCGGTGAGGCGCACCTTCCGGTCGCCGACGGCCACGATGTAGTCGTTGAGGTGGATAGTCAGCGTCTTCTCGCTGACCACCGTCAGTTTCGGGGCTCCGCGCTTCAGCTGCGGGAGGGCGTCGTCGTAGCCGGGCACGTGCACGAAGCCGTAGGCGACGACGGACTCGTCCTCCGGGTTGGCGACCTTGAACGGCACGATCTGGCTCTTCGCGCCGATCGGGATGCTGAGTCGCTTGGAGGCCGTCACCTGCGCGCCGCTGGTGTAGCCGGGGACGAGCGAGAGCTTCAGGGTCGAGACCGGGCCGTCGGCGAAGAACACGTTGGCCAGCACGTTCACGTCGACCCGGTTCTTCCCGAGGATGTCGGAGAGGCCGAGCGTCGTGTCCGAGACGACCGGACGGGCTGGGGGCGCCTTCTCGTCGACCGTGAGCCGCAGGAACGCCTGGCTCGTCCCTCCCCGTTCGTTCTGGATCGTGTACAGGAACCCGTACGCGCCCTGCGTCTTCGGCGCGGTGACCGTGACGACGTCGCCGCTCACCTTCGCCTTCGCCTTGCCGTCGAGCGAGGAGACGGCTGTGACGCTGAGCGGGCTGCCGTCGGGGTCGCTGTCGTTCGCGAGCACCTGGACGGTCAGCGTGCGGCCGGGTCGCGCGGTGACGTCGTCTTCGACCGCGATCGGGTTGCGCGCGCCCTCGACCCGGGCGGCGATCCCGACGCGCACGGTCCCGGTCGCCCGCGCGCCGAGCGCGTCGACGACCGCGTACGTGAACGTGTCGGTGCCCGCCGAGTAGTCACCGGCCTGGAAGTCCATCCAGTCCGGGCCGGAGGCGATCACGGCGCCCTTCTGCGGGTTGGTCTCCTGGCCGATGAACTGCACGGAGTCGCCGTCGGGGTCGATGCCGGAGAGCGGAACGGTGATCCGCACCGTGTCGCCGGCGAGCACCCGGGCGGTGACCGTCTTCGGCACCGGAGGGTTGTTCGTCGCCGCGTCGCGCTCGCGCACGGCGATGGTCACCTCGGCGGTCGCCCACTGACCGTCGGCGCCGTAGACCTTGTAGGCGGCCGTGTAGTTGCCCGGCTTCCCCGGCGCGAGGTAGCGCAGGTGGTCGCCGCTGGCGAACAGCAGGCCCGCCCCGTTCGGAAGCGGGGTCGCCAGGGTCGGGTCGAGGGTCAGGGTGTCGCCGTCCGGCTGGACGTCGTTCGCCAGCACGGGGATGTCGACGACGTCGCCGACCCGGACGGACACCGAGTCGGGCGCCGCGATCGGCGGCTGGTGCACGGTCAGCGGCGGCAGCTGCACCACCGTCACGGTGCCCTCCGTGTCGGCGAGGCCGTTGCTGAGCCGGTAGTGGAAGTCGACAGGACCCTCGAGCGGACGGCTGAGAGTCACGCGCAGCGTGCGCTGCTGCAGCACCTGGACGCGGACGCCGGTCGACGCCTCCGGTGCCGTCACGCCCGTGACCAGCAGCACACCGCCGGACGGGTCGATGTCGGTCGAGAGCACGTCGACGTCTTGCGACGCCTGCTCGCGGATGAACGCGGTGTGGGGCACGGCGATCGGTGCGGTCTTGGCCCCCGGTGGCGCCTTGACCTCCACCCGCACCACGCCGGTGGCCGTGATGACGCCGTCGGTCACCGAGTACTCGATGTTGTGGGTGCCCGCCTGATCCGACTCGAAGCGGAAGGTGCCGCCCTGGTAGTCCGGGGTGATCGTCGCGTCGGCCTTCGTCGGGACGGTGCTGAGCCGGACCGTCCCGTTGCCGCCGCGCACGTGGTCGAGCGGCGAGACGGTCACCTCTTGGCCCTGGTAGGCGAGCACGGCGAACGGGTCCGCGATGATCGGGACCTGTCCGGGAGGACGCACCGTCACCGCGAGCAGCCCGGCGGACTCGGCGCGGCCGTCCGAGAGGGTGAGCGCCACATCCTTCACCCCTGCGCCGTCGCCGTGGTCGGAGTAGGCGACCTGACCCTGCGGCGTGAAGGTGACGGTGTCTGGCGCAGGCACGCTGGAGCCGGCCAGGTAGAAGGAGTCGCCATCGGGGTCGTAGCAGTCGCCCAGGACGGCCGAGGTGACCCGGCCGCCGGACTGCACGACGGCCTTCGCATTGCGGACGCAGACCGGCGGCGTGTTCTCGCCCGCCGCACGGACGGTGACGGTGACGTGCGCGGTGGCCGTTCCGCCGCGTCCGTCCGAGATGGTGTAGTCGAAGGGGATGGTGCCGGTCGCCGTCGCGGGGAGAGAGATCTGCAGCTGCTGGTCGGCGTTCGTCAGCTCGAGCGTCCCCTGCGTCTCCGGCACGCCGGTGAAGGAGTCGATGGTCAGCACGTCGCCGTTGGGGTCGTAGTCGTTGAGCAGCACGGGGAGGGGCGTCACGCGGCCAGGCCGCGCGCCGAACGTGTCGTCGACGGCGACGGGAGGCTGCTCCTGCTTCTCGTACTGCGGGGCGGTGTCCTGCTTGGTCTGGTTGACGAGCTCCTGGGTGTTCTTCTTGGAGACCAGCTCGTCCCAGTTGTCGATGCGCGCGTTCCCGCTCTGCACCGCCCAGGAGACGCCGGACCGGCCGTCGTTGAGCACGACCCGATCGCCGTTGGCCCGGAAGGCCAGCGTGGCGCCGGACGGCACCTGCGAGAGTGTCGTCCGCTCCCCCGCGGCCGACGGGTCGCAGGAGCGCCACGCCGTCCCGTCGCTCCAGGCCGCGTAGGTGCAGCCGGCGACCGTGACCGGAGCGGCCGGGGTTCCCGTGGCACGCGTGAACGGGCGCGTCGCCCGGCTGCCGTCGAGCGGGACCCGCACGAGCCCTGCGGCGGAGGAGACCCAGACGGCGTCGCCGCCGGCGGACGACTGCTGCAACACCGGGGCCGCGCCCTCGGGGAGGAGCGAGGAGAGATCGACGGCGCGTCCGTCCAGCCATATGGTGCGCTCGTCCGGGTCGAGCAGGGCCCAGTGGCCGCCGACCGATGTCAGTGAGACGTTCGCTCCGTCGCCGCGCGTGGCGACCTTGGTGGTCGTGGTGGCGGGCTCCGCCGTACCCAGGTCGGTGCGCACCAGCGTTCTGGTCGCCGGTTGGTAGGCGAAGAGGACGCCGGACGGGTCCATGGCCGAGACCGCACGGCCGCCGAGGTCGACGGTGGCCGCGGAACCGGAGTTGAACTGGTCCAGCTGCGAGACGCTGGTGAGCCAGAGCTGCCCGGTGGTCTGAGACAGCAGGGCGACGTGCCCGCCGGCCAGAAGCACCTGCGGCGAACGCGGGGGCAGTGCGACGGACTTGCCCGCCTCCGCCGTCGCCGGGTCGACGACGGCGACCGTGTTCGCCTCGCGGTCGATCAGGAGCACGTCCGTGCCGTCCTGGACGACGTCCAGCGATTCGCCGGTCCCGGCCACGACGGTGTTGAGCTTGTCGATCTCGGTGTTGGCGCGCCCGAGCGACTTCTTGGCGTCGCTGGCGACCCACACCGCGGCGTCGTCGAGGTGGAGGTGCTGCGCGCTGTAGCCGCCGGAGACGACGGCAAGGGTCGTCACCAGGGCCGCGACGGCCGTGCCGCTCACGGCGGTCGCCGCGATCGACTTGTGGGCCGCAAGCCAGGACCCCAGGCGCGTGAGGACGCTCACGTCCCGTCCGCCCTCTCTACGCATTTCTGGCCGCTGGGCGTTCCCGTCTTGCCGTCGCGGT
The DNA here is from genome assembly GCF_046534635.1 of Leifsonia sp. SIMBA_070. Taxonomy (NCBI): domain Bacteria; kingdom Bacillati; phylum Actinomycetota; class Actinomycetes; order Micrococcales; family Microbacteriaceae; genus Leifsonia; species Leifsonia sp. SIMBA_070. The sequence continues at coordinate 1,463,111 of NZ_JAWRYK010000001.1, read as the reverse complement.
TGACGGTGACCGTGACGCAGACGGTCTGGCCCGGTTTCGCATCCACCCGGAACTCAGTGGCGTGCTGGCTGCTCGGCGGCTGATCCTGGACCGTCACCTGGTAGGTGTCCCCTGCCTGGAGGCCCGGGTCGGTCCAGCTGAACACGATGGTGCTCCCGGTTACCCGGCCGCTCAGGTCGCGCACGGTCGGGATGTCGCCGCTGGCGCCGGCGCGGACCAGCACGATCGAGGCCGTGATGGCGAGCACGACGACGAGCGCGGCGCACGCGATGAGCGACACCACCAGCGCCCGCGAGGTCTTGGAGGGCGGCGCCTGCTGGGGCGTCTGGGCGCTTCCGGCGCTCTCGCGCACGACCGTGTGGCCGACCGCGCGCGTCACGGTGGCGGACGCCGGCGCCGATCGTCTGCGCCGTCGGCGGGCACCCGGCTCGACCGCGACGACGCCCTTCACCCGCGTCCGGTCCTCCGGATCGCCGGCGGTCGCCAGCGCCCAGTCGTCCATCGCGACCTCGATGGGAGTCTGCGGCAGCTCCATCTCGGCTTCGACGGCCTGCAGCTCACGGATGAACTCGAGGGCGCTCCTCTGCCGCTGAGACGGCTTGCGCGACATCGACCGCAGGAGCACCTGCTCCAGCCGGGGCGGAACGTCGGCGCGCCCGATCGGCAGCGGCCGGCTCTTGGTGATGCGGTGGATGAGCTCGGCGGAGGTGTTCTCTTTGCCCGGCACCTCGAAAGGCGAACGACCGGCCAGCAGCGAGTACATCGTCGCGCCCAGCGACCAGACCTCGCTCGCGATCGTGCCGCTGGTCTCGTCGAGCAGCACCTCCGGGGCCGACCACGGGATCGAGAGGCCGATGGCCTCCGTCACGTCGGCTTCGCTCAGCGTCGCGGCGATGCCGAAATCGCTCAGGACAGGATGCCCGTACGCCGTGCTCAGGATGTTGGAGGGCTTGATGTCGCGGTGCAGCACCCCGGCGCGGTGAGCGGTCTCGACGGCGCTGGAAATCCGGACGCCCACACTCAGCACGTCGGGGACCGACATCGGCTCCGACCGGTACCGCTGGCCGATCGCCGCCGAGCAGAGCTCCATGACGAGATACGGCCGCCCGTCGGACGACACGCTCGCCTGGTAGACGGTCAGGATCGAGGGGTGCGTGCTGAGCTGCGCCATCAGGTTCGCCTCGGCCTGGAACATCTGCTTGACCTGGCTGGTGACGACCTCGGCCAGCATGACCTTGACGGCGACCTGTCGCCGCGGCATGTTCTGCTCGTACAGGAACACGTCGGCGAAGCCGCCAGACCCGAGTACGCGGACGTACGAGAAGCCGGGGAGATTGGGCGGCTGGGACGGCAAACGCCGGGCCATGGCTCCTCCCGTTCGTCGGCGAAGACGCGTTCGCACGGTGCAAAAGCGTTTGACAATTGTAGGCAGCCGCTCCCGGGCATCTGCTGGGCCGGACCCGCACTGGGGACAACTCGATTACCCCCAAGTCGGGGGACAGTTTCAGTGCCGGCGCGCAGCCCGTCTCGACTCGCCGTCGCGGTGGGAGCCGGACTCCGGCGTGGCGAGCACGTCGACCACCACCACGGTCACGTTGTCGCGACCTCCGTTGCCAAGGGCCGCATCCATCAACTGCTGCGCCGCGTCGAGCGGGGACGACCCCTCGCCCAGGAAGTAGCGGATGCCGTGCTCCGTCAGCTCTTTGGTGAGGCCGTCGGAGCACACCAGCAGGCGCGAGCCCGCGACGATCGGCAGCAGGAAGTAGTCGGGGACCGGGTCCTCGTTGAACCCGACCGCACGCGTGATGACGTTGCTGTGGGGGTGCACCTCGGCCTCCGCCGGAGTGATCGCGCCCGCATCGAGCAGCTCCTGCACGATCGAGTGATCGACCGTCAGCTGCTCGAGCGTGCCGTCGCGGTAGCTGTAGACGCGGGAGTCGCCGATGTTGAACACGAGCCAGTACGGCGAGCCGTCGACCAGGGTCAGGGCGATCCCGGTCACCGTCGTCCCGGTCCCGAGGTCGGTGTGGCCGACACCGCGGCTCATGTCGTCGACCGCCGCGCGGAGCGCCTCGGTCAGGGCGACCTCGCCCACGAAGTCGGCCTTCACCTTCTCGGCGAGCCGGGTGACCACCGCCGTGCTGGCGAAGTCCCCGGCGGTGTGCCCGCCCATCCCGTCGGCGACGGCGAAGATGGGCGACCGCGCAAGGAGGCTGTCCTCGTTGACGCTGCGCCGGTAGCCCGTGTCGCTGAGCGCCGCCCAGGAGAGACTGATGCGCGCGTCGGAATCGCCGGGGACGCCCACACTGTGGCGTCTGCTGCTGCGACCGATCTGGGTCACTCGCGTCCTTCGTCTCGTCGGGCCGTGATCTCGATGATATTACCGTCGCCGATCTCGACCCTCGCGCCGGCCGGGACGACGACGGACTCCCCCGGCCTCAGGCGGCGCGCGCCGGCTGGGCCGGTCACGACCGTTCCGTTCGTCGAGCGCAGGTCGGTGACCACGACGGCCTCCCCGGACTGCTCGATGCGGGCATGGGTCGAGGAGACCTCCTGCGTCGGGGAGACGACCGTCACGAGGCGCGGCGGGGCGCCCGGCTCGACGCGGGCGAGGGCGGGTCGGCGGCCCACCAGCAGTGGCGCGTCCAGCGGGAGCGTCTCGCCGTTCGGGAGGCGGGCGGCGAAGAGCCGGAGCGCGGCGGGCGCAGGCTCCGGCGCCGCGGGCTTCGAGGCCGGCGGCTCCTCGATGTCCACCGCGCCGGGCAACTCGTGCACCGCCGGGTGCACGGCAGGCGGAACGACTTCCGGGTCGACTTCCTGGTCGACCTCCTGAATCCCGCCTGCGCCGTGCCCGAACAGGCTCGAGCTGCGATTGCGGTCACGGATGATGGTCTCCTCCGCGGCTGGTCCCTCCGCGGGCGAGTCTCGCGCGGGCCCGGTCGCCGCGGCGGCCTCCCCGGAGGATCCGCTCGCCGCGTTGCGCTCGGCGCGGTCGATCGGGGTGAGCGTCCAGGTGAGCAGCTCGCCGTCGGCCACCCCGATCCGGAGCGGCAGGGAGCCGATGGCGAGTCGAGCGACCGGTCCCGTCGCCGCATCGTCGCCCTGGAGCACGAGCCCGGTCACGCTCCGGAACTCGGCCAGCACCCAGGGCTGGACGCCGGCGGCGGAGAAACGGCGCGCGCCTCCCACCGAGAAGACGTCGATCGCCGCCGAGCCCCGGACCACCGCGGTCACGGTGACCTCGCCCGCCGCGTTCGGCTCCGCCACCTCAGCGACCGCGAACGACCGCACACTGTCGGGCCCGGCCAGCGGGAACGCGCCGACGACCGACTCGATCGTTGCCAGGTCGGAGTCGGCGAGCCAGTACACGGCGTCGACGATCTCGTCGGAGGCGGTGCTCTCGACGGCGGCGACGAAGCGGCGCCCGGCGATGAGCAGCCAACGGGAGGGCCCGGCCGTGGGGGCGTACCGGATGAAGCCGCCTGTCATCGTCGGCTCCTCTCGTGGTCGATGCGAGTGTAGCCCGACCGCGGAGGGATCACCGACCGGATCGTGGACACCATGACCCTAGGATGAATCCGCCTGAGCGAAGGAGCGAGCATGGCCGAAGGCATCCCCGGTGTCCTGAGCGGGATCCGAGTCGCCGACTTCTCCCGCGTGCTCGCCGGGCCGTACGCCACCATGATGCTCGCCGACTTCGGCGCAGACGTCGTCAAGATCGAGAGCCCCTCCGGCGACGAGACCCGCGCCTGGAGGCCTCCGGTGGACGATACCGGCGAGTCGACCTACTTCGGCGCCGTCAACCGCGGCAAGCGCTCCGTGGTCTGCGACCTCGGAACGGCGGAGGGGTGTGCGAAGGCCGTCCGGTTCGCGCGGACCGCCGACGTGGTCGTCGAGAACTTCCGGCCGGGCGTCATGGAGCGTTTCGGGCTCGACGAGGCGGCCCTCCGCGCCGTCAATCCGCGGCTCGTCTACTGCTCGATCACCGGGTTCGGCCGCGACCCAGGAGGCGACCTCCCCGGCTACGACCTCCTGGTGCAGGCGGTCGGCGGCCTGATGAGCATCACCGGTGCGCCGGACGGTGAGCCGAGCAAGGTCGGCGTGGCACTCGTCGACGTGCTCACCGGTCTCAACGCGTTCTCCGGCATCCTGCTCGCGCTGCGGCAGCGGGAGTCGACCGGGCGAGGCTCGCGAGTGGATGTCGACCTCCTCGGCTCGCTCCTCGCCGCCCTCACCAACCAGGCCTCGAGCACCCTCACGACCGGAGCCGCCCCTGCGCGGCTGGGCAACGCCCACCCCAGCATCGCGCCGTACGAACTGTTCCGGGCCTCCGACCGGGAGCTCGTGGTCGCGGTCGGGAACGACCGGCAGTTCGCCGCGCTGACGACGGCGCTCGGACTCCCCGAGCTCGCCGACGACGTCCGGTTCGTCACCAACGAGGCGCGAGTCGCCCACCGCGTCGAGCTCCGGGAGGCGCTGGAGGCGGTGCTCACGACACGGCCGGCCGCCGCGTGGGTAGAGGTGCTCACCGCAGCGCGCGTCCCGGCCGGCCTCGTCAACGACGTCGCCGAGGCGTTCGCGTTCGCCCGGTCACTCGGGCGAGAGCCGGTCGTGACGACGGTCGACCCGGCAACGGGACGGACGTCCCGCCAGCCCGCCACGCCCATCCACCTCGACACCGCTCCCGCCGTACATCGGACCCCGCCCCCGCTGCTCGGCGAGCACGATGCCCGCTGGGCGGACGAGACTCCCGCAGCCGCGGACTCCGCTCGCGACCCCCGCTGACCGCATCCCGCACTCCCGCATCCCGCACTCCTGCATCCCGGCGAAAGGACACACCGTGACGACGACCCTCGACGAGGCGTTCACCATCGACCACCTGCTCTCCGACGAGGAGCGCGGCTGGCGGGACCGGGTGCGCGCCTTCGCGACCGAGCGCATCCGGCCGGTGATCGAGCAGGACTTCGAGGACCAGCGCTTCCGTCGCGAACTCGTCGGCGAGCTCGGCGCGCTCGGTGTGCTCGGCATGCACCTGAAGGACGAGGGGTGCGCCGGTGCCGGTGCGGTCGGCTACGGCCTGGTGTGCCACGAACTGGAGGCCGCGGACAGTGGCTGGCGCACCTTCGTGTCCGTGCAGGGCTCACTGGCGATGAGTGCGATATCGAAGTTCGGATCCGACGAGCAGAAGGCCGAGTGGCTGCCGCCGATGGCGCGCGGGGAGCGGATCGGCTGCTTCGCCCTCACCGAACCCGAGGGCGGCAGCGACCCGGCGGCGATGCGCACGCACGCCCGCCGCGACGGGGACGACTGGCTGATCTCCGGCACAAAGCGCTGGATCGGCCTGGCCTCCCTCGCGGACGTCGCCGTGGTGTGGGCGGCGACGGACGACGGCGTGCGCGGGTTCCTGGTCCCCACCGGCACTCCCGGGTTCGCGGCGACGCCGATCGGCGGCAAGCTGTCGATGCGGGCGTCGGTGCAGTGCGACGTCGTGCTCGACGACGTCCGGGTGCCCGCCTCGGCGCAACTGCCGGGGGCCCGCGGCCTCTCGGGCCCGTTCTCCTGCCTGAACGAGGCGCGGTACGGGATCGTCTGGGGCGCGATGGGCGCCGCCCGCGACTGCCTGGAGGTGTCCATCCACCGGGCGACGACCCGCGAGGTGTTCGGCCGTCCGATCGGCGCGACCCAGCTCATCCAGGAGAAGCTGGCGAACATGCTGGTCGAGTACGAGAAGGGGATGCTGCTCGCGCTGCACCTCGGCCGGCTGAAGGAGGCTGGCCGCCTCACGCCGACCCAGATCAGCGTCGGCAAGCTGAACAGCGTGCGGGAGGCGCTGGCGATCGCCCGCGAGGCGCGCACCATCCTCGGCGGCGACGGCATCACCAGCGCGTTCCCGGTGATGCGGCACCTCGCCAACCTGGAGTCGGTCCGCACCTACGAGGGCACCGACGAGATCCACACGCTCGTGCTCGGACGCGCACTGACCGGGCTGGCCGCGTTCGGGTGAGCGCGCGACCCACGACGCCGCACCCGGCGACTACTCCCCGATGTACGACCCGACGAAGTTCCGCAGTTCGGGTGTGTTCATGCCCGCAGCCTACTGATTTCGTCACCAGGATGCCCAGATTGGTGCGGAATCGCTTGCCCGATCCCCGATCCGCTGACAGAATCGGTCCATGAGTACCCCTCGGGCAACGAACGGCCAGAAGGCTGCGACCATCGATGACGTTTCGAAGGCGATCATCGAGCAGTTGCAGGTGGACGGCCGCAAGTCGTACGCCGAGATCGGCAAGGCCGTCGGTCTCAGCGAAGCGGCTGTGCGCCAGCGCGTGCAGAAGCTCACCGAATCGGGTGTGATGCAGATCGTGGCCGTGACCGACCCGATGCAGCTCGGCTTCTACCGGCAGGCGATGATCGGCGTGCGGTGCACAGGCGACACGCGTGCGGTCGCCGACAAGCTGGCGGCCATGCCGGACGTGGACTACGTGGTGCTGACAGCCGGCACCTTCGACATCCTCGCCGAGGTGGTGTGCGAGAACGACCTCGACCTCATCACGATGCTCAATTCCGAGATCCGGACGCTGGAGGGCGTGCTCTCCACCGAGACGTTCGTGTATCTGAAACTCCACAAGCAGTTCTACAACTGGGGAACGCGATAACCATGACGACAACCGTAGAAACGTTCGGCGAACCGATCGCGGCCGAGGAGGCGGCGCTGCAGGCCAAAGCGCGCGACCACCTGTGGATGCATTTCGCCCGTCAGTCGGTGATGGAGGAGGGCCACGGCGTCCCCATCATCACGCGGGGCGAGGGGCACCACATCTGGGACTCCCGCGGCAAGCAGTACATCGACGGCCTCTCCGGGCTGTTCGTGGTGAACGCGGGCCACGGCCGCAAGCGCCTGGCCGAGACGGCGGCGAAGCAGGCGGAGCAGCTGGCCTTCTTCCCGATCTGGTCGTACGCCCACCCCAACGCGATCGAGCTGGCCGACCGGCTCGCCTCCTACGCGCCGGGCGACCTGAACCGCGTCTTCTTCTCCACCGGCGGCGGCGAGGCCGTCGAGACCGCCTTCAAGCTGGCGAAGTACTACTGGAAGCTGCAGGGCCGGCCCACCAAGCACAAGGTGCTCTCCCGCGCCGTCGCCTACCACGGCACGCCGCAGGGCGCGCTGGCAATCACCGGCATCCCGGCCATGAAGGAGATGTTCGAGCCGCTCACCCCCGGCGGGTTCCGCGTCCCGAACACCAACTTCTACCGCGCCGACGAGATGGGCGCACCGAGCGACGACATCGAGGCGTTCGGCGTCTGGGCCGCGAACCGCATCGAGGAGATGATCCAGTTCGAGGGCCCGGAGACCGTCGCGGCGATCTTCCTCGAGCCGGTGCAGAACTCCGGCGGCTGCTTCCCGCCTCCCCCCGGCTACTTCCAGCGGGTGCGCGAGATCTGCGACAAGTACGACGTGCTCATGGTCAGCGACGAGGTCATCTGCGCCTTCGGACGCATCGGCCACATGTTCGCCTGCGACGAGTACGGCTACGTGCCGGACATGATCACCTGCGCCAAGGGCATGACCAGCGGGTACTCCCCCATCGGCGCGACGATCATCAGCGACCGCCTGTACGAGCCGTTCAAGCACGGCAACACGTCGTTCTACCACGGCTACACCTTCGGCGGTCACCCGGTGTCCGCCGCGGTGGCGCTGGACAACCTCGACATCTTCGAGGAGGAGCGGCTCAACGAGCGCGTGCGCGAGAACTCGCCGCTGTTCCGCGCAGAGCTCGAGAAGCTGCTCGACCTGCCGATCGTCGGCGACGTGCGCGGCGCCGGGTACTTCTTCGGCATCGAGCTGGTCAAGGACAAGAACACCAAGGAGACCTTCGACGACGACGAGTCGGAGCGCCTGCTCCGCGGGTTCCTGTCCAAGGCGCTCTTCGACGCCGGCCTGTACTGCCGCGCCGACGACCGCGGCGACCCCGTCGTCCAGCTCGCGCCGCCGCTCACGATCGGCCCGGACGAGTTCGTCGAGATCCGCCAGATCCTGGAGTCGGTGCTGACGGAGGCATCCAACCACCTGTAATTCGGCATCCGCTGGTCCCAACACGCCGTCACGTCCGTGACCATAACGGCGTGTTGGGACCACTGGGTTAAGGGGAGAGACATGGACTACCGCAGCGTCGGCTTCTGGTTCGACTCGATCGCCGAGCAGGAGGACGGCTTCCGCCCCCGGCCCGGTCTCAGCAGCGACGCGGAGGCGGATGTCGCCATCGTCGGCGCGGGCCTCACCGGCCTGTGGACCGCCTACTACCTGCAGGAGCGCGACCCGGACCTCCGGATCGTGCTGCTGGAGAAGGAGGTCGCCGGCTTCGGCGCCTCCGGCCGCAACGGCGGCTGGTGCTCCTCCCTGTTCCCGTGGTCGGCCTCCAAGCTGGAGAAGCGGTACGGCTTCGACGCCGCCGTCGCGACGCGGCGCGCCATGGTGGACACCGTCGACGAGGTGGGGCGGGTCGCCGAGACCGAGGGCATCGACATCGACTACGCACGCGGTGGAACGGTCACCTTCGCCCGGTCGGCGCCGCAGCTGGCGGCGGCCCGCGCCGAGTTCGAGGAGTCGGAGCGCTACGGCGTCGACCAGGTCGCGCTCTGGGGCACCGGCACCGTGCGGCAGCGCTTCAGGGCGGGGGATGCGGTGGCGGCGACATTCACGCCCGCGTGCGCGCGCATCCACCCGGCCAAGCTGGTGCGCGGCCTCGCGCGCGGCGTGGAGCGCCGGGGCGCGACGATCGCGGAGGGCACCGAGGTGCTGTCGTGGGATTCCGGGACGGTGCGCGCCCGCTCCGGCGGCGTCGACAGGACCGTACGCGCGGGCGTCGTGGTGAACGCCACAGAAGGCTACGGCTCGCAGCTGCCCCAGGTCGGCCGCCGCATCCTCCCGCTGTACTCGCTGATGATCGCGACCGAACCGCTGCCCGACGCCACCTGGGACCGGATCGGAATCGAGCACGGCCAGACCTTCACCGACTTCCGCAACCTCATCGTCTACGGGCAGCGGACCGCCGACAACCGGTTCGCGTTCGGCGGGCGCGGGGCGCGGTATCACGCCGGCAGCGCCATCCAGCCCGGCTACGACCGGTCGCCGCGGGTGCGCGAGCATCTCATCCGGACGCTGTTCGACCTGTTCCCGGATGCGGCGGGCGCCCGGATCACGCACCACTGGGGCGGGCCGCTCGGGGTGCCGCGCGATTGGCACGCGAGCGTCGGCTTCGACCGCGACGCGCGGGAGGCCTGGGCGGGCGGCTACGTCGGCGACGGCCTCAGCACGACGAACCTCGCCGGCCGCACGCTCGCCGACCTGCTCACCGGCTCCCGCACGTCGCTCACCGCGCTCCCGTGGGTCGGCCACCGCTCACCGCACTGGGAGCCGGAGCCGATGCGCTTCGCCGGCGCCAACGCCGGCCTCCTGGCCATGGAGTCCGCCGACCTGGAGGAGTCCGTCACCCGGCGCCCCTCCGTCGTCTCGCGCGTCCTCTCCCCTCTCCTCGGCCACTGACCCGCCTCCTCAAACGCACAACCCCCACCGTCGAGTACACGATTTCTGCACGTTTTCGGCTGCGAAACGTGCAGTTCTTGTGGACTCGACGGTGGGGGTTGGGGTGCGGAGGGGGTCAGGCGGCGAGGACGGCCTGGAGCTCGAGGGTGATGGTGACCTCGTCGCCGAGCAGCATGCCGCCGGTCTCGAGCGCCGCGTTATAGGTGAGGCCGAACTCTTCGCGGTTGATCTTGGTCTTCGCGGTCGCGCCGGCCTTGTAGTTGCCGTACGGGTCCTGACCGAAGCCGCCGAAGTCGAACTCGAAGGTGACCGGCTTGGTGACGCCCTTGATCGTCAGGTCGCCGTCGACCAGGAACTCGCCGTCCTCGTGGCGGACGCCGGTCGACACGAAGTCGATGGTCGGGTGCTCGTCGGCGAGGAAGAAGTCACCGGTGCGGAGGTGCGCGTCGCGGTTCTTGTCCTTGGTGTTGATGGAGGCGACGTCGGCCTTCGCGGTGACCTTCGAGTCGAGCGGGTTCTCGGCGGTGACGAAGGTGGCGTCGAAGTTCTCGAACACGCCCTTGACCTTGCTGATCATGAGGTGGCGGATGCTGAAGCCGACCTCGCTGTGGGTCGGGTCGATGGTCCAGGTGCCTGCCTTGTAGCCGGGGATCTCAATGCTCACGGATGTCTCCTAGAAGTCGCGCGCCGGGCGGCCCTTCCGCCCCGCGTCAAGACCATGCAAGCGCATCGATCTCCGGTCTATTCCGGAAATCCGAAAAAAAGTTGACGCGTCACTCTTTCGGCGCCAGCGACCGACGCAGTTCGAGCAGTTTCAGGGCGTCCGCGTCGACCTGCGCGACCGGGATGCGCCCCTGCTGCACCGCAGACACGACCGCATCGATCAGCGCGCCGGGGTCCTCCCCGGTCGGGATCACATCCAGCACCATCGTGTTGCCCGCGGCGATCGCCTGCACCGCGTTCTCCCCCGGATCCTGGTACTGCGGCAGCCCGGAGTCCTGCAGCATGCGCAGATCGTCGGTGATGGAGGCGCCACGGAACCCGAGCTCGTCCGTCAGCATGCGATGCCAGGCGGCCGAGAGGGAGGCGGGCGCCGCATCCACCTGCGTGTACGCGAGGTGCCCGAACATCACCAGCTCGGCTCCCGCTCCGACGCCGGCGCGGAAGCTGGGGGCGTCCCGCACGGCCCAGTCGGCTTTCGACACGGCGGTCGACGGGATGGCGTGGTGAGAGTCCGCCTCGCTCTCGCCGTGCCCCGGGAAGTGCTTGAGGGTGCTGAGCACCGCACCCCGCTCCCCGGCGACGGAGGCCGCGACACGTGCCGCAGACCCCGCCGGGTCGGTGCCGAGCACCCGGTCGGCGATGAACGACGACGGATCGGCGGTGACGTCGGCGACCGTGCCGAAGTTCACCGAGACTCCCGCCTGCTGCAGCAGCTGCGCCCGGCGGGCGAACGCGGCCTTCGTGGCCGAGGCGTCCTCCCGCCGGAGCGTCTCGGCGCCCGGCTGATCGTCCCAGGGCAGACGGGTGACGTCTCCGCCCTCCTCGTCGATCCCGATCAGCGGCGGCAGCCCCGGGTCGGAGGCCTTCATCGCCGCCGTCTGCGCGGCCAGCTGCGCCGGCGAGCCGGGGATGTTGTCGCCCATCAGGATCATGCCGCCGAGCCCGTACCGATCGATGAAGCCGCGCAGGGCCGCCGGGTCCGTGCCGGGAAGGTGCAGCATGAACAGGCTCGCGGCCTTCTGACGGAGGGTCATGTTGCTCAGCCGCTGACGGGCGTACGCGGCGACAGGGTCGGCCGAGGGCGCGGATGACGGCAAGGGCGACGATGACCCCGAGGCCGACGGCGCGCCAGGAACAGAAGACCGCGCCGACGCGCCCCCACGAGGCTCCGCTCCGGCACTCCGCCCTTCGCCCGGCGCCGCGGCTGCGCACCCGACGAGGGTCGCCGCCAGCGCCGCGGTCACGACCGCGGCCGTCCACCGCCCGGCTCTGCGCATCCCTCGATGCTAGCCGTCACCCCTTGACGGCGCCTCCGAGACCCGCGCTGCGCAGGAACAGCCCCTGGAACACGAGGAACAGGGCGATCGGGATGAGCGTCGAGATGGCGAGCGCCGCCAGGTACACGTCGAGCTGGATGGCCGCCTGCAGGGTGGGGAGGCGGACCGAGAGCGGCTGGATCGCCGGGTCGCGCAGCACGAGCAGCGGCCAGAGGTAGTCCTTCCAGGCGGCGATGATCGCGAACACCGACACGACGCCGAGGATCGGCTTCGACATCGGCAGCACGATCGACCAGAACAGCCGGAACGGTCCGGCCCCGTCGGTCCGCGCAGCCTCGAAGATCTCGCGCGGCAGGTTGTCGAAGAACCGTTTCACCAGCACGACGTTGAACGCGCTCGCGCCGGCAGGCAGCCAGACCGCCCAGAACGTGTTGATCAGCGACTGCCCGAGCAGCGGCGGGTTCAGGATGGTGAGGTAGAGCGGCACGAGCAGCACCACCGACGGCACGAAGAGGGTGGTGAGGATGAGCCCGTAGAGCACTCTCCCGTACGCCGGCCGCAGCACACTGAGCGCGTAGCCCGCCGTCGTCGCCACCAGGATCTGCGCCGCCCACGAGCCGGCGGCCACCCAGATCGTGTTGACGAACTGCACGTCGATGTGGACGGTGGACCACGCTGTGGACAGGTTCGCCCAGTCCACACCGTGCGGGAACAGCGCCATCGGCGTACGGAGGGTGTCCACGGTGGGCGTGATGGCCGACTTGGCGAGCCACAGCAGCGGTCCGAGGCCCACCACGAGCAGGACGAGCAGCAGGAGGCCGTGGACGGTCCGGGCGCCCCAGCGCACCCCGCTCTTGCGGCGGTCCGAGACGGAGAGGATGCCGCGGTCGCCCGCCTCCTCGCCCGCCCTGCGCCGTCGGCGGCGGCGACGCGGAGGCTCGGGCGCGCCGCCCTCCTCGATCACGTCGGCGAGGACGTTCCGGACTTCGGGCGGGAGGGAGGTCGTGGTGGTCAATTCTGGCTCCAGGACTTGGTGAGGCGGAAGTACACGAGCGACAGCACGGCAAGGAACGCCGCGAGGAGCAGGCTCAGCGCGGTCGCCGCGCCGTAGTCGCCGCCGAGCGAGTTCTGGAAGGCGTAGCGGTAGATCAGCAGCAGGATGGTCACCGTCGAATCGACCGGGCCGCCTCCGGTGAACAGGAACGGCTCGAGGAAGACCTGCGCCGTCCCGATGATCTGCAGGATCAGCGTGATGAGGAGCACGCCCCGCAGCTGCGGGAGGGTGACGTGCCAGATCTTCTGCCAGATCCCTGCTCCGTCGACTTCGGCGGCGTCGTACAGCTCGGGCGCCACACCGGTGATCGCTGCCAGGTAGATGATGATGGTGCCGCCCGCGGCCGCCCACGTCGCCTCCACCACCAGGGAAGGCATCGCTTGCACGGCCGACTGGATCCACGGCTGCGGCGGGATGCCGACCCAACCGAGGATCGTGTTGAAGACGCCGTCCGGCCGGGCGTCGTAGAAGAACTTCCAGAGCAGCACCGCGACCACCGGCGGGACCACGACGGGCAGATAGGCGAGCGCACTGTAGAGCCCCTTCGCGCGCTTCACCTCGCTCATCAGCACCGCGGCGATCAGCGGGATGGGGTAGCCGAGCACGAGCGCCAGCAGGGCGAACCACCCCGTGTTGCCGACCGCCGTCCAGAACAGCGGATCGTTCACCACCTGGACGAAGTTGTCCCAGCCGACCCAGGTCGGCGCGCTGACGAGGTTGGTGTGCTGGAAGCTCATCACGACGCTGCGCACGATCGGCCACCACGAGAAGATCCCGAAGATCAGGAGCATCGGCAGCAGGAAGAGGAGGGTGCTGAGCCCGCCGCCGCGGAGCCAGGTCGCGGGCGTGCGCCTCGGACGCACGCGCGTCCGGTCGATCGCTGTCATCGGGTTCTCCACATCGAAGAGGACGGGGCCGGCGGGAAGCACAGGGCTCCCCGCCGGCCGGTGGGTTCGTCGGCCTACTTGTCGGCGTCGACGAGCTTCTGGATGTCGCTGTCGACCTTGCTGAGCAGCTGGTCGACGTTCGCGTTCTTGTCGGTCAGCACCGCCTGCACGACCGAGTCGAGCGCGCCGTACAGCTCCTGCGTGTGCTTGTTCGGCTCCGGGACGAGGTCGGCGTCGAAGATCTTGTCGGTGAACGGCGCCACGTTCTCCTGCGGAACGTTGATCTGGTCCTTGATCCACGACATGTTCTGGTCGTAGGTGGCCTTGTCGAACACGGGGAGGGTGGGCACGCCTACCGGCTGACCCGACTTCACGAGAACCTTCGCGTCGGCGACCGCCTGCTCCTGGTTGAGCAGCTTCTGCATGTAGTAGAAGTCGATCCACTTCACCGCGGCGTCCTTCTGCGCCTGCGACGACTTGGGGCTCACCGCGGCGACGTTGCCGCCGCCGAGGACGCCCGCGTCGGAGTTGCTGGCGTCGATCGGCAGCATGGTCAGGCCGTAGTTCTTCGGGTCGACGTTGTTCTGCTGCACCAGGGAGGTGAGCACGTCGGAACCCGACGGGTACATCGCGATCTGACCGGCGCCGAACGCCTGGTTGATGCCGCTCCAGTCGAGAAGGAAGTTGCTGCCCGCCGCGTTGTCCTCCCAGCGCACGTCGTGCAGCCACTGCAGGGCGTCCTTGGTCACCGGGTTGTTCGTGGTGACCTTGGTCTTGCCGCCGTCGGTGGTCTCCATCCGGCCGCCGCGTGCGTAGACGGTGGTGGTCAGCTCCCAGCCGCCGGTGTTGCCCTGCGTCATCTGCATGTAGCCGGCGACGCCCGGCACCTTCTCGGAGATGGTCTTCGCGTCCTGGCGGACCTCGTCCCAGGTCGTCGGCGGCTTATCCGGGTCGAGACCGGCCTTCTGGAAGATGTCGCGGTTGTACGAGAGGCCCATGGCGTACGGGCCGTACGGGATCCCGTAGATCTTGTCGCCCGACTTCGCGACGGCGAGCACGTTCTCGTTGAACTTCTTCGCGTACGGCAGCTTGTTCACCTCGGCCGTGATGTCGGCGAGCTGGCCCGCCTGCAGCAGCGACTGCGAGTCGGTGAACGGCACGTTGAAGACGTCCGGGAGGGTGCCGCCGGCGAGCTGCGTGGCGAACGTCGGTCCGGTCCACTGGTATTCCTCGGACTTCACGACGATGTTCGGGTTGGCCTTCTCGAACTCCTTGACCCGGTCGTCGAACGCTTTGAACGCCGACTTGTCGCTGCCCGGGATGAGGCTGGCGACCGTGATGTGGACTTTGCCGTCCGCGGAGTCCCCGCCGGATGACGAGCATCCGGCCAGGAGCCCGGCCCCGGCGATGGTGATCGCGGCGACTGCCGCGATGGTGCGTGGTGACTTCATTGTCCGAACCCTTTCGAATGTGATGCGTGGATGGTGCGATTCAGGTGGTGAGGTGCTCCGCGGGCCGCTGCGTCCGCAGCCACACCGTGGAGTCGGGAGGGAGCAGCCCGCCGGCGAGCGGAGAGCTGCTGAGCAGGATCGCCTGGTGCTCCGGCAGAGCGACCGGAGCGCCGGAGAGGTTGGTCACGCTGGCGAAGGCGGCTCCGCGGGAGAACGCGAGGACGCCGTCGGGAGCGTCGAGCCAGACGAGCGGCCCGTCGCCCAGCCCCGGCTCGGCGCGGCGGATGCGGAGCGCCTGGCGGTACAGCCACAGCATCGACGACGGATCGCTCTGCTGCGCCTGAACGGTGAGCCCGGCCCAGTCCGCCGGCTGCGGAAGCCACGGAGGCGCCGTGGCGCCGTCGGGGCTGAAGCCGAACGGCGGGGTGCTCCCCCGCCAGGGCAGCGGGACCCGGCAGCCGTCGCGGCCCGGGTCCACGCCGCCGGAGCGCTCGTGCATCGGGTCCTCGCGCAGCTCGTCGGGCAGGTCCTCCACTTCCGGCAGCCCCAGCTCGTCGCCCTGGTAGATGTACAGCGAACCGGGCAGCGCGGCGGTCAGCAGTGCGGCCGCCCTCGCCCGGCGGCGGCCCAGCCCCAGATCGGTCGGCGTGCCCTTGCGCTTCGTCGCGAAGGCGAAGGACGAGTCGGCGCGTCCATAGCGGGTGACCGCCCGGGTGACGTCGTGGTTGGACAGCACCCAGGTGCTCGGGGCGTGCACCGGGGCGTGCGCCGCGAGCGTCTGGTCGATGGAGGCTCGCAGCTCCCGGGCATCCCAGGGACGGGCCAGGAAGTCGAAGTTGAAGGCCGTGTGCAGTTCGTCCGGGCGCAGGTACCGGGCGAACCGCTCGATGTCCGGCAGCCACAACTCCCCCACCAGCACCCGGGTGCCCGGGTAGCCGTCGGCGATGGAGCGCCAGTCGCGGTAGATCTCGTGCAGCTCGTCCCGGTCCTGCGTCGGGTGCTCTCCTGCGCCCGGCTCGTCTGGCACCTCGGGCAACGCCGGGTCCTTCACGAGCAGAGCGGCGGAGTCGATCCGCACGCCGGCCACGCCGCGGTCGAACCAGAAGCGCAGCAGGTCCTCGTGCTCGCGGCGCACCTCCGGATGGTCCCAGTTGAGGTCCGGCTGCTGCGGGCTGAACAGGTGAAGGTACCACTCGCCGGGTGTCCCGTCGGGGTTCGTGGTGCGCGTCCACGTGTCACCGGAGAAGTTCGAACGCCATTCCGTGGGCATGCCGTCGCCCGTCGCCCCGCGACCGGGCCGGAACCAGAACCGCTCCCGCTCCGGCGATCCCGGCGGCGACGCCAGGGCCTCCTGGAACCAGCGGTGCCGGTCGGAGACGTGGTTGGGCACGATGTCGACGATGGTGCGGATGCCGAGCCCCAGGGCTTCGCGGATCAGCGCCTCGGCCTCGCTCAGGTCGCCGAAGGCCGGGTGGATGCTGCGGTAGTCGGCCACGTCGTAGCCGCCGTCCGCGAGTGGGGACTCGTACCAGGGCGTGAACCAGAGCGCATCGACGCCGAGCTCCGCGAGGTACGGGAGGTGCTCCCGCACTCCGGCCAGGTCGCCGACGCCGTCGCCGTTCCCGTCGGCGAAGCTCCGCGGGTAGATCTGGTAGATGACCGCGCTGCGCCACCAGTCGGCATCGTCGGTGGGAGGCGCAGGCGCCGCGGCGCCGTCGGCGGTCGCCGAGCTGCTGTCGCCGTCCATCACGGTGAGATCCACACTGAGGCCCTTCGGTCGTCGCGACGGGCCGTGCGGCGCCGTCGTCGTTTCACCGAAATGTAGCTAACGCGACAGATCGACGCAAGAACTCAACAGTGAGTAATTGGTTTGCGTACTTTTGCGGCCGTTTGCGGCGTTACGACCTCTGCGGAGCCGGCCCCGTCGACCCACGCACGACCAGTTCGGGCTCGAAGAACAGCTCATCGCGGATCGCCGAATCGCTCGAGATCTGCCGGAGCAGCAGCTCGATGACGGTGCGTCCCATCGGCTCGATGGGCTGCCGGATGGTCGTCAGTGGCGGCTCCGTGCAGTTCATCAGAGCGGAGTCGTCGTAGCCGACGATCGACACATCCCGCGGGACGGAGAGCCCGGCCCGGCGTGCCGCCCGGATCGCGCCCAGTGCCATCGGGTCACTCGCGCACAGAATGGCGCTCACCCCTGCCGACAGGAGCCGGGTCGCCGCCGCCTGTCCCGCCTCCAGCGAGTACAGCGAGTGCACGACGAGGGACTCGTCCAGCGGCGCGCCCCAGCTCTCCGCGAGGCGCCGGGCGGCCTCCAGCTTGCGCTGCGACGGCACATGGTCGCGCGGTCCGAGCAACAGGCCGATGCGCTCGTGGCCGAGCGAGCGCAGGTGCGTCAGGGCCTGCCGCGTGGCGACCACGTCGTCGCAGGAAACGGTGGCGAAGTGGAGGGAGTCCACCGGCGCATTGACCAGGACGGTGGGCAGGTTCAGGTCGGCGAGCCGTGCGTAGTGGGCGTGGTCCGCATCCCTCTGGGCGTAGGCGCCGCCCACGAACACGACGCCGGACACCTGCTGCTGAAGCAGGAGGTCGACGTAGTCGGCCTCGGAGATGCCGCCGGCGGTCTGGGTGCACAGCACCGGCGTGTAGCCGTTCTGGGCCAGCGCACCCCCGAGGATCTCGGCGAAGGCGGGGAAGATCGGGTTCTGCAGCTCGGGCAGTACCAGGCCGACGAGCCGCGCGCGCTCCCCGCGCAGCTTGGTGGGCCGTTCGTAGCCGAGCACGTCCAGCGCCGTCAGGACGGCCTGGCGTGTCGCCTCCGACACTCCGGGCTTCTCGTTGAGCACGCGGCTGACCGTTGCTTCGCTGACGC
Organism: Leifsonia sp. SIMBA_070; assembly: GCF_046534635.1. NCBI lineage: Bacteria > Bacillati > Actinomycetota > Actinomycetes > Micrococcales > Microbacteriaceae > Leifsonia > Leifsonia sp. SIMBA_070. The sequence continues at coordinate 1,445,300 of NZ_JAWRYK010000001.1, read as the reverse complement.
CCACCTTGCGGGCCACTTCGGCGAGTCGTTTCGACATGGCGACAGTGTACGCAACTTCTTGCAGATTCGCGCAAGTCTTTTGCAGAATGAACGGGGATGGCTCGGGAACGGGGCGGGATAGCATGGCGGGCATGGCGAAGAAGGTGCTCTCCCTCCTGCTCGCCAGTCATCCGGGGCCGACGGTCGTCGTCACGGTCATCGCGGTGGGGCTCGGCGTCGGTCTCGGCTATCCGCCCGGCCGCCTCGCCGTCCTCGGGCTCGCCATCCTCTTCGGCCAGCTCTCCATCGGGTGGAGCAACGACTGGCTCGACGCCGCTCGCGACCGGGCGGTGCAGCGGACCGATAAGCCGGCGGCGCGCGGCGACGTCTCCGTCGCCGTCGTGCGCACGGCCGCCTTCGTCGCCCTGGTGGTCGCCATCCTGATCACCGTCCCGCTCGGCGCCGGAGCACTCGTCGCGCACCTCATCGCCATCGCCGGAGGCTGGGCCTACAACCTGGGGCTGAAGACGACGGCCTCCTCCTGGGTTCCCTTCGCGGTGTCCTTCGGCGTGCTGCCGGCCATCGCGACCCTCGGTCAGGAACAGCCCGCGCTCCCGCAGTGGTGGGTGTTCGCTGCCGGCGCGCTGCTCGGCGTCGCCGCGCACGTCACCAACGTGCTGCCCGACCTCGAGGACGACGCGCGCACCGGCATCCGCGGCCTCCCGCACCGCCTCGGCGCCCGGATCAGCGGGCTGCTCGCCTTCACCGCTCTGGCCGTCGCCACCCTGCTGATCACCTTCGGACCGGGGCTCCCCGTCCGGCCGCTGCTCATCGCCGGACTGGTGATCGGCCTGGCAGCCGCCGTGCTCGGCGTCGTGCTGCTCCTGCGCCGAAGCCCGACTCGACTGCTGATGCAGCTGATCATGACCTGCGCGATCGTGGACGTGGTGATGCTGGCCCTCGCCGGTCAGTCCGTGACCGTCTGAATCTTCTCGGCCGCGCGCTGGCGGTTCCGGATGCCGACGCCCGACACCGCGCCGCCGACCAGCAGCAGGAAGGCCGCCGCGATCATCGCCCGGTGGAGTCCCGCCTCGTCGAGCGTGCCACCGATGATCATGCCCGCCGCCGCGATCGCGAGCAGCCCGGCGATCCGCGAGACGGCGTTGTTGACGGCGGAGGCGATGCCCGCCTGCTCGGGGTGGATCGCGCCCAGGATGGCGCTGGTCAGCGGTGCGACCGTGATGGAGAGGCCGATGCCGAAGAGCAGGACGGCCGGCAGCAGCGTCGTCCAGTAGTCCACCTGCTCCCCCATCATCAGCAGCCAGAGGAAGCCGGCGGCCGCGATGACGGGCCCGATCGCCATGAACAGCCTCGGCCCGTACCGCCCCGCCAGACCGCCGAAGAAGCCGGACAGCAACAGCATGCACAGCGTCGACGGGATGAACACGAAGCCCGCCGCGATCGCCGAGAAGCCGGCCACCTGCTGCAGGTAGAGGGTGACGATCAGAGGACCGAACGACAGAGCCGCGTAGACGAAGGCGGTGGCGATGTTGCCCACCCAGAAGTTGTGCACCTGGAACAGCCCGAGCGGCAGCATGGGCTGCTTCACCCGCGTTTCGGCGACGAAGAACGCCGCGAGGCTCAGGAGGCCGAGCACCAGCGGGATCCACACCCGTGGGCTGCTCCACCCGTATGTGCCCTGCTCGATCAGGGCGAAGACGGTGCCCGCGAGACCAACCGAACCGAGGATCGCGCCCAGCACATCCACACGGCCGCCCATGCCGTGGTCGGTGACCTTGAGGCCGGCCATCAGGATGAGCGTGATCGCGATCGGGATGACGTTGATGACGAACACCCACCGCCAGCCCAGCGTGTCGACGAACACGCCGCCGACGACCGGCCCGGCGATCATCGCGATGCCGGTCCACGCCGTCCACCGGCCGATGGCCTTCGCCTGCGCAGGGCCCTCGAACCGGGAGATGATGATCGCCAGCGAGCTCGGCACGAGGAGCGCGCCGGCGACGCCCTGCAGGGCGCGTGCAAGCACCAGGAAGATCCCCGTCGGCGCGAACGCGCAGAGCAGCGACGTCACGCCGAACCCGATCAGCCCGGCGTAGAGCACGCGCTTGCGTCCGAAGACATCCGACAGCGACCCGGCGATCAGGATGAGCGAACCAAGGGTCACGAGGTACGCGTCGACGACCCATTGCTGTAGCGGCAGGCCGCCGCCGAGATCGCGTGAGATGGCCGGGAGGGCGACGTTGATCACCGCCCCGTCGAGGAAGGCGACGAAGCTGGACAGGATCGCGATGAGGAGGACCCGCAACTGCAGCGGGGTCATCCGTTCGATCCGGGTGGTGGCCATCCCCTCATTCAACGGGTCGCAGGCGGCCGTGGCAAGCACGGATGGTCCTCCCTCCGGCGTAGAGTGCCGCCATGGCCGAGCAGGAGCGCTCCGCACGGCGCGAGCGGGGCACGGGAACGGGCCGGGCCGCTGCCGTCACACGGCTCGCCTGGGTGGCAGTGCTCGTGCTCACCGCCGTTTTCCATGTCATTCGCGGAGCGCCGGTCGACGCCCTGATCTACGGCGCGGGGGCGGTGCTGCTGGCGCTCGACCAGCTGGGCTGGTTGCGGGTCCCGCTCCGGCTGCGCGCCGAGAGCGGGGCCGTGTCGCGCCGCCTGGTGGTCGGCGTGCTGATCGGCGTGGCCGCGCTCACGCTCGCGCTGAGTCCGCTCTACGGCGGCGCCGACACAGCCGTCGTGGTGGGCATCGGCCTGCTGCTGCTTCCGGTTGCCTGGGCCGACCGGGCGGAGCCGGCCGCGCTCGACTCGCCGACACCGGACGCCGAACGGCGAGCCGTCCGGCGTGCGGCCGTGCTGTGGTCGGCGGTCATCGCGGCCGGCTGCGCCTGGGAGATCGCGGCCTTCTTCCTCGGCCGAGGACTTCCGGACCGGGAGCAGGAATTCCCTGCGCTGTCCGACCTTCTCGATCCGCTCATCGCCTGGCCGCCGGCGCGGGCGGTCCTGGTCGCCCTCTGGCTGCTTGGGGGCTACGCGCTGGTGCGGAGGGGGTGGCGCCGATGAGGGACGTGACGGTCGCCGGTTTCGTGGTGTGCGGGCTGCTGTTCGCCGCACTCGTGGTCGAAGCGCGCATCGCGCCGCTGCGGGTGGCGAGGCTGAGCACCCTGCTCGACGTCGTGATGGTGGACCGCGCCGCTCGGATCGTCATCCTGCTGTTCTGGTGGTGGCTGGGCTGGCACTTCCTCGCGGTCGCGCCGGAACCCTAGGCCTCGCCGAGCGCGCCGACGGTCAGTCGTTGCCCTTGGTGCAGGTCTGCTGCGCCGCGGTCTGGCCGGTGATCGTGTCGGGGAGGGGGACGGCCGTGGCGGCCGTGTCGGAGGCACCAGGCGTCGCGGCGGGCGCGGGCGTGGCGGGCGCCGCAGGCGTGGCCGGCGCGACCGGCGACGGCGCTCCCCCCGCGCCGGCATCGGGGGCCGGAGAGGCCGTGGCCGTCGGATCCTCCGCTCCACGTCCCGTCGACCCGGTCAGCTTGACCGGCTGGTCGGCGACGAGGGCCTGGTCGAGCGCGTCGGCCGCCGACTCCTGAGGCACCACCCGGTTGGGGTTGTCCGGATCGCTGACGGCCGGGTATTGCACGAAGACCATGTTGTCGAGGCCCGTATCCTTCAGCGCCAGCGCGATCTGCACGAGGGTGGTCGGGTTCGTCAGCGTCTCGGACGGCGTGATGTTGTCCACCGCGGCCTTCGCCAGGCCGTACAGCTGGACCGGGTTGGACAGTACGCCGCCGCTGACGACCTTGCGCGCCAGCGCCGAGAGGAAGACCTGCTGGTTGGAGATGCGGCCCAGATCGCTGCCGTCGCCGACGCCGTACCGGCTGCGCAGGAACGAGAGGGCGACATCGCCGACGATGGTGTTCGAGCCCGCTGGGAGGTCGAGAGGCGGGTTGGTCTTGTCGTCGATCACGGGGCTGGCCAGACAGACGGTGACTCCGCCGACCGCGCTCGACATGGCGCTGACGCCGTTGAAGTTGATGACCGCGGCGAAGGGGATGGTGAGTCCCGTCATCTTCGAGACCGTGGCCACGACGCAGTTGAGACCGCCGCGGGATAGTGCCGTGTTGAACTGCGCGTAGGAAGTGCCGTCGATCGTGCTCTTACCGTCCGCGGAGGGGCAGTCCGGGATGGCCACCATGAGATCGCGTGGGAAGCTGACGACGACCATGCTCTTGTGGTCCTGGGCGATGTGCAGCAGCATCGTGACGTCGTTGTTGCCCGCCCCACTGCTGGCGTCCTGCTCGGTGGCGCTGCTGTACACGCCGCCCAAATTGCTGCGGCTGTCCGTGCCGGCCAGCAGCAGGTTCACGCCGCCGGGGATCGCCGAGACGTTGGGGATGTCCTGCGGGATCGCCGAGTGCCCGGGCAGCGCCTGGAGGTGCACACCCGTCTTGATCGAGTGCGCCACATCCCACACCGCGTACGCGGCGATGGAGCCGACGCTCACGAAAACGATGGCGACCGCTGCCGCGAGCAGCTTGAGCGCTGCGACACCGGCGCGCCTCCGCGGCAACCGGCCGTGGCGGACGCCCTCCGGTCCGCGGGCGCGCTGGTGACGTCGCGGCAGATCGGTCATCGGCATCCCTCGGGTCGTCGGTCGTTGACGAAATCCTAGTCGTCGCCGCTTTCCGTCCGCTGCGAGACCCGCACGGCGGATGAACGCATTCTCACGGCGTCGCCCGCCGTGCGGGGTTTCCCCCAATTCTGCGCAGGCCCCCGCACGCCTTGAGGGGTCTCCCTGATGACGCCCCGGCTTCGCGCGTCGCATCCTTGTGCCGCGGCGGCCGCCCGGGCGTCGCTGGACGAGCCCAGGAGGCCACGATGACCATCGCCGCACCCCGCCACGACGCCGACAGCTCCGCCGCCGACATCCGCCCCTTCTCGTACACCGCTCCGCAGGAGGAGCTCGACGATCTGCGCCGTCGCATCCGCGCCACCCGCTGGCCCGAACGCGAGACCGTCGACGACAGCTCACAGGGGGTGCGGCTGGAGGTCGTGCGCGCCCTCGCCGACTATTGGGCCGGCGACTACGACTGGCGCGGCGTCGAAGGCCGCCTCGCCGCTGTGCCGCAGTTCGTCACCGAGATCGACGGCCTCGACATCCACTTCCTCCACATCCGGTCGCCGCACGCCGACGCCCTCCCGATGATCGTCACGCACGGCTGGCCCGGCTCGATCATCGAGCAGCTGAAGATCGTCGGCCCGCTCACCGATCCGACCGCTCACGGCGCCGACGCCTCCGACGCGTTCCACCTGGTCATCCCGTCGCTCCCCGGACACGGCTTCTCCGGAAAGCCCACGGCGACCGGGTGGGACCCCATCCGCATCGCGAAGGCCTGGGCGGAGCTGATGACCCGCCTCGGCTACGACCGGTACGTCGCCCAGGGCGGCGACTGGGGCAACGCGGTGACCGAGCAGCTGGCACTGCTGCAGGCCCCGGGGCTGATCGGCATCCACACCAACATGCCCGCCACCGTGCCCGACGCCATCCAGGCGGCGCTCGACGCCCACGAGCCGCCGCCGGCCGGACTCGACGAGGAGGAGCGCGGCGCCTGGGACCAGCTCGCCTTCTTCTACGCCCACGGCCTCGCGTACGCGCAGGAGATGGGCAACCGCCCGCAGACCCTCTACGGCATCGCCGACTCCCCCGTCGGACTCGCCGCCTGGATGCTCGACCACGACGCCCGCAGCTACGACCTCATCGCCCGGGTGTTCGCCGGCGGCGCGGAGGGGCTCTCGCGCGACGACGTCCTGGACAACGTGACGCTGTACTGGCTCACCACCACCGCCGTCTCCTCGGCCCGGCTCTACTGGGAGAGCAAACTGGCCTTCTTCGCCCCCAAGGGCGTGCCGGTCCCGGCCGGGGTGAGCGTCTTCCCCGACGAGATCTACGCGGCCCCGCGCAGCTGGGCGACTGCGGCGTACCCGCACCTCATCCATTTCAACCGCCTCGACCGCGGAGGCCACTTCGCCGCCTGGGAGCAGCCGGAGCTGTTCTCCCAGGAGGTCCGGGCGACCTTCCGGTCGCTGCGCTGACGGGCGCCGCGCATGCCCGAACTCCTGCAGATCGAGGCCGGCGAACTGAGCGTCGGCTACACGGACAGCGGTCCCGCGGATGGGCCCGTCGCACTGCTGCTGCACGGCTGGCCGTACGACGTCCACAGCTTCGACCAGGTGGTGCCACTGCTCGTCGATGCGGGTCACCGGGTGATCGTCCCCTACCTCCGGGGCTACGGGACGACCACCTTCCGAGACCCGGACACCCTTCGCAACGGGCAGCAGTCGGTGATCGCACTCGACGCGATCGCACTGCTGGACGCGCTCGACATCGAGACCGCTGTCGTCGGCGGGTTCGACTGGGGAGCGCGGACGGCCAACATCCTGGCGGCCCTCTGGCCTGCGCGGTTCCGTGCCCAGGTGACCGCGAGCGGGTACCTGATCGGCAGTCGCGCCGCGAACGCCCAGCCCCTGCCGCCCGCCGCCGAACTCGCCTGGTGGTACCAGTTCTACTTCGCGACCGAACGCGGACGGGAGGGCTATGACCGCAACCGCGAGGAGTTCGCCCGGCTCATCTGGCACACCGCATCGCCGGAGTGGGCGTTCGACGGCGAGACGTTCCTGCGGACGGCGGAGTCGTTCCGCAACCCGGATCACGTGGAGATCGTCATCCACAACTACCGCTGGCGGCTCGGCCTCGCCGACGGCGATCCGCGCTACGACGAGCTGGAGGAGCGTCTCGCGGCGCGGCCGCCGATCGCGGTGCCCGCCATCACCCTCGAAGGCGATGCCAACGGCGCCGCGCATCCCGAACCGTCGGCGTACCGGTCGCTGTTCACGGGGCCGTACGAGCATCGGGAGCTGACCGGCGGCATTGGTCACAACACGCCGCAGGAGGCGCCGGACGCGTTCGCCCGGGCCATGCTGGACGCCGCACGCCTGGCCGACGAGCAGGGCGGTCCGGTGGCGAGGTCGGGGGCGGCGGAGGCGGGGGCGGCCGGTGTCGGATGAGGGGCGCCTTCCGTCCTTCTCGCGCGCGACGGGGTGGCTGAACTCGCAGCCGCTCACCCCGGAGGGGCTGCGCGGCAGGGTCGTCCTCGTCGACTTCTGGACGTACACGTGCGTGAACTGGCTGCGGACCCTCCCGTACCTCCGGGCCTGGCACGAGAAGTACGCGGAGGTCGGTCTCACCATCGTCGGCGTCCACACCCCGGAGTTCGGGTTCGAGCACGACCGCGCCAACGTGACCGCCCGCACGAGCGCCCTCGGTGTGCGGTATCCCGTCGCCGTGGACGACGACTACGGCGTCTGGGACGACTTCGCCAATCACTACTGGCCCGCTCTCTACCTCGCCGACGCGTCGGGCGGACTCCGCTACCACCACTTCGGCGAGGGCGAATACGAGCGGACCGAGATGATGATCCAGCGGCTGCTCGTGGATGCCGGGGCCGACCTCCCGAACCCCGGCCTGGTGTCGGTCGAGCCGTCCGGCCTGGAGGTCGCGGCCGACTGGCGCGACCTCCAGTCCCCCGAGACGTATCTCGGCTACGGGCAGAGCAGCGGCTTCGTCGCGGAGTCGGCCGACGCGTACGACCGTTCGGAGACCTACCGGCCGCCGGCGTCGCTGCCGCTGAACGGCTGGGCACTCTCCGGGCGGTGGACGCAGGCCCGCCACGCCGCCGTGCTCGACGAGGCGGGTGGGAGCGTGCGCTTCGCCTTCCACGCCCGCGACGCCAACCTCGTCATGGGTCCGGCCGCAGACGGCGTGCCCATCCCCTTCCGGGTGCTGCTCGACGGGCGGCCGCCCGGGGAAGCGCACGGCACGGACGTCGACGCGGAGGGACGCGGGCTGGTGGACCGGCAGGACACCTACCAGCTCGTCCGGCAGCCGGGAGCGATCCGGGATGCGCTGGTCGAGCTGCGGTTCGACCTCCCGGGACTGGAGGCGTACTGCTTCACGTTCGGCTGAACGGCGCCGAGGAATCGCGCCTCACGCGATCCCGTGGCGCAACGCGTAGGCGGTGGCCTCGCTCCGACGGGCGACGCCGATCTTCCGGTACAGGCCGGTGATGTGGCGCTCGACCGTGCGGTCACTCAACCACATCACCGCCGCCATCTCCTTGTTGCTGAGGCCCCGGGCGAGCAGGCCGAGCACCTCCAGCTCGCGCCGGGTCAGGGCGACGGAGACGGCAGCGGACGCCGCCCGAACGGGTGTGGGCGCGGTCTGCTCCGCACTCCGCGGCTGGGCGGCCTCCCGTGTCGCCTCCCGCGAGGCCTCCCCGACCAGACGGGACGCCGTCTCCAGTGCCGGTCCGACATCCTCAAGCAGCGATCGCAGCACGCGGTTCTGATGCGCCAGCGACTGCTCCGCCTCACGCCGCGCCGTCTGCTCCGCGGCCAGCCGTCGTGCGGTGTGGAGGGCGATGGCGGCCTGCCCGACGGCCACGCGCAGCAGATGGGTCTCCCGCTCGGTCGGGAAGTCCGCCCGGCGGGCTGAGCCGGCCACGAGTCCCGTTCCCCACGGGAGGGTGAGGGTGAGCGTCGTCACCCGGGCGATCCCCGGCGGGTCGAAGGGCCCCCGAGCCGCACGCACCGCGGAGGTCGTCACGCCGGAACCGGGCACCGACGACATCAGCTCCACCGGCGGCTCGCCCCCGGCCGGGCGCCACGCCTCCAACGGAGGCACGCCGTCGGGGCCCTGGAAGCAGGCGTACGCCGCATCCAGGCGCAGTATCCCGGTGAGGACGCTGAGCAGCCCGTCGGCGATCTCCGGCGCCGTGTGGTCGACCCATAGCGACGGCAGGGCCAGCAGCGCCCCGAGGTCGCGCATCCAGGTCCGCTCGTCCGCGGAAGTGGGCTCCGCAGGTCCGTTCTCGACTGCCATGGTGACATCCGCTCCGTCGGGAGGCTAACGCAGCGCCGGGAGCATGCACAACGGCGGGCGTTCCGGATGCCGTGACCGGCCGCTACGCTCGCAGCATGACGAACAAGACACCCCGCGAAGAAGAGATCCAGAAGGAGCAGGAGGCCAAGGACGCCGAGAAGGAGCGCCTGGAGCAGGAGGAGGACCGTCGCCTCCGCTGACAGCCGCACCGGCCCGGCCTGGCCCGGCAACGAGAAAACCCCCGGCCGTCGGCCGGGGGCTTCACATTTCGGTGGATCTGAGGGGACTCGAACCCCTGACCCCCTGCATGCCATGCAGGTGCGCTACCAGCTGCGCCACAGACCCAGATCGTGATCCTTCGGGCCCTTTCGAGCCGCCCGGAACAACTCGTCCAGACTACTACATCGCGACCGCGAGAAAAAACTGAGCGGACCTCGCGTCAGTCGAGACTTGTCGAGTGGTGAGCAGATGCGCCTATTCCGCTCGAGTTGCGACATCTGGTCACCACTCGGCGGGCGGCGGCGCGACGACGCGCGAGTCGCACGGGGTCGCCGAGGGGCTTCTCGCGGGCTCGGGAGCGTTACTCGGCGCGCTCGTGGACGGGCAGCTCGATCGGGAGGACCGGGCAGTCCTTCCAGAGCCGCTCCAGCGCGTAGTACATGCGGTCCTCCTCGTGGAAGACGTGCACGACGAGGTCGCCGAAGTCGAGCAGCACCCAGCGGCCCTCCCCCTTGCCCTCGCGGCGGAGCGTCTTGACGCCCGCCTCGTTGAGCTGGTCCTCCACCTCGGAGGCGATGGCGATGACGTTCCGCTCGACGCGGCCGCTGACCAGCAGGAACGCGTCCGTGAGCGGCAGCGGCCCGGACACGTCGAGCGCCACCAGGTCCTGGCCGCCCTTCGAGTCGGCGGCGGCGGCGGCCACCTGCAGGATGTCGCGGGCGTGCGGGGATGCGGTCACGAGCGGCCCTCCGGTCGCGGTCGGTGCAGAAGTGTTGCGGGAGTGAGTGGGAAGGCGCGGATGATCAGAACACCTTCAGGACGTACGCCGCGACCAGGAGGCCGATGACGCCGACGGCGAGGACGCCCGCGGTCACCATGAGGATGACGGGAAGGGCGTTTCCGCGCTTCTTGGGCGGCGCGATCACGCCGCGGGTGGAGGTGTGCGTGCTGATCGCGCGGGACGCGCGCACCGGCTGCACCTCGGAGGTGTTGAACTCGTTCTCCTCGCCGTCGAGGAGACGGTCGATGTCGGACGAGTCGATGCGGTCCGGGTGAGCCCCGGTCGCGCCCATGCCACGCGGCAGGTCGATGGATCCCGTCACCAGGATCTCGCCCGTACTGGTGAGCGGAGCGGCCGAGTCCGGCTGCGGTATGACAGGGAGGATGAGCGCGCTGGTCGTGGTCGCCGCCGTCGACTGGGCGACGTTCCGGGAGGTGATCGGCTGCTTCTGGTCGTCCAGCTCGGCGGCGGTCGACCAGTGGCCGGTCGGCGGGGTGAACGGACGGCGCTCCTGCGCCGCCGTGTCGTCGGCCGACTCCTGTGTCGCGGGCGCGGCGGCGGAGCCGTCGGCAGGCGACGGCTTCGCGGCAGCCGGCGCACCGAAGGCGGCGAACGGCGAGGCGGTGCTCTGGGTGACCGTCGTCTCCGGCTGACCGGCGCGCGAGGCGACCGGGGCGGAGGACGGAGTGAGCGACGCGAACGGCCAGGACGACTTCTCGCTGGTCGACGCAGACACGGGCGCCGGCGTGTCGGCGGGGCCACCAGCCGCGGCTGCGGCGGTAGCGGACGCCGCAGCGGTACCGGAGGCTGCAGGGGCGCGGTCGGCCGAGCGGTCGCCGTCCTGCTGCGCGGCGGACGGACCGCCCTCCGGCTCGGAGGTGAAGGTCACGGGGAACACGGACTCGCCTGAGGCGGGCGCGTGGTTGGCCTGCGCATTGGCCTCCTGCGCCTGGAGCATCGCACGGAGCTCGCGGCGCGTGAGAGTGCGCTCGCCCGCCGGGGTGGCGGGGTCGCCTGGCCCGGAGTCGGGAGCTGCGGGCGCAGGTGCCGGCGTCTTTCCCGCCGGGGGCTGCAGGATCGCCATGGGTTGCGTCACCGGCTCCGGCTGGGAGGGATCCGGAGTCTGACGGAAGAAGTCGAAGGAGTCGCGGGACGGGGACGTGACGCCGGGCTCTGCGAAGGCACTCGCCGGGATCGCGGGGCGCTCGTCGGCGGCGGGCGCGCCTGAGTCGGTACCGGCGCTCTCCGGTGCGTCGACCGTCTCGACCTCCGTGCTCGCCGTCTCTGCTTCGTTCGCCGTCTCTTCTGCGCGGTCGTCTCGCGACGGCGCCGTGGTGGTCATCTCGGGGATCTGACCCGCCGGGGTCGGTTCGGCCGTGCCCGCGCGACGCGCGCGCTCGAACTCACGTGCCTGTCGCCGCGTCTGCGCCTGCGGCTGGCCCGTCGGCGGCTGTTCAGGCCACGATGTCATGCCACGCTCCGATACAGATGGTGTTTGGAGATGTACTGAACGACCCCGTCCGGGACGAGGTACCAGACCGGGAATCCCCTGCTCACCCGGCTCCGGCAATCGGTCGACGAGATCGCCAGGGCCGGAACTTCCAACAAGCTTACGTCTTGCTCCGGCAATCCAGAAATACTCAAGTCATGTCCCGGGCGACTCACAGCCACGAAGTGGGCGAGCTCCCAGAGCTCGGCGACGTCGCGCCAGCTGAGGATCTGCGCGATGGCGTCGGCGCCGGTGATGAAGAACAGTTCGGCATCCGGCCGCTCCTCGTGCAGGTCGCGGAGAGTGTCGATCGTGTAGGTGGGACCGTCGCGGTCGATGTCGACTCGGCTGACGGTGAACTGCGGGTTGGAGGCCGTCGCGATGACGGTCATCAGATACCGGTGCTCGGGCGGTGTGACCGGGCCCTTCTGCCAGGGCTGGCCGGTCGGCACGAAGACGACCTCGTCGAGGTCGAAGGACTGGGCGACTTCGCTGGCGGCGACCAGGTGACCGTGATGGATGGGGTCGAAGGTGCCGCCCATCACGCCGATCCGGGGCCGGCCCTTCTCCGTCAGCTCCATGCCCGGGTGGCTCAGTGCCCCTGGTTCGGGTGACCGGTGCCGTGGTGCGTCGCACCGGGGGCGCCCGCGTGGGCTGCCGCGTCGGGAGCGGAGCGGTGGCTGTGCCGGTTCGCGACGTCTTTGAAACTCCAGGCGACGAAAGCGAGCGCGATGAACACGACGATGGCGATCGCACCGAACGCCCAGGTGGGCATCGGCAGCTCGACGTGGGTCTCCGCCTCGGCGAGGACGGTCGTCAGAAGTGACATCGTGCGCAATCCTTTCTCCGGGCCTGCGGCCCGCCGTCAAGTCTAGTGGTCGACTAGCCGCGGATCTGGCCGGACCCGCGGACGATCCACTTCGTACTGGTCAGCTCGGGCAGCCCCATCGGGCCGCGGGCGTGGAGCTTCTGGGTGGAGATCCCGACCTCGGCGCCGAACCCGAACTCGCCGCCGTCGGTGAAGCGCGTCGACGCGTTCACCATCACGACAGCCGAATCGACCTCGGCGAGGAAGCGCTCGGCGTTCTCGAGGTCGCTGGTGACGATCGACTCGGTGTGCTGCGTCGAGTACCGCCGGATGTGGTCGAGCGCCTCGTCGAGGTCGTCGACCACCTTGACGGAGATGTCGAGGCTCATGTGTTCGGTCGCGTAGTCGTCGTCGGTGACCGGCACACCGTCGGGAGCGTAGGGCAGGGCGCGCTCGTCGGCGTGGATGGTCACCCCGGACTCGCGCAGCGCGGTCAGCACCGGGGGAAGCAGGCGCTCCGCCGCGCCGCGGTGGACCAGGAGGGTCTCGACCGCGTTGCAGACGCTGGGGCGCTGAACCTTGGCGTTCCGCACGATGTCGACGGCCCAGTCCTCGCGGGCCGATTCGTCGAGCACGACGTGCACCACGCCTGCGCCGGTCTCGATCACCGGCACGGTCGACTGGGTGACCACCGTCTGGATGAGGTCGGCACTGCCCCGGGGGATCAGCACGTCGATGAACCCGCGCGCCGTCATGAGCTCCGCCGCGCCCTCGCGGCCGAAGTCGTCGATGGTCTGCACGGCGTCGGCGGGCAGGCCGGCGCTCGCCAGGGCCTCCTGGATGACACGGACGAGGACGCGATTGGTCTCGATCGCCGCGCTCCCGCCCCGCAGCACTGCCGCGTTGCCGCTCTTGATCGCAAGGGCCGCGATGTCGATGGTCACGTTGGGCCGTGCCTCGTAGATCGCGCCGACCACGCCGAACGGCACGCGCACCTGGGTGATCTTGACGCCGTTGGGGAGGGCGCTGCCGCGCACGGCCTGACCGACCGGATCGGTGATCCCGACCACGTCGAGCACCGCATCGGCGAGCCCCTGCAGCCGCGCAGGGCTCAGGGTGAGCCGGTCGAGCAGGCCGGTCGACAGCCCGTTCTCACGGCCGTTCGCCAGGTCGAGCTCGTTGGCCGCGAGCACGTCGCCGGTCGTGGCGAGCACGCCGTCGGCGATCGCCCGGAGTGCGCGGTTCTTCTGCTCGGTGGTGGCCGTCGCGAGCGACCGGGAGGCCGTCTTGGCGGCGGTCAACCGCTCCAGCAGCGAGAGCGTCGCGGCGGGCGCCGCATCCATGATCGAGGACATGCGTCGATTCTAGGACGCGGCCGCGTCCGACGGGACAGCGGCGATCGAACCTGTGGAGAGAGCCGGGCTGGGGACGGATCCGCTCGGTGCGGGCGCGAACCACGTGCCGACCTGCTCGCCGCGCAGCGCCTGCGACACCAGCGTGGTCGCCGTCAGCACCACGGCGGTGCCGCGCTCCGCCGCCTGACGGGCCGCGGACACCTTGGTGACCGCTCCCCCGCTGCCGACACCCGAGAGACCGGTCGACCCGATCTCCACACCCTCGAGCTCGTCGTCCCAGCCGACGTGCGAGATGCGCTCGGCGCCGGGCTCGTGCGGCGGCCGCGTGTACAGCGCGTCGACGTCGGACAGCAGGACCAGGAGGTCCGCCTCCACGAGCAGTGCGACGAGCGCGGCCAGCCGGTCGTTGTCGCCGAAACGGATCTCGTGCGTCGCCACGGTGTCGTTCTCGTTGACGATGGGCAGGATGCGCAGGTCGAGCAGCCGCTCCATCGCGCGCTTCGCGTTGCTGCGGTGGGTCGCGTTCTCCATGTCGCCGGCGGTCAGCAGCACCTGGCCCGCGACGATGTCGTACCGGTCGAAGCTGTCCTGGTACCGGTAAATCAGCACGTTCTGGCCGACCGCGGCCGCGGCCTGCTGGGTCGCCAGATCGGTGGGCCGTTCGGACAGCGAGAGGTACGGGATGCCGGTCGCGATGGCACCGGATGAGACGAGGACGACCTGGGTGCCGCGCCCGTGCGCCTCGGCGAGGGCGTCGACCAGCGGCGCGATCTGCCCGGCGTTCTCGCCGCTGATGGACGAGGAGCCCACCTTGACGACGATCCGCCGGGCGGAGGGGATCTGGCTGCGGTCGTCGATGGTCATCCCTCGGTGCTCTCCCTGTCTCCGCTGTTCGAGTCGGTGTCGGCGGCCGCGTTCTCGTCGTAGCTGTCGTCCTGCCAGAGGCCGGCCGCGCGCTCACGCTGCAGTTCTTCGCGGGCCTCGGCCTTCGCATCCATCCGGTCGAAGTAGTCCTCGCGGCGCTGGGCGCGTGTCGGACGCTGGTTCATGTCCAGGCGGGTGTCGGTTCCGCGCGGCGCGGCGATGAGCTCGGCGGTCGAGGTGAGCGTGGGCTCCCAGTCGAACACCACGCCGTTGTTGCGGCCGATGACCACCGTCGAACCGGCGACGGCGCCGGCGCGCACCAGCTGGTCCTCGACTCCGAGCTTCGCCAGCCGGTCGGCCAGGTAGCCGACGGCCTCGTCGTTGGCGAAGTCGGTCTGCGCGACCCAGCGCTCCGGCTTGGCGCCCAGGATCCGGTACACCGGGCCGTCGGTGCCCCCCTCGACCTTGACGACGAAGCCCGAATCGTCGACCGCTTTCGGACGCATGACGATCCGGGGCCGGGACTGCTCGAGAGCCGCCTGCTCGGCCCGCGCCTGCTCGACGATCTCGGCGAGGGCGAACGACAGCGGGCGGAGGCCCTCATGGCTGACCGTCGAGATCTCGAACACGCGGTAGCCGCGCTGCTCGAGCTCTGGGCGGACGAAGTCGGCGAGCTCGCGCCCGTCGGGCACGTCGATCTTGTTGAGCGCGATGAGCTGCGGGCGCTCCAGCAGCGGCTTCTGCCCCTCCGGCACCGGGTAGGCGGCCAGCTCGCCGAGGATCACGTCCAGGTCGCTCAGCGGATCCCGCCCGGGCTCGAGCGTCGCGCAGTCGAGCACGTGCAGCAGTGCGGAGCAGCGCTCGACGTGGCGCAGGAACTCCAGCCCGAGGCCGCGCCCCTCGCTCGCGCCCTCGATGAGACCGGGCACGTCGGCGACGGTGTAGCGGACATCCCCCGCCTGCACCACACCGAGGTTCGGGTGCAGCGTGGTGAACGGGTAGTCCGCGATCTTCGGCTTGGCGGAGGACAGGGCTGCGATCAGACTCGACTTGCCTGCGGACGGATACCCGACCAGCGCGATGTCGGCGACCGTCTTCAGCTCGAGGCGGATGTCGCCCTCCCAGCCGGGAGTGCCGAGCAGCGCGAAACCGGGCGCCTTGCGCTTCGGGTTCGACAGGGCCGCGTTGCCGAGACCGCCGATACCGCCCGCTGCGGCGACGAAGCGCATTCCCGGCTCGTTCAGGTCGGCGAGCTCCTGACCGTCGGCGTCCTTCACCACGGTGCCGACCGGAACGGGCAGTTCGAGCTCTTCGCCCGTGTAACCGCTGCGGTGGTCGCCCATACCGAAGCCGCCGTTGTCGCTCGAGCGGTGCGGGTGGCGGTGGTAGCCGAGAAGGGTGGTGACCTGCGGGTCGGCGACGAGGACGATGTCGCCGCCGTTGCCGCCGTTGCCGCCGTCTGGACCGGCGAGCGGCTTGAACTTCTCGCGGCGCACCGAGACGCACCCGTTGCCGCCGTTGCCGGCGCGCAGATGCAACGTCACGCGATCAACGAACGTCGCCATGGTGCTCTCCTACTGCTGTTGTACTGCTGCGGCGGTTGCCGCTTTGCTGCGGCATTCACCGCTCAAATGGCGGATGGGCGGGCCGAAGCCCGCCCATCCTGAAGGTGATGCTCGTGGTCGAGACTCAGACCGAGGCTTCCACGATGTTGACGACCTTGCGGCCGCCCTTGGTGCCGAACTCGACCGCACCGGCGGCGAGGGCGAAGAGGGTGTCGTCGCCGCCACGGCCGACGTTCACGCCGGGGTGGAAGTGGGTGCCGCGCTGGCGGACCAGGATCTCACCCGCGTTGACGGTCTGGCCGCCGAAGCGCTTCACGCCGAGGCGCTGAGCGTTGGAGTCGCGGCCGTTGCGAGTGGAGCTCGCTCCCTTTTTGTGTGCCATGGTGTCTTCTCCTCGAGGCTGTCTGCGTGGCCGTCGGCTACTTGATGCCGGTGATCTTGACGCGCGTGAGCTCCTGGCGGTGGCCCTGGCGCTTCTTGTAGCCGGTCTTGTTCTTGAACTTCTGGATGTGGATCTTCGGGCCGCGCAGGTCGCCGAGGACCTCTGCGGTCACGGTCACCTTGGCGAGCGACTCGGCGTCGGAGGTGATCTTGTCACCGTCGACGAGCAGCACCGGTGCGAGCTCGACCGTGCCGTTCTTGTCGGCCTTGATGCGGTCCATCGTCACGATGGTGCCGACCTCGACCTTCTCCTGCCGGCCACCGGCGCGCACAACTGCGTAAACCACTTGTCAGTACCTTTTCGTCGGGGAACAGCTCCCGGCGCAGCCGCGGATCTGGTCCTGCTCTTCAACTTTTCTGGAATTCGCCTTGATCGCAAGGCACTGGCGAGTCCGGCCCGATGCTCTCGCACCCGGTGGCTCTCAGAAAACCATGATGGCGATGCGGACGACGCCCGACACACACCAACGGTCAACTTTACCCGACGCCCTGGAAGCCGTCAATTCGGGAGGGCCGTCGGGACCGCGCGGCTCCGCCAGCGGAACCGGTTCCTACAATCATTGTATGACGGTCCTGATCGATCCCCCGGCATGGCCGGCGCACGGCATGTTGTGGTCGCACCTGGTCAGCGACGCGTCTTTGGACGAACTGCACGCCTTCGCCGACGCCAACGGCATCCAGCGCCGCGCGTTCGATCTCGACCACTACGACGTGCCGGACCGCCGCTACGACGAGCTGGTCGCGGCAGGCGCGGAGCCCGTCCCCGGCAAGGAGCTCGTCTCACGGCTCATCGCCAGCGGGCTTCGGGTGAAAGGGCGCGACCGGACGCGCCGGCACTGAGCCGCCGCGCCGCGATCGACGACTTCTCAGTGAGGACTACTCGGAGGACGAGGCCAGCTCGCCCCCGGCGATGACCGCGGTGCTGGCCCGACGGCGGCGGCCACGGCCTTGACCCGGCTCCTTCGGCTGCGGGAGCGCATCCAGCACGGAGTCGAGCAGCAGCTCGGTCTCCTCCGGCGACCGGCGCGCAGGCGAGTGCGTCGGAGCGGGTTCGGGCAGGTCGATGAGCGGCACGATCTCCTCGGCGACCTCCACCGCGACCTCGGCCACGGCGACCTCGGCCTCCTCGGTCGTGGTCTCGGTCTCGGGCTGCGGGGCCCTTTCGCTCGCGCTATCGGCCGACTCGGCCTCCGGCTGCTCCGCGGCCGGGCGCTGCTTGTCGCCGCCCTTGCCCTTGCGGCGGCGCTTCTTGGTCGCGGTGACCTCCGTCAGCGTCACCTCGGTGATGGCGACTTCGGAGACCTCGGCGGCCTCCTGACCCTTCGCCTCACCGTCGTGGTGGTGGATGGTCGACGCGGCGATCTGCGCCAGAGCGTTCTTGGCGTCGTCGGTGATGGCGTGCGTTCCGCCGTGACCGTTGCCGTTCGAGCCGCCGTTAGACGCGCCGTTGGCGGTAGGGGCGCCGTTGCCGCCCCTCCCCCGCCGGCGTTCGCCCTGCGGCGCCTGCTGCTGCGGCTGGCGGTGCTTCACGACCGGGTCGTGGTGCACGACGACGCCGCGGCCGGCGCAGACCTCGCAGGCCTCGCTGAACGTCTCGAGCAGGCCGAGGCCGAGCTTCTTGCGGGTCATCTGCACCAGCCCGAGGGAGGTGACCTCGGCCACCTGGTGCTTGGTCCTGTCGCGGCTCAGGCACTCCACCAGCCGGCGCAGGACGAGGTCGCGGTTCGACTCGAGAACCATGTCGATGAAGTCGACGACGATGATGCCGCCGATGTCGCGGAGCCGCAGCTGGCGGACGATCTCCTCCGCAGCCTCCAGGTTGTTCTTGGTGACGGTCTCTTCGAGGTTGCCGCCGGAGCCGACGAACTTGCCGGTGTTGACGTCGACGACGGTCATGGCCTCGGTGCGGTCGATCACGAGCGAACCGCCGGACGGCAGCCACACCTTGCGCTCCAGCGCCTTCTCGATCTGCTCCGTGATGCGGAACTCGTCGAAGGCGTCGCGGTCGCCCGTGTACGCCTCGACGCGGTCGAGCAGGTCGGGGGCGACCTGGCGCAGGTAGTTCTCGATCGTCTGCCGGGCGTCGTCCCCGGCGATCACGAGCTTCTGGAAGTCCTCGTTGAAGACGTCGCGGATGATCTTGATCAGGAGGTCCGGCTCGCTGTGCAGGAGCGCGGGCGCCTGCTGCGACTCGACCCGCGAGCTGATGTCGGCCCACTGCGCCGTGAGGCGGTTGACGTCGAGCGTCAGCTGCTCCTCGGTCGCGCCCTCGGCGGCGGTGCGCACGATCACGCCGGCGCTCTCGGGGAGGACCTCCTTGAGGATCTTCTTGAGGCGAGAGCGCTCGGTGTCGGGCAGCTTGCGGCTGATCCCGTTCATGGAGCCGTTCGGCACGTACACGAGGTAGCGGCCCGGCAGCGAGATCTGGCTGGTCAGGCGGGCGCCCTTGTGACCCACCGGGTCCTTCGTGACCTGCACGAGGACGCGATCGCCCGCCTTCAGGGCGAGCTCGATGCGGCGCGGCTGGTTGCCGGTCTCGACGGCATCCCAGTCGACCTCGCCCGAGTAGAGCACCGCGTTGCGGCCACGGCCGATGTCGACGAACGCGGCCTCCATGCTGGGGAGGACGTTCTGCACGCGACCGAGGTACACGTTGCCGATGAGGGACGCCTCCTGCGACCGGGCGACGTAGTGCTCGACGAGCACGTTGTCCTCCAGCACGCCGATCTGGATGCGGCCGCCCTTCGAGCGGACGATCATCTGCCGGTCGACGGACTCGCGACGGGCGAGGAACTCGGCCTCGGTGATGACGGGGCGGCGGCGTCCGGCGTCGCGGCCGTCGCGGCGGCGCTGCTTCTTCGCCTCCAGGCGGGTGGAGCCCTTGACCTTCTGCGGCTCGGTGATCAGCTCCGGCTCGCGCGGCGTACGGACCTTGACCACGGTGTTGGCCGGGTCGTTCGAGGTGTCGCGGCCGGTCTCCCCCGCACGGCGGCGGGAGCGACGGCGGACTCCGCCGGCCGGCTCCTCCTCGGCGTCCGGAAGCGGCGGCAGCGGCAGGATGTCGGGCGCCTGGAAGAGCAGGGTGGTCGGCGGGAGGCCGGGGGCGGCCGCCGGCGAGACCGGCGCCTCGTCCTCTCCGTGCTTCTCGGGCAGGGCGGGCGGCTCGTGCGCGGGGGCCGGTGCTGCCTGCTCGGGCGCCGCCGACTCGGGCGCCGACGTCTCGGGCGTGTCCGTCTCGGGCGCGCGCGTCTCGGGCGCACCCGTCTCGGGCGCACCCGTCTCGGGCGCACCTGTCTCGGGCGCGTCGCCCTCAGCGGTCTGCGCCGCAGTCGGTGCGGACGAGACGTCGGAGAAAGCCTGCGGAGCCTTCCTCACCACGCGTCGCGTGCCGAAGAGCCCCTTGCGCTTCCGTCCTCCTGTCTCCGTCTCGTTGTAGTCCGTGTTGTCGTTGTTCTCGTTATCCACCATCGCTGGTGCACTCCTCGACCGGCGGCGGCTCCCCACTCGCCGGGTACTCTCCGTCGGGAGGCGGCGCGAGCGGCGCCTCCCTCAATCCTGTTCGGATGCTGCCGCGCTCGTAGCGCCGCGCACATCCGGTTCACTGTTCTGTGCCGACCTCCAGGGCCGGCATTTCCGGGCGCTCTGGGCGCCCTCAAGCCTTCTGTCGCTGATCCCGGCCACGGCCGGGACGACTGCTGCAACGATTATCGCACGCATCGCCGCTCCCGACGGTCGCCTCCCAGGACGACACGCAGGGGTCATGCCATAATCCGAGGGTGTCAGCCAGTCCCGCCGAGGCCGCCTACCGCCGCCCGACCGCTCTCGCCGTCTTCCTGATCGTCGCCGGACTCATCGGCCTCTGGGCCGCCTTCATGCTCACGGTGGACAAGTTCCACCTGCTGGAGAATCCGGGCGCCCAGCTCTCGTGCAATTTCTCGGTCCTCGTGGGTTGTTCGAAGAACCTGAACTCCGCCGCGGGCTCTGTGCTCGGCTTCCCGAACCCGATCCTGGGCCTCGGCGGCTGGACGGCGACGATCGCCGTCGGCGTCGGCCTCCTGGCGACCCGGGCGCGGTTCGCCCGCTGGTACTGGATCGCGTTCAACGTCGGCGTGCTGCTCGCCCTCGTCCTGGTGATCTTCCTTATCACCGAGTCGCTGACGGTGCTGAACGTGCTGTGCCCGTGGTGCATGGTGACGTGGATCGTCACCATCCCGACGTTCTGGTCGGTGACCCTCTACAACCTCAAGGAGGGCAACATCCCGGTCCCGGAGCGGGCGCGCGGTGTCTTCCGCACCCTTTACAGCTGGGTGCCGCTGATCACGATCGTCTGCTACGCGATCGTCGCGATCCTGGCGCAGATCCAGCTGGACTGGATCCACCGCGCCTTCGTCTGACCTGCAGTCCCGATTCGTGACGAATGTGGGCTTTCGCTGGCGCAAAACCCCGATTCGTCACGAATCGTGGGTCCGCGGAAGCCTCCCGATTCGTGACGAAAGTGGACTCTCACGCGCGTGATCGCCACATTCGTCACGAATCGGGGAAGGGGGCGAGGGAGGGGTCAGCCGAACCAGAGGGCGAGCTCGCGCTGGGCGGACTCGGGCGAGTCGGAGCCGTGGACGAGGTTCTGCTGCACCTTCAGGCCCCAGTCGCGGGCGAGGTCGCCGCGGATCGTTCCGGGAGCGGCGGTCGTCGGGTCGGTCGTGCCGGCCAGCGAGCGGAAGCCCTCGATGACGCGGTTGCCTGCGAGGCGGATCGCGACGATCGGGCCCGACTCCATGAACTCCACCAGCGGCTCGTAGAACGGCTTGCCCTCGTGCTCGGCGTAGTGCTGGGCGAGCAGGTCGCGGTCGGCCTGCAGCATCCGCAGGTCGACGAGCGAGTAGCCCTTCGCCTCGATGCGGCGCAGGATCTCGCCGGTCAGGCTGCGGGCGACCCCGTCGGGCTTGATGAGGACGAGGGTCTCTTCGACGGCGCTGGTCATGGGTTCTCCGTTCCGTTGTCGGCCGCGCGGGCGGCCGCTCGATTGTTTCGGTCGATGCGCGCGGCGGTGATCATGCAGTACGCCCACATGGCGGTGAAGATCGCGCCGACGATGAAGAAGGCGGGCACGAGGATGCCCGCGGCGATGAGGATGGCCTGGACGATCCAGCCGAGGACGACCCCGACGGTGTTCCGCAGCAGGCCGATCGCGACGATCATGAGCACGATCAGCGCCGCTCCCCCGCCGAGCGCCACCCAGGCGGGCAGCGAGTGGAGGCCGAACAGCACGAGCGCGCCGAGGAACACCACGAGCAACTCGAAGCCGAGCACGATGGAGCCCAGCAGCTCGCGGAGAGACCGCTGACGCCGCGGCCGGCCGCTCGCGCCCTCCGCGCCCTCCGCGCCCTCCGGAGCGTCGGTCACGACGCGGCCTGCTTCCACTCCTGCTCCTCCGCGTACGCCATCGCCTGGCCGACGAGCACGATGCTGCCGGCCACCACGACGGCGCGCCGCGCCTCCTCGCCGGCCCAGTCGCGGGCCGACTCGAGCGCGTCGATGGCGTCGGAGTAGACGATGGTCGCCTCGTCGCCGACCTCCTCGCGGACCAGCTCGCCGAAGTCCTCGGGATCGCGAGCACGGTCCGAGTCGGGCCGGGTCACGAAGAACTGGGTGGCGACGGGAGCGAGCGCGCGGATGACGCCCCGCGCATCCTTGTCGCCCAGGATGCCGATGACGAACGTGATCTCGTCGAAGTCGAAGTAGGTCCGCAGGGCCTCGGCGAGGGTCTCGGCGCCCGCGGGGTTGTGGGCGGCGTCGACGAGGATGCTCGGCTCGATGCCGATCAGCTGCAGCCGGCCGGGCGAGGTCGCCGTGGCGAACCCCTCCTCGACCAGGTCCGTCTTGAGCGGCTGCGTGCCCCGGCCGAGGAACGTCTCGACCGCCGCCACGGCGACGGCGGCGTTCTGCGCCTGGTGGTCGCCGTACAGGGGCAGGAAGACGTCCTCGTAGGTGGCCGCCCGTCCTCGGACGGTCACCAGCTGGCCGCCAACGGCGACGCGAGTGGCCGCGACGCCGAAGTCGGCCGGCTGCTCGGCGAACGTCGACTCGGTCAGCTCGGCTGCCTCGCGGAGGACGTGGTCGGCCTCCGGAGTCTGGGCCGAGGACACGACGTCGGCGGACGGCTTGATGATCCCGGACTTGGTGCGCGCGATCTCTTCGACCGTGTCGCCCAGAGCCTTGGTGTGGTCGAGCGCGATCGGCGTGAAGACGGCGACCTGCCCGTCGCCGACGTTCGTCGAGTCCCACTCGCCGCCCATGCCGACCTCGATCACCGCGACGTCGACCGGCGCGTCCGCGAAGGCGGCGTAGGCGAGCGCTGTGAGCGCCTCGAAGAACGTCAGCGGCTGCTTACCCGCCTCGGTCAGCTCCGCATCCACGATGTCGAGGTACGGGCTGATGTCGTCCCAGTTGCGCACCAGCGCCTCGTCCTCGATCGGCTCGCCGTCGATGACGATGCGCTCGTTGAAGCGCACCAGGTGCGGGCTCGTCAGGAGGCCGGTGCGGAGGCCATAGGCGCGCAGGAGGCTCTCGGCGATGCGGCTGGTGGACGTCTTGCCGTTCGTCCCCGTCACGTGGATGATCGGGTACGCCCGCTGCGGATCGCCCAGCAGCTCGACCGCTCGGCGGGTGGCGTCGAGACGGCGCTCGGGAGCACCCTCCCCGACGCGCGCCAGCAGCGCCTGGTAGACCTCCTCTGCGCGCTCGCGGTAGTCCTCCTCGTCGCTCACGACTGCACCTCCACCTTGGTCACGCCGACGGTGAAACCGCCGACATTCGCGAACTGGCCCGCTTCGAAACGCTTCTGGAACGCACCGTCGGCCGTCGCGATCTCCATCGCCAGCGCAAGTGTCTCCGTCGCGATGTCGACGTCCCCGGCGAGGCCGAGGGCGCGCTGGTCGTCCTCATGATCGAACGCGAGGCTGAGGCGGATGCGGTCGCTCACGTCGAGCCCGGCCGCCTTGCGGGTGTCCTGCACGGCGCGGATGATGTCGCGCGCCAGGCCCTCGGCCTCCAGCTCCGGAGTGGTCGCCGTGTCGAGCAGCACGAAGCCGCCGTCTGCGAGCAGCGCGAGCGCCGACGAGTCGTCGCCGTCGGACGCGGTCTCCAGCACCAGGTCGTACTCCCCCTCGGCCAGCTCGATCCCGCCGACCGTGACGACGCCGTCCACCTCGCGCCAGTCGCCGGCACGGGCGGCCTGGATGACCTGCTGCACCTGCTTGCCGAGGCGCGGACCCGCGGCGCGGGCGTTCACGGTCAGGCGGCTCGTGATGCCGTAGTCGGCGGCGCTGTCCTCACGCAGCTCCTCCAGCCGGATCGCCTTCACGTTGAGCTCGTCGCGCAGGATGCCCTCGAAGGGACGCAGAGCGTCCGCGTTCTGGGCGACGACCGTCAGGGATGCCAGCGGGAGCCGCACGCGACGGCCGGCCTGCTTGCGCAGCGAGAGCGCGGTCGAACTGATCGAGCGGATGCGGTCCATCGCATCCATCAGGGCGTCGTCGGCCGGGAACTCGGCGGCCTCCGGCCAGTCGGTCAGGTGCACGCTGCGGCCGCCGGTGAGGTCCTTCCAGATCCGCTCGCTGACGAGCGGGAGGAGCGGCGCGGCGACGCGGGTCAGCGTCTCGAGCACGGTGTAAAGCGTGTCGAACGCCTGGGCGCCCGAACCGTCGCCGGCCACGCCCTCCCAGAACCGGTCGCGCGAACGGCGCACGTACCAGTTGGTGAGCACGTCGGCGAAGTCGCGCAGCTTGGCGGCGGCCAGCGTCGAGTCCAGGGCCTCCAGGTCGGCCGTCACAGCCTCCACCAGGTCGCGCGTCTTGGCGAGCAGGTAGCGGTCGAGCACGTCGGTGGAGGCGGTGGAGCGCTTCGCCTCGTACCCGGTCGCGTTCGCATAGAGGGAGAAGAAGTACCAGGTGCTCCACAGCGGGAGCAGCACCTGTCGGACGCCCTCGCGGATGCCCTCCTCGGTGACCACCAGGTTGCCGCCGCGCAGCACAGGGCTCGACATCAGGAACCAGCGCATCGCGTCGGAGCCGTCGCGGTCGAAGACCTCGTTGACGTCCGGGTAGTTGCGCAGCGACTTCGACATCTTCTGGCCGTCGCTGCCCAGCACGATGCCGTGGCTGATGACGTTCTTGAACGCGGGGCGGTCGAACAGGGCGGTGGCGAGCGTGTGCAGCAGGTAGAACCAGCCGCGGGTCTGCCCGATGTACTCGACGATGAAGTCGGCCGGGTTGTGCGTGTCGAACCAGTCCCGGTTCTCGAAGGGGTAGTGCACCTGGGCGAACGGCATCGAACCGGAGTCGAACCAGACGTCCAGCACGTCCGGGATGCGGCGCATCGTCGACCGGCCGGTCGGGTCGTCGGGGTTGGGCCGCGTCAGCTCGTCGATGAAGGGACGGTGCAGGTCCGGCTCCCCCGCCGCATTCAGCGGGAGGCGGCCGAAGTCGCGCTCCAGCTCCGCAAGCGACCCGTACACGTCGACGCGCGGGTAGGCCGGGTCGTCGCTCTTCCACACCGGGATCGGCGAACCGAAGTACCGGTTGCGGGAGACCGACCAGTCGCGGGCGCCCGCGAGCCACTTGCCGAATTGGCCGTCCTTGACGTTCTCGGGGACCCAGGTGATCTGCTGGTTGAGCTCGCCCATCCGGTCGCGGAAGTCGGTGACGCGCACGAACCAGCTCGAGACCGCCTTGTAGATCAGCGGATTGCGGCAGCGCCAGCAGTGCGGGTACGAGTGCTCGTAACTGGCCTGGCGCAGCAGCCGGCCCTGTTCCTTGAGCAGCCGGGTCAGCGGCTTGTTCGCGTCGAACACCTGCAGGCCGGCGACCTCCGCGACGTCGGGCAGGAAGCGGCCGCCGTCGTCGACCGAGATGATGACCGGGATGCCGGCGGCCTCGGTGACGCGCTGGTCGTCCTCGCCGTAGGCGGGAGCCTGGTGCACGATGCCGGTGCCGTCCTCCACCGTGACGTAGTCGTCGACGAGGATGCGCCACGCGTTCTGCGTGCCCCACTTCTCGGTGTCGGCGTAGTAGTCCCAGAGCCGGTCGTACTCCACGTCGGCGAGCTCGGAGCCGTGGACGGTCCCGCTGATCGCCGCGACGGCGTCGGCCGGGGAGTCGTAGCCGAGATCCTTGGCGTAGTTGCCGACGAGATCCGTGGCCAGCAGGTAGCGGCCGCTGAGGACCTCCTGATCCGGGGAGCCGTACGAGTCGGCCGCGCCGTTCGGGCCGGAGGGCAGCACGGCGTACTCGATGTCCGGGCCGACGGCCAGGGCGAGGTTCGTCGGGAGGGTCCACGGCGTGGTCGTCCAGGCGAGCGCACGCACACCGGTCAGACCGAGCACCTCCGCCTTCTCGCCGACCAGCGGGAAGGTGACGGTGACGGTCTGATCCTGACGCATCTTGTAGACGTCGTCGTCCATCCGCAGCTCGTGGTTCGACAGCGGCGTCTGGTCGCGCCAGCAGTACGGCAGAACGCGGTAGCCCTCGTAGGCGAGGCCCTTCTCGTGCAGCTGCTTGAACGCCCAGATCACGGACTCCATGTAGCTGGTGTCGAGCGTCTTGTAGTCGTTGTCGAAGTCGACCCAGCGCGCCTGGCGGGTGACGTACTCCCGCCACTCGCGGGTGTAGCGCAGCACGGAGTCCTTCGCGGCCTGGTTGAAGGCGGCGAGGCCCATCTCCTCGATCTGGCTCTTGTCGGTGATGCCGAGCTGCCGCTCCGCCTCGAGCTCGGCCGGGAGTCCGTGGGTGTCCCAGCCGAACCGGCGCTCCACCTTCTTGCCGCGCATGGTCTGGAACCGCGGGAAGACATCCTTGGCGTAGCCGGTGAGCAGGTGGCCGTAGTGCGGGAGGCCGTTGGCGAACGGCGGGCCGTCGTAGAAGACCCACTCCTCGGCGCCGTCGCGGTTGTCGACGGAGGCGCGGAAGGTCCCGTCCTCGTCCCAGAACTTCAGGATCTCGGTCTCGATCGCCGGGAAGACGGGGCTCGCTACGATCTCTTGGCGCTGTCCGTCGGGACGCTGGGCGGTGTCCTCGGCGCGGGGCTCGTTCGAGTCCGGCGCGGACTTGGGGTACGGCATCTCACTCCTGGCAGGTTCTGGTTCTGCACGAGGACGCCGGACGCTCGCACGCCCGCCGCGGTACCACCCCGCTTGCCCCACCCGCCGCCGGTGCCGGACGGAGCCTCTCATTCTTCGGCTGTGACGGGCCGGCCCCGTTCGGTTCTACTGAGCGCTCGCACGCCGTTCTTCCGAAGGCTCCCCGGCGATACCCGGATCACAGCCTGTCCCCCCATCCTACCAACCTCCCGCCCCCCACCATCGAGTCCTCACTTTCTGCACGCGACACGCCGCGGGAGTGTGCATTAAGTGAGGACTCGATGGTGGGGGGCGGGTTCAGGGGAGGTGGGGGGCGAAGCCGGCGCAGACGGGGGCGACGGCGGTGCGGACGAGCGGGGTGAGGGGGCCGCGGGAGACTCCGGCCCGGGCCCAGGCGGTCGCGGCGGAGACGGCGGCGCCGACGACGGCGGTCGCAGCGGCGCGCGGCAGGAGCGCGTCCGTGGAGGCGCCGCTGCGCGCGGCGATGAACGACTGGAGGCGGCGCACCAGGGCGAGGAACCGCGGGAGGGCGGACGCCTGCAGTTCGGCGTCGGTCCCCATCAGGTCGACCTGGGTCACGGCGAGCGGGAGGCGCCCGGGCCCGAAGCCGTCGGCGAGCCGCGTCATCGCCTCGAGCACGGCCTCCATCGGCGCCAGGTCCCGAGAAACGGAGGCTGCCGTCGCGTCGAACGCGGCGAGCGCCTCATCCACCTCCAGCCAGAGGAGGTCGCTCTTGGAGCCGACGTAGTTGAAGAAGGTCGCCCGGCTCACGCCTGTACGCCGGGCGATGTCGTCAACCGTGGTCCCGCCGTACGTCTGCTCGAGGAAGAGTTCGGCCGCGGCCTCGGCGAGCATGGCGCGGGAGGAGGAGCGGGGCCGGCCGGTCGCTGCGGCCCGTTTGGGGCGCGGGGAATGCGCTTCGACCATCCTGCGTTCCTCCTCGTGCCATTATTGGACCCGGTCCACATATTATTCGTTTCCGAAGGACACCCGTGACTACCACCATCAGCCCCGTCCGCAGCGAGACCGACCGCCCGGGCATCACGCCGGGCACCGCACGCCGCGTCACCATAGCGTCGTTCGTCGGCACCGCGCTCGAGTCGTACGACTTCTACCTGTACGCGTACTTCGCGGCGTTCTTCGTCGGTCCGCTCTTCTTCGCGCCGCTGGGCACCTTCGGCGGGGCGCTGGCCGGGTTCCTGGCCATCGCGGCCGGTTTCGTGATCCGCCCGATCGGCGCGATCGTCTTCGGCAACCTCGGCGACCGCATCGGCCGCCGTCCGACCCTTCTGATCACCATCCTCCTGATGGGGCTGAGCACCGGTCTCGTCGGCGTGCTGCCGACCTACACGGCTGCCGGCTGGTTCGGCGCCATCGCGATCGTGCTGCTGCGACTGGTGCAGGGCTTCTCGGTGGGCGGCGAGTGGGGAGGCTCCATCCTCCTCGCGACGGAGTACGCCAATCCGAAGCGCCGCGGCTTCTACGCCGCGCTCCCCCAGCTCGGCTCGCCGGTCGGCTCCATCCTCAGCGCCGTCGTCTTCATCGTCCTGACGCTGAGCATGTCGTCGGCGGACATCGCCGCCTGGGGCTGGCGCATCCCGTTCCTGACCGCGTTCCCGCTGCTGCTCGTCTCGCTCTACCTGCGCTGGTCGATCGACGAGACGCCCGTCTTCCGCAAGCTGCTGGAGACCGGCACCCGTGACCGGTTCCCCGTCCTCGACGTCTTCCGGAAGGCGCCCACGGGCTTCATCATCGGGATCGGCGCCGCCATCCTCGGCATCGGCTCCTACTCGCTGATGAACACCTACATGGTCGACTACGGCACCGCGGTCCTCGGATTCAAGTACCAGGATCTGCTGGTCGCGACGACGATCGGCGGTCTGCTGCAGCTGGTCACCATCCCCTTGTTCGGCCTCTGGGCCAACCGGATCGGCTCGGCGCGCGTCGTGGCGATCGGGGCCGTCGGGACTCTGATCGTCGCGTTCCCGATGTACTTCCTGCTGCAGTCCGCGACGTTCGGCATCCTGGTGGCCAGCATGATCATCGGGGGGATCCTGCCCACGCTGTCCTGGGCGGGGCTCGGCGGGCTGATGTCCGACCTGTTCCCGAGCGAGGTCCGCTACAGCGGGCTCTCGGTCGCGTACAGCATCGCCGCGCTCCTGACCTCCTTCGTTCCGGCCCTGACCCTGGTGTTCGGCCAGGCCACCGGCAACGCCTGGTGGCACCCCGGCATCGTGCTGGCCGTCATGTCGGCGATCACCCTGGCCGCCGCCCTGTTCGCGGCGCGACGGAAGCCCATCGTCGACGAGGTCTGACGCGTTCGTACCCCGAGATTCGGTACTCTGGGAGGGATCCCACACTCAGGCACCCCGAGGACACGGTGCCGCATATATCGAATCGGAGGACCCCTATGAGCGCCCAGAACGTGCCGGACAAGCCCGCACTGGAAGGCCTGGAGGCCAAATGGGGCGACCGCTGGCAGAGCGACGGCACCTTCCGGTTCGACCGGGAGGGTGCGCTCGCCGCGGGTCGTGAGGGCGTCTACTCGATCGACACCCCGCCGCCGACGGCCTCCGGTTCGCTGCACATCGGCCACGTCTTCAGCTACACGCACACCGACGTGATCGCGCGCTACCACCGCATGCGCGGCCAGAAGGTGTTCTACCCGATGGGCTGGGACGACAACGGCCTGCCGACCGAGCGCCGCGTCCAGAACTACTACGGCGTGCGCTGCGACCCGTCGCTCCCCTACGACCCGGGCTTCGAGCCTCCCTTCGAGGGCGGCGACAACAAGAGCACGAAGGCCGCCGACCAGAAGCCGATCTCGCGCCGCAACTTCATCGAGCTGTGCGAGCGGCTGACGGTGGAGGACGAGAAGCAGTTCGAGGCGCTGTGGCGCTCGCTCGGCCTCTCCGTGGACTGGTCGCAGACGTACCGGACGATCGGCCACGAGTCGCTGCGTACGTCGCAGCTGGCGTTCCTCCGCAACATCGAGCGCGGCGAGGCGTACCAGGCACTTGCTCCCACCCTCTGGGACATCACGTTCCGCACCGCGGTCGCCCAGGCCGAGCTGGAGGACCGCGAGCAGCCGAGCGCGTACCATCGCGTCGCCTTCCACGGCGCCGACGGCCCCGTCTTCATCGAGACCACTCGTCCGGAGCTGCTGCCCGCCTGTGTGGCCCTGGTCGCGCATCCCGACGACGAGCGGTACCAGCCGCTGTTCGGGACGACCGTCCGTACGCCGCTGTTCGACGTGGAGGTTCCGGTCGTCGCCCACCACCTGGCGCAGCCGGACAAGGGATCGGGCATCGCCATGATCTGCACGTTCGGCGACATCACCGACGTCACCTGGTGGCGCGAGCTCGACCTCCCGAACCGGGCCATCATCGGCTTCGACGGGCGAATCCTGCCCGAACCGCCCGCGGCGATCACGTCGGAGGCCGGCCGGGAGGCGTACGCGCAGCTCGCCGGCAAGACCGTGTTCTCGGCGAAGCAGACCGTCGTGGAGCTGCTGCGCGCCTCCGGCGACCTGGAAGGCGAGCCGAAGCCCATCCAGCACCCGGTCAAGTTCTTCGAGAAGGGCGACCGCCCGCTCGAGATTGTCTCCACGCGCCAGTGGTACGTCAAGAACGGCGCCCGCGACGAGGAGCTGCGCCAGCGGCTCATCGAGCTCGGCCGTGAGATCGACTGGCACCCCGACTTCATGCGCGTCCGGTACGAGAACTGGGTGAACGGCCTGACCGGGGACTGGCTGATCTCGCGCCAGCGCTTCTTCGGCGTTCCCATCCCGATCTGGTACCCGCTCGACGCGGACGGCAACCCGGTGTTCGACCAGCCGATCCTCCCGACGGAGGACCTGCTGCCCGTCGACCCGTCCTCCGACACGGCCCCCGGCTACGACGAGAGCCAGCGCGGCCAGGCCGGCGGCTTCGTCGGCGAGCACGACGTCATGGACACGTGGATGACCTCCTCGCTCACCCCGCAGCTCGCGGGCGGCTGGATGCGCGACGACGAGCTGTTCGACGCCGTCTTCCCGTTCGACCTGCGTCCCCAGGGCCAGGACATCATCCGCACCTGGCTGTTCTCGACCCTCCTGCGCGCCAAGCTGGAGGCGGATGTCGCGCCCTGGCGCAATGCCGCCCTCTCCGGCTTCATCGTCGACCCCGACCGCAAGAAGATGTCGAAGTCGAAGGGCAACGTCGTCACGCCCGCCGACATCCTGGAGCGGCACGGCTCCGACGCGGTCCGCTACTGGGCGGCCTCCAGCCGGCTCGGCACGGACGCGTCGTTCGACCCGCAGAACCCGACCCAGATCAAGATCGGCCGGCGCCTGGCGATCAAGCTGCTCAACGCGGCGAAGTTCATCCTCGGCTTCGACGCGCCCGCGTCGCTCGACCTCGGTCAGGTCACCAGCCCGCTCGACCGGAGCATGCTGCAGAACCTCGCGACGGTCGTCGCCGACGCCACCTCCGCGCTCGAGAACTACGACCACGCCCGGGCGCTCGAGATCGCGGAGACGTTCTTCTGGACCTTCTGCGACGACTACCTGGAGCTCGTGAAGGAGCGCGCCTACGGCGAGGACACCCCGGAGAAGACCTCCGCGGTCGTCGCTCTGCGGGTCGCGCTCTCAGGCTTCCTCCGGCTCTTCGCGCCCGTGCTGCCGTTCGCCTCGGAGGAGGCGTGGTCCTGGTTCGAGGACGGGTCGGTCCACGTCGCCCCCTGGCCCGCTGCCTCGGATGTCGCCGGTGACTGGAGTGCGGACCGCGAGGTGCTCCACATCGTCGGCCGCGCCCTGACCGGGATCCGCGGCGCCAAGACGGCTGCGAAGGCCTCCCAGCGCACGCCCGTCGACTCCGCCGTCATCGCGGGCCCCCCTGCCGAGATCGCCGCAGTGGAGGCTGCCGCAGGCGACCTCCGCTCGGTGGGCAGAATCGCCGACCTGCGCTTCGCCTCCGCCGATGAGCTGGCGGTCACCGATATCCTGCTCGCCGCGGCACCGACCGAGGAGGAACGATGACCACCAGCGTCCGGAGCGTCCAGGACAACGAGTTCTTCACCTGGCTCGACCTCTACGCCGGGTACGGCGAGTTCTACGAGAAGCCCGTCACCGACGAGAAGGCCCTCCTGGTCTGGAGCTGGATCTCCGACCCGGAGAACGAGCTGGAGGCCTACTTCGCCGTCGACGAGGAGGGTGCTCCGATCGGCCTGGCGCACGTGCGCGAGTTCGTCCGTCCGCTCGACGGCAGCAAGGGCCTCTACCTCGACGACCTGTTCGTCTCGCCCGACGCGCGGGGAGCCGGGGCCGGTTCCGCCCTGCTTGAGGCGCTCCGCGACTCCGCCCGCGAGCGCGGTCTCTCGGTCGTGCGCTGGATCACGGCGAAGGACAACGAGACCGCTCGCCGCCTGTACGACAGGTTCGCTGAGAAGACCAAGTGGGTCACGTACGACCTCGTCCCCTGAACGCAGGCGTTATATGGTCGGAACACGCACCGGACTCACAGCCGGGCGTGAAACGCGAACGGAGGAATCCATGTCGATCGAGGTTCGACCGGTCAAGGACGGCGATTTCTTCGCCTGGCTCGATGTGTACGCCAAGTACGCCGAGTTCTACGACACCCAGCTGACCGACCAGAAGGCGCTCCTGCTCTGGTCCTGGCTGACCGACCCGGAGCACGAGGAGAACGGCTACGTGGCGGTCGACGGCGACCGCATCGTCGGCCTCGCCCACCTGCGCGAGTTCGCGCGACCGCTCGAAGGCGACCGCGGACTCTTCATCGACGACCTGTTCGTCGTCGAGGACGAGCGCGGCAAGGGAGTCGGCAGCGCGCTCATCCAGAAGGCCCGCTCGCTCGCCGAGGAGCGCGGCCTCGGCGTCGTGCAGTGGATCACCGCGCACGACAACCAGACGGCCCAGAAGCTCTACGACGCGGTCGCGGACCGCACTGCGTGGGTCACCTACGAGATCGATCTCGCGAAGGCCCCGAGCCAGGCGGGACGCGCCTGATGCAGCTCGGAACGCGCTGGTCGGTCGGCGGCTCGGCCCCCGCCTCCCTCCCCGAGGTCGTGGCATACGCCGTGCAGACCGTCGAGGAGGAGCTGGTCGCGACCGACGTCGAGACCACCGGCTGGAACTGGACGCTCACCTGGTTGGAGGCCAAGCCCGTCGTCACGCTCGACGACGGCACGGAGATCCGGTACAACGCCCAGGAGGACTCGGCCACCATCACGCAGCCGGTCGAGGTCGACACGTCCGACTACGACGAGGAAGAGGCGTAGGGCCTCCTCCGTCGTCGTCGGGCCGGCCTCTTCCGGCCGGCGTCACCGCGGCAGCTGGGGCAGCGTGCGCGCGGCGGTGTCGCGAGCGGACTCCATCCGGGCGACGCGGTCGGTGTGCCGCGGTTCGGGAGCGAATGGCCGGTCGGCCCAGGCGGTGAGCGCGCCGCCGATGCGAGCGGCGAGGCGATGCGTGAGCGGGCGGGCTGCGGAATCACGGCTCGGGGAGACGAGGACGGCGGTCATGACGGTTGTCCTTCCGGAACAGGTTCGGCCGCCGGCGCTTGGGCCGTCGCCGAGAGGATGAGACGGGACGCGATCAGCGTCAGGACGACCACCAGCCCGCCGCCGATGACGAACGGCAGCCGGAGGTCGATGCGGGCGACGAAGCCGCCCAGGACGGTGGCGATGGGGGTCATCCCCCAGCCGATGGTGCGGACGATGCCGAGGGCGCGACCCAGCATCGCGCCGGGGATGACGGCCTGGCGCAGCGCGCCCCAGGGCACGTTCCAGACCGCGACACCGAAGGCGCCGATCGCGTAGGCGCCGATGGCGACGGCGACGTTCGACGTCACACCGACCCCGAGGATGCCGACGCCGCTGACCAGGATCGCCCAGAACATCACCTGGCCTCGGCCGAAGCGCGCGACGAACCGGCTGGAGACGAGAGCACCCACGAGCGCGCCGACTCCGATCGCCGCGGTGACCACACCGATCAGTGCGGCCGGGACATCGAAGGTCTGCAGCAGGAGGAGCACGACGCTTCCCTGCGCGAAGGCCAGCGCCGAAGCGGTGAGCGAGGTGAGCACGATCATCCAGCGCAGGAACCGGTAGTCCCAGAGGAACCGGACCACCGCCGAGAGGGAGGGTCGCTCCTCCTCCTCGTGCGAAGCATGCCCCGCCCGGTGCGCATGAGCCGCCGCGACCGGGATCGTCAGCGCCAGCAGCCCCGCGACCAGGAAGCCGGCGCCGGTCAGCCAGATGGGCAGCGCGATCGCGACGGCGAACAGGAAGCCCGCGATCGGCGTGGCGATGAAGTTCTGGATGGTGATCTCGGCCGACTGCATCCGCCCGTTCGCGCGATCGAGCTGATCACGACCGACGAGGGCAGGCACGACGGTGGTCGTCGCATTGTCGAAGACCGTCTCCCCCAGCCCGAAGGCGAGGACGCAGGCGTAGAGCAGCCAGATGGTCAGCGAGTCCGTCGTGATGAGCACGGCGAGCAGGGCGGCGACGGCGAAGCGGAGCGAGTTGGCGACCGCCATCGCGATGCGCCGGTCGACACGATCGAGCAGCATCCCGGCCGGGATGCCGAACAGCAGCCACGGCAGGAAGGTGACCGCGCTCACGCCCGCGATCAGTGCAGGGTCGTGGGTCAGCGTCGTCGCGATCAGCGGCACGGCGGTACGTCCAAGGCCGTCCGCAAGGTTGCTCGCGATCGCCGCGGTCCAGAGGCGCGCGAAACCGCTCCCCAACGGAGTGCTCGCCGTCGTCGACATCAGCGGTCTTCCTGCTCCACCAGGGGGAACGCGTTGAACTGGACCTGGACGCGCTTGCGCTCGTCGGTCTCGGCCTCCTGCGCCTTCCACTTCTTCTTCAGGCGGTCCTGCAGGGCGTAGTACTCGCGGCCGAACTCCTCGAGCTGCTCACGGGTGAGTTCGAGGTGGGAGGTCGACAGCGTGCTGGACTCCATCCACTCGAAACCGAACGTGTCGAGCCCGCGCCGCAGGAAGGCGGAGAGGCGGCGCTCGTTGTTCTGCTGCCAGCCGAGCGAGATGATCTCGTTGGCCTCGCGGCCTGCCGGAGTGTCCAAAGTCTCGGGCGAACCGATCGTCACGCCGCCGGGCGCCATGCGCCACCAGCGCTCGCGGCCGGAACCGCGTTCGGCGTCTTCGACGATGATGTCGTGCTTGGCGAGCTGGCGCAGGTGGTAGCTGGTGGCGCCGCTCGACTCCCCCAGGCGTTCGGCCAGCATGCTGGCGGTCGCCGGCCCGAAGTCGGACAGCTCGTTCATGATCTCGACACGAAGTGGATGCGCGAGGGCTCGCAGGGCGGCCATCCCGAGCGCGTCCTCCCAGAGGGCGCGGCCCCCGGCGACTCCGTCCGCGGGCTCCTGCTGCTCTTCGTTCGTCATGTGACCACAGTAGCCATGCAAAGAGTTCTTTGCAACCGCTACTTTGCATTCGTACCTTTGCAACGCTTCCTTTGCTCCCCGCGGCGTCCGGTGTCTAGGCTGGAGCAATGGCCGATATCGCGAACCCCTTCTTCAGCCCCAGCACCCTGCCGTACGGACTCCCGCCCTTCGGCGACATCCGCGACGAGCACTACCGTCCGGCCTTCGAGCGGGGATTCGAGGAGCAGCTGGCAGAGATCGCCGCGATCGTCGAGACCGACGAGGCCCCGAGCTTCGAGAACACGATGCTTCCGTTGGAGCGCTCGGGCCAGACGCTGCAGCGGGTCGCCGAGGTGTTCTTCAACAAGAGCTCGTCGGACAGCACGGACTTCACCAACGCGCTGGAGGAGGAGATCGCTCCCCGGCTCGCCGCCCATAGCGACACGATCCGGCTCGATCCACGGCTGTACGCGCGCATCGCCGACCTGCACGGGCGCCTCGACGAGCTCGGGCTCGATGCCGAGTCGCGCTACCTGGTCGAGCGCTACTTCACCGAGTTCACGCTGGCCGGCGCCGGCCTCGACGACGCGGGCAAGGAGCGGCTGCGGGAGTACAACCAGCGGCTCTCCACCCTCACCACCCGGTTCGAGAAGAACCTCCTCGCCGACACCAACGACCTCGCCGTCGTCTTCGACACGGCCGAGGAGCTGGACGGCCTCGGCGAAGGCGAGCTGTCGGCCGCCGCACAGGCCGCGGCTGAGCGCGGCCTCGACGGCAAGTACGTCGTGACGCTCGTGCTCCCCACGGGTCACCCGTGGCTCGCCGACCTCACCGACCGCTCCTCCCGGGAGCGCATCATGGCCGCATCCCGCTCGCGCGGCATCCGGGGCGGCGAGAACGACAACCGCGACCTGGTCCTGGAGATCACGCGCCTGCGCGCCGAGCGGGCGCGGCTTCTCGGGTTCGACACGCACGCGGCGTACGTCACGGCCGACGAGACCGCCCGCACTCCCGAAGCCGTCGCGGACATGCTCGGCCGGCTCGCGCCAGCTGCCGCCCGGAACGCCCGCGCCGAGCAGGCCGACCTGCAGCGCCTCCTCCCGGAGGGACAGACGGTCGAGGCCTGGGACTGGGCCCATCTGACGGGCACGGTCCGCGCCGAGAAGTTCGACGTCGACTTCGCCGCGATGCGCCCGTACTTCGAGGCCGAGCGCGTGCTGCACGACGGCGTCTTCTACGCTGCCAACCGGCTCTACGGGATCACCTTCGCCGAGCGGCCGGACCTTGTCGCCTACCACCCCGAAGCCCGCGTCTTCGAGGTGCGCAACGAGGACGGATCCGAGCTCGGCCTGTACATCCTCGACCTCTACACCCGCGACTCGAAGCGCGGCGGCGCGTGGATGAACCCGCTCATCGCCCAGTCCGACCTGCTCGGCACACCGACGGTCGTGGTCAACAACCTGAACGTGCCGAAGCCGGCCGCCGGCGAGCCGACGCTGCTCACCTACGACGAGACGAACACGCTCTTCCACGAGTTCGGGCACGCCCTGCACGGCTTGTTCGCCCGCGTGACATACCCGAAGTTCGCCGGCACCAACGTGTTCCGCGACTTCGTCGAGTTCCCCAGCCAGGTGAACGAGATGTGGATGCTGTGGCCGGAGGTGCTCGAGAACTACGCCGTGCACCACCGCACCGGCGAGCGGATGCCGCAGGAGCTGGTCGACCGGATCCACGCCGCCGAGGGCTTCAACGAGGGCTTCGCGACCAGCGAGTACCTGGCGGCCACCCTGCTCGACCAGGCCTGGCACCGGATCACCGCGGACGACGAGGTGGCCGACGTCCCCACCTTCGAGACGGAGGCCCTCGCCGCGGTCGGACTGGACAATCCTGCCGTGCCGCCGCGGTACGCCAGCACCTACTTCGCGCACACGTTCTCGGGCGGCTACGACGCCGGCTACTACTCGTACATCTGGAGCGAAGTGCTCGACGCCGACACGGTGGAGTGGTTCCGTGAGAACGGCGGGCTGCTGCGCGAGAACGGCGACCGGTTCCGGCAGCGGCTCCTCGGCGTCGGCGGGTCGAAGGACCCGCTGGTGGCCTACCGCGACTTCCGCGGTCGTGACGCCGAGATCGAGCCGCTGCTGAAGCGCCGGGGCTTGGACACCTGAGCGGCACGTCGTGCGGACGTAGCTAGCCGCCCTCCCTTCTCGCGCTCTACGCTGTGCCCACCCGCACCTGGGCTGATCGCGCGAAGGGGACACCGTGGCCACGACCGAACCGCAGCTCGCCGCACCGACCGTTCGTCAGCTGGTGATGCTGTGCATCCCGGCCGTGGTCGTCGGCGTGCTGTGCGCGCTGTCGCTGTGGGCGGTGGACGAGGTCTCCGGTGTGATCGAGCAGGGCGTCTGGAAGGCGCTCCCCGGCGCTCTGGGCATCGACCCGACGTCCGGCTGGTGGATCTTCGCCGTGTTGACGGTCACCGGCGCCGCGGTCGGGCTCGTGGTGTGGCTGGTGCCGGGCCATGCCGGGCCCGACTCGGCGACGACGGAGCTGGTCGGGCCGATCCTACGGATCGCCGCGGTGCCGTCGCTCGCTCTGGCGGCCATCCTGGGCCTGGCGGGTGGGGTGAGCCTGGGTCCGGAGAACCCGATCATCGCGATCAACATCAGCGTGCTGGTGACTCTCGTCGGACTGCTGTGGAAGGCGGTGCCGACGCAACTCGTCGTGCTCATGGCCGCGTCCGGCACCATCGGAGCACTGTTCGGCACGCCGGTCGCGGCCGCCCTGCTGTTCACGGGCATCGTCGCGGCGGCGAAGGGCGGCGGCGCCCTGTGGGACCGCCTCTTCCTCCCGCTGGTGTCGGCCGGCGCCGGGGCGATCACGATGACGCTGCTCGCGCATCCCTCGCTCATCATCCCCATGCCGGCGTACACGAAGGTCAACGGCTGGGACCTGCTGGCGGCCATCGTGATCGGGGTCGTGGCGACCGCGCTGGGGCTGGTCGGTGTGTACCTGTTCCCCATCGTGCACCGGCTGTTCCACGCCCTGCGGAATCCGCTGCTGATGACGCTGCTCGGCGGCGCCGTGCTCGGTCTGCTCGGGGTGCTCGGCGGACCGATCACTCTGTTCAAGGGGCTGTCGCAGATGGGTCAGCTGGTGACCGACCGGGCCGACTACTCGGCCGGCCAGCTCACTGTGATCGTCCTGGTGAAGCTCGTGGCGCTGCTTGTTGCGGCCGGTGCGGGCTTCCGCGGCGGCCGTGTGTTCCCTGCCGTGTTCATCGGCACGGCGCTGGGCACACTGGCGGTTGCGCTGGTCCCGGCGATTCCGCTGCAGGTGGCGGTGGCGGCGGGCGTGATGGGGCTGGCACTGGTGGTGACGCGGGATGGCTGGGTCGCCCTCTTCGTGGGCGTGGCCGTCACCGACAACCTGCTGATCCTGCCGATCCTGTGCCTCGCCGTTCTCCCGGCGTGGCTCATGGTGACGAAGGCGCCGGAGATGCTGATCCGGCCTGCGCCGGAGCTTACGCCGACTTCTCCTCGCGCCGCGGGCGGTGCGGGACGATAGTCGGAGCCGCGTTCTCGAGCACGGCCTCGCGCGTCACGACCACGCGCGCCACTTCGGAGCTGGACGGCACCTCGAACATGATCGGGCCGAGCACCTCCTCCATGATGGCGCGGAGACCACGGGCACCCGTCTTGCGGAGCACCGCCAGATCGGCGATCGCCTCGAGGGCCGGCTGCTCGAACTCGAGCTGCACACCGTCGAGCTCGAACATGCGCTGATACTGGCGCACCAGCGCGTTCTTCGGCTCGGTGAGGATCTGCATGAGCGCGTCCTGGTCGAGCTGCGTCACGGTGGTCACGACCGGCAGGCGGCCGATGAACTCCGGGATGAGCCCGAACTTGTGCAGGTCTTCTGGCAGCACCTCGCTGAAGAGGTTGATGTCGTCGCCCTTGGAATGCAGCGGGGCGCCGAAGCCGATGCCCTTCTTGCCCGCACGGGAGGAGATGATCTCTTCCAGCCCCGCGAACGCGCCCGCCACGATGAACAGCACGTTCGTCGTGTCGATCTGGATGAACTCCTGGTGCGGGTGCTTGCGCCCGCCCTGCGGCGGCACGGAGGCGACCGTGCCTTCGAGGATCTTGAGCAGCGCCTGCTGCACACCCTCGCCCGAGACGTCGCGCGTGATCGACGGGTTCTCGGCCTTGCGGGCGATCTTGTCGACCTCGTCGATGTAGATGATGCCGGTCTCAGCGCGCTTGACGTCGTAGTCGGCGGCCTGGATCAGCTTCAGGAGGATGTTCTCGACGTCTTCACCGACGTACCCGGCCTCGGTCAGCGCGGTGGCGTCCGCGACGGCGAACGGCACGTTGAGGCGACGGGCGAGCGTCTGCGCGAGGTAGGTCTTGCCGCAGCCGGTCGGGCCGATCAGCAGGATGTTCGACTTCGCGATCTCGACGTCGTCGAGCGTGTCTGCCGAAGTGATCGTCTGCTTGGCGCGAACCCGCTTGTAGTGGTTGTACACCGCGACCGCGAGAGCCCGCTTGGCCGGCTCCTGGCCGATGACGTACTCCTCGAGGAACCCGAAGATCTCTTTGGGCTTGGGCAGGTCGAACTCGCTCGAAGCCTCCTCGCCCGCCTCGGCGAGCCGCTCCTCGATGATCTCGTTGCACAGCTCGACGCACTCGTCGCAGATGTACACGCCGGGACCGGCGATGAGCTGCTGTACCTGCTTCTGGCTCTTGCCACAGAAGGAACACTTGAGCAGATCGGCGCTTTCCCCGATGCGTGCCATCCCTCTCCCCACCTTCTTCGGGTCTGTTCCAACGAGCCTAACCCGTGCGGACGACATTGGGGCGCATGTCGGACGTTTTGCGTCGCGCGGCGGTTCTGCTCACAGCAGATGGCGGAGATACCGCAGGCCCGCCTGACTGCAGAGACGACGAACGGGGCGGTCATCGAAGAGACCGCCCCGTTCCGCCATGCAGCGAAGGCTACTACTTGACCAGCGCCGGCAGCGTCTTCCGGCTGGTGAGGACCTGGTCGATGAGGCCGTACTCCAGCGCCTCCTCGGCCGAGAGGATCTTGTCGCGGTCGATGTCCTTGTTGACCTGCTCCACCGAGCGGTTGGAGTGCTTCGCCAGCGTCTCCTCCAGCCAGGTGCGCATGCGCATGATCTCGTTGGCCTGGATCTCGATGTCGGAGGCCTGCCCCTGGCCGGCCTCGCCGACGGCGGGCTGGTGGATGAGGATGCGGGCGTTCGGCAGCGCCAGGCGCTTTCCCGGGGTGCCCGCCGCGGTCAGCACGGCAGCGGCGGAGGCCGCCTGGCCGAGGACCACGGTCTGGATCTGCGGGCGAATGTACTGCATCGTGTCGTAGATCGCCGTCATCGCGGTGAACGAGCCACCGGGCGAGTTGATGTACATGACGATGTCGCGGTCCGGGTCCTGGCTCTCGAGCACGAGGAGCTGGGCCATGATGTCGTCAGCCGACGCGTCGTCGACCTGCACGCCGAGGAAGATGATGCGGTCCTCGAAGAGCTTCGCGTACGGGTCCTGGCGCTTGTAGCCGTAGGCCGTGCGCTCCTCGAAGCTGGGGAGGATGTACCGGGCGCCTGGCGCCTGCACTCCGCCTGCGGCCTGTCCGCCGAGCATGGGGATGTTCATTCTGTTGTCCTTATCCTTCCGGCGGTCGTTCAGTTCTTCTCCGGCTCGGTGCCGCCGCCGCCGGCGACATCCAGAGCCGACTCGCGGATGTGGTCCACGAAGCCGTACTCGAGAGCCTGCTGGGCGGTGAACCACCGGTCGCGGTCGCCGTCCTCATTGATCTGCTCGACGGTCTTGCCGGTCGCGGCCGCCGTGATCTCGGCGAGCCGGTTCTTCATGTCGATGATGAGCTGCGCCTGCGTCTGGATGTCGCTGGCGGTGCCACCGAAGCCACCGTGCGGCTGGTGGAGCAGCACGCGCGCGTTCGGGGTGATGTACCGCTTGCCCTTGGTGCCCGCGGTGAGCAGCAGCTGGCCCATCGATGCGGCCATGCCGATGCCGACGGTGACGATGTCGTTCGGAACGAACTGCATCGTGTCGTAGATGGCCATACCGGCGGTGATCGAGCCGCCGGGAGAGTTGATGTAGAGGTAGATGTCCCGCTTCGGGTCCTCCGCGGCCAGGAGCAGCAGCTTCGCGGCGATCTCGTTCGCGTTCTCGTCCCGGACCTCGGACCCGAGCCAGATGATGCGGTCCTTCAACAGTCGATCGAAAACGTTGGGCTGGATACCCATGTCGGCCATGTTCGCTCCATTTCCTTTGTCGCTTGGCATCGAATCTATCGGAGCGCCGAGCCCAATTCGGTGCTGTTCGCCCTCGGCAGAGAGCGGTGTCGCGGCGGGCGTCGCCCGGCGTCGCTCCCGCGTCGCTGTCGCCGCCCGGCCGTCAGTCGTCGTCGAGCGCCGCGGCGTAGGCGGTCACCGCGCGGCCATAGCGCGGGAGGTGCGGGACGAGCGCTTCCAGGGCTTCGCGCAGCGCGTCGGCTGGCATCCCGTCGTCGAACAGCGAGAGGGCCGCGAACGCGCGTGCGGCGTCGGCGAGGGGATGCCCGGGCTCGGCGAGCAGGAAGTCGCGGAGCAGGCTGAGCGCCTCCCCTGGGCGGTCGAGGTTGCGGAGCGTGCTCGCGAGCTGCACGATCGCCTGCCCGCGGTGCGGCTCGGCCAGGCCGTTCGCGAGGGCGGCCCGGTACAGCGGTTCGGCCTCCGCCTCCCGGCCGGCGAAGTCGCGGGCGCCGGCCGCCTCGAAGAGCGCCTCGGGGTCGTGTGGGCCACGCTCGGCGACCAGAGCGTCGATCGCGGCGAGGGTGGCCTCCTCCCCCGCGTCGTCGGCAGCGGCCCAGACCGCATCCACCCGCTGTCGCCAGTCGTCCATCCGCTGCTCCTTCGTGCCTGTGCATCCATGGGTCGCAACACGCCGTCACCCCATGGTGCCAGACGGCGTGTCGCGTCCCATGGTTTCGTCGAAGAACGCGAAAGCCGGGCCGCGTGGAAGGCGCGGGCCCGGCTTTCGGTGAGGAGGCGACGACTACTTGTCGTCGGCCTTCTTCTTGGTGGAACGCTTCTTCGGCTTCTCCTCGGCGGCGGGGGCCTCCTCGGCCGCGGGGGCCTCGGCGGTCTCGGCCGTCTCCGCCGTCTCATCCGTGGCTGCGGCCTCGTCGGACTGCGCCTCGTCGTCGCCGTCGGCGATGGCGGTGAACTCTGCCAGGTCGACCGGCTTGCCGTTCGAGTCGACGACCTTCACCTTGCCGAGGATGATGGCGAGCGCCTTGTTGCGGGCGACCTCTCCGACCATCGACGGGATCTGGCCGTTCTCGCTGAGGATCTTCACGAACTCGTTCGGGTCCATGCCGTACTGGGCGGCACCCTGCACGAGGTACTGGGTGAGCTCGTCCTGGCTGACCTTCACGTCGTTCTCCTGCGCGACCTCGTCGAGGAGGATCTGCGTGCGGAACGTCTTCTCGCTGGACTCCGTGACCTCGGCGCGGTGCACGTCGTCCTCGAGGCGGTTCTCCTGCTCCAGGTGGCGGTGGACCTCGTCCTCGACCAGCTGCGCCGGGACCGGGATCTCGACCAGCTCGAGGAGCTTGTCGACCAGCTGGTCGCGGGCGGCGGTGCCCTGGCCGAACACCTTGGCGCGCTCGACCTGCGTGCGCAGGCTCTGGCGCAGCTCGCCGATGGTGTCGAACTCGCTGGCGATCTGCGCGAACTCGTCGTCGGCCTCCGGGAGCTCGCGCTCCTTGACGGCGTTGAGGGTGACGGTGATCTGCGCGTTCTCGCCCTCGTGGTCGCCGCCCATGAGCGGGGCCTCGAAGGTGGTGGTCTCGCCGGCGGTCAGCGTGTCGAGCGCCTCGTCGATGCCGTCGATGAGCTCGCCGGAGCCGATCTCGTACGAGATGTTCGCGGCGGTGTCGACCTCCTCCTCGCCGATCACGGCGGTCAGGTCGATCTGCGCGAAGTCACCGGTCTTGGCGGGACGGTCGACCGTGACGAGGGTGCCGAAGCGGCTGCGGAGCCGGTCCAGCTCCTCCTCCACGTCGTCCACGCCGACCTCGGCCGCGTCGACCGTGATGGTGATGTCGTCGAAGTCGGGCAGCTTCACCTCGGGGCGGACATCCACCTCGATGGTGAGGAGCAGGTCGCCCGAGAAGTCCTTCTCGTTCGGCCACTCGGTGATGTCGGCCTCCGGGCGGCCGAGGGGACGCACGTCGTTCTCCTCGATCGCCTGACGGTAGAACCCGTCGAGACCCTCGTTGACCGCGTGCTCCAGGACGGCGGCCTTGCCGACCCGCTGGTCGATGATGGGCGGCGGCACCTTGCCCTTGCGGAAACCGGGGATGGTCACCTGCTCGGCGATGTGCTCGTACGCGTGGTTGATGGAAGGCTTCAGCTCCTCCGGCGTCACCGAGATGACGAGCTTGGTGCGGGTGGGGCTGAGCTTCTCGACCGTGGTCTTCACGATGTGTGGGTTCTCCTGAATGATCGAACGATGGTCTTCTCGCAAGGAACGAGGTCCTCGTCGGGGCGACAGGATTCGAACCTGCGACCTCCCGCTCCCAAAGCGGGCGCTCTAGCCAAGCTGAGCTACGCCCCGGCTTCAAGCGGTGCGAAAGACCGTCACCGAGTCTACTGCACGCCCGCATCCCCCGCGTGTACTACGATGGTCTCCGGCCGCCGCGCACACGGGCGGCCCGGTGCCGCGTGCGGCGCTCGGGGATGTAGCTCAATGGTAGAGCCTCAGTCTTCCAAACTGATTACGCGGGTTCGATTCCCGTCATCCCCTCCATTCCCGCCCTCCATTCCCTCCTCCCGGGGGCCGGTTACGCCTCCCGAGCGGC
This sequence comes from Leifsonia sp. SIMBA_070, assembly GCF_046534635.1. Taxonomy (NCBI): domain Bacteria; kingdom Bacillati; phylum Actinomycetota; class Actinomycetes; order Micrococcales; family Microbacteriaceae; genus Leifsonia; species Leifsonia sp. SIMBA_070. Next base: position 1,401,440 of record NZ_JAWRYK010000001.1, on the reverse strand, counting down.
GAGCGCCGCTGTTCGTAACGTTCGCCGCTGCGCGCGCAGGCGCACTCGTGACGTCAGGCGGCACTCACGCTGCTGCTGCCAAACCGCACGGTGAGTGCGGCGTCGCGTAACGTTTGCGGCTGCGCGCGCAGGCGCACTCGTGACGAGACGCAGCAGTCGCGGGCGCGGAGGCGCGGCGCGGCGCGGCGCGGCGGCGCGCGTCAGCGCTGCAGGAACGCGAGCACCGCGAGCACGCGGCGGTGGTCGTCGCCGGAGTCCTCGAGGCCCAGCTTCTGGAAGATCGACGTGACGTTCTTCTCGACCGCTCCGACGCCGACGACCATGCGGGCGGCGATCGCGGCGTTCGTGCGGCCCTCGGCCATCAGCTCCAGCACCTCCCGCTCGCGCGGTGTCAGCGCCGCCAGCGGGTCGGTCCGGCGGGTGAGGAGTTCGCGCACGACCTGCGGGTCGAGGACGGTGCCGCCCGCCGCGACACGGGCGACCGCATCCTTCAGCTCGTCGAGGGAGGCGATGCGGTCCTTCAGGAGGTAGCCGGTCCCGCCTTCGCCGCCGGCCAGCAGCTCCTGCGCATACGTGCCCTCGACGTACTGCGACAGCAGCAGCACTGCGATGTCGGGATGCTCGCTGCGGATGCGGAGCGCGGCACGCACGCCCTCGTCGCGGAACGTCGGAGGCATCCGCACATCCAGCACCACCACCTCCGGCATGAGGTCGGGCAGCGACTCGAGGAGGGTGTCCGCGTCGCCGAAAGCCCCGACGGTGTCGAAGCCGGCCTCGTCGAACAGGCGGATGAGTCCCTCCCGGAGGAGGACGGAGTCGTCGGCGACGACGATGCGCAGGGGTCGGGCTTCGCTCGGCACGCCCCCAGCCTAGGGGCGACCCGCCCGCACGGTCCGCCCGCACGACGACACGCCGTCGCGTCCCGGAGGACGCGACGGCGTGTCTGCGAGGACGGACGGCGTGTCGCGCGGACGAGACGCAGCAGGGATCAACCGAGCGGGATGCGCGCCCCGATCCGGGTGGGTCCGCCGACCGGGCTCTCCAGCAGCAGCTCACCGCGCAGACCCCGCACGCGCTCCTGCAGTCCGCGGAGTCCGTGGCCCTCGACCAGCGAGGCGCCCCCGCTGCCGTTGTCGGTCAGCCAGACGTCCAGCCACGGCTGCCCTGCCGCGTCCGCGGACTGCTCCACGAACAGGCGCGCGCCCGTGGCGCCGGAGTGCTTGGCCAGGTTCGCGGCCAGCTCCGCCAGCACGTAGTAGGCGTTCCGCTCGATCTCGGGACTGAACCGCTCCCCCGGCTGCAGCGACGACTCCACCGTCATCGGGATGGGGCTGCGCGCGGCGAGCGACTCGGCGGCGGCGACCAGGCCGCGGTCCTGCAGGATGGGCGGGGCGAAACCGCGGGACAGTGCCCGCAGCTCCTCGAGCGTGTCGCCCGCCTGCTGCCGCGCCTCGGCGAGCAGAGTGGCGGCGGCCTCCGGGTCGTCGGAGAGCTTGCGCTCGGCGGCGGCGATGTCCATCTGCAAGCGGATCAGCCGCTGCTGCGGACCATCGTGGAGGTCGCGCTCGAGGCGGCGGAGCGCCTGGTCCTCGGCCGCGACGGCGGCACCGCGGGAAGCGGACAGGTCCGCGACCTCGCGCTGCAGCGCCTCCGACGGCCAGCGGCCGAGCAGCCCGCGAGCCACACCCTCGTGCGCCAGCGTCAGACCGCGGGTCACGAACGGGAGGGTCGCCGCCAGCAACGCGCCGACGATCAGGTACAGGATGCGGTCGCCCACCACCGGGTCGAACGTGGAGTGCGTGCGGAACACCGCATCCACGATCGTCTGCGACAGGAAGACGTCGCGGCCGCTCTCCGGGATGAACGGCTCCCAGATCCAGCCGGTCAGGCCGCCGAGTGCGACGGACGCCCACACGACGGTCACGGTCCAGGAGACGATGCTGAGGATGGGGTTGATCAGGATGCCGTGCAGCAGGTACAGCCAGTAGTGGCCGTTCGCGAACGGGCCGAACAGCGACCGCAGGAACGTGCGCGGCACGCCCGGCTTCTCCCACACCGGGCGCGGGATGGAGGGCCGCCCGGCCCAGTCGAGGCGGGTCAGCTCCACGACGCCGAAGCCGCGGGCGGTGTAGAAGGCGGCGACGACGATGAAGAAGCCGACGTAGATGATGATGGTGCCGACGCCGGTCCAGAACAGCGACATCAGCACGGAGAGACCGATGATCGCGATCGGCATGGTGAGCAGCAGGAAGCCCAGCTCCCGCGGCACACCGCGCCACAGCTCGCCGTAGCGGGCGCGGGCGGGAGCCGGTGCGGGAGCCGGAGCGGATGCGGTCACAGCATCCAGCGTGGCAGAAGAGGACAGCGGTTCAGTGGACATGACCCCAGCCTCGCGGGATGCGCCCGCGGTCCCCATCCCGCCTCCCTCCGGATGCGTGCGGGGGTTAACCCTCCCTTACTTAGCGCAGCCTTCGCTTCGTTGTCGGAATTCCGCCGCCTCGCTAGCGTTGAGGCAGGCAGAAGAAAGGACGCCACCATGACGGACATCGCTGCAACCCAGAGTGTCTCCAACCCGGACGTCGCGGCCGGGGTCGCGCAATTCCTGACCCCTGCGGTCATCGATCTGACGGCCATCGTCGTCAACGGCAAGCAGGCGCACTGGCACGTGCGCGGCGCGAACTTCATCGGCGTGCACGAGCTGCTCGACACGATCGTCGACCATGCCCAGGAGTGGGCCGACCTGGCCGCGGAGCGCATCGTCGCCCTCGGCCTCCCCGTCGACGCCCGCCTCGGCACCGTCGCCGCGAAGACCACGACCGGCGAGCTGACCGCCGGGTTCCGCCCGTCGAACGAGACCATCGCCGAGGTCATCGCCCAGCTGGATGCGGCGCTCGCCGGCGTCAACACCGCGGTGCGCGAGCTGGCCGAGCTCGACCAGACCAGCCAGGACGTCGCCATCGAGATCGCACGCGGGCTCGACAAGGACCGCTGGTTCCTGTTCGCGCACATCAGCGAGTAGCAGGGTCTTCGGAAGGGGCCGTCCGCGCGAGCGGGCGGCCCCTTCCGCGTATGCGGAGCGGTGCGGCAGCCTGCCGACCATGGACATGCGCTCCCGAGGCGCAGTACGCTCACGCCCATGGTGCGCCGGGTGATCGTCGCGTGCGGTCTGGTCGCCGTCGCGGCCATCGGACTGCTCGTGGCCCCGGCGGCCGGCGCGGCCCCGATCACGACCTTCGACGTGCTGAACGCGATGAACGACCAGCAGCAGGAGGCGTACCTCCAGAAGCATCCCGAGCTGCTCATCCAACTCGCCAACACCGACCCGGATGCTGTCCACGACGACTGGGAGTCGATGGATGCGGCAGAGCGCAAGGACGCGGTCGACACCATCCCGGAAGTGATCGGCAACCTCGACGGGGTCGACTACCGCGACCGCGACACTGCCAACCGGAAGGCGCTGAAGCAGGCGGTCGCGAAGGCCCAACGGCTCCTCCGGGACCACCCGGACGACCAGCTCAACCAGCGCGTCCTCGGGTCGCTGACCGCCATCCAGAAGACGATGAAAGGCAAGCGCACGCCGGCGCGCCACCTCGTCGCGCTCAGCCTGGACCGGCCTCCGCTCGCCTCCATCGCGATCGGCGACCTGGACGCCGCGGCGAACGTCACGTTCCTCGTTCCCGGCATGGGCACCTATACGGACGACATGCAGCTGTGGACGCAGTCCGCCCAGAACCTGTACGACGAGCAGGGCGACGTCGGAGGCCCGAAGCGGCGGGCGGTCGTGTCGTGGATCGGGTACGTCACTCCCCCGCCCGGCATCGACGCCGCCCTCGGCGACTACGCCTCTCGGGGCGCTCCTCTGCTCACGGCGGACCTGCGCGGCGTGAACGCTGCGCGGGTGGACCATCCACCGAAGGCCCTCAACGTGGTCGCGCACTCGTACGGGACGACGACCAGCGCGAACGCCCTGGCCGACGCCCGCGACCTGGGCGTCTACGCCTTCGTCATGCTGGGATCGGCGGGGATCGAGGGGCGGATTCCGAATGCCGGGGCGCTGCACGTGGAGCACACGTACGCCGGCGAGGCGGAGGCGGACGGGGAGGCGCGGTTCGGCCGCATCACGCGGCGGGATCCGCGCTCGCCGTCGTTCGGAGCGACCGTGATCAGCGTGGACGGGGACGAACAGGCCGACCTGTTGCCCGTGACCGGCCATGCACCGGTGCTGCACTCGGCGTGGAACGACGACCCGCTGTCCTCCGCCTGGTCGAAGATCACCGACACGGTGCTGTTCGAGAAGAAGTTCGCCGAGCATCTCGCCAACTACGGATACCTGGACGCGTACACGGAGTCGCTGCGGAACACCGCGGTCGCCACGACGCCGGGCGCGGACCGGCTGCTGCTCCGCGGGCACTGAGGCCGAGCGGTGTCCGCGCGGCCGGCGGCGCGGGTCAGCGGAGAGTGTCGTGGGTGAAGCGGCCCGCGAGGAGGGTGGCGGCCACCGGCATCGTGCGGAGGTCGTCGGGAGTGGCGGCGAGCGGGTCGCGGTCGAGGATGGCGAGGTCGGCGGGCTCGCCCGGAGCGACGGCGGAGCGGACGGAGGCGGCCAGCGCCACGTCCGCGGCGATCGCCTGCTCGGGATGCCAGGGCTCGCGGCCGTCGCGTGAGCGGCCGACCGCGGACGCGATCGCGGCCCACGGGTCGAGCGGCGCGACGGGAGCGTCGGAGCCGAAGGCGAGCCGTGCGCCGGCGGCGTGGAGGTCCGCCAGCGGGACGGCGCGCGCGGTCCGTCCCTTCCAGAGGCGATCGGCGACGTCGCGGTCGTCCATGGCGTGCTCCGGCTGCACGCTCGCGGTGACGCCGAGGCGCGAGAAGCGTGCGACATCGGAGGCGTCGATCAGCTGCGCGTGCTCGATGCGGCCGCCCGCGTCGATGACCTCGAACGCGTCGAGGGCGCGGCGGTTCGCCTCGTCGCCGATGGCGTGCACGGCGGGCTCCAGCCCGTGTGCGACGGCGAACCGCATCCTCTCCACCAGTTCGTCCGGGGTGAGGTTGGCGACGCCTCGGCCGCCGTCCGGATAGGCGTGCGAGCAGAGCGCCGTGCGCGTGTTCAGGGAGCCGTCGGAAATGACCTTGAACGGGCCGACCGTCACCAGGCCGTCGGTACCCGGGATGACCGCGCCGGTGCGCAGGCCCTGCTCGGCGGCCCGATCGAGGTGGTCACCGTAGATGCCGAACTCGACGCGGAGGTGGCTGGCGCCGTCGGCGCCGCCCACGGCCGCCGCCATCCGGCGCTGCCAGACGTCGAGGTTCCAGCCGTACTCGAGGTCGACGATCCCGACGACACCGCGGCGCGCGGCAGCACGCGCGGCGTCGGCCGCCCACCGGTCGAGCGTCGCGTCGTCGGCGGCGGTCAGGAGGCTGGTGACGGCGAAGCTGTCGTCCTCGCGCAGCACGGCCTCCGTCGAGCCGGGGGCGAACCGGCGGGCCGCCGCGGAGTTCAGCCAGGAGCAGTGGAGGTCGCCGGCGATCAGGACCACGGGCCGCTCGGCGGCGGCGTCCAGCAGCTCACGGGTGGGGAGGTCGGGCCACAGGGCGTCGTGGAAGCCGAAGCCGACGAGGACGTCGCCGCCGGGATCGGCGGCCGCCCTCTCCCGCACGAGAGCAGCGGCCTCCGCCGCCGACGCCGCGCGCGACACGTCGAGCCGGCGGGCAGTCTGCGCCCACTGCGTGAAGTGGACGTGCTGGTCCCAGAGCCCGGGGACCAGCCAGCGGCCGTCCAGCTCGATCCGCTCCGCGGAGTCACCCGGCAGGGAGCCCGCAGGCACGACAGCGGTGATCCGGCCGCCATCGATCACCACGTCGACGTGCGCCTCACCGGGCACCCGCGCCCCGGCCAGCACCAGCGTCATCGTGCCGCGCGCCGCCGGTCGTGCACGATCCGCATCTCGCGCAGCAGCCCCGCGCTGGCGTACGGACCGTCACCGCCGAGCTCGCTCATGATGGCTTCGACGATGTGGTCCGGCCGGTTCTGGCTCATCTTCTGCTTCGCGACGACCTTCGTCGGCGTGAGCCGCAGGCCCACGGTGCCGGAGGCGATCCGCTCGGCGTACTCGGAGTCGTGCAGCGTCCCGCGCATGCGGCGCGGCGACGGCAGCTCGTCTTCGAAGTGATCCACCAGCCGCTCGAGGACATCGAGGTTCTCGACGTCGCTCAGGATCTCCGGCACCCCGGAGAAGTGCGCCGCGATGAAGTTCCAGGTCGGCACGGCGGGCTTCTCGTCGTACCAGCCGGAGGAGATGTAGCCGTGCGGCCCCTGCACGATGACGAGGAGTTCGTGCTCGCCCAGTTCGTGCAGCTGCTCGTCCGGCCGGCCGACGTGGGCGAGCAGCGACAGCTCGTCGCGCGTCTCGTCGAGCAGCACCGGATAGTGGGAGGCCACCAGCCCGGTCGACGGCGCACTGACGAATGTCGCCCACGGGTTCTCGCGGACGAGCCGCTTGAGCTCGGCCGGGTCGCCGAGGGTGAAGCTCGGGTTCTGTCGCATCGCCCCTCCTACGCCTGGTCCACCGGGCACCAGTACAGCTTGCGGCCGCCCAGCTCCTCCATGACGATGTGCGTGCCGCACACCCGGCACGGGAGGCCCTCGCGCTTGTACACCCAGTGCCGGTCGTCGCGGCTGGCCATCGCCTTGCGGTACGACTCGTCGTCGAGGTCGTCCATCGTCATCATCTGACCGGTCTCGACGCCGATGCGCAGCAGGTGCACCCAGTCGCGCCAGAGCGCGCGCACGGTCTCTTCCGGCACCTTCTTGCCGGGGGTGTGCGGGTTCTGCCGGGCCCGGAACAGCAGCTCGGCGCGGTAGACGTTGCCGATGCCGCTGACGACGCTCTGGTCCATCAGCAGCAGGGCGATGGAGGTCGGCTTGCGCCGCACGATGGCGACGAAGCGGTCCTCGGCCTCCTGGCTGTCGTCGACCTGCGGATCGGGCCCGAGCTTCGCGATGACCGCATCGACCTGCGCCGGGTCGAGGACCTCGCAGGCGGTCGGCCCGCGCAGGTCGGCCACAGCGGTGTCGGTCAGCAGGCGCACCCGTACCTGACCGATCGGCTCGGGCGGGAACGAGGTGATCTCGGCCTCCACCTTCTCGGACTCCGCCATGCGGAGCCTCGTGCGGCGGGGCGCACCGATCGAGTGGAGCGAGTTCTCGCCCGCCGCGTCGAGGATCGGCTCGCCGAGGTCGGTCCCCCGCTGGTTGGTCTGGCCCATCCGCCCGTTCGCGCTGGCGATCGTCGGGTCGATGCTGATGTCGCCCGCGAAGTCCCACGCGCCGTACAGCCCGAGGTGAACGCGCAGGAAGAGCCCGTTGTCGAACTCGAGGAACATCTGCTTGCCGACCGCCCGAGCGTCCGTCATCACGTGCCCGTCGATGCGCGTCGCATCGGCCGCGAAGCGCCCCTGCGGCGACGACGCGGCGACCCGGTGCCCGACGAAGTTGACCGCGAACTGCCGGGCGATGCGATGGACGGAGTGGCCCTCGGGCATCAGCGGTCCACGTTCTTGCCCGCGATGTCGCCGGTGGCCTCGTACTCCGCCAGTTGGGCGATGCGGCGGACGTGCCGCTCTTCGAACGAGAAGGGCTCGGCGATGAAGGCGTCGATGAAGCCCGTCGCCTCGTCGACCGTGTGCTGACGGGCGCCGATGGCGATGACGTTGGCGTCGTTGTGCTGCCGGGCGAGCAGCGCAGTGGACTCGCTCCAGACCAGGGCGGCGCGCACGCCGCGGACCTTGTTCGCGGCGATCTGCTCGCCGTTGCCCGAGCCTCCGAAGACGATGCCGAGTGCCTGCACACCGGCCTGCTGGTCGCGGACCACGGCCGCCGCCGCGTTGATGCAGAAGGCCGGGTAGTCGTCGATCGGGTCGTACTCCGTCGGCCCGTGGTCGATCACCTCGTGACCGGCCGCCGTCAGGTGCTCCTGCAGATGCGTGCTGAAGTCGAGGCCGGCGTGATCGGTGGCGATATGGATGCGCATATCCACAGTTTAGGGAGGACCACAGACCCGCGAAGGCGCGGTGGCTAAGGTGGATGCGGTGGACACGATCCACGCACCAGACCTCTCAGCCATCCCCTCAAAGGAGTCAGCGTTGCCCGGAGAAAACCTCACCCGCGTCGAAGCGCAGGAGCGCGCGTCCCTCATCCGCACCCACAGCTACGAGGTCGCCCTCGATCTGACGACGGGGCCGGAGACGTTCCTCAGCACCACGACGGTGCGCTTCTCCGCGAAGGCGGGCGCGTCCACCTTCATCGACGCGATCACGAAGTCGGTGCACTCGGTCACGCTGAACGGCTCCGACCTCGACCCGGCGGCCGTGAGCGACGGCGTCCGCATCCAGCTCGACGACCTCGAAGACGAGAACGAGCTGACCGTGGTCTCCGACGCGCTCTACACCAACACCGGTGAGGGCCTCCACCGCTTCGTCGACCCGGTCGACGGCGAGGTGTACCTCTACAGCCAGTTCGAGGTGCCGGACTCTCGGCGCATGTTCGCGGTCTTCGAGCAGCCGGACCTGAAGGCGCAGTTCACCTTCACCGTCACCGCGCCCGAGCACTGGGCCGTCGTCAGCAACTCCCCAACGCCGGAGCCCCGTCCGGTCGGCGAGGGCGCCACGGTCTGGTCGTTCGCTCCGACCCCGGTCATCTCGTCGTACATCACCGCACTGATCGCCGGCCCGTACCAGTCGGTGCACAGCGAGCTGACCAGCCGCGACGGCCGCACCATCCCGCTGGGCGTGTACACGCGCAAGAGCCTCGCCGAGTACCTCGACGCCGACTACATCTTCGACAAGACCCGCGAGGGCTTCGCCTTCTACGAGGAGCGCTTCGACTACGCGTACCCGTTCGAGAAGTACGACCAGCTCTTCGTGCCGGAGTTCAACGCCGGCGCGATGGAGAACGCGGGCGCGGTGACCTTCACCGAGACGTACGTCTTCCGCTCGAAGGTGACCGACGCCATCAAGGAGCGCCGGGTCGTCACGATCCTGCACGAGCTCGCCCACATGTGGTTCGGCGACCTGGTCACCATGAAGTGGTGGAACGACCTCTGGCTGAACGAGTCGTTCGCCGAGTACGCCTCCACGCTCGCCACCGCCGAGGCGACCGAGTGGACGGAGGCCTGGACGACGTTCGCCGCGATGGAGAAGAGCTGGGCGTACCGGCAGGATCAGCTCCCGTCGACGCACCCGATCGTCGCGACGATCAACGACCTGGAGGACGTGCAGGTCAACTTCGACGGCATCACCTATGCGAAGGGCGCCTCGGTGCTCAAGCAGCTGGTCGCCTGGGTCGGTCAGGACGACTTCCTCGCCGGCGTCGCCCAGTACTTCAAGAAGCACGCGCACTCGAACACCGAGCTGAAGGACCTCCTCGTCGAACTGGAGGCCACCAGTGGCCGCGATCTGACCGGATGGTCCGAGAAGTGGCTGGAGACCGCGGGCGTCAACACGCTGCGCCCCGAGCTCGAGGTGGATGCGGACGGCACGATCACGTCGTTCGCCGTGCTGCAGTCGGCCGCGGCCGACTACCCGACCATCCGCCCGCACCGCCTGGCGATCGGGCTCTACAACCTCCAGGACACCGGTGACGGCACGCAGCGCCTGGTCCGCGACGAGCGCTTCGAGCTGGATGTCGACGGCGAGCGCACCGAGGTCGCCGAGCTGGTCGGCGTCCGCCGCCCGGACCTCGTGCTGATCAACGACGACGACCTCGCCTACGCGAAGATCCGCCTCGACGAGGAGTCGCTGAAGGTCGCCATCGAGCACCTGTCGGACATCGAGAGCCCGCTGGCCCGTTCGCTGGTCTGGGGCGCCGCCTGGGATGCGACGCGCGACGCCGAGACGAGCGCGAGCGACTACGTGCGGCTGGTGCTCGGCAACATCGCCTCCGAGACCGAGTCGACGACCATCCGCACCACGCTGAACCAGCTCGTGCTCGCGTCGACGGCGTACGTCGCGCCGGAACGTCAGCGGGAGACCGCCCAGAGCGCCGCCGACGCGCTGTGGGAGCTGGCGAAGGGAGCGGAGGCCGGAAGCGACGCGCAGTTCCAGTTCGTGAAGTTCTTCGCCGCCCTCGCCTCCACCGACGAGCAGCTGGCGACGATCGCGGGCCTGCGCGACGGCTCGGTGACCCTCGACGGCCTGACCGTCGACACCGACCTGGCGTGGGAGCTCCTGATCGCGCTGGTCGCGGGCGGCGCAGCAGGTACGGCCGAGATCGACGCGGCGCTCGCGGCCGACAACACCGCGAACGGCGGGCAGTTCGCCGCGCAGGCCCGCGCGAGCATCCCGACCCTCGAGGGCAAGCAGGCCGCCTGGGACTCGGTGTTCGGCTCCGACGGCCTCCCGAACACGATCGTCCGCTACACCGGCATCGGGTTCCAGCGCGCGAAGGACAAGGGCGTGCTCGCCCAGTTCGTCGAGCCGTACTTCGCCGCGCTGCAGGGCGTCTGGACCTCGCGCAGCTACAAGATCGCCGAGTACCTGGTCGAGGGCATGTACCCGGCCCCGCTGGCGAACGAGGAGCTGCGGGACGCGACCCGTGCCTGGCTCGACGCGAACTCCGAGCCGGCCGCACTGCGCCGCATGGTGGTCGAGAACCTGGCCGGCGTCGAGCGCGCGCTCGCCGCGCAGAAGCGCGACGCGCTGGCCTGAGCCTGGCCGCTTGCACGTCTCGAAGGGGTCCCGCCGCGGCGGGGCCCCTTCGTCGTACCGGCGTCGTACGAAGCCCGGCGGCGGAACGCGCCCGTCGTGGTACCGCGGGTGGATGTTGCTGCGCGCCAACGCCCCCTAGTCTCGGAGGCATGATCCAACTCGATCACCTCACGAAACGCTTCGGCGCGAAGACCGCCGTCGACGACATCACCGTGACCATCCAGCCGGGCAAGGTCACCGGCTTCCTCGGCCCGAACGGCGCAGGGAAGTCCACGACCATGCGGATGATCATGGGACTCGACCGGCCGAGCGGCGGCACCGCCCTCATCAACGGCAAGCGCTACTCCGAGTTCCGCTCCCCCCTCACGGAGGTTGGAGCCCTGCTCGACGCCAAGGCCATCCACACCGGACGCTCCGCCTACAACCACCTGCTGGCCCTGGCGGCCACCCACGGCATCCCGAAGTCCCGCGTGCACGAGGTCATCGGCATGACGGGTCTGGAGTCCGTGGCGTCCAAGCGCGTCGGCGGCTTCTCGCTCGGAATGGGCCAGCGGCTCGGCATCGCCGCGGCCATGCTGGGCGACCCGGCGACCCTCATCCTGGACGAGCCGGTCAACGGTCTCGACCCGGAGGGCGTGCTCTGGGTGCGGCAGTTCGCGCGCCACCTCGCCGGACAGGGTCGCACCGTGTTCCTCTCGTCGCACCTGATGAGCGAGATGGCCCAGACCGCCGACCACATCGTGGTCCTCGGCCGCGGCCGTGTGCTCGCGGACGCACCGGTCGACACCATCCTCGCCGGAGCGACGCGCCACGCGGTCCGCGTGCGCACCCCGCAGCCCGAGCAGCTCGCTCGGGCAGTGGCAGGAGCCGACGTCGCCGTCACCGGCGTCGAGGCCCAGCTGCTCGAGATCACCGGCCTCACCGCCGCGCAGATCGGCGAGACCGCCGCACGCGACGGCATCGTGCTGCACGAGCTGACGCCGATCAGCGCATCGCTCGAGGAGGCCTACCTCGAGCTCACCCAGGACGACGTCGAGTACCGCACGGAGGTCAGCCGATGAGCACCGCAACCGCCACACCGCAGACGCACCCGCACTCCTCGCTCGGGCACCTCAACTTCGCGCGCGTCGTGCGCTCGGAGTGGATCAAGCTCCGCACTCTCCGATCGACGTTCTGGTCGCTGATCAGCGCCGTCGTGCTCGTGGTGGGCATCGCCTCCCTCGTCTCCTTCGCCATCCCGGACAAGTCGACACTGATCGGACAGGTGCAGGGCGCGCGCCAGGCGGCCGTGGAGGCGCAGGCCGCGAACTTCGCGCAGACCGCAGCGACCGCCGGGCTCACGTTCGCGTCGCTCGTCATCGCCGTACTCGGCGTGCTCGTGATCAGCGGCGAGTTCTCGACCGGGATGATCCGTTCGTCGTTCACCGCCGTGCCCCGCCGGTTCCCGGTGTTCGCCGCGAAGACCTTGGTACTGTTCGTCGTCGCCTTCGTGGTCGGCCTCGTCAGCTCGGCCGCTTCGTGGGGCGTCGCGGTGCCGATCCTGAAGGCCAAGGGCTACACCGGGGACCTGTTCTCGATCGACACGCTCTGGGCGATCCTGGGCGCCGCGCTCTATCTGGGCCTCGTCGCCGTCTTCGCGCTCGGCGTCGGCGCCATCCTGAAGTCGACCGCCGGCGGCGTCGCGGGGGCACTGGGCGTTCTCCTGGTGCTTCCGATCATCGCGAGCCTGGTCGGCAGCCTCACCCGCACCCAGTGGGTCACCGATGCACAGCACTACCTGATCAGCAACGCGGGCTCCGGGATGGCGGGTATCGCCAACGGGACGCTCGAACCGTGGGCGAACGTCGTCACCGCCCTGGCATGGGCCGTCGTGGCGTTCGTCGTCGGCGCGGTGCTCCTGCAGCGCAGGGACGCCTGACCCGCCACGTGACCGCTTCCCCCGCGCCCGCCGAGCCGATCGGGACCGGCGCGACCACGACCGACGCCCCGGGCGGACTCGAACTGCCGAGTCCGCCCGGGGTGATCCGTCGCTTCCTGCTGGCGCACCCCCTCGCGCTCGACATCTTCGTCTCCGCGGTCTACCTGGTGCCCGCCGTCGTCGGTTCGCTCATCGAGTTCACGGAGCGGCCGAGCGTCCAGACGATCGTCCTCCTCGTGCTGTCCGCCGCGGCGGGCGTGGCCCTGCTGGCCCGGAGGCAGCGGCCGGCGGTGGTGTTCGCCGCCGCGACCGTGGTGCTCGGTGCGAGCGTCTTCCTCGGGCGCGATGTGGATGTCGCGCCCACCCTGTTCGCGCTGTACGCGCTTGCGGTCTACCGCTCCATCCGCTCCGCGTGGATCGCCTTCGCCGTCACGGCAACTGTGACCGTCACCATGCTCACGACCGAGGTGCTGCTCGCACAGGCGAAGGTCTTCACCCAGCTGCAGACGGCGGCGATCCCGTCCGGCATCATCGTCCTGTCGTTCTCGGTGGTGGCCGTGCTCATCGGCAGCAACGTCGGCAACCGGAGGCGCTACCTCGCCGCGCTCATCGACCGGGCGAGGCAGCTGGCCCGGGAGCGCGACCAGCAGGCCGATATCGTGGCCGCCGCCGAGCGCAGCCGCATCGCCGGCGAACTGCACGACATCGTGTCGCACAGCCTCACCGTGATGATCACGCTCGCCGACGGATCCGCCCGGCTCGCCGAGAGCGCACCCACCCGTGCGGCGGAGACGATGCGGCTCGTCGCCGAGACCGGGCGAAGCGCGCTCGGCGACATGCGGCGGCTGCTCGGCGTGCTGCGCGACGGCGAGGAAGCGCTGGGAGGAGGCGCGGCGCGGGTCCCGCAGCCCGGGGTCTCCGACCTGGCGGCCCTGGTCGAGACGTTCCGGTCCGCCGGGCTCCCGGTGCGCATCACCGTGTCGGGCACCCCGCCGGAGGATGCCGGGCAGCAGCTCACGATCTACCGGATCGTCCAGGAGGGACTCACGAACGCCCTCCGCTACGCCGCGACCTCCACCGCAGTGCGCGTCGTCATCGTCTTCCAGCCGGGGAACGTCATCCTCACCATCGACGACGACGCGACCATGCATGGGCCGGCGAGGCAGGGCTCTGGCCGTGGGCTCCTCGGGCTGCGCGAGCGCGTCGGACTGTACGGAGGCAAGCTGGAGGCCGGGCCGCGCCTCGGAGGCGGGTGGCGGGTGCGCGCCGTGTTCGCGCCGATCGCACCCACTGCATCCACCCCATCCACCGCATCCACCGCGGCCACCGCATCCACCTCCGCCACCCCATCCGTTGCGCCCACGAAGGAGAACCCGTGACCGACGGCCGCATCCGCATCCTGCTCGTCGACGACCAGCAGCTCGTCCGGCTCGGCTTCCGCATGGTGCTCGAGGCGGAGCCCGACCTCGTCGTCATCGGCGAGGCGGCCGATGGCGCAGAAGCGGTCCGGCTGGCCGGCGAGCTGCGACCCGACGTGGTGCTGATGGACGTGCGGATGCCCGTGCTCGACGGCATCGAGGCCACCCGCCGTATCGTGGAGGCCGACCCCGCCTCCCGGATCATCGTGCTGACCACCTTCGACCTCGACGAGTACGCCTTCGGCGGCCTGCGCGCCGGCGCGAGCGGCTTCCTGCTGAAGGATGCGCGGCCGGAGGAGCTGACCTCCGCCGTCCGCAGTGTAGCCGCGGGCGACGCCGCCGTCTCCGGACGCGTCACCCGCGCGATGCTGGAGCTGTTCGCCGACCGGCTGCCGTCCGGCGGCGCGCCGGGGCCGGGCGGGCATGACCCGGTCGCCGGGCTGACGCCGCGGGAGCGCGAGATCCTTGTCGCGATGGGCCAGGGGCTGAGCAACGGCGAGATCGGCGCGCGCTTCTTCCTGACCGAGTCGACGGTGAAGACGCACGTCGGGCGGGTCCTCGCCAAACTGCAGCTCCGCGACCGGGTGCACGCCGTGATCTTCGCCTACGAGCACGGGCTGCTCGAACGGTGAACCGCCCGCCGGGCCCAGCGACCGCCAAGGCGCGGCTCGCTAGGCTCGGAACGGTATGGAGATCCTGAAAGCAACCTTCTGGACCGAACTCGGGTCGTGGGCCGCGGAGGCGGGCTGGAACCTGGTCAACGCCGCGTGCATCATCGGCGGCGCGTTCCTGCTCGCCTGGATCCTGCGCGTCGTGATCCGCAACGTGGTCGCGCGCATCGTCAGCGGCGTGAAGAAGGGTCAGAACGTCAGCGACACGCAGGCGCTCGTCGCCTCGCCCCTCGCGGCCGTCCGCCTCGTGCAGCGCACACGCACCCTCGGCTCGGTGCTGACCAACATCGTCCACGTGACGATCGGCATCATCGCGCTCATCCTCATCCTGAACGTGTTCGTGCCGAACGTGCTCGGATCCTTCGCCCTGCTCACGGCCGCCCTCGGCGCCGGCCTCGGTTTCGGCGCGCAGAACATCGTGAAAGACGTGCTCAACGGGCTCTTCATGGTGATGGAGGACCAGCTGGGCGTCGGCGACGTGGTCGACCTCGGCCCCGCGACCGGCGTCGTCGAGGCGGTCGGCATCCGCGTCACCCAGGTGCGCGACGTCAACGGCACGCTGTGGTTCGTCCGCAACGGCGAGATCCTCCGCGTCGGCAACATGTCGCAGGGCTGGGCCCGTGTCATCATCGACCTGGCGGTGCCGTACGACGCCGACATGGAGGCCGTGCAGGCGAAGATGCTGGAGACGGCGAATGCGCTGGCCACCAGCACGAAGTGGCGCTCCCGCATCCTCGAGAAGCCGGAGCTGTGGGGACTGGAGTCGATCTCGGCCGACGCCATGGTCATCCGCATCGTGCTGAAGACCCGTACGACCGCACGCGACGATGTTTCGCGGGAGCTGCGCCTCCGGCTGAAGCAGGCGCTCGACGAGATGCAGGTCAAGCTGCCCTCGCTCTCGGCGGTCGTGCTCAGCGGGTTCGACAGCGCGGCGAGCGTCCAGGGGGCGAAGCCGCCGCGGACCCGTCCGACCTCGACGGTCACGCCGGAACCTCCCGCGACGGGCCGGAAGGCGCGCGCGGCGGCGAAGCGGCAGGCAGCGGGGCGCACCCGTATTCAGGACCCGGGTGCCATCCGCATCACGCCGACGACGCCGCCGCAGCCGACGCAGTCGTCGGCGCCGAAGCCGCCGCACACGCCGAAACCGGACGGAGACCCGGCATGAGCCTCCCGCTGATCCCCACCGGGCCGCAGAAGTCGTTCTACGACGAGGTCGGCGGTCACGACACGTTCGTCCGCCTGGTGGACGCGTTCTACCGCGGCGTCGCCGACGACCCTGTGCTGCGCCCGATGTACCCGGAGGAGGACCTCGGGCCGGCGAAGGAGCGCCTGGTGCTCTTCCTGGAGCAGTACTGGGGCGGCCCGACGACGTACAGCCAGCAGCGCGGGCACCCCCGGCTGCGGATGCGCCACAACCCGTTTAAAGTGAACCCGGACGCCCGCGACCGCTGGCTGGCGCACATGCGGGTCGCCGTCGACGAGCTCCGACTGGCCCCGCTGCACGAGGAGACCCTCTGGAGTTACCTGGAGCGCGCGGCGTTCGCTATGGTCAACACATTCGAGGAGTAGCCCTCCGCCGCCCTGGGGACGACGGGCGATTCCGGTGCCGAAGGAGACACGGATGACAGCTGAACCCGACGCGATCGTCGTCGGCGCGGGCCTCTCGGGGCTGGTCGCCGCCTCCGAACTTCTGGATGCGGGACGCCGCGTCACCATCGTCGAGCAGGAGCCGTCGGCCTCCTTCGGCGGGCAGGCGTGGTGGTCGTTCGGCGGGCTGTTCCTGATCGACTCGCCCGAGCAGCGCAGGATGGGTGTCCGCGACTCGCTCGCGCTCGCCCGGGACGACTGGTTCGGCACGGCGGGATTCGACCGCGCGGAGGACCATTGGCCGCGGCAGTGGGCCGAGGCGTACCTCCAGTTCGCGGCCGGCGAGAAGCGCGCCTGGCTGCGTGAGAAGGGCGTCCGCTTCTTCCCCGTCGTCGGATGGGCGGAGCGCGGAAGCGGCGAGGCCGGCGGGCACGGCAACTCCGTGCCTCGGTTCCACATCACGTGGGGCACCGGGCCGGGGGTCGTCGAGCCGTTCGCACGCCGGGTGCAGTCGGCCGCGGCCACCGGGCGCGCGAGCATCCGCAACCGTCACCGGGTGGACGAGCTGATCGTCGAAGGCGGCCGCGTGGTCGGTGTCCGCGGCGCCGTGCTCTCACCGGACCCCGCCGAGCGCGGTGCTCCCAGCAACCGCGACGTCGCGGGCGAGTTCGAGCTACGGGCGCCGGTCGTCATCGTCGCCTCGGGCGGGATCGGCGGCAACCACGACCTCGTTCGCGGGGCCTGGCCGTCCCGGCTCGGAGAGCCGCCCGCGCACATGCTGTCCGGCGTGCCCGCCCACGTCGACGGACGGATGCTCGGCATCGCCGAGGCCGCGGGCGCGCACCTCATCAACGGCGATCGGATGTGGCACTACACCGAGGGCATCCAGAACTGGGACCCGGTCTGGGAGCGGCACGGCATCCGCATCCTCCCCGGGCCGTCGTCGCTCTGGCTGGACGCGCACGGCGACCGGCTGCCGTCACCGCTGTTCCCCGGCTTCGACACCCTCGGGACGCTGGAGCACCTGCGGAAGACGGGCTCCGACTACAGCTGGTTCGTGCTGACGCAGAAGATCATCGAGAAGGAGTTCGCGCTCTCCGGGAGCGAGCAGAACCCCGACCTGACCGGCAAGGACGTCCGGCTGCTCGCCAAGCGGGTCGCGCCGGGAGCGCCCGGGCCGGTGGAGGCGTTCAAACGGAACGGGGCCGACTTCGTCGTCGCCGACACGCTGGACGAGCTTCTCGCCGGGATGCAGCGCATCGCGGACGTCCCGCTCGACACGGAGCTGGTCGCCCGGCACGTGCACGAGCGCGACCGGCAGCTCGACAACGAGTTCGGGAAGGACCTCCAGCTCGCTGCGGTGCGGTCGGCCAGGAAGTACCGGGGTGACCGGCTCATCCGCGTCGCGTCGCCGCACAAGCTGCTCGACCCGTCGGCCGGACCGCTCATCGCGGTGAAGCTGCACATCCTCACCCGGAAGAGCCTCGGCGGGATCGAGACCGACCTCGACGGCCGTGTGCTGAACGCGGACGGCACCGTCGTCCCGGGCCTCTACGCGGTCGGCGAGGCGAGCGGCTTCGGCGGCGGCGGGATGCACGGCTACCGCGCCCTGGAGGGCACGTTCCTCGGCGGCTGCCTCTTCTCCGGCCGCCAGGCCGGCCGCGCCGCCGCCCGCGCCTGACCCCCTCGCCGAACCGCCCCCCGTCGAGTACACACTTTCTGCACGCGACACGCCGCAGCGGCGTGCAAAAAGTGTGGACTCGACGGTGGGCGGTGCGGCGCGGGGGTCAGCGGCGGAGGGACCAGGAGGCGCGGCGGACGAGGGTGTGGCCGCGGCGGGTCGTGAGGCGGGTCCACGGGCCCGTCTCGTGGATGGTGACCGGGTCGTCGTCGCCGAGGAAGCCCAGGCTCTCTGCGGCGAAGCCGGCGCCGGCGGGAATGTACTCCAGGCCGTCGATCGGGCGGCCCCAGACCTCGGCGCGCACGCGCTGGACCAGCTGCTCCCCCGTGCCGGTCGGCACGGCCTCCGCGACCTCCGCGATGCCCGTGCGGGCCGCCGACTCCAGCCGGGCCGCGTCGGTCTCGTCGACCTTGCGCCAGCCTCCCCGGGGCGGCGAGATGCCGGCCCACGTCACGGTGGAGACCTCCAGCGGCAGCCGGATCTCGATCGGCCCCTCCGGAGTCTCGCCCTCGGCCTCGCGCGCCTGCGCACTCTCGTGCACCCGCGCGACGCGGTCGAGCAGCGAGCGGATCGGCACGACGGCGTCGAACTCGACGTCGCCGGCGATCGCGAACGTCCGCAGGCCCAGCACGGTGGGGGTCTCGTCCAGCAGGCCTCGCGGGTACAGGATCGCCGTGTAGACGGCGAGCACCCCGGACCCGGCGATCAGGCGCACGGAACCTTCCTCGACACGGGCCGCCCGCGACAGATACGTCTGCAGGTCGGCGACGGCGAGGGCATCCATCAGGGAAAACGACTGGTTCATCGGGTGTCTAAACTACCAACAGACCACCGACTTGGAGGCACTGTGACCGAGCCCCTGGCTTCCCTACTGACCGCGCTCGATCTCACCGACACCGGCGCCCGCACCAGTGAGGACATCTTCACCGGTCCGTCGCAGTGGATGCCGCTGGGCCGAGTCTTCGGCGGACAGGTGCTCGCGCAGTCCATCGTCGCCGCCACGCGGACCGTGGAGGACGACCGCAGCATCCATTCGATGCACGGCTACTTCCTGCGGCCGGGCGACGTGAACCTTCCGATCACGTTCTCGGTGGACCGCATCCATGACGGCCGCTCGTTCTCGACGCGGCGCACCCAGGCGTACCAGAACGGCCTGCCCATCCTGTCGATGATCGCGTCGTACCAGACGGAGGACGAGGGCGTCGAACACCAGGACGCCATGCCGGACGGACTGCCGGAGCCCGAGGAGCTGCCCTCGACGGCGTCCACGCTCGAGGACGTCCGCAATCCCGTGGCGCAGTATTGGGCCAGCCAGCGGCCATTCGACATGCGCCACGTGACCTCGCCCATCTACCTCGCGGTGGAGGGCGAGCGCGTCGCGCAGCAGGCGGTGTGGTTCCGCACCATCGGCGAGATGCCCGACGACCCGGGCCTGCACCGCGCCGCCCTCGCTTACGCCAGCGACTACACGATCATGGAGTCGGTGATGCGCCGCCACGGGATCGCGTGGGCGACGCCCGGCCTCAAGGCGGCCAGCCTCGACCACGCGATGTGGTGGCACCGGCCTGCTCGCGTGGACGAGTGGCTGCTCTACGTGCAGGAGTCCCCCACGGCGAGCGGAGGCCGTGGGCTGTCCCAGGGACGCATCTTCACCCGCGATGGACGCCTGGTGGCGAGCGTCGCGCAGGAGGCCACCATCCGCCTCCCGCGCGAAGACTGACCTCAGCCGAAGCTGCTGCGGAGCAGGACCGTCCCGTCGCCGGCTGCGCGGATGTCGACCGCGGCGATGTCCTTGAGCGGGATGCTGGTCGTCGCGACCGGTGTCGCGGTCGTGCCCTCGTCGGCCGTCCAGGTCGAGATCGTGTGCTGCGTACCCGACCGGTCGGTGACGACCATCGCGTACTCCCAGCTGCGCCCCCCGTCGGCGGCTCCGACACGCGCGTAGCGGCAAGCGGACTCGATGCGCGTGCCCCACGGCTCCTCTGTCAGTTTCAGGTCGGCCGTGAGCGGGCTCGGTTCGACCTGCTGCATGACCACGACCGCCTGCGGGGAGGCCGGAGGGCTCAGCACGCCGGGCAGCGCGAACGCCGCCACACCGATGAGCAGAGCGGCCGCGACCGCTGAGAGGCCCCCGATCAGCCACCGGGCGCGAACGCGACGGCGGCGGGCGTGGTGCAGCAGGGCGGGCAGCACATCCGGGCCGGGGCCGCCGGCGTGGTCCGCCGCGGCGGTCGCAGCGGTCGCGCCGGTCGCCTCCGTCTCGCCGGTGGCGGCGGGCCCGTCCGCGTCGAGCAGCGCGAACGCCTCCTCCCGCGGCACCTGGCTGAGGAGTCCGGGCATCCCGGCGAGTTCGGCGACAGACTCCGAGCAGCGCTCGCACTCGCGGAGGTGCGCCTCGAACTCCCGGCGCTCGGTCGGGCTCAGGGAGCCCAGGACGTAGGCGGCGTCCCAGGTCGCGAATTCGTCGTGCGTCGTCATGCCGAGGTCACCCCTCTCTCCTGCAGCGCGAGCCGCAGCGCGCGCAGACCGTAATGGAGGCGCGACTTGACCGTGCCCTCGGGGATGTCGAGCTCGCGGGCGATCTCGGCCACAGACCGTCCACCGTAGTACGAGTGGACGATCACGGCGCGGTGCTCGACCGACAGCTCGGCCAGCGCATCCGACACCAGCCAGGCGTCGAGGACCGCGTCGGCGGCGTCGTCGTCGGAGGTCGGCCGTTCGGGGAGCGTGTCCGTGCCGAACTCGTGCCGGTAGTGGGCGCTGCGGCGCCCGTCGATGACCAGGTTGCGCGCCACCGTGAACAGCCAGGTCCGCGCGGACTGCTGGGACTGGTCGAGGACGTTCGGCTTGCGCCAGGCGCGCAGCAGCGTCTCCTGCACGATGTCGTCGGCCATGGCGCGGTCGCCGGTGAGGTGCACGACGTACCGCCAGACGGCCTGCGCGTGCTGGTCGTGCAGCTCGCGCAGCAGGCGGGAGTCCTCCTCCGGCATGGTCACCTCCGCCCTGTACACGATGCAGCCGACGGAAAGGTTCACACGCCACGGTTGAACCGATCTCCGCATCGTCTCGTGAATACCGTAAGAGACGAAACCGCCGAACGGGAGGAACCCGCATGAACGACCACGCACCGCTCACCCGCCGCACCCTCGTATCGATCGGCGGGGTGTCCGCCGGCGCACTGCTGCTCGCCGCCTGCACCCCGGGGGGTGCGGATGGTTCGGGGTCCGGCGCGGAAGGGTCCGGAGGCTCGGGAGGCTCAGGAGGCTCGGGAGGCTCCGGCGGCTCAGGGACGACGCAGGTGTCGCTGGCGTCCATCCCGGTGGGCGGCGCCGTTTCGGCCACGCTCGCGGGCAAGCCGATCGTGGTGTCGCAGCCGAGCGCGGGGAAGGTCGTCGCCTTCAGCGCGGTGTGCACGCATCAGGGCTGCACGGTGGCGCCGCAGGGCAAGGAGTTCGACTGCCCGTGCCACGGTTCGCGCTTCGACGGCACCACCGGCGACGTGCTGGACGGGCCGGCGCGCGACCCGCTCCCGAAGCTGAACGCCCAGGTCTCGGGCGACTCCGTGACCGTGACGGGATAGGGCCCGACGTGGAGGTCAACGGATTACCGCTGCACGTCCTGCTCGTCCACTTCGTGGTCGTGCTGGTGCCGCTCACGGCGGTCGCCGCACTGCTGGTACCGGTGTGGCCGGCAGCGCGGCGCCGTCTCGGGATCGTCGTGCCGCTGCTGGCGCTGGCGGACCTGGTGCTGGTGCCGGTCGTCACGTCCGCCGGGGAGTGGCTGCAGGCGCGGGTCCCGTCGACGCCGCTGATCCTGCAGCACGCCGCGCTCGGACGGACCCTGCTGCCGTGGGTGATCGTGCTGTTCGCGTTCACCGTGCTGCAGTGGGCGTGGTTCTCCTTCTTCGACCGTCCGGGGTCGCCGCGGCGCCCCTCCACCGTGGTGCGCCGGGTGGCGATCGTCGTGCTGACCGTTGCGGCGCTGGTGCTCGCGGTGGGGACCGTCGTGGAGGTCGTGCTGATCGGCGAGGCGGGCTCGCGGGCGATCTGGGAGAACTCGTTCAGCCCGACGCCCCTGCCGACGACCCCCGCCCCGACGCCCTGATGGCGCGGCCCCGCGCCGCAGCAGCGACTGGGACCGCGCCGCCGGTCAGTTGCGTTTGGCGAATGCGACCGGCTCGTCGAGGTACGGGGTCCAGGCGTCCCGCTCGCGCTCGTTGATGCGGCGCGGTCGCTGGCTGGTCGCGTCGACGAGCACGATCGTGGTCGCCGCCCGCGAGAACAGCGTGCGGGGATCGGTGCCCTCCGGTGACCACACCTCGTAGCAGACCTCCAGGCTGGCTCCGCCGAGCCTGCCGAGCCAGAGCTGCACGTCGAGCGGCTGCCGGAGGTACGGGATGGGCGCGAGGTACTCGATCTCCTGCCGCGCGATCAGCGTGAGCGTGTCCGCCCCTGGGCGTCCGTCGAGGACTGCGGTCGACGCGCCGACCGCTTGGCCGCTCCCCTGCACGGCGTCGCCGCCTGTGTCGCCGGCGCTGTCGTCGGTCACCCAGAACGCCTCGATGCGTGCCTCTTCGAGGAGGCGCAGCATCTCGGCGTTGTTGACGTGACCGTACGCGTCGAGGTCGCTCCAGCGGAGCTTGATCGGTACGTGCAGTCGCATGGCGGGTGTCCCGTTCAGTCGCGCGTGAGCTTGCGGTAGGTCGAGCTGTGCGGCTTGGCTGCGTCCGGGCCGAGGCGCTCCACCTTGTTCTCCTCGTACGCCTCGAAGTTGCCCTCGAACCAGTACCAGTTCGCGGGGTCCTCCTCGCTGCCCTCGTAGGCGAGGATGTGGGTCGCGATCCGGTCGAGGAACCACCGGTCGTGGGTGATGACCACGGCGCATCCGGGGAACTCGAGCAGCGCGTTCTCCAGGCTGGAGAGGGTCTCGACGTCGAGGTCGTTGGTCGGCTCGTCGAGGAGCAGCAGGTTGCCGCCCTGCTTGAGCGTCAGCGCCAGGTTGAGGCGGTTGCGCTCACCACCGGAGAGGACGCCCGACTTCTTCTGCTGGTCCGGTCCCTTGAACCCGAAGGTGGAGACGTAGGCCCGCGACGGAACCTCGGTCTTGCCGACCTGGATGTAGTCGAGCCCGTCGGACACGACCTCCCAGACGTTCTTGTTCGGGTCGATGCCGCCGCGGGTCTGGTCGACGTACGAGATCTTGACCGTCTCGCCGACCTTCAGGTCGCCGCCGTCGAGCGGTTCGAGGCCGACGATGGTCTTGAACAGCGTCGTCTTGCCGACGCCGTTCGGGCCGATCACTCCGACGATGCCGTTGCGCGGCAAGGTGAAGGTGAGGCCGTCGATGAGCCGGCGGTCGTCGAAGCCCTTCTCGAGGTTCTTCGCGTCGATCACGACCTGGCCGAGGCGCGGCCCCGGCGGGATCTGGATCTCTTCGAAGTCGAGCTTCCTGGTGCGCTCCGCCTCGGCCGCCATCTCCTCGTACCGGGCGAGTCGGGCCTTCGACTTGGCCTGACGGCCCTTTGCGTTGCTCCGCACCCAGTCGAGCTCCTCGGACAGGCGCTTCGCCAGCTTGGCGTCCTTCTTGCCCTGGACCTCGAGCCGCTCGCGTTTCTTCTCGAGGTACGTCGAGTAGTTGCCCTCGTACGGGTACAGGTGTCCGCGGTCGACCTCGGCGATCCACTCGGCCACGTGGTCGAGGAAGTACCGGTCGTGGGTGACGGCGAGCACGGCGCCGTGGTACTTGGCCAGGTGCTGCTCGAGCCAGAGCACGCTCTCGGCGTCGAGGTGGTTGGTGGGCTCGTCGAGGAGCAGGAGGTCCGGCTTCTGCAGCAGCAGGCGGCACAGGGCCACGCGGCGCTTCTCACCTCCGGAGAGGGTGTTGACCGGCCAGTCCCCTGGCGGGCAGCGGAGCGCGTCCATCGCCTGCTCCAGCTGGGAGTCGAGGTCCCACGCGTCGGCCGCGTCGATCTGCTCCTGGAGGGTTCCCATCTCGGCGAGCAGCGTGTCGAAGTCGGCGTCCGGCTCGGCGAGCAGGCCGGAGATCTCGTTGAACCGGTCGACCTTCTCCTTGATCTCACCGACGCCCTCCTGGACGTTCTCGAGGACGGTCTTGCTCTCGTTCAACTGCGGCTCCTGCATGAGGATGCCGACGCTGTAGCCTGGGGAGAGCTTGGCGTCGCCGTTGGAGGGCGTGTCGAGGCCTGCCATGATCTTCAGGATGGTGGACTTTCCGGCGCCGTTGGGTCCGACGACGCCGATCTTCGCTCCCGGCAGGAACGCCATCGTCACGTCGTCGAGGATCACCTTGTCGCCGACCGCCTTGCGGGCCCGCACCATCGAGTAAATGTATTCGGCCACTCTTCTTCTCAAACTCCCTGTCGTCGGCTGACTGCCGTATACGAGGATACCGGGCTTACGCCTTCTCTCGGGCGGGTCGCGGGGTCACGCGGGCAGGATCACCCGGTCGGATCGCCCGGTCGGATCACCCCGCGGGGATCACCAGTCGATGGGGCGCGTCTGCCCGATCAGGCAGTTGCCCGTCGACAGCACCGGCGTCGCCTCGCTCCAGTACCCGCCGGCGTCGGCGCCGTTCTGCCCGATCAGGCAGGTGTCGCCCATGCGCACCGAGAACTGGATGCTGTTCGCCTTGAGGCCGATGGTGGTCGTGTCGACGGTCAGCTGCATGTCGCTCTTCGTGAATCCGGCGGCGACGAGCCCGTCGATGAAGTCGCGCCCCTGCGCATTCGGGTTCTTCGCGAGGGTCGCGTGGTTCACCTGGTCGAAGTACGGCAGATTCTGCGTGGCCGTGCCGCCGGGCACGAGCGCGATCGCCGCCGGCGTCGTGCTCGTGGGAGCAGGAGTCGGAGAGGCGACGACCGTGGCCGAGGCCGTCGGCGCCGGAGCGCCCGTGCATCCCGTGAGCGCCAGCGCGACCGCTGCTGCAGCAGCGAGCATCGTGGCGGGCACCGCGAGAGATCCGGTCCGGCGGACCACGGGAGGCGTCATATCCCGCATCTTAGGGGGACGCCGCTGTGGTTCCCTGAGAAGCGGTCACCGCCTCCTCCCCCGTCTCGCCACCCGCCGACCGGGTGAACTGCGACCGGCCCCAGGTCAGGTCGTGCCCGATCGACTCCGCCTCGATCTCGACCGTCATCCCCTGCTTCTCACCCGCCCACTCCCGCAGGCAGAGCCGGCCCGAGACCAGGACGGGGTCGCCCTTGGCGACGCACTCGGCGGTGCTCAGTGCGAGCCGCCGGAAGGCGCTGACGGTGTACCAGTTGCTTCCGCCGTCTTCCCACGTCGACGCCTGACGGTTGTAGCGGCGATGCGTCGTGACGAGCCGGAAGCTGGTGATCGGCAAGCCGGCCTCGGTGACGAGGTGGCGCGGTTCGGTGGCGACGAAGCCTCGCACGGCGACGGTATCTGACATGGTCTCCCCTTTCGGCGGGGCCGCCCCTGCGGCGGCCGCACGACCACTCTCGCGGGGCCGCAACCCGCGCAGGGGCGGGAGGCCGGATCTGTGGAGAACCGCTTCGTCGGAAGTTCTGGGGACGGGTCAGGCCGCGACGTACTCCGCGTACGAGGCGCGGATCTTGTTCACCTTGGGCAGCGCGACGGCGAGGCAGTAGCCCTGGCCCGGGTTCTTGGCGAAGAAGTCCTGGTGGTAATCCTCTGCGCGGTAGAACGGGCCGAGCGGTTCGATCGTGGTGACGATCCCGCCGTCCCAGTACTCGGACGCGCGGTCGCGGGCCGCCTCGAACAGCTCGCGCTGGTGCTCCCCGTCGGAGAACATCGCCGAACGGTACTGGGTTCCGATGTCGTTGCCCTGCCGGTTCACCTGGCGCGGGTCGTGCAGGGTGAAGAACACGTCGAGGATCACGCTCGGCGGGACGACCTCCGGGTCGAAGGTGACCGCGACCGCCTCGGCATGACCGGTGCGGCCGGTGCAGACATCCTCGTACGACGGGTCGACCACCGTTCCGCCGGTGTAGCCGGACACCACATCCTCCACTCCGCGCAGGACGCGGTACACCGCATCCAGGCACCAGAAGCATCCGCCTGCCACCACGAAGGTCTGCATGAAGGTCCCCTTTCGTTCCGTCCGTCCCATTCTGCCGCGCCGACGTGCCCGGGTGCACGTCGGCGGACGGGTGCACGGATGCCCGGGTTGGCGACACGACGGGCGGGCTCCCGGGGCGACCGGGGGTCCGCCGTTACCATCACGGCATGCAGTGGTGGAATGACTTCGTCGATTGGTTCACATCGCCGGCCGCAGGCCCGGCGATCTTCAATGCGGTGGTCCTCGCGGTCGCCGTGATCCTCTCCGGCCTGATCGCCGCCTGGATCGCCCGGGGCGCCCTCAAGGGCCTCCTCTCCCGTACCGACCGCCAGCAGAAGGCCTCAGCGATCGCCGCGCTGGTCGATGCGGCCACCGAGGCGTCCGTCTGGAACTCGCTCTCGCCGGCCGAGCAGATCCTGTCCGACCGGGCGGTGGGGCAGGCCGACATCATGGTCCGCCTGCTCCCGATCAAGAATTCCGGCCTTGCCGCAACGTGGGCGGGACACCAGCTCGCCGAGATGAAGCGGGCCTCCGCCACCTTCGGCTACCAGCTGGACCCGGCGATCGCCGAATTCCGCGACCGTCTCATCGAGTGGCAGAACAACCCGCGCCGGGCCAGGAAGATCTTCCAGAGCGACCTCGAGCGCTGGCGCTTCGAGAACACCGACAGCGAGCGCTCCCTGCTCGCCCAGCAGGACGCGTGGGTGGCGCAGCAGCACCACGAGCAGTACGCCGCGCCTGCGACGGGAGCTGTGGGAGCGACCGGAGCGGAGACTCCGGCCGCGCAGCCGGCGCCCGCCGCACAGCGCGACCAGGAGCAGACCGCCGCCAACCCGTTCGTCGCAGCCGCCGCAGAGGCGAACGCGTCCGCGGACACCTCGCCGACCTCGCGCCTCGGGCAGCCGGTCTAGGCGCCTCGGCCAGCCTGTCCAGGCACTGACCTGCCCGACGGCACAGCACTCCACCCGAATCACGAAGGGCGCCGGCTTCACGCCGGCGCCCTTCGTCGTTCCTGCTCGCTACTCAGCGGGTGTAGGTGGTCTCCGCCCACCAGCCGTCGAACATGCTCGCCGGGGGCTGCCGTTTGTGCTCGGTCGACCGGTAGCGCGTCTCGAGCGCCTCGGCCACCTCGTCCGGCACGTCCTTCCCCTCCAGGAAGTCGTCGATGTCGTTGTAGCTGAGCCCGAGGTTGTCCTCGTCGGTCTGCCCGGGATTCGCGTCGAGCAGATCGGCGGTCGGCGCCTTCTCGTACAGCCGAGCGGGCGCCTCCAGGTACTGGAGGAGCTGTTTGCCCTGCCGCTTGGTCAGCCCGCTGAGCGGGAGGACGTCCGTCCCACCGTCGCCGTACTTCGTGAAGAACCCGGTGACCGCCTCGGCGGCGTGGTCGGTGCCGACGACGAGGAGCCCCCGCTGCCCGGCGATCGCGTACTGCGCGACCATGCGGATGCGCGCTTTCACGTTGCCCTTGACGAAGTCCGACATCGCCTCAGGGAGCGCATCGGCGTACTCGTCCTGGACGCCGTCGGTACCGCGCTGGATGTTGAACACGACCGAGCTCTTCGGCCGGATGAAGGAGAGCGCCAGCTGGGCGTCGTCCTCGTCGTGCTGAACCGCATAGGGCAGGCGGACGGCGACGAAGTCGGCCTCCGTCCCTTCCGCAGCGAGCCGCTCGACCGCGAGCTGGGACAGCCTTCCCGCGAGGGACGAATCCTGCCCGCCGCTGATCCCGAGCACGAAGCCCTTGGCTCCGGTCGTCTTCAGATAGTCCGCCAGGAAGCCGACGCGGCGCTCGACCTCCTCGGCCGGGTCCACCTCGGGACGGACGTGCAGGTCCTCGATGATCTTCGCCTGGAGTTCACGCATGACGCCACGATAGCCCCGCTGGATTTCGTCCGTGTGAACGGCGAGAAGCGGACTGCCGCGACCCCCGGCCACGTCGCTAGCATGCGCGCATGGACCCCGCCGTCTCCACCGTCGTGCTCGTCCCGCTGCTCGGTGTCGCCGCAGCCCTGCTGGCCGCGGTGGTCGGACGGGTCGTCAAGATCCCGCTCGTCGTGTTCGAGATCGTGCTCGGGCTGGTCGCCGGCCCCAGCGTGCTCGGGTGGGTGCACGAGACGGACGCCCTGCAGGCGGTCTCGAACTTCGGCCTCGCCTTCCTGTTCTTCATGGCGGGGAACGAGATCGACTTCGGCGCGATCGCGGGCCGCCCGCTGCGACGCGCGTCGCTGACCTGGCTGATCTCGCTCGCCGTGGGCATCCTCCTCGCCTCCCTGATCGCCGGCCAGCTCATCACCGGTGTCTACATCGGGATCGCGCTCACCTCCACAGCGCTCGGCACGCTGATGCCGGTGCTCCGGGATGCGGGCGAGCTGCGCACACCGTTCGGCCGGGCCGTCACCGCCGTCGGCGCGGTCGGCGAGTTCGGTCCGCTGATCGCCATCTCGCTGTTCCTCAGCGGACGGAAGCCGCTGGCCGCGGCACTGGTCCTGATCGGATTCGTGCTCATCGCCGGCGGGGCGATCTGGTTCGCGTCCCGCGGCACTCATGGCCGGCTGCAGGACCTGGTGTCGGCGACGCTCCACACCAGCGGCCAGTTCGCCGTCCGGCTGGTCGTGCTCGTCATCGCAGCACTGGTCGGGCTCAGCATCGTCCTAGGGCTAGACATGCTGCTCGGCGCATTCGCCGCCGGCGTGCTCTGCCGCATCCTGCTCGCGGGCGCCTCCCCCGCCGACACCCGCCACATCGAGAGCAAGCTGGAGGCGGTGGCCTTCGGCGTGCTCGTCCCGGTGTTCTTCATCAACACGGGAGTCGGCTTCGATCTGAAGACCCTGGTGAGCGACCCGCGCGCGCTGATCCTGCTGCCGATCTTCCTCGTGCTGCTCCTCCTCGTGCGCGGCGTGCCCGGGTCATTCGTCGCGCCGCCGGGCTCGACGGGGCGCGACCGGGCCGCGCTGACGCTGTTCGGCGCGACCGGCCTGCCGATCATCGTCGCCGTCACCGCCATCGGCGTCGCGGACCACGACCTGGCGAGCGGGACGGCGACGGCCCTGGTCGGGGCGGGCATGCTCTCGGTGCTGATCTTCCCGCTCGTCGCGCTGCTGCTGCGACGGAGGTCTGCGGACGGCGGGATCCGGCCCGCAGACCCGGATGCCATCCCTGTGGAGGGATGAGCGGCCCGGCGGGGTCCGCGCTCAGGCCACCCGGCTGACCGCCCGGGCCAGGATGGCCGTGGTGAGCGCCTCCACCGGCTCCCGCGCCGCGGACGGGTTCGAGAGCAGCGTGAAATCGACATGGCCGAGCTCGGGAAGGCCGAACCGGTTGGTGACCTTGATCAGGTCCGCCGGGATGAGCGACCGCGGGAAGACGGCGACCCCGATGCCGGCGCGCACGGCGGCGAGCACTCCGTTGACCTCCCGGGTGTTGCAGGTGATCCGCCAGGAGCGGCCGGCGGACTCCAGTGCATCGATGGCGACCTGGCGGCTCAGGCTGGGCCCCTGGTACGAGATGAGCGGCACCGGGCCGTCAGGGTCCAGGATGGTCTTCTCCTGACCCATCCAGACCAGTTCGTCGGTCGCGACGACCGTGCCCTCCGTGGTGCCCGGCGTCTGCTTGATGAAGATCAGGTCGAGGTGACCGGCCTTCAGCTTCCGGTGCAGCGGACCCGACTGGTCGACGGTCAGCTCCAGATTGATCTGCGGGTTCTGCTGGCGGAAGTGCCGCAGGATGCGCGGCAACGTCGTGATCGCGAGGTCGTCGGCCGCGCCGAACCGCAGCCGCCCCCGCATGGCGGAGCCGCTGAAGTAGCTGTCCGCCTCGGCGAGGGCGGCCAGGATCGTCCGGGCGAAACCCGCCATGGCGTCGCCGTTGTCCGTCAGCCGCACCTCCCGGGTGTCCCGCGCGATCAGCTGCCGCTTGGCGGCCAGCTCCAGCTTGCGGATGTGCTGGCTCACCGTCGGCTGGCTGATGCCCAGCCGGGCGGCGGCGCGGGTGAAGCTGCGCGTGTCGGCGACGGCGAGGAAGGTCTGCAGGAGTACCGGGTCGAACATCGCGCGCATCCATTCGAAAAGTCAATGGGAGTTATAGCCCTGATCGGGAACAAGAATAGCCGGATCTGCGTACTGTCGAAGGAGACCCTTCATACGGAACCAGCGACGACATCGAGGTAGAACACACGTGGCGCACTCCACCGCAGCGGCCCCGCCCACCGGACCCATGCCGGTCCTCTCCACCAGGCCGCCGTGGCGCGAGACGTTCGCCTCGCTCCGCGTACCGAACTACCGCCGTTTCGCCGCCAGCAACCTCGTCGCCAACACGGCGGTGTGGATGCAGCGGATCGCGATGGACTGGCTGGTCCTCCAGCTCTCCGGCAGCGTCGCGGCCGTCGGCGTCACCGTGTTCATGCAGTTCACGCCTATGCTGCTGTTCGGGCTGTGGGGCGGCGTCATCACCGACCGCTACTCCAAGCAGCGCCTGCTGATCGTCACCCAATCGTGCGCCGCGGCGATCGCGGCGCTGCTCGCCGTCCTGACCCTCACCGGGGTGATCCAGGTCTGGCACGTCTACGCGATCTCGTTCGTGCTCGGGCTCGTGACCGTGGTCGACAACCCGGCCCGGCAGGTGTTCGTCAACGAGCTGGTCGGACCGACGTACCTCCGCAACGCGATCAGCCTCAACTCGTCGATCTTCCAGCTCGGCGGGCTGATCGGGCCGGCGCTGGGCGGCATCCTGATCACCGCGGTGGGAGGCGGCTGGTCATTCGCGATCAACGCCGTCGCCTGCCTCGCGGTGGTGTTCGCGGTCGCGACCCTGAAGCGGTCGGAACTGCACGCCTCCCCCGCTGCGCCCCGCGGCAAGGGGCAGCTGACCGAGGGGATGCGCTACGTGCGCCGCAAGCCGGTCATCTTCTGGACCGTCGTGATGGTCGCGGTGATCGCCGTGTTCGCCTTCAACATGCCGGTTTTCCTGGCCGCCTACGCGAACAATGTGTTCCACGTCGGGGCGCAGGGCTACGGGATGTTCAACGCCCTTGTCGCCGCCGGCGCGCTGACCGGGGCCCTGGCCTCCACACGGCGCACCAGCGTGCGGCTGTCGATGGTGGTCGGGACGGCGGCGGCGCTCGGCGTCGTGCAGGCCCTGGCCGGATTCGCTCCGGGCGAGCTGGCCTTCGGGATGCTGCTGGTGTGCGTCGGCGTCGGCAACCTCCTGTTCATCACCGCGGCGAACTCGCTCGTGCAGATGTCGTCGAACGTGCAGATCCGCGGACGCGTCATTTCGCTGTACATCCTCGTGCTGCTCGGCGGCCAGGCGCTCGGCGGCCCGCTCATGGGCTGGATCGTGGAGCAGGTCGGCCCGCACATCGCGATGGCGATCTCGGGGCTGGTGCCCGCGGCGGCCGCGGCCGTCGTCGCCGTGCTGATCGCGCGTCAGGCCAAGCTGCGGCTGCGGTTCGGGCTGCGCGGGCGGCGGCCCGTCATCGCGATCGTGAACCGCGCGGGCAAGTCCGGCGCGACCCTCTGACCCGGTACCGCTCCGGTATCGTGGAGCTGTCGCCCCCGTAGCTCAGCGGATAGAGCAGGAGCCTTCTAATCTCTTGGTCGCAGGTTCGATTCCTGCCGGGGGCACCTCCTGCGCCCGACGTGCGCCCCACCATCGACTACACGATTTCTGCACGTTTCTGCGCCCGAAACGTGCAGAAATCGCGGACTCGACGGTGGGCGGCTCGATGGGGGCGGCTCGACGGGGGCGGCTCGACGGGGGCGGGGCGGGATGCACGAAGGGCCGGACTCGACGAGTCCGGCCCTTCTGCGTGGGGTGAGTAACGGGGCTTGAACCCGCGACCTCCTGGACCACAACCAGGCGCTCTACCAACTGAGCTATACCCACCATGTGTGCGCCGGCCCGAAGGACCACTGCGCAAGCAACTCAACGATTCTAGCCCATGCGGGGAGCCCATTTTTCCACGACACCCGCGGCCAGCGCGTGCGTGTCGTCGGTGGTCGGGCCGGGAGGCGCGACGAAGGCGGCGGCACGGTAGTAGTCGAGCTCGCGGATGGACTCGAGGATGTCGGCCAGCGCCCGGTGGCCGCCGTTCTTCTCCGGCGCGTTGAAGTAGATGCGGGGGAACCAGCGCCGGGCCAGCTCCTTGATCGAGGACACGTCGACGTTTCGGTAGTGCAGGTGGCTGTCGAGCCGCGGCATGTACTTCGCCAGGAACATGCGGTCGGTGCCGATGGTGTTGCCTGCAAGCGGAGCGGTGCGCGCGGTCGGCGCGAACTTCAGCACGTACTCCAGCACCTCGTACTCGGCCTCGGCGAGACTCTTGCCGTTCGGGATCTCGTCGATGAGACCGGACGTGGTGTGCATCTGCCGGACGAACTCCCCCATGTGCTCGAGGGCCGAGTCGTCGGGCTTGATGACGATGCTGAGCCCGGGGTCGAGCACGTTGAGTTCGAAGTCGGTGATCACCACTGCGATCTCGACGAGCTCGTCGACCTCGAGGTCGAGGCCGGTCATCTCGCAGTCGATCCAGACCAGTCGATCCGAGGAGGTAGCCATACCAGCGAGTCTAGTGCGGGCCTCCGACGGCGCCCGGCACGGAGAGGCCGGAGAGCTCCACGCGCTGCGGCACCGGCAGCTTCGGCCCGCGCCCGTCGCCGGTGGACACATGGCGGAGCCGCCGGGCGACCCATGGGATGGCGTAGACCCGCAACCAGGTCCGCAGCGGCACCTCGTCGGGAGGCGTCGGAGGCTCCGCAGGCCCGGCGGCCGCGGCCTCCGGTCCACTCACCTCGGCGTACGGGACGCCGAGGGCATGAGCGGCCTGCGCCGCGAGCAGCCGGTGACCTCGGGTGCTCAGATGGACGCGATCGGAGGCCCACATTGCCGGGTCGCGGAACTCCCGGACGCCCCACACGTCGAGCACGACCGCCCGCTGGTCCCGGGCGATGCTCCAGATGTTGGCGTTGAAGACCGCGGCCCGGCCGCGGAAGGGCTTGAGGAAGAACGCGAACTGCGGATCGAAGATGTTGGCGAGCAGCACGGTGGCCCCCGACCGGCGCAGCTCTCTGACGCCGGTCTCCAGCCGGGAGGCGAGCGCATCCGGATCGGCGGCCGGGCTCATCAGGTCGTTGCCGCCGATCATCACCGACACCAGGTCGGGTCGCAGCTGGAGCGCGTGCGGGATCTGGGCATCCACCACGTCCGCGATGCGGCGGCCGCGCACCGCGAGGTTGGCGAACTCGACGGACTCGCCGGCGAGCCGGGCGTCGCCGTCGAGGATCCCGGCGAGCCGGTCGGCCCAGCCGAGGAAGGCGTCCGGTTGTCCGGGCGCACTGTCGCACAGCCCCTCGGTGAGCGAGTCTCCGAGGGCGACGTAGCGCGTGTAGGTCGTTCGGCTCACGGGTCGATTGTGGGCCGGACGACGCCCGGCAGGCGCGTCGGGACGCCCTGTGCCGCCGGATCGTCGCCGCGATTTCTCCGGACGTACACTGACGGTGTGGATTCGACACCGGCCGTTGCCCCCGACGTCACCGGGCGCGAGGAGTCGCGGGCGCGGCTGACGCTCTACACGTCCGCCTTCTGCGAGCCGTGCATGCAGACGCGGGCGGTGCTCGCGGAGGCAGCCCGGCTGGCCCCACGCATCGCGGTGACCGAGCTGGATGTGGCACGCAACATCGAGCGCGCGGAGCAGGACGGCATCCGCTCGACCCCGACCGTGATCGTCTCGGGCCAGGACGGCAGCGAGGTGTTCCGCGCGGAGGGCGTTCCCACGCTCGCGCAGGTCCTCGCCGCCGCCGCGAAGGCGCTCTGAGGCGAGACGTCAGCCGCCGGTCTGTGCGCCGTCGCCGTCCCGGGCCGCCGTCCGGTGCAGCACGAAGATGCCGCCGTGCGCCGGAAGGTGCGCCCGCTCCGCGTCGGTCTCGATGAAGTCGTCCAGGACGGCGACGATGCGGCGGTCCAGCTCGGCGACGTCCTCCGGCGATAGGTGCAGGGAGAACCGCGCGAAGGTGGCGACCGACGCCGGCCCGGCCTCCGCCAGCTCCTGCTGGAACGCCTCCACCGGCGCGAGACCGTCGCTCAGGTCGAGGTCTTCGAGGGAGACCGTGAGCCACCAGCTCTTGCCCGTCGACCGGTAGGGCTTCTCCAGCGCCCCGGACTCCCCCGTGCGCACCGCTGCCGGCTCGAGGAAACCCGCCTCGACGAGTTGGCGGACGTGGTAGTAGACCGTTCCCGGGTCGACGCCCAGCCGATCGGCCAGCTGCTTGTTGGTGAGCTCGCTGTCGCCGCAGAGTCGCAGGATGCGGACGCGCAGCGGGTGAGACATCGCCTTGAGCTCCTGCGGCGTCGCCGGTCGCCGCTTGTTGTCGGGACCGGGCGCTGACACGCTCGAAGACTCTTCGCTCATCCCTCCACGATAGCGACCGATTGAACCATGTACATCGATTGATTTCTCTAAATCACTGTGCAAGCCTGTCCTCATGACCGCAAACGGCCTCGGCGAACGCTACGCGAAGCTCTGGACGTCCGCCGGGCTCTCGAACCTGGCCGACGGCGCCATGAAGGTCGCGCTGCCCCTGGTCGCCATCCGCCACACCGACTCCCCCGCCCTGATCGCCGGACTGAGCTTCGCGTTCACCCTGCCGTGGCTGTTCTTCGCGCTGACAGCCGGCGCGCTGGCCGATCGGATGGACCGACGGCGGCTGATGCTCGTCGCGAACGCCGCGCGCGCCCTGTTCCTCGCCTGCCTCACCGTCGTCACGGTCGCGGGCGCCGGGTCGCTGTGGCTGCTCTACGCGGCGGCGATCTGCATCGGCATCGCCGAGACGGTGTACGACACGTCCTCGCAGTCGATCCTCCCGCAGCTGGTTCCACGCGAGCTGCTGTCGCGGGCTAACGGCCGCCTCTACGCCGCCGAGCTCACGGCGAACCAGTTCGTGGGTCCGCCGCTCGGCGGCTTCCTGGTGGCGATCGGCGTCGGAGTGGCCTTCGGCACGCCCGTCCTGCTCTGGGTCGCGGCGATCGGCGTGCTGCTGCTGGTCCGGGGCCGCTACGTATCCGGCCGGACCGGATCCACCACCATCCGCGCCGACATCGGCGAGGGTCTCCGCTTCCTCGCCGGGAACACCCTCCTGCGCACGCTCGCGATCATGGTCGGCGTCTTCAACTTCGCGTCGTCGGCCGCCTTCACGGTGTTCGTCCTCTACGCCGCCGGGCCGAATTCGACCATGAAGCTGAGCGATCCCGCATACGGCCTGCTGCTCACCGCCTCCGCCGTCGGAAGCGTGCTCGGCACCTTTCTCGCCGAGCCCGCGGAGCGGCTCCTCGGACGATCGCGGGCGCTCCTGCTCTCCATCGCCGGCTCCCTGCTCACGGTCGCAACGCCCGCATTCACGGCGAATCCCTTCATCATCGCGGCCGCCTTCCTGGTCGGCGGCGTGACCGTCTCCGTCTGGAACGTGATCACGGTGTCCCTGCGCCAACGCGTGACGCCGACCCGCCTGCTCGGGAGGCTGAACAGCGCGTACCGGCTGCTCGCCTGGGGCACGATGCCGCTCGGCGCGGTGGCCGGCGGGCTGATCGGGCAGACGCTCGGCGTCCGCTGGGTCTTCGTCATCATGGGCGCGCTGGTCCTGCTGCAGCTCATCCCGATGGTGTGGATCACCGACCGCAGGATCGACGAGGCGGAGGCCCAAGTGGAGGCCGAGGAGGCCCCCGCGAGTCGTTGACGCGTACACGACTTTGCCAGGCTCCATGCCCCATCCGTCCAGAAACGCGGCCTACAGTCGTTGATCGACGGCCGCGAGGGCCGTCCGTGCCGCGCAGGCGGCATCCAGCCCCCAACCCTTGAGGCGCCCCCGCGCCCGCTCCTGGATGCTCTGACCTTCCCAGCCGGCACACCCGCGTCGCATGCCGCGCCCTCTGGACCCCGATCCGCGAGGCGCTTCCGCGCGTGCCGCGCGGTTCCACCCGCAGGACCGCTCCCGATGAGCCACGGTCCCCACGCGAAGCGCCACGTCGTCCGCGTGCTGAAGCCGGGTCAGCCCGATCCAGGAAGACAATGCTCAGTACTCTCCGTTCCACCCTCAAGAACAGTCCCGTCCCCTTCGGCCGCATCGTGACCGGCGCGGCAGCCGTGATCATGAGCGCCAGCCTCATCGCCCCCGTCATGGCGCAGCAGCAGGCCAGCGAGCGCCAGACCCGCGAGCTCTCCGAGGGCACCGGGATGCACCACGACCAGCTCGGCGTGTACGGGTCGATCGTCCGCGAGCGGCTCGAAGCCGAGGCGAAGACCACCCTCGCCGGCGCCGAGGCCACCGTCGCGGCCAACCAGGCGAAGGCCGATCCGTCGGCCGCGAAGACGGCGATCGCCGGTCTGAGCAGCTTCACGAAGCTCCCCGACACCTCGCTCCGCAGCACGATCGACAAGACCAAGGCGGCCTCCGACGCGCTGGCCGCTGCCGGCGCAGAGGCGGACCGCAAGGCCGCCGCAGCCGCAGCAGCCGCCGCTGCAGCAGCGGCCGCAGCCCAGGCGAACGCCAACACGGTGGAGGGCGCCAAGGCGACCGCCGCAAGCCTCGCATCCAGCCAGTACGGCTGGGGCGCCGACCAGTTCCAGTGCCTCTCGCAGCTGTGGCAGCGCGAGTCGCAGTGGAACTACCAGGCCTCCAACTCCGGCAGCGGCGCCACGGGCATCCCCCAGGCGCTCCCCGGCAGCAAGATGGCCTCCTTCGGGTCCGACTGGGCTACGAACGCCACCACGCAGATCAAGTGGGGCCTCGACTACATCGCGCGTGGCTACGGGACGCCGTGCGGCGCCTGGGGCCACTCGGAGTCGTACAACTGGTATTGATCGGCTGAGCGGTCAGGCTGCCGTCGGGCGCCTGACCGCCCGCCGGTAGACTCGCGCGGGTGAGCACCCGCACCCCCGAATCGCAGACCGCATCCCCCGTCATCCGCGGAGCGCACCTCGTCGGCAGCGTCAACCTGCCGGACGCCGAGAGCGTCTTCCGCACCGTGAGCGCCCACCTCGGCGACCGGCTGCACCGCATCCCGGACGGCGAGGTGGGCGAACGCTTCTACTGGGTCCAGTTCCAGACCAAGCGGCTCGACCGGATGGAGGGCATCTCGCGCATCGACGCACCGCCGTCGTTGCTGCGCGGCGTGTTCGACGGGAGGCCGTTCCGGCTCGACGACGGCGTGACGGCCGATCGGCTGGTGTTCCCGGACCTCGGCTACGCGGACGCGGCACTCGACTCCTACGCGGTCTTCCGCCGGCTGCGCGACGACGGTGTCATCGCCCCCGGAACGCGCTTCCAGGTGTCCCTCCCGACACCGGCGGGCGTCGTCGGACCGTTCATCGTGCCGGAGGACCGCGCCGCGTTCGAGCCCGCCTACGAGCACGCTCTGTTCGGCGAGCTGCAGCGCATCCTCGACGGCATCCCGCACGACGATCTCGCGATCCAGTGGGACACGGCGGTCGAGTTCGCGCTGCTCGAGGGGCGGATGCCCTCCTGGTTCGGCGACGATGTGCTCGCCGGCGTGATCGAACGCGCCGGGCGGCAAGCGGCCGCCGTGCCCGCGGACGTGCAGCTGGGATACCACCTCTGCTACGGCGACGTCGAGGAGCAGCACTTCGTGCAGCCTACCGACGCCGGCCGGCTCGCCGAGGTGCTGAACGGCATCCTCACGAGCGCACCACGTCCGGTCACCTGGGTGCACCTGCCCGTGCCGATCGAGCGCGACGACTCCGCGTACTTCGCGCCGCTCGCGTCGGTCGACATCCCCGAGGGCACGGAGCTGTTCCTGGGGCTGATCCACCACGAGGACGGCGTCGAGGGAGCGGTCCGCCGGGCTTCCGCAGCGTCCACGGCCGTTCCGTCGTTCGGAGTCGGCACGGAGTGCGGCTTCGGCCGTGGGCCGAGCGAGCGCACCCCCGGCCTCCTGGACCTGCACGCCGCCGTCGCGGCCGCCTGGTGAGCCGGCCGTGAGCCTCTCCGTCGACCACGAGGCCTTCGAGGCGCTCGTCACGGACGAGCTCGACCGCCTCCCGGACGAGATGGTCGACGGGCTCGACAACGTCGTGTTCGTGGTCGAGGACCGCCCGGAGGACGGCTCGCTCGACCTCCTCGGACTGTACGACGGTGTCGCGCTCACGCAGCGGGACACGTACGGGTTCGGCGAGATGCCGGACCGCATCGTGCTCTACCGGGAGCCGCTGCTCGCGATCAGCGCCGACGAGGACGAACTACGGGACGAGATCCACATCACGCTCGTGCACGAGATCGCGCACTTCTACGGGATCGACGACGACCGCCTCCACGAGCTCGGCTGGGCGTAACGCGGCTGGGCGTAGCTCCTCTGGGCCCGATGGCTCAGGCGCCGTACCCGAAGATCGACTCGTCCTCCTGATCGGACTCCACCGGGTCGGAGTCCGGCTGGTCGAATGTGTACGTCACCAGGTGCTGTCCCTCGACCTCGCGATCGTCGGCGGCGACGTACCAGAAGGTGGACTCGAGGCCCTCCACGGCGGCGATCACGCCGATCCGCTCGTCCGGCTTGCCGTCTACCAGGAAGCGGCGGTCGGTCTGGCCGGCGAGGGGTCCGTCGGCGTATTCGACGATGTACTCGGGGTCCTGTCGTGCGTCCGTCATGACTCCACCGTAGTCCTCGCGCGGGGATCCGCGAGGTCGACGCCCGTGACATCCAGCACCAGCATGGCGTGCTCGACGGGATGCTCGCGTGCGACGAAGCGGTCGAACTGCGACTGCCAGCGGTCCCACTCGGCGGCGAACGTCTCCCCGTCGCGCGCCAGGGCCCGCTGCTTGCGGAGGTCGTCGTCGGCCCGCAGCCACACCGTCAGGTCCGCGAGGGCCGCGTTACCCCGGGACAGGGTGCCGCATCCCTCGATGACGAGCGGTCCGTCCCCGGTGACGTCGACACGCCCGGCCGGGGTGTGCCGCTCCCAGTCCCAGCGCTGCCAGGAGCCGGCTCCGGAGGCACGCAGCGGCTCGAGCAGGTCGCGGCCGACCGCCTCGCTTCCGGCGTCGAGCCCGTCCCACCCGGGGTAGAGGTCGTCCATCCGCACCAGGCGCGGCTCGCCGCCGGCGGGCCAAGCGCGCAGCAGCAGGTCGGCGAGCGAGCTCTTTCCCGCGCCGCTCGGGCCGTCGATGAGGATCACCGGCACGCGACCTGCCTGCTCGGCACTGCTCACCGCCGCCGCGACCGCCGCATCCAGCGCGACGACCTCAGCCGAGCGGGGCATTCCAGCTCCCCGTCGCCACGGCCGCACCCACGGCGCAACCGGCCACCAGCACCGCCACCACCAACGCCGCCCAGTCGCGGCGGCGGAACACCGACGGCCGGGCCCACGTGCGGGACGGCGCTGCTCCGAAGCCGCGCGCCTCCATCGCTGTTGCAAGCTTCGTTCCACGCCGCAGCGACAGCACGAAGAGCGCGAAGGCCTGCCCGAGGAACCGGCGCAGCGCACCCGACTCGGCGACCCCGCGCGCCCGCCGGGCCAGCGTGAGCGCCCGCCAGTCCTCGGCGAAGAGGCCCACAAGCCGCAGTCCAGCGAGACCGCCGATCACGAACCGCGCGGGCAGGCGAAGCAGCTGCGCGAGTCCGTCCGCCAGGTCGGTCGGGTCGATCGTGATGAACAGCAGCACGGCAGGGAGGCCGATCGCCAGCACGCGCAGCGCCGTGGCGAGCGCCAGCGCGATGGAGCCGTCGCTGATCTCGACCGCCCACCACTGCACGTACACCGTTCCGGAGGTCTGCCCGTAGAGCAGCGTGGTCAACCCGGCAAGGGGCGCGGCGATCCAGACGGGCGCCGTGCGGGCGAACACCGTCCGGAGCGGCAGACCCGCGACGGTGAGCAGCACGAGCTCGAGGAGCAGCGCGACCCCCGCCGACACCGGGTCGATCGACAGCAGCAGGGCGACGGTGACGATCAGCGCTGCGCCGAGCTTGGCGACCGGGTTCAGGGTCGCCAGCGGACCGGAGCGGACCGGCTGGATCAGGCTCACGCGGTCACCTCCGCAGCATCCAGCCGGAGGGAGGCGGCGCCGACCGCCGCCACGAACTCGGCGTCGTGGGTGGCCGCGACCACCGCGTGCCCGTCGCGGCGGAGCGCCGCGATCAGCCCGACCAGTGCCTCCCAGGTGCGCGCATCCTGCCCGAACGTGGGCTCGTCGAGCACGAGCAGCCGGGGGCGGGTGGCGAGGGCGGTCCCGACCGAGAGCCGCCGCTTCTGCCCGCCGGACAGGCTGAACGGGTTCGCCTCCGCCAGACCCTCGAGCGCGAGGCGGGCGAGCAGGTCCTCCACTCTCTCCTGGATCTCCGCGTCCGGGAGGCCCAGCGCGCGGGGACCCGCGGCCAGCTCCTCCCGAACGGTGGAGGCGATGAACTGGTGCTCGGGATTCTGGAACACGCTGCCGACCCGGGTGAGCAGCTCGCGCGACCGCCAGGCGGACGGATCGGGCGACGCGCCAGCGGAAAGAGCGGGCTCGGCGACGAGCTCGCCGGCCGCCGCCGGCAGCAGGCCGCCGAGCGTCAGGGCCAGCGTGGACTTGCCCGCGCCGTTGCGGCCGGTGAGGGCGAGGGCGGAACCCTCCCGCAGGGCGAGGTCGACCGGTGCGCCGATCGGCGTCGCCTGCACCGGGCGACCCCGGCGGCGTCCACGAGTGACCGCGGGGCCGCGCCCGACGGTGAGCGAGCGCGCCGTGAGCAGCGGCGCGCCTTCTTCGATGGTCGGCGGGTCCGGGATGGGCGTGCCCGGCAGCCATACGCCGGCGCGGCGAAGCTCGCCGGCCGCGTCGCTCAGCACCGCCTCCGGGGCGCCGTCGGCGAGCACTCCCCCGTCGGTGTCGAGCACCACGACGCGCGACACCAGGTCGCGCCAGACGGCCACGCGGTGCTCGACGACCACGAGTGTGGCGCCGGTCGCATCGAGCGCTGCGCGCACCGCCTCCCGCACTTCGAGCACCCCGTCGGGGTCGAGGTTGGCGGTCGGCTCGTCGAGCAGGAGCAGACCGGGCCGCATGGCGAGCAGTCCGGCGAGGGCGAGCCGCTGCTTCTGACCACCCGACAGGTGGGCGGTCGGCCGATCCAGCGGCACGTCGAGTCCCACCTGCGCCAGGGCCGACCGAACGCGCTGCCAGATCTCGTCGCGCGGAACGCCGAGGTTCTCGCAGGCGAACGCGACGTCGTCGCCGACGCGGGCGAGGATGACCTGGGCGTCCGGGTCCTGCAGCAGCAGCCCCGCCTCGCCGCGCGCCGCAGCGGGAGGACGGCCGGCGACGGTCAGGACGCCCTCCGCCTCGCCATCGTCGTCGCCGCCGAGGACGCCGGCCAGGCCCGCGAGCAACGTGCTCTTGCCCGCGCCGGACGCACCGAGCAGCAGGACCCGCTCCCCCGGTTCGATGCGGAGGTCGACGCCGCGCGCCGCCCATCCACTGCGCCCGGAGTAGCGCCAGCCCCAGCCGTCGACCCGAACGGCGGCCGGGACCGGCAGTCTCATGCCCATGGCGTCAGACCTCCGCGGCCGTCCGCGCCTCCCGGCCCGCGGCGAAGCGGCTCAGGGCGCCCGTCCGGGCGAGGGCGCGGACGAGGAGCCACGAGCCGAGCCCGGCGACGACCGCGCCGGAGACCGTGGTGGTGATCGCGTAGGTGATGGCGAACTCCGGCTTCGAGCCGGGGTACCAGTACAGGAGGTCGAGGATCGACTCGGCGACGCCCGCTCCGGCGCCGGCGAGGATGGCCGGAAGGAGCCGCCAGTTCGCATACAGGAAGAGCGCGAAGACCAGCTCGGCGCCCAGCCCCTGTACGACGCCCGAGAGCAGCGTCGCGAAGCCCCACTGCGTCCCGATCAGGGCGGAGACGATCGCCGCGACCAGTTCGCCGTACAGGGCGGCGCCGGGCTTGCGCACGATCAGCGCCACGAGCACGCCGGCGAACAGCCACGGGCCGTTCAGGATTCCCTGGAACCCGGGCAGCAGAGCGCCGGCCGGACCGGAGATCGGATTCTGGACGACCCCCCAGACCCAGAAGACGACGCCGCTCGCGACGGCGACGACGCTGGCGACGACGATGTCGACGACCCGCCAGCGGAGAGTACGCGGGCGTGCGCCCACGGTGGAGATGGTTGCGTGCACTGTTCGTGCCCCTTCTGTCGATGTGGAACAGGGCACGGGATGTGAGAAATGGCCTCCCTGCGCTGGCATGACCCAGATCAGGTTCGACGGTCGAGACTTGGAGAAGTCTCCTCTCAGCCCGGCTCACCGGACTCCCGTGTTCGCACTCAGTGTAGCCCGACCGGCGGCACGCCTGCCGCCGCGGGCTCGAACTGCTCTCGACCTACTTCTTGAGCGCCCGGATGACGCGCGCCCAGGCGTGACCGGCCACCCAGACGAAGGGGATGCCGACCGCGAGCAGCGTGATCAGGTTGGGGCGGAAGCGCACGCCCAGCTCGTCGGAGACGTACGCGCCGAATGGGATGGCGACCCCGCCTCCGCCCGCGCCGCCCGGGGCGTCCTCGTCACCGGCGCCGCCCGCGCCGAAGCCGAACTGCACGGCGGCGACGGGCACGATCGTGGTGCCGTCGATGACCACGGGCTCGCCGTAGACCGACTTGATGCCCGAGCCGCTCACGGTCTCGGCGAGTTTCAGCGAGATGTTCGTCATGAGGCCACGCTAGCGCTCCCGCCACCGGCTGAACAGGGCGCGGACGGTCGGGCGTCAGTCGCTGACGTACTTCGGGTTGCGCCCGTCCCGCTCCTCGTCGTCGGCCTCCTGCGACCGCCGCACCAGGGAGGCGGGCCCGATGACACCCCGGCCGAACCGCGCGCTCACCGCGTCGAGGGTGCGCTCCGTCTCGCGCCACTC
Organism: Leifsonia sp. SIMBA_070; assembly: GCF_046534635.1. Classification (NCBI taxonomy): domain Bacteria; kingdom Bacillati; phylum Actinomycetota; class Actinomycetes; order Micrococcales; family Microbacteriaceae; genus Leifsonia; species Leifsonia sp. SIMBA_070. Next base: position 1,358,519 of record NZ_JAWRYK010000001.1, on the reverse strand, counting down.
CTCGTCCGGGTCCCACAGTGCGAGGGCGTCGCCTCCCGCATCCGCCAGCTGCTCGGCGCGGACCCCGATGAGCCGGATGGGCGTCTGGCGCACGTCGAGGCCGAGCACGCCGAACACGTCCCAGGCCTCCTCGAACAGCCGTCGGCCCACGTTGGTCGGCTCGGCGAGGGTGCGCGAGCGGGTGATGGTGCGGAAGTCGGAGAACCGGACCTTGACCGCCACCGTGCGTGCGACCATCCCGTGCTTGCGCAGCCGCTCGCCGACGCGCCCGGACAGGCGCAGGAACTCGCGGCGCAGCACGTCGATCTCGCCGACGTCGGTGCCGAAGGTGTTCTCGTGGCCGATGCTCTTCTCGCGCGACTCTGTGACGATCCGCCGAGGGTCGCGGCCGTTCGCCAACTCGTGCAGGCGACGGCCGCCGGCGTCCCCGACGGCCTTCTGCAGGACGTGCAAGGGCGCGTCGGCGAGGTCGGCCACCGTGAGGAGGCCCATCCTCTCCAGGGAGGCCTGCGTGCTGGCGCCGACACCCCACAGCGCGCCGACCGGGAGCGGACGGAGGAAGCTGAGGGTCTCGGCCCGCGGGATGACGAGCAGGCCGTCGGGCTTCGCCCGGCCGGACGCGAGCTTCGCCATGAACTTGGTGGCGGCGACACCCACCGAGCAGGTCAGCCCCGTCTCCTCCTTCACGCGGGAGCGGATCAGCTCGGCGATGCGGCGGGGCGAGCCCAGCAGCCGGCGCGCGCCCGAGACGTCGAGAAACGCCTCGTCGATGCTCAACGGCTCGACCAGCGGGGTCACCTCGTGGAAGATGTCCATCACCTTCGCCGAGTACTCGGTGTAGCGCTCGTAGTGCGGCGGAAGGATGATCGCGTTCGGGCACAGCCGCAGCGCCTGAGACATGGGCATGGCGCTGCGGACGCCGTACCGCCGCGCCTCGTACGTCGCGCTGGTGACGACGCCTCTGCCACCGGCATGGCCGACGATGGCCGGTTTGCCGCGCGCGTCGGGGCGCTCCAGCAGCTCCACCGACGCGAAGAACGCATCCATGTCGACGTGCAGGATGGCGGACTCGGAGTCGTCGACATCGGGCGCGCTCACCTGCCGCTCACTGCCGTCCGCTCGTCCCACCCCTCCAGCTTCTCACCTGCGACCGACAGCCGTGCGGAACCGGGATACGTTGGGAGTCATGGAATTCAGGTACCTCGGCAACAGCGGACTCAAGATCTCGGAGATCATCTACGGCAACTGGCTGACCCACGGCTCCCAGGTGGAGAACGACACCGCCACCCAGTCGGTGCGCGCAGCCCTCGAAGCCGGCATCACCACGTTCGACACCGCGGACGCCTACGCAAACACCGTCGCGGAGCAGGTGCTCGGCGACGCGCTGAAGAGCGAGCGGCGCGCCTCCCTCGAGATCTTCACCAAGGTCTACTGGCCCACGGGCCCCAAGGGCCACAACGACGTCGGGCTGTCGCGCAAGCACATCCTCGAGTCGATCGACGGATCGCTCTCGCGTCTGCAGACGGACTACGTCGACCTCTACCAGGCGCACCGGTACGACTCCGAGACGCCGCTCGAGGAGACGATGCAGGCGTTCGCCGACGTCGTCCGCCAGGGCAAGGCGCTCTACATCGGCGTCAGCGAGTGGACGGCCGACCAGCTGCGTGCAGGACACGCCCTGGCGAAGGATCTCGGCATCCAGCTCATCTCGAACCAGCCGCAGTACTCGATGCTGTGGCGCGTGATCGAGAAGCAGGTCGTGCCGACCTCGGCCGAGCTGGGCATCTCGCAGATCGTCTGGTCGCCGGTCGCACAGGGCGTGCTCACCGGCAAGTACAAGCCGGGACAGGAGGCGCCGGAGGGCAGCCGTGCGGCGGACCAGAAGGGCGGGGCGGACGCGATCCGCAGCTTCCTGCGGGAGGACGTGCTCACCGCCGTCCAGCGCCTGCAGCCGATCGCGGACGAGCTGGGCATCACCATGGCGCAGCTCGCCGTGGCGTGGGTGCTGCAGAACCCGAACGTCGCCGGTGCGATCGTCGGGGCCTCCCGCCCGGAGCAGGTGCAGTCGAACGCGGCCGCCGCGGGCGTGAAGCTGTCCGGTGACGTGCTCGCGCGCATCGACGAAGCCGTGGGCGACGTGGCGCAGACCGACCCGGCGCTCACCACCTCCCCCGCCAAGCGCCCCGCGTAACCCGCGCGCCGCCGGCCTCCCCTGTCCCTTTCGTCGAGGTGCACGCTGTTGCGCACTCGCACGGCGTGTCGACCGCAACGACGTGCACCTCGGCGGAGGAAGAGATCGGAACGGACCGCGGACCGGAACGGACAGGACGGGACGGGACGGGACGGGAGGGGACGGGACGGGAGCCCGGCGAGACCGGGCGGTCAGACGAGGGCGGAGACGAGAGGGCGCAGCCAGTCGCGGAAGGCGGCGGAGTCGCTCCGCAGGGTCGCGCTGATGGCGACGGTGTGCGGGCCGACGATCCAGGCGCCCTTCGCCGCCAGGGGCAGCACGTCGATGTCGAGCCGGAAGTAGCCGGCCTGCCTGCGGAGCTCGAACTCCCTGGCGTGCACCACCTCGACGATGTCCGCGGCGCGGCGCGCGTGCTGCTCCAGGCTCGTGGCGAGGTACTCCGCGTGTCGGGCGTCCGCCCATCCTGCAGCGGCGTCGTAGTGGGCGATGATGGCGTCCTGCAGCTCGATCGCGCGGTCGAACGCCTCGAAGTGCGGAGGCTGCAGCAGCGGGCCGGTGAGCCGGCGGTGCCGGTCGGAGGCCACCTCGAACCAGGCCTGCCACTGGCGTGCGAGCGCATCGCCCCGGTCTGCCCCGGTCGGGCTGCCGGAGCCGCCGACCCGCGATCCGGCCGAACCGGGCGAGCCGGCCAGCGGCGCCGGGCGGACGCGCATCCTGCCGTCGACGGGCTCGTTCCGATGCGCCCGCAGCACCGGCGCGACTGCCGGATCCAGCGGCGGCAGGGCGGGGCGCACCCGCTCCTCGAGGCCTGCCAGGTCACGCACGGCAAGGGCCATCAGCAGGTCCCACGGGCAGTCCTCCGTGACCTGCCATCGAAGGGTGCCCTCGACGAACATGCCGTCATTCTAGGTTCGCTCCGACCGCGCAGGTAGAGGTAGGCGAACCGGTTCAGTCGCCGACCGGCTCCTCCACCACCAGCAGCCCCGCCGGGATGACGGCGCGCTCGTACGGACCCCGGCCGTCGCGGCGGTGCTGCGGCTCGAAGAACGAGACCGTCCAGGTGGTGAACCCGTCGATCGGCCCGTAGACGTTGCGGAGGCTGCGGTCCCCGGGCGACACGATCACGCCGGTCGGCTCGCCCACCCAGTCGGAGGGCGACGCCTGCTCGGATTCGCGCACGTAGACCTGGACTCCGACGCCCAGCCCCGGCAGGCTCTTTCCGGGCGCCCCCTCGGCGGGACGCCCCTCCTTCGCTTCGCGCTTCCACATGCTCCCATCGTCGCATCCCTCGATGTGCACGAGCCGGGATGACGCCGCCGATCGAACTAGTGGTCCCGACACGCCGTCATCGCCCAGCGGCTGACGGCGTGTCGGGACGAGTAGATGCGAGGAGCGGCCGCATCCTCAGTGGGAGGTCGTCGGGCGCGTCGTGCCGCCGGCGCGGCGCGCCGGGTCGAGGAGGCGGCGCAGCGTCCACCGCTCGCCGACGGTCCACGCCGTCGACGTGAGGATGTACACCGCAGCCGCGAGCGGGACGAACGCCGCGAAGACGACCGTCACGTACGGCAGGAACGAGAGCGCCCGCAGCATCCCGGCCGGCGCCGTCGAGCCTTCCGGCTGCGGCAGCGTGAGCACCCGGCGGGACACCGTCGTGACGACGGCGATGAGGGCGAGCACGCCGACGTACACCAGCATCGCGGGCCAGACGCCCGCCCCCGCGCCGGTGAGGCCGACGAAGCTCGTGCCGAGCGGCGCGCCGAATGCGTGCTCGCCGAGGAGGGCGTTGGCGTGCCCTGCGATAGTCGCGTGCGTGAAGACCGCGTACACCAGCGTGATGACGGGGATCTGCGCCAGCAGCGGCAGCATCCCGGCGAATGGCGACACCTGCTCTGCGCGGTACAGCTCCATCGTCTTCTGCGCCAGCGTCTCGCGGTCGCCCGCGTGCCGGCGCTGGAGTTCGGCGAGTTTCGGGGCGAGTCGCCGGCGGCTGTACTCGGCGCGCACCTGGCTGACGCCGACAGGAAGGAGGAGGAGCCGGACGATGACCGTCAGCATCGCGACGGCGATGAGGCCGGCGAGGGTTCCGGCCACCGGTTGGATGGTGGCGGAGAGGCCGGTGACGAGCCCGTAGGCGCCGTCGAGGATGGCCGCAATGGGCGGCCAGGAGAAGAAGTCCATGAGTGTGTGTTCCCTGCGATTCGTCGGAGTGCGGACGCGTCTGACCGCGGCACCGACGTGGCCCTCGACGGGCTCGATGCGGCTACGCGATCGGCAGGGAGAGACCGGGCGCTCGGGGTCGCGGCCGGCCGTCGGCGTCGGGGTCGGCCTGGCTCTCGGCGAGCCAGCCGGCGACCGGCTCGACCGGGCGCGCCCACACCGCGCGCAGGCGCAGCGAGGCGGCCAGCGCGGCGACGGAACGGACCGCTGCTGCGGCGAGCACCGCCATCAGGCCCAGGGCACCGGCGACACCCGCGAGGGCGACGAAGCCGGCGGTGCCACCGCCCACGCCCAACGAGCCGACGACCGACGCGAGGGCGCGTCCGACGAGCTCGAGGAGGGCGTTCATGGTCTCGACCGTAACAGAGCCGGCACCCCCTGCCCAGAGCGTTCGCGACCGGCGGACGCGCGTGTCGGCCGCCGACACGGCCGCGGCGTGTCCTCTGCCGGCCGCAGACCAGCGCGAGCCGCCCTGCGGTGGAAGGATGGGGACATGACTCGAGTCGCGATCATCGGTGCCCACGGAAAAGTCGCCCAGCAGCTCATGCGGGTGCTCTACGACCTCGGCGACGACTTCGTCGGCGTCGTGAGGAACGACGAACACGCCGACGACGTCTACCGTCTCGGCGGCGAGGGCGTCCTGGTGGATCTGGAGAGGTCCGGCCCTGAGGCGCTCGCATCGGCGATCGCCGGCTGCGACGCGATCGTCTTCACCGCGGGCGCCGGTGCAGGGTCGGGCATCGAACGGAAACGCACTGTCGACTACGGCGGCTCGATCACGTCGCAGGCGGCGGCACGGCAGGCCGGCGTCCGGCGCTTCGTGCAGGTGTCCGCCTGGGGAGCCGACGCTCCAGTGGATGACTCCGATCCGGTCTGGAAGGCCTACGTCGAGGCGAAGCGCGACGCCGACACCGCCCTCCGCGACTCGGGCCTGGACTGGACCATCCTCCGTCCGGGCGGTCTCACCACCGACGAGGGCACCGGGCTGATCACCCTCGGCGACAGCGTCCCGCGCGGCAGCATCGCCCGGGAGGATGTCGCCCGGCTGATCGCGCTCGCGCTGCACGAACAGGCGACGATCGGCCACCAGTGGGAGGTCATCGGAGGCGACACCCCGATCGAGGACGCGGTGCGGTCGCTGGTCGCCTCCGCGTAGGCTTGCGCGCGTGACGACCGACAGTGTGACGAGCGATCCGTCCCCGTACAGCGCGAAGCCCTGGGTGTCCGGCTACGCGCCAGGAGTGCCCGCCGAGGTGGAGGTCCCGCAGGGTTCGCTCTCCCACCTGATCGACGAGTCCGTGCGCACGTACGGCAAGCACGTCGCGCTCGAGTTCTTCGGCGCCACCACCACCTACGCCGAGCTCGGCGAGCAGATCTCATGCGCTGCCGAGGGGCTCAGGAAGCTCGGCGTGGCGAAGGGCGATCGGGTGGCCCTCGTCCTCCCGAACTGCCCGCAGCACGTCGCCGCCTTCTACGCGGTGCTCCGGCTGGGCGCGGTGGTCGTCGAGCACAACCCGCTCTACACGCCCCGGGAGCTGCGCCACCAGTTCGAGGATCACGGCGCGACCGTGGCGATCGTCTGGGACAAGGTCGCCGCGACCGTCCAGGAGCTCCCGGCTGACCTCGGCGTCACGACGGTCATCTCGGTCGACCTGACCCGCGCCATGCCCGCCTCCAAGCGGTTCGCGCTGCGGCTGCCCGTGCCGGCAGCCCGGAAGGCCCGCGAGCAGCTGACCGCGAAGACGAGCGGCACCATCTCGTGGGACTCGCTGGTCGCCTCCCGCCGCATCAAGGCCTCCGCACCTCGGCCGGAGCGGGACGATCTCGCGCTCATCCAGTACACGTCCGGTACGACGGGCCTGCCGAAGGGCGCCATGCTCAGCCATGGCAACCTCACGGTGAACGCTGCGCAGTCCCGAGCGTGGGTGCCGACCATCGAGCGCGGCAGCTCCGTCGTCTACGCGGTGCTCCCCCTCTTCCACGCGTACGGCCTCACCCTCTGCCTGACCTTCGCGATGAGCATGGGCGCGCGCCTGGTCCTGTTCCCCAAGTTCGACCCCGACCTGGTCCTGGATGTGGTCAAGAAGCATCCGGCGACCTTCCTCCCCGCGGTCCCGCCCATCTACGAACGGCTGGTGGAGGCGGCGGAGAAGCGCACGGTGTCGCTGTCGGGAATCGAGATCGCGATCTCGGGAGCGATGAGCCTGCCGCAGGGCATCGTCGACCTCTGGGAGGGCGAGACCGGCGGCTACCTGGTCGAGGGCTACGGGCTCTCCGAGTGCTCGCCCGTGCTGATGGCCAATCCGGTCGGTGCGACACGGAAGCCCGGCACCGTCGGCCTGCCGCTCCCGAGCACGGAGCTTCGCGTGGCCGACCCCGACGACCCGTCGGTCGACCGGCCGTTCGGCGAGGAGGGCGAACTCCTCGCCCGCGGGCCGCAGGTCTTCTCGGGCTACTGGCGCAAGCCCGACGAGTCGGCGAAGGTGCTGACCGAGGGCGGCTGGTTCCGCACCGGCGACATCGTGACGATGGACGAGGACGGCTTCGTCCGCATCGTCGACCGGATCAAGGAGCTCATCGTCACCGGCGGCTTCAACGTCTCGCCGACCGAGGTGGAGGACGCACTGCGCTCCTTCCCAGGTGTCGCGGACGTCGCCGTGGTCGGCCTCCCCCACCGGCGCGGCGGCGAGGATGTCGTGGCCGCCGTGGTGATGGAGAAGGGCGCCTCCTTTGACGAGGAGGCGATGCGGGCCTACGCGCGCGACTGCCTGACGCCGTACAAGGTGCCGAAGCATGTCATCCCGGTGGAGGAGCTGCCGCGCTCCATCGTCGGCAAGGTGATCCGCCGGAAGGTGCGCGACCAGCTCCTGGCCGGGCAGACGAAGTAGGGGTCAGCCGCGGCCGTCAGCCGCCGATCGGGAAGACCAGCAGCGACCCGGTCGCCGTCGCGACCGTCTTCCCGGACGCATCCGTGATGACCCCGTCCGCGAAAGCGACCCGGTTGCCCGGCTTCGTCACTGTCGCCGTGCAGGTCAGCTGCCCGCTGTGCGCGTAGACCGGCCGCAGGTAGTTGACCTTGATCTCGATGGACGTATAGCCCAGGCCCTGCGCGAGCGTGGACTGCACGGCGCAGCCGAGGGCCGAGTCGAGGAGGGTGCACATCAGGCCGCCGTGCACGGTCCCGATGGGGTTGTAGTGCGACTCGTCCGGCTCGCAGACGAAGGTCGCGGTTCCCGTGTCGGCCGAGACCAGTGTCATCCGCATGAGCGCGGCGATGGGAGGCTGCGGCAGCTCTCCGCGGATCATCGCACGGAGGTAGTCGAGTCCGCTCATCGTCGGCATCACCGCGACGCCGGGCGCCGGGTCCTGCCAGGCGACGGTCCGGCTGCGCTCGCTCACGTCTTCCTGCATGGCCCCATCCTGTCGCATCCTCCGCTCGACGGCCTCCGCGATCCCACATTCGTGACGAATGTGCCCTTACGCCGCCCCAAACCCCACATTCGTCACGAATCGGCCCCGGTAACATTCGTGACGAATGTGCCCTTACGCTGCTGGTGAGGGCGGATTCGTCACGAATCGGGGCTCGCCGGGAGGTGAGCGACGAGTCAGGCGGCGGCGAGCCGGGCGAGGCGGCGGCGAGCAGCGAGCTCGGCCTGGGTCTGCGGGCCGAGGAGGACGCGCGCGCCGCTCAGCACCGCTCCGGTGGCCGCGTGGAGGGGCAGCATCCGCTCCAGCGGGGTCGACGGCAGCCCGAGGAGCTCGCGATGGCGCGGCTCCAGCGTGGACACGGCCGCGCGGAACACGATGCGGTACGACGGCCGCAGCATCCGTCGCAGGGGCGCACGGCGGATGAAGCGGACGATCTCCTCCACCTCCGGTCCCCCGCGCAGCTCCCCGGCGTCGGTGACGGCGTCGATCTCCGCTCGCAGGGCGGCGGCGGACCGCGGCGGCTCCGCGACGCCCATCAGCTCCCCGGCCTTCGCCCACTCGGCGACGTACCCGTCCGCGCCTCCCGGAAGGGCGCCTCCCCAGTGCTCATGCGCTGTCAGGAAGGCGTCGGTGAAGGCGAGATGCACCCACCGCGCCAACTCGGGGTCGTTCGCCGAGTACGGGCGGGTCACCCCGTGTCCGTCGATGTAGCTGCCCGTCACCCGGCGGTGCAGCGACCGCACCATCTCCGAGCCGGCGACCGCCTGGCCGCGGCTGCCGAAGGTGACGGTGTGGATCCACTGGATCGTGCCGGCCAGCCTGCCCAGCGGATCTTCCAGGAACCGCGAGAAATCGCGCACCCCCGCCAGCGCCCCCGGGTGGAGCGCCTGCAACAGCAGGGCGCGCACCCCGGCGACCAACGTCGGCATGCCGCCGTGCACCGCCCACGCGGCGCTGTCCGGCGCGAAGAAGCCCTCGTCCTCGCCGTCCTCCAGCCGCAGCACCCACGCCGGGACCTCGTCCGACCGGCCCGCGAGGGTCTCGATCAGGCGGGAGCGGAGCGGTGTCAGCACCCGGTCGACGGCGGTGCCCGTCATCGGCGGCGGCTCATCCTGTCACCGCTTCGAGCCCGAGGCCGTCGATGACCTGGGCGGACGGGAGCTCGCCGAGCAGTCGTCCTGGAAGCAGGATCTTGGACCGACGGACGCCGGACCCGATGACCACCACCTCCGCCTGCGGGACGCGCGCATCCACCAGCACCGGCCACAGGTCGGGCAGCCCGATCGGGGTGATGCCGCCGTACTCCATCCCGGTCAGCTCGACCGCGCGCTCCATGGGCAGGAACGACGCCTTGCGGACGTCGAGCAGCCGCTTCACGGTGCTGTTCACGTCGGCGCGGGTCGTCGAGAGGACGACGCACGCGGCGATCCGCTCCACGCCCTCCCGCTTGCCGGCGACGACCACGCAGTTCGCCAGGTGCGCCGCGTCCAGTCCGAACACCTCGCGGGTCGCAGCGGTGTCCGAGATGTCCGGGTCGATCTCCACGACGCCGACCTGGTCCAGCCAGCCGAGCGCCTCCAGCGCGGCGAGCGTCGGCGCAGCGAGCAGGTCGGTCCGCGACGACGCGGGAGCGGAGGTGAGGCCGCCGAGAGTGAACACGCCCATGGATGTCCTCCGCTACTCGGCGGTCGCGCTCGCGCGCTCCAGGACCAGCTCGCGGACGCGGGCCGCGTCGGCCTGACCGCGCATCGCCTTCATGACGGCGCCGATGACCGCACCGGCGGCCTGGACCTTGCCGTCGCGGATCTTCGCCAGCACGTCCGGCTGGGCGGCCAGCGCGTCGTCGATGGCGGCGATCAGAGCGCCGTCGTCGGAGACGACAGCGAGGCCGCGGGCGTCGACGACCTGCTGCGGGCCTCCCTCGCCGGCGATGACACCTTCGAGCACCTGGCGCGCCAGGCGGTCCGTCAGCGTTCCGGCGTCGATCAGGGAGGCGAGCTCGGCGACGTGCTGCGGGCTGACCAGGGTGCCTGCCGGCACGTTCTGCGCGTTCGCGAGTCGGGCGATCTCGCCGGTCCACCACTTGCGGGCGGCGGCGGGGGTGGCACCCGCGGCGATGGTCGCCTCCACCTCGTCGAGCAGGTCGGCGTTGGCGACGTCCTGGAACTCGAGCGCGGTGATGCCCCACTCCTCCATCAGGCGCTTGCGGCGGAGGGACGGCTGCTCCGGCAGGGTGCCGCGGAGCTCCTCCACCCACTCCCGGCTGGGGGCGACGGGGACGAGGTCCGGCTCCGGGAAGTAGCGGTAGTCGTCGGCGTCCGACTTGGGCCTGCCTGCGCTGGTGGTGCCCGTGTCCTCGTGCCAGTGGCGGGTCTCCTGCACGATCGTGCCGCCCGCCTCGAGGATGGCCGCCTGACGCTGGATCTCGTAGCGCACCGCGCGCTCGATGGAACGCAGGGAGTTGACGTTCTTGGTCTCGGTGCGGGTGCCCAGCTGGTCGGACCCGCGGCGGCGGAGGGACACGTTCGCGTCGCAGCGCACGTTGCCCTCCTCCATGCGGGCGTTGGAGACGCCCAGGGCCTTGACGATGTCGCGGATCGCGCGCACGTAGGTGCGGCCGACCTCCGGAGCGTCCGCCTCGGCGCCCTCGATCATCTTGGTGACGATCTCGACCAGCGGCACGCCACCGCGGTTGAAGTCGACGAGCGAGTAGTCGGCGCCCTGGATGCGCCCGGTGGCGCCACCGACGTGCGTCAGCTTGCCGGCGTCCTCCTCCATGTGGGCGCGCTCGATCTCGACCGTGATCTGCCGCCCGTTCTCGAGCTCGATCGTGACCGAGCCGTCGTGGGCGATCGGCTCGTCGTACTGGGAGGTCTGGAAGTCCTTCGCGAGGTCCGGGTAGAAGTAGTTCTTCCGGGCGAAGCGGCTCGACTCCGCGATGTCGCAGCCCAGGGCGAGACCGAGGCGGATGCTGGACTCGATGGCCTTCTCGTTCACCTGCGGCATTCCGCCCGGGAGGCCGAGGCAGGTCGGGCAGGTGTTCGTGTTGGCGCCGGAGCCGAACTCGTTGGCGCAGCCGCAGAACATCTTGGTCTTCGTGTTCAGCTCGACGTGGACCTCGAAGCCGAGGACCGGCTCGAACAGCTCGAGGGCCTTCTCGTAATCCATCAGTTCCGGGGCAGTGGCCTTCGCCATCAGACGGCTCCCTCTTCGCTTGCGAACATCTCGGTGGCGCTCAGATCCGGCGCCTGGCTGAGCAGCGTGCCGCCCCACTTCTCCTCCAGCAGGCGCTCCAGCGCCGCGCCGAAGGTGTAGAGGCGGGCGTCCGCGCGGGCGGGCGCCATCAGCTGCAGGCCGACCGGCAGGCCGTCCTCCGGGGCGAGGCCGATCGGCAGGCCCATCCCGGGCACACCGGCCAGGTTGGCCGGGATGGTGGTGATGTCGTTGAGGTACATCGCCATCGGGTCGTCGATCTTCTCGCCCAGCTTGAACGCGGTCGTCGGCGCGCTCGGGCTGACCAGCACATCCACCTTCTCGAACGCCGCCGAGAAATCGCGCTGGATCAGCGTGCGCACCTTCTGCGCGCTGCCGTAGTAGGCGTCGTAGTAGCCGGCGCTGAGCGCGTAGGTGCCCAGGATGATGCGACGCTTGACCTCGGGCCCGAAGCCCGCGTCGCGGGTGGCGGCCATGACGCGCTCGACGGTCACCGGGGCGTCGGACGGGTCGACACGGAGGCCGAACCGCACCGAGTCGAAGCGGGCCAGGTTGCTGGACGCCTCCGCCGGGAGGATCAGGTAGTACGCGGACACGGCGTACTCGAAGCTCGGCGCGCTGACCTCGACGATCTCGGCGCCGGCGGACTCCAGCAGGGCCAGCGACTCGTCGAAGCGCTGCTTCACTCCGGCCTGGAAGCCTTCTCCGGCGATCTCGCGGATCACGCCGACGCGGACGCCGTCCAGGGCGCCCTCACGGAGCCCGGCACGCGCAGCATCCGCCATGGACGGCCAGGTGTCGGTCAGCGACGTCGAATCGAGCGGGTCGTGGCCGCCGATCACGTCGTGCAGGAGGCCGGCGTCGAGCACCGAGCGGGAGACCGGGCCGACCTGGTCGAGCGAGCTGGCCAGCGCGATGGCGCCGTACCGGCTGACGCCGCCGTAGGTCGGCTTCACGCCGACCGAGCCTGTGACGGCCGCGGGCTGGCGGATCGAGCCGCCGGTGTCGGAGCCGAGGGCGAGCGGCGCCTCGAAAGCGGACACGGCAGCGGCCGAACCGCCGCCGGAGCCGCCGGGGATGCGCTCCAGATCCCACGGGTTCCGGGTCGGGCCGTAGGCGGAGTGCTCGGTGGAGGAGCCCATCGCGAACTCGTCCATGTTGGTCTTGCCGAGCGGCACCAGGCCCGCCTCGCGGAGCTTGCGGACGACGGTGGCGTCGTACGGCGGGATCCAGCCCTCGAGGATCTTCGACCCGGAGGTGGAGGGCATGTCCTGCGTGGCGAGGACGTCCTTGATCGCGATCGGCACGCCGGCGAGCGGTCCGAGCGGCTCGCCCGCTGCGCGGCGGCCGTCGATGTCGGAGGCGGTACGGAGCGCTGCGTCACCGGCGACGTGCAGGAAGGCGTGGACGTCGGCATCCACCGACTCGATGCGGTCGAGGTGGGCGCGGACGGCCTCGACGGAGGACACCTCGCCGGCGGCGAGCTTCGTGGCGAGGTCCGAGGCGGAGAGACGGGTCAGATCGGTCATCTCGTCTTACTCCTCATCCAGGATGGTGGCGACCTTGAAGCGGTCGCCCTCGCGTGCCGGAGCGCCGGACAGCGCCTGCTCGACGGTCAGCGAAGGACGCACCTCGTCGCTGCGGAACACGTTCGTGAGCGGCAGCGGGTGGCTGGTGGCGGGGACGTCGGGGCCGGCCACCTCCTGGACCTTCGCGACGGACTCGACGATCTGGCCGAGCTCCTTCGTGAGGCTCTCGAGCTCTTCCGGGCTGAGGTCGATCCTGGCGAGGTTCGCCAGGTGCGCGACCTGTTCGGCGGTGATGTCGCCTGCGCTGGTTTCAGACAAGGGTGGGTCTCCGTGGGATTCGGTGAGTGAGTGGCGGGCTTCGCACTGCGAACCGCCCCTTCGATTCTAGGGCGCGGACTCCGGGGCGAGGAGTCTAGGGCGTGCCGAAGAGGCCGCGCCCCAGCCGGGCGACGGCTTCGTAGGCCTCCTTGTACGTGCGGGGCACCGCTGTTCCCGGAGGGGCGTAGCGGGCGATGAGCAGACCGGCGAGGCCGACGCCGGGCGGGCTGAGCGGCCGGTCCTCGTCCTGCGGGGCCGGGGCGTCGGCCTCCGGGTTCGCCGGGAGGTACTGCGGGTGCGTGTCCGGCCAGGTCCCGGGCTGCCGGGGGGTCGACCGGTTCACGGCGTTGTCGATCGTCCGCGCTCCCCTGTCGCGCGCTGTCAGGTGCTTCAGGCCGAACTTGCGGCAGAGGGTCGCGATGACCGCGCCGTGGTGCATCCCGTCGTGGATGATCGTCGAGCGCTCGGTGTAGGCCGAGATGGCGATCGCGGGGACGCGGACGCCCAGGCGGTCGAACCCGAATCCGTTCTCGCCCGGTCCGCTGTCGTCCGGCGGCGCCGCCGGCCCGGGCGGTACATGGTCGTAGGTGCCGCCGTGCTCGTCGAAGGTGACCAGGAGCATCGTGTTCAACGCGTTCGAGCCCTTCGCGCTGCGCGACGACCGGATCGCCGAGTAGATGCGGTGCAGCAGCAGGTCCCCGGCCCGTACGTCGGAGATGGCGCCCCCGACGACGACGTCGCCGGCGACCTCCTCCTCGGTCATCGGTCCGCCTGGCGGGTGCATGTCGTTGTGGTCGTAGAGCAGTCGCGGCTCGACGAAGGCGTAGTCGGGCAGCGTCCCCTCGGCGACGTCGGCGTAGAACTGCGTCATCGTGCGGAAGTGCGTCTTCCAGTACGGCTGAAGGGCGGGCGCGTGGATGAAGCCGGTCAGCGAGATCAGCTGGCGGTCGTCGAAGTAGACCCGCCAGCTCCGGCCGGCCTCCTGCAGCCGGTTGAAGATGGTCGGCGCGTCGTTCTTCGGGTCGAACCACTTGCCGAGACCCTCGGCCCCGGCGTTGTCGACGTAGCCGTGCGAGGTGGAGGCGTGGAAGAACGAACGATTGCAGAACGTCTGCGACGGCACAGCACAGTGCCACGCGTCGTAGACCGCGAACTGACGCGCCAGCGTGGAGAACACCGGAAGCATCTCCGGGCTGAAGCCTCCCATCACCCGCCGGTAGTCGTCGAGCGCCGGCTCCCGGCCGGTGTCCTTGCGCAGCACTCCCAGGTAGTCGCGCACGAAGCCGCGCATGGTCGGCTTCGCGCCCGGCTTCGGGGCGTTGTAGGGAGGCTGCATCTCACGGACGCGGGCATCCGCGTTGGAGGGCGGGTCGACCACGTCGAACAGCTGCGTGTTCACGTGCGGGTAGACCTCGCCGGGATCGGGTGAGGGCTGACGCATGACGAAGTCCGTCGTGCCTTGGTAGATGTGCGACGGGATGTCGGGGCCGCCTGCCGGATCCGGATTGCTGTGGTCGCCGAACGCCAGGCCCTCGAAGCGCGCGCCCTTCGGGAGATTCTTCGCGTCGTACAGCTGGCCGAGCAGGTTGTCGAAGGAGCGGTTCTCGTACATCAGGACGACCAGGTGGTCGAAGCCGGCGCCTCCCGCGCGGGGCGGGAGCGGCGGGTACTCCTCGCCTGATTCACTCGCGGTCGGTGCGCTCCGACCGGCGCTGGCCCCCAGCGCAGCACCCGCTGCTCCCCCGGCGGCGCCGCCGGCGACCGCTCCCGCCGCGACGAGACCTGCGCTCTTCAGGAACGCGCGCCGGCTCGACCCTCGTCGACCCGCCTCATCCGTGGGACCCGCCTCATCCGTGGGACCCGCCTCATCCGTGGGACCCGCCTCATTCGCGGGTTCGGGGGAATGCTCGTCGTCCAGTGGCATCCCCTCCATTATGGGCGGCGCCGCCGACAGCCGGTGCGGGACGAGCCGCGATTCAGTGGGCGGCGGCCGCCTGCGTCGACTGCTGTGGCGACCCGTCCCCGGTGAGCACCAGGTCGCCACGGTCGATGCCGATCATCGAGAGGTTGCGCATGCACTCCGTACCGGCGGTGAAGTAGGCGTTGTGGCCGGAGGATCCGCTGAGGTCCGCTCCGGTGAGCGGGTCCACGGCGCCGCTCACGCCCATCTTCTTCGCCCCGTACGAGGGAGAGCCGGGGTCGCTGCCGAAGAAGGCGCTGTCCACGACCGGGTCGAGGGGGGCCTCCCCCACGAAGACGTTGCCGCCGGTCACAGAGAGACCCGCCACCGACTGAGCGGTGCTCCCCGGCGATCCCATCAGTGCGAGCGCGTCGACCGTCACCGAGTGTCGTTCGAGCGCCATCAGTGCCGCCGTCGAGCCGTAGGAGTGGGCGAAGACGCTGAGGTACGGCTGATCGGAGGTGCGCAGAGCGCGGATGCCCTCCAGGGTGCGCTCCAGGCTGTCAGCGCCCTGCGTTGCGAGCGCCGTGGAACCGATGTTGGTGAGCACCGGGGTCTGATAGCCGATCCAGGCGACCACCGCGACCCCCGGCGCCCCGCCGTTGCCACGCGGGCCGAGGAACCGCCGCAGGAAGCCGGTCTGCAGGTCGTACTGCTCCTGGGCGACCTTTGCCCAGTCCTCGATCTGCTCGCCCACCGACATGTACATCCCCGGGACCAGCACGCTGACGTACGACGCCGTGCTGAGGTCGCCGACGACGATGGAGGCCTTCGCGTCGGCCGAGGGGTCGAGCGAGACGAGCGTCCGGTGGACGCCGTCGTGCTTCGAGAGGGCGGCGGAGACGTTGTGGAGCGTCTCGAGCTGACGCTGCAGCGCGACGCGCTCGGTGCGACCGTGCTCGGACTTCAACCGGGTGGTCACCCGCGACACGGTCTGCGAGAGGTCGAGGGAGTTCGCCCGGCCTCGCACGGCGTAGGGCACCCCCTCCAGGTTGCCGATGACGTGAGGGGCGGCCTCGATGAGCACCTTCTGTTTGGCCGGGTCGATGAGCTTCCACATCCGGCTGACGTCGGCGGGCGCCGGTGACTGTTTCAGCAGGTTCTCCAGCTTGGCGCGATTCGCGTCGATGAAGGACGGGAGGGCGGAGGCGTCGATGCCGGCCATGGCGCCGAGCACCGACGCGGAGGCGCTCCCGCCGGTCGGCGCGGTCGGAACGTCCGCCCCGTACGACGCCGCTGCGTACGATGCGGGCGAAATGGCCGTGGCGGCCGAGACGGGAGCCGCGACGGAGACGGATGCCGTCTGCGGCATGTCCGCAGGCAGCACGAAGGCCCCGGTCAGTCCGGAGACTACCGAGGTAACAGTGAGAACAGCTGCAAAGCCGACCAGCACTCCGTCCGGGTCCCTCCGAGAGCGAGCGAGCTAAGCCCTTGCGCAGTGCGCCCGGGGGAGCGCACGTTTCGACTCTACCCATGAATGGGTGGCGGACGGCGGGTCGTTCTACCCCCGATTCAGGGGGAGAATTCGGATCCTGTCCACGAGATGACGGACCGGTTTCGGCGGGTTTCGGCTCCTCAGCACTGCTCAGGCGTCGAGAGCCGCCGGACCCTGCTCGACGAGCGTCTTGAACTGGGCCGCGTCCAGGATGCGCAAGCCGAGTTCCTCCGCCTTGGCGAGCTTGGACCCGGCACCCGGTCCAGCAGCCACGAAGTCGGTCTTCTTGGAGACGCTCGAGGCCGCCTTCCCGCCGGCCGCGATGATCGCCTCCTGGGCGCCCTCCCGCGTGTAGCCCTCGAGGGAGCCGGTGGCCACCACGGTCAGCCCGGCGAGGACTCCCCCGGTGTCGTCGGCGCGACCGGGTCCTGGGTGGCCCGGCGTGGCGAACTGCACGCCGTCCGCGGCCCAGCGCTCCACGATCTCCCGGTGCCAGTCCACCTCGAACCAGGCCAGGACGGCGTCGGCGATGATGCCGCCAACGCCATCCACCGCGGCGAGTTCATCGCGCGACGCGGAGCGGATCGCGTCGAGCGACCCGAAGTGGCTGGCGAGCGCCCGGGCGGCGACCGGACCGACGTGCCGGATGTTCAGCGCGACGAGGATGCGCCACAGCGGCTTCTCGCGCGCCGCCGAGAGATTGCTCAACAACTCGACGGCGTTCTTCGACGGAACGTACAGCTCGCTCCCTGCGAAGCCGTCCGCTTCGGGGTCGAGCGGCCCATCCTTCTTCTGCCGGCGACGGCGGAACGGAGTGTCTACCTTTTCGTCCCCCGAATCGGACAGTTTGGGCAGCCCGGTCTCCGAATCCCGCACCACGACCTCGATCGGGAACAGGTCGGCGAGCGTCAGTCCGAACAGTCCCGCCTCGGTCGGCAGCGGCGGCTTCTCAGGGAAGCGGGGCTGAGTCAGTGCCGCAGCAGCAACCTCGCCCAGAGCCTCGATGTCGAGCGCCCCGCGGGACCCGATGTGCTCGACGCGACCGCGCACCTGCGCCGGGCAGAACTCGGCGTTCGGGCAGCGCAGGTCGATGTCGCCCTCCTTCGCGGGAGCAAGCCGGGTGCCGCACTCCGGGCAGTCCTCGGGCATGACGAACTCACGCTCGGAGCCGTCGCGCAGCTCGACCACCGGGCCGAGCACCTCGGGGATGACGTCGCCGGCCTTGCGCAGCACCACCGTGTCGCCGATGAGCACGCCCTTCGCCTTCACGACCTCCTGGTTGTGGAGGGTGGCCTGGCGCACCTCGGAGCCGGCGACCCGCACCTTCTCCATCACCGCGAAGGGCGTCGCCCGGCCGGTGCGGCCCACGCTCACGACGATGTCCAGGAGCTTCGTGTTGACCTGCTCCGGCGGGTACTTGTACGCGATCGCCCAGCGCGGGGCGCGGCTGGTCGCACCGAGCTCGTCGTGGAGGGCCAGCTCGTCCACCTTGATGACGATGCCGTCGATCTCGTGCTCGACGGCGCCGCGGTGGGCGCCGTAGTACTCGATGAACTCGTCGACCTTCGCGACGTCGTCGACGACGCGATAGTGCGTCGACGTCGGCAGGCCCCAGCTCTGGAGCAGCTCGTAGACCTGGGACTGCGCGGCCACCGGCGGATTCTGCCAGGCGCCGATGCCGTGGACGAGCATGTGCAGGCGACGCAGCCGGTTGCGCATCAGCTCCAGCTGCGCCCGGTTCTTGCCCTCCGCCTTCTGCCGGAGCGACCCGCTCGCGGCGTTGCGGGCGTTCGCGAACACGCGCTCGCCGGCCTCCTGCTGGTGGGCGTTCAGCTCTTCGAACTCGGCGACCGGGAAGAAGACCTCGCCGCGCACCTCGACGAGCTCCGGCGGATCATCGGTCGCGAGGCGTGCCGGGATGGCGGGGATCGAGCGGATGTTCTCGGTCACGTCCTCCCCCACCACGCCGTCGCCACGGGTGGCCGCGGAGACGAGCACGCCCTTGACGTAACGGAGGTTGATGGCGAGCCCGTCGATCTTGAGCTCGCAGAGGTAGTCGACGCGGCGGCCGGCGTCGCGCTCGACCCGCGCCGCCCAGGCCTCGAACTCGTCGAGGGAGAAGACGTTGTCGAGGCTGAGCATCCGCTCGGCGTGCTCCACGGGCGCGAACAGGGTCGTCTGTGCGCGGCCGCCGACGGTCTGGGTCGGGCTGTCCTGCGACTGCAGCTCCGGATGGAGGCGCTCCAGCTCCTCCAGCCGCCGCATCATGCGGTCGTACTCCTCGTCGCTGACGAGCACGGTGTCGCGCTCGTAGTACGCATCGCGCAACTCGAGGATGCGCGTCGTCAGCTGCTGCGCCTCGGCCCGCGCATCGGCGGACTGGTCGTCGGTCGTCGTCTCGATCGCCACGGGTCCAGCTTATTCGCGACCTCCGACGCCGGCCGGTCAGACGCCGCCAGGTCCGTCAGCCCTCCAGCCCTGCAGCGGCAGCCAGCCGTGTCAGGCCGTCGCTGCCGCGACCGGGATCGACCGGCGGCTGAGCAGCGCCGCCACGAGGAAGCAGGCGGCGCCGAGGAACGTGCCCAGGTTGGCCCAGAGCAGGCTCACCACATCCCCGGTCGACGGCAGGATGTACGCGCCGATCGCGGACAGCCCGAACAGCACCGAGCCGGCCAGGTTCAGCCAGGTGGCCCGCCACGTCCGGGCGAACGAGTCCCACAGCCCCTCGCGCTCCACGGTGGCGGCGACCGCGAAGCCGCTCGCGACCAGGAAGCAGATGGAGCCGAGCGCGTCCGGGCGCCAACCGGTGCCCACGTGCGCGTCGCCGTTCACCGCGAGGATGAGCGCGTCCGTCGTGCTGACGTTGAAGAACAGCGTCCCGACGAACTGCACGGCCGCCGCCCACCAGTCGTTGCGATCGGGCCGGCTGCCGCCGCGCCGGGGCGGCCGCCGACCGCTCAGCGCCAGCTGGATGAGCGCGGCGGCCGTGAAGAACAGCGCGCCGACGAAGAAGGTCAGGTCGGTGACCACGATGCCGACCGCGCGCTGGTACATCGGGACGGCGCCGACCAGGAAGCACAGCGAGCCGATCGCGAATCCCCACGCCTCGCGCCGGAGCCGGATGGTACGCGCTGCCGCCATGCCCAGAGACTAGGGCTCCCGGAGGGTGCGCGGCAGTGCGGGATTCCGCGGACGGGATTCCGCGGACGGGGCCCGGCGGCGGGTCGCTGTCGCGTGACGTCGGGTCGGCGTCCGGCCGCCGCGGTGTCAGACGGGGACGGCCGAGACCGTGCGGTCGATCGTGGTCTGGCCGAGCACACGCGTGCCGACGTAGACGACGGCCGTCTGGCCCGGAGCGACACCGTTGAGCGGAACCTCTGGCCGCACGACGAGCTCGCCACCAGCCACGCGCGCCACGGCGGGCACAGGGTCGGCGTGCGCACGGATCTGCACCTCGCAGGCGAACGCGGTCTCGGGATGCTCGGGAGGCAGGCCCGCCCAGGTGTAGCGGGAGCCGGCGATCTCGGCGATGTCGAGCGCCTCGCGCGGACCGACGACGACCTGGTTCTCCTTCGGCCGCACCTCCAGCACGAACCGCGGGCGGCCGTCCGGGGAGGGGTATCCCACGTTGAGACCCTTGCGCTGGCCGACCGTGTAGGCGTGCGCGCCCTCGTGCGAGCCGAGGCGGTTGCCTTCGCGGTCGACGATGTCGCCCGTCGCGGTGCCGACGCGCTCGGCGAGCCAGCCGCGGGTGTCGCCGTCGGGGATGAAGCAGATGTCGTGCGAGTCCGGCTTGTTCGCCACGCTCAGGCCGCGTGCTGCGGCCTCGGCGCGGACCTCCGCCTTCGACGGCGTCGCCCCGAGCGGGAACATCGCGTGCGCCAGCTGCTCGGAGGTCAGCACTCCGAGGACGTACGACTGGTCCTTCGCCCACGCGCTCGCGCGGTGCAGCTCGCGGTTGCCGTCCTCATCCGTCACGATGGCCGCGTAGTGACCGGTGCAGACGGCGTCGAAGCCCAGGTCGAGGGCCTTCTCGAGGAGGGCCGCGAACTTGATCCGCTCGTTGCAGCGCATGCACGGGTTCGGGGTGCGACCGGCGGAGTACTCAGCGATGAAGTCGTCGACCACGTCGAGCTTGAAGCGCTCCGAGAAGTCCCAGACGTAGTACGGGATGCCGATGATGTTCGCCGCGCGCTGCGCATCCATCGAGTCCTCGATCGTGCAGCAGCCGCGGCTCCCGGTGCGCAGCGTGCCGGGCATGCGCGACAGTGCGAGGTGCACTCCCACCACGTCGTGCCCCGCCTCGACGGCGCGCGCCGCCGCAACCGCGGAGTCGACTCCCCCGCTCATCGCCGCCAGAACTTTCACCCGACGATTCTACCCGCCGCTCCCTCCGCCTCCGCTCCGCTCCCGCCCGCCCGCCCGTCGCTCGCGCCGATTCGTGACGAATGTGCCCTTTGGAGGCGCGAGAACCCCGATTCGTCACGAATGTGGTAAGAGGCGCGAGCGGCGCGATTCGTGACGAATGCGGGCTCAGGAGGCGCTAGAGACCCGATTCGTCACGAATCGGCGCGCGGGTCAGCGGCCGAGGCGGGTGGTCCGCTCGGCGAGGCCGGCGCGGGAGGCCTGCGCGTAGGCCGAGGGGAGCGCGGCGAGCAGCGCATCCACGTCCTCCTCGGTGGAGGAGCGGCCCAGCGTGAACCGGAGGGCGCTGCGGGCTTCCGTCTGGTCGCGGCCCATCGCCAGCAGTACGTGCGACGGCTCGGGGATGCCCGCCTGGCACGCGGACCCCGTCGAGACCGACAGCCCGGCGAGGTCCAGCAGGAACAGCAGCGAGTCGCCCTGCGCCCCGGGGAAGGTGAAGTGCGCGTTGGAGGCGACCCGCTCTCCCGATGAGGGCTCCGGACCGCTCAGCACCGCCTCCGGCACGGTCGCCCGGATACCGGCGATCAGCCGGTCTCGGAGGCCTGCGAGCCGCGCCGACTCCGCCTCCCGCTCCTGCTCCGCCAGCCGCGCGGCGACGGCGAACGACACCGCGGCCGCCACATCCTGCGTCCCGCTGCGCACCTGCCGCTGCTGCCCTCCGCCGTGGATGAGCGGCACGACCGTGGAGGTGCGGCTCAGCACGAGCGCGCCGATGCCGACAGGCCCGCCGATCTTGTGCGCGGAAACACTCAGCGCGTCCACCCCGAGTGCCCCGAAGTCGAGCGGCAGGTGCCCGTAGGCGGCGACCGCATCGACGTGGACGGGGACGCCGGCCTCCCGGGCGACAGCGGCGAGCGCCCGCACCGGCTGGACCGTCCCCACTTCGTTGTTCACGGCGAGGAAGGTCAGCAGCGCGGCATCCTCTCCCGCGAGCGTCTCCGGAACGGAGATGCGCCCCTGCTCGTCGAGCGGAAGCCATGAGACGTCCGCGCCCTCCGACCGTTCCAGCCACTCCACCGTGTCGACCGTCGCGTGGTGCTCCCCACCGGGCACGAGGATGCGCGGCCGGCGACCGCCGTCGTTGCGCGCCCAGTACATCCCCTTGATCGCGAGGTTGATCGCCTCCGTCCCTCCGGACGTGAAGACCACCTCGATCGGGTCGGCGCCGAGCGTCGCCGCGACCGTCTCGCGCGCCTCCTCGAGCATCCGCCGCGCCTGCTGGCCCTGGCTGTGGATGCTGGAGGGGTTGCCGACGACGCCCATGGCCTCGGTGTAGGCGGCGATCGCCTCCGGGCGCATCGGCGTGGTGGCGGCGTGGTCGAGGTAGACCGGCACGGTGCCCTCCGAAGCTGTGTCCAGGCGTGTGTCACTACTCTAGATCGCATGACCTCGACCGATCCCCTGCGCAACCTGGGTGTCCGTGTCGGGCCGCACGGGGGCGAACTGCGGGTGTTCTCCGCGACTGCCGACGCCATGGAGCTGTGCCTGTTCGACGCGAACGACCCGAACTGGCTGGTCAAGGCGGTTCCCATGACCCGGGATGCGAACGGCGTGTGGGTGGGCCGTTCGCGCTCCCTCACCGTCGGCACCCGGTACGCCGTGCGCGCCTCCGGCCCGAACGCCCCCGCCAACTCGTTCGACCCGGAGGCTCTGCTCATCGACCCGTACGCGCGGGGGCTGGCGCGGGTCGGGACGGACGGCTGGCGGTCGGTCGTGGTCGCCGACGGCTTCGACTGGGGCGAGGCCCGCAAGCCGGCGACCCCGCTGGACCACACCGTGATCTACGAAGCGCACGTCAAGGGAATCAGCAAGCTCAACCCGGGCGTCCCGGAGGAGCTGCGCGGCAGCTACGCCGGTCTCGCGCACGAGTCCACCATCGGCTACCTGAAAGACCTGGGCGTCACCGCCGTTGAGCTGCTGCCGGTGCACGCGTTCGTGTCCGAGCAGCGCCTCCAGCAGGAGGGCCTCACCAACTACTGGGGCTACAACACCCTCAATTTCTTCACCCCGCACACCCCGTACGCGTCCCGGGCGGCGCAGGCGGCGGGTCCCGAGGCGGTGCTCGCCGAATTCAAGGGCATGGTGAAGCTGCTCCACCTGGCCGGCATCGAGGTCATCCTCGACGTCGTCTACAACCACACCGCCGAGGAGGGCATCGACGGGCCGCGGACCAGCTTCCGCGGGATCGACAACGCCACCTACTACCGTCACGACGACACCGGCGCCTACATCGACGTGACCGGATGCGGCAACACCGTCGACTTCGGCAACCCCGTCCCGCAGCGGCTCGTCCTCGACTCCCTGCGCTATTGGGCGAACGAAGTGCAGATCGACGGCTTCCGCTTCGACCTCGCCGCGACGCTGGGACGGGGACCGGACGCCTCCTTCCACCGGGACCACCCGCTTCTGGTCGCCGCACAGTCCGACCCGGCGCTCCAGGGCGTCAAACTGATCGCCGAGCCGTGGGATGTCGGACTCGGCGGCTGGCAGACCGGCAACTTCCCCGGCGGAACGGCCGACGCGGCGGGCTGGTCGGAGTGGAACGACCGCTACCGCGACCGGGTCCGCTCCTTCTGGCTGGCCGACATCGCCGACACACGACGCAACGGGCAGGCACCGGTCGGCATCGGCGGATTCGCAACCCGGCTTGCGGGATCGTCCAACACGTTCTCTCCGGAGCGCGGGCCGCTGGCCTCCATCAACTTCGTCACCGCGCACGACGGCTTCACCATGGCCGACCTGACGGCGTACGACGTCAAGCACAACCTCGGCAACGGGGAGGGCAACCGCGACGGCACCGACAACAACCGGTCCTTCAACCACGGCGTCGAGGGCCCGACCGTGGATGAGGCGGTGCTGCTGACCCGGGCGAAGGCCATCCGCAACCTGATGGGGACGCTGCTGCTCTCGGCGGGCGTCCCGATGATCACGGCCGGCGACGAGTACGGCCGCAGCCAGCGCGGCAACAACAACGCCTACTGCCAGGACAGCGAGCTGACGTGGCTCAGCTGGCTGCGCACCCGCGAGCAGCGCGAACTGCATGACACCACGCGGCGCCTCCTGCAGCTGCGCAGAGAGAACCCGGCGCTCCGCCCCAGCCGGTACGCCGTCTCCGGGCAGGAGACGCCCAATGCCAGCCACATGGACTGGTACGACGCCACCGGCCAGCGCATGGACGACGAGGACTGGAACTCGCCCGAGAACCGGACGCTGCAGTACCTCGCCGCCTCGACGCCGGTCACGGAGGAGTTCAACCGCATCCTCCTCATCGTCCACGGCGTCGAGGACGACGTGGAGGTGTCCCTGCCGGTCGCGCCGGGGGTCACCTCGTACCAGCTGCTGTGGGACTCGGCCACCGAGGTCCCCATCGCCGAGGACCCGACGGAGTTCTCCCCCGGCACTGCGCGCCTGGTCGGCGGCACCTCGATGCAGCTGTACCGCGCGAACGGGCCGCGGGTGGAGGAGCCCTGATGGCGCGCCGGAAGGCGGCGGCCGGTGCCTCGGCCGGCACCCCGGCGACCGTCGCGCTGACCGCCGCGGGCATCCCGTTCACCGTGCACCCGTACGAGCACGACCCGTCCGCCCCCTCCTACGGGCTGGAGGCTGCTGAGGCGCTCGGGGTCGAACCCGATCGGGTGTTCAAGACCCTGCTCGCGGACACCGACACAGGACTCGTCGTCGGTGTGGTGCCGGTCACCGGGACGCTCGACCTGAAGGCGCTCGCCACGGCCGTCGGCGCCAAGCGGGCGGCGATGGCGGACCCGGCTGTCGCCGAGCGCCGCACCGGCTACGTCGTCGGCGGGATCAGCCCCGTCGGCCAGAAGACGCAGCATGTGACCGTCGTCGACGAGACGGCGCAGCTGTTCGACACCGTCTTCGTCTCCGGCGGCAAGCGCGGCCTCGACCTCGAGCTCTCCCCCGCCGACCTCCTCCGCATCACCGCCGCCACCTACGCCCCTCTCGCCAAGTAGCCCCCACCCCCCACCGTCGAGTACACACTTCTTGCACGCCGCCGCGGCGTGTCGTGTGCAGAAAGTGTGGACTCGACGGTGGGCGACCGGGGCGACGGGTCAGGAGGCGAGGGTGACGAGGCCGAGTTCGGCGGGGGTCAGCAGGAGGTCGTTCACGGGGACCACGCGGACGGTGTAGCCGAAGGAGCCGGCCCAGGCGAGACGGACCGTCCCGACGAACTCGTGCGGGACGGACGCGTCGTGCGTTCCCGGAACGCTGTCGTCGACCGCGAGCGCCTGCCGGTGCACGTCGACGAGCTCGTCGCCCTCCTGGCTGCGACCGTAGACGACCTGGACCTCCACGTCGCCGGGCTCCAGCCCGTTCAGGTGCACGAGAGCGCGCACGTGCAGTTCGTCGCCGACCTGCGGCACCGCATCCACGCCACCTGCGTCGACGTGTGCGACGTCGACGCCCGGCCAGGCGGCCTCCACGCGCTGCTTCCAGGTCGCGAGCGACCGGGCCTGGGCGAACTCGTTCTCGCTGAGGCGGTTCTCGTAGCCGGCGGCGGGCAGGTACAGCCGTTCGACGTACTCGCGGACCATCCGCTCGGCGGACAGCGGCGACGACAGCGTGGCGAGCGTGTGCCGGATGCGCGAGACCCACGCCGTCGGGACGCCGTCGCCGTCGCGGTCGTAGAAGCGCGGGGCGATCTGGTGCTCGATCAGGTCGTACATCGCCGCGGCCTCCAGGGCGTCGCGCTCGGCGCCGTCACCGGCCGCGTCGGCGGACGGGATGGCCCAGCCGTTCTCGCCGTCGTAGAACTCGTTCCACCAGCCGTCGAGGATGGACAGGTTGAGCGCCCCGTTGAGCGCCGCTTTCATGCCGGAGGTGCCGCACGCCTCGAGCGGCCGGAGCGGGTTGTTCAGCCACACGTCGGTGCCCGGGTAGAGCAGCTGCGCCATCCCGATGTCGTAGTCGGGGAGGAACACCATCCGCTGCCGGATATCGGCCTCCGACGCGAACTGCACCAGCATCTGGATGAGGCGCTTGCCCTCGTCGTCGGCGGGGTGCGACTTGCCGGCGATGACGAACTGCACGGGTCGCAGCGGGTCGGTGAGGATCCTCCGCAGCCGGTCCGGGTCGTGCAGCATCAGCGTCAGCCGCTTGTAGGTCGGGACGCGCCGGGCGAAGCCGATGGTGAGCACGTTCGGGTCGAGGAGGTCGTCCATCCAGGCCGGCGCGATGCCGCCAGGGTTCTGCTCCTCCCACGCGGCCTCCAGCCGGCGGCGGGCGTCCTGCACCAGCTGCTCGCGCATCCGGTTGCGGACGCCCCACAGGTCGATGTCGGTGACCGCCGCGGAGTTGGCCCAGTCGGCGTGCGTCGTGTCCTCGGTGCCGAGCCGCTCGAGGGCGAGGGCGCGGAGCATCGGATCGGTCCAGGTCGGCGCGTGCACGCCGTTGGTGACCGAGTCGATCGGCACCTCCTGCGGGTCGAAGCCCGGGTAGAGGCCGTTGAACATGTGCCGCGAGACCTCGCCGTGGAGCTGGGAGACGCCGTTGGCGTGCTGTCCGAGACGGAGGCCCATGACGGCCATGTTGAAGACGTCCGGCGACCCGCCCGCGTAGTCCTCCGCACCGAGCGGGAGCACCTGGTCGGCGCTGACGCCAGGGAGCAGCGAGGTGGAGAAGTAGCGCTGCACCAGCGAGCGGTCGAACCGGTCGATCCCGGCGGGGACCGGCGTGTGCGTCGTGAAGACGGTGCCCGCCCGCACGACCTGGAGCGCCTGGTCGAAGGTGAGGCCTTCGCCGATGAGGTCGGAGATGCGCTCGAGCCCGAGGAAGCCGGCGTGGCCCTCGTTGGTGTGGAACACCTCCGCCTCCGGCACTCCGCTGAGGTCGGTCCACGCCTTGACGGCGCGGACGCCGCCGATGCCGAGCAGCAACTCCTGCAGCAGGCGGTGCTCGCCGCCTCCTCCGTAGAGCCGGTCGGTGACCGAGCGCAGGCGCTCCTCGTTGTCCGGGATGTCGGTGTCGAGCAGCAGCAGCTTCACGCGGCCGACGGCGGCCTGCCAGATGCGGGCGTGGAGAACGCCGTCGGGCAGCGCGAGCGAGATCTGGACCGGCGAGCCGTCGGGGTTGCGAAGGACGCTGAGCGGCAGGCCGTCCGGGTCGAGGACGGGGTAGCTCTCCAGCTGCCAGCCGTCGGGCGTGATCGCCTGCGAGAAGTAGCCGGAGCGGTAGAAGAGCCCTGCGGCGATCAGCGGGACGCCGAGGTCGCTCGCCGCCTTGAGGTGGTCTCCGGCGAGGATGCCGAGGCCGCCCGAGTACTGCGGCAGGGTGGCCGCGATGCCGAACTCCGGAGAGAAGTACGCGATGGTCTGCGGCGCGCCGTCGCCCAGCGACTGGTACCAGCGGGGCTCGCTCAGGTACGAGCGGAGGTCGTCGCGGATGTGGTTCGCCCAGTCCACGTAGCCCTGATCGGCCGCGAGCTCGGCGAGCCGGGAGGGCGCGACGACGCCCAGAAGCGCGATCGGATCGTGTTCGACCTGCTGCCACAGCTCGGGAGAGATCCGGGCGAACAGCTCCTTCGTTGGCTCATGCCACGACCAGCGGAGGTTCGCGGCGATCTCCTCCAATGCGGAGAGGTTTTCAGGGAGGACGGCACGGACGGTAAATCGACGGATGGCCTTCACTCGGTCCACTGTAAACGAGCCTCATTGCGCGCAGGTTAATGAGTGTACGTTCGGGAGCGTGGTGAAGAACGCAGCGACCAGGTCAGCAGCCCGGGCGGCCCAGCCCGCTCCCGCGGATCAGCCCGCAGAAGCGGCCCAGCCGCCGCAGGAGCCGTACGAGCCCCTGCTCCCCCGCATCCCCATCCTGGAGCTCTCCCCCCAGGTCGACGAGGGGCTGTGGGCGGCGACCGCGTTCAGCGGCGAGGTGATCCCGTTCCGCGCCACCGCCTTCCGCGAGGGCCACGACAAGATCGGCGTCGACCTCCTGCTGACCGACCCGGAGGGCGCTCAGACCGAGCACCACATGCGTGCGCTGACGCCCGGCACCGACCGATGGGAGGTGGAGGTCCAGCTCGAGCAGACGGGGCTCTGGCGCTATCAGGTGCGGGCGTACGCCGACGAGTACGCGACCTGGCATCACAACGCCGAGGTGAAGGTCCCCGCCGGCATCGACGTGGAGCTGATGCTGCTGATGGGCCACGGCCTCCTGGTCACGGCCTCCAAGGACAAGCGCCGGAGCACGGCCGAGCGGCGGTATCTGTCCGAGGCGGCGAAGGTCGTTGCGGACACCAAGCGGACGGTCGAGGAGCGCTTCCAGGCGGCCGTCGACGACCGCATCCAGCACGCACTCACCGAGCGACCCGTGATCAGCCTGCCGTCGCTGTCGGCGACCCGGGCCATCCAGGTGGAGCGCACGCGGGCCGGCGTCGGCAGCTGGTACGAGTTCTTCCCGCGCTCGGAGGGCGCCAAGAAGCTCGCGGACGGCTCCTGGCAGTCGGGGACCTTCCGCACGGCCGCCAAGCGCCTCCCCGAGGTCGCGGCGATGGGCTTCGACGTGGTGTACCTGCCGCCGATCCACCCGATCGGCCGCACCTTCCGCAAGGGACCGAACAATACCCTCGACGCCGGTGAGAACGACCCGGGCTCGCCGTGGGCCATCGGCGGCCCTGAAGGCGGCCACGACGCGATCCACCCCGATCTCGGCACCGAGAAGGACTTCACCTTCTTCGTGGGCAAGGCGAAACAGGCCGGCCTCGAGGTGGCCCTCGACCTCGCCCTCCAGGCCTCACCCGACCACCCCTGGGTGACCGAGCATCCGGAGTGGTTCACGACGCTCCCGGACGGGACCATCGCGTACGCCGAGAACCCGCCCAAGAAGTACCAGGACATCTATCCGATCAACTTCGACAACGACTACGAGGGCCTCCGTCAGGAGGTGCTGCGGATCGTCCGGCACTGGATGTCGCTCGGCGTCCGGATCTTCCGGGTGGACAACCCGCACACCAAGCCGCTGCACTTCTGGGAGTGGCTGATCCACACGGTGAACGCGACCGATCCGGACGTCGTCTTCCTCGCGGAGGCGTTCACGCGCCCCGCACTGATGCGCA
Organism: Leifsonia sp. SIMBA_070; assembly: GCF_046534635.1. NCBI lineage: Bacteria > Bacillati > Actinomycetota > Actinomycetes > Micrococcales > Microbacteriaceae > Leifsonia > Leifsonia sp. SIMBA_070. The sequence goes on along the minus strand of NZ_JAWRYK010000001.1, from coordinate 1,329,731 downwards.
CCCTCGCCAAGGCCGGGTTCCAGCAGTCGTACACGTACTTCACCTGGCGGAACACCAAGGAGGAGCTCGAGGAGTTCCTCGACTCGCTCGCGCACGAGACTGCCGACTACCTGCGGCCCAACCTGTTCGTCAACACGCCGGACATCCTGACCGAGTACCTGCAGTTCGGCGGCCAGCCGGCGTTCAAGGTCCGCGCAGCGATCGCCGCGACGGCGGCTCCGACCTGGGGCGTCTACTCGGGGTACGAGCTGTTCGAGAACGTGGCGCGCCCGGGCGCCGAGGAGTACATCGACAACGAGAAGTACGAGTTCCGCCCGCGCGACTACGCCAAGGCGCAGTCCCAGGGCCGCTCCCTCGCGGGCTACCTGACGATGTTGAACAGCGCGCGCAGCGAGCACCCCGCCCTGCGGCAGCTGCGCAACCTGAGCATCCACTGGAGCGACGACGACAGCATCCTCGTCTACTCCAAGTACCTCGACGGCCGGTTCACCCGGAGCGGGAAGGCCGACGCGGTCATCGTCGTCGCCAACGTCGACCCGCACTCGGTGCGCGAGACGATCGTCCACCTCGACCCGTCCCAGTTCGGAATCCCGTTCGGCGCTCAGTTCGAGGTGAAGGACCGCGTGACCGGCCAGCGCTGGACCTGGGGCACCGAGAACTACGTGCGCCTGGACGCCTTCACGGAGCCCGTCCACATCCTGTCCGTCCGGCCGCTGTGACCGACCACACCCCGACCGCCGACCCGGAACCCACCGCCGGCCCGGAACCGACCGCCGAACCAGAGCAGAGGAGTCCCGCCATGTCCCCGATCCGCCCAGAGACAGACCCGCACAGTGGCGCTGCCGCCGTCGACCTGCCCGGCCTCGACGACTCCCTCCTGGCCGCGATCGCGTCCGGCAGCTACCACGACCCGCACTCCGTGCTCGGTCAGCACGCGGTCGCCGCTCCGGGCATCGCCGACCCGGTGACGGTCATCCGCGCCCTGCGGCCGCTGGCGAAGGAGGTCTTCGCCGTCCTCTCGAACGGCGCCCACGTCGAACTCGGTCACCTCGGCCACGGGGTATGGCAGGGCATCGACATCACCGGTCCCGGCGCGTACCAGATCGAGGCCCGGTACGACGACGGCTCCGTGTGGACCGCCGACGACCCGTACCGCTTCCTGCCGACCATCGGCCAGCTCGACCTCCACCTCATCGGGGAGGGTCGTCACGAGACGCTGTGGACGGCCCTCGGCGCCCACGTGCGCGACCTCGGCGGCATCGTCGGCACGTCGTTCACGGTGTGGGCCCCGCACGCGCGTGCCGTGCGGGTCGTCGGCGACTTCAACGGCTGGGACGGCACCCTGCACTCGATGCGGAACATGGGCGCCTCGGGCGTCTGGGAGCTGTTCGTCCCCGGCCTCGGCGAGGGCGAGATCTACAAGTTCGACCTGCTCGCCCAGGACGGCCGGTGGGTGCGGAAGATCGACCCGCTGGCGCAGCTGGCCGAGATCCCGCCGGCCACGGCCTCCCGCATCACCGTCAGCCGGCACGACTGGGCCGACGACGAGTGGATGGACCGCCGGGCGCACACGGACCCGCACGCCGGCCCGATGAGCGTCTACGAGCTGCACTTCGGCTCCTGGCGGCCCGGACTCGGCTACCGCGAGGCTGCAGACGAGCTGATCGACTACGTGGGCGCGCTGGGATACACGCACGTCGAGTTCCTTCCGCTCGCCGAGCATCCCTTCGGCGGCTCCTGGGGCTACCAGGTCACCGGGTACTACGCGCCGACCAGCCGGTTCGGCTCCCCCGACGACCTCAAGTACCTGATCGACCGCCTGCACCAGGCCGGCATCGGCGTGATCCTCGACTGGGTCCCCGGGCACTTCCCCAAGGACGACTGGGCGCTCGCCCGCTACGACGGCCAGCCGCTCTACGAACACCCGGACCCCCGCCGCGGCGAGCACAAGGACTGGGGCACCTACATCTTCGACTACGGCAACTCGCAGGTGCGCAACTTCCTCGTCGCCAACGCCCTGTACTGGCTGGAGGAGTTCCACGTCGACGGCCTGCGAGTCGACGCCGTCGCCTCGATGCTCTACCTCGACTACTCGCGGAACGCCGGCGAGTGGGAGCCGAACATCCACGGCGGTCGCGAGAACCTGGAGGCGATGGGCTTCCTGCAGGAGGTCACCGCGACGGCGTACAAGCGCAACCCCGGCACCGTGATGATCGCCGAGGAGTCCACCAGCTACCCCGGCGTGACCGCGCCCACCTCCTCCGGCGGCCTCGGCTTCGGGCTGAAGTGGAACATGGGCTGGATGCACGACTCGCTCCAGTACATCCACGAGGACCCGATGTACCGCAGCTACCACCACAGCGAGCTGACGTTCTCGTTCGTGTACGCGTGGAGCGAGAACTTCCTCCTGCCGATCAGCCACGACGAGGTCGTGCACGGCAAAGGGTCGCTGCTCACCAAGATGCCAGGGGACCACTGGCAGCAGCTGGCGAACGTGCGGGCGTTCCTGGCGTTCATGTGGTCGCATCCCGGCAAGCAGCTGCTGTTCATGGGCCAGGAGTTCGGGCAGCCGTCCGAGTGGAGCGAGGAGCGCGGCCTCGACTGGTGGATCCTCGACCAGCCGGCGCACCAGGGGCTCTGGAACCTGGTGGCGCAGCTCAACGCCGTCTACCGCGACAACCCGCAGCTGTGGGCGTGCGACAACGACCCGGCGGGCTTCGAGTGGCTCGACGGCTCCGACGCGCAGGGGAACGTCATCGGCTTCCTGCGGAAGGACCGCCAGGGCGACCCCATCGCGGTGCTCTTCAACTTCTCCGGCGCGCCGCACGCGAACTACCGGATGGGGCTGCCGTTCGCCGGCGAGTGGGAGGAGCTGCTCAACACCGACGCGGAGGCGTACGGCGGCTCGGGCGTCGGCAACCTCGGCGCAGTGACCGCGGTCGACGAGCCGTGGATGGGCCGGCCGGCCTCCGCGCTGGTCACCCTGCCGCCGCTCGGAGCGCTCTGGCTGAAGCCTCGGCGCTGAGCGTGTGGCGCTGCGGGACGTCTCGGCGTCCCGCAGCGCTCTCAGGCGCGGGAGTCGACCCAGGCGCTGTAGCCGAGCCCGTCGACCGCGTGCTCCGGCACCAGGTTGCGTCCGGCACGCCAGGTGGAGCCGAGCGCTCCCCCGAGCCGGATCGGCAGGATGTAGCGGCGGCTGCCGCTCCCCCGCTTCCACTGCTCTGCGAGCGAGCGCGCGGATTCGACGCGCGGACCGCCCACGTGGATGACGGTGTCCGGCTCTCCTCGGCCCTCCCCGCCGCCTTCGGCCGCGTCGACGAGCACGCATGCCACATCGCTCACCGCGATCGGCTGGAACCGCGTCCCGGTCGGGGCGAGCACGGCGCCGAGCGGACGTCCGCGGTCGAAGATAGCGGTGACGAAGTCGTGGAACTGCGTCGCCCGGACGATGCGCGTGTCGAGCGGCGAGTCGAGGTAGGCGCGCTCCTGCGCCGCCTTCGCGCGGTAGTACGCGTAGCCGGACTGGTCCGCGCCGACGATGGAGAGCAGCACCGCACGGTGCACTCCGAACCGCGCAGCGGTATGGACGAGGTTCTGCGCACCGGTGGCGAAGACGTGCGCCGCCTGCTTGCCCACCGCGTTGCTCGTGTCCACGATCACGTCGACGCCGTCCACGGCCTCCTCGAGCCCGTCTCCGGTGACGAGGTCGGCCGTCACGTACGCGGCGCCCGTGACGTACGACTCGGCGTCGTCGTCGGGAACACGCCGGGCCGCGACCACCACCTCATGACCGCGCCCGATCGCTTCGGCGGTCACGGCACGGCCGGCCAGGCCTGTGCCTCCGACGACGAGCACACGGGACATGCGCGATCACTCCTCCAGGCGATGAGGCGAGCGTGGGATGCCGCCGGGCGCCGTCCGGGAGCGGACGGCCTCAGTACAGCAGCGACGCCAGCCTAGCCCGGGCCTTGCCCACGCGGGGGTCGTCCACACCCACGATCTCGAAATAGTCCAGGATGCGCGTCCGCACCTCCTCCTTGCCCGCGGCGTCGAGCGCCGGGAACAGGGTGAGGAGCCGGTCGAAGGCGTCCTCCACGTGACCGCCGGAGACATCGAGGTCGGCGACGCCGAGCTGCGCCGTCACGTCCCGGGGCGCGGCCGCTGCCGCGGCACGGAGCTCGTCGGCGGAGTGGCCGCTGAGTCGTGCCAGCAGGCTCACCTGCGCGAGCCCGGCGGCGGCCATCGTGTCGCGCGGATCCTGCGCGAGGGCGGTCCGGTAGGCGCGGATCGCACCCTCGTAGTCGCCGCGGTCGATCGCGTCGTACGCCTCGGCGTGCAGCGGAGGGAGCGGCGGCTCGGCGGGAGCCTCCGGCGTTGCATCGCCGTCTGCTTCGCCGGGGGCGCCCTCGACGGTGACCGTGTCGGTCACGCCGTTCTGGGCGGCGAGCTGCAGCAGCTGCTCGAAGACATCGCGCAGCTGCTCCTCCGGCACGACGCCGGCGAACAGCTGGACCGGACGGCCAGCCACCAGCGCGGCGACGGTCGGCAGCGCCTGCGCCTGGAACGCCTGGGTCAGCTGCGGGTTGGCGTCCGCGTCGATCCTGACCAGCACCAGCCGGCCGCCGAAGCCGCCGACGACGCGGTCGAGCACCGCGGAGAACTGGGCGGACTGCTCGGAGCGGGCGGTGCCCAGGTCGACCACGACGGGCACCCGAGCGGACAGGTCGATGAAGTCGTTGAAGTTCGCATCGGTGCCCTCGAAGAACAGGCTCGGGAGGGACAGGGCGGCCGGCGCGTCGGCGCCGGACACCGCCCCACCGGGCGCTGCCGCTCCGGCCGGGGCCGGGCGGTTGACGAGGGAACTGAGGTCGACAGCCCCCCGCAGGCTGGTGGGCGGGGGCGGGACGTTGCTCATTGATCCTCCAGACGAGCGCGGTACGGCACGAGAGTCAAGGATACTCGCGAACGGGCTTCCCGTTACGGGATCTGCTTCGCTGCGACCATGCCCTGGGCGAAGCCGAGGAGGGTGATCTTCTCCTTCGACCCCGCCGGCGGCACGTAGAACGCCAGCTGGTAGCCGAAGTCCGACTGGATGCCCGTCTTCGACGACGCCACACCGCTCAGAGCCGCGGCGGTTGCCCCGGCGCTGGCGTCGGCCCCGGCCTCCACGACCTTCAGGATCTGCGACTCCTGCAGGTCGGTCCAGACGATCGCGCCGGAGTCGTTCGTCGCCATGGCCACGTCGGCGCCCGAACCTGGCTGACTCGTGAAGGTCAGCGATGCGGTCGCCGGGACGGCGGCCTTCTGCTTCGCCTTCCAGTCCGCTCCGACCTGCGTGCGCAGAGTGTCGCCTTCCGGGTTGAACTGGCTCGCGTACTGGCTCTTGTCGCCGTTCATCAGGATGTCGCCGTAGGCGGCCGCGACCTTCTCCGGCGGCAGCTCCAGGAGCTTGGAGTCCGGCGGGACGACGGCGGCGCCGATGCTCGCCGGGGCCAGGTTCGGCACCTTGGCCTTCGGCTCGAGCGACACGGCGTACTCGACCTGGTAGTTGTCGCGCGGCGTCTTCTGCACGAGCGTCAACGCGATCGGAGCCTGCTCATTGCCCTTGGCGTCCTTCGGGCTCTGGATCACGGCAGCGACCGTGCGCGGCCACGTGTCCGTCGCCTGCGGCAGCGACAGCACGATCGGGCTGGCCGGGATCGCCGGGAGCGCCGGCTCGTCGGACTTGTGCGCGCGGATGGCGTAGTTGGCCTCACGCAGTTCGAGCGCCGGCCCGACGAAGCGCTCCTTGGCGAGGTCGGCGCTCGCCTTGGCGTCGGCCTGCGCGGCCGACTCGGAGATCCGCTTCACGATGCGCTCCAGCTGCGGAACGGTCACGGCGGGGGGCAGCTGGCCTGCGGCGTCGGGCGCCTCCGTGGCGAGCGGCGTCGCCGTCTTCGAGGGGGTGGACGCCGCGTTCGTCCCGGCTGTGCAGCCGGTGAGGGCGAGCGCGCCGGCCAGGGCGACGGGCAGGATGACGCGCGCGCGGCGAGTGGAACGGCGTCCGCGGGGAGTCGTCTCGATCATGGCGGTGGGCTTGTACTTCGGGGCTTTGGGCAGCTTCGGCATCTTCGGTCCGCTCTTGCGGCGCGGGCCGCGCGAGCGGCGGTGGGTGTAGAGGCCCCACAGGTACAGGGCGATGCCGATCACGAGCAGGACGAGGCCGCCGATGATGAGCGGGAACGCCCACGGCGTGCTGGAGTCGACCGGCCACGTGACGCTGACGTTCGAGGGCGCGGGCTTCTGCCCGTCGGAGGCGACGATCACGCTCACGTCGTCGGGGATGTTCATGCGGGTGACCTGCGCGGCGGTGCCGTCGAACTCCTCCAGCCAGAGGTCGCTGCCCGCCGGGTTCGGGCCCGCCGTGGTGGCAGCCGTCTTCCCGGAGGAGGCGGCGCCCGCGGTCGCGGACGGAGTGGGCGTTGGGGTCGCAGCCGGAGTGGGGGTCGCCGTGGAGCCCGACGTGCCGGTGCCCGTCGACCGGGCGGGCTTCGGAGTCACGGCCTTCGTGGCCAGGTCGCCTGTCGCCTTCTGATAGCGCACGGCGACGTACTTCTGGTCACCGAGCCACGCCTTCACGTCCGCTGTACGGCCGTAAGCGACGAGCTGCTTGGCACCCTGCGGCGCACCCGTGACGGTCAGCGTCTGCTGCCCGGGATGGGCGTTGAGCACCGAGCCGTCGATGACCACGTAGCGGGGGTCTCCGGAGACGGTGGTCGCTGCTTCGATGTGGCTCGGCGGGGCGAAAACGGTTCGTTGCGCGATACCGGCCACGATCATGACCGCGGCGACGACGAACGCGACGATGGCGAGTACGAAACGCAAACAGGGCTCCTCATGTGCCATTCGGGGGCGGGCACAGTCACCCGACGATACCGGAACCACCTGAAAGGGAGCTAACCCTTGGCTGGACGCCCACCCCCTCCCGTGCGGGCGCCGAGCGGCCGCTTGTAGGATCGATCCGGCACGCGCGCAGCGGGCCCACCCGAACATCCCTCAGGAGCGACCACAGTGGCCACCGACGATTCCACCTTCACGCAAGTCTTCCGCGGCTACGACAAGGACGAGGTCGACAAGGCCCTCCAGGAGCTGCGGCGCGAGCTCATCAAGTCGAACACGCAGGCGGCCGACTCTGCCAAAGAGCTCAAGCGCCTCCAGGCCCGCATCGACGACCTCAACGCCGAGATCGAAGAAGTGGGCAGCCCGACCTACTCCGGCCTCGGCACCAAGCTCGAGAACACCCTCCGCGTCGCCGAGGAGCAGTCCACCCGGCTCATCGCCCAGGCCGACATCGACGCCGAGAAGCTGCGCGCCGGCGTCTCCGCCGAGATCGAGAAGGTCAAGAAGGCCGCGGCCGCCCAGGCGGAGCGCATCCTGGCCGACGCGCAGGCCAGGGCGACCACGCTGCTCGAGGACGCTCAGATCGAGTCCGGCGAGCTGCTCACCAAGACGCGCGCCGACAAAGAGACGCTGCTCAACGACGCCATGCGCGAGGCCGCCGCCATTCGCGGCGCCGTCGCCACCGAGGCAGCAGAGCTCCGCGCGACGAGCAAGCGCGAGGCCGCCGCCGTGCGTGCGGAGGCCGACCGCGAGGCCGCAGAGCTCAAGGCCGTCGCCTCCCGCGAGGCCGAGCGGGCGCGCGCCGAGGCGGCGGAGCTCGACCGGACGATCGCCGCGCGCCGCACAGAGCTCGAGACCGCCCTGGCGGAGGATCGCGCCGCCTTCGAGCGCGAGGCCGCGCAGACCCGCCTCGAGCTGGACCGCCGGGTCGCCGAGACCACCGACCGCCTCGCCGCCGAGGAGGCCGAGACGCGCAACGCGCTGGCCGCAGAGGCCGCGCAGGCCCGCGCCGACCTGGCGGCCGAGGTGGAGGAGCAGCGTTCCGAGCTCGCGGCCTCCGCCGCTCAGACCCGCGCCGACCTCGAGAACGAGGAGAAGACCAGGAGGCTCGCCCTCGCCACGGAGGTCGAGCAGACCACCAAGGCTCTCGCCGCCGAGGTGGAGCAGACGAAGGCCGGCCTGGCGGCCGAGGTGGAGCAGACCCGTTCCGCACTCGACGCTGAGGTCACCACGGCTCGCAGTGCCCTCGCCGACGAGGTCGAGCGCACCAAGGCCGAGCTGGCCGACGAGGTCACCCGGACCCGCTCCGCGCTCACCGAAGAGGTCACGCGCACCCGCTCAGAGCTCGAGACCCAGGTCTCGACCACGCGCGCGGCTCTGGAGAACGAGGTCACCTCCACGCGCGCTTCGCTGGAGAACGAGGTGACCACCACGAAGTCGGCCCTTGCCGAGCACGTGGAGCGGACGACGAAGCAGCTCGAGGACGACAGGCTGCAGACCCGGACCACCCTCGAGAAGGAGACCACGGAGACCCGCGCCGCCCTGGAGGCGGACCGCACCGAGACCGCCGCCCGGCTGGCGGCGGACCGCGAGCAGACCGCGAGCGAACTCGCGGCCGAGGTCGAGCAGACGCGCGCGCGCCTCGCCGCCGAGGCGGAGCGTCAACGCCGCGCCCTCGACACGGAGGCCGCCGAGCTGCGTGCCGAGCTCGCCGCCGAGGTCGACTCCGCCCGCACCGCCCTCGCCGACGAAATCGCCCGCCAGCGGAGCACCGTCGACGCGGAGCTCGCCGGGGAGCGGGCACGTCTGGCCGCGGAGGTCGAGACGACGACCTCCGCACTCGCTGCCGAGGTCTCGCAGACGAAATCGGCGCTGGAGACCGAGGTCACCACCACGAAGGCCGCCCTGGCTGCCCAGGTCGAGCAGACCAAGAAGGCGCTCGAGACCGAGGTCACCACCACCAAGGCCGGGTTGGCGGACGAGGTCGAGCGCACGCGCACCGAACTCGCGGCCGAGGTCGAGCAGACCACGACGGCACTGGCCGCCGAGGTCGAGCAGACGAAGTCCGCTCTGGAGGCGGAGGTCACCACGACCAAGTCGGCGCTCGCCGCCGAGGTCGAGCAGACGAAGAAGGCGCTGGCCACCGACGTCGAGCAGACCACGAGCGCGCTCGCCGCCGAGTCGGAGCAGACGCGCAGCCGGCTGGCCGAAGACGTCCGGCGCACGACGGCAGAGCTCGCCGACCGGCGCGAATCCACCGCCAACGAGCTGGCCGACCAGCGCGAACAGCAGAGGCTGGAGCTGGAGCGCGAGGCAGAGCGCACGCGCGTCGCCTTGGCAGACGAGGCGCAGCAGACCAGGGTCGCCCTCGAGAAGGAGACCGCGGAAGCGCGCGCCGAGCTCGCCCGCGAGGTCGCGGAGGCGCGCACCTCCCTGCACGCCGAGCTGGCCGAGCGCACCGCCGCCTTCGAGAAGGAGGCGGCGACCGCCCGTGCCGCGCTCGACACCGAGCTAACGGAGCTGCGGAACACCACGCTCGAAGAGGTGGAGGCCCGCACCCGCGAGATGGAGCAGGCGCGCATCGACCTCGACGTCGAGCTCCGCGCCCGGCGCGACGAGGCCGAGAAGGAGTACCTGTCCCGCCACCAGGAGGCCGTCGCGCAGACGCAGAAGTACCTCGACGAGGCGAACGTCCAGCTGGCCGACGCCGTCAAGCGCACGGCGCAGGCGCGATCCGAAGCGGAAGCCTTCGAGACGGAGGCGCGCCGCACCGTCACCGAGGCCCGGAAGAAGGCGGAGGACACGGCCGCCGAGGTCATCCACGACGCCGAGGAGCGCGCAGCGGCGCTTCTCGCTGAGACCGAGGAGCGCACGGAACGCCTCGTGGCTGACGCCGAGGAGCGGTTGGCGCAGATTAGGATTGAGCGCGAGGCCGTCGCCGGCTACTTCGAGAACCTCCGAGGCGTCCTCCAGCAGGCCGAGAAGGTGACTGTCGACCGCGACTGACCAGGGGGAACACGTGAAGATCCAGAATCCGTTCCGCCTCGGCCTCATCGGCACCCTGGGGGTCGGACTCGGGATCCTCATCCTCAGCGCCGTCACCAGCCTGGCGACGATCATCACCTACATCGGCGCCGCGCTGTTCCTCGCGCTCGGCATCGAGCCCCTGATCTCGTTCCTCGAACGGCGCCGCTTCCCGCGGTGGCTGGCGCTCGTCGTCGCGCTCGCGGTCATCATCGGGGCGTTCATCGGCCTGATCTGGGCCATCGTCCCGATCGCGGTCGACCAGGCGTCGCAGCTGGTGCAGAACACCGTCTCCTGGGTAAACAACGGCAGCGCCGAGCAGTGGTTCCTCAGCCTCCAGCACCAGTTCCCCTCCATCGTCAACCAGCAGAACATCGATGCCGTCACCCAGTGGCTGCAGAAGAACCTGCCGGACATCACGTCGAAGGTCCTCCAGACCGGCGTCGGGATAATCCAGGGCGCCTTCGGCGTCATCATCGTCGTCATCCTGACGATCTACTTCACGGCCTCGCTGCCGAGCATCAAGCGCTCCGCCTACCAGCTCGTTCCGGCCTCGCGCCGGGCCCGGTTCGCCGACCTGGGCGACCAGATCACCGACTCCGTCGGCAAGTACGTCATGGGTCAGGTCTCGCTGGCCCTGGTCAACGGCGTGCTGAGCGCGATCTTCCTGACCGTCATCGGCGCGAAGTTCCCCATCCTGCTCGCGTCGATCGCCTTCTTCTTCTCGCTGATCCCGCTGGTCGGAACCATCACCGGTTCCGTGATCATCGTCGCGGTCTGCTTCCTCTCGGGACCGCCGACCGCCATCGCCGCAGCGATCTACTACCTCGTGTACATGCAGGTGGAGGCGTACGTTCTCAGCCCGCGCATCATGAATCGTGCGGTCTCGGTGCCCGGTGCGCTCGTGGTGGTCGCCGCCCTTGCCGGCGGCACGCTGCTCGGCATCCTCGGCGCGCTGGTCGCCATCCCGTTCGCCGCGGCCATCCTGCTCATCGTCAAGCAGGTCGTCATCCCCCGCCAGAACGAGCTCTGACTCCGCCCACCCCGATTGGTCACGAATCGGGGCTTCTGCGCTGCCAGAGCCCACATTCGTGACGAATCGGGGTAACGGACCCAGAGACACATTCGTCACGAATCGGGGGTTACGCGCGCGGTAACACCACAATCGTCACGAATCGGGGGGTGGGCGGAGGCTAGGAGGAGGCTGCGGGCCACTCGGTGGGGAGGGGCAGAGCGGCGGGGTTGGTGCGCTGCACGATCTCGGTGAGGACGCGGCGCGTCTGGTTCTCGCCCACCCAGAGGTGCTTGCCGCCCTCCACGTCGACCAGCTCGATCTGCGGCGCGGGCGCGAACCGCTCAGCGGCCTCCGCCGGGCGCAAGAAGTCGTCGAGTTCCGGGATGAGGGCGACCACCGGGCGGTGGTCCCCCGCCCACGCGGCGAGATGCGCCGGCTTGGCCCGGTGCAGCGGCGGCGACAGCAGGATGACGCCGTCGACCGGGAACTCCCGCCCGTACATGAGCGCCAGCTCCGTCCCGAACGACCAGCCCAGCAGCCACGGATGCGGCAGGCCGCGATCGGCGACGAATGCCATCGCGGCCTCCACGTCGTAGCGCTCCCCCACGCCGTCGTCGAACGAGCCCTCGCTGCGGCCACGCGGCGACGAGGTTCCGCGGGTGTTGAAGCGCAGCACGGCGATGTCCGCCAGCGCGGGAAGGCGCGCAGCGGCCTTGCGCAGGATGTGCGAGTCCATGAAGCCGCCGGCCGTCGGGAGCGGGTGCAGCGTGACCAGCGTGGCCACCGGCTCCCCGTCGAGCGGGCTCGACAGCTCCCCCACCAGCGTCAGGCCGTCGTCGGTGTGGAGCTCGATCTCCTCACGACGCGCGGGAAGCTCGACGCCTCCGCGGATCTCGATCGTCGTGCTCTCTGCGCTCATGCGATCCTCCAGCAGGACTCGTGCCAGTGCCGTCGCGCCGCCAGGTCGGCGGCGTCGCCGAGGACGCCGTCGGCGCGCCAGGCGACCAGGTGTGCCGTGCCGGGCGCGATGTCACGACCGCAGCCGGGGCAGATGTAGACCTTCTGCGCCTGGACGGCCGAGACCGGCTGCACATTCCATTCGGCGCCACGACGGGTCTCGATGCGTCGCCAGCCGGCGAGGAGACGCTCCAGGCCGTCCGGGTCCTCCGCCGGCCGGCCGCCGGAGCGGCCTCGGGGACGGTTGGAGCGCGGCATGCCTCAAGTCTAGGCGCGCGGAGACCGCGGACCGCTCAGTACCAGCCCTGCGACTGCCAGACGCCCCACGCACCGCACGGCGTGCCGTAACGGCCGCCGACGTACCCGAGGCCCCAGCTGATCTGCACGCTCGCGTCGGTCTCCCAGCCCGGACCCATCTTGCTTCCCGGTAGAGCCTGCGGGATGCCGTAGGCCCCGCTCGGGTTGGACGCGTTCACGCGCCAGCCGGACTCGTGGTTCCAGAGCTGCACGAGGCAGGAGTACTGGTCGTCTCCCCACCCGCGGTCGTGGACCATCTGGTAGGCGATCGCCTTCGCGGTCCCCGGGTCAGGCACGGGTGCGGACGGCGCGCTGCCGCCGGACGACGAAGAGGACGACTTCTTGGAGGCCGTCGGAGTCGGAGTGGGGGTCGGCGTGGGCTTGGGCTTCTCTTTCACGGTCACCGCGTCGCGTGTGATCGTCAGGGCCGCAGCGTCCGGCGCGGTCAGATTCTGGGTCGCAGCACCCTCGTACCGGGAGGTCGTCGGGATCTGCTGCAGCGACTCCGCGTAGGCGGGAGTCGTCGTCGCACCAGAGAACGGATCGACCACGTTGACGAGGGCGAAGCCGACGGCCGCGGTGAACGCGAAGCCCCAGACGGCTGCCCGCGACCGGATGTGCGGTCGCCGGGAACGCTTGAACGCGACGCCGACCGGGTTGGCCGGAGTCAGCGGCACGATCTCTGCTGCTGCTTCTGCTCGTCTACCCACGATCACAGAACGATAACGGAGATCACCGGAAAACCCAAGAATCGACCCCCGCACTCAGCGAACCGCCAGCATCACGTCGGTCACGCTGTCGAGCAGGAGATCGACCTGAACTTCGCGGTATCCGCCCCGCTGCTCGCGGAACGTCACCGTCCGGACCTCCTCCACGCTCATCGGGCGGCCGTCCTGGAAGTAACGCACCAGACGGTTCGCGAAGCGGTCGACGTCGTTGCGGTTGTAGCCGAGCGTGAGGAAGCTCACGCGCTCGAAGCGATGCCCGAGCGGGCGGTCGAGCCGGTTCAGGATGACCTGCGCCGTCGTCCGCGCCTCCTCGAACCACGCGCCGTCGCCCTGGCGGGCGCGCGCCGTCTCGCGCTCACGGGCGGAGAAGGCGTCTTCGAGGCGCTCGAGGGCAGCGTCCACGTGCGTCGTGGAGTAGCCGCCCTTCATCATGGCGAAGGCGGTGTGCCGGATGTCGGCCGCGGTCAGATCCGGCGCGGCCGGGTCTGCGTCGTACGCGCGGCGCGCCGCAGACAGGAACTCGTCCACCTGCTCGACGTCGTAGCCCGGCTTCGACTTGGGGCTGCGGGGGAAGGTGCTCACTCCCCCATTCTGTCATCGGAAGATGAGGAACAGGACGTAGGTGGCCGCTGCCGACGGCAGGATGGAGTCCAGCCTGTCCAGGAAGCCGCCGTGGCCGGGCAGCCACGAGCTCATGTCCTTGATGCCGAGATCGCGCTTGATCAGCGACTCCGCCAGGTCGCCGGCCGTCGCCGTCAGCAGCATGACGACACCGAAGACGATGCCGAACCACCAGGACTCGCCGAGCATGAAGATCGAGAGCAGGATGCCCGCGATGATCGCCGCGGCTGCCGCACCCGCGAATCCCTCCCAGGTCTTCTTCGGGCTGATGGTCGGCGCCATCGGGTGCTTCCCCCACGAGAGCCCGCTCACGTAGGCGCCCGTGTCGACCGAGACGACGAGGATCAGGAAGGCGAGCACCCACCACTCCCCACCCGGCTCGGCGAGCAGCAGGATGACGAAGCTCGCCAGGAGCGTCACGTAGAGCTGGACGAAGACCGACCAGAGGAGGTCTCGGCCCAGGGCCCTGGGGCCGCGGCGTGCGGCGGGGACCGCCAGCTCCTCCACCAGCCGCCAGACGACGATCAGGACGATTCCGGCCCAGAGCGAGACCAGCTGCCCGCCTGCGTGCAGGAAGAACACGACGGGGACCATGCCGGCGGCGGAGACGATCGTCGGGATGCGCGGGACGCGCCGCCCCGCCATGCGGAACGCCTGCGCCAGCTCGAAGCTGGCGAATCCGGCCATCGCGATGCCGAAGACGAGGAACAGCTCTTTGATGAAGATGAGGCTGACCACGACCAGGGCGCCCACCGCGAGACCGATCAGGGTCGCGAGGATCAGATTGCGCCCGGTGCGCTCGGCGATCCGCTCGTTCGTCGCGTCGAGCTGCGCCTTCCGCGCCTGGACCTGGCGCTCGAAGTCGGCTCGCGTCGCCTGCACCTGGGCGCGGAACTCCTCCCGGGACCTCGCCTTGCCGCGTGGAGCGGGATCCGGCATCCCGGGGCTGCTGTCGTCGGTCATGGGCTAGACCTCGAGAAGTTCGGCTTCCTTGCGCTTCAGCGCCTCGTCGACCGCGTCGACGTGGGTGCGCGTCAGGGCCTCGAGCTCCTTCTCGCCGCGCGCCAGCTCGTCGTCGCCGACCTCGCCCTTGAGGGCGTCGAGGTCGTCCTTGGCCTTGCGGCGGATGTTGCGCAGCGCGACCTTCGCGTCTTCGCCCTTGCTGCGGACGATCTTGACGAACTCCTTGCGGCGGTCCTCCGTCAGCTCCGGAAGGGTGACCCGGACGATCTCACCGTCGTTGCCCACATTCGCCGAGAGGTTCGGCATGGTGACGATGGCCCGCTCGATCTCCTTCAGCGCCGACTTGTCGTACGGCGTGACGAGGAGGACCCGCGCCTCCGGGTTCTGGAGGCCGGCCAGCTGGGCCAGCGGCGTCGGGGAGCCGTAGTAGTCGACCAGCACCTTCTGGAACAGTGCCGGGTTGGCACGGCCCGCGCTCACGGTGCCGAAGTCCTCCCTCGCCGCGTCCACGGTCTTGCTCATGCGCTGGCGGGCATCGGAAATCACATCCGCGATCACGGTGTCTCCTTCAAACTCAGGTGGGTCGGTCTCTAGTCTATTGCGCGGGTGCTTCGGCTCAGCCGAGCAGTGTCCCGATCTCGGCGCCCAGCAGGGCGGCGGTGACGTTGCCCGCCGGCTCGATCCCGAAGATCCGCATCGGCATGCCGTTGTCCATGCAGAGGCTCAGCGCTGTGGAGTCGACCGCTTTCAGGTTCTGCTGCAGCGCCTCCTGGTGGCTGATCTGGTCGATCTTGCGGGCGTCCGGGTTCGTGCGCGGATCGTCGTCGTACATGCCGTCGACGCCGTTCTTCGCGACCAGCACCACGTCGGCGCTGATCTCGAGCGCGCGCTGGGCGGCGACCGTGTCGGTGGAGAAGTACGGGAGTCCGGCGCCTGCGCCGAAGATGACGACGCGGCCCTTCTCGAGGTGGCGCTCGGCGCGGCGCGGGATGTACGGCTCCGCGACCTGGGTCATGGAGATCGCCGACTGGACGCGCGTCTCGGCGCCCGCCTGCTCCAGGAAGTCTTGCAGGGCCAGCGAGTTCATCACCGTGCCGAGCATGCCCATGTAGTCCGCCCGGCCACGGTCCATGCCGCGCTGCGAGAGCTCGGCGCCGCGGAAGAAGTTGCCGCCGCCGACCACGATCGCGATCTCGACATCCTCCGCCGCCTGGGCGATCTCACGGGCGATACTGCTGACGATGTCCGGGTTGACGCCCAGCTGGCCTCCGCCGAACGCCTCGCCGGAGAGCTTCAGAAGGACTCTGCGCCGCTGTGAGGGGTGTCTCAGTGAAGGATTCCCCTGGGTGGCTGTCGACATGCGTGATCAACGTCCTTCCGTCTGTGGTTCTGGTTAACGCTAATGGTGCCGGGCACAGAAAAGGAGTCCGGATCGTTGACACGATCCGGACTCCTTCATCGTCTGCTAGGCGCCGACCTTGAACCGGGCGAAGCCGGACACGGTGAGACCCGAGTCCTTCAGCACCTGGCTGATGGTCAGTTTGTTGTCGCGGGCGTACTCCTGCTCGAGGAGGGCGACCTGCTTGAAGTAGGCGCCGAGGCGTCCCTCGATGATCTTCGGGAGCGCGGCCTCCGGCTTGCCCTCGTTGCGCGAGATCTCCTCGACGATGCGACGCTCGTTCTCGACCTCGTCGGCCGGCACGTCCTCACGGGCGAGGTAGGTCGGGTTCGCGAACGAGATGTGCTGCGCGATGCTGCGGGCGGTCTCCGCGTCGTCGCCGGCGTAGCCGAGGACGACACCGACCTGCGGCGGCAGGTCCTTGGAGGTCTTGTGCAGGTAGATCGCGAACTGCTCGCCGTTCACGACGGCGATACGGCGGAGCTCGACCTTCTCGCCCAGGATGGCGGCCTCGTCACCGATGAGCTCGGCGACGGTCTTGCCGCCGGCAGCGGCCGCGAGGGCCTCCTCGACGGTGGTCGCACCCGCAGCGGCTGCCGCGTCGAGGACCTTGTCGGCCAGGGCGACGAACTTGTCGCCCTTCGCGACGAAGTCGGTCTCGCAGGCGAGCTCGATCATCGTGGCGGTGCCGGTGCCGTTGTCCTTGGCGGCGACGAGTCCCTCGCTGGTGGAACGGTCGGCGCGCTTCGCGTTGCCCTTCGCACCCTTCAGGCGCAGGATCTCGGTGGCCTTCTCGATGTCGCCATCGGCCTCCTCGAGCGCCTTCTTGGTGTCGACCATGCCGGTGCCGAGCTGCTCACGGAGAGCCTTGATGTCGGCGATGCTGATGTTTGCCATGTTCTGACTGGAACCTTCTTCTTCTCGAAGACTTGTGGTGGGGAGGGGTGCTCAGGCGGAGGCGGAGGCGTCGGCCTCGTCCTCGGCGGGAGCAGCAGCCTCGGCCTCTGCGGCGTCGGCCTCAGCTGCGTCGACGGCGTCGGCCTCAGCGGCGTCGGCCTCAGCGGCGTCGGCCTCACCCTCGGCGACGACGTCGGCCGAGTCGGCCTTCGCGTCGGCCAGGTCGGCGTCTGCCGCCTTGGTGGTCTCGGCGCTCGACTGCACCTCGTCGGAGCCCTGCTTCAGGAGCTCCTGCTCCCACTCGGCGAGCGGCTCGGCCGGCTCTGCGCCCTCTTCGGGCTTCTGGTGGCGCTGGATGAGGCCCTCGGCGGCCGCGTCGGCCACGATGCGGGTCAGCAGCGTGACGGAGCGGATCGCGTCGTCGTTGCCCGGGATCGGGTACTGGACCTCGTCCGGGTCGCAGTTGGTGTCGAGGATGCCGATGACCGGGATGCCCAGCTTCTTGGCCTCGTCGATCGCCAGGTGCTCCTTCTTGGTGTCGACCACCCAGAGCGCGCTCGGCGTCTTGCTGAGGTTGCGGATGCCGCCCAGCGACTTGTGGAGCTTGTCCAGCTCGCGCTTCTTGATGAGCAGCTCTTTCTTGGTGAAGCCGCTCGTCGTGCCCTCGAAGTCGAGCTCTTCGAGCTCTTTCATGCGGGCGAGGCGCTTGGACACGGTCGAGAAGTTGGTCAGCAGACCACCCAGCCACCGCTGGTTGACGTACGGCTGGCCGACGCGGGTCGCCTGCTCGGCGATCGCCTGCTGGGCCTGCTTCTTGGTGCCGACGAAGAGGATGGTGCCGCCGTGGGCGACCGTCTCGCGCACGAAGTCGTACGTCTTGTCGATGTAGGCCAGCGACTGCTGGAGGTCGATGATGTAGCTGCCCGAGCGCTCGGTGAGGATGAAGCGCTTCATCTTCGGGTTCCAGCGGCGGGTCTGGTGTCCGAAGTGGACGCCGCTGTCGAGCAGCTGGCGCATGGTGACGACGGCCATTGCCGTTCTCCTTTTGGTTGCGGTTGTCTGCGACGGCCGGGACGGCCGCCACTCCTGGTGCCCCCGCGCGCATCCGCAGCCCTCCGCCCGCACGACGCAGCCGTGGAGAGGATGGGAGACCGGTGGATGCGTGCGCCGCCCTCGAGGAGGGCGCCCTTCGCAGGGAATGCGGGCACGCGTAGTCACTCCGACGAGCGGAGTGCTGGAAAGAGTCTAGCAGGAACCGGGACTAGGCAGGGTCGCCGCTCGACCGCACCTGCACGCCGCGACCGCGGCCTCCGGAGTTCTTGAAGAGGGTCTCGGCCTGCTCGAGGGCCATGCCGTTCGTCTCCGGGATCTTCCAGAACACGAAGAAGAACGACAGCGCCGCGAAGATGGCGTACATCCCGTACGTGAACGGCAGCGAGAAGTCGGCCATCGGCGGGAACGAGATGGTCACCAGGAAGTTCGCGATCCACTGGGCGGCCGCTGCGACACCCAGTGCCTTTCCGCGGATCCGGCTCGGGAAGATCTCGCCGAGGAGCACCCAGACCAGCGGTCCCCACGACGCACCGAAGCAGACGACGAAGACGTTCGCCGCGATGAGGGCGATCGGGCCCCACGGGTTCGGGAGGCTGACGGCGCCGTCCTGCTTGACGGCGAAGGCGAACGACAGGGACATGACACCGAGCGACAGCGCCATCCCCACCGATCCGGTGAGGAGGATGGGCCGGCGGCCGACGCGGTCGACGAGCAGGATCGCGACGATCGTCACCACCACGTTGGTGATCGAGGTGATCACCGTGATGAGAAGGGAGTTGCTCTCGGTGAACCCGACGGCCCTCCACAGGGTCGTCGAGTAGTAGAAGATCACGTTGATGCCGACGAACTGCTGGAACACGGACAGGATGATCCCGATCCAGACGATCGGCTTGAGGCCGAAGCGGTTGCCGGCCAGGGTCGCCTTCGCGCCCTGGCTGTCCTCCTTGATCGCGTTCTCGATGTCGCCGATCTGCCGGTCGATGTCGCCCTCGGGGACGAGGGTGGCGAAGATCGCACGCGCCTCGTCGTGGCGCCCGTTGGCGAGCAGGAAGCGCGGCGACTCCGGGAGCGTCAGCGCGAGGATGCCGTAGACGACCGAGGGGATGATGCCGACCAGGAACATCCACCGCCAGGCCTCCAGGCCGAACCACAGCTGGTCGGAGGCCGATCCGGCGATTCCGGCGAGCAGCGCGTCCGAGAGCAGGGCCACGAAGATACCGATGGTGATGGCGAGCTGCTGCAGCGACGCCAGACGGCCGCGCGACTGGCGCGGCGAGATCTCGGCGATGTAGGCCGGCGCGACGACCGACGCGATGCCGATGCCGAGGCCGCCGACGATACGCCAGAGGCCGAGGTCCCAGGCGGAGAACGCGAGTCCTGCCCCGATGGAGCTGACGAGGAACAGCACGGCGCCCAGCAGCATCACCTTGAGGCGGCCCCAGCGGTCGGCGAGTCGGCCGGCGATGAAGGCGCCGACAGCGCAGCCGAGCAGCGCGACGGCGACGATGAAGCCGGTGATGAACGCGTTGAGGCCGAAGTTCTTCTGAACAGAATTGACGGCGCCGTTGATGACCGAGGAGTCGAAGCCGAAGAGGAAGCCTCCGACCGCGGCCGCGATCGCGAGTCCGGTGACCCGCCGTCTCATCTTGGCGGTGGGCTGGGGGTAGCCCTCGTCGCTCGTGGTGCCTGCGTTCCTTCGTTGTTCAGACATGTCATCCCTTTTCGGTTGTCGTCGCCTCGCTGTCCGCGTCACCCCTCGTGAGGGCGCCGCGAGGGCGAACATCACGGTACGCCGGGAACCGGTCATGGAGAACCGTCGGTTTCGGCGTGTGCTCACAGGCGTGTCGCACGCGGACTTGTGCACCGATCACGCTGCCGGCCGCTCTGCGGTGCGTCGTCGACCGAGCCTGGATGGATCGCTCGTGGTGACGGAAGGGGCTGGAGATGCGAACAGGTGCGGTCGGTCGGGGTGCCGGTGCGCGCGCCCGTCGTCGGGCGAGGTGGATCCTGAGCGTGCCGCTGCTGTGGTCGCAGCTGATGGCAGGAGGCGCGCCCACGCAAGCGATGGAGCGGGATCGCGGGGAGGTCAGGACGGCCGTCGCGGCCGCGCGCTGGGAATGGCCGCTCTCCCCGCATGTTCTCCAGGCCCCGTACGCCGCACCGGCGACGCCGTACGCCGCGGGCCATCGCGGCATCGACCTGGCTGCCGTACCGGGCGCCGTGGTGATCGCGCCGAGCGATGCCGTCGTGCGGTTCTCGGGTGTGGTGGTGGACCGTCCGGTGCTGACCCTGGACCATGGCGGCGGTGTGCTGTCCAGCTATGAGCCCGTCGCGTCGGAACTGCCGGTGGGCGCGTTGGTCGCGCGCGGGGCGGTCGTCGGTGCGGTGGCGTCCGGAGGTCATTGTGCGGAGGCGTGCCTGCACGTCGGTGTCCGCGTCGATGGCGAGTACGTGTCGCCGTTGCTGTTCTTCGATCGCGTTCCGGCAGCGATCCTGCTTCCACTCGGGCGGCCGTGAGGGCCGCACGCTCGGGAAGCGGCGGGAGAGCGGAAGCGGCCGGAGCGCGGAAGCGGCGGGCGCGGTTGGTCAGGCGCGCGGGTGGGCGATGCGGTAGGCCTCTTTGAGGCGCTCGGTGGAGACGTGCGTGTAGATCTGCGTGGTGCCGAGGCTGGCGTGACCGAGCAGTTCCTGGACAGCGCGGAGGTCCGCTCCCCCGTCGAGCAGGTGGGTTGCGGCAGTGTGGCGGAGTGCGTGCGGCCCCGACGGCCCGCGGCCGGGAACGTCGGCGAGGAGACCGGCGACGAGCTGGTAGACCGCCCGGCTCCCGAGGCGCGCGCCCCGCGTGCCCAAGAACAGGGCGGGGCCGGAGGCCGTAACCGCGAACCTGCTCCGGCCGCCGTCCAGCCACGCCCGGATCGCCCGCAGCGCCGGAACGCCGAACGGCACCACGCGCTCTTTCGACCCCTTGCCGACGACCCGAACGGTGAGCCGGTCGAGGTCGACGTCGTCGACGTCGAGACCGGTGAGCTCGGATACCCGGATCCCTGCCGCGTACAGCAGCTCGATCACCGCCACGTCCCGCAGCGCACCCGGGTCGCCGTCCTGCGCCCGGCCGGCCAGCTGCTCCAGGATGCCGTCCATCTGCTCCCTGGTGATCACCCGGGGCAACGTCTTGTCGGCCTTGGGCGCTCGAAGCCGCGCGGCCGCGTCGACCGGGAGGTCCCCACCCGGACCCGCGCTCCCACCGCCGACGGCACCGGCGGCGGCCGCGTCGCCGGTCGCTGCCCGCGCCCACCAGGCGCTGAAGCCGCGGGCGGAGGCGGAGCGCCGGGCGAGGGTCGCCTTGGCGAGGCCGCGCTGAGATCCCTCCCAGAGCCAGTCGCGGTAGAGGTCGAGAGTGAGACCGTCCGGCGAGGTGACGCCTTTCCCTTGCACGAATTCGGCGAGCGCCGTCAGATCGGCCCGGTAGGCCCGTACTGTCTGAGGCGAGTACCCGCGCTCCACCCGGAGGTGGCGCTCGTAGGCGCCGATGGCCGCAGACAGGTTCACCACCCCAGCTTCGCGCTCCCCCCACCTCCTCCCCCGCAGCGACGCGCGAGCCGGCCTCCCTAGACGCACCTCTTGTCGACGAGGGTCCAGCCGCCGTCGCGCTCCCGGGCACGGCCGGCCAGGTCGAGCCGGCCGAGGACGGCCGCGACCGTGGAGAACGGAAGGGCGGAGCGGGCGGCGATCTCATCGGCGGACACCCTGCGCGATCGCCGCAGCTCGACGAGGACCGATCGCTTTGGGTCGTCCGAGCTCCCGGAGCCTCCGGATCCGGCGGAGTCGTCTGTGTCCGGATCGTCGCCCGAGCCCGGACGAGGGCCCGTGCCGAGCGGATCGGCGAGCTCTGCCATCTCCTCCGTCGTCGTCACGCAGGTGGCGCCGTACTCGCGGATCAGCCGATGGCATCCGGCCGATGCGGGAGAGAGGACGCTTCCGGGCACAGCACCGAGCGGGCGCCCCATCTGGGCCGCATGCCCCGCGGTGTTGAGCGAGCCCGACCGATGGCCTGCCTCGACGACGACCGTGGCTGTAGCCGCCGCGGCGATCAGCCGGTTGCGCATCAGGAAGCGCCAGCGGGTGGGAGTCGCCCCGGGAGGGAGCTCCGCGATGAGGAGGCCCTCGGCGGCGACGCGGCGGAGCAGCTCGCTGTTCCCGGCCGGGTAGAGCCGGTCGGCTCCCCCGGCGAGGAAGGCGATCGTCACTCCACCACTCAGAAGTGCCGCCCGGTGGGCGGCCGCGTCGATTCCGTAGGCTCCGCCGGAGACGATGGTGAAGCCGCGGTCGGCCAGACCTGCTGCGCTCTCCATCGCCACGTGCTCGCCGTACCGGGTGGAGGCCCGTGCGCCGACGAGCGCCACCGAACGGGCAAGCCCTGACATCCTCCCGGTGTCGCCGCGGACCCACAATGCGAGCGGCCGGCCATCCTCGAGGGCATCGAAACCGCCTGGCCAGAGGGTCGATTCTGGCGTCACCAGCCGAGCGCCGATCCGTGCGGCGCGATCGAGCGTCTTCACGGCCTCCGTCAACGACAGACGTGGCCGCCAGCGGGCCAGGCATTCGCCGATACGGCCGTCCTCGTGCACGCCGACCGCATCGGCTCCCTCGGTGATCGCCCTCAGGAGGCCGACCGCGCCGAGCGTCCCGACCAGCCGCCCGGCGTCGAGATCGCCCGGCTCGATCGCCGTGCTGAGCGCTGCGCGTGCGAAACGTTCCGCCGCAACCGCCGTGTCGAGCCGCGACGCGTCGGCATCTTCAGCCGCCGACACCGGTTGAAGAACGCGAAGCAGCTCGGTGTCGGTCAGCCCGGGCACCACTCGTCGCGCCCCCAGGTGATCGACCACTGCGCAGTCCCTGCAGCCCTCGTTCATGCGCTGATCCCCCGTCGGAGGAAGAGGGCGCGCCCGACGTGGTCCACATCCGGCGAGTCCGCATCGTCGAGGTCGGCGAGCGTCCAGGCGAGGCGCAGCGTGCGGTCGTAGCCCCGCATGGTGATGGCCCCGCGCTCGAGCGCGCGATCCAGCGGCGCGATGGCCGTCGCACCCAGCCGCCGCTCCGCCGACCGCAGCCAGCTTCCCGCGACGTCGGCATTGCGGGTCCATTCCGTCGCGCTGAGCCGTTCTGCCGCGCGGGCACGGGCCGCCTCCACGCGGAGCCGCAGTTCGCGGCTGCTCCTGCCGTTCCCCGGAGGGTGGGCCACGGACCGGAGCGCGGCGAGCCCCAGCCGGTGGACGGTGAGACGGATGTCGACGCGATCGAGCAGCGGGCCCGACATCCGGGAGAGATAGCGTCGCCGAGCCATCGGCGAGCAGGTGCAGTCGGCATCCGATGAGCCGTAGTGCCCGCACGGGCACGGGTTGGAGGCGAGCACCAGCTGGAAGCGTGCCGGAAAGGACGCCGCTCCGCTCGCACGGTGGATGGTGATGCAGCCGTTCTCGAGCGGCTGGCGGAGGGCGTCGAGCACAGAGGGCGGGAACTCCGCCGCCTCGTCGAGGAACAGAACGCCGTGAGTGGCGCGGACGATCGCTCCCGGTGCGATCCGGCCGCTCCCCCCGCCCACCAGGGCGACGGCCGACGCGGTGTGGTGAGGCGCCTCGAACGGTGGCCGGCGGACCAGTTCGCCGGCAGCGCCCGGTGCCGCCAGGGAGCGGATGCAGGTGGCCTCCAGCGCATCGGCATCCGTCAGGTCGGGTAGCAGCGAAGGCAGACGTCTCGCCAGCATCGTCTTGCCCGCTCCCGGCGGACCGACCATCGAGAGGTGATGACCACCTGCGGCGGCCGCGACGAGCGCCTCCACCGCCTCTTCGTTGCCCGTCACCTCGGACATGTCGGGCTCGGGAACCGGCCGCAGCTCGGCGAGCGGAGCGGGCACCGGGTCTTCGTCCACCGGTTCGAGTTCAGCGCCGTGCACGATCGCCGCGGCCCGGAGCCCGGTCACGCCGACCACCTCGATGCCGGACACGAGCCGAGCTTCGTCGACGCTCGCGGCCGGGACGACCACTCGTGCGAAGCCCGCATCGCGCGCCGCGAGCACCGAAGGCAGCACGCCCGGAACCGGCCGGAGTCGACCGTCGAGCCCGAGCTCGCCGACGTGAACCGCGGATGCCGCAGCCCCGACCGGGATCGCTCCCGCCGCCGCAAGGGCTGCGACGGCGATGGCGAGGTCGAACCCTGAACCCTGCTTGGGAAGAGACGCCGGTGACAGGTTGACCGTGACCTTCTTCTGGCTCAACGGACACCCTGCATTGACCGCTGCTGCACCGACCCTCTTGCGCGACTCACCCAGTGCGGTGTCGGGCAGCCCGATCAGCACGAAGGCGGGCAGCCCTGCGGAGATGTCCGCCTCCACCTCGACCACGTGGCCCCGGACGCCGTCGAGAGCGATGGCGAACGTGCGTGCGAGCGCCATCAGGCGATCCCGGTCAGGTGCTCGACCAGGGGGCGCTCGCTCCACGCGTCGGTGACCGCGACGGCGTCGATCCGCACATCGGCCGCTCCCGGCTCGCGCTCCCGGCACCACGCGGCGGCGAGCCGTCGCAACCGGGAGGCCTTGCGGGCAGTGATCGCTTCGAAGGGATGCCCGAACTCCAGCGAGGAGCGCGTCTTCACCTCGGCGAACACCATCGTCGTTCCGTCTTGCAGGATCAGGTCGAGCTCGCCCGACGGACACCGCCAGTTTCGCTCGACGAGCGAGTACCCTCGCGCCTCCAGCCACTCGGCCGCGACCTGCTCGCCGCGCCTGCCCAATTCGTCTTTCTGTGCCATGTGTACCTCCGCGTCCAGCCTCGCCAGTCGGCGGCGCCGAGGGAGGGAGGGGTTGAGATCTGTGGAGAAGACCCGGCGGTCCGCCGGCTGTGAGCAGGATGCCCGAAAGACGCCGTCGAACGGCTAGCGTTGACCCGCTCCGTCTCACGAAAGGACCGCCATGACCTGGCTCGGCCGCCTCCTCCGCAACCGTCGCGCCGGTGAGTCGACGCTCGCCTGGCATGTGCCGGGACTGAACGCCCCCGACGCACTGACCCTCTCGAGCCCCGACTTCGTGGACGGCAGTGCGATCCCGCAGCGCAACGCCGGGCGACCCGTCGGCGACAATGTCTCGCCCGCACTGGCCTGGTCGGGTGTCCCCGAGGGAACCGCGCAGCTCGTCCTCATCGTCGAGGACGCCGACGTTCCCCTCTCGCGCCCGATCACCCACGCGGTGGCGCGGTTCTCACCGTCGCTCACGGGTGTCGCGGCCGGCGAGCTCGAGGCGGGCGCGGTGCACGGGGACGGCATCGGCGCCTTCGGCCGCCGTGGCTATCACGGCCCGCGTCCCGTGCCGGGGCACGGAGCGCACTCGTACGTGTTCCAGCTGTACGCGCTCGACCGGCCGATTCCCGGCGATAGGACCCTGCGGCCGCGGACGGTCGTCGAGGCCATGAGCGGGCACGTCCTCGCGCGCGGCCGGATCACCGGCACCTACGAACGGTGAGCGGTGGCTAGACGCTCACTCGTCGAGGGCGAGCTCCTTGGGCAGCTCGAACTCTTTGGAGGAGAGCTCCTCGATGTTGACGTCTTTGAACGTCAGGACGCGCACCGACTTGACGAAGCGGTCGGCCCGGTAGACGTCCCACACCCAGACGTCGTTCATCGTCAGCTCGAAGTAGAAGTCGTGCTCGGTGTCCCGGCGCACGAACTCCACCTCGTTCGCGAGGTAGAAACGGCGCTCCGTCTCGATCACGTACTTGAACTGCGAGACGACGTCCCGGTACTCGCGATACAAAGCCAACTCGACCTCGCGGTCGTAGTCGTCGAACTCGTCTTCATCCATCGTCCGTCAAGTCTATGCCGGATGGGACGCGCGCGCTTCGGACGGACCCGTCCTGTGGACAATGGCCGGGTGGGCAGGAGCCCATTCAGTCCGGGATATCGATCAGCGCGGGCTGCTTCAGCCAGGTGAGCCGGTGCAACGCGCTCGGCCCCAGCTCCGCGATGGCGGCGAAGTGCTCGGCGGACGAGTACCCCTTGTTGCTCGCCCACCCGTAGCCCGGATACTCACGGTCGTGCGCGATCATCATGCGGTCACGATGCACCTTCGCGATGACCGACGCCGCTGCGACGGATGCGCAGTCCCGGTCCGCTTTGATGCGCGTGACCACCTTCGCCGGCCGCAGGAGGGCCGGATTGAGGTAGTCGTAGTTGCCGTCGAGGATGAGGGTGCTCTCGTGCACGAGGGCACCCTGTTCCTCCAGCTGAGCGAGCGCGCGGGCGCCGGCGAGGCCGAGGCACCGCATGATGCCGAGCGCGTCGACCTCTGCGGCGGACGCCAGCCCGACCGCGTGATGCATCGCCCACTTGCGGCACAACGGGTCGAGCGATTCGCGCACGGGCTCCGGGAGCAGCTTCGAGTCGCGCAGCCCTGGCGGAATGCGCTTCACAGCGGTGTCGATGACGACCATCCCGACGGCGACGGGACCGGCGAGAGCACCGCGGCCGACCTCGTCCACCGCGACGATGGAGGTGACGCCCTCACGGTAGAGCGCCTTCTCGAACCGCAGCGACGGCGACACCGGGGTCATCATCCGCTCTTCACTCCTCCGCGCCGAACTCTCCGCCGGTCGCACTCGTTCGCACTCGTCACGCTCTCCGGCCGTTCCAGGATAAACGCTCCGCCTTCCCCGGCCTGCCGTGAAACGACAGAACTCCCGGTCCGAAAACGGACCGGGAGTTCTGGGAAGCTGACGGAGCGAGACGCTCAGCTCTCGCGCTTCTCTTTGATCTTCGCCTTCTTGCCGCGCAGCTCGCGCAGGTAGTAGAGCTTCGCACGGCGGACGTCACCGCGGGTGACGACCTCGATCTTGTCGATGACCGGGGAGTGCACAGGGAACGTACGCTCGACGCCGACCTGGAAGCTGACCTTGCGGACCGTGAAGGTCTCGCGGACGCCCTCGCCGGAGCGGCCGATGACGACGCCCTGGAAGACCTGGATACGAGAGCGGCTGCCCTCGATGATGTTCACGTGCACCTTGACGGTGTCGCCGGCGCGGAACTCGGGGATGTCCTCCCGGAGGGACGCGGCGTCGAGCTGATCGAGGATGTGCATGGCTGTTCGCTCTCTGTACCCGCCACAGGTCGGGGACGGACTCGGGGCCGGCTCCGCTCAGGGAGTTTCGGCCTTCTGGGTTCGGTGTGTGGGTGTCGCGAGAAGTGCTGGCTCCCCTATGGCAGAGCCTGGCCGCGGCACAAGGCTCAATTCTGCCATGCGCGGGCCTGCTTTGCCAAAGTCGAGCTCGGCGAGGCCCGCAGGTCAGTTCCGGTCGCGGCGCTCCTCGATGACGATGTACTCGCCGTCGTCGACCGAATCGGTGGGCGTGGAGGCGGTCATCCTGGGCTGCGCGGCGCGCTCGTAGGCCGCGAAGGTCTGCCGCACGCGCGCCCGCGTCTCGGTCAGGAGCTCCCACACCGACACCCAGAAGATGGCGATGAAGAGCAGGATCCCCGCCACGGCCAGCCACCCGCTCGCGACCGGCAGGAAGAAGCCGAAGCCGACGATCGACAGGTGCCACAGGGCGAACAGGCCCGCGTCCCACCACGAAACCGCGCGGCGATCACGGACGCTGCGCCGGGCCATGACGATGCCGCCGACGACGAGCATGGCGACGAACAGGATGGGGCACAGCACCAGGAGGCCCAGGAACGACCAGCCGCTGCCCTGGTGGAACGCCGCCCAGCCGATCAGCAGCCAGACAGGCAGGACCACGGCGGACGGGAAGAGCCACCAGTAGAACGCCTTGCGGATGATCACGGCATCAGCGTAGCCGCGGTCGCCTGTGCTGCGGCTGCGGGTTTGCCGGACGCGGACCTGACAGACTGGAACGGTAGGACAAGAAGAAGAGGAGCTCTTGTGATCGAGCTGAGGACACCCGCCGAGATCGAGCAGATGCGGCCAGCGGGGAAGTTCGTCGCCGAGGTGCTGGCGGCGACCGCTGCTGCGGCCCGCGTCGGCGTCAACCTGCTGGAGCTCGACGCGCTCGCCCACGAGATGATCCGTCGCCGGGGGGCCGAGTCCTGCTACATCGACTACCACCCGTCATTCGGTGCGAGCCCGTTCGGCAAGGTGATCTGCATCTCGGTGAACGACGCGGTGCTCCACGGACTCCCCCACGACTACCGGCTGCAGGACGGCGACCTGCTCACCCTCGACTTCGCCGCGTCGGTGGACGGCTGGGTGGCGGACTCGGCGGTCAGCCTGGTCGTCGGCACGCCGCGCGACGAAGACCTCCGGCTCATCGACACGACCCGTCGCGCGCTCGCCGCGGGAATCCAGGCGGCGCAGCCTGGGGGCAGGATCGGCGACATCTCGGCAGCGATCGCCGCCGTCGCGCGCGCAGAGGGCTACTCGATCAACACCCAGTTCGGCGGCCACGGGGTCGGCCGCACGATGCACGGCGACCCGCACATCTCGAACGACGGACGGGCCGGCCGCGGCTACCCGCTCCGCCCCGGTCTCGTCATCGCGATCGAGCCGTGGTTCCTCGAGACGACGGACGAGATCTATACGGACCCGGACGGCTGGACGCTCCGGAGCGCCGACGGATCCCGCGGCGCCCACTTCGAGCACACCATCGCGATCACGCCGGACGGCCCGCTCATCCTGAGCGCGCCGTAGCCCGGCGCCGCCGACCCGCGGCCGCCGACGCAGGTCACGGCAGCAGGTCGGGCCGGACCGCGCGGGTGCGCGCGAGCTGCTGCTCGAGCCTCCACGCGTCGACGGCGCCGTGGTTGCCCGACAGCAGCACCGGGGGCACCTCGAGCCCGCGCCAGATCGCCGGCTTGGTATAGCTCGGGTATTCGAGCAGGCCGTCCTCGTGCGACTCCTGCACCAGGCTCTCCGGGTTGCCGACGACTCCGGGGATCAGCCGCCCGATGGCTTCGATCATCGCCATGGTGGCGACCTCTCCCCCGTTCAGGACGTAGTCGCCGATGCTCATCAGGCGAACGCGGGCGCGCTCCGCGGTGTGGTCGAAGACCCGCTGGTCGATGCCCTCGTAGCGACCGCAGCCGAACACCAGGTGCTGCTCCTGCGCCAGCTCCCGTGCCGTCGCCTGGGTGAAGACTTCGCCGGCCGGCGACGGGAAGATCACGACCGGGTCGGCGGCACCCTCCAGGATGCCATCGAGCGCTTCGCCCCAGGGCTCCGGCTTCATGACCATCCCGGCTCCCCCGCCGTACGGGGTGTCGTCGACCGTCCTGTGGCGGTCGTGGGTCGAATCCCGCAGGTCGTGGATGCCCAGCTCGATCAGACCGGACTGCCGTGCCTTCCCGAGCAAGGAGATGTCGAGCACATCGAAAAAGGTCGGGAAGATCGTGACGATGTCGATGCGCATCCCTGAATTCTAGGAGACGGGGATTCTGGAGGCGCGTCCTAAGCCGGGACGACGGCGAGCTCCCGGTCGCGGGGCACCAGCGGCGTGGCGACAGCCGGGCAGAGCGCCACCACCGCGAAGGCGATGGGATAGCCGACCCAGCCGATCAGGGCTCCGACGGCCGGCCCCACGATGGACGCCGCGAGGAACTGACCGGTGTTCTGAGCACCGAGAGCGCGCCCCGACCAGAACGGCCCGGCGATCTCGGCCACCGACGTGTAGGCCAGCCCGTTGTCGGCCACGGTGACGATGGCCGCGACGATGAGGATCACCGCCGCTGCAACGGAACCGAGGGCGGAGGCCGCCGCCATGAGCAGCATCACCCCGACGGCGCAGAGCGAGACCCAGCGCAGCGGCCGGAGGTGGCTGCCGACGCGATCGCTGAGCACGCCGATCCCGATCCGGCCGAGAGCACCGGCGAACTGGCTCACGCCGATGACGACGCCCGCCGCGAGCGAGGAGAAGTGCAGCTCGGCGACGAGCCAGACCAGCCCGAAGGTGGAGACCGTGAACTGCGGAACCACCAGCAGCATCGACACGGCGTGGATGCGCCACAGCAGCGACGTCTCGCGGTACGGCTGCCAGACCGCCTGCGGGTGCGCCTCGGCGCCGTCCTCGGAGTGCCGGGCCGGCCGCGGCGGGTCGACGATGCCGATCACGCACAGCACGGCCGAGACGCCGCACAGCACGGCGGGCACGACGAGCGCCGCCGCGATCCCCCCGTTCGCGGCCAGCAACGGGATGCTCAGCGCGGCGATGGCGACACCCAGCGGCTGACACATCTGCCTGATCCCCATGGCGAGGCCGCGTCGTTCCTTCGGGAACCAGCCGATCACGACGCGCCCGCTGGCGGCGTTGGGGCTGGCAGAGGCCATCCCGCCGACCAGGAAGAGCGCTCCGAGCGCGACGTACGAGTCGACGAACATGGCCGCGACCGCGGCGAGGGAGGTGATCGCGAGACCTGCGGCGATGACCCAGCGCTCCCCGATCCGGTCGCTGAGCGCTCCCCAGGCGATGAGGGTGAGCACGAGCCCGAGGGTCGGCGCCGAGGCCAGCAGTCCTGCCTGGGCGAGGCTCAGCCCCCGCTCGGTGTGCAGGAGCGGGATGAGGAACGCCGGTGTCGAGACGAACACCGTCGAGCTGGCCTGCGCGAGCACGCCGAACGCCAGCATCAGCCAGGGGCGGGGGGTGCGGGCGATTCGGCGATCCATGGGTATACCCTAGCGGTATACCGAGTCGGTATACCAAAGGAGGACCATGTCAGAGCCGCTCGCGGTCTACGCCGCCCTGCGCGCCCAGATCCTCGACCTGGACCGCGTCCCGGGCTCGCGGCTCACCGAACGCGGTCTCGAATCCGAGCTGGGCGCCTCGCGGACACCGCTCCGCGCCGCACTGATGCGGCTCGAAGCCGACGGACTGGTCGTCCGGGACGGCCGCGCCTGGGAGGTCTCCCCCATCGACCTCGGCGAGATCGCCCGGCTCAGCGAGCTCCGTGACGCCCTGGAGACGGCGGCCGCCAGACTGAGCGCGGCCCGTGCCACGGACGCGGAGCTCGCGGCCCTCGCCGCGCACCTCGACGGCATCGATCCGCACAGCCCGGCTGATGAGGCGGTGCAGGCGGGGACGGAGTTCCATGTGCGCCTGGCAGCTCTGTCCGGGAACCACTTCTTCGCCGACGCGGTGGACTCCGCGATGACGCGGCTGGCCCGATCGCGCTGGCTGGTCGCCCGCAGCGAGGAGGCCTGGGACGAGCACCGAGAGATCGTGCGCCTCATCGCAGCGCGACGAGCGGACGATGCGGCCGCGCTCATCCACGACCACATCGTCGGCACCCACGAGCGACTGGTGTCGGCACTCGACTCTCAGGCCCGGACGCTGCGGGGACGCGGCCTCGCCATCGTCTCCTGAGCCGCGTCAGTCCTTGTCGGCGTCAGCTCCGGTCGAGGGTTCAGGCTCGGCGGTCTCCGCCGGCTCGGCGACCTCCTCCGGCTCCGGGTCGTCGTCCGGAAGCTCCTCGAACAGCCCGGGGGGCGGAGTGAGGGTCACCGTGCCGGCGGCGATGTCGACCTCGGGCACGATCGCCCTGACGAACGGCACCAGCACCTCGCCGCTGTCGGTGGCGACCGCCAACAGGTCCTGCGCGGGCAGGTGATCGACGCGGGCGATCCGGCCGACGGTCACACCATCGCGGACCGCATCCAGACCGACCAGCTGGTGGTCGTACCAGGCGTCGTCCTCCTCGGGCAGCTCCTTCACGTCCTGGCTGACCCAGAGGATGGCCTTGACGAGCGTCTCGGCCTCCGTGCGGTCATCCACGCCGGCGAAGAACCCGACCGGATGGCCGTTGTACCAGCGGAGCTCGCGGAGCTCCAGCGTCTTGCCGTGCCACTTGGAGGCCGTGGGCACCTGCAGGGTGAACACCGCTCCCGGAACGAACCGCTTCTCCGGCTCGTCCGTGAACAGTTCCAGCTTGAGGGCGCCCTTGAGGCCGTGCGGCTTCGTGAGGCGCCCGACGCGCAGCTCGGTCTGACCGGGCCGTGGGGCGACCTCCTTGCGGGGCAGTTTGTGGTCGGCCACCTCAGTCGTCGACGACGTCGACGCGGACGCGCCGGCCGTCGGCCAGTGCGGCCACGAGCGTACGGAGAGCCTTGGCCGTCCGGCCGGAGCGGCCGATCACCCGGCCGAGGTCCTCGGGATTCACGCGAATCTCGAGGACCTCGCCACGCGGGGAACTCTTGGCCACGACGTGGACGTCGTCAGGGTGATCGACGATCCCCTTGACCAGGTGCGTGAGCGCGGGTGCGAGCAAGACGTCAGGCCTTCTCGTCGGTGGCGTCGTCGGCGATGGCCTCGGCCTCGGCGACGACCTCGACCTCGGCCTCGGCCTCGGCCTCGACGACAGCAGCCGCCTCGGCGGTCTTGTCGGCCTTCGGCTTCAGGACGGGCTTCTTCTTCTCGTCGGCGACGAACTCCGCCTTGCCCTCGGCGACCTTGACGGTGCTGACGGCGTTCTTGTCGCCCTTGAAGCGACCCCAGTCGCCGGTCAGCTTCAGCAGCGCGGTGACCTGCTCGGTCGGCTGGGCGCCGACGCTCAGCCAGTACTGCGCACGATCGGAGTCGACCTCGATGCGCGAAGGCTCCTCGGTCGGGTGGTACAGACCGATCTCTTCGATGACGCGACCGTCGCGCTTGGTGCGCGAGTCGGCGACGACGATGCGGTAGTACGGAGCGCGGATCTTGCCCAGGCGCTTCAGACGGATTTTGACAGCCACGATTCTCCTGTGTGAGTGGATGAGATGTGTCGAACTGACTGCCGCGGGCGTGGGGGCACACTCGGCAGGAGGTCTAATGTTCGTCCCACGTGCCGGATAGAGGGTCGGGCACGTCGAACTCAACTAGTTATTCTGTCAGATACTGCCCTGCTTTGAACAATCGGACGGACGGGACGACCGTATGCAGATCGAATTCTCGGAGTCCGAGCGCTCCACCGTCGGTATCGAGTGGGAGATCGCACTGGTGGACGGCGCCACCGGCGACCTCGTTCAGATCGCCGACGACGTGCTCCGGGAACTGGGCACAGCGGACGGCCAGGAGCACCCGCAGATCACGCACGAGCTGCTCCTGAACACGGTGGAGCTGGTCAGCCGGGTGCACAACACGGTGCCGGCGGCCATCGCGGACCTGCAGGAGCTGATCGGGCTCGTCCGCAGGGTGACCGATCCGCTCGGCGTCGAACTGATGTGCGCGGGGACGCATCCCTTCGCCCAGTGGTTCGACCAGAAGGTGACGCCGAACGAGCGCTACGACCGCCTCCTCGACCGCACGCAGTGGTGGGGACGGCAGATGATGATCTGGGGCGTGCACGTCCACGTCGGGATCGACTCCGTCGACAAGGCGCTCCCCGTGGTGAACGGGTTGCTCACCTACTATCCGCACCTGCAGGCGCTCAGCGCCTCCAGCCCGTTCTGGGCGGGCTCGCGGACCGGGTACGCCTCCAACCGCGCCCTGATGTTCCAGCAGCTCCCCACGGCCGGCCTGCCGTGGCAGTTCGGCACCTGGGCCAACTACGAGGAATACGTGCAGGACCTCGTGACGACCGGCGTCGTGGAGGACCACTCCGAGGTGCGCTGGGACATCCGCCCGTCGCCGAAGTGGGGAACCGTCGAGATGCGCGCGTGCGACGGACTGTCGACCGCCGACGAGGTGGGAGCCGTCGCCGCCCTCATCCACTGCCTCACCGACCGGATGGCGGGGCGGCTGGACGAGGGCATCGAGCCGGTCACCCTCCAACCCTGGTTCGTGCGCGAGAACAAGTGGCGGGCGGCGCGCTACGGGCTCGACGCGGAGATCATCGTCGCGCCGGACGGCAGCGAGCGGCTGGTCTCCGACGCGCTCCGCGAGCTGGTCGACGACCTGCAGCCCGAAGCCGAGCGGCTGGGATGCATGGACGAGCTGGCGACTGTGCTCACGATCCTGGAGACCGGCGGGAGCTACCAGCGCCAGCTCGCCGTCGCCGAGCAGAACGGCGGCAGCCTGCAGGCCGTGGTGAGCTCGCTCACGCACGAGTTGCGGAGCGGCCTGGGCCGCTGATCCTTCCAGCCGGCCGCGATGCGCGACATAACCGATGCATAGGATCCGGGCGTACGGTTGGGCCATGTTCGGTCGACGCCCCCTCGCGATCGCGGCCACCGCTGCGACCGCCTCCCTGCTGGCCCTGACGGCCCTCTCGGGATGCACGACGGCGGACGTGGGAGCTGTAGCCGGCGGCGCGGGCGCGCCGTCCTCCCCCAGCGCTTCCGGAACGGCTTCCGCTACGGCCGAGCGCGTGGCCGTGATCGGCGACTCCATCGAGTCCGGGCTCGGGCTCGACGCCGACGAGGCCTGGCCCGCACTCGTCGCCCAGACCGAGGGCTGGGAGCTCGACAACCTGAGCGTCCCCGGCGCCGGTTTCGTGGCGCAAGGATCGAACGGCGCGGACTTCTCCGCCCAGGTGGACGCGGCCATCGCCTCGAAACCGCAGCTCGTGCTCATCGGAGCCTCCGACAACGACCTCGGCACGGACATGACGCAGGTGGCCGATGCCATGCAGACGCAGGTCGCCCGTCTTCGCTCAGCCCTGCCCGACGCGAGGATCGTCGGCTACAACGCGCTCTCCGGCGAGGCCGGAGACGCGGACCTCGCCCCGCTCGACTCTGCGCTGCAGCAGGCGGTGGACGCCGTACACGGCAGCTGGGTCGACCTGGGCGAACCGTACCGCGACCTCGCCGGACTGGAGCAGGACGACGGCGAGCATCCGACCCTCCCCGGCCAGCAGGCGATCGCCGCCGTCGTCGAGTCGAAGCTCGAGGCGTAGAGGTTTCCCCGAGGAAGCCTCTCCTATCCTTGATCCCGTGACGACCCGACGCTCACCCCTCGCCCACGTCGCCGCGCTTCTGACGGCCGGCCTCGCTGCGGCCTCCCTCGTCGGATGCATGGCGGCAGGACAGGCAGCGCCGACCGCCGAGCCGGTCCCCGTGCCGAGTCCGACGGAGACTCCGCGGCCCGTCGTCGCGGCCGCGATCGGCGACTCGATCGCCATTGGGAACGGCGTGCCCGCCGAGGACGCGTGGCCGCTGCTCGTCGCCCAGCGCTTCGGCTGGACGCTGAGCGACTTCGGCGAGAGCGCGGCCGGATTCACGGTGGAGGGGCTCAACACGCACACGTTCGACGATCAGGTGAGCGCGGTGATCCGCATCCACCCGGACGTGGTTCTGGTGGGCGCGACGCGCAACGATCTCTTCGCCACGACCGCGACCCTGAAGACCGCGGCGACGGCCGCCCTGCAGCGACTGCGCACCGCGCTGCCGGACGCCCGCATCATCGGGGTCAGCGCGCTCTGGGGGTCGGACGACGCGCCGGCCCAGGTGCCCATCATCTCCGCCACCGTGAGGGATGCGGTGCTCGACGTCGGCGGCTCGTGGGTGGGCCTGGGCCAGCCGTTCGCCGGCCGGACCGACCTGGTGCTGGCCGATCATGTGCACCCCACCGTGGCGGGCCAGCGCCTCCTCGCCACGACGATCGCGAACAGCATCGCCGCCCAACGGTTCCAGCGCTGACCGGCGCCGCTACCACCGCTGCGACACGCCAGAAAGTGAGCCACAGCGTTCTCGCAGGTTCATGCGTTTAGCCTCACTCCCGTGCGCACCCACACCCGACGCCGCCAGCGCCCGCTCGGCCCCCGCCTCGCACTGCTGGCGCCCGCAGCGCTCACCGCAGCGATGCTGGCCCTCGCCGGGTGCTCCGCACTCCCCGCCGCACATCCCCTCGCCGCTCCCGCACAGGGATCGCAGGCGCGGTCGACGGCACTCGCCGCGCCGGCCGCCGGGACGGTTCGGCAGGGCACAACAGGCACGGTCGACGCGGTCGCGATCGGCGACTCGATCGCCTTCGGCAAGGGCGTCACGCCGGAGCAGGCCTGGCCGGCCCTCGTCTCGGCCGACCACGGCTGGAGGCTGACCGACCTCGCCGTGTCCGGCTCCGGCTTCGTGAAGCCCGGCTGGAACGGCACCACCTACCGGCAGCAGGTCGATGCCGCGCTCCGCCTCCACCCGCAGGTGATCCTGCTGGCGGCGACGCGGAACGACCGTGAGCAGAGCCTGGAGGCCGTCACCGCGAACGCGGACCGCATGCTGCGCGAGCTGCGCGAGAAGTTCCCCGACGCGACCATCATCGGCGTCACGGGCATCTGGGGAGCGGACGCCCCGCCCGCCACGATGACGCACGTGGACGGGATCGTCGGCGACGCGGTGCGCGACGTCGACGGCACCTGGCTCGACATCGGCTTCCCGCTGGTCGGTCACCCGGACCTGGTGCAGGCGGACGGCATCCACCCCAACGCCGCCGGGCAGAAGGTCGTCGCTCGGACCATCGAGTCGAAGCTGAGGCCGCTCAACCTGGCGCTGTAGCCGGCGCTGTAAGCCCTACCGGCCCAGGAACTTCTGCAGCGCCGCCATCTCCTCCTCGGAGGGACCGCCCTGGCCGCCCTGAGCGCCCTGCGGAGCAGCCGCTCCCCCGAGCCCGAAGCCGCTGCCGCTCGCCTGCGCCGCGCCGCCGGGCTTGACCCCTGCAGCGAGAGCGGCGTTCTCGGCCGCGCGCTTGGCCGGGTTGCCGGAGCGCGAGCCCGCCTTCTTCTTGTTCTTCTGCGGTTTGCGGCCGCCGTACGACGCGCCCGGGATGGGGCCCATGCCGGGGACGTTGGGCACGCCGCCCTTGGCGACGGTCTTCATCATCTTCGCGGCCTGCTCGAAGCGCGTGACGAGCTGGTTGACCTCGGTGACGGTCGAGCCGGAGCCCTTGGCGATGCGGAGGCGGCGCGAGCCGTTCAAGAGCTTCGGGTTGGTGCGCTCCGCCTTCGTCATCGACTGGATGATCGCCTCGGTCCGAACGATCTCGCGCTCGTCGAAGTTGTCGAGCTGCTGCTTCATCTGGCCTGCGCCGGGCAGCATCCCCATCATCTTCTTGATGGAGCCCATGTTGCGCAGCTGCTGCATCTGCTTGAGGAAGTCGTCGAGCGTGAAGCTGTCGGTCGCGAACTTCTCGGCGACCTTCCGCGCCTCCTCCTCGTCGAAGGCCTCCTGGGCCTGCTCGATGAGCGTGAGGATGTCACCGAGGTCGAGGATGCGCGACGCCATGCGGTCCGGGTGGAACGGCTCGAAGTCGTCCAGATTCTCACCGGTCGAGGCGAAGATGATCGGGCGGCCGGTCACGGAAGCGACCGAGAGGGCCGCACCACCGCGGGCGTCGCCGTCGAGCTTGGACAGCACGACGCCGGTGAAGTCGACGCCATCCTGGAACGCCTTCGCCGTCGCCACGGCGTCCTGACCGATCATGGCGTCGATGACGAACAGCACTTCGTCCGGGTCGGTGGCCTTGCGGATGTCGGCCGCCTGCTTCATCAGCTCTGCGTCGACGCCCAGCCGTCCGGCGGTGTCGATCACGACCGTGTCGTACTGCTTGGTCTCGGCGAACTTCAGCGCGTCCTTTGCGACCTTCACCGGGTTGCCGACGCCGTTGCCCGGCTCGGGCGCGAACACCGGCACGCCGGCCTGCTCGCCGACGATCTGCAGCTGGGTCACCGCATTGGGACGCTGGAGGTCGGCGGCGACGAGCAGCGGCGTGTGCCCATCCTTCACCAGCCACTTGCCCAGCTTTCCGGCGAGCGTGGTCTTACCGGCACCCTGCAGACCGGCGAGCATGATCACCGTCGGGGGACGCTTGGCGAACTGGAGGCGGCGCTGCTGGCCGCCGAGGATGCCGACCAGCTCTTCGTTGACGATCTGCACGACCTGCTGGGCCGGGTTCAGGGCCTTGTTGACCTCGTCGCTCAGTGCGCGCTCGCGCACCTTGCCCGTGAACTCCTTGACCACCGGCAGCGCGACGTCGGCGTCGAGCAGCGCGCGACGGATCTCGCGCACGGTCCCGTCGACGTCGGCCGGCGAGAGCTTGCCCTTGGTGCGAAGGTTCTTGAAGGTGTCCGCAAGACGGTCGGACAGCGAGCCGAAAGTAGCCATGATCGTGCCATTCTACCGGGACCGACTGATGGACGGCCGTGCGCGCGGGCCACGTCCGTACGGTTGTCGGTCAGGACTGCGTCTCGACCGCCACCACGTCGCCGCGCACGTCGAAGGACACGGTGAGCAGGGCGTCCGACTCGTCCGGGGCGATCGAGTAGTCGAACGTCGCGAAGACCTCGTCCTCATCGGCGTGATCGGCCTGGATGACCACGGTCAGCAGCTGCAGCGACCGCAGCACGTCGATGGCGATATCGCCGGAGTTGTAGACGAGGAGATCGACGAGGCTCTCGCCCAGCATGTTGACGTGGTCGTCGATGTAGCTGGTCGTCGCCGACTGCCGTGAGCTCAGCTCGGCCACCAGGGCGTCGCGGGCGCGGGCGTCGAACCCCTCCAGCGCCTGGATGAGCGCGGCGGCCGAATCCAGGGCGACCTCCGGGACCCGGCTCTCGTCGTCGGCCAGCAGCTCCACCTCGACGGCCTGGTCGCCCAGCTCGACGGTGTCGCCCCAGGCGAGACCTCCGCTCGCCGTCTCGTCGATGAGGCCGAAGAAGTCGTGCTCGATCGCCATCGTCCGCCCCTATCCGACCAGCTGCTGCGCGAAGACGTGCGGAGTGAATCCGGTCAGATCGTTGATGCCTTCGCCCTGGCCGACGAGCTTGATGGGGATGCCCGTCCGCTCCTGCACAGCGAGAACGAAACCGCCCTTGGCGGAGCCGTCGAGCTTGGTGAGGACCAGCCCGGTGACGCCGGCGTGCTCGAGGAAGGCCTCCGCCTGCGCCAGGCCGTTCTGCCCGGTGGTCGCGTCGAGAACCAGCAGCACCTCGGCGATGGGCGACTGCTTCTCGACGACCCGCTTGATCTTGGACAGCTCATCCATCAGACCGCCCTTGGTCTGCAGACGTCCCGCCGTGTCGATGATGACGATCTCCGTGCCGTCGCGCTTGGCCTTCTCGACCGTCTGGAACGCGACGGAGGCCGGGTCCTGACCCTGCTGCTGCGGACGCACGATCTCGGCGCCCGCACGCTCGGCCCAGGTGGCCAACTGCTCCACCGCCGCGGCGCGGAACGTGTCCGCCGCCCCCACGACGACCGTTCTGTCGTAGGTGCGAAGGAACTTGGCGAACTTGCCGATCGTGGTCGTCTTGCCCACACCGTTCACGCCGACCACCAGCACGATCGCGGGACGGTCGCTCAGCTTGAGGGTGGTGTCGAGCTTCGAGAGCCGCTCCTCCATCGTCTCGCGCAGCATCCTCTGCAGATCGGCGGGGTCGGTGGTGTGGTAGCGCTCCACCTTCGAACGGAGGTCGTCGATCACCGCCTCGGTGACATCCGGGCCGAAGTCGGCCGTGATCAGCGCCGTCTCGAGGTCGTCCCAGGTGTCGTCGTCGATGGTCTTCTTCGCGAACAGCCCGCGCAGGGCGCCCGACAGAGACCAGGGGGTGCGGTCAGCCATGATGATCAGACTAGCCGGGGTTGTACGGTGTGCTCATGTACGGGCTGGTGGGGGTCTCCGCCGAGCTGGCAGAACAGCTCGTGGCGATCGAGACGGATGGAGACGACGCGGTGCACCAGGCGCGGACGCGCGTGCGCCGGCTGCGCAGCATCCTGAGCGTGTACGGGAAGGCGTTCGACCGGGATGCGCGCCACGCGATGCGCGACCGGCTGAAACGGCTCGGTACGCGGCTAGGGAGAGTGCGCGACGCCGAGGTGCGGGCACGCGACCTGGAGGCGCTGCTCGACGCGGACTCGCCTCCCGACCTCGTCGACGCGGTCCAGGCGCTGGTGGCCGAGGTTCGCGCCGAGTACGACCGCGGCCGCGAGGCGCTGGTACGGCACCTCCGCGGGCGTGCGCACCGGCAGCTGATGGCGGACCTGCAGCGCTTCGCGGCCGATCCTCCCCTCGCGAAGCCGGGACGCCGGCATTCCCGCCGGGTCACCCGGAAAGGACTGGCACGGGCCGTCGCCCGGGTCCACGAGCGCACGGGGTCGTCACTGGCGGAGCGCCACGAGACCCGCAAGGCGGCGCGGCGGCTCCGCTACGCGGCCGAAGCGGTCGTCGACGACGTCGGCCGTGAGGCGGTGCGGGTCGCCGCCGCGGCGGAAGCGGTGCACGACGCCCTCGGCGACCACCGCGACCTGGTCCTGCTGGCCCGCCACCTGCGCGCGAGTGCGGCGAAACGTCCGCTCAGCCCCGCCGCGACGACCGGCATCGCGCTGCTCGCGACAGAATGCGACACGCGCGCCCAGGAGCTCCTCGCCGGCCTCGAGGCGAAGCTCGACGCCGTCGAGACGTGAGTCGATGCTCCTATCTCGTCCGAGTGGTGGCTAGATGTCGCCACTCGTGGTGGTCGGGAGCTAACTCGCGCGCTCCTGGGCGCGCTCCTGCTCCTGAGCGACGCGCTGGCCGACGACCGCCGAGACGCCGTCCTGGCGCATCGAGACGCCGTACAGCGCGTCCGCGATCTCCATCGTGCGCTTCTGGTGCGTGATCACGATCAGCTGGCTGCTCTCACGGAGGTCCTCGAAGATCGTCAGGAGCCGGCCCAGATTGGCGTCGTCGAGCGCAGCCTCCACCTCGTCCATGATGTAGAACGGGCTCGGTCGGGCCTTGAAGATCGCGATCAGCAGCGCGACCGCGGCCAGCGAGCGCTCGCCGCCGGAGAGCAGCGACAGCCGCTCGATCTTCTTGCCGGCCGGCTTCACCGAGACCTCGATGCCCGTCGTGAGCAGGTCATCCGGGTTCGTCAGGGTGATGCTGCCCTGGCCGCCGGGGAACAGCACGGGGAACACGCGGCGGAACGCGGCCTCCGTGTCGGCGAACGCCGACTCGAAGATGATCTGCATCCGCTCGTCGATGTCCTCGATGATCGTGAGGAGGTCCTTGCGGGTGTTGGTGAGGTCGGCCAGCTGCTCGGTGAGGAACTTGTGGCGCTGTTCGAGAGCTGCGAACTCCTCCAGCGCCAGCGGGTTCACCCGGCCGAGCTGGCCGAGCTTGCGCTCTGCGGCGGAGAGACGCTTCTTCTGCTGCTCCCGGTCGAAGGGGACGGTCTCCGGCTCTGCCTCCGGATCAGCCTCCTCGTCGCGCACCACATCGACCGGGATGGGCACGGCCGGCCCGTACTCGGCGACCAGCACGTCCTCCACCAGCCCGAGCTCGCTGCCCGCGCGCTCCAAGAGGCTGGAGAGGTGCAGCTTCTTCTCGTAGATCTGCAGCTCCAGGCCGTGCACCGACTCCGTGATCGCCTGCAGTCGCTCGCGGACCGCGTTCTCCTCCCGGCGGAGGGCCCTGAGTTCCTCGTTCTGGCTGGCGCGCTCCGCCTCGGCCGTGGCCAGCTGGAGGCGGGCCTGGGCGACCGATCGGTCGACAGAGGCGAGCACGGCGGGGAGGGCGGCGATCACACTCTCCGCCGCATCCAGCTGGCGACGGCGGATCACCGCACGGCGGGCGGCCTCCTCGGCGGCGGCGCGCTCGGCCTCCAGACGTCGTGCCAGCACCTCGCCGCGGGCCTGCTCGGCCCGGACGCGCTCCTTCGCCGTCTCGACGGACAGGCGGGCCTCCACCTCGGCTTCGCGCGCGGCGTCGAGCTCGGTGGAGAGGGCGTCGCGGGCGCTGACGTCGAGGATGGGACGGGGGCGCGAGCGCGCGGTCTCCAGCTCGGCCTTCGCCTTCTCCGCGGCCTGCTCCGCCTCGGCGACGCGCTCTGCCGCCTGCTCGAGCGCCCGGCTGAGCCGGTCGAACTCGGCCTGCGAGGCCTCCAGCTGGACCTTCAGCCGGTTCAGCTGCTCGCTGCGGGCGGCCAGCTTCGCGTCGAACTCGCGCAGCGTCGCGAGGGCGGCCTGCGACTGCTCCTTGGCGACCTGCAGGACGCCGCGCTGTTCAGCCAGCGCGAACTTCGCCCGATCGCTCAGAGAGGTGACCTCGGTCAGCCGCTCCTGGGCGGCATCCCGGTCGGCGATCAGCTCGATGCGGCTCTGCTTCGCGCCTGAGCCGCCGCGGAGGACGTGCTCGGTGAGCACATCCCCGCCCCGGGTGATGATGGTGACGGGCCCGCCGAGCTTCCGGCTGCGGAAGGCGTCGAAGGCGCGCTGGGCGGCCTCCAGATCGTCGGCGATGGCCGTGAACGCGAGGATGCCGCGGACGCCGTCCGGTGCATCCAGCACACTGGTGGCGGGCACGACGCCGGCCACTCCCGACAGGTCGACGGAGGCTGCCGTGGCGTCGGCGATGACGACCTCGACGCGTCCCAGGTCCTCGGTCGCGGCGTACTCGACGGCGTCGCGTGCAGCGTCGCGGCGATCGGCCAGGACGGCATCGGCGAGCGTCCCGAGCGCGGCCGCGATGGCGGCCTCGAA
Source organism: Leifsonia sp. SIMBA_070 (assembly GCF_046534635.1). Taxonomy (NCBI): domain Bacteria; kingdom Bacillati; phylum Actinomycetota; class Actinomycetes; order Micrococcales; family Microbacteriaceae; genus Leifsonia; species Leifsonia sp. SIMBA_070. Next base: position 1,287,546 of record NZ_JAWRYK010000001.1, on the reverse strand, counting down.
GCCGGGATGGACGCGGACATGCTCGGCGACGAGTCCGCGGACGCCGTCGAGCCGTGCGGCGACCAGCGCAGCCGATCCGTCCTTCTGGTCGAGGGCGCGCGAGAGGGCGCTGGTGCGCGCGGCCACGGCGTCGCGCTCGCGCTCCAGGGTGTGCAGCTCCTCCCGGAGCCGCTCGATCTCGCCCTCCGCCTCGAAGACGGTCGCCTGCGCCAGCTCGTACGCCTCATCGAGGTCGCCCTCCCCCACGTCCGCCGTCGCCGCCTCCGCCTCGCGGGCGGCGAACTCGGCGCGGGCGCGCTCACGCCGTTCGGTGGCAGCATCCAGCGCGTTCTGCTGACGGAGCACCTCGCCGCGGACGGCGGCCAGCCGCTGGGCGGCCGCGTCGGCCTGGCCGTTGAGCTTCGAGATCTCGAGGTCGTGGCGGGAGACCAGGGCGCTCTGCGCGGCGATCTCCTCGTCCACCGCGTCGAGCCGGGCGCGGGCGTTCCGGGTCGCGGTCTGCGCGGCCGTCCAGGCGGCCTCCGCCTCGGTGACGACTCCACGGAGGCGCTCCACCTCGTCGCGGGCGTCCTGCACGTTCTGCGGCGTCACGCTGGGGCCGGAATCGGGTGCGTCACCCTGGCTGCCGAGCAGCGCCACTCGCTGGTTGGCGAGGGTGAACAGGCTGCGCAGCCGCTCCTGCACCGACTCGAGGGCGAAAGCCGTGCTGCGTGCCGCATCGACGGCGTCGCCGACCTGCGCCTGCTCCAGACGGGTGCGGCGGAGCTGCTTCTGCTCCAGCTGCTCCTGCAGGACGATCTGCTCGCTGTGCCGCTCCGATTCGGTGCGGCTGTGGTCGTCGAGCGTGCGGCGCAGCGTGACGACCTCGTCGGCGAGCAGTCGCGCTCGCGCATCCCGCACCACGGCGGCGATGGACTGGGCCTCGCGGGCGATCTCGGCCTGGTGCCCGAGGGGCTTCAGCTGCCGGCGGACCTCGCCCGCCAGGTCGCTGAGGCGGGTCAGGTTCGCCTGCATGGCCTCCAGCTTGCGGAGCGTCTTCTCTTTGCGGCGCCGGTGCTTCAGGATGCCCGCTGCCTCTTCGATGAAGCCGCGGCGGTCCTCCGGGCTGGCATGCAGCACCGCGTCCAGCTGCCCCTGGCCGACGATGACGTGCATCTCGCGGCCGAGCCCCGAATCGCTGAGCAGCTCCTGCACGTCGAGCAGGCGGCACGACTGTCCGTTGATGGCGTACTCGCTGCCGCCGTTGCGGAACAGCGTGCGCGAGATGGTGACCTCGGAGTACTCGATGGGCAGCGCGCCGTCCGAGTTGTCGATGCTGAGCTGCACCTCGGCGCGGCCGAGCGGGCCGCGTGTGGCGGTCCCGGCGAAGATGACGTCCTCCATCTTGCCGCCGCGAAGAGTCTTGGCGCCCTGCTCCCCCATCACCCAGGCGAGCGCGTCGACCACGTTCGACTTGCCGGACCCGTTCGGGCCGACGACGCAGGTGACGCCGGGCTCGAAGGCGAAGGTCGTCGGCTGCGCGAACGACTTGAAGCCTTTGAGCGTCAGACTCTTCAAGTACACGAGGCGAATTTACCCGACGTTCACCCCCGAACCGCGCCGGAGCGCCGCAGGGCGCCCGTCACGTGGAACGACGGAGCCGGACCGAGACGGGGTCTTCCCCGAGGAACGGTTCGAGATCGACCCAGTCCGCGGGCCACCTGCGCTCCCTCGCGACCTGGACCGCGACGCAGAAGCATTCGCCTCCGTCGAGTACACAAAAACTGCCCGCTTTCGGCCACGAAAGCGTGCAGTTTTTGTGTACTCGACGGTGGGGGTCAGGCTACGCCGAGGTAGGCCTCCTTGATCGCGGGGTCGGCGAGGAGTTCGCGGCCGGTGCCGGCGCGGGTGATGTAGCCGGTCTCCAGGACGAAGCCGCGGTGCGCGCGGGCCAGCGCCTGGTTGGCGTTCTGCTCCACCAGCAGCACCGTCGTGCCCTGCTTGTTGATCTCCGTCACGATGGAGAAGATCTGGCGGATGAACTGCGGCGCCAGACCCATCGACGGCTCGTCGAGGAGGAGCAGGCGCGGGTTCGACATCAGCGCCCGGCCGATCGCGAGCATCTGCTGCTCGCCGCCCGACATCGTGCCGCCGACCTGCGTCTTCCTCTCGGCCAGACGCGGGAACAGCGCGAAGACCCGGTCGAAGTCCGCTCCCATCGAGGAGCGGTCCTTGCGGCCGAACGCACCCATGTCGAGGTTCTCCATCACGGTCATACCCGGGAAGATCCCCCGGCCCTCCGGGGCCTGGGAGATCCCGCGGATGACGCGGATGTGCGCCTTCATCTTGGTGATGTCCTCACCGTCGAAGAGGATGGACCCTTTCGTCGGGTTGAGGATGCCCGAGATCGTCTTCATGGTCGTCGACTTGCCTGCGCCGTTCGCTCCGATGAGGCTGACGATCTCGCCCTCCTCCACCGAGAAGGACATGTCGTGGATGGCCTCGATCCGGCCGTAGGACACACTGATGTTCTTGAGTTCAAGCAACGTCATCTTCTGGCTCCCCGAGGTAGGCGGCGATCACGCGCGGGTCGTTCCGGATGGCCTCCGGAGTGGCGTCGGCGATCTTGCGCCCGAACTCGAGCACGACGATCCGGTCGGTGACGCCCATGACCAGGCGCATGTCGTGTTCGATCAGCAGGACCGTGTAGCCGTCCGCCCGGATGGTGCGGATGAGCTCCATGAGCTCCTCCTTCTCCGCCGGGTTGAAGCCGGCGGCCGGCTCGTCCAGGCAGAGCACCTTCGGGTCGGTCGCCAGAGCGCGCGCGATCTCGAGCCGGCGCTGGTAGCCGTACGGCAGCGACCGCGAGAGCGAAGCGGCGTGATCGGCGATGCCGACGAACTCCAGCAGCGCCATGCCGCGCTCGACCGCCGACTTCTCCTCGCGCGTGTGCCGCGGCAGACGCAGCAGGGCGCCGGGGACCGAGGTGCGGTGCCGGGCGTCCAGCCCGACCACGACGTTCTCGAGCGCGGTCATCTCGCCGAACAGCCGGATGTTCTGGAACGTGCGCGACAGCCCCATCCGGGTGATCTGGTGCTGCTTGCGGCCCTTGATCGTCTGGCCCTCCAGCAGCACGTCGCCGCTGGTCGGCTTGTAGACGCCCGTCATCGCGTTGAAGCAGGTGGTCTTGCCTGCGCCGTTCGGGCCGATCAGGCCCAGGATCTCGCCGCGCCGGATGTCGAACGTGACATCGTCGAGCGCCGTCAGACCGCCGAACTTCACCGTCAGGTTGCGCACCTCGACGATGTTCTCGCCGACCTCGACCGCGATCTCGCGATCAGGGGCCGCGGCCTCGGCGACCGACAGGTCGACGCCCGCGGCCTCCAGCTCGTCCTCGTTCACGCCGAGGGCCGGCTCCTCCGGAGCCGCGTTCTGCGCGTCCGTCATCGTGCGCCTCCCTTCGCGCCGTCGCCATCCAGGGACCCGGCGTCGACGACAGGCGTCGACGCGGTCGGCGTCCCCGGCCGTTTACCGACCGCCTCCGCCACGCGGGCGTAGGCGTGCCTGCCGTAGGCGAGCAGCTTCTGCCGCGCCGGGAACAGACCCTGCGAGCGGAAGATCATGATGAGCACCAGCGCGATCCCGAAGATCAGGTACTTGTAGTCGGCGATCACGGTGAACCGCAGCGGGATGTACGCCACGATCGCGCCGCCCAGCATGGCGCCCACCTTGTTGCCCGCACCGCCGAGGACGACGGCCGCGAGGAACAGGATCGACGTCTGGACGTCGAACTTCTGGTTGTTGACGAATCCGACCTGTCCGGCGAACAGCGAACCGGAGAGGCCGCCGACGCCGGCGCCGATCGCGAAGGCCCACACCTTGTACTTGAAGGTGGGGACGCCCATGATCTCCGCGGCGTCCTCGTCCTCGCGGATCGCGACCCAGGCGCGGCCGACGCGGCTGCGCTCCAGATTGCCGACGAGCAGCAGGATGACGATGATCACGGTCAGCGTCAGCCAGTACCAGGGCACGCCGTTCGAGTTGGAGAAGATCGGGATGCCGCGGGCGTTCTCCCCCGGCGGGTGGCCGACGTTCTGGAAGCCGACCTGACCCTTCATCGCCGGGATGATCGTGGCCAGGATGCGGACGATCTCACCGAAGCCGAGCGTCACGATGGCCAGATAGTCGCCGCGCAGCCGCAGCGTGGGGACGCCGAGGATGATGCCGAACGTCATCGTCACCGCGATGGCGACCGGGATCGTCCACAGGTACGGGATCTTCAGGAACGGAGAGTCGGGACTGGTCAGCATCGCCGCGGTGTACGACCCCACGGCGAAGAACGCGACGTACCCGAGGTCGAGCAGTCCGGCGTAGCCGACGACCACGTTGAGGCCGATAGCGATGAGCGCGTACACGGCCATCGAGAAGCAGGCCAGCGCCCAGTCGTTGCCGGGCTCGGTACTGAGCGGGAAGAAGTTCAGGTACGGCAGCGCGTAGGCGATGACGACCACGATCAGCAGCCAGGCCCACTGGACCGGCCGGGGCAGGTTGTTCCAGCGGTCGCGCAGCTGGGCGAACGGGCCGGTGCTGCGCTTGCCGCGGCTCGCCTCGAACTGGTCGACCGCCTGCTCTTCGCGCCCGTCCGGGAGGACCCGGGGACCTTCGGTCATGCTCATGCGCGGCTCCTTCCGAGCGAGGTGCCGAGGATGCCGCTCGGCTTGACGAGCAGCACCAGGACGAGGACGACGAAGGCGACGACGTCGGTCCACTGCGAGTCACCGAGCAGGATCTGGCCGTAGTTGCCGATCACGCCGAGGAGCAGACCGCCGAGCAGCGCGCCGCGGACGTTTCCGATCCCGCCGAGCACGGCCGCGGCGAACGCCTTCACGCCGAGGATGAAGCCGCCGTTGTAGATGACACCGGAGGGCACGAGCATCACGTAGAAGAGGGCGGCCGCACCGGCGAGGATGCCGCCGGTGATGAACGTGATCTGGATGATCCGCTCCTTGTTCACGCCCATCAGGGTGGCCGTGTCCGGGTCCTGAGCGACCGCGCGGATGCCGCGGCCGGTGCGGGTGCGGCGGATGAACCAGTCGGTCGCGATCATGAGGATCACCGAGGCGATGACGATGATCAGCTGCTGGCTGTTCACGATGGTCCCGAAGACATCGAAGATCGGCTGCGGGATGAACATGGTGACGGCCGGCATCGCGTTCGCTCCGACACCCGGGATCAGGAAGATCAGGTACTGGATCGTGAACGAGGCGCCGATGGCTGTGATCAGGAACACGAGACGTGGGGCGTTCCGTTTTCGCAGCGGACGGTACGCGACGCGTTCCAGGATCCACGCGGTGACGGCGGAGGCGAGCATACCGACGATGAGCGCCAGTATCAGGTCGCCGATCAGGGCTGCTGGGCCGAGGGTGGGTGCGCTGGGGCCGAAGCCCAGCGCGGTGAGGGTAACGACGACGCCGTAGGCGCCGACGATGAAGACCTCGGAGTGGGCGAAGTTGATCAGGTTCAGCACACCGTAGACGAGCGTGTAGCCGACGGCGATCAGACCGTAGACCGCACCGAAGGTGAGGCCGTCGAACGTTGCGCTCCAGAAGTTCTGGACGAGCGCGTTGACGTCGAAGTTGATCCAGGAGCTATCGAGGGCGGGATGGAGGACGAGGGTTTCGAGCATTCGAACATCCAGGGTTCAGTGCCGGATCATCGTCGATCCGGTCGGTAGCGAGCGTAGTCGAAAGAACGAGGGTGCCGCGGGCCCGGGGCCCGCGGCACCCTCCGGTGTCGCTATCAGCCGATCGTGCCGATCGGCACGATCTTGCCGCTCTCGACCTTGTAGCCGTAGACGGCCGGGGCCTGGAGCTCACCGGTGGAGTCCCACTTGTAGTGCTTGCTCAGACCGTCGGCGTCGTAGTTCTTCACGAAGTCGAGCAGGTCGGCGCGGGTCGTCTTGCCCTTGTCGATGCCGGAGAGCAGGACGGTGGCGGCGTCGTATCCCTCGATCGAGTAGGTGCCCGGCTCGGCGTTCGCGAGCTTCTTGTAGGCGGACTCGAAGTCGGTGATGAGCTCACCCGGGATGCAGGGGCAGGTGAAGTACGCGTTGCTGGACGCGTCTCCGGCCAGCTTGATGAACTGGTCGTCCTTCACACCGTCCGGGCCGACGAACGTGCCCTTGTAGCCCTTGTTGACCAGCTGCTGGTCGAACGGAGCGCCCTCGGCGTAGTAGCCGGCGTAGTAGACCGCGTCGGGCTTCGCGTTGATGATCTTGGAGATCACCGCGGAGAAGTCCTTCTGGCCGGTGGTCACCTTGTCGGTGCCGACGAGCGCGTCGCCGAGCGCCTTCGAGGTCTGGGTGCCGAGGCCGATGCCGTAGTCGGAGTCGTCCTGGACCAGGTAGACCTTCTTGGCCTGCAGCTTGTCCGTGAGGAACTTCGCTGCTGCGGGACCCTGGACGGCGTCGTTGCCGAGGCCGCGGAAGAAGGTCTTCCAGCCGTTCTGCGTCAGGCCGGGGTTCGTCGCCGACGGGGTGATGTGGACCAGACCCTGCTGCTCGAAGATGTTGCCGGTGGCCTTCGACTCACCCGAGAACGGGAGGCCGACGACGCCGACGATGTCGGCCTCGTTGACCGCCTGGGTGACCGGGCCGGTCGCCTTGTTCGGGTCACCCTCGGTGTCGAACTTCTTGAACGCGACCTGGCATCCCTTGTTGGACTCGTTGTGCTGGTTGATCGCCAGCTGGATGCCGTTGTAGATGTTGATTCCGAGCTGTGCGTTCGGGCCGGTCTCGGCGCCGACGTAGCCGATGGTCAGGCCGGCAGGGCACGTGGCCTTGCCGTCGCCAGCGGGGAGCACCGCGTCCTTCGGGACATCGACCGACGTGATCGCCGGGATGTCGACCTTGGACGAGTTCCCGTTGCTGGAACCTCCCGTGGACGGCTGGTTCGCACATCCCGCGAGGAACAGTGCGACTGACGCTGCAACAGCCGCACCGATGATGACTTTCTTCCGTAGCATCTCTTGCCTCTCGACGTTAATCCGTCACGAACTCGCCGTTTTCGCCGGTTCGTGCCACGAATATGTGTGCTGAGAATACAGGGCTCGCAACGTTTTGCAACCACGACTCGAACGCAGATTTACACGATCGAAACCAAACCGTGCCCCTGGCTTCACACGGTCGCGCGTCCCTGGTTAGTCTGAATGCCTGCCCGGACCGGCTCGAGGAGGTGTCCCGATGCACGTGATGCGGCTGCCCATCCCCGATGCGCTCGGCACGCGGGAGTCGGCCGCCTTCGAGGAGCTCGTCGGCGTGCTGAACGGCATCGTCGTCGACCTCTGGGGCGACGACGATTTCGTACAGACGGCGGAGCAGGCGCTCGCTGCGCACCGGGAGCAGGAGTACGCAGAACGGATCGTGCATGTCGCCGTCGAGGAGGGCACGATCGTCGGGCGCGTGGAGGCGATCTTCCCGCTCGACGAGGACTCGGAGACGGTGTCGCTACTGGTGGATGTGGCGCCGGCCGTGCGTGGGCGCGGGATCGGCTCGGCGCTGCTCGAGACGGGTGAAGAACTCGCGGCCGAGGGCGGACGGCGTGTCGTCTCCGTCTACACCGAGCACCCCATCCGCACTCTGGAGGGCGTCGACCGGTTCGTGCGGGCGCCGGCCGGGACGGCGGGGCTGCCCGCGGCGTCGCCCGACGTCCGGTTCGCGCTCCGCCACGGCTACTCGCTGGGGCAGGTCGAGCGATCCAGCGAGCTGCACCTCCCCCTTCCACCCGAGCGGGAGGCCGGGCTGACGATGACGCTCAACGGCTTCCGCCTGGTGTCCTGGTGGGGCTCGGCCCCGGACGAGCTGCTGGAGCGCTTCGCCACCATGAAGGCGCGGATGTCCACCGACATCCCGCAGAGCGGCATCGCCGTCGACCCGGAGGACTGGGACGGCGAGCGGGTGCGCTCGCAGGAACGCACCCTGGTCGCGCGCGGCGAACCGCTGCTGGTCACGGCGGCGGTGCACGAGGCGACCGGCGAGATCGCGGCCTACACGGAGCTGGCGGTCCCGGCGGACGGGACGAAGGCCGAGCAGTACGACACCCTCGTCGCGCGTGCTCACCGCGGCCACCGGCTGGGGACGGCGGTGAAGCTGCGGAACATCCAGGAGCTCGGCCGCCGCGCCCCGCACATCCGGCGCATCCTGACCTGGAACGCGGACGAGAACGACCCGATGCTCGCGATCAACCGCGCCTTCGGCTTCCGTCCGCATGCGCTCACCGGCCACTGGCAGAAGACCCTGTCGTGAGCTGGACGGTCGTCCCCGCGTTCCTCGGCGAAGTCCCAGATCGAGGAGAGGTCCTGCTGCGCGGCCGGAATGAGACGGAAAACCCTCACGACCGCTTCAACGCGATGAAGGCGTCCAAGTCGAAAGGCTCCGGCTCGCCGCTCGCCTCGCCCGCGAGGAGCGCGGCACGAAGGGCCGCGAGTTGCGTCTCCTGATCTTCGAGGGGTCACGTATGGAAGAGCGCTGACCCCTCCTGAACTCAGGAGGGCTTGCGGGGCGTGGGGGTGCGGAGGCGCTGGCAGTGCGGGCAGAAGTGGGAGCCGCGGTTCATGAACTGCTCGCGCACGATCGGGGTGCCGCAGCGCGGGCACGGCTCTCCCTGACGGCCGTAGGCGTTCAGGCTGTGCGAGAAGTAGCCCGAGGCGCCGTTCACGTTGACGTACTGCGCGTCGAAGCTCGTGCCGCCCTCGGCCAGCGCCTTCTCGAGGACGTGCCGCACCTCGGCGAGCAGAGTGCGCACCTTCGGGCGGCTCAGCGAGTTCGCCGGCTGGGCGTAGTGGATGCGCGCAGCCCAGAGCGCCTCGTCGGCGTAGATGTTCCCGATCCCGCTCACCAGGGTCTGGTCGAGCAGCGCCCGCTTGATGCCGGTGTTCTTGCGCGACAGCGCTGCGGCGAAGCGCGCGTCGTCGAAGGCGGGATCGAGCGGGTCCCGGGCGATGTGCGTCACTTGGGACGGGATGAGCGCCTCATCCGTGCCCAGCCCACCGTGCGCGCCGTCGGCGGTCGGCACCAGCGTGTCCACGGCCATGGACCCGAAGATCCGCTGGTCGACGAAGTGCACCCACAGCTCGCCGTGGTCGGGGCTCTCGATGTGCAGGCGGATGCGGAGGAGGCCCGCCTCCTCCGTCCCCGGCTCGCGCAGCAGGATCTGTCCGCTCATGCCGAGGTGCGCCACGATCGCACGACGAGGAGCACCGTCGAGCGGTATCCAGAGGAACTTGCCGCGACGGACCGGAACCTGCATCACACGGCCGGTCAGTAAGGTTTCGAAAGCCCCCGCGACGGGATCGTGCCGTTTCAGCGAGCGGGGCTCGAAGACCTCCACACCGAGGATGGTCGCGCCGGTGACCGCGGGAGCCAGTCCCGCCCGGACGACCTCAACCTCGGGAAGCTCTGGCACGTTTTCTCGTCAGTTCCGTCCACGCGCTGAGCGCCGCGGCCATCTCGGCCTGCTTCTTGCTGGTGCCCTCGCCGGTCGCGGTGACGAGCTCGCCGACCGCGACGGTCGCGTGGAAGGTCTTGGAGTGGTCAGGCCCGGTGTTCGTCACCGTGTAGACGGGGAGTCCGGCCCCGCGGTGGGCGGCGGCCTCCTGGAGGCTCGTCTTCGGGTCCATGGCGGCCCCGAACCGCTCGGGGTCGTCGAGCAGAGGCTCGATCAGGCGGAGCACGAGCGCGGTCGCCGCATCCCCGCCCACGTCGAGGTAGGCGGCGCCGATGAGCGCCTCGACCGTGTCGGCCAGGATGGACGCCTTCTCACGGCCGCCGCTCTGGTTCTCGCCACGGCCGAGGCGGAGGTACTCCCCCAGCCCGATGCCCCGCGCGACCTCGGCGAGGGCGACCGAACTGACCAGGCTCGCTCGTCGCTTGGCGAGCTCGCCCTCGTCGAGGTCCGGATTCTCACGGAACAGCTTGACCGTGACGGCCTGGCCGAGGATCGAGTCGCCCAGGAACTCCAGGCGCTCGTTGTTGGGGATGCCCCCGTGCTCGTACGCGTACGACCGGTGCGTCAGCGCAAGCTCGAGAAGCTCGGGGTCGATCTCGACCCCGAGCTTCTCGAGAAGTGCGCTGCGGTCAGTGTTCTCTCCGACCACGGTGTTCACTGCGCCTGTGTTCGCCGCTTGGGGGCGACGATCAGACGTCGGCGACCTTGCGGCCCTTGTACTCCATGAAGAGCTCGGTGCCGGCGGAGTCCTCCACGACCTTCGCGCGGTGCGGGAGGCTGTAGGTGACCTTGCCGTTCTCGATGGTCTTGACCAGCGTGGGGACCGAAGCCTTCCACTGCGAACGGCGGGCGTGGGTGTTGGCGCGCGACTGCTTCCGCTTGGGGACGGCCATGACTATCTCTTCTCTGTATTCGTTCCGCGAGGATTCGTACGGGGTTCATCGGTGTCGGAAGCCTGGAAGGCCGTGAGCGCAGACCAGCGCGGGTCGATGATCTGCGAGGGCTCACGATCCGGTACATCCGCCAGCCTCTCCCCGGTCTCGGGGTCGAGACCCGGGCAGTCCGGCCGGCACACCGGCTGGAAGGGCAGTGACAGCACCACCGCATCCCTGATCAGAGGTTCAAGATCCACGTGGTCGTCGTGAACCTCATGATCGAAAGCTTCGTCAGAAGGATACGCGAAAAGTTCCTGGAAATCGACTTGGACGGTCTCTTCGATGTCGGTGAGGCAGCGTCCGCACACGCCGACGGCCGTCGTCTCGGCATCGCCGGTCGCCAGGATGCCCTCGTGCATGGACTCGAGGCGGAGGTCGAGATCGATGGTCGCGCCCTCCGGGACGCTGAGCAGACCCTCGCCCAGTTTCTCCGTCACCGGGATGCTGATGCGCTGTTCGCGCATGGCGCCCGGGTGGCGGATGAGGTCGTACACATTGACCGCGTACGGGGAGTTCTTCGTAGTCACGAGGAACTATTTTACGCGGCGTTCCGGGGTCGCGCGGCGGAAGGCCAGCCCGCTGGCAGCAAGGACACAGGAAGCAGCGCGGCTTTCATCCGCAGGACAGGTCCGGCCTGCGCTTCGAGGGCCGACAGCACTGCGGTCAGGTCGTCGGCGAGCCCGCCCGACCACCGTCGCGACGGCGGACCGTAGGCGTCGCGCTCCAGCTCGGCGAGGAGCCGCCGCACAGCCTCCTCCCCCGGCGTGCCCGCCACCGCTGCGGAGACGCGCCCGGCGAAGACACGCGGGGTCTCCGTCGGCGGCGCCGACCAGCCCAGATCCCGCACCGTGTCCCGCAGTTCGGACCAGACGATCGTCGCGCCGCCCCACTCCTCCGTGAGTTCGCGCAACCGTCTCCGCCGGCGCAGGCGACGCCAGACGGCCGGGATGAGAAGCACGGCGACGGCCAGCAGTGCGACGCCGATCCCGGTCGCGATCGGCTGAGCGCTCGACTGCGGCGTGAAGCTCGCCGATCCGGACGGGTTGGCGGGGTCCGTGGGCACCAGGGCGCGGGGCGCCGCACCGGAGGTGGAGGCGGAGGTGGGCGGCGGAGCGGCGGGGTCCGTCTGCGGCCGGGTGTAGTCGGGAACCGTGCCGCGGCCGACGGTCGGCTCGAAGGGCACCCAGCCGACGCCGGCGAAGTACAGTTCCGGCCAGGCGTGCAGGTCGTCGCTGGTGACCGTGTACTCGCCGGGGTTGGTGGCCGTCCCTCCGCTCGTCGCTCCTGGCAGGTACCCCTCCGCCACGCGGGACGGGATGCCGAGCGTGCGTGCCATCAGTGCCATCGCCGAGGCGTAGTGGACGCAGTAGCCGCTCTTGACCTCCAGGAAGCGGGCGATCACGCGGGAGCCGTCGCCGTCGAAGCCTTGTTTGAGCGGCGTCTGGGTGGAGTACACGAATCCGTTGTCGCGGAAGTAGTCCTGCAGTGCGACCGCCTTGTCGTACTCGGTGAGCGCATCCTTCGTCGCCGTCAGGGCGGTCTGCTCGATGATCGACGGCATGTTCGGCGGGAGGAACAGGTCGCGCTGAACGTCCGCCGGCACGAAGCCGCCCGCCGCCTTCAGCTGGTCGGCAGTCGGTTCGAGGATCAGGCTCGTCGCGGTGTACTTCTGGTTCTGGGTGGTGGAGTTGATGCCGCCGATCGTGAGGTCGTCGGGATCCCACGACCAGGTCCCGCTGAGGCCCTTCACCGATCGCACCGGCGCCGGCGCGGGCAGCCACCGGCTCGTCATGTTGTCGATCTCGACCGTCGACGTGATCTTCGTGGTCTTCACGGCAGTGGACAGGCCGGCGACCGCCCCGATCGTGCTGCCGTCCGTGAGCCGCTTGGTGTCGCGTTCGCGGTGCTTCCACACCGACCCGGTGAACTGGTCCAGTGAGGCCAGCTTCAGATACTGGCCGTTGGCAGCAGACGTCGTATAGGTCAGAGCGCGCACGGCGGCCGGACGGCGGAGGTCCTTGCCGAGGTCGACCAGCGGCGTCACGGTCCCGCCGATCGAGATGCCGCCTGCGGTGAACGAGGTCGCACCACCCTGCTCGAAGCCCGGCGCCGTCCCGCCGAGGACCACCGCGACCACGACGGCCGCCGCCCCCACCGAGAAGGCCGCGCCGGGCCGCGGGGTGGCGGAGCGACGGGTGCGTACGTCACTGCGCAGCAGCCAGAGGTACGCCGCTGCGGAGGCCGCCAAGGCGATCGGGTCCAGTCCGTCCCCGAGCAGCGCGGCCGGCACGACCAGCACCGACGCGATGGCGACGGCGGTGAACGCGGGCGTCCGGATCGCGACCGCGAGGATGTCGAGCATCAGCGCCAGGAGGCAGCCCCCGCCCACGACGAGGAAGAGGAATTCGGGAAGCGCGTCGGCGGGCGTCCCCTGCTGGTAGATGGAGAGCATGGCCTGCTGCAGGTACTGGCCCCAGGCGGCGAAGGTCGCCGGGGTCGGGAAGAGACCGAGCAGTCCCGTTCCGCGACCGAACGCCGCGGTCATGATCGCGGCGCACTCCACCGCCAGCAGCACCGGCACGACGCCCCGCGGGACGCCGATGCTGCGCAGCGCTGCTCCCGTCGCCAGGACGAGCGCTGCGGTGCCGACCAGCGCGAACCACCAGCCGCCGCCCTGGATCAGCCCGATCAGCGCGTAGCTGACCGCGACCACCTGCAGCATGAGCGCACCGGTGATCCTCCAGTACCCGATCCGCCGACGCCCGGCGACGCGCGGGACGGCGAGGGCGATCGACTCAGTCGCCACTGGGCACCACCCGCGACCGCTGGCGGTGGAGGGCGCGCTGCCAGCACTCGGCAGGGTCCTCACCGGCCTCGAACCGTACGCACAGCCAGCCGGCGTCGGCGAGGATGTCGGCCGTCTCGGCCGGAGAGGAGGAGCCGACGAACGCCACCGCGGGGTCGCCCATCGACCGCAGCGACGCCAGCGCGCCGAGCTCCGCCGGCGCCGTGCCGGCCAGAACCGCGAAGACCGGGACCGCCCGTTCGGCCTTCCTGAGTCCGGCGCCCAGCTCCGCCACGGCGTCGTCTCGGGCCCTCACCGAGGTCTCGACCCCGGCGAGGTCGGCCAGCAGCATCCGGTCGGCGCTTCCGGAGTCGTAGGTCGCCGTCGTCGAGCCCAGGGTCCCGGTCCGGCCTGCGCCGCTCCGGCCGGACAACTGGCGATCGCCGGTCTCCACGACGCTGACGACGAAGCCCTCGTCGAGGAGGTGGACGCCGATCGAGGCGACGAGGTCGACCAGCGTCTCGAACTCCGCGGCGGCGGACGGCGCGTGCACAGGGAGCGGGCGCGTGTCGATCAGCATCCACGCCTCCGGGTTGCTGCGCTGCTCCTCCTGCCGCACCATCAGCTGGTCGTGCCGGGCGGTCGCGCGCCAATGGACCCGCCGCAGCGGGTCGCCCGGACGGTACTCGCGGGCGATCAGCTCGTCCGCACTCGGGATGCTGTGCCGGAGGAGCTCGTGCTCCGTCCCCTCGCTGTGAGCGACGTCCAGCTCTCCGCGCGAGAGCGGCACGACGCGCGGCGTCACCAGGAGCTGACGCGGCTGGCCGATGGCGTATTCCGCGTAGGCGACTCCGAACGGGTCGGTGCGGCTCACGACGAGCGGCCCGACCGGGTGCGCCCCGCGGCGCTCGGGGACGACATCCTGCCGCAGGACGACCGCGTCCCGGCCGAGCGGCCCGTCCGCCTGGTGGGCTCCGAGGCGCGGGAAGAGAGCCGACCGCTGCACGCCCACCGACGCCGGAGCGGACTCCCGCCAGCGGGCGGCCGGGCTGGGACGCGACGACTGGTTGCGGGCGGTGGTGACGATGGTCGTCCGCTCCCCCACCGCGACGACGTCGGGGTGGAAGCTGCGGGTCACCGTCAGTCGTGGCCGGTCGACCGTGACCGAGATCATCGCGGCGAGCGGCAGGACGGTCAGGAAGACGCCGACGAACAGCACGTCGGTCCGTCCGAGCAGGGCGGAGGCGACCAGCGCGGCCACGCCGACGCCGCCCAGGGTCCAGCCGCGCGCGGTCGGGCGCGGCCGCTTGAGCGGAGAGGAGGCGCGACCGCGGACCGGCATGCTAGCGCCCCGAACCGCCCGCAGCGCGGACCGGTCCGGCGCCGAGCGGGCCGGCGCCGAGCGATCCGGAACCGGACCCGGAGCCGACCGGGACCGGCGTCGAGGCGACGATGCGCCGGACGATGTCGGCGATCACCGGGGCGCTCTCGTGGTGGTGTCCGAGAGCGCGGCTGGTCGGCAGGAGCCGGTGGCCGAGAACGGGCACGGCCAACGCATCCACGTCGTCGGGCAGGACGAAGTCGCGGCCGGCAAGCGCGGACATGGCCTTCGCCGCGCGGATCAGCTGGAGGGTCGCGCGCGGGCTCGCGCCGAGGCGGAGGTCGCGGTCCTCACGCGTCGCGCGCACCAGGTCCACCGCGTACTGCTTCACGGGCGTCGAGGCGAAGACGTTGCGTGCGGTGATCATCATCGCCCGCAGCTCGTCCGAGGTGACGACCGGGCGGATGCGCGACAGCGGGCTCGACGTGTCGCGCGTGGTGAGCATGGCGAGCTCGGAGCCCTCGTCCGGGTATCCCATCGCGATGCGCGCCATGAACCGGTCGCGCTGAGCCTCCGGGAGGGCGTACGTGCCCTCCATCTCGACCGGGTTCTGCGTGGCGACCACGATGAACGGCGCAGCCAGCGGATACGTCGACCCGTCGACCGTGACCTGTCGCTCCTCCATGCACTCCAGGAGGGCGGACTGCGTCTTCGGGCTGGCCCGGTTGATCTCGTCGCCGATGACGATGTTGGCGAAGATGGCGCCCGGCTTGAACTCGAAGCGCCGCTCCACCTGGTTGTAGACCGAGACGCCCGTCACGTCGCTCGGCAAGAGGTCGGGGGTGAACTGGATCCGGCTCACCGTGCAGTCCACGGACTTGGCGAGCGACTTCGCCAGCATGGTCTTGCCGACCCCTGGAACGTCCTCGATCAGCAGGTGCCCCTCGGCCAGCAGCACGACGAGCGCCGTCTGTACCGCCTCGTGCTTGCCGTCGATGACCGACTCGACGTTGGTGGTGATCTGCTCGGCGGCGCGACGCAGCTCGTCCAGGTCCATCCGCACGACGTCGTCCGTCTGCTCCTCCGGAGCGACCGAGGACTCGGTGGGCTGGCGCGTCGCGTAACTGTTCATGGCTCTCAGCTCACGTCTCTTGGAGGTATTCGTGGACGGCCGCCGGCACGTACGGGCTGACGTCCCCGCCGAGGGCGGAGACCTGCCGGACGAGCGAGCTGGACACGTGCGCGTTGGCGGGGTTCGGGAGCAGGAAGACCGTCTCCACGTCGGCGAGGTGGCGGTTCACGATCGCCATCGGCGTCTCGTATGCCACATCCACCTGCGAGCGGATGCCCTTCACGAGCACGTGCGCGCCGACGTCAGTGCAGTAGTCCACCAGCAGCCCCATCGACCAGGAGGCGATGACGATGTTGCCGACGATGCCCGCATCCTCGATGGACCGCTCCAGCAGGGCGACCCGCTGAGCGATCGGCAGGAGTGCCGACTTGTCGGGGTTGTGGACCACGACGACGTGGACCTCGTCCCACATCCCCGCCGCACGCTCGATCACGTCGAGGTGCCCGAGAGTGACCGGGTCGAACGATCCAGGGACAACGGCGATCCTGTTCATAGACCTTCAGACTAACCCGCGGAAACCGGCATTTCGTTGTGAATCCGTTACCAACGGGTTTCGTCCGCGTGGCGGACGGCGCCTCTCAGGACTTGCCGAGGAACGCCCGCTCGCTCTCATCCAGCCGCCGGGCCAGCGCTGCAGCCAGGGCGGGATGCTGCTCCAGAGCAGGATCGCCCTCCAGCGTCTCCTCAGCGGCGACGCGGGCCTCCGCGATCAGCTCGCCGTCGGAGGCGACGCGCAGCAGCCGCAACGACGACCGGCCGCCCGACTGCCGGCTGCCGAGCACGTCGCCCTCGCGCCGCAGCTCCAGGTCGACGTTGGCCAGCTCGAAGCCGTCGAGCGTCGCGGCCACGGCCTCCACCCGCTCGCGGGCGAGGGATCCCTGCTCGGCGGCCGTCACCAGCAGGCACAGCCCAGGGATGTCGCCCCGGCCCACCCGGCCGCGCAGCTGGTGGAGCTGCGAGACGCCGAAGCGGTCCGCGTCGAGCACCACCATCGCCGAGGCGTTCGGAACGTTCACGCCCACCTCGATCACCGTCGTGGCGATGAGGAGGTCGAGGTCGCCCGCAGCGAAGGCCCGCATGACCTCGTCCTTCGTGTCCGAGGGCAGGCGGCCGTGGAGGACGCCGACGCGGGCGTCGCGGAAGAGCGGGTCGGCACGCACCTGTGCGGCGACGGCCTCCACGCTGGCGACCGGCCGCGGCGGTGCGCCGTCGGCCTGCTCGGCCTCGGGCTCCGGCTCCTCGCCGTCGTCCTCCGCATCCTTGCCCGAGATGGCCGGGCAGACCACGAACACCTGGCGGCCCTTCCCGATCTCTTCGGAGGCGCGCTCCCAGATCCGGCGCTCCCACCCGGGGCGGTCGGCGAGCGGAACGACGAAGCTCTCGATCCCCTGCCGGCCGGCAGGAAGCTGGGCGATCGTCGAGATGTCCAGGTCGCCGAAGACGGTCATCGCCACGGTGCGCGGGATCGGCGTCGCCGTGAGGACGAGGACGTGTGGCGGCGTTCCGCCCTTCGCACGCAGAGCCTCCCGCTGCTCGACGCCGAACCGGTGCTGCTCGTCGACGACGACGAGCCCCAAGTCGAAGAAGGTCACCGCGTCACCGAGCAGCGCGTGCGTGCCCACCACGATGCGCGCCTGACCGGACACGGTCCGCAGCAGGGCGCGCTTGCGTTCCGCCGCCGACAGCTGGCCGGTCAGGAGCGTCGGCATGAGCTGCGCGGAGAGATCCGGCCCCAGCATCGCTGCGATGGAGCGGAGGTGCTGCGACGCCAGGACCTCGGTGGGCGCGAGCAGCGCGGACTGACCACCCGAGTCGGCGACCGCCAGCATGGCGCGGAGGGCGACCAGCGTCTTGCCCGAACCCACCTCTCCCTGCACCAGCCGGTGCATGGCCGCCGTGCCGGCCAGGTCGCGCTCGATCTCGCCGCCGACGACATCCTGATCGCCGGTGAGGGCGAACGGCAGCGCGGCGTCGAAGCGCTCGAGCAGTCCACCAGGGACGGGCGTCCGCGGAGTTGCGGCGACCTCCCTCGTCGCAGCCCGCTGCTGCAGCAGAGCCGCCTGCAGCACGAACGCCTCCTGGAAGCGCAGCGTGTCGCGCGCCCGCTGCCACTGGGCGTCCTTCTGCGGGCGGTGGATGCCCTCGAGCGCGTCGCGGAACGGCACGAGCCCGCGCTCGGCCACCACGGCTTCCGGGATCGGATCGGGCACGGGCCCGAGCGCATCCAGTGCCAGCCCCACTGCCTTCTGGACCTGCCAGCTCGCCACCGTCCCCGTCGCCGGGTAGATCGGGATCGGCGTCAGCGCCCACTCCCTGGCGGCCGCGCTTCCCGGCACGACGGCGTTCTCGGCGTCCGGCTCGAACAGCTCGTAGTCGGGATGTGCCAGCTGCAGAGCGCCGCGGTACGCAGACACCTTGCCGGCGAAGATGCCGCGCACCCCCGGCATCAGCTCACGGGATCGCCACGCCTGGTTGAAGAAGGTGAGAGTCAGGATGCCCTCGCCGTCGGAGATCTTGACCTCCAGGATGCTGCCGCGCCTCGCCCGCATCGGCCGCTCCTGCACACGCAGCACCTCGGCGATGATGGTGACGTTCTCGTCGAGCGGGAGGTTCGCCAGGGCGGTCAGCTCGCCGCGCTTCGCATAACGCCGCGGGTAGTGGCTGAGCAGGTCGGCGATCGTGCGCATCCCGAACGCCTTCTCGAACGCCGACGCCGTCCGGCCGCCGAGGACGCCGCTCAGGCGAGCATCGAGGCCGACGGCGCCCGCATCGGAGTTCCCGGGGGCGGCCGGGGCGGAGGCGGAGGTCATGACTCGATGGTATGCGTCTCCCCCGTCACCGGGTGCTCTGTGCGGTCGTCCGCGGTACGCGCCTCGTCGTCTGTGGCCGCGGTGCTCCCGGTGGCCGCAGTGCTCCCGGTGGCCGCGGTGTCCGCCGGTTCGGCGAGCGCGGCGAGTTCGGCGAGTTCGGTGAGTTCGGCGGCGACCGCGGGCTCCTCCGGTCGCTCAGCGGCCAGAGTGCTCTGCAGGGCCAGCGCTTCGTTCGTGCGCCCCAGCTCCCGCAGGGCGCGCCCTACCGCCCACTGCGCGGCGAATCGCTGATCCGGAGTGCCATAGCGGTCGGCGTAGCGGACGGCGTCCTCGAAGGAGACGAGGGCGGCTGCGGCGTCGCCGTCGGCGAACCGGGCCCACCCGCGGACGTCGAGCAGCACGGCGCCCCAGCGCAGGATGCGTCTGTCGGTGGTGCCCACGAGGTCCGCCAGACCCTCCTCGATCCACTGGTCGGTGCGCGAACGGTCCGCCTCGGCGAGAGCCAAGGCCGACTCGATCGCCAAGCCGGTCTCGCCGTCCCGGCGTGCGGCTCGGAGCGCGGCTTCGAGCAGCGGGGCGGCCTCCTCCGGCCGGCCGGCGCCGACGCGCAGCCTGCCGCGCTCGAGCAGCACCCGGACCTCCAGAACGCCCGTCGCCGGCTCCAAGGAGTCCAGCAAGGCCTCGGCCTCCTCGGTCCGCCCCTGGAGGCCCAGCGCACGCGCGCGTTGCGTCTCCAGTTCGGCGCGCACGAGCTCCGACCGGTCCGGGCGCGCGGCAGCATCGGCGAGCCGTTCCGCGGAGGCGATCGGGTCGCCGGGGAGCCACAGGCGGTCGAGCTCTGCCTGCTCCAGGCGTTCCTCCATCCTCATATCTTGGCCGCTGGATCCGGCGCACCGCTAGGCTCGTGGGGCCATGACCCGAATCGTCGCCGGTTTCGCCGGATCGTTGACCCTCCAGGTGCCGAAGAGCGGCACGCGTCCGACCAGCGACCGGGTGCGGGAGGCCATCTTCTCGGCACTGGAGGCTCGTGACGCGCTGCGAGGGGCGAGCGTGCTCGATCTGTACGCCGGATCCGGCGCCTTGGGCCTGGAGGCAGGGAGCCGCGGAGCGTCGTCGGTGGTGCTCGTCGAGCGCAGCGCCGCGGCGGCCCAGGTGTGCCGGAGGAACGCGGCTGCGGTGGCGGCCGCAGCACGGTCCAGCAGCCGCCACGGCGGTCCCCCTCCCAGCATCGAGGTGCGGGCGGCCTCCGTGCAGTCGTACCTGACGCAGGCCGCTGGACCCTTCGACGTGGTCTTCATCGATCCGCCGTACGACGTGGGCGATGCCGACGTCTCGGCCGTGCTGACCGCTCTCGTGCCCCTGCTCTCCGAGGAGGCCGTGGTCTGCGTCGAGCGGAGCGCGCGCGGCGCAGAACCCGCGCTCCCCGACGGGCTCGTGCTCGAACGGCGGAAGGACTACGGAGAGACGGCGATCTTCTGGCTCGGACCGGCCTAGCCGCTGCCGCCGTCCCACTCCAGGTACGGGTCCCAGCCGCCGCGCTCGTCGAACGGCACGCCGTCGACCAGCAGACCGGTGCCCTCGCGGACGGTGCCGACGGCACGGAAGCCGCCGGGAAGCGACGTCCCGGCCGGGAACGCGGCGAACAGGCCGTGGTCCTCGCCGCCGGTCAGCGCCGTGCGCGCATCGGGCCCGAGAGCACTGGAGTCGAGGTCGACGGCGACCCCGCTGGCCTCGGCGACGCGCCGCGCGTCCAGCGCAAGACCATCGCTGAGGTCGAGCATCGCGGTGGCGCCGGCGAGGGCGGCGAGCGGGCCGTCCGCGATCGGCGGCGTCGGCCGGAGCTGAGCGCCCACCGACTCGGGATGCGCGGCAGCCACGCCGGCGAAGCGTTCCGGGTCCGGCTCCCCCGTCGCATCCACCGCCTCGGCGAACAGGTGCCGGAGGCCGGACGCGGCCTGTCCGAGCGCACCCGAGACCGCGACGACGTCGCCGGGCCGGGCGCCGCTGCGGAGGACGGGCGCACGACCCTCCAGGTCGCCGAACGCCGTCACCGCGAAGGTGAGCGTTGCGGACACGGACAGGTCACCGCCGACCACCCCGCACCCGGGTGCGAGCGTCTCGCAGGCGAGCCGGAAGCCATCCGCGACGCCCTCCAGCCATTCCACGGTCGTCTCGGGCGGGGCCGCGATGGCGACGACGAGAGCGGTGGGGACGGCGCCCATCGCGGCGACGTCGGACAGGTTGGTCGCCGCGGCCTTCCAGCCGAGGTCGACCGGGCCGGACCAGGCGAGCCGGAAGTCCGGACCGTGGACCATCATGTCCGTCGTCACCACGAAACGACCGTCGGGCGCCGCGAGCACGGCGGCGTCGTCGCCGGGCCCCACGAGCGTCGCCGAGGACTCCGGGAGACGCGGGAAGATGCGACGCAGCGCCTCCCGCTCCGACGCCTCGCCGAGGGTGAGGCCGGACGGATCGCTCCCAGAGATTCCCATGATCTGAAACGGTAGCCTGAAACCGATGACGTCCCCTCGCCGAACCCTCCCGGCCCTCCTCCTCGCCGCCGCCGCGCTGCTCCTCGCCGGCTGCACGCCGACCGTCTCGCTCGACCCGGCGGAGGGCGCGAACGCCCCCGGGTGCGCGGAGATCAGCGTCCGGTTGCCGGACACCGTCGCCGACAAGGCGGCGCGCGAGACGGACGCGCAGGCGACAGGGGCGTGGGGCGATCCGGCCGCGGTCATCCTGCGCTGCGGTGTGCCGCCCATCGGCGCGACCACGAAGCCGTGCGTCAACGTGAACGGCGTCGACTGGGTGCTCATGACGGACCCGGCCGCGAAGACGATCGTCTACCAGACGTTCGGGCGCACACCGGCGACGGAGGTCATCATCGACCACGTCTCCGGGGTGTCGGACTCGTCGGTGCTGCCGGAGTTCGCCAGCGCGATCTCCACGATCAAGCAGACCGAGAAGTGCCTCTCCACGCTCGACACGGACCCGACCGCGACGCCGACGCCCTGATCGCTAGGCGGCGGCGCGGGCCAGGGCGACCTGGATGAGCTCGTCGATCAGGGCCGGATAGCTGAGGCCGGACTCCTGCCAGCAGCGCGGGAACATGGAGATCGGCGTGAAGCCGGGCATCGTGTTGATCTCGTTCACGACGAATCCCTCCGCCGTCAGGAAGAAGTCGACGCGGGCCAGTCCTTCGCCGCCGATGGCGTCGAAGGCGCGGATGCCGAGGTCGCGCATCTCGGCCAGTTGCTCCGGGGTCAGGTCGGCGGGGCAGACCAGGTCGATGCCGGGAGCCTCCAGGTACTTGGCCGCGAAGTCGTAGAAGTCGCGGCCGCTGAGCACGATCTCACCGGCGACCGACGCCCGTGCGGACTCACCGGGACGCCCGCCCAGGACCGCGATCTCGACCTCCCGGCCGGCCACCATCGACTCGATCAGGACACGGTCGTCCTCGGCCAGAGCCGTCGCCATGGCGTCATCGAGCCCGGACCAGTCCGTGATCTTCGTGACGCCGACGCTGGACCCGGCCCGAGCCGGCTTCACGAACGCCGGAAGCCCGAGCGCGCGGGCGCCGTCGCGGATCGCCTCCGGGGCGGTCGCCCACTCGTACGCCGAGACGGTCCGCCACGGGGCCACCGGGATGCCGGCCTGCTGCAGCACGGTCTTGGTGAAGTGCTTGTCCATCCCGAGCGCACTGGCGAGAACGCCGCTGCCGACGTACGGGAGGCCGACGAGCTCGAGCATCCCCTGAAGGGTGCCGTCTTCTCCCCACGGCCCGTGGAGGATCGGGAACACGATGTCGACGTCGCCCAACGACGACCGGGTGCCGTCCGGGCGTGCGACAGAGAGTTCGCGCGTCGTCGCGCTCTCGGGCCAGACGATGCGGGTGCCGTTGTCGTCGACCTCGGGCAGCTTCTCGGCGTTCAGCGCGAAGCGGGCCGCGTCGTCCGGCTGGAGCGTGAATGCACCCTCGTGGGTGATTCCGATCGGGATGACGTCATAGCGGTCGCGGTCGATCGCCTCAAGAACGCCCGCCGCCGTCGCGCAACTGATCGAATGCTCGCTTGAGCGACCCCCAAAGAGAAGCGCGACCGCGATCCTGTCCGTCATCCAAAGTCCTTTCGCCTTGCGGCTCGTCCGAATCCGTCGTCAGATGCGGTGCGATGTCTTTCGGATCGAGCGTACCGGCGAGCACCTGGCTCACCTGACGGACGATCGGCATTTCGACTCCGCGCGCTTCGGCGAGGTTCAGGATGGGCGCGACGGAGGCGAGACCCTCCGCCGTCTGGTTCATCTGCTTCACGACGTCGTTGAAGCCGTAGCCCTGGCCGAGCAGCCGCCCGGCGGTGTTGTTCCTGCTGAGCGACGACTCGCAGGTCGCGATCAGGTCGCCCAGGCCGGCGAGGCCCGACAGCGTCTCGGGCTTCGCGCCGTACGCCACGGCGAAGTCGGTCATCTCGACCAGGCCGCGGGTGATGATCGACGCCTTCGTGTTCTCGCCGTAGCCGACGCCGTCGACGATGCCGATGGCGACCGCGATGAGGTTCTTGAGCACGCCGCCGAACTCGGTGCCGATGACGTCGGTGTTGACGAAGCTGCGGAAGTAGCGGTTCGTCGCCGAGATCGCCACCGCCTGTGCTGTTTCGAGGCTCGCGGAGGAGACGACCGCCGCGGTCGGCTGCTCCCGGGCGATCTCCAGCGCCAGGTTGGGGCCGGAGGCGACGGCGATGCGCTCCTGCTCGATCGGCAGGCCCTGGGCGATCACCTCGCTCATGCGGAGGCCGGTGCCCTTCTCGACGCCCTTCATCAGGCTCACGACGACGGTCTCCGGGCCGAGGAACGGGATCATCGCCTCCAGGTTGGACCGGAGGGTCTGGCTCGGGATCGAGACGAACACCTGCTCGGCGTCGCTCATCGCCTCGCCGAGCCGCGAGGTGGCGCGCAGGTTGCGGGGCAGGTTGATGCCCTCCAGGTAGTCGCTGTTGCGCTTGACCTCGTTGATCTCGCGCGCGAGCTCGGGGCGCCTCGCCCAGAGGACGACGTCGGAGCCGCCGTCGGCGAGGATCTTCGCGAACGTGGTCCCCCAGCTGCCGGCGCCGAGGACGGCGATCCGGCGGGGGCGGACGACGGGAGCCTTCACTGCCTTAGCCATCGAAGCGGCCGGTCTCCTTCTGGTTGTGCTGCGACGGGTCCCACCGCTCGGCCGGGGCCTTCTCGCCGCGGAGGTCCTCCAGCAGGGCGGAGATCGCATCCATGATGACCGCTGTCGCCTCGGTGAGCGTCGCGTTGTCGAGCGGCCGCCCGCGGAAGGCCGACAGGTCGACGGGGTCGCCGATCTTGACGTCGATGGTCTTGCGGGGGAACCAGCTGATCTTCTTGCCGTAGCGCGCCATCACCTGCTGGGTTCCCCAGTGGGCGAGCGGGATGACCGGGAGGTCGAGCTCGAGCGCCATGCGCGCGGCGCCCGTCTTGCCGCGCATGGGCCACATCTCGGGGTCGCGGGTGAGCGAGCCCTCCGGGTAGATGACGACGATCCGGCCCTCTTCGACGATCTTCTGAGCCGCCTCGAGCGGAGCCGCACCGCGTGCGCTGCCGCCACGGGAGACCGGCACCTGCCCGGACCTGCGCAGGAACCACCCCGCCACCGGGATGCGGAAGAGACTCTCTTTCGCGAGGAACCTCGGCAGCCGGCCCAGCTTCCACGCGACCATGCCGACCATGACCGGGTCGATCTCGCTGTAGTGGTTCGGCGTGAGAATGTACGCGCCGGTACGCGGAAGCTTGTCGCCGTCGACGATCCGGAACCGTGCCAGCAGGCTGCCGATCGGGACGACGAGGCCGGCGAGGACCCAGAAGACGGACGGGCGGCTCTTCTCGGAGCGCTGCTTCTTCACGGGTGAATCGGTAGGAGGCACCATCCCATTATCCGTGACGGTCATCGCGGTGACGGCATGCGCAGTTCGGACGGACGTTCATGCCGTCACCGTCACCGGGCGGAGGTCGAGCTGCGGGATGCCCGCGAAATCGCCCGGGTTGCAGGTGTGGAGGGGCAGATCGCGCGAGATGGCGGTCGCCGCGATGAGAGCGTCGAACGCTCGGGCAGTGGGCTTTCTCCCCGCCTCGCGCAGAGAGTGGGCGACCTGCGCGAACGCGCGCGCGGCCGCCGAGTCGAACGGGATCGGGTCGAAGTCCGCCTCGGCCAGCTGCAGATGCGCCTGGCGGGCAGCCCGCTCCACTTCGTTCGTGGCGACGAGCGGCCCGACCGACAGCTCGGCCAGGGTGACGGCGCTGATCGATGGGATGTCCGGCAGCTCGCCCGGGTCGGCGACCCGGTCGAGCAGGATCAGGGTCGAGGTGTCGAGCAGTCCCGGCCGCATCACCATTGCTGGTCCACGACCGCGTCGATGTCGGACCGCAGAGCGCGCGGGTCGACCGGCGGGAGGGTTCGCCGCGCTGAGATGAGCGCGGAGAGCGCTCGCCCCGGCCCGGACAGCGGTGACAGTTCGGCCACCGCCGCCCCGTCACGCGTGATGGTCAGGTGTTCGCCGCGTGCCACCCTGTCGAGGATGTCGCCGCCATGGTTGCGTAGATCTCTCACGCTTACAGTCTCCATGCGGGGACTGTATCACGGGTGAGACACGAGCAATCTGTGGATAACTCGGGTGTTCAGCCTTCGAGGGTGAAGTCGGCGCCGAGCAGCTCGAGCTTCGTGATGAAGTTCTCGTAGCCGCGGCTGATGATGCCCACATTGCTGACCGTTGAGCGCCCCTCGGCGGTCAGGGCCGCGATGAGGTGGCTGAAGCCGCCGCGCAGGTCCGGGACCTCGATGTCGGCGCCCTTGAGGTCGACCGGGCCCATGATGACGGCGGAGTGGTTGAAGTTCCGCTGGCCGAACCGGCAGGGGTGACCGCCCAGGCACTCCTTGTGCACCTGGATCTTGGCGCCCATGTCGATCAGCGCGTCCACGAAGCCGAAACGCTGCTCGTACACGGTCTCGTGCACGATGGACACGCCGTTCGCCTTGGTCAGGGCGACCACGAGCGGCTGCTGCCAGTCGGTCATGAAGCCGGGGTGGACGTCCGTCTCGATCACGACCGGCTTCAGCTCGCCACCCGGGTGGTAGAACCGGATGCCGTCGTCGGCGATGTCGAAGGCCCCACCGACCTTGCGGAAGACGTTGAGGAAGGTCAGCATCTCGGGCTGACGGGCTCCCCCGACGAAGACGTCGCCACCGGTCGCGAGCGCGGCTGCGGCCCAGCTGGCGGCCTCGTTGCGGTCGAACAGGGCGGTGTGGCTGTAGCCGACGAGCTTGTCGACGCCCTCGATGCGGATGACGCGGTCGGTGTCGACCGTGATGCTCGCGCCCATCTTCTGCAGGACGTTGATGAGATCCATGATCTCGGGCTCGATCGCCGCGCCCTTGAGCTCGGTGATGCCGTCGGCGCGCACTGCGGTCAGGAGGACCTGCTCGGTCGCACCGACGCTGGGGTACGGGAGTTCGAGCTTCGCGCCGTGCAGGCCGTTCGGCGCGGTCATCCGGATGCCGCTCGGCAGCTTGTCGACCACGGCGCCGAACTTGCGGAGCACCTCGAGGTGGTAATCGATCGGACGGTCGCCGATGCGGCACCCGCCGAGGTCCGGGATGAACGCCTCGCCCAGACGGTGCAGGAGCGGGCCGCAGAACAGGATCGGGATGCGGCTGGAGCCGGCGTGCGCGTCGATGTCGGCCATGTGCGCCGACTCGACGGCGCTCGGGTCGAGCAGCAGCTCGCCCTCCTCGGCGCCGTTGGTCACCTTGACGCCGTGCACCTCGAGGAGCCCGCGGACGACCCGGACGTCGGAGATGTCCGGAACATTCCGCAGAACACTCGGGCCTTCGCCGAGGATCGCCGCGACCATCGCCTTGGTGACGAAGTTCTTGGCGCCGCGGACCTCGATGCGGCCCTGGAGGGGGATGCCGCCGTTGATCGTGATGCGGTCGCCCTTGAGGCCGACGTGTGCTCCAGCTGCCTGTGCGTCCTGAAGAAGTGAGTTCAAAGTTTCACCGGGAGGGTCGTGGGCCGCCAGTGAGCGCGGCCCGATTCGTATTCGGAGATGAGCGCCTCGTCGCGCAGGGTCAGGGCGATATCGTCCAACCCTTCGAGCAAACGCCAGCGAGTGTAGTCGTCGATGTCGAAAGACACCTGGACCTCACCGACGGTCGCAGTCTTGGCAACCAGGTCGACCGTGGCCGCTATTCCCGGCTGAGCCTCGATGGCCTCCCAGAGGCGCTCGGCGTCCTCCTCGGTGATGATGCCCGTCAGCAGGCCCTGCTTGCCCGCGTTCCCACGGAAGATGTCGGCGAAACGGGGACTGAGGACCACCCGGAACCCGAAGTCGCGGAGTGCCCACACGGCATGTTCGCGTGACGAACCCGTGCCGAAGTCGGCACCGGCGACCAGCACGGTGGCGCCCTGGTACTCCGGCCGGTTCAGGATGAAGTCCGGGTCCTGACGCCAGGCGTGGAAGAGCGCATCCTCGAAGCCCGTCTTGGTGACGCGCTTGAGGAACACGGCGGGGATGATCTGGTCGGTGTCGACGTTGGAGCGGCGGAACGGCACGGCGGTCCCGGTGACGGTCTCGAACTTCTCCATCAGGCGTCCACCATCTCCTCGTCGCGCACCAGATCCCAGGGGCTGGACAGCGTTCCGCGGATCGCGGTCGCCGCCGCCACCAGGGGCGAGACCAGGTGCGTGCGGCCTCCCTTGCCCTGGCGGCCCTCGAAATTGCGGTTGGAGGTCGACGCGCAGCGCTCCCCCGGTGCCAGCTGGTCCGGGTTCATGCCCAGGCACATCGAGCAGCCGGCGAAACGCCACTCCGCACCGAACTCCTCGACGATCTTGTCGATGCCCTCGGCCTCCGCCTCGATCCGCACCCGGGCGGATCCTGGCACGACCATGACGCGCACGCCGTCGGCCTTCTTGCGGCCCTGGATGATGGAGGCGAACGCCCGGAGGTCCTCGATCCGGCTGTTGGTGCACGAGCCCATGAACACCGCATCGACCGGAATGCTCTTCATGGGGGTGCCCGGCTGCAGGTCCATGTACTCCAGCGCCCGCTCGGCGGCCGCACGGGAGTTGGGGTCGGCGATCGTGGCAGGGTCGGGCACGGCCTGGCTGAGCGAGACGCCCTGCCCGGGGTTCGTGCCCCAGGTGACGAACGGCTCGATCTCGGCGGCGTCGAGGTAGACCTCGGCGTCGAAGATGGCGTCGTCGTCGGTCTGCAGGGTCTTCCAGTACGCGACCGCTTCGTCCCAGTCGGTGCCCTCTGGGGCGTGCGGACGGCCCTTCAGGTACGCGAAGGTGGTCTCGTCGGGCGCGACCATGCCGGCGCGGGCACCGGCCTCGATCGACATGTTGCAGATCGTCATCCGGCCCTCCATCGAGAGCGAGCGGATGGCGCTGCCGCGGTACTCCAGCACGTAGCCCTGGCCACCGCCGGTCCCGATCTTCGCGATCACCGCGAGGATGATGTCCTTCGCGGTGACGCCGGGACGCAGCTCGCCCTCGACCGTGATGGCCATGGTCTTGAAGGGCTTGAGCGGCAGGGTCTGGGTCGCGAGCACGTGCTCGACCTCGCTGGTGCCGATGCCGAACGCCATCGCGCCGAACGCACCGTGCGTGGAGGTGTGCGAGTCGCCGCAGACGACCGTGATGCCCGGCATGGTGAGGCCGAGCTGCGGACCGACGACGTGCACGATGCCCTGCTCGATGTCGCCCAGCGAGTGCAGCCGGATGCCGAACTCCTCGGCGTTACGGCGCAGGGTCTCGATCTGGGTGCGGCTGGTGAGGTCGGCGATCGGCTTGTCGATGCCGATCGTCGGCGTGTTGTGGTCTTCGGTCGCGATCGTCAGATCGGGCCGGCGGACCGGCCGTCCGGCCATCCGGAGGCCGTCGAACGCCTGCGGGCTGGTCACCTCGTGGACCAGGTGCAGGTCGATGTAGATGAGGTCGGGCGAGCCGTCCTCGCCCTTCGCGACCAGGTGGTCGTTCCAGACCTTCTCGGCCAGCGTCAGCGGCCCCGAGGACGGCTGCGGCCCCGTGGAAATGGGAACAGTGGTGCTCATGTCGTGCGAACTCCTTAGCGTGTGAACGGATCAGCCGTCGACGGACTCCGCGGCGAGGGTGGCCTGATGTCTAGGACTCGCCGCGGCGGCTAAGGAGGAGAAGACCCGCGTACACGACTGACAGGTTATCACCGGCCGGCCGGAAGCTCGGTCAGGAACGCTCGGCGTCGACGAGCAGATCCCCCAGCAGCAGCCGTGCGCCGGGCGGGACGATCGTGGGTTCGCCGGGTTCCGCGCGCGCACCGCCGACGAGGACGCCGTTGGTGGAGTGGAGGTCGGTCACCCGGAGCGTGTCGCCCTCCGGGGTGAGCGCCGCGTGGGTCTTCGACACGGTGGAGGTGGGGTCGTCGAGGGCGATCAGCTCGGCATCTGCGGCGTCAGCGCCGGCGTAGGCGGAGCGCGACGGATTGCGGCCGACGAGGATCGTGCGGGTGACCGGCACGGCTCGTCCCCCCGGGAGGAGGAGACGCCAGACCGGGCGGACGGGTGCGGGAGGCGCACCGGGGCCGGGGGGCGGCGTGAACGCCGGTAAGGGACGGACGGGAACGGGGCCGTCGGACGCACCCGGTGATGATGGTGACGGGCACGACGGGATGAGACCGGGCGGAGGCACGATGAACCCGCTGTCGTCCATGCCGCCCACTATACGGACGTCGGCCTACGCACGTCGGCGCGCCGGGTCAGGCGCGGCGGGCGCGGCGGTAGCGGAACGCGGCGAGGCGGGAACGGACGGAGCCGGCGGCTTTCGTGGCCGCGGCGATCGCGTCGTCAGCGGCCCTCCAGGCGTGATGCACCCTGTCCTCGTGGACGTCGGTGCCGTCGAAGACGGCCGCGTCGACGTGCCGGGCGAGGTCGCGCAGGCCGCCGGGAGGCACCGGCAGGTTCTGCGCGCCGGATTGCGCCTCCAGCGCGGCAGCGGTCTGCAGGCGCGTCGCGCGCTCCGGAACCGCGAGACCGAGTTCTGCGTAGCCGTCGGCCAGCTCGTCCCACGCTCCGGCCGCCCGCCGATCGGGCGGCCCGGTGTTCTCCCGTCGGCGGCGCCGGCGGCGTTTCAGCGCGCCGATCACGAGCAGCGGCACGAAGTAGGCGAGCAACGGGATGCCGATCACGCCGAGCACCACCCACGCCCAGACGGGGATCCGGAACGACGACGCCTTGTCCTTCGGGTCGTTGTCCTTCGTCTTCACCGGGGTGAGGAGGTCTTCAGTGCGAGGGTCGGCGGGCGGAGGCTGGCGCACCTGGGGCTGCGGTTCCAGCTTCGGCTTCGTGGTCTGGTTCTTGGGCGCGTCCGTCTTCGTCGGGGTCGGGAAGAACGGCACCCAGCCCACACCCTGGAACGCCACCTCGTCCCACGCCGTCACGTCGTCACCGGTGACGGTCGTCGTGCTTCCGGTGACCTTGGGGGCGAATCCCATCACCACGCGCGTCGGGTAGCCCAGCCGGCGCGCCATCAGGGCGAACGCGCTCGCGTACTGCTCCTGATCGCCGACCATGGGCGATTTGGAGAGCAGGTCGGTCATCCGGTCGGCTCCCTCGCCCGCCCGGGAGGGGACGGGATCGGACGCGCGGCCGTGGCTGAGGAACCCGAGCGACCTGAGCGACCGCTCGATGTTGCGCAGCTTCTGGATCGCCGTGTCGGCGGAGCCTGCGTATTCCTGGGCCTTCGCCGAGACGACGTCCGGGACGTTGGTGACCGTCGGCAGCGTGAGCGTCGCCGGAGGCACCTTCGCCAGCGCGCGGTCGTTGGGCACCTTCTGCGCGGTCGCTCCGACGGTGTAGCTCAGCCCCTCCCGCACGCCGCTCGTGACCGCCGCCGTTCCTGTTGCGGTGTTGATGCGCACGGTGCTCGCCGGGTCCTGACCGGTGTGCGCGTCGAAGGTGAGGCGGTTCGTGTAGCCGAGGGTGGGAAGCCAGACGTCCGAGTAGCCGAGCACGTCGATCGACGCCGTGGACGACCCCGCCGGGCTGAACAGCGGAGGCTGCGGGATGGTGCTCCCGAGGAGTTCGAAGGCGCCGGAGGCGTCCGTGTCGCTGCCGGGCGAGGCCACCGACCAGACGATGCCGTCGTAGCTGTCCATAGTTGCCAGCCGGATGACCTGGCCCTGTTTGAGCCCGGTCACGGTGAACAGCTTCGTCTTCTGCAGGTCCTTGGTGTACTTGCGGAATCCGGCGAGCGGGCTGGGGTAGTCGAGCGGGTCGAACGGCGGAGTGACCGCGTCGCGGACCACGAAGCGCGACGCGGCGGGCGGTGCGAGCACAGAGCCGGCCAGGGCGCCGACGAGCACCGCTCCGAGGACCACGGCCGCCCCGCCGAGCAGACGGCTGCGCCGGACGGCGGAGTCCGTCTCGATCCTGTCCCTGGCGAAGCGCCCGCGGCGCCAGGAGAGCCAGACGAGAGCCGCAGCGGCGAACAGGACTCCGCGCACCCCGGCGAAGTAGGGGTCGCGGGTCCCCAGCAGGATGGCCGCGAGCAGCAGCAGAGCCGGGCCGGCCAGCAGCACAGCGGCCCGGCCGACCGCAGAGCGACGGCGCCCTGGGCGCGGAAGCCACCGCACGGCGAGCGTGATCGACACCAGCGAGACCAGCCAGCCCGCGACGTACGGGACGACGGCGACGTACGGCGGCGCCTCGAGGGGCGCTTGGAGCGTCACCGCATCCGACCACCCGAAGACGGCGCCGAGGACGAGCCCGGACAGACTGTCCAGCGACGGCAGCACCCCGTACAGCGCTTGCCCCGGCAGGGCCAGCGGCGTCCCCAGCAGGAAGTAGGCGGCCAGCGCGATGACGGCGGTGAGCGGCCAGGAGAGCCGGAACAGCCGCCCCACCAGGGCGACGCCGCCACCGACGACGATCCCCCCGACGGCCGCGGGGACGAACGCGTAGTGCCCGAACGCCGGCTCGAACCCCGCAACGGCCAGCAGGCTGAGCCCCGTCAGGACGGCGACGTCGATCCAGCTCGTCGTCGTGAGCCGGTCGACGAGGCCCGCCGATGAGGCCGCGGCGCGTGAGCGAGTGCCGCCCGTGGTCGCGCTCATCGGCCGGCCCGCTTCAGCAGCGCGGGCAGCTCGGGAAGCGCCGACACGGTGATCAGCATGGAACGCCCGAGGCGGGTGAGCCGCGGCTCTGCCGCCTCGTCGACCCGGATCACGATGGTCTCGGTGTCGCCTCCCCAGAGGGCCGCCGCGCCGCGCAGCTCGGCGGCCTCGACCTGGGAGCCGACCACGGTCACGGCGAGACTCGGCGCCTGCACCCGCAGTGTGGCCTGCCGCAGGAACTCGCGGAGCGTCGGGTGCGCTCCGTCCACCGGCTGGATGCGGCAGGAGTCGTCGAGCAGTGCCGTCGGTGTCTCCACCCGCATCGCGCCGCCCTGCCAGAGCGCCCGGATCTCGGTCTCCTCCCGGATCACCTGGCAGCCGACGGAGGCGAGGACGGCCACGCCCAGCTCGAACTCGTCGTCCGACGCGAAGTGCGACCGCTCGGCGTCGAAGGCCAGGAGGAGCTGCGACCGGCGCGTCTCCTGGTACTGCCGGACCATCAGCTGCCCGGTGCGCGCCGAGGTGCGCCAGTGCACGTTGCGGATGTCGTCTCCTGGCTCATAGGTGCGCAGCGCGTGGAAGGCGAGGTCGCTGTCGGTGATGACCTTGGTGGTCTGGCCCTCCAGGTCGCGCACCAGGCCACGGGCCGTCGCCGCGAGGCGGACCGTTCGCGGGTGCACGAACAGCTCGATCTGCTCGGTCCACTGGTTGGTGCGGCGCAGCAGCCCCAACTGGTCGCCGCGGACGGAGAGGGCCGGACCGGCCAGGATGAGGGCCCGGCGTGCGGTCGGCACGGCGAACAGCTCCTCCGTCTCGGCGCCGGGCGCGAGTCGCGGGATGGTGAAGTCGGCCTGGCCTTCGCCGACCGGGAGCTCCATCCGGGTGGGCAGCACAGAGCGCGTCCCGCTGTTGACGACAGTGAGCCGGCCGAGCGCGCGGTCGCCGGCGACCACTCGTCGCGGGTTGAGCTCGATGCCGACGCGGTAGGTGGAGCGGCCGAAGACGAACGCGGTCGCGATCAGCAGAGCAGCGATCAGCGTCACGGCGATGAACGCGAACTCGGCCCACCCGAGCCACACCACCAGCACGATGGAGACCGCAGCGGAGCCGAGGACGATCCAGCCCAGCGCGCTCACCACGCCGACGACCGGACCGATGCGGGCCCCGACCGCCCGGGCGAGCGGCGCGCCCCGGCCTGCCGCGGCCTTCGCCGCACGTGTGATCCCCGCGCCCAGCTGGCCTGCCGCGATCCGCGCCTGATCCGCCGCAGAGGCGCGGCGGCGCCGGGCGCGGGCGGGGCTGTCGGTGGTCATCGGGGATCCTCTGCGGTCGAGCGGATGCGGTCGGGCGGATGCGGTCGGGCGGATGCGGGCTGCGGTCAGGCGGCGCGATACGCCGGCGGTGTCGCGGAAGCGACCGCCCGCTCGACGATGTCGGCCGCCGTCACTCCGGCGAATTCGGATTCCGGGTCGACGATCACCCGGTGCGCCAGCACGGGCAGAGCGAGTTCACGGACGTCGTCCGGCGTGACGAAGGTGCGCCCGGACGAGATCGCCCAGGTCTTCGCCGCGCGCGCCAGCGCCAGCGCGCCGCGGATGCTGACACCGAGCGCGGCATCCTTGTCGTCGCGGGTCGCGGTGACGATCTCGCTCAGGTAGCCCATCACGCTCGCGTCGGTGTGGACCTCCGAGGCCAGCTGGGCGAGCGTCGAGACCGAGTCCGCGGCGATGATCGGGCGCACGGCCGCCGCACGCGACCGGTTGGACGAGTCGAGCAGCAGGTCGACCGTCGTGGCATGGTCGGGATAGCCGAGGGACGTCTTGATCAGGAACCGGTCGAGCTGCGCCTCCGGCAGCGAGTAGGTTCCGGCCTGCTCGACCGGGTTCTGCGTCGCGATGACGACGAACGGAGTCCCGACCGGATGCCCGACGCCGTCGACCGTGACGACACCCTCCTCCATCACCTCCAGGAGCGCGGACTGCGTTTTCGGGCTCGCCCGGTTGATCTCGTCGGCGAGCACGACCGTCGCGAAGATCGGGCCGGGGTGGAACTCGAACCGCCCGGTGGACTGGTCGTAGATGGTGACGCCGGTCACGTCGGACGGCAGCAGGTCCGGCGTGAACTGGATGCGCGACTGCGTGCCCTCGACCGTGTTGGCGAGGGCCTTCGCGAGCACCGTCTTGCCGGTTCCCGGCACGTCTTCGAGCAGTACATGCCCGCCCGACAGCATCGCCGTGATCACCAGGCGGATGCTGTGCTCCTTGCCGAGGATCGCCTTGTCGACGTTCGCCACCAGTTGCGCGAACGCTCCGGCGAACCAGTCCGCCTGCTCCTGTGTCACTGCCACCGCTGCTTCTCCTTACTCCGGCCGGTCACTTGGACCAGTCCTGAACACTGCTCTGCACGCCGTTCACGACCACGTACGCACCCGGGTAGCCGCACCACGGCTCGATGTCGCTGCCCGCGTTGCCGTGGTAGTGGCCGTAGCCGCTTCCGTCGGTCGAGATCGTCCGGGTCGACAACGTCCCTCCATTGCAGTGCACCTGCATGCTGAACGACCCGTTCTTCGGGAAGTTGTGGAGAGTCACGTCGTACGTGTAGCTGTGAACCCATCCCGGCTTGAGGTCGCCCTTCGCCAGGTCGACCGACGCGGGCGGGTCGGGCTTCTTCTGCACCTGGAACCCGCTCGACGTGGCGTGGCCGCCGGGCTTGCCGTTGCCGTCGTTCGTTGCGTACACCTCGAACGAGTAAGTTCCGACACCCTGGTTCGACGCTGTCGCGGAGGTCGACCTGGTGCTGACCCAGCTGCCGCCCTCCAGCTTGTAGTGGTAGGTCACGGACCCCCCACCGGTCTCGGCCACTCCGGAGAGCGCCGACCAGCTCATCGTCAGATCGCTCGGTGCGTACTGGTCGCCGGTGATCCTCGGGTTCGCGACCTTCGCCGGGGTGCCGTACGGAGTGACGGTGGCGCTCGGCGCGGACTTCTCGCCCCAGCCGTCGGAGTTGTGGGCGCGGACCGCGAACGCGTACGACTTGCCATTCGTGAGCCCGGTGATCGTCACCTTCCCGACGCTCGGAACGACCACGCTGCTCGGACCGCCGCTCACCTCGTAGGAGTCGATCTGCTTGCCGTTGTCGGCCGGCGCCGAGATCGTGACGGTGGCCTCCCCGTCGGTGGCCTGGGCGTTCGACGGCGCGCTCGGCTTCGCCGGCACGTCGTGCACGGTCACCCGCAGCTGCCCGATGGCGGAGGCGGTCCGCTTGGGGTCCTTCGTGGCGTCTTCGACGTGGTAGATCACGTTGACGGCGCCGATGGCCGCGCCGGAGGCCGCGCTGACGCTGATCGACGAGCCCGTGTGCGTCACCGTCACGCCCGCTGGAGCGCTCTGCGCCGTGGCGTCCGTGATCGTCAGCGGCTGGCCCGGGAACGGGTTCACCCACTGCGCGTCGCTCGCGGCGCCGTCGAGGGTCGCGGTGTTCCCGCGTTTGACCTCCTCGGTCTGGGGCGGGTTCTTCTGCGTCGCGACCGGCCGGCTCGAACTCACGACCTGCACGTTCACTGTGCCGGAGATCGTGTGCGTGCCCGAGCTGATGGTCACCGCCACCGTGGCGGTCTCCCCCGCCTGGACGCCGAGCGGAGCGGAGAGCGTCAGCGTCGACCCGCTGAGAGCGGCCTGGATCTTCGGGTTGGACGACGTCCCGCCCGAGTACGTGAGCTTGTTCAGGATGTCCGGGTTCGGATGGAAGCTCGACGCCCGCAGGTCGACCGACAGCGGAGCCTCGCCCGGCTCGATCTTCTCGCTCGGCGACGTGAAGGTCGGCGCGACATCGGACTGGTCGGGTTGGCCGACCGTGATCGGGAGCACCAGGGTGGTGACGCGGTCGGAGTTCTGCCCGGCCTCCCGGCCGTCGTTCACGGTGAACGTGATGGCGGCCGGACCGCGGTAGCCCTTCGCGGCCGTGAAGGTCAGCGTCTGGTCGTCGCCGTACGACGACCCTCCGGAGCTGTTGGTGGCGGTGACGCCGGATGCCCCGGTCAGCTTGTAGCCGCGGCCCGAGGGGACCGTAAGGATGTCGGAGAGCTTCCAGCTCTTGGACCCGTCCGCCTGCACGATCTGCTGCGGGAGGCCGTCCCTGATCCGCGGCGGCGCGGTGGCGGAGCCCTTGGGCGGGACGACGATGAACGCCGCGCCCTTCAGCCCGGTGACCGTGTCGGTCAGCGTGTAGGCGATGGCGATGCGCTGCTCGGCCGGTTTCACCGCGATCGAGCCGCCCTCGCCGACGTCTGCCGCGGACGCGTTGGGGCCGGTGACCTCGACCTTCAGATCGTCGACGAGCCCCGACGGGTTGGTCGCCCCGCTCAACGCGTTCACCTTCACGCTGCTCTTGTTCGCGACCTGGTCCGGTTCGAGCACGTGGTCGATCGCCGTCGGCGGGATGTCCTTGGCATTCGGCGTGACGGTCACCTGGATGAACGCGCTCGCCACACCGCCCTGCCCGTTCGTGATCTGGTACCGCACCACGAACGACCCCTCATCCTTGGGAGCCGTGACGAGGACGATCTTGCCGTGCACCGACGCCGTAAGCCCCGCATCCACCTGCAACAGCTTCTTCTGCAGCGCGATGGCGTAGCCGTTCGGGTCGGAGTCGTTCTCGAGGACCGGGACGGCGATGGTGCGGCCGGGCCTCACCTGGACCGGGTCGTTGACGGCGATCGGCGGACGGACCTGGCTCGGGCGCGGGATGACGGCGATGGAGACCGTGCCGGTCGCCGCCTTCCCGTACGTGTCCTTCAGCTGGTAGGTGAAGGTGTCGGTTCCCGCCGAATCCGGGTACGCCTCGTAGGTGAAGGAGCGGCTGGTGGAGTCGGAGATCCGGCCGAGGGTCGGCTGCGTCGCGAGTCCGGCGAGCGTCACCGAGTCGCCGTCCGGGTCGATACCGTCGAGCGGGACCTCGACGGGCACGGAGGAGCCGGCGAACGCCCGCACGGTCAGCGGCTGCGGCTGCGGCGCGTGATCGGACCCCTTGTCGGGCGCGCCGACGACGAATGTGACCGTCGCCTGGGCCTTCTGCCCGTACTTGTCGGTGATGCCGTAGACCACGTTGTACTGCCCGGGGGCGGTCGGGGCCTGGTAGCGGACGGTCTCGCCGCTGATGAACGCGGTGGCGCCGTCGCCGGCTCCGCTCGCATCCCGCAGCTGGGCGTCGAGGGTGAACGGCGCGTTGTCCGGCGAGTAGTCGTTGTCGAGCACGGACACTGTGGCCACGTCGCCCGCGCGAACGGGCACCTGGTCGTCGACGGCGACGGGAGGCTGGTGCTGCACGAGCGGCGGGACGGGGACCACGGTGATACCCGCCGTCGCCTCGTTGACGCCGTCGGACACGACGTAGCTGAGCTGCACCTGCTGGGTGAGCACGGTCGGCGCCGTGACCTTGACGACGGCGTTGTCGAGCACCTCCACGTTGAGATCCTCCGCACCCTTTCCGACGGAGACCGAGCGCACGGCGAGCACCCGGCCGGACGGTGAGACGTCGTTGTCGAGCACGGCGACCGACGTGGGCTCGCCTGGGCGCACGTACGCCTTATCGGTGACGGCGATCGGCGGCGCCTGGCTGGCACCCTGGGCCTGGATGTCGACCCGGGCCAGACCGGTCGTGGTCTTCGGGCCGGCGCCGAGCGTGTAGACGACGTAGTACTCCCCGGGCGCGTTGCTCTTGACGGTGACGGTCCCCTTGGCGGCGTCGGCCGTGACCTGGGCGCCGGAACCATCGAGGCTCACCCCGACCAGGGTGAGCGGCTCGCCGGACGGCGACTGGTCGTTGTCGAGCGGATGCAGCACCACCGGCCGCCCCGTGAAGCCGTCTCCGAAGTCGGTTACCGCGACGGGCTCGAGCGTCCCGGCGGGTTTCACCGTGATGATCAGGCTGCCGGTCGTGGACGCTCGGCCGTCCGACACCGTGACCCGGACCTCCTTCGACCCCGCCTGTCCGGTCTTGCTGGTGAAGGTCACATCGCCGTTGGGTTTGAAGCGGACGTCGTCCTCGGTCGTCGCCGTCGCAGCCACAAGGCTGAGGTCGTCGCCGTCCGGGTCGATCCAGTCGTTGAGGACGTTGTACGAGACGGACTGCCCGACCTCGGTCTGCGCCGTGCTCGGCCGGGTGGAGGCCGGCGCCGCGTTCTCGGCCGGCTGTTTGAGGGTGGCGTCCACCTGCGCCGACGCGGTCCCGCCCCGGCCGTCGTCGACGGAGTAGCGGAACGAGATCGTGCCGCTCAGTCCCTCCTTCGGCGTGAACTGGAGCGCCCGCCCGCCTTCCACCGTCTGAAGCTCGCCCTGCGCGGCGGGGATGGCGGACACGTCGGAAATCGTGAGCACGTCGCCGTCCGGGTCCGTGTCGTTGGCGAGCACGTGCAGCACCGTGGACCGCCCCGGGCGGACCCCGTAGGCGTCGTCCACCGCGATCGGCGGCCGGTTGACCTCCGTCCGCTGGGCGAGCGTGTCGGCGAAGGACTGCACGACGGGCTTCTCCTCGCCGGTGTCGCCCTGGACGGTCGTGTCGTTCGGCTTCAGCTGCGCCCAGTTCTGGACCAGGCGCATATCGGAGGAGACGACCCAGGCGTTGCCGTCACGCAGATTGTTGAGCGCGATCACCCCGTGGTTGACGCGGAACTCCAGGTCGTCGCCGCGCACCGGCTGTTCGATGTCGAGACCGATCGGCTTCTTGCCGTCGCAGGCGTAGAGGTAGCGACCGGAGCCGGACCAGGCGCCGTAGGAGCACGCGCCGAGCCGGACCGGTGCCGAGACCGCCTTCTCCCCGCCCGTGGACGTCGCCCCCGCCGGACTGGACGTCACCGTTCCCCCGCCGAGCGGGACGGTGAGGAGGCTGTTCGCCGTGGCGACGAGGGCGACGGAGTCGTCCTGACCCGGCTGCTGCAGCTTCAGCCCCTTCGCGGGGAGGGCGACGGTCGTCCCTCCGCCGGTGATCACTGTGTTGCCCTGCGTGTCGAGGACCACCGGCTGGTCGCCGACGGCCGTCAGCTGAAAAGCGCCCGGCACCGGGAAGTCGCGCGTCTGCGCCGTCGCTCCCGGGCGGTCGACCGTGAGCAGCTTCTTGCCCTGCGGCGCCACGACGAACGTCGTGCCCGACTTCGCGACCGTCAGCTCGGCGCCGCGGCCGACCTTCGCGACCGGCTTGGTCTTCGACCGGTCGAAGTCGAGGCGCCCCGACGCGTCGAGGACCCAGAGCGAGCCGTCCGGTGAGAGGACCGAGAACGTGT
The DNA here is from genome assembly GCF_046534635.1 of Leifsonia sp. SIMBA_070. NCBI lineage: Bacteria > Bacillati > Actinomycetota > Actinomycetes > Micrococcales > Microbacteriaceae > Leifsonia > Leifsonia sp. SIMBA_070. The sequence goes on along the minus strand of NZ_JAWRYK010000001.1, from coordinate 1,248,659 downwards.
TGCCGCCGTAGCCGACCTGCGAGTTCTGCGGAAGCTGGATGCGACCGCCGAGGGAGACGAATGCGGGGTCGATGCGGTCCACCGTCCCGTGCGGCAGGTCGGTGAGGAAGTAGGACGACCCGTCCTGCAGCACGTCGAGGTCGGCGCTGGCGCCGGTGACCGCGGCATCCAGCTCGTCGATCTGGTGGTTCAGCCGGCCGCCGAGCAGCTTCTCGCCGTTGGTCACCCAGACGTCGCGCGTGTCGAGGTCGACCGCGTTCACCGGGAAGCCCTTGTGCAGCACGGCGACCGTCAGCGGGACGCCGACGACGACGGCGAGTGCAGTGGTCACGGCGAGCGTCTTCCGCTGTCGGAACCACGTGCTCAACGAAACCAAGATCTGCTATCCCCCGGGCTGGAAAGTCGCGTAAACGCTAACACGACCCCCTGACGCGTCCGGAATGGGGAGGACTCCCCATTCCCGCCGGGCCACGCGTCTTCGCGTCAGTCGTCCGCCCCACCATCCTCCGGGGCGGCGGGCAGGTCAACTGCGGAGGGCCGGTCGAGCAACGGGAGGTCCTCGACCCCGACCAGCCGGGTCGTCACCGCATATTCGACGAGCCGCGCCCGGCGGTTGGTCGCCAGCTTCCCGCGTCCGCCGCGGAGGCCGGCGACACCCAGCTTGTCCAGCTTGTCGCAGACGTTGTCGAGCTTCCGGTTGAAGGTCGTCATGCTCCAGCCCAGGCGTTCGGCCGCCTCCGCAGAGCTCGGGATGGTGCCCCGGCCGGGGACGGTCTGTGTCAGCACGCCCTCGGCGAGAGCGACGATGAGCTGCCGCTGGCTCGTCGTCAGCGTGACCGGGAGGACCGTCGTCGAGCCGCCGGCGGCATCCACCCGGACGGCGGTGTCGAACCAGTCCTCCTCGCTCGAGATGGTGAAGTCGTACGTCGTCGCGCCCGCACTGAACATGACGTGCATGGTCTGGAACACGATCGGGAGCTTCGCGCCCGGCGCGAGCCACGCCTGCATGGTGCCGGTTGCGTCGGTCACGGTGGCGGTCAGGAGGGTGCCGACGTTGCTCAGCCACCACATCCCGAAGTCGTGGCCGATGGTGAGGAACCGCCGGTGGAGGTACGGGTTGTCGTCGATGGTCAGCTCGGCCTCGCGTCCGATGCCGAACTCGATGCCGGGCTCCACCGCGTAGTGCTCGCCGCAGAACTCGACCGCGAGCGGCTTGGCGGGCGCCGTCACGAGGCGCACGCCTTCAGCGACTGGGAGGTGCGGCCCGCCCGGACAGTCGCGATGTCGATGCAGACCGGCACGCCAGGCGTCAGTCCGGTGACGGTGACCGTCGGATCGGCGATCACCGAGGGGCCGTTCGTCGTCCCCTCCTGCACCCAGGTGAACTGGTCGCTCTTCTGCGGGTCCTGCGTCTTCCAGGCGAAGGTGGCGCTGGCGCCGTCGGGGGCGCGGACGGCCGAGACGAGCACGGGGGGCGGCACGACGGTGACGGCGATGCCGCTGTCGTCTCCGGGTCGCGCTCCTGAGGTGTTCGGGGAGGCGGCGGGTGCGAGGGCGTTGGACACCACGACGGCGCCGATCCCGAGGACGATCACGGCTGCCGCTCCCGCACCGATCCAGGCCAGGATGCGTCGGCGGGGGTCGCGGGGAGTCGAGGGGTCGTCGGTCGCCGTATCGACCGGCTCGTCCGTCGCCGCCGCTTCGTCCCCGGGTGCTGTGGCCGGTCGCGCACGCAGGACGGTGTGCTCGGCGACGTCGGCGGTGCTCGGAGCCGTCGCACCGCGCGTGGCCCGCGCCGGCGCCTCCGGAGAGACCGGCACCACGCCGCGGACGCGGGTCGCCTCCGGCTCCGGTGGAGCTGCGGGTGCCGGCGCGTCTGCGGGTGCCGGTGCGGCCTCTCGTGGCGCAACGGGTTCGGGCTGCGCGTGGATGGTCGCGACCGACCGGGCGCGCGTCTCCTGCTCGTCCCCCGCGACGGGCGCCGGCCGGGCATCCCCCAGGCTCAGGTTCGGAACGTCGATGCTGGTCGGGGCGAGGCCGCGTTCCAGCTCGACGCGCTGCAGCGCGCGGGCGAAGTCGACGGCCGACTGGTAGCGGTCCTCGCGGCGCGTCGCCATGCCGCGGCGCAGCACGGCGGTGAGCGACGACGGGACGTCGGCTCGGTCCAGCGGGGTGATCATCCCGCGCTCGATGCGTCCCATCAGGTCGAGCGTGCCGTTGGAGCGGCCGGGGACCTCGAACGGAGTGCGGCCGGCGAGAAGGGTGTAAACGGTCGCCGCCAGCGAGAAGATGTCGCTGCGCACGTCGGGCTCCGGGTCGTCGGCGAACATCTCCGGCGGCGACCAGGGCACGCTCAGTCCGACGCTCCGGCTGCCGGAAGTGGACGTGTCCGACGGCGAGCTGCGCAACTCGGAGAGCGTCGTGGTGTGGACGGGCAGCTCCTCCAGGGCCGAGGCGATCCCGAAATCGGTGAGCGCAGGCCAGCCCAAGGCGTTCGTCAGCACGTTGGCGGGCTTGATGTCCCTGTGGAGGATGCCGGCCGCGTGCGCCGTCGCCACCGCGCTGGAGAGCCGGACCCCGGTGCGCAGCGCGTCCTCCACGCCGATCCGCTCGCGCTTCAGCCGGTCGGCCAGCGACGGCCCGGAGCAGTACTCCATGACGAGGAACGGCCGGTCGTCGCCCGCCACCCCTGCGTGGAAGATGGTGACGATGTAGGGATGCGCGGACAGCCGCGCCATGACGTTCGCTTCGTCCACGAACCGGGCCCGCGCCGCCTCATCCACGCCATCGGTCAGCAGCACCTTCACGGCGACGCTGCGCTTCGGCAGCTCCTGCTCGTAGAGGAAGACGTCCGAGAATCCGCCGGATCCGAGAAGACGGATGAAGTGGAAGCCGTCGAGTTCCGGCGGCTGCGACGCCATGCGCCTCATCCGGCGGCCTCGACGGTCAGTGTGGCGCCGCTTCCCAAGTCGATGACGGTGCCCAGCACGACCGTCGTCGGCTCGCCGCTCCGCAGCTTCTGCGGCGACGCGCCGGGAAGGACCACCATGGTTCCGTTGCGGGAGTGCAGGTCGGTGACCACGACGCTGTCCCCCTCGACGGCGACGGCGACGTGCGAGCGCGAGATGTCGTCCTCGGCGGTCGTGAGGGTGACGGGTCGCGCGCCGCGGAGCGACGGAACCGCGGAGACGCTGGGCGCGCGTCCGACCACGACCGGCACCGACAGCGGCTCGCGCCGGCCGTCGGAGAGCAGGACCGCGAAGCGCTGGCGCTCGGGCACCGGCTCGGACTCGGGGGTCTCCACCGGCGCCGTCGGCTCACCGCGCCGTGGGAGGTCGCCGCTCATGATCGTCAGGCCGTCGTGGTCGCCCTCCAGGCTTCCGGCGGCGGGCGGGAAGGAGTCGGTGATGAAGCCGGGGAGGTCGATGCGGGCGGGCGCGGCCTCCTCGTCCTCCGGACGGACGGCCGCCTCCTCGACGCTGCGCACCATCGTGGCGCCGAACAGGTGGTCGTAGCCGGTGGTCTCGGACGGCGCGGACGCGGCCGCGACCTCGGTGAGCGTCGCCTCGGGGACGCGCGTGTGCTCGTCGGGCTCTGCGGCGGCGAACGGCTCGACAGCAGGGCCGGCCACGATCGCCTCGGCGGCGACGGCATCCACCGGTCCCGTGTCGCGTTCGCGCCGCGGCGGTGCGGCCACGGTGGCTCCCGCCTCCTCACGCTCATCGGCGGACCAGGCCAGTCCTGATGAACGCACGACGCCCTCCACGAGCGGCAGCGTGTCGCGCGACGCTCCGTCGCCCAGGGTGACCGTCTCCGCACCGGTCAGCTGCGTCTCCACCCAGGACGAGACCCCGGTGGCGCGGACGGACCGCTCCCGGCCGTCTTCGGTCACCGTGGCGGCGGCCGTTCCGCGCACGGCGAGGAGCACCGTCTCGGCGGAGGCGTCCAGCAAGGCGAAGGACGGCGTGCGGCTGAGGCCTGCCGCGACGAGACCGTCGAGCGTCTCGGCGAACCCGGCACGCACGGCCACGAGGAGGCCGCGGAGCCGGACGGGATCGGTCTCGGCGACGAGCAACGCCCGTCCACCGCCCGCGACGACCGCCCACTCCCCTGCTGCCGCCTGCTGAACCTCGAACACGGACGAACTACTCCCTCGGCTGCGTGTCGTCGAACGCGCGACCGCTGCCGTCGTCCGCGCGTTCCCGCGTGTCGACGGGGGCCTGCGTGTCCTCCCCGGTCACCGATTCAATCACGATCACGGTGATGTTGTCGTGGCCACCGGCGTCGTTCGCCGCGTCGACGAGGGCCGCGGCCGGGTCGGCGGGCGCCTCCGCCAGGATCTCGGCGATCCTGCGGTCGCTCAATTCGCGCGTCAGGCCGTCCGAGCACACCAGGAAGATCTGCCGCCCCTCCTCGGGGACGAGCACACTGTCGGTGTCGACGAAGTCCTCGGCGCCCAGAGCCCGTGTGATGACGTTCCGCTCGGGATGGACGGCCGCCTGCTCCTCGGTGATGAGCCCGGCATCCACCAGCTCCTGCACCGCCGAGTGGTCGATCGTCAGCTGCCGGAGATCGCGGCCGTTCCACGAGTAGACACGCGAATCGCCGACGTTGACGACCATCCACTGCTCGGCGGCGAGCTCGGGGACCCTCACCCGCACGACACCCGTGAGCGTGGTGCCTGCGACCGCGGCGCCGGACTCGTCCGCGCCGGACAGGGCGCGCACGGCGGCGTTGGCCTCGTCGATCGCGCGGACGACCTCATCCGGAGTCGGGCGGGTCCCCGGCTGGAGCGTGCGAGCCAGGCTCTCGACCGCCGTGCGGCTCGCCAGGTCGCCGCGCGCGTGACCTCCCATGCCGTCGGCGACGACGAAGACGGGATCCTGCGCCAGAGCACTGTCCTCGTTGACGTGCCGGACCGCACCCGTGTCGCTGCGGACGCTCACGCCGACGAGAGAGCTCATGTGCGGGGGTCCTCCTGGATGCCGTCGACGGCCGCAGCGTCGGTGTCGTCCTGTTCTGGCTCGTCGCCGTCGATGGCGGCGGCGACGGTGGTGCCGCTCATCCGCAGCTTCACCAGACTTGCAATCGTAGCGACAAGCATCGCACCGACGATCACCGCGAGAGACGTCCACGTGCTGATGTCGGGAGCCCACTCGATGTGCTCGCCGCCGTTGATGAAGGGCAGCTCGTTCTCATGCATCGCATGGAAGACCAGCTTCACGCCGATGAAGGCGAGGATGAACGCGATGCCGTACTTGAGGTACACCAGCTTGTCGAGCAGGTGGCCGAGCAGGAAGTAGAGCTGGCGCAGGCCCATCAGCGCGAAGACGTTGGCGGTGAAGACGATGAACGGGCTCTGGGTGATGCCGAAGATCGCCGGGATGGAGTCCAGCGCGAAGAGCAGATCCGTCGTCCCGAGCGCCAGGAAGACGATGATGAGCGGCGTGAACATCCGGCGGCCGGCGACCGTCGTCCGCAGCTTGTTGCCTTCGTACTGGCTGGACACCTTGAGGTGCCGGCGGGCGAAACGGATGAACCAGGAGTCCTCCCCGCCCTCGTCGTCGTGGTTGCCGAACGCCTGGTTGAAGGCCGTCCACAGCAGGAAGGCGCCGAACAGGTAGAAGATCGCGCTGAAGCTGGCGATGAGCCCCGCCCCGAGCACGATGAAGACGCCGCGGAAGACCAGCGCCAGGATGATGCCCACCATGAGCACCTCCTGCTGGTACTTCCTGGGCACCTTGAACCTCGCCATGATGATGACGAAGACGAACAGGTTGTCGATGCTGAGGCTGTACTCGGTCAGCCAGCCGGCCAGGAACTGCCCGGCGTGCTCCGCATCCCCGATCGTCAGCATGAGCAGCGCGAAGACCAGGGCGAGGGCGACGTAGAACGACACCCACAGCGCCGACTCGCGCGGGCTCGGGATGTGCGGCCGCTTGTACACGTACAGCAGGTCGAACGCCAGGACCAGGCCGAGGACGACGAAGGAGCCGATCTCGAACCAGGCGGGGAGGGCGAGTTCCATGGAAGAAACCTTTCGAAGGGCGCGGACGACGGCCGAAAGTCTCTCCCGCACCTCGCGGTGCCCCTGCGCCCGGGTCCGCCGCCATGGCGGGCCGTGATGACGTGCGCAGCGCCGGTGCTGCGCGCGTCGCCGCCCGCAGGAACCGTCCGGGATACTCCCCTTCGCTCCCACCATCCTATCCGGGTCGGTGGTCCGGGGCAGGCTCTGCACCGAGGAACGCGATAGCGGGGATCGTTCAGCCGACGGCCGGTAGGCTCACAGTGCGGATACGGCGGGAGAGCGCTGGAGGGACCGGTCCTCGCACCCGTATCGGTGTGTGAACAGCAGATGGGACTCCGTGGATGACGCTGACGATCGAGACCGTCGACCCGCTTCGCCGCAACAACGTGCACGAGTACGGCAATCCGGCGGGACGCCCGATCGTCTTCGCCCACGGCTTCGGCTGCAGCCAGGAGGTCTGGAGCCGCGTGGTCCCGCACTTCGAAGCGGACTTCCGGGTGATCGTCTTCGACCACGTCGGGGCGGGCTCCTCCGATCTGTCCGCGTACGACCGCGCCAAGTACGACTCCCTCCAGGGCTATGCGGACGACGTGCTGGAGATCCTGGAGGCCCTCGACCTCCGCGATGTCGTCTTCGTCGGGCACTCGGTCAGCAGCATGATCGGCGTGCTCGCCGCCAACCGCTCCCCCGAACGATTCGGACGCCTCGTCCTGGTCGGGCCGTCGCCCCGCTACATCGACGACGCCGACTACCTCGGCGGATTCACCCGTGCTGACATCGACGGGCTGCTGGACGCGCTGGATGTGAACTACCTGGGCTGGTCGGAGGTCATGGCCCCGGTGATCGCGGGGAACGCCGACCGCCCGGAGGTGGGCGCGGAGCTCACCGCGAGCTTCTGCCGGACCGACCCGGTCATCGCCGGCCACTTCGCTCGGGTGACCTTCCTCTCGGACAACCGCGTCGACCTCGCGGAGGTGACGGTCCCGACGATCGTGCTGCAGTGCTCGGAGGATGCGATCGCCCCGACGGTGGTCGGGCGGTACGTGCACCAGCAGATCGCCGGAAGCGAGTTCGTGCAGCTGGACGCCAGCGGGCACTGCCCCAACCTGTCCGGGCCGGACGAGCTGGCGGAGGCCATCCGGAGCCGTCTGTGACGGAGCAGACGCCGGCTTCCGTGCCGGCGGTCTCCGCGGCCGATCTCTACGACCGGGCGCCGTGCGGCCTCCTGACGGTGACCGAGAAGGGCCGGATCGTCCGCATCAACGGCACCTTCTCTTCGTGGACCGGTTGGAGCGCGGAGGAACTGACCGGCACTCCGCTCGCCGACCTCCTCGAACCCGGCGCCCAGATCTTCTACGAGACCCGGTTCCTGCCGATCCTGCACCTGCAGGGTGAGGTGAGGGAGGTCGCTCTGGCGTTCCGCACTGCGCGTGAGGCGGCGCTGCCGGTGCTGGTGAACGCCGTGGTCGACAAGGCGGACGGCACCCCGGTGATCCACGTCGCCGTGTTCGACGCGAGCCACCGCCAGGACTATGAGCGACAGCTGCTGGCCGCGCGTCGCATCGCCGAGAGCTCCGAGGCGCGGACGCGCATCCTGCAGAACGCCACCACCGCCTTCGGCGAGAGCGACACCGTCGAGCTTCTGGCCGGCGCACTCGCCGCGAGCGCCCAGGAGGCTCTGGGGGCGGCCGCAGCCGCCGTCTTCCTCGACGACCGCCACCCGCGCCTGGCGGGCGGCAGCGTGCCCCTCGATCCGGATCTCCTGCCCGGTGGGCTGCCCGCGGAGGCCGTCGCGGCGGGTGCGGCCGGCGCCGTGGTCACCTGGTCGGTGCGTGACGGACAGGACCACCCGGAGACGGCGACCGCCCTCCGGGCGGCGCGCCTCGACTCGATGCTGACTGCTCCGCTGCTGCAGGGCGGCGCGCCGATCGGGACGCTGGCCTGCTACTTCTCCCGGCCTCCCGAACTCGACGACCACGCCATCGACCTGCTCCGCTCGCTCTGCCGCCAGGCCGCGCAGACCGTCGCACGTCTGCGGCTGCAGGCGCAGCTCGCGGCCATCGCGCTGCACGATCCGCTGACCGGTCTCGCCAACCGGGTGCTGCTCCGCACGCACATCGCAGCGAGCGTCACGGAGGCGATCGAGCGGCAGGAGCCGCTCGCCCTGATCTTCGTCGACCTGGACGACTTCAAGTCGGTGAACGACGAGCTCGACCACACGGCGGGCGACACCGTGCTCAAGCTCGTGGCCGCCCGGCTCAACGCGGCCGTGCGCGGCGACGACCTGGTCTGCCGCTACGGCGGCGACGAGTTCATCATCGTCTGCCGGAACACCGACCACGACGCGGCCGCGGCGATCGCCGAGCGCATCCGCGTGGCGATCAAGCAGCCCCTCCACGACGACGGATGGCAGCGCGCGATCACCGCCAGCGTCGGCGTGACAGTCCACCGGCCCGGCGGTTCGCGCGTCCTCGACGGGCCGGAGCTGCTGCGCGTGGCGGACAAGGCGATGTACCGGTCGAAGGACCGCGGCAAGGACCAGGTCAGCGTCATCGCGCTGTGACAGGAGGCGTCAGCGAACGCGGAAGCTTCCGAGTCTGTCTCGCTGCTGCGTTCGTGAAGTCGATTCGGTACGTCACCGATCGAGGCTGTCGCGGAGCTCGCCAGGCTGACCCGGCCACCATCATCCTCAGCCTTGGCGGTACGGTAGGCGTCGACATCCTGCGCCATCTCGAACGAAAGCCCCGAGTGGCTGTGCTGCAGGGCGGAGCGCCGAGCACATGAAAAAGCCCGCTTCCCCTGTCAGACAGAGGGAAGCGGGCGATGGTGACCCCAGCGGGATTTGAACCCGCGTTACCGCCGTGAGAGGGCGACGTCCTAGGCCGCTAGACGATGGGGCCGTCTGGCAACTAGAAGATCATGCCACAGATGGGGTCGGGGTGCCAAAACGGCCCCGGACTCCCGGGCGCGTCGCAGCAGGTTCGTGGAGGTGCCTCAAGCGAGCACCCGGAGGGCGCCGGGGACGACCGAAACGTCGATCGGAAGAGGCCCGATCCGCTCCCCGTCGGCGTAGGCGATCACGCCGTCCGCCTCGATGCGGGCGCTGCTCACCGGGAGCAGCGTGACCTCCGGCAGCGTGGTGTGCTCGCCGCGGAAGACCTTCGGGAACATGCGGAGGAAACGTAGACGCGACATGCGCTCGACGATGAAGAGGTCCAGGCGACCGTCGGCGAGGTCGGCGTCCGGCGCGATGCGCATCCCACCGCCCAGCGACCGGTTGTTGGCGACCGAGACCAGCATCGCCTGCACCTCGAGCACGCGCCCGTCGGCGTGGATGCGGTACCGCCGCGCCTTCAGGGTCGCCAGCTCCCGGAGCAGTGCGACGATGTAGCGGCTGCGACCGCGCGGGCGGGACATCAGGTTGGCGCGCTCGTTCACGGTGGCGTCGAAGCCGGCCGAGACGACGCAGCCGAACCAGGTGGTGAGCTCCCCGTGCCGGATGGTCCCGGCGTCGATGCGTCGCGGCTCCCGCTCCAGCGCGGCGATCAGGAGGTCGATCGCGGCCTCCGTGTCGTGGATGGGGATGCCCAAGCCATCGGCGAGGTCGTTGCCGGTGCCGCTCGGCACGATCCCGAGAGGGAGGTCCGTCTCGGCCACGAGGTCGATGCCGAGGTTCGCCATCCCGTCGCCGCCCACCACCACGAGCGCGTCGGCTCCGTCGGCGATGGCCTTCGCGGTCTCGCGGCGGAGCAGCTCGATATTGGCCTCGTCCATCACGACCACCCGGTGTCCGGCGTTGCGCAGCCGTTCGACGACGCGGGGGCCGACGTCGCGGCGGTGGCCGAAGGAGGCCATCGGATTGACCGCGACGACCACGGCCCGCGGAGTTGTGGTCACAGTGCCCGATGATGACACACGCGGGGCGCGCGGCCGGTTCGGCGCGCGCGCCCGCAGTGCAGGCTGTCGCCCGGAGTCAGAGCTTCAGGCGGCGGAGCAGTTGGGCGTTGAGCGCCACGACGATGGTCGAGATCGACATCAGCACGGCCCCGAACGCCGGCGAGACGACGATGCCTGCGCCGATGGCGACGCCCGCCGCGAGAGGCAGCGCGATCACGTTGTAGCCGGTGGCCCACGCGAGGTTCTGCAGCATCTTCCGGTACGTGGCGCGCGACAGCGTGATGACGGCGGCCACACCACGCGGGTCGCTTGCGGCGAGCACCACCCCTGCCGACTCGATCGCCACATCCGTGCCCGCGCCGATCGCGATGCCGACATCCGCCTGGGCGAGAGCGGGCGCGTCGTTGACGCCGTCGCCGACCATCGCGACCCGGGAGCCGTCCGACTGCAGCCGCGCCACCGTCCCCGACTTGTCCCCAGGGAGAACCTCCGCGAACACCTCCTCGATGCCGAGCTGGGAGGAGACGCTGTCGGCCACGGCACGGGAGTCGCCGGTCAGCATGGCCACGCGGATGCCGCGGTCGCGCAGCGCGCGGACGGCCTCCTGCGATTCGGGCCGGACAACGTCCGCGAGCGCGATCAGCCCGAGCACGCGGTCGCCGTCCAGCACGTACACGACCGTCTGGCCCTGGCTGCCCGCGTGCTCCGCCGCCTCCGACAGGTGCGCGGGTGCGGAGAGTCCGCGCTCGGCCAGAAGACGGGGGGCGCCGACGGTCACGACGTCGCCGTTCACGGTGGCCGACGCGCCTCGCCCACCGAGCGCCTCGAAGCCGGACACGGGTGCGATGGCGAGTCCTCTGCTGCGTGCCTCGCGGACGATGGCCGCCCCGATCGGGTGCTCAGCGGGTGCTTCGACGGCGGCCGCCAGAGCCAGGAGGGTCTGCTCGGCATCCTCACCATCCCTGTCGGCGGCGACCACGGCTGCGACTCCCTGCCGCCCCTCGGTGAGGGTGCCGGTCTTGTCGAACAGCACGACGTCGATGCGGCGGGCATCCTCCATGGCGTGGCGGTCGCGGATCAGGAGACCCTTCCGCGCGCCGAGCGCTGTGGAGATCTGGGCGACCAGCGGGATGGCGAGTCCGAGCGCGTGCGGGCAGGCGATGATCAGCACGGTGACGACCCGCTCCAGGATGAACGCCGGATCGCCGGGGCGGACGATCGTCCACACGACGAGCGTCACGATCGCGACGGCGAGCGCGACGTAGAAGAGCCAGGCTGCGGCGCGGTCGGCGAGCACCTGCGCGCCGGACTTGCTGGCCTGCGCATCGGCGACGAGCTTCATGATGCCCGCGAGTGCCGTGTCGCCGCCCGTGCGGCCGACACGCACGACCAGCGATCCGCTTCCGGAGATGCTGCCGGCGACGACCTGCTCCCCCGGTCCCCGGGTGACCGGCCGGGACTCGCCCGTCAGCAGCGACTCGTCGACGTCGCTCCGGCCGTCGACGATCTCGCCGTCAGCAGGCACCGCCGATCCGGGACGGACGCGCACGAGATCTCCGACGCGGAGTTCGGCGAGGGCGACCGTCTCCGGTTCCCCGTGCGGGTCCGAGAGGCGCTCTGCCGTGTCGGGCAGGAGCTTCGCCAGCTCGCCGAGGGCATCCTGCGCACCCATCACCGCCGACATCTCGATCCAGTGCCCGAGCAGCATGATCAGGATGAGCGTGGCCAGCTCCCACCAGAAGTCCATGCCCGGCAGCCCGAGCGTCACCGCGACGCTGTAACCGAAGGCGACGACGATGGCGAGCGAGATGAGGGTCATCATTCCCGGCTGCTTCGCCTTCAGCTCGTCCACCGCCCCACGGAGGAAGACGAGTCCGCCGTACAAGAAGATGACGACGCCGAAGACGGCGGGGATGAACTGGCTTCCGGGAAAGCGCGGGCCGTCGAGGCCCAGGATCTCTTGCAGTCCCTGTGAGAAGACCAGCGTCGGGATGGTCAGGACCAGCGTCAGCCAGAACTTGCGGCGGAAGATCGCGGGGTCGTGGCCGGCATGGCCGGAGTGGTCGTGGGCGCCGTGGTCGTGACCGGCGTGGCCCTGGTGACCGGCGTGGCCCTGGTGACCCTCGTGATCGTGCGCGCCGTGGTCGTGTTCTGCGTGGTCATGGTGACCCTCGTGACCGTGCGCCACCGGCGCGTCGGTCACGCCGGTGTGGTGGGTGTGGTGGTCGTGTCCGGCTTCGCGGGGTGCCGCCATTGCGGGCTCGTTCGTCTCGTCCATATCGCTCGCAACAGTACCCCCCAGGGGTATATTCCTCAACCGCCGCGCGCTTGTGTGCGCATCTCTTCCGGTATTTTGTGGACCCATGAGACTCACGAAGTTCGAACACGCCGGCCTGCTCCTCGAACAGGACGGCCGCAAGCTGTTCATCGACCCGGGAAGCTTCACCTCGCCGCTCACCGACACCGCCGACGCGGTGGCGGTGGTCATCACCCACGAGCACGCGGACCACTGGACTCCCGAGCAGCTGAACCGCGTGCTGGACCTCTCCCCCGACGCGACGATCTACGCGCCGGAGGGCGTCGCGGCGGCCGCTTCGGACTTCGACATCACCGTCGTGCACCCGGGCGACTCCGTTGAGGCCGGACCGTTCTCTCTGCGCTTCTTCGGCGGCCGCCACGCGGTCATCCACGAAAGCATCCCCGTCGTGGACAACGTGGGCGTTCTGGTGAACGACACGCTGTACTACGCGGGCGACTCCTTCTCGATCCCCGAGGGTGTGGAGGTCGACGTGCTCGCCGCGCCCGCCGGCGCTCCGTGGATGAAGATCGCCGAGACGATGGACTACGTGCTCGCCGTGAAGCCGAAGCGCAGCTTCCCCATCCACGAGATGGTGCTGTCGCGCGGCGGCAAGGACATGTCGAACGCACGCCTGAAGTGGGCGACGGAGCAGAACGGTGGCACCTTCTATCCCCTCGAACCGGGCGATTCCATCGATCTCTGAGCCCACGCGATCGTGAGCTCGGGGAACGAGCAGGACCGGCCTGCCGTCGTCTGGTTCCGCGACGACCTGCGTGTCGCCGACAACCCGGCCCTCCGTGCGGCCGCGGACTCCGGCCGGCCGGTGCTCTGCGTCTTCGTCTGGGACGAGGAGACTCCGGGGCTCCGCCCGCCGGGATCGGCGGCGCGCTGGTGGCTGCACCACAGCCTCGCGTCGCTGACCGCGTCGCTGGAGCGCCTCGGCGCCGGCCTGACGGTGCTGCGAGGACAGGGCGAACCCGTCATCGAGCGCTTCCTCGGCGAGTCGCGTGCCGGCGCCGTGTTCTGGAACCGGCGCTACGGCGGCGTGGAGCGGGCCACCGACCAGGCGGTGAAATCGGCGGCAAGGGAGAAGGGACTCGAGGCCGCCAGCTTCGGCGCGAACCTGCTCTTCGAGCCGTGGACGATCCGCACCGGCCAGGGCACGCCCTTCTCGGTGTACACCCCGTTCTGGCGCGCGTGCCTGGCGGCGCCTCCGCCGCGTAAACCCGCTGCCGCTCCACAACGGCTGCGCGGAGCCCGCGCGCCGGAGGCGAGCGATGCGACGACGCTCGACGAACTGGGGCTGCTTCCTACACGACCCGACTGGGCCGACGGCCTCCGCGAGACGTGGGAGCCGGGCGAGGAGGCCGCCCACGATCAGCTGGAGCGTTTTCTGGCGGACGACCTCGGCTCGTATCGGGAAGGCCGGGACGTGCCGGGTATCGATGCCACCTCCCGGCTCTCTCCGCGTCTTCGCTGGGGTGAGCTGAGCCCGCACCAGGTCTGGCACGCAGCGAACGACCGCAGAGACCGCCCGGCGGCCGAAGCGCTCGCCACGTTCCAGTCGGAGCTCGGATGGCGGGAATTCGCCTATCACACGCTGTTCGAGCATCCGGATCTGGCGACCGTGAACATCCATCGCGAGTACGACTCCTTTCCGTGGCCCCCGCTGGATCGCTCCGCGCTGAGGGCCTGGCACCAGGGTCGCACCGGCATCCCGCTGGTGGACGCGGGGATGCGGGAACTGTGGAGAACCGGAGTCATGCACAACCGGGTGCGCATGGTGACGGCGTCGTTCCTCATCAAGAACCTGCTCGTCGACTGGCGGCACGGCGAGCAGTGGTTCTGGGACACGCTGGTGGATGCCGACCCCGCCAACAACCCGTTCAACTGGCAGTGGGTGGCGGGCAGCGGGGCGGACGCGGCGCCGTACTTCCGTGTGTTCAACCCCGAACTGCAGCGCGAGAAGTTCGACCCGCGTGGGGACTACGTCCGCCGGTTCGTCCCGGAATGGGACACTCCGGACTACCCGGCGCCGATCGTCGACCTGAAGGAGACCCGGCGCGCGGCGCTCGCCGCCTACGACGCGGTCAAGCGGTCACGCTGACGGGCTGACGCACTCACAATGACGCGCTCACACAGAAGCGCCCGTGCCCGCGAGAAACGGATCAGCGCCCGTGCTCTGCGAGGATCTGGTCGACGTCGATGCGGCTCAGCAACTCGTCCCAGTCGAGCGAGCGCGCCCGGTCGGCCAGCTCCTCCTCGGCCAGGACGCGTCCGCTGCGCTCCACAACGATGCCCTCGGGGAGCATCCTGTTGAGTTCGGCGAGGATGGCGTCGTCGACCGCCTCCGTGTCGAAGTCGGCGCCGACGCGGGCGAGGTAGTCGCCGGAGACGGTGTAGGAGACGATCCCGGTTTCGATGCGGCTCATGCTCTGCATGCTATCCCTCGCCGCGCGGGTGGGTCGGAACGGGCGCATGCGGGGGAACCGGAGCCCGTGGCCCGGGCTGACCCGCGTCCCACGCCGCGATCTCGGCGCGGCGGGACGCCCCGAGCTTCGCCAGGATGTGCTCGACGTGCGTCGCGACCGTCTTGGGGGCGATGTGCAGGCTGGCACCGATGTCGCGGTTGGTGCAGCCGGCGGCGACCAGGTGCGCCACCTCCTGCTCGCGCGCGGACAGGACCCCCGCCTCCACGCCCTCCGACAGCCGGCGCTGAAGCCGTTCCGACCGCTCGATCAGGGCCGTGGCGCCCGCACCCACGGCAGCCGCCCGTGCGCGGCCGACCAGCTCGGCGGCCTCCGCGGGGCCGCGCGTGCGACGGGCGGCCTCCGCCCCGTCGAGCAGGGACTGCATCCCCTCCCACCACCGGCCGAGCCCGGACCATCCCGTCGACGCAGCGGCCAGCGCCTCCTTAGCCGCCGTCAGCCTCCGCTCGCGCAGCGCGATCAGGCCCTCCGCGTGCACGATGGCATTCTCGGTGCCGGGGATACCCCGCTTGCGCAGGAGTTCTGTGACGCGTGCGAGCCAGTCGCGGGCCGCAGTCGGGCCGTCGAGCTCGAGGATCGCCCGCGTGCCGGTCACCGCGAACGGGAACAGGTACGCGGCATCCTCCACCCGCGCCGACTCCGCGAGCCCCCGCTCGGACAGCTCGGCAGCACGCACCGGATCAGCCCGGAGGAGCGCCGTCTCGGCGAGCCCCCAGAGGGCCGGCGACAGCCGTTGCAGTTCGTTCATCCGCTCCCCCAGCTCCGCCGCGCGCGAGAGCGAAGCTTCCGCTGCGGGCGCGTCGGCGCGCGCGATGGCGACATACCCCAGGACGTGCAGAGCGGTGATCTCGGTCGTGATGCCTCCACGGCCGTCGGCGAGAGCACGCTCGGCGAGCCGCTCGGCCTCCGCCAGATCACCGGTAGCCCAGCGGACGTGCGCGAGGTGCGCCATCAGGTAGTGGGCGTCGTTCCAGCGCTCGATCCGCGTGGCGTACTCGATGCCCTCCCGCAGCCAGCGGTCGCCGCGTTCGTACTGGAGCAGCACCGATGCGCTCGATGCCAGCATGCGGTAGGCGCGTGCCGCCTGAGCTTCGAGGCGTGCTGCCGCTGCCCCGGCCGCCGCTCCGACGAGCACGGTCCAGCCCGGTTCTCCGGCCCCCGAGAACACGAGGTCGGATCCGCGGGTGGCCTCCAGATCGAAGCGTTCTGGCGCCCCGTCCGGCAGGAGGGGTCTGGCTTGACCGGCGTAGGCCAGCGATTCGTCCAGTCGGCGGTCGAGCATGGCCGCAGCGGCGAGCGCCGACAGGAGGCGACCGCGCGCGAGCGTCGCGGCCGGCGGGACGTCGGCCCCATCCATCCAGTCGAGCGCGCGTAGCAACTCGCTCACCCGCGCGTCGTACCCCGCGCCGAGCAGGTGCCGCGCCGCGACGAGGGCGGGGACGACGGAGGCTGCCTCGATCGGCTCGTCGGCCTCCCGGAACAGCTCGATGGCGCGTACGAACTCCCGTTCGGCCTCGTCGTTGGCGTCGGCGGCCGCGAGCTCGGCCCCGAGCGACCGGTGCAGCCGAGCGCGTTCCGCCGGAGGCGTCCCGGACGGGACCGTGCGCTCCGCGCGGCGGTAGAGCTGCACGGCTTCCCGGTGGGCGGACAGCGCGGCGGCGCGGTCCGCCGCGCGGAGGGCGCGCTCGTACGCTTCGTCCGCTCGGCCCGCGCGCTCGCTGTGGAGGGACAGGACCGCGTCGGGGAGGCCGTCCGCACCCACGGCGACGCGGGCGTGCATCGCGCGGCGGTCGCCTCGCGGCAGGGCGGAGTAGACGGCGTCCCGGATCAGCGCATGGCGGAAGTCGAACGACGGCCCGGACGGGACGACGAAGTGCTGGGCGATGAGCTCGTCGATCGCCGCGTCGATCCGGGGACGATCCGGTTCCTCCCCCGCGAACGCCTCGCCCAGGACGACAGCGAGCAGGGGTGCGTCGAAGCGGCGCCCGATCACCGCGGCCGCCGAGAGGACGAGGGCCGCGTCCGGTGAGAGCCGCTCTCTGCGCACCAGGACCGCCTCTCCGACCGTCTCCGGCACGTCGCCGACGCCCGTCGCCACCAGCTCCTCCACATGCAGCGGGATGCCGTCGGCGGCCGCCTGCATCCGGTCCACGTCGTCCTCGGCGGGCTCCGTCCCCCGGATGGACGCGAGCATCCGCCGCGTCCCCTCCTGGTCCAGCCGCGTCAGCAGGACCTCCTCGGCGTGCCGATGCGCCACCAGATCGATCCGCCAGGCCGTGAAGTCGGGATCGGCGTCGGACTCCTCCGTCCGGTAGGTCCCCACGACGAACGAGGGAAGCTCCGGGAGGTGCACCGACACGCGGCGCAGAACGTCGAGGCTCAGCTGATCGGACCAGTGCAGGTCCTCGATGCGGAGCAGGAGCGGGACCCTCAGCGCATCCACCAGCGCGGTGACCAGGTCGGCCACCAGCAACCGCCGCGCGACCCCGGCCGCGTCGGGATGCTCGGCGGCGCCGGTCACGAGCGATCGCAGCAGCTCGGAGGAGGCGTCGTCGCCGGTCTCGCGGAGCCCGGCGGCGATCCCGAGCAGGAGCAGCCCTGGAGTCTGCCTGTCCCGCGCGAACGATTCCGCGTGCGCCGTCCGGCCGCCGGCCCCGAGCGTCAGCTCGTCCATCAGCCGCGACTTCCCGATGCCCGCCTCCCCGCCGATGAGGAGCATGCCACCCCGGCCCGACGCGGCTTCCGCCCGGCGCTGAAGCGCCGAGGCCAGTTCGTCCTCGCGTCCGACGAAAAGCGGGCAGACCCGCACCGCGCCGCTCCTCGGCGGCGACCCCGCGTTCATGCGCGAAGTGTAGCGCCGGGCGCGCACCGACGGGCAGGCGATCCGACCGGGATCGGCAGGACGACCGATGCCGTTGCGCGCCAAGGGACGCAGTATTCGAGAAGAGAGAAAGGAGCCGATCATGGCTACATTCATCGACGTCCACGACGGATTCGTCGGAGTCACTCATGACGAGCTGCAGGAGGCGCACGACGCCGACGCGGCGATCGAGGGCGAGGAGGGCGTCCACATCGAGCGCGCGTGGCTCGACCCGGAAAGCGGCAAGGTGTTCTGCCTGTCGACCGGACCGTCGAAGGAGGCGCTGATGCGCATCCACGAGCGTGCGGGGCACCCGACCGATCAGGTGTACGAGGTCAGCATCCAGGTCTGACGCGGCGTACAGTGCGGCGCATGACCGATCGACCGGACGACACTGCAGAGCCCCGCGACGCCGACGAGCTGACCGAAGCCGTCGACGACCTCGGCGACACCGCCGACGACCGGCTGGACGCCGTCGCCGAGCACAACGAGTCGCTCGAGGAGCGTCTCCCGAGCGACGACGAGCTGCCGCGCACCCACCGGTCCCCGGAACAGGGGTAGCCTCCGCAGGCCGTCCCCGACTGGGGACTGGGGCGCAGGCCGGCCGCTCTGTACGGTTGGCGGGTGAGCGGACAGCGGATGCGCGACCGGGCCCCCGGCGCGGCGGTGATGGAGCAGGTGGTGCGGCTGCAGGAGGCGGCGCCTCCCCGCTCCCCGCTGGCCCGCGCACTCGGTGTCGGCCCGCTGATCGACGACGCCCAGCCGTGGTTCACCGGAGCTCTCGGTGAGCGGGAGGTCGGCGCCCTGCTGAGCAGGTTGCCGGGCGGCTGGTCTGCGTTCCATGCGGTTCCGGTCGGCTCCGGCGAGTCCGACGTCGACCATCTGGTCGTCGGCCCTGGCGGCGTCTTCGTGATCAACACGAAGCACCACCGCGGTGCGCGGGTGACCGTGTACGAGCGCGCCGTCTACGTCGGCGGCAGCAAGCAGCCGTACCTGCGGAACGCCGACCTGGAGGCGTCGCGAGTGCGCGGGCTGCTGATGCGAGCGGGCATCGAGGCTCCCGTGGAGCCGGTGATCGTGGTGGTGGGCGCGAAGGAGCTGCGGCTCCGGCAGCCGCCGGCCCGGGCGACCGTGCTGCGCGCAGAGGGCCTGGTGCGCGGGCTGTCGCGACGCCCTCCCCGGCTGGATGCGGACACGGTCGCGCGAGCGGCCGCCCTGTTCGACGACCCCGCGACCTGGCGGCCGGTCGCACCGTCGGCTGAGACGGTGGAGCGCTTCGAAGTCATCGAGCGCGAGGTCCGGAGCGCGCAGTGGGTCCGCCTCGGCTGGGGGCTGGCGGGCGCGCTCGCCGTCGTGGCGGTGGCGCTGCCGTTCCTCCCCCACTGAGTCTCAGCCCGGGCTCGGTTCGGGTCGGCGCCGCCTGTCAGGCCGGCAGGGCCGTCGTCCTCATGCCGAGCGCCAGCGCACCCTCCGCCTCTGTCAGTTCGAGCGCGATGGTGACGGCCGACAGCTCGGCCAGCGAGTGCAGGTGAGTCCCGCCGCACGGGATCTCGACGACGCCTTCCGGGAGCTCGGCGCGCCAGCGGCGGCGGTCGCCCAGGCGCATGCCGTCGGTGTCGCCGTCGGGGTCGCGCACGATGCCGACCGGCGCTCCGGTCGCCACCCAGCCGGCGAGCACCTCGTCGGCGAGGGCCGACACCTCGTCGAGCCGGGAGGCCAGCTCGGCGGCGGCGAAGCCCTTCTTCCGCAGGCTCTTGCCGATCCGGTACTCGTCGAGCGACCCGTCCGGGAGGATGCGGGAGGTGGTGATCGCGAGCTGGTCGAAGTTCGGCCGGCCCCGTCCATCCGCGGGCGCCTCCTTGGTCCAGAGCGGCGCGAGGGCGTCGTTGAGGGCCAGCGACGCCAGATGACACGCGGTGTGGCCGGCGGAGAGCGCGCGGCGCCGCTCGGGATCCACGCTGACGTCGACCGCCGCACCCTCCCGCAGTCCGGTCGCGTCGTCCACCAGGTGGCAGACCACGAACGCCCAGCCCTCCGTCCCGGTTCGGACCGGTGCGTCGCCGACGTGCAGCGTCTCGCCGTCGGTCGCGCCGACGACCGCGTCCACGATCGGGTAGGTCGCCTCGGCCGTCCGCAACTCCCCCGCGTCGGCCGGCTGATCCGGCCACACCGGGTCGACCGGGTGGAACGCGGTCCGGTCGAGCACGACCGCCGTGCGCCCGTCGGGCAGCGGCTGCAGGTGAACGACCGTACCGGAGGAGGCGAGGTCGCCGTCCGGGTAGGTGACGACGGTGTCGGTGCTGGGGAGGGTCATCCCTCCAGCCTAGAGTCGGCCGGCCCAGGAGTCGGCCGGCCCAGGAGTCGGCCGGCCGTCTACCAGCCCGGAGTGGCGATGGGGCACGCGCGTACGGCAGCATGACCTCATGGCGAACACCGGCGACCAGCCCTGGCAGCGCGTCCCCATCGACCCGCAGAGCGTCGACGCGCCGCTCTCGCGCGCGGCGGTCTTCCTGGTGGTGACCGTCGAGGACACCCCGGAGGCGCTCGCCACGGTCAAGGGCGTGCTCGGCGGCATCACCGACCAGGTCAAGACGGTGGGCTTCCGCGACCTCGGCGCCCGCCTCTCCTGCAATGTCGGCATCGGCGCGCAGCTGTGGTCGCGGCTGACCGAGACGACGCCGCCGCGAGAACTCCACCCATTCCAGGAGATCGCGGGCCCGGTGCACACGGCGGTCTCGACACCGGGCGACCTGCTCTTCCACATCCGGGCGGAACGCGGCGACTTCACCTTCGAACTGGAGCGCCAGCTGCTCGACGCCCTCGGCGACGCCGTGCAGGTGGTGGACGAGGTGACCGGTTTCCGCTACTTCGACGCCCGCGACCTCCTCGGCTTCGTCGACGGCACCGCGAACCCCGCGGGCGGCGACATGGCCGACGCGACGACGGTCGGCGACGAGGACCCCGACCACGCGGGCGGCAGCTACGTCGTCGTGCAGAAGTACCTGCACGACCTGGGCAGCTGGAGCCGGCTCCCCGTTCCCTCGCAAGAGGGCGTGATCGGGCGCACCAAGGTGGAGAACATCGAGCTCCCCGACGCCGAGCACGGGCAGAAGTCGCACAAGACCCTCGCCACGATCGTCGACGAGGCGGGCGTGGAGCACGAGATCCTGCGCGACAACATGCCGTTCGGCCGACCGGGGCACGGGGAGTTCGGCACGTACTTCATCGGCTACTCGCGCGCGCTCTGGGTGATCGAGCGGATGCTGGAGCGGATGTTCGTCGGCGATCCCGCAGGCAGCTACGACCGCATCCTCGACTTCTCCACCGCGGCGACGGGAAGCACCTTCTTCGCCCCGACCCGCAGCTTCCTGGAGTCGCTCGGCGACTGACGCGCTGCGCTCCGACCTCCGCGCCGCACCTGGCCGAGCGCGATGCCCGCAAGGACGATCGCGAGCCCGAGCAGCTGCCGCACGGTCAGCGCCTCGGCGGCGACCAACGCGCCGAGGACGACGCCGGTGACGGGGTTCAGGAGCCCGATGAGGCCGACCGTCCCGGCGGGGAGGTGGCGCAAGCCGGCGAACCACGCCACGAAGGCGAGAGCGGTCGCCACCACGGTCACGTAGGCGAAGCCCGCGATGGCCGGTCCATCGAGCACAGGTGGTGCTCCCTCCACCATCAGGGCGATGGGGAGCACGAGGAGGCCGCCGGCGAGCAGCTGCCAGGAGGTGGAGGAGATCAGGTCGACGGCTCCCCAGCGGGTGGCGAGAGCGTAGCCGGTGGCCGACGCGACCAGGGCCACTGCCGCGAGCAGGATGCCGAACAGATCGACCGAACCGTCCCCGCCGAACAGCATCAGCGCGACGCCTGCGATCCCAGCCGCCCCGCCGAGCAGAGCCAGGACACGGGGACGCTGGCCGAGGATGATCCGCCCCGCGGCCATCATCGCCAGCGGCGACGCGGCCATCACCGTCGCCGCCACCCCGGAGGGCAGCCGCTGGGCGACGGCGTAGACGAGCGCGAAGAAGCCGCCCGTGTTGAGCACGCCCAGCAGCGCCGACCGCCACCACCAGGCTCCGCGCGGGCGCCGCCTCCCGAGCGCGAGCAGCAGCAGCCCGGCCGGCAGAGCACGGATGACGGCGCCCCACAGCGGCTCGTCGGGCAGTACGGCCTTCGTGACGACGTAGGTCGAGCCCCACGCGATCGGGGCGATGGCCGTCACCATCATCCAGGTCGCCGGCAGCCCACGCCATCCAACACCCGACTTATTATCTTCCATGGAAGACAATATAGCTTCCCCGGAAGGTATTGTGAAGGGATGGACAGCACACCCGACGCCGTCGCCCGCATCCAAGCCGAATGGAGGCGCGAGCGCCCCGACCTCGACGCCTCCCCCCAGGGCGTCATCGGCCGGCTGCACCGGGTCGCCCTGCGGCTGACGGGCGAGCTGACGGCCGTCTACGAGGCCCACGGACTCGCGGAAGGGGACTTCGACGTCCTGGCCACCCTGCGGCGGGCGGGGGCGCCGTACGAGCGCACGGCCGGAGAACTCGCCGAGCACACGATGATCACGACCGGCGGCATGACCAAGCGCATCGACCGGCTGGAAGGCGCAGGGCTCGTCACCCGTCGAGCATCCGAGGGAGACGGCCGACGGAGGGTCATCGCCCTCACCGACCGGGGTCGCGCGGTCATCGACGCGGCGTTCACCGACCACCTGGCCAACGAGAGCCGCCTCGTCGACGAGCTCGATCCGGCGGACGCGGCGGCCCTGGAGCGCATCCTGACCGCGTGGCTCGCACGGCTGGAGCCCTGACCCGACCGGATTCCGCGCGAGCGCGACCCCCGCGTAACGCGGCGCAGGCTTTCGCAACAGGTCGTCATCTTCATGGCGGCCGCGAGCGGCGGCGCGGTACAAACGGTCGATCATGTCGCGCATCTTCACGAGCAAGTTCAACCCGGGGCGGGCCCGCTGGGAGCTGGTCGTCACTCCCCAGGGCGACGTCTACGCGTTCCCGTTGACCCTGCCGATCGCGCAGCGCCAGGTGCTCGGCGGCCACAAGCGCTACCTGGTGGGCAAGGTGGCGAAGGGCGCGCAGGCGTGGACGGCCGCAGGCCCGTCCGGGCTCGTCTACGGCACCACGTTCCCGTCACTTCCGAGCGCATTGGAGGCGATCGCCGACGAGGCGGACCTCGCCCCCGTGCCGTAGCGACGTGCCCACCACTCGCGAGTGCCGCCCTTTGTCACGATTGCTGTTGCGCGCGCAGCGGCAATCGTGACGAGCGGCAGCACTCGCGAGCAAGCACGCGCGCCGAGGACGGCGGCGCGGACGGGCCGCGGGAGGGCGCGTCAGGAGGACTTGAGCAGCGCGTCCTCGAGGGCGACCCACGGGAGCATCGCGCACTTGACGCGCGTGACGTACTTCGAGACGCCGGCCAGTGCGACGGCGTCGCCGAGCAGTTCCTCATCGCCGTCGAGGGCGCCCTTGGAGTGCATCAGCTCGCGGAAGGCGCCGATGGAGGCGGCCAGCCGCTCCCTGTCCACCCCGTCGACGAGGTCGCTCAGCAGCGAGGCGGACGCCGTCGAGATCGAGCAGCCGTGCCCCTCCCAGCCGATCGAGAGGATGCGCCCGTCGGGCGCCGTCCGCACGCCGACCGTGACCTCGTCGCCGCAGGTCGGGTTGAACTGGTGGGAGGCCGCCGCCTCGTCGCCGGTCAGGCCGAAGCCGTGCTTCTCTCGCGCGTGGTCGAGGATCACCTGCTGGTAGAGGTTCTGCAGGTCGCTCATCGGCTGACTCCCGTCGTTGCGCCCGCCACACCGAAGAAGACGCGGGAGTCCGCGATCGCCTGGACCGCCGCATCCACCTCGTCGGCCGTGTTGTAGAGGTACGTGCTGATGCGCGTGCTCGCCGTCGCACCGAACCGGCGGTGCACCGGCTGCGCGCAGTGGTGGCCGACACGGACCGCGATGCCGCGGTCGTCCAGGAACTGACCGACGTCGTGCGCGTGGATGCCCTCCACAACCACGCTGGCCAGCCCGACCCGCGGGATTCCCGGGCCGGGGCCGAGGATGCGGACGCCCTCGAGCTCGCCGAGTCCTGCGAGCAGCCGCTCGCCCAGGGCCTCCTCGTGCGCCTCGATCTGCGGCATGCCGACCGCGTCGAGATAGTCGACCGCTGCCGCGAGGGCGACGGCCTGCGAGACCCGCTGGGTTCCGGCCTCGAACCGCTGCGGCGCCGGGAGGTACTCGGCGCCTTCGAGCGTGACTTGCGTGATCATCGACCCGCCGGTGAGGAACGGCGGCAGCGCGTTCAGCAGCTCGCTGCGGCCGTAGAGGGCGCCGACGCCGGTGGGGCCGAGCATCTTGTGCCCCGAGAAGACGGCGAAGTCCACGTCGAGCGCCGCGAAGTCCACGGGGAGGTGCGGGACGGACTGGCAGGCGTCCAGCACCACCAGCGCGCCGACCGCGTGCGCGAGCGCGACCAGCTCGGCGACCGGGTTGATGCCGCCGAGCACGTTGGAGACGTGCGCGAACGCGACGACCTTCGTGCGCGGACCGATCAGCTCGGCCGCCTGGTCGAGCCGCAGCATCCCGTCGTCGCCGACCCCGATCACCCGGAGGCCGGCCCCGGTGCGTGCCGCCAGCTCCTGCCAGGGGATGAGGTTGGCGTGGTGCTCGGCCTCGGTCACCACGATCTCGTCGCCGGCTCCCAGGCGGAAGCGCTCCGCCGCGGCGCCGCCACGCCCGAGGGACGCGTTCGACATCCCGTACGCGAGGAGGTTGATCCCCTCGGTCGCATTGGACGTCCAGACCAGCTGCTCGGGTTCTGCCCCGACGAACCAGGCGACGCGGGCCCTGGCCGCCTCGAACAACTCGGTCGCCTCGCCCGCGACCGTGTGCGCTCCCCGGTGCACGGCGGAGGTGTACTGCTCGGCGAACGCCCGCTCCGCGTCGAGGACCTGCCGCGGTTTCTGCGAGGTCGCGCCCGAGTCCAGATACACGAACGGGCGCCCGTTGACCTCGCGGGCGAGGATCGGGAAGTCCGCGCGGAGGGCGGCGGTGTCGAGGACGGTTTCGGTGCGCATACGGACCACAACGTTAGCGGGGCCCGCTTCAATCCCGCTGGGTACCGCATACGTGCGCGCATCCGTGCAGCATCCGTGCAGCACGCCGCCGAGTGGTGAGTAGATGCGCCTATTCCTGGCGAGTTGCGACATGTTGTCACCACTCGGCGGAGGCTGCGCCCGGGACGGCGGAGGGCGTGCGCCGGTAGGCTCGGGCGCATGGTCGAGCGCACCAACGGGTCCCCGTGGTTCTTCATCGCCGGGATCGCGCTGGTCGTCGTCGGCCTGGCGGGGCCGCTGCTGGTGGATGCCGCAGCCGGCGATGTGCAGTGGCTGGTCCGCGGCGCCGGAGTGCTCGTCGCGATCGGCGGCGGCGTCCTGATCGGGTTCGGAGTGCGGCGGCGCCAGGGCCGATGACACCGGTTGGGGATACGCTGACGTCCCATGAGCACCCTCACCTCCTCTGACGGAAGCACCATCGGCTACGAGGTCGACGGGGTTGGCCCCGCTGTGATCCTCGTCGACGGCGCGTCCTGCTTCCGCGACGCGGGGCCGATGCGGCCGATCGCCGCGGCCCTCCGCGACCGGGTGAGCGTCGTGCTGTACGACCGGCGCGGTCGCGGCGAGAGCACGGACGCGCTGGCCGACCCGGCCGCGCGCGCCACGGCCGTAGCCCGCGAGATCGAGGACATCGCGGCACTGGTCGAGGTCGCCGGAGGCACGGCGACGCTGTTCGGGATGTCGTCGGGCGGCGGACTCGCGCTCGCGGCGACCGCCGCTCTCGGGCCGTCCCGGGTGCCCAGGGTCGCCGTCTACGAGCCGCCCTACCTCCCTGACCCGATGCTGCCGTCCGCCGAGGCGTACACGCGGCAGCTCCAGGATGCGCTCGCGGCCGGCGACCGGGCCACAGCGGTCGAACTGTTCTTGCGACGGGTCGGCGTTCCCGAGGCGGGCATCGAGGGGATGCGCCGCTCCCCCGCCTGGGAGGCGACACTCGCCCTGGCCCCGACCCTCGCCTACGACGACGCCGCCATGGGCGACAGCCGTATCCCGGACGAGCTGCTGCAGGCGATCGCCGTGCCCGTGCTGGGCCTGGCCGGCGAGCAGACGCCCGACTTCCTGCGCCTGGGCGCCGAAGGAGTGGCCTCCGGCGCCCAGGACGGGACGTTCGAGATCGTGGCCGGCCAGACGCACGACGTGTCGGGCGACGCGATCGCGCCGCACCTGCTGCGCTTCATCGCGGCCTGACCGTCGGCCGACCGGTCGGGTCGACCGGTCGGCCGACACCGCCGCTCCGCCTCAGCTCCGGACCGTGTCGCGTGCGGGCTCGACGTGCTGCGAGGCCCCGTAGATCGGGTTGACCGCCTGCTCGGCCTCGTGGTCCGGGCCGAGCGGGATGCCCGTCCGGTCGCGCAGCAGCAGGGTGGCGATCAGGCCGAGGACGGTCATCCCTGCGAGATACCAGGTCACCGACAGGGTGCTCCCGGTCGCCTGCACCAGGGCGGTGGCGATGGTCGGCGCGAAGGCGCCGCCGAGGATCGCGCCGATCGCGTACGAGATCGACACCCCCGAGAAGCGGATGGAGGCAGGGAACAGCTCCGAGTACAGCGCCGCCTGGGGCCCGTAGGTGAAGCCGAGACCGATGGTGAGGATGGCGAGGCCGAGGAACAGCATCCCGACGTTCGCGGTGTTCACCAGCGGGAACAGGGTGAAGACGCCGACGAGCTGCAGGATCCACCCGACGATGTAGGTCGTACGGCGGCCGATGCGGTCGCTGATCCAGCCGGCGAACCACGTCGCGGCGAGCCACGTCACCGCGGAGGCTGCGACAGCCCACAGGACGGGCCCGCGGTCGAGTTTCAGCGGACCGTCCGGGTTGGTCGCGTAGTTCTGGATGTAGCCACCGGTCGTCATGTAGCCGACCGCGTTGTTCCCGGCGAAGACGAACGCCGCGATGATGACGAGGAGGGCGTGCTTGCGGAACACCTGCACGATCGGCATGCGGGTGCGCTGGCGGCGCTCGGCGATCTCGGTGAACACCGGGCTCTCCTCCACGCGGCGGCGGACCCAGTAGCCGATCAGGATCAGGACGACGGACAGCAGGAACGGCACGCGCCAGCCCCAGGCGACGAACGCGTCGCCCGGTGCGATCAGCGTCATCAGCGCCATGGCGCCGGAGGCGAGCAGCAGTCCGAGCGGGACGCCGATCTGCGGCGACGCGCCGAACAGGCCGCGCCGTGCGGTCGGGGCGTGCTCCACGGCCATGAGCACCGCGCCGCCCCACTCGCCTCCCGCCGAGATGCCCTGGAGGACGCGCAGCAGGATGAGCAGGATGGGCGCAGCGACACCGATCGCCTCGTAGGTCGGCAGCAGTCCGACGAGGGCGGTGGAGGCTCCCATCAGGATCAGCGTCACGACGAGGACGCGACGCCGGCCGTAGCGGTCGCCGAAGTGACCGGCCAGGAACGCGCCGAGCGGGCGGAACAGGAAGCTCACGCCGACGGTGAGGAACGCCAGCACGGTTGCGAACTGCGGGCCGGCCGGCGCGAAGAACAGCTGGCCGAAGACGAGCCCGGCGGCCGACGCGTAGATGAAGAAGTCGTACCACTCCACGGTGGTGCCGATCACCGTGGCGAAGACGACCCGGCGGCGATCCGTGTGCGATCGGATGCTGCCGGTGGGTGTGAAGGGGGATGTGCTCATCGTTGTGTACTCCCGGAATGGTGCGACATCGTTGTCCGGAGCGGCGCTCCGATCCGGCAATGATATACGATTTCGGATCCGACGCAACGGGGCGGTGGCCGCAATGTGCCCACTGGTGCACAGTGGCCGCGAAGCAACAGAATGCGGGCATGTGCGCGGCGCCGCGCGTGATCCGCACCCCGGACCAACGGCTGCGGGTCTTCGTCAGTTCGACCCTCAAAGAGCTCGCCCCCGAACGCCGGGCGGCGCGGGCCGCGATCGAGCGCCTGCTCCTCGCGCCGGTCATGTTCGAGCTGGGAGCCCGGCCGCACCCGCCGAGGGAGCTGTACCGCGCCTATCTGGACCAGAGCGACGTGTTCGTCGGGCTGTACTGGGAACGATACGGCTGGGTCGCCCCGGACGAGGAGGTCTCCGGGCTCGAGGACGAGTACAACCTGTGCCCGCCGCAGCTCCCCCGGCTGATCTACATCAAGGACCCGGCGCCCGGCCGTGAGCCGCGTCTGACCGAGCTGCTCGATCGGATCCGCTCCGACGACCGGGCCTCGTTCAAGCACGTCGAGTCGGCGCAGGAGCTGCAGGTGCTGCTGGAGGCCGATCTGGCCGTGCTGCTCGCGGAGCGCTTCGAGCTGAGCCGGGCCGCGTCGACCCCCGCTCAGCACATCACCGGCCCCGATACGCCGCAGGGCTCCGGCCTCCCCGCCTCGCTGACCCCGCTCATCGGGCGCGAGTCCGATGTGGAGGCGGTGCGCACCATCGTCGCGGACGGCGCCCGGCTGGTCACGATCACCGGGCCGGGCGGGATGGGCAAGAGCCGCCTCGCCATCGCTGCGGCAGCAGCACTCGGAGACCGTTTCGCCGATGGAGCGGTCTTCGTCGACCTCGCTCCGGCGCACGATGCGCCCGGAGTCCTCGGAGCTCTGGCCCGCGCCCTGGGCGTGCGCGACACCGGGGACGCCCCGCTCGCCGACAAGGCGGTCACCGCGCTGCAGGACCGCAGCCTGCTGCTCGTGCTGGACAACTTCGAGCAGGCGCTCGCCGCCGCGCCCGTCGTGACGACCCTCCTCTCCGCAGCGCCCGGCATCTCCGCCATCGTCACGAGCCGCTCCCTGCTGCGCGTGGGCGGGGAGCACCGCTACGAGCTGGGACCGCTCCCGCCGGATCAGGCGATGACCCTGTTCGTAGACCGCGCCCACGCCGTCCGTCCTGATTTCGAGATCACTCCGGCCAACAGGGACGACATCGCCCGCGTGTGCGCAGCGCTCGACGGCGTACCACTGGCGATCGAGCTGGCCGCGGCACGGGTCAGGGTGCTGCCTCCCGCCGACCTCGCGCGACGGCTCGACCGGCGGCTGCCCCTCCTCGTCGGCGGCGCCCGGGACCTCCCCGAGCGCCAGCGGACGCTGCGGGCGACGATCGACTGGAGCGCCGAACTGCTCGAGGAACCGGAGCGCGCGCTGCTCGCGCGTCTCGGCGTGTTCGAGGGCGGGTTCTCGCTGGAGGCCGCCGAGGCCGTGGCGAGCGCCGTGCCCGACGTGCTCTCGGCGCTCTCCGCCCTCGTCGACAACAGTCTGGTCCAACAGCACGAGGACTCCGCCGACGCGCGGTTCTCCGTCCTGGCCACTGTTCGCGAATACGCTCTCGAGCGGCTCGGCGACGAGGACATCCTCACCGCCGTGCGGGATGCGCACGCCGCCTTCTACCTCCGTCTCGGCGACCAGGCGGACATCGCGCTGGAAGGCGCGGCGCAGCACGACTGGGTCATCCGCCTGAACGCGGACACAGGCAACCTCCGCGCCGCCGTACGCCACCTGCTCGATCAGCACGATTGGGAGCGGGCGGCCCATCTGGCGTGGAGCCTCTTCATCTACTGGTGGGTCGCCGGCCTCCTCGGGGAGGTGAGGGGGTGGATGGACACGGTTCTCTCGACCACAGACCCGCTCGACGACCGCACCAGGGCGATCGCGCTGTACTTCACCCAGGCCATCTCCTTCTGGCAGGACCGCAGCGGGACGGTCGCCGAGAGGCTCACCCAGAGCGCGGACCTGTTCCGCGCCTCTGGGGATCCCGACGGCGAAGCGCTGGCGCTCATCTCCTTCGCGCTGGCGGCGCTCGCCTCTCCGCAGCCCGACGCGGTCACCGCCGACCGGGCGATGGAGGCCAGCGTCCAGTTGTTCCGGACGTGCGGCGACGCCTGGGGCGAGGCGATGGCGCTGGTGATGCTCGGCCGGGTGGCCCTCCTCCGCGAGCAGGTCGACACGGCGCTCACCCGGTTCGAGGAGAGCCTGGCCCTCGCTCTCGCGAACGGAGACGAACTGGGCGTGACCATCGCGCAGCACCATCGGGGCTGGGCGCGGCTGCTGCTCGGCGACGCGACCGGCGCCTTCTCCGACTTCACGGAGTGCTTGGCCCTCTCCCACCGGCTCGGCCACGCGGAGGGGATCGCGTACGCGTTCGAGGGAATGGTCGCCGTCGCGGCGCTCGGCGGAGACGTCCGGCGGGCCGGACTGCTGCTCGGCGCATCTGCGGCTCTCCGCGAACGCACCGGGCTGCACAACGCACCGGCGTTCTCGTTCCATCAGCTCTTCGTCGACCGGATGCTGGGTGCCGGCGCCGACCGCGACAGCTTCGACGCGGCGGTCGCCGACGGCCGCGGCCTCCCGCCTGAGGAGGCCGTCACGGTCGCGGAGGGGCACCCGGCATGACGGACAGAGTCCACCCGTACACACGGATCGTCGGCGCCATCATCGTCCCGTTCCTGGCGGCCGCCTTCGTGCTGCTCTACCCGCTGGCCGACAGCACGGACCTGCTGTTCGCGTGGACCATCCGTCCCCCGCTGACGGCGATGCTGCTCGGCAGCGCGTATGCGGGAGGAATCGTCTTCTTCGTGCACGTGGTGCGTCCGAACCGCTGGAGCGCCGTCCGTCATGGATTCCCGGCCGTCCTGCTGTTCGCCACCCTCCTCGCCGCGGCGACCTTCCTGCACTGGGACCGCTTCCACTTCGGGCGGCTGTCGTTCATCGTCTGGGTGACGCTCTACGTGGCCACGCCGTTCCTGGTGCTCGCCGCGATGCTCGTCAACCGCGGGGAGGATCCGGGCTCGCCACGGCAGCGGGACGCCGTCGTGCCCGGGTGGGTGCGCGTCGTCCTCGCGCTGATCGGCCTCTGCTCGCTGGCCATCGGCCTCGTGTTGTTCGCGGCCCCGTCGACGGCCGTCTCGGTGTGGCCGTGGCCGCTGACGCCGTTGACCGCTCGGGTGTCCGGGGCGATCCTGACGCTGCCCGGGATGGTGAACCTGTGGATGCTGCGCGACAGCCGCTGGAGCGCCTTCCGCCAGATCTTCCAGGCGCAGTTGGTGAGTCTCGTCCTGATCCTGCTGGCCATCCCGCTGCGAGCCGGAGAGATCCTCTGGAGTCGCCCCTCGGCCGCCCTGCTCGTCTGCGGGCTGGCCGGCTCCTTCGTGGCGTACCTGGCCCTTTATGTGTGGGCCGAGCGGAGACGCCTCGGCTGACGGCCCGGGGCGCACGAGAGGGCGGCACGAGAGCGCGGCGCGGACCGCCCGAGGTCCACGCCGCGCTGATCGTTCCGCGGCTACTTGCGCAGGAAGGCCAGCAGCGCCTCCGTCACCTCGGCCGCGTGCGTCCAGAGCAGACCGTGGGGCGCGCCCTCGACCTCCACGTAGTCCGCTTCGGGAAGGAGCTTGCGGAAGGCGCGGGCGGTGGCGTCGATGGGGAGGACGTTGTCGGCGGTGCCGTGCAGGATGAGCGCGGGGACGTCGATCTTCTCGATGTCGGCGCGGAAGTCGGTGAACCAGGTGAGCGGAGCGGCGGCCGATGCGACCGCGCCGCTGCCGGCGGCGATGTTCCAGCTGTTGCGCACGGCCTCCTCGCTGATCCGGGTGCCGAGATTCTCGTCGAGGTTGTAGAAGTCCTTGTAGAACTGCGTGAAGTACGCGTAGCGGTCGGCCTTGACGGCCTCCACGATGCCCTCGAAGAATTCGCGCGGCGCGGCGCCGTCCGGGTTGTCGTCGGTCTTCAGGAGGAAGGGCTCGAGGGAGGCGAGGAAGGCGACCTTGGCGACCCGCTCGGTGCCGTAGGCGCCGACGTAGCGGCCGACCTCGCCGGTTCCCATCGAGAAGCCCACGAGCACGGCGTCGTGGAGGTCGAGGGTGTCGAGCACGACCTTCAGGTCGGCGGCGAAGGTGTCGTAGTCGTAGCCGGTCGCGGCCTGGCTGGAGCGGCCGAAGCCGCGGCGGTCGTAGGTGATGACGCGGTAGCCGGCGTCGAGCAGGGCGACGGTCTGCTTCTCCCACGAGTGGCCGTCGAGCGGGAAGCCGTGGATCAGCACGACCGGCTGCCCGGACCCGTGGTCCTCGTAGAAGAGCTCGATCGGCGTGCTGTTCTCGGTTCCGACGGTGATGTACGACATCGTCGCAGTCCTTTCGTTGATCCTCGGCTGCGAGAACGATCGTTCTCGCGGTGATTCCGAGTGTACGAGAACAATCGTTCTCGCGTCAAGGTACAGTGGAAGAATGGTGGATGAAGAACTTCGCAGCAGGATCGTCGACGCGGCCGATGCGCTGTACTACGCGCGGGGATTCCACGCCGTCGGCATGGACCAGGTGAGGGATGCCGCCGGCGTGTCGCTCCGCAGGCTGTACGCACTGTTCCCCTCGAAGGACGACCTGGTGCTGGCGGTCTTGGCCAAACGCCACGAACTGTGGACGGCCGGGGTCGCCGCCCGCGTCGCGAGCGTCGAGGGGGCGGAGGCGAAGCTCCTCGCGATCTACGACTACCTCGCCGACTGGTTCGTGGAGGACACGTTCCGCGGCTGCGGGTTCATCAACGCCTTCGGCGAGCTCGGGGCCGCGGACCCCCGCGTCGCCGAGGCCGCCCGCACGCACAAGGAGTCGTTCCAGGAGTTCGTCGCCGCGATCGCCGCGGACGCCGGCGCCTCCCCCGCGCTCGCGCCGCAGCTGGCCATCCTGGCCGAGGGCGCGCAGACCACCGCCGCGATCGCCGGGACGCCGGACGCCGCCTCCGACGCCCGGGCGGCGGCGCAGGTCCTCATCCGCGCAGCACTGCCCGCCCGCTCTCGGTGAGCATTCCGGTATCCCACGGATTGCACAGCGGCACATCGAACCGCGCGAAGTCGCGCGTATTCCGCGTGACAACGATCAGGCCAGCCACCTCCGCTGTCGCCGCGATGAAGGCGTCTCGCTCCGGACGAGGGTCGGGCACGTGGTATCCGGCCGCAATCGACGCTACCTCGTGATCAACCGGCAGGATACGGTCTCCGAAGACCATCAGCACCTCATCGATCCATCGCCGCAGTCGCGCCCCCTGCGCCGGGTCGGTACGCTCCTTCAGGCTGGCCCCGAACTCGATCTCGAAAACGGTTATGGCTGAAATGTGCAGTGCATACGGCTCCTGGAGGGCCAGCCATCGGACAATGCCCGGATGCGCCAGATCGGGACGGCGCGAAGCCGAGAGGGCGTCAGTATCGAGGAGGTACTTCACAGGTCGATCGCTTTCGCGACGATCTGAACTCGCGGAAACGTCACGTCGCCGTCGTCGTCGCCGTCCTGCCTGAGCAGATCGATGATGCTGCGCCGCCCCCCGGTCAGACGCTCGTACTCGGCGTAGGTGAGCAGCACGAAGGAGGGCTCACCACGGTCGGTGATGATGAGTGGTTCCGTCGCGGCGCTTCGCTTGGCCGCGGACGCATCCTGATTGAATGCGCGTGCAGTGATGACAGCCATCGCCTCCTCCTTCATTGTAGCTACGTAGCCACGTTATCGGAGTCGCGCGATCCCCCTGCCTGTTCGCTGGCATTTCCGGGCAGGGGGACGCCGGGGGTGTACGGGAAGATATACGATCCCCTCGGGGCTGTCGCCCCTCCTCCGACGTCGAAGGGAGCCCTCCGTGCTCGATCGCCCGACCATCCAGGCCATCGCCGACGAACTCGCGGCCGCCGAACGGGACCGCTCGACGGTGCCGCTGCTCACCGCACGGCACCCCGGAATGACTGTGGAGGACTCCTACGCCGTGCAGCGGCTCTGGGTCGAACGGGGGCTGGCCGACGGCCGCCGGCTGGTCGGCCGCAAGATCGGGCTCACCTCCAAGGTCATGCAGCAGGCCACCGGGATCACCGAACCCGACTACGGCGCGATCTTCGCCGACATGGTGCACGAGACCGGCGCCGTCATCCCCTTCGACCAGTACTCGAACGTGCGGATCGAGGTGGAGCTCGCGTTCGTGCTCGCCGAGCCGCTCGAAGGCCCCGACGCGACCCTGTTCGACGTGCTCTCCGCCAGCCGCTACGTCGTCCCCGCCCTCGAGATCCTGTCCTCCCGGATCGAGATGCAGGGCCGGACGATCGTCGACACCATCTCCGACAACGCCGCGATGGGCGGGATGGTGGTGGGCGGACGGCCGGTGGCCGTGGATGCGGTCGACCTCCGCTGGGTGAGTGCGCTGCTCTACCGCAACGAGACCATCGAGGAGTCCGGCGTCGCCGCCGCCGTGCTCGACCACCCGGCCACCGGCGTCGCGTGGCTCGCCAACAAGCTGGCGCAGCACGGCAGCCGCCTGGAGGCCGGGGACATCGTCCTCGCCGGATCGTTCACCCGCCCGATGTGGGTGGAGCGCGGCGACACCGTCCACGCCGACTACGGAACCCTGGGAGCCGTCACATGCCGATTCGTCTGAACGCCGCACCGACCTTCGCCGACCGGCTCCGCGAGGCGGACCGCACCCTGTTCGGGATGTGGTCCTGCGCCGGCAGTCCGCTCGTCGCGGAGATCTGCGCCGGCAGCGGCCTCGACATCGTCCTCGTCGACGGCGAGCACTCCCCCGTCGGGCTGGAGTCGATCCTCGCCCAGCTGCAGGCCGTCGCGGCCTATCCGGCTGTGCCGCTGGTCCGGGCGCCCTTCGGCGACACCGTCGTGCTCAAGCAGCTGCTGGACCTGGGCGCCCAGAACGTCCTGGTGCCGATGGTCGACAGCGTCGAGCAGGCCGAGGCGGTCGTGCGCGCCGTGCGCTACCCGCCGCAGGGCATCCGCGGGGTCGGTAGCGCACTGGCGCGCTCCTCTCGCTGGAGCCGCATCCCCGACTACCTGGCACGCGCGAGCGACCTGGTCTCGCTGACCGTCCAGATCGAGACCGTGGAGGGGCTCGACGCCGCCGCTGCGATCGCCGCCGTCGACGGCGTGGATGCGCTTCTCGTCGGCCCGGCGGACCTCGCCGCGTCGATGGGCCTGCTCGGGCAGCAGAACCATCCCGACGTCATCGCGGCCGTCGAAGGCGTGATCGAGGCCGGACGTGCCGCCGGAACACCGGTCGGCGTGAACGCCTTCGACCCGGCGACGGCCGACCGTTACGTCGCGGCCGGCGCGGCGTACGTGCTCGTCGGGGCCGACGTCACGCTGCTCGCCCGGGCCTCCGAAGCGTTGGCCGGCCGGTTCATCGGGACCGTCTCCGACGGTCCCGCCCCTGCGAGCTACTGATCCTTGCCGAGTGAGTCAGGATTGTATATGATCTCGAATACGGTCCATCCGGATCTTTCCCCGACGACGAGGAGCCGACACCTGTGACGGACAGCAGCCCCCAGCGAGACGCGGCCGAGCTGCGTGCTACGGCCGGCAAGATCGTCGCGGTGCACCTGAACTACCGCTCGCGCGCCGCGCAGCGCGGCCGCACTCCCGCGCAGCCCTCCTACTTCTTCAAGCCTTCCTCGTCGATCGCCGCCAGCGGCGACGCGCTCGAGCGACCCGCAGGCACCGAACTGCTCGCCTTCGAGGGTGAGATCGCCCTCATCATCGGCCGGCCGACCCGCCGCGTGTCGCCGGAGGACGGCTGGGCCGCGGTCGCGGGCGTCACGGCAGCCAACGACTTCGGGCTCTACGACCTCCGCGCGGCCGACAAGGGCTCCAACGTCCGTTCGAAGGGCGGCGACGGCTTCACCCCGCTCGGCCCCGTCGTGCTGCCCGCCGCCTCCCTCGACCCCGACACGCTGCGGGTCCGCACCTGGCGGAACGGCGAGCTCGTCCAGGAGGGCACGACCGACGACCTGCTGTTCCCGTTCGGCCGCCTGGTCGCCGACCTCTCGCAGCTGATGACCCTGGAGCCCGGCGACATCATCCTCACCGGCACGCCGGCCGGGTCGTCCGTCACCGAACCGGGCGACACCGTGGAGGTCGAGGTCGACGCGCCGACCGCACCCGGCGCTCCCAGCACCGGCCGCCTGGTCACCCGCATCACCGAGGGCGCCATCCCTTTCGGCGACTTCGGCACAAAGCCCAGCGTCGACGACCACCAGCGGGCGGAGGCCTACGGCAGGCAGCCGGAACCGGCCTTCGTCCTCACCGACGTGCTGCGCGAGAAGCTGGCGAGCGTCGCGACCGCCACCCTCAGCTCGCAGCTGCGCAAGCGCGGCCTGAACGACGTCTCGATCGACGGCCTCACCTCCACGAGGCCGACGACGAAGGTGGTCGGCACCGCCCGCACCCTCCGCTACATCCCCCACCGCGAAGACCTGTTCGCCTCCCACGGCGGCGGCTACAACGCCCAGAAGCGCGCCTTCGATGCCGTCGGTCCCGGCGAGGTGCTCGTCATCGAGGCCCGGGGCGAGCGCGGCAGCGGCACCGTCGGCGACGTGCTGGCCCTCCGTGCGCAGGTCAACGGGGCGGCGGGCATTGTCACGGACGGCGGCGTGCGCGACCTCGCCGTGGTGGCCGCGCTCGACATCCCGACCTACCACAACGGCCCCCACCCGGCTGTGCTCGGGCGCAAGCACGTGCCGTGGGACACGGACGTGACGATCGCCTGCGGCGGCGCCGCGGTGCAGCCCGGCGACGTGATCGTGGGCGACGCGGACGGCCTGCTCGTCATCCCGCCCTCCCTCGTCGAGGAGGTCGTCGCCGACGCCATCGAGCAGGAACGCGAAGAGGAGTTCATCGCCGAGCAGGTCGCGGCGGGCAACCCCGTCGACGGACTGTTCCCGATGAACGCCGCCTGGAGAGAGAGGTACCGCGCATGGTCGACGCAGCACTGAAGACGGCATCGCCGAGCAAGTCGCAGCTCGCGTACGAGTTCATCCGCGCCCGGATCGACGACGGCCGGTACGTCTCGGGGTTCCGGCTGGTGCTCGGCCAGATCGCCGGGGAGCTCGACATCAGCGTCGTCCCCGTGCGGGAGGCCATCCGGCGCCTCGAAGCGGAGGGCCTGGTCACGTTCGAGAAGAACGTCGGCGCCCAGGTCGCCCTGCTGCAGGAGGCCGAGTACACCTACACGATGGAGACCCTGGCGCTCGTCGAGGGTGCGGCCACCCAGCTGTCCGCTCCCCTGCTGTCCGCCGACCACATCGCCCGGGCGCGCGCGGTGAACCGCGAGATGATCGCCTGCCTCGACGACTTCATCCCGCACCGCTTCACCCAGCTCAACCAGGAGTTCCACGCGGTGCTGTTCGAGGAGTGCCCCAACCCGCACATCCTCGACCTGGTGCACCGCGGCTGGAACCGCCTGACCGTGCTCCGCGACTCCACCTTCAGCTTCGTGCCCGGCCGCGCGCGCGAGTCGGTCGACGAGCACGAGCAGATCCTCACTCTCATCGAATCCGGCGCCGACGCGCTGGACATCGAGCTCGCCGCCCGCCGGCACCGCCTGGCGACCCTGGACTCGCTGCACGCGTACCAGAGCGAGCACAAGCAGCAGCACTGACCGTTCCCACCGACAGGAGGCCGCGCATGGCGCAGCACGCAGGGTTCACCCACCACGTCCCCGACAACCTTCCGGACACGATCCAGCACTTCATCGACGGCGCGTTCGTCGACAGCGTCTCCGGCGCGACCTTCGACGTGCTCGACCCGGTCTCCAACGAGACCTACGTGCAGGCCGCCGCCGGTCAGAAGGAGGACATCGACCTCGCGGTCGCCGCGGCACGCCGCGCGTTCACTGAGGGACCGTGGCCCCGGATGAAGCCGCGCGAGCGCGCCCGGGTGCTGAACCGCATCGCCGACGCCGTCGAGGCGCAGGACGCCCGGCTGGCGGAACTCGAGACCTTCGACACCGGCCTCCCGATCACCCAGGCCCTCGGCCAGGCGCAGCGCGCTGCCGAGAACTTCCGCTTCTTCGCCGACCTGATCGTCGCCCAGGCGGACGACGCCTACACGGTGCCCGGCAGCCAGCTGAACTACGTCAATCGCAAGCCGATCGGCGTCGCCGGACTCATCACCCCGTGGAACACGCCCTTCATGCTGGAGAGCTGGAAGCTCGCCCCGGCCCTCGCGACCGGCAACACCGTCGTGCTGAAGCCCGCCGAGTTCACGCCGCTGTCGGCGAGCCTCTGGGCTGAGATCTTCCGCGACGCGGGTGTGCCCGACGGCGTCTTCAACCTGGTCAACGGGCTCGGCGAGGAGGCCGGAGACGCCCTGGTGAAGCACCCGGACGTCCCGCTCATCTCGTTCACCGGCGAGAGCCGCACCGGGCAGATCATCTTCGCGAACGCCGCGCCGTTCCTGAAGGGCCTCTCGATGGAGCTGGGCGGCAAGTCGCCCGCGGTGGTCTTCGCGGACGCCGACCTCGACGCCGCCATCGACTCCACCCTGTTCGGGGTGTTCTCGCTGAACGGCGAGCGCTGCACGGCCGGCTCCCGGATCCTCGTCGAGCGCCCCGTCTACGACGAGTTCCTCACCCGGTACGCCGAGCGGGCGAAGAACATCGTCGTCGGCGACCCGCACGACCCGAAGACCGAGGTCGGCGCGCTCGTGCACCCCGAGCACTTCGACAAGGTCATGAGCTACGTCGAGCTCGGCAAGCAGGAGGGCCGCCTCCTCGCAGGCGGCGGCCGCCCGGAGGGGCTGGAGCACGGCAATTACGTCGCGCCGACGGTCTTCGCGGACGTCGCACCCGACGCGCGCATCTTCCAGGAGGAGATCTTCGGACCGGTCGTGGCGATCACGCCGTTCGACACCGACGAGGAGGCGCTGGAGCTCGCCAACGGCGTCCGCTACGGACTCGCCGCGTACATCTGGACCAGCGACCTCGGCCGCGCGCACACCTTCGCGCAGAACGTCGAGGCCGGGATGGTGTGGCTGAACTCGCACAACGTGCGCGACCTGCGCACCCCGTTCGGCGGCGTCAAGGCGTCCGGTCTCGGGCACGAGGGCGGCTACCGCTCGATCGACTTCTACACCGACCAGCAGGCCGTCCACATCACCCTCGGCCCGGTCCACACCGCCCGGTTCGGCGCCACCGTGCACCAACCGGAGGAGGCCGTCGAGGCGGCCGAGGACGCCGGCGACGCCTGACGACCTCCACTCGACCCGCACACCTCACTCGACACCCCGAACTCAACCCCAGAGAACTCAACGCAGAGGACACGCAGCACCATGACCATCACCCCCGGCTCCCCGGAGCCCACCGTGACCGGCTCCGACCCGATCGCGGCGCCGGCCGACCGCATCCCGACCCCCTCCGCCACGCCGCCGGACGTCGTCCGCTGCGCGTACATGGAGCTCGTCGTCACCGACCTGGCCGCGAGCCGCGAGTTCTACGTCGACGTGCTCGACCTTGTCGTCACGGAGGAGGATGAGAACGCCGTCTACCTGCGGTCGTTCGAGGAGTTCATCCACCACAACCTGGTCCTCAGGAAGGGACCGGTCGCGGCCGTCGCCGCCTTCGCCTACCGCGTGCGCACTCCGGAAGACCTGGACCGCGCCGTCGCCTTCTACACCGAGCTCGGCTGCCGCGTGGAGCGCCGTCCCGAGGGCTTCACGAAGGGTGTCGGCGACTCCGTCCGCGTGGAGGACCCGCTCGGCTTCCCGTACGAGTTCTTCTACGAGGTGGAGCACGTGGAGCGCCTCGCCTGGCGCTACGACCTCTACACCCCGGGCGCGCTGGTGCGGATCGACCACTTCAACCAGGTCACCCCCGACGTCCCGAAGGCCGTGAAGTACATGGAGGACCTGGGCTTCCGCGTCACCGAGGACATCCAGGACGAGGAGGGCACCACCTACGCCGCCTGGATGCGCCGCAAGCCGACCGTGCACGACACCGCGATGACGGGAGGCGACGGCCCGCGCATGCACCACGTCGCCTTCGCCACGCACGAGAAGCACAACATCATCGCCATCTGCGACAAGCTCGGCGCCCTCCGCCGCAGCGACTGCATCGAGCGGGGTCCCGGCCGCCACGGCGTCTCCAACGCCTTCTACCTGTACCTGCGCGACCCGGACGGCCACCGCGTCGAGATCTACACGCAGGACTACTACACGGGCGACCCGGACAACCCGGTCGTCACTTGGGACGTCCACGACAACCAGCGCCGCGACTGGTGGGGCAACCCCGTCGTCCCCTCCTGGTACACCGAAGCGTCGC
Source organism: Leifsonia sp. SIMBA_070 (assembly GCF_046534635.1). NCBI lineage: Bacteria > Bacillati > Actinomycetota > Actinomycetes > Micrococcales > Microbacteriaceae > Leifsonia > Leifsonia sp. SIMBA_070. The sequence continues at coordinate 1,208,947 of NZ_JAWRYK010000001.1, read as the reverse complement.
TCGTCCTCGACCTCGACGGCAACCCGCAGCCGCTCACCGCGCGCACCGACGACTCCGAGATGGAGGTCACCATCGGCGCCGACGGCTTCTCCTACACCCGCAAAACCGACACCCCCCAAGGCTTCAAGCTCGGCGCCCAGGTCTAGCGCTCAGGTAGGTGTGCAGGAGGCGGTCCTCGGGCGCGAAGCCGTGACGCTCGTAGGCGGGGACGGCGCGGGGGCTGGAATGGACGGTGACGCGCTCCAGGCCCAGGTCGCGCGCCCGGGCGAGGACCGCCTCCATCAGCCTTCCGCCGATGCCGCGGTTGCGCAGCTCCGGGACGACGTACGCGCACTGCAGGTCGCCGGACGCCCGGTCGAAGGACTTGGCGCTCGGCACCCGGGGCACGATCGCGAGCCACATCATCCCGACGACGCGATCACCCGCGACCGCCACGATGCACTCGTGACCGTCGGCGTGCTCGCCGGCCCAGCGGGCGAACGCCGCCGCGAACACCTCGCGCGGGTCGACCGCCACTCCGCCGAGATCCGCCACCGAATCCCACCGCAGGCCGCCGACCTCCGCCCATTCCTCCGGCCGCGCCGGCCGGATCTCCACGTCCGCCATGCGGCCACCCTACCGGCGGCCCAGCGGTGAATGCGCCTACTCGTCCGCGGACGCGACGGCGAGGCGGAAGCGCGGAGGCGCGGGCTCGTCGTGCAATGCGAGGCGGGCGAGGATGTCGCCGAGCGCCGGACCGAACTTGAAGCCGTGACCGGAGAAGCCGGTCGCGATCACGACGGGCCCGACGCGGTCGAGGACGAAGTCCTCCTGCTCCGTGCTGTCGTAGAGGCAGCTGATCCCGTCCGGGCGGGTGGAATCGACGCCGAGGACCCACCCGGCCACGTACTCCTGCAGCCGCCCCAGCCGCGTCGGGTCGATCGTGCGGTCGCGGCGGTCGGGGTCGACCTCCGGCCCGGTCCCGTGGAAGCCGACCTTCACGCCCTCGCCCGGCGTCAGGAGGCCGTACACGCTCGGCAGCGCCTCCCCCGCCACGCCGTCACCGGTGGGATGGTGCACGAAGCTGGGCCACGCGTCCTCCTCCTCGGCCGAACCTGCGCGGAGCGGAAAGTGGGCCGGCTGCTCCTCGGTCACCGTCACCGTCGGAAGATCCATGTCGTGGGCGGCCAGCCACGGCCGCACCAGCTCGGGCGTCCACGATCCGGCGGCCACCACGACGCGGTCCGCCGTGTGGACGCCATCCGACGCGGTGACGGACACGCCGTCCCCGTCCGCGGCGATTCCGTCGACCCGGATGCCGAAGCGGAGCTCGGCACCCGCGGCGCCCGCGGCGTCCAGCAGCGCGTCCACCGCCTCCGCGGCCCGCAAGCGCCCGCCGCCGGGACTGAATAGAACGTGCTCCTCGAAGCGGAGGCCCGGCCATCGCTGCGCCGCCTCGGAGCCGGTCAGCCACTCGTACGGCAGTTCGGCCGCCTCCTGGGCCTCGGCGATCGCGTGCAGGACATCCCGGTCGCCGTGGTCGACGGCTCCCGTGCGGTCGAAGACACGCCGTCCGCTCACCCGCTCCAGGTGCTTCCAGCCCTGGAGCGCCCGCACCGACAACTGGACGTAGTCCTGCTCGGCGTACCCGTGGCGGAAGATCCGCGTCGCACCGTGCGACGAGCCCCGGTCGTGCCCGCGCTCGAACGCCTCCAGCACCAGGACGGAGGCTCCCTCGCGCGCCAGCGACCAGGCCGTCGCTGCCCCGACGACACCCGCACCGATGACGATCGCTCTCGCTGCCATCCCGCCACCCTATCGGCGCGCGGGAACCGCGAGTCTCGGTGTTACCGAGAACCCAGCTGCGAGCCGACCATCGAGTAGCCGCCGCGCGGATCCGACGACGGCCGCGGCTCGTCGAACACCGGGTTCGCCTTGCCCTCTGCGCTCTCCGGCGCCCGGCGAAGGCGACGCGCGGCGACGATCGCGACAACAGTGGCGGCGAGCAGGACGATGCCTGCCGCGATGAGGACCCAGCCGAGGAGGTCGCCTCTCGTCAGCACCACGATGCCGAAGGGCAGCGCCAGCCAGGTGCCGACTCCGGTCAGGCAGCTCGCGACGACCAGTGCGGCGACCCTGCGACGCCGGCGCTCGTCCCGCTCCAGCTCCACCATCAGTGCGCTCATGCGATCAACCCCCTTGTCCACACCCTAGCGGCCCGGCGGCGCTACAGGAAGGATCGCACACGACCACCTCCCACCGATGAACGAGTCGTCCCGACATGCCGTCACGCGCGAGGGGGTGACGGCGTGTCGGGACCAGCGGATGAGCGGCCTAGCGGCCTGCGGTGCCGTGCGTCCGCGGGTTGACGGGCAGCGACGGCGCGACCGGGTGGTCGTACACGACCGATCCGCCCGCCGCCTTCTTCAGCTTCGACGTCACCGGAGCGACGGCGGGGTAGGCCGGCGCGATGATCGAGTAGCCACCGCAACTCGTCAGCCCCGCGACATCCGAGTTCAGCACGGCCGGGCCGCCGACCAGTGTGACATTCGTCGCTCCGAGGAAGAAGATGTCGTCCAGCGTCCGCTGCGGCACGCAGCCTCCCAGCGTGATGAACAGCGGCGACGCGGTCTTGCCGGCCCACGCGGAGGCGCCGAGGGCGTCCGGGAAGTTCAGCCCGTTCGCCAGGATGACCCGGTTGCTGTTCTGGAACGCCGTCTCGACGATCTGCTGCGACGAGTCGAACCGGTCGGCGCCGGCCAGGTGCACGACCGTGCCGAACCGCGCGAAGTCCGCGACGAGGGACGGCGACATCACCGCCGAGCCGCCGATGACGACGATCCTGCTGGTTCCGAGCGACTGGAGCAGGGAGGCCGTGGTCGGGTCGACCGAGGTCGCGTTGCCGTTGACCAGCAGCAGCGGGGCGTGGAGGCTACCAGCCGCGCCGCCCGCGCTGAGGGAGTCGGGGAAGTTCAGCCCGGTGGCGACGTAGACCGTGGGAGCCGACGTGAAGCTGTGCTGGATCACCGCCTGCGACGTGCCGAACCGGTCGCCTCCGTACACGCGCTTGACGTCGGGCGACAGCTTCGAGAGCGCGGTCAGAACGTCGGCGCTCACCACCGCCGGGCCCCCGACGACCACGATGTGGGCCGGGTGCAGGCGGCTGATCTCGGCGGCCACCGTCGCGGGCAGGTACCCAGGAGCGGTCAGCAGCAGCGGACCGGAGTCCTGCGCTGCGGCCGGGCCGCCCGACAGCGCGTCGGGGAACGAGATCCCGTTCGCGACGTACACGGTGCCGACCGTTGACGGGTCCGGGTACGCCGCCTTCGAGACCTCCACCGAGGTCGCGAACCGGTCGCTGCTCGCCGTGCGGTCGACGGTCACCACGTGGAGGCTGTACGTCTGCGTCACGGAGTCGCCGAAGTTCGGAATGGTCGCGGTGAGACCGAAGGTATAGGTGCCCGGCGTCGTCGCCGTGCCCGAGATGGTGTCGCCGTTCAGGGTCAGGCCCGGAGGCAGCGAGCCCGACGTGACGGCGAAGCCGATCGGGAAGTCGAGCGACAGGGACCACGCCGAAATGGTCTGCGAGTAGTGCGCACCGGCCGGCACGACCCCGGAGACGCTCCCGAGGAACGAGATCGGCTCCCAGTCGGCGAGCACGGAGGCCTGCGCGCCGTAGATCACCGTGTTCGTGTAGACGTCGACCACGATGTCCGGGGTGGTGACCACGCTCCCGTGGTCGGTGCTCCAGGTGCTCGCCGACCCCGTAGTCGTGTCGATGCGGAACAGCTGCATGCCGTTCTTGCCGATCACGGTCTGGGTGGACGGGTCGATGCCGAGTGCGGTGATCCCGGTCCCCCAACCCGTCGGGACGGCGATGGACGACGCCGTCTTGGCGGTTCCGTCGACGACCGTCACCGTGTCGGCGGTCGGCGACCCCACGTAGGCCTTGTGGTGCGCCGCGTCGACGGCGATCGCGGCCGGGACCGCGGCGAGGGGCACCGTTCCGGTCACCGCCGAGGTCGCCTCGTCGACGAGCGAGACCGAGGGAGCCGCAGCGTCGACCACCCAGAGAGTCCCGGCGGACGCGTCCACGCCGATCCGCGTGGCGGTCCCGCCGACCGGAACAGCCGTCCCGAGCGCGAGCGTCGTCTCGTCGACGGGCACGACGGAGCCGCCGCTTCCCGTCGTCACGAAGACCTTGCCGGTCGTGTGATCGACGGCGAGATCGCGGAGGTCGCCGGGGATGGTGGCCGTCCCGGTCACGGTGTTCGTGCGCTCGTCGATGCGGGAGAGCGTGTTGTGCCCGGCGTCCAGCGCCCATACCAGGGCACGCGTCGCGTCGGCGTCGAGCAGCGGAGCGGCGGCCCCGGGGAGGGGGATGGTCGCGGTGGCCTCACCGGTGATCTCGTCCAGCACATCCACTGCTGCCGGACGCGCCGCGAAGGCCTGAGCCGTGTACGAGTCGACGGCAACATCGGTCACGGTGCCGCCGACGCTGGTCTGGAACGCCTGCTCGTACCCGGAGGTTCCGGGAGTGGCGGTGGCCGGAACACCAGCCACGGCGACCCCGGCGACGGTCAGCGCTGCGGCCGCGACGATCCCGATCGTGCGTCGCCGGGTGCCAGGAGGTGAGGTCGAGACGTAGGAGGAGGCAGGGACGGCGGCGGCGGCGCGATCACGCAACGGCGGCTCACTTTCGATCCGGCTCGCTGTGGTCGCACGAGCATCCCGCTCAGTCAAAACCATTCGCCCGGTTTCCGTCTACCCCAATACGGGGCACGCGGATCCACTCGGGCCGCCGGCGCAGAGGACGGACAGGAGGTGCAGCCTTGATACGCTCGCGTCGCCCGACCGCGGGATGGAACCGTCGGGGCACGATCGGACAGTAGTGGGTATGAGCACAGATGATTTCGACGAGGCTGCGGCCTGGTCGGCGGCACGCGGCGGGGACGGCCCCGCGTTCGCGTCGCTGTTCGACCGGCATCGCGACCGCGTCTTCTGGCATGCGTTGCGGCTCCTCCGCACGCGCCACGATGCCGAGGACGTCACCGCGATCGTCTTCCTGGAGGCGTGGCGCAAACGCGAGAGCGTCCGCCTGGTGGACGGGTCGATCATCGGCTGGCTGCTGGTCACCACGAACTACACCGTCCGCAACCAGACCCGCAGCCTGCGCCGGTATCGCAGCGCACTGACCAGGCTGCCCCAGCCGGCACCGCAGGACGACCACGCCCCGGCCGTGGACGAGGCCATCGACCGCGAGGAGCGCACCCGCGTGGTGCGGGAGGCGTTCGCCCGGCTCAGCCAACGCGACCAGGACGTCATCACACTGTGCGTCCTCGAGGAGCTCACCACCGGCCAGGCCGCGGAGGCCCTCGGCGTACCGGAGGGCACCGTCAAATCCCGTCTCTCGCGTGCCAAGCAGCGACTCGCCGCCTTCACCGGCGCCGCCACCGCCGCGACCTCCGCGGCCGACGCCACGACAGACACACCGACCGACCCGACGATCCTCGAAGGAGGTGCACGATGAGCACCACGGAATTCAGCCCAGAACGCAGTGCCGCGATCCGGCGACTCCTGCTCGACACCGTCGCCGACGAGCCCCGTCGCGAGCGGCGCGCCCGGTTCGCCATCGTCGGCGCCCTCACCGGCGTTGCGCTCGCGGTCGCCGGAGGCACGGCCGCGCTGGCGCTCACCGGCGTCCTCCACCTGGGAGCACCGGAGCCGGCGCCCGTTCCGGTGCCGACGCCCACCCACAGCCCGACCATGACCCCGACACCCACTCCCACCCCGACGCCCACCCCGACGCCTCGGCCGCTCGTGCAGTCCGCGCCGATCACCCCGCACGACGTCCGCAGCCTGCCCGACCACCCGAGTTGGTCGCTCGACCTGCCGGGAGCGAACGACGAGTGCCGTGGAACGAGCGCCTACAACCTGTCCGACGGGAGGGCCGTGTTCCTGACCGGGATGCGCCCGAAGGAGTACGAGGGAAGCCCGTGCGGAGACAAGCCGGACCGCAACACGGAGGACATCGGGATGGCCCTGGTCGACACCGAGCACGGGAAGGTGCTGTGGACGCGCGAATGGACGTTCACGCGCAAGCAGCTGATCGGGGCCGTGGGGTTCACTGTCCTGGGAACGTCGGGCCGCGGTCTCTTCGACGCGCGCGGCGACGGCCCGACCGAGGTCATCGATCTCGCAACGGGAGTGACGGAAGCACACGTCAGCGTTCCCGCCGATCTGCGACTCGATCGAGCCGTCGCGGTGGCCGGCACGTCGGGGGACGTGCTGGTCACCTCCCAGAAGGTGGACGCCCAGGGGGCCCCGGTCGGTTCGGCTCGCGTGATGCGCATCGATCCCCGCGACCCGGCGGATCCCCGCTGGGTCACGGAGCTTCCCGGCTCCTCTGCGGATCTGGATGCGGCCGCCGGCCTCACCCCCAGAGCCGATGTGGTCTTCTCTGTTCCCGGGGTGACCGGGGCGGCGACGGGAAGCGTCGACGTCCAGACCGGCCAGTACGAACCGGGCGACTACATCATCTCAATAAACAGGATGGTGTTCGGCGACGTCGTGACCACGATCGATCCGCGAACCGGGCGTCTCACCGCCACCGACCTCGCCGGAGACGAGCTCTGGCACCAGGACGGTTGGCAGGGGGGCTACGTGTACGGACTCCCCACCTCGGATGCGCTGGCCGGCAAGTCGTCACAGACGCTGGCTGATGAATCGTCGGGCATGCTGGTCCTCTCCCGCCCGGGCACGAGCACCCTGGTGGACGCCGCAACCGGGACGGTGATCGTGGACAACACGCAGTCGCTCTGCGGGCCGTCCGGGGCGGTCCTGCTTGACCGGCAGAGGGGTGTCGTCTTCTTCGAACAGCAGCAGGGGGCGCTGTGCGCCATCGACGCGTCCTCGGGCGCGGTTCTCACCGCCACCGACCTGCCGCGAGCGGCCCTGGACCTGCCGGGGGTCACCGCTGCCTACGCCAGCAGCTACCCGCTGACCGTCGCCACGGCCTACGACATCGCGAGTGGCGACGTGCTGTGGAGCCGTGACCTCCGAGAGCGGGAGCGTCTCACCTTCGCGGGCGGGTACCTGGTCAGCATCACTGGCACCCACATCGAGTCGCTCGGCTGATCCCGCCGCGGACGCATCCACTCGTCCCGACATGCCGTCACCCACCACCGGATGACGGCGTGTCGGGACGATCAGATCGCGGCGCGAGCGGCGCAGGACGACGCCGCGGGAAACCGGGTCAGGAAAACGAAATGGCCCGGAGAACCGGGCCTTCGAACGTTCGCGCTCTGGCTGGGGTACCTGGACTCGAACCAAGAACAACGGTACCAGAAACCGCCGTGTTGCCAATTACACCATACCCCACTGCTTCGGACCGTGGCCCGGGCACGAGAACCAACTCTAGCCTACCTGTGGTCCGGACTACAAAACGGCGGCCCCGTCCAGAGCGAGCCCGATGAGGTCGCGGTTGACAGCCGCCGCCACGACCGCTCCGGAGCCCGCGGCGACGATCAGCTGCTGGGGACCGGGCGCCGTCGTCTCCCCCGCCGCGTACACGCCGGGGAGGGAGGTGCGGCCCTGGGCGTCGGTGAGGAGGTAGCCCTCGGCGTCGCGGTCGAGGTCCAGACCGTCGGCGAACGACAGCGCCGGCGACCACACCGGGCGGAGGAATCCGCCGGCCCGCTCGATCACGGAACCGTCCTCCATCCTGATGCCCGTCATGACGCCCTTCTCGCCGACGACGTCGTCGATCCTGCCGCGCTCGATCCGGACGCCGAGCTGCGCGAGCATCCGCTCCTCCTCGGCGTCCACGACGTCGGCGGCGTTCGTGAACACGATGAGGTCGTCGGTCCACTGGGTCAGCAGCAGCGCCCGCTCGGCGACGTCGGGCGTCTCGCCGATGAGGGCGAGCGGAAGGCCCGCCGACTCGTGCCCGTCGCATTCGATGCAGCTGTGGAGCTGGGTGCCGTAGTACGCGCGCAGGCTCGGGATGGCCGGCATGGCCTCCGTCACGCCCGTCGCGATGAGGATGGTGTCGGTCCGGACGTCGACGTCCGCTCCGCCCCGGACGCCGCGCGCCGTGACGCGGAACCCGTCGCCCTCGACCTCCACCGCGCCGACCTGGGCGAAGACCACCGTCGCGTTCTCGTAGGCGTCGACCTCCTCGCGTCCGAGGCGGCGCAGCTCCAACGGGGAGACGCCGTCGCGGGTGAGGAAGCCGTGCGCCAGCAGGGTCGCGGCGTGCCGCGGCCGGTTGCCGTCGACCACGAGGACGCGCCGCCGCGCCCGCGCGAGGTTCAGCGCCGCCGACAGGCCGGCCGGCCCGCCGCCGACGACCACGACCTCGTACGACTCGCTCGCCATGGCTCTACGCCAATGCGGCCGACAGCCGGTCCAGCCGCGCGATCGTCTCGGCCTTGCCCAGGATCTCCATCGACTCGAACAGCGGGGGCGACACCCGGCGGCCCGAGACGGCCACGCGCAACGGCCCGAAGGCGACCCGCGGCTTGAGCCCCAGGCCCTCGACGAGTGCGTCGCGCAGCGCCGACTCGATCGCGTCGTGCGTCCACTCGGCTTCCGGCACCAGCTCCAGGGCTCCGAGGGATGCGGCGAGCACTTCACCGGCGTTCTCGGGCAGAGACGCGCGGGCGTCGTCTTCGACGACGAGGGATGCGGCGTCCGTGAACAGGAAGCCCAGCATCCCGGGCGCCTCGCCCAGCAGCTGCACGCGCTCCTGAACGAGCGGCGCGGCCTGGTCGAGGACGGCATGCTGGGCGGGGCTCAGCGGCTCCTCCACGACGCCCGCAGCGACCAGGTACGGGATGGTGCGCTCCGCGAAGTCGGCGTGGTCGAGCAGCCGGATGTGATCGCCGTTGATGGACTCCGCCTTCTTCAGGTCGAAGCGGGCCGGGTTCGGGTTGACGTCCTTCACGTCGAACGCCGCCACCATCTCCTCCAGCGAGAAGACGTCGCGGTCGTGCGTCAGCGACCAGCCCAGCAGCGCCAGGTAGTTCACCAGGCCCTCGGGGATGAATCCGCGGTCGCGGTGGTGGAACAGGCTCGACTCGGGGTCGCGCTTGGACAGCTTGCGGTTGCCCTCCCCCATCACGTACGGCAGGTGGCCGAAACGGGGCACGAACGTCGTCACGCCGGCGTCGATCAGCGCGTAGTACAGCGCGATCTGGCGCGGCGTGGAGGACAGCAGATCTTCGCCGCGGAGGACGTGCGTGATACCCATCAGCGCATCGTCGACCGGGTTCACGAACGTGTACAGCGGGTGGCCGTTGGGGCGCACCACCACGAAGTCGCTGAACGAGCCGGCCTTGAAGGTGATCTCGCCGCGCACCAGGTCGTCGAAGCTGAGGTCGTCGTCCGGCACGCGAAGGCGCAGTGCGGGCTGGCGGCCCTCCGCCCGGTAGGCGGCCTTCTGCTCCACGGTCAGGTCGCGCTCGAAGTTGTCGTAGCCGAGCTTCGGGTCGCGACCCAGCGAGACGTTCCGCGCCTCGATCTCCTCCGCCGTGGCGAAGCTCTCGTAGATGTGACCGGAGGCCACGAGCCGCTCGATCAGGTCGCGGTAGATGTCGTAGCGCTGCGACTGCCGGTACGGTCCGTCCGGGCCGCCGACGTCGATCCCCTCGTCCCAGTCGAGTCGCAGCCAGCGCAGGCCCTCCAGGATGAGCTGGTAGCTCTCCTCGCTGTCGCGTGCCGCGTCGGTGTCCTCGATGCGGAAGATCAGCTTGCCGCCGGTGTGCCGGGCGTACGCCCAGTTGAACAGCGCGGTGCGGATCAGCCCGACGTGGGGCGTGCCGGTCGGCGACGGGCAGAAGCGCACGCGCACGTCGGCGCCGGTGGCTTCGGAGAACGGGTGTGCGATCGTGTCAGACATACGCCTCCGATCCTACCGGGAGGCCTACTTCGGGGCGCGCACAGGATTCACCAGGGAGCCGACGCCGTCGACCTCCACCTCCACCGTGTCGCCCGGCTTCATCGGCCCGATGCCGGACGGCGTCCCGGTCAGGATGACGTCACCGGGCAGGAGGGTGAAGACGCTGGAGGCGTACGCGATGATCGACGGGATGTCATGCACCATGTCGCTGATCGGCGCCTCCTGCTTCAGCTCCCCGTTGAGGCGGGTGCGCAGCACGGCGTCGGGCGCCAGCTCGGTCTCGATCACCGGGCCCAGCGGGCAGAAGGTGTCGAAGCCCTTCGCGCGGGTCCACTGCCCGTCCTTCTCCTGCAGGTCGCGCGCGGTCACGTCGTTGGCGACGGTGTACCCGAAAATGTGCTCCGCCGCATCCTCGGCGCGGACGTTGCGGGCGATCTTACCGATGACGACGGCCAGTTCGCCCTCGTAGTCGACGCGCTCCGACTGCGGCGGCGCGATGATCGCGTCGCCCAGGCCGATCACGGCGGTGTTCGGCTTCAGGAAGAGCAGCGGCTCGCCGGGCGCCTCCCCGCCCATCTCTGCGGCGTGCTCCCGGTAGTTCTTGCCGACCGCGACGACCTTGGAGCGCGGGATGACCGGCGCGAGCAGCGAGCCGACCTTGGCCAGCGGGACGCGCTCCCCCGTGGTGTCGAAGCCGGCGAACATCGGGTCGCCGGCGAGCACGACGAGGGCGTCCTCGTCGACGATGCCGTAATCGATGACCGGCGACTTCTCGCCGTCGCGGGTGTGGCTGAACCGTGCAATCTTCACGTGTTCGAGCTTAACCCCGTCACGATGCGGGCGATGGCGGGCGTCGGGATGCTGTGGCGCTCGCCGATGCGCACCAGAGCACCGCCGAGCGCGTCCAGCTCGCTGGGCGCGCCGGCGGCCAGGTCCTCCTGCAGGGAGGTCCGCATCCCGCCCGGCACGCTGCGCAGCGCCCGGACGAGGTCGAGTTCGGACGCTGCGACACCCTCGGCCACGGAGCACGCGACGACCTCCGCCACGACGGCCTCCGTCAGCTCCGGATCCTCGCTGAGCGCCGCGCCCGCGGGCTGCCGCCAATAGGAGGTGAGCAGGGCGAGGGAGGCGAGCAACCGGAACTTCGCCCACAGCACCTCCGCCTCGCTGCCGCCGGCGCGCACAGTAGGTCCGGCGTCGGTCAGCGCCCGGACGGCGGCGAAGCGCGCCGCGCTCTCCGGCACCTCAACGCGGACGAACGGGCTCCGGTGGTCCACCACGGTGGTGGAGACGCGCAGCGCCGACACCGCGACGGACGCCCCGGCCACGGGTGTGTCCGGCAGGGCGACCCGCAGCGGGCGCATGTGCTCGACGCCGTTCAGGAACGAGATCACCTCGGACGGCCGGGCGTCGACGATTCCGGGCAGCACATCCTGCAGCCCGTAGACCTTCGTCGCCAGGATGACGCTGGCGCCCGCGGGCACCTCCGTCTCGGCCCGCACCCGCTCGACGCCGTCGCCGAACGTTGCGCTGCGGACTTCGATCCCGTCCCGACGGATCGCCTCGACGGTCGCCGGCCGGCCGACGGCGACGACCTCCTCGCCCGCGCGCTGCAGCAGCCACGCGAACAGCCCGCCGACCGCGCCCGGCCCGACCACCGCGAACACCATGGCGACTACGCGTCCAGGCGGTACATCCAGTTGTGGCGGTCGCGCTCGCGGCCGTACTGGATGTCGGTCAGCTCCTGGCGCAGCGACATCGTCAGCTCGCCGGGAGGGGCGGTGATGTCGCCCACCGTGAAGGTGTCGGACTTGAGTTCGCCGATCGGAGTGATGACCGCCGCGGTGCCGCACGCGAAGACCTCGACGATCTCGCCGGACTCCACGCCGTCGCGCCACTCGTCGATCGTGACCTTGCGGCGCTCGACGGCGTGGCCGCGGTCGCGGGCGAGCTGCAGCACCGAGTCGAGGGTGATGCCCTCCAGGATGCTGTCCGACTCGGGCGTGACCAGTGTGCCGTCCTTGTAGACGAGCACGACGTTCATGCCGCCGAGCTCCTCGAGGTACGTGCCTTCGACGGAGTCGAGGAACAGCACCTGGGCGCAGCCGTGCTCGTAGGCCTCGGCCTGCGGCAGCAGGCTGGACGCGTAGTTGCCGCCCGTCTTCGCCGCACCCGTGCCGCCCTTGCCTGCGCGCGACCAGCGGTCGGACAGCCAGATGGAGACCGGGGCGACGCCGCTCGGGAAGTAGGCCCCAGCGGGGCTCGCGATCAGGTAGTACGCGACCTTGTTCGCCGGGCGGACACCGAGGAACGCCTCCTTCGCGAACATGAACGGACGCAGGTAGAGGCTTGTCTCGGCTGCATCCGGCACCCAGTCGCCGTCGACGGCGATGAGCTGTTTGAGCGAGTCGAGGAAGTGCTCGACCGGGAGCTCCGGGAGGGCGAGCCGGTACGCCGAGCGCTGCATGCGGGCCGCGTTCGCCTCCGGCCGGAAGCCCCAGATCGAGCCATCGGCGTGGCGGTACGCCTTCAAACCTTCGAAGATCTCCTGCGCGTAGTGGAAGACGGCGGCCGAGGGCTCGAGCTGGATGGGACCGTAGGGCGAGACGCGCGGGCGGTGCCAGCCTCCCTTCGCCGACCAGCAGATGTCGACCATGTGGTCGGTGAAGTAGTTGCCGAACCCGGGGTCCGCGAGGATCTCGGCACGTTCGGCCGCCTCGCGGGCGGCCTCGTTGCGGCTGACGTTCCAGAGCAGGCCCGACGTCTCGGTGGGGCCACTGGTGAGGGAGATGCTGGTCGAGGTCATGACTGGTCCTTTATGCGACGGTGATTCAATTCTGCGCCACGCGCGCGGCGATCGCGTCGCCGATCTCGGCGGTCGTTCGCACAGCGCCCGTGCGCTCGGCGAGGTCGGCGGTCACCGCCTGCTCGACACGCTGGGCGAGTCCTTCTTCGCCGAGGTGGCGGAGAAGGAGCGCGATGGAGAGGATCGCGGCGGTGGGGTCGGCCTTCTGCTGGCCGGCGATGTCGGGTGCCGATCCGTGAACCGGTTCGAACATGCTCGGGAAGGCTCCGGCCGGGTTGATGTTGCCGGAGGCCGCCAGCCCGATGCCGCCGCTGATCGCGGCCGCGAGGTCGGTGAGGATGTCGCCGAAGAGGTTGTCCGTGACGATCACATCGAATCTAGCAGGATCCGTGACCAGGAAGATGGTCGCGGCATCGACATGGAGGTAGTCGACCGCCACACCGTGGTGCTCGGCGGCGACCGCATCGACGATCCGCTTCCAGAGTCCGCCGGCGAAGGTCAGGACGTTGGTCTTGTGCACGAGGGTCAGCTTCTTGCGGCGGCGCTCCGCCTGCTGGAAGGCGTAGCGCACCACCCGCTCGACGCCGTACGCGGTGTTGACGGACACCTCGTTCGCGATCTCGTGCGGAGTGCCCTGCCGGATGGCGCCGCCGTTGCCGACGTACGGCCCCTCTGTGCCCTCCCGGACCACGACGAAATCGACTTCGCCGGGATTCGCGAGCGGGCTCGCGATCCCCGGGAACAGGGTCGTCGGCCGCAGGTTGACGTAGTGGTCGAGCGAGAAGCGGAGCTTGAGCAGCAGGCCCCGCTCGATGTTCGCGCCGGCGAGACGTGGGTCGCCGGGCTTTCCGCCGACTGCGCCGAGCAGGATGGCGTCGTGAGCCGCGATCGCCTCCAGGTCGTCGTCCGTCAGCACGTCGCCCGTCGCCAGGTACCGGTCCGCTCCGAGCGAGAAGTGCGTCTTCTCGAACGCCAGCGCGCCTCCGGCGGTCACTGCGTCCAGCACCTTCACCGCCTCGGCGATGACCTCCGGGCCGATCCCGTCACCCGGGATGACGGCGAGCTTGACGGAACGGGACATGGGACTCCTCGCGCTGATGGATGCGGAACCGGTACAGCCACCCTATCGCCGTGCACCGTCGCTCCGATCAGGCCCGGACGCGACGGAGGGTGACCAGCGCAACGACAGCGGCGGTCGCGACCAGGACCACGCCGATCACCGCAGTGAGACCCACGCCGCTGTCGAAGGCGGATCGTGCCGACTCCAGCAGCTGGTCGGCCAGCGGCCCGGGCAGCCCGCGGGCGACCGAGACGGCGCCGCCCAGCGTCTCCCCCGCCGCGTTCGCCTGCCCGGCCGTGAGGCCGGACGGCACGACGAGGGCCGCGCGGTAGGAGGCGGTGATCAGCGTCCCGAGCGTCGCCGTGCCGAGCACGGCGCCCAGCTCGTAGGCCGTCTCCGAGACGGCCGACGCAGCGCCCGCCTTCTCTGCCGGAGCGGTGGAGATGACGAGTTCGTTCGAGACCGTCTCCGCTGCGCCGATGCCGGCGCCGAGCAGCACGAACGCGGCGAGCAGGATGCTCCAGGGCGCACCGCCTCCCGTCACCGCCACCAGCAGGTAGCCGGCCGCCGAGAGCGTCAGTCCGGCGGCGATGACGACTCCCGGTCGGATGCGTCGAGCCACCGGCACGACGAGCAGACCCGCGACGATCATGGTCACCAGCCCGGGAAGCAGCACGAGGCCCGACTGCAGCGGAGTCAGCCCGATCACCAGCTGCAGGTGCTGCGACACGAAGAAGAGGAAGCCGACCAGCGACACCACGCTGAGCAGGTTGACGACGACCGCTCCGCTGAACGCCGGCCACGTGAACAGCCGCATGTCGAGCATCGGCACCGGCCGCCGCAGCTGCCGCCGCACGAACAGGGCCCCGCAGGCGGCGCCACCGGCGATCGCGACCACGGCGAGCACGGACGGGCCGTCGACCGCGAGCGACTTGATGCCGTAGACGATCGGCGCCATCGTGAGCAGCGAGAGCACGATCCCGAGGGCGTCGACCGGCCCGGGGGCCGGGTCGCGCGACTCGCGGACGAGGAGCGGAGCAAGCACCAGCAGCGGGATGAGGACGGGCACCGCGAGCAGGAAGACGGAACCCCACCAGAAGTGCTCGAGCAGCAGTCCGCCGACGATCGGGCCGAGGGCGGATCCCGCCGCGAAGCCGGACGCCCAGATCGCGATGGCGAGCCGCCGCTGCTCCCGGTCGGCGAACACGCTGCGCAGCAGCGACAGCGTGGAGGGCATCAGCATCGCCCCGAAGACGCCCAGTGCGGCGCGGGAGGCGATGAGCAGTTCCGCGCTCGGCGCGAAGGCCGCGAGTGCCGACACCGTCGCGAATCCGGTCGCGCCGATCAGCAGCAGCCGGCGACGGCCGATCCGGTCGCCCAGGCTGCCCATGGCGACGAGGAGCCCGGCGAGCACGAGCGGGTACACGTCCACGATCCAGAGCATCCCGGTCGCGCTCGGCTCGAGCGCCTCGGAGATGGACGGGAGAGCGAAGCTCAGCACCGTGTTGTCGACCGAGACGAGCAGCGTCGGCAGCATCAGCACCGCCAGCGCCGCCCACCCGCGCCCGCCGGCCCGGGCGGGGACGTCGGTTGCAGTGATGCGGGGTGCGGCGGTCGAGGACATGTGTTTACTGTACCGTCTGGACGGTACAGTGGCAACCATCGCGAGCTACGATGTGGTCATGCCGAGTGACGCCGCCCCCGCCTCCTCCGCCCCTTCCGCGCGAGATCGCGTGCTCGACGCCTTCGAGGAGCTGCTGGCGGAGCAGAGCGAGCGGGCGGCCACCCTCGATGCCGTGGCGGCCCGCGCCGGGGTCTCCAAGGGCGGCCTGCTGTACCACTTCGCCTCCAAGGAGGCCCTGGCCGCCGGGGTGCTCGACCGCTTCGCCGCCCTCATCGACGATGATGTGGCCAGCATGCGGACCTCTGAGAAGGGACCCGTCGACTACTTCCTCCGCACCTCCATCCCCACCGACTCGCGCTTCGAACGGGCGATGGTCGCGATCGCGCGGTTGGCGCAAGCGGACGACCCGCGGGCTCGCGACGCCCTGGCCGGCGCGCAGCGCCGCTGGCTGGAGGTGCTGCAGGAGACGGTCGGCGATCCCCTGGTCGCACGGACGATCATGCTCATCGGGGACGGGATGTACTACAACACCGCCCTGCTGCCCGCGACGAACAACGTGCTGCGCGACGAGACCGACGTGGATGACCTGATCGCGCTCGTCCGTCAGCTGGCCGAACCGGCCGGCTGAGTCGGCGTCACTCCAGCGACGCCAGCAGCCGGGCGAGCGAGCGTCCGGTGCGCTCGTCCGCCGTCGCGGCGATGGCCTGCCGCAAGGAGTCGGCCGCCTCCGCATCCCTGCCCGCGAGCTGCAACAGCGCCGCCCGCGCGGCGTGCGCCTGCGACGCCGTCGCCCCGCGGAACAGGTCCTGGTCGTCGGCGAGGCCGGCGAGACCGACATCGGGTCCCGCATCCGGGCTGTGCCCCAGCGCCACCAGCCGTCCGAGCCGGGCCGAAGGGCTCGGCCACTGCCGCACCAGGCCGTCGTAGAGGCGCGCAATGGCGGGCCAGTCCGTGGCCTCCCACGTGGGAGCGATGTCGTGGAGGCCGGCGATGCCCGCCTGCAGGGCGTACCGCCCGTCGCCGGCCAGCGCCTCGGCCGCGAGCTGCTCCCCCTCGGCCATGAGCGCGACATTCCAGAGGGACCGGTCCGCGTCGCGCAGCATCCCGAACTCGTCGTCCGCGGTCAGGCGCGTTGCCTGGCGCGCCTCGGTCAGCAGCAGCAGGGCCAGGAGGCCGGAGCTCTCCCGATCGCGGACCGCGCGGTGCGCGTCGCGTGCGAGCGCGATCGCGTCGAGCCGCAGGGAGGCGTCGGCTGTCTGGTGCCCCACCGTGTACAGCAGGTAGATCGTGGTGAGGGCATCCGGCATGCGACGGGCGACATCGTCGGTGTCGTCGAGGGCGAGGCGGACGCCGGACGCATGGATGCGCTTCTTGGCACGGGTGAGCCGCGCCGCCATCGTCGGCTCGGAGACGAGGAACGCCTCGGCGATCCGCGCCGTCGGCACCCCGCAGACGAATCGCAGGGCAAGCGCGACGCGCGCCTCCGCCGCGAGGGCGGGATGCGCGACCAGGAGGATGAGCTCCAGTCGTTCGTCGCCGGTGAACACGTTCCCCTCCCCCGGTTCGTCGCTCCGCCGATCCTCGACGTCGGCGCGTTCGGAACGCGCGAGTTCTGCGGCCAAGGCGGACCCCGCCCTGGCCGCCGTGCGCTCGCGCCGGAACTCGTCCAGCGCGACGCGGCGCGCCACAGTGGTGATCCACGCGGCCGGATTGGCGGGCACGCGGCCACGCCCGGCCTCCTGCAGGACGCGCACGAGCGCCTCCTGCACCGCGTCCTCCGCGAGCAGGAGGTCGCCCGTCGTGCGCGCGACGGCGCCGAGGATGCGCGGGGCCTCCTCCCGCCACGCCCTCTCGATCCGGTCGCGCTCCGACCGCTCGGCGTCGTCCCCGGCGGCCGGCGTCACTCAGCCCACCGCGTCACTCAGCGCACCGCGTCGAGCACCAGCACCGGGTACAGCTCGATCGAGCCCTTCGTCGGGCACAGCGCGGCCAGCTCGCGAGCCTGCTCGTTGCTGGCTGCCGTGAAGCTGTAGAAACCGGTGATGACCTCGCTGGTCTCGCCGAACGGTCCGCTGGTGAAGACCGGCGCGCCGTCGGCGCCCGGGGTGATGCGGGTGGCGTGCGTCGCCTCCTGCAGCGCGCTGCTGGCGACGATGCGCTCGCCGGCGGCCGCGACGGCCTCCTGGAACGCCTGGTGACCGGCCATGCCGGCCTGCCACTCGTCCGCGGTCATCTCCTGGGGGTTCCAGTTGGGCTCGCGGATGAGCAGAACGTACTCGTCGGACATGGTGTCTCCTTGCTTCGTAGGGATATCGACACCCCTACGACGCAATTCAACCGCCGGAATCGACAGTCCGGGAGAAATTTCTTCCTGGCCGCCTGCCACAGCCTCCGCGGATCACGCCTCGGTGATGTCGATCTCCTGCATCAGGTCGGCGTCGATCGCCAGCCGGACCTTCTCGAGGAGGCCGTCCGGCACCCGCGAGTCGACGGTCAGGACGCTGAGCGCCTTGCCGCCTGCGGAGGTCCGGGCGATCTGCATGCCCGCGATGTTGATCGAGGACTCGCCGAACTCGCGACCGTAGACCGCGACGATGCCGGGGCGGTCGTCGTAGACCATGACGACCAGGTGCTCGGCGACCGGCACCTCCACGTCGTAGCCGTTGATGCCGACGATCTTCTCGATCTGCTTGGGGCCGGTCAGCGTGCCCGCGACCGAGACCTGCGAGCCGTCGCTGAGGGCGCCGCGCAGGGTGATGAGGTTGCGGTACTCCTCGCTCACCGAGTCGGTGATGAGGCGCACCTCGATGCCGCGCTGATCGGCGAGCAGCGGCGCGTTGACGTACGAGACGGTCTCGCTGACGATGTTGGTGAAGATTCCCTTGAGCGCCGCGAGCTTGAGCACGCTGACGTCGTAGTCGGCCAGCTCGCCGCGGACCTCGACGTCGACGCTCGTGACCGGGCTGCCCGCGAGGCCGGAGAACACCTGGCCGAGCTTCTCGACGAGGGGGATGCCGGGGCGGACATAGGGATCGATCACGCCGCCCGCGACGTTGACCGCGTCGGGGACGAGCTCGCCCGAGAGCGCGAGACGCACGGAGCGCGCGACCGAGACGCCCGCCTTCTCCTGCGCCTCATCCGTGGAGGCGCCGAGGTGCGGCGTGACGACGACGTTCTCGAGCGCCAGGAGCGGCGAGTCCTGCGGCGGCTCCGAGACGAAGACGTCGAGGCCGGCGCCCGCGATGGTTCCCGAGGTCAGCGCACGGTAGAGCGCCTCCTCGTCGATCAGGCCGCCGCGCGCGACGTTGACGATGAACGCGGTGTCCTTCATCAGGGCCAGCTGGTCGTCCGAGATCATGCCGGTGGTCTCCGGCGTCTTCGGCATGTGGATGGTGATGAAGTCGGACTGCGCCAGCAGCTCGTCCAGCGTGACGAGCTGCACGCCGAGCTGCTGCGCCCGTGCGCTGGTCACGTACGGGTCGTACGCGATGACGTTCGTCCCGAACGCCTGCAGGCGGGCGGTGATGAGGGCGCCGATGCGGCCGAGACCGATGATGCCGATCGTCTTCTCGTAGAGCTCGACGCCGGTGTACTTGGACCGCTTCCACTGCCCCTGCGCCAGCGCGCTGTGCGCGGCCGGGATGTGGCGGGCGAGGCTGAGGATGTGGCCGACGGTCAGCTCCGCCGCCGAGATGATGTTGGAGGTCGGTGCATTGACCACCATGACGCCCGCGGTCGTCGCGGTCTTGATGTCGACGTTGTCGAGGCCCACGCCGGCTCGGGCGATGACCTTGAGCGACTTCGCCGCCCCGATGACCTCCTCGTCGACCTTGGTCGCGGAGCGCACCAGGATCGCGTCGGCGTCGGCGACCGCGGTGAGCAGCGCCGGCCGGTCGGTCCCGTCCACGGAGCGGACCTCGAAGTCGGGCCCGAGGGCGTCGACGGTGGCGGGCGAGAGTTCTTCGGCGATCAGGACGACCGGCTTTGTCACGTGGCAGTTCCTTCGAGGTGCGAGGGCTGGCTTGGGAAGAAATGCGCCACGGTCGGTGGGGCGCTGAAGGCTTAACTCTAGCGGGAGGCCGGATGCGCCTTTCGCTGCGTTACGCCGCCTGTGGATGCTCGCGGTGGAGGATGGCCGGTCAGCGCAGCGCGCGGGCAGCGGCCACGGCGGAGGCGACCGTCGCCGGATCGGTGATGTCGTACGCAGCGTCGCCCCCACCTGGGCCGCTGGGCGCACCGGTGACGGATCCGCGCGCGGAGAGGTGCACGGCCTGCACCCCGGTGGAGGCGAGCAGCGGGATGTCGTCGATACGCACTCCCCCGCCGGCCATCACCTCGATGCGCCCTGCCGCCCGCTGGGCCAGCGCGCGGAGTGTTTCCGCACCGTCGCCGCTGCGCAGAGCGCCGCCGGAGGTGAGAACGCGGCGCACGCCGAGCGCGGCCAGGTCGTCGAGGGCGGCGAAAGGATCGGCCGCGACGTCCAGCGCCCGGTGGAAGGTGACCGCGAGATCCTCTGCGGCCCGGACGAACCGCTGGACGGCGTCGTGGTCGACCTCGCCCCGCTCGTCGAGGGCGCCGATCACGACGCCAGCGGCGCCGGCCTCCCGGGCGAAGCGGATGTCGGCGACGGTCAGCGCGACCTCGTCCGCGTCGTAGACGAAACCGCCGCCACGCGGGCGGACCAGCACGTGAACGAACGCGGGCCGCTCCTGCTGCCGCGCCTCCGCGATGGCCGAGCGCACCAGCGCGGCGGACGGGGTGAGCCCGCCCATCCCGAGCGCCGTGCACAGCTCGACCCGGTCGGCGCCCTCCGCCAGCGCGATGCGGACGCCGGCGACATCCTGGACTGCGATCTCGACGGCGATGCCCATCGGCTCAGCTCCTCACGCGGAAGGGTGCCGCACGCGTCGCGTGCGGCACCCCGAGACTACTGGGCGGTGATCCCCATGCTGGGCTCGCTCAGCGGGCGACCTCGCCGTCGACGTAGTCGTCGTCGTTGGAGGCGTTCCACGCGAAGAGCTTGCGCAGCTCGCGGCCGGTGGCCTCGATGGGGTGCTGCTCGCCCTTCTTGCGGAGCTCCAGGAACTCCGGCGCGCCGGCGTCCTGGTCGGCGATGAAGCGCTTGGCGAAGGTGCCGTCCTGGATGTCGGACAGCACGGCCTGCATGTTCTCCTTGACGTGCGGGTCGATGACGCGCGGGCCCGAGACGTAGTCGCCGTACTCGGCGGTGTCGGAGACGCTCCAGCGCTGCTTGGCGATGCCGCCCTCCCACATCAGGTCGACGATGAGCTTCAGCTCGTGCAGGACCTCGAAGTAGGCGACCTGCGGCTGGTAGCCGGCCTCGGTCAGGGTCTCGAAGCCGTACTGGACGAGCTGCGAGACGCCGCCGCAGAGGACGGCCTGCTCGCCGAACAGGTCGGTCTCGGTCTCCTCGGTGAAGGTGGTCTTGATGCCGCCGGCGCGGAGGCCGCCGATCGCCTTGGCATACGAGAGCACGAGCGGCCAGGCGTTGCCCGACGCATCCTTCTCGACGGCGACGATCACCGGCACGCCGCGGCCGGCCTCGTACTCGCGACGGACCGTGTGGCCCGGGCCCTTCGGGGCGACCATGATGACGTCGACGCCCTCGGGTGCCTCGATATAGCCGAAGCGGATGTTGAAGCCGTGCCCGAAGACGAGCGCGTTGCCGTCCTGCAGGTTGTCCTTGATGTCGTCGGCGTACAGGTGACGCTGCACCTGGTCCGGCGCGAGGATGACGATGACGTCGGCCCACGCGGCGGCGTCGGCCGCGCTCAGGACGCGGAAGCCGGCCTCCTCGGCCTTGGGCTTCGACTTCGAGCCCTCCTTGAGGCCGATGACGACCTCGACGCCCGAGTCGCGGAGGTTCTGCGCGTGCGCGTGCCCCTGCGAGCCGTAGCCGATGACGGCGACCTTCTTGCCCTGGATGATCGACAGGTCCGCGTCGTTGTCGTAGTAGATCTCAGCCACTTGGTGCTTCTCCTTGCTGGTTCGGTTCTCGAGAGAGGGAGTCAATTGCGGAACACGCGCTCGGTGATGGACTTGCCGCCACGGCCGATCGCGAGGAGGCCGGACTGGGCCATCTCCTTGATCCCGTAGGGCTCCAGCACCTTGAGCAGCGCCTGGGTCTTGCCGCTGTCGCCGGTGACCTCGATGACGAGGGCATCGGTCGCCACGTCGACGACACGGGCGCGGAACAGGTTCACGGCCTCGAGCACCTGCGAGCGGGTGGAGTTGTCCACGCGCACCTTGATCAGCAGGTGCTCGCGCTGCACCGACTGCGCAGCGTCGAGCTCGACGATCTTGATCACGTTGATCAGCTTGTTGAGCTGCTTGGTGACCTGCTCGAGCGGGAGCTCCTCCACATCCACGACGACCGTGATGCGCGAGAGGCCCTCGACCTCGCTGGTGCCCACCGCGAGCGAGTGGATGTTGAAGCCGCGCCGGGCGAACAGTCCGGCGACGCGGGTCAGCAGACCCGGCTTGTCCTCCACGAGGAGGCTCAGAACGTGCGTGCTCATGGTCACTCCCCTCCGAAGGACGGACTGTGGTCGCGGGCGTACTGGACGTAGCTGTTGCTGACGCCCTGCGGCACCATCGGCCACACCATGGCGTCGGCGCTCACCACGAAGTCGATGACGACCGGACGGTCGTTCGTCTCGAGCGCGAGCTTGATCGCGGCGTCGACCTCCTCCTCCTTCGTGACGCGGATGCCGAGGGCGCCGTACGCCTCGGCCAGCTTCACGAAGTCAGGGACGCGGACGGTGTCGTGGCCCGTGTTCAGGTCGGTGTTGGAGTAGCGGCCGTCGTAGAAGAGGGTCTGCCACTGCCGCACCATGCCGAGCGACGAGTTGTTGATGATCGCGACCTTGATCGGGATGTCGTTGATCGTGCAGGTGGCGAGCTCCTGATTGGTCATCTGGAAGCAGCCGTCGCCGTCGATCGCCCACACCACGCGGTCCGGCTGGGCGACCTTGGCGCCCATGGCGGCAGGCACCGAGTAGCCCATCGTGCCGGCCCCTCCGGAGTTCAGCCACGAGTTGGGACGCTCGTACTTGATGAACTGCGCCGCCCACATCTGGTGCTGGCCGACGCCGGCGGTGTACACGCCCTCCGGCCCGGTCAGCTCGCCGATCCGCTGGATGACGTACTGCGGGGCGAGGAGGCCGTCACTGGTGGCGCTGTAGCCGAGCGGGAACTCCTCGCGGAGGCCGTTCAGGTACGTCCACCACTCGACCAGCTCGGGCTTGCCCGCCCGGGTGGCGTCCTGGAACGCCGCGGTCAGATCGACGATGACGTCCTTGGCATCGCCGACGATGGGGACGTCGGCGATGCGGATCTTGGAGATCTCGGCAGGGTCGACGTCGACGTGCACGATCTTCGCGTTGGGCGCGAACAGGGAGGTGTTGCCGGTCACCCGGTCGTCGAACCGGGCGCCGAGCGAGATGATCAGGTCGGACTCCTGCAGCGAGAGCACTGCGGGGACCGTCCCGTGCATCCCCGGCATGCCGAGGTGCTGCGCGTGGGTGTCCGGGAACGCCCCGCGCGCGGTCAGCGTGGTCACGACGGGCGCGCCTGTGGCTTCCGCGAGTTCCAGCAGCTCCCGCGAGGCGCGGGCGCGGATGACGCCGCCGCCGACGTAGAGCACCGGCTTCTTGGCCT
The DNA here is from genome assembly GCF_046534635.1 of Leifsonia sp. SIMBA_070. Classification (NCBI taxonomy): domain Bacteria; kingdom Bacillati; phylum Actinomycetota; class Actinomycetes; order Micrococcales; family Microbacteriaceae; genus Leifsonia; species Leifsonia sp. SIMBA_070. The sequence continues at coordinate 1,185,897 of NZ_JAWRYK010000001.1, read as the reverse complement.
CGGCGAGCAGCTGGGCCGCGGCCAGCACCTGCTTGCCGTGCGCCTTGGTGATCGGCCGGTAGCCCGGAAGGTCGACCTTCGGCGGCCACACGAACGGGCCGGTGTTCTGCTGCGCGTCCTTCGTGATGTCGACGAGGACGGGACCCGGGCGGCCGGTGCCTGCGATGTGGTACGCCGCGGCGATGGTCGACGGGATGTCCGCCACGTCTTTCACCAGGAACGAGTGCTTGGTGATCGGCATGGTGATGCCGACGATGTCGGCCTCCTGGAACGCGTCCGTGCCCATCAGGGTGGAGAACACCTGACCGGTGATGAAGACCACGGGGACGGAGTCCATGTGGGCGTCCATGATCGCAGTGACCAGGTTGGTCGCGCCGGGGCCGGAGGTGGCCATGGCGACGCCCACCTTGTTGCCCGCGACCGCGTAGCCCTCGGCGGCGTGGCCGCCGCCCTGCTCGTGCCGGACGAGGATGTGACGGATCCGGGTGGAGTCCATGATCGCGTCGTAGATGGGCAGGATGGCGCCGCCCGGGAGCCCGAAGACGTCGGTGACGCCGAGGAGCTCGAGGGTGCGGACGACCGACTGGGAGCCGGTCAGGATCTCGGGCGACGCCTTACCGGGCGTCGCGGACGGCAACACAGTGCTGGGGGTTGCATCCGTGGACATGCCTTATCAGTCCCTTACGTACGAAGATGGTTGGTGCCGGCGCGTAAGCCCTAGCCCGTGACCGCTCCTTCTGCTGCGGAGCGCACGAGCTTGGAGAACTTCGCGAGAACGCCACGGGTATAGCGCGGAGGAAGAGGCGCCCAGCCTTCACGGCGGGCGGTCAGCTCTGACTCGTCGACAAGTAGGTCGAGGGAGCGAGCCGCGATATCGACCCGTATCAGATCACCATCGCGCACGAAGGCGATGGGACCTGCGTCCACCGCTTCGGGTGCTATGTGGCCGATGCACAGGCCGGTTGTGCCGCCTGAGAATCGTCCGTCCGTCAATAGTAGTACATCCTTGCCGAGACCCGCGCCCTTGATGGCCGCGGTGATGGCGAGCATCTCGCGCATCCCCGGCCCGCCCTTCGGACCCTCGTAGCGGATGATGACCACGTCGCCCGCGTAGATGCGGCCTTCGGTCAGCGCATCCATCGCCTCCCGCTCGCGCTCGAACACGCGCGCGGGACCCTCGAACACCTCGGCGTCGAAGCCGGCCGTCTTGACGACCGCGCCGTCCGGAGCCAGGGAGCCCTTGAGGATGGTGATGCCACCGGTCGGGTGGATGGGGTTGTCCAGCGTCCGCATGACCTCGCCGTCCGGTGCGGGCGGGTTGATCTCGGCCAGGTTCTCGGCGACGGTCTTGCCTGTCACGGTGAGGCAGTCGCCGTGGAGCAGTCCGGCGTCGAGCAGCGCCTTCATGACGACCGGGACGCCGCCGTGGCGGTCGACGTCGTTCATCACGTACTTGCCGAACGGCTTCAGGTCGCCGATGTGCGGGATCTTATCGCCGATCCGGTTGAAGTCGTCGATAGTGAGATCGACCTCGGCCTCGTGGGCGATCGCCAGCAGGTGCAGCACGACGTTGGTGGAGCCGCCGAACGCCATCGCGACCGCGATCGCGTTCTCGAACGCCTTCTTGGTCAGGATGTCGCGCGCCGTGATGCCCTTGCGCAGCAGGTTGACGACGGCCTCGCCCGAGCGGTGCGCGTAGTAGTCGCGGCGGCGGTCCGCCGAGGGCGGCGCAGCGGAGCCCGGGAGGCTCATCCCGAGCGCCTCGGCCACGGAGGCCATGGTGTTGGCGGTGTACATGCCGCCGCAGGCGCCCTCGCCCGGAGCGATGGCGCACTCGATGCGCTTGAGGTCTTCTTCGCTCATCTTGCCGGCCTTGCACGCGCCGACCGCCTCGAACGAGTCGATGATGGTGACGTCTTTCTCGGTGCCGTCGGAGAGCTTCACCCAGCCCGGGGCGATGGAGCCCGCGTAGAGGAAGACCGCCGACAGGTCGAGCCGCGCTGCCGCCATCAGCATGCCGGGGAGCGACTTGTCGCAGCCGGCGAGCAGGACGGTGCCGTCGAGGCGCTCCGCCATCATCACGGTCTCCACCGAGTCGGCGATGACCTCGCGCGACACGAGCGAGAAGTGCATCCCCTCGTGGCCCATCGAGATGCCGTCGGAGACGGAGATGGTGCCGAACTGCAGCGGGTAGCCGCCTCCGGCGTGCACGCCCTCCTTCGCGCCCTGCGCGAGACGGTCGAGCGAGAGGTTGCAGGGGGTGATCTCGTTCCAGGAGGAGGCGATGCCGATCTGCGGCTTCTCCCAGTCCTCGTCTCCCATGCCGACGGCGCGGAGCATCCCGCGGCTGGTGGTGGCTTCGATCCCGTCCGTGACGACGCGCGAACGCGGTTTCCAATCGACTTCAGGCATGGAACAACTCTAGGACGTCTCGAATGCCGCTCCGACCATGTGCCGCCTCCCCCTTCACCGCGCACGATTCGTGACGAATGTGGGGATAGCGGCGCGCAAACGCCGCATTCGTCACGAATGTGCGGAGGACGAATCAGCCGACGTGGGCCTCGCGGGCCTGGGCGAGCAGGCCCAGGAGGGTCGCGATGGCGCGCTCGTCGGCCACGCGGTACTGCGCAGCGGTCTCGCCCGTTCCGACCTTGATGCCGACGTCGCCGCGGTCCGGGCGGAGGACGGTGAAGCCGTCCTCGTCGGTCACGTCGTCGCCGGCGAACAGCACCGCGGTGGCCTGCGTGTACTGGCGCAGGCGCTCGACGCCGTCGCCCTTGTGCGCCTCGCGCACCGAGAATTCGATGATGTCCTTGCCGTCGCGGATGGTGAGCGCATCGCTGACGCTCGCCGCAGCCTCCCTGGCGCGGGAGACGACTTCGGCGCCGCGCTCCCCCGCCACCTGGCGGTAGTGCACGCCGAAACCGACCGGCTTGGTCTCCAGCTTGGTCCCGGGGATGCTGTCCACCAGGTTGCCCAGCGCCTTCCCCAGCCGGGTCAGCGTGTCCTGCTCCTCCGGTGACAGGTCGAGCGAGACCCCGTCGCGGCCGAAGCGGATCTCGACGCCGTGCGATCCGATGAGCAGCGCGTCCGCGTCGGCCTCGGTGACGGTCTCCAGGCTGGTCAGCGGGCGACCCGAGACGTACGCCACCCACGTTCGCGGCAGCCGCTCCAGCCGGTCGAGAGCAGCCTTCGACTCCGGCAACGCCCGCGCGCCGCGCGGAACGTCGACGAAGGGCGCCAGCGTCCCGTCGAAGTCCAGGGCGAGGAGCAGCCGGTCGGCCCTCGCCAGCTTCTGCAGCGCGCCGGCGAGGGCGAGGGCGGAGTCGGACGGGCGGTGGGAGGCGGTGTCGGTCATGCGTCCTTCAGCGGGAGTTGCGGAGAGCGGTGGCGGGAGGCGAAAGGGGGGAGGCGGCACAGGACTCAGCGGCGGTTGACCGGAGGGTCCTGCAGCGGGTGGTCGCCGTGCGCCCGACGCGTGAGGGCGTCGAGGAACGAGGCCGACCAGCGGGCGACGTCGTTGGTGAGCACCTTCTTGCGGAGGACACGCATCCGCCGCGTGCGGTCGCGCTTCGGCATGGCCAGCGCCTGCATCACGGTCGCCTTCAGGCCCTCGATGTCGTGCGGGTTGATCAGCAGTGCCTGGCGCAGCTCGTCGGAGGCGCCGGCGAACTCACTGAGGACGAGCACGCCGTCCTCGTCCACGCGCGTCGCCACGTACTCCTTCGCGACCAGGTTCATGCCGTCGCGCAGGGCGGTCACCAGCATCACGTCGGCGGCGAGGTACAGCGCCACCATCTCCTCGCGGGGGTAGCCGTGGTGCAGGTACGCGATCGCGGTGTGACCCAGCGTGGAGTAGTCCCCGTTGATGCGGCCGACCGTCAGCTCGATCTCGTCGCGCAGTTGCCGGTACGTCTCGACCCGCTCCCGGCTGGGGCTGGCGACCTGCACGAGTGTGACGTCCTCCGCCCGCACGCGCCCCTCCTCCAGGAGCTCGCCGAACGCCTTGAGGCGGTGCCCGATCCCCTTCGTGTAGTCGAGGCGGTCGACGCCGAGCATGATCTTCTCGGGGTTGCCGAGCTCCTCGCGGATCTCGCGGGCCCGCGCCTGGATCTCGGGCCGCCGCGCGAGTTCTTGGTACTGGTCGGCGTCGATGGAGATCGGGAACGCCCGCGCGAGCACGGTGCGCACCAGGCCGCCGCGGCGGTCCACCGTAACGTGCCGGTGCGAGCCGGCCTCCGGGTCGTCGGTGTCGATCGGCACCTCGATGATCGGCCCGCGCGTCTCGAAGCCCTTCAGGCGCCTGACGGCCCGGGAGAAGTTGCCCGCGTCGGCGACGCGCTGGAAGCCGATGACGTCGGCGCCGAGCAGGCCGTCGATGATCTGGCGCCGCCACGGCAGCTGCGAGTAGATGCCGTACGGCGGGAACGGAATGTGGTTGAAGAAACCGATCACGAGGTCGGGCCGCAGTTCGCGCAGCATCGCAGGGACGAGCTGCAGCTGGTAGTCGTGCACCCAGACGACGGCGCCCGCCGAGGCGACCGACGCCGCGGCCTGGGCGAACCGCCGGTTCACCCGCACGTACGTGTCCCACCACTCGCGGTGGTAGCTCGGCTGGGCGATCACGTCGTGGTACAGCGGCCACAGCGTGTCGTTGGAGAAGCCCTCGTAGTACTCCTGCAGCTCCTGGTCGGAGAGCGGGACGGGCAGGATGTTGATGCCACCGGCCTCGAACGGCTCGATCTCCTCGCCCGCGACGCCGGCCCAGCCGATCCAGACGCCGTCCTGCGAACGCATCACGGGCTCCAGCGCCGCGACGAGACCGCCGGGCGACGGCCGCCAGTCCGCGTTCCCGCTCTCGTCGACCACCCGGTCGACGGGGAGCCGGTTGGACACGATGATCAGTTCGTACGTGTCACCGTCCGGCACGGTATCGGTCGCGGAGTTCGTCGGTTGAGGCGTCGCGGTGATGGTGGGTCAACTCCCTCGAAGGGTCGGGACGTGAGACACCAGTCAGGGTACCAGCGTCCTCGAAGGCCGCCCCGGGACGGTCAATGCGCTGTGCCGAGCAGCTGGACCAGCCGGCTCGCGTACTCCGTGTACCCGGCGGCCGTCGGGTGGAAGACAGCCGAGCCCGACGTGTTGAGCCACGGCCTCCTGTCGCCGATGGCGTGGCCGGCGAAGTCGACGGGCAGGTAGGTCATCGGCTTGCCCTCGGCCCGCTGGTCGTCCACGGCCTGCCTGATCACCTCGTTGAGCCCGAGCGTCGCCGCGTTGATCGCGGCGGCCGTCTGGAAGTCCGGGGCATTCGGATCGGAGGCGTCATAGAGGAGGGTGTACCCGGTGACGACGATGCGTGCGTTCGGAGCCGCCTGCGCGACGGCGCTGTAGACGGTGTCGAGCCGGTCCGGCAGAACGTTCAGCAGCGACAGCGCCGCGGTGACCTCGTTGCGGCATGCCGTCGCCTTGCCCGCGGCGCAGTCCCCGGCGATGGCGGCCACGCCGAGGTCGTTGCCGCCGATGCTCACGGTGACCAGGTCGGTCCGGTCGTCGAGGGCGATCAGCTGGTGCTTCAGCAGGTCGGAGGTGGTGGCTCCCGCGCACGCCGCGTTCACGATCAGGTCGATGCCGGACTTCCTGGCGAACACCGACGGGTAGCTGTTGGCGCTGAGCCGGCACGAGCCCTGCTCGGCGCCGGCGCCCATCCCGGCGGCGAAGGAGTCGCCCAGGGCGACGTACCGTGTGGAGGCCGTCAACGGCTCTTTGGGGAAGGGATCCGGGGTCGAGGTGGGCGCCGGTACGGCCGTCGCCGCAGCACGCGGGGTCTCGGCACTCGTCGGCGACCCCGAACAGGCAGTCAGCAGCAGCGCAGCGGAGGCCGCCGCCAGAACGGCGACGGCACGGAGCACGCGGGAGGGCCGCAGTGCGCGGTGGTCTCGGGATGCTTCGGGTCGCATCCTGAAGACTGTAGCCGCGGACCCTTGGGGAACGCTCAGATCCGCTCGGTCAGCGCCAGGAGGATGGCCGGAACGGACGCCGAGAGCCGCTCGGTGAAACTGCGCTCGTCGTCTGCGAGCACCGCACGCGCCTCGCCGTTGGCGCAGAGCTCGGCGATGACCCGGACCGCCTCCTCCGGGTCGATGGTGAACCGGCGGCGAGCGCTGCTGAGGGCCTCGACGACGATCTCGGTGAGGTCGGCGAAGAACTCGTCCTGGTAGCGCAGGTAGTCGGCGGCGATCGAGTGGTCGCGGAGCGCCATGAGCTGGAACTCGGCCTGCACGAGCCACCAGCGGCGGTCGTCGGATTGCAGCTCCAGGATGCGGGTGATGGTCTGGACGACCTCCTGGTCGCCGAGCTCTGCTCCGTGCTGCCCGACGAGCGGGGTCAGGAACTGGGCGACGCCCGTGTCGAGCTGTTCCAGCCGCATCGTCTTCTCACGCTCCATCAGGGCGAAGAAGAGCTCCTCTTTGCTGGAGAAGTTGGAGTAGAAGGCGCCGCGCGTGAAGCCTGCGGCTTCGGCGATGGTCTCGACGCTTGCCGCGCGGACGCCGTGCTCAGCGAAGACCTCGAACGCCGCGTCGAGGAGGCGCGCCCGGGTGCGCTGACGGCGTGCCGATTCGGTGGGCGCGTCGTCGGGCCCATCGGCCGGCGCGGCCTTACTGAGAGTCGTGCTGTTCAAGCTGAAACCTTCCTGAATCCGACTTCGATACAGCAGTGTATCCGATACGGTTCTGTACGGATACAAGGATGTATCGAACCCTTGTCGTCGCTTTCGGTACTCACCCACTGGAGAACCCGTGTCCTCGCTCCTGTACTCGGTCGGCCGGTGGGCCTACCGCGCCCGCCGCTTCGTCGTCATCGTGTGGATCGCCCTCCTCGCCGTGCTCGGCGGCGGCGCACTGCTGTTCAACCAGGGCACCGACAACAGCTTCAGCATCCCGGGAACGGAGTCGCAGGAGGCTCTCGACACGCTGAGCCGCACGTTCCCGCAGGTCAGCGGCACGACGGCGCAGGTCGTCGTCGTCGCTCCCGACGGTCAGACCGTCGATGACAGCGACGTGAAGCAGCCGATCGAGAAGGCTGTCACCGCGATCGGCGACATCGCTGGCGTCTCCGGCGTCTCCTCGCCGTACTCGAAGCAGGTCAAGAACCTCATCTCGGACGACCGCTCGGCCGCGATCATCACGGTCCAGTTGAAGGGCCAGATGACCACGGTGACCGACGCCACCAAGACGGCGGTCAAGGACGCAGGAGCCGACCTGGCGAAGCAGCTGCCGGAGGGTTCGAAGTCCGCGGTGGGCGGCCAGCTGTTCTCGCAGAACCTGCCGACGCTGTCGGCCACAGAGCTGATCGGCGTCGGCGTGGCACTCGTCGTCCTCATCGTGACCTTCGGGTCGTTCCTGGCGGCGGGCATGCCGCTGATCACCGCCCTGCTCGGCGTCGCCATCTCGATGTGCCTGATCTTCGTGGCGACGTTGTTCGGCTCCATCTCGTCCACCACTCCGATGCTGGCCCTCATGCTGGGTCTCGCCGTCGGGATCGACTACTCGCTCTTCATCATCAGCAGGCATCAAGGCCAGCTGAAGGCGGGAGTGCCACCGGAGGAGTCGACCGCGCGTGCGGTGGCGACGGCGGGCTCCGCCGTGCTCTTCGCCGGCATCACCGTGATCATCGCGCTCGCGGGCCTCGCGGTCGCCGGGATCCCGTTCCTCACCACCATGGGCATCGCCGCGTCCGCGGCCGTCGCGGTCGCGGTGCTGGTCGCGCTCACGCTGACGCCGGCGATGCTCGGCTTCGCGGGAGCGCGGCTCACGCCCGGGCGCCGCAAGGCCGCCCGTGCGGAGAAGAAGCGGCGACGCGCCGAGACCGCAGCCGACGCGGACAACGCAGCGGATGCGACGGAGGCCGCACCCGAACCGGCGACCGCTGCGCCGTCCATCGCGCACGCGGCGACTGCCGAAATCCCCGGCGGGTTCTTCCGCGGCTGGGTCCGGGCGGTCACGCGCATCCCGATCGTCACCGTGATCGCGGTGATCGTCGGGCTCGGTATCGCCGCCATCCCGGCCCTGCAGCTGCGACTGGCCCTCCCCGACGCCGGCTCGCAGCCGGAGAGCTCCCCGGCGCGCGTCGCGTACGACCTCGTCTCCGACCACTTCGGCCCCGGCTACAACGGTCCGCTCATCGTCACCGGGTCGATCATCTCCAGCACCGACCCCGTCGGGCTGATGACGAAGATCGGCGACGAGATCGCCGATCTTCCCGGCGTCGCCTCCGTTCCGCTCGCCACGCCGAATGCGACCGCCGACACGGGGATCGTCCAGGTCGTCCCGACGACAGGCCCGAACGACCAGAAGACCGCCGACCTGGTCGCCGAGATCCGCTCCAAGCACCAGCACTTCCTCGACGAGTACGGCGTCGACCTCAAGGTCACCGGTAACACGGCCGCGCAGATCGACGTGTCGTCCCGGCTGGGCGACGCCCTCCTCCCCTTCGGCATCCTCGTGGTCGGGCTGTCGCTCATCCTGCTCACGATGGTGTTCCGCTCCATCGCCGTGCCGATCAAGGCGGCGCTCGGCTACCTGCTCTCCGTCGGCGCCGCGTTCGGCGCCGTGACCGTCGTCTTCGAGTGGGGCTGGCTCTCGGATGTCATGCACGTCGACAAGACGGGCCCGATCATCTCGTTCATGCCGATCATCCTGATGGGCGTGCTGTTCGGCCTCGCCATGGACTACGAAGTGTTCCTGGTCAGCCGGATCCGCGAGGACTACGTGCACGGCGGGAACGCACGGCGTGCCATCCAGAGCGGGTTCGTCGGCTCGGCGAAGGTCGTCACCGCTGCCGCGATCATCATGATCTCCGTCTTCGCCGCCTTCGTGCCGGAAGGGGACGCCTCCATCAAGCCGATCGCCCTCGGGCTCGCCGTCGGCGTCTTCGTCGACGCCTTCATCGTCCGCATGACGCTCGTACCCGCCGTACTGCAGCTCCTCGGCGACAAGGCCTGGTGGATGCCGCGCTGGCTCGACCGCATCCTCCCCTCGTTCGACGTGGAGGGCGACGGCCTGCAGAAGGAGCTGGAGCTCGCCGACTGGCCGGAGCCGGGATCCGGCGCCGTCGCCGCGGCCGACGGGCTGAGCGTGACCGCTCGCAAGCGGCAGCTGGTCGGCGACGTGTCGTTCCGCCTCGGCGACGGCGAGGTGCTGGTCGTGCACGGCGGCGACCGCACTGCGGCGCTCGCCCTGCTGATGGCGATCACCGGCCGCACCCGCGTCGACCAGGGCACCGTCAAGGTCGCCGGCTTCGTCCTCCCCACCCGCGGTTCCGCGGTCCGCTCGCGCACCTCCGTCGTTCGGATGGATGCCGCCGAGACGCCGGTCGACGACCTCCGGCACGCGCTCGCCAGCCGGCCGCAGCTGCTCGCGCTCGACGCCGTGGACAGCATGACCGACCCGGTCGAGCGCCGCCGTATCCGCGCCGAGCTGACCGCCGCGCTCAGCCGCGCCCGCGTCGAGGAGCGGCCGTTCGCCCTCGTGGTCAGCTGCGTCGACCCCTCCGGGCTGGACGATCTCCTGCCCGACACCGCAGAGCCCACGTCCGTCGACCTGGACGACGAGCCCCGGGCCTCCGCCGTCCCCGCTTCCGACACCTCCGACCCCGACCGCGCCGAGCACGGCGCCCACCTCGAGAAGGCCAACGCCTGATGACGACCCCCACCTCCCCGCTGCGCCGCCCGCGCTCCCTGTTCTCGCTGGAGCGGATGCGCTCCGACAAGCGCGTCACCTGGCTGACCATCGTCGGCATCCTGCTGGTGCCGATCGTCATCGGCGGACTGCTCGTCTGGGCGCTCTGGAACCCGACCGAGCGACTGCACGACGTGAAGGCGGCGGTCGTCAACCTCGACCAGCCGGTGAAGGTCAACGGACAGACGGTGCCGCTCGGGCGGCAGATGGCCGCAGGGCTGCTCGACACGAAGAGCGACAACTTCAGCTGGGTGCTGACCGACCAGAAGGACGCGAACAAGGGACTGGCGAGCGGCGAGTACGTCTCGGTCGTGACCATCCCGAAGAACTTCTCGAAGGCCGCCACGTCGACCGCCGGCTCGGCGGCCGACGCCACGCAGGCGACCATCGACGTGCGGACCAGCAAGGAGTCGAAGCTCGTCGACCCGGCGATCAGCCAGGCGGTCACCACGACGGCGACCTCGGTGCTCAACAAGCAGCTGACGTCGACGTACATCGCGAACGTCTACGTCGGGTTCAACACGCTCAGCGAACAGCTCGGCACGGCGGCGACCGGCGCGGACCAGCTGTCGAGCGGGCTCACCCAGCTCGCCGGCGGCACGCACCAGCTGGCTGATGGGGCCGCGCAGCTCTCGACCGGCGCGTCCTCGCTGGCGAGCGGGATCTCGCAGCTCTCCGACGGCACGTCCGGGCTGGCGGATGGACTCGGGACGCTCGCCGCGAACGGTCCGGCTCTGCAGCAGGGCGCGCAGAAACTGGCCGACTCCGCGACCGCCACCTCGTCCTCCCTGACGCCCGCCGCGAGCGGGATCACCGCGGCGACCCAGCAGAACTGCGCGCCGCCCATCGTCGATCCGAAGCTCGGGGCGCTCTGCAGCGCGCTGGCCGGCCAGCTCACCAACCTCAACACCGCGCAGGCATACGCCGCGGGCGTGGCGACCGGAGCGCAGACCTTCGCCGGGCAGCTCGGCCAGTACACCGGAGGCGTGGCGCAGTCCGCCTCCGGCGCCCAGCAGCTGGCCTCCGGCGCGTCGCAGTCGGCGGACGGCGCCCAGCAGTTCGCGACCGGCGTGCAGCAGCTGAGCGACGGCATCCCCGCGCTCGCCTCGGGCGCCGACCAGTCGGCCTCCGGAGCGTCGTCGCTCGCCACCGGCCTGCACACCGCCGTCACGCAGCTGCCCAGCTACGACAGCGGCGAGCGGACGAGCCTGTCCAAGGTGGCCGCGGAGCCGGTCACGCAGAAGGCGTCGGGGACGACCGCGTTCGGAACGTCGAGCATCCCGCTGTTCGCCTCCGTCGCCCTGTGGCTGGGCGCGCTCGCCACCTTCCTGGTGCTGCAGGCGCTCTCCCGCCGTGCGCTGCTCACCTCCCGGGCCGCCGGGCTGATCGCGCTGGACGGCTTCGTGCCCGCTGCGGTCCTCGGCGTCGTGCAGGGTGCGCTCGTCGCCGGCGTGATGGCGCCCGCCCTCGGACTGGACGTCGGGCACTGGTTCGGCTTCGCCGCACTGGCCGCTGCCGCCGGGGTCGCGTTCGCCGCGGTGAACCACGGGCTCGTCGCCCTGCTCGGCGGTATCGGGCGGTTCCTCTCGATGCTGGTCGTGGTGGTGACCCTGGCCTCCGGCATCGTCTCGACGGCGCCCGGCTTCTTCGACGCGGCGCTCCCCTGGCTGCCGACGTCGCCCGCGATCACGGCGCTTCAGGGGGCCATCGACGGCTCGGCGAACGCGTGGCGCGGCTTCGGCGGCCTGCTCCTGTGGGCGGCGTTCGGGTTCGCGCTCGCACTGATCGCCGTGGCCCGGCGACGCGTGATCAACGCGGCGCAGCTCCTCCCGGCGGAGTAGTGCATCGAGTGGTCCCGACATGCCGTCACGCCTGCAGGCGTAACGGCATGTCGGGACGAGTAGTTTGCAGCCGGGGTCAGACGGTGAGCGCCAGGGCGACGGTCGCCAGCACCACCGTCACCGGCGCGACGATCAGCCCGAGCAGCATGTACCGGCTCCAGCGGATCTCCACGTCGAACGAGGTCAGCCGCTGGTGCCAGAGGAGGGTCGCCAGCGACGCCCACGGCGTGATCAGAGGGCCCGCGTTCACCCCGATCAGGAGGGCCGCGAGCCGGGCAGGGCTGTCGGCCACCGGCTCCAGCGCCAGGTAGGCCGGGAGGTTGTCGATCGCGTTCGCGCCGACCAGCCCGGTGAGCGACAGGCGCAGCAGTGCGAGCGGCGAGTCGCCGGTGCCGGAGACCGCCGCCATGAGCGCGCCCAGGCCGATCGCGTGCAGCGCCTCGATGAACAGGAAAAGCCCGGAGGCGAGCAGCACCAGCTGCCACGGGAGCAGACCGAAGCGCACGACGCCGCGCCGTCGGACGAGGAACACCACGGCGAGCAGCAGGGCCGCGATCGTCGTCGGCAACCAGACCGGCAGTCCGGACACGAGCAGCGGGATGAGCGCCACCACCACGGCGCCGGACACCCAGAACAGCACCCGGTCCTCGATGCCGTCCTCCTCCCCCGTCTCGTAGCGGACGACCAGCGACTTCCGGGCGATGACGAACACCACGATCATCGGCACGACGATGGCGACGAGCGCGGGCGCCAGCATCAGCGCGGCGAAGGCCGCGGGGGTCGGGTCGCCCATCGTGTGCTGGGCGAGCAGATTCGTGAGGTTCGACACCGGGAGCAGCAGGGAGCCGGCGTTCGCCATCCACACCGTCGTCAGGGCGAACGGGAGCGGGCTGAGCCCGGCGTGTCTGGCCATCACGATGACCACCGGCGTGAGCAGCACGGCGGTCGTGTCGAGCGACAGGAAGATCGTGCTCAGCGCGGCCACCACGACCACCAGGAGCCACAGCACCCAGGCGCGTCCGCGGCCCCACCGCGCGGTCTGCTGTGCGAGGACGGTGAAGACGCCGGCCTCGGCCGCCAGCTCGGTCACCACGGTGATGGCGACGACGAACAGCAGGATGGGCCAGACGCGGTCCCACAGCGCGACCGCCTCCGCGATCGGTAGAAGGCCCGTCGCCACGGCGATGCCGCCGAGCACGAGGAGCACGGCGCCCACGATCGCGGTGCGCATCCTCCTCCTCCCGGTCCCGACGGTGGAAGCGTACGCTACGGGACGACAGCGAAAGGAACGGGATGCGCAAGTACCTCTTCAATGGAGCCGTGCTCAGTGCGGCCTTCGGCCTGTGGACCACCGTCCAGTCGTCCAAGAAGGGCGTGCGCGACTGGCGTGTCCCCCTGATGTGGATCAACGCGGCGATCTCGCTCGCTCTCGCCGTCGGAGCGGTGCTGCAGGAGTCGAAGGAGGCCTCCGAGCGCGAGTCGACGCCCATCGGCGCACGAAAGGGCCGTTGACCCGGAGATTTCCGCAGAATTCCCGGCGTGTTGCGCCGTGTCGCACCAGAAACGTCCAGGACACTTGTATTCAAAGGTGAACCTGGAAGGGGTGCGCGATGTTTGGTCGTAGGCGACACGCTGCGGCAGAGCCGGCGGCTCCGGTTCCGCAGCTGACGGATGCCCAGATCCTCGAGCTCGTGCACACCAAGGTGGCCGAGCTGATCGGTGAGAACGGCGAGTGGACGGTCGTCCGCCGCGCGAACGACGACACCGACACCATCTTCCACTCGATCCTCGCCCAGTCCGTCTCGGTCGGCATCGCCGCCGCGATCGCGGAGGCCCGCCGACGGCTGGAGGCCGGGGAGTCGCTCTCCGAGCCGCAGCACCTCGCCCCGGCGGTCACCGACGAGCCGGTGGCTGTCGCGGTCGCTGTCGACACCGAGGTTGCACCGACGGCTACGCAGGTCGACGCCGATGCTCCCCACACAGTGGTGGAGGCTCCCGTCGCCGAGGCCGAGCCGGCCGCGTTCAGCTGGGAGCCCGCACCCATCACGCAGTGGACGGACCTCCGCAAGCCGGTGACCGGCGAGTTCCCGCTCGTCTCGCACCGCACCGCCGCCTGAACCGGACGACGCCGACCGCGGCAGCGCTCAGCCCAGCCGACTTCAGCCCAGCGGACTTCAGCCCAGCGGCGTCCAGTCCGCCGGCCCCTGCGACCCCGCCGGGTATTCCTCGATCGGTACCCTGCCGTCGCGCCACGCGCTGAGCACCGGCTCCACGATCCGCCAGCACTCGACCGCCGTGTCGGCCCGGACCGACAGCGTGGGGTCGCCGTCGAGGATGCCCTCCAGGACCTCGCCGTAGGCCAGCAGCGCGCCAGGACCGAATTCGGCCTTCAGCGTGGCGCGCTCCAGCTCGTACGGGTCGTCGGAGCCGTTGATGTTGATCTCCAGCGACATCTCGTCCGGCGCGAACATCAGCCGCAGCTTCACCGGCTCCGATGCGCCCGTGAGCCCGACGGGAACCTGCCGTGCCGGAGCGAAGGTGATCACCATCTCGCGCCGCCTGCTCCCGAGGGCTTTCCCGGAGCGCAGCGTGAACGGCACGCCCTTCCAGCGCCACGTGTCGATCTGCAGCGTCACCTCGGCGAGTGTCTCGGTCTCCCGCGACCGGTCGACACCGCTCTCGTCGGCGTAGGCCGGCAACGTGCGGCCGTCGATCTCGCCTGCTGCGTAACGGGCGCGGCGGCTCGCGGCGACGGGATCGCCGTCCCAGACCTTCGTCGCGCGCAGCACGAGCTGCTTCGCGTCGCGCAGGTCTTCCGCGCCCAGCGTCGAGGGCGGCTCCATCGCCAGCACGGCCATCACCTGCAGCAGGTGGCTCTGGATCATGTCCATCAGTGCGCCGGCGCCGTCGTAGTAGCGGGCGCGGCCTTCGAGAGCGAGGGTCTCGTCGTAGATGACGTCCACGCTCTGGATGTGCAGCCCGTCCCAGATCGGCTCCAGGATGCTGTTGGCGAAGCGCACCCCCAGGACGTTGAGCACGCTCGACCGGCCGAGGAAGTGGTCGACCCGGTGGATCTGGTCCTCCGGTACCAGCTGGGCGAGCTGCGCGTTCAGCGCGATGGCGCTCTCCCGGTCGGTGCCGAACGGTTTCTCGAGCGCCAGCGTCAGCCCCTTCGGCAACGGGAACGTGCCGAGCGCCCGGCACGCCTTCGCCGTGATCGCGGGTGGAAGCGCGAAGTACAGTCCTGGTACGCCCTCCACGGCGTCCAGCAGGCTCTTCAGATCGTCGGCGCTCGTCGCATCCGCCTTCACGTAGCGGGTGCTCGCCAGGAGCCGATCGACGGCCTCGCCCTTCGCCTCCACGGTGGCGAACGACGTCTGGACGATCGAGCGCCAGCCGTCATCGTCGAGCTCGTCGCTGCTCGACCCGACCAGCGTGAAGGCTCGATCGGGCTGGTCTGTGAGCAATTGTCCGATGGCGGGGAGCAGGAGGCGCGAGGTCAGATCGCCTGATGCTCCGAGAATCACAAGAGTGTCCACGGACTGCGTCATGCCGATCACAGTACGGCCATACTGGGAATATGTCGCTCCCCATCGAGGATTACGCCCTGATCAGTGACTGCTTCACCGGGGCCCTCGTCGGGAAGGACGGAAGCATCGACTGGCTGTGCCTTCCGCGCTACGACTCCCGCTCGATGTTCGGCGCACTGCTCGGCACAGAAGACCACGGCCGCTGGCTGGTGGCGCCCTCCGACGCGTCCGCCATCAGCACCCGGCAGTACGAGAAGGACACGATGATCCTGGTGACCCGGTGGGTGACGCCCACCGGCGAAGTGGAGGTCACCGACCTGATGCCGATGGACGACCACCGCGCCGACATCATCCGGCGGGTGCGTGGTGTCAGCGGGAAGGTGCGCATGCAGCAGGACCTGCGCATCCGGTTCGGCTACGCCTCGGCCATACCGTGGGTACGACAGGAGAAGTCGGAGCACCCGCACGCACTCATCGCGGTCGCCGGCCCGGACGCGATCGTGGTGCGCGGGACGGAACTCCACGCCGCCAACCACTCGCATCAGGGGACCTTCACCGTCGCCGCCGGCGAGACGGTCGACCTCGTCCTCACCTGGTTCCCCTCGCATCGGGTCGCTCCGCCTGCGCTCGACGTCGAGTCCGCCTTGCAGCACACCCGCGAGTGGTGGACGGACTGGGCCGGCGGCTGCGAGCACCAGGGCCCGTACCGCGACGAGGTGGTGCGCTCGCTCCTCCTGCTGCGTGCGCTCTCGCACCTGGAGACCGGCGGCATCGTCGCCGCCGCGACGACCTCCCTGCCGGAGGCTTTCGGCGGCGAACGCAACTGGGACTACCGCTACGTCTGGCTGCGCGACGCCTCCCTCACCATCGCCGTCCTCCTCGCCCACGGCTACAACGACTACGTCGACCACTGGCGCGACTGGCTGCTGCGCGCGATCGCCGGCGACCCGGGCGACGTGCAGATCATGTACGGACTGGCCGGTGAGCGCGACCTCGACGAACGCATCATCGACAGCCTCCCCGGCTACCAGGGCGCGCATCCGGTACGGATCGGGAACGGCGCGTCCACCCAGTTCCAGTCCGATGTGGTCGGCGAGGTGATGCTCGCCCTCGACCGCGGCCGCCGCGCCGGCAACCCGGAGACACGCTTCTCGTGGGCGCTGCAGCGGGCGCTGATGGGCTACCTGGAGCAGCATTGGCGCGAGCCCGACCACGGCATCTGGGAGATCCGCGACGAGCCCAAGCACTTCACCCACTCCCGGGGCCTGGTCTGGGCCGCCTTCGACTGCGCCATCCGCGCGGTCGAGCAGTACGGTCTCGACGGCCCGGTCGAACGGTGGAAGCGGGAGCGCGAGGCCATCCGTGCCGACATCGAGGCCAACGGGTTCGACGCGCACCGCGGCACGTACGTGCAGCATTTCGGCTCCACCGAAGTGGACGCCTCCCTGCTGCAGCTCGCGCAGGTCGGGTACGTCGACGCCGACGACCCGAGGATGCTCGGCACCGTCCGGGCGCTCGAGGAGGACCTGCTCCGCGATGGGCTGCTGCTTCGGTACCGCACCGAGACGGGCGTCGACGGCCTCCCGCCTGGCGAGCACCCGTTCCTCGCCTGCTCGTTCTGGCTGGTCGAACAGTACGCCACCTCCGGCCGTCGGGAGGACGCCGTCCGGCTGATGGACCGGCTCGTCGGCCTGGCGAACGACGTCGGTATGCTGTCCGAGGAATACGACGTGGAAGGCCACTCGCACGCCGGGAACACGCCCCAGGCGCTGACGCACCTCGCGCTGGTCCGCGCCGCGGACGCGATCGGGGGCGTCGCGCTGTGAGCTCGGCCCCCGCGACCGAAGCGGGAACACTCGAGGACACCAGGACCGACGAGCTCCTGGAGCTCGGTTCGCCCTGGATCACGATCGTCTGGAACGACCCCGTCAACCTGATGAGCTACGTGACGTACGTCTTCCAGACCTACTTCGGCTTCCCCCGCAAGGAGGCGGAGCGCCTGATGATGCTCGTCCACACCGAGGGCAAGGCGGTCGTCGCGACCGGCACGCGCGAGGAGATGGAACGGCACGTGGAGGCCATGCACGACTACGGCCTCTGGGCCACGCTCCGGAAGGCGGACCAGTGATCCCGTTCCGCCGCCGGCGGGACGGCACGGTGTCCGCGCGCTTCCGGCCGGATGAGGCGCGGCTGCTGCTCTCGCTGGCCGAGGAGGCGGTGGAGCTGGCGCGCGCCTCCGCGGCGGAGGATCTGGACGGCGCCCCGGGCGATCCCGCCCTGCGGCGGCTGCTGCCGGATGCCTACCCGGACGACCCGGAGGCGTCGGCCGAGTTCCGCCGGTTCACCGCGGCCGGGCTCGCCGAACGCAAGGAGGCCGGCGCGCGGACGGTGATCGAGACGCTCGGCGACGCGCTCGACGGCCCGGTGACCGTCTCCCTGGACGCCGCGCAGGCGACCGCCTGGCTGCGGACGATCACCGACATCCGGCTGGTCCTCGCGGCGCGACTGGGCATCCACCAGGACGGCGACGAGGGCGAGATCCACGACCAGGATTCCGCCATGCAGCGGGCGGTATACGACTGGCTCGCCGCCGTGCAGGAGTTCCTGGTGCTGGCGGTCCGTCCCCGCCGCTGAGCGGTGATACCCGCGGGTCAGACGGGGTAGCGCACCGCCGCGGCGGCGGCGCCTCCGCCCGGGACGTCCTCCCCGCGCAGGGCGTAGACGGGGGCGTTGGAGGTCAGCACCCGTCGCGCGATCTCATCCACCACCCCGTAGTCGCCCTGCGCGTCGTCCGGGCCGAAGGAGATCGCGCCGGTCTCCTCGTCGACTGTTCCGGGGACGCGGCGCTCGATGTCGATCACCAGGGACTCGATCGCGCCGAAGGTCGCCGCGCGGGCGATGTCGCTCAGGTCGACGAGCGCCGTGCCCGCGGCGATGCGCGATTCGTAGGTCTGGCGGAGAGCGGCCACCTTGCTCGCGTACAACCGGTCGAGAACGCCGCGCGCGGCGGCGGCGAGCTCGGCGTCCGTCTTGTCCTCCGGGTTGCCGGCGATCGTCTCGGCGACCAGCCGGGGGTGCTCCGCCGCGCCCCGGAAGATCCCGGTGAGCGGTTCGGACGACGCGAGGATCAGCGGCTCGGTGGAATTCGCGAGCACCGGGCGCAGGGCGCGATCGATCGCGTGCACGTATTCCAGCATCCGGACCTTCTGGCCCTCGGATCCCTGGACGCGGCCATCCGGCGACCGGCCGCTCACCGACGAGAGGCCGACCGCCGCTGCGACGTCACGCGGCATCCCCGGTACGTCGACGCGTTCCGGAGGGAGATCCGGCGTGATGTGGAGCAGCCGCACCGAGTTGCCCGCCAGCGCCAGGATGAGCGCCGACTGCGGAAAAGTCAGCGCCCGCAGCAGGGGCTTCACGTAGAAGCGGTCCGCAACCTCGCAGGACGTGCCGAGCCGGTTCGGCAGGCGGAACGTCTCGGCCAGGTCGCCGTCGAGGAACACCGCGAGGGATCGGGACTGGTACCGCCAGAAGTCGCGGTCGTCGAGGATGCGCTCCCCCTCCAGATGCACCGCCCGGATGCGGGCCTTGTCGACCTTCAGCTCCTCCAGAGCCCGCGCGGCGCTGGCGAGGTGGTTCTTGAGCTCGATGCGCGCCCGGTCGGCCTCGGCCGGCGTCGTGCCGGTCGGAAGGTAGATGCTCACACAGCCGGGCTTCCGCAGCGCGGCGATCTGTTCGACGTCGGCCTTGGTGGGAATGTCCTTGTACTCCACAGGTGATCCTCCTGCCCCATCGGTGCGGCGCGGTCGGTCGCGGTGCGGCCAGTCTGGTCGCGGGCCGGGGGCGTCCGCAAGAGTCCGCATTGACTTTCCCGAGAGCTGGGCCTACCGTCCTTTAAACCGGTTTAGATGACGCCCTGGATCCTGGGGCGCGCAACCATGAGGGGCCGCGACGATGCGCAACCGAGAAGTCACCATGCCGCGGGCGGCGCTCGCCCTCGTCCTCGGGACGGCACTCGCCGTCACCGGTGCGGCACTGCCCGCCCAGGCCGCGAATCCCGGCGTGAACGTCACCAGCGAGGCCGCCACCCCGGCGCCGGCGAAGCTCACCAACCTCTCCCACCTCGACTTCCTGCTCGACGACGTCCCACTCCTGCCGGGGGTCGCGGGGCACACCACCTACCGGGCAGCGGAGGAGCCGACAGCGCGGGCGCCCTGGGTCTACGCCGACCGGCAGTCCGACGGGAGCTTCCATCGCGTCGGCGGCGGCCCGATCACCGATGCGGCACGCGGGTGGTACGCACAGGGCGCCTACGACGCGGACGACATCTCGCGTGCCGCCGTCGTGTACCTGCGCGACTGGAAGCAGAACGGCACGGCGAGCAGCCGCACCAGCGCGTACGAGCTGCTGCGTTCGCTGACCTATCTGCAGACCTCCGAGGGCCCGAATTCAGGCAATGTGGTGCTCTGGCAGCAGCACGACGGCACGCTGAACCCGTCCGCGATTCCGAAGGAGCTGCCCGACCCGTCCGACTCGGCCGAGTCGTTCTGGCTGGCACGAACCGTGTGGGCACTCGGCGAGGGCTACGCGGGCTTCCGGTCTGCCGACCCGGCCTTCGCGTCGTTCCTGGCCGATCGCATGCACCTCGCGCTCGGCGCGCTCCAGCGTCAGTCGCTCGGGCAGTACCCGCAGACACAGGTCGCCGACGGGGTGACGGTCCCCGGCTGGCTGATCGTCGGCAGCGCCGGTGCGACCGCGGAGGCCGTGCTCGGCCTGAGCGCGTTCGTCGGCGCCCAGCCGGGTGACACCACGGCGCGGACAGCCCTCGCGCGCTACGCCGACGGCGTCTCCCGGCTGCAGAGCGGCGGCATCGGCCAGTGGCCGTTCGGAGCACTCCTGCCGGAAGCGAACTCCCCGACGTTCTGGCACGCCTGGGCCGGCATGCAGCCGGCAGCCCTCACCGCGGCCGCCGGCGTGCTCGGCGACACCCGGCTGCAGACCGCGGCGTCGACGGACCTGGCCCAGTTCACCGCGCAACTGCTCACCACCGGCGGCCCGGACAACGGCTGGACACCCACGCCCGCCGACCGCACCCAGATCGCGTACGGCGTCGACTCCCGCCTCGAAGGACTGGTCGCCGCCTCCGACGCCACGCACGCGACCGGGCTCGCCGCTCTCGCCGGGGCACAGGCCGCGTGGTACTTCGGCGCCAACCGCGCCGGGAC
Organism: Leifsonia sp. SIMBA_070; assembly: GCF_046534635.1. Taxonomy (NCBI): domain Bacteria; kingdom Bacillati; phylum Actinomycetota; class Actinomycetes; order Micrococcales; family Microbacteriaceae; genus Leifsonia; species Leifsonia sp. SIMBA_070. The sequence continues at coordinate 1,165,564 of NZ_JAWRYK010000001.1, read as the reverse complement.
GCCCGCCTACGATCCGGCGACCGGTGTCTGCGTCGACGGCATCGCCGCCGACGGCACGGTCAACCGCAACTGCGGAGCCGAGTCGGTCATCCACACCGAGCTGAGCATGCTGGCCCTGGATGCGCATCCCGCGATCGCCCGCGCAGCGACCTCGCTCACCCGGACCGCCGTCACCGCTGGACTCACGGTCGTGGAGGCCGAGAGCGGCACGACCACCGGCCCCGTCACCACGGTCACCCCGCCGTCCGCCTGGACGGGCTCGGCCAACTGGTCCGGCGGCGCCTACCTTCAGGCCGCAGACGGCTCGACGGTGACCATCGCGCTTCCCGCCGGTCACCCGGCCGCGCGCATCCTGCCGATCGCCGACCTCGGCCCCGGTGGTTCGGGGACGACCAGCTGGACCGCCGCTGTCGGTCGCTTCGCGCTTCCCCTCGGACACAGCGACAACGTCCGCGCGGGAGAGCAGGGCATCGCCCCGAGCCCGGTGTTCCTGCTCCCCCAGACGCTGCCCGTCCCGGTTCCCGCGCAGGCGACGGCTCTGACCGCGACCGTCCACGGCACCGCCCGGCTCGACGCCGTCATCGTGCAGCCGGTCGTCTCGCATCTGGGCCTCACCGGCAGCTCCTCCCTCGACGTCTACGTGAACGCGACCAAGCTCCCCGTTCCTCAGCGGATCGACGCGTCGGCACCGGTGACGGCGACTGCGTACGACTTCGCGGGCCGCCTGGTCGGGCGGTCGCAGACCGTCGGCGCCCACGGCTTCGTGGTCGTGCCGCCGGGCGGCTTCACCACGGTGAGCCCGCGATGAGCCCGGCCAACGTCACGATCAACGACGTCGCGCGGGTTGCCGGCGTGAGCAAGTCGCTGGTGTCGCTCACCCTCAACGACCGGCCCGGTGTCAAGAACGAGACGCGTGAACGTATCCTGCAGACCGCGAAGGAGCTCGGCTGGACGCCGCACCCCGGCGCACGCGGACTGACCACGCGACGGGCGTACGCGCTCGGTCTCGTGCTCCGCCGCGAGCCGCGCACGATCGAGGTGGACCCGTTCTTCGCCGCCTTCATCGCCGGGGTCGAGACGGTGCTGTCCGAGCGCGGGAACGTCCTGGTCCTCACCGTCGTGCCCGACGCTGCGGCCGAAGAGCGCGCCTACGCACGCCTGGCCGCCGACAAGCGGGTCGACGGCTTCCTCCTCACCGACCTACTCGCCGACGACGCGCGCATCCCCCTCATCGAGCGGCTCGGCTCGTACGCGGTGTCGCTGGGCGCCCCTCCCGGTGGCAGCCCGTTCCCGGTCATCACGCGCGACTACGACGCCGGCATCGACGACCTCGTCGCGCACCTGGTGGGGCTGGGTCACCGCCGCATCGCGCACGTGTCCGGCGACGAGCGGATGCTGCACGGACTCCGGCGCCGGGAACGCTTCGAACGGTCGGCCCACGAAGCAGGACTCCGCCCTCTCATCGTCCCCACCGACTTCTCGCCCGAGCAGGGGGCTGCCGCCACAGCCGCCCTGCTCGACGGCGAGGACCGCCCCACGGCGATCGTCTACGGCAATGACCCGATGGCCATCGCCGGGATGGGCGTCGCGCACGAACGGGGGCTCGACCTGCCGGGCGAGCTCTCCGTCACCGGACTGGACGGCTCCCAGATCGGGTCGTTCGTCTACCCGTCCCTCACCACCCTCGACAACGACCCCGGCGGCTGGGGCATCGCCGCCGCCACCGCATTGCTGCGGCTGGTGGAGGACGGGGAGCCGGGCGATGTCGCCCTGCCACCCGCCCGCCTGGTGGTGCGCGCCTCGACCGCGCCGCCGGCCCGCTGAACCCTCACCCCCACGAAAGGCACACCATGCGAAACAACACTCTGCGACGGGGCAGATTCGCCGCCGCCCTCCTCACCGCCGGCGTGATCGCCGGAACGCTCGCCGCCTGCGGGTCGAGCGGAGGAGGCTCCAGCGACGCCATAAAGGCCCACGGCCCGATCACCATCTGGTACTCGAACAACGCGCAGGAGGTGCAGTGGGGCAAGTCGATGGTCTCGGCCTGGAACTCCGCGCACCCGAAGGAGCAGATCAAGGCTCAGGAGGTTCCCGCGGGCAAGAGCACGGAGGAGGTCATCGGCGCCGCGATCACGGCCGGCACGACCCCGTGCCTGGTCTTCAACAACCTCCCCGCCGCGACCGGCCAGTGGCAGAAGCAGGGCGGACTGGTCGACCTCTCCACGTTCTCCGACGGCGCGAAGTACATCGAGGCCCGCAGCGGTGATGCGGCGAAGCAGTACAAGTCCGCCGACGGCGACTACTACCAGATGCCGTGGAAGCAGAACCCGGTGATGATCTTCTACAACAAGGCCATCTTCCAGAAGGCCGGCCTCGACGCGAACAACCCGAAGCTCAGCACCTACGCCGACTTCCTGGCCGCTGCCCAGAAGATCAAGTCCTCCGGAGCTGCCCCGTACGCCATCTACCCGGCGCCGACCAGCGAGTTCTTCCAGGTGAACTTCGACTACCTGCCGCTTCTGGCCGCGCAGACCGGCGGGAAGACGTTCATCGAGGACGGCAAGGCGGCGATCACCAGCCAGGACTCGCTCGACGTCGCGAACTTCTGGAAGCAGATCTACAGCGACAAACTCGCCGGCACCGAGCAGTACCAGGGCGACGCGTTCGCCGACGGCAAGGCCGCCATGGCCATCGTCGGCCCCTGGGCCATCGCCTACTACGGCGACAAGGTCCAGTGGGGTTCGGTCCCCGTCCCGACCAAGGACGGCAAGTCCGCCGACGAGACCTACACCTTCCCGGATGCGAAGAACATCGGCATGTACACCTCCTGCAAGAACCAGGGCACGGCGTGGGATGTGATCAAGTTCGCGACCAGCAAGGCGCAGGACGGCAAGCTGCTCGACGTGACCGGCCAGATGCCGATCCGCACCGACGTGGCCACCACGTACGCCGACTACTTCAGCGCGCACCCGGCGTACAAGGAGTTCGGTGCGCAGAGCGCCCACACCACCGACGACCCGACCGGCACCAACACGATCGCCCAGATGCAGGCTCTCCGCGACGCCTACACGAAGGCCGTCGTGAACGGCAGCGGATCGGTCGAGGACGCCTTCAAGGCGGCCGCCCAGAAGATCGACAAGCTCCAGGCGCAGAAGTAGCCATGACCACCACCTCCGCTCGTCCGGCGGCGGGCACAGCGCCCGCCGCCGGCACCGGCCGGCGCCACCGCGCGCCGCTGGTGCAGCGCATCCTCGGCCGGAACCCGCTGGGCTGGCTGTTCAGCGCGCCGTACATCGTGTTCGTGCTGGTCATCTTCGCGTTCCCGCTGTGCTTCGCGGTGTACATGTCGTTCTTCGACTACTTCTTCGCGGCGCCCGGCGCGAACGTCGACCGGCCGTTCGTGGGACTGGACAACTACGTCCAGGCGTTCACGGATCCCGCCGTACTGCAGTCGTTCGCCAACGTCGGCATCTTCCTGATCATCAACGTGCCGCTCACCGTCATCCTGTCGCTGCTGCTCGCCTCCGGGCTCAACAGCATCGTGCGGTTCCGGACGTTCCTCCGGGTCAGCTACTACGTGCCGTACGTGACCGCGAGCGTCGCGATCATCGGCGTCTGGCTGTTCCTGTTCGGACAGAACGGGCTGGTCAACCAGATCCTGGGGCCGCTGGCGCCGAGCCCCAGCTGGCTCTCCAGTCCGGTGCTCGCCATGCCGACCATCGCGATCTACGTGACCTGGAAGGGCCTCGGGTTCTACATCCTGCTGTACCTCGCGGCGCTGCAGAACGTGCCCACCGAGCTGTACGAGTCGGCCGCCACCGACGGTGCAGGCAAGGTCCGGCAGTTCTTCTCGGTGACCGTCCCGGGCGTCCGCCCGGCGACCGTGCTCGTGCTGCTGCTCTCCACGATCACCGGCGCGAACCTGTTCACCGAGCCGTACCTCCTGACCGGAGGCGGCGGCCCGGACGGGCACTCCACCAGCCCCGTGCTGCTCATCTACCAGCAGGGCATCCAGCAGGGCCACCCGGGGTATGCGTCCGCGATCGGCGTCGTGCTGGTCATCGGCGTGCTGATCATCGGCTGGCTCCAGAACCGCTTCGCAGGAGGGAGGGACTGATGACGCAGACAGCACCGCGCATCGACGCGCTCGAACCGACAGGGCGCGGCAAGCGCCGCAGGGACCTGGCAGCGCCGCGCCGGCTCAGCCGTCGGCAGGCGATCCTGCAGGGGATCGTGCTCACCCTCGGGGCCATCGCATTCCTGTTCCCGTTCTATTACATGTTCATCGGGTCGCTGCAGACCTCGCCTGACACCTCGGTCGCGGGCGCCTTCCCCAATCCCGGGAATCTGACGCTCCAGAACTACGCCGAGATCAACTCGCGCATCAACCTGCTCACCGGCCTGGTGAACTCCGGGATCTTCACCGGAGGGGTGCTGCTCGGGACGGTGGTCTTCGGCGTGCTCGCCGGCTACTCCCTGGCGATCCTGCAGTGGCGCGGCCGTGGCGTGACGTTCGCGCTGGCCCTGCTGGTGCAGACCATCCCGTTCCAGCTGCTCATGATCCCGCTGTACGTGCTCATCGCACGCAACTACGGCCTCGCCGACAACTACCTGGGGATGATCCTGCCGTTCGTCATCAACTCGGCGGCGGTGCTCATCTTCCGGCAGTACTTCCTCCAGCTGCCGCGCGAGCTGTTCGACGCTGCTCGAGTGGACGGCACCGGTGAGTTCACCCTGCTCTGGCGGATCGCCCTCCCCCTGGTCCGCCCGGCGCTGGTGACGGCTCTGCTGCTCACCTTCATCGGACCGTGGAACGAGTTCCTCTGGCCGTTCCTCATCACGAAGGAGGCGAGCCTGCAGCCGCTGGCCGTCTCGCTGGCGAACTACATCTCGACGGTCGCCGGGTCGAGCACGAACCCGTACGGCGCCATCCTGGCCGGTGCGGTGGTGCTGGCAGCTCCCGTCGTGGTGCTGTTCATCGTGTTCCAGCGCTACTTCACGTCCAGCGACCTGGGATCGTCGGTCAAAGGATGAGCCCGCTCACACCACCCGCCGACCGCGACGCGCTGCTCGCCGGCTACCGGGAAGCGCTGGCGCACACCAACGCGCTGACCGATCGCATCTCGACCGACCAGTTCTCGGCGCACTACCCGGAGCGCCCGGACTGGGCGATCGGGCCGTTCGAGCGGGACGACGCGCTCACCTTCCGGCTCGACGGGCAGTGGGACGACCCCACCGGCATCGGATGGACGAGCGACTCGATCTTCAACCCCACGGTGATCGAGCGCGGCGACGAGCTGCACCTGTTCTACCGCGCGTCGCCCCGGAAGGAGTCGACGTCGAGCAGGATCGGGCATGCCGTCCATCGAGACGGCGCCTGGCACGACTCCCCCGCCAATCCGGTGATCTTCCCGACGCTCGCCACGGAGGCTCTCGGCTGCGAGGATCCGAAGGTCTACCGGCTCGACGACGGCTACGTGCTCTTCTACAACGCCATCTGGCGCCGGGAGGACGGCTCCGTCGCCGTCGACATCATGTCGGCGGTCTCGGACGACCTCGACCACTGGGAGAAGCGCGGACTCGTCGTCCCGTACGACGTGTCCGAGTACTGGGCGAAGGGGGCGGTGATCCCTCGCGACGAGCACGGCCGGGCCGTCCGCATCCGGGGCGAGTACCTGATGTTCCTGTCGGAGGGATGCGGTGGCCGCCCGATGGTCGGGCACTCCGCCGACGGGCTGGACTGGCGGTTCGCCGAGCAGCCGTACCTCGACCTGTCGACGCTCGGCGGCTCGCTCTACGAGGTGGCCTGCGCGGCCGTCGACGGCGACCGCCTGGTGCTCGACTTCTTCTACGCGGACGAGCACGGCGACTTCGCCGCAGCCCAGGCGCTCTACGACCGGGACGAGCCCTTCCGGCAGCAGGCGCTGAACCGGGGCGGCTCGCTCGCCTGGGGCGGTCTGACGAAGCTCGGCGGCCGCTGGTCCTTCGCTCAGGGCTGGGATGCTCCCCCGTCCGAGCGCGAACTGTACTTCTACCGGGAGGTGGACGCATGACCCCGTTTCCGTATCGGCTGTCTCGCGCCGGCGTGGTGATGACCCCCGTCGCGGGCGATCCCCTCGAGGCGGAAGGTGTGCTCAACCCCGCGTCCGGCCGCGGGCTCGACGGCGAGCTGTACCTCCTGCCGCGCCTCGTCGCCGAGGAGAACGTCTCCCGCATCGGACTCGCCCGCGTCGTCGTGGAGGACGGCGTCCCGGTCGCGGTCGAGCGGCAGGGCGTCGTACTGGAGCCGGACCGCCCGTTTGAGCGAGGCCGCAGCAACTCCGGAGTCGAGGATCCGCGCGTCACGTTCATCCCGGCCCTCGGGCTGCATGTCATGACCTACGTCGCCTACGGGCCGCTCGGTCCGCGCACCGCGGTCGCGGTCTCCGACGACCTGCGCGCCTGGCGCCGCCTCGGACCGGTGTCGTTCGAGTACGACGACGAGCTGGGGATCGACCTCGCCCTGTTCCACAACAAGGACACCGTGTTCTTCCCCGAGCCGGTCACCGCTCCCGATGGCACGCCGGCTCTCGCCGTGCTGCATCGGCCGGTCTGGGACCTCGGCGATGTCCGGCCGGGCGAGGGGGAGCATCCACCCGCCCGCGAGAGCAGGCCCAGCATCTGGATCGCCTTCATCCCGCTCGACGCCGTGCGCGCCGATCTGCGCGAGCTGGCGCGGTGGCGGCAGAACCGGTTCCTGGCCGGGCCTGAGTTCCCCTTCGAGGAGCTGAAGATCGGGGCCGGGCCTGCGCCCCGACGGGTGCCGGAGGGCTGGCTGCTGCTCCACCACGGCGTGACCGGACGGCTGGAGCGGGGGGTCGCGCAGCAGAAGAACGTCAACTACGCGGCCGGCGCGATGATCCTGGACGGCGACGAGCCGTGGCGCGTCATCGACCGGACGGAGGAGCCCCTCCTTTCGGCCGAGACGGACGACGAACGCAGCGGCATCGTGCCCAACGTCGTCTTCCCGACCGCGATCGAGACCGTCGACGGACGCGACTGGGTCTTCTACGGCATGGCGGACTCCAAGATCGGGGTCGCTCTGCTCGAAAGGAATCCCAGCGCCGGCTGACCCCCTTCCGCTGCGGGACGGGCAGGCGCAGAGTGGGGCCCATGGACATCACGCTGCTCGGGCTCGGCCGGATGGGCCGAGAGCTCGTCACCCACCTCATCGACGCCGGGCATACGGTCACCGTCTGGAACCGCTCCCCTGGGCCCACAGAGACCGTCGGCCGGCGCGGAGCCCGGGTCGCAGCGACGGCGGCAGAAGCAGTGGAGGGCGCGGAGGCGGTGGTGACCGTGCTCTTCGGCCCGGACGCGGTGCGGGAGACGGTGATCGAACCGGGACTCCCCCTCCCTTCCGGTGCGCTCTGGATCGACGTCACGACCGTCGCGCCGTCCGACGCGGAGGAGTTCGCCGCCTGGGCTTCCTCCGCCGACGTCCGCTACGTCCACAGCCCGGTCGTCGGGTCGCTCGCTCCCGCCCGCGCCGGGAGCCTCGCGGTCCTCATCGGCGGCGAGCGGGAGGCGGCCAAGCAGGCGCGCTCGATCGTCAGTCTGTGGGCGGATCCGGACAAGATCCGGACCTTCGATGCGCCGGCGAAGGCGGCCGTCGCCAAGCTCGTCGCGAACCTGGCCCTCGCCATCTCCATGGAGGCGCTCATGGAGACCCTGCGGCTGGGTGAGGCAGGCGGGATGTCGGCCGAGGAGGTGCTGGACGTCCTGCCGCTCACGACGATCGCCCCGATCGCCGGAATGAAGGGACCAGTGGTCACGTCCGGCAGTTTCGACGACACGCAGTTCTCCGCCTCCCTGCTGGCCAAGGACCTCCGGCTGATGCTCGCCACGGCCGACGCCGCGCTCCCGGCGGCCGCGCTCGTCGCCGCCGAACTGCAGCGGGCCGTGGAGGCCGGGGACGGGGAGAAGGACTTCTCGGTCATCGCGCGCGATCGTTAGTCGCCGACTGAGCCGGCCTCAGTCTGGGGAGCGGACCAACTCGCGGTCGGCGTCAGGTTGCGCGGACTCCGCCTTCACCGAGCGAGCGATTCGCTGCGACAGCCGGTGGAGCGGCCGTTCGGCCGCGAAATAGAAACCGGTGGCCACCGCCAGCGCCGCCACGATCGTCACAACTGCAGGGACCGGCCCGGTCCCGAGAAGGAAGGCCACCGCGATCATCAGCGGCCGGTGCACCAGGTACAGGCTGAACGAGATCGTGCCGAGGAACAGCAGCACCCGGGTGGTCAACAGCCGGCTCAGCGGTCGCCACTGCGTCCCCACCACGATCAGCGCGACGATGCCGACCAGCACTAACGGGACGGTAGCGACTCTGGCCGGAATCCCGTGCGCCTCGAGCGAGCGACCGAGCACGAAGTACGACGTCATCGCGGTGATCGCGCCAAAAACCAGAACGATTCCGGCTACGTGCGACCACCAGCGACCGGCCGTCAGGAACCGAAATGCGCGCGCCACCTGCTCCCAGAACTGAGCAAGGAGGGCGCCGAAGAAAAACATCGGCAGGTAGCTCGTCGCCGGGTCGTTGTTCGCCCAGCCGAGCAGACACACCACCAGGGCGATAATCGAGGCCGGCACCGGGTATCGACGCACCAGCAGGATGTAAACCGGAAGGGCGAGCGAGAACACGACTTCCCACTGCAGCGACCACAGAGTCCCGATAGCGTTCGACGTACCGCCGAGCAGAGTTGCGTCATGGATGATGTCGATCAGCGGGTACGACGTCGGAAGCGAGGCAATGGTCGGCGGAGTGCCCGGACCCACGGTGTGCGGGATCAGGAGGTACGAGAGAAGGGCCAGCGCGATCGCCGCGAGAACGGGCCCGTACAGGCGCACGACCCGGCTCGGGTAGTACGCCGCCAGCGAGAACTGTGGACGGGTCGCAGCCTTCGTCAGAACGAATCCAGACAGGATGAAGAAGAGGAAGACCGCTTCGGCCCCGAGCCACACCACATGGAGCGGCGAGAAGATCAAGACGTTGGCCAGGGGATTCGCTGCTGGCTTCAGGTAGACGCCGTCCTGCAGAGTCGACCAGTTCAGAGCGAAGACATGGTAGAGCAGAACAGACACGGCGGCTAGGCCGCGGAGCGCGTCGAGTTCTCGGTTTCGCATTGGTACTTTCTGCTGGTGTCTCTGCGCGGGGCAGGCTAACACGCGAGACATGGTCCGGCAAAGCAAGAGGCCGGTGCTCCCTGACAGCCTCGGTGCTCCACCCCCACGATCGAGGCGTGGCAGAATGGCTCGCGGCCGCTCGCGGCCACCGATATTCATCACAGGTCTTGGGGATGCATGCGCGCGCTGATCGTAATGCCGACGTTCAACGAGCGAGAGAACCTTGCGGGGATGGCGACGCGGATTCGTGCGGCGACGCCGGAGGTTCACGTGCTGGTCGTCGACGATGCGTCGCCCGACGGGACCGGCGAGCTCGCCGATCGGATCGCACTCGACGAGGGCAGCGTTCATGTCCTTCATCGCACGGGCAAGTCGGGGCTGGGAGCGGCGTATCGCGCCGGGATGCGATGGGGCCTCGATCGGGGCTACGACGTGATCGTGGCGATGGATGCTGACGGGTCCCACCAGCCCGAGCAACTGCCCCGGCTTCTTGACGCGATCGCCGACGCCGATGTCGTTGTCGGTTCCCGCTGGGTGGATGGCGGATCCATCGTCAACTGGCCCACACGACGACGTCTGCTCTCCAAGGGCGGAAGCCTGTATGCGGGGCTCGCCCTGGGCATCCCAGCCAAGGATGTCACTGGCGGTTACCGGGCGTATCGCGCGGATGCGGTGCAGCGCATCCACTTGGAGGGGGTCGTGAGTCGCGGCTACTGCTTCCAGATCGACATGCTGCGCCGAGCGTATTCGGCGGGACAGCGGGTCGTCGAAGTGCCGATCACGTTCGTCGAACGAGAACTGGGCGCCTCGAAGATGACGGGCGGGATCGTGGTGGAGGCGATGCTGCGCGTCACAGGGTGGGGCCTGGCCGGAATCCCTCGGCGATTGCTGCGGCGCCGCCGTGCCCTCTCGACCACGCCCTCCACCGCCCCGGCGACGACTGAGACGACCAGCGAGAGCCGATGACCACCACCGCCCCGACCACGACGATTCCCGTAGATGCGCCCAGAGCGCAGGCGATACGGTTCCTCGACCGGCTATCGGTGCGGTGGGTGGCTCTGGCGCTGGTCTTCCTGTGGGGCGCCTACCAGTCCCTGTGGAGCATCGCTACTGCCACGCCCAACGCCGACGAACCGCAGTACGTCCTCGTCGGCCGCCTCTATCTCCATGGGGACCTCGCCGCCAACCACGAGCAGCCGCCGACGGCGAAGTACCTGTTCGGTGCGATCCAGCTGGTGTTCGGGGAGGGTCCACTCGCCCCTCGTCTGCTTGTCGGAGCTCTCACGGTCATCGGCGGGGTCATCGTCTTCCTCTGGCTGCGGCCGGAACTCGGCTGGCTGCCCGCATTGGTGCCGACGGCGTTCTGGCTACTCCTCCCCCGGGGAATCGCAGCGTCGACGGAGTTCCGTCTGGACCGCTTCGCGGTGCTCGACCCGGTCATGGTGTTCTTTGCCATCGCAGCCATGGCGGCGGCGTGGCAATGGCACCGCGGCCGATCCGTCGTCTGGATCGGTGTTGCCGCGGTATGCCTGGGCCTGTCAGCCACCAGCAAGCCGACGACCGCCGTGATGATCCCGGCCTTCCTCGTGCTCATCCTCCTCCGCCGCAAGGCCAAGGAGGTGCTCATCGCGCTGGCGGTCGCGGCGGTCGCTCTTGCCGCGACGGTCCTGCTCGTGTACTGGCCGATCGGGATCGTCATGGGACTGCGGGACCTCATCGAATTCCAGGCCGCGCAGAACGCCACCGGGCATCTGATCGACCTCGGCAGCGTTGCGACCGCCCACCCGCCCTGGTGGGCCAACTTCTACTTCGCATGGAAGGGCTTCGGCCGCCTCACAGTCGCCGTGTTCGTCATCGGTGGGTTCGCGGCGCTGTTCGATCGCCGCAACCGAGTCCTGGTGGTGTACCTCCTCCTCGCCCTGGCGCCGTTGATGATCTTCTACCTGTTCATCGCGAAGAACGCCCTCCCGTCGTATTACTACGCATGGTCGTGGGCGCTCTGCCTGCTCGCCGGGATCGGCTGCGTCTGGTTGCTGCGCCCCCGCGCTTCCCGAGGACTCACCGTGGTTCTGCGGACAGTCGGCGTCAGCGTGCTCGCTCTCGCGCTCGCGGCGGCGCTGCACACGTCTGCGCTGGTCTGGAACGACGGTCCTACAGGGTTCGGCCGAGTCGATCAGACCCTGCGTAGCGCCGGCATCGACCAAGGGATGGTCCTGGTGAGCGGGGTGGCGCCGTGGGAACCGGACGAGAGCATCCACGGCCGGTGGACCACCGATCCGACCGCGCGCTGCATCGTGGCGGTCGCGACCAAGCAGTCGGCGCGCTCCCCCATCGCCCCCGACGTCGCTGCCTTCATAGAGGCTCATCGAGCGCAACTCCGCCAGACCATGCTGGACGCGGTCACGTTCTACTCGTTCGACCAGGCCGCGGCGGAGGCCAACTGTCGCTGAGGGATCAGCCACCCAGTGTCCCCGACGCACAAAAGAATCGCGATTGCGGAGCTGGAGTCACGCCCGTGGGGCTAAGCGCGGTAGGTTCGGCCACGGGGGTTTCATGGCTGCTGAATCGCACGACGGCGGATCCGGAGTACGCCGGGCGTTCCGAGCTGTGTGGCGCCGCCTGGTCGCTGCGCTCATGACGATCGGCAGTTCGCTAGGCAGCGGCTCCCGGTCGGGTGACCCGCAGGCGCGGGACCTGTACGAACGGCGCAACCGCGACTACCGACCGTGAAGCCACGCATCCGCGTCCTTCCCGCACTCCTGTTCTCAGGAGAAATGGGCCCACGGACGCTCCTCCGGCCTTTTCTCAGGACCCTCGGCACGCGAGCACGCCGAATCTCCTGAATTCAGGACGGCGGCGGACCGCTTCGCTCCCTTGGTTCGGGCACACCCGTCCGCTACGGTCTGCCTGTTGGATCCGACTCCCGAGGGGACCTCCTGGCCCGACCCTGCCACCGCAGGAACGTTCGTCGAGCTCGAAGCAACTGCACGCGCCCTCGTGGGAGCCACGGCGCGGGTGGTCGGCGGGCACCTCGCAGACGGTAGTCCATTTACCGAGATCACACCGAAACGGGCTAGCACCCCTTCTGCGGGTGAGGCGTGGCCTAGAGGAGCCGGATGGTGCCGACGAGACCGATGAAGAACGCTATTGTGCCGAAAACCACCCACCCGCCGGCGCCCCATTCTCCTGGTGGCGGTCGTTGAAGGGTGACGCACGACAGGCCAGACCATCACGCTACGACCCCGAACATCGAAGAAGCCCCCGACCCCACTGTTTCCAGCGGATCGGGGGCTTCCCACCACCTCGCGGTGACTCGTGCGCCCCCAGGGACTTGAACCCTGAACCCATTGATTAAGAGTCAATTGCTCTGCCGATTGAGCTAGAGGCGCATCCGGTTCGGTTTCCCGAACCGAGGCTCCACACTAGCATCCGATCGGCGTCCGTTGCCAATCGAGGATCGCTCGGTTCAGCTGCGTTCTTTGCGGGGCATGACGATCTCTTTGATGATCAGGATGATGCCCGCCGAGATGGGGATCGCGACCAGCGCGCCGGGCAGCCCGAACAGGGTGGAGCCGGCCAGCGCCGAGATGAGGACGACCGATCCGGGGACCTGCACGGCTTTGCCCATCACCCGGGGCGTGAGGATGTACGCCTCCACCTGCATGTAGACGAGCATCAGCACCAGCACGACCACGCCGCTCACGGGCGAGTGGATGAACGCGAGGATCGACATCACGATGGTCGTCAGGACCGTGCCGATGAGGGGGATGAGCGTGATGAAGAAGGCGGCGAGCGCGATCAGGAACGCGCCCGGCACGCCGGTGGCGAGCAGCAGGATCAGGCTGTACACCGCGTTGCAGAAGGCGAGGATCACCATCCCGCTCAGGTACTTGCCGAAGTTCTGCAGGATGCGCTCCGCGTAACCCTCGAATCGGTCGCGGTTCGAGCGGCGCACCAGCCGGTACGCCGCCTGCTTCGTGGAGTCGTACGAGGCGATGAAGTAGATGGTCAGGATCGCGATGAAGAAGCCGGTTGTCGCCGCGTTGAGCACGGAGAGACCGAAGCCGACCAGCCCGTTCCCGATGGTCGCCCAGGTCGCCGGGTCCTGCACCTGCTGGGAGATCCAACCGACCACTTCAGCGAGCACGCCGTTGGTCGCCTCATTGACGGTGTCGTACCAGCCCTCGCTTCGCAGGACCGCGATCTCGTGCGGGACGGCTGTGGCCAGGAACGCGATCTGCTGCACGATCAGCGGGACGACCACCCAGAGGATGCCGACGAGCACCGCGACGATGATCAGGATGACCGTCACGATGGCCCACGCACGCTTCATTCCGCGCCGCTGGAACCAGCGGATGAGCGGGTCCAGCCCGACGGTCGCGAACAGCGCGAGAAACACCGAGAACAGGATCGACCGGAGGCCGTACAGCATGAGGCCGGTGACCACCGCGCCGATGGCGCCGAGGGTCACCAGGTAGCCGAACAGCAACGGCCTTCGGCGCAGGATCGAGTCGGACTCGCGGGCCACCTCCGCCTGTCGAGCGGATCCCACGGGTCGAGCGGATCCCACGGGTCGACGGATGAATCGCATGCCGCCTCCGCTCCGCCCTGCCCGGGCTAGGGCGAGCGTATTGGGCCCGACCCTCCCGCAACAAGGGGTGGGATCAGGACGGCTGCTCCTGACCCTGCCGTTCGTCGTCCGCCGCCGTCGCCTCCTCCTCCGGCTTGCCCGGCGCGAGCTGAGCCGTCAGCCGCCGGAGGTGGGCGACGAGCTCCTCGTCCTCGATGTCGGGCCCGATCAGGTCGGCGGGCTCGCTGACGATCTGGCTCGCCGGGCCGATCAGCACCTCCACGTCGCCGACTTCGCCCTGGCCCGTGCGTCCCGGCACCATCACCGTGTCGGCGATGCCGTGCCGGGCGAGGGCCCGGGAGTATTCGAGCAACGCCTCCGCGAGTGCGTCGCCGGTGTAGAAGGCCGTTCCTGCATACACGATCCGTCGCATGCCTCCATCGGTACACTTCGCTGGCCCGCCTGCCAAGGCCGCCGATAGGCTCGTCGCTGTGACCGACACCGCAACATCGCCCTCCAATGGCCCCGACGCCGACCCCGATCTCGCCCTGGCCTTGCGCCTGGCCGACGAAGCGGACCGGATCGCGCTGAGCCGGTTCCGCGACCGTGACCTGCACGTGGAGACGAAGCCCGACCGCTCCCCCGTCACCGAGGCCGATCTTGCCGTCGAGCGGGCGATCCGCGAAGCGCTGGCGGCGGAACGGCCGGACGACGGCATCCTCGGCGAGGAGTACGGCACACAGGGCGACACTGCGCGTCAGTGGATCGTCGACCCGATCGACGGGACCGCGAACTATCTGCGGGGGGTGCCGGTCTGGGGCACGCTGATCGCCCTCGCCGTCGACGGCGTCCCCCGCGTCGGCGTGGTCAGCTCCCCCGCCCTCGGCCGCCGCTGGTGGGCGGTGACGGGAGGCGGAGCCTGGACGACGGACACCCCCGGAGCCGAACCCCGCGCCATCCGTGTCTCCGGCGTCTCCGACCTCGCGAACGCCTCCCTCAGCTTCCAGAGCATCGCCCAGTGGGATCAGGCGGGCTACCTGGACCGGCTGATCGCGCTCACCCGGCAGGTGTGGCGCGACCGCGCCTACGGCGACATGTGGTCGTACATGCTGCTGGCGGAGGGACTCCTCGACGCTGTCGGCGAGTTCGACGTGAAGACGTACGACCTGGCGGCGCTCATCCCGATCGTTCAGGAGGCCGGCGGCCGCTTCACGTCCGTCGACGGCGCCTCGGGGCCGGGCAACGGCTCGTCGCTGGCCTCCAACGGGCTGATCCACGACGCGCTTCTCACCGCACTGGCCTGAACCCGGAAAGTCCTCGCCCCGCAGACCTCCTGCTGCCCTAGGCTGGCTCGGGTGAGCGCACCGACCCCCACGACGACGGAGCCGCTGGTCCACATCGCGAACTTCCGGATGGACTTCGGCCGCACCACGGTCATCCACGACCTCAGCTTCGACATCGAGCGCGGTGAGACGTTCGGATTCCTCGGCAGCAACGGCTCCGGCAAGACGACGACGATCCGCGCCCTGCTCGGCATCTACCAGCCGACGGCGGGAGTGCTGCACATCGATGGACGCCCGTTCAGCCCGGAAGCGGGAGAACGGCTCGGCTACCTGCCCGAGGAGCGCGGACTCTACAAGAAGGAGTCCGTGATCGACGTCATGGTCTACTTCGGCCGCCTCAAGGGCCTCGCCGCCGAGCAGGCCCGCCGATGGTCCCGCGAGTACCTGGAGCGCGTCGGCATCGGCGACAAAGAGAAGGTTCGGCTCGACAAGCTGTCCGGCGGTCAGCAGCAGAAGGTCCAGCTCGGCGTCACGATCATGAACGACCCGGAGCTGCTCATCCTCGACGAGCCGACCAAGGGCTTCGACCCGGTCAACCGCCGCCTCCTGATGGACATCATCGACGACCAGAAACGGGCAGGCTCCACCGTGATGATGGTGACCCACCAGATGGAGGAGGTGGAGCGCCTCTGCGACCGCGTCATCCTGCTCAAGGACGGCGCGGCACGCGCCTACGGGACGGTCGAGCAGGTCCAGGAGGAGTTCGGCGGCACGATCCTGCACCTCGACTACGCGGGCGAGCTGCCCGGCTCCGCCGCCTACCGTGTGCTGTCGGATGTCGGAGGGCACGCGCAGCTGGAGCCGGCCGAGGGCGCAGACCCCGCCGCCATCCTGCGCGAACTCGTCGACGCCGACGTGAGCGTGTCGCGCTTCGCACCCACCCGCAAGTCGCTCGACGACATCTTCGTCGAGGTCTACGGCGCCGAGAGCCGGGAAGAGGACTGAAGCCATGGCCCGTCACAACCTCAGCACCGTCATCGGGTTCGAGTTCCGCCGGACCGTCACCAAGCGGCGGTTCTGGGCGATCACCCTCATCCTCCCGATCCTGGTCTTCGGCCTCGGCGGCCTGATCATCGCCTCCAACGTCTCCACCAGCAACACCGCCGACCAGCAGAAGAACGCGCGGTTCGAGTTCCTCTACTCGGATTCCTCCCACCTGATCGACCCGGCGATCGCCAAGCAGTACGGCGGCACCGAGATCCGCTCCGAGGCGGAGGGCGTCGAGGAGGTGCAGGTCGGCGGGACACCGGCCTACTTCGCGTACCCGGCGGACCCTGCGACGCAGACGATCCGGGTCTACGGGGAGGACGCGGGCCTCTTCCAGAACAGCAAGTACTCGGCGGTAGCCGAATCGCTCCTGTCCGCGAGCGTCGAGCAGAAGCTCGACGACCCGACCACCGTCTCGGTGCTCCGCGGCGACGTCAAGACGGCGACCACCACCTTCGAGGGCGGCAAGGTCGCGCCCGGCTTCGAGGCGATCCTGCCCGCCCTGGTGTTCCTCGCAGCGTTCTTCATCGTCATCGTCTTCCTGGGCAACCAGATGCTGAACTCGACGCTGGAGGAGAAGGAGAACCGCGTCACGGAGATGATCCTGACGACGATCAACCCGACGAACCTGCTGCTCGGCAAGGTGATCTCGCTGTTCGCCATCGGGATCATCCAGCTCGCGGTGTTCGCGCTGCCGATGGTCGTCGGGTACCTGTTCTTCCGCGACCAGCTGCAGATCCCCAGCCTCGACCTCAGCGGCCTCGTCTTCGACCCCCAGAAGATGATCGTCGGGACGCTCATCCTGATCGGCGGCTTCGCCCTGTTCACCGGCACACTGGTCGCGGTCGGCGCCGTCATGCCGACCGCGAAGGATGCTGCACCTCTCTTCTCCGTGGTGATCTTCGCAGTCGTCATCCCGCTGTACGCGTCCGGCTTCGCCATCAGCTCCCCGCAGTCGCCGATCGTGCAGCTGCTGGCGTACTTCCCATACACGGCGCCGATCACCGCGCTCATCCTCAACGCGTTCGGCTCGCTGCCGCTGTGGCAGGCGATCATCATCATCGTCGAGCTGTTCGTCCTGGCCTTCGTGGTGCTGCGCATCGCCGTGCGGCTGTTCCGGTACGGCTCGATCGAGTACTCGAGCAAGGTGCGGATCCGGGATGTGCTCGGGACACGCGGAGACCGGGCGGCGGTCCCGGGCGGGACGGGCCGCCGCTGATGCGTGCCGTCGTCGTCACGGAACCCGGCGGCCCCGACGTGCTGCGCGTCGAGCACCGTCCGGATCCGGTCCCGGCGGCGCACGAGGTGCGCATCCGGGTGGCGGCTGCCGGCCTGAACGGCGCCGACCTCAGCCAGCGCCGCGGCTTCTACCCGTCCCCTCCCGGCGCTCCCGAGTGGCCGGGGCTCGAGGTGTCCGGCATCGTCGACGCCGTCGGCGATGACGTAGACGGATGGCATGTCGGCGACCGGGTGTGCGCCCTGCTCCCGGGCGGAGGCTACGCCGAACTCGTCACCGTCGACGCGGGTCTCGTCCTTCCTGTTCCCGACACGGTGGACCTCGTCGAGGCGGCCGGCCTCCCCGAGGTCGCGGCGACCGTCTGGTCGAACGTCGTGCAGCTCGGGAGGCTCGGCACCGGCGAGGCACTGCTGGTGCACGGCGGGTCGAGCGGCATCGGCACCATGGCCATCCAGGTCGGTCGCGCCCTGGGCGCGGACGTCATCGCGACCGCCGGCAGCGACGAGAAGGCGGAGTTCTGCCGGGAGGCCGGCGCCCAGGCGGCGGTGAATTACCGCGAACGGGACTTCGTGGAGGCGGCGCTCGCCTTCACCGACGGGCGCGGTGTGGATGTGGTGCTCGACATCGTCGGCGGAGCTTACATCGCCCGCGACCTGGAGGCTCTCGCCACCGGCGGCAGGATCCTGTCGATCGCGGTGCGGGACCGGGAGCCGGCCTCCGTCGACATGGGCCTGTTGATGCGGAAGCGCGCGAGCATCCAGGGGACGACGTTGCGAGCGCGGCCGCTGGCCGAGCGCACGGCCATCATCGCCGCCGTGCGCGCCGAGCTGTGGCCGCTGCTGGCGGAGGGTCGCATCCGGCCGGTCATCGACTCGGTCTTCCCGTTGGGGGACGCACCCGCCGCGCACCGGCGGATGGAGTCGTCGGCGCATCGCGGCAAGATCCTGCTGGGCGTGGGCGACGTCGCCGGTCGATGAGAGGATCGGGAGCATGACCAACGGCGCCCTCACCGACGAAGCCCTGCTCGCGCTCCCGAAGGCAGAGCTCCACCTCCACATCGAGGGAACGCTCGAGCCGGAGCTCGCCTTCGAGCTGGCGGCGCGCAACGGCATCGAGCTGCCCTACGCCTCGGTCGACGAGCTGGCTGCGCAGTACGACTTCGACGACCTGCAGTCGTTCCTCGACCTGTACTACGCGACGATGGCGGTCCTGCGCACACGCGACGACTTCGCGGAGCTGACCCGCCGATACCTCCGCAGAGCCCACGCCCAGGGCGTGCGCCATGCCGAGCTGTTCTTCGACCCGCAGGCCCACACCGCACGGGGCGTCGCGTTCAACGACGTCGTCGACGGCATCGGCGACGCCCTCGACGAGGCGGAGCGGGAGCTCGGGATGACGGGCGCGCTCATCCTCTGCTTCCTGCGCGACCAGCCCGTCGCCTCCGCCGAGGAGGCGCTCACCGCCGGCCTGGCCCGAAGGGACCGGATCGTCGCCGTCGGGCTCGACTCCGCCGAGGTCGGCTATCCGCCGTCGCTCTTCGAGGCCGTGTACGCCCGCGCCCGCGCGTCCGGTCTGCACGCGGTCGCGCACGCCGGCGAGGAGGGTCCCCCCGCCTATGTGTACGAAGCGCTCGACCTGCTGGGCGCTGAGCGCATCGATCACGGCATCCGCTCGATCGAAGACCCGGAGCTGGTGGCGCGGCTCGCCCGGGAGGGCATCCCGCTGACCGTCTGCCCGCTGTCGAATGTGCGGCTGCAGGCGACCCCTGACCTCCGCGACCACCCGCTCCTCCGGCTCGACGACGCAGGCGTACGGGTCACGGTGAACTCCGACGATCCCGCCTACTTCGGCGGCTACGCCGGCCAGAACTTCGCAGCGGTCCGGGATGCGCTGGGGCTCACCGAGGACCAGGCGCGACGGTTCGCGCGCACCTCCATCGAGGCGTCGTTCGCCTCCCGGGAGCGCAAGGATGCGCTGCTCGCCGAGGTGGAGGGATGGCAGCCGTGACCGAGGCGCAGCAGTTCCGCACCGCCGACGGCCGGTCCGTCCGCTACTTCGACACCGGAGGGGATGCCTCCTCCCCCGTGCTCGTCTGGCATCACGGCACCCCGCAGACCGGTGCGGTCATCCAGCCGGTGGCGGCCGAGGCGTCCAAGCGCGGGATGCGCGTGCTCTCCGTCGCGCGGCCCGGGTATCCGGGATCGGACGAGCGCCCAGGGCGGTCTGTCGCGGATGCCGCCGCCGATGTCCTGGCCGTGGTCGACGCAGTCGGCGTGGAGCGCTTCGTGACCATCGGCACCTCCGGCGGCGGCCCCCACGCCCTCGCCCTGGCAGCGCTGGCCGGTGATCGCGCCACCTCCGTCGTCACGCTCGCGGGGATCGCCCCGTTCGACCGGTCGCCCGACTGGTTCTCGGGGATGGCCGATCCGGGCGGTCTGCGGGCGGCGCTGTCCGGACGCGAGGCGCGTCTCCGGTACGCGGAGACGGCGGAGTTCGACCCCGATTCGTTCACGGCGCGAGACTACGAGACCCTCAACGGCGCCTGGGGCGCGCTCGGCGCCGATGCGGGCGCAGGCGCCGCTGAAGGCCCGGCGGGCGAGGCCGACGACGACCTCGCCTACGTGTCCCCGTGGGGTGTCGAGCTGCGCTCCGTCGCCGCACCCGTCCTGCTCGTCCAGGGCGGAGCCGACCGCGTGGTCCCGGCTCCTCATGCCGCAGCGATGCTCGAACGGCTGCCGCGGGGCGAGCTGTGGATCCGTCCGCGCGAAGGACACGTCTCGGTGCTGACCGCCCTCGGGGTCGCGCTGGACTGGGCACTGTCCGCAGGATGATGGCCTGAGGGGAGCACGCGGTCACCGAACGAGCGATCGCAGGAACGCCCCACTCCGATCGGTCGCCTCCTGCGCCTCCGGCGTCTCGGCCATCAGCGGGTAGACGTGCGGCAGTCCCTCTCCCACCTCCAGCCGGACGTCGACGCCGGCCTCCGAAGCTGACGCCGCGAGCCGCTCCGCATCGCTGAGCAGCAGATCGGCCGTGCCCACCTGGATGAGAAGCGGCGGGAGCCCGGCGAGGGAGGCGAACAGCGGCGAGGCCGACGGAGTCCGCGGGTCCGTGCCTGCGAGGTAGTCGGAGGCCAGTTCGGCGAGCAGTCCGGGAGTGGAGATCAAATCCTGGTCCACGCGCTCCGTCATCGAGCGGCCCGAGCCGGTCAGGTCGACCGTGGGCGACATGAGGACGGCGGCGGATGGCAGCGGGTCGTGTGCGTCCCGAAGGGAGACCAGGAGCGCGACGGCGAGACCCCCTCCCGCCGAGTCGCCTGCAATGGCGAGCGACGACGGGGTCAGCGCCTGATCATCCACCAGCCATCGCCATGCCGCCCGGACATCGTCGATCGCCGCAGGGTACGGGTGCTCGGGCGCGCGCCGGTATTCGAGGAAGAGGACCCGCATCCCGGCGCTCCGTCCCAGCCGCGAGGCCAGCTCTCCATCGCTCGCCAGCGATCCGAGACGGAAGCCTCCCCCGTGCAGGAACAGCAGGACCCGATCGGGACGGACCCCGGGCGGGTCCAGCCAGTACGCGGGCACGCCGCGCGCCGTCACCGCGGCGACCACGACGTCGCCGGGCAGCGGATGCTCCTCCCCCGCCGGCTCGAACGACGCGCGCTGCTCGTCCACACTCGGCGCAGGCGCCGCGGCCGCGGCGCGCTGCCGCTCCGCAAGCAGGGACAGCACCTCCTGCATCTCGCGGCTCGGCATGCGCGGCCAGCAGCTAGAGACCGGCAGACGGCTGCGCGTCCACCTCGGTCAGAATTCCGGTGTGGACGTCGAACACGAATCCGCGGACCGCCACGTCGGGCGAGATCCATGGGTGCGTCCGCGTCTTGAGGACCTGCTCGCGGGTGTTCTGCTCCGCATCCATGAAGCTGTAGAACCTTGCCGGTGCGATCGGCGCGGCGCCCGTCTCCTCCCGTAGGCGCGACTCCAGCTCGTCGTCGGTGAACGTGGTCAGCCCGCACTCGTCGTGGTTGACGATCATGATCTCCGTGGTGCCCAGCACGCGTGTCGAGACGATGAGCGAGCGGATCGAGTCGTCATCGACCACCGTCCCGACGTTCCGGATGAGGTCGACGTCCGCGTCCTCCAGCCCCAGGAGGCGGACGAGACTGCTCAGCCGCGGATCGGCACAGGTGAGGATGGCGATCTTCGGCGCCGGACGGCCGGGGATCGCCGGTTCGTACTCCGCGGCGAGCGCGGCATTGGCTGTGAGCGCGTCATCGATCAGACTCATTGTCGTCGCTCCTGGTCAATCCGGCCGATAGCCGTGCGTCGCCGCCTCGTATGTGGTGTGGGGCCGTTTGACGGAACTCTCTGCAGCGGGAGGCACGTCGGCGTGCTCCAGTGCGTGGAGCACCAGCTCCTCCACCAGCTCAGAGGCCGTCGTATGTCGCCGCCGGGCGACGTGCACGAGCGCGGAGTACTCCTGCTCGCCCAGATGGATCTTGAGGGGGATCCCCCCGCGCGAGTGGCCGGGACCCAGCGTGGTCGCGGCGGTGATGTCGGCTTCGCTCATAGCTGGAGGGTGCGCCTTCGACGGCCCCGTGGCTAGACCCCTCTTCCTCACGCCGTTCCGGCGAGGGCCTTTGCCTTCAGCGTCTCGAATTCGGCGGATGTGATGGCGCCGCTGTCGAGCAGCTTCTTGCCCTGTTCGATCTCCCCCGCGGCCGACCCTGTGGAGGCGACCGTACGGATGTACTGGTCGGTGTCCTGCTGCGCCTGCATGGCGCCGGCAGCGCTCCGCTGTGCCACGCGTCCGCCGCGGGCGATCAGGTAGATGAACGCGGCGAGGAAGGGCACAACGACCATGAACAGGATCCACAGCGCCTT
This sequence comes from Leifsonia sp. SIMBA_070, assembly GCF_046534635.1. Lineage (NCBI taxonomy): Bacteria > Bacillati > Actinomycetota > Actinomycetes > Micrococcales > Microbacteriaceae > Leifsonia > Leifsonia sp. SIMBA_070. The sequence goes on along the minus strand of NZ_JAWRYK010000001.1, from coordinate 1,143,382 downwards.
CGCCCAGCCGTTGAGCTCATGGTCGCGGAAGATGTCGATGATCACCCGGATGAAGATCGAGATGCACACGATGACCAGGTAGAACCAGAACGACCAGACAAGAAAATCCCAGAAAGTCATGACAGCTCCGATCCCTTCACTGAGCGACGATCGCTCCGCGTGGCCTGAAGGTACGTCCACGGTGTCGCGTCCGGCAAGTACCTTAATTCAGCGAACGGAAACCCCGCTGCGAAGGTGGCTAGCCAACCGTCCGGACGGCGTGCGACGGTTTCCCCGTAGCGGTTCACGATCCGCGAGTGGAGGGCGGCACCATGACCGAATCGGCCGGGACGGCACGGCGGAGGCGCACTCCCAGCCTGCCGCTCGCGGTGCTGATGACGATCTACATCGTCGCGCTGCTCGCCTCAGCGGTTCTCTACGTTGTCGGGTTCGTCGTCTCCGGCAACGACCCCGCAGGAGCGGGCGCCCTGTTCACGTTCGCGAACGGCTTCGGCTCACTCGGCGTCGTCGGAGCCATGCTCCATCTGGCGGTCGGCGCGATCCGGCACGCCGTCGAGGACGTCGGCTGAGCCGTCGGCTGAGGAGCGAAACCACTCGCCGTCATCACCGAGTTCCCACGCCACCCGTTGCCCGCGATCCACCCGCACCCGCTCGCGGCGCAGCCACCACGTCTCATCTGGAGCCCAGCCGGCGACCACGGACGCGGCGTCCTCACCGACCGGAATGACCGCGCCGGCCAGGCCCAGGTAGGCCAGGACCGTGAGGTGGACGCCGTCGTAGTGCTGCGCGACGGCCGCCCAATCCGGCATCAGCCATCTTCCGACACGACCCGTCGTCCGGTACCAGTCGTGGCGACGGGAGGCGGTGACCTCCAGCGGGAACCGGCGGCACAGCCCGGCCCACGACTCGGGCCCCGTCACCTCGTAGACCGAGGGGTCGGCGACCCGAACCGGTGAGGCGATCGCGGAGCCCCAGTCCATCCGGTCCTCCACCAGAGACAACCCTGCGGGCGCCCCGCTCAGTGTGCGCGTCGTCGCCAGCGTCGCCGGGCGGGTGAACGGGATGCTCCACCAGGAGCCGCCCCAGTTGGCCGCCGGATCCTGCGGGCGATCGGTGCGGGCCGCGAACTCCTCGGCGACCGCCTCCTCCCGCCACTCGCCCCAGTCGGGCTCCGTCCCGGCTGCCACAGGTGAAACGGGCTGATCCGGGAGGTCGAACTCGACCTCCCACTGATCGTGCGCCTCCAGGGGCTCGCCCCAGGCCGCCGCGTCCGGATGCCGCAGCACGGCGTCGGCAGCATGCAGCAGTGCGGGCCGCAACTCGGGCAGCCGGGCGAGCACATCCTCATCGTCGGGCTGCTGCCAGTAGCGGGCGCTGTCCACCGTCGCCACGAGGGCGGGCAGAAGACTCGGGAGCGCGTCCACCGGCGCTTCGGCGAGCTGCACGGCCAGCTCGGGGACCGTCAGCCAGGGGTGGCCGTCGACGGCATCCAGCGCAGCGGCGAGCGCGAGCCGACGCCCGCGCGGCCCCTCCAGCAGAGCGGCGGCTTCCATGGTCATCCGCCCAGCCTAGAAGGTCGCGCCCGACACGGCCGCCGGGCTCACAGGGACGCGAGGCCGTTCCCGATGATGACGACGCCGACCATCAGGAGGATCACCGACGTCACGGCCGAACTGTTGCGCCCCAGCCAGGCGCGAGCGGAGACGAGACGCCGCTCGGTCGACGTCGGCGAGACGGTCGCGGCGACGATCGGCACGACGACGGTGGACGCCGCGATGACGACGTAGACCGCGAGCACGATCGCGATGCTCCCGACGTCGATGTCAGCGGACCGGACGCTGAGGCCGGCAGCGAGCGCGAGCAGCAGCGCCTTGGGCCGGACGTTCAGGACGACGGCCAGCCCGAACGCCGACCAGCGGCCCATCCTCGAGGCGGCTCCCAGCCATCGGGGCATGTCGCCGGTGTTCTCGGCATGACGCGACCGTCGCCACGCGATCACCGAGAGGACCGCGAGCGCGACGCCGACGACGATCTGAGCGATCGCGCCGGCCAGGTCAGGCTTCCGGGCACCCGGAGACGGGAGGGCGATCGCGATGATCGTCGCGAGGGTCACGACCAGCGCGAGCCCGCCGACCGAACCGATGAGGAACGGGATCGCGGACTCCTTTCGCCTCGGCGACAGCAGGATGAGGATCATCGCCATGATCGGCACGGAACTGAGCGCCTCTGCCAGCGATATCGGCAGGATCTGCCCTAGTGCCACCCACACGCGTGCGCCTCCCGGATGCTCAGCCGAGGTCTCGCGCCGGTCCGCTCATGCCGTCCGCCGCCCTGTCGTCGTGGCCTCACCCTGGCAGCGTGCGGCGCGCGCTGACAAGAGGGCGCACGAGCGCGTCGACTGCACAGGCGACCGCGACGACCACAGCGCCGGCGATGAGGCCGAGGAGGACGTAGAGCAACGTGGCGTCCGCTCTGCCTTCTGTGCGGTCGAGGGACGCACCGGCCATCATGACATCACCGTGGCCGACATCCTCCGCCACGATCGCGAATCTCAGGCCGTTCTCCGGCTGCCAGGTCACCGCATCCTCCCCTGCTTCCCGAGCAGTGGCCAGCACTCCGGAAGGCACCGTGGCGATCGTGCCGTGCAGGTACCCGTTTCCGGCGATGGGACGGTCGCCGGCGTCGTAGCGCACCCAGAAGACACCTTGGAATCGGGCAAGTTCCTCATGTGGTTCGGAAGACGGATCGACAGTGGAGCTAAGCAGCTGGCGCGGCGCATCCTCGACCGCATTCCGGCCGTTGTGCTGCACAACGGCGTAGACGACGGCCAGGCTGCCGGCGAAGAGAGCGTACGCGGCAACCGCGATGACGAGACGACGCACCCACATGCGCTCATGGTGCGCCGCCTGACGTCTGCGGGCATCCACCGCGAGAGGTATCTAAGGACAGGCTGGGACCGACCGAGTGGTGAGCAGATGTCGCAAATCCTCGGGAATAGGCGCACCTACTCACCACTCGGCGCCACGAGAGGCGATCACGCTGCCGCGGGTGCGCGGAAGGCCGTATTCACCGGGACGCCGAGCAGCACCGCGGCCGGCAGGCCGTCGATCATGGCCACGCGGCCCTCTTTCTGGAGCACCGGGCAGTGCGCGCCGGTTCGGGTCCTGAGTGCCGCGAGCACGAACATGGTGACCGCCGTGATGCCCGTCCAGACGATTCCACCGACGCTGTCGGGGCCGTGCCGGTGAAGAGAGCGAGGGCGGTTTGGATGAAGAGGTAGCCGGCGAGAGCGACGAACGCCGAGTCGAGCCCGAATCCGGCGAAGGCGACCCCAGCTCCACGTATTGGCTGTCCGGAAGACGACCACACATCGGCTCATCTGCGTCCATACGCAGATACCAACTCTCGAACAACGCGTGACAGCGACCGAATGGTGGAGATGGGGGGAATCGAACCCCCGTCCACTGCTGTGGTCATGTGCCTTCTACGGGCGTATCCAGTGAAGACGCTTTCTCGGTCCCGGAGCTTGTCGCTGGCACCTGCTCCGACGGACCCAGTATCAGTGGAAGTCCCTCTGCGCCCTGATGCTCAACGCAGAAGCAAGTCCCCTAGCTGACGCCAGGACCCGGGTAGAGGACGATTCCCGGACTGACGGTCTCTTAAATGGCGGAGGTGGACTTACGCCGCGAGGGCGAAGTCGGCCTGAGCCGAGACAGTGCTCTTGTTATTGGCACTTATTTTTTTGCATGGATCGTTAACGAGATAACCATGCATCCTCGACCCGCTTCTCACAGTCACGCAGACAATGTCGAAACCGATCATCCCCATGCGCGGCCGAGTGGCCGGGTCGCTGTCACGCGCTGTTGAGTTCTTCAGATGCAGATCCCGCCGACGAGCGGCGAGCTTCACAGTCTACAACATCTCGGCCCGGCGGTTTATGCCACGATCGGTGAATGGCCGACACGATCATCACCGTCCAGGGCGAGTACGAGCTGCGGCATCCGGCTGAGCGGGGCGCGGTGCGGCTGCGCGTCTCGTACGAAGGGCCGGCACGGGAGGACGTGCTCGCGCTCACCACGCAGCGACAGCTCTCCCTCAGCGCCGAGCTCCGCGAACTCCATCACCCTCAGAGCGGCCCTGTGACCCAGTGGTCGTCCGATCAGCTGCGGGTGTGGGGCGAGCGGCCGTGGGCGGCGGACGGCAGCCGCCAGGATGTCGTCCACCACGCCGAGATCGGCATCGACGCCCTCTTCAGCGACCTGGCCGCGCTCTCCGACTGGGTGGGAGTGACGTCCCTGCTCGACGGGGTCACGGTCGACGGCGTCGCCTGGTCGCTCACCGAGGCCCGCCGCCAGTCTCTGACGCAGGAGGCGCGACGTCGCGCCGTCGAGAACGCGGTGGCGAAGGCGACGGTCTACGCGACCAGCCTCGGGCTCACCACCGTGAAGCCGCTCGCCCTGAGCGACCCCGGGATGCTCGGAGACGGGTCCGCTCCCGGCCAGCCGGTGCAGCCGTTGACCGCACGGGCGATGTCGGCGGGCACGGGCGGCGCGACCCTCGCCCTGAAACCGGAGGAGCTGACGATCGCGGTCCAGGTGCACGCCCGGTTCTCGGCGAGCTGAGGCCGGGGCGGCCTCCCGAGCCGGGTCGCCCTCCTGAGCCCGGCGGCCCTCTGAGCCGGGTCGGCCCCCCGAAGCCGGGATGAACGCTCAGGAACCGGGCGTCTGCGACGTCCCCGGCGTCGACGGCGGACGGGTGGGGTAACCGGCCAGCTTGAGGACGCGGGTGGCCGTCACCGTCCCTCCGGAGGCCTTCCCGACCACGATGACCGCGTCGCCCTTCGCGAAATCGGATTTCGACGCGGGCTGGCCGGGCAGACCGAAGGCGGTGGAGGAATCCAGCTTCACCGTCACCGTGCCGCCGTTCTGCTTGGTCAGCGTCCAGGTGTCGCCGGACAGGGAGGCGATGGTCCCGCGGACGAGTTCCCGAGCGGGATTCCCGTTGCCGCCCTGCTGGCCTCCGCCGTTTCCTCCACCGGAGCCGCTCCCGTCACCCGGCCGACCAGGAAGGCCCGGCACACCGGGCTGCGGCTGCTGCGGCTCCTGAGGTTGTGCGTGCGAGATCATCCGCTCCCCCACATGCGTGACGACGCTGGCGACGGCGAAGGCCCCCGCCGTGAACAGCCCGAGCAGGACCACGATCGAGAGCACCAGCGTCGAGATGGCGAACGCCAGCCCGTGGCGCTTGTAGAACGGCTCCGCCGGCACGGCGCGCGGCACGCCCGCCTCGTTCGGCGGGTACGGCGAGGTCGGCTGGTCAGGACGAGGCGGCAGCGGCTCGGTCGGCTGGGTGTTGCTCATGATCACATGAAAGCAGGCGCGAGCCCGGATGCCGCTGGGAGGCGGTTATGGGTCCGATGAGAATTCCGCTCAGGCGGGTGCGACGAGGACGGAGCGCAGCTTCGCCAGCTCCACTTCATCGAGCCCAGCGGCGAGCAGATAGTCGCGAACGCTCCCATGACGCTCCTCGATCCGGTCGATCGTCGTCTCGAGCGCCTCCCGCGGGCTCCCGCCCAGGATGATCCGCAGGTCCGGCGTGACCTCGACACCGTAGCCGCGGACGAGCTCGAGCATGCCCTCCAGCCATGGGCCGGCCAGGTTGGCCTCGGTGGCGGCGTAGTCCTCCACCACCGTCTCGCGGTCGACCCCGACCGCCAGCAGTGCCAGAGCGATCACGATTCCCGTGCGGTCCTTGCCCGCGGTGCAGTGCACCACGACGGGTTCGTCGCCAGTGTCCGCGATCTCGCGCAGGGCGCGCACGATCACGTCCGTGTGCTGGAACACGATCTTGTCGTAGAGGTGCACGATCGTCGCGCCCACAGTGGAAGCGGAGGCGCCGGAGCCCTCGAAGACGGGCAGATGCAGCACCTCCACGTCGAGACCTTCGAGGTCGTCCGGCAGTCCCTCCACCTCGAAGTCATCACGCAGGTCGATGACGATGCGGATGCCGAGCTCCCGCAGCCCCTCCCGGCCCGCCTCGCCGAGCCGCCCGAGCGCGTCGGCGCGGAACAGCTTGCCCGAGCGGGTCACTCCCCCGCCGGCCGGATAGCCGCCCACGTCACGGAAGTTGTACGTTCCTGCGATCGGGAGGCGCTGCGCGACGGAATCCATGCCCTCAGTCTCGCACTCCCCACTGACGGAAGATCCGGTCAGCCGGAGGTCACTCGCCCAGGTGGTTGCGGGTCGACATCGCCCGCTGAGCCTCACGGTTGTCCTGTCGCTCGCGCAGCGCCTGGCGCTTGTCGTACTCGCGCTTGCCCTTGGCGATCGCGATCTCGACCTTGGCCCGCCCATCGTTGAAGTAGATCGACAGCGGCACGATCGTGTAGCCGCCCTGCTTGACCTTGTTCTCGATCTTCAGGATCTGCGCCTTGTGCAGGAGCAGCTTGCGCTTGCGGCGCGGAGCGTGGTTGTTCCAGGTGCCGTCGGCGTACTCGGGGATGTGGACGGCGTCGAGCCACGCCTCGCCGCCGTCGACGAAGGCGTAGCCGTCGACGAGCGACGCACGGCCCAGCCGCAGCGACTTCACCTCGGTGCCGGTCAGGACCAGACCGGCCTCGAAGGTGTCCTCGATCGTGTAGTCGTGGCGCGCACGGCGATTGGTGGCCACGACCTTCTGACCACGTTCCTTCGGCACTGCTCACTCCTGACGTCGCACGGGATGCCGCCCGGCACCGTGCCGGGCAGCGGACCAGTCTATCGTGCCGGCGAGTCGAGCGGGCGGGTCAGACCTTCAGATAGCGCTTGATGGCGAAGTTGGCGGACGCTGCCGCCAGGACGATGCCGATGACGACCAGGATCGGGATCACCAGCCAGGCCTGCTCCATGCCGACGAAGTTGATCGACTGGATGCGGTCGCTCAGGTATCCGCGCACGAAGAACTGCACCCCGACCGCGATCACGACCGACGCCAGGACAGAGCCGATCAGCGCGGCGATCACACCCTCGATGATGAACGGCGTCTGGATGAACCTGTTCGAGGCTCCGACGAGCCGCATGATCCCGATCTCCCTGCGTCTCGAGAACGCCGAGAGACGGATGGTCGTCGCGATCAGCAGCACAGCGGCGACGAGCATCAGCGCCGCGATCCCGATCGCGGTGTAACTCGCGGCGTTCAGGATGCTGAAGATCTGATCCAGGTAGCTCCGCTGGTCGACGACGCTCTGGACGCCGGCGGATCCGGACAGCGTCTCGGTCAGCACGGCCGAGTTGTTCGGGTCCTTCAGGTTGACCCAGAACGTCTGCGGGATCATGTCCGGCGTGACGAAGTCGGCGATCTGGTTGCCCTTGAACTGCTGCTTGAACTGGTCGTAGCCCTGCTTCTGGTCCTGGAAGTAGAACTTCTGGATGTAGGGCGAGAGCTCCGGCGACTCGAGCTGCTTCTTGACGGCCTCGATCGACTGGTCCGTCGCGGCGCCGCCGGCGCAGTTGTCCGTCTGCGTGCACATGTAGACCGCGACCTGGGCCCGGTCGTACCAGTACGTCTTCATCTGGCCGATCTGCATCTGCAGCAGCACGGCCGTCCCGACGAAGGTGAGGGAGATGAAGGTCACCAGGATGACGGAGACCACCATCGAGAGGTTGCGGCGGAGGCCGTTGCCGACCTCCGACCAGATGAGTCCGAATCTCATTTCGTCGGCCCCACATTCTGGTCGCCGTCGCGGTCGGCGCCGTCGCGCAGCCCGCTGAGGTCGAGGTTGGCGGTGAAGTTCAGGTGGTCCGGCAGCTCCTCCGACGACGGCGCCGGCGCAACCGGAGCGGCCGCGAACTGCACGGGAGCGGGATAGGCGGGCTGCTCCTGCTGCACGGGGGCCGGCTGCTGCACGGGCGCGGGCTGCTGGACGTGCGCCGGGTGCTGCACGGGCGCCGTCTGCTGCACGGGGGCCGTCTGCTGCGGGACCGAGACGGGGGCGGTCGGCGTGGAGGTCGGCGCGTGCGGGCGCGTCATGGGAGCCTCGGCCTGCTGGGCGGGGAACCCTCCTGCGAATACGGGGGCGGCGGCCGACACCGGCTCGTCTCGCTCCAGCGGCTGGGCGATCGGCACAGCGGCCGTGAAGCCGTAGCCGCCGTGGCGCTCGTCGCGCACGATCTGGCCGCCGACGAGCTCGATGACGCGGCGCTTCATCTGGTCGACGATCGCCGCCTCGTGCGTGGCCATGAGCACGGTCGTGCCTCCGGCGTTGATGCGCTCCAGCACGGCCATGATGCCGGCGCTGGTCGCGGGGTCGAGGTTTCCCGTCGGCTCGTCGGCGAGCAGCACCTGCGGCTTGTTCACCACGGCGCGGGCGATCGCCACGCGCTGCTGCTCACCGCCGGAGAGCTCGTGCGGCAGTCGCTGGGCCTTGCCGTCGAGTCCGACCATCTTCAGGACGTCGGGCACGGCCTCCTGGATGAAGCCCCGCGACTTGCCGATCACCTGCAGCGTGAACGCGACGTTCTGGAAGACGTTCTTGTTCGGCAGCAGGCGGAAGTCCTGGAAGACGACGCCGATGTTGCGGCGGAAGTAGGGCACCTTGCGCGACGAGATCGTGCCGAGGTCCTGCCCCAGCACGTGGATGTTGCCCTTGGTGGGCTTCTCCTCTTTGAGGATGAGTCGCAGGCAGCTGGACTTGCCCGACCCGGAGGCGCCGACGAGGAAGACGAACTCTCCGCGCAGCACTTCCAGGTTGATGCCGTTCAGCGCAGGGCGAGCCGTGCCCGCGTACTGCTTGGATACGTGTTCGAACCGGATCATGACCCCTTGAGACTAAGCAGTCCCGGGGCGTTCCGCAGTAGCGACATGCCAACGGGCCGCAAGCCTGACAGCGAGCCGGGCGTGCGGTGCGTGCCGGCGCTGTTACGCCTGAGCCTCCGCTTTGTTGCCTGCGCGCCAGCGGATGCCCGCGGCGATGAAGCCGTCGAGGTCGCCATCGAACACCGAACTGGGGTTGCCGGACTCGTACCCGGTGCGCAGGTCTTTCACCAGCTGCTGGCCGTAGAGGAAGTAGGAGCGCATCTGGTCGCCCCAGCTGGCCGTGATGGTGCCGGCGAGCTCCTTCTTCTTCGCGGCCTCCTCTTCTCGCTGCAGCAGGAGGAGGCGGGTCTGCAGCACGCGCATGGCTGCCGCGCGGTTCTGGATCTGCGACTTCTCGTTCTGCATCGACACGACGAGACCGGTCGGGAGGTGCGTGATGCGCACCGCGGAGTCGGTCGTGTTGACCGACTGGCCGCCCGGTCCGGAGGAGCGGAAGACGTCGACGCGGATGTCGCCCTCGGGAACCTCGACCTCGGTCGCCTCCTCCATCAGCGGGATGACCTCGACCGCCGCGAAGGAGGTCTGCCGCTTGTCCGCGGAGCCGAACGGGCTGATCCGGGCGAGACGATGCGTGCCGGCCTCCACGGACAGCGTGCCGAACGCATACGGCGCATCCACTTCGAAGGTCGCGGACTTGATGCCCGCCCCCTCGGCGTAGGAGGTGTCCATCACCTTCACCGGGTACTTGTGCTGCTCGGCCCACCGCAGGTACATCCGCATGAGCATCTCGGCGAAGTCGGTGGCGTCGTCGCCGCCGGCGCCCGAGCGGATGGTGACGATCGCAGAGCGGTCGTCGTACTCGCCGCTCAGCAGCGTCTGCACCTCGAGGTCTCCGAGCGCGGTCTGCAGCGACTGCAGCTCGGCCCGGGCCTCGGCGGCGGACTCCTCGTCGTCGGCCTCGTTGGCCAGCTCGACGAGCACCTCCAGGTCGTCGAGGCGGCGCTCGATCGCGGTGATGCGGCCGAGCTCCGACTGGCGGTGGCTGAGCGCGCTGGTCACCTTCTGCGCATTGGCGGTGTCGTCCCAGAGGTCGGGCGCTCCCGCCTTCTCGCTCAGGTCGGCGATCTCGGCGCGGAGCCGGGGCACGTCGACCACCGCGGTGATGTCGTCGAAGGTGGAGCGCAGGTCCGCGATCTGGGAGGAGAGGTCGAGTTCGATCATGTCCCCTCCAGCCTACCGGGCGGCCGCTGGGGCGGAGCCGGAGAGCGCGGCCGGAGAAAGTTGTACGGTGTTAAGGAGATGACTTCCGACGAGCGCCCCTTCAGCTTCCGCTCCGTCGCACTCGCCGCCTTCCTCCCCACGCTGCTGTTCTCGATCGGCGAGGGCGCGATCATCCCGATCATCCCGGTCGCCGCCGGCAATCTCGGAGCGAATCTGGCGATGGCGGGATTCATCGCCTCCATGGTGATGCTGGGCGAGCTGGCCGGCGACATCCCGAGTGGATGGGTCGTCTCGCGCTTCGGCGAGCGCACCTCGATGATCGGTGCGGCCATCGTGGCCATCATCGGTGTGGTGATCTGCCTGCTCTCTCCGAACTACTGGGTGCTGACCGGCGGGATCTTCCTGGTAGGCGTCGCGACGGCCGTCTTCGCCCTCGCCCGGCACGCCTTCATGACGACGTACGTCCCGGTGCAGTACCGGGCGCGGGCACTGTCGACGCTCGGCGGCATCTTCCGCGGCGGCTGGTTCATCGGACCGCTGATCGCCTCCGCGGTGATCGCCGCCACCGGCTCCACGCAGTCGGTGTTCTGGATCTTCATCGTCAGCTGCCTCGGCTCGGTCATCGTGCTGATCGCTTTGCCGGACCCCGAGAAGATGTTCGGCCCGTCGACGCGCGTCGCCGACGAGTCCGGAACCCCGGTGACCGCCGGCGAGGAGGATGCCGAGGAGCGCACGCACGGGCTGTTTCGCACGATCTGGTCGTTCCGGGAGGTACTGGCCCGCATGGGCGCTGGAGTATCGCTCGTCGCCGCGGTCCGATCGGCGCGGACCGTGCTGCTGCCGCTGTGGGCGGTCTCCATCGGGCTCAGCGAATCGAACACCGCGCTGATCATCGGCATCGCGGGCGCCGTGGACTTCGCCCTGTTCTACTCGAGCGGTCAGATCATGGACCGGTTCGGCCGGATGTGGAGCGCCATCCCGTCGATGGTGGGCCTCGGTCTGGGCTTCCTCATGCTCTCCTTCTCGCAGGACCTCGGCGCCGACGTCGCCTGGTACATCGGCTCCTCGCTGTTCCTGGCGGTCGCGAACGGCGTGGGAGCCGGCATCGTGATGACCCTCGGCGCGGACCTGGCCCCGAAGGACCGGCCCGCGCCGTTCCTGGGCGCCTGGCGGTTCTCGGCCGACGCCGGCCAGGCCGCGGCGCCGCTGTTCGTGTCGCTGCTCACGGCGCTCGTCTCGATCTCCTTCGCGAGCGGTGTCATGGGCATCCTGGGCCTCGTCGGAGCCGGGATGCTCGCCCGCTACATCCCGCGCTACGTGCCACGGAGGCCACGGCCGGCCTGACCGGGGCGCGAAGGGGGAATACCGCCACCGGCGCAAGTGCTACCTTCCATGCAGACGCATGAATTGAGGGCAGGGCCATGGCCGGAACACTGGAACTCGGGATCGATACCTTCGGAGATGTGACGCTCGACGCCGACGGCACACCGCTGCCGCAGGCGCAGGTGCTGCGGAACGTCGTCGCGGAAGGGGTGCTGGCCGACCAGGTCGGACTCGACTTCTTCGGCGTCGGAGAGCACCACCGGCAGGACTTCGCCGTCTCCGCACCGGAGGTCGTGCTGGCCGCGATCGCGGGCCGGACCGACCGGATCCACCTCGGTTCCGCCGTCACGGTGCTCAGCTCGGACGACCCCGTGCGGGTGTACGAGCGGTTCGCCACGCTCGACGGGGTCTCGAACGGTCGGGCGGAGGTCATCCTCGGCCGGGGATCCTTCGTCGAGTCGTTCCCGCTCTTCGGGCTGGACCTCTCGCAGTACGAGGAACTGTTCGAGGAGAAGCTCGGCCTCTTCGCCGCCCTCCGCACCCAGGAGCCGGTCACCTGGACCGGACAGCTGCGCGCCCCGCTGACCGATCAGTCCGTGTACCCGCACGTGGAGCACGCTCAGCTGAAGACCTGGATCGGCGTCGGAGGCAGCCCAGAATCGGTCGTCCGCGCCGCCCACTACGGTCTTCCCTTGATGCTCGCCATCATCGGGGGCGGCCCGATGCGGTTCCAGCCGCTCTCGGAGCTCTACCGCAACGCGCTGGAGCAGTTCGGGCAGGACACGTCGCTGCCCATCGGCATCCACTCCCCCGGCTTCATCGCCGAGACGGACGAGGAGGCGAAGGACACGCTCTGGCCGCACTACGAGGTGATGAGCAACCGGATCGGCCGCGAGCGCGGCTGGCCGCCGGCCTCCCGAGCCCGCTTCGAGCACGAGGCAGGGCCCGACGGCGCACTCGTCGTCGGCTCGCCGGAGACCGTTGCGCAGAAGATCGTCTACGCGGCGAAGGGCCTCGGCGCCTCCCGGTTCGACGTCAAGATGAGCAACGGCACCCTTCCGCATGCCGACCTGATGCGCTCGATCGAGCTGTACGGCACGGAGGTGGCTCCGCGCGTCCATGAGCTAATGTCGTAGCCGCGCACTGCGCGACCGCGGGAGTGGTGAAACTGGCAGACACGCAGGATTTAGGTTCCTGTGCTTCACGGCGTGAGGGTTCGAGTCCCTTCTCCCGCACCGGGTGTAGACCCAGGGGATGATCTTTTCGATCTGGCCGCAATTCGCACGCTTCGTGCAGGTTCCGGCCATCAGCCGCCGCTAAACTCGGCCACAGCTTTCCCACCGATCCCTCCTGGAGAACAGTGATCCATCACGCCGGCCTCATTCCCTGGCTCGACCCGACCGCCATCATCCACTCGGCGGGTCCGTGGGCGCTGCTCGTGGTGTGCGGCATCATCTTCGCCGAGACCGGCCTCCTGATCGGCTTCCTGTTCCCCGGCGACACGTTGCTGATCATCTCCGGGCTGCTGACGCACACGTCGCTGGTCTTCGGGGTCGACATCTGGTGGGTGGCGCTCGCCATCGCGTTCGCTGCCTTCGTCGGCGGCGAGGTCGGGTACCTGATCGGGCACAAGGCCGGGCCGAAGGTCTTCGAACGCAAGGAGTCCGGCCTGTTCTCGATGGAGAACGTGCGGCGCACGAACAGATTCTTCGAGCGCTTCGGTGCGCTCGCGATCATCGTCGCGCGGTTCGTCCCGATCGTCCGGACCTTCGCGCCGGTCGCGGCCGGCGTCGGCCACATGAGCTACCGCAAGTACTCGCTCTACAACGCCATCGGCGCCCTCCTCTGGGGTGCAGGAGTGACGTACTTCGGCTACTTGATCGGCTACATCCCGCCCGTTGCGGACTTCGTCGCGAAGTACATCGACGTCATCCTCATCGGTGCGGTCGTCATCACGCTGATCCCGACGCTGTTCCACTACTTCCGGTCGCTCCGCAAGGCGAAGCGTCAGCCCGACGCGGAGGCCGTCGCCGCTCCCCCGGTCGTCGACGAGCCGGCGCGCACCCGCCCGGAGGCCTGAGCCTCCGCTTCCGCGCCGCCGGCTCCGCCGTCCAGCGCCGGAGGTCCGACCACAGCTCAGCGGTGGAACTCGTCCTCGTGGGCCGCGTGCTCGGCCGGCTCCAGCTGGAAGGTCGAGTGCTCGACGTCGAAGTGCGACGACAGGCAGCCGGACAGCTCGTCGAGCAGGGCACCCGTGCGGCCGGAGCGGAAGACCGCCGGCTCGCACACGACGTGCGCGGTGAAGACGGGCGCCCCCGATGTGATCGCCCAGACGTGGACGTCGTGTACTGCGACCACTCCTTTGGTGCCGAGGATGTGGTCGCGGATCTCCGCCACGTCCGTATCGGCCGGCGCCGCCTCGCTCAGCACCCGCACCACGTCGCGCAGCAGGGAGACGGCGCGCGGCACGATCAGCACGGCGATCAGCAGGGAGGCGATAGCGTCCGCCGGCATGAACCCGGTGGTGAGGATGACGACCGCGGCGACGATGACCGTCGCCGATCCGACGAGGTCGCCCAGCACCTCCAGGTAGGCGCCGCGCATGTTGATCGAGCGACCGGCAGCCGGGCGGAGCAGCAGCAGCGCCCCCAGGTTCGCGACGAGCCCGATGACGGCCACGATCAGCATCGGGAGGCTGTGCACGTCGCTCTCGCCGCCGACCAGGCGGCCGATGGCCCCGATGGTGACGGTCACCGCGACGACGACCAGGATGAGCCCGTTGATCAGGGCTCCGAAGACCTCCGCCCGCCGGTACCCGAAGGTCTGCCGGTCCGTCGCCGGGCGCGCGGCCACGATGGTGGCGACCAGCGCGATGATCAGGCCGGCGAGGTCGCTGAGCATGTGCCCGGCATCGGCGAGCAACGACAGCGACCCGCTCACGAACGCGCCGACGACCTCCACGACGAGCACCGCCGCCACGATGCCGATAGCGATCAGCAGGCGGTTGCGGTTGGTGGTGTGGGCGTGGTCGTGACTCATCTCGACTTCAACGGTAGAGAGAAGTCGGCGCCCCCGCCAGAGGGCGGACCCTGATGGGAATGAGTGCCGTTCTCAGCTGCGCCCGCCGGCCTCGGCGAGCTCCCGCAGCGCCGGCAGGATCGCCGCGAACGCGCGGGCCCGATGGCTCTCGGCGTTCTTCTCCGCCGGGTCGAGTTCGGCGGCGGTGACGTCGTGGCCGTCGGGCACGAAGATCGGGTCGTAGCCGTGCCCGTTGTCGCCGCGCGGCTCCCGGGCGATGCTCCCCGGCCAGACGCCGAGCACCACTGTCGGTTCGCCGCCGGGGACGACCAGCGCGAGCGTGGCGGTGAAGTGCGCGCCGCGGGCGGCATCCGGGATGTCGGCCAACTGATCGAGCAGCAGCCGGAGGTTCGCCGCGGCGTCCCCGTGGGTGCCCGACCAGATCGCCGAGAAGATCCCGGGGGCGCCGCCCATCACATCCACGCAGATGCCCGAGTCGTCGGCGAGCGCCGGCAGCCCGGTGTGCTCGGCGGCGGTGCGCGCCTTGATCAGCGCGTTCTCCTCGAAGCTGGTGCCGTCCTCCACGGGCTCCGGTCCGTCATACGTGACGATCTCGAGGCCGGGAAGCTCGCTGCCCAGGATCTGCTGGAACTCCCGCGCCTTGTGCGCGTTGTGCGTGGCGAGGACGACCCGGACCACGCTCACGCCTCTGCGGCGCCGGCGGTGGGGGCGAGAGCTGCCGTCTGGATGGCGGTCAGGTCGGTCGTGCCGGCGAGGGCGAGGTCGAGCAGCGAGTTGAGCTCGGTACGGTCGAACGGTGCGCCCTCCGCGGTGCCCTGCACCTCGACGAAGAGCCCGCGGCCGGTCACGACGACGTTCATGTCGGTCTCGGCCCGCACATCCTCGACGTAGGCGAGGTCGAGCATGGGCGTTCCGTCGATGATGCCGACGGACACAGCGGACACCGAGTCGATCAGGGGAGTCGCCTTCTGCCCGATGAAGCGGTGCTCGCGGCCCCACTCGAGGGCGTCGGCGAGGGCGACGTAGGCGCCGGTGATGGCGGCCGTCCGCGTCCCTCCGTCCGCCTGCAGCACGTCGCAGTCGAGCACGATCGTGTTCTCGCCGAGCGCCTTCATGTCGACGACAGCGCGCAGGCTCCGCCCGACCAGACGGCTGATCTCGTGCGTGCGGCCGCCGACCCGTCCCTTCACCGCTTCGCGGTCCATCCGCTCATTGGTGGAACGCGGCAGCATGGCGTACTCCGCCGTCACCCACCCGCGGCCCTTTCCGGACATCCAGCGCGGGACGCCGTTCGTGAAGGAGGCCGTGCAGAGGACCTTCGTGTTCCCGAAGGAGATCAGCGCGGAGCCCTCGGCCTGGCGGCTCCAGCCCCGCTCGATGGTGACGGGGCGGAGCTGGTCGGGGGTGCGGCCGTCGGCGCGGGTGATGTCGGTCACGGGGATCTCCTCGAGTGGGGGTGGATGCTCTACAGCGGCAGGTCGATGACGCCGGTGTGGACCAGGTCGACGGCCTGGACCTCCGGGCCGATGAAGCGGTGCGCGAGGCGCAGGAAGTCGTCGGCGTCCGAGCCGGTCGCCTCGTAGCGGAGCAGCGGAGGCTGCGTCGAGCGCCGCTCCAGGCCCTGGCCGACGAGCGTGCGGTAGACGTCCTTCGCGGTCTCCGTGTCGCTGGAGACGAGCGAGACGCCCTCCCCCATCACGTACGAGATCGCGCCTTTCAGGAACGGATAGTGGGTGCAGCCGAGGACCAGCGTGTCGACGTCTGCCTCGCGGAGCGGCCGCAGGTACTCCACGGTCACCCGCAGCACTTCCTCGCCGGAGGTGACGCCGGCCTCCACGAACTCGACGAAGCGCGGGCAGGCCTGCGTGAACAGTTCGAGCGTCGGAGCGGCGGCGAAGGCGTCCTCGTAGGCGCGGGAGGCGATGGTGCCGACGGTGCCGATCACCCCGACCCGCCCGGTCCGCGTCGCAGCGACGGCACGCCGCACGGCAGGCTGGATGACCTCGATCACCGGTAGGTCGTACCGCTCGCGAGCATCCCGGAGCATGGCCGAGGAGGCGGTGTTGCAGGCGATCACCAGCAGCTTGACGCCCTGGTCGACCAGGAAGTCGAGCACTTCGAGCGAGTAGCGGCGGACGTCGGCGATGGACTTCGGCCCGTACGGCGAGTGCGCGGTGTCGCCCACATAGAGCAGCGACTCGTTCGGCAGCTGATCGCGGATCGCCCGGGCGACGGTCAGTCCGCCGACACCCGAGTCGAAGATCCCAATCGGTGCATCCGTCACAGCAGTCCAGCCTACCCGGCCGTCCGCTGGGCGGTCGCTGGGCGGTCGTGAGTAGGCTGGCGACGTGACCGAAAGACCGGCGTCCTCCGCGTTTCTGACCGACCGCTACGAGCTCACCATGCTCGACGCCGCGCTGCTCGCGGGGACGCACGACCGGGAGTGCGTGTTCGAGGCGTTCACCCGCCGTCTCCCGGCCGGGCGCCGCTACGGCGTCCTCGCCGGCACGGGCCGGCTGCTCGAGCTCATCGAGCAGTTCCGGTTCCAGGATGCCGAACTGCAGTACCTCCGCGAGAACCACGTGGTGCGGGACGAGACCATCGACTGGCTCGCCGACTACCGCTTCTCTGGCACGATCCGCGGCTACAGGGAGGGCGAGCTGTTCTTCCCGGGGTCGCCGTTCTTCATCGTGGACGCGCCGTTCGCCGAGGGGGTCATCCTCGAGACGCTGCTGCTGAGCGTCTTCAACTACGACTCGGCCGTCGCGTCGGCGGCCGCCCGGATGGTCGCCGCAGCCGGTGGCCGGCCGCTGGCCGAGATGGGCTCCCGGCGCGCGAACGAACGGTCGGCCGTCGCGGCGGCCCGCGCAGCGTACATCGCGGGCTTCTCTGCGACGTCCAATCTGGAGGCTGGCCGCACCTGGGGCGTTCCGACGATGGGAACAGCGGCCCACGCCTTCACGCTGCTGCACGACTCGGAAGAGGCGGCCTTCCGGGCCCAAGTGGATGCGCTCGGGCCGGGCACCACGCTGCTGGTCGACACGTTCGACGTGCGGACGGCGATCGAGACCGCCGTGCGGGTCGCCGGCCCTGAGCTCGGCGCGGTCCGCCTCGACTCGGGCGACCTTCCCAAGCTGGTGAAGCAGGTGCGCGAGCAACTGGACGACCTGGGCGCGACCAAAACGAGGATCACCGTCACGAACGACCTGGACGAGTTCACCATCGCGGCGCTGGCCGCCTCCCCCGTCGACTCGTACGGGGTCGGCACGTCGGTCGTCACCGGCTCCGGCAACCCGGCCTCCGGTATGGTCTACAAGCTCGTCGCGCACCGCAGCAACGGCAGCTCGGGCGAGTGGATCCCGGTTGCGAAGAAGTCGGACGGCAAGGCGAGCGTCGGCGGCCGCAAGCACCCGGTGCGGCGGCTGGATGCGGCGGGCACCGCGGTGGCGGAGGTCGTCCACATCGTCGAGAAGGGCGATGTCCCGGACGACACAGGACGCGACCTCCTCACCCCGCTCGTCACGCGCGGCGAGGTGCACCGCGAGCACCTGGGCGTCGAAGGGACGCGGCGGGCGCGCGAGCACCGCGAGCTGGCGATGGGCGAACTGCCGGACGAGGCGTTCCGGCTCGGTCGAGGCGACCCCGTGCTCCCGACGATCTTCGAGTGACAACGGAGGCGGCGGTCTACTCGCCCTTCAGGCCCTCGTATATCTCGCGGCAGGTCGGGCAGACCGGGAACTTCTCGGGGTCGCGGTTCGGCGTCCACATCTTGCCGCAGAGCGCCTTCACCGGCTTGCCGGTCATCGCGGACTCGAGGATCTGCTCCTTCTTCACGTAGTGCGAGAAACGCTCGTGGTCGCCGGGCTCCTGGTTCTGCAGGAGCTCCTCCAGCTCGCGATCGAGCGTGGTCGCACCGCCGCCGCTGGGCATGCCGCCGGGCTCGGAGATGCTCGCTTCGTTCATGGTTCCAGTGTAGACGCCCGGGGTCGGGACGCTTCTGGATCAGTCGTTGCGGTTGGCGAACGCCATCAGCTCCGGCCCACGGCGATCGACGATCCGTCCACCCAGCCACAGCCCGAAGAAGAGCGTGGCGAAGCCGATCAGGACGGCGACGACCGGAGCGATGCCCAGCCAGAACGGGCTGACCGTCAGGCCGAGGACCAGGAACACCAGGACGGGCGAGGCCAGGATCAGGATGGCGAAGAAGCTGAGGGACTGGACCACTGCCGCCGAAGCCCCCGAGGTCTGCGGCTGCGTGAACGCGCTGTCGCCCGGCTTGGTGGCGGGATACGGGAAGAGCGCAGACGAGATGCTGGACAGACCGAGTCCGATCACGAGGATCGCGCCGCTCAGCGCTGCGACCGCAGGGAGCACGGCCCAGTCGCCGAAGACGATGGTGGTGACGATCGATCCGACGATGAGCACCGGGATGCCGACGACGACCGGCGGGAACATCCGGCCCGCCCGGTCCGACACGCCGCGTGTGCCGGAGACCAGGTGCAACCAGATGGCGGTGCTGTCGAAGGCGAGGTCGTTGTGGATGCTCCAGCCGAGGAACAGGCACACCAGCGGCAGCGGCACGAGCGCGATGTAGTGCGGCGGCAGCCCGGCGAGGGCCAGCGCCACGATGACGAAGATGGGGATGACCGGGATGAGCACGATCGACACCCAGTACCGGGCGTCCCTGCCCCAGTAGGTCATCGAGCGGGCCGCGATCGCCGCAGTCGGACCGCCGGGCAGCCGGTCGAACCAGCCGAGTCCGTGGTACGCCTTCGAGCGCGCCTCCCGCTCGGGAGAGGCGACGACCCGGGCCACCAGGGCCGTCCAGGCCAGCCAGAGCAGGCCGAGGGTCGCCAGCGCGATCAGCAGTTGCAGGAGGCCGATCCCCCAGGCGCCCTGCGCCGCCTCGCCCGGGGCGGACCAGGCGGCGCCGAGGGGCGTCCAGGCCAGCCAGCCGGCGAAGCCGCCCAGGGCGCCGAGTCCGTCGCGCCCCCAGTCGACGGTGAGGAGCAGCAGCAGCACCGGCGCGATCAGGACGAGCAGCAGGATGCCGATGACCCCGCCCGCCTCGCGGGACCGGCGTGTGGCCAGCAGGGTGTGCGCGATGGCGGTGGCGACGCGCGAGACCAGCACGCAGGTGAGCACGACCACGGCGGCGGAGATCAGCGCGAGCAGCACCGTTCCCGCGTTCTGCGACCAGGTGACGACCGTCGCAGCGCTGCAGATGATGAGCACGAGGGCCGGGATGCCGATCAGCCCGGCCAGCAGCAGACCGGTCGCCAACGTCCGGTTCGGGATGCCGAACAGGGCGAACTCGCGAGGGTCGAGGGTGTCGTCCACGCCGAACAGCAGAGGCAGCAGCGCGAAGCCGGCGACCACGACGGAGCCGATGACCACGACCACGCTGTGCGTGGCGGCGCTGTCGTCGACGACACGGGCGGCCACCAGCGACCCGACGACGACGACGGTGATGAAGGCTCCGTAGAGCAGCCCGATCACCAGACCGAGAACCTGCCATGGGGAGCGCCGGAAGGCGTTCCCCATGATCTGCAGCTTCAGTCCGAGAAACTGTGCAACCACTCCATGCCTTCCGCTGCCTTGCGACCGCCGGCGAGGTCGACGAACCGCTCCTCCAGCGTCTGCTCCCCGCGGACCTCGTCGATGGTCCCGGAGGCGAGCACCTGCCCGCGCACGATGATGGCGACGCTGTCGCACACCCGCTGGATCATGTCCATGCCGTGGCTGGAGACGACGACCGTACCGCCGGCCGCGGTGTACCGCTGCAGGATGTCGATGATGTTCGCGGCGGAGACGGGGTCGACGGACTCGAACGGCTCGTCGAGCACCAGCAGCCGCGGCGAGTGGATCATGGCGGCGGCGAGCGCGATCTTCTTCGTCATCCCGGCCGAGTAGTCGGCGACCAGGCGGTCCAGTGCGTCCTCGATCCCGAACGCCGCGGCCAGGTCGGTGGTCCGGGCGCGGACGGTCTTGGCGCTCAATCCCCGCAGCGTCCCGGCGTAGCGCAGGAACTGCGCTCCCGTCAGCCGGTCGAACAGCCGCAGCTTGTCGGGAAGGACCCCGATGATGTGCTTGGCGCGCACCGGTTCGGCCCACACGTCCACGCCGTGCACCACGACGCGGCCGGCATCCGGACGCAGCAGACCGGTGACGATGGAGAGCGTGGTGGTCTTGCCTGCGCCGTTCGGTCCGACGATGCCGTAGAAGGAGCCCTCTTTGATGTCAAGACTCACACCGTCGACCGCCACCGTATCGCCGTAGCGCTTGTGCAGACCGCCGACCGACAGCACGGTCGGACGCGTGTCGAGGACAGGCGCCGGCGCGGCCTCGGCGACGGGTCGCGCCTGATCGGTGCTTCGTCCGGTGTCGGTGCTGCGTGCGGTGTCGGTGCTGCGTGCGGTCGAGCGCGGCTTGGCGGGCGTCGCCCGCTTGCGCGGCGCGCGCGTGCTCGTCCCGGCCGCGGCGGCCGCGGTCTTGGCCGGGGCCCGCTTCTGGGCGTTCCGCGGCGGTGGAGCCGCCTCCGCCTCGCTCTGCGCGGCTGTCGGCTCTGCGGCCTCCGCCATGGTGTCCCCCCTCTGCGGTTCCGGCTGCACTCCCTCTTCCCGATCCTCGGCGGGGTCGGCGATCTGGGGACGGCGGTGCTCGGAACTCACCCCGCTAACGTACCAATACCTTCATTGGTGCGAACCCCTTGGACGGGCCTGCCGCCTGCCCGGGCGCCTAGGAAAGTCCTGTGAGGAACATAACGACCCAACAACGACATCCGTCAACCCCTGCCCCCCGACAGGGGCCCCCGGTAGTCTGGGGCAGTCATTCGGAGGGAATCGGTACACGACGTGTCGATCGCCTCACACGCGGATGAACCCTGGGTGAACACGTCAGTGTGAACGTGAACGTGAAACGTGTCCGGGGCCCGCACGACCAAGGAGATGATTGTGACGACCCAGGTAGTGATTCTGGCGGCCGGCATGGGGAGCCGACTCGGACGGAGCCTTCCCAAGCCGCTGACCGAGCTCAACGACGGCCGCACGATCATGCAGCAGCAGTTCGACAACATCCACGCGGCGTTCGGCAAAGACGCCCAGGTGACGATCGTCGTCGGCTACAAGCTGGAGCACATCATCGAGGCGTTCCCGGACGCCCAGTTCGTCTACAACGAGCAGTACGACCAGACGAACACCTCCAAGAGCCTCATGCGCGCCCTGCAGGCCTCCGGCCCCGGCGGCGTGCTGTGGATGAACGGCGACGTGGTCTTCGACCCCGCCGTCCTGGTGCGCGGCGCCGCGATGGTCGCCCGCGACCAGACCTTCGTCACGGTCAACACCTCGTCGGTCGCCGACGAGGAGGTCAAGTACACGACCGGGCCCGAGGGCTACATCCAGGAGCTCTCCAAGACCGTCAAGAACGGTCTGGGCGAAGCGGTCGGCATCAACTACATCTCGTCGGCCGACAAGGCGACCCTGCTGCGTCAGCTGCAGCGCGTCGGCGACCAGGACTACTTCGAGCGCGGCATCGAGCTCGCGATCGAGCAGGACCACCTGCTGGCCGAGCCGGTCGACATCTCCGACCTGTACGCCGTCGAGGTCGACTTCCAGGAGGACCTGGAGCGCGCGAATCTTTTCGTATAGTCGAAGCCGCCGCGTGAGCCCTCACGCAGCTTCGATCAATACGATGGGTTCTCGTGACCAGTACCCCGACTGAAGTGCGCCCTGCGCAGCGCTCGCCCTTCACGCGCTACCGGCACTCCCTGTGGCTGCTGACGAAGCGCGACCTGCGCGTCCGCTACTCCACGAGCGTCCTCGGCTACGTCTGGTCGATCCTCGACCCGCTCGTGATGAGCGGGATCTACTGGTTCGTCTTCACCGTGATCTTCAAGCGCGATGTCGGCGAGAACCCGTACATCGTGTTCCTGCTGGCGGCGCTGCTGCCGTGGATGTGGTTCAACGGCGCCGTGTCCGACAGCACGCGCGCGTACATCCGCGAGGCCAAGCTCATCCGCTCGACCATGATCCCGCGGACCATCTGGGTCAACCGCATCGTCGCCTCCAAGGGGATCGAGTTCCTGCTCTCCCTGCCTGTGCTCGCGTTCTTCGCGATCATCTCGGGCGCCAAGCTGAACATCGACGTCCTGCTGTTCCCGGTCGCCATCCTCATCCAGACGGTCCTGACGGTCGGCGTCGGCCTGATCGTGGCTCCGCTCGTCGTGTTCTTCCGCGACCTGGAGCGCGCGGTGAAGCTCGCCCTGCGGTTCCTGTTCTACGCATCGCCCATTATCTACAGTGCGCGCGACCTGCCGGGCGGATGCGGTGACGGCGTGGCCGCACGGCACTGTGCCGCGTACCTGACCGAGCATCCGGGGGCGCAGACCGACGTGCTGTTCTCCCTCCACTTCTGGTCGGCCTTCAACCCGCTGACGGGCATTTTCAGCCTCTACCGGTCCGCCTTCTTCAGCGAGGAGCTCGACTGGTTCCTGGTCGGCGTCAGCGCTGCGATGTCGCTCGTGCTGCTGGGGATCGGCTGGGCCGTGTTCAAGCGCTTCGAGCGCGACGTGCTGAAGGAGATCTGAGTGGCACCGGTGATCGCCGTCGACGGCCTGGGTGTGCGCTTCCGTCGCAACCGCGGGGCGCGCCGTTCGTTCAAGGACCTGTTCTCGTCCCGCGAGCGCCGGACCCGCCCCGACGACTTCTGGCCCCTGCGCGACGTCAGCTTCCAGGTCCAGCCGGGCGAGGCGATCGGCGTCGTCGGTCGCAACGGCCAGGGCAAGTCGACCCTGCTGAAGCTGGTGGCCGGCGTCCTGCTGCCCGACGAGGGCTCCGTGAAGGTCACCGACGGCGTCGCGCCGCTGATCGAGATCACGGGCGGCTTCGTGGACGACCTGACGGTGCGCGACAACGTCTACCTGACGGCCGGCCTCCACGGGATGTCGCGGGCGCAGATCGACGAGCGCTTCGGTGAGATCATCGACTTCGCCGAGATCGGCGACTTCGTCGACACCCCGTACAAGCACCTGTCGAGCGGAATGAAGGTCCGCATCGCCTTCTCTGTGATCTCGCAGCTGGAGGAGCCGGTGCTGCTCGTCGACGAGGTGCTGGCGGTCGGGGACCGCGGCTTCCGCGAGAAGTGCTACCGCCGTATCGAGGAGCTCCTGTCCGGCGGCCGGACGCTGTTCTTCGTCTCGCACAACGAGAAGGACCTGCGGCGGTTCTGCGAGCGCGGCCTGTACCTGGACAAGGGCTCCCTCGTCCTGGACGGCCCCATCGACGAGGTCCTCGCGCTCTACAACGCCGACTACGGGACCTGATCGAACCCCTGGTCAGCGGCTGAATCGGCGTCATCAGGAATCGTCCACAGAAACTAATTCGACGAGTTCTCCCCCGAAGTGGCTTTTGTGCCCGATTCCGGGCCCGGGAGCGTCGGAGGGGCTCGTTAGGTTCGTCGCATGAATCGTCTCCGGTTTCTCCGCAGTCCCTCCCCCGCACTCCGTCCCCGGCGCCTCGCCTACCCCGTCCCGTGGAGTGTCGATCGCACCACCCCGCCGCACTACCGGCTCGTGAACGGCGGCCGTGAGACCCTGCACGGGGTCACGGTCAGCATCGCGGGGAGCTCACGACTGCGGGTGAGCGCGCCGTGCTCGGTGCTGCCCGGCGAGTCCGTGCTCGCCAGCGTGACAGGGCCGCATCCCTCGCGCGACACCGTTCTCGTCGTCCGGTGGTTCCCGCCGGACGGCCGGGAGTACCTCTGGCAGATCAGTCTCTGAACCCGGCCCGGGCCGCCGCCGGCGGTCCGGGCCGGCTCGTCCCCGATCGAGATGTGTGCATCACCTCTATTTCCGGTGCGCAAAGCGCGAGGTTCCACAAAGGGTGTTCTCGCGCTCTGGAGCCGCGGCATCGGTGGCCGTGTACTAGAGGCATCATGAAGAACTCCGCCGCTCCCGCCGCCAAGCTCCTCGGCGAGCGCATCCGGGAGGCCCGTGTCGAGCTGGGCCTCAGCCAGGAGGCCATCGCCGGACTCGCCGCGATGCACGTCACCAACTTCGGCAAGATCGAGCGCGGACGGGCCAATCCCAGTCTGCTCACCATCGTCCGGATCGCCGCCGCCCTCGGCACAGACGTCGCCGTGCTGACGCAAGACATCACGCGGGAGCATCTGCCGAAAGACTTCCGCGTGCTGTCCGCACACGAGTACCTTCACGAACGCGATCGCCGTGCGCGTCGACCGCGGTGATCCCCTGACTCCATCGACGGCGCCTGACTCCATCGATGGCGCTCCCGGGCAAGCGGCCTACACTCTACGGAGATGGCCAAGAAGCAGCAACCGATCATCTCCGTCACCGGAGGTCCGCAGCGAGGCGGGGACACCCCGCGCGCTCTGAACACCACCCTGGACCGTTTCCTCGGCATCCAGCGGCCCGCCGTGCTGGCGCACTTGCGCAGCATCCGGCGCCGCAACCCCGAGGCGTCGGCCGACGAGCTGGCACGCATCCTCGAGCGCCGGTACCTCGCCGCTGTGACGAGCGGCGGTGCGGCCGTCGGTGCCACGGCGGTCATCCCCGCCATCGGCACAGGCGTGACGCTCGCCCTGTCCGGTCTGGAGACCGCCGGCTTCCTGGAGGCCACCGCCCTGTACGCGCAGTCCATGAGCGAGCTGCACGGGATCGCGGTCGACGACCCCGAACGGGCTCGGGCGCTCGTGCTCACCATGATGCTCGGGCGGGAGGGCTCCGACCTCGTCCGGCAGCTCGCCGGCCAGTTCGGCGGGGCCGGCGTGACCCGCAGCGCCTACTGGGGCGAACTGGTGACCTCCAGCCTTCCCACCGTTGTCGTCGGTCCTCTGGTGGATCGCCTGAAGAGCGTCTTCATCCGTCAGTTCGCCGTCCGGGGCGGTGCGAGCATCCTCGCCCGCGCCATCCCCTTCGGCGTGGGCGCCGTCATCGGCGGCACCGGCAACAACATCCTCGGGCGCCGGATCGTGCAGAATGCCCGCCTGGCCTTCGGGCCGCCTCCACTCGTCATTCCGCCGGCCCTGACGCCGATCGAGGGGCCGAGCACCGTTCGGCGCCTGGGATCGGCGACCGGCGACCGCGCCGTCCGCGTCACGCGCGCGACAGGCGAAGGCGCTGCACGCGTCGGCCGAGCCACCGGCGAGCGCGCCGTCCGTGTCGGCAAGGCGCTCCGCGGCGCCCTTCCCCGCCGTTCCCAGCCGAACGACGGCGGGTCCGATCCGGCCGCGCTCGAAGGTGCCGCAGGGCCGCGAGCGATCGAGGGCCTCCCGAAGGCGTCTGAGGCGCCCTCCCGGACCGGGGACGACGAGCCGGGCGAACGAGCCGCCGGCTGACCCAGCAGCAGGATCGCCGGGTGAGGCTCAGACGATGGGAGGCCGGCCCGCAGCGGTCATCCGCGCGATCGTGCGCCAGCGCAGCGGCCGCCGCTCCCCCGGGTCGGTGCGCCACCCTTCCGCCCATCCGCCGAACCAGGCGCGCAGCACGGCCGGCTTGCGGAACCAGCGCAGCAGCTGGATGCCCGTCCACGATCCGACGTAGAGCGGGATGAGGACGACCGGGAGGTTGCGCCGGGCCAGCCAGACCCGGTTGCGCGCGTTGAGCCGGTAGTAGTACGAGTGACGAGTGGGCGAGACGGACGGATGCTCCGCCACCAGGTCGCCCGCATACCAGACGCGTTTGCCCTGGTCCCAGACCTTCCAGGCCAGGTCGATCCCCTCGTGAGCGTAGAAGAACTCGGCCGCCCAGCCTCCCGCTCGCTCGAAGACATCCCTGGGGAGGACGATCACGGCCTCCAGGACCGCGAAGACGTTGCTCGACCGCTCGGGATCGCCCTTGCGGATCCGCGGGATCCAGCGTCGCGGCGATGCAGTGCCGTCGGGCACGCGCAGGCGCGGCTGCACCATGCCGATGCCCGGATCGCTCTGCAGCAGGGCGACGGCGTCGGCCAGGAACGTCGAGGACGGGATGTCGGCGTCGTCGTCGAGGAAGAACAGCCAGTCTCCCGCGACGAGCGGGACCCCGGCATTGCGACCGGCGGGGATCCCCACGTTCTCGGGCAGGGCGAGCGCGCGCACGCCGGCAGGGAGCGGCGGATCGGATGTGCCGGGATCCCACCCGTTGCCGACGACGACGATGTCGGTCGTGACGCCCTCCTGAGCGAGGACCGACTCGAGACCGCGGCGCAGCTCTGCCGGCCGAGTGCCCTGGGTGAGCACTACGACCGCGATCGCCGGCGGCTGGAGCCGCTCGTCAGCCACGGACCCGCCGCGACGCCATGATCGTCACGAAGTGGCCGACCAGCGCGAGGATCGACAGCGGCACCAGCGCGGAGAGCAGGATGCGATCGGCCAGGGCCGCACCGATGAACAGGCCGACGATCGAGAAGACGAAGATCAGGATGGTCAGTTCGACCGAGTGGTACAGCCGGTGGAACGGCAGGAAGCGGGCCGCCCTGCGCAGCGTCGCGACCGCGCCGTGCGTGGGCGCGTACTCGGACTGGGTGTCCGCGAGCTTCGGCAGACCGGCATTGGCGCGGGCGACCCGGACCATGTCGTTCAGAGCCTTGTTGAGCACGATGATCAGGGCGAGCAGGGTGCCGAGGTTGGTCCAGAGGAAGTCCTGCGGGGTCTCGAACGGATAACCCGCCGCCCGGATGCCCAGTGCGATCGCGATGAGGGTCTCGGTCGAGTAGTGGCCCACGTTGTCCAGGAAGATGCCGGCCGGCGACGACGTGCCCCGCCAGCGGGCGACCTCCCCGTCGCAGCAGTCGACCAGCATCTGCAGCTGGCCGAGCACCAGGGCGAGGGCCGCGCCACCGATGCCCGGGATGAGCAGCGAGGCCGCGGTGGCCCATCCGGTGAGGATCATCAGCCCGGTCACGCCGTTGGCGGAGATCGAGGTCTTCAGCAGCACCCAGGTGAGGTACGGCGAGAGGTTGCGCAGGTAGAGGGAGGCCGTCCAGTGCTCCGCGTTGCGCCGGCCGCGGACCTCGGGGGGCTGCGCCACCGCCCGGAGCTCGGCGATCGAGGACGGACGGGCGCCGTGCGCCGAGGGTCCGGGTGCGGTCATGCCTACCTTCCCGTGTGGGCTGTGATGTTGCGGGTGAGCGACAGGTATCCGAGGATGAACCCGACGCCCCAGCTGAAGTGGATGCACGGCAAGACTACGAGAAACCACAGGAACGGGCGAAAACCGTCGCGCCGCCCCCACAGCAGCGCCGAGACGACGACGATCACCGCGTACAGCACCGGCGCTGCGAACCCCCACAGCAGCCAGGGTGCGGCGCCGAGGGCGGCCTGGACGATCCCGGCGATGCCGAGCAGCGTTCCGATCGCCACGCCGAGCACCATCACGGGCGGTGCGAAGTAGCGGAGCCCGTTGGAGGCCGGGAACCGCCGGGCGAGCTCCCCCCGCCAGATGCCGGTGGAGAAGAACTGCCGTGCCAGGCGATAGAGGTTGGGGCGGGGGCGGTAGGTCACCTTGAGACGCGGGGTGAACCAGACGGTGCCGCCGGTGGTGCGCAGGCGGCGGTTGAGCTCCCAGTCCTGACCGCGCTTGATCTCCTCGTCGAACATGCCGACTTCGAGGAGGCGGTCACGCCGGAACACGCCCAGGTAGACGGTCTCGGACGGCCCTGCTTCGCCGCCGACGTGCAGCTTGGTGCCCCCGAGCCCGACCCGGCTGCCGTAGGCGCGCGCGACGGCCCGCTCGAAGTCCGTGGTGCCCTGCGCATCCATGAGGCCGCCGACGTTGTCGGCGCCGGTCTCCAGGATGGTCTCGACCGCGATTCGCGCATAGTCGGGAGGGAGGACGCTGTGCGCGTCGACTCGGA
This sequence comes from Leifsonia sp. SIMBA_070, assembly GCF_046534635.1. Lineage (NCBI taxonomy): Bacteria > Bacillati > Actinomycetota > Actinomycetes > Micrococcales > Microbacteriaceae > Leifsonia > Leifsonia sp. SIMBA_070. The sequence goes on along the minus strand of NZ_JAWRYK010000001.1, from coordinate 1,115,156 downwards.
TGACGATGGGGTACCGCGATTCGCGGATGGCCAGGTTCAGCCCGGCCGGCGTGGAGCCGACCGCGTTGTCGACGACACGGATCCGGTCGTCGACCGCCGCCAGCTCTTCGACGAGCCGGGTCGTGCCGTCCATGCTCGGCCCGAGCGCGATGGTGACCTCGAAGGGACCGGCGTAGTCCTGCGCGAGCAGGCTGTCGACGGCCGCTCTGACGTGCGTGACCTCGTTCAGAACGGGCATCACGTACGAGACACCCGGGAGGGTGTTCACGGCGTCGTCCGGCATCTGATCCTTCGGTGTAGCGGTCGGCGTCGAGCCTATCAGCCGCCCCTGCGGCGAACCTCGGAAGGCCGCCCCGCGGCTGCGGGACGGCCTTGCGGAGAGGTTGGAACCGATTATTCGGCGGGGAGCGATCCGAGGGTCACCGAGGCGGTCTTCGTCTGACCGTCGCGGATGTAGGTGACGTCGACCTTCGAACCCGCCGCCTGCGCGCGGACCTGCGCGGTCAGGTCGGTGGCGTTCGTGATCGGAGTGTCGTTCAGGTTGACGATGATGTCGCCGGCCTTCAGCCCGCCGTTCGCGGCCGCCCCGCCACCCGTCACGCTCTTGACGAGCGCGCCGACGGTCGTGGCCTTGGTGTCGCTGCTCGCGTCCGCGACGGAGGCGCCCAGCAGGCCGTGCGTTGCGGAGCCGTTCTTGATGATCTCGTCCGAGACGCGCTTGGCGAGATCGGACGGGATGGCGAAGCCGACGCCGATGCTGCCCGACTGGGAGCCGTCGGTGCTGGAGCCACCGGCGCTCGCGATGGCGACGTTGATGCCGATGAGCTCGCCCTTGCTGTTCAGCAGCGCGCCGCCCGAGTTGCCGGGGTTGATCGACGCGTCGGTCTGGATGACCGGCAGCGAGATCGTGCCCTGGGTCGCCGTCTGCTGCTGCTGCTGCGAGCCGGAGCCGCCCTGGTCGGGGAAGTCGAAGTTGAACGGGTTCTGGCTGCCGCCTCCACTGTTCGAGTCGTCCTTGGGGGCGGCGGAGGAGGCGATGCTGATGGAGCGGTTGAGCGCGCTGACGATGCCGTCGGTTACGGTGCCGGAGAGTCCGAGCGGGGCGCCGATGGCGACCGTCGTGCTGCCGACGTTCAGCTTGCTGGAGTCGCCCCAGGTCATCGGGGTGAGGCCGGACGCGTTGTCCAGCTTGATCACGGCGAGGTCGGTCGTCGGGTCGGTGCCGACCACCTTTGCGGTGTAGATCTTGCCGTCGTTGTCGGTCACGGTGACGCTGACGTTGGAGGCCTGCCCGTCGAGCGTGACGACGTGCGTGTTGGTGAGCACGTAGCCGTCGGAGGTCAGGACGATTCCGGAGCCGGTCCCGCCTGAGCTGGAGGCGGTCACCGAGATGGTGACGACGCTCGGGGACGCCTTGGCGGCGACGGCCGTGATGGTGCTGGCGTCGTTCGCGTCGTTGACCGTGATGTTCTGCGGTCCGGAGACGGTCTTGATGGTGGCGTTGCCCGCGTCCGTCGCGGCGAAGATTCCGACGCCTGCTCCGGCGCCTGCGACACCGCCGATGAGCGCGCCGATGGCGAGGGTCGCGATGATGAGCCCCGTGTTGCCGCGCTTCGCGGGCTTGGCCTGCGTCGCGGTGGTCGTGGCGCCCGGCGCAGCGGAGCCCGGCGCGGTGGCATAGGGCTGCTGGTGGCCGTTGGGGGCGTACGGCTGCTGGCCGTATCCGGCCGGCTGCCCGAAGGCGCCGTTGCCGTAGTGCGGCTGCTGCTGGCCGTACGGCTGGCCATAGGGCTGCGGGTGCACGGGCTGCGTCGGCTGGGTGTAGTGCTGGTCAGCGGTCGGCTGCTGCGCCGTCGGCTGCTGGGCGATGGGCTGCTGCGCCGTCGGCTGCTGCGCCGTCGGCTGCTCCGCCGTCGGCTGCTCCGCCGTCGGCTGCTGCGGCGCGGTCGGCTGCTCCGGCGCGGTCGGCTGCTCCGGCGCGGTCGGCTGCTCCGCCGTCGGCTGCTGCGCGGGGGCCTCGGCGGACGGCGCCGCCGCGGCCGGGTGCTGCTCGGAGCCGGCGGCAGCATCCACGACCGCGTCGGTGTCGGCGTCGTGCTGGGGCTTCGCGGGCTCCGGGGTGTTCGGGGTGTCGGTCATGGTGTTGCTCCTTCCAAGCACAGACAGCTTGGGATGCCAACCTGAGCGTTCTATTTGCTGTTGCTGTGGGCGACCTTCTGCATGTCGATGACTCTCCACAACGTATCCGATGGGTCCGGTGCGAGTAAGGCCGTAGCGTGGTTCCATGACGATTCCTGGAGCCTGGCGCCGGACGGCGGCCGGTGCGGGCCTGCTCGGCGCCGACGGCACCGTGCGACCGACCATCTTCGCCGAGATGAGCGCGCTGGCGACGCGCACCGGCGCCATCAACGTCGGGCAGGGCTTCCCGGACGAGGACGGGCCCGCCGAGGTGCTGGAGGCCGCGGTCGCGGCCATCCGCGGTGGCGAGAACCAGTACCCGCCCGGCCTCGGTATCCCGGACCTGCGCCTCGCTGTGGCGGAGCACCAGCGCCGCTTCTACCGGCTGGAGGTCGACCCCGACCGCGAGGTGCTCGTCACCGCGGGCGCCACAGAGGCGATCGCCGCGACGCTGCTCGCGCTGCTGGAGCCCGGCGACGAAGTGGTGACCTTCGAGCCGTACTACGACGAGTACGGCGCCGTGATCGCCCTGGCCGGGGGCGTGCACCGCACGGTGCCGCTCGAACCTCCCGTGTTCCGGCCGGATCTCGACCGTCTGCGCGACACGGTGACCGACCGGACCCGGATCATCCTGATCAACACACCGCACAACCCCACCGGCGCCGTGCTCGACCGAGAGACCCTCGAACTCGTCGTCGAGCTGGCCGACCGGCACGACGCCGTGATCGTCACCGATTCGGTCTACGAGCACCTCAGCTTCGGGCCGGAGCACATCCCGATCGAATCCCTTCCCGGCGCCCGGGAGCGCACCGTCGCGATCTCGTCGGGCGGCAAGACGTTCAGCACGACGGGGTGGAAGGTCGGCTGGCTGACGGCGCCGCCCGCCCTCGTCACGGCGGTGCTCGCGGTGAAGCAGTTCCTGACCTATGTGAACGGCGCGCCGTTCCAGCCGGCCATCGCGGCCGGCCTGCGGCTGCCGGACGCCTACTTCACCGGCATCGCCGAGACGTTGGCGCACAAGCGCGACGTCCTCTCCGCCGGGTTGCGGTCCGCGGGGTTCGGTGTCTTCCCGTCCGACGGCACGTACTTCGTCGTCGCGGACGCCGCTCCGCTCGGCTACCCGGACGCGGTCGAGCTGTGCCGCGCGCTGCCGCAGCTCGCCGGCGTGGTCGCCGTCCCGCTCGGCGCCTTCAGCCGGGCCGACTACGCGGCGCGGACGGCGTCGCTGGTCCGCTTCGCGTTCTGCAAGCGCCTGGAGGTGCTGGAGGAGGCGGCGAGGAGGCTCGCCGCGATCACAGCGGGATGACGCGGTACCGACGGAGCCGCAGCGCGGGGTTGCGCCCCCGGACGTCGCGGATCCGTGCCGTCGAGACCTCCGCGACGGCGACGCCGGTGGTCTCGCCGAGGCCGGCGAGAGTCACGCCCATCGGATCGAGGATCGCGCTCGCGCCGATGCCGATCGCCGGCGGATGGTCGGCGGCGGCCACGTAGAGCGTGTTCTCGATCGCACGGGCGGCGAGCAGCGTCGTCCAGTGGTGCTCCTTGAGCGGCCCGCGCACCCACTCGGCCGGGACCGCGACGAGATCGGCACCGGCGTCCGCGAGACGCCGCGTCACCTCGGGGAAGCGCAGGTCGTAGCAGGTCTGCAGGCCGACGACCACGCCGTCCACCTCGAATGTCTGCGGCTCCTCCAGCCCACCGGGAACCACCCAGTCGGACTCCTGTGCGCCGAAGGCGTCGTACAGATGCTGCTTGCGATACGTCGCGACAACGTCGCCGGCGGGATCGACCGCGACCAGGGTGTTCGAGAACTTGTGGGCCTCGTCGGTCCGTTCGACCAGCCCGGCGACGACGAAGACGGCGTGCTCACGTGCGGCGGCCGACAGGGCTCCCACGAAGTCGCCGTCGAGACCCTCCGCGTTCCGGGCGAACGACGCTCCGAGCGGGTCGGTGAAAAAGGAGGCGTACTCGGGCAGGATCACCAGCCGGGCTCCGCGCGACGCGGCGACGGCGATCAGACCGCTCACCACATCCCGGTTGTGGACGCGGTCCTCCCCCGGCGCGAACTGGGCGACGGCCACCCCGACGACGCGGTCGTCGATGGTGAGTTCGGCGGGCCGGTCGCTCACGGCGCCATCTCCGCCCGCGGGATCGCCTCGGTCACCGGCTGCGGCGTCTCCACAGGGAGCACGATGCTGATCGAGGTCCCGACGCCCTCCTCGCTGGCGATGTCCAGGCGACCGCCGTGCGCCGTCACGATCGCCTTGGTGATGGTGAGCCCCAGGCCGACGCCGGGGACGGCGTTCCGCGTGGCGGTCGACGCCCGGAAGAACCGCTGCGAGAGCTGGCTGAGCTCCACGGCCGGGATGCCGATGCCGGTGTCCGCGACGGCGATCACGGCCTGCTCGCCGTCCCGCCGCAGCGACACCGTGACGGTCCCGCCGGACGGAGTGAACTTGAGCGCGTTGGAGACGAGGTTGTCGACCGCCTGACCGAGACGCAGCGTGTCGCCGCGCACCTCCAGGGGCAGCGGGGGCACCTCGCCGAGCAGCGTCACGCCGGCGTTCGCCGCGACCGGGCGCGCCGATTCGACGGAGGCGGAGACGACAGCGGAGAGCTCGACGTCCTTGATGTCCAGCGGGAAGCGTCCCGACTCCACCTGCGCGGTGAACAGCAGGTCGCCGACCAGCCGCAGCAGGCGATGGGCGTTGCGCTCTGCGACCGCCAGGTACTGCAGCTGCTCCTCCGACAACGGGGAGTCCTCGTCGTCGCGCATCAGCTCCAGGTACCCGAGGATCGAGCTGAGCGGGGTGCGCAGCTCGTGCGAGATCAGGCCGACGAACTCGTCCTTCAGCCGGGCGAACTCCCGCGCCTGCGTCATGTCGGTGGCGACGAAGATGAAGCCGACGCGGTGGCCGTTCTCGTCCAGCCGCGGAGTCGCGGCGACCTGGACGGCGACCCGCTTGCCGTCCGGGCGGACGTAGGTCCAGTCCCGGACGTCTGCCGAACCGGCACGCACCGTGTCGACCAGCGCGGAGAACTCGTCCGTGCTCGCCACCGTCGTGAAGCGGGCGTCCATGTCCTGCAGGCGCTCGGAGAGCTCCGAGTCCAGATGGAAGTCGATGACGTGATGCTTGCCGTCGAGCACCTGCTTCTCGGTGAGCCCGAGCATCTTCTCGGCGCCCGGGTTCCAGACGTCGATCAGCCCGTCGAGGTCGGTGCCGATCACGGACTGCTCAGTGACCGCGTTCCAGATGCTCTGGATCAGCCGGTTGGCGGTCTTCAGGCGCGCCTCGTTGAGAACCAGCTCGTCCTGCGCGGTGACCGCCTGCGCCAGAAGCTGCTGCTGCTGCTCGCTCGCCTCGTGCGCTGCGGCCAACTGGATCCGCATCCTGTGCGCGAGCTCGTTGATCACGATCGCGACGATCAGGTAGATGATCGGCGAGAAGAAGGCACGGACCACGTCACCGGCCGTGTGCGCGACATGATCGACCACCAGCGGCGCGAGCAGCACGACGAACGTCGTGAGCGCGGCGATCAGGATGTTGAGGCGCCCCTCCTCGGAGGCGATCCAGACGAACGGCAGTAGCGTCAGCACCGCGAACGGCGACACCGCCGAACCGGTTCCGAGGCGCAGCAGGCCGACCGCGAGCAGCGACAGGACGGGAACGACGACGGCCCACTCCGCATGCAGCCGGCGCCACGGGATGACGAGCGACAGGATGGAGGCGACGACCACGAGCCCGACGCCGGCGACGAACAGCGGACCGTTGGTGACGGGCACTCCGTTCGGGACTGCGGCGATCACCACGGCGATGGCGAAGCCGATGATCGTCGGCACCTGCTTCATGAACGCCGACGGCGAGTCGATCGGGAGGCGGCTGAGCCAGCGGTCGAGTGTCATGCCGGTTCCTCCAGCTGCAGCATCTCGCGGATGCGCGTGGACAGCACCCGGGGACTGAACGGCTTCACGATGAAACTGTCGGAACGGTCGGCGACGACGCCGTGGTCGGTCAGAAGCTGCACCGACGCGGACACCATCAGGATGAGTGTCGAGCGGGTGAGGTCGTCCGAGCGGATGGCCTCCGCCACCTCCACGCCGTTGAGCCCGGGCATCGAGATGTCGAGCACGGCGAGGTCGACGCCCCCCGACCGCACCGCGTCGAGCGCGTCCCGCCCGTTGTCGACGGCCGCGACGATCTCGACACCAGCCCGCTTCGCGGCGATGGTCATCAGCCCGCGGATGTCGTCGTCGTCGTCCGCGATCACGACGCGCTTCGCGCCGGGATCAGACATGCAGGAACACCACACGCACGACGACGATGGCGGCGCAGACGAGCAGGGCCACCCCGGCGTACGCGGGCAGTCGGTACTCCCAGCGGCGGTTGCGCTCCAGCTCGTCCTGGATGCGCTCGCGCAGCTCGGCCGATGGTTCGACGGGGCTCATCGGGCTCCCTCCCGTTCTGCACGGCTCTCTGCGGCGGCGGCCGCGAGCAGCTCGGGGACGCGTACGTAGCGCCCGACGTCGCTCGCGAGATGGCTGTCGGTGGAGGCCACGATACGCGCACCGGCGTCCAGCAGCGCTGTGATGGCGGCGGGACCAGGGCAGGCCCACTTCTCGTTGACCTCCACGATGGTGCCCGTCGCTGCGGCGGCCTCGGCCCACGCGAGGAGGCGCTCCGGCCCCAGCTGCGCCTCATCCAGCCCGACCTTCGGCAGGATCGAGAACCAGTGGGCGAGTTGCGCGTGACGGGTCCGTTCCATCGCGCGGATGCTCGCCTCGATCAGCAGGTCGAGGGCGTCGTCCTCCGAGAGGCCGGCGTCGAGCCGCTCGCGCGTGGCGGTGGGAGACCAGGGACCGTCCGTTCCGGGGAACTGGTGGTCGCCGATCACGACGGCATCCACGCCACCGGGACCGACGATCAGATCGGTGGGGGTGTCGACGGCGCCGGTCGCGTCGAGGAGTTTGGCCTCCACGCCGGTCACCACGGTCAGCCCGTCCGGGACGCGCTCGGCCGCCACGGAGCGGAGGAACTCCGGCACCCAGGTGGTCGACGCGCGCACGTGGTCGGTCAGCCGGATGGTGCGGAGACCGGCCGCCGACGCCGCCGCGATGTTCTCGGCGAGCGTGCTCCTGGCATCGTCCGAGAACGTGGAGTGCACGTGGAAGTCGCCCTGGAGCAGGGCGGGCAGGCGGTCCGCCTCGGTGACGCTCACTCCTCCGGTCCCTCCGCATGCGCGGCGTTCTCGGAGACGAGCACGTCGGCCGGACTCAGGAAGACGTCCTCCAGGAAGCGCACGTTCGCGAGCTCCTCGAAGTCGACGGCCGACGGCACCGGACGGCCGAGGACCAGGTCGAGCAGCAGCGACGGCATGTCGACGCCCGAGGCGATGGTCAGCGGCATCGCGCCGGGGAAGCGCGGATTCACCTCCAGCAGGGCGGGGACGCCGTCGGTGCTGTACCGCAGCTGGACGTTCGCGACGCCGGTCAGCCCGATCGCCCGGGCGACAGCGGCCGCGGTGTCGGAGAGCTCCGGCCGGCGCACGGTGCGGCCGGCGATCGACACGCCCGAGTCCACCCGCTCCCGCGAGCGCGGCACAGCGGCGATCACGTCGCCGTCCAGGCTGGCGAGCACGTCGACGGAGAACTCCTCCCCCGGCAGGTTCTCCTGGATGATGATGCTCTCGTCGGTCCCGAGGGCCTCCAGGGTGACGCGGTCCTGGATCAGCCGGACGCCGCGCGACCCTGCACCGGAACGGGGCTTGATGATGACGGGGAAGGTCCAGCCGGCGCCGACGCCCTCCCGGTTCAGCAGCCGCGTCTCCGGGATGCGCGCCTGCCCGGCAACGCGCTGGACGAGCGCGAACTTGTCCAGGCAGGTGACGAGGGTGTCGTGCGACGGCGCGGCCAGCTTGGTGCCGACGGCCTCCAGCTCGTCGCGACGGGCGGCGAGACCGGGCAGCTCCACATCCACGGTCGAGAAGAGCACGTCGATGCCGTCCTCCCGGCTCATCGCGATGAGCGCATCGACGAACCCGTCGGACCGGCCGGCCGGCACGATGCGCCGACGGTCCTCGGGCACCAGGTACAGCCCGCTCGCCCAGCCGTCCATGTCGGCGCTGAACACGTCCACGTCGTCCCGCGCGAGCAGCGACCGGATGACGGCGACGCCCGCGGGGCCGCCGGCGCCCGTGACCAGGACGCGGGTTCGTGTGGTGTCGGTCATTCGCGGTCCTCTTACTGTCGGGTTCCGGGGTAGCGGGCCTCGGCGGAGAGCGTCGAGGCGGGGACGGAGATGTCCGCGGTGTCGCGCATCACCTCCAGGGGCTCGCAGTTCTTGCCCCCGCCGAAACGCGACCAGTAGCGGGCCGTCGCCAGCACGAAGTCGGGCTCCAGGTAGGCGCGGAGCTCGGTCTGGGAACGGAAGCAGTCGATCAGGCGCAGCTTCGTCTCGGTGAAGCCGTCGATCGGCACGAAGCGCGTCGGCCGGAAGTCGATGGTGGCCGACGGGCTCTGGAAGCAGCACACCGTCCGCACGGAACGGGTGGCGACGTTGGTTGCGGCGTGCACCGCACGGTGGTCCTGGTGCCGGTCGTGCGACGAGTGCGTGTAGACGATGTCCGGCTGCACTTCGGCGACGACGCGCTCGATGATCCCGACCGTGGGGTCCGCAGCCGAGATGTGCGTGTCCTCCAGGTCCTCCAGGAAGAGGCGCGCCCCGAGGAGCTCGGCGGAGGCGAGGGACTCGTGCTGGCGGTCGTTCGCATCCCCGCCGCGGGCGCCCCGCGACAGGGTGAGGATGACCACCTGGTTGCCGGCCTCGCGATGGGCCGCCAGGATGCCGCCGACGCCGATCTCCACGTCGTCCGGATGCGCACCGACGGCGAGCACGACCTGCTGCCGGGAGGCCGCCCGCTTGACGCGCCCTTCTGCCGCCAGCCGGTTGACGATCGCCACCAGTTCGGCGGACGCCACGGGCTTCGTCAGGAACTCGTCCGCCTGCGCGCGCAGGGCCGAGACGGCGTAGTCGACCGAGACGTGCGCCGTCATCACGACGACCGGCATCCCGGGATAGTGGCTGCGCAGCTCCTTGAGCAGGTCGAGGCCGGAGATCCCGGGCATCTCGATGTCCGTGATCACGAGGTCCGGTTCGAACTCCGCGATCTGCGCTAGAGCCAGCGACGGATCGGTGACGGCGATCGCCACGGCGTCCGCCCGCTTCTCCAGCACGGTCTTCATGAAGAAGGCCACGTCCGGGTCGTCCTCGACCACCACTACCCGGAACTTCGTCACGGCACTCGCCATCGCATCCCCTATCTCGGAATGACTCTAGTAGGACGACCGGTTCACACGACGGGGCGCGCCCGGGCAGGTGTTCGCGATTTCACCCCTCCCCAATCCCGTGCTAGAGTTTCTTCTTGTGCCGCGGGGTGGAGCAGCTCGGTAGCTCGCTGGGCTCATAACCCAGAGGTCGTAGGTTCAAATCCTGCCCCCGCAACCACTAAGGCCCCCTGACCGGGGATTCTCCGGTCAGGGGGCCTTTCCCGTGCGCGCGGCCCGACGACGCGACTGCGGTGCGGCGTCACGACTGCGGCGCGGCGACACGCCGCAAACGGTACGCGGCGCAGCAGTCATCCCTCAGTGCAGCACGGGGGCGATGTCGTCCAGCACGAGGGACGGGACGAACGCTGGGTTCTCGTAGAGCTTCTGCAGCGCGGCCTCGTCGACCGCCGCGAGCTGTGCGGCCGAGAATGCGCCGGCGCCTCCCGCCGCCTTCCATGCGCTTTGCCAGATCGTCGCCAGCGTCTGCGCCCCGTCGACGAACAGACCGACCGTCTGCGGCCCGAACTGGCTCCACAGGGCGTCCGTGACGGCAACGGAGGCGTCGCCGGCCTTCTTCGCCACCGCCGCGTAGGCCATCACCAGGGTGTGAGGGTCGACCGCCTTCGCCGACCGGTCCATCAGCTGCACCACGGCGACGGCCGCCTCCTCCCCCGACTTCACGCCAGCGGGCCGCGTCGCGGTCTCCAGCGCCCCGGCCACGGCGGTGACGATCTCCGTGTCATGGCGGTCGACCATGGTCGACTCGTAGGCGGAGTGCACCCCCGAGCCGGTGCCGTCCGGGAGGCCGTCGGAGAGATACGAGCCGTGCAGCGGCTGGCAGGCATCCCCGACGTAGTGCGCCACGAGACCGGCCGCCGCCACGTACCGCGTCGCGTCCTTCGCCTGGATGGCCGCCACCATCTCCTCGAAGAACTGCCAGACCCGGAACGGCAGGAGGCCGCGCTTGTCCGGCTGCGTGTGCCCGAGGCGGGTGTAGTAGTCCTGCCATACGGAGACCGACACGTTGGCCGGATCGGCGACGCAGCGCTCCCGCAGCGTGGTCCCGTCCAGCGGCTCGTCGATGTCGGCGAAGTGAGTGGGATGCTCCGGCCCCGTCCGGAACGCGGTGTCACGGCCTCCCTTCACCGCGCTGGGGAGGTTCTTCCAGATCAGGTCGGGCACGTCGGCGAGCGGGACGAACCCGCCGTTCTTCTTGCCGGCGACGGTCGTCGTGTCGATCGCGGTGTGGCCAAGGCCCTGCAGAGGGAAGCTGATGCGGTCCTCGTTGGCGACCATCAGCTTCTTCAGCTTCGCGTCGGTGACCTGTTCGCAGGCGAAGGTGGCGATCGTGTAGTGGCCGGTCTTCCCCCAGAACGGCTGCGGGCCGGTGTTGTAGTCGACGACGAGTTCGACATCCAGCAGGCGCAGCACGCTCGTCAGGCTCGTGGCGAGCGAGAAGTCGTAGCCGACGCCGGACGCGCCCAGGAAGCCCTGCCCACCCCACTGCAGCGCGAGCGGTCGCAGCGGCGCGCCGTCCGTCTGCACCAGGTACCAGACCGTTCCCGAGTCACCCGGGCGGGAGTCCTCTTCGCCCGGCAGCGGAGCGATCAGGAAGTCGGTGACGTCGTCGAAGCCGCCGCGGCTGCGGTACCGGTAGAACAGGGCGGCGATGCGGCCGCGCAACTGACCGGAGGCCGCGCCGAAGGCGCGCACGTTCGCTCCGATCAGCCGCACCCCGATGTTGAGCTCGTTGAGGTCGGCAAGCTCCCCCGCCCGCGGCAGCCCGAAAGCCTGGGACGTCCACTGGGTGACGTCGTCGACCTCCACCAGTCCCGCGTCGAGCGTCGCGAAGCTGCGCAGTCCCGGGAACCCCGGGTACACCTCCGAGAACGGCTTGCGCGTGAGCTGATGCGCGCTCGCACGGCCGATCGGTGCGACGTGTCCGTGCAGGATGCTCGACACCGGGCTCCCTGCCGGCCCGGTGACGTGACGGCTCGTCAGGGCGAAGACGGTGTGCCCGTCGCTGACCAGCGTTCCGACGCTGCCGAGCTCCTGCACGCCCTGCGTGTCGCTCACGAGCGGGAAGCCGCCGCCGATCCGCCCGGCCGGCCAGGTGCGCGGTGGGAGGAGCGAATCGTCCGGTGGCGCCGTCGTCACCTTCACGACACAGACCGGCGCGGTCCTGCCGTCCGGCAGGTACAGCGTCGACGGAACCAGATCGTCCGGCGACGCCTGGGACTCGCCCGCGCCGAACCGGTCGGCGGGGATCCACTCGTCGACGAGCACGAGGATGCACGGCCAGGAGTAGTCGCGCACCTCCGAGTTCTCGAACGTGCGCTCTCCGCGCACTGCCGTCCTCGCAGCCCGACGCCCGGCCACTCTCGTCGCGGGGCGCTCACCGGCCGGCCAGGGGTCGTCGGAGCGGATCAGGTACAGCCCGACCGCCGTGCCGACCACGTTCTTCTTGTTGAGCAGGTGCCAGTGGTAGAGGTCTCTCGCCTCGAGCAGGTCGGCCGTGGAGAGGCTGGCGAAGCTGCGATCCGTACCCAGAACATCCATGTCGTCCCCCGCGTCGACCACCGCCCGTGACCGGGCGTCGTCAGGATAAACCCCGCGCGTGAACACGCAAAGGCCGGCGAGGCGCCGGCCGTGCGGCGGCGGAGTCGTGGATTCGCTAGGGTCGTGTCGCAACGACAGGGCGGAGCAGCAGTGGCAGAGGAGCACGGGAAGGCGACGCAGGCGGCGGTCCGCGAGCGCAACCTGACGACCGCGCTGCAGCTGGTGCTCTCGGGCAACGGCACGGCGACCAGGGCAGCCATCGCGCGCCGGACCGGACTGACCAGCGCCACCGTGTCCTCCCTGCTCGCCGGACTGATCGCCGACGGCCTCGTCGTCGAGGGACAACTCGCGGAGAGCACCGGGGGGAAACGCGCCACCACGCTGCGGATCGCCGCCGAGGATCACGTCCTCCTCGCGCTGATCGTGCAGCCGGGGCTGGTCCGCGGCGCGGTGATCGACCTCCTCGGAGCGCAGGTCGCGGAGGCGTCGCAGCGGCCCGCGACACCGGGGTCGCTCGAGGACGTGCGTTCGGTGGTCCGCCGGCTCGTGTCCGCCACCACGGCGCGGATCGTGGCAGTGGGCGTGCAGGTGCCCGGCATCGCCGACGGCCCGCTGATCCGCGAGTCCGTACAGCTGGGCTGGACGGACGTGGACCTCGCCCGCGAGCTCTCCGGCATCGTCGACGCACCCATCCATCTCATCAACGACGCGGACGCGGAGGCCATCGCCGACTCGACCGCCACCGTCACCGCCATCGACGAGCCCGGCGCGGACGATTTCGGCGCCAGCCAGCTCTTCGTCTCGTTGAGCACCGGCGTCGGAGCTGCGGTGATCATCGACGGCGTCGTTGTCGCCGGCGCGTCGCACCGCGCGGGCGAGATCGGCCACGTGCCCGTGCTGTTCGGCCCGGAGGCGCCGGTGTGCGCATGCGGAAACCGGGGGTGCCTGGAGGAGATCGTGTCGGTGACCAGCCTGCTCGGGCTTCCGCACGGCACGGACCTGGAGGCGCTCGACCTCGCCGCCCTCGCAGCGACACCGGACTCGCGGCGGCGGATCGCGGACGGCGCGCGCGTCCTCGCACGGGCGCTGCTCCTGGTGGGGGCGGCGCTCGACGTGCCGAACATCGTGCTCGGCGGCGCAGCTCCCCGCCTGGGGCCGGAGTTCATCGGGCACCTGCGCGCGGAGGCCGCACGCCATCCCGTCAAGGCGGCCATGCCGCTCGGATTCCGGTACGCGCGTGTCGCACAGGACCAGCCCTACCGTGGGGCCGCGCAGCACGCGTTGCGCTCGGCACTGGGGATCAGCTGGGCCGGCTGAGGGTCGCAGAAGAGGCGCGTGGCCCGCGCCCGTCGGTGTTCAGGAGGCGGTGAGCAGCGCGAGGAGCGCGGCGCCGTGCTGCCTGTCGAACCCGAACGTGGCGATATCCGCGTAGGAGGGGTCGGGCCTCGGGCCCATGTCGACCACGAGCACAGACCTGCATGTCTCCCGGATGGCATCCACCACCTGGCGCGCCCAGCGGTTGGCCGCGTTGTCGGCGCCGACCACGACGACGGGGGTGGACGTGGCGAGCACGAGTTCCGGGTCGTCAGAGGCGGACACGGAGACGACCGGATTCCCGGCCCACCGCGACGCGGCGGTGCTCCCCTGCTCCGCCCAGGCCTCCTGCAGCGTGTACCAGCGCGGCACGCCGAGCACGTCGTTGTCCAGCGTCGCCAGTCGCACCACGGTGCAGCGGCCCCGGAATCGCGGAAGCGCCTCCCGCACGCCGGGCGCGAACCCGAAGGCGACCGGTGCGTCCACCCGGACTTCCGGGTCGGCCACCAGCGTCATCAGGACACCCCCAATTGTGCGGAGAGCACCATCACCACGCAGCCGCGCAGCACGATGTCGCGGCCCTGACTCGTCATCCGGATGGTGACGCCCGAGTGGAAGCCGGCCATCGTGCGGTTCCGCAGCGTCTCACCGACCGCCTCCAGGAGGACGCCGTCGATCAACTCCTCCGGACCGCTCAGCACCACCTCGGAGAGGTTGAGTGCACCGACGATCGGAGCGAGAGCGACGCCGAGGCGCTGACCGGCCTCCCGCAGCACCGGCTCGACGGGGGCGTCGGCGGCCTCGGCGGCCGCGACGCGCGACTCGAGCCGCGGGACCGCAAGCCAGGCCTCCAGGGTGCGCTCGCGGTCGTACGACCCCTCAGGGCCGTCATCGGTTCCGACCATCACCTGGCCGATCTCGCCGGCGGCGAAGCGGCTGCCGAAGACCAGCGCCCCCGCCACCAGCAGCCCGGATCCGACACCATGGCCGACCTTCACGAGCATCATGTCGCCCTGTGCGTCGGCGAAGCCGTGCTCGGCGAGCACCGCGACGTTGGCGTCGTTGGCGACGAAGACGGGAAGCCCGGTGCGCTCGGCCACGAGGCGCTGCAGCGGCTCGTCGACCCACCCGAGGTTGGGGGCGGCCGCCACGGTGCCCTCTGCATCCACGATGCCAGGAGAGCCGATGCCGATGCCGAGCACGCGCGCTGTCGCCTGCTCCACCAGCCGTTCGACGAGCGCGAGCACCTTGTCCGTCACCTCGGCGCCGCGGCTGCCGGCCAGCTCCATCTCCGTCGTGCTCAGGATGCGCCCGTCCATGTCGAGGACGGCGCCACGGAAGACGGCGTGCTCGCTCAGGTCGACGCCGAGGATCTGCGTGGCACCGCGGTCGACGTCGAGCAGGACCGCCGGCTTTCCCGGGCGCGCGTCGTCGCGCTGACCGAGCTCGACGACGAGACCTTCGGCGATGAGCTCCCCCACCAGGTCCGAGATGGTGACGCGGGTGAGGCCCGTCGTGCGGGCGAGGTCCGCTCGGCTCACCCTCCCCTCGCGGTACAGAGACTGCAGCACGAGCGATCGGTTGTGGCCCCTGGCGTGCTCCGGCAGCACCTTGGTCCGCGGTCGCAGGGCGCGACCCGGAACGAGGCCGCGGTCGGGCTGCGGAGTGCGTTCGGCGGTCGCGAAGCGCGTGCCCTGGTCGATCACCATGTTTGTTAGTAAACCTGACAATCAAAGTCCTGGCAACACTTTTGTGGGACTTTTCCGGTGTGGACGCGAGAAGCGGCACGTGTGATGCGTGCGCGAGTGGCCACTTCGAACGGCGCCCGAACATAGCGGGCGGAGCTCTCCCCGTCTGCCACCTCCCGCGACGGTTCCTGAATTCAGGAGAAACGGTGCGGATGGGCCCTCTCAGCCCTTTATTCAGGATCCACGAGCACGACACCGCCCGATTCTCCTGAATTCAGGCACCGCCGGGCCGGCCAATCTCCTGAATTCAGGAGAAACAGTGCGGATGGGCCCCCTCAGCCCTCTATTCAGGACTCAGAAGCACGGCGCGGCCCGATTTCCTGAATTCAGGACCGCCAGGCCGGCCAGCCTCAATTCAGGAGAAGCGGTGCGGACGGGCCCTCCCAGCCCTCTATTCAGGACTCAGGAGCACGGCGCGGCCCGATTCTCCTGAATTCAGGACCGCCAGGCCGGCCATTCTCCTGAATTCAGGACCGCCAGGCCGGCCATTCTCCTGAATTCAGGACCGCCAGGCTGGTCGATCTCCTGAATTCAGGACCGCCGACGGGCCACCTCTCGACGCAGCGAAGCGGCCCGCGCGAGATCCGCACGGGCCGCTTTCGAGGTGCTGCCGCTACTTGGCCGCCGGCTGGCCTTCGGCCGCCACGGCGTCCGCGATCGCCTGCTGCAGACGCTGCTGAGCCTCGCCGTACGCGCCCCAGTCCCCCGACTTGAGCGCCGCCTGGCTGTCGCTGAGCGCCTGGTTCGCGCGCTGCAGTGCCTGCTGCAGGGCCGTGTTGCCCGCCGCCGAGCTGCCGCCGGAGCTTCCCCCGGTGGTCGTCCCGGTGCCGGTCTGCCCACCGGTCGCGGTGCCGCCCGTGGTCGGAACGTTGTTGTCCCCGGCGGACGCGCCCGAGTCGCCGCCGAACAGGGCGTCGAGCGCCTGATCCAGGGTGTCCTCGAACTCGATCTTGTCGCCGAAGGCCACGAGCACCTTCTGCAGGAGCGGGTAGCTGGTCTCGCCCGACGATCGGACGTAGACCGGCTGCACGTAGAGCAGACCGCCTCCGACCGGCAGGGTCAGCAGGTTGCCGTTGATGACCTCCGATTTACCCTGCCGCAACAGGTTCAGCTGTTGCGAGACGGTCGGGTCGGAGTCGAACTGGTTCTGCATCTGGCCGGGCCCCGGTATGGTGTCGCTCGATGGCAGCTGCAGGAGTCTGAGTTTGCCGTAGCCGGACGCCACTTTCCCCTTGGTGTCGCCGGCATCCGCATCCACGGCCAGATAGCCCTTGAGCACCGATCTGCTGGATTCGCTCGTACCCGCCGGGATGAAGGTGGAGTAGAGCGAGAACGCCGGCGAGTCCTGACCCGGCATCTTCATGGTCAGGTAGTACGGCGGCTGCAGCGCCGGGTTGCTGGACGGCGACGTGGGGTCGTTGGGCGTGGTCCAGGCGTCCTCACGCGAGTAGAACGAGCCGGCGTCGGTCACGTGGTACTGGCCGAGCACCGCCCGCTGCACCTTGAACAGGTCCGACGGGTAGCGGACGTGACTCATCAGCTGCGCGCTCATGTCGCTCACCGGCTTGACGTTCCCCGGGAAGACCTTCTCCCACGTCTTCAGCACCGGATCGTTGGTGTCCCACGCGTACAGCGTCACGGAGCCGTCGTACGCGTCGACGGTCGCTTTCACCGAGTTGCGGATGTAGTTGATGTCGTCGAAGGCGTAGGCGGGCTTCGGGGTGTCCTTGTCGGCCGTGGCGTCGCTGAGGCTCCCGACGTGCGAGTACGGGAACTGGTCGCTCGTCGTGTAGCCGTCGATGATCCACTTCACACGCCCGTCCACGACCGCCGGGTACGCCTGCGAGTCGAGCGTCAGGTACGGTGCGACCTTCTGCACGCGCTTGATCGGATCGCGGTCGTACAGGATCTGCGAGTCGCTGTTGACCGCGTCGGAGAGCACGATCTGCTCATCCTGGAACTTCAGGGCGTAGACCAGCCGCTTGAAGACGTTGTCGAGCTTCGGTCCTCCGTTGCCGTCGAACGTGGTGTAGGTCTGCTGTGCGCCGTTCGCGCCGCCCGGGTAGTCGAGCTCCACCTTCTTGCTGCCGGAGGGTGCACCGACGATGGAGTAGGTGGGTGACTGCTCACCGAAGTAGATGCGCGGCTGGTAGGTGCCGAGGGTCCCGGTCGTCGGGATGCCGGACTCCATGAACACCGGCTGGCCGTCTGGCGACCGCTGGTTGCCGTAGGCGGCGACGAGACCGTAGCCGTGGGTGTAGACGATGGTGTCGTTGAACCAGTTGCTGGTGCCGCCGAGCCCGGACTGCTGCAGCTCGCGGACCGCGACCACCGCATCCTGCTGCGTGCCGTTGAGGTTGTACCTGTCGACATTGAGCTTCTCGGGGAAGGCGTAGTACTGCCGGAACTGCTGCAGCTGCCGGAACGAGGGGCTCACGACGGCGGGGTCGAGGATGCGGATCTGCGCGGTCGTCTGCGCGTCCTGCCGGAGGGCGCCCTGCTCGGCCGTGGTCTTCGCGTTGTACGGGACGGTCTCGATGTCGCTCAGCCCGTACGCCTCGCGGGTGGAGTCGATCCCCTTCTGGACGTATGGCGACTCGAGCGTCTTCTGGCTGGGGTCGACCTGGAAGCGCTGAACGACCCACGGCACGATCGCGCCGACGACGAGGGCGGCGACGATCAGCAGCGCCGTTCCGACCATCGGGAAGCGCCAACGGCCGACGAAGGCGGTGACGACGAAGAGGATGGCCACGAACACGGCAGCGCCCGCCAGGATGGCGCGGCCCGGGATGGTCGCATTGACGTCGGTGTAGGCCGCTCCGTTGATCATGTCGTTGACGTTGGAGTCGGTCACGGTGGCGTAGCGGTCGAGCCAGATGCTGACGCCCTGCAGCAGCAGGTAGAGGGCTGCGATCACGGAGATCTGGACCCGGGCGGCGCGCGAGATGCGGACCTCCCGCCCGTTCACGCGGATCGAGCCGTACAGGTAGCACGTGGCGAGCGTCGCCAGCAGCGAGATCAGCACGACCGCCGACGCGAAGCCGACAGCGCTGCGGTAGAACGGCAGGGCGAACAGGTAGAAGCCGATGTCGAGGTGGAACAGCGGGTCGGTCTTGCCGTACGAGGTGCCGTTCAGCCACAGCGCGGCCGTCTCCCACCGGCTCGCCGACGAGACACCGGCGAAGATGCCGAACACGATGGGGATGCCGTACATCGCCAGGCGGCGCAGCGGCTCGATCACCTGCTGGTACCGGTCGAGCTGGGAGTTCAGCTTCGCGTAGACCGGCCGCAGCCGGTACGCGAGCTGGATGGCCAGCCAGAGCGGCAGGGCCATCCCGAGGAACCCGATGAAGAACATCGTGATCCCGGCGAACCACTGCGTGGTGAGCACGTTGAGGTACCCGAGCTGCTGGTACCAGAGGATGTCGGCGTACAGCCCTGCGAAGACGAAGAACAGGATCACGACCGCGACGATCACCCCGAGAGTGATCCAGATCGCCGCGCGCCGGCGGCCTGCGGGTCGTACTGCGGCTGTTGAACTCACGTATGGCCTTCTTGGTCTCGCGTGGCGGGGGTGAGAACCATCCTAGGCAGCAGACGCTTGGAGAACGCTGCGGCCCGGATGTGCTCAGCCTGCAGGGCAGGTGGGAAGGGCGGACGTGCTGCTCCCCTCCCGCACCGCCTTCAGGACTTTGAGGGAATCGGCGAGCGTCTTCACGGCGAAGACGTGCAATCCGGACGGGATGTGGCCGGTGACCTCGTCGCAGTTGGACGCCGGCGCGAGGAAGTACGACGCTCCACCGGTGTCGCGCGCGGCGTACATCTTCTGCCGGATGCCGCCGATCGGGCCGATCTCGCCGACATTGTCGATGGTGCCGGTTCCGGCGATGCGCTTCCCGCCGTTGAGGTTCTCGGCGGTCAGCTTGTCCATGATGCCGAGCGCGAACATCTGGCCGGCGCTGGGGCCGCCGACGTCGTTGAGCTGGATCTTCACGTCGAACGGGAAGGTGTAGTCCATCCCGGCGCCGATGCCCAGCACGACCTGGCCCTGCGACTCGGTCGGCGTGATGGCGACGGTGGAGGCGGCGCCGTCGCGGACGATTCCGAGCTCGGCGGCTGTGCCCGTGCCGTTCGCCTTCACGGCGTCGCGCAGCCCCTGGACGCTGCTGATGGCCGTTCCGTTGACGGTGGTGATCTCGTCCCCCACTTTCAGATCCTTGGAGGCGGGCGTTCCGGTGATGAGCTGCTTCACCGCGACGTGCTGAGGGAAGGTGTAGCCGAGCTGGTTGAGGGCGGCCGCGATCGCATCCTGCTGCGAGTCCACCATCAGAGCGGCGTTCTGTGCGTTCGACTGCTCCGTCGTCGTACCCGGGGGGAAGACGCTCTCGAGCGGCAGCACGGCCTTGCTCGGCTGGAACCAGGCGCTCGCGATCTCGAACCAGCTGGGGCGCTGGTCGGGGTTGCCGACGACGGAGACCGTGAGGAGGTCGAGCGAGCCAGAGGTCGGATAGGTCTTCTCGTCCGGGATGCTGATGAGCTGCTTGGCATCGCCGCCCGACGGGGAGCCGACGGCCTGGTCGGTTCCCAGCGTGTTGAAGACGGGACCGGGCTGCTCGATCACGAACGGTGCGGGCGCGAGCGCGAGGACCAGGGCGAGGACGACGGCGATGCCGATGGCGATCCACCCGGCGATGACGCGGCGCGGCGGCGCGACCCGGACCGGCGAGCCGTCGGGTCCGTAGCCCTGCGGCGTGTGCTGGTCGTCGCTGAACAGGGTCACGGCCCGTCCTCTCATTCAGTGCTCGTCACAGCAGTGTTCGCCACGGGCGCACGGCCCGAAGGCGAGCATAGGCCAATTCATACCCGCCTCCCCGGCACCAGCGGCTAGCGTAGATCATGAGCCTGAAGCCGAGCCGACGGCGCTCGTACCGACGGCCGGCTCACTTCGAGAAGAGGGACGCTGACCATGGCCGACGATCGCAACGACGACCAGGACCCGGACCGCGAGGACGACGAGTTCCGCGACATGCTGAGCCAGTTCCTGTCCGGGAACGGCGCATCCATCGACCCGAGCCGGCTGGCCGGCGCTGCCGGCCTCCCGAACGACCCGGCCAGCATCCAGGCCCTCCTCGGCCAGCTCCAGAACGCGCTGATGAACCCCAGCGGCGGCATCAACTGGGACATCGCCGAGCAGCAGGCGCGGCAGCTCGCGTCCGACAGCGCCCAGACGGTCACGCCGGCGGAACGCGCCTCGCTCGATCAGGCCTTCCATGTCGCGTCGCTCTGGCTCGACCAGGCGACCGGGGTGGCCGGACTCAGCGCCTCCCCCGAATTGATCGGCCGGACCGAATGGGCGAGACAGACGATGCCCCTCTGGTCGCAGCTGGCAGAGCCGGTGGCGCTCAGCATCTCGGACGCCCTCACCCGTGTGCTCGCCGAGCAGGCGCCAGAGGAGATGCAGGCGATGCTGCAGAACGCCGGGCAGGTGATGCGCTCCATCGGCGGCGCATTGTTCGCGATGCAGCTCGGCCAGGTGGTCGGGCAGCTGTCGAAGGAGGTCGTCTCCGGCGGCGACATCGGCATCCCGCTGCTTCCCGACGGCCAGGCGGCCCTGATCCCGCAGAACATCGAGGCCTTCGGCGACGGGCTCGACATCCCGGAGGACCAGATCCAGCTGTACCTGGCGGTCCGCGAGCTCGCCCACGCGCGGCTGTTCCGTCACGCGAAGTGGCTGCGACTGCAGTTGATCACCCAGATCACGGCCTTCGCCAAGGGCATCAGCATCGACACCGATGCGCTGGAGTCGTTGGCCGAGAACTTCGACCCGTCGAACCCGGAGGAGCTCAGGGAGGCGATGGTGAGCGGCCGCCTCATCCCGCCGCGCTCCGAGGAGCAGCAGGAGGCGCTGGCCCGCCTCGAGACGGTGCTGGCACTGGTGGAGGGCTGGGTCGACGTCGTCACCGCGAACGCCACCCGGCTGCTGCCGCGGGCCGATGCAATCGCCGAGACCGTCCGCCGCCGCCGGGCCTCCGGAGGCCCGGCGGAATCCGCGTTCGCGACGCTGGTCGGCCTGGAGCTGCGCCCGCGCCGGCTGCGCGACGCCGCCGCCATGTGGCGCGCGGTCACCGACGCGGTGGGGATGGATGCCCGCGACGACCTCTGGTCGCACCCGGACCTGCTCCCCCAGTCGTCCGACCTCGACGACCCGTCGGCACTCGTCGCCCGTCTGACCGCGGCGGCCACGGGGCAGGAGCCCGAGCAGGACGCCCTGGATCAGGCCATCGAGGACCTGCTGCGGGACGACAGGGACCGGCCGACCGAAGGCTGACCCTGTGGACAGTTCTCGTCGCTGAGGTCGACCTGTGGAGAACCGCTGATCGACCTCCGCGCTCCGGCAGGATTCGAGGATGGTCCACGTCCTCGACTCCCGCATCCCCCGCGTCTGGCGCACTCCCGACAGCATCCAGTTCGGCGTGGACGACCCCGTCCTCGTCCTCGAGGGCGTGACGCACGCCGAGGAGCGGATGCTGGTCGCACTATCCGGCGGGGTCACCCCCGAGGGACTGCAGCTGATCGCCTCCCGAGCGGGAGCGCCCGATGGGTCCGCCGACGCCCTGCTGGATCGGGTCGCGCCCGCACTGGCGTCCCCGTCGCCGGTGCCCGCTCCGTCCCTCGTCGTGCTCGACGGGGCCGGTCCCACGGCCGCCGCGCTCGAGCGGATGCTGACCGAAGCCGGCGTCGAGGTCCGGAGCGGACTGGAGTGGTCCGATCCCGCGGTCGAGCGCGCGGACGCAGCCGTCGTGGTGGCGTCCTACGCCGTCGAGCCGCACCGGCACGTGCGCTGGCTGCGGCGCGACGTCGCTCACCTGCCAGTGGTCTTCGGCGACACGGGAGTGACCGTCGGCCCGCTGGTGCTGCCCGGCCGCGGCCCGTGCCTGCGCTGCCTCGACCTCCACAGGACGGATGCCGATGCCGCCTGGCCCGCGATGGCGACGCAGTTGCACACGCGACCTGCGCACGGCGAGACCGCGATCGCGGCTGGGGCGACCGCGGCGCGCGCGGCCGCGCTGCTGACGACGTATCTGCGAGCCGGCCGGGCAGTCCCGGGTGCGAGCGCGCGCCTTCCGTCGGGTGGCGCGGACTGGGTCAGCCGGACGTGGCGGCCGCACCCCGAGTGCGGTTGCCTGGGTCTGCCGCCGTGACGTCCGGGCGGGGGGCCTCCGGGTGGGCCGCCGCTGGGTGGGCCGCCGCCGGGTGGGCCGCCGCCGGGTGGGCCGCCGCCGCCGGGTGGGCCGCCGCCGGGCGGCCGACCGCCGGGCGCAGCTCGGCCAGGAACCGCGACGGCTGCCGGAGAGACGGCCTGCCCGGCTGGTTGCCGCGCGCCGCCCAGCTGAGCCGCAGCCTCCTGCGTGCGCGGGTGATACCGACGTAGAGCAGGCGGCGTTCTTCGTCCACCTGCTCGAAGGTGCTCGCATAGCTGATCGGGACGAGCCCTTCGCTCAGTCCCACCAGGTAGACCGACGGCCACTCCAGGCCCTTGGCGGCGTGCAGCGTCGCCAGCGTGACGGCCGACATCGTCGGCTCGTGCTGTCCGGCCTGACGGGCGTGCAATTCGTCCGTGAAGCCGCGCAGGGTCTGCCCGGGGGGCTGCTCGTCGACGAGGCCCATGATGGCGTTGAGCGACTCCCAGCGCTCCCGGACGGCCCCGCGTCCCTCGGGAGGCTGCACCGACCAGCCGAGCGAACGGAGCACGTCGCTGACCGAACGGAACAGCGGCTCCTCGGTGGCGACCAGACTGGCCGCGCGGAGCGACATGACCGCCTGCCGCACCTCCGGCAGGTCGAAGAACCGCTTGGAGCCACGGATCTGATAGCTGATCCCCCGGTCGCCGAGCGCCTGCTCCAGCGCCGCCGCCTGCACATTGATGCGGTAGAGGGCCGCGATGTGCTCCGGTTTGGCGCCCGCGGCGAGCTCGGCGGCGATCTGCTCGGCGACGGCTCGCGCCTCCGCCCGGTCGTCCTCGTAGGCCGCCGGCTCCGACACGGCGACCTCGCTCAGGTCACCGCCGTGGGAGGGTAGCTCGGCCGGGCGCAGCGTGAGCGCGCCGGAACGCCCGCGCATCAAGCGGTTGGCCGCGTCGATCACCGCGGGCGTCGACCGGTAGTTCTGCTCTAGCCGCACCACGGTGGCGCCGGGATGCTCGTGCTCGAAGCCCAGCAGGTAGTCGCTGCGCGCTCCGGCGAACGAGTAGATCGTCTGGCTCGCATCGCCCACGACGCAGAGGTCGTTGCGCTTCCCGAGCCACAGACCAAGGAGGTCGTGCTGCAGCGGGGAGACATCCTGGTACTCGTCGACGACGAAGAAGCGGTACTGCTCGCGGACCTGCATCGCGACCGCGGGCTCGCTCTCGATCATGCCCGCACAGGCGAGGAGGACATCCTCGAAGTCGATCTGCTTGCGCTCGTCCTTCAGGTCCTCGTAGCGCTGCAGCAGGTCGGCGACCTGCTCGGCGGACAGGGAGCCCGGAGTCGGACGCCCCGCAGCGGTGTACTGGTCGATCCCGAGGCCGGAGACCTTGCGCCACTCGATCTCGGCGGCGAGATCGCGCAGCGTCGCCGTGTCCACCTTGAGCTTGAGCGACTCCGCCGCGTGACCGAGGATGCGCCCCTTCCCGTCGAGCACGGACGGGAGTTGCCCGCCGACGACCTGCGGCCAGAAGTAGTTCAGCTGTGCCAGGGCGGCCGAGTGGAACGTGCGGGCGGAGACGCCGCCCGCGCCCAGCTGACGCAGCCGCCCCCGCAGCTCGGCAGCGGCGCGAGCGGTGAACGTCAGCGCCATGACCCGGTTGGGCGCATAGGCGCCGGAGGCGACGCCGTACGCGATGCGGTGGGTGATCGCGCGCGTCTTGCCGGTGCCGGCGCCGGCGAGGATGCAGACCGGACCGAACAGCGCCTCGGCGGCCACGCGCTGCTGTGCGTCCAGTCCGGCGAGCAGGGCGTCCGGTCCGGACGCCTCGGCGGTCACGGCGCCGGCGGCTCGTCGAGCGGGCCGCCGTACCAGTCCTCGATCAGGGAGCGCGCGATGGAGGAGCGCCCAGGCAGGATGATCTGGTCCCGCGCCTCCCACAGCTCCTGGCGGCTGAACCAGCGCAGGTCGAGGATCTCCTCGCCGTCGGGGTCGAGCGCCGCCGCGGGCTGATCGTCGGCGAGACGGGCCGTCATCCCGACCATCACCGACGCCGGGAACGGCCACGGCTGCGATCCCTTGTAGCGCGCCTCCACCACGCGGATGCCGGCCTCCTCGAAGATCTCGCGCTCCACGGCCGCCTCGAACGACTCCCCCGGCTCGACGAACCCGGCGAGGAGCGAGTACCGCGAGTGCTCCCACATCGCGTTGGAGCCGAGCAGCAGCCGGTCGTCGGTGTCCAGCACGGTGACGATCACGGCGGGGTCGGTGCGCGGGAAGATCTCGGAGCCGTCCTCGAGGCAGCGGCGGACCCAGCCGGCCTGCTCCACGACGGTCGGCGATCCGCAGCGCGGGCAGTGGGTGTGCGAGGCGTGCCAGTTCGCCATGGCCAGCGCCTCGGTGAAGAGGCCGGCATCGCGGTCGGTCAGTGCTGTGGCGACCGTCCGCAGGGACGCCCAGCGTGCCTCGTCGGGCTCGAGCTCCTGCGCGGCGGCGTCGGTCAGCACCTCCAGCACGACAGCGGTGCCGACCGGCTCGGCAGCGGTGGCGACCGTGGTGCGGCCCAGGTAGACGCGGATCAGCGCAGAGGTGACCCGCTCGACAGGAAGCAGTTCGAGTTCGGCAGGTCCCGCATCCGGAGCCGACCAGCCGTCGGCGGCCGGTGTGGCAGCGTCGATGCTCTCGGCCGTCACGAGCGTCCGGCCCTTCCAGAGCGCCAGCACCCGGGTCGTCGGTTCCTGCCACAGCTCGTCGAACAGCGCAGGCCGCGATCGGGCCGCGTGGTCGCGGTCGGTCGCATGGCGCGACAGCGGAAGCGCGGCGAGCGGCAGAGCAGGAGTCGGGGCGGACGACATCGAGGTCCTTTCGGGGCGTGGCGGACGGCCGTCGCAGGAAGGCCCGATTAGCCTGGGTGCATGGCCAGATCCCATCTCACTCTAGCCGCGCTGGCCAGTTCGGCCGTCCCCGACCTCGATGTCTCCGGCGCTCGCACCCACAGCGCCGGCGGCTCCGGCGACTTCGACTCCGCGCTGCTCGCCACCCGGGACGGGGCCACCGTCATCGTCCGCGTTCCCACGTCGCAGGTGGCGGAGAGCGAGCAGAGCGCCGACCTCGTCGCGCTGCGCGCGCTCACCGCCGGCATCCGCAGCCGGCTGCCGTTCGACGTGCCCCGCTACCTCGGTCAGGCGCCGGTCGGCGGAACCCGCGCGGTCGTCTACGACTTCCTGCCCGGTCACCACATCGCCGTCGACGACGTGCCGCCGGGCGACGGCCTGGCCGGCTCGATCGGGCACGCCATCGCCGCCATCCACGCACTGCCGACCGCGTTCGTCGGGGAGGCCGGGCTCCCGGTCCTGTCCGCCGCCGAGTGCCTCGCCGCAGCCAACGCGGTGATCGAGTCCGCCGCCTCGACGGGGCTGCTGCCGACGGCCCTCCGCGACCGCTGGCGCGACGCCGCGGCCGACCACTCCATCTGGCAGTTCCAGCCCACCGTGATCAACGGCTCCCTCACCGCGGATGCGTTCCTCGTCGAGGACGACGTGGTCGGCGGCGTCCTCGGCTGGTCGGCGCTGCGGGTCGGCGACCCCGCCCGCGACCTGCACTGGCTGCTCGCCATGAACCCGGATGCGACCGACGGCGCGCTCGGCGCCTACGCCTCCACTCGTCAGGTGGCCACCGACCGCCAGTTCACCCAGCGCGCCATGCTCTACGCCGAGCTGGAGGTCGCCCGCTGGCTGCTCCACGGCCGAGAGGTGCGCGACCAGACGATCGTGGACGACGCGGTCGAGATGCTGGACGGCCTGGTGGAGCGGGTGCACACCAACTCCATGAACCCGCTGTCGACCGCGACCGGACCGATCATGGCCGTCGGCGACGTGGAGGCCATGCTCGACCGTACCCCCGGCGACCGGCCGGAGGGCTACCGCCGCTCGGGCGGGATGAAGCCGGTGGCCGACGACCAGAGCGACGTCAGCTCCTCCTCCGAGTAGAGCCGTTCCGGCCGCACCACGCGGTCGTCGGCGACGAAGTAGAAGACGGCGTCGATCCGCTCCGGATCGACCCCTGCGTAGCGCGCGAACGCCAGCCGGTACAGGGCGAGCTGCAGCTGCTTGCGCTCCAGGTCGTCCGCGTCGCGCGGAGCCTTGCCGGTCTTCCAGTCGACGATCTGGTAGTCGTGGAGGCCGTCCTCGGCGCGGTAGACCGCGTCGAGCTTGCACACGACCACCTGCCCGGCGAGGGTGATGTGGATCTCCAGCTCCACCTCCTCCGGCCGGCGTCCGGACCACGCGCTCTTCTCGAAAGTGGCCTTCAGCTCGGCGAAGCGCTCCGCCTCGAGCACGTCGCCGGCCGGGTCGTCGAGTTCGGCGCTGTACGCGTCGAGCTCGTCGGCTGCTCCCGCGACGGTGCCGAAGCGCTCCTCCACCCAGCCGTGGAACAGCGTGCCGAGCCGGGTCTGGCGATACGGTCGCTCGGGCATGGGGCGGCGGAGCGCCGACGCGACGGCGGCCGGATCGGTGACGTAGTCCTTGAACCGGGACGCCGGGATGCGAGCGGGCAGCTCGACGAGCCCGGCCTCCTCCGTGCGGCGCGCCCGCTCTGCCAGGAGGAGGTCGAGGTCGCGGGCGTACACGCCGCCGTCGCCGGTGCCGCGGTCGCGGGCGCGACGAACAGCATCCGCCGCCTGCTCCACCCGGGTGCGGCGGCTCCCCAGCGGTTCCAACGGCCACGTCAGCGTTGTCGAGGACAGGGCGAGAGGGTTCTCGTCGGGCTCGGCACACTCGGGGAAGGCGTCCTCCGGGAGGAGTCCCGCCTCCTGCAACTCCAGGAGGTAGGAGCCGGGCCCACGCGGCTTCGTCTGAGTCGACCAGTACGACCCGCTCAGCAGCAGGCGCCGCCGAGCGCGCGTGACCGCGACGTAGATCAGACGACGCTGCTCATCGAGGTGGCGGGCGACGTTCTCCTCCTCGAATTCGGCGATCGACTCGTGGACGTCCTTCTGGGTCTCGGCGGTCCGCCAGGCGACGACGGGAAGCTCGGCGGAGTCGCCGCGGAACTCGTTGGGCAGCTGCCCGAACGCCAGCCAGCCCTTCCTGCTCTGCGGAGGGCCGGGCAGTTCGCCGTCGACCAGTCGCGGGACGGCGACCACATCCCACTCCAGGCCTTTGGCGCCGTGGATGGTCAGTATCTGCACCGTGCCGGGCTCAGCCTCCTCGCTGCGGGGGGCGAGATTGTCGCGCTGCTCCGCCTCGGCCAGCCAGGAGAGGAAGGAGCCGAGCGTCGCCTGGTCATCGGCCGCCAGGTAGGAGGCGACCTGCTCGGCGAAGGCGTCGAGACTGGCCTGGCCCAGTTGCGCGGTCTCGTTCGCTGCGACCTCGATGTCGAGCAGGAGCTCCTGCTGCACCAGCGTGACCAGGTCGAGCAGGTCGAGGCCGACGCGCGAGCGCAGATGATCGAGGCGGCGTCCGGCGTCGCGCATCCGCTCGAGGCCGGCCGGGCTGAAGCCCTGGAGGAGGGAGTGCCCGTCGGGCGCTTCGACGACGAAGTCCAGCGCATCGACCAGGGAGGCGCCCTCCTCGCCGGCCACCGAGCGGCGCAGCCGGTCGCGCAGCTCCGGATCGAGCCGTTGGTGGCGGTGATCCCGCTCGGCGAGCCAGGAGGCGACATCGCGCAGCACCGCGATGTCCTTGGCGCCGACGCGCCACTTGGCGCCGGTCAGCAGGCGGATCAGCTCCGACCCGGCCGTCGGATCGTGCATGACCCGGAGCGCGCTCACCAGGTCGGCGATCACCGGATGCTCCAGCAGTCCGCCGAGGCCGAGCACATGGTACGGGACGCCGTGCCGCGTGAGGGCGCTGGTGAAGACGTCGATCTTCTTCAGCGATCGGCACAGCAGCGCCGCGCTGGGTGGCGCGCCATCGTCGTCGCGCTCGCGGAGCCGCGCAGCGAGCCAGAGCGCGACGCTGTCCGCTTCGTCGGCGACCGTCTGCTCGAACACGGCCGAGAGTTCGCCGGGGACTGCTCCCGGGCGCGGCTGCAACTGCTCGACATGCACCGGGGCGGCCGCGGTCAGCGGGGCGACCAGCACGTTGGCGGCGTCGAGCACGCGGGTGGGATTGCGCCAGCTGGTGCTCAGTGCGTACTCGTCCGCGGCGAAATCGGAGGAGAAATCGGCGGAGAAGCGGCCGAGGTTCGCCGCGCTGGCGCCGCGCCAGCCGTAGATCGACTGATGCGGGTCGCCCACCGCCATCACCGGCCGCCCGGCGAACAGGCGCGACAGCAGCCGCGTCTGCACGACCGACGTGTCCTGATACTCGTCGAGCAGGACCACCCGGAACCGACGCCGATAGTCGGCGACCACGCCGGGCAGGCGTTCGCAGACGTCGAGCGCGAGAGCGACCTGATCCGAGTACTCGACGAAGCCCCGGCGGCGCTTCTCTGCGTCGAAAGCGCGAGCGAGATCGAGCAGCGGGGGAAGCGAGCCGACGGCGTCGACCGCCGACCGCACCGATGCGTACAGCTCCTTCACCCGGCCATTGCCGGTGGGCAGCTCGGCGATCCGGCCGAACCCCTCCACCATCCGCTCGACCTGGTCCGCGTCGGCGACGTTCTCGCTGAGCGCGCGGCTGAGCCCGACCACGGCACTGGTGACCGCTTCGACGCCACGGTCGAGCTCGACCAGCCGGTTGTCGGTGCTGGTCACCACCAGGCGCCGGGCGAGCTGCCAGGCGGACGCCTCGCTGAGCACCGCAGACTCCGGCTCGCGGCCGATCAGCAGGGCGTTCTCGCGGAAGATGGCGTTCGCGAAGGCGTTGTAGGTCGCGACCTCGGGCGCTTCGAAGGGATCGAACTCGACGTCCGTGACGCCGGAAGCGACGAGCTGCTCGATCCGGGTGCGGATGCGCCCGGCGAGTTCGCCTGCGGCCTTGCGCGTGAACGTCAGCCCGAGGATCTCGGGAACCCGGACGTGCCCGTTGGCCAGCAGCCAGACCACGCGGTTCGCCATCGTCTCGGTCTTGCCGCTGCCCGCACCTGCCACGACGATCGCCGGTCGCAGTGGAGCCTCGATGACGGCCTGCTGCTGCGGTGTGGGGATGGGCAGCCCGAGCGCCTCCGCGATGGCGGCCGCACCGAGGGAACGGGCCGGCCGTCGCCGCGCGACGCCGTCCAGGCCGTCCGGCTCCTCCGGCTCGGCCAGAGAGAACGCCTGCTCGACCAGGTCGAGCCCGGCCTCCTCGGTCGCCCACTCCAGCAGGCCGTCGTCGTCGATGTGGGTGGCCTCGTCCGTCATGCTCCTCCTCCTGCGCTGACGGCGGGGACCAGGTGGATGCGGTACTCGTACTTTCCGTGCGGGTCGCGCTCCCCCAGGTCGACCACGCCGGCGAAGGAGGCGGACGCCATCCCTTCCGCTGCTCCCGCGACCCGCTCGCGCAGCCGCTGCAGGCGCTCGTCGTCCACGCGGTCCTGGGCGACCTCCCGGTAGCCCTTGCCGCGCACACCCTTCGACACGAAGAGCAGCTTCGCCCCGCCTGAGGGCAGGTCGGCGGCCTGCTCGATCGCCCCGTGCTCCATGGCGAGCTGGTAGGCGCCGAGCTGAGCGTGATCGGCGGCCTCAGCCGCCGTCGGTGTGCGGTTGCCGGTCTTGAGGTCGACGATCACGACTGTGCCATCCAGCGTCCGTTCGACGCGGTCGATGGTGCCCCGGACGAGCGCACGGCCGATCCGGAGCTCGAAGGCGCCCTCCGAGCCGAGCAGCGCGCCGCCCGCTCGTTCGAAGTCGCGCAGGTACTCGGAGACGCCGGCGGTCAGCGTGCGTGTGCGCCGACGCTCGCGCTCCTCCAGCCAGGGCGATTCGAACGCCAGCTCGCCCCAGCGTCGCTCGATGCCCTGCCAGAGCCGCTCGACGCTGAGGTCGCGCTCCTCACTGGTGCTCGCCTCCTCCATCACGGCGTGCACGACGGTGCCGATGCCGGCTGCCAGGCCGCTCGGGGAGGCCGCCATCGTGTCGACGAACCAGGCCAGCGGCGACTTCTCGAAGGTCTCCAGCCGTGACGGCGACACCCGCACCACCGCTTCGGGATCGTCGAGGTCGACCAGGGGCTCGGTGGTGGACGGCTCGAGGAGCCCGTACCAGGACTCCGGATCGGCGCCCTCGACCTCCGCGTCTGCGAGGCGGGCGAGCGCCTGGGCGGCATCCGGCGCCCCGGTCGTCACGAGCCGGCGGCGGAGGCGCCCGACCATGCCGCGCAGCGACAGGGGATGCGCCCCGTCGTCCACGTCGTCGACCGCCAGGTCGCCCGCGAGCCGGAGGAACGGGGACGGCTGCTCGTCGTCGTTCGCCGTCGCGGTGAGCAGCACTTGGCCGCGCGAGCGGGAGACGGCGAGCGCGAACATCCGGAGCTCGTCGCCGAGGACCTCGGCGCGTTCGTCCTCGGTCGCCGTCGCGCGGCCCTCCAGCGCGTCGGGAAGGTCCTGGGGGTGCAGCAGCGAGCCCCGCAGCCGCAGGTTCGGCCAGACGCTCTCCTGGAGCCCCGCGACCGCCACCACCTCGTACTCCCGACCGATCGCCGCACTGGGGGTGCAGACCAGGACGGCCTCCCCTGAGGTGCGCGCGGCCAGCGTGTCTTCCGGAACCTCCGCCCCGAGGAGTTCGACCACGAAGTCGGACGCCGGGCGTTCGGGGTACCGCTCCACGAACCGGCGTGCCGCCGTGAAGAGCGCGACGACCCCGTCGAGGTGACGGTTCGCCTCGTCGGCGACGATTCCGCTGCGCTGGGAGTGCTCCAGCCAGCGCGCCGCAAGGCCGCTCCGCTCCCAGATGTGCCACAGCAGCTCCTCGATGGAGGAACCCTGCGCCGCCTTCTCGCGGCCGGATCGCAGCGTCTCGGCGAGCCGTCCGGCGCGGCGGGCGGGAGCGGCGTCGATCGTGGCGAGGTGGGCAGGATGCTGCAGCGCCTCCACGAGGAGCTCATCGCCCGGGCGGTTGCCCTCACCGGCCAGCTCCTCCTGGCGCAGGGCGAGCCGCAGCCTCCGCAGGCTGACGCTGTCGAGGCCGCCGAACGGGCCGAGCAGGAGCTCGGTCGCGACCGCCGGGGTGAGCTCCACCGTGCCGAGCTGCACGCCCGCCACCGTGACGAGCTGCCGGGCCGCGACATCGTCGCGCAGGGGTCGTCCGGCGATGCTGGTGGTGGTCGGCACCTCGGCGACGGCGAGCGCGCGCGCCAGCGCCGGGACGTGTGCGCCCGATCGCACGATCACGGCCATCTCGCTCCACGGCACACCGTCGAGCAGGTGCCGCTCGCGCAGCTTGCGCGCCAGCCGGGACGCTTCGGAGGGGGCGGAGGCCGCAACGAGCCGGACGATCTCCGGCCGCGCCTCGGGGAGGCCGGGATCTGGAGCACCGGGATCCGGCTCCTCGCGGCCCGCGGACGCCATGCGCTGCACACCGGCAGCGGCCGTGCCGATCCGCTCGGTGACGCGGGCGGTCAGCTCCCGAAGGGCCGGAGTCTGGCGGTGCGCCGTGGTCAGGACGAACCGCGTCACCGCCACGCCGAGGCGCGACTCCAGTTGGCCCAGCGCCGTGGCTTCGGCGCCGCGGAAGGTGGTGGAGGCAACGTCCGGGTCGCCGAACGCCACGACCGCCACGCCGCGCTCGGCGAAGGCGCGCAGCAGCGCGACCGTGGCGACCGTGGCCTCCTGCAGGTCGTCGACGAACACGACGCGCAGGCGATCGAGGGAACTGCCGTCGCGGACGACGGCGACCGCCGACGCGATCAGCTCGGCGGAATCGACGAACCCGCCACGGTAGCTGTCGACCACCAACTGGTACTCGCCGATGAACCGGGCCGCCGCGCGCCACTCGTCCCGCCCGGTGATCGCGCCCAGCTCGGAGAGGCGTGATGGCGTCACCCCGTGCTCGGCACAGCGCGCCATCAGCTCCCGGAGCTCGGTGCGGAAGCCGCGCAGAGCGCGCACCTCGTCTACGAGCGGCTCCGGCCAGTGCGGACCCGTGCCGTCCTCCATGTGGCCGCTGAGCAGTTCGGCGATGATCTGGTCCTGCTCGCCTCCGGTCAGGAGGCGCGGCGGCTCCGCCCCGACGCGTCGCGCGCGCTCGCCCACCAGCTGGAAGGCGAGTGATGTCGCGGTCCGGGCCAGCGGGCCCTGGGTCGGCACGCCCAGCCTCAGGGCGAGGCGGTCACGGAGCGCCGTCGCCGCCGTCCGCGAGGCACTCAGCGCGAGCACCTCGTCCGTTCCGTAGGCGCGGCCGAGCACCCGCTCTGCGAGGGCCTCCACGAGCGTCGTCGTCTTGCCCGTCCCCGGCGCGCCGAGCACCGCTGCGGAAGCGCCGTCCGCCAGCCCGAGCACCTCGGACTGGGCGCCGTCGAGCGCCGCGCTGCCGACGGGCGGACCGCCGGTCCCGACGGCCCGCTCCGCGCGCATCCGGAAGGCTCGGGTGGTCATGGCTTTCACGGTATCGGCGTCCGCCGACAGAGAACGTGACCGGGGGCCGCGAGCCGTGTGCCGTAGTCTGAACTCACACCCGCCGGTCAGACTCGAAAGGCACCAAACGTGGAGATCCGCATCGGAATCGTCAACGCCCCTCGCGAACTCAGCTTCGAGTCGTCGCTCTCGGCGGAGGAGCTCACCGGGCAGGTGGAGACCGCGCTCACGAACGGCGGCGTCCTGAAGCTCACCGACGACAAGGGCCGCCTCTACGTGGTCCCGACCGCGGGCATCGGCTACGTCGAGCTCGGCACCGAGGAATCGCGCCGCATCGGCTTCGTCGGCTAGCCTCCCTCTCGTGGAACTGCTCTTCGTCGTCCTCGGTGGCGCCATCATCGGCCTCGCCGGTCGCTACTTCCTGCCCAACCGGCACACCCACGGCTCCGCGCTCGTCCCGGCCATCGGCGTCGTGTCGGCCTCCGTCCTCTGGGTCGTCCTCACCTGGGCGGGCCTGAAGTGGAACGGCGGCTGGATCTGGTGGATCACGCTGCTCGGCACCGCGCTCGTGGTGGCGGTCGCCGACCTCCTCATCGGCCGCCTCCGCGCGGCCGGCGACGACCGCCTGCTGCACCAGCTCGCGAAGGGCGCCATCGCGCGCTGACGCGCACGCCCGCGGCGGCTAGGCCGTGAGGCCCAGGGCGTCCATCCGCCGCGTGTGCGCGGCGATCAGCTCGGTGAAGATCGGCTCGATCCGCTCCTCGTCGGTCGCGCGGTTGCCCGACAGGTGCAGAGCGGAGCGAGCGACCAGGAGGGTGTCGCCGACCAGACGGCGACCCCACATGGCGAGGCGCGAACCGAGCAGCGGGTCCGCCCCGATCTCGGCGCGGAGCACCTCCAGCACGCCCTCCTGACCCGACTCGGAGCCGAGCAGGTGCGCGATCCGGGGGCCCACATCTCCGGGGAGTCCGCCGGCGAGCCGGATGAAGAAGTCGTCGAGCAGGCCCCCAGTGACCAGCGCCGAGAGCAGCGTCTCGCGCCAGTCGGCACCGACGAGCAGCGCGCTGAAGCCCTCGATCTCTGCGGCGAACGGCTGCATCGCCGCTGCCGGGTCGTCCCCGCGGCGGCGCAGCTCGGCGACGATGCCCTGGTGCTTCGACAGGGCGTGGCCGGCGGCAGCCGAGATCGGCTCCTTCGCCCGCAGGTCCTCCGCCTCTGCGGCGACCCGCGACAGCGTCTCGAACTGCTCCAGCTGCAGGTACGCGGCCTGGCCCAGGTAGGGCACGAGATCCGGCATCGCCTCGTGCAGATCCACCCGGACGGTGGCGACAGGACGAGCCCGCGGAGTGAGGCGCGGGAGCTCGACGGCCGGCCGTCGGCGGATGAACCAAGTTGACACGCTCAGCAGTGTATCGGGACCGTCCAGTAGGCTTGTCACGCCGTCGGCGCAGGATCGACGGCCCTACGCCTGCGACAGAGAACAGGGCGTGGACACTCCCATCGAATCGACAGGCATCTCACCAGTGACTTTCTCAGAACTCAACATCGACCAGGACATGGTGGACCAGCTCGCCGCCAAGGGCATCATCGAGCCGTTCCCCATCCAGACCCAGACCATCCCGCTGGCCCTCACCGGGCAGGACATCATCGGTCAGGCCAAGACCGGAACCGGCAAGACACTCGGCTTCGGCCTCCCCCTGATCCAGCGCCTCGGCCCGAACCCGGAGCCGGGCGTCAAGGCGCTCGTCGTCGTGCCGACCCGCGAGCTCGCGATCCAGGTCTACGAAGACCTCGAGACCGCCGCCGCCGGCCGGCCCACCTCCATCGCCAGCATCTACGGCGGCAAGGCCTACGAGGGCCAGATCGCCCAGCTCAAGGGCGGCGCGCAGATCGTCGTCGGCACCCCCGGCCGTCTGCTCGACCTCGCCGGGCAGCGCCTCCTCAACCTGGGCAACGTGCAGGAGATGGTGCTCGACGAGGCCGACAAGATGCTCGACCTCGGCTTCCTCGCCGACATCGAGAAGCTGTTCGCCCAGACGCCCGCCACCCGGCACACCATGCTGTTCTCGGCGACCATGCCCGGCCCGATCGTCGCGCTCGCCCGCCGCTTCATGACCCGCCCTGTGCACATCCGCGCCACCGACCCCGACGAGGGCCAGATCCAGGCGAACATCAAGCACCTGATCTACCGGGCCCACTCGCTCGACAAGGACGAGGTGATCGCGCGCATCCTGCAGGCCGAGGGCCGCGGGAAGACCGTGATCTTCACCCGCACCAAGCGCGCCGCAGCCAAGCTGGTCGAAGAGCTGAACGACCGCGGCTTCAACGCGGCGGCCGTGCACGGCGACCTCAACCAGGAGCAGCGCGAGCGCGCGATGGCGGCGTTCAAGGCCGGCAAGAAGGACATTCTGATCGCCACCGACGTCGCTGCCCGCGGCATCGACGTCGACGACGTCACCCACGTGATCAACCACACCATCCCGGACGACGAGAAGACCTACCTGCACCGCGCCGGCCGCACCGGCCGCGCAGGCAAGACCGGTATCGCGGTCACCTTCGTCGACTGGGAGGACCTGCACAAGTGGGCCCTCATCAACCGGGCGCTGGAGTTCGGCCAGCCGGAGCCGACGGAGACCTACTCGTCGTCGCCGCACCTCTTCAGCGACCTCGACATCCCCGCGGGCGTCCGCGGGCGACTGAAGTCGACCCCGGCCGTGAAGTCGCCGGAGACCGCGCGCGGAAACCGCACGGACGCCAGCGGACCGGACGCCTCGGAGCGCTCCGGCAGCCGCCGTCGCCGCACGCGCGGCGGGTCGGGTCAGGGTGGACAGGGCAGCGACGAGTCGACGGCGAGCAGCACGACCTCAGCACCCGCCACGACCTCCGAGAGCGGAGATCACGCGACCGCGACCGGAGCGCACGATGGTGGAGGCTCGCAGCACCGCGACGGGAACAGCGCACCGCGCCGCCGCCGTCGCCGCTCGCGCGGCGGCTCGGCAGCTACGCCCGCCAGCTGACCGCCGGCCGACTGACCTCAGTACCAGTTCGGGTCGTGGCTCATCTCGAAGTTCCACGCCGCGCACGGTGAGCCGTAGGACCGGTTGATGTAGTCCAGTCCCCAGTTCACCTGCGTGTTCTGGTTCGTCATCCAGTCGGGGCCCGCGCTCGACATCTTGCTCGCCGGCCACGCCTGCGGGATGCCGTAGGCGCCGCTCGACGTGTTGTAGGCGTCCGCACGCCAGCCGGACTCGTGGTTCCACAGCTTGATCAGGCACGGCATCTGGTCGCTCCCCCAGCCGTAGGCCGCCAGCCGGCTCGCGGCGTATGCCTGCGCACCGGCCGGGTCCACGACCATGCCGGGCGGTGGAGCGACGCCGTCGGACCCTCCGCCGGGGTTGGCGGCAGCAGCAGCCGCCGCGGCCGCCGCCTGGCCCTCCGCGTACTTCTGCTCGACGGACGCCTCCGTGTTCTTGAGGGCGGCGAGCTGCGCATACAGCGTGTCGGCGTGCTTCTTCTGGTCGGCGAGCTGCGCATCCGCCGCCTGCTTGGCCGCGGTGGCGACGTCGAGCGCCTTCTTCGCCGCCGTCGCCAGCTGGTCGCGGATGCTGCGCGCGTCGGCCGCCTGCGCGCTCAGCGACGTGGCGAGGTTCTTCTGGGCGCTGGCCTGCGCGAACAGCGCGCTGGAGCGGTCGGCCAGTTTGGACACGGCGCCCAGCTGGTAGAGGAGCGAGTCTGAACTGGAGGCGTTCGGGCTGAGGAACAGCCGCAGCGACACGGACGATGTGCCGGCACGCGTGAGCTGTTCGGCGAGCTTCCCGCTCTGCGCCTTCAGCTCGTCGGCCTTCGCGGAGGCGTCCTGCGCCCGCTGGGCGAGATCCTGGGCTTTGGCCGTCGCTGTCTGCAGAGCGGCCTCCGCCGTGCCGTACTCGCCCAGGCGCTTCACCGCGAGATCGCCTGCCGCGTTCGCCGCGCTCTGCAGGCTCTGCAGCAGCCCGTTGATCCGGTCGACCTCGGCTTGGGCCGCGGTCGCGTTGTTCTTGGCCGCCTGCACGTCGTCCCACGACGGGTAGGAGTCCGCACTGGCCGGGGCTGCGCCTCCCGCGATGACCAGGGCCGCCGTCAGGGCGGCAGCGACCGCCGAACCTCGCCAGAACCGTCTCACCCGTGCACCTCGCTTCCCGATCCCCCGCCGGGTCCAGGCTATGCGCTGGACGTCACGGAGCGTAGAAAGGCGCCGCGCCTGTCGCTTCTTCGATCATCGCGTCGAGGACGGCGGGATCGGTCGTGTTCTCCCCCAGCCGGTTCGGCTTGCCCGCGCCGTGGTAGTCGCTGGAGCCGGTGATCCGCAGGCCGTACCGGGTCGCGAGCTCACGCAGCCGGGCCACTCCGTCCGCGGTGTTCTCGCGGTGATCGAGTTCGAGGCCGAAGAGTCCGGCGTCGACCAGGCGGCGCAGCCGGTCCTCCGGGATCACGCGACTGCGGCCTCCCGTCGCCGGATGCGCGAGCACGGGCAGTCCGCCCGCGCCGCGGATGAGCCGGACTCCGGTCAGCGGCTCCGGCGCGTAGTGCGGCTGGAAGTAGCCGCTCCGCCAGTGCAGGATGCCGGCGAACGCGGCGCTCCGGTCGGAGGCCAGCCCGCGGGCGACGAGCGCGTCGGCGATGTGCGGGCGGCCGACCGTCGCACCCTCCGTCGCCTGGGCGAGGACATCGTCCCAGGTGATGTCGTAGTCCGCCGAGATGCGCCGGACCATGTCCTCCGCACGCCGCATGCGACCCTCGCGGATGCGCTGCGTCTCGGCGACCAGCGGCGCGTTCGCCGGGTCGAAGAGGTAGCCGAGCATGTGCACGCTGGCGAACTCGATGCGGGTGGACAGCTCCATGCCCGGGATGACCGTGATTCCGGAGCGCACCGATTCGGCGGCGGCGTCGGCCCAGCCCGCCGTGGAGTCGTGGTCGGTCAGGGCCACCGTCCCGAGCCCGGCGACGGCCGCAGCGCGCACCAGCTCGGTCGGGGTCTCCGTGCCGTCCGAGACGCTCGAGTGCGTGTGCAGATCGACGGGACCGCGGAACCGTCGTCCATCAGCCATGCTCAACATCCTAGGAGTGGAAGAATGGTCGGCATGTCGCAGTCCACGCCAGCACAGACCGATCAGGCGCCGCGCGCCACGCAGAACCGCTCCACGACGCCGGGGTCGGATGCGTTCCGGGAGTACATCGGGAGCGGGTGGGCGGAGCGCCCGGAGGTGATCCCGGAGCCGCGCCGCCAGGCGGAGTACGCGGCTGCCCGCCGTGCGCGCGTGTCGGAGCTCTTCCCGGGCAAGCGGCTGATCATCCCGGCCGGGCGGCTGAAGCAGCGCTCCAACGACACGGACTACCCGTTCCGCGCGCACTCCGCCTTCGCGCATCTCACCGGGTGGGGGTCCGACTCGGAGCCGGGCAGCGTCCTCGTGCTCGAGCCGACCGCCGCTGGGCACGACGCGACCCTCTACTTCCGGGAGCGCGCAGGGCGCGACTCCGACGAGTTCTACGCCAACCCCGAGATCGGCGAGTTCTGGATCGGGCCGCGCCCGTCGCTCGCGCAGGTGGCCGGCGACCTCGGCCTCCCCACGCGCGGCATCGCCGAGGTGCGGGCGGTGCTGGATGCGGTGGACGGCGACACGGTCGTGCTCCGCGACGCGGACCCGGCGATCACCGACGAGGTGGATGCCGCCCGCATGCTGCTCTGGGACGACACCGACGGCGACCGCGACCCGGAGGACCACGGCGAGGACGACACGCTCGCCCGCGACCTGTCCGAGCTCCGCCTGGTCAAGGACGACTTCGAGATCGGCGAGCTGCGCGCGGCCGTCGCCGCCACGGCGCGCGGGTTCGACGACGTGATCTCGGACCTCCCGCGGATCACCGCCCATCCCCGCGGCGAGCGGCTGGTGGAGGGCGTCTTCAACGGGCGCGCACGGGCCGACGGCAACACGGTCGGCTACGACACCATCGCCGCGAGCGGGCCGCACGCCTGCATCCTCCACTGGACGCGCAACGACGGTCCGGTCGTCCCCGGCGACCTCATCCTCCTGGATGCCGGCGTCGAGCTCGACAGCTATTACACCGCCGACATCACTCGCACACTTCCGGTCGACGGGAGCTTCAGCGAGACGCAGCGGATGATCTACGAGGCGGTGCTGGAGGCAGCGGACGCGGCGTTCGCGATCGTCCGCCCCGGCGTCCGGTTCCGCGAGATCCACGCCACGGCGATGGCCGTCATCGCTCGGCGCACCGCCGAGTGGGGGCTGTTGCCGGTGGGCGCGGAGGAGGCCCTGGAGGCCGACAACCAGCAGCACCGGCGCTACATGGTGCACGGGACGAGCCACCACCTCGGCCTCGACGTGCACGACTGCGCTCAGGCGCGCCGCGAGCTCTACCTCGACGGCGTGCTGGAGCCGGGCATGGTGTTCACGATCGAGCCGGGTCTGTACTTCCAGCCGGACGACCTCACGGTGCCGGAGCGCTTCCGCGGCATCGGCGTGCGGATCGAGGACAACATCCTCGTCACCGCTGACGGCGGCGAGAACCTCTCGGCGGCCATCCCGCGCACCCCCGACGACGTCGAGACCTGGATCCGCCGCTCCTAACCCACCTCCCATCTCGTGAGGTGGGAGGCGGAGGGGGTTACGCGGGAGGCGCGGGCGGGCGCTCGTCGCCGGCCGGCGGCGCGGGCGGCGGGTCGGACGGGTGCTGCGGCTGCGCGGGCGGCGTCCAGCCGGAGGCCGAGGAGGCCGACG
Source organism: Leifsonia sp. SIMBA_070 (assembly GCF_046534635.1). NCBI lineage: Bacteria > Bacillati > Actinomycetota > Actinomycetes > Micrococcales > Microbacteriaceae > Leifsonia > Leifsonia sp. SIMBA_070. Next base: position 1,075,635 of record NZ_JAWRYK010000001.1, on the reverse strand, counting down.
ACGGCTGCTCCGCTCCCCCGCTCTGCAGGAGGTTGCGGGCGCGGTTCCCGAGATCGGAGTCGACGAGCACGGAGTAGCTGGTGGCGATCACCTGCTGCACCGACGTGAAGTCGCGACGGCGGCGATTGACGGCGTACGAGACGATGCCCCACAGCATCCCGAACCCGGCGCCGAGCAGCAGCGCGGCGAACACGAACGCGAGGCTGACCGTCGGCGAGAAGATGATGAGCAGCAGGCCGAAGAAGAGTCCCAGCCAGGCTCCGGAGGCCGCCCCCGCGAGCGCGACACGGCCCCAGGTGAGCTTGCCGGTGACCCGCTCGACGCTCTTCAGGTCGCTTCCGACGATCGAGACCTTGTCGACCGGGAAGTCGGCGCGGGCCAGCACATCCACCGCCTGCTGCGCCTCCGGATAGCTCTCGAAGGTGGCCACGACCTCGCCGCGCGGCAGCGTCGGGAAGAGGATGCGGTTGCGCCCGTTCAAGGGGCCAGGTGTGCTCATCCCCCCATTGTTCCATCCGCGCCTGTCCGCGGCCCAGCGACCAGCCTCCATTCACCCGCGAGGACTAAGTTATGAGGGTGAGTGCCGCCAGAGTGTTCGTCGCCCGACTCGCCGGGACGACCGTGTTCGACCCCGTGGGAGACCGGGTCGGCAAGGTCCGCGATGTGCTCGTGGTGTACCGCAAGAACGATCCGCCGCGGGTCGTCGGGCTCATCGTCGAGATTCCCGGCAAGCGTCGCGTGTTCCTTTCGATCGGCCGCGTCACCAGCATCGGCAGCGGGCAGATCATCACCAACGGCATCATCAACGTCCGCCGCTTCGAGCAGCGCGGCGGTGAGGTCCGCGTCATCGCGGAGCTGCTGGGTCGCCGTGTCGTGTTCGCGGACGGCAGCGGCGAGGCCACGATCGAGGACGTCGCGATCGAGGAGACGGAGACGGGCGACTGGGCGGTCAGCCAGCTCTTCGTCCGCAAGCCCAAGACCGGCGCCTCCCCGTTCGGCAAGGGCGCGACCACGTTCGTCACCTGGAACGAGGTGCGGGAGAAGCAGAACCGCGGGGAGGCGCAGTCGGCCGAGCAACTGATCGCCACCTACTCGGAGCTGAAGCCCGCCGATCTCGCCAACACCCTCCTCGACCTCCCGCAGCAGCGCATGCTCGAGGTCGCAGAAGAGCTGCCCGACGACCGCCTGGCCGATGTGCTGGAGGAGATGCCGGAGAGCGAGCAGGTGCAGATCCTCGCCCAGCTCGACGACGACCGCGCCGCCGATGTGCTCGACCAGATGCAGCCGGACGACGCCGCCGACCTGATCGCACAGCTCTCCGACGAGCGCGGCGAGCACCTGCTCGAGCTGATGGAGCCGGAGGAGGCGGATGACGTCCGCATGCTCCTCAGCTACAACCCCGACACCGCCGGTGGACTGATGACGACCGAGCCGATCATCGTCTCGGCCGACGCGACGGTCGCGGAGGGCCTCGCCCTGATCCGCCGCCACGAGCTCGCGCCCGCCCTCGGCGCCGCGGTCTGCGTGACCCTGCCGCCGTACGAGCCGCCGACCGGTCGCTTCCTCGGCGTCGTGCACTTCCAGCGGATGCTGCGCTACCCGCCGCACGTCCGCCTCGGCACCCTGCTCGACCCGGGCCTGGAGCCCGTCACCGCCGACACGTCGGCGGCCGAGGTGTCGCGCATCCTCGCCTCGTACAACCTCGTCTCGCTCCCTGTGGTCGACGACAAGCACCGACTCGTCGGGGTGGTGACCATCGACGACATCCTCGACTACCTGCTCCCCGACGACTGGCGAAGTCAAGACGAGGACGAGCCCGTGAAACGCACGGTCCCGTCCGACACCACCGGCAGCATCCGCATCGTGAACGGAAGGAGGGGCGGAAGTGGCGCGAGGTAGGCAGGACGCGGGGCTCGACGCCCCCAAAGGACTCCGCACCCCGGTACTGCGACGCAGTCCGGTGGAGTCGAGGGACCGCTTCGGGCGGTTCACCGAATGGATCGCGCGGGCGATGGGCACGCCGTGGTTCGTGCTCGGCCTGACGGTGTTCGTCGTCGCCTGGATGGCGTGGAACACGCTCGCACCGAACTCCTGGCGCTTCGACTCGGCCGCGCTCGGCTTCATCGCGCTGACGCTGGTGCTGTCGCTGCAGGCGTCGTACGCCGCGCCGCTCATCCTGCTCGCGCAGAACCGGCAGGATGACCGCGACCGGGTGCAGATCGAGCAGGACAGGCAGCGCGCCGAGCGCAACCTCGCCGACACCGAGTACCTGGCCCGAGAGGTCGTCGCGCTGCGGCTGGCCGTGAAGGACATGGCCACGAAGGACTTCATCCGCGCCGAGCTGCGTTCACTGCTCGAGGATCTCGAGAGGAGCGACGCGGGCGAGGGCGAGCAGGCGCGTGCCTGAGCGCGGAGCGGACGGCACTGCCGACCTCGCGGGCGCGGTGCGGAGCGCCCTCGCCGCGGTGCTCGACCCGGAGATCCGCAAGCCGATCACCGAGCTCGACATGGTCGGCGACGTCGCGGTGGATGCGGACGGCCGCGCGACCGTCGGCATCAAGCTGACCATCGTCGGCTGCCCCGCGGCCTACGCCATCGAGCGGGACGTGCGCGCTGCGACATCCGCCGTTCCTGGCGTGACGGCCGCCGCTGTGGACGTCAGCGTCATGACACCGGCCGAGCGCCGGGCGCTGACCGAGAAGCTCCGCGCCGGGCGACCGGCCCACGGCCAGCAGTTCGGGCCCGATTCCCTGACCCGGGTCTACGCCGTGACCAGCGGGAAGGGCGGCGTCGGCAAGTCGACAGTCACGGCCAACCTCGCGGTCGCGCTGGCGGAGCGCGGTCTCCGGGTCGGCATCGTGGATGCGGACGTGCACGGCTTCTCGATCCCCGGCATCCTGGGCCTCACTGACGAGAACGGCGTCGCCCCGCGGCCGACGCGGGTCGACGACATGATCCTGCCGCCGGTCGCCTACGGCGTGAAGGTGGTGTCGATCGGGATGTTCGTCGACTCCGCCTCCGCGGCGGTGGCGTGGCGGGGGCCGATGCTGCACCGCACCATCCAGCAGTTCCTCTCGGACGTGTTCTTCGGCGACCTGGATGTGCTGCTGCTCGACCTGCCGCCCGGCACCGGCGACGTCGCGATCTCGGTCGGGCAGCTCCTGCCCGGCGCGGAGGTGCTGGTCGTCACCACGCCCCAGCCGGCCGCCGCCGACGTGGCGGAGCGCAGCGGCGTCGTCGCCCGGCAGACCGGCCAGCGCGTGATCGGCGTCATCGAGAACATGGCCGGGCTCGTGCAGCCGGACGGCACCGTGCTGGACCTGTTCGGCTCCGGTGGCGGCGCGGAGGTCGCCCGGAGGCTGTCGGCCGGGCAGGACGAGGAGGTTCCGCTGCTCGCCAGCGTGCCGCTCAGCATCCCGCTTCGCGCCGGCGGCGACACGGGGGCGCCGATCGTGGTGACCGACCCCGCCGATCCGGCCGCGGTGGCGATCCGTGCGGTGGCGGAGCGGCTGGCGACGCGCAGCCGCGGCCTGGCCGGCCGCAAGCTCGGCCTCTCCGTCCGCTGACCTCCGGCCACTACCCCGCCGAGTAGCGACATAAAGTCACCATTCGGCCCGAATTACAGCATCTACTCACCAGTCGGCGCCGCGAAGCGGGGGGCAGAGTCGGGACGGACGGGAGGTTCCACGGCTCGGGCCAGGAGTTCGGTGAGGAGGCGCTCCGTGAGGGGGAGCGGGAGCGCCTCCACGAGGGCGAGGAGGGGCGCCTGGTCGTCGGGAAGGCCGGGAGTCGAGCCGCCGGCGAGGCCGATCGCAGCGAGGATGTGCGCGGCGGTCGCGGAGTCGAGCGTCGCGCCGGAGGTGAGGCCCGCGACCAGCTCGCTGGGCAGTGACGCCAGCACGGCATTCCCGTCGACCGGGGGCACCCCCCTCGCTTCGTCCGCGGCGCCGCGCAGGGCGGCCTCCAACTCGTCGATCCGCGCCTCGGTGACCGGCGTGATCGTGAGGTGCGTCGTGCGCGGCAGCCGGGTGCCGTCCGTCTGCTCCAGCCCGGGCTGCAGCTGCAGCACCCAGCCCCGGCGGCGGACGCGGTCCGCCCAGTAGTGCGGGTCGACGCGGCGGTCGGCCGGCACGGCGTCGTCCGCGGCGACCGCGAGGAGCGGACCGGTCGGCTCGCCCACCACGCGCAATCCCTCGATGTCGCCCAGGATGTCCTGGAGGCCGCGCGTCGCGCGCCGGCACGATTCGGCGAGCTCCGCGAACCCTGTCGTCCCCAGCGCCTGCACGATCGCCCACGACGCGGCGAGCGCCCCGGCCGACTTCGACCCGAGCAGCGTGGAGTTCACCACCGGGTAGCCGGGCCATCCGGTGGTCGCGAAGTACTGCCGGCGCTGCCGGTCCCGGTCGCGCTGCAGGAGCACGCTGGAGCCCTTCGGCGCGTACCCGTACTTGTGCAGGTCCGCGGAGAGGCTGGTGACGCCCGGAACGCGGAAGTCCCAGCCGGGCAGCGGCGCTCCGTCTGCGTCGGTCCAGAAGGGCAGGATCCAGCCGCCGATGCAGCCGTCGACGTGACAGGCCACTCCCGCCTGCGCGCACGCGGCCGCCACCTCCCCGACCGGGTCGAGCGTGGCGTACGGGTACGACGGCGCCGAGACGACGACCAGCGCGACGTCCGCGCCGATCCGCGAGATCAGGGCGGAGGCGTCGACCCGGCCGGTCGTCGCATCCACCGGCACCAGGTCGAGAGCGAGGTCGAACAGCGCCGCCGCCTTCTGGAACGCCGCATGCACGGTCACCGGCGCGAGCAACCGGGGAGTGCCCGAACCGCCTGCCGCGCGCCACACGTCGCGGGCGGTCTTGACCGCGAGCAGACACGACTCGGTCCCGCCCGAGGTGACCGAGCCGACGACCTCGTCGTCGCCGTGCAGCAGGTCCCGGGCGAATCCGACCAGCTCCCGCTCCATCACGGCCACCGAGGTGAACGTCGTCGGGTCGAGCCCGTTCACGGGCTGCACCAGGCGCATGGCCTGCGCCGCCAGCTCGTCGAGCTCCGGCCTCCCCGAATCGTAGACGTAGCTGAGCACCCGGCCGCCGTGGGTCGGCGCGTCGGCGGACCGCAGCTCCTCCAACCGCCCCAGGATCGCGCCACTGTCAAACGACGTCATCGATGTCTTCCTTCCGGAGCCGGTAGCGCGCCAGCGGGAACAGGCTGGCGGCGATGATGAGGGCGGGTACGACGCTGAAGCTCAGGGCGATCCCCGCGACGGCGCTGCTCGGCTGGGAGGCGTCCCCGGCGGCCGCGCTGCGCGAGACGTAGCCGCTGACGGCGAGCACGATGCTGAGCACGGTGGCGCCAAGCGCCATCCCGGTCGTCTCCCCCGCGGTCCACATGCCGCCGAACGTGCCGGCACGACCTGCGCCATTGCGGCGGGCGTCGTGCGAGATCACGTCCGGCAGCATCGCCATCGGGAGGGACTGCATGCCCGCGTAGGCCGCTCCGGCGACCGCGACGGGAGCGTAGACCCACGCCCCCGGCGCCCACAGCAGCCCGACCATGGAGAGCGCTGCCAGCCCGAACAGGATGCTGGCCGCGGCGAAGCCCCGCTCCTTGCCGATCCGCCGGGCGATCACTCCCCAGAGCGGGGCGACGACGAGCGCTGGCGCGATCAGCGCGATGAAGAGGAACGTCACCGCATCCTCCGAGTGGAGCACCCAGGTGGCCACGTAGTTCGCACCGGCCAGCATCAGCCCGGTGGCCAGCCCCTGCAGCAGGAAGGCGAGCAGCAGCGCGCGGAACGGCTGGCTCTCGCGCAGCACGCGCACTCCGGCGGCGTAGTTGGAACGGACGGTCGCGATCATGCTCTGCCGCGCAGGAGGGTCGCCCGGGAGGCCGCGGGGCGCGACGAACGCGGACACCACCATCCCGACGCCGATCACCACGCCGGCGACCAACGCCATCAGCGCATACCCGGCGAACGAGTTGCCACCGCCCAGTGAGCGGAGGGCCGGTCCACCGGCGCCGAACAGCAGGATGGCCGCGGTGAGCACCACCACCCGCCAGGTGAGCAGCCGCGTGCGCTGGTCGTAGCCGGAGGCCAGCTCGGCCGGGAGCGCGATGTACGGGACCTGGAACAGGCTGAACGCCGTGGCGGTGAGCACGAAGGCGACGAAGACCCAGACGGCGGCCGCACCCGGTGCCGTCCCCGGCGGCACGGCGAAGGTGAGCAGGAAGAACACCGGGAGCGCGATCGCCCCGAGCAGCATCATCGGCCGTCGGGAGCCGCGCGCTGCCAGCATCCGGTCGCTGCGGGCGCCGATCACGGGGTCGATGATGACGTCCCAGACCTTCGCGACGGTGACGACGATGCCCGCGACGATCGCCGCGACGCCGAGCGAGTCGGTCAGGTAGTAGACGAGGACCAGGCCGGGGAGAGTCGAGAAGCCGCCCGTACCCAGCGAGCCGATGGCGTACCGCGCGACGGTCGCCCGGGTCAGCGACTGCTCCGTAGCGATCATGTCGTGAGCGTAGCGTCACCGCCGCCGATCGCGCGGAAGGCGGTCAGGTGGATTCGGTGTCGTACGGCGGAACAGCGCCCGCCACCAGCGGCATCTTGCGCTGCGCGTACGCCGACTGAGTCACCGGCTTGATCGCGCTGGTGGGCTCGGCAGGTGAGTCCTCGAGCAGCGCCTCGCGGATGATGCGGCGCGGGTCGTACTGCCGGGGGTCCAGCTTCTTCCAGTCGACGTCGTCGAACTCGGGGCCCATCTCGTCGCGCATGCGGTCTTTCGCGCCGTTCGCGAAGTCGCGCAGCGAGCGCACCAGCTGACCGAGCTTGGCGGCGTACGCGGGGAGGCGCTCGGGGCCGATGACGAACGCCGCGATCACCGCCACGATCAGCAGCTTGTCGAAGGTCAGCCCGAACACCATTCCAGGGTATCGCGGCGATGCCTCCACGAATGCTGCGGGAGCCGACCGTATCCTGAGGGTTGACCGACGGGAGCACTGTGTCAGAGAAGGACTCGAACTGGAGGTTCGCCGACGACGTGGTCGTCGAGAGCGAGGTGATCGCCCGGGCACGCCAGCAGTCGCTCGAGCTCGGCATCGACCCCATCTCCCCCGCGACCGGCGCTCAGGCGGCCGTGGTGGTGGCGGCCACGCACGCCGAGAACGTCGTCGAGATCGGCACGGGCGTCGGTGTCTCCGGCCTCTGGCTGCTCACCGGCGGCACGGAGGCGCAGCTCACCTCCATCGACGTGGAGGTCGAGTACCAGCAGCACGCGCGCGCCTTCTTCACCGAGGCGGGCATCCCCTCGAACCGGGTGCGCCTCATCCCGGGCCGGGCCCTCGAAGTTCTGCCGCGGATGAACGAGAACTCGTACGACATCGTCTTCGTCGATGCCGACCCGCAGTCCGTCATCGAGTACGTCGAGCACGGCCTGCGCCTGGTTCGCCCGGGCGGGACGGTGCTCGTCGCCCGCGCGCTGTGGCGCGGACGGGTCGCCGACCCCGCCGCCCGCGACGAGGTCGCAACCGGGTTCCGCACCCTCATCACCGAGACCTCGGCCTCCGGAGCGGTCATCGCCGCCCTGTCGCCGGCCGGCGAGGGGTTGCTGCAGATCACCAAGCTCGCGCCGTAGGACGCATTCGACACGCACACGCAAGACGCTGAACGCCAGAAGGGCCCCGATCGTACGATCGGGGCCCTTCTCGGTACAGCGTTGGTCAGGCGGAGGTCACGACGTTCGCTAGAGCGTCGTGGAGCTCTTTGGCTTCCGCGTCGTTGACGGACACCACCAGTCGTCCCCCACCTTCGAGCGGCACACGCACGATGATGAGCCGTCCCTCCTTCACAGCCTCCATTGGCCCGTCCCCGGTCCTCGGCTTCATGGCCGCCATGCAGCTCCCCTTTCGTGGATGTCCTCCTATTATCCGACATCCGTGCGGGCCTGCGGAAATCGTGGGTGTCACGGTGGTGACCAGTCGTAGCCGTCGATCGTCCAGCAGACGGCCACCCACCCCACCTGGAGGGCGATGAAGAGCAGCACCATGCCGACCCGATAGACGCGGCTGCGCGGCAGAGCGATGGCTCCGAGCAGCGGGAACAGCGGCATCAGCAGCCGGAACGTGCTCGACTGCGGAAAGAACACGGCGAGCAGGTAGAGGCTGTAGGCGGCGATCCAGAAGCGCACGTCGACGCCCAGCCGGCGCACCGCCGGTGAGAAGAGCAGGATGCCGAACAGCGCGATCAGCACCACCAGCACCACGATTCCGACCCACCCAGGAATGCCCAGCATCGCGCTCGCCCACCAGTCGGCGCCCTGGAACCACGGCGAGAACGGCACGAGGTGGGTGAAGCCGATATAGGGCGCGCGCCAGGCCAGCTCTGTGTCGGTGTAGGCGGTGAAGGACCCGGTTCCGATCGCGGCGATCACCGGCCAGGCGAGGCCGGCGACCCCGCTGAAGACGGTGAGGGAGACGCTCAGCACCCGCTCGCGAACCGGGAACGGGTCGTCGCGGCGACGCACCCAGCGGTACACGACGTGCATCCCGAGGGCGAGCGCGAACGCGAGTCCGCTCGGCCGGGTGAAGGCCATGGCGAGCACGACGGGGAACAGCCAGCCGTACCGCCGCTCCACCAGGAGCAGCAGGGCGACGGCCAGGAGGAGGAGGTACAGCGACTCCGCGTACGCCACCTGGAACAGCGGCGAGACGGGCGAGAACGAGAACAGCACGACGGCGAACAGGCTCGCCGACGCACCGAGGCCGACCCGGCGCAGCAGCCGATGGAACACGAGCGCGGCGCCCGCACCGGCGAGGAGGGACACCAGCACGGCCGCGACCGGCCACTCCAGCCGGGTGAGGAACATGACCGCGTCCACCAGGCCCGGATAGCCGGGAAGGAACGCCCAGGCATTCTCGGTGACATGGATGCCGTCGCTGGTCGGCAAAGAGGCGGGATAGCCTCCACTCGCAACGAACTGGTACCAGCGGCCGTCCCAGATGTTGGCGAAGGTGAAGTAGTCCGGCGAGGCGGAGGTCCAGGCGTTCACGCCCTCCCCCGCCGCGAAGCTCAGCAGGATGACGGTCGTGACCACCCGGCCCGCGAGGTACACCGCGAGCACCCGCACCCACCACAGGGTCCACCAGGGGCCGCGCCCGAGCGCATGGGCTCGGGCGGAATCGGGGACCGCGGCGGGGTCAGCGGGCGCCGGCGCCGGTGAGCCAGGCACGCAGCCCCTCCTCGACCGCGACGATCTGCTCCACGTCGACGCGCTCGTCGTCGGCGTGCGCCTTGAGCGGGTCGCCGGGGCCGTAGTTGACCGCCGGGATGCCCATCGCACTGAACCGGGCCACGTCCGTCCAGCCGTACTTCGGCTTCGCCACGCCGCCGACCGCGGCGACGAACTCCTGCGCGAGCGGAGCGTCCAGTCCGGGGCGCGCGCCGTCGGCGCGGTCGACCACGGTGATCTCGTAGTCGCCGAACAGCTCGTGCATGTGCTCGATGGCCTCCTGCGAGCTGCGTGACGGCGCGAACCGGTAGTTGATGTGCACCATGCACTCATCCGGGATGATGTTGCCGGCCACCCCGCCCGAGATGCCGACGGCGTTCAGTCCCTCCTTGTACACGAGCCCGTCGACCTCCACGTCGCGGGCCTGGTAGGCGGCGAGGATGTCGAGGATCGGCGCCGCCTTGTGGATGGCGTTGTCGCCCACCCAGCCGCGGGCGGAGTGCGCGCGCAGCCCGTACGTGCGGACCTCGACGCGGAGGTTGCCGTTGCAGCCGCCCTCCACGACGCCGTTGCTGGGCTCGCCCAGGATGCCGAAGTCGCCGACGAACAGGTCGGGCCGGTTGCGCGCGAGGCGGCCGAGGCCGTTCAGCTCGGCGTTGACCTCCTCGTGGTCGTACCACATCCACGTCACGTCGATCGCGGGGTCGGTCAGCTCGGCGGCCAGCTTCAGCTGGACGGCGACGCCGGCCTTCATGTCGACGGTGCCCCGGCCCCAGAGGTAGCGGATGCCGTCGTGCTCCTCGAAACGCGTCGGCAGGTTGTCGTTCAGCGGAACGGTGTCGATGTGCCCGGCGATGAGCGCCCGGCGCTCGCGGCCGAGATTGGTGCGGGCGACGATCGCGTCGCCGTCGCGGATGACCTCCAGATGCGGCGATCCGCTCAGCGACGCCTCGATGGCGTCCGCGAGCGTCGCCTCGTCGCCGGAGACGGACTCGATGTCGCAGAGCTGACGGGTCAGCTCGATGGAGGTGGTGCTGAGGTCCAGGGACACGCTGCTGTTCTGCACCCTACTAACCTAGGGGCATGCCTTCCGACGTGCCTGAGAACACCGCCGTGCCCGCCGCCCCGCGTACCGCCTGGGGGTACGGATTGGCCACGGTCTCGGCCGACGGCACCGTGCTCGACACCTGGTTCCCGGAGCCGCGGCTCGGCTCGCTCCCGGCCGGCCGCGACCGCTGGATCGCCCCGGCCGAGTTCGAAGAACTGGCGGGCGACGACCCGCGGCGCGACGTACGGATCGACATCGTCACCGTCGAGATCGAGCTGGATGCGCCTCCCGCCTCGACGCCGGACGCCTACCTGCGGCTGCACCTGCTGTCCCACCTCCTGGTGCGCCCCAACGGACTCAACCTCGACGGGATCTTCGCGCACCTGCCGATCGTCGCCTGGACCAACGCCGGGCCGGTGAACCCGGCCGACCTCGACCGGCTGCGTCCGCGGCTGCAGCGCGCCGGCATCCAGGTGTCTGGCGTCGACAAGTTCCCGCAACTGCTCGACTACGTGACCCCGGACCGGGTGCGGATCGCGGACGCCTCGCGCGTCCGCCTGGGGGCGCACCTGGCGCCGGGCACGACGGTGATGCACGAGGGATTCGTGAACTACAACGCGGGGACGCTGGGCTCCTCCATGGTCGAAGGTCGCATCTCGCAGGGCGTCGTGGTCGGCGACGGCTCGGACATCGGCGGCGGAGCCTCCATCATGGGAACGCTCTCCGGCGGCGGAACGCACCGCGTGTCGATCGGCGAGCGCGCGCTCCTCGGCGCGAACTCGGGCATCGGCATCTCGATCGGCGACGACTCGGTCGTCGAGGCGGGCCTCTACGTGACCGCCGGGACGAAGGTCGTCCTGGTCGGCGAGCCGCTCACGGCCGACGGCCGCCCGCGCACCGTGAAGGCGGCAGAGCTCTCCGGCATGCCCGGCCTGCTCTTCCGCCGCAACTCGCTCACCGGCGCCGTCGAGGTGCTCCGCCGCGCCGGCACCGCCGGCGTCACCCTGAACCCCACCCTCCACGCCTGACCCCTCCTCCCCTCCTCCTCGGGGCGTCCCCCCACCGTCGAGTCCACACTTTCTGCACACCCGCGCGGCGTGTCGCGTGCAGAAATCGTGTACTCGACGGTGGGCGGCCCGGTTCGAGCTAGAGGAGGGCGAGGGCGGAGGCGGGGTCGGCGAGGATGCGGCCGACGTCGGCGAGGAAGCGGGACGCCTGCTCGCCGTCGACGATGCGGTGGTCGAACGTCAGCGCGAGGGTGAGCACATCGCGGAGGGCGATGCCGCCGTCGTGCTCCCACGGCTGCCGCCGGACGGCGCCGACGGCGAGGATGGCCGCCTCTCCCGGCGTCAGGATGGGCGTGCCCGCGTCCACGCCGAAGACGCCGACGTTGGTGATCGTGATCGTTCCGCCGCTGAGGTCGGCGGGCGCGGTCCGGCCCGCCCGGGCCGTCTCGGCGAGCTGCCGGATGGCGCCGGAGATGGCGGCCAGCGCCATCGCGTCGGCATCCCGGATCACCGGGACCATCAGGCCGCGCGGGGTGGCCGCGGCGATGCCGAGGTGCACGTAGTCCGCCTGCACGATCTCGTTCGCAGCCTCATCCCAGCGGGAGTTCACCTCGGGGGTGCGGCGGATGCCGATCAGGAGCGCCTTCGCGACGACGGCGAGAAGGCCCGGTCGGGCGTCCGCGAATTCCGGCTGCGTCCGGAGCCGCGCGACGAGCTCCAGCGTCGGGGTCGCATCCACGGTCAGGAACACGGTCGCCTGGGGCGCGCCGAACGCACTGCGGACCATCGCCTCCGCCGTCGCCTTGCGCACGCCGCGGATCGGGATGCGCTTCTCGCGCGACCCCGCGGAGGCCGCCGCCGTCGTCTCCTCAGCCGCGTGCTCCACGAACGACTGGATGTCGCCCCGCGTGATCAGCCCGCGTTCGCCCGACCCGACAACGGATGCGAGGTCGATGCCGTGCTCGCGCGCGAACTTGCGGACGGGCGGGGTGGCGCGCGGCCGCTCGGCCAGCGCGACGGGAGCGGCAGGCGCGACAGGCGCCCCCCGCCCGATGGCCAGTCCCGGCCGCGCGCGCCGAGCGGGCCGAGCCCCGGACTCTGGACGGGCGCCGTACCCGACGAGCGTCGGCTCCCGCTTGTCCACCTCGGGGGCCGGACGCTGCCCTCCGCCGTCCTCCGGCGCAGCCGGCGGCTCCGCCTCCGGGGTCTCCCCCGCCTCCACCTCGAACGCGACCAGCGGCTCCCCGACCGCGACGGTGACGCCCGGCTCCACGAACAGGCGCGACACCCGCCCGTCGTAGGGCGCGGGCAGCTCGACGAGCGCCTTGGCCGTCTCCACCTCGGCGATGATCTGGTTCAGCTGCACGGTGTCGCCGACCGCGACCTTCCAGGCGACGAGCTCCGATTCGGTCAGCCCCTCGCCGAGGTCGGGCAGTGCGAACTCGCGGACGGCCATCAGTCCTCCACTCCGGTCAGCGAGTTGGGCCGGTCCATGGCGCGGTCGATGCCGTCCAGGATGCGGTCCAGGTCCGGCAGGTGCGCCGCCTCCAGCCGTGCCGGCGGGTACGGGATGTCGTGCCCGGTGACGCGGACGGGCGCGTGCTCCAGATGGTAGAAGCAGCGCTCGGTAATGGAGGCCGAGATCTCGGCCGCGAGGCCGCCGGAGAGGGCCGCTTCGTGCGTGACGACCAGCCGGCCGGTGCGCTTCACCGACGCGACGACGGTGTCGAGGTCGAGCGGCGACAGAGAACGCAGGTCGATGACCTCCACCGAGACGCCGTCGTCCCCTGCCGCCACAGCGGCGTCGCGTGCCAGTTGCACCAGGCCGCCGTAGGTGACCAGCGTGACGTCGCTGCCCTGCGCCAGCACCCGCGCGGTGCCCATCGGGCGTGCGTCGGCGAGCGGGGCGTCCTCATCCACGTCGCCCTTCGCGTGGTAGCGGCGCTTCGGCTCGAAGAACAGCACCGGGTCGTCGGACGCGATCGCCTGCTGGATGAGCGTGAAGGCGTCCTGCGGGTCGGAGGGGCTGACCACGCGGAGGCCGGCGGTGTGGGCGAAGTACGCCTCCGGAGAGTCGGAGTGGTGCTCGGCCGAACCGATCCCGCCCGCGAACGGAACGCGGATGACGATCGGCATCCGCACCGCACCCTGCGTGCGGTAGTGCATGCGGGCGACCTGGTTCACGATCTGGTCGAACGCGGGGTAGATGAAGCCGTCGAACTGGATCTCCACCACCGGCCGGTAGCCGCGGTACGCCATGCCGACCGCCGTGCCGAGGATGCCCGACTCGGCGAGCGGCGAGTCCATCACCCGGCGTGGGCCGAACTCGGTCTGCAGCCCGTCGGTGACGCGGAAGACACCACCCAGGGTGCCGATGTCCTCGCCCATCAGGACCACGCGGTCGTCCTCGGCCAGCGCCCGGCGGAGGCCCGCATTGATCGCCTTCGCCATGCTCAGTGCCGTCATCGCTCGTCACCCCCGACGAAGGTGCGCAGGTAGCGCGAGTAGTGGTCGCGCTCGCGCGCGATCCCGGTGTGCGGCTCGGCGTACACGTGGTCGAAGACGGACAGCGGGTCGGGGTCGGCGAGCGAGGTGATGCCGGCGCGCATCTCGGCGGCGACGGCGTCCGCCTTCGCGACGATGGCGGCCAGGCGTTCCTCGGTCAAGGCGCCCTGCGCGTGCAGGTACGCCTCCACGCGGCTCACCGGGTCCTTGCCGCGCCAGAGGTCCAGTTCGGAGGCGTCGCGGTAGCGGGTCGGGTCGTCGGCGGTCGTGTGCGGGCCTATCCGGTAGGTGACCGCCTCGATGAAAGTCGGACCGCCTCCCGAGCGGGCGCGGTCGAGCGCCGCCCGGGTGACGGCCAGCACGGCGAGGACGTCGTTGCCGTCGACGCGCACGCTCGGCACGCCGAAGCCCGGCGCGCGGTCGGCGATCGGACGCTGCGCCTGCAGCGAGACCGGCTCCGAGATCGCGTACTGGTTGTTCTGGCAGAAGAAGATGACCGGGGCGGCGTAGGTCGCGGCGAAGATCAGCGCCTCGTTGACGTCGCCCTCACTGGTGGCGCCGTCGCCGAAGTAGGCGACCGCGACGGCGTCGGTGCCGTCGGCCTGGATGCCGAGCGCGTAGCCGGTCGCGTGCAGGGTCTGCGCGCCGATGATGACCTGCGGCGTCGCCATGTTGATGTCGTACGGGTTCCAGCCGCTCTGCGTGGTGCCGCGCCAGACGCGCAGCAGGTCGACGAGGCCCGCGCCGCGGCAGTAGGCGACGCCGTGCTCACGGTAGCTGGAGAAGACGAAGTCGTCCGAACGGAGGGCGCGGCCCGAGCCGATCTGCGCGGCCTCCTGGCCCAGCAGCGGCGGCCAGAGCCCCAGCTCGCCCTGACGCTGCAGGGCGGTCGCCTCGGCGTCGATGCGGCGGATGACCCGCATGTCCTCGTAGAGCGCGAGCAGCTGGTCGGTTCCGATGTCCGAGACCCAGGCGTCGTAGCGGTCGTCCTCGTGGCGGGTGCCCTCGGCGTCCAGCAGGCTCACCAGGTCGATCCCGGCGAGACCCAGCTCGCCGAGGCCATCGAGGTCCGTGTGGGAGCCACCCCGGCGGGTGGCGGGCTGATTGTCGATCGTCACGGTTCACGCAACCTTCACTCTCGCGCCCGGGCGGCGGAGCTTGTGGCGCGCCGACCGGCTTCCGGCCTCCTTGCCGGAATTAGAGGGAAGGCTACGCTGTCGGATCAGCGCGCACAACCATCGGCGTGTCGACCGTGCAGGATGCTCTATCCGCGACAGCCGGGAGGTGCTACTTTTCACACCATGCGCAGCTTCGACAAGACCGACCGCCGCATCCTCCTGGCGCTGGCGGACGACCCGCGATCGACCAATGTGTCCCTCGCGGACCGGCTGGGCCTCAGCCGCAACACGGTGCAGGCCCGGGTCGCCGAGCTGGAGCGGAGCGGCGCGTTCCTGTCGTTCGAGCGCCGGATCTCCGCCCGGGCCGCCGGGTACCCGCTGGCCGCCTTCGTGAACGTGCACGTGCAGCAGCAGCGCCTGGCGGCCGTGGTGGAGTCGCTGGCGGCGATCCCCGAGATCGTGCAGGCGCACGGCCTCTCCGGGCCGTCCGACCTGCTGCTGCGCGTGGTGTGCACCGACGCGGAGGATCTGTTCCGGATCACCGGGGTCATCCAGTCGACGGAGGGTGTCGACCGCGCCGAGACCTCCCTCGACATGGGCGAGCTCATCCCCTACCGCCTCCGCCCGCTCCTCACCCGCGACGCCTGACCGGCGCCTCCTCCAGGGACGCAGGAAGGCCGCGCCGGGGAACCGGCGCGGCCTTCGTGTGGTGCGTGAGGGTTACGCCTCGGCGGGTGCCTCGGCCGGAACCTCAGCGGCGGGAGCGGACTCCGCAGCGTTCTCGTCCTCGGCGATCACCGGGGCGAGCGACAGCTTTCCGCGGTCGTCGATCTTGGTGATCTGGACCAGGATCTTCTGGCCGACCCCGAGCACGTCCTCCACGTTCTCCACGCGCTTGCCACCGGCGAGCTTGCGGACCTCGGAGATGTGCAGCAGGCCGTCCTTGCCGGGGAGCAGCGAGACGAACGCACCGAACGCGGCGATCTTGACGACGGTTCCGAGGAACTGCTCGCCGACCTCCGGGTTGGTGGGGTTCGCGATCGCGTTCACCTGGGCGCGGGCCGCCTCGGCCGAGGGGCCGTCGGTGGCGCCGATGTAGACGGTGCCGTCCTCCTCGATGGAGATCTCGGCGCCGGTCTCGTCCTGGATCGCGTTGATCGTCTTGCCCTTCGGGCCGATCAGCTCGCCGATCTTGTCGACCGGGATCTGCACCGAGATCACGCGCGGCGCGGTGGGGGCCATCTCGTCCGGACGGTCGATCGCGGCGTTCAGCACGCTCAGGATCGTCGTACGGGCGTCCTTCGCCTGCTTCAGCGCGCCGGCCAGCACCGACGACGGGATGCCGTCGAGCTTGGTGTCGAGCTGGATCGCCGTGACGAACTCGCTGGTGCCGGCGACCTTGAAGTCCATGTCGCCGAGCGCGTCCTCCGCGCCCAGGATGTCGGTGAGCGCCGCGTAGCGGGTCTCACCGTCGACGACGTCGGAGATCAGGCCCATGGCGATGCCGGCGACCGGGGCGCGCAGCGGCACACCGGCGTTCAGCAGCGACAGGGTGGAGGCGCAGACGGAGCCCATCGACGTTGAGCCGTTGGAGCCGAGAGCCTCGGACACCTGACGGATCGCGTACGGGAACTCGTCGCGGCTCGGCAGCACCGGCACGAGGGCGCGCTCGGCGAGGAAGCCGTGCCCGATCTCGCGACGCTTCGGCGACCCGACACGGCCGGTCTCACCGGTCGAGTAGGGCGGGAAGTTGTAGTGGTGCAGGTAGCGCTTCTTGGTGACGGGCGACAGCGAGTCGATCTGCTGCTCCATCTTGAGCATGTTCAGCGTGGTGACGCCCAGGATCTGGGTCTCGCCGCGCTGGAAGATCGCCGAGCCGTGGACGCGCGGGATGACCTGCACCTCGGCGTCGAGCGGACGGATGTCGGTGAGCCCACGACCGTCGATGCGGATGCCCTCGCGCAGCACGCGACCGCGCATGACGACCTTCGAGACCGACTTGTAGGCGGCCGAGAACTGGGTCAGAACCTCGGCAGGCAGCACGCCGGCCTCCACCTTCTCGGTGAGGGCCACCTTGACGCGCTCCTTGAGGGCGTCGTCGGCGTTCTGTCGCTCGATCTTGTCGGCGATCTGGTAGACGTTCACCAGGTCGTCGTAGGCGAGGCCCGCGACGTTGTCGTAGGTCTCCTGCGAGTAGGGCAGGAACACCGGGTAGTCGGCGATGGCCTTGGCGGCCTGCTCGGCGATGACGTTCTGCGCGCCGACGAGCTGACGGATGAACGGCTTGGCGGCCTCGAGGCCCTGAGCGACGATCTCCTCGTTGGGCTTGACGGCACCGCCCTGGATGAGGTTCCAGCTGTTCTCGGTGGCCTCCGCCTCGACCATCATGATCGCGACGTCGCCCTCGGAGCCGTCCTCGTTGGTGAGGACGCGGCCGGCGACGATGAGGTCGAACACGGCCTCCTTCAGCTGCTCGGCCTTCGGGAAGGCGATCCACTGGTCCTCGTGCGCGCCATTGCCGGGAATGAGCGCGAGGCGCACACCGGCGATCGGGCCGGAGAACGGCAGACCGGAGATCTGCGTCGACAGGCTGGCGGCGTTGATGGCCAGGGCGTCGTAGAACTCGTCAGGAGCGATGCTCAGGACGGTGATGACGATCTGGACCTCGTTGCGGAGGCCCTCGACGAACGACGGGCGCAGCGGCCGGTCGATCAGACGGCAGACCAGGATCGCCTCGGTCGAGGGGCGGCCCTCGCGCCGGAAGAACGAACCGGGGATCTTGCCTGCGGCGTACGAGCGCTCCTCGACGTCGACGGTCAGCGGGAAGAAGTCGAAGTTGTCCTTCGGGTGCTTGCTGGCGCTGGTGGCGCTCAGCAGCATGGTCTCCTCGTCGAGGTAGGCGGCGACGGCGCCCTGTGCCTGCTGGGCGAGGCGTCCGGTCTCGAACCGGACGGTGCGGGTGCCGAAGCGGCCGTTGTCGAGAACGGCTTCGGCGAATTTGATCTCAGGACCTTCCAAGAGGTCTGTCTCCTTTGTTTAACGTCGCGGTCCCGTGTGGACGCGACTTCGCAGTGCTCATTCAGAGCACCGGAGCCCGAACAGGCAGTTCGACACGTCGTGTGTACGCGGCATCCCATGCGGGTGCGTGGGGCTGAGCCCGTCTGGCCATCAGTAGAAATACACGGTTGCGGTCTGCTGCCTCACGGCCACCGCATCCGGATACCACCACCGAGGACCAGCTCCTGCCAGCCTGCTCCGGTCGATCGGCGTACTGCCGACCTCCACCATCCTATCAGGACGCCCTCTGCCTGGTGAAGGCGAGGCACGCCGCAGACCGCGGTGTCCGCGGGCGCCGGGGTCGGCCGGCGCCCGCGGAATCCGTCAGTCCCGGTGCTCCTCGTGGGTCTCGTCCTGCGCGTGGGTCTCGTCCTCCGCGTGGGTCTCGTGCTCCGCACGCGGGTAGTTGCCGATTCGCTGATGGGTGCTGCGCACCAGCGGCGGCTCTCCGTCGTGCTGGGCTCCGACGTAGGCGCCGAGCTCCTCCGTTTCGATCGGGTCGTCCTCGGCTGTGCCGGTGTAGCGGCCGTGGACTTTCCGCAGGTCGGCGGTTTCGGGTTCCGCCTGGGTGTAGCGGCCTTCGACGAGGTCGCGCTCTTCGCTGTCGACCATGATCATCTCCCTTGATTGCGCTAACGCAATCATCCTCCCTCTGGACGACGGAGGGAAGAGTGGAGGGTCGTGTCTCAGAGGGCGAGCGTCGCCCGGGCCGCGTCGGCGAGCGCGCGCCCGTACGACGGCCCGTGGCCGGCGGCGTGCACCGCGAGCGGGTGGAGCTGATGCACGGGGATGCGGTCCCGCCGGCCGGCGCGCAGCGGCCGGGCGTCGTCGTATCCGGCGACGATCTCCTCCAGGTACGGCGCACCGAACAGGTCGAGCATCGCCAGGTCGGTCTCCCGATGGCCGCCGTGGGCTGCAGGGTCGATCAGGATGCCGCCCTGCGCGTCCCACAGCAGGTTGCCGTTCCAGAGGTCGCCGTGCAGGCGCGCCGGCGGCTCGTCGTCGTCGAACTCCCCCGCCGCGACCCGGTCGACGGCCTCGCGGATCACGGAGAGCTCTGCGGCCCTCACCGTGCCGGCATCGACCGCGATGTCGAGGTACGGGAGCACCCGATCCCGCGCGTAGAAGCGCCCCCAGCTCGACTCGTGGGCCGAAGGGAGCGGCCGCCGTCCGATGAAGAGCGGACCGTCCCACCCATCGGGTGGCGCACCGAACGCCGCCGCACCGGCGGCGTGGGTCGCGGCCAGCGCCGCACCGAACGCGCGCGCCGCCTCGGGCGTCGGCCGCGACTCCCTGATCCGTTCGAGCTCGATGCGTCCTCCCGCCACGCCCTCCACCCGCACGACACGTGCCCCGCCGGCCGCCTGCGCTTCGCCCAGCCAGCGGAGGCCCGCGGCCTCCGCCTCGAAGAAGCCCGCGGGGGCATCCCGTCGCTCTTTCACCAGCGTCTCCACGCCGCCACCCTACGACGCCCGGCCCACCCGCGAACGGCGACGCCCGCGCCGGGCGGCCAGCACCACGATCACGACGCCGGCCAGCGTGCCCAGAGTGTTGGCGACGAGGTCGCGGACGTCGCTCACGCGGTACGGGATGAACAGCTGCGAGAACTCGATGGCGAGCGTCGCGGCGACGCCGATCGCCACCGCGATCCACCACCTCCAGACGCCGAGCAGCAGCGTGAACAGCACGCCCATCGGGACGAACAGCAGGATGTTGGCGGAGAACTCCGCGACGTCGTAGTCGACCCAGCCGAGGCCCGGGACGGAGGAGACCGCCCGGAGCAGCGAGCGCAGCAGCGGGTTGCCCGCCGGGTCGCCGGGTGACGGGTCGAGCGTGACCGCTGCCACCGCGGCCAGATAGACGGCGATCGGGAGGGGCAGCACGGCACGACGGCGCATCCTCCTATGCTGGCGCACATGACCAGTGCGTTCCGCATCCCGATGACCGGACGCTCGACCGACGAGCGGCACCGCGTCTCCAGCCCGCTGGAGCTCCTGTTCGACCTGACCTTCGTCGTCGCCATCGCGCAGGTCGCCGGGCAGCTGGCGCACGCGGGCGAGTCCGGCGAGATGCTCACCAAGCTGCCGCTGTACCTGATGGTGTTCTTCGCGATCTGGTGGGCGTGGATGAACTTCACCTGGTTCGCCTCCGCCTACGACACCGACGATGTGCCGTACCGGCTGATGACGCTGGTGCAGATGGGCGGCGTGCTCGTGCTGGCCGCCGGGGTGCCAGCGGCGTTCGAGCATCAGAACTTCACGGCGATCATCATCGGGTACCTGATCATGCGGTTCGCCCTGATCGGGCAGTGGGTCCGAGCGGCCGTCGAGTTCCCCGCGGGCCGCACGACGGCTCTCCGGTACGCCGGGGGGATCGCCGCGGTCCAGCTGCTCTGGGTCGCCTGGGGCTTCCTCCCGGCCCAGGTGGCCGTGTACCTGTTCGTCGCGGGTGCGGCCCTGGAGCTGCTCGTCCCGGTCTGGGCGGAGCGCCCGGGCATGACGACCTGGCATCCGCACCACATCGCGGAGCGGTACGGGCTGTTCACGATCATCGTGCTCGGCGAGTCGGTGTCCGCCTCCGCGGTCGGTGTGCAGAGCGGCCTGGCGCGGTCCGGGTTCTCCGGAGCACTGGTGTGGATCGCCGCGGCCGGACTGGTGCTGCTGTTCGCGCTCTGGTGGCTGTACTTCCTCGAGCCGGCCGCCGAGGGCTTGCGCACCCGCCGAGGTCGGTCGTTCTACTGGGGCTACGGCCACTACTTCGTCTTCGGATCGCTTGCCGCCCTCGGTGCCGGGCTGGAGGTGGCCGTTCAGCGCGGCGCTGCGCACTCCGGCGGCGGCGACACCGCCGTCGAGTACGCGATCGCGGTGCCCGTCGCGGTGTTCCTGCTGATGCTCTACGTGCTGCATGCTCCGCTCGTCCCGGAGGTGGTCATCCGGCCGCTCAAGACGGCGATCGCGCTCGTCCTCATCCTGCTGCTGCCCCTGGCCTCGCCGGTGATCGGTCTGGTCGGCGTGACGATCGGCATCGCCCTGGTGGCGGCGGCCCTGGTCGCGGCCACCCTGCTCGACCAGTCGGCCGAGCGGCGGCGTCAGGCGGTGGCTGCCGGCACCCCGGCGGCTTGAGGCCGGGACGCGCACCCACCGGACACGCAGAACGGGCCGCCACCCCGGGCTGATGCCCTGGGGTGACGACCCGTTCCGAAGAAGTTCGCGGAGTCGATCGAAGACTAGCGACGAAGGCCGAGACGCTCGATGAGCGAGCGGTAGCGGCTGATGTCGATGTCTGCCAGGTAACCCAGCAGACGGCGACGCTGACCGACCAGCAGAAGCAGGCCACGACGCGAGTGGTGGTCGTGCTTGTGCTCCTTGAGGTGCTCGGTGAGGTCCTTGATCCGCTTGGTGAGGATCGCGACCTGCACCTCGGGGGATCCGGTGTCACCGGGGTGGGTAGCGTACTCTTCGATGATCGCCTTCTTGGTGTCTGCATCCAGCGCCATAGAGGGATCCCCTTTCTGCTCGTTGCGCGGTGCCCGGGGCCGTATGCCTGGGCTCTCTTGATCCGCGGCCGTTCGACGGCAACTGGAAGAGTCTACCAGAAGCACCGGGCGCGACCGTCCGCGCGGACGGGGGTGAGAGCGGGCGTCAGAGCGGCTCGGGCTCCGGTTCCAGCAGGGCGAAGACCGCCCCTTGCGGGTCCACGATCTCGGCCCAGCGGCCGACGCCCGGTGCCGAGAGCGGCTCCGTGCGCAGCGTGCCGCCGAGCTCTGCGGCCCGCACCGCTGCGGCATCGAGATCGGCCACGTTGAAGTAGACGAGCCAGTGAGTCGGATCCGAACCGTCGGATGTGTAGGCGCCGGCCACGCTGGTCTCCCCCACATCGAAGAGCCCGTACGGCTCGTCGCCGACACGCATCTCGCTGACGCCGACGCCGAGCACCGACTCGTAGAAGCGGAAGGTCGACGCTGGGTCGGCGGCGACGAGTTCCAGCCAGTCGACCGCCCCCGGCTCGTCGCGGAGCCACGGCGCGTTCTGCTCGCGGAGCTGCCACAGCCCGACGACGGCGCCGGCCGGGTCGGCCACGATCGCGAGCCGGATGCCGGGCACGGTCTCTGCTGGTTCCAACAGGACGGTGCCGCCCGCGGCGCGAGCCGCGTCGGCCGCCGCCCCGAGGTCGTCGACAGCGAAGTAGGCCGTCCATGCGGTCGGCACGTCGTCGCTGGGAAGCGGGCCGAGTGCGGCGACGGCGACACCGCGCACGGTGGCGAGGGCGAAGTCGCCCGTCTCCGGCCGCGCGGGTCCGACCTCCCACCCGAACAGCTCGCGGTAGAAGTCGGCGGCGGCGGGCTGGTCGGCGCTCTGCAGGTCCACCCAGATGGGGGTGCCGTGCGGGAACGTGTCTTCGATCGGCATGGCCTCACGCTACTCGCCCGGACCGCGCGGCGGCGAGAGGCGGCGAGAGGCGGCGAGCGGAGGTGGCGCCTCAGATGCCGCCCAGCACGGCGTCGATCGCCGCGACGACCACGGGCGCGGGCGCGCCGTCGTCCTCGCGCGCCCACCACAGGAGCGCCGAGAAGATCGTGGAGCTGACGGCATCCGTGGTCACCTGGGCGCGCAGGCTGTCCGCATCCACTCCGAGCCGCCCGGCGAGGAAACCCAGGAGCAGACCGCGGTGGGCCGACATCCCGGTGAGGCCGAAGCCGATCAGGGAGGGGTGCGCGCCCATCAGCGCGAGGCGGCGCCGGGTGGCCTCCTCCGCCTCCGGCGAGAGGGTGAGCGCCGACGTGACGGCGTGCGCCAGGACTTCGCGCACCGACCAGCCGGCCGGGGCGTCCTCGAGGACGGCGTGCATGGGACCGACGACGGGTTCGATGCCGCCCCAGACCAGGGCCGGCTTGCTCGGGAAGTAGCGGAACAGCGTGCGGCGGCCGATGCCGGCGAGCTCGGCGATGTCATCCATGGTCGTCTGCTCGTACCCGTGCTCGCCGAAGTGCCGCAGCGCCAGCAGGGCCACCTGCTCCGGGTCGACATCGGCAGGCCGGCCGCGGCGTCGCGGCATGGGCGGCGCGGGCGGGGTCGGCGCCGCGGAGGCTGCGGCGGCATCCGGGGACGTCATCCTCCGATCATTCCACCCGTCGGTCCGCTGCGCCGACGTCCTCGCGCGCGATCGCGTCGGCGAGGATCCTCAGGCCGTCCGGGATCTGCGCGGCGGTGATGCTGCCGAAGCCGAGGAGGATGCCGTCCGGCCCGTGCCCCAGCCGGAACCGGGAGACCGGCTGCACGCCGACCCCTGCGACAGCCGCCCGTTCGGCGATGCGAGCCCCATCGAAGTGCCGATCGCCGGCCCGGGCGAGGAGCGCAAGGTGCAGCCCGGCCGCCGACGGCACCGGCTCCAGGCCGGGGAGCAGCCCGCCGGCCTCCCGCAGGAGCAGTGCGTGGCGTTCCTCATACACCCGCGTCGCCGATCGGAGATGGCGGGCGAAGCCTCCCGAGTCGAGGAACCGGGCCATCGCCCGCTGCGTCACCGTGTCGTTGTGCCAGTCGGTCAGCCGCTTGGCGTGACGCAGCGCGTGCAACAGCGCGGGCGGAGCGATGACGAAACCCAGCCGGAGGGCGGGCAGCATCGTCTTGGAGAACGTGCCCACGTAGACCACGCGGCCCTCGGAATCCAAACGCTGCAGCGGGTCGAGGGGCCGGGCGCCGAAGCGGTACTCGCTGTCGTAGTCGTCCTCGACGATGACGGCGTCGTACCGCGCGGCCCACTCCAGCAGGGCGACGCGGCGCTCGAGCGGGAGCACTCCGCCGAGCGGGAACTGGTGCGATGGCGTCACGTATACCAGCCGCGCGGGCGGAAGGAGGTCGACGCGCAGGCCGCTGCCGTCGACGGGCACCGGCACAACGCGCGCACCGGCCATCTCGAACAGCTGACGCATCGGCGGGTAGCCCGGATCCTCGACGGCGACCGTGTCACCGGGGCGCAGCAGCACCCGGGCGAGGAGGTCGAACGCCTGCTGAGCGCCGCTCGTCACCACCACATCGGAGGGCTCCGCCGCGACCGAGCGGGAGACGCCGAGATGGCGGGCGATCCCCTCCCTCAGCCGCGCGACTCCCGCTGGGTCGTCATAGTCCGCGCTGCGGACGAAGGACCCGCGCAGCTCGGCGGCGACGTAGTGGCGCCAGGTCTCCAGCGGGAACAGGGCGGGGTCGGGCGAGCCGATGCGGAAGTCGTACGCGATGGGCAGCGGCTCGGCCCACAGCGGGTCGTCGACCTGGCGCCAGGCGGCTGTCGGCCGAGCAGCCGACGGTCGCGCGGCGCCGCGGCCTTCACCCCGCAGAGAGCCTCGAGCCGCCGCCGCGTAGGCGACGAACGTGCCTGCTCCCACGCGCGACACGAGGTAGCCCTCGGCGGTGAGGCGCTCGTACGCGGTGGAGACGGTCGAGCGCGAGACCTGCAGGCGCTCCGCGAGCTCCCGGGTCGCCGGAAGCCGGTCGCCGTGCCGCAGGCGGCCATCCAGCACGGCGTCCCGCAGCTGGCGGTAGATGCGCTCGGCGCGGTCGCCCCGCCCGGCGATGGCGACGTGGATGTCCACAGCGCACCTCCGATTGGTCCGATCAGAATCGGTGGAATTGGATCTTACACCGCGCCATTGAGGTCCCTAGCGTTGGGGTCATGACAGAACGAATCCAGCTCCCGTCCGTCACCCCCGAGGGGTACCGCAAGGTCGTCAACCTGGACGGCTACGTCGGCGGAGTAGTCGAGGAGCCCCTCGGCGACCTGATCAAGCTCCGCGCATCGCAGGTGAACGGCTGCACCTATTGCGTCGACATGCACTCCGTCGACCTCCAGGGCCGGGGCGTGCCGCTGCGCAAGGTCTTCGCCGTCGCCGCCTGGCGCGAGTCCCCCTGGTTCACCGACCGGGAGCGGACCGCGCTCGAACTGACCGAGGCGGTCACCCTCATCCACCAGGAGGGGCTCCCCGACGAGCTCTACGAGCGGGCGCTTGCGGAATTCGGCGAGACCGGACTGGCGAACCTGCTGCTCGCCATCGCGACCATCAACATCTGGAACCGCATCGCCATCCCCACCCGCATGCAGCCCGCCAGCCTCTGAGCCGCCTGAAAGAACCCGCCTGAAACGCGAAGCGCTCCCCCGGCGACTGCCGAGGGAGCGCTTGCGGTCTCGCGGAACCGCTCAGCTGACGCCGAGCAGGTCGATCACGAAGATGAGGGTCTTGCCGGACAGCGGGTGACCGCCGCCGGCCGGGCCGTAGGCGAGCGCCGGCGGGACGGTGAGCTTGCGGCGTCCGCCGACCTTCATGCCGGGGATGCCCTCCTGCCAGCCCTTGATGAGGTTGTTGAGCGGGAAGTTGATCGACTGCCCGCGGCTCCACGACGAGTCGAACTCCTCGCCGGTCTCGTACTCGACGCCGAGGTAGTGCACGTCGACCTTGGCGCCGGGGGTGGCCTCCTGGCCGCTGCCCTCGACGATGTCGACGATCTCGAGGGTCTCGGGAGCCGGGCCCTCTGGAGCGTCGACTTCGGGCTTCTGGTTGGTGTCTTCTGCCATGTGACCCATCCAACCGGTGCGCGCGGGCCGCGTCAAAGCGCGTTCGCTGTGCGCGCACCCGTGCGGCCCGGCGTCATCACGACCGTCTCGCGCTCTTACCGCCTTCCGGCAGAGCGTCCGCGCCGCGCACCGGGCCGCAGCGCACCTGGGCGGTGTCGCAGGCGGCCGCGTCGGCGTCCATCCGCTGCTGGTCCCATCCGCTGACGAAGTCGGCGTGCCCGGTGACGGGCGGTCCCTGCGTCTGCGGTCCCGTGGAGAGGGTGATGCCGGCACCGCTGGAGGTCGGATAGCTGACGTGCAGCACGAGCTGCGGGATGTGGACCGGGTGCGAGGCGGGGCATCCGCTGTCGGTCGCATACACGGCGCCGGACCGGTCGCGGCCGTCGAAGGTGTGCCCGTCCCAGCAGTTCGGGAAGGTGATCACGAGCCGCAGCTGCGACCCGGCCGGGCAGTCGTGCGGAGCGTCTCCTCGGGCGGGGCGCGGCTCGGCGGCCGTGGTCGTGCAGGTCCAGTCGACGACGGACGTGCTCTGCGGCGCTGTGGCCGTCTCGTCCCCCGCGATGAGGCTGATGCCGCTGGGCATGCTGGTCGTGGTCGCCGCGATGCCCGCCGGCGTGCGCCAGTACAGCAGCGTGCGGGAGGGGGTGAGCGCCCGGCCGTTCTGGTACAGCACGGGCGTCCAGTAGGCGGACGAGTCGGCCGTCGTGGAGCACGTCGTCGAACCGCCGCGGAGTCTCGGCGCGGTCGAGGAGGCGGTCACGGAGCGGTTGCCGAAGAAGTCGTGCTGCATCGACATCCCGGTCATCCCCGGCATCATGATGGGATCGTTCGGCGCCCGGGAGGCCGGCGCGCAGGTGTCCGTGAAGATGCCCGGATTGCTGCCACCGGACGGGAAGCCCGCGGTCGGCACGCTCGGCGGAGTCGCGGCACTCACCGCCGCCGCTGTGACGGCGGCGGTCCCGGCGGCGAGGACGAGAGCCGCAGCCGCAGCGATCGAGAGCGCGATGGTCGCACAGGGACGGGGATGCAGAGAAGCCATGCGCCGAGTGCACGCCCGACGCGTTCGGAACGTGAGAGCGCAATGTAAAGAAACGGTAAGGCGACCGCGAAACGACCCGGCGACGTCGCCGCCCCCGGCAGGATGGTGGAGTGGGCGAAGACAAGGGTCTGGTGCTGATCGTCGAAGACGAGGCGAGCATCGTCGACCTCGAACGGCTGTATCTCACGAACGCCGGCTTCGGCGTGCACACCGAGACCGACGGAGCCAGGGCTCTCGCGGCCGTCTCCCGCCTCCACCCCGCCGCGATCGTGCTCGATATCGGCATCCCCGGGGTCGACGGGCTCGAACTCTGTCGCGTCCTGCGCGCACGCGGCGACTGGACGCCTGTCGTTTTCGTCACGGCGCGCGACGACGAGGTGGACCGCATCCTGGGCCTGGAACTCGGCGCGGACGACTACCTGACCAAACCGTTCTCGCCCCGTGAGCTGGTCGCCCGAGTGCGCGCCCTGATCCGCCGTTCCACCGTCTCGGCCCGGCCCGAGCTTCGACGGATCGGAGACGTCAGGCTCGACCCGGTCCGCCGACGCGTCGACGTCGCGGACAGACGGGTGGAGCTGACGGCGACCGAGTTCGACCTGCTGGAGCACCTGATGTCGCAGCCAGGACGGGTGTTCACGCGCGAACAACTGCTCTCCTCCGTCTGGGGAGTCGCCGACTACAGCAGCAGCCGGACCGTGGACGTGCATGTGGCGCAGCTGCGCGTGAAGCTGGGGGACGCGTCCGACCTGATCAGGACCGTGCGGGGAGTCGGCTACAGCGCGGCGGAACAGGATGGCTGAACGACGGCCGGCCCGGGGGTGGTGGGCCTCCTCCCTCACCGGCCGGATCATGCTCGCCACCTTCGTGGTCGGCCTCATCGCCGTGCTCGTCACCGCTCTGATCTCGCTCCAGGTGGTGCAGAGCGTCGCCGAGAGCCAGGCCCGCCAGCAGCTGAAGGCGCAGGCGACAGCACTCGTGAAAGCACGGGCGACCGGATCCCCCGTCGCCGAGGCCCGGCTGGAGGCGCTCGGCGACCGGTTCGCCACGGTTCTTCCCGACGGTACGGTGACCGGTGGCGCCCGACGCTCCGTGGGGCCGGCGGTCGTGCGACAGCTGCGGGCAGGACACGCCGTGTCCGGAACCACCACGCTGGGCGGGAAGGATGCCGTCCTCGTCGGGATCCCCACCCCGGACGGCGGCGGGATCGTCGGTGTGCGCAAGGTCGCCGACATCGCCGCCGCCAATGCGGACCTCGTCCGGTGGCTCATCGTCGCCCTGGTGGTCGGCCTCGGCGCGGCCAGCGTCGCCGGCATCCTGCTGGCCCGGCGACTGGGAAAGCCGCTGAGCCGGCTGGCTGCGAGCGCGAGAGAGCTCGCCGCCGGTCGCCGCGGCGTCGTCATCGACCAGGAGCCCGTCGCCGAGATCGACGACATCGCCCGGGCTCTCCGCGGGCTGGACTCGGCCCTGTCGGTGAGCGAGGACCGGCAGCGGGAGTTCCTCCTCTCGGTGTCGCACGAGATCCGCACCCCGCTGACCGCCATCCGGGGCTATGCGGAGGCGCTCGCCGACGGTGTCGTCGCCCCGGACGACGTCGCGCAGGCCGGCCGAGTGCTGTCCGCGGAGTCCGAGCGTCTGCGGCTGTTCCTGGACGACCTGTTGGAGCTCGCCAGACTCGAAGCCGACGACTTCACCCTCGACGCGCAACGCGTGGATGCACGGCAGACCGTCGAGCGGGCGGTGACCGCCTGGAGCGGCGCCGCCTCGCGTGCCGGGGTGCTGCTCGCGGCCGACATCCCGAGCACGCCGGTCGTCGTCACGACGGACGAGATGCGGCTGAGACAGGTTGTCGACGGTCTGATCGAGAACGCCCTCCGGGTGACGCCCGAAGGAGGCCCGGTCGTGGTGGCCTCGCGGCTCGAGGGCGACGTCGTCCGGCTGGCCGTCCGCGACGGAGGTCCGGGCCTCAGCGCCGACGATGCGGCGATCGCGTTCGAACGCGGCGCCCTGCACGCGCGTTACCGGGACGTGCGGTCGGTCGGCACGGGCCTTGGACTGTCGATAGCGCACCGTCTCGTGGGGCGGATGGGCGGCTCGATCGCGGTGACACGCGCGCCGGAAGGCGGCGCGGAGTTCAGCGTCTCTTTACCGTCCTCTTACACAGCCCCGGCACTGCGCTGACATCCCGCTGCGACGCTGGGGACCATGAACATCGATGAGAACCCGCAACCCGACGAGCAGCCCACCCGGCCGCTCGGCAGCGAGAGCCCGGAGACGCCGGCCGGCGCCTCCCCCGCCTCCCTCCGCCGGCGCGTGCTGGGCCTCAGCATCGTCGCCGCCGTCCTGGCCGTGATCGTCGTCGCCGGCGGCACGGCGTGGGGCGTCTCTGCGGCGATCGCCGGGACGCGGTCCAGCGCATCCGCGCCGATGGCGAGCACGGCCTCCCACACTCACGCGTCGAAGAGCGGCAAGCACCCCGGACGCAAGGCCCACGGCGCCGTCGGCACCATCACCGCGATCGACGGCGGCAGCTGGACCATCCACGCCGCCTCGGGCGCGACCGTCACGGTGAAGGTGAGCTCGAGCACCGCGTTCGGAACGAAGAAGAGCCCGGCGACGCAGGCCTCTTTCGCTGTCGGCGACAGGATCGGCGCGCTGGGGTTCCGCTCAGGCGATACCGTGACGGCGACGCGGATCGTGCACCTCCCGGTGCACGCGCACACGTCACGTCCGACGCCCGCACCGACCGCCGGCGCCTGAGCGGGACGCCGCCGGACGCCGCCGGACGACGCCGCGACGATCGGGGGTTGCGCTCCGCCGTGCGGCGGAGCATTCTTAATGGCATAACTCGATCCCCCGGGAGCGCTGCAGGCATCGCCGCACCACCGGGGGTCGAGTCTGTTAAGGGCCCGCGTCCGTCAGCGGCCGCCGAACACCTTGCCCGGGTTGAGGATGCCGAGCGGGTCGAACACGGACTTCAGCTTCACCTGCAGCTCGTACGAGTCCGGGCCGAGCTCGTCCGCCAGCCACCGCCGCTTCAGCACGCCGACACCGTGCTCGCCGGTGAGCGTGCCACCGAGCTGGATCGCGGCGCGGAACAGGTCGTTGGCGGCATCCCACACCGCATCGGGCACAGTGTCACCGGTGTACACGAAGTTGGGGTGGAGGTTGCCGTCGCCGGCGTGCGCGACAGTCGGGATGGGGATGCCGTAGCGCTCGGAGATCCGCTCGATCGCGGCGAACATCTCGGGCATGCGCGAGCGCGGAACGGCGACGTCCTCGATCAGCACCTCGCCTCCGGACGCGAGCGCCGGATGGAAGGCGCGCCGCAGCGCGAGCAGGCGCTCGCCCTCCTCGGAGTCCGCGGCGACGCGGACGGAGCCGCCGGTCTCCCCCAGGAGGCGGCCGGCGGCTCCGGCGTCCGCACCTGCCGTCGGCCCGTCGAACTGCACGAGCAGATAGGCGGCGCCGGCACTCGCGCCGAACGCCTCCTCGATCCGGTCGCGGCCCAGGTACGCGGAGATCCGCTCGAGCGACGGGGCGTCGAGCAGCTCCATGACGGCCGGCCGCAGCTGGGCTGCGGTGATCCGCGCGGACGCCTCGGCCGCCGCCCGGACGTCGGCGAACAGCGCCCCGAGGGTCACCGGCTCCCCCGGCGGGATGGGCTGGACGCGGACGGTCGCCTCCACGATGACGCCGAGGGTGCCCTCCGATCCCACGAACAGGGCGGTGAGGTCGTAGCCGGTGACGCCCTTCACGGTGCGGTGACCGGTGCGGACGATGCGCCCGTCGGCGAGGACGACGGTGAGCGCGAGGACGGCCTCCCGCGTCACGCCGTATTTGGCGCACAGCAGGCCGCCGGCATTCGTGGCGATGTTGCCTCCGACGGTCGAGATCGCCTTGCTCGCCGGGTCGGGGGCGAAGAAGAGCCCGTACGGCGCGAGCGCGGTGTTGAGGTCGCCGTTGATCACGCCCGGCTCGACCACGGCGAGCTGATCCTCGGCCGAGATCTCCAGGATGCGGTTCATCGAGGAGACGTCGAGGACGATCGAGCCGTCCGTTCCGTTCGCTCCCCCGGCGAGGCCGGTGCCCGCTCCGCGCGGGACGACGGGGACGCGGAACTCGCTCGCCGCCCGCAGTGTGGCCTGAACGTGCTCGACCGATCGCGCGGTGACGATGGCGCGCGGCGAGCCCTCCGCCGCCCAGCCCGAGCGGTCGGTCCGCGCCGCATCGAGGAGGGCCGGGTCGGTCGTGAGCACACCGTCGGCGAGCGCCTCCTCGCCGAGAGCGGACGAGAGCCAGTCGAGGACATCCATGCGTCCAGGCTATCCAGAGCCAATGGGCGGACAGCGCAGGGCGGTCTGCACTGATGTCCGATTCCCGCTATTCCCTGTCGGTGGATGGTGTCAGGCTGAGGGCATGAGCATCGCGCACCCCGTCTCCTCCGCCGCCGCCGCGCGGGCGGCCGACCCGCTGACGGACCCGGTCTTCGCCGAGCGGTACCGGGCGATGAGCGCACGGGACGCGCGGTTCGACGGGCAGTTCATCACCGGTGTCCACTCCACCGGCATCTACTGCCGGCCCAGTTGCCCGGCGGTCACGCCGAAGCCCGGCAACGTCTCCTTCTACCTCACCGCCGCGGCCGCACACGAGGCGGGGCTGCGCGCCTGCAAGCGCTGCCTGCCGGATGCCGTGCCCGGCTCTCCGCAGTGGAACGTACGGGACGACCTGGCGGCACGCGCCATGCGCCTCATCGCGGACGGCACGGTCGAACGGGAGGGCGTCCCCGGCCTCGCCCGCCGGCTCGGCTACACACCGCGTCACCTGAATCGCGTGCTGACCTCCGAGCTGGGGGCGGGGCCGCTCGCCCTCGCCCGGGCGCACCGGGCGCAGACGGCGCGGCTGCTGCTCACCGGCACCGACCTCCCGATCACCGACGTCGCGTTCGCCGCCGGGTTCAGCAGTGTCCGTCAGTTCAACGAGACCGTGGCCGAGGTGTACCGGCTGACGCCGGGCGCCATCCGTGCGGCCGCGCGCCGTGCACCGGTGGCGGCGCACCGGCAGGCGGGCGCCGTCTCGCTGGGGCTGCGGCTGCCGGCTCGGGCCCCGTTCGACGGAGCATCCGTCATCGGGTTCCTCGCCGCGCGGGCGATCGAGGGCGTGGAGGCCGCAGGAGCGGACGGCTCGTACACACGTGCCCTGCGGCTGCCGCACGGCCCGGCCGTGGTGCGCCTGACCGCGACCGGGACGCCCGCGGCGCCGTCGGTGCAGTGCGACGCGGCACTGTCCGACGTCGCGGACCTCGCACCGCTGGTCGCCCGTGTGCGCCGGCTCCTCGACCTGGATGCTGACGCGGAGGCGATCGACGCCGTCCTGTCGGCCGACCCTGCGCTCGCTCCCAGCGTCGCGGCGCGGCCCGGCCTCCGCCTCCCCGGCGCGGTGGACGCGGACGAGATCGTGTTCCGCGCCCTCATCGGGCAGCAGGTGTCGGTCGCGGCAGCCCGGACGGCGCTCACGCGTCTGACGGACGCGCTGGGCGAGCCGGTCGCACTGGAGGCGCCGGGCGGGGGCGCTCCTGCCAGCGCCTCGTTCACCCGGCTGTTCCCGACCGCGGAGGCCATCGCCGAACGCGGACGGGAGGTGCTCCGCGGACCCGCGCGCCGCATCGACGCGATCATCGGCGCGGCGGAGGCGCTCGCCGACGGCAGCCTCCGCATCGACGTCGGCGAATCCCGCCAAGAGCTGGAGCGGCGACTGCTCGCCCTGCCCGGGATCGGCCCCTGGACCGCCGGCTACATCGCGCTCCGTGTGCTCGGCAGCCCCGACATCCTGCTCACCGGCGACCTCGCCCTGCGGCAGGGCGCCGCGCGGCTCGGGCTGCCGGCGGAGCCCAAGGCGCTGGCGGCCTACGGGACGCGCTGGGCGCCCTGGCGCAGCTACGCCGGCCTCCACCTCTGGCGTGCGTGAGAAGGTGAGCTCCACCGCGCACGCGTAGGATCGCATTCGTGCCCTCCCTGTCCGTCGTCATCCCCGTACTCGACGACGCCGAGATGCTGGCCCGCTGCCTCGCCGCCCTGGCGGTCCAGTTGCGGCCGGCCGACGAGATCGTCGTGGTCGACAACGGCAGCACCGACGACACCGCCGCCGTCGCCCGCTCGGCCGGGGCCCGGGTCGTCGAGCAGCCGGTGCGCGGCATCTGGCCTGCGGCCTCCGCCGGGTACGACGCGGCCACCGGCGACATCATCGCCCGCCTCGACGCCGACTCCCGGCCCCCGGAGGACTGGTTGCTGCACATCGAGGCGGAGCTGGTCGACGCCCCCGAGGTCGGCGTGCTGACCGGCCGGGGCGTCTTCTACGACGGAAACCCGTTCGTCGCCGGCATCGGGCAGGTGCTGTACATCGGCGGCTACTTCTGGTCGATGGGACTGTGGCTGGGCAACCCGCCGATCTTCGGCTCGAACTTCGCGATGCGCCGCGAGGTGTGGCTGGAGGTGCGCGACCGGGTCCACCGCGACCGCAGCGACATCCACGACGACCTCGACCTCTCCTTCCACCTGGCGATGGAGACCGTGGTCCGCTACGACGAGCGGCTCACCGTCGGAATCTCGGCCCGGCCGTTCGCCACCTTGAACGGCTTCGGTCGCCGCCTGCGCTGGGCGTACACCACCCTCAGCATGCACTTGCCGGACCAGTCCCCCTGGCGCCGCCGGATCGTGCGCCGCCGCCGCGCCCGCGACGAGCAGAACGAGGCGCCCGGCGCCGTGGCCTGACGGCCCACAACCCGGGTATATACTGTGTCGACCGCAGTATATAGGAGGGGACCACGATGCCGGAGACCGCCACCCCGCGCCGAAGCAAGAAGCTCATCGCGTTCCGCGAAGATCAGATTGCCGCGCTCGCAGCCATCGCTGCCGACACGCACTCCACTTTCACGGCTACCGTGCTCGACGCTGTCGACTCCTATGTCGCCGCACACGATCACACGACCCAGCAGATCGTCGATCGACTGGTCGACATCAACGCGGGGCTGATCGAGCGCCTCAGGGACGCGTGAACACCAGGTATCCGACGCTGGAAGACGCCCTCGTCGTCATTCGAGCCGTCCACGGTGGCGAGCCGCTCCGCTATGTCCGCGACACCGTGCTCCTGCAGTCCGCTCTCGAACGTCCGAGTGCGACGCTCTTCGGGAGAGACGCATACCCCGACATCCATACGAAGGCCGCGGCGCTCTTGCACTCCTTGCTTCGCAATCACGCTCTCATCGATGGAAACAAACGGACAGGATGGATCCTCTGCGCCCTGTTCTTCGCCATGAACGGCTTCGAGGAGAAGTACGACGAGGACGCGATGTTCGACTTCGTCCTAGCCGTGGCCGCTGGGCGGATCGAGGATGTCAAACAGATCGCCGAGCGGCTGGCGGAGTGGTTCGCCCGATAGCCGGCGCGTTCGGCTGCGGGCCGCATCCCCGATAGCCTGTATCGGTGAGATTCTCGCACCTCAGCACCGCCGCAGATCCAAAGCCCCGCCTGGCCGCCGTCATCGAAGACGGAGCGCTCTTCCTCGACGAGGTGATGGCGCAGCCGCCGCGGGATCTGCAGGAGCTGATCGAGCGCGGCGACGAGGGGCTCGCCGAGGTCCGCGGCGTCGTAGCCGAGGCGGAGGCGGCGATGGAGGCCACGGGGGCCGGCCTCCCGAGCGTCCACGAACTCCGCCACGCGTCAGCGATCCTCCGGCCGCCGCACGTCATCGCGATCGGCGCCAACTACGCCGCGCACGCCTCCGAGTTGAAGCTCCGGAGCGAGAAGGCGGCGACCGTCTTCAACCTGTGGCCCAACTCCCTCGCCGGGCATGGCGGCACGACGAGTTGGCCGGCCGACCTCTCCACCCAGGTCGACTACGAGGCCGAGCTGGGCGTCGTCATGGGCAAGCCCGCACGAAACGTCTCGGTCCGCGACGCCCTCGACTATGTCTGGGGCTACACGGTGGTCAACGACATCACCGCGCGCGACCTCCAGTTCTCGGAGGCCCAGTGGTCGCGCTGCAAGTCGTTCGACGGCTTCACCCCGACCGGTCCCGTGGTCGTGACCGCGGACGAGGTCCCCGACCCGCAAGACCTGTGGCTGACGACCAACGTCGACGGCACCATCCTGCAGGACGCCTCGACGGCCGACATGGTGCGGTCCGTGCCCGAGCTCATCGAGTTCCTGTCCCGCTCGGTCACCATCCCGCCGGGGACGTTGATCTCCACCGGCAGCCCCGGCGGCGCGGGCTACTCGCGGACGCCTCCCGTGTTCCTGCGCGACCGGTCGACGGTCACAGTGTCGATCGGCGGGATCGGCTATCTCACTACCTACTGCCGGGTCACGTGAGACGGAGCGAGCCCCCGGTGGGCTAGCGTAGTTCCGTGTCCATCGGAGAGCGGCGACCCGTGACGGGCGGAGACGACGAGGCTTCGCGCCTCGATGCCGCCCTGCCCGACATCGACTGGTCCGTCGCCCCGGTCGGCACCGTGTTCTCCCGGTTCCGTGCGCCGAGCGGTGAGCTGGCGGTCGCCTCCCTCGGCGACCCGGCCGACCCCCGCGTGGTCCTCATTCCTGGCGTCACCGGGTCGAAGGAGGACTTCTACCTGCTCGCGCCCATCCTGGTCGCCGCCGGGTACCACGTGCAGAGCTTCGACATGGCCGGGCAGTACGAGTCGGCCGAGGCCGGGCCGCCGGCGGGCGGCGGCCACTACACGTACGACCTGCTCGTCGGGGACGTGATCGCCTTCCTTGAGGAGGGCGGGCCGGCCCACGTGCTCGGCTACTCGTTCGCGGGCATCCTGGCCCAGCTTGCTCTGGTCGAACGACCCGATCTGTTCCGCTCCCTCACCCTGCTCACCGCTCCCCCCGAGCCCGGGCAGGCCTTCCGCGGCGTCCGCATCATCGGCTGGCTCAGCTGGCTCACCACCGCACGTCAGGGCGCAGGGCTCATGATCTGGGGCATCGTCACGAACAGGAACCGCGTCTCCGACAGCCGGCTGGCGTTCGTGCGGTCCCGCTTCTCCCTGACCCGGCGCTCCAGCGTGGACGACATCGTCGGTCTGATGAAGCAGGTGCCGGACGTGCGGGTGCAGGTGGCCGCCAGCGGAATCCCCCTGCTGGTCGTGACCGGCGACCACGACCTGTGGCCGACCCATCTGCACGCGGCGAACGCGAAAGCCCTCGGCGCGCGGCTCGCCGTGTACCGCACCGGGCACAGCCCGTGCGAGACCGCGCCGCACCAGCTGGGACGCGACATGATCGCCCTGTTCCGCGAGGCGGAGTCCGGCGGGAACTGACCCGCCGGAGCCCGCTCAGCGGGCGGCGATCACTCGGTCTCCTGCCGCGCCTCCGCGATGGCGTCGGCCTCGATGACCGGGATGGCCGTCGTGATGACCTCGAGCCCGCTCAGGCGCGCGGGCGACAGCAGGCGCGTGACCTCCTCGCGGCTCATCAGCTTCGCCTCGACGACCAGGTCGGCCACATTGTGGCCGGTGAGCAGGGCCGACTTGGCGAGCGCCGCGGCGGCCGCGTAGCCGATGTGCGGGGTCAGCGCGGTGATGACGCCGACCGACGAGCCCACCATGGCGCCCAGGCGCTCCTCATTCGCGGTGATGCCGTCGACGCAGTTCACGCGGAGGGTGCGGAACGCCTGCGTCATCCAGGTGATGCTCTGCAGCAGCGAGTGCGCGATCACCGGCTCGAACGCGTTGAGCTGGAGCTGGCCTCCCTCGGCCGCCATGGTGACCGTCACGTCGGCGCCGGCGACCGAGAAGGCCACCTGG
The DNA here is from genome assembly GCF_046534635.1 of Leifsonia sp. SIMBA_070. NCBI lineage: Bacteria > Bacillati > Actinomycetota > Actinomycetes > Micrococcales > Microbacteriaceae > Leifsonia > Leifsonia sp. SIMBA_070. The sequence goes on along the minus strand of NZ_JAWRYK010000001.1, from coordinate 1,039,266 downwards.
TTGACGACCTCCGGGATCACCGGGTTCACCTTGCCGGGCATGATGCTGGACCCGGCCTGGCGCGGCGGGAGGTTGATCTCGCCCAGGCCTGCCTGGGGACCGGACGACAGCAGGCGGAGGTCGTTGCAGATCTTCGAGAGCTTGATCGCGCTGCGCTTGAGAGAGCCGGAGAACGACATGAACGCGCCGGCGTCGCTGGTCGACTCGATCAGGTCGGGCGCCGTCTCCAGGTTGAGTCCGGTGATGGCGTTGAGGTGGCGGACAGCGGCGGCGGCGTAGCCGGGGTCGGCGGTGATACCCGTGCCGATGGCGGTGGCGCCGAGGTTGATCTCGGCGAGAAGCCACTTGGTCTCGGTGAGCCGCGCGTGGTCCTCGGTGAGCGTGGTGGCGAACCCGTGGAACTCCTGTCCGAGGGTCATCGGCACCGCGTCCTGCAACTGGGTGCGGCCGACCTTCAGGATGTTGCGGAACTCCTCGCCCTTGTGGGCGAAGGAGTCGCGCAGCAGCGCGAGCTCGTCGAGCAGGTGGCCGAGCGCGAACGTGAGTCCGATCTTGATGGCCGTCGGGTACGTGTCGTTCGTGCTCTGGCTGCGGTTGACGTCGTCGATCGGGTGGATGTGCGCGTAGTCGCCTTTGGGGTGGCCGTCGAGCTCGAGCGCGAGGTTCGCGATGACCTCGTTGGCGTTCATGTTGGTCGACGTGCCCGCTCCACCCTGCATGACGCCGACGACGAACTGGTCGTGGAAGCGGCCGTCGATGATGAGCTGGCACGCGCGGTCGATGAGTTCGGCCTTGTGCGGCTCCAGCACGCCAATCTCGAGGTTGGCGCGCGCCGCGGCCTGCTTGACGCTGGCGAGTGCGACGACCAGATCGGGGTAGACGGAGATGGGTCGCTTCGCGATCGGGAAGTTCTCGAGGGCCCGGGAGGTGTGGATGCCCCAGTAGGCGTCCGCGGGAATCTCGCGGGTGCCGAGCGAGTCGCTCTCTGTGCGGGTGGGGCGTCCGTCGCCGCTCTGGGCCGGAACGTCGGAGACGTTCTCGGACGCGTCGATCACGGCATCCGTGATGATCGGGAGGGGCGAAGTCTTCGAATCGTCCATCGTTGCTGTCGGGTTCACGGTTGGCACCGTTGCCTCTCGTTGTGCGTTGGCATGTGTCTCTTGTGCCGGACGTTCGTGGCCTCCGGCAACGCCGAGCCTACCCCTGGCACCTGGCCCCTCACTGGACGTCATGTATGCCCGTCTGCGGATTGTTCGACATAGTGTCGATCAGCCGAGCTTGCGCAGCAGGCCGCGCGCGAAGCGGTCCTTTCCCTCCGTGTATGGCGGGTAGATCAGCTGCAGCGTGTCCGGTCCGAGCGGCTTGCTGAGCACCGCCTTCTCGTGACTGAACGTGCGCAGCGACCGCTCGCCGTGATACGCGCCGGAGCCGCTGGGTCCCACTCCCCCGAACGGCAGGCCGGCCACCGCGAGGTGCGCCGCGGGGACTCCGAAGCCGACAGCGCCGGAGCTCGTCTCGGTCAGGATGCGCCGCCGCGCCCGCGCATCCGTCGTGAAGGCGTAGAGCGCGAGCGGCTTGTCGCCGGCGCGGATGAACCGGATGGCCGCGTCGAGACCGTCGACGCCGATGATCGGGAGGATGGGGCCGAAGATCTCCTCCGCCATCGCCGGGGAGTCGGGGGCCACGTCCACGAGCACGGTCGGCGCGAGGTAGCGGGTGGCGGCGTCGTGCTCGCCGCCGACGGCAGCGGTCCCGGAGGCGAGCATCCCGGTCAGGCGGGTGAACTGGCGGTCGTCGACGATGCGACCATAGTCCGGGCTCTGCGCCGGGTCGTCGCCGTACAGGTCGCGGACCGCATCCCGCAGCGCGGCCGCGAGGTCCACCACCACGGAGCGGTCCGCCAGGATGTAGTCGGGCGCGACGCAGGTCTGGCCGGCGTTCATGAACTTGCCCCAGGCGATGCGTCGCGCGGTGGTGGCGAGGTCCACCGAGCCGTCGACGTAGACGGGCGACTTCCCGCCGAGCTCCAGGGTGACCGGGGTGAGGTGCTCGACAGCGGCCGCGGCCACGATGCGGCCGACCCTGCCGTTGCCCGTGTAGAAGATGTGGTCGAAGCGCTGCGCGAGCAGGTCCGTCGTCTCCTCCACTCCCCCTTCCACCACGGCGACAGCGCGACGGTCGAGGTACTCCGGGACGAGCCGCGCCATCGCGGACGACGTCGCCGGGGCCAGCTCGCTCGGCTTCAGCACGACCGCGTCGCCCGCGGCCAGAGCGCCGACCAGCGGCGCCAGGAGCAGCTGCACGGGGTAGTTCCACGGCGCGATCACCAGCACCACGCCGACGGGCTCCAGGATCGTGGAGGCGCGTGCCGGGAGCAGCGCGCCCGGCACCGGCACGCGGCGCGGCCGCAGCCAGCGGCGCAGGTGCTTCAGCGTGTGGTCGATCTCGCCGACGACGAACCCGAGCTCGGCGATCTGCGACTCGGTCGGGTTCTTCGCGAGGTCGGAGAGGAGGGCGTCCTCGAACTCGGCGGAGCGCTCGGTGAGCATCCGGCGGAGCGCCCGCAGCTGCCCGATCCGCCACGCGAGCGGCTTGGTCACCCCTCGCTCGAAGGAGGACCGGAGCTCGTCGACCGTGCGCGCATGCGTCATGCGCCCATCCTAGGGACGCTTCCGGCCGCGACTGCTGCGTGCCGTCACGAATGCGCCGGGGCGCCGCGGCGCACTCGTGACGCGGCACCGCAGTCGCTGAACGCGCGTCAGCGGGCGGGGCGGTACGCGAGGTCGAAGATGGCATGCCCGAGCCGCTCGCCGCGGCGCTCGAACTTCGTGACAGGGCGGTCGTCGGGGCGCGGAACGAAACGCGCATCACCGGCGAGGTTCACGAGCCCGGGCTCCGCATCCAGCACGTCGATCATGTGCTCGGCGTACGGCTCCCAGTCGGTCGCGAGCCGGAGCACCCCGTCGTCGGTGAGGGCGCGTGCGAGCAGCGGGGCGACCTCGGGCTGGATCAGCCGGCGCCGGTGGTGCCGGGCCTTCGGCCACGGGTCGGGGAAGAAGATCAGCACCTCGTCGAGGGACGCGGCGGCGAGCCCCCGTTCGAACACCTCGACGGCGTCATGCCGGATGATCCTGATGTTGGTGAGTCCGTCATCCCGGATCGCGCCGAGCACCCGGCCGATACCGGCGCCGTGCACCTCGATCCCGACGAAGTCGCGGTCCGGGTGGCGCTCGGCCAGCGTCAGGAGGTTCTCGCCGTTGCCGAAGCCGATCTCGACGACCCGCGGGGCCGTCCGGCCGAAAGCGGCCTCCAGGTCGAGCGGCGAACCGTCGAACTCGAGGCCGAAGGCCGGCCAGAGCTCTTCGATGGCCCGCGACTGGGCCTCGGTCTTACGGCCGCGGGTGACGTAGCTGCGCGGCCGGACGAGGGGGGATGGTTCCATCCCCCCATTGTCTCAGCCTCAGGATGCGGAGGTCGCAGGCCGGTCAGATCCAGGCGAACGGGAGGGCGGCGAAGCCGACGCCGACTCCGATCAGCAGAGCCATGCCGACGAGGGCGATCCCCGCGAGCATCACGGCGTTGAGCACGATGCCCCAGATCGCCCAGGTGCGGCCGAGCGGCTCGCGCTTCAGCGCCATGATGCCGAGGACGAGGCCGGCCACGGGTGCCACGAGCGTCCATCCGAAGACGATGGAGGCCGCGCCGAGCGCGAAGCTGGCGATGCTGAGCGTCCGGACGGGCGCGACGGTCTGGTACGGGGTGCTGGTGGTGGTGGTCATGCATCCAGTCAAGCGTCGCGGCCGTCCGGACGGTATCCGGATAACCCCCGATTCGACCCTGAGGGCGACCCCCGGGTCAGGTCCGACCGGTCGGACCTGGCGGGTCGGACCTGGCGGGTCGGACCTGGCCCGTCAGACCTGGCCGAGCAGACCCTCGATCGGACCGCGGGCGAAGTAGATCAGGAAGCCGGCGGCCACGATCCACAGCAGGGGGCTGATCTCGCGCCCCTTTCCGGCGAGCGAGCGGACGAGCACCCAGCTGATGAAGCCGACGCCGATGCCGTTGGCGATGGAGTAGGTGAGCGGCATCACGATGATCGTCAGGAACACCGGAAGCACCACGGAGAACTCGCTGAAGTCGATGTGACGGATCTGGACGACCATCAGCGCACCGACGATGACCAGCGCAGCGGCCGCGACCTCCAGCGGGACCACCTGGGTCAGCGGCGTGAAGAACATCGCCAGCAGGAACAGCACGCCGGTGACGACGCTGGCGAAGCCGGTCTTCGCGCCCTCGCCGATGCCCGAGGCGGACTCCACGAACACCGTGTTGGACGACGAGGAGGTGCCGCCCCCGACGATCGCGCCGACGCCCTCCACGATCAGCGCGGACTGCAGGCGCGGGAAGGTGCCGTCCTCGTTCGACAGGCCCGCGCTGCGGGCGAGGCCCGTCATCGACCCCATGGCGTCGAAGAAGTTGGTGAAGACCAGGGTGAAGATCAGCATGATCGCGGCCAGCGCGCCGATGCGGCCGAAGGCGCCGAACAGGTCGAACTGGCCGACCAGGCTGAGGTCGGGCAGCGAGACCAGCGACTTCGGCAATTGCGGCACGGTGAGGTTCCAGCCGTCCGGGTTCTTGGCCCCGGACTCGCCCACCCGCCAGATCGCCTCGACGATGATCGCGACGATGGTCGCGGCGACGATCCCGATGAGCAGAGCGCCCTTGACGCGGCGAGCCATCAGCACGCCCATGATGACCAGCGCGATGAGGAACGTGACGGTCGGCAGTGTCGCGATCGAGCCGGCCTCGCCCAGCTGGACCGGAGGCGACGACAGCGTCGTCGTGCGGACGAAGCCGCTGTCGACGAAGCCGATGAAAGCGATGAACAGACCGATGCCCACGGTGATGGCCGTCTTCAGCGGCGCGGGGACCGCGTTGAAGATGAGCCGCCGCAGACCGGTCGCGGCCAGCAGGACGATGATGATGCCGTTGATGATGACGAGGCCCATCGCCTCCTGCCAGGTCACGATCTTCACCACGTTGACGGCCAGGAAGGAGTTGATGCCGAGGCCGGCGGCGAACGCGAACGGCAGGCGCGCGATCAGACCGAAGGCGAGCGTCATGGCGCCGGCGCTGAGCGCGGTCACCGCGGCGACCTGAGCGGTCCCGAGGGAGTGGCCGACGACATCCTTGGTCCCGCCCAGGATGAGCGGGTTCAGGATGACGATGTAGGCCATCGTGACGAAGGTCAGCACACCGCCGCGCACCTCGGTGCCCCAGGTGGTGCCGCGTGCGGTGATCTCGAAGAAGCGGTCGAGGCGCCCGGGAGCGGTGGTGGGCGCGCTGGTCGAAGCGGAAATGGTGGACTCCCGTAAGATCGTTGGGCTGGTCGGCTCGGCGGAAACTCAGGTTCCTCGAGTACGCGCGAGTGCGCGATCCCAGCCTATTCCGACTCGAGACCAGTGAAGGACACGCATGGCACTGCCCTGGACGCTGCACGGCGACGGCAAGAAGGTGCGGGCGCACGAGATCGTGCTGCCCGGCGAGCGGCTGACGTGGCCGCGCACGATCGGTCTCGGCGCGCAGCACGTCGTCGCGATGTTCGGCGCGACCTTCCTGGTCCCGCTGCTGACCGGTTTCCCGCCCGCGACGACGCTGCTGTTCTCGGGCGTGGGCACGCTGCTGTTCCTCGTCATCACCGGCAACCGCCTCCCCAGCTACCTGGGCTCGTCGTTCGCGTTCATCGTGCCGATCGTCGCCGCGACCAAGGCGCACGGGATGCCGTCGGCGCTCTTCGGGATCGTCGTCACGGGCATCCTGCTCGCGATCGTCGGACTGATCGTCCTCGCCACGGGGACGCGATGGATCGACGGCCTGATGCCTCCCGTCGTCGCCGGGGCGATCGTCGCCCTGATCGGGTTCAACCTGGCCCCGGCCGCGGGCGCCAACTTCGCCAAGGCCCCGATCACGGCCCTGGTCACGCTGGCGGCGGTCATCCTGTGCACCGTGCTGTTCCGCGGGATGCTGGGACGATTGTCCATCTTCCTCGGCGTAGCCGTCGGGTACGTGTTCGCCGTGATCGTCGGTCAGGTCGACTTCAGCGGGGTCGCGAAGGCGGCGTGGATCGGCCTGCCGCAGTTCGCCCTCCCCGCGAACCCGTTCACGGCCCCGGCGTCGACGTGGGGCATCCTGCCCGCGTTCCTCCCCGTGGTGCTCGTGCTGATCGCGGAGAACGTCGGCCACATCCGTGGTGTCGCCCAGCTGACCGATCCCTCCGTCAACCGGGTCACCGGCCGAGCGCTGTTCGCGGACGGCCTGGCCACGACGATCGCCGGGTTCTTCGGCGGCTCGGGGACGACCACGTACGGCGAGAACATCGGCGTGATGGCCGCGACGCGCGTCTACTCGACGGCGGCGTACTGGGTGGCCGGTGCCGTCGCCATCCTGCTGGGGCTGTCGCCCAAGGTCGGCGCTGTGATCAACACCATCCCGGCCGGCGTGCTCGGCGGTGTCACGACGGCGCTGTACGGCCTGATCGGGATCATCGGCGTGAAGATCTGGCTGGACAACAAGGTCGACTTCTCGAAGCCGAAGAACCAGTTCACGGCGGCGACGGCGCTCATCATCGGCGTCGGCGACTTCACCCTGAACCTCGGCCAGCTGACCTTCAACGGGATCGCCCTCGGCGCGATCGCCGCGATCGCCGTCTACCACGTGATGAACGCGATCTCGCGGGTCCGCGGCACCGACTGACCCCTCCGTCCCTTCCCTCGCACCGCCGCAGATTCGTGACGAATGCGGGCTCCGGCCTCCACGTTCCCCACATTCGTCACGAATCGGGAGACCCTGTAGTGCCGCGCGATTCGTCACGAATCGGGGCTCTCGCCAGCGCACACCGCCGATTCGTCACGAATGTGCGAGGACCGGGACGGGCTACTGGTGGAAGAACGGGATGATGAGGTACAGGCCGTAGATGACGGCGAGGGCGCATACGGTGAAGCAGGTGTACGCGCCGGTCAGCGCGAGGCGCTTCTGGGCGGCGGTGAGCGGGTTCTTGCGCTGCGCCTTCTCGGCCTTGCGCTGCAGCTTCGCAGCCTTCTCGGGGGTGAGCACCGTGATCGCGTCGGTGAACTCGACCGGTTCGACGAACAGTGCGCGCCCAGCGGCGGCGAGCAGTCGCGTCCCGAGCGCGTAGAAGGCGACGACGACGCACGAGCCGATCAGCGCGGCGGCGAAGACCAGGACGAAAGCACCCCAGTCGATCATGCGGACTCCTTCCGCTGTCGCGGCCGCTTCAGCGGCTTGACCTTCTTGATCTTGACGGCCTTGGCGGAGGCGGCGACCTCGCTCTTGCCCTGCAAGGGCACCGGCTTGACGGCGTTCTCGCTGCTGACGCGGTTGCGGGAGGCGCGCCAGAAGATGTAGACGACCACCGCCGCTCCGACGATCAGGTCGATCGCCACGCCGACCGGTCCGACGTCGGCGAGGATGCCGGCGAGCGCACCGACGATGGCGGCGGACGGGAGGGTGAGCAGCCAGCCGACCGCGATGCGACCGGCGGTCCCCCAGCGCACCGACGAGCCGCGGCGACCGAGGCCGGACCCGATCACCGACCCGGAGGCGACCTGCGTCGTCGAGAGCGCGAAGCCCAGGTGGCTGGAGGCGAGGATGGTGGCGGCCGTGCTGGTCTCGGCGGCGAAGCCCTGCGCCGGCTTCACCTCCGTGAGTCCGCGGCCGAGGGTGCGGATGATGCGCCACCCACCCGAGTAGGTTCCGGCGGCGATGGCCAGGGCGCAGGCCACGACGACCCAGATCTCCGGGCCGGAACCGGTCGGCTGCAGCCCCGCCGAGATGAGCGTGAGCGTGATGACGCCCATCGTCTTCTGGGCGTCGTTCGTGCCGTGGGCGAGCGCGACCAGCGACGACGAGAAGATCTGGCCGTACCGGAAGCCGCCGCGGCCGTCCGGGCGCCCGTCGTACCGTCGCGTGACCCAGTACGCCAGCTTGGTCGCGCTCCACGCGACGACGCCGGCCGTGAACGGCGCGATCACCGCGGGCAGGATCACCTTGTCGAGCACCACCAGGAAGTCGACCGATTGGATGCCCGCCCCGACGATCGCCGCGCCGATCAGACCGCCGAAGAGGGCGTGGCTCGACGACGACGGCAGGCCGAACAGCCAGGTGACCATGTTCCAGACGATCGCGCCGACCAGGCCGGCGAAGATGAGCACCGGCGTGATCTGCACGCCGCCGTCCCCTTCGCGGATGATGCCGCCGGAGATCGTCTTGGCCACCTCGGTGGAGAGGAACGCACCGATCAGGTTGAGCACGGCCGCGAGGGCGACGGCTACCTTCGGCCGCATGGCACCGGTCGCGATGGGTGTCGCCATCGCGTTGGCGGTGTCGTGGAAGCCATTGGTGAAGTCGAAGAAGAGCGCCAGCAGAATGACCAGCACGACGATGAGGGGGACGTCCACCGTTCTCTTTTCCGTGTCGGATGCCGTTGCTCCCGATCGAAGTCTTCATCGGGAGTTCATGCAAGTGACCTGGCGCTGTGCAGACACCGTGACGATACTCACACGGCGGCTCCGCGGGGGTCAAACCGAGAGCGATCCTGGCACGTTCAGAGCCGCCCGACGGAGGTGACCCGGACCACCGCCACGCCTTCCCGCGCCGAGTCCTCGAGCAGCACGTCCGCACTGATCCCCCAGTCGTTGTGCCCGTCCGGGTCGGCGATGATCTGCCGCACGCGCCAGACACCGTCCTCCCCCTCGGGCTTCTCGTCGACGAGGATCATCGCGGCCGAGCGGGCGGAGGCGTCGGTGAGCATCTCGTCGTGCTCGGCGTAGTACCCCTCCAGGGCGTCGTCCCATTGCGCCTCGGTGAAGGGAGGGATGGCACCCGCCAGGACGGCCGCTTCGGCCTCCAGCACTCCGAGGTCGTGTACGCGGTCGAGTGCGGCGAGCTGGACCCGGCGGAACAGCTCATTGCGGACCAGCACGAAGAAGGCGCGCCGGTTGGTGGTGACATTCCGCGGCGCGGGCGGCGCCAGCTCCGCCGACTCGGCCGCGTGGCGGGCGGCGTCCGGGTGGACCAGCTCCTCCCACTCGTCGAGGAGGCTGGAGTCGACCTGGCGCACCAGCTCGCCGAGCCACTCGACGATGTCGCGGAGGTCTTCGGTGCGCAGGTCGAGCGGCACCGTCTGGTTGAGGGCACGGTAGGCATCCGAGAGGTACCGGAGCACCACGCCTTCTGAGCGCGCCAGCTTGTAGAACGCGATGAACTCGCCGAAGGTCATCGCCCGCTCGTACAGGTCGCGGACCACCGATTTGGGCCGCAGCTCGAAGTCGGCCACCCACGGCTGGCTGGAGGCGTAGGTCGCGAACGCCTCGTGGAGGAGCACGTCGTGCGGCTTGGGATGCGTGACCTCCTCGAGCGCCTCCATCCGCTCCTCGTACTCGATGCCCTCGGCCTTCATCGCCGCGACCGCCTCGCCCCGGGCGTGGTACTGCTGCGCGGAGAGCACCGGTCGCGGGTCGTCGAGGGTCGCCTCCACGACGGAGACGATGTCGAGCGCGTAGACCGGCGACTCGATGTCGAACAGCTCGAAGGCGGCGAGCGCGAACGGCGACAGCGGCTGGTTGAGCGCGAAGTTGGGCTGCAGGTCGACGGTGAGGCGGATCTCCACCTCGTCGCCGCGGCGCACGGCCTCCACCACACCGGCGGTCAGCAGCGATCGGTACAGCTCGATCGCCCGGCGGGCGAGCGCCAGCCGGCGCTTCCACGGCTCGTGGTTGTCGAAGACCAGGGCGCGGACGTGCCCGTAGACGTCGCCGCCGCGGCCGATCACGTTGATCAGCATGGCGCTGGTGATCTGCATCGAGGAGGTCAGGGTTTCCGGCTCCGCCTCGACCAGCCGCCGGAACGAGGGCTCGCCCCAGGAGACGAACCCCTCCGGCGCCTTCTTGCGCACGATCTTGCGGCGTTTCTTCGGGTCGTCGCCCGCCTTCTCGATCGCCTTCAGGTTCTCGGACTCGTGCTCGGGCGCCTGGGCGACCACCGTTCCTGCAGTGTCGTAGCCCGCCCGGCCCGCGCGTCCCGCGATCTGGTGGAACTCGCGCGCGTTGAGCTGCCGCATCCGGGTGCCGTCGAATTTGGTCAGGGCGGTCAGCAGCACCGTGCGGATCGGCACGTTGATGCCGACGCCGAGGGTGTCCGTCCCGCAGATCACGCGCAGCATCCCGCGCTGGGCGAGCTGTTCGACCAGGCGGCGGTACTTGGGCAGCATCCCCGCGTGGTGCACGCCGATGCCCTGGCGCAGGAGGCGCGCGAGCGTCTTGCCGAAGCCTGTCGTGAATCGGAAGCCGCCGATCAGGTCCGCGATCGCCTCCCGCTGCTCGCGGCTGGCGATCTTGGCGCTGGAGAGGGACTGGGCGCGCTCCAGGGCGGCCAGCTGCGAGAAATGGACGACGTAGATCGGCGACTGGCCGGTATGGAGGAGGTCCTCGATGGTCTCGTGGACCGGCGTCACCTCGTAGTAGTAGTGGAGCGGGACGGGGCGTTCGACGCCGGTGACCGTCGCGGTGGCGCGACCGGTGCGCCGCTCCAGGTCGGCGGCGAGCGCCGTGACGTCGCCCAGGGTCGCCGACATGAGCACGAACTGCGTGTGCGGCATGGTCAGCAGGGGCACCTGCCAGGCCCAGCCGCGATCCGGGTCCGAGTAGAAGTGGAACTCGTCCATGACGACTTGCCCGACCGGGGTGTCCTCGCCGTGGCGCAGCGCCAGGTTGGCGAGGATCTCGGCCGTCGCGCAGACGATGGGCGCGTCGGCGTTGACCGCCGAGTCGCCGGTCGTCATGCCGACGTTCTCTGCGCCGAAGATGTCGACGAGTGCGAAGAACTTCTCCGAGACGAGAGCCTTGATGGGCGCGGTGTAGTAGGTCCGCTCGCCGCGGGCGAGGGCGGCGAAGTGGGCGCCCACCGCGACGAGCGACTTCCCGGTTCCTGTGGGGGTGCTCAGGATGAGATTGGCCGTGTCGATGACCTCAATGACGGACTCGTCCTGCGCCGGGTACAGCTGGATGCCGCCCTCTTCCACCCAGCTCACGAACGTGTCGTAGACGGCATCCTCTGAGACGGAGCCCGGTCCCGCCCAGCCGGGGATGTCCTCGACACGGAGGCGACGGGCGGCGGGTGGGGTGGAGTCGGACATCACCCCCAGCCTGTCACGTCCTCCCGCCTCGTGGCGCGCGCACAGCCGGCGGACATATCTTGGCGGCATGACGGACTTCTGGCGACCGGCCGGGGCCGGTGTCGCGAGCGTGCTCGCCGGCGTCGGCGCAGCGGAGCTGGTGAGCGCGTTCGTCGTGCAGAACGGCAGCCCGATCCTCACCGTCGGCTCGCTCGTCATCGACCTGGCGCCTCCGTGGCTGAAGGAGGCCGTCATCTCGGTGTTCGGCACCGGGGACAAGGCCTTCCTCATCGTGTCGCTCGCCGTCGTCGTGGTCCTGGGCGCGGGCCTCGCCGGCTGGCTGGAGAGCATCCGCCCGCCGGTGGGGCGCATCCTGATCGGGATCGGCGGTGCGGTCGGCGTGCTGGCCGCGCTGACCCGCTCGGGGAACGGAATCGTCGATGCCGTGCCGTCCGCGCTGGCGGCCGTGATCGCGATCCTCGTCCTCGGCGCTCTGATCCGGATGCTGCGCGACACGGAGCCGACCCGTGTCGCACCGAGCGGGCGGGTCAGCCGCCGCCGGTTCGTCGGTACGACCGCTGCGACCGCCGCGGGAGGCGCCCTCGCCCTCGTGATCGGTCAGGCGGTGGCGAACGGATTCCGCACGGCGTCCGCGGCGCGCGCGGCGATCCGCTTGCCGCAGCCCGCCCAGACCGCCGCGCCCATCCCGGCCGGCGCCTCCTTCGACATCCCCGGCCTCTCGCCGATCGTCACGCCGAACGCCGACTTCTACCGGATCGACACCGCGCTGCAGATCCCCGGGATCGACCCGCACGACTGGCGGCTGCGGATCACGGGGATGGTCGAGCAGGAGGTCGAGCTCACCTTCGCGGAGCTGTTGAAGCTGCCCCTGGAGGAGTCGACGACCACGCTGACCTGCGTCTCCAACGAGATCGGCGGCGACCTGATCGGCAACGCCACCTGGCTGGGCTACCCGATCCGGCACCTCCTGGCTCGCGCCCGGCCGTCCGCAGATGCCGACATGGTGCTCTCCACCAGCCAGGACGGCTGGACCGCGAGCACGCCGCTGACGGCGCTGACCGACGAGCGCAACGCCATCCTCGCCGTCGGGATGAACGGCACGCCGCTGCCGCTCGAGCACGGCTACCCGGTGCGGATGGTCGTCCCAGGGCTCTACGGCTACGTCTCTGCGACGAAGTGGGTCGTCTCGCTGGAGGTCACCCGGTTCGACAAGCACACCTCCTACTGGACCGACCGCGGCTGGTCCGAGCGCGGGCCGGTGAAGCTGTCCTCCCGCATCGACGTGCCGGCTGCGGGGCGCCAGGTGAAGGCGGGGACGGTCGCCGTCGCCGGGGTCGCCTGGTCGCAGCACGTCGGCGTGAGTGCGGTCCACGTGAGCGTCGACGACGGGCCCTGGCAGGAGGCGACGCTCGCGGACGCGATCTCGCCGGACACCTGGCGGCAGTGGCGGTACGCGTGGGATGCGGCACCCGGCGCGCACACGCTGCGGGTGCGCGCGACCGACGCGAAGGGGCTGGTGCAGACCTCCACGGTCCGGGATGTGGTGCCCGACGGCGCGACGGGCCTGCACACGGTGCAGGTCACCGTGGTGTGAGCGAGCGCGGACGTGTGATTGGCTGAAGCCATGGCCCTCCCGCCGCTGGTCGCACCCGGACCCGAGCTCACCCCTGAACGCACTGCGCGCTACGCCCGCACGACGCAGCTGCCCGGCTTCGGGCCCGAGGCGCAGCGCCGGATCCGTGCCGCGCGGGTGCTCGTCGTGGGGGCGGGCGGCCTCGGCTCCGCGGTGCTGCCGCTCCTGGCCTCCGCCGGCGTGGGCACCATCGGGATCGTCGACGACGACCGGGTCGAGCTCAGCAACCTGCCGCGGCAGAGCATCCACACTCCTGCGGAGGTCGGTCGGCCGAAGGTCGAGTCGGCCGCGGAGGTCGTGCGCGAGCTGGGCGACGAGGTCGACGTGCGCCTCTTCCCCGAGCGCCTGACGGCGCAGAACGCCGAGCGCATCCTGTCCGGCTTCGACCTGGTGCTCGACGGCAGCGACAACTTCCCGACCCGCTACCTGGTCGACGATGCGGCGACGCTGGCCGGCCTCCCGGTCATCTGGGGCGCGGTGCATCAGACCGGAGGCCAGGCGGGGCTCAGCTGGGCGGCGCAGGGGCCGACGTACCGGGACCTGTTCCCCGTCCCGCCGGCGCCGGGCAGCGTCGCGAGCTGCGCGGAGGCGGGAGCGCTTCCGTCGGTCTGCGGCGTGATCGGCGGCGTGATGGTCGGCGAGGCGCTGAAGCTCATCACCGGGACGGGAGAGCCGATGCTCGGCCGGGTGGTCGTCCACGACGCGCTGCGCGGCAGCTTCCGTGAGCTGGCGTACGAGCGAGATCCGTCGGCCGCGCCGGTCACCGGACTGATCGACTACGACCTGTTCTGCGGTGTCAGCGAGACTATGTCGCCGACGGAGCTGAACGCGCGCTTGCTCGCCGGCGAGCCGCACACGCTGCTCGACGTGCGCGAGCCGTGGGAGGCCGACATCGTCGAGCTGCCGGGCTCGCTGCTGGTGCCGCTCGGCGTCGTCGAGAGCGATCCGGCCGGGGTGGCGGAGCGCCTCCCCGAGGACCCGCTCGTCATCGTCTGCCACCACGGCATCCGCGCCGAGACGGCCCGCCGCCTGCTCGCCGAGGCCGGCGTCCCCGGCCTCGTGCTCGCTGGCGGCCTCGACGCGTGGGCGCGCGACGTCGACCCCACCCTCCCCCGCTACTGACCCGCCCGCTCGCGCGTCGCGCGCATCCAGTGGTCCCGACATGCCGTCACCCCCTGGCGCGTAACGGCATGTCGGGACCAGCAGATGCAACCATGGGACCTGTCAGCGGGGGCCCGACGCGGGATACTGAACGCATGACAGGCGACCCGACCGCACGGCCCCGCAGCGTCGAGGAGCACGCGGCGCTCGTCGCGCGGATGCTCGAACCCCTCTCCGAGCAGCCGGCGGAGGAGGCGGTCCCGCTCGACCGCGCGCTCGGCCGGGTCACCGCCGCGGAGGTGCGCTCCGAGGTCGACCTGCCGCTGTTCCGCAACTCGCAGATGGACGGCTACGCCGTGCGCGCCGCGGACATCGCGAGCGCCCCGGTCGCCCTCGAGGTGAGCGGTGACATCCCGGCGGGGCACACCAGCCCGGTCTCGCTGATCTCCGGGACGGCGCTGCGCATCATGACGGGCGCGCCCGTCCCCACCGGCGCCGACACGATCGTCCCTGTCGAGGACACGGAGCTGGTGCTCGGCCGCGACGACGACCTCGCAGGCGCCGTGGTCGAGATCCGCCGCTCCCGCGTGAAGGGCGAATACGTGCGCGAGCGTGGCAGCGACGTCCGCCGCGGCGACGTGCTCGTCCCGGCGGGAACCCGCCTCGGGCCGCGCCACCTCGCCGCGCTGGCGGCTGCGGGCGTGCAGAACGTGACCGTCCGCGCCCGGCTGCGTGTGGGCATCCTGACCAGCGGCACCGAGCTGGTGACGTCGGGCACCCCTGCGTTCGGGCAGGTGTACGACGCGAACAGCATCGCGCTGGCCGCACTGGTGGAGGAGGCGGGCGCCACCGTGTCGCTCCGCACGAGCAGCGACGACGACCCGGAGGCGTTCCAGCGCATCCTCGACGAGGCCCTGCACGGCTGCGACCTCGTCATCACCTCCGGCGGCATCTCGCACGGCGCGTACGAGGTGGTGCGGGAGGTGCTGCTCCCGCACGGCGCGGACGTCACGACGGTAGCGATGCAGCCGGGCGGCCCGCAGGCGACCGCGGTGATCGGCGGCATCCCGGTGTTCGCCTTCCCCGGCAACCCGGTGAGCACGCAGGTGTCGTTCGTGGTCTTCCTGCGCGGGCCGCTCCGCGCGGCCGCCGGCCTTCCCGACCTGCCGCCGGCCGAGGCGGCCCTGACCGACGCCGTCCGCAGCATCCCGGGCCGCCGCCAGTTCCTGCGCGGCCTGCTCGACGGTGAGGGAGGCGTCTCTCCGGTTTCGGGTCCGTCCTCGCATCTCGTCGCCGGGATGGCCAAGGCCGATGTGCTGATCGACGTCCCGGAGGAGGCGGACGCGCTGGAGTCGGGCGCGACCGTGGCAGTCTGGACGCTATGACGCAGCTCACGCATCTCGACGCCGACGGGCGAGCCAGGATGGTCGACGTCGGCGGCAAGCCCGAGACCGACCGCGAGGCTGTCGCCCGCGGACGCTTCGTGACAACGCCGGAGGTCGTCCGGCTGGTCGCCGCCGACGAACTCCCTAAGGCGGACGTCCTCGCCACGGCCCGCATCGCGGGGATCGGCGGGGCGAAGCGGACGAGCGAGCTCATCCCGCTCTGCCACCCGCTGCCGCTCAACTCGGTGCGCGTCGACTTCGAGCTGGACCCGGACGCGGGCGCCATCGAGATCGAGGTCGTCGCCCGCACGCACGGGCGCACGGGAGTCGAGATGGAGGCGCTGACCGCGGTAGCGGTGGCCGGGCTCACCCTGCACGACATGGTGAAGGCGGTGGATCCGGCGGCCAGCCTGACCGACGTGCGGCTCGTCGCCAAGAGCGGCGGCAAGCGCGGCGAATGGAGGCGGGGCGAAGACGGCGCGGAGGCGGCTGGAGCGGTCGCGCCCGTCGCCACCGAGCACGCCGCCGACGATTCAGCCGCCGCCGCCCCCCACCCCGCCGCACCCGACCCGGCAGCCCCGACCGCCGACGCCATCGTCGTCGTCGCCTCCACGCGCGCCGCCTCCGGGGTCTACGAGGACAGCACCGGCCCCGTCATCGCCGACTGGCTCGCCGAGCGCCGCCTCCCCGCGGACGTCCGGATTGTGGCCGACGCCGACGTGGATGCGGCCCTCCGCGAGGCCGTCGCCGCGCATCCCCTCGTGCTCATCACCACCGGAGGCACCGGCGTCTCCCCCACCGATCGCACGCCGGAGGCGACCGCCGCCCTCCTCGACCGCCAGCTCCCCGGCGTGGCAGAGGCGCTGCGCGCCCGCGGCGCTCAGGCGACCCCGCTCGCCGCTCTGAGCCGCGGACTGGTCGGCGTCGCCGGGTCCACGCTCGTCGTCAACCTGCCCGGCTCCCGCGGCGGCGTGGTCGACGGACTCGAGGTGCTGGACGACCTCCTCCCGCACCTGCTCGACCAGCTGCGCGGAGGTGACCACCGATGAGCGACGTCCTCGCGAGTGTCACCCCGGACCCGCTGGACCCGTCGAACGTCGACGAGTGGGTGTGGCGGGCGGAGGCGGGCGCGGTGGTCTCGTTCCAGGGCATCGTCCGGGATCATGACGGCGGCAAGGGCGTCGTCTCGCTCGACTACCGGGCGCATCCCGAGGCCGAGGCGTTCCTGCGCGAGTGCTGCGAGGAGGTTGCGCGGACCACCGGTCTGCGGGTCGCTGCGCAGCATCGCATCGGCTCGCTGACCATCGGGGATCTCGCGCTGATCGCCGCCGTCGCTGCGCCGCATCGGGCGGAGGCGTTCGCCGCGTGCGCCGAGCTCGTCGAGATCATCAAGGCGCGCGTCCCCATCTGGAAGCGGCAGCACTTCACCGACGGCGCCTCGGAGTGGGTGGGCCTCTAGCCTTCTGAATCCGCATCCGCGGCTCTACGATGAGTATCATGCCGCAGATACGGATCAAAGAGGCCGCGCTCTACCTCGGGGTGAGTGACGACACCGTCCGCCGCTGGATCGACGCCGGAACGCTCTCCAGTGACCGCGACGAGGCGGGACGCACGGTCGTGGACGGCCTGGAACTCGCCCGGTTGGCCAAGCAGAACGCCGTCCTGCCCGCCGACCCGTCGGGCTCGGCCGGATCGGCGCGCAACCGCTTCGTCGGACTCGTCACCGACATCGTCGCCGACCGGGTGATGGCCCAGGTGGAGCTGCAGTGCGGGCCGCACCGCGTCGTGTCCCTGATCAGCAGCGAGGCAGTGCGCGACCTCGGCCTCGAGCTCGGCTCCGTCGCCGTTGCGGTCATCAAGGCGACGAACGTCATCGTCGAGGCGCCGGCGGGTGCCCGGTGAGTGCACGCATCCGGGGTGCCGCGTTCGTCGCTGCCGCCCTCGTCCTCACCGCGGCCGCACTCACTGGGTGCAGCGCTACGCCGTCCGGCGCATCCACGGCCACCGTGGCCGCCACCGGCACACCGTCCACAGGCGCACCGGTGACCGGCACCGTGACGGTCTTCGCCGCCGCTTCGCTGACGAAGACGTTCACCGAGCTCGGCTCCCGGTTCGAGGCCGCGCATCCCGGAGCGAAGGTGACCTTCTCGTTCGCAGGGTCATCGGATCTGGTCTCGCAGCTGACCGCCGGGGCGCCGGCCGACGTGTTCGCCTCCGCCGACGAGGCGAACATGACCAAGGCCGTGAAGGGTGCGGTGATCGATGGGACGCCGACCGACTTCGCGACCAACGTGCTGGCCATCGCCGTCCCTCCTGGCAACCCCGCGCACGTCAAGAGCTTCGCCGACCTGGCCTCCCCGTCGGTCAAGACCGTGGTCTGCGCGCCGCAGGTGCCGTGCGGTGCGGCGACGGCGGCGGTCGAGAAGTCCGCGGGCGTGACGCTGCATCCGGTGAGCCAGGAGTCGTCGGTGACCGACGTGCTGGGCAAGGTCCGGTCGGGAGAAGCGGATGCGGGGATCGTCTACCGGACGGATGTGAAGGGTGCGGGCGCAGCGGTCCAGTCGGTGCCGTTCCCGGAGGCGGCGACGACCGTCAACGTCTACCCCATTGCGACCGTCGTGCATGCGCCGAACCCGGGCGGCGCCGCGGCGTTCGTCGCGTTCGTCGCGGGACCCGACGGGCGGAAGGCGCTGGCCGCGGCCGGGTTCGGTGCTCCGTGAGCCCGCGACCGTGAGCGGGCGACCATGAGCGGGCGACCATGAGCGGATCTGCGAGCACGCGGGCGGCGCGGCTCGGCGTCCCGCGCTGGATCGTCGCCGTCGCGGTGGTCGGAGCGCTCTTCGTGGTGCTGCCGCTGGTGGCGATGGCCGCGCGCGTCGACTGGGCCCACTTCATCCCGCTGATCACCTCCCCGTCGTCGGTGGATGCCCTGCTGCTGAGCCTGCGCACGTCGCTGCTGGCGACGGCCGGCTGCCTGGTGCTCGGCATCCCGATGGCCATCGCGCTCGCCCGCGTGCCGTTCGCGGGGCGGCGCGTGGTGCGGGCGATCGTGCTGCTGCCCCTGGTGCTCCCGCCGGTCGTCGGCGGCCTGGCGCTGCTGGCCCTCTACGGTCGCCGCGGGGTGCTCGGCGGGGCGCTGGACGTGGCGTTCTCGACCCCGGCCGTGGTGATCGCGCAGACGTTCGTCGCGCTCCCGTTCCTGGTGCTCAGCCTGGAGGGTGCACTCCGCTCGGCCGGCGAGCGCTACGAGGCCGTCGCAGCGACGCTCGGCGCCCGGCCGTCGTCGGTGCTGTTCCGGGTCACGCTGCCGCTGGTGCTCCCCGCGGTGGTGTCGGGCGCCATCCTGTCGTTCGCCCGGGCGCTGGGCGAGTTCGGCGCGACGCTGACCTTCGCGGGCAGCCTGCAGGGCGTGACGCGGACGCTCCCGCTGGAGATCTACCTGCAGCGCGAGACCGACCCGGATGCGGCGGTCGCGCTATCGCTGGTCCTCGTCGCGGTGGCGATCGTGGTGGTCGCCGTGGCGCACGGGGCCGGCGAGCGGGTACGGCCCTGGGGCGCCCGGCGTCGCTCGGCCGTGGCGCCCTCCGCGGAGACGGCGGCGTGAGCCTGCGTGTGTCCGCGTCGTCTGCGGCGCGGGACGTCATGGTCGACCTCGCGGTGGCCGACGGGGAGACGCTCGCCCTGCTCGGTCCGAACGGCGCGGGCAAGTCGACGGTGCTCGGGATGCTCGCCGGCCTCCTCCGCCCCGACACCGGGCGTGCGACGCTCGGCGACGACGTGCTGTTCGACCTCCCGGGCGTCTGGCGGCCGCCGAACCGCCGCGGCGTCGCCCTGCTCGCGCAGGACGCCCTCCTGTTCCCGCACCTGAGCGTCCGCTCGAACGTCGCCTTCGGACCGCGCTCGGGCGGCGCGACCCGCGCGGAAGCGGCAGAGCGTGCCGACGAGTGGATGCGGCGCACCGGCACCACCGCCTTCGCCGACCGCCGGCCGTCGGAGCTGTCCGGCGGCCAGGCGCAGCGCGTGGCCATCGCGCGCGCCCTCGCCGCCGAGCCGAGACTCCTGCTCCTGGATGAGCCGTTGTCGGCTCTCGACGTCGGCGTGGCGGCCGACGTGCGCGGAATGCTGGCGGACGTGCTCGCGGGGCGGACCACCGTGCTCGTCACCCACGACGCGCTCGACGCCTACCTCCTCGCCGACCGCGTCGCCGTGATCCACGACGGTCGCGTGGTGGAGGACGGCCCGACGCGCCAGGTGCTCGAACGGCCGCGGCATCCCTTCACGGCCGAGCTCTCGGGCCTGACGCTGCTGACCGGCGTCCGCACCCACGACGGCTTGCAGACGGCCGATGGGATGCGGGTCCCCGGCACGGTCACGTCGCCGATCGCCGTCGGGTCGCCGGTCCGGGCGGCGGTGCGTCCCTCCGCCGTGCGCCTCCTCGCGCCCGACGGCACAGCGCCGACCCCCGCCGCCACCGCGTCGCGCGCCGCCGCACCGACCCCCGCCACGGACACCGCCGCACCCACCCCGCTCATCCCGGCGACCGTCACCGCGCTGGAGCCGCAGGCCGACCTCGTCCGGGTCCGCACCGACCGCCTCGACGCCCTCGTGCCGCCCGCGGTCGTCGCCGACCTCCGCCTGCGCGTCGGCTCCCGCGTCGCCCTCTCCGTTCCGCCCGACGCCGTCACCATCTCCCCGGCGTAACCCCCACCGTCGAGTCCACACTTTTTGCACGTTTTCGGCGCGAAAGTGTGCAAAAAGTGTGGACTCGACGGTGGATGGGAGCCCCGGGAGGGGGGTCAGCCGCCGGCGAAAGGGGGGAGGACGTCGACGGTGGCGGTGAGGGCGCGGGAGGGATCGCGCGAGACGACGCCGCCGACCAGGAACGAGCCGGAGCGGACCACGCGGTCCATGGGCTCGCCGTAGCGCGCGACGAGTTCGGCCTGGAGGCCGCCGACCGTCGCATCCTGCAACTCGACGCGCTCCTCGGGCCGGCCGGCCGCCTCCTCCGCCGCGGCGAAGTACCGCACCAGGACCTCAGCCACCGATCGCTCCCATGCTGCGGATGGGCGGCGCGAACCCCTCCCGCTCCATCCCGTGTCCCGCCTGCTTGCCCCACATCGCTGCCCGCCACCAGCGGGCGATCTCGGCATCGTCGGCGCCGCCGCGCAGCAGGCCGCGCAGGTCGGTCTCGTCGTCGCCGAACAGGCACGAGCGAACGGTCCCCTCAGCGGTGATGCGCGTCCGGTCGCAGGCCGCGCAGAACGACCGGGTGACGGAGGCGATGATTCCGACCGTCGCAGGAGCGCCGTCGATCGTCCAGCCTTCGACGCGCCACTCCTCGGCCGGGGCGTGCGGATCGTCGCGGCCGGCCTCCACCAGGGTGAACCGCTCGCTCAGCACGGCCAGCAGCTCCTCTGCCGGCACCATGTTCTCGCGAAGCCACGACCGCTCCGCGTCGAGCGGCATCTGCTCGATGAACCGCAGGCGGCAGCCGTTCTCCAGCGCCCACTGCAGCAGCGCGGGGGCGTCCTGGAGGGTGTCACGCATCATGACCGCGTTGAGCTTCAGCGGCGTCATCCCGGCGTCATGCGCGGCGTGGATGCCGGCCAGCACCGCGGGGAGGCGGTCCCGTCGGGTGAGTCGGGCGAAGTGCTCGCGGTCGACCGTGTCGAGCGACACGTTGACACGGGTCAGTCCGGCGTCGACGAGCGAGCGGATGCGGTGGTCCAGCCCGATGCCGTTGGTCGTGATCGACAGGTCGATACCGGGGGCGGCGGCCGCCGAGAGTCCGATGATCTCGGCGAGGTCGACGCGCATCAGCGGCTCGCCGCCGGTGAACCGGACCTCTCGGACGCCCAGGTCGCGCACGCCGATCCCGACCAGCCGGGCGATCTCGGTAGCGCTCAGGAGGTCGTCGCGCGGGATCGCGGGAAGTCCCTCGGCCGGCATGCAGTAGGTGCAGCGAAGCGAGCACTTCTCAGTGACCGACACCCGCAGGTCGCGAGCGACACGCCCGAAGCGGTCGAGCAGCCCCAAGTGCTCCGGACGCCCCTCGGTGCTCGGAGGAGCGACCGCAGCGGCGGCCGTGGCGGCCGGCGCGGCGCCGGGCGCCGCCGCACGCAGCGGGAGCCCCAGATTCACGGCGGTCATGCTCTTCACCATAGACCGGCCGGGACCAGAGCCCATAAGCTTCGCCCATGGGAATCATCTCGTCCGGCTTCTCCGGGCGTCGGAGGACCGACGACCCGCGCCTCCCTCCCGGTCAGTATCTGACCGAAGGCTTCCCGGTGCTCTCCGCCGGCCCGACGCCCCGCATCGCGAAAGACGACTGGGCGTTCACGATCACCACCGAGAAGGGCGACGTCCACCGCTGGAGCTGGGACGAGTTCCAGGCTCTGCCGCAGGAGGACGTGAGCACCGACATCCACTGCGTCACCAGCTGGTCGAAGCTCGGCACGTCCTGGCGCGGTGTGGCACTCGACACGCTGTTCGAGGATGTGGACACGACGTTCGAGTACACGATGGCGCACAGCTACGGCGGCTACACGACCAACGTGCCGCTGGCCGACCTCCTGGGCGGCAAGGCCTGGGTCGCCCACAGCTTCGACGGCAAAGACTTGGAGCCGGAGCACGGCGGCCCCGCACGCCTCCTCGTCCCGCACCTGTACTTCTGGAAGAGCGCGAAATGGGTCAACGGCCTGCAGATGCTCCCTCAGGACCAGCCGGGTTTCTGGGAGCAGAACGGCTACAACATGTACGGCGACCCCTGGAAGGAACAGCGCTACTGGTGAGCAGCGTATGGCGGGTGGCCGATGTCGTCGGCACACGGATGGAGACCCCGACGGCCCGCACCATCCGGTTGCGCATCCCGGGCCTGCACGGCCACCTCGCGGGGCAGCACGTCGATATCCGGCTGACCGCGCCGGACGGGTACCAGGCGGTGCGCTCCTACTCCATCGCCTCGGGCGGTGGCCGTGGCGCGCTCGAACCGCAGGAGCTCCCCGACGACGAGCTGGAGCTGACCGTGGAGGAGCTCGCCGACGGCGAAGTCTCGCCGTACCTGGTCCGCGGCCTGAACGATGGCGACCAGCTGGAGGTGCGCGGGCCGGTCGGTGGCTGGTTCGTCTGGCGTAACGGTGACTCCACCCCTGTGCAGCTGATCGCGGGAGGCTCAGGTGTCGTCCCGCTCATGTCGATGGCCCGTGCGCACGCGGCGGCCGGCAGCAGTGCTCCGTTCCGCCTCCTCTACTCGCTGCGCGCGCCGTTCTCCGGCTACTACCGGGACGAACTGGCAGCCCTCGCCACCGACCAGGCTGCTCCGCTGCAGCTCGACTACGTCTACACGCGCCAGGCGCCGCCCGGTTCGGAGGCGAAGCCCGGCCGCCTCACCGCCGAGGGTCTGATGCAGCGGACGCTGCCGGCCTCCGACTCCCCCACCTTCTTCATCTGCGGTTCGACGCCGTTCGTCGAGGCGGTCTCCGGCTGGCTGGTCGACGCCGGCCACGACCCGGCCCGTATCCGCACCGAGCGCTACGGCGGCATCGGAGGCACGCCATGACCGATCAGACCAATCGAACGAACGAAGACTTTCTGGACGGCAACGCCGCCGCCGGCCTGCTGTCGGAGGTCTTCGCCGCCGACATCACGACAGCGGTCGGCTGCTGCGGCAACTGCGGCGACCAGTCCGTCGTCGCGCGCGGCCGGGTGTACGTGGACGAGCACGGGCTGGTGATGCGCTGCTCGGTCTGCGGCGACGTGCTGGCCGTCGCGTCGGAGCGCGCCGGTCGCCTGTGCCTCGACCTGCGGGGCCTCGCCTGGCTCGAGTTCGCGGTCGAGTAGCCGCCGCAGACTGCGGACAGCGGACACCCGCTCAGGACACGTGCACGGCCGGTCGCCGCTTGATGTCCTTCTCGGCCTCCCGGAGCACCTCGCGGGTGACCGGCGCCACCTCTCCCACGCCGGTGATGAGGTAGCGGAACATGTTCGAGATCGGGTTGCCCTCCGTCCACTCGAAGTAGATGGTCGGCACCACCCCGGTGACGTCGCGGGCCTCGATGAGCACCGCCGCGATGGTGTTGGGCACGTTTCCGCTCTTCACCTGCAGCACCCGGTAGCCGTGCTTGATGACGCCGTGCACCACCAGATCCTCCTCGAAGTCGGAGGAGTCGGAGCGCAGCACCTCCAGGAAGATGGTGCGCGAGCGCTGCGGGATGTGGCTGAACTTGCGCTCGTCCTTGTTCTTCTGCGCGTACTCGGTCGTGGTGTCGACGTCGGGCTCGTGCGAGATGATCCGGATCTCACCCTCCTCCGCGTCCTCCAGGATGAAGTCGAGGGCCGTCACGTCGAAGGTCACCGAGGTGGCGCGCAGCTGGAACGAGCGCCCTATCCGCGAAACGATCGACACGATCAGGATGGCGAGGATGAACAGGGCCGCGATCCGCAGGCCGTCGGGCCGCTCGATCACGTTGTCGATGGTCGTGTAGACGAAGATCGCGGTGATGATCCCGAACACGACCATCCGCCTCGGCTGCCGCTTGCGCCGCGCCGAGAGGGTCACCGCCAGCGACGCCGACGTGATGAGCACCAGCACGCCGGTCGCGTACGCGCCGCCCTGCGCATCCACGCTGGCCTGGAAGATCAGCGTGATGAGGAACGCGATCGCGGTGAACACGAGCACCAGGGGGCGGACGGCGCGCGCCCACTGCGGCGCCATCCCGTAGCGGGGAAGGTAGCGGGGCACCAGGTTCAGGAGGCCCGCCATGGCCGAGGCGCCGGCGAACCACAGGATCAGGATGGTGCTGATGTCGTAGACGGTGCCGAACCCGTTGCCGAGGTACTCGTGCGCGAGGTACGCCAGGGCGCGACCGTTGGCCGGACCGCCCGGCTGGAAGTCCTTCTGCGGGATGAGCAGCGTCGTGGTGAAGCTCGACGTGATCAGGAAGACGCTCATGATGATCGCGGCCGTGGTGAGCAACCGGCCGGCGCCGCGGATGCGCCCCTTCGGGTACGCCGGGTCGTCGTCCGGCCGGCCCTTGATCTGCGGCATGACCGCGACGCCGGTCTCGAAGCCGGACAGGCCCAGCGCCAGGCGCGGGAAGACGATGAGCGCGACTCCCACGACGATGAGCGGATTGCCGTTCTGACGGAACAGCGCGCCCCACCAGTCGTCGACCAGGGTGGGATGCTGGAACACCTCCACGATGGAGGTGCCGACCACGACCACGTTGAGCGCCAGGTACACCGCGACGAGGACCACGGCGATGCCGATCGCCTCCTTGAACCCCTTCAGGAACACGGCCCCCAGGAGTGCGAGCAGGAAAAGCGTGATGAGGACGTTGTTGCCGTGGAACCATCCCGGTGAGTACGGGTTCTCGATGGCGTGCGCCGACGCGTCCGCCGCCGACAGCGTGATGGTGATCATGAAGTCGGTCGCCGCGAATCCGAGCAGGACCAGTACCAGGAGCTTGCCCGCCCACCAGGGCAGCAGCCGCTCCAGCATGGCGATCGACCCGGAGCCCTTGAAGCTCTCGCGGGCGACCCGGCGGTAGACGGGGAGCGCCCCGAGCAGGGTCAGCGCGACGAGGACGAGGGTCGCGAACGGCGAGACGAGCCCGGCGGCGAGCGCCGCGATGGCGGGCTGGTAGCCGAGGGTCGAGAAGTAGTCGACGCCGGTGAGGCACATGACCTGCCACCAGGTGTGGGTGCGGTCAGGGTTGCGGCCGTGCGGGCCCTGCTGGGTTCCGCGCTCGTCGACGAGGCCGCTGAGCAGCCAGTGCCGCATCCGGCCGCCCTTCGCGACCTCCGGGATCGGCCGGGCCTGCCCGGGTGTCGGGATGGCGTCCCGCGGCGTGACGCGCGGCACGTCGGGTGGTGTGCTCGGCATCCCAGTCCCTTCGCTCACGTCCCCGCCGCCAGCGTACTGCTCACCAGGCCGACGCACGGTAGTCCTTCAAGAAGACTCCGTGAACGTCCTCGCCGGCCTCGCCGCGGACGATCGGGTCGTAGACCCGGGCGGCGCCGTCGACCAGGTCGAGCGGCGCGTGGAACCCCTCCTCGGCCAGCCGGACCTTGGTGTGGTGCGGACGCTCGTCCGTGATCCACCCGGTGTCGACGGCGGTCATCAGGATGCCGTCGGTCTCGAACAGCTCCGCGGCGCTGGTGCGGGTGAGCATGTTGAGGGCGGCCTTCGACATGTTGGTGTGCGGGTGGCCTGCGCCCTTGTAGCGGCGGCCGAAGACGCCCTCCATCGCGGACACGTTGACGATGTAGGAGCGGCCGGCGGCGGCGAGAGACGGTCGCAGACGGTCGATGAGGATGAACGGCGCCGTCTGGTTGCAGAGCTGGACTTCGAGCAGCTCCAGAGCATCGATGCTGCCGATCGCCTGCGTCCAGCTGTTCACGTGGGCCACATCCGGCACGAGACCGCCCGCGTCGATGGCCGTGCCGTCCGCGTGGCGGGCGAGCGACGAGGAGCCGGCCGCCATCGCCTCCGCGGCCAGGTCGTCCGCCGTGAGCACGGCGGTGCCCGCCAGCTCGGCGATGGTGCCGCGCACGTCGGCGGCCGACAGCAGCGGGTGCGCCGCCACCGAGCGCTCCAGCGCCAGCGGGTGCGGGTCGGCGGTGTGGCCGAAGGTCTCCAGCTCGGGCAGCGGGCCGTCGGGCAGCGGCTGCGTCTCCGCCTCCGCGAGGAGGGAGTAGGAGCCGGGCGAGCGCCGCACCGTCTGCGCCGCGTTGTTGATCAGGATGTCGAGGGATCCCCGCTCGGCGACCGAGTCGGCGAGCGCGATCACCTGGGACGGGTCGCGCAGGTCGATGCCCACGACCCGGAGCCGGTGCAGCCACTGGCCCGCGTCCGGGAGCTGCGAGAAGCGGCGGACCGCGTCGCGCGGGAATCGGGTCGTGATGGTGAGGTGCGCGCCGTCGCGCAGCAGCCGCAGGGCGATGTGCATGCCGATCTTGGCGCGGCCGCCGGTGAGGAGCGCGCGCTTGCCGGTGAGGTCGGTGCGCGCGTTGCGCTTGAGGTGGCTGAACGCCGCACAGGACGGGCAGAGCTGGTGGTAGAACCAGTCGACCTCGGTGTACTGCTGCTTGCAGATGTAGCAGGCCTGGGAGGTGAGGAGGGTCCCCGCCGTCCGGGAACCGGTGGTGCTGGAGGTGAGCTCCCGACCCCGGGTCTCGTCGTCGATGCGGTCAGGCGCCCCGGTCGCGGTGGCCGCGATGACGGCCCGGTCCGCCTCAGCGACCTGGCGCCGCAGCTCGCGCTTCCTCGCCTGCTTCGACGCCTTGAACATGTGCGCGGTCGCCCGGCGCACGGTCACGTAGTCCGGGTGCTCCTGGTCGAGCTCGTGCAGCTGCTGGAGGACGCGGAGGGTGACGGCGAGGTCGTCGGGGTCGAGGCCGGGATCGGCCGGAGATTCGGGAGGCACCGGAGAATTCTACGTGGCACGATGAGCGCATGGATGCGCACCTGTTGTTCGAGGAGACCGCCACGGCGTTCGAGTTCGCCGGCGTCGCCGCCATGGCGATCGGCTTCCTCGTGGCGATCGGGCTCGCGCTGGTCGCCTGGCGGCGTCAGCGGAGCGGCGCGGCGGCGTTCAAGACGCTGCGCGAGAGCTTCGGCGGCGTCATCCTGCTGGGCCTCGAGATCCTGGTCGCGGCCGACCTCGTGAAGACCGTCACGTCGACGCCCTCGCTCACCGATGCGTTCGTGCTGGGGATCATCGTGCTGATCCGCACCATCCTGAGCTTCTCGCTGCAGGTCGAGATCGACGGTGTCGCCCCGTGGCGCCGCGCCCTGGTGACCGGTCCGCAGGCCATCGCGCGGGCGGCGCGGTCGGCGACCCGCTCCCCGGACGGGACGCAGCCCTCCGGGATGTAACCGCGGGGATGTGACCGCCCGGATGCAGTAGCCGGCTCTAGCGCTCGTCGGCAGCGCGCCGGGCCGCGCGCTCGGCGTCGCGCTGCTTGACGCGCGCGTTCTCGGCGCGCACCGCCGCCTGCGTCGCCCGCTCGTCGACCAGCCACTGGGGCGGGTCGGCCAGGAGCGCCTTGATGTCGGACGTGGTCAGCGCCTCCGTGACCCCTCCGCGGGCGAGACCCGAGTTGGAGACGCCGAGCTTGCGGGCGACGACGTCGCGGGGGTGGGGGCCCTCGGACCGGAGCGTCTGCAGCCACTCGGGCGGATCGGCGATCAGGCCGTCCAGCTCGGTCCGGCTGATCTCGCGGTCGCGGAAGTCGTCGGGCGCCGCCGGCAGGTAGATGCCGAGCTTCTTGGCCGCCGTGGCCGCTTTCATGGTCTGCGCCTTCATGTCCCCCAGGCTACCGTCCGCTACCCTCGACGCGTGTCCTCCCGCTTCTCCCTCGCCTTCCCGCTCGGCGTCACCGTCGGCAAGTGGACCCGCACGTTCGAGGAGCGGTTCCCGCGCGTCGAGCTGGTGGCGCGCCCGAGCGGCGACCCGCTGGCGGCCCTCGCCGCGGGCGACGCCGACATGGTGTTCGCCCGCGACGCCGAGCCGGACGACGACCGGCACCTGATCCCGCTCTACGCGGAGGACATCGTCGCGGTGATGCACCACGAGCACCTGCTCACGCTGGAGGAGGAGCCGCTGCGCCTCGCGCATCTCGCCGACGAACCGCGCGTCGGCGGGGAGCCGTCCGAGGCGCTGCTGCGGAGCGTCGCCGCAGGTGACGGGATCGCACTGCTCCCCGCCTCCGTCGCGAAGGCGCTGCGGCGTAAGGACGTCGTGGCGCTCCCTGTCGTGGACGCCCCGCAGAGCCGCATCGGCCTGACCTGGCCGCGCGAGGGGCAGCATCCCCTCGTCGACGAGTTCATCGGGATCGTCCGCGGCCGCACGGCGCACAGCTCCCGCAACCCCGACGTCGCAGCCCGGGAGGCCGAACAGGGCGCCCGCAAACGCCCGCGCTCGGCCCCCAAGCCACGCCGCCGCCGCTAGTCGGCATCCATGGGACGCGACACGCCGTTCACGCGCGGGCATAACGGCGTGTTGCGTCCCATGGAGTGGTCCCGACATGCCGTCACCGCACCGGGAGGATGACGGCATGTCGGGACCAGTGGATGATGTGGTCATGAGTTCGAACGCCGGACGCGATGCCCAGTCGGAGATCTACCGGGCGGGGGTGTCCGGCCGCCGGCCGCGCATCCCGGTCGGGTTCACGCAACTGGAGCGCGCGGCCCAGCGGCGGATGAGCGCAGCGGCCTTCGCCTACGTGGCCGGCTCCGCCGGGCTCGAGCGGACGGCGGAGGCCAACCTCGAGGCATTCCGGCGCCGGCGGATCGTCCCGCGCGTGCTCCGCAATGTCTCCGCCCGCGATCTGTCCGTCGAGCTGTTCGGCGTCCGGCGCCCCACCCCGCTGCTGCTCGCGCCGATCGGCGTGCTCGAGCTCGCCCGCCGAGGAGGCGATGCCGCCGCCGCGCGCGCCGCGGCAGCCCTCGGGGTACCCGCCATGCTCTCCACCCAGGCCTCGCAGCCGATGGAGGAGGTCGCCGCGGCCATGGAGGACGCGTCCCCCGGCGCCGCCCGCTGGTTCCAGCTGTACTGGAGCTCGTCGCGCGAACTGGTCGCGAGCCTGGTGGCGCGTGCGGAACGCTCCGGCTGCGAGGCGATCGTCGTCACCCTCGACACGCACGTGCTCGGCTGGCGGCCGCGGGACCTCTCCCTCGGCTACCTGCCGTTCAGCCGTGGACTCGGCATCGCCCAGTACACCAGCGATCCCGTGTTCCGGGAGCTTCTCCGCGAGCGAGCGGCCCGCGGTGGACGCGCATCCACGACGCCCACGCCTGCCGCACTCGCCTCCTTCGCCAGCATCCTGCGCCACCACCCCGGGCCGTTGCGCGAGAAGCTGCGGTCCGGTGAGCCGCTGGCGGCGGTCGAGACCTTCCTCGATGTGTTCGCCGACCCCTCCCTCACCTGGGACGACCTGGCGTTCCTCCGCGAGCGCACGCGCCTGCCGATCGTGCTGAAGGGCGTCCTGCATCCTGACGACGCCCGCCGTGCCGCCGACACGGGTGTGGATGCGGTGCAGGTCTCGAATCACGGCGGCCGCCAGATCGACGGAGAGGTCGCCGCGCTCGACGCGCTGCCCGCAATCGTGGAGGCCGTGCCCGACAGCATGCCGGTGATCTTCGACAGCGGCGTCCGCACGGGGTCGGATGCGGTGGTCGCCCTCGCCCTCGGCGCGCGGGCCGTCGCTCTCGGGCGCCCCTACGTCTACGCCCTCGCCCTCGCCGGCGAGACCGGCGTGCACGAGCTGCTCCGCAACACGATCGCCGAACTGGACATCACGCTAGGGCTGGCGGGCGCGCGAAGCGTCGCCGACCTCGACGCATCCGTGCTGGACCCGTCCGTGCGGGACCCGTCCGCGCTCGGGGCCGCGGCGCTCGACGCCTGAGCGCCCGAGCCCCCAACTACGAGACCGATGCCCCGATCAGCGAGAGCAGCGCCTGCGCGTACGCGGTAGCGGCGTCGTCGTGCTCGAACATCCGCTCCTCGTCGCCGAAGAACACCGTGACCCGATAGCAGTCCGGGGTGCGCGCCAGATGGCGGAAGCTGCCGCCCAGCAGCTCGCGGAGTTGGTCCTCGCGCGGGATCCACAGCGCGTCCTCGACCGCGAGCGAGTCGAGTGCCCACTCCGTGGTGCCGTTGAACCCGAGGATGGTGCCGGTGTCGAAGTGGTGCGGTTCGATGGTCATCTCGCTGACCGTGAACCGCTCGCCCTCCATGCCGGGCCGGTCGATGGCGAAGGTGTCCCCGGAGGCCGGCTGCCAGCGCAACCCAGCGGCACGGAGCTGCCGGGCGATGTCCTCTGCGATCATGGATGCTCCTCTCGTGGGCCGGGACGGGCCGGCCGCTCAGTCGGTGACGATGACGACCTTGCCGCGCAGGTGGCCCGCTTCCAGCCTCCCGTACGCCTCGACCGTCCGCTCGATGGGGTAGATGGAGTCGATCGGCAGCACCAGCTCGTTCTCGGCCAGCAGGTCGGCGAGTTCGGCGAGCTCGTCATTGCCGGCCGCTCTGCCGCCGACGTTCCGCGCGCCGTGCGCGTCCGGACCGAACGCGACGATGCTGTTCACACGCTCGATCGGAACGCCGAGCTCCAGCGCCGCCTCGATGGTGTCAGGGCCGTGGTTGTCGAGCACGGCGGTGACATGGTCGTCGTCGATGACGTCGCGCACCCGCTCGGCCAGCCCCTCCCCGTATTCGACGGGGATGACGCCGAGCGACTCCAGGAAGTCGTGGTTCTCCTCGCTCGCCGTGCCGATCACCGTCGCGCCCGCCCGTACCGCGAGCTGGGCGGCGAGCACGCCGACACCGCCCGCCGCCGCGCTGACGAGCACGGTGTCGCGCTCGTGGAGGTCGAGGGAGCGGACACTGGCCATGGCCGTGCGCCCGACGACGCCGAGCGATCCTGCCGCCTCGAAGGTCAGGGCGTCGGGCTTGGCGACCACCTGTCCGTCCTCCGGGACGACGACGAAGTCGGCGATCGACGCGAACGGGGCGGTGCCGAAGACCGCCTGTCCCAGCTCGAATCGCGTCGCCCCGTCGCCCCGGTCCTCGACGAATCCGGCGAAGTCCATCCCGATGCCGCTGGGCAGCGTCACACCCATGCGGGCCGCCGCCTGCTCATCCCGGTAGGCCTTGTAGTCCATCGGATTCAGTCCCGCCGCCATCACGCGCACCAGGATCTGGCCGGGGCCCGGCCACGGCCGCTCCCGATCCACCACCCGCAGGTAGTCGCGGGACCCGAACTCCTCGAACTGGACGAATCGCGGCACGGACAGGCTCCTTCCCTCTCGTAGCACGGAGCCTAGACCCGCCAGCCCGCGAAGAGCAGGGAGTCGTCCGAGGAGCAGGGAGTCGTCCGAAGAGCAGCACCTCAGCCGAAGAGGAGCGCCGCCTCCTCGTACCGCGCATCCGGCACCGTCTTCAGACCGCCCGTCGCATCCGCGATGGACACGTTGACGACGTCCGTGCCGCGCAGCGAGACCATCGAGCCCCAGCGGCCCTCGTAGACCGCGTCGACCGCCGCCATACCGAGGCGCGTGGCGAGCACGCGGTCGTACGCGCTCGGCACGCCGCCACGCTGCATGTGGCCGAGGACGGTGGCGCGCGACTCGATCCCGGTCCGCTCCTCGATCATCGGGGCGAGCATCTCTCCGATGCCGCCGAGGCGGGGACGGTTGAACGCGTCGAGGCCCTTGTGCGAGTGGGCCTCCTCCATCGTGTCCAGGTGGAAACCCTCCGAGACGACGATCACGGGCGCACGGCCGCGGTCGCGGACCGACTCCACCCACTCGCAGATCTGCTCGATCGACTGCGGCTGCTCCGGGATGAGGATGGCGTGGGCGCCGCCGGCCATGCCCGAGTGGAGGGCGATCCAGCCGACGTGGCGGCCCATCACCTCCACCACCATGCAACGCTGGTGCGACTCCGCCGTCGTGCGCAGGCGGTCGATCGCCTCCGTCGCGATCTCGACGGCCGTGTCGAACCCGAACGAGTAGTCAGTCGCGGCGAGGTCGTTGTCGATCGTCTTCGGTACGCCGACGATGCGGAGGCCCGCGTCGGTGAGGCGGCGGGCGGCGGTCAACGTGCCCTCGCCGCCGATGGCGATGATGGCGTCGATCTCGTGCTCGTCCATCATCCGCTGGATGTTCTCGGGGCCGCCCTTCTCGCCCTCGAACGGGTTCGTGCGGCTGGAGCCCAGGATCGTGCCGCCCTGGCGCGAGAGGCCGCGGACGCTGTGCCGGTCGAGCGGCATGATGTCGCCGTCGACGACACCGCGCCAGCCGTAACGGAAGCCGGCGAACTCGGAGCGGTGGACGCGGTCCCCCTTCAGGACCGCCCCGCGGATGACCGCGTTCAGGCCCGGGCAGTCGCCGCCGCTGGTGAGGATGCCGATCTTCATGCTGCTCCGTTTCTCGTGCGTGCTTGAATCATGCCCGCCCCGGAGGGGCTGCACAAAATCGCACTGGACGGGAGACGTCGTCCGGTGGTAGGCGGATCAGAGTCCGAGGGCGCGCTGCAGCTTCGACGAGCTGGCCGACGGCCGGGCTCCTGCGGCGAGCAGGCGCTCCTCGATCCCGTCGAGCAGCGCGGTGCGGCGCTCCCGCGTGTCCGGGGCGCCGGCGAGGAGCTCGACCTCCCACTCCCGCCACTCGCGCGTGCCGCCGGCGCGCAGATCTTCGCTCCGGACGTGGTCGTCGGTCAGCTCCGCGACCTCGAAACCCGCGGCGTCCTGCAGCACGACGCTGTCGCGCTGGTTGGTGACCCGGGCGATCGGGACGAGCTGCGCGTCCCCGATGATCGAGCGCAGGTGCTCCCGCAGTTCTGCGGGCGGCTCGTCGTCGTCGGTGAGCGGCCAGTGCAGCTCGGTCCGTCCCTCCTCCGCCGGGAGCTTGACGTGCCAGCCGGCGTCGTGGCCGCCGCGCCGGACGCGCACGGCCGTCCGCTGCTGCGCCAGCGCGAGGTCGGGGGTGTCGAAGTAGGTGGCGACCAGTTCGTGGCGGACAGGCTCACCCTGAACGGCGACCGCCCCGACACCGACGAGCTGGGGATGGCGCGCCTCGGCCTCCACGTCGTACTTGCGCTCGATCTCGACCTGGGAATGATGGGGCATATGCCCTGTCTAGCCCACATTTCCTCTGTCGCGAAATTTCAAGCGCGGCGGACTCCGGCCCGTCTACGGTGAACGCATGAGCACAGAGACCATCACCGCCCGCTTCACCGTCACCGGCTGGGAGCCGGCCGAACTGCCCGGCCTCGGACTGTCCGGCGCCGACGACGACTGGCTCGGCGCGGTGGTCATGCGGAAGACCTACAGCGAAGGACTCGTCGGAGAGTCGATCGCACACTTCGTCTCCTCGGGGACCGAGGAGGGCGGCCGCGGGTATCTCGCCGCCGAGCGCATCACGGGACGGCTGGACGATGGCCGCAGCGGGTCCGTGACCGTGCATCACGGCGCGCTGCAGCACCCGGGCGACGCCTCCGCGTTCGGCAACATCGTTCCCGGCACGGGAACCGGCGACTTCGCCGGATTCCGCGGGACGGCGCACATCGAGCACGACGACAGCGGCCCCTTCTTCGTCATCGAGCTGGAGTGAGAACGGCCTTCCTGCGCGCGTCGCCCGGCGGTACCCTCGGGGCATGAGCGACCCCAGAGGACGTGAACACGGAGACGACGAGGACCTCGACGACTTCCGCGAGGCGCAGGAGACCGACTACGAGCCGGAGCCGGTGGTGCACGACCCGGAGGACGTTCCTGTGATCGACGACGAGGACGACGAGCTCCTCCCGGACGACGACCGGCCCGTCCCCCTCGACCCGGACGACGCCGGGATCGCCTGAGACGACACCGAAGGCCGACCGCTACGCCAGCGCGCCCTCCAGCAGGGTGATCAGCGCGTCGAGCTGCACGGAGTCGGCCGAGCCGACCTCCACGTCGCTGCCGTCGAGCGCGCGAGCGGCGAGGCCTTGCTTGGCGTCGATGAGCTCGGCGATCTTGGCGTCGATGGTCTGCGCGGCGATGATCCGCCAGGCCGTGACCGGCTCCTCCTGGCCGATGCGGTGCACGCGGTCGATCGCCTGCGTCTGCTCGGCAGCCGTCCAGGACAGCTCGGCGAGGACGACGTTGGAGGCCGCCTGCAGGTTGAGGCCCACACCGGCGGCGGTCAGCGAGCACACGGCGACCGCGACCTCCGGGTCGTTGTTGAACGCGTCGATCTCCTTCTGGCGCGCCAGTGCGGACTGGTCGCCGCGGATGGAGATCGTCTTCAGGTCGCGGGCCGCGAACGCTTCCTCCGCCGCATCCATCACGTCGATGTGCTTCGCGAAGAAGACGACCTTGCCGACGGAGCGCGCCAGCTGGGCCGTGTAGTCGGACGCCAGCCCGGCCTTCGCCTGGCCGATCTTGCGCACCATGGTGAACACGTTGTCGCCGGACTTCGAGGACTTGGACTCCTCCAGCTCCGACTGGGCCACCAGGCGGATGAGGTGGCGGCGGTGCGCCTCGTCGTCGCCGTCGAAGGAGTCGGGACGGCCGGCCGCCGCAGCACGGTGGAACTTGGCGACCAGCCGCGCGGCCAGATCCTTCTCGGCCTGGCGGATGGAGCGACCCAGCTCGTCGTCCAGCTCGACCGGCAGGTCGACGACGCGCCGGCTGGGGAGGTCGGCGGCCACGTCGAGCTTGCGGCGGCGGACGATGCCCATGTCGATGACCGCCTCGCGCGCCGCCGCGTAGAAGCCGAAGTCGGCGGGAGTGAGCCCCGTCTCCTCCAGGTGCTCCATCAGCTGAGCAGTGGGCTTGTTGCCGTCGATCCAGCCGAGGAACTGCCAGATCGCCTTGAAGTCGTCGATGTCGTTGATCAGCGGCGTACCGGTCAGGGCGATCATCAGCGGGTCCGGCGTCGCCTGGCGGATGGCGTCGGCCAGCCCGAGCACGAGGCGTGAGCGCTGCGAGTGCAGGTTCTTGATGAAGTGCGCCTCGTCGACCACCATGCCCTTGAAGCCGAGCGTGCTCAGCCAGGACAGGTGCCGGTCCAGCACCTCGTAGTTGACGATGACGACGTCGGCGAAGGCGTCGAGGCCCTCCCCGTCGCCGTGGATGACCGTGGCACGCCGCATCGGCGTCCACTGCTCCACCTCGCGCGCCCAGTTCATCTTCACGACGTTCGGCACCACGGCGAGCAGTGGATAGGCGCCGGCGACGGAGGCGGCGAGCACCGACTGCGCGGTCTTGCCGAGGCCCGGCTCATCGGCGAGCAGGAAGCTGCGATGCCCCTGGCGGACGCTCTCGATGAACCGTGACTGGTGGTGCATCAGCTCCGTGCCGGGAGGCGAGTAGCGGTCGAGCAGCGGCGCGGGCGGCAGCTCCATGCTGGCCGCCTGGCCGCCTGCGCCGTACTCGAACGACTTGAACAGCGGGCCGAGCAGCTCCCACGAGTCGAGGCGCCGGCGCGGCGTCGGGGCCGGCGGGGTGAGCCGCGAGAGGTCCGGGGCCAGGAACGGGTTGGAGAGCTGACGCGCCTTGACGGACTGCGGAACGACCTGCTTCTCGGCCAGCTCCGGCGGGATGACGCTGTCGATCTTTGCGACGGGCCGCTCCACCGTGATGATCAGGTCGTCGGGCGACAGCTCCGTGCCCGACTCGAGCAGCCAGTCCCGGCGCATCTTCTGCGCGGTGGCGGTCGACGGGGACTCGCTCTCGAGCAGCGAGATCAGCGAGGTGTCGCGCGCTGCGGTCTTCGCCAGGATGGTGGCGATGCCGTCCAGCCGCTTCAGCTGCTCGGCGCGCGCCGCGTCGCTCAGGTCCGGGTCGGACTTGGCCCTGGCGCGCTCCTCCCGCATCAGGAACGCGATCACCTGGAACTTGGTGCGGTTCGTGGGGCCGAGCTTCTTGCCGTCGACGGCCTTCGCCTCCACCTCGCGCACTTTGCGGGCGAGGACGGGGATCAGCCCGTCGTTGTTGGCGTGCCGGTTCTTCCGCTGCTGCTGCGGCCTGGTCGGGCTGGTGCGCTGACCGGAACGAGACATGGTCCTCCAGGGGAGGCGCCGCGCGCTGCCGGAGGGCGCGACGCCGTGTGGTCGTGAGGCCGGCGGGGGCGGGAGGACCGGTACCGAGTGGACCGGACTCACGCGGCTGACGCCGGGAGCGCGCGGCACAGGACGGCCGCGCAGCACCATTCTACCGGCTGCGGAGCCGTTCAGCGACGAGTGTCTGCAGGGATCTTGATCGTGACCGCGGCGGCGACGAAGAGAACGGCGCCCGCGAGCGACAAAGCCTGCGCGACGATCCCTGTGAGCGGGAACGGCCAGATCGGATTCCAGACCACCGCGATCGGGATGAGACCGACCAGCCACCACCACAGCTTCGCCTGCACGGCGAACACGCACAGGATGAGCGCGAGGATGCTGACGGCGTACCGGACGTAGAGGTACCAGTCGCTGCCGAGCAGTGCCAGGCCGGCCAGCAGGACGATGGCCCCCAGCAGCCCGGGCGCGAGAGCAGCGCGGTTGAAGGCGGGCGGCTGCGGCGTGTGTGGTCTGGACACGGGACACAACTCTACGCGGCGCCCGTGACCTGGTGCGCCCGCCCGGTCGCGGAGGCCTCT
Organism: Leifsonia sp. SIMBA_070; assembly: GCF_046534635.1. Classification (NCBI taxonomy): domain Bacteria; kingdom Bacillati; phylum Actinomycetota; class Actinomycetes; order Micrococcales; family Microbacteriaceae; genus Leifsonia; species Leifsonia sp. SIMBA_070. Next base: position 1,002,811 of record NZ_JAWRYK010000001.1, on the reverse strand, counting down.
GTTTCTCCGGCCCGGGCGGGCGACGTGGTGCTGCGGGATGCTGTGTACGGGGGTGCGCTGCGGGCTACAGCACTCCCCGGCGGAGCAGGAAGGCGCACGGCGGCGCATCGGCGCCGACCCGCACCGTGACGGCGGACGTTCGGGCGAGCTCGAGGAACGGCTCGAGTTCGAGACGGGTCATGGGGACTCGGCGGAGTTCGGCGTCGGACGCGATCCCGTTCACTGCGAACGCGACGTCGGGTACGTCGTAGGGTTCGTCGGCGAGGTCCAGGAACACGATCGGCGAGGAGCTCTCGGTATCGAGCGGGAACACGGAGAGGATCGCCTCGGCGGCGGCCTCTGTCGTGACGTCGTCACCCAGGTGGATGACGGGTGCGGTGATCTGGTCTTCCGGGTAGCCGCTGCCCACGAGGGTCAGTGTCTCGCCATCTCTCATGGCGTCGAGCGCGCTCAGGAGCGCGCCGGACAGCAGCGGGCTGAGGTTCTTCAGCAAAGTCGGGCCTTTCCTGTTAAACGAATATTTCTCAACCCCTCCCTGGAGGATAGACCCAGCGGTATGTCCACCCCTACCCCCCCGTTAGGGGGATATTGACCGGGGGGCGTTCGTGTATCCGCGAGGGATGCACAGCGCCGCCGCCCCGATTCTTCAGGGGCGGCTACCCCCACCGGGTATGCCGGATCCGGCCTATCCTGAGGGGGTGATCGCAGACATCAAGAAGCGTGCGCTGCACCGGACGCGCATCCTCGAAGGGCAGCTTCGCGGGCTCGAGAAGATGATCGAGAACGAGGACTACTGCATCGACATCCTCACCCAGTCGCTCGCCATCCAGAAGTCCCTCGGCTCGCTCAACAAACTCCTGGTCGAGAACCACCTCCGCACGCACGTCTCGGAGATGTTCGAAGAGGGAGGCAGCGCGCGCGACGACGCCATCGCCGAGCTGCTGAAGGTCTACGAACTCTCCAACAACCGGGGCTGAGGCGGGCATGACCGACACAGAACTGATCCGCATCGTCCGCGGGGACATCACCGACGAGACCGTCGACGCGATCGTCAACGCCGCCAACAGCTCGCTGCTGGGCGGCGGCGGCGTCGACGGGGCCATCCATCGCCGCGGCGGGCCCGCGATCCTCGAAGCGACACGGCAGCTGCGGGCGACCACCCTGCCCGGCGGCCTCCCGACCGGGCAGGCGGTTGCCACCACGGCGGGCGACCTGGCCGCTCGATGGGTGATCCACGCGGTCGGGCCGGTCTGGTCCCCGGACGAAGACCGGACGCCGCTGCTGCAGAACGCGTACCGCTCCTCCCTCCGCGTGGCGCGCGAACTCGGTGCGCGGACGGTCGCCTTCCCGGCGATCTCGGCCGGCGTCTACGGCTGGCCGCTCGACGACGCGGCGCGCATCGCGATCAGCACCGTGCGGGCCGTGTTGTCCTCCGGCGTGGGCTCGGTGGAGCACGTCCGGTTCGTGCTGTTCAACGACGCGGCGTTCGACGCGTTCCGTACGGCCGCCGGTGAGTGACCCGGGGCCGGGCGCGCCGGGGCAGGAGGCCGCCGCGCTGGATCGGGAAGCCGCGCTGGAGCGGGAAGCCGCGCTGGAGCGCTTCCGCACACTGCTGCGCGTCCCGACGATGTCGCGGAACGTCGTCGAGGACACCGACTGGGCAGCGTTCGACCACTTCATCGAGTCCCTCCCCCAGTTGTACCCGGCCCTCCACTCCACGCTGGAGCGGGAGCGCCACGGCCACTCCCTCCTGTACCGCTGGCCCGGACGCGAGTCCGGAACGCCGACCGTGCTGATGGCGCACTACGACGTCGTGCCGGCGACCGCCGAGGGATGGACGCATCCCCCGTTCGCCGCCGAACTCACGGGCGCGGGCGAGGACCAGACGCTGTGGGCCCGTGGGGCGATCGACGACAAGGGTGCGCTGGTGGCCATCCTGGAGGCCGTGGAGGAGCTGGTGCGCACCGGCTTCCAGCCGGCTCATGACGTCTACCTGAGCTTCGGTCACGACGAGGAGACCGTCGGTTCGGGCGGGCGGACGATCGCCGCGGCGCTCGACGAGCGCGGCATCCGTGCGGCCCTGGTCCTGGACGAGGGCGGCGCGGTCGTGGAGCGCATCTTCCCGGGCGTCCACGTGCCCATCGCGGTGGTCGGTGTGAGCGAGAAAGGCATCACCAGCGTGCGGCTCACCGTCGAGCAGCACGGCGGGCACGCCTCCACTCCCCCGCGGATGACGGCGACCGTTCGCCTGGCGCGCGCGATCACCCGGCTCAACGCCCGGCCGTTCCCGGCCCGGCTCAGCGAGACCACCCTGCAGATGGTCGAGATGCTGGGCGCCCATGCGACCGGTCCGCTGCGCGCGGTGTTCACCCGCGCACGCCGGCTGCAGCCCCTCCTCCGTACGGTCCTCGGCCGGCTGAGCGACGAGACGCGGGCGATGGTCCGCACCACGACGGCGGTCACACAGCTGAGCGGCAGCCTCGCCGCGAACGCCCTGCCCGAGACGGCGGAGGCGGTCGTCAACACACGCATCGCCGTCGGTTCGTCGGTGGCCGAGACGCTCACGCACCTGCGGCGGGCGATCCGTGACGACGCCGTCCGGGTGGAGGCGGTCGACGCCAGCGAGCCGTCGCCCGTCTCCCCGGCCGACGGTCCGCACTGGGATCGGCTGGCCTCGGCGATCGGCGCCGTGCACCCGCGGGCCGTCGTGACCCCCTACGTCATGCTCGGAGCGAGCGACAGCCGGCACTTCACGGGCATCTGCGACGCCGTCTACCGGTTCACGCCGTTCGAGCTGAGCGCCGACGAGCGGGCCGCCCTCCACGCCCGTGACGAGCGCATCCGCACCGCCACGTGGTTCCGCGGCATCGCCGTCTACGCCGCGCTCCTCCGCGCCTCCTGACCCCTCCCCCCACCGTCGAGTCCACACTTTTTGCACACGACACGCCGCGGGGGCGTGCAAGAAGTGTGTCTCGACGGTGGGCGGATGCCGCGAGGGGTGGGTCAGGCGGCGCCGCCGAGGTCGGGGAGGGTGATGGCGCGGGAGTTCGGGGGGAGGTCGCGGATGCGCTCCAGGGCGGGGGCGAGTTCGCCCGCCCAGACTCGGTAGCCGTCGGAATTCAGGTGGAGGCGATCCTCGGTGTAGGCGGGGTTCAGCTCGCCGTCCTCCAGCGCGAGAGCGGGCCACAGGTCGAGCCAGCCGGCGTGCGCACCGGGCGCGAACTGCCACAGGTGGCGGTTGATGTCGCGGATCTGGTCGGCGAACTCGTGCCCGCGCGGCATCACGGACTGGGCCAGGATGCGCGAATCGGGCAGCTCCCGGCGCAGAGTCACGAGGATCGTCTCGATGTTGCGGACCACGTGCTCGACCGATCGGCGCCAGGCGAGGTCGTTGGTGCCGATGAGGAGGGCGACCGTCGCCGGCCGGGCGTCGATCACGTCGCCGAGGCGCGCGATGACGTCGTCGGTGGTGTCGCCGGCCATCCCGAAATTGCGGACCGCCTCGCCGGGGAGGAGCGCATCCCAGTCGCCGTTCTGCGTCAGGCTGTCGCCGACGAGAGCCAGCTCACCGTGCTCCGGTCTCCACTCGTCCGCCATCGTCGGCCTCCCCTCGTCTCCCCCGCCTCCTCCCATACTCCCTCACAACTTGCTGCATCGGAAGAACACTCGCCTCCTCCCGATTCGTGACGAATCGGCGCTTACATCGCGCCAGACGCCGCATTCGTCACGAATCGGCCGAGGCGCTAGCGAGGCACGATTCGTGACGAATCGGTGCTCAGCACGTGTCAGATGCCCGATTCGTCACGAATCGGTGGATGGGCTAGAGCAGCGACTTGGTGTGCCAGACCGTCTTCGTCTCGGTGAAGAACGCGATGCGGTCGAGCGACGGAGCGGCAGCGTCGGAGCCGTTCTCGGGGGTCAGCACGCGCTTCAGCGTCTCTGCCGACGCGATCTGCAGGTCGACCCAGTCGAGGTCCCCCGCGCCGACCAGGTCGAGCGCATTCACGTCGGCGTGCGACGCGAGCCACGGCGCGATCTCGGCCGGCGACCCGGTGAGGATGTTGACCACACCCCCCGGGACGTCGCTCGTCGCCAGCACCTCGCTGAGGCTGATCGCCGACAGCGGGAAGCGCTCGCTCGCGACGACCACGACGCTGTTGCCTGCGACCAGTGCCGGCGCGACCGCGCTGACGAAGCCGAGCAGGCTGGAGTCCTGCGGCGCGACGATGCCGACGACGCCGGTGGGCTCCGGCACGGAGATGTTGAAGTACGGGCCGGCGACCGGGTTGGCGTTGCCCGCGACCTGCGCGAACTTGTCCGCCCAGCCCGCGTACCAGACCCAGCGGTCGATCGCCTCGTCCACCTGCGCCGTCGCCGCACCCGCGGAGACGCCCTCGGCCTTCTGGATCTCGTCGACGAATTGCGCCCGGCGCCCTTCCAGCAGCTCGGCGATCCGGTAGAGCACCTGTCCGCGATTGTAGGCGGTCGCTCCGGACCAGCCGGAGACGGCGGCACGCGCGGCAACGACCGCGTCGCGGGCATCCTTGCGGGAGGCCTTGGCGGCGTTCGCGAGGAAGGCGCCCTTCGCCGACAGCACCTCGTAGGTGCGGCCGGACTCGCTGCGCGGGAACTTCCCGCCGATGTACAGCTTGTAGGTCTTCGGAACGGCCAAGCGGCTCATTTGGTGGCTCCCTTGCGAGCGAGGCGGGCGGGGATGGACACGGGCGCCGAGACCGACCGTCCGGGCACCAGGTACGCGCCGAGGCCGTGCCGGCCGCCTTCGCGCCCGTAGCCGGACTCCTTGTAGCCGCCGAACGGGCTGGCCGGGTCGAAGCGGTTGAAGGTGTTCGCCCAGATCACTCCTGCGCGGAGCTTGTCGGCGACGGCGAGGATGCGGCTGCCCTTGTCGGACCAGATGCCGGCCGACAGCCCGTACGGCGTGTTGTTGGCCTTGGCGATCGCCTCCGCCGGCGTGCGGAAGGTCAGCACCGAGAGCACCGGGCCGAAGACCTCCTCGCGGGCGATGCGGTGGCTTGTCGAGACGTTGTCGAAGATGGTCGGTGCGAACCAGAAGCCGTTCTCCGGGATCGCGCAGTCGGCGGTCCAGCGCTCAGCACCCTCCGCCTCGCCGATGTCGGACAGCTCCCGGATGCGCTGCAGCTGCTCCGCGCTGTTGATCGCGCCGATGTCGGTGTTCTTGTCCAGTGGGTCGCCCAGCCGCAGGGTCGACAGCCGGCGCTTCAGCCGGTCGACGACCTCGTCGTGGATGCTCTCCTGCACCAGGAGGCGGCTGCCCGCGCAGCAGACGTGGCCCTGGTTGAAGAAGATGCCGTTGACGATGCCCTCGATCGCCTGGTCGATGGGCGCGTCGTCGAAGACGATGTTCGCGGCCTTGCCGCCCAGCTCGAGGGTCAGCTTCTTGCTCGTGCCCGCGACGCTCCGGGCGATCTCCCGGCCCACCGCGGTCGAGCCGGTGAAGGCGACCTTGTTGACGTCCGGGTGCGCGACCAGCTCGCGGCCGGTCTCCCCAGCGCCCGTCACGATGTTCACGACGCCCGCGGGGAGGTCGGCCTGCTGGACGATCTCGGCGAACAGCAGTGCCGTCAGCGGAGTGGTCTCGGCCGGCTTCAGCACGACGGTGTTTCCCGCCGCGAGCGCCGGCGCGATCTTCCACGCGAGCATCAGCAGGGGGAAGTTCCAGGGGATCACCTGCGCGGCGACGCCCAGCGCGCGCGGCGCGGGGCCGAGGCCCGCGTGCTCCAGCTTGTCCGCCCATCCCGCGTAGTAGAAGAACCAGGCGGCCACGAGCGGGACGTCGACATCCCGGCTCTCTTTGATCGGCTTGCCGTTGTCGAGGCTCTCGGCCACGGCGAGCTCGCGGGCGCGCTCCTGGACGAGCCGTGCGATCCGGAACAGGTACTTGCCGCGATCGGAGCCGCTCATCCGCGACCAGACCCGGTCGTACGCGCGGCGCGCCGCTGCGACGGCGGTGTCGACGTCGGAGGCGTCGGCCGTCGCGATGGTCGCGAGGCGCTCCTCCGTCGCCGGAGAGATCGTCTGGAACGGGGTGCCGTGACCGGCGACGAACTCGCCGTCGATGAACAGGCCGTACTCGTCGCGCAGGTTCAGGATCGACCGCGACTCCGGAGCCGGGGCGTATTCGAGGAAACTCATGGTGTCAGCTCTCTTGTCTGTCGGGTCTGGCTGTCGGGTCTGGCTGTCGGGTCAGTCGATCGTCACGTAGTCGGCGCCGGAGTAGTGCCCGGTGGCCAGCTTCTGGCGCTGCAGGAGCACGTCGTTGAGGAGGCTCGACGCGCCGAACCGGAACAGGTGCGGCTGGAGCCACCGCTCGCCCACCGTCTCGGCGACCGTCACCAGGTACTTGATCGCGTCTTTCGACGAGCGGATGCCGCCGGCCGGCTTCACCCCGATCTCCTCGCCGGTCAGCAGGTGCCAGTCACGGACGACCTCCAGCATCAGCAGCGTCACGGGGAGCGTGGCGGCGGGCGAGACCTTGCCGGTCGACGTCTTGATGAAGTCGCCGCCGGCCAGGATGCTCAGCCAGGAGGCTCGGCGAACGTTGTCGTACGTGTTCAGCTCACCGGTCTCCAGGATCACCTTGAGGTGGGCGTACGTGCCGTCATCACGCCGGCAGGCCTCCTTGACCGCGACGATCTCGTCGAAGACGTGGCCGTAGCGGCCGGAGAGGAACGCGCCGCGGTCGATGACCATGTCGATCTCGTCCGCGCCCGCGGCGACGGCGTCGGCCGTGTCCGCGAGCTTGACCCGGAGGGAGGCGCGTCCGCTCGGGAACACGGTGGCGACGGCGGCGACGTTGACGCCGCCGCTGTGCCCATCCGTCTCGGCTCCTGCACGGCGGATCGCGCCCGCGTGCGCGGCGCCCAGCGCCTCGACCGCGTACGGCACCATGTCGCCGTAGACGCAGACTGCAGCGGGCCGCGGCGTGGAGGGGTCGGACGCGTCCGGCGTGAGCGCCTTGGCGACCAGCGACCGGACCTTGCCCGGCGTGTCCGCGCCCTCCAGAGTCGTCAGGTCGATGAGCTCGATGATCGTGTCGAGAGCCCACTTCTTGCTCGTGGTCTTGATCGACCGCGTGCCGAGGCCGGCGGCGCGCTGCTCCAGCCCGACCGCATCCACTCCCGGGATGCCGCCGAGGTAGCGCCGCAGCGACGCCTCCGTCAGGTCGCTGCCGAGCACCTCGACGGCGCGGGCCGCCGGCGCGAGCGTGCGCACGGGCGGCGTTGTCTCGATGGTCACGTGGTCCTCCAAATGCTGGTGGTCGTCATGCTGGTGAATCCTCTGGGTGCTACTGGTTCGCGAGGGCGTCGGCCGGCGCGGGACGAGTACCCGACGCGCCCGGCGCGGCCTGCGCACCCTGCGCGCCCGGCGCCGTCCGCCCGAGCAGGTCGTTCGCGGTCGCCTCGTCGGTGATCAGCGTGGTGCAGAGTCCGCTCGCGACGACGGCGTGCGCCACCCGGTGCTTGGCCTCGCCCGCGATCACCGCGATGGAGGTGCGGGCCGCCCGCAGCTCGTCCAGGCTGAGGCCCAGCGTGCGCGAGTTGAGATCCGGATCGGCGACCTGCCCGTCGTCGGTGATGAAGCGCCCGACCACGTCGCCGACCGCTCCCCTTTCGGCCAGCGCTGCCACATCCTCCACCGAGAGGTACCCGGAGTCGACGTGGACCGAACTGGTGTCGACGACGCCCGCGCTGAACAGGTAGGCGTTGGCGCTGCGGGCGAGCTCGAGCACGCTCTGCACCGAGCGGTCGGCCTCGATCGCCCGCCGGGTGGCGGCGTGCTCGAAGATGGCGGGGCTGGGCAGCAGGGTCGCGGTTCCCTGCGCCTTGCGCGCGATGACGACGGCAGTGTCGGCCGCCGCGGTGGCCTGGCGGGTGGAGGAGACGCTCCCGTTGATCTGGACGGGGTTGACGCCCACCGCCCACCCCGGGCGCAAGCGCGCGGCGACGGCATGGAGGGTGCGGCCCCAGCTGACGCCGAGCGTGCGCGGGACCGGCCGGAGAGTGGTCAGGTAGTCCGCGGCGGCCTGCGCCACCCGGCCCTGGGCCTCGGCGTCGGACTCCGCGGCCGGAACCACCACGGCGTCGTCCAGCCCGTAGAACCCGCAGAGTTCGCGCTCCAGCGAGAAGCGGCGGGCGCTCGGATGCACGATCTCGATGCGCACGAAGCCGTGCTCGCGCGCAGCCACGAGCAGACGGCCCACCTTCCAGCGGGAGACGTTCAGTGCGACGCCGATCTCGTCCTGCGTCTTGCCCGCTTCGTAGTAGAGCTCTGCGGCTTTGACGGCGAGGATCTCATCCGAATCGTTCAGGCCCACCCCTCCAGCTTAGGAAGGGGTGCGCAGCCGAGCAACATGTGCGTGGTGAGTGCTCAAATGAGCAGAGTCCGTTTCGTTTATCGTTGCTTCGTGCCCACAGACTCCACCGCATCCTCCCCTGCCTACGCTCTCGCCGTCGACTTCGGCGGGACCAAGGTGGAGGCCGCCCTCGTCGACGCCGACGGCCGCCTCGTGGAGGGGTCGCGCCACCGGCGCCCCACCGGCCGCGAGGCGACCGTTCCGGAGCTCGAGGAGTCGGTCGGCGGGGTCGTCCGCGCGGCCGCCGCCTCCCTCCCGTCGGGCGGGCGGATCGTCGGCGTCGGGATCGGCAGCGCCGGTCCGATCGAGCGGAAGCGCGGGCTCGTCTCGCCGCTCAACGTGCCGCACTGGCGCGACTACCCGATGCGCGACTACGTCGCCGGCGTCGCCGCCGAGCTCGGCCTGGAGGTGCCCGTCACCCTCGAGATGGACGGCGTCGCCATCACTATGGCGGAGCACTGGGTGGGCGCCGCGCAGGGCGTCGACAACGTCATGGGCATGGTCATCTCGACCGGGATCGGCGGCGGCCTCATCGTCGATGGCCGCGTCATCACCGGTCCGACGGGCAACGCCGGCCACATCGGACACGTCGAGGTGGGCGACATCCGTGGAGAGGACACCTTCGGCAACCCGTACGCACTGGAGGCCATGGCCTCCGGTCCGCACACCGTCGCGTGGGCGCGGCAGCACGGCTTCGAGGGCGCGACCGGCGAGGAGCTCGCGGCCGCCTACGCCGCGGGCGACCTCGTCGCACGCGAGGCGATCGCCCGTACCGGCGAGGCCGTCGGGCGCGCGATCGCGTCGGCGACCGCGCTGCTCGACCTGGAGCTGGTGGCGATCGGCGGAGGCTTCTCGCACTCGACGCCGGACCTCTTCGACCACATGCGCGCCGTCATCGAGCACCACTACTTCCCGTTCGTGCGCAAGGTCCGTATCGTCCCGTCCGCCCTCTCCTCCGAGGGCCCCCTCATCGGCGCCGCCGCCCTCATCCACCGAGCCCACCTCCTCCCCTGACCCCGCCCCCCACCATCGAGTCCTCACTTAATGCACGTTTCCGGGCTGAAATCGTGCATTAAGTGAGGACTCGATGGCTGGGCGGAGGGGCGCGGAGGGCGGAGCGGCGCGAGGGGCGCGGAGGGCGGAGGGGCGGGTCAGTCTTCGAGGTGGCGGGGGCGCGCGGCGACGGCGCCGGCGGCCGCCGCGGCGAGGGCGGTGGCGGTCAGCACGATCAGGGGCAGCGTCCAGGAGGACGTCAGCTGGTGCAGCACGCCGACGGCGAGCGGCCCGAGCGCACCGAGGGTGTAGCCGAGCCCCTGCGTGAAGCCGCTGAGGGCGACGGCGCCCGCGTGGGTGCGGGTCCGCACGTTGATGAGCACCAGGCACAGCGGGAACAGCAGCGGACCGAGGCCGGCGAACGCCACCCACAGCCACGTCGCCGTGCCCGGAACCAGGATGAGCCCCAGGTACCCGACGATGAAGAACGCGACACCGGCGTAGATCAGCAGCGCCACGTTCCGCATGCGCGCGGCGAGCAGGGGCACGAGCAGCCCGGCCGGTATGCCCATCCCGGCATACACCGACAGCAGGGCGCCGGCGTCGGCCGCCGACACCCCGGCGACGTCGTGCAGGATCTCGGGCAGCCAGGCGAACATGGCGTACGCGTTGAGGCTCGAGACCGCGAAGATCACGGCGAGCGACCAGGCCAGCGGCGCGTGCCAGACCCGTCCGGCCATCGCCGGCTGCGCCTTCTCGACCTCCACGTCGCTGTCCGGATGAGCCGGCCGATGGGTGATCAGGATGCGCAGCCAGGGCAGCAGCGCCAGCAGGCTGACGACGCCCCACATCCCGACCGACACGTGCCAGCCCGCCGCGTCGGCGACCGGTACCGCCACGAGCGGCGGCAGTAGCGTGGAGACCGACATGACCGTCGCGTACAGCGACGTCACCAGCCCGATCCGGTCCGGGAAGTACCGCTTCACCAGGGGTGGCAGCAGCACGTTGCCCACGCCCATGCCGGCGAAGGTGATCGCCGACCCGATCGCGAGCACCGCGAACGAGGGCGCCGCCGCCCGGACCACGTGGCCGAGCAGCATGACGCCGAGCGCGAGCAGCACCACGGCCTCCAGGCTGAGGCGCCGGGTGAAGGAGGGCGCGATCAGCCCGAAGATCGCGAAGCAGATCGGCGGCAGCATCCCGAGCAGCCCGACGCCGATGCTCGTCACGGCGAAATCGGTGCGGATCTCTGCGAAGATCGGCGACAGCGCCGCGACGGCGGTGCGGAGGTTGGCGGCGACGAGCAGGATGCCGACCAGCGCGATCGCACGCCCGTGCCAGAGCGGCCGCGCGCCGGCGGCCGGGATGCCGTCCGCCATCAGGAGGGCTCGCCTGCGACGGTCGGGGTCTCCGTGGCCGAGCCCGCGCCGGTCGCGGCGTCGGCGACGCTGTCGACGCTGTCGGTCCCGAGGATGCGGCGCGCCTGTTCGACATCGTCGGCGATCTGCGCGATCAGCGGGTCCACTCCGGTGTAGGCGACCATGCCGCGGATGCGCTCCACGAAGGACACCTCCACCCGGTGGTCGTACAGGTCGAGTTCGCGGTCGAGCACATACGCCTCGACCTGCTTCTGGGGCACGCCTTCGAAGGTCGGGTTGTTCCCCACGGAGATGGCGGCGGGGTAGCGCTCGCCCCCGTCCGTCAACCACCCGGCGTAGACGCCGTCGGCCGGGATCAGGCCCTCCGACTCCGGCGACAGGTTCGCCGTCGGGAAGCCCAGCTCTCGCCCTCGTGCCGCGCCGTGCACGACGACGCCGCGGACGGTCGGCGCCGAGCCGAGCAGCTCGGTGGCGTGGCGGACGTCGCCGTCCGCCAGCAGCTCCCGGATCCACGTCGACGATACCCGGCGGCCGTGCTCCGGCCGGACGTCGTCGATCAGCTCGACGGTGAACCCATACGTCTCGCCGAGGCTGCGCAGCAGGGCGACATTGCCGGCGCCGCGCGCGCCGAAGCGGAAGTCGCTGCCCACCAGCACCGCGGCCGCGTGCAGCCGGTCGACGAGGATGTGGTGCACGAACTCCTCGGGCTCGAGGGCGGCGAGCGCGCGGTCGAACGCGACCATCAGCGTCGCGTCGATCCCCGTCGAGGCCAGGAGGTCGAGCTTCTGGGCGTTGCTGACCAGCGACGCCGGGCACTTCTCGGGGGCGAGGACTTCGAGCGGGTTCCGGTCGAACGTGATCACCGTCGAGACGAGCCCGCGTTCTGCGGCGACCGCGCGCAGCCGGTCGATGACCGCCCGGTGACCGGTGTGGACGCCGTCGAACTTGCCGATCGTGACGGCGCTCGGACCCCAGCCGTCCGGGATCTCGGAGACCGCGTGGAAGACCCTCACGACGCCGCTCCCACGCGCGGACGGTGGGACCGCAGCCACAGCAGCCCGAGCACCGGGAGGACGAGCGGGATGAACAGGTAGCCCATCCCGTACACGGACCAGACCGTCGCGTCGCGCCCGAACGGGTCGATGTCATGGAGGCCGAGCGCGGCGGGCGCGAACAGGCTCAAGGTCCCGATGACGAGCACGCCGGCCAGCTCGAAGCTGATGGTGATCCAGGCGACGCGGTACCAGACGCGCCCGGGTGCGACCAGCGCGATGGTGGCGACGATGTAGACGACCGCCGAGAGGGCGGACAGTGTGAACGCGACCGGCGCCTCGTGGAAGCGGTCGATGATCTGGAACACGCTGCGCCCGGTCGCGGCCAGCGCGAGGACGCCGTAGACGAAGACGAGCACCCGTCCGACGCCCGTCATCCGGCGCCTCGGGGACGACGGGTCGGAGTTCGTGCGTGCGGACATGGTGTGGTGGGACATCGCTTCGATTCTATTTGCCGCGAGGGCCGGTCACGCGCCCTGCACGAACCAGATCTGGCCCATCCGGTAGACCATGACCGCGATGGCGAGGCACACTCCGCCCAGGATGACGGTGCTCCACCTGTTCCGCTCGATCAGCGCCCAGAACCCTCCCGCGAGGGGCAGGATGAGCGCCGAGATCAGGTAGATGTAGAACTCGGCCAGGCTCCCCGACGGGCCGTTGCCCACAAGCGGACCGACGATCGCCAGGACGAGCTGCACGATCAGCAGCAGCTCCACGACGGCGACCGCGCCCATGGAGACGTCGCCGGGCAGCCTCCCGATCAGCCCGAGCACGAGGCACAGGATGCCCGCGGCGCAGGCCACGACGACCTGGACCGTGGTGAACCACTCGATCATGCGGTGCCGTCCGTCGGGGCGACGGCTTCCTCCGTGGGGAAGTTCACGAGGGTCCTGGCTTCCTTTCCGCGGAACTCGATGAGTCCCACCAGTGCTCCGCTCGGCGCGACGGCGGCGACCGGCTCGCCTCCGGGTCCCTCCCGGTCGGCGATGTGGATGCGCCGGCCGTGGGTGAGGTCGATGGCCTGCTGCTCGGTGAGGTCGAGCCGCTCGAACAGCCTGCTGGCCGCATCCACCGCCGGGATGAGCGCGGCCTGCGCATCGAGAGTAGCGAGATCGTGCGCGTCGTGCACGGAGAAGGCTCCGACGCGCGTCCGGCGGAGCGCGGTGAGGTGACCGCCGACGCCGGGACCGTGGAGGCCCTCGCCGACGCCGGGACCGCCGAGGCCGGAACCGCCGCCGAGGCCCGCGCCGAGGTCGCGGGCGAGCGAGCGGATGTACGTCCCCGACGAGCACACGACGCGGACGTCGAGGTCGATCGCCGTCTCGCTGCGCCGCGTGCCGAGCAGCTCGAACTCGGACACGGTCACGGCGCGCGGCTTGAGCTCGACCGTCTCCCCCGCCCGGACGCGGGCGTACGCGCGCTTGCCGTCCACCTTGATCGCGCTCACCGAGCTCGGCACCTGCTCGATCTCGCCGGTGAGCCGGGAGATGCCGGCGGCGATGTCCTCCGCGGTGATCGCGGCCAGCGCGGCCGGCGACGCGGCCTCCAGGAGTTCGCCCTCCGCATCGTCCGTCGTCGAAGCTGCGCCCAGGCGGATGGTGGCCAGGTACTCCTTGTCGGCGCCGACGATGAAGGTGAGCAGCCGGGTGGAGGAGTTCACCCCCACGATGAGGAGCCCTGTCGCCATCGGGTCGAGCGTCCCGGCGTGGCCGACCTTGCGCGTGCCTGCCGCCCGGCGGACGCGCGCGACGACGTCGTGACTCGTCATCCCGTCCGGCTTGTCGATCAGGATGAGGCCGCTACCCGTCATGCCCGCGCACTTTCGTGAGCGGAGAGGTCGAGCACGAGCTGCAGCTTCGTGCGGAACGTGCACTCGATCAGCTCGGTGGCCGCGTCGTCCTTCTCGTATTCGTCGGTCAGCCGCAAGCCCAGGAGGGTGTTGAGCAGCATCCCCTCTGCGAGGAACGAGCGCGCCTCCTCGGGCGCGAAGCCGGCCTCCTCGCGGAGCAGGCGATAGATGGTCAGGAAGCCGTCGCGCGCCTTGCCGCCGATCGTCGGGTCCTGTCCCATGCTGAACGCCTGCATCAGCGACAGCAGCAGCCCCCGGTCTTCGATCAGGCTGACGTAGGCGAGGCCCAGCCGGCGACCGATCTCGCCGTGCGCTCCGGTGACCGTGACGCTCGCGGGAGGCTCCGCCTGGACCGGCGAGCCCTCGGCCTTCCACTGCTCGATCGTCTCGGTGAACGCGACGAGGAGCCGCTCCAGCGAGCGCGTCAGCACGCCCACGAACAGGTTCTCCTTGCCGCCGAACATCCGGACCACGTAGGGCTGGCTGATGCCGGCCTCCCGTGCGATCTGGTCCGTGGTCGCGCCGAAGTAGCCGCGCTCGCCGAAGACCCGGCTGGCGGCCTCGAGGATCTGCACCCGGCGTTCCGCCGACGGGATCCGCTCGCTGTTCTTGTCCGTCACTCTTGACAGGTTATCAGTCGATTACTAGTGTCAGGGCTTGTAATCATTGAATAACCACATTGGGAGGCGCAGCATGACCGCATCCACCGCACCGCGCACCCGCGCCGTGCCCGTCTGGCTGGCCATCGTCGCGGCCTCCCTGCCCATGTTCATGGCGACCCTCGACAACCTGGTCGTCACCAGCGCGTTGCCGGTCATCGCCCGCGACCTGTCGGCGTCGATCGAAGAGCTGCAGTGGGTGGTCAACGCCTACACGCTCACCTTCGCCACACTGATGCTGATGGCGGTCGGCCTCGGCGACCGGCTGGGGCGGAGGTCGGTGTTCCTGGCCGGCATCGCCGTCTTCACCCTGGCCAGCGCAGCCAGCGCCCTCGCCACCGAGCCGTGGATGCTGATCGCGGCCCGCGCGCTGCAGGGTGCAGGCGCCGCCGCGCTGCTGCCGCTCTCCCTGACGCTGCTCGCGGGGAGCGTCAGCGCCCGCCTGCGACCCGCCGCGATCGGCATCTGGGGCGGCATCTCCGGCCTCGGCGTCGCCCTCGGCCCGCTGATCGGCGGCGCGGTCGTGCAGGGCTGGAACTGGCAGGCGATCTTCTGGCTCAACGTCCCGCTCGGCGTCATCGCCATCCCGCTGGTGGTGCTCGCCCTGCCGAACAGCTTCGGCGAGCGCGTCCGCGCCGACGTGGTGGGGCTGCTGCTCGCCGCCCCAGGCGTCCTGGGCCTCGTTTACGCCATCGTGCGCGGCAACGATGCGGGTTGGGGAAGCGCCGAGGTGCTGGTCCCGCTGATCGGCGGCTCCGCCCTCCTGATCGCGTTCGTGCTCTGGGAGTCGCGGGCGACCGCGCCGCTTCTGCCGCTGCGCCTGTTCCGTGACCGCAGCTTCACGGTCGCGAACCTGGTCGGCGTCACCTTCAGCTTCGGGATCTTCGGCGCGATCTTCATCCTCATCCAGTTCCTGCAGGTGGTGCAGGGCCACACCCCGCTGGAGGCCGGAGTGATGACCATGCCGTGGACTCTCGCTCCGATGGTGGTGGCGCCGCTCACCGGGCTGGTGTCGTCGCGGACCGGGACCCGCCTCCCCGTCGTCGTGGGTCTCGCGCTCCTCGCCGTCGGGATGGGCTGGATCGCGCTGACCCTGTCGGCCACGCTCCCCTACTCGCAGATGTGGCCGCCCTTCCTGCTGGCCGGGATCGGCATGGGGCTCGTCTTCGCTCCGAGTTCGACGGCCGTGCTGGCGAACATGCGACCGGCGGATCACGCGAAGGCGTCCGGCACCAACTCGACGCTCCGCGAGGTGGGGGTCGCGCTCGGCGTCGCGGTGCTGACCGCCGTGTTCACCGGCGCGGGAGGGACGCTCACGCCGACCGGCTATGTGGATGCGGCCATCCCGGCGGTGTGGGTGGGCGCGGGCGTGCTCGCGGCCGCCGCGCTCATCGCGCTGGCGCTGCCGGGTCGCCGCGCTGCCGCCCGCGCCGCCGCCGCGGTCGCGGCGCGCGACGCCGACTCCCCCGCGGCCGTGTCCCCCGCGACCGTGTCCCCCGCGGGCGGGTCTGCCGCCGTCGCCGCCGGCGAGGCTCTGGCGGTCGCCGAGCCGGCGCCGGTCCTCGCGGACTGACCTCGCCGCCCATCCGTGGGACGCAACACGCCGTTATCCAGCCGCGATAACGGCGTGTTGCGTCCCAGGGATGCGCCGGCCCGCCGCCGTTAGGCTGGAGGGCGTGCGTATCGGCGTGATCGGAGCGGGAGCCATCGGCGGCACGATCGCCGCACTCCTCGACCGGGTGGGTCACCTCGTCGAGGTCACCGCCCGCGGGGAGCAGCTCGCCGCCATCCGCGACGGCGGCCTCCGGCTCGATGGAGGCTGGGGCGCCCACACCGCCCGCGTGGCGGTCGCCGAGACGCTGCAGGCCACTCCCGAGCTCGTCTTCGTGTGCACCAAGGCGCAGGATGCGGGCGCGGCGATCCGGGCCAACGCCGCCCTGCTCGGCGGGATCACCGTCGTCGTCGTCCAGAACGGCCTCGCCGGCCTCCGCGAGGCGCAGGAGCTGCTCCCGGACTCCGAGTGCGTCGGCGCACTCGCTCTGTACGCCGCGAGCTACCTCTCCCCCGGGCGGGTCTCGGTCACCACGACCGCCAACACCTACCTGGGTGCGGGCGACGGCGCACCGCCGCCCGCGGCCGTGGACGCCGCGCGCATCCTGGATGCCGCCATGCCCGCTTTCGCGATCGACAACTTCACCGGCGCGCAGTGGACCAAGCTCATGGTCAACCAGATCAACGCTCTCCCCGCTATCACCGACCTCAGCGCACAGGAGGCTCTCGGGGACCGTCGCCTTCGCCCGATCATGACTGCGAGCCTGCAGGAGGCGACCCGCGTCGGCTATGCGCGCGGGGTTCGCTTCGGGAGCATCCAGGGCCTCGACGACCGCATCCTGCGCGTCGTCGCCCACGCGCCGCGGTGGGCCGCCCAGGCCGTACCGCTGCTGATGAAGCGACGGATGGGCGCGACGCCGAACCCCGGGTCGACGCTGCAGAGCATCCGGCGCGGCCAGCTCACCGAGATCGACTATCTCAACGGCGCGGTCGTCGACGAGGCGCGGCGGGCGGGGATCGGCGCGCCGATCAACGCGGCGATCACCGAGCTGGTGCACGAGGTCGAGCGCTCGGGCACGTTCCTCCTCCCCGACGAGGTCGTCGAGCGGATGCGACCGCTGCTCGCCGGCTGACGGCACAGGCGCTGCGCTCGGTTGCATCCGGTGCTCACCGCATTGGGGCCCAGGGGCGGTGCTCGGTTGCGTCCGGTGCTCACCGCATCGGGGCCCAGGCGAGACCCTGGGACGAGCGGGGGCCGCGCCACCGGTTAGCCTCGATGCATGCATGACTTCGCCGGGACGGTGGTGGCCTGGTACCACGCCAACCGGCGCGACCTGCCGTGGCGCCGCGACGGCTTCACCCCCTGGGGAACACTGGTCAGCGAGTTCATGCTCCAGCAGACCCCGGTCAGCCGGGTCATCCCGCGACTCGAGGAGTGGCTGACGCGCTGGCCGACACCCGCCGACCTGGCCGCGGTGCCGCCGGGCGAGGCGGTCCGCGCCTGGCAGTCGCTCGGCTACCCGCGCCGAGCGCTGTGGCTGCACGCGGCCGCCGTGGCGATCACGGAGCAGCACGGCGGCGTGGTGCCGGAGGATGTGGATGCCCTCCTCGCGCTCCCCGGCATCGGCGACTACACCGCCCGGGCCGTGGCCGTCTTCGCGTACGGGAACCGGCACCCGGTGGTCGACACGAACATCCGCCGCGTGATCGCGCGCGCGGTCGAGGGGCGGGCCGAACCCGCTCCGCCCGGTCGCCGCGACCTGGCCGCGATGGAGGCTCTGCTCCCCGACGACCGCCCCACCTCCGCCGCCTTCAACGCCGGGATGATGGAGCTCGGCGCCATCGTCTGCGTCGCCCGCTCGCCGCGCTGCGACGTCTGCCCGCTTGCGGACGCGTGCGCGTGGCGTCAGGCCGGCTACCCGGAGTACGACGGCCCGCGGAAGGCCGTACAGAAGCGCTACGAGGGAAGCGACCGGCAGGTGCGCGGGCGCATCCTCGCCGAGCTGCGAGCGTCGCACATTCCGGTGACGGCGTCCGAACTTGCCGGCATCTGGCCCGATGCCGTGCAGCGCGACCGTGCGCTCGCGGGCCTCCTCGCCGACGGTCTGGCTGTCGCAGCGGACGGCGGCTACACGCTGCCCTGAGCGGGGAACTCCAGCGGATCCCAGTCCAGGACTCGGTTCCGATACACCAGTCCCTCCGTGTTGAAGGGGTCGCCGGCCACGAAGCGCTCCGCGGCCTCCCGCGACCGGAAGATCGCCATGGAGCCCTGCGTCGCCGGGTCGCCGAAGGTGCCGATCATGAGCACCTCGCCGCCCTTGGCGAACTCGTCGAGGTAGGCGCGGTGGCGGGGGTAGGTCGCAACCAGCCGCTGGAAGTGCTCGGGACCCGCATCCGGGTCGGCATCGTAGAACGAGACGGCGTACATGCCGTCAGCCTAGGACCGCCGCGATCCAGTGGTCCCGACATGCCGTCATGCGCTTCGGCGTAACGGCATGTCGGGACCAGCAGTTTCAGGAGGTGGCGTCCTCGTCCTCGTCGTCAAGCGTGCGCGGCTTGACGTACGGGTCCTCGTCGCCGGCGTACGCGGCGCCGGCGGCCAGGCCGGCCACCTCGGTGTCGCGCTCGCGCGCCTCCCGCAGCAGGTCCTCGATGTGGGCCGCGTTCTCGGGGATCGCATCCAGCTGGAACTCCAGCGTCGGCGTCAAGCGGGCGGTGATGTTCTTGCCCACCTCGCTGCGCAGCATGCCGGTCGCCGCCTTGAGCGCCGCAGCGCTGTCCTCGCGCTCCTGCTCGCTGCCGTACACCGTGTAGAACACGGTTGCGTGCTGCAGGTCGCCGGTCACCTGGACGTCCGTGATGGTCACGAAGCCGAGGCGCGGGTCGCGCAGTCCGCGGTCGAGCCGCTTGGCGACGATCTCCTTGATTCTGTCCGCGAGCTTCCTCGCGCGAGCCGGGTCGGCCATGGAACTTACCCTCCTAGTGAGTTTCTCGACGAAGCCGGAAGGCCCGGCGGGGTGAACCGCCGGGCCTTCACTGCATTCGACTAGACGCGCGGCTTCTCCCGCAGCTCCGTCGTCTCGATCTCGTCGCCGATCTGGATGTCGTTGTACTTGCCGAGACCGATACCGGCCTCGAAGTCCGTACGGACCTCCGTGACGTCGTCCTTGAACCGGCGCAGCGACTCGATGGCGAGGTTGTCCCCCACCACCACGCCGTCGCGGATGACGCGCGCCTTGGCGTTGCGCGTGATCGTTCCGGACCGGACGATGACACCGGCGATGTTGCCGAACTTGGAGGAGCGGAACACCTCGCGGATCTCGGCGACACCGGACTGGACCTCTTCGAACTCGGGCTTGAGCATGCCCTTGAGCGAGTTCTCGATGTCCTCGATGGCGTTGTAGATGACCGAGTAGAAGCGGACATCCACACCCTCGCGGGCCGCACGCTCGCGCGCCTTCACGTCCGGGCGGACGTTGAAGCCGATCACGATCGCGTTGTCGATCGTCGCCAGGTCGATGTCCGACTCGGTGATCGCGCCGACGCCGCGGTGCAGGATGCGGAGCGAGACCGACTCGTCGACCTCGATCTTCATGAGCGACTCCTCCAGCGCCTCCACGGCACCGGACACGTCGCCCTTGATGATGAGGTTGAGCGCCTCGACCTTGCCCTCTTCCAGAGCACGGGTGAAGTCCTCGAGCGAGATGCGCTTGCGGGCCTTCGCCAGCTGCGCGTTGCGCTCCGCGGCCTCACGCTTCTCGGCGATCTGGCGGGCGGTGCGGTCCTCCTCTGTGACGATGAACACGTCACCGGCGCGCGGGACGCTGGAGAGACCCTGCACCTGGACCGGACGCGACGGCGCCGCCTCGAGCACGGCCTCGCCGTTCTCGTCGGCCATCGCACGGACGCGGCCGTAAGCCGTTCCCGCCACGATCGAGTCGCCGACGCGCAGCGTTCCCGACTGGATGAGCACGGTCGCCACGGCGCCGCGGCCCTTGTCGAGCTTGGCCTCGATCGCGATGCCTCGGGCGTCCTTGTTGGGGTTCGAGCGCAGGTCGAGACCGGCGTCGGCGGTGAGCAGCACCGCGTCCAGGAGGTCCTGGATGCCGATGTCGTTCCGCGCGGAGACGTCGACGAACATGACGTCGCCGCCGTACTCCTCCGCCACCAGACCGAACTCGGTGAGCTGCTGGCGCACCTTGGCCGGGTTGGCGTCCGGCTTGTCGATCTTGTTGACCGCGACCACGATCGGCACGTTGGCCGCCTGGGCGTGGTTCAGCGCCTCGATGGTCTGCGGCATGATGCCGTCGTCCGCCGCGACCACGAGGATCGCGATGTCGGTGACCTGCGCACCACGGGCACGCATGGCGGTGAACGCCTCGTGACCGGGGGTGTCGATGAAGGTGATGGCACGCTCGATGCCATCGTGCTCCGTCCACACCTGGTACGCACCGATGTGCTGGGTGATGCCGCCGGCCTCGCCGGCGACGACGTTCGCGTTGCGGATGGCGTCGAGGAGGCGCGTCTTACCGTGGTCGACGTGGCCCATGACCGTGACGACCGGGGGCCGGATCTCGAGGTCCTCGTCGGACTCGCCCTCCAGCTCGGCGTCGAGGTCGATGTCGAAGCCCTCCAGGAGCTCCTTGTCCTCGTCCTCGGGCGAGACGACCTGGATCTTGTAGCCGAGCTCTTCGCCGAGCACCTCGAAGGTGGCCTCGTCGAGGGACTCGGTCGCGGTCGCCATCTCTCCCAGGTGGAAGAGGACGGTGACCAGCGATGCCGGGTTGGCGTCGATCTTGTCGGCGAAGTCGGAGATCGAGGCGCCTCGGCGCAGACGGACGACCGTGCCGCCGTCACCGCGGGGAACGGTCACGCCGCCCAGCGACGGAGCCTCCCGCATCTCGAATTCCTGACGCTTCGCGCGCTTCGACTTGCGAGCCTTGCTCTTGCCGCCGCCACGACCGAACGCGCCGGCGGTGCCACCGCCGGGTCCACGGCCACGACCACCGCCGCCACCGGGACGGGGGCCGCCGAAGCCGCCACCGGGCCGCTGGAAGCCACCGGCGGTACCGGCACCTGCACCGCCGCCGCTACCGGGGCGCTGCTGGAAGCCGGGACGACCGCCGCCGCCCTGGCGCGGGCCCGGGCGGTTTCCGCCGCCCTGGCCGGGCGCGCCGATGCGCGGCGAGCCGGGACGCGGAGGGGTCGGACGCGGGATGTTGCCGGGCGAGGGGCGCTGCCCCATGCCCTGCGACGACGAGAAGGGGTTGTTGCCGGGGCGCGGAGTGCGCTGGCCCATCCCCTGGTTCGACGAGTACGGGTTGTTGCCCGGGCGCGGGGCGCTCGGACGGGGGATGCCCCCGCCGGCGGGACGCGGCGTCGACGGCTTGACCGCGTCGGAGGTCGCGGGCTTGCCCTCGGCGGCACCGGTGCTCGCAGCTGCCTTCTCGGCCGCCTTCTCTGCTGCGGCCTTCTCTGCTGCGGCCTGACGCTCGGCGACGGACATCGGCGCAGCCGGCTTCGGGCCGGTCGCAGCGTCGTCCGCGGCCGGAGCCGGAGCCTCGGCCTGAGCCTGTGCCTGCGCCGGGCGCGGAGCGGCCGGGCGCGGAGCCTGGGCGGGGGCCTTCGGCGCAGCAGCGGTCGCCTTGTCACCGGCCGGCTTGGCCGAGCCCGAGTGACCCTCGGCCTCGAGGGCGGCGCGCAGCTTGCGGGCTACCGGAGGCTCGATGCTGGAGGACGGTCCCTTGACGAACTCGCCCATCTCTTTGAGTTTCGCGAGCGCGACTTTGCTGTCGACGCCGAGTTCGCTCGCGACCTCGTGTACACGTGGTTTTGCAGCCACAATTCTCCTGTCTGGGCCCACCCCAGACAGGGGCAGGCGTTAGTGGTGGACGGGTCTCATTTCGAGCCGCTCATCGGTTGTCACTCATGTGAAGTCAACTTCTTCAGCCTGTTCTTTGAGGTGCGACCGGATGGTCGCGGTGTCGAGCATCCCCTCCACGCGCAACGCCCGCCCGAAGGCCCGGCGTTTCACTGCGAGGTCGAGACACTCGTCGACCGGATGCAGCCACGCACCCCGCCCAGGTCGCGTGGCGGACGGATCCACCACGAGGTGCGAATTCTGGGCGACGATCCTCAGAAGTGAGGACCGGGGAGCGCGAGAACGGCATCCGACGCACGTTCTGACGGGTTCCATCTTACTCCTCCCGGCGCTGTGCGCCGAACGGACGGTCCACCGGCTGTTCCAGGCTACCGGCGCAGACGGTTGTCCGTCGCCTGGAGGACTTGCCAGCTCGCCAGGACCGGCGGACACTTCGCGCGGGAGGGACCATGCACACACCCCGCGATGAAGCGAAGCCCGCCGGACGACGTGCCCTGCACATCCTGATCGCCACCGGGATGGCTGTTGCCGCCGTGACGGCGGCGCAGGCTGCGCAGCCCGTCGTAGCGCCTGCTGCGGCGGCATCCGTCGCCTGGAGCCAGTTCGGGAACGGCCCCTCGCACTATGGAGTCAACGCCTCGGAGACGCAGATCATTCCGTCGACCGTCGGATCGCTCACCCCGCTGTTCACGGCGACCCTGCCCGGCGTCTCGGACGGGCCTCCCGTCGAGCAGCCGGGCGTCTCCACCGCCGGCGGCACGCGCGACCTGCTCTTCACCACGACGAAGGACGGCTGGATCACGGCGACGGACGCCACAACAGGCGCCGAGGTCTGGAAGCACCAGAACGGGCCCGGCTCCTGCACGATCAACAACGGAAGCACCACGTGCTACACCACCTCCTCCCCCGCCATCGACCCGGCCGGTGCGTTCGTGTACAGCTACGGCCTGGACGGCAAGGTGCACAAGTACGCGACCGGCACGGGCGTGGAGACCACGACCGGCGGCTGGCCCGAGGTCGCGACCGTCAAGCCGTACGACGAGAAGAGCTCCCCCGCGCTGACCATCGTCGGCACCGGCGGGCACACGTACCTCTACGTGTCGAACGGCGGCTACCCCGGCGACCGCGGCGACTACCAGGGGCACGTCACGACCATCGACCTCGCCTCCGGGGCGCAGCGCGTGTTCAACTCGCTGTGCAGCACCGTGACGACCCACATCGCCGCCGGCGGCTGCGCGAACGTGCAGTCGGCCGTATGGGCCCGGCCCAGCGTTGTGTGGGACCCGGGCACGCAGCGTGTCCTGTTCTCCACCGGCAACTCGGTCTTCGACGGGACGCACGACTTCGGCGACACCGTGCTGGCCATCAACCCGGACGGCTCAGGGGCGAACGGCGGCCCCGTCGACAGCTACACGCCCTCCGACTACGCCGACCTCAACAGTCAGGACCTCGACCTCGGCAGCACGGCCCCGCAGGTGGTCGCTCCGCCCGCGGGCTCGACGGTGACGCACCTCGCAGTGCAGAGCGGCAAGGACGCGAAGATCCGGCTGCTGAACACCGCGAACCTCAGCGGCGCCGGGCATCCGGGCGCGACGGGAGGCGAGCTCCAGTCGATCGACGTCCCGCAAGGAGGCCAGGTCCTCACCGAGCCCGCGAACTGGGTGGACGGCTCGGGAACCTCCTGGGTGTTCGTCGCGAACAACAGCGGCATCTCCGCACTCAAGCTGCAGGCGACCGGTGGCACGCCGTCGCTCGTCCCGGTATGGAAGCAGACCATCGCGGGGACGACGCCGGTCATCGCCGGTGGGGTGCTCTTCTACCTCTCCAAGAGCGGAGTCCGTGCACTGAACCCGGCCACCGGGTCGCAGCTGTGGACGGACGCAGCGGGGGCGACCGGCCTGCACTGGCAGAGCCCGATCGTCGTCAACGGGCGGCTCTACTTCACCGACGGCGGCGGCAAGCTCCGCGCCTACGCGCTGCCCGCGAGCGCGCAGAAGGTCGGCCGCCTCGCCGGAGCCGACCGCTTCGGGACCAGCGCCGCCGTCTCGGCCGCCACCTTCCCGGCGAACGCTCCCGTCGCGTACATCGCGTCCGGCCTCCAGTTCCCGGACGCCCTCGCGGGGTCGCCGGCCGCAGCCCGAGCCGGCGGCCCGATGCTCCTGGTGCAACCCGGCGCCATTCCGCCGGCGGTCCAGACGGAGCTGCAGCGCCTCCATCCGGGATCGATCGTGGTCCTCGGCGGCGCCGACAGCATCGCGGAATCCGTCGTCACGCAGCTGAAGAGCTACACATCCGGGTCGGTGACCCGGGTGAGCGGCGCCGACCGGTATGCGACGAGCGCCGCGGTCTCGCGCGCGACGGCCTCGGCGGGCCCGGCCGTCGCGTATCTGGTGTCCGGCGAGTCCTTCCCGGATGCGCTGGCCGCGGGAGCCCTCGCGTCACGAGCCGCGGGTGCGCCTCTGCTGCTGACGGCCCAGGCGTGGATCCCCGCCCCGACGGTCATCGAGCTGCAGAGGCTCGCCCCGAAGTCGATCGTCGTCGTCGGGGGTTCGGCTGCCGTCTCCGACGCCGTTCTCAACGGACTCACGGCGTACACGACCGGCTCGGTGACCCGGGTGAGTGGCTCCGACCGCTTCGCGACGAGCGCAGCCGTCGCCGCGTCGTTCCCGGCCGGAACAGCATCGGCGTTCGTCGCCTCGGGCGTCGACTTCCCGGACGCCCTCTCGGCCTCCGCGGCCGCGGGGAAGAGCGGCGCACCGCTGCTCCTCACCCTCGGCGGGGCAGTCCCGGCCACCGTCGGCGGCCAGCTGAGCAGGATCGGCCCGTCGCACATCTCCGTCGTGGGAGGAAGCAGCGTGATCAGCGACGGCGTCCAGTCGTCGCTGGGCGCCTACGTGAAGTGAGCGGCCTCAGTCGCGGTCGAGGATCGAATCCGGCTGGATGTCGATCTTCGCGCCGGTGAGCTTGGCCGCGAGCCGGGCGTTCTGGCCCTCCTTACCGATCGCCAGCGACAGCTGGTAGTCGGGAACGAGGGCACGAACCGCCTTGAGCGATTCGTCGATGACGAACGCGCTGGTCACCTTGGCCGGTGACAGGGCGCTGGCCACGAACGTGGAGAGGTCGGGCGAGTAGTCGACGATGTCGATCTTCTCGTTGTTCAGTTCCGCCGTCACGGCCCGGACCCGCTGGCCCAGTTCGCCGATGCACGCGCCCTTTGCGTTCACACCCGGCTCGGTCGCGCGGACGGCGATCTTAGTCCGGTGACCGGCCTCGCGGGCCAGGGACACGATCTCGACGACTCCACTCGCGATCTCCGGCACTTCGAGCGCGAAGAGCTTGCGGACGAGGGCCGGGTGCGTGCGGGAGACGGTGATGGAGGGACCCTTCGTCCCCTTGGTGACGCTCGTCACGTAGACGCGGATGCGCGAGCCGTGGGTGTACTCCTCGCCGGGCACCTGCTCCTCGGGAGGCAGGATGGCCTCCACCGAGCCCAGGTCGACGTGGATCATCCTCGGGTTGGGGCCCTGCTGGATGACGCCGGCCACGATGTCACCCTCGCGCCCGCGGAACTCGCCGAGGACCGCGTCGTCGGCGATGTCACGCAGCCGCTGGTTGATCACCTGCTTCGCCGCGAAGGCCGCGATCCGGCCGAAGTCGCTGGGGCTGTCCTCCGCCTCGCCGACGACGTTGCCGTCGTCGTCGAGCTCGGGCACGTACACGGTGACATGGCCGGTCTTACGATCCAGGTGCACGCGCGCGGCGGGCGGCTGGTCGCTGTGGCCATGACGGTGCTCGGCCTGGTTGGTGTGCTTCAGATAAGCGGTCAGGATCGCCTGCTCGATGATCTGCACCAGCTCGTCGAACGGGATTTCCTTTTCGCGCTCCATGAGACGCAAGACGCTGAGGTCGATGTCCATGCCGGCCTCCTCTATTCAGATCTCGCCGCCGCGTGACGACGCGGCGGACTCAGTCCTCTACGGTACCCGAGATTCCGGAAGCCCGGAACGCCGGGTACCGTTCACCCCATGACCTCACCCACCCGGGCCGCCTCCCGTGTCGAGCGCCAGCCCGTCGTCCGCGCTCTCGCGCGGGTGGGACTGGCCGCGATCGGCCTCCTGCACATCCTCATCGGCATCATCGCGCTGGCCGTGGCGTTCGGCGCAGGCGGGAACGCCGACCAGTCGGGCGCCCTGCAGGCGCTCGTGGCGGTCCCGGGCGGCCTGTTCGTCCTCTGGGCGGTCATCGTGGGGCTGATCTTCCTCGCGGCGTGGCAGATCCTCCAGGCGATCACCGCCCACAGGCCCGGCGAGAAGCTGATCGAAGTCGTCAAGTGCGTCGTCTACGCGATCCTGGCAGGCGTCGCCATCTCGATCGCCTCGGGAGGCGGGAAGGACTCGTCGTCGTCGGAGAAGTCCTCGAGCGCCAAGCTGCTCGCGATGCCCGGCGGCGTGTTCATACTGGCAGCCATCGGGCTGATCGTCGTCGGCGTCGGCGTGGTGTTCGTGTTCAACGGGGTCACGCACCGCTTCGAGCGCGACCTCCGGCTCCCCCCGAACCGTTGGGCGACGATCACGACGATGCTCGGCCGGGTCGGCTACGTGTCCAAGGGGATCGCCCTCGTCATCGTCGGCGGCCTCGTAGTCTTCGGCGCGCTGACCGCCGACCCGGAGAAGGCCGGCGGTCTCGACGGAAGCCTGAAGGCGCTGACGCAGGTGCCGTTCGGCGTCTTCCTGCTGATCCTGATCGCCCTCGGCCTGATCGCCTACGGCGCCTTCTGGTGCGTGCGCGCGTTCGCCTCCCGCCTGAAGGAGCAGTGACCTACTCCCCCGGTGCGCCGGCGAACTGGGCTAGAAGACGCGAATGCGGAAGCGCTCACTCGCGCGAGCGAGATGTTCGTCGCTGAGGAGGATGCGCTCCCCAGAGAGCGCGATGATGTCGGCCTCCCAATCGTCCTCCGGGTCGGGCCACCAGATCGCGCGGCACCACGAGCCGCCGAATTTGCTCCGGAACTGAAGGCCGCGTGCCTTCGAGCCGTCGTCCAATCGGCAGCGACGAAGCCGCTCGCCGATCGCCGTGGTGACGCGTCGGTTCTCGCCGGTGAGAACGGCCGTCGTCAGCATCGCGACGTGCTCTCGGGCGAGCAGCGGCTCCATCTCCACTTCGAGTCGGGCAATCGTGTCGGGGTGGTCGAGATCGATCCACCAGCCCCCAGGTCGCGCATGGAGCTGGTAGATGCCTCGGTCGTATCGCCAGCAGGCGGGCACCGCTCCGAGCCCCATGAACGACCTCTCTGACCACTGGGCAGCGACCTCCTCGAGGAATTCGTTGCGAGTCATGCCCAACGCGGCCGCATCAGCCTCGAGTGGGTCGACCGCCCCCAACTGGCGCTTGAACTGGGCGATGACCTCGGAGAACGCGGTTTCCCGTTCTTGCGCCGAATAGATTGTTCGCCCAGGCGAGTCGAACCGCCCCCATGCCTGGGAGTTCCCACTGGGCTCGCGCTCGACCGCCGAGAGCGCCCCGTATCGGTTCACGGCCACACGGAACATCGGGTCGTCGGTGACCGGAAGGAGTCGTAGTCCGGTTGTGGTGCACGTGCGGGCGTCGGCGCCGCCGGTCATACGTCTTGGTAACCGGCGAGAAAAGCGTCGACGGCCCGCATGACATCTGCTCCGCGGTCCTCGCGGATCGCGGTGATCGGAGTCGCCTCGCCGAGCAACGGGTTGCCACCGATGAACCACGCCCGTGCCACATGCTCGTTCTCGTTGAGGACGAGCGCGGTCCACGCCCGATGACCGAATTGCAGGCGCCTCTGGAAGTCGTCACCGGGTTCCGGCCCATCGGGCCGAGCCCACTTCGACGGAAGCTTGCGATCCTTCGATCCCGTCATCGCCGCCACAAGGGTGGGCCCGAGGCCAGCCACCAGGATTCGCGCGAGGTCGTGCGGGCCGAGACGCGCAGCTTCCGCGTGCTGGGTTACCGAGGTGATCTTGGCCATGCACCAAGCTTACCCCCGAATTACCCGCAGAAACCCCTACTCCCCTGCGGCGCCCGCGAACTGTGCGTTGTAGAGGGAGTAGTAGGCGCCGCCGCGGGCGAGGAGTTCGGCGTGCGTGCCCTGCTCCACGATGTGGCCGGCCTCCATCACCAGGATGAGGTCCGCGTCGCGGATGGTGGACAGCCGGTGCGCGATCACGAACGAGGTGCGGTCGGCGCGGAGGGCGCTCATCGCCTTCTGCACGAGCAGTTCGGTCCGGGTGTCGACCGAGGAAGTGGCCTCGTCGAGTATGAGGACGCTCGGCCGCGCAAGGAAGGCCCGCGCGATGGTCAGCAGTTGCTTCTCGCCGGCCGAGATGTTCGACCCCTCGTCGTCCAGCACGGTGTCGTAGCCGTCCGGCAGCGAATGCACGAACCGGTCGACGTACGTGGCGCGCGCAGCGTCCAGCACCTCCTCGTCGGTCGCGTCGGGCCGGCCGTACAGGATGTTGTCGCGGATGGTGCCCTTGAACAGCCAGGTGTCCTGCAGCACCATGCCCATCCGGCTGCGCAGATCGTGCCGGCTCATGGTCGCGATGTCGACGCCGTCCAGCGTGATGCGGCCGCCGTCGAGCTCGTAGAAGCGCATCATGAGGTTGACCAGCGTCGTCTTGCCCGCACCGGTCGGGCCGACGATCGCGACCGTCTGGCCCGGCTGGGCGACCAGCGACAGGTCGTCGATCAGCGGCGTATCCTCGACGTAGCGGAACGAGACGTCCTCGAAGGCGAGCAGGCCCTTGGTGCCCTCCGGGCTCTCCGGGGCCTTCGGGTCCGGAGACTGCTCGTCCGCATCCAGCAGCTCGAAGACGCGCTCGGCGCTGGCCACACCGGACTGGAGCAGGTTCGCCATCGAGCCGAGCTGCGTGAGCGGCTGGGTGAACTGCCGCGAGTACTGGATGAACGCCGTCACGTCTCCGAGCTGCATCGCGCCGCTCGCCACCTGGAGGCCCCCGACGACCGCGATCGCGACGTACATCAGGTTCCCGACGAACATCATGGCCGGCATGATGATGCCCGAGATGAACTGCGCTCCGAAGCTCGCGCGGTACATCTCCTGGTTCTTCTCGCGGAAGCGCGCCTCCACCTCGCGGTGGCGCCCGAACACCTTCACCAGCGAGTGGCCGGTGAAGGCCTCCTCGATCTGGCCGTTCAGCTCACCGGTGTGCCGCCACTGCGCCACGAAAAGCTTCTGCGACCGCTTCGCGATCACCGTGGTGATGAGGAGCGTCAGCGGGATGGTGATCAGTGCGATCACGGCCAGCAGCGGCGAGATCACGAACATCAGCACGATCACGCCGATGACGGTCAGCAGCGACGTCAGGAGCTGGCTCATCGTCTGCTGCAGCGACTGCGAGATGTTGTCGATGTCGTTGGTGACTCGGCTGAGCAGCTCGCCGCGCTGCATCCCGTCGAAGTACTTCAGCGGGAGGCGGTGGAGCTTCTCCTCGACGTCCGCGCGCAGGCGGTAGACCGTGCGCTGCGTGACGCCGTTGAGCACGTACGCCTGCAGGTAGCTGAACACCGACGACAGCACGTACAGCGCGAGAACCCAGAGCAGGGTGGTGCCGACGGCGGTGAAGTCGATGCCGGCGCCGGGCGTGAACGTCGTCCCGGACAGCAGGTCGGCCAGCTGGTTCTGGCCCTGTGCGCGCAGGCCGGCGATGATCTGCGCCTGGGTCGTCCCCGACGGGAACTGCAGCGAGATCGCCCCGGCGAACACGAGGTTGATCGCGTTGCCGAGCAGCTTCGGGCCGAGCACGGCGAAGGTCACCGAGATCACGGCCAGCAGTGTCACGGCCGCGATCGCCAGCCGCTCCGGGCGGAGCCGGCCGAGCAGTCGCTTGGCGCTCGGGCCGAAGTTCATGGACTTCTGGACGGGCATGCCCATCCCGCCGAACGGTCCGCCGCCGCCGGGGCCGCGCCGCATCGGAGGGCCCGCAGGCCGGGCCGGAGCCGTCGTCTTGTCGCTCATCCCTGTCTCCCTTACGCCGCGTCCTGAGCCGCGAGCTGCGACGACACGATCTCCGCGTACGTCGGGTTGTTCTCTACGAGCTCGTCGTGCGTCCCCCGGCCGACCACGCGGCCGTCGTCGAGGACGATGATCTGGTCGGCATCCACGATCGTGGACACCCGCTGGGCGACGACGATCATCGTCGCGTCCGCCACGTCCCGGGCCAGCGCCCCGCGGAGGCGGGCGTCGGTTGCGGTGTCGAGCGCCGAGAAGGAGTCGTCGAAGACGTAGATCTCCGGCTTCCGCACCAGCGCCCGCGCGATGGCCAGCCGCTGGCGCTGACCGCCGGACACGTTGGTCCCGCCCTGCGCGATCGGCGCCTCCAGCCGCTCCGGCATCGCCTCGACGAAGTCGCGGGCCTGTGCCACCTCGAGCGCGTGCCAGAGCTCGTCGTCGGTCGCGTCCGGGTTGCCGTAGCGGAGGTTGGAGGCGACGGTTCCGGAGAACAGGTACGGCTTCTGCGGAACGATCCCGATCCGGGACCACAAGACCTCGGGGTCGAGGTCGGCGACGTCGACTCCGTCCACCAGCACGATGCCGCTGGTGGCGTCGAAAAGGCGCGGGATGAGGTTGACCAGCGTCGTCTTGCCGGCACCGGTGCTGCCGATGATCGCGGTCGTTTTGCCCGCCTCCGCGAGGAAGGTGATGTCGGTGAGCACGGGATGCTCCGCGCCCGGGTACGAGAAGCCCACGTCGACGAACTCCACCGTCCCATGCGCCGACACCTCGGTGATCGGGTCCTCTGCGACGCGGACCGAGGACTCGGTGCCGAGCACTTCGCCGATCCGGTCGGCGCAGACGGCCGCGCGCGGGACGAGCACGGCCATCATGGTCGACATCATCACGCCCATGAGGATCTGCATCAGGTACTGCAGGAAGGCGGTCAGCGTCCCGATCTGGAGGGAGCCGTCCTGGATGCGGAACGACCCGAACCAGATGACGGCGACGCTGGAGACGTTGAGCACCAGCATGACGATCGGGAACATCAGGGCGAACAGCCGGCCCGCCTTGAGGGCCGTGTCGGTGACCTGGTCGTTCGCCTTCCGGAAGCGGTTCGTCTCCACGTCCTCGCGGACGAACGCGCGCACGACCCGGATGCCGCTCAGCTGCTCCCGAAGCACGCGGTTGACCCGGTCGATGCGCTCCTGCATGCGCCGGAACAGCGGGACCATGCGCGAGATGATGATGCTCACCGCCACGAGGAGGGTGGGGACGCTGACTGCGATCAGCCACGACAGGTCGATGTCCTGCTGCATGGCGAGCACGATGCCGCCGACGGCGAGGATGGGCGCGGAGACCAGCAGCGTGCAGGTCATCATCACCAGCATCTGCACCTGCTGCACGTCGTTGGTGTTCCGGGTGATGAGCGATGGCGCGCCGAACGACGACACCTCTCGCTCGGAGAACTCGCCGACCCGGTGGAAGATCGCCTCGCGGAGGTCGCGGCCGACCAGCATGGCGACCTTGGCGCCGAAGTAGACGGCCGTGATCGCACACGCGACCTGCACCAGCGTGACGGCCAGCATCTCGACGCCGACCGACAGGATGTAGCTGGTGTCGCCCTTCGCGATGCCGTTGTCGGTGATGTCGGCATTCAGCGTAGGGAGCCACAGCGACAGCAGCGACTGCGCGAGCTGGAAGACGATCACCCCGATCAGGAGCGGCCAGTGCGGCCGCAGGAAACGGCCGAGGAGTCTCAGGAGCATGATGCCTCCGTGGTGGACGGGGTGGTGGACGGGGTGGTGGGTGACGGTGCGAGGTGCGGCGACGTGCCGGCGATGCCGACGAGGACCATGCGGGCGAGCTCGTCGACGCCGAACTCGATGCCCTCGTTGAGAGCGGGGAACGCCGACGAGAAGCTGATCAGGCGGAGCATGTGAGCCACCCGCTCCGGCGGCATGGTGAGGTCGTCGGCTTCGGGTTGGAGGATGCCCGCGATGATGCGGGCGAACTCGCCCCGCTCCTGCGGTACCGGCGGACGCTGCGGGCCGATCACCGGCATGATCCGCATGACGCTGTGGAAGCGCTCGCGCAGCAGGTACAGGATGGCGCGGACCTTGTTCTCGAGCGGAAGCGCCGGATCGATGCTGCGCAGCGCCTCGCGGAGCGGCTCCGGATCGAGGTACTTCTCGATCGCCGCCTGCACCAGCGTCTCCTTGTCGCCGAAGGCCCGGAAGATGGTGCCCTCGGCGATTCCGGCCGCCTCGGCGATCTGCCGGGAGGTCATGCTCCGGCCGTGCTCGAGCAGGAGCGGGATGACGGCGTCGATGATCATCGCCTTGCGCTCCTCGGCCGCCATGGGCTGCGCGCGCGTGCGCGGCGAATCGCTCATGGCATCCTGTTGCATGCCGTCATGCTAACCGGAGTGAGTGCTCACTCACAAGCGTTTCCGCTCAGTTCGTCGCGAAGATCCCCGAGATCGCCTCGACGTCCACGGCGGTGGGCGTCCACGCTGTGGCGGCGTCCGCGTTAG
The DNA here is from genome assembly GCF_046534635.1 of Leifsonia sp. SIMBA_070. Classification (NCBI taxonomy): domain Bacteria; kingdom Bacillati; phylum Actinomycetota; class Actinomycetes; order Micrococcales; family Microbacteriaceae; genus Leifsonia; species Leifsonia sp. SIMBA_070. The sequence continues at coordinate 970,532 of NZ_JAWRYK010000001.1, read as the reverse complement.
CGACGATCTGCTCGGGCTTGGTCGCCCCGGCGATCACGCTGGTGAGTCCCGGTTGGGCCAACAGCCAGGCGAAGGTCGCCTCCAGCATGGTGACGCCGCGGTCGTCGCAGAAGGTCTGGAAGCGGTCCATCCGATCCCACGGAGCGTTCTCGAGCAGGTGCCTGCGGAGGTGCATGATCCGGCTGTCGGCCGGGCCGCCCTCCCGGGTGAACTTGCCCGTGAAGAGGCCGTTGTAGAGCGGGAAGTACGGGAGGAAGCCGAGTCCGTACCTGTTCACGGCGGGCAGCACCTCGCGCTCGGCGTCGCGCGCCAGGAGGCTGTACTCGTTCTGTGCGGAGACGAACTTCGGGTGGCCGTGGAGCCGGGCGGTGAACTCCGCCTCGGCGATCTGCCAGCCGGTCAGGTTGGAGTGGCCGATGTACCGGATCTTGCCCTCGGCGATGAGGTCGTCGAGGGTGTCCAGCGTCTCCTCGATCGGGGTCACGCCGTCCGGCTGGTGCAGCTGGTAGAGGTCGATCCAGTCGGTGCGGAGCCGGCGGAGGGAGCTCTGGACGGCCAGGCGGATGTAGCGGCGCGAACCGCGGACGCCCCAGTCGGGCCCGTTGACGCCGGCCATGTCCATCCCGAACTTGGTGGCGAGGACGATCCGGTCGCGCTTCCCCTCCAGGGCCTTGCCCATCAGGGTCTCGGAGAGCCCGCGCTCCTTGCCGTAGATGTCGGCGGTGTCGAACAGGGTCACGCCCGCGTCGATCGCGGCGCCGATGACGGCGTCCGTCCCCTCCTGCGTCTCGGTGGCGGTGTCCTTCCGGCCGAAGTTGTTGCAGCCGAGGCCGATGGTGGAGACCACGAGCCCCGAGTGTCCGAGAGTGCGGTATTCGATGTTCGCCATCCTTCGAGTCTAGGCGCGGCCTCCCGCGCCCTCCCGCGCCCTCCCGCGCCCTCCCCCGGCCTCCGCCCTGGCGCCGAGTGGTGAGTTGATGCTGTTTCTGGCGCCGAATAGCGACATCGAGTCACCACTCGACGCGAGTACGGCGGGAGGGAGGGGCGGAGATGACGGGCGGCGAGGAATCGTGCACAGGGGGCGGTGGATGCGAGTTCTCCCCGATGTCCGAATCCCGCGAGTGGAGGGTCGGTCGTGCGCTCTAGAGTCGACCCATGAGCAGTTCCTTCGCCTATCTCCTCCGCACCACGAGCCCCATCGGGCGGCTCGAACTCACCAGCGACGGCACCGCCGTGACGTCGCTCTCGATCGAACGGGCCGGCCGGCTGCCGCTCGACGACCATCCCGAACGCAGTACGCCCGTGCTCGACGATGCGGTCGCGCAGCTCGCCGAGTACTTCGCCGGTTCACGCCGCGCGTTCGACGTACCGGTGCGCCTGAACGGCACACCCTTCCGCCAGGCGGTGTGGGAGCGGCTCTCCGAGCTGGAGTTCGGCACGTTCGTCTCGTACGGAGAGCTGGGCGCATCCCTCGGCCACGCCGGCTACGGGCGTGCGATCGGAGGCGCGGTGGGCGCCAATCCGATTCCGATCATCGTGGGCTGCCACCGGGTGCTCTCGTCCAGCGGCCGGGTGACCGGCTACAGCGGAGGCGACGGCATTCCCACCAAGCTCTGGCTGCTCGAGCACGAAGGGATCCTGCTGGCCGCATGAGCGACGAGAGCGTAGCGATCGCGTCCACCACTCCACCGACGCCCATCCGATCGGCTCTCGTCGTCGGGGACGACGGCCTGTCCCGGTGCTCCTGGTCGGCAAGCGACCCGGAGTACCGGCGGTACCACGACGAGGAGTGGGGCCGCCCCCAGCACGATCCGCGCGCCCTGTACGAGAAGCTGTGCCTCGAGGGCTTCCAGGCGGGGCTGTCGTGGATCACCATCCTGCGACGGCGGCCGGCGTTCCGGGAGGTCTTCCTCGGGTTCGAGCCGGAGCGGGTCGCCGCGATGACGGAGGACGACGTCCTGCAGCTGCTGCAGGATGCGCGCATCATCCGTCACCGCGGCAAGATCGAGGCCACGATCTCGAACGCCCGCGCAGTGCTGGCGCTCGACGTCCCGCTCGAGGAGCTGATGTGGGGTTTCGCACCAGAGCCGCGCGATCAGCGGCGGCCGCGAAGCTGGGGAGAGATCCCGGCGGTCACGGCCGAGTCGACGGCGCTGAGCAAAGAACTGCGCCGCCGCGGCTTCCGGTTCGTGGGGCCGACCACCATGTACGCGTTGATGCAGGCGACCGGTATGGTCGACGACCACTTCGAGGGCTGCTTCCGGGCCTGAGCAGCCCGGAGACCGGCAGCCCGCAGGCCGGGCGATCTGCAGGCCGGGCAGCCCGGAGGCCGAGCAACCCGAAGACCGAGCAGCCTGGAGGCAGTACCGAGAGAGTCGGGCCGACGGCGGATGTGGCTCCGACGCCGGATTCTCGCTGGTGAGGACGCTACCGCTCGTGCCCGACCGCAGGCGGATTATCGGCACTCACACTCCGGTGTGGAAACGACGTGTGGGGATGACACGCCGGCCACCACACATCGGCCCGACTAAGTGAGGCCGTAAGAGCATTTCTGCGCCCACGTCCTCGGATCAGTGATCCTCTCTCTTGCTTGTGAGCATATCTCACTTTCCAACACTGCACCACTGTACGTTCGCCGTGAACCGGCGGCCCAGCGCTCACGGACCCAGCGCTCAGGCGCGTAGCGAGGCCATCAGGCTGCCGGGAACGCCGCGCACCTCCGGCACGATGAGCTGAAGATCGCGGGACCCGTCGCCGGCAGGACGGAGCTCGTAGCCCTCACCGGCGGCCCAGCCGAGAAGCTCGTCCGTCGATCCGAACGCCGCACCCCCCTCGATCAGCGCCCGTGCAAGCAGGCCCTTCGCCTGCTTGTTGAAGTGGTTCAGCGCGCGCACCTCGCCGCTCTCGTCGCGCGCGAGCACCCGCACGTAGTGGGCCCCGTCGCGGTCGGGAAGTGGCGCCAGGGCCGCATACCCCTCCGACCGCAGATCGAGCAGCAGGTCGTCCCGATCCCGCAGGGCCGCGGCCCCGGCGACGGACCAACGCCGCTTCAGCGACGCCGCGCCACGCTTCAGAGACAGCCGGGAGTCGAAGGACAGCCGATAGGCGGGAACCGGATCCGCGGCGCCCACCAGACCGAGGAGCGCCGACTGCACTGCCACCGAGCGGGAGGCCACCTCCCACTCTGCTTCGCTGAGGCTCGCCGCGTCCAACGCGTCGTACAGCACTCCCGTGTACCGCTCCAACGCCCGCATCGTCGGCGCCGACGGGATGGCCCGGTTGCGCTCCACCTCACCCGCCTGCTTCGGCCCGAGCTTGAGGGCGCGCACGGCGGCCTCATGATCCGACGCGAGCTCGACGACAGCCTCCACCACCTCCCGGCGAACAGGATGCAGCGAGGGGAAGCTCAGACGATCCAGGGCGAGCGGGGACCCCGCTCCCCCGTCCCTCTTGGTCTCAGAGGGCGGGAGCAGGATGAGCACCCTAGCCCTCCACGAAGTCCAGGGCGGCGTTCGCGTTCTCGCCCAGAGGAGCGGCCGTGTCGAGCGTGATCCGCGGGAGAGCGCCGCAGGCGCCCTTCCACTCGTCGTACTCGTCGGTGCTCTGCTCGACCGCCCACGCCGCGACGAGGCCCGACCGCTTGGCGAGGCGCTTCTCGTGCAGTTCCGGGTCGGAGCACACCGTCTCGACGACCCGCAGTTTCACGCCGCTGCGCGCGGCCAGGTCACGCCACTGGAGCCGCGCGGGCTCCACCGCGTTCACGGCGTCGACGACGACCGAGTGACCCGAGAGCAGCACCTGCTCGGCCATGGTCTCGGCCACCAGGTAGGCGGCGAGACCGGTCGGCTGGTCGGAGTCGATGTTGGCGCGCAGGATGGCGGCCTCGATCGGGTCCACCGAGATCACCGTGGCGCCGATCCGGCCGGCGATGATCTCCGCGAGGGTGGACTTGCCGGAACCGGGAAGCCCCGCCATCGCCACCAGCATCGGGACGCGGACGTCTCCGAACTGGCGCTCCAGCGGGGCTCCCGGCTGCTGCTCAGCCATCTCAGACCAGCTCGGCCTGACGGGCCACGACAGTGACCGTGTTGTTCTCGACGGAGAGGAAGCCGTCATCGGCGTTCGCCGTGATCGACTCGCCCCCGTTCAGGGTCACGCGCACCTCGCCCTCGGCGAGGATGGCGAGCAGCGGCTCGTGGCCGGGCAGGATACCGATCTGCCCCTCCACGGTCCGCGCGACGACCATGCTCGCCTCGCCCGACCACACTTCGTGGTCGGCGGCGACGACGCTGACGGTGAGGACGGCCATCTCAGCCGTTCTCCTTCTGGATCTGCGCCCACTTCTCCTCGACGTCGGAGATCGCTCCGACGTTGAAGAACGCCTGCTCGGCGACGTGGTCGAACTCGCCCTTGGCGATGGCGTCGAACGACTCGATGGTCTCCTTCAGCGGGACCGTGGAGCCCTCGACACCGGTGAACTTCTTCGCCATGTAGGTGTTCTGCGAGAGGAACTGCTGGATCCGGCGCGCACGCGACACCGTGATCTTGTCCTCCTCCGACAGCTCGTCGACACCGAGGATCGCGATGATCTCCTGCAGTTCCTTGTTCTTCTGGAGGATCTGCTTGACCGTCGTGGCCACGCGGTAGTGGTCCTCGCCCAGGTAACGGGGGTCGAGGATGCGCGAGGTCGAGGTCAGCGGGTCGACGGCCGGGTAGAGGCCCTTCGACGCGATCTCACGGGAGAGCTCGGTGGTGGCGTCCAGGTGGGCGAAGGTGGTCGCGGGCGCCGGGTCGGTGTAGTCGTCGGCCGGGACGTAGATCGCCTGCAGCGACGTGATCGAGTGACCACGCGTCGAGGTGATGCGCTCCTGCAGCTGACCCATCTCGTCGGCCAGGTTCGGCTGGTAGCCCACCGCGGACGGCATGCGGCCGAGCAGCGTCGACACCTCGGAGCCGGCCTGGGTGAACCGGAAGATGTTGTCGATGAAGAGCAGCACGTCCTGGTTCTGCACGTCGCGGAAGTACTCCGCCATCGTCAGAGCCGACAGGGCGACGCGCAGACGCGTTCCCGGCGGCTCGTCCATCTGGCCGAAGACGAGCGCGGTCTTGTCGAAGACGCCCGCCTCCTCCATCTCGTGGATGAGGTCGTTGCCCTCACGGGTGCGCTCGCCGACACCGGCGAACACCGACACACCACCGTGGTCCTGCGCCACGCGCTGGATCATCTCCTGGATGAGGACGGTCTTGCCCACGCCGGCACCGCCGAACAGGCCGATCTTGCCGCCCTGGACGTACGGGGTGAGGAGGTCGATGACCTTGATGCCGGTCTCGAACAGCTGGGTCTTCGACTCGAGCTGGTCGAACGCCGGCGGCTGGCGGTGGATCGGCCAGCGCTCGGTGATCTCGATCGTCTCGCCCGGCTCCGCGTTGAGCACGTCGCCGGTGACGTTGAACACCTTGCCCTTGGTCACGTCGCCGACGGGCACGCTGATCGGAGCGCCGGTGTCGCGGACCTCGCCGCCGCGGACCAGGCCGTCGGTCGGCTTCAGCGCGATGGCGCGGACCAGGTCGTCGCCGAGGTGCTGCGCGACCTCGAGGGTGATCTCGTTCGACTCGTCGCCGATGGTGATCGTGGTCTTCAGAGCGTTGTAGATGCCGGGAATCGCATCGTGCGGGAACTCGATGTCGACGACCGGGCCGGTGACGCGCGCGATGCGCCCGACGCCACCCGGCTGCGCGGTCGAAGCCTGGGCTTCGGCGGTAGCGGTAGTCATGATTCTTATCTCTCTCGTAGGACGTTTACTTTGCCGAGCTCAGGGCGTCGGCGCCGCCGACGATCTCGGAGATCTGCTGGGTGATCTCCGCCTGACGGGCGTTGTTGGCCAGACGGGTGTAGTCGGTGATGAGCTTGTCGGCGTTGTCGCTCGCCGCCTTCATCGCCTTCTGCGTTGCCGCGTGCTTGGAGGCGGCGGACTGCAGCATGGCGTTGAAGATGCGGCTCTCGATGTAGACCGGCAGCAGTGCGTCGAGCACCGTCGCCACATCAGGCTCGAACTCGTAGAGCGGGAGCACCTGGGTGCGGTCCGGCTCCTCGACGCCTTCGACGACCTCCAGGGGCAGCAGGCGGACGACCTGCGGCTCCTGCGTCAGCATGCTGACGAAGCGGTTGTAGATGATGTGGATCTCGTCCACCCCGCCGTCCGCGGCGTCGCGCAGGAAGGACTCGAGGATCGCGTCGGCGACCTCCTTGGCCTGCTCGAACTCCGGAGCGTCCGTGTTGCCCGTCCAGACGCGCTCGAACGCGCGGCGGCGGAAGCTGAAGTAGCCCTGCGCCTTGCGGCCGACGAGGAAGTACACGACCTCCTTGCCTTGGCTGCGCAGCAGCTCGGCGAGCTTCTCGGACTCCTTGAGCACGTTCGAGTTGAACGCGCCGGCGAGACCGCGGTCGGAGGAGAAGATGACGATCGCAGCGCGTTCGATCTTCTCGGGCTCCGTGGTCAGGACGTGCTCGACGTTGGAGTAGGTCGCCACCGCCGACACCGCGCGCGTGATGGCGCGGGCGTACGGCGAGCTGGCGGCGACCCGCGCCTGCGCCTTCTGGATGCGGGAGGCGGAGATCAGCTCCATCGCACGGGTGATCTTCTTGGTCGTCTGAGCAGACCTGATCTTCTGCCGGTAGACCCGAAGCTGTGCTCCCATGTGTCTCCTCTTACCTATTCTGCGATCGCGGCGGCGCTCAGCGCTTGGCCTTGACGATGCGCTCCTGGTCGACCTCGTCCTGGTCGATCGCGTCGAACTCCTCGCGCCCGACCGATGCGAGGGGCTTGCCCTCGCCGGTCTGGAACTCGAGCTTGAACGCGTCGATCTCGGAGCCGAGCTTGGCGACCGTGTCGTCGTCGAGGACGTTGGTCTCGCGCAGCGTGTCGAGGATGTCGGTGTTACGGCGCAGGTGGTCCAGCAGCTCCGACTCGAAGCGGAGGACGTCCTCCACCGCGACCTCGTCGAGCTTGCCGTTGGTGCCGGCCCAGATCGAGACGACCTGCTCCTCCACCGGGTACGGCGAGTACTGCGGCTGCTTGAGGAGCTCGGTCAGGCGGGCGCCGCGCGCCAGCTGACGGCGGCTGGCCGCGTCGAGGTCGGACGCGAACATCGCGAACGCCTCGAGGGAGCGGTACTGCGCCAGCTCGAGCTTGAGCGTGCCGGAGACCTTCTTGATCGACTTCACCTGCGCATCGCCACCGACGCGGGACACCGAGATGCCCACGTCGACCGCCGGACGCTGGTTGGCGTTGAAGAGATCGGACTGGAGGAAGATCTGGCCGTCGGTGATCGAGATCACGTTGGTCGGGATGTACGCGGAGACGTCGTTCGCCTTCGTCTCGATGATCGGCAGGCCGGTCATCGAGCCGGCGCCCAGCTCGTCGGAGAGCTTGGCGCAACGCTCCAGCAGGCGGGAGTGCAGGTAGAAGACGTCACCCGGGTAGGCCTCGCGTCCCGGCGGACGGCGGAGGAGCAGCGACACGGCGCGGTAGGCCTCGGCCTGCTTCGACAGGTCGTCGAAGACGATGAGGACGTGCTTGCCGCCGTACATCCAGTGCTGGCCGATGGCCGATCCGGTGTAGGGAGCCAGGTACTTGAAGCCGGCCGGGTCGGAGGCGGGAGCCGCGACGATGGTGGTGTACTCCATCGCGCCGGCGTCCTCGAGCGCGCCCTTCACCGAGGCGATGGTCGAGCCCTTCTGGCCGATCGCGACGTAGATGCAGCGCACCTGCTTGTTGACGTCGCCCGACTCCCAGTTGGCCTTCTGGTTGATGATCGTGTCGATCGCGATCGCGGTCTTGCCGGTCTGGCGGTCGCCGATGATGAGCTGGCGCTGACCGCGGCCGACCGGGATCATGGCGTCGATCGCCTTGATGCCGGTCTGGAGCGGCTCGTGCACCGACTTGCGCTGCATGACGCCGGGCGCCTGCAGCTCGAGCTCGCGGCGGCCCTCGCTGGCGATGTCGCCGAGGCCGTCGATCGGGTTGCCGAGCGGGTCGACCACGCGGCCGAGGTAGCCGTCGCCGACAGGGACGGAGAGGACCTCGCCGGTGCGGGTCACCTCCATGCCCTCGACGATCTGGTCGAACTCGCCGAGCACGACGACGCCGACCTCGTTCTCGTCGAGGTTCTGGGCGAGGCCGAGGGTGCCGTCGGAGAAGCGGATGAGCTCGTTGGCCATCACGCTCGGGAGGCCCTCGACGTGCGCGATGCCGTCGGAGGCGTCCAGCACGTGGCCGATCTCGGTCGCCTGCGCGCCGCCGGGCTCGTAGCTGCTGACGAAGTCCTTGAGGGCGTCGCGGATCTCGTCGGGGCTGATCTGGATGTCTGCCATTGTGATTCCTATCTTGGGGCGGTCAGCCCGCCAGCTGAAGCCGGAGTTCGGCCAGACGCGACGCGATGCTTCCATCGATGACGTCGTCACCGATCTGTACGCGCAATCCGCCGATGATCGAGGGGTCGACGACCTGGTTGATCTTCAGGTCGCCGTAGGTGGCACTGAGCACGGAGCGCAGGCGCTCGGCCTGGGTCTCGGGGAGCGGGGACGCGGCGTAGACCGTCGCGATCGTCTGGCGGTGCTGCGACGCCACGATGCGGGCGGCTGCGCGGAGCGACTCGCGGATGCTGCGGCCGCGCGGCTGCTCGACGAGCTGCCGCACGATGGCGACCGTCTGCTTCGAGGACCGCGGACCGAGCAGGCGCTCCACGAGGGCGACCTTCGAGTCGCTCGAGGCGAGCTTGCTGCGCAACGCGAGTTCGAGCTGCGCATCGGAGGTCACGGCGCCTCCGAAGGTGAACAGCTCGGACACGATGTCGACGTTCCGCGGCGCCGAGGCGGCGATCGCACGGATCCCCAGCTCTTCGATCGCGGCGAGCAGGTCGTCATGGCTGGACCAGCGCTGCGCGACGATCACGCCGAGCAGGCCGACGGTCTCCTCCGGCAGCGAGACGAAGATGCGCTTCACGAGCGTCGACTTCGCCGCCGGATCGGCCGTGGGGTCGCTGAGGACGGCTCGGAGCTGGGCCGAGTCTGCGACGACCCGTCCTGCGGCGAACAGGTCCTCAGCCGTCGCCAGATCGGCCTTGGATCCCAGGTCGGCGAGTGCCGACACGGACCGGGCCAATGCTTCTCTGGTGGCGCTTCCCATCAGTTGCCCGATCCTGCCTTCTGCTCGTCTGCCTCGAGGTCCGCCAGGAAGCGGTCGACGATGGCCTGAGCACGCTTGTCCTCGTCGAGAGCCTCGCGCACCACGGTCGACGCCAGGTCGATCGCGAGCGAGCCGACCTCGCCGCGCAGCTGCACGAGCGCCGTCTGACGCTCCGCGTCGAGCTGCGCCTGAGCCTGCGCGGTCACGCGTGCGGCCTCGACCGACGCGGCCTCACGGGCCTCGGCGACGATCTTCTGACCGTCGGTGCGAGCCGTCTCGCGGATCTTCGCAGCCTCGGCACGGGCCTCGGCGAGCTGGGCGGTGTACTCCTCGAGCAGGGCCTCGGCCTTGCGCTGAGCCTCGTCGGCCTTCTCGATGTTGCCCTCGATCGCCTCTGCACGCTCATCGAGCAGCTTCTTCATACGCGGGAGGACGAGCCTCCAGAAGAAGAACAGGATGACGATGAAGCAGATCAGGGCACCGATGATGTCCGGCCACGCGGGGATGAGCGGGTTGTGCTGCTCCTCCGCCGCGGTGATCACCACACTGCTGAGCATGGTTCCTCCTTACTGAGTGAGAAAAGAGGACTCAGACGAAGATGAAGTAGGTAGCGATACCGATGAAGGCGAGCGCCTCGGTGAACGCGATACCGATGTACATCAGGACCTGGAGACGACCGGCCAGCTCAGGCTGGCGGGCCACGCCCTCGATGGTCTTGCCGACGACGATGCCCACGCCGATGGCCGGGCCGATGGCGGCGAGGCCGTAACCGACGGTGGCGATGTTGCCGTTGATTGCAGCGATGTCCACTGTGTGTGTTTCCTTCCGTGATGGCGATCCGTGCGGGTGCGCGGATCGTTCTTAGTGTTCCTCGGCGACTGCCAGCTGGATGTAGACAGCGGTGAGCAGTGCGAAGACGTAGGCCTGCAGGACTGCGACCAGGATCTCGAACAGGGTGAAGACGAACCCGAAGGCGAAGGTTCCGATGCCGAAGAGAGACCAGAACCCGCCCGCGTTGAAGAAGAAGAAGGTGGTCGCGGTGAAGAACAGGACCAGCAGGAGGTGACCGACCACCATGTTCATCAGGAGTCGGAGGGTCAGCGTGATCGGACGCAGGATGAACGTCGAGACGAACTCGATCGGCGTCACGATGATGTACAGCGGCCACGGCACGCCGGGCGGGAACAGCGCGTTCTTGAAGAAGTTCGCCGGGCTCTTCTTGACGCCCGCGTAGATGAACGCGCCGTACGCGACGATCGCGAGCAGCATCGGGACCGCGATCACCGAGGTGCCCGCGATGTTGAGGAACGGGATGATGCCGGTGAGGTTGAAGAACAGCACCATGAAGAAGATGGTGGTCAGCAGCGGGAGGAAGCGGCGGCCGTCCTTCTTGCCGAGCAGGTCCTCCGCGATGTTGACGCGGACGAAGTCGAGGCCCATCTCGACGACCGACTGGAAGCGGCCGGGGATGAGGCGCATCCGGCGCGTGCCGAGCCAGAAGATGAGGATCAGCGCGATCGTCGCGATGATGCGGACGACGATGATGCGGTTGAACTCGAGGCCACCGATGGTGAACAGGGTCGGGGGGAAGAACTCGTTGATCGAGGGACCTTGGAAGCTTCCATCATCGGAGCTTGCGGCCTGGACCAGCAGGTTCACAGCGTTAGCTAACAGCGCTATCTCCTGTTTCGGGGCGTCGAGCTCATGGCTCTCGCGACGACGAACGGTGGGGCACCCTGCACTTCTCGCACGTCACGGGTTCTGAGCGCGAACGGGTGGGGGATCACTGATAACTCTACAAGAGTTTTCAGCCCATAACGAATTGGATACGGGTCAGCGCTTCTCACCTGGAAGGGTCACATCGCTGACGTAGGGCACGCGCGAGCGGAAGACCGCGATCATATCCACCACGAGCGATCCGATCACGCCCGCTATCAGGCTCAGGAACAGCACCACCGGGTTGATCCAGGGCTGGTCGCGCAGCACGATCGCGAGCACCAGGAACAGCACGAACTTCACGATCCAGCCGCCCAGCACGATGCCGAAGAAGAGGCCGACGAAGAGGTCGGAACCGATGAAGCGGTTGGCGATCAGGATGCTGAGCGCGGTGATCGACAGGAACACCGCGGCCATGGCGGTTCCGATCAGGGCGCTGGTGACGCCGACCCAGCCGGCGAAGAGGCCGCCCAGCAGCATCCCGACGACGGCGATGACACCGGCCAGGATCAGGCCGTACCGGAGCACATCCCGGAGGACGGGTGTGGAGGTCGGCTGCGCCGGGGCGCCGTCGGTGTGGTCGGTCATCGGGACTCCTCGGTGAGGGCGGGCGTCGTCTTCGCCGCGGTGCGTTCGCTCGCGGCGTCGAGCTGGTCGAATCGTGCGGTCTCCACGGCTTCACGGCTGCCGGCGGGGGCGAGCTCCGCCACGGCCTCCGTCGCCTTGCGGCGACTGAGCGGAGCGAGCGTGAAGGCGGTACAGACGACCAGCCCGATGGCGACGAAGACGATCGCCATCCAGTACGGGTCGAAGAAGAACAGCAGGCAGCCGATCGAGAGCACGGCGGTCCACGCGTAGAAGATGAGCACGGCGTGCAGGTGGGTGTGGCCCATGTCGAGCAGCCGGTGGTGGAGGTGCTTGCGGTCGGCGCTGAACGGCGACTTGCCCGCCCGAAGCCTCCGGATGACGGCGAGGCCGAAGTCGAGCAACGGTACGACGAGCACCGCGAACGGCAGGATGACCGGGATGAACGCGGGCACCAGCGACGACTTGCCGAGGGTCTGCAGGGCCTCCGGGTTGATCGTGCCGGTCACCGAGATGGCCGAGGTCGCCATGAGCAGACCGATGAGGAGGGCGCCGGCATCCCCCATGAACATCTTCGCCGGATGCCAGTTCAGCGGCAGGAAGCCGGCGCACGCCCCCACGAGGATCGCCGCGATCACTCCCGCGAGGCTGAAGTAGTTCTGCGGGCTGATCTCGCGCTGCAGCAGATACGTGTAGACGAGGAAGGTGCCGTTCGCGATGAGCGCGACGCCGGCGACCAGGCCGTCCAGGCCGTCGATGAAGTTGATCGCGTTCATCACCAGCACGATCGCGAACAGGGTGATGATGATCGACATCACCGGCGAACCGACCGTCAGACCGCCGATCGGCAGCGAGTAGATCTGCACGCCCAGCCAGGCCACGAGTCCGGCGGCCACGAACTGGCCGGCCAGTTTCGTCATCCAGTCGAGGTCCCAGATGTCGTCGGCCACACCGATGACGACGATGAGCAGGGAGGCTCCGAGGATGGCCAGGATCGGCCCCTGATCCGAGAAGATCAGCGAGAGCACGCCGAACTGGCTCGACAGCAGCCAGGAGACGCCGAAGGCGACCAGGATGCCGAGGAACATCGCGACACCGCCGAGCCGGGGCGTCGGGCGGGTGTGCACGTCACGCGCCCGGATCTTCGGGTACAGCTTGTACCGCATCGCGAGCTTGTAGACGACGAAGGACATCCCGAAGGTGATGACCGCCGAGATCAGGGCGAGGGCGAGGAGGAGCGTCACGGGTCAGGCGTCCGACGGCGCGGCGAGGGCGTCGCCGACGACCTCCCGCAGCTGCTCGACCGACACGACGCCGTGGCGGAGGATGCGCAGACCCCCGGAGCCCGAGGCGAGCGCCGTCGCATCCACGATCGTCGACGAGGAGTCCTTGCCCTCGACGCGGTCGTAGGCGGAACCGGCCTCTCCCCCGTCCAGGTAGACGGAAATGGAGTCGCCGAGCATCGCCTCAGCCTCCGCAGCGGTGCGCGCGGCCGGACGACCGGTCAGGTTGGCGGACGAGACGGCGAGCGGGCCGGTCTCGGAGAGCAGCTCCAGCGCGATGGTGTCCTTCGGCATCCGGAGCGCGACGGTCCCCTTGGTCTCGCCGAGATCCCACACCAGGGAGGGCGAGGCCGGCAGCACGATGGTGAGGCCGCCGGGCCAGAACGCCTTGACCAGCGCATCCACCTCGTCGGGCACCTGCTCGGCGAGCGCTGCAAGGGTCGGGATGCCGGGCACGAGCACCGGAGGCGGCGACTGACGGCCGCGTCCCTTCGCGTCGAGGAGGCGCTGGACAGCAGCGGGATTGAACGCGTCGGCAGCGACGCCGTAGACGGTGTCGGTGGGGATGACGACGAGTTCGCCGCGACCGATCGCCGCCCGCGCGAGACGCATGCCGGTGAGCAGCTCGGAGTCGACCGAGCAGTCGTAGATGGGAGCCATGACGGCTCAATGATAGCCGGGGCGTAGAGGGACAGACTGGGAGGACGATACTGGGAGCGATGGATGTCTACTTCTTCGACTGCGACAAGACGCTCTACGACTACGACTTCCACAAGCGGCTGCCGAAGCTCGCGGAGCTCGGGGGTGTGAGCCAGTACCGGCTCGCCTCCTCCTGGTGGGCCGGCGGCCACGAGCGGGCGGCCGAGATCGGCGAGTACTCGACCAGCGAGGAGTACCTGGACGCGTTCGCCGAAGTGACAGGTGCGCGGCTGAGCCTCGCCGAGTGGCAGGAGGCGCGCAAGGCCGCGATGACGCCCATCCCCGGCGCCATCGCCGCGCTGCACGAGGCGGCAGGGCTCGGGACGGTGTCGCTCCTGTCGAACAACCCCATCCCGTTCAAGGACTCGCTGCCGGTGCTCACTCCCGAGATCGTGGACGTGCTCGGCGGCAACGACCTCGTCTCTGCGGTGCTCGGCGCGCGGAAGCCCGAGCGCCGCATCTACACGCGGGCGCTCGGGCGGTTCGGGATCGACCCCTCCGACGCGATCCTCTTCGACGACTCGACCGCGAACGTGGAGGGCGCCCGCGCCTGCGGCATGCACGCCTACCACTTCGCGAAGAACGAGGACGGCTCCTTCGACACGGCCGGAATGCTCGACGCCATCCACGCGTTCGCCTCCCGCCCCCGCTGACGCCCCTCCCCTCTCCCCCCACCGTCGAGTCCACACTTTCTGCACGCGACGCGCCGTGGCGGCGTGCAAAAAGTGTGGACTCGGCAGTGGGGAGCGGGCGGGTCAGCGGCGCGCGGCGGAGCGGCGGAAGAGCCAGGCGGACCAGACGTAGGCGGCGGCGATGATGAGGGCGCACCAGCCGAGGGCCCACCACAGGTCGGAGCCGGGGTCGCGGCCGAACAGCAGGGCGCGGATGGTCTCGATGATCGGCGTGATCGGCTGGTTCTCGGCGATCCACTGCAGCCAGCTCGGCATAGTGTCCGTCGGCACGAAGGCGCTCGACAGGTACGGGAGGAACAGCAGCGCGAAGCCGTAGCCGCTTGCGGCGGTCGCGCTCTTCGCTGCCAGCCCGAGCCCGGCGAACAGCCAGGTGATGGCGAGGATGAACAACGCGACCACGCCGAGCGCTCCCATCCACTGCAGGATGTCGGCGGTGGGCCGGAAGCCGACGAGCAGAGCCACCGCGATCACGACGCCCGTCGCGAACAGGTTCCGCACGAGGCTGGCGACCACATGGCCCGTCACCACCCCGCGAGAGCGCAGCGGCATGGTGCGGAACCGGTCGACGATGCCGTCGCTCATGTCCCGCGCGACGTCGACCGCGGTACTCGAGGCGCCGAAGCCCGCGCAGAGCAGGATGATGCCGGGCACGACGTACTGCACGTAGCCGCCCTCCGCATCCAGGGCGCCACCGAACACGAACGTGAACAGCAGCATCAGCATGACGGGCAGGACGATCGCCATGGTCAGCGCTTCGACGTCGCGCAGAGAGTGGCGGATGCTGCGGCCGACGAACACGCGGGCGCTGGTGAGCGGCGTGACCGGCCGCTCCGGGCGGGTGGGGACGGTGAGGGCGGTCATCGGACGGCCTCCTTCTGGATCGCGGTGACGGTGGTCGGAGTGGTGGATGTCGTGCCGGCCTGCTGGCCGGTCAGTGCGAGGAATGCGTCGTCGAGCGACGGCTTGCGGATGCCGATGGACCCGCCGGGGACGTGCAGGGCGTCGAGTTCGTCGATCGCCGTGCGCAGCGCCTCCACGCTTCCATCGGTGGGCAGCTCGCGGACGATGTCGCCCCTCCCGTCGCGCAGCTCGACGACCTCGCCGCCGACCTGGGACTTGAGCTCGGCGGCCGTGCCCTCCGCGACGATCACGCCGCGGTCGAGGACGGCGATCCGGTCGGCGAGACGGTCGGCCTCCTCCAGGTACTGCGTGGTCAGGAGGATGGTGGTCCCCCGGCGCGCGAGGTCCTGGATGATGTCCCACAGCGTCTGCCTGCTGCGCGTGTCGAGCCCGGTCGTCGGCTCGTCGAGGAAGATCACCGGAGGCGTGGCGACCAGGCTGAGCGCTAGGTCGAGCCGGCGGCGCATCCCGCCGGAGTAGGTGGCGACCCGCTTACGCGCCGCACCGCCGAGGTCGAAGCGCTCGATGAGCTCGCTCGCGCGGTTCTTCGCCTCGGCCGGGGTGAAGCCGGAGAGCCGCGCCATCATGCGCAGGTTCTCCTCCGCGGTGAGGACGCCGTCCACCGCCGCTGCCTGGCCGGTGACGCTGATCGCCCGCCGGACGCCGTCGGCATCGGAGGCGAGGTCGTGCCCAGCGATGGTCACGGTGCCCGCGTCGGGCTCCACGAGCGTCGCGAGGATGTTGATGAGCGTGGTCTTGCCCGCTCCGTTCGGGCCGAGCAGCGCGAACACGCTGCCCGTCTCCACGCGGAGGTCGATGCCGTCGAGGACGGTCTGCGCGCCGAACGTCTTGCGCACCCCCGTCACGTCGATCGCCGGTCGGTTCATGATGGTTCCTTTCGACTGTGTGTCACGTAAACTGTTTATGTCGCATACGGTTGTTTAAGTGATACACAGTTCTAGGATGGGTGTCAACACCTCACCCGGGAAGGCGCGCAGATGCCAGAAGACGTCGAAGAGGCGCTCCCGCGCGCCGTCGCCCTGAGCTGGGGCGTCGCCGAGCACCCGCAGCGCGGGCCCAAGCGCGAGCTGAGCATCGAGCGGATCGTCGACGCGGCGATCGACCTGGCCGACGCGGAAGGGCTGGGGGCGGTCTCCATGAGCCGGATCGCCGGGGAGCTCGGCTTCACGACGATGTCCCTGTACCGCTACGTGACCAGCAAGGACGACGTCCTCGCCCTCATGCAGGACGCTGTGTGCGCGATCCCGATCCCCGCCGACGACGAACTGGCCGGGAAGGGGGACGACCACCACTGGCGCGACGGGCTGCGGCGCTGGGCGATGGCGACGATCGAGGTGATGCGCGAGCATCCCTGGTTCCCCGACATCCCGATCAGCGGCATCCCGCTCATGCCGAACAACCTGGCCGTGCTCGACTGGGGTCTCCGCGAGATGCGGTCACTGCCGCTGACCGACGCCGAGAAGATGTCGACGGCGCTGCTGTTGTCGTCGTACGCACGCGCCATCGGTGTGGTCGAGCGGGACGTGACGCGCTCGCGGCAGGCCGACGGTCCTCCCGCGTACGGGGAGGCCTTCACGCGTGCGCTCGCGGAGCTCGTCACGCCCGAGCGGTTCCCCGACCTCGCGCCGCTGGTCGCCACCGGAGCGTATGCCGACGCCGACGGCGGTGAGCAGGACGACTTCGCGTTCGGACTCGACCGCATCCTCGACGGGATCGAGCGCTACATCGGGGAGCGCGGTGGCGCCGAACCTGTCGCCCCCGAGCCGCTGCCCCAGCCGATTCCGCGCGACAAAGCCGTCCGCGAGGCGGTGAAGGCCCGCCGCGAGGCCGAGTCCAAGCTGCGCGAGGCCCGCAAGCGCGAGCGCGAGGCGATCGAGCGCGCCCGCCGCTGACGCCCCTCTGCGGCACCGCCCACACCGCCCACCGTCGAGTACACGAATCTTGCACGCCGGGACGGCGTGTCGCGTGCAGAAAGTGTGTACTCGACGGTGGGCGGAGGTCAGATGTAGAGCGCGGGGTCCAGGTAGGTGTCGCCGGGGATCTGCTCGTGTCCGGAGCGCGGGCGAGGGTGCGCGGGGACACCGACCAGGAGCGAGTAGGGCGGCGCGTCGTGCGTGACGACCGCATTCGCTCCGATGACGGAGTGCTCGCCGATCGTGATCGCGCCGAGCACCTTCGCGCCGGCGCCGACTACAACGCCATCATGCACGGTGGGATGCCGCTTGCCATGCCCGCTCCCCCGGCCGCCCAGGGTCACGCCGTGGTAGAGCATGACGTCGTCGCCGATCCAGGTCGTCTCGCCGATCACCACGCCCATCCCGTGGTCGATGAAGAAGCGCCGGCCGATGCGCGCGCCGGGGTGGATCTCGATGCCGGTGAGGAACCGTGCGAACTGGGACAGGAAGCGCGCGGGCGTCCGCAGGCCGGCGCACCACATCCTGTGGGCCACCCGGTACGCCCACACCGCGTGCAGCCCGGAGTAGGCGACCGCCATCTCGAAGCCGCCGCGGGCCGCGGGGTCGTGGCGCTGGGCGTTGCGGAGGTCCTCCCGCGCCCGGAAGATCGGCACTCCGCTCAGTCCAGCAGGTCCGCCCACAGCGGCGTGGAGATGTACCGCTCACCGGTGTCGCAGACGACCGCGACGATGGTCTTCCCGGCATTCTCGGGGCGCTTCGCGAGCTGCAGCGCCGCCCAGACGATCGCGCCAGACGAGATCCCGGCGAGGATGCCCTCCTCGCTGGCCAGCTTCTTGGCCACGTCCAGCGCGTCCTCGAACGACACGTCGACGACCTCGTCATAGATGGTCGTGTCGAGGATCTCGGGCACGAAGTTGGCGCCCATCCCCTGGATCTTGTGCGGGCCGGGCTTCCCGCCGTTCAGGATGGGCGAGTCGAGCGGCTCCACCGCGACGACCTTCACCTCGGGCTTGCGCTCCTTGAGCACCTGGCCGACGCCCGTGATCGTGCCGCCCGTCCCGACCCCGGAGACGAAGATGTCGACGCCGCCGTCGGTGTCCGCCCAGATCTCCTCGGCGGTGGTGGCGCGGTGGATGGCGGGGTTCGCCTCGTTCGCGAACTGCCGCGCCCAGATGGCGTTCTCGGTGCTCTCGACGATCTGCTGGGCCGTCTCGACCGCGCCGCGCATCCCATCCGGTCCGGGCGTCAGCACGATCTCTGCGCCGAACGCGCGCAGCAGCACGCGGCGCTCCTTGCTCATGGTCTCCGGCATCGCGAGGATGACCTTGTATCCGCGCGCGGCCCCCACCATTGCGAGGGCGATGCCGGTGTTGCCGCTCGTGGCCTCCACGATGGTTCCGCCCGGACGCAGCGCGCCCTCCTTCTCGGCCGCCTCGATGATGGCGACGCCGATGCGGTCCTTCACGCTTCCGGCGGGGTTGTAGAACTCCAGCTTGCCGAGCACGGTCGCGTCCACCCCCTCGGTGAGCCGGTTGAGCCGGACGAGCGGCGTCCGTCCGACGGCCTGGGTGATGTTGTCGTAGATGTGACCGGGCATGGGCCTCTTCCTCGTACAGGTGACGGTGGATGCGAACGCGTCACCACTCTAGACGCCGAGCCCTCGTCCGGAAGCTGTGTGACGGGACGGGAGGCGACCGAACGGTGTGTGACGGGACGGTAGGCTCGTCGGGCCATGAACCCCAGCTCCCCGACGCCCGGCTCCGCCTCCGCTCCCGTGTCCGCCCGCACGCTTCGTGAGCACTCCGCAGCCGTACTCGGCCGGGCCGGCGTGCCGGATCCGGAGGTCGACGCCGAGCTGCTGCTCGGGCATGTGCTCGGCGTCAGCCGCGGCCGCGTGCAGGCCCTGGTGGTGATGGATGCGGAGGTCGCAGGGGAGGACGCCGAACGGCTCCGGGGGCTGGTCGAGCGCCGCGCCGCGCGCGAGCCGCTGCAGCACATCACGGGGCGCGCGCCGTTCCGTTCGCTCGAGCTGAACGTCGGGCCCGGCGTATTCGTGCCCCGTCCGGAGACGGAGCAGGTGGCTCAGTTCGCGATCGACGCGCTGCGCGCCATCCCCTCGCCGGCTCCGGTCGCCGTCGACCTCGGGACGGGGAGCGGCGCGATCGCGCTCGCACTCGCCACGGAGGTGCCGCACGCATGCGTCTACGCCGTCGAGAACTCGCCCGAGGCCTTCATCTGGGCGCGCCGCAACATCGACGAGGTCGGCACGACCAACCTGACGCCGGTGTTCATCGACCTCGCGGACGCGCTGCCGCAGCTCGATGGGACGGTGGACGTGGTGATCTCGAACCCGCCCTACGTGCCCGACGACGCCATCCCGCGCGACCCCGAAGTGCGGCTGCACGACCCGCACGCCGCCCTGTACGGCGGCCCGGACGGGCTGGATGTGGTGCGGACCATCTCGCGTGTCGCCCAGCGCCTGCTGCACCCCGGCGGCACGCTCGTGCTCGAGCACGGCGAGCTGCAGGGCGCGGCGATCCGCGACCTCCTGACCGCCGACGGCTGGCGCGCCGCCGCCACCCACCGCGACCTCACGACCCGCGACCGCGCCACCACCGCCCTTCGCTGACGCGGCCTGCCCCCACCGTCGAGTACACGATTTCTGCACGCGACACGCCGTTGCGGCGTGCAGAAATCGTGTACTCGACGGTGGGCGGAGGACCGAGGGAGGGTTAGTCGGCGAGGGCGGCTAGGCGAGACTCTTCGTCGGCGTGGATGTTCGACTCGATGACGGGGTCGAGGGCGCCGTTCATGACGGCGTCCAGGTTGTAGGCCTTGTAGCCGGTGCGGTGGTCGGCGATGCGGTTCTCGGGGAAGTTGTAGGTGCGGATGCGCTCCGAGCGGTCCATCGTGCGGATCTGGCCCTTGCGGAACTCGGCCGCCTCGGCGTCGGCCTCCTCCTGCTGGCGCGCGAGCAGGCGCGCGCGCAGCACGCGCATCGCCGCCTCGCGGTTCTGGAGCTGGCTCTTCTCGTTCTGCATCGACACGACGATGCCCGTCGGCACGTGCGTGATGCGCACAGCGGAGTCGGTCGTGTTGACCGACTGACCGCCCGGGCCGGACGAGCGGAACACATCGATCTTGAGGTCGTTCGGGTTGAGCTCGACCTCCTCCGGTTCGTCCACCTCCGGGAAGACGAGCACGCCGGCGGCGGAGGTGTGGATGCGGCCCTGCGACTCGGTCGCCGGCACGCGCTGCACGCGGTGGACGCCTCCCTCGTACTTC
Source organism: Leifsonia sp. SIMBA_070 (assembly GCF_046534635.1). Classification (NCBI taxonomy): domain Bacteria; kingdom Bacillati; phylum Actinomycetota; class Actinomycetes; order Micrococcales; family Microbacteriaceae; genus Leifsonia; species Leifsonia sp. SIMBA_070. Next base: position 950,247 of record NZ_JAWRYK010000001.1, on the reverse strand, counting down.
AGGTGCGCCCAGACTCCCTCGGCCGGGTCGGTCGAGCTGCCCTTGAACGCGACCTGCACGTCCTTGATCCCGCCCAGGTCGCTGGAGGTCTGCTCGATGATCTCGGCCTTCCAGCGCTTGGAGTCGGCGTAGTGCAGGTACATCCGAAGCAGGTCGCCGGCGAACAGGGCCGACTCGGCGCCGCCCTCCCCCATCTTGATCTCCATGATCACGTCGCGGCTGTCGTTCGGGTCGCGCGGGATGAGGAGACGTCGCAGCTTCTCGGTGGAGGCTGCGAGGCTCTCCTCCAGACCCGGGATCTCTTCGGCGAACGCCGCGTCCTCGGTGGCCAGCTCGCGGGCGGCCTCCAGGTCGTCGGAGAGCTGCCGCCACTCGTTGTACGACGCCACGATGCGCGAGAGCTCCGCGTAGCGGCGGTTCACTCGCTTGGAGCGCACAGGGTCGCTGTGCAGGTCCGGGTCGGAGAGCTGCTGCTGCAGGTCGTCGTGCTCGGCGATGAGCGTGTTCACCGATTCGAACATGGGGTCTTCTTTCTGCGGGAGGTGCCGGGGAACGCCGAAGCGCCCGCCCACCGTGCAGAAGGCACGGCGGACGGGCGCTGAACGCTGCTAGCGGTGGTCGTTCTCGTGGCCGTGCGAGTGCGCGGCACCGCGACCGTTGGCCGGCTCGGGCATCGACTTCTGCACCTGCATGAGGAACTCGACGTTGCTCGAGGTCTCCTTCAGGCGGCCGAGGACGATCTCGAGGGCCTGCTGCTGGTCCAGCCCGGCGAGGGCGCGGCGCAGCTTCCAGGTGATCTTGACCTCGTCCTGGCCCATCAGCATCTCTTCGCGGCGGGTGCCGGAGGCGTTGACGTCGACGGCCGGGAAGATGCGCTTGTCGGCCAGCTGGCGCGACAGGCGGAGCTCCATGTTGCCGGTGCCCTTGAACTCCTCGAAGATGACCTCGTCCATCTTGGAGCCGGTCTCGACGAGAGCGGACGCCAGGATGGTCAGCGATCCGCCGTGCTCGATGTTGCGGGCGGCGCCGAAGAAGCGCTTCGGCGGGTACAGCGCCGACGCGTCCACACCACCGGAGAGGATGCGGCCCGACGCCGGGGCGGTCAGGTTGTACGCACGGCCCAGGCGGGTGATGGAGTCGAGCAGCACGACGACGTCGTGGCCCAGCTCGACCAGGCGCTTCGCACGCTCGATGGCGAGCTCGGCGACGGTCGTGTGGTCCTCGGCGGGGCGGTCGAAGGTGGAGGCGATGACCTCGCCCTTCACCGTGCGCTGCATGTCGGTGACCTCTTCTGGCCGCTCGTCCACCAGCACCACCATGAGGTGCACCTCGGGGTTGTTGGCGGTGATCGCGTTGGCGATCTGCTGCATCACGATCGTCTTGCCGGCCTTCGGCGGCGCGACGATGAGGCCGCGCTGGCCTTTGCCGATCGGGGCGACGAGGTCGATGATCCGCTGGGTCACCTTGCTCGGCTCGGTCTCGAGCCGCAGGCGCTCCTGCGGGTACAGCGGCGTCAGCTTGCCGAACTCGACGCGCGCCGCGGCCTCCTCGGGGGTCTGCCCGTTGATCGAGTCGACCTTGACCAGCGCGTTGTACTTCTGGCGCGTGTTGTTCTCGTTGTCGCGCGGCTGGCGGATGGCGCCGACCACGGCGTCGCCCTTGCGGAGGCTGTACTTCTTGACCTGGCCGAGCGAGACGTACACGTCGCTCGCACCGGGCAGGTAGCCGGTGGTGCGGACGAACGCGTAGTTGTCGAGGACGTCGAGGATGCCGGCGACCGGGATGAGGACGTCGTCCTCGCTCAGCTCGGGCTCGAACTCGTCGCCGGCGGGGCCGCCGCGGCGCTTGCGGTTGCGGTCGCGGTAGCGTCCGCCGCGCTCGCCCTCTGCGAGGTCGTTCTGGGCGTTCTGGCCACGGTTCTGCTGGTCCTGCTGGCCGCGGTTCTGCTGACCCTGCCCGCCCTGCTGGAGGTCCTTGGGCTGACCCTGTCCCTGCTGCTGTCCCTGCTGGCCCTGCTGGCCCTGCTCGTTCTGCTGGCCGCTGTTCTTGTTGCGGTTGCGGTTGCGGCGGTTGCGGCCGGTGCCCTGCTGCTCGTTCTGGCCCTCGGCCTGGTCGGCCTGCTGGGCCTCGCCGCCCTGGCGGGCGCCCTCGGGCTGCTCCTGCGGCTGCTCGCCGTTCTGCTGCCCGTTCTGGGCGGGCGCGCCCGCGGCCTCCTGGGCCTGGTCGCCGTTCTGACCGCCCTGGCCGCGTCCGCGGCGGCGGCGGCCGTTGCCCTGCGCCTGCTCGCCGTTCAGCGGGCCGCGGGCCTGCTCGCGGGAGGCGAGGGCCGAGTCGAGGAGCGCATCCACATCGGGGATGAGCGACTCGACACCGGTGTCGCCGGAGTTGACGTGCGCGCCGGCGGCGACACCGTTGCCGGTGGCGATACCGGTGCCGTCCGGGCTGCTGACCCGGCGGGAGCCGCGACGACGCGGCTCGGCGGGCGCCTGCGCCCCCGCGTCGGCGGCGGCATCGGTCTGCGGCAGCACCGGGTCGCCCACGGTGGGCTCGACGCGCTCGGCGCCGGCCGGCTCGGCGATGAGCGGCTCGGCGATCAGCGGCTCGGTGAGCACCTGCGAGGCGGCGGCCGGTGCGGCCTCCACGTCGACAGGGCTCTCGGTGTGCACCGGCTCGGCGGCGTCGGTCGGAGCGGCGGCCGCACGTGCGGCAGCGATCGCCTCGACCAGCTCGCCCTTGCGGAGCCGGGTTGCGCCCTGGAGCCCGAGCCCGGCGGCGAGAGCTTGCAGCTCTGCCACCTTGAGCGAGGCCAGGTCGCTGGTGTCCACGCCCCCGGCGTGGAGTTCGACATCAGTCACGGAAGAGGATCCTTTCCCCCGGCGCGCCTATGCGCGCCGTCTGTGAAGCTTCGTCACATGAACTGCCGATACGCGCTGCGTTCTGATCCGCGCTACGTCGCCGCCCGGGGAACCGGGAAGGCAGGCAGGAGTGACGGCATGATTGCTAGGAGATCACCCGGAAAGCTGGATTCGCTCGTGACGCGGGTCCTTCTCGGGTGCGTCTGCAGTTTACCACCTCGGCGGCTGCGCCTCGGACGCTAGGCCACCGGTGTGTCAGAGTGCGTCGTCGCGGCCTCCTGCTGCACCGGTTCCACCCGGGTCACGGTCGCGCCCTTGAAGTCGACGGCCAGCATCAGAGGCTGCCAGCGGGTCTGCGCCGCCTCCTCCACGAGCTTCGCGGCGGCGAGCCGCTGACTCGGGTCGCTGCCGAGCACGAGGATCGAGGGCCCGGCGCCGGAGACCACGGCGGCGAAGCCGTTCTCGCGGAGCAGGGTGATCAGCCGGTCGGTCTCCGGCATCGCCGACGCGCGGTAGCTCTGGTGGAGCTTGTCCTCGGTGGCGGCGTGCAGCAGCTCCGGGCTCTGGATGAGGGCCGCGACGAGCAGTGCAGATCGGGAGACGTTGAAGACCGCGTCCTCGTGCGGGACGGACTGCGGCTGGAGGCTGCGAGCGAGAGCAGTGGACATCACGTGCTCGGGCACGAGCACGAGCGGCGAGACGCCGCGGTGCACGATCAGCTTCTTGAAGCGCGGGCCCTCGGGCGTCACCCAGGCGATGGTCAGGCCGCCGAACAGGGCGGGAGCGACGTTGTCGGGGTGGCCCTCCATGTCGTTCGCGAGCGCCAGGAGCTGCTGCGCGTCGAGGTCGACGACACCCTCCAGGAGGCCTTTGGCCGCCATGATGCCGGAGACGATCGCGGCGCCGGAGGAGCCCATCCCTCGTCCGTGCGGGATGCTGTTGCGGGCGCGCAGGTTCAGGCCGGGCAGCGGGACGCCGACGGCCTCGAAGGTGTGCGCGATGGCGCGCACGACGAGGTTGCTCTCGTCGGTGGGCACCTCGCCCTCGCCGACGCCGGTCACCTCGACGGTCGCGCCGGGCTGATCGCGCACCGAGACCTCGAGCTCGTCGTACAGCGCGAGCGAGAGGCCGAGGGTGTCGAAGCCCGGGCCGAGGTTCGCGCTCGTCGCGGGAACCTTCACCACGACCGTGCGGCCGCGCAGATCCGGCGAGGTCACGCGGTGGCCTCGGCGTTCTCGGCCGCGGACGTGCCGGATCCAGGGACCAGGCCGAGCACGTCGGCGATGGCGGTGGTGTCGACGGGCACGACGGTCGGCTGCACGTCGGAGCCGTCCGCGGTGCGGAGGGCCCACTGCGGGTCCTTGAGGCCGTGGCCGGTGACGGTGAGCACGACGGTCGATCCGGCGGGGATCGCGCCGGCCTCCGAGCGCTCGAGGAGGCCTGCGACACTGATCGCGGACGCCGGCTCGACGAAGATGCCGACCTCGGCCGAGAGGATGCGGTGCGCCTCCAGGATCTTGGCGTCGTCGATCGCGCCGAACCAGCCGTCGCTGTCGTCGCGCGCGTTGAGCGCGAGCTCCCAGGAGGCCGGGTTGCCGATCCGGATGGCGGTGGCGATGGTGTCGGGGTCCTTCACGGCGTGGCCGAGCACGATCGGTGCGCTCCCGGCGGCCTGGAAGCCGAACATCCGCGGGAGTCTCGTCGACTCGCCACGCTGCAGCTCCTCGGAGTAGCCGCGGTGGTAGGCGGTGTAGTTGCCCGCGTTGCCGACCGGGACCAGGTGGAAGTCGGGAGCGTCGCCCAGGGCCTCGACGACCTCGAAGGCGGCGGTCTTCTGACCCTCGATGCGGTCCGGGTTCACCGAGTTGACCAGGTGGACCGGGTAGTTGGTGGCCAGCTCGCGCGCGATATCGAGGCAGTCGTCGAAGTTGCCCTGCACCTGCAGCAGCTGGGCGTTGTGGGCGATCGCCTGGCTGAGCTTGCCCATGGCGATCTTGCCCTCGGGCACGAGCACGACGGCCTGGATGCCGGCGTGCGTCGCGTAGGCGGCGGCCGACGCGGAGGTGTTGCCGGTCGAGGCGCAGATGACGGCCTTCGCGCCGTGCTCGACGGCCTTCGAGATGGCCATGGTCATGCCGCGGTCCTTGAACGAGCCCGTCGGGTTCATGCCCTCGAACTTGACGTAGACCTGCGCGCCCGTCCGCGCGGACAGCGCGGGGGCCGGGATGAGCGGCGTTCCGCCCTCGCCGAGGGTCACGATCGGAGTCGCGTCGGAGATGTTCAAGCGGTCCGCATACTCGTGCAGGACGCCGCGCCACTGACGACTGTAGGGCTTCGGCTGGGGCATTACGATCCTTCGACTCGGAGAACGGAAGAGATGGCGATCACGACGTCGCTCGCCGCGAGAGCCTCGACGGTGGCCGCGAGTGCGGCCTCCTCGGCTTCGTGGGTGCCGATCACCAGGGTAGCGGTGGGGGTCGCTCCGCCGTGAATCGGGAGGCCCGCCGCGAGGTCCGCGTTACCCGCGATGACGACAGGACCCGTGTGACTGCTGGGCACCGACTGCTGGACCGTCTCGACGCTGACCCCGCCGTCGCTGAGAATCCGTGCGACCGCGGCGAGCACGCCGGGCTGGTCCTCCACATCGAGCGTGATCTGATAGCGGGTGACCACGCGGCCGATGTCGAGCACCGGGATGCCGGCGTGGGTCGACTCCGCGACGCCGGGGCCGCCGACCACGTGCCGGCGCGCCGCGGAGACCACGTCGCCGAGCACGGCGGAGGCGGTCTCGACGCCGCCCGCACCGGCGCCGTAGAACATGAGGTCACCCGCGGCGGCGGACTGGACGAAGACTGCGTTGTGCGCGCCGTGCACCGCGGCGAGGGGATGCTCGCGGCTGATCAGTGCCGGGTAGACGCGGGCGGAGACGCCCTCCTCCCCCGTCTCCGGGTCGGTCAGGCGCTCGCAGATCGCGAGGAGCTTGATGACCGCTCCCGCCTCGCGCGCAGCATCCACCTGGGCCTTGTCGACGCTGGTGATGCCCTCCCGGTAGACACGGTCGAGCGGGACGGTCGTGTGGAAGGCGAGGCTGGCGAGGATGGCGGCCTTCTGCGCGGCGTCGTACCCGCCGATGTCGGCGGTCGGGTCGGCCTCCGCGTATCCCCGGTCGGTGGCCGTGGCGAGGGCGTCCTGGAGCGTCTCGCCGTTCACGTCCATCCGGTCGAGCACGAAGTTGGTCGTGCCGTTGACGATGCCGAGGATGCGGTTGATGCGGTCCCCCGCCAGGCTGTCGCGCAGCGGGCGGATGATCGGGATGGCGCCGGCGACGGCCGCCTCGTAGTAGAGCTGGGCGCCCACCTGTTCGGCGGCCTCGAACAGCTCGGGTCCGTGCGTCGCGAGCAGCGCCTTATTGGCCGTGATGACGTCGGCTCCCGAGTTCAGGGCCTCCAGCACGTAGCCGCGGGCCGGCTCGACGCCGCCCATCAGCTCGACGACGATGTCGGCGCCGAGGATCAGGGAGCTGGCGTCGGTCGTGAAGAGCTCGCGCGGCAGCTCGACGTCGCGTGGGGCGTCCACATCGCGCACGGCGATGCCGACGAGCTCCAGGCGGGCGCCGATCCGGGAGGCGAACTCGTCGCCCTGCGACAGCAGCAGTCGGGCGACCTGGGAGCCGACGGAGCCGGCCCCGAGCAGGGCGACACGGAGGTTGCGGTACTCGATCATGCGCGGTCGCTCTCCTTCGAGATGAGGCTGCGGACGGTGCCGCGGTCGTAGGCGGTGTCGCGAGCGAGGAGATCGTCGATCGTCTCGCCGCGGACGAGCACGCGGGCCTCTCCGTCGCGCACCGCGACGACGGGCGGCCGCCCCAGGTAGTTGTAGTTGCTGGACAGTGCGAAGCAGTAGGCGCCCGTGGCCGGGACGGCCAGCAGGTCGCCTGGCACGACGTCGCCCGGCAGGTACTCGGCGTTCACGACGATGTCACCGCTCTCGCAGTGCTTGCCGGCCACGCGGACCAGCTGCGCGGCCGCCTGTGAGCTGCGGCCGGCGATCCGGACCGAGTACTCCGCCTCGTACAGCGCCGTACGGGCGTTGTCGCTCATCCCGCCGTCGACGCTCACGTAGCGGCGGACCGCCGTCTCGCCGTCGTCCTGGAACGTGACCGGCACGTCCTTCGTCGTCCCGACGGTGTACAGGGTGAGGCCGGCGGTGCCGATGATCGACCGTCCGGGCTCGAAGGCGACGACCGGCGTCGGGATGTCGAGCTCCTCGCATCCCGCAGCCACGGTCGCAGCGATCAGGCGCGCGAGCTGCTCGATCGGAGCGGGGTCGTCGGCCGCGGTGTACGCGATCCCGAAACCGCCGCCCAGATTGAGCTCGGGGACGTCTCCCCCGTCGAGCAGCCGCTTGTGCAGAGTCAGCAGGCGGGAGGCGGACTCAGCGAACCCGTCCGCACCGAAGATCTGCGAGCCGATGTGGCAGTGCAGGCCGCGGAACGCGAGGGAGGCGTGGCTGCGGATCTGCTCGACCGCCTCCACCGCGTGCTCCAGTGCGATGCCGAACTTCTGGTCCTCGTGCGCGGTCGCCAGGAAGGCGTGCGTGTGCGCGTGCACGCCGCTGTTGACCCGGAGCCGGACGCTCTGCACCACGCCGTGGCGCTCGGCCGCTGCAGCGACCCGGTCGATCTCCTGGAGGCTGTCGATCACGATGGCGCCGATGCCGACACCGACGGCCTGGTCGATCTCGGCCAGGGACTTGTTGTTGCCGTGGAAGCCGAGACGCTCGGGGTCGACGCCCGCCGCGAGGGCGACCGCCAGCTCTCCGCCGCTGCAGACGTCGATGAAGAGGCCGGCCGCGTCCATCCACCGAGCCACCTCGACGCTCAGGAACGCTTTGCCGGCGTAGTAGACCTTGGCCGCGGTGCCGATCTCGGTGAAAGCGCGGTCGAAGGCCGAACGCACCTCGGCGGCGCGGTCGCGCGCATCCTCCTCGTCGATGACATAGACAGGAGTGCCGAACCGACGGGCGAGCTCAGCGGCGGACAGTCCGCCGACGGTCAGCTCGCCCCCGGCGGTGCGGTGCGCCGTGCGCGACCACAGACCGGGCGCGAGGTCGTTCGCGTCAGCGGGGACGCGGAGCCACGGCGGCGCCAGCGGATTGGGGACAGGGGTCTCGGGAGTGGCCATAGGGATCCTCACGGGTCGCGACGAGTGGGGGCCTCCTAGGCGAGCGGACCCGGATTGGCCCCTGAAGCCGGATGGAGAAACAGCAGAAGTCTATCGAGGACGCGGAGGGCCCTTCGTGCGTGTTACGAGCAGCTGCCCTTGCTGTTCAGGAACTTCTGGTCCATCACGAAGTCGGAGGCCGTCAGCTGGACGGTCGCATGGCCGGACGTCACGGAGATGTCGGCGACCTGGACGCCGTCCGGCAGGTACTGGGCGGCGCACACCGGGAACGGTCCCTGGGCGGTGAGCGCCTGCAGCAGCCGATCGAGGTTCACGTTGCCCGCGCCCGTCGTCAGGGAGGCCTTCTCCGGCTTCAGCAGCACCTGCTTGCCGGCCGCCTGCGGGGTCGCAGTGACCGTGTAACCCACCGGCAGACCGAGCAGGTCGATCGAACCGTCGTAGCCGATCGTCCCGTCGCCGAGCGTGATATCGCCCGTCGCGCCCGGGATCTTCACCAGCTTGTTCAGCGACTCCTGACTGATGGACAGCGTGCCCGTGGCGTGGGCGATCGGCTTCGAGAAGTCGGTCGGAACGCCGGTCGCGACCAGCTTGGCGCTCAGGGGCGCGCCCTGGGCGACCACGTTCGGCGCATCCAGCTCGACCCGTTCGAACGAGCCGGAGAGGTACTGCTGGATCACCGAGAAGCCGCCGATGTGCGTCGTCACCGTGCCCTGGACGTCGGACGGCAGGTTCTTCTGGATCTCGTCCGACACCCGCTGCTCTGCATAGGCCCGCGCCGCCGAGTCGACGATCACGAGCAGCACGATGATCACGACCACCGGGATGCCGATCGCGAGCAGCAGGCGCAGCCAGCGCGGACGCCGACGGCGCGGCGCCGCCCCGTCCGCATCCGGGAGCACCCGGGTCGTGCTGTCGCTCATCGGCGGCCTCCTCGGTCGCTGTCGGTCACATGCGGTCCGGCGCGGAGACCCCGACCAGGCCGAGCCCGTTCCGGATCACCTGCCCGGTGGCGTCATTGAGCCAGAGTCGCGTGCGGTGCAGGTCGGTCACGGGCTCGTCCCCGTGCGGGAGGACGCGCGTCGAGCCGTCCCTCACTGCGTACCACGCGTGGTACAGACCGGCCAGCTCCTCGATGTAGCGGGCGACGCGGTGCGGCTCGCGCAGCTCGGCCGCCTGCGCGACCACGCGCGGGAACTCCTGCAGGCCGCCCAGCAGGGCGGACTCCGTCTCGTGCGTCAGCAGCTCCGGGGCGAAGGCACTGTGGTCGACGCCCGCCTTCTCGGCGTTCGCGGCGACGGAGCGGGTGCGGGCGTGCGCGTACTGCACGTAGAAGACCGGGTTCTCGTTGCTCCGCTTCGCCAGCAGGTCGAGGTCGATGTCGAGCTGCGAGTCGGTGGAGGAGCGGACCAAGGCGTAGCGGGCGGCGTCGACGCCGACCGCATCCACCAGGTCGTCGAGCGTCACGATCGTGCCGGCGCGCTTCGACATCCGGACCGGCTCGCCGTCTTTCACCAGGTTGACCAGCTGGCCGATCAGGATCTGGAGGTTCACGTTGGGAACGTCGCCGAACGCCTCCACCATGGCCATCATCCGGCCGATGTAGCCGTGATGGTCGGCGCCCAGCATGATGATGTTCTGCTCGAAGCCGCGCTCGCGCTTGTCGAGGTAGTACCCGAGGTCGCCCGAGATGTACGCCGGCTCGCCGTTGGAGCGGATGACGACCCGGTCGCGGTCGTCGCCGAACGTGGTCGTGCGCAGCCAGATCGCGCCGTCGGCCTCGTAGATGTGGCCCTGCTCCTGGAGGCGCTGGATGGCGCGCTCGACGGCCCCCGACTCGTGCAGCGAGTCTTCATGGAAGTAGACGTCGAAGTCGACGCCGAACGAGTGCAGGCGCTCCTTGATCTCCTCGAACATGAGCTGGGTGCCGATCGAGCGGAACACTTCCTGCTGCTGGTCGCGCGGGAGCTGCGACAGGTCCGTCCCCGTGGACTGCGCCTCGGCCACGACGCGGTCGGCGATCTCGCCGATGTACGCGCCGCCGTAGCCGTCCTCCGGGGTCGGCTCGCCCAGGTAGGCGGCCAGCAGGCTGCGCGCGAACCGGTCGATCTGCGAGCCGTGGTCGTTGAAGTAGTACTCGCGGGTCACGTCCGCGCCCTCGGCCTGCAGGATGCGGGCGAGGCTGTCACCGACCGCGGCCCAGCGGGCGCCGCCCATGTGGACGGGGCCGGTCGGGTTGGCGGAGACGAACTCGAGGTTGACGCGCAGGCCGTCGTAGAGGTTGCCGCGACCGTAGCCGTCGCCGGCCTCGATGATGGTCTGGGCGAGCTGCCCGGCCGCGGCGGCATCCAGCCGGAAGTTGATGAATCCGGGCCCCGCGACGTCGGCGGAGGCGACGCCGTCGATCCCGGCGGCGGCCGACGCGATCTGCTCGGCGAGCTCGCGCGGGTTCGCGCCGACCTTCTTGGCCAGACGCATCGCGACGTTGGAGGCCCAGTCGCCGTGGTCGCGGTTCTTGGGCCGCTCCAGCGGGACGTCGTCGACGGTCAGCACCAGCTCCGGGACGTCTGCGCCGGCCTCGCGTCGCTGCTCGACCACCGTCGTGACGATGTCGAGGAGGGCGGTGGAGAGGTCAGCGGGAGTCATGAGGAACGATTCTACCGGGGCGCCGGGCGCGCTCGCGGCGTGCACCGACCTGCGGGTTGATAGGGTCATCGCGGACGCGCGCTCCCGCACGGCGCGCGCCGAGCAGAGAGACGAAACGCAGCATGCCCTCCACCTCCCGGCGCTTTGCCTTCCTCACCGCGATGACCGCTGTCGGGCTCGCGGCCGCCCTCACCCTCTCGGGGTGCGCTCCGTCGGCGAAGCCGGCCGCCTCCCCGACCGCCGGCTCCGCCCAGGGCGGAGGGTCGTCCGCCCCCGATCCGACGGCGACGCCGACGCCGACGGACCCGCCGACGCCCGTCGGACTGACCTGCGATCAGGTGCTGACCGCCGACCAGGTCTACGCCTTCAACCCGAACTACGGGGCCGACCCGGGCTATGCACCGAAGGACGGCTCGCTCGAGAAGAAGATCGCCGACTGGAAGGGCGTGGCCTGCGCCTGGCTCAACCAGACGAGCGGCGACGTCATCCAGGTCGCGGTCGCGAAGCCTCCCACCGGCCAGCTGGAAGGGCTGAAGAACGCAGCCATCACCGACTCGAAGCCGGTGCCGACCTACGGCGTTCCTCCGACCATCGAGGGGTATTTCAAGCCCGGCACCTCCGGCGAGGTGCAGGTGTTCCGCGGCAGCTACTGGATCGTCGCCGAGTCGACGGCGTTCTTCGAGCCGGGCGACGCTGCGCCGCTGATGGAGAGCATTCTGGGCAACGTCCCGACGTCCTGAGGACGTGCTTGGGGCGGCCCGGAGGACGCCCGCCGGTTGTCGCAGGCGCTCCCGCGGGGATGCTAGCCTGGTTGGGCACCCTGGCCCCCATAGCTCAGGGGATAGAGCGTCTGCCTCCGGAGCAGAAGGCCGTAGGTTCAAATCCTACTGGGGGCACCATTCGATCGAGAGCCATGGACTGTTCGTACTTCGACGCCGGCGTATGCCGCTCGTGCACGCTCATGGGTGTCCCCTACGCTGAGCAGCTCGAGGGCAAGGAGCGCCTGGCGCGCGAGCTCCTGGCGCCGTTCGGCGAGGCGCACTGGCTGCCGCCGGTGGCCAGCGCCGAGGCGGGCTACCGCAACAAGGCGAAGATGGTCATCAGTGGAACGGTCGATGCGCCGACGGTCGGAATCCTCGATGAGGCGGGCCGCGGCGTCGACCTGCGCGAGTGCGGGATCTGCGCGCCGGGGATCCGGGCGGCGCTGCCCGTTCTCGCGGAGTTCGTCTCGCGGCAGCGGCTGGAACCGTACCGGGTGCCGGAGCGGCGCGGGGAGCTGAAGTTCGTGCTGGTGACGGAGTCGCCGGACGGGGAGCTGATGGTGCGCTTCGTCGCCCGGACCGAGCAGACGGTCGCGCGGGTGCGCGCGGGACTGTCGTGGCTGCATGCTGAGCTGCCGCAAGTTCGGGTCGTCACCGTGAACCTCCAGCCGGAGCACAAAGCGGTCGTCGAGGGCGACACCGATGTGGCGCTCACCCGGGAGTCGGCCCTGCCGATGCGGATGGGCGCCGTGTCGTTGCGGCTGCGGCCGCAGAGCTTCTTCCAGACCAACACGGCCGTCGCGACGGAGCTGTACGCGCAGGTCGCCGCCTGGGTGGACGATGTAGCGCCCGCGTCGGTGTGGGACCTGTACTGCGGTGTCGGCGGTTTCGCGCTGCACGTCGCCGCGCCGGGCCGCCGGGTGGTCGGGGTCGAGACGAGCCGGGAGGCTGTGCGGAGCGCACGCGCGAGTGCCGCTGCGGCGGGCCTGCCGCAGGTGGCGTTCCGCGCCGGGGACGCCACCGCCTTCGCCCTCGGCGCCGCAGCGGCGCCGGAGCTCGTGATCGTGAACCCGCCCCGCCGAGGGATCGGCGCGGAGCTGGCGGGCTGGCTGGAGGAGTCCTCCGTGCAGAGCGTGGTCTACTCCAGCTGCAATCCGAAGAGCCTGGCTCACGACCTGGCCCGGATGCCGTCGTACCGCATCCGGGCCGGGCGTGTGCTCGACATGTTCCCGCAGACCGGCCACATGGAGGTGGCCGTGCTGCTGGAGCGCGCCGTAGACCGCGGCCGCTAGTTGGCCGCTGTCTCGCGCTTGGGGAGCTTCCAGCCCGGGCGCACGAAGTGGCAGGTGTAGCCCCACGGGATGCGCTCGAGGTAGTCCTGGTGCTCCGGCTCGGCCTCCCAGAACGGTCCGGCGGCGGTCACCTCGGTGACGACCTTGCCGGGCCAGAGGCCGGAGGCGTCGACGTCGGCGATGGTGTCCTCGGCGATCCGGCGCTGCTCGTCGTCCTCGTAGAAGATGGCCGAACGGTAGCCGGTGCCGACGTCGTTGCCCTGACGGTTCCTGGTCGACGGGTCGTGGATCTGGAAGAAGAACTCGAGCAGGTCGCGGTAGCTGGTGCGCTCGGGGTCGTACTCGATCTCGATCGCCTCGGCGTGGCCGCCGTGGTTGCGGTAGGTGGCGTTGGGGACGTCGCCGCCGGTGTAGCCCACCCGCGTGCTCACCACGCCGGGGAGCTTGCGGATGAGGTCCTGCATTCCCCAGAAACAGCCTCCTGCGAGGATGGCCTTCTGCGTCATTGTTGTCTCCTTGATGTCGTTGCTACTTCTGAAACAGGTGGGCGTACTGGCCGTACCCCGCGGCCTCGAGCTCGGCGAGCGGGACGAACCGCATGGCCGCGGAGTTGATGCAGTAGCGGAGTCCGCCCGCCTCGGCGGGTCCGTCGTCGAAGAGGTGCCCGAGGTGGCTGTCGCCGTGGGCGGAACGGACCTCGGTACGCACCATCCCGTAGGTGCGGTCGGTCTTCTCGACGATGTTGTCTGGCTCGACCGGGACGGTGAAGCTCGGCCAGCCGGACTGGCTGTCGTACTTGTTCACGGACGCGAAGAGCGGCTCGCCCGAGACGATGTCGACGTACAGGCCCTCCTCGTGGTTGTTCCAGAACTGGTTGCGGAACGCCGGCTCGGTGGCGGCCTCCTGCGTCACCGCGTACTGCTGCGGCGTCAGCTGGGCGACGGCCTCCGTGCTCTTGCGGTAGTCCTGTGTCACGTTTCCTCCTCGTCCGGCGCGCTGGCTGCGACGCCGTCAGTAGTAGGAACACGGGTGGAGGCGGGGATGGTCCCGTCTTTGCTGTGAGTTCGCCGAGTGCGGCGGCACGGGCGGAAGCGAGCGTCCTGAATTCAGGACGCCCGGCGGTGCTATCGGCGGAGCTACGGCCGCGCCTCGTGGCCGGGCTCGCCGCCGGTCCGCCGCTGCTCCTTGAGTTCGGACTCGAAGATGTGGCGGCGGCCGCCGGCGAGGGTGTCACGCGCCTCGCCCTCGAGCCGGCGGAACGTCGCGTAGTAGCCGTCGTCGAAGTCCTCGACGATCTGGAACGTCCACCGGCCGTTGATGACGTTCCGCCCGAGCAGTTCCCGTTCGATCCGGTCGGCGAGCTCGGTGTGGCCTGCGTCGCGGAGCGCGACGACGGCATCCCCGAGGGTGAAGTCGGCCGTGCCGGTCAGCCGGTGGAAGCCGTACAGCAGCCCGCGGGCGTGCTCCACGACCTCCAGGGCCTCGGAGAGTTTGCCGAGCGCATCCACGGTGGCGTCGTCCATGCCCTCCGGACGGAGGTGCTGCTCGTCGGGACCGTCGGTCATCGGTTCTCCTCGTTGTTCGCTGGCAAGGGTGAAGTCGGCGCGGGTGAGGTCGCCGCCACGTCATCCGGGTCGACCCCGAGCGGCTCGCCCTCCGGGTCGCGGATGATCGGGATCGCGTCGGTGAACTGCTGCGCACGCTGCTCCCCCTCCGGCGACCCGCTGAACAGCCGGCCCTCCTCCTCCGTGCGGACCCGCGGCGGGCGCTCCAGCGGCTCCTGCTCTTCGGTGATCTCCACGCGCTGGCGCGGCAGGGAGGCGGGAGAGTGGCGCTGCATCCAGTCGATCAGCCGTTCGCGCACCAGGCAGCGCAGGTCGAACAGGGTGGGCGCGTCCTTCGCGGTGACGAGGACGCGGACGCGCACCCAGCCGCCCACCGCATCCGTCACCTGCAGGACTCCGGTGCGGTGGTCCCACAGGTCGGTGGTGGCGAGGATGCGGTTCAGCTCCGCGCGCATCCCGCCGGTCGAGACCCGCCAGTCCAGGTCGAACTCGACCGAGCCGAGCAGTTCGCTGTGCTGGCGGGTCCAGTTCTCGAACGGCTGCGTGGTGAAGTGGGTGGACGGCAGGACCAGCCGCCGGTCGTCCCAGACGTGGACGACCACGTAGGTGAGGGTGATCTCCTCGATGGTGCCCCACTCCTGGTTCACCACCACGACGTCGTCGATGCGGATGGCGTCGGAGAAGGCGAGCTGGATGCCGGCGAACAGGTTGGCGAGGCTCGACTGCGCCGCCACACCGGCGATGATGCCGACGATGCCGGCGGAGGCGAGGAGGCTCGCGCCGGCCGCCTGCAACGCCGGGAAGGTCAGCAGCACCGCGCTGAGTCCGACCACGATCGCGCCGACCACGGTGAGGCGGCGGAGGATGAGCACCTGCGTGCGGACCCGGCGCGCATACCGGTTGTCGGGCACGTCGAGACGGTTGCGGGCGAGCCCGAGGTCTTCGACGAAGAGCACCAGCGCTGCGGCGAACCAGACGCCGGTCGCGATGGCGAGGATGAGGAAGGTGTGCTGGATGCCGCTGCGCCACGCCGCGCTGACGTCGGGCGGGAGGCTGATCGTCACGGCGATCCACAGCACGATGACCAGCAGGAACAGCCGGAACGGGATGCGGGAGCGGCGGATCAGGAGCTCCGGCCACTGCCGCCGACGGCCGATCAGCCGCAGGATCAGCGCGAGGACGGCCGTCACGACGACGGCGACGACGACGGCCAGGAGGCAGGCGACGGCCAGGCCGGGCCAGCTGCGCAGGGCGAACACGGGTGGGCGGACTCCTCACAGTCGGGATTCGCGAAGCAGTGTACGCGCGCCCGCCTAACCGCCCGCCGCAACCGGCCGCCTCGCCTGCGACGCCTCTCGGGACTAGCCTGTCCATTCGGGGCAGGTCCCGACCGGAACGTAAAGGAGCGGGGATGGCAGCGACACGCACACTCTTCATCGGCGGGACGGGCGTGATCAGTTCGGCATGCGTCGCTGAGGCGCTCGAACGCGGTCACGAGGTCACGGTGGTGAACCGCGGCAACAGCTCCACCCGCCCGCTGCCCGACGGGGCTGAGGTGCTCCACGCGGACATCCGCGACCCCCAGAGCGTTCACCAGGTCCTGGGCGAGCGCAGCTTCGACGTGGCGGCCGAGTTCCTGGCCTTCACCCCGGAGCACGTGCAGACCGACTTCGACCTGTTCGAGGGCCGGGTCGGCCAGTTCGTATTCATCAGCTCGGCCTCCGCGTACCAGAAGCCGCCGTCGCGGATGCCGGTCACCGAGTCCACTCCCCTGCGCAACCCGTTCTGGCAGTACTCGCGCGACAAGATCGCCTGCGAGGAGCTGCTGATGGAGGCGTACCGCGACCGCGGCTTCCCGGTCACGATCGTGCGTCCGTCGCACACGTACGACCGCACGCTGATCCCCACGACCGGAGGCTGGACCGACCTCGAGCGGATGCGCCGCGGCGCCCCCGTGGTCGTCCACGGCGACGGCACCAGCCGGTGGACCATCACGCACAACACCGACTTCGCCGTGCCCTTCGTCGGCCTGCTGGGGCTTCCGGAGGCCGTGGGCGACAGCTTCCACATCACCGGCGACGAAGCCCCGACCTGGGATCGGATCTACTGCGACCTCGCGGAGGCGCTCGGCGTGGAGGCCGACCTCGTGCATGTGTCGAGCGAGTCGATCGCGGCGGTGGTCCCGGAGGTCGGGCCCGGACTTCTCGGCGACAAGGCCCACTCCATGCACTTCGACAACAGCAAGGTGAAGGCACTGGTGCCGACCTCGCCCGCCCCTGTGCCGTTCGCCCGGGGCGCTGGCGAGATCGTGGAGTGGTTCCTCGCCGACGCGGACCGTCAGCGCGTGGACCCGGACCTGGATGCGGCTTTCGACCGGCTGGTGGAGCACGCCCGCGCGTTCGCCTGAGCGCGCACGCGGGCGGCGCTCACTTCGAGTAGCCCGTTCCGGGAGCTGAGGACGACGACGAGGACGTGCCGGCGATCTTCGCCCCGTCGGCTCCGACGACCCACCAGATCCCGCCGTACGCCTGACCTGTCACGTCGCCGATCGACTTGTCGTTGACGAACGTGTAGAGCGGGAGTCCGTTGAGCGTGACCTGCTTCTTGCCGTCGACGCCGGTGATGGTGCCGACCGTGCCGGTGACGCCGGTCACCGTCGGGTGGTCGCTGGAGGTCTCGATCGCCGGCCACAGGGAGGCGCACGCCCCGGTGCACGCGCTGCTGGTGGCGTTCGGGGTGTCCTTGTCGAAGACGTAGGCGGTCATCCCCTTGCCGTCGACGACGACCGTGCCGAGGGTGGTCGAGCCGGTTTTCAGGACTGTGCCGGAGGCGGCCCCCGACGCGGCGGAGGCGGGTGGCGCAGACGGCGCGGAGGGCGCCGCGTAGCCTCCTCCCCCGGCGGAGGAACAGGCGGCGAGCGCCAGGAGGACAGCGGCCGTCCCGGCGGTGAGGGCAGCGATCCGTGCAGGTTTCGTGGTGGTTCTCATGGTGAAATCCCTTCCACCTGATGCACGCTGCAGCCGCCCGCATCGTTCAGTTCGAAACAGGAGCTTTACTATAAAGAAACTTTCCTGATACATTCACCCGAGAACATCGTTCCAACGAAGGGATGAGGATGGCCGGACCGGTTCGCGGCACCCCCGGGTGGCTGCGCGAGACGAACGATCGCACCGCGCTGTCGTTGCTGCTGGAGCACGGCGTCCTCACCCGCACCCGCATCGGCGAGCTCTCCGGGCTCTCGAAGCCGACGGCCGCCCAGATGGTCTCGCGGCTCGAGACGGCGGGACTTATCCACGTCGTCGGCGAGGTCTCCGGCGGCCGCGGCCCGAACGCCGCCAGCTACGCGGTGCGCACCGACCGAATGCTCGGCGTTGCCGTCGACATCGATGCAGAGTCGATCCGCTCGACCGTTGTCGACGCCGCCGGCGCGGAACGCCCCATCGCCGTCACCCCTCTCGCCGCACGGAGCCCGGAGGAGGACCTCCGCCTGGCCGTCGACGCCGCCTGCGACGCAGCGGGCGCCGACGCCCAGCGCGTCGGCGCCGTCTGCATCGGCGTGCAGGGCGCGCTCGACCCGCGCACCGACGAGCTCACCTACATCGAGACGCTTCCCGAATGGCCGAAGCAGGGCATCCGCAAGCGCCTCTCCGACGCACTCGGCATCGCCGTGCACATCGACAACGACGTGAACCTCGCAGCCCTCGCCGAGCGGACCGACGGGGCCGGCCGCGACACCGGAGGCTTCGCCCTGCTCTGGATGGACGAAGGCCTCGGGCTGTCGGTCGACCAGGGCGGGAGCGTCCACCGCGGGGCCTCGGGGGGCGCCGGCGAGATCGGCTACCTGCCCATCCCGCGCTCCGCCGCCGAGCTGGACGAGGAGGCCCGCGATCTGCAGGACCTCATCGGAGGCCCGGCCGTCGCCCGGCTCGCAGCCTCCCACGGACTGTCCGCGCAGTTCCAGGGAGCGGAGGGAGCAGACGAGGCTCGCGAACGGCTCCTCGGCGAGCTCGCCCGGCGCGTCGCCGTCGGCGTCGTTCCGGTGCTCGCCCTGCTCGACCCCGAGCTCGTCGTCCTCGGCGGAGCGACCGGCCTCGCCGGCGGCCCCCGGCTCGCCGAGCTCGTCACCGCAGAACTCCGCCCCGCCTGGGGCGACCGCAGCGTCGTCGCGACCGGCGTCGCCGCCCATCCCGTCCTCCGCGGAGCCCGGGAGCACCTCATCGGCGACGTGCGCGACGCACTGTTCGCCGAAGTGTCGCGGATCGCACCGTAGCGATCCGCGCCCCGCCCTGCACCATCCACCCGCACCACCAACAGTGAGGGAGCCACACCCGTGAAACACCGTCATCTCGTCGCAGCGGCCGCGATCACCGCAGCCGCCGCGCTCGCACTCTCCGGATGCTCCGGAGGGTCGGGCGGCGCCAACTTCGCCGACACCACCCCCAAGGACCTCAGCGGAACGGTCTCGTTCTGGCACTTCTTCTCCGACCGGGAGGCGAAGGTCATCCAGTCGGTCGTCGACGACTTCGAGAAGAAGTACCCGAAGATCAAAGTCGATGTGCACTCCGGCCAGGACGACGAGAAGCTGCAGAAGGCCATCGCCACCGGCAGCAAAGTCGACGTCGGCCTGTCGTACTCCACCGACATCGTCGGCAACTTCTGCTCCAACGGCGCCTTCCGGAGCCTGAACAAGGTGATCGACCGCGACGGCGTCGACATGAGCCAGTTCTCGGACACCGTGAAGTCGTACACCGAGTACAAGGGCACCCGCTGCGCGATGCCGATGCTCGCCGACGTCTACGGCCTCTACTACAACACCGACCTGCTGCAGGCCGCCGGCTACACCGCTCCGCCCAAGACACTGAGCGAGCTGGAGTCGATGGCCGAGAAGCTCACGACCTTCAAAGCCGACGGGTCCATCAAGACCCTCGGCTTCAACCCGACCATGGGCTGGTACGAGAACTCGGCCGCGCACTACGGTCCCGCCGCCGGCGCCGAGTGGCTCAAGGCGGACGGCACCAGCGCGATCGGCTCGAGCGAGGGCTGGAAGGAGCTGATGACCTGGCAGAAGGGGTTCGTCGACAAGATCGGCTGGGACAAGCTCAACGCCTTCACCTCGGGGCTCGGCCAGGAGTTCTCGGCCGACAACGCGTTCCAGACCGGCCAGGTGGCGATGAACCTCGACGGCGAATACCGGACGGCGTTCATCGACGACCAGGCGAAGAACCTGCACTACGGCACAGCTCCCTTCCCGACGGCCGACGGCCACACCGACCTCTACGGCGGCGGGTACATCACCGGCAACATCATCGGCATCTCGAAGGGCTCCAAGCAGCCCGAGCTGGCGTGGGCGCTGCTGAAGTACCTCACGACGGACACCGACGCGGTGGTCAAGCTCGCCAACGGGCTGAAGAACGTCCCCACCACGAAGGATGCGCTGAACTCGCCGAAGCTGGAGGTGTCGGAGCAGTACAAGACGTTCCTCGACGTCGCGTCGGACAAGAACGTGCAGACCACCCCGGCCAGCCCGCTCGGCGCCGGTTACCAGCAGTCGTTCGAGGACTGGTGGAACAAGTACCAGAGCCAGGGCGGCGACCTCGACGCCGGGCTGAAGGCGGTCGACAAGCAGATCGACGACGCCCTCGCGCTGAGCACCGGTCCGTGAGCCCGACGCCATGACGACCACCATCGACCGTGCGGGGCGGGTCACCGCCCGCCCCGCACGCCGGTCCTCCGGACGGCGCCGCCGCAACCTGGTGACGCTCGCCCTGCTGTCGCCCGCCCTGCTCGGGCTGCTGATCTTCTTCGTCTACCCGCTGATCGCGTCGGTCTACTACTCCTTCACCCGCTTCGACCTGGTGTCGGCGCCGCAGTGGATCGGGCTCCGCAACTACGAGTACCTGTTCACCCAGGACCCGAACGTGTGGCTGGCGACGCTGAACACCCTCTGGTTCGTGGTGATCTGGGTGCCGGTGAAGACGGCGTTCGCGTTGCTCATCGCCGGCCTCCTCGCCCGGGCCCGCCGGGCCTCCGGTCTCTGGCGGACGGTGTTCTACCTGCCCGCCCTCGTCCCTCCGGTGGCGAGCGTCGTGGCGTTCGTGTTCCTCTTCAACCCGGGCACCGGGCCGGTGAACCAGGTGCTCGCCTGGTTCGGGATCAAAGGACCGCTGTGGTTCAACGACCCGGCCTGGTCGAAGCCCTCACTGGTGCTGCTCGGCATCTGGGTGATGGGCGACATCATGATCATCTTCCTGGCCGCGCTGCTGGACGTGCCGCGCGAGCAGTACGAGGCCGCATCCCTCGACGGGGCGTCCGGCGCGCAGAAGGTGCGGTACGTCACGATGCCGTCGATCTCGCCCGTGCTGCTGTTCGCCGCCGTGACCGGCGTCATCGCGGCCATCCAGTACTTCACGGAAGCCGCGGTCGCCTCCTCCGTCGCGTCGGGCAAGGCGGTGGTCGGCCAGGGCATCTCCACCAACCTCGGCTACCCCGACGGCTCGCTCCTGACCTACACGCAGTGGCTGTACGTGCGCGGCTTCGGCACGTACCAGCTCGGCTACGCGTCGGCGCTCGCCGTGCTGCTGTTCGTCGTGGCCGCCGTCATCCTCGTCCTGCTGCTGCGCCGCTTCAAGGCGTTCACCCCGGAAGGCGCCCAATGACCTCCGCCACCCTCACCCCCGGCACGACGACGCCGAGCGGCCCGCCGCCCTTCCGCCGCATCCCCTCGCCGCGGTCTGCGCGCACCCGCCGCACGCTGTCGTGGATCGCAGAGCATGCGGTGCTCGTCGTCCTCGCCGTGCTGTTCATCGCGCCGGTGGTCTTCGTGTTCCTCACCTCGCTGATGTCGAGCGAGCAGACCCTGACCGCGTCGCTGTGGCCGCAGCCGTTCCAGTGGGACAACTACGTGAAGGTGTTCACGACCGTCCCGCTGGCGCAGTGGTTCGCGAACTCGGCGATGTACGCGGTCCTGGCGACGGTGTTCATGCTGGTGTCGAGCGTGCCGGCCGCCTACGCGCTGGCGAAGATCCGGTTCCGCGGCTCGGGCGTGCTGTTCACGGTCATCATCATCGCGATGCTGCTGCCGCCGCAGGTGACCGCCATCCCGATCTACGTGCTGTGGTCGCAGCTGGGGCTGACCGGCACGCTGTGGCCGCTCATCCTGCCGAACCTGCTGGGCGACGCCTTCTCGATCTTCCTGCTGCGGCAGTTCTTCCTGACCATCCCGAGCGAGTACTCGGACGCGGCCCGCATCGACGGCAACGGCGAGTTCGGCGTGCTCTGGCGCGTGGTACTCCCCATGGCGAAGCCGGGGATCGCGGCGACCGCGATCTTCATGTTCTTCGCCTCCTGGAACGACTACTACGGACCTCTGCTCTACACCTCGGAGAACCCGGCGGCCTGGCCGGTCGCCTACGGCCTGGCCTCGTTCCGGGGTGTCCACGGCACCGACTGGGGCCTCACCATGGCCATGACGATGCTCGTCACCGTGCCCGTCGTCCTGATCTTCTTCTTCGCCCAACGCGTGTTCGTGGAGGGCATCACACTCACCGGCGTGAAGGGATAACCCGTGAAACTGACCGTCATCGGAGGCGGCTCCACCTACACCCCCGAGCTCATCGACGGCTTCGCGCGGCTGCGCTCCGTGCTGCCGATCGAGGAGCTGTGGCTGGTCGACCCGGACCCGGAGCGGCTGCGGCTGGTCGGCGGGATGAGCGAGCGGATGTTCCGCGCGGCGGGGCATCCCGGCCGAATCGTGCCGACCTCCGACCTGGTCGCGGGCGTCTCGGAGGCGGATGTCGTGCTCGTCCAGCTGCGGGTCGGCGGCCAGCGGGCCCGGCACGGCGACGAGACGTGGCCGCACGAGTGCGGCTGCATCGGCCAGGAGACGACCGGCCCAGGAGGCTTCGCCAAGGCGCTGCGGACAGTCCCTGTCGTGCTGCGGGTCGCCGAGGCGGTGCGCCGCCACGCGAAGGCGGACGCGTGGATCGTCGACTTCACGAACCCGGTCGGCATCGTCACGCGGGCGCTGCTCCAGGAGGGCCACCGCGCGGTCGGGCTGTGCAACGTCGCGATCGGCTTCCAGCGCCGGTTCGCCGGACTGGTCGGGGTCGAGCCGTCGCAGGTGCAGCTGGGACACGTCGGGCTGAACCACCTCACCTGGGAGCGGTCGGCGCTCGTCACCGACGACTCCGGCAGACGGGACGTCCTGCCCGAGCTCCTCGGCACGCGGCTCGAGCAGCTCGCCGAGGAGGTAGAGCTGCCGGCCTCGCTACTGCGGCTGCTCGGCGACGTGCCCAGCTACTACCTGCGGTACTACTACGCGCACGACGAGGTGCTCCGCGAGCAGCTCGACTCCCCCACGCGGGCGGAGGCGGTGCAGCGCGTCGAGCGAGAGCTGCTGGAGCTGTACGGCGACCCGACCGTCGACACGAAGCCGGAGCAGCTGTCGCAACGCGGCGGCGCCTTCTACTCGGAGGCGGCGGTCGACCTGATCGCGTCGCTGACCGGTGACCGCGGCGATGTGCAGGTGGTCAACCTCCGCAATGGAGGGACGCTGCCGTTCCTGCCGGACGATCACGTGATCGAGGTGCCGGCGACCGTGGACGCGCGCGGTGTGACGGCTCTGCCCGTGGACCCGCTGCCGGACGACCATGCCGCCCTGATCGCGCACGTCGCAGGATACGAACGGCTCGCCCTCGACGCCGCCGTCCACGGCGGACGTGACCGCGTCCTGCGCGCCATGCTCGCGCATCCCCTCGTCGGGCAGTACGACCGGGCGGAGCGGCTCACCGACCTGCTGATCGCGCACAACCGCGAGCACCTGGCGTGGGCACGATGAGCGGCGACCCCGCGCCGATCGCGGTCGCGGTCGACGGCGGCGGCTCGAAGACCGACGCGGTCGCCCTCGAGCTGGACGGGACGGTGCTCGCGGAGGCACGGACCGGCACCTCCAGCCCGCACGTGATCGGGATGGCCGCCTCGGCCGGGCTCGTCTCCTCGCTGATCCGGACCCTCCTGGAGCGGACGGGTGAGCGTCCGATCGCCGCGGCCAACCTGTACCTGTCCGGGCTCGACCTGCCGGGCGAGATCGAGGAGTTCCGGAGCGCGATCTCCGGGACTCCGTGGGCGGACGCGACCGTCGAGAACGACCTGTTCGCGCTCCTCCGAGCCGGCACCGGCGAGCCGGACGCCGTCGCCGTCGTCTGCGGCACCGGCATCAACTGCGTGGGCGTGCGCTCCGACGGCCGCGTGGTCCGCTACCCATCGCTGGGCACGATCTCCGGCGACTGGGGCGGAGGCTGGCACCTCGGCGAGCGCGCACTGTGGTTCGCGGCGCGGGCGGCCGACGGTCGCGGCGCTCCGACGGCACTCCAGGTCGCGGTGCCGGCAGCTCTCGGGCTCGCCGGCGTCCAGGACGTCATCGAGGCCATCCACTTCGGGCGCCTGCCCGGCAGCGAGCTCGCCCGCCTCGCCCCCACCGTCTTCGCCTGCGCCCGCGACGGCGATCCGATCGCCGGAGGCCTGGTCGACGAGCAGGCGGAGGAGATCGCCACCCTCGCCGTCACGACGCTCCGGCGGCTCGACCTGCTCGACCGGCCGGTGCCCGTCGTCCTGGGCGGCGGGGTCATCGGCGGACGGGACGAACGCCTGCTCGGCACGATCGAACGCCTGCTCGCGGAGCGCGCTCCGGCGGCCCGGATGGAGCTGGTCACGGCCGCGCCCATCCTCGGCGCGGCCCTGCTGGCGCTCGAATCGGCGGGCGCGGACCTCGCCGCGGTGCAGAACGCGCGGAGCACCCTGGAGGAGCGACCGGCCGCGGTGGTTCAATAGCCTCACGGACCACGATCACCTCTTCCAGCGCGCGCGGATGGTCGAGGAGCAGCTCGCCCCGCGCGGGATCGAGGACCAGCGCGTCCTCGACGCGATGCGACGCGTGCCCCGGCACCTCTTCGTGGAGGCCTCGGCGGCGGCGTACGCGTACGAGGACCATCCGATGCCCATCGGGCACGGCCAGACGATCTCGCAGCCGTACATCGTCGCGCTGATGCTGCAGGCGGCGCGCATCCGCCCGGAGGACACCGTGCTCGACGTGGGGACCGGCTCCGGCTACGCGGCCGCCGTGATCGCCGAACTGGCGGGCCGGGTGGTCAGCATCGAGCGGCACCCGGAGCTGGCGGTCGCGGCGGCGGGGACGCTGGCGGCGCTCGGGTACGACGTCGAAGTGGTGACGGGCGACGGGACGCTGGGCTGGCCTCCACAGGCCCCGTACGACGCGATCGTCGCGGCGGCGACGGGCCCAGCGGTTCCGGAGGCCTGGGTCGACCAGCTGCGGCTCGGTGGGCGGATCGTCATGCCGGTGGGGCGGCCGGGGCGCGCGCAGCACCTCGCGGCGTTCACCGCCGAGACGGATGGGACGCTGCGCGAGACGAAGCTGGGTGCCGTGGCATTCGTGCCGCTGATCGGCGATCAGGGCTGGCCGGCGTCCTGATCCCGCCCATCTAGTGGTCCCGACATGCCGTCACGCCCGGCGCAGAACGGCATGTCCGGACCACTCGATGAGGGCGGCCTCTAGGCCGCGACGGCGATGCGCGCCGACAGCGCGCCGAGGAGCGCCGCAAGCTGCCCCTCGGGCGCCGCGATGTCCTCCGGGTGCCACTGGACGGCCAGCAGCGGAGCCTCCCGGTGCTCGACCGCCTCCACGTGCCCGTCGTGCGAGTGCGCCGTCACGACGAGGTCGGCGCCGAGGGCGTCGACCGCCTGGTGGTGGGCGCTCCGCACCTCCACGGGGCCGTCGCCGAGCAGATCGGCGAGACGGCTGCCGTCGACCGGGTGGACGCTGTGCGTGGTGAGCACCTGCGGGATCGGCACCCCGCGGTTGACGTGGCCGCACTCCTCACCGAGGTCCTGCACGAGGGTCCCGCCGAGGGCGACGTTGACGATCTGGAGGCCGCGGCAGATGCCCAGCAGCGGCGTCCGGTTGCGGATCGCGGCGCGGACGAGCTCGAGCTGCGCGGCGTCGGCCACCGGAAGGTGCCGCGACTCGTGCGGGTAGCCGGTCGGGCCGCCGTAGAAGCGCGGGTGGATGTCCTCCCCGCCGACGATCACGACCGCGTCGGCGGCAGCAGTCTCGGCGAGCAGCGCCTCCGGGCCGCGGTCGGCCGCGTGACGGGAGACGGTCCAGCCCTGCGAGCGGGCCTCGGCGATCACCGAGCCCACCAGGAGCTGCACGTAGTCGTGGTAGGCGGGGTCGTGGTCCCGGTAGCGGGTGGCCTCGACGACGGCCAGGGTGGGCGCCTGCGACATGCGCTCCTCCTCTCGACCGGGTCCCTCCATCCCAGCAGCCTCCGCGCCGATTCGCACGGGTGGCCGTAACAGGCCGAAACAGTGACACCACCAGGGAGCCCGCATAGACTCGGCTGGATGACAGCCGGACCCGAGAGAGTGGGTGGATGCGCTTGCGACGTCTGCTGACCGGGCCCCTGCTGGCGCTGGGGCTGATGGCCGGACCGGTCGTGGTCCAGGCCTCGCCCGCTGCCGCCCAGGACCCGGTCGACCTCGGCCCCAGTCACGTCGTCGATCAGGCGCAGGTCCTCAGCGGAGCGGAGGAGGCGCGCGTCGCCGCTGCGGCGAAGAAGCTGTACGACGACCACCGCATCGACCTCTACGTCGTCTACGTCACCGACTTCACCGACCCGACCGAAGCTGCGGACTGGGCCAATGAGACAGCCGCGCGCAACGGGCTGGGACAGCGCGACTACCTGCTCGCCGTCGCGACGGACGGCCGCACGTACTACCTCTCCGGGGACGACGACGGACCGGTGAGCCCGGACCAGCTCGACAGCATCGAGCAGAACGACATCGAGCCGAAACTGCACGCGGGCGACTGGGCCGGGGCCGGTGTCGCCGCCGCGAGCGGGCTCTCCGACGCAGTGGGCGGCGGTGGTGGAGGCGCGGTCTTCTTCTGGCTGTTCCTCGCCGGCGTGATCGTCGTGGGCGTCGTCGTGTTCGTCGTGGTGCGCTCCCGCGGCTCCCGAAAGAAGCAGGCGGTCACCGGACCGGCGACGCCGCAGAGCGAGTTGCAGACCATTCCGCTGAGCGAGCTCGAACGCCGCGCCGGGTCGGCTCTCGTCCAGACCGACGACGCCATCCGCACCAGTGAGGACGAACTGGGTTTCGCGACGGCGCAGTACGGTGCGGAGGCGGTGGTCCCGTTCCAGGCCGCCCTCGATGCGGCCACGGGCCAGCTGCACGAAGCGTTCACGCTGAAGCAGCGCCTCGACGACGCGGAGCCGGACACCGACGAGCAGCGGCGCGAGTGGAACATCCAGATCGTCCAGCTCTGTGCCACCGCCAACCAGCGGCTCGACGCCCAGGCCGACGCGTTCGACGAGCTGCGCGCGCTCGAGAAGCGCATCCCCGAGGCCTCGGCCGAGATCGCGGCTGAGGCTGCTGCGCTGCGCCAGCGGCTCGCAGCGACGACGAGCACACTGGAGGCGCTCGCCCAGCGCTACACCGACGCCTCCCTCGCGACGGTGCAGGACAACGTGCATCAGGCGACGGAGCGGCTCGACTTCGCCGACACGGCGCTCGCGGGTGCCGCACAGAAGGCCGCAGGCGGCGACGCGGGCGCTGCGGCGGTCGGAGTGCGGGCGGCCGAGGAGTCAGCCGACCAGGCGAAACTGCTGCTCGACGCGGTCGACCGGCTCGGCGCCGACCTGGCGGCAGCCCAGCAGTCGATGGACAGCACGCTCGCCGAGCTGCGCAGCGACCTGGCCGAGGCGCGTGCGCTCGCCGCGGCGGGCGATCCGGGCGGGACGATCGCGGCCGCGGTCGCCGGCACGCAGCAGACGGTCGACGACGTGCAGGCGGCGCTGAGCGCGGGAGGCGCGGCGGGCGCCGGAGGCCTAGGAGGCGCTGACGGGCGCATCAACCCGTTGGAGCTCGCGCAGCGGCTCGACGCAGCCAACCGCTCCATCGACGCCGTGCTGCAGGGCGTCCGGGATGCGCGCGCCCAGGCGCAGCGGGCGCAGTCGATGCTGCAGCAGACGCTGCTCACTGCGCGGGCGCGGGTCTCCGCCTGCCAGGACTTCATCACCGCGCGCCGTGGGGCCGTCGGGCCGGAGGCCCGCACCCGGCTGGCGGAGGCCGGCCGGCTGGCCGGGCTGGCCGAGCAGACGGCGGCCACGGACGCGGTGTCCGCGCTTGCGCAGGCCCAGCGGGCCGCCCAGCTCGCGGACGAGGCGACGCAGCTCGCGCAGCAGGACGTCGGCGGGTTCCCGTCCGGGATGGACGGCATGGGCGGCATGGGCGGCATGGGCGGGATGCCCGGCGGCCTCGGCGGCGTGTTCGGCGGCGGCACCGGTCGTGGCGGCGGAAGCGGCGCGATGGGCGCGATCCTCGGCGGCATCCTGATCGACTCGGTGCTGCGCGGCGGGATGGGCGGCGGCGGCGGGATGGGCGGCGGCGGCGGCGGTTTCGGCGGCGGCGGCGGCTTCAGCGCCGGCAGTTTCGGCGGAGGCGGCACGCGCAGCAGGCGCGGCGGCGGACGGTTCTGACAGGCACGGCACGATCGCCCATCCGGGCGGAGCGAAAGGAAGAGCACATGGCGAAGCAGTCCATCTTCGGGCGGATCTCGCAACTGTTGCGGGCGAACGTCAACGCCCTCCTCGATCAGGCGGAGGACCCGGAGAAGATGCTGGACCAGATGGTCCGCGACTTCACCAACAGCATCGCCGACGCCGAAAGCGCGATCGCCGAGACCATCGGCAATCTGCGGCTGCTGGAGGACGACCACCGTGAAGACGTGGAGGCCGCGAGCGAGTGGGGCGACAAAGCCCTGGCCGCGAGCCGTCAGGCCGACCAGTACCGGGCCTCCGGCAACAGCGCCGATGCCGACAAGTTCGACAACCTGGCGAAGGTGGCGTTGCAGCGGCAGATCTCGTCCGAGAACGAGGCGAAGGCCGCCGAGCCGCAGATCGCCGCGCAGACCGAGGTCGTCGAGAAGCTGAAGTCCGGGCTGAACGGCATGAAGGAGAAGCTGGAGCAGCTGAAGAGCAAGCGCTCCGAGCTGATCGCCCGCGCGAAGGCAGCACAGGCGCAGGCCCAGGTGATCGATGCCGTCAAGAGCGTCGACATCATGGACCCAACCAGCGAGGTCTCCCGGTTCGAGGAGAAGATCCGGCGGGAGGAGGCCAAGGTGCGCGGTGCGCAGGAGCTGGCCGCCTCCAGCCTCGACGCCCAGTTCGAGCAGCTGGACGACCTCGGCGAGATGACCGAGGTGGAGGCCCGGCTCGCCGCCCTCAAGTCGGGTGCGCAGGCGGCCGTGACGTCGGGTTCGGAGGAGTGAGCGCCGCGTCGTTCCTCGTCGTCCCGCAGTGGCAGGGGTCCAGCTCCTCCCGGGCGATGCGCCTGATCGACGGCGCCGACGCCATCCGCGGCGACCTCCCCACCGCCCGCACGCACCAGGTCCCCGTTCCGGCTGCTGCAGGCGAATCCCTCGGATCCGGCGTGAACCGGTTCTCGTCGCTCGTCGCCGTGCGCGACGCGACGGAGGCGGAGCTCGCGCTACTGGAGGCGCCGGTCGTCACGATCGGCGGCGACTGCGGCGTCGAGCTGGCGAGCGTGCAGCACGTGCTCGCCGCGCGGCCGGCCGGCAGCGTCGCCGTGGTCTGGTTCGACGCGCACGCGGACATCAACAGCGTGGAGTCGTCCCCCTCCGGCGCGTTCACCGGCATGGTGGTCCGTGCGCTCCTCGGCGACGGCGCCGACGGCCTCGCCTCGACGGACGGGAACCGCCTCGACCCCGCGCAGCTCGTCCTGGCCGGGACGCGCGCCCTCGACGACGGCGAGTCGGCGTTCATCGACAGCACCGGCATCCGCGTCGTCGGACCGGGCGAGCTGGACGACGCGGAGGCGATCGTGCGGGCGGTGGAGGCGACCGGCGCCGACTCCGTCTACCTCCACGTCGACCTGGACGTGCTCGACCCCGGCACCATCGAGGGCCTCGGGGCGCCGGAGCCGTTCGGCGTCGAGATCGGGCGGCTCACCGAGGCCATCCGTGCGTTGCGGGCGCGGTTCGAGCTGGCCGGGGCCGGCCTGACGGAGTTCGCGCCGGAGACGCCGGACGCCGCCGCGGGTGACCTGGGCGTGATCCTCCGCATCCTGGGGGCGCTCACCGGGCCCGTTCCGCAGGACGCGGCGCGCTAGCGTGGGAGCCATGACCGAGCCCAAGATCCTCACCGAGCGGCGAGGCCACATCCTCCTGATCGGGCTGAACCGCCCGGAGAAGCGCAACGCCGCCGACTTCGAGCTGCTCAGCCTCCTCGCAGACGCCTACGGCGAGCTGGAGCGCGACCCGGAACTCCGCGTCGGGCTCGTGCATGCGGTCGGCGAGCATTTCACCGCCGGGCTCGACCTGGCCGATCTCGGGCCACGGATCGGAGCGGACGGGCTCTCCTTCGTCGGCCCGGACGGGGTCGACCCGTGGCAGGTCTCCGGGCAGCAGCTCACCAAGCCGGTCGTGATCGCGGTGCAGGGCACCTGCCTGACCCTCGGCATCGAGCTGATGCTCGCCTCCGACGTCGTCGTCGCCGCCCGCGGGACGCGGTTCGGCCAGATCGAGGTCACGCGGGGCATCCTTCCCTTCGGCGGGGCGACCCTGCGCTTCCCGCGGGCCGCAGGCTGGGGCGACGCCATGCGCTACATCCTCACCGGCGACCTCTTCGACGCCGAGGAGGCCCACCGGATGGGACTGGTGCAGGAGGTCGTCGACGACGGCGCGCAGTTCGACCGGGCGCTCGAGCTGGCCGAGCGGGTCGCCGCGCAGGCTCCGCTCGCCGTGCAGGCCGCACTCGCCAACGCGAAGCGCGCGGTGCGCGACGGAGACGCGGCCGCCGAGGCGGAGCTGCAGCCGGCCCTGGTGCGGCTGGTGGGCAGCGAGGATGCCCGCATCGGGATGGAGGCGTTTCTCGCGCGCACGGAGGCCCGATTCGTGGGCCGCTAGCTCCCCTCCTTCCGATCCGTTCCGACCCCGACGACGAATAGCCCGACGACCACAGGCAGAGAGCGGCAGCGCCGCGCAGAGCAGGAGAGACCATGACCGAGACCAGGGACTACGACGTCATCGTGATGGGAGCGGGAGCGGTCGGCGAGAACGTCGCCGACCGTGCCGCGCAGGGCGGTCTCCGCACCGTCATCGTGGAGTCGGAGCTGGTGGGCGGCGAGTGCTCGTACTGGGCGTGCATGCCCTCCAAGACCCTGCTGCGAAGCGGCGCCCTGCTGCGCGCGGCCCAGAAGGTGGGCGGCGTGCGCGAGGCGGTCACCGATCCACTGGACGTGGCCGCCGTGCTGAAGCGCCGCGACGACATGACCAGCAACTGGCACGACGACGGCCAGGTCGAGTGGCTGAACGGGGCCGGCATCGACCTGGTCCGCGGCTGGGGCGTCATCACCGCGCCGCGCGAGGTCACCGTGACGGCGGAGGACGGGACGGTCACCGTCCTGCGGGCGAAGCACGCGGTCGCGGTGTCGACCGGCTCCGCGGCGCTGATGCCCGACATCCCCGGCCTTCGCGAGAGCGAACCGTGGTCGAGCCGCGAGGCCACCAGCGCGCAGCGGGTGCCGATGTCGCTGGCGATCCTCGGAGGAGGAGTCGTCGCGACCGAGATGGCCACCGCCTACGCCGGATTCGGCACCGAGGTGCACCTGATCGCGCGCAATGGGCTGCTCGGCGGGGAGGAGCCGTTCGCCGGCGAACTCGTCACCGAATCGCTGAAGAAGCTCGGCGCCACCCTCCACCTCGACACGAACATCGAGCGGGTGGAGCGCACCGACGACGACGCGTTCCGGCTGCAGCTCGATGACGGCACGGTCCTCCAGACGGATGAGTTCCTGGTCGCGACCGGGCGCCTGCCCCGCACCTTCGGGATCGGCCTGGACGCCTTCGGACTGGAGGAGGGCGCCTGGCTGAACGTGGACGACAGCATGCGCGTGCTCGACGCCGACGGACAGCCGGTCGACGGCGGATGGCTCTACGGTGTCGGCGACGTCAACCACCGAGCCCTGCTCACACATCAGGGCAAGTACCAGGCCCGCGCCGCCGGCGACGCGATCGGCGCCCGGGCCCGCGGCCGCGAGGTCTCGCTGGAACCGTGGGGCGCCTTCGTGGCGACGGCCGACCATGAGGCCGTCCCGCAGGTGACCTTCACCGACCCGGAGGTCGCGTCGGTGGGGCTGACCGCCGCACGGGCCGAGAAGGCCGGCTACCGCATCCGCGTCGTCGATTACGCGATCGGCAGCGTCTCCGGCGCTCACATCGTCGCGGACGGTTACGAGGGCACCGCCCGGATGGTCGTGGACGAGGACCGCAGGGTCGTCCTCGGCGTGACCTTCGTCGGCCAGGACGTCGGCGAGCTGCTGCATTCGGCGACCATCGCCGTCGTCGGCGAGGTTCCGCTCGACCGGCTGTGGCACGCGGTGCCGTCGTACCCGACGATCAGCGAGGTCTGGCTGCGCCTGCTCGAGACTTACGGCCGGCCCGAGAAGTGACCGCCTTCGACCGCACCCCGCTCGGCCGGCTGCTGCTCGACTCCCCCGTCAGCCGGCTGGGTTACCTGTACGCGACGGCGGTCGGGCACGTCTGGGGTTTCGTGTGGAGCACCGGCCGGGTGGAGCGGCGCGCCGGACTGACGGTCTTCCGCGGCATGCCGAAGCGCACGTTCGGGCGTGGCGGATCCTGCGTCGGGGGCGTCTACCTGACCGACCAGAACGTCACGGACGACGTGCTGGAGCACGAAGCCGTGCACAAGCGGCAGTGGCAGCGGTACGGGATGCTGTTCCCGCTCCTCTACGTGGTAGCGGGCCGCGACCCGCTGCACAACCGGTTCGAGATCGAGGCGGGCCTCGAGAAAGGCGGCTACCGATGACGCGCACGATCGTGATCACGGGGGCGAGCTCCGGGATCGGCGTAGTCGCCGCCGAGCAGCTCTCCGCGGGAGGCGACGAGGTCGCGGTGGTGGGCCGCAACCCGGAGCGCACCCGTGCAGTCGCGGAGCGGATCGGCGCGACGCCGTTCCTCGCCGACTTCGAGCGGCTCGACGACGTGCGGGCCCTGGCCGCCGCCCTCCTCGACCGGTACGAGACCATCGACGTGCTCGCGAACAACGCGGGCGGCCTGTACCACGAGCGCGCGATCACGGTGGATGGGCACGAGCGGACCATCCAGGCCAACCACCTGGCCCCGTTCCTGCTGACGGCGCTGCTGCGCCCGCGGCTCATCGAAACCGCGGCCTCCGGTCGCGACGTCCGTGTCGTCTCCACCGCCAGCATGGCCAACCGCTTCGGCAGCCTCCGCGTCGACGACCTCGACTGGGAGCGCCGGCCCTGGCAGGGCGGCTGGCGCGCGTACGGCACGGCCAAGCTGGCGACCATCCTGTTCGCGTCGGAACTGGCGGAGCGGCTGACCGGCACCGGTGTCAGCGCCTACTCGTTCCATCCGGGCACCATCGCCACCAACTTCGGCAACTCGTCACCGCTGATCCGGTTCGGGCACCTGGTGACCCGCAGCAGCTTCGGCATCTCCGTGGCCGCGGGCGCTGCGCCGCTGCTGTTCCTCGCCGGTCCCGCACCGGTCGGCGCGCCGAGCGGCACCTACTTCGACCGGCTCACCGCGAACGGCCGCACCAACCCGCAGGCGCGCAACGCCCAGCTCGGCCGCGACCTGTGGGCCGCGAGCGAGACGCTCACGGGCCTCGCCGTCCCCGCCTGACCCGTCCCGCCCGCGCGACCACCCGGCAAACGACTCGTCCCGACATGCCGTTACGACGCCGGTCGTAACGGCATGTCGGGACCACTAGATCGGGCTGCGCGGGCTGCGCGCGTCAGCGGAGGGTGGGGGCGGCGACCGCGTCGGGCGACATGCCGACCGTGTGGATGAGGTGGTCGCGCACCTCCGTCGCCAGGGTGAAGCCGCCGGTGACGATCGCGCGGGTCTCCCCCGGGCCGTCGCACAGCATCTCGTCGCACCAGGCGCGGACGGCACGTGAACCGGCCTCGCCGCGGGCGCAGCGCTCCCCCGTTCCGGGCCGGCCGCTGCGGTGCGAGCGGGCCAGCCAGGTGACCGTCATCCGCATCGGCGTCGCCAGAGCGAAGACCTGCTCGGCGTCCTCCACCTCGACGAAGACGCGCCCGCGGGCGCACAGTGGCAGCAGCGCGAGTTCCGCCTCGAGCTGAGCGAGGGAGGTCTCGTCGCCGACGACCAGGAACTGGACGCGGTCGTCGTGATGCGCGGTCGTCGCGGTGTGGGTGGCGTGATCGGGACGGTACATTTCGTCGTCCAGTATAGGCAAGCCTTACCTCACCCCGGCGCTCTCCCGGCGCATCCCCAGCGTCGTCCCGGACGCGGAGCTCAGCGGCCGCGTCCCTTCCGCCTCTCCGCGGTTCGCGGCATGATCGGAGCATGCGACCCTCCGCCTCCTCCCCGATCGCCCCGATGCTCGCGAAGGCGGT
This sequence comes from Leifsonia sp. SIMBA_070, assembly GCF_046534635.1. Lineage (NCBI taxonomy): Bacteria > Bacillati > Actinomycetota > Actinomycetes > Micrococcales > Microbacteriaceae > Leifsonia > Leifsonia sp. SIMBA_070. The sequence continues at coordinate 916,445 of NZ_JAWRYK010000001.1, read as the reverse complement.
CCCGGCCGTCCCCGCGCCCGACAGCGTCGCGGGCGGCGTGAGCTACGAGCCGAAGTGGGACGGATTCCGCGCCATCGTCTACGCCGAGGGCGGCGGCCCGGAGGGCGCGGGGGCGGTGGAGTCGGTGGAGATCGGCAGCCGCGGCTCCAAGATGCTCACGCGCTACTTCCCCGAACTGGTGGAGGCGTTCCGCCGCATCCTCCCCGGGCCGTGCGTTCTCGACGGCGAGATCGTCGTCCCGACCGGCGAGGCCGGTAAGCAGCGACTGGACTGGGAGGCCCTGTCGCAGCGCATCCACCCCGCCGCCAGCCGCGTGAAGCTGCTGTCCGAGCAGACCCCCGCGACGTTCGTCGCCTTCGACCTGCTGGCCATCGGCGACGAGTCGTACGTCGATCGGCCGTTCGCCGAGCGCCGCGCCGCCCTGGAGGAGTTCGCCGGTGACCTCCCCGCGCCGATCCAGCTGACGCGCACGACGACGGAGCTGGATGTCGCCCAGCGCTGGCTGGTCGAGTTCGAGGGCGCCGGCCTCGACGGCGTCGTCGCCAAGCCGCTCGCGGGACCCTACGCACCGAACAAGCGCACGATGCTGAAGATCAAGCACCACCGCACCGCCGACGTGGTCGCGCTCGGCTACCGCATCCACACCAGCGGACGCGGCGTCGGCTCCCTGCTCGTCGGCCTGTACGGCGACGACGGGCAGCTACGGAACGTGGGAGGCGTCTCCGCGTTCACCGACAAGAAGCGGCTGGAGCTCATCGACGAACTGGAGCCCCTGGTGGAGCGCGACGAGAGCGGCGAGGCGGTCACCGGCGAGACCGACCGCAGCCGCTTCTCCGGCAGCAAGGACGTCTCCTTCGTCCGCCTGCGCCCGGAGCGCGTGCTGGAGGTGCGGTACGACCAGATGGAGGGGATGCGCTTCCGGCACACCGCCCAGTTCGAGCGCTGGCGCCCCGACCGGGAGGCCCGCTCCTGCACCTTCGAGCAGCTCGACCGGCCGATCGCGTACGATCTCGGTGACGTGCTGACCTGACCCGCGATCCGGCCGCCGGCCCGTTGCGTCGAGCCCGGCCCGGTGGTTCCGTGGGCGGCATGGCGGATGAGGAACGGCCGGGCGCCGAGCAGTACCTCCCCGGCGAGCGCGACCTGGAGTCGCTACGCGCCGCGGCCCCCGGCTGCCGCGGCTGCGAGCTGTACCGGGACGCGACGCAGGTCGTCTTCTCGGCCGGGCGCGCAGGCACCCCGCTGATGCTCGTCGGCGAGCAGCCCGGCGACCGGGAGGATGTGGAGGGCGCCCCGTTCGTCGGTCCGGCCGGGCGCATCCTCGACCAGGCGCTGGCTGACGCCGGGATCGACCGCGGCGACGTCTACGTCACCAACGCCGTGAAGCACTTCCGGTTCCGTCAGCAGGGCAAGCGCCGCATCCACGAGAAGCCCGCCGTCGGCAACATCGTCGCCTGCCACCCCTGGCTGGAGGCCGAGCTCGCCGCCGTTCGCCCGCGCGTCGTCGTGTGCCTCGGCGCGACGGCGGGTCGCAGCGTGCTGGGCCGGCCGGTCCGCATCGGTCAGGAGCGGGGCCACGTCCAGGAGGGATCCGACGGGCGAGGGGTGCTCATCACCACGCATCCGTCCGCGCTGCTGCGGCTGCGCGACGACCCGGGCTGGGACGCCGCCTACGACGCATTCGTCTCCGACCTCTCGGCAGCGGCCCGCGCCGCGGAGTCGGCGTCGACGCCCGGCTGACTACGCCTTCTTGGCGCGGCTCGGCTGCACGCGCGGCGGCTCCCCCGGCATCTTCGGGTAGTCCGGCGGGAACGGCAGCTCGCCCAGGCCGTCGGCCAGGTCGCGCTCCCACCAGCCCAGCAGGTCGTCGATCCGTCCGGGTTCGTCGCCCAGCGACTCCCACGGGTCGCCGACGGTCCGCAGCCGCTCCGGCATGGTCAGCACAGTGAACTGCTCCGGCGACACGTGCTCCAGCTCGTCCCAGGTGATGGGCGCGGAGACCGGCGCGTGCGCCAGCGCGCGCGGGCTGTAGGCTCCGGCCATCGTGCGATCGCGGTTGGCCTGGTTGAAGTCGACGAAGATGCGCTCGCCGCGCTCCTCCTTCCACCAGGCGGTGGTCACCTGCTCGGGCATGCGGCGCTCCAGTTCGCGGGCCGCCGCGATCACGGCGTGCCGCACATCCAGGAACTCGCGCTCGGGGGCGACCGGGGCGAACACATGGAGGCCGCGGTTGCCCGAGGTCTTGATGAAGGCCGTGAGCCCGGCCTCCTGCAGCACGTTCCGCAGCTCGAGGGCGGCGGGCACGGCCTCCGCGAAGCCGGTGCCCGGCTGCGGATCGAGGTCGATGCGCAGCTGGTCCGGGTTGTCGGAGTCCTCGGCGCGGGAGGGCCAGGGATGGAACACCACGGTGTTCATCTGGGCCGCCCAGACCGCTGCGGCCGGCTCGTCGATGACCAACTGGGGATGGGACCGGGCGCTCGGGTAGACCACCGGGACCGCCCGCACGTAGCCCGGCGTGCCGCGCGGCGGGTTCTTGGAGAAGAACTGCTCGCCCTCGATCCCCTCCGGGAACCGCTGCAGCGACACCGGCCGGTCGCCGTTGGCGCGCACGAACGCGTCGCCCACCGCCACCAGGTAGTTCGCGAGGTCCAGCTTCGTGATGCCGTCCTGCGGGAAGATCACCCGGCCGGGGGAAGAAATGCGCACCTCCCGGTCGCCGTGGGGTCCAGGGACGGTGAGGACGACCGCGTCTTGCGCCATGCGACCACCGTACCGTTCGAACCGCCGGTAGCCGTGATGTGAATTCCTTGTGGGAACACGCCGCGTCGCTTGAGCCGTGTCGGGAGTGGGCCAGAATGGCAGAGCAGGCGCGTCTCAGCGCCGCCCACGACGGTGGTCGTCGAGAAGAGGTGCATGACCCTGAGGATCGTGAGCTACAACCTCCGCAAGCACGCCGCGAGCGGTGAGCTGTCGGGGATCGCGGAGGCGTACGACGTCGACGTCCTGTGCCTCCAGGAGTGCGACAGCGAGGCACTCCCGCAACGACTGCACCACCTGGCACTCGCCGACACCACGCGCGCCAACCGGCTCGGCCTCGCCATCTACGTGCGCGACGAGCGCTACGAGATCCTGCACAGCCAGGTCTTCGCAGTGCAGAAGTCGCTGCACGACCGCGTGCTCGCCCCGGCGAACGAGCGACTGCTCGCCGTCCATTTGCGCGACAAGGACAACGGGGAGGACATCCTCGTCGGCTCCTTCCACGCGGCGCCCCTGACCGCGCTCAACTCGCTGCGCCGCAAACAGATCGCCGCGGCGCACGACGGGATGCGCTCGCTCTCGCCGGACACGCCCGCCGTGATGGTGGGCGACTTCAACTACCCGTGGTTCATCCGCGGCCTCGAGCGCCACCTGACGACGTCCGGTTACACGCTCCAGCGCACGACCGAGCCCACCTACCTGCGCTACAAGTTCTTTTCCGGCTACTTCGACTTCGTCACCTCGACGGGCTTCGAGATCGAGCACGTGGATGTGCTCCCCGCCGGTGCCTCCGACCACCGCCCGATCCGCCTGGACGCCGAACTGGCGGCCTGACCCCCGGCGCAGCCTCCGCCCTCCCTCGCGCCGCCGGTTCCCCCGGCGTACGGTGATGCCGTTCCGACGGCGAGGTGGTGCGGATGGAGTTCCCCGCGTGGCTGACCGGGTGGCTGGCCGGCGACGACTACACGATCGCGCGCGAGATCCTGGAGCGGGGCGTCGCGGCGCTGTACCTGGTCGCGTTCCTGTCGGCGGTGAACCAGTTCCCGGCCCTGCTCGGCGATAACGGGCTGCTTCCCGCGCGCCGGTTCCTGCGGCATCCGTACGCCAGAAGCCAGCCGACGCTGTTCCGGTGGCGGTACTCCGACCGGCTGCTCCGCGGCGTCGCCTGGACCGGCGCCGTGCTGTCGGCGCTCGTGGTCTTGGGGCTCGGCCAGTTCGTCCCCAGCTACGTCTTCGTCCCCGTCTTCCTGATCGTCTGGTTCCTGTACCTCTCCATCGTCAACATCGGGCAGACGTTCTACGGGTTCGGCTGGGAGAGCCTGATCTGCGAGGCCGGCTTCGTCGTCGCCTTCCTGGGGGCCTGGGACAGCGCACCGCCGATCACCATCCTGTTCTTCGTCCGCTGGCTGGTGTTCCGGCTGGAGTTCGGGGCCGGGATGATCAAGATGCGCGGCGACCGCTCCTGGCGCGACCTGACCGCGCTGTACTACCACCACGAGACGCAGCCCATGCCGAATCCGCTGAGCCGCACCGCGCACCTCCTGCCGAAGTGGTGGCACCGCGTGGAGGTGCTCGGCAACCACTTCGCGCAGCTGATCGTGCCCTGGTTCCTGTTCGCCCCGCAGCCGACGGCGAGCGTCGCCGCGATCATCATGGTGCTGACCCAGCTGTGGCTCGTCGCCACCGGCAACTTCGCCTGGCTGAACTGGATCACGATCGTGCTGGCGGCCTCCGCGATCAGCGACCCGGTCTGGTCGTGGATGTTCGGCGGCGCGCACGTCGGAGGCTTCGGCGCGCCCGACGTCCCGCTCTGGTTCGCCGTGGTCGCCGTCGCCGCGACCGTGTTCCTCGTCGTGCTGAGCTGGCCGTCGCTGAAGAACCTGTTCTCACGCCGCCAGCTGATGAACGCCAGCTTCAACCGCTGGCACCTGGTGAACGCGTACGGCGCCTTCGGCAGCGTGACGAAGGAGCGCTACGAGGTCGTCGTCGAGGGCACCGCCGACGATCCGCTCGACCCGGATGCGCGCTGGCTGGAGTACGGCTTCCGCGGCAAGCCGGGCGACCCGCGGCGGGTCCCCCGCCAGTTCGCTCCGTATCACTTGAGGCTCGACTGGCTGATGTGGTTCCTCGCCCTCGGCTCACGCGACTCGCCGTGGTTCGAGGTGTTCCTGCTGCGGCTGCTGGAGGCGGACCGCCCGACGCTTAAGCTGCTGCGCCGCGACCCGTTCGGCGGGGAGCCGCCGCGCGCCGTCCGGGCACGGATGTTCCTGTACCGGTTCGCAACGCGTGCGGAGAAACGCGAGACGGGCGACATCTGGGTACGGTCGGAGGTCGGCGACCTGGTGCCGCCGGTCAGCCTCCGCTCGGATCAGTAACCCGTGCGCTGCTCCTCCAGCCGGGCGAGGTCGCGCCAGATGAGCAGCTTCAATCGCGCCGGCTTCTCGCGCTCGTAGTCGGCCTTCAGCGCTTCGGCGCCCGAGAACGCGTCCAGCCCGGCCTCGATGGCGCGCCCCACCTCGTCCCAGGCGTCCTTCCTGCCGCGCTCCACGAGCGTGAGCAGCTCCTCCTCGGAGTCCGCCTTGGCGCGGAGTGCCGCAGCGAGTGCGATCGCCGCATCCCGCCGGAGCCGCAGGTTGTCGACGTCGATGCGCCGGTAGTCGTGCGGGTGCTCGGCGTCGCCGCCGAGGTTCTCCGCGGTCTCCAGCTCCTCCTCGATCCGTCCGGCCGCGACGCCCTGCTCGGAAGCCAGCTCGCGCAGCATGGCGGCCGCCTCCATCGCGTGCAGCGCTGGATCGTACGAGTTGCCGTACTGGATGGTGTCCACGACGATGTGGTTCTTCACCGACATGCGGGTGGCGTATTCCGCGAGGAGCATGCCCTCCTCCACCGACTGCTCGAGCGTCGGCGTAGCGGGTTCCGGGAGGGCGTGCTCGTCGAAGGGACGCGTGCGCGTCGTCTTCTCGGCACGCCTGCGGAACCACTTCGGCCAGCGCATGGGACTCCTCGGACCGGCGGTCGTCGTGCCGCCTCCCTCCATTCTGTCCGATCGCACCGACGGTTCACCTTTTTCACTGTCACCCGTGACCGGTAGCGTGGCGCGTATGGCCGGCTACCGCTACGAGTTCGAGACCGAGCTGTTCCGTTGGGCGTCCCGGCGCGAGCTCTACGTCTTCGCCCGGCTGCCGCTTGAGGTGTCGGAGGAGATCCGCCTGCAGCCGCATCCCCCTGCGGGCTTCGACTCGGTGAAGGTCTCCGTCACGCTGGGCGGTTCCCGCTGGTCGACGTCGATCTTCCCCCAGTCGGATGGGTCGTACGTGGTCCCCATCAAGACCGCGGTGCGCCGCGCCGAGGGGGTCGAGCTGGGCGACCGGGTGCGACTGGGCGTCGAGACGCTGCTCTGACCGCCTACTTCGCGCCGGACATGATCGTGTTCAGGGCGAGCACGATGATCAGGCCGTTGAAGAAGAAGCTGAGCACCGAGTGCCAGACGACCGTCCAGCGCAGCCGGGTGCTCAGCACCTCCACGTCGGAGGCGGCGAACGTGGTGCCGAGCGTGAAGGCGAAGTAGACGAAATCGACGAACCGCGGCTCGGTCGGCGGCGCCCCGGCGGCCCGAGGGAAACGCAACAACGGCTCGGCCGCGGCGAAGTAGCGCTGGAAGTAGATCTGCGAGAAGCCCCAGTGCAGGAAACCCCAGGCGAGCAGCATCGACCACACACCGATGACATCGGTCAAGGACCCGATCTGCGGATCGTTGTGGAGGGCCAGCACCTGGATCGCGGCGGCGAGCCCGATCAGGCTCGACAGGATGGTGGCGGTCATCGACACCAGCCGAGCGATCCGGCCGGTCTCCCACCGCGCAGGGCGGTCGCCGTGGGCGTCCGGCCGCCGGGACACCCGGCCGAGCACGATCAGCACCACGATGAGGTAGATCGTGCCGATGCCGCACCAGCTGGCGAGGAGTTCGAGCGTCGTGGCGTCGTCCTCGGCGAGCACGAGGAGCCACACCCCGACGACGATCATCGCCAGTTGGGCCAGGAGGCTGGCGGCGAGGCCCACGACGACGGCCGGCCGCCGCACGGGCGCGCTCTGCGACATACCTGGATGCTAGCGGTGCGGCCTCCCGTCCGGGCGCAGGGCAGGATGGAGTGGTGCAGCCGCTTCTCGTCGTCGCCGCCGTCGTCCGTGACGGCGACCGCGTCCTCGCGTGCCGCCGTGCGCCGGGGAAGGACGCGGCGGGGTCGTGGGAGTTCCCCGGGGGCAAGGTCGAGGCGGGTGAGGCGCCGGAGGCCGCGCTGCGGCGGGAGATCCGCGAAGAGCTCGGGGTGGCCATCCACGTCGGCGCGCTGCTAGACCGCACCGTGACGGTCAGGGCGGACGGTCGCTCCATCGACCTGGCCTGCTACGACTGCCGGCTCGACGGAGCCGCGCCCACCGCCAGCACGGACCATGACGCGCTGCACTGGCTGTCGGTGGGCCGTCTGAGCGAGCTGAACTGGGCGGAGGCGGATCTCCCCGCTGTCGCCCGGCTGATCCAGGAGGACGTATGAAAGCGCTGTACTACGAACGGTTCGGCGGTCCGGTGGAAGTGGCGGACCTGCCCGACCCGGTGGTCCCCGATGGCGGCGCGGTCATCCGGGTGGACGCCTCCGGGCTGTGCCGCAGCGACTGGCACGCCTGGGCCGGGCATGACGGCTCCGTGGCCCTGCCCCACGTTCCCGGCCACGAGTTCGCCGGCGTGGTGGAGGCGGTCGGCGCTGGTGTCGACCACTGGCGGCCCGGTGACCGGGTGACGGCTCCATTCGTCAACGGCTGCGGCACCTGCGAATGGTGCCGGTCGGGAGCAGCCCAGGTGTGTCCGTGGCAGACGCAGCCCGGCTTCACCCACTGGGGGTCGCATGCCGAACGCGTCTCGGTGCGGGCTGCGGACACCAACCTCGTGCGGATACCCGATGGTGTGGATGCGGACGCGGCCGCCGCTCTCGGCTGCCGCTTCGCGACGGCCCACCGAGCGGTGACGGAGCGGGCGCGCATCCAGCCGGGCGAGTGGATGGCCGTCTACGGAGCCGGTGGCGTCGGGCTGAGCGCGGTGATGGTCGCGGTCGCGCTGGGCGCTCGGGTGGTGGCGGTGGACCGCTCCCCCGCGGCTCTCGAGCTCGCGACGAGTGTCGGCGCGGAAGCCGTCGTCCCGGCCGGCGCGGCCGCCCCGGAGCACGTGCACGAGATCACCGGGGGCGGAGCGCACGCCTCCGTCGACGCGGTGGGGTCGGCGGAGACGGCCACGGCGAGCATCCTGTCGCTCCGCAGGCGCGGGCGCCACGTCCAGGTCGGGCTGCTGGCGACCGCCGTGCCCGAGCTGCCGCTCGGCCGGGTGATCGCCTGGGAGCTGGACGTGCTCGGCAGCCACGGCATGGCGGCCGTCGACTACCCCGCGATGCTGGCCCTGGTCACGGCGGGACGGGTGCGTCCGCAGGACCTGGTCAGCCGGGCGGTCGGCTTCGGAGAGGCGGCGCGGCTGCTGCAGGATGCCGACTCCACGCCGACGGCGGGGATCGCCGTGCTGCACCCGGCCGGCTGAGTCTGCGCCCAGCGGCGTTCAGTCGTCGGGCTGCTGCCCGGGCTCGGAGGCCGGAGGCGCCCACTCGCCCTGCGGCGGTCCCGGCGGAACGGGCGGCTGGGGTGGGACCGGCGGAACGAGCGGCTGCTGCGGGACCGGCTGCTGCTGCGGCGGCGGGACCGGCTGCTGCTGCTGCGGGACCGGGTACTGCTGCGGATCGCCGTACTGAGGCGCAGGCGGGTACTGCCCGGGAGCGCCGAACTGCGGTGCCGCCGGGTACTGCCCGGGAGCGCCGTACTGCGGCGCCCCGGGGTACTGCGGCCCGGGGTACTGCTGCCCGGGGTACTGCGCCGCACCCGGATACTGCTGCTGCTGCGGGTACGGCGCGTACCCGTACGGCGGCACCGGCTGCTGCGCTCGCGGCTGCCGCGGCTCGAAGGCGAGCAGGACGACGGGGATGAGGAACAGGACGACCGTGACGAGCGCCGACGCTCCCACGTAACGCCACCAGACGTCGCTCCAATCCACCGAGGGAAGTGCTGCGGGCAGAGCGAGGAGCACGGCGGTGAGCCAGACGAATACCAGCGCGAGCGTGGCGAACACCCGCGAGAGCTGCTTCGTGGCGCGGCGGACGAAACGGAGCCCGTAGGTCTGCGTGACGAGCAGCGCGACGCGCAGGAGGATCACGATCCAGAGGAACAGGAACAGCTGACCGATCCATACGCCCGCGTCGCCCGTGTCCTCCGGCTGGTAGAAGCCTCCCCAGATCTTGAGGATCCCGATCACGAAGAGGAGCGCATTGATCCCGATCGACACCGGCAGGTACCACCGGTTCGGCCCGTCGGCCACGGCGGAGTCGAGGACCACCACCCCGGCGAAGGCCGCGGCGAGCAGCAGGGTGAGCCACGCCCGACCCGCGACCGCAGCCTGGTCTCCCACGATGATGAACACCGATCCGAGGACCGCTGCTGCGACCAGCACCCCGATCGCCAGCCACAGCGACAGTGTTCGTACACTGGTCGACTTGGCCGTCACTCCACTGTTCTGATCCATCACGTCTCCAATCGGGGTCCGTGCAGGAACTCGGCGGGCATCCCCCTCCTGCATCCGCCAGGATGAGGATATGCGTATTTCCGACTTCGCACGCCCGGACACGGCCGCTGCACGCGCTGCGGTCCAGATCGCCACGACCTACCACTCGCCGTCGCTGCTGAACCACGTGCAGCGCTCGTGGCTGTGGGCGGAGGGTTTCGCCGTCGAGCAGGGACTGACCGCCGACCACGAACTGCTCTACGTGTCGGCCCTACTGCACGACCTCGGCATCGTGCCCGAGTTCGACAACAACACGCTCGCCTACGAGGATGCCGCCGGGCACGTCGCGATCGCGCTGACCGCTGGCGCCGGGTGGGCTCCGGAGCGCCGCATCCGCGCACACGAGGTGATCGTGCGCCACAACTGGCCAGAGGTCGACCCGGCGATGGATGCGGAAGGGCACCTGCTCGAGATCGCCACCGCGCTCGACATCTCGGGCGCCCGCGCCGACGACCTCCCGCTCGACTTCCGCCGCGAGGTGCTCACCGCCTACCCGCGGCTGGAGCTCGCGGCCGAGTTCGGCGCCTGCGTCGCAGACCAGGCCGAACGGAAGCCGGACACGTCTGCACGTCGCCTGGTCGACGGCGGCGTGCAGCGCAAGCTCCGCGACAACCCGCTGGAACGTATCCTCGAAGGGTGACCGTCGCCCTTCCCGAAACCCTCGCGCTGCCCGCAGCGGTCTGGCGGGAACGCGAGCGCGCCCACGCGGAACGCGCCGAGGCGCTGACCGCCGATCACCGGGCTCGCGCCGCGCGGGGCGAGAAGCATCCGGTGTGGGACTTCCTGTTCACCTACTACTCGTACTCCCCCGCCCAGCTGCGCCGGTGGCATCCGGGGCCGGGCGTCGAGCTGGCGGATGCTGCGGGCGAGCCGCGTGCCTCCTGGCGCTGGTACGTGCCGGGCGCCGCCCCGGACTCGCTCGTCGTCGACCGCACCGCCATGGAGGTCGAGAAGGCGCCGCTTCTGCGGACCGTCGAGCGCATCCTCCGCTCCACGGCGGCACGCCCGGGACGATTCGGCTGCTTCGGCCTGCACGAGTGGGCCATGGTCTACCGGCAGGACGAGCACCGGCATCCCGTCCCGCTGCGCCTGGGTCAGGAGGCGACCGACGCGGTCGTCGAGACGCACGAGCTGCGCTGCACGCACATCGACGCGTTCCGCTTCTTCACGCCGAAGGCGGTGCCGCTGAACCGGTATGCGCCCACCCGCGAGACCCAGCCGGAGCTGGAGCAGCCCGGCTGCCTCCACGCCGGGATGGACGTCTACAAGTGGGCGATGAAGCTCGGCCCGCTCGTGCCCGGCGAGGTGCTCCTCGACGCGTTCGAGCTGGCGCGCGACATCCGGCTCCTCGACATGCAGGCGTCGCCGTACGACATGCGGCCCTGGGGAGCGGAGCCGGTGGCCATCGAGACCGCCGAGGGCAAGGCCGAGTACGTGCGGCGCCAGCGGGTGTTCGCCGAGCGGTCGAACGCGCTGCGGGCCAGCATCCTGGAGGCGTGGCCGGGCGTGGAGGCGCTGGCCGCCTGATCGGGACGAGCCGGCCGCCCGACCCGGGACGCGCGCGTCAGCCGCGCCCGCTCAGCCGCCGTCCTTCGAACCGGTCGGCGTCGGCGACGGCCCGCCGCCTCCCGTCGCCGTCGGGGCGGGCGTCGACCCGATGTTGCGGCCGTTGCTGACCGTCAGCGTCACCGAATCGCCGTCCTCCACCGAGGCGCCCGCCGCCGGGTCGCTCGCGGCGACCGTTCCGGCCGGCTTGTCGCTGTCGACCGGCGTGGACTCGACGGTCACGTCGAGGCCGAGCCCCTCCAGCAGCTTCTGCGCGACGTCCGGGGCCTTGCCGGTCACGTCCGGCATGGTGATCTGGCTGCCGTAGAGCACGGCGTCGGTGGGCTCGGTGAAGTCCGTGCCGCCGTAGGTCGCGTTCAGCGCCTTCAGGATGGGCTTGGCGATCGAGAACTTCACGTTCCCGCCGCCGACGCCGTTGAAGTACAGCGAACGCAGCGGCGTCGAACCGGACACGTTTCCCACCCAGGTCGCCTGGGCGACCTTCGTCGTCGAGGTGATCAGCCAGTTCTCGAGCGAGTCATCGGTGGTGCCGGTCTTCGCCATGATGGGCACGCCGTCGTACGGGTTGGCGCTCGCGGCCGTCCCTCCGCCCTTGATGACGCCCTGCAGCGCGTAGGCGACGCCGGCCGCGATCTCCGGCTTGAGGCCCTGCGTGCAGGAGGTCTTGCCCACCTTGTGGTCGGTTCCGTCCGCATTGACGACGCGGTCGATGGCGATCGGCGTGCACACCATCCCGTTGTTCGCGATTCCCGCGTACGCGGTCGCCATGGTGAGCGGCGAGATGTAGTTCGTACCCAGGATCAGCGACGGCGTCTGCACCCAGGAGCTGCTCTTGGACGCGAGGTGGACGCCCAGGCCTTTCGCAGCATTCAGGATCGAGCACAGGTCGACTTTGGTGCCCATCTCGGCGAACGCCGTGTTGACGGACTCCGCGGTCGCGGACATCACCGAGAGCCGGCTCGCCGATCCCTCGTCGTTGGTGACCGGCCACGCGGGCCCGTTGATGTCGGCGCAGGTGTTGGTGAAGTCCGAGGTCGGGAAGACATGCTGGGACGCGTTCACCGTCTCGTACAGGCTATGGCCGGACTCCAGCCAGGCGGCCAGGTCGAACGCCTTGAACGTGGAGCCGGTCTGGAAGCCTTGCGAGCCGCCGTAGTCCTCGTCGGTGTTGTAGTTGACGGCCGTCGTGCCGTCGATCGGAGTGTCCGTGTTGTTGAACGCGCGGTTCTGCACCATCGTGACGATGCGCCCCGTGCCCAGCTCGAGAGCGACGTTCGAGGCCCCGAGGTCGATTCCCGGCCGGGAGCCCGGGATGTACTTACTGAGGGACGCCTGCGCGACCTGCTGCAGGTCGAGGTTCAGCGTCGTGTAGATCTTGAGACCACCGCGGTTCAGCGTCTGCAGCCGGTCGTCGGAGGTCGCGCCGTACGCCGGATCGGTGAGGATCACATCCCGCACGTAGTCGCAGAAGAACGCGGCGTTGTACTGCTGCGCGGCCGCGCATCCCTGCGTGGTCGGCGTGATCGTGGGCTGGATGGGTGTCGCCTTCGCCGCGTCCCGCTGCTGCTTCGTGATCGTGTGCGTGATGTACATGCGGTCGAGCACGTAGTCGCGGCGCGCCTTGGTCAGCGCGTAGCCGTTGGCGGCGCCGTTGTCCTTCGAGTCCGGCTGGTCGATGCGCAGGTTCGCCGGGTTGTTCAGGATGGCCGCCAGCGTCGCGGCCTGCGCCAGGTCCAGCTTCGCGGCGGTCGTGCCGAAGTAGTACTGCGCCGCCGCCTGCACGCCGTAGACCTGGCCGCCGAATCCGACGACGTTGAGGTACCCGGTGAGGATGTCCTTCTTGCTGTAGTTCTTCTCCACCTCGACCGCGTAGCGCATCTCCTGCACCTTGCGCTGCAGGGTGACGCCGGCCGCGTCCGTGTAGCAGGCCTCGACCTTCTTCTGGCTGGTCAGCGCCTCGCACTTCTCGACCTCGACGTTCTTCACGTACTGCTGCGTGATCGAGGAGCCGCCCTGCACATCGCCCCCGGCGACGGTCGCGACGGCGCCGCGCAGGGTCCCCCAGATGTCGACGGCGCCCTCGGTGTAGAACCGAGGGTCCTCGGCAGAGACGGTCGCATCCTTCATGGTCTGCGCGATCTGGTCGAACGCGACGTCCTGCCGGTTCTGGGCGAAGAAGGTGGCGATCGGCACATCCTGACCGCCCTGCTTGGCGTAGACGGTCGAGTTCTGGGCGAACTGCTGGATGTGCAGATCGGCCGGGAGCGCGTCGAAGTCGCTGACACCGGCGGCGGCGGTGGCGCCCAGCCCGAGGAACCCGGGCAGCAGGAACAGCGAGCTGAGCACGGCGGCGACCAGCGCCAGTCCGAGGAACTGGGCGATCAGCCCGCCGCGCGTACGGGCGGGCTTCAGCTCGAAACGTTTGACGGGCTCCAGTCGCTCGTCGAGGGCGGCCAGGCGCGCGGAACTGCGGGGTCGGTCGGAATCGGGCACGCCCTCCAGGCAACCAGGGGATGCTGAACGACTCCAGGGGGTTGCGTGTGCGTCGCTTCGGAGATGTTCAGGATGCGCACATGCGCCGCCGCCGGGCGCGCCGGTGCCGCGGGCATCTAGTGGTCCCGACATGCCGTAATCCGTCGAGCCGCAACGGCATGTCGGGACCAGTAGTTCGCCGGGATGCGCAGGCGCCGGTCCTGAGAACAGGACCGGCGCCTCGGGCGATCGGGAGAGGGAGGGGCGGGTTACGCGGCGACGGGGAACGCGGCGGGGGCGGCGGCGACACGCAGGTCGCCGGCCTCGGCGTCCACCAGGACGCGGCCGCCCTCGGCCAGCTCGCCGCTCACCATCAGCTCCGCGATGCGGTCGTCGACCTCGCGCTGGATCACGCGGCGGAGCGGGCGGGCGCCGTACTCCGGCTCGTAGCCCGTCTCCGCGATCCAGGCGACCGCCGCGTCCGTCGCCTCGAAGGCGATGTCGCGGGAGGCCAGCCGGGAAGCGGTCGCGTTGAGCAGCAGGCGGACGATATCGCGCAGCTGCACGGCGTCGAGCTTGCGGAACAGCACGATCTCGTCGATGCGGTTCAGGAACTCCGGACGCATCGCCTCACGGAGCTTGCCCATCACGCGGTCGCGGATGTCCTTCTCCGAGGCGAACCCGTCCGACCCCATCGGCACGAAGCCGAGCGCTCCGCTGCGGGAGGCCAGGAACTCCGAACCGAGGTTCGACGTCATGATGACCACCGTGTTGCGGAAGTCGACCGTGCGGCCCTGACCGTCGGTGAGCCGGCCGTCGTCGAGCACCTGCAGCAGCAGGTTGAACACGTCCGGGTGAGCCTTCTCGATCTCGTCGAACAGCACCACCGAGTACGGGTTGCGGCGCACGCGCTCGGTCAGCTGGCCGGCCTCGTCGTAGCCCACGTACCCGGGAGGGGCGCCGACCAGGCGGGCGACGGTGTGGCGCTCGCCGAACTCGCTCATGTCGAACCGCACCATCGCCTTCTCCGAACCGAAGAGGGAGGCCGCGAGCGACTTCGCCAGCTCGGTCTTGCCCACGCCCGTGGGGCCGAGGAAGAGGAAACTGCCGACCGGGCGGCCCTCGTCGCCGAGGCCCGTGCGGTTGCGGCGCACGGCCTTCGCGACCGCGACGACCGCGTCGTCCTGACCGATCACCCGCTCGTGCAGCTCCGACTCGAGCCGCGCCAGGCGCGCGCGGTCGGCCTCGCCGACACGGGACACCGGGATGCCGGTCGCCCGTGACACGATGCCCGCGATCTCCGGCTCGCCGACCACCGCATCCACCCGGGGAGCGGACGCGAGCTCATCCAGCGAGCGCTGCACGGCCTCGATCTCGTCGCGCAGGCGCGACGCCTCCTCGTAGTGCTCGGCGGCGACGGCCGCGTTCTTCTCGGACTCCAGGGTGGCCAGACGCTCCATCAGAGCGGACGAGTCCACGCGCTTGCCCAGCGACAGGCGCAGGCGGGCGCCCGCCTGGTCGATCAGGTCGATCGCCTTGTCGGGCAGGAAGCGGTCCGAGATGTACCGGTCGGAGAGCTCCACCGCTGCGCGGAGCGCGTCGTCGGTGTAGCGGACGCCGTGGTGCTCCTCGTAGGCCGGGCGGAGCCCGTCCAGGATGAGCACGGCGTCCTCGATGGAGGGCTCGCCGACGGTCACCGGCTGGAAGCGCCGCTCCAGCGCCGAGTCCTTCTCGATGCGGCGGTACTCCATGAGCGTGGTCGCGCCGACCAGGTGCAGGTCGCCGCGGGCAAGGCGCGGCTTGAGGATGTTGCCCGCGTCCATGCCGCCGGACTCGCCGGCCCCTCCGGCGCCGACAACGGTGTGCAGCTCGTCGATGAACACGATCAGCTCGTCCGTGCCTGCGCTGATCTCGTCCATGAGCTTGGTGAGCCGCTCTTCGAAGTCGCCGCGGTACCGGGTCCCTGCGACCATCCCCGCGAGGTCGAGCGAGACGACCTTCTTGTCCTGCAACTGCTCGGGCACGTCGCCCGCCACGATCGCGCGGGCGAGGCCCTCGACGATCGCGGTCTTGCCGACGCCGGCCTCGCCGACCAGCACCGGGTTGTTCTTGGTGCGGCGGGAGAGGATCTCCACCGTCTGCTCGATCTCGTCGAGGCGGCCGATGACCGGGTCCAGCTTGCCGTCGCGGGCGAGCTGGGTCAGGTCGGTGCCGAACTGGTCGAGCATCGGGGTCTCGGAGCCGTCCGCGGCCTCCTGGTCGCCCGGCTGCCCGCCGCCGACGGTCGTGCTCTGGCGCATGGCGTCGGTGAGGGCCTCCGGGGTGACGCCCGCGGCCTGCAGCACACGGCCGGCCGGAGCGTCGCGTCCGATCACGAGCGCGAAGAAGACGTGCTCGGGGTCGATGTACGTCGCACCGGAGGCCTGGGCCACCTGGTAGGCGTGGAAGAGGGCGCGCTGCAGCGGTCCGGTGATGGAGGCGCCGTCGGCGTGGATCGTGTCGCCCGGGGCGGGCAGGCGCGACTCGGCGGCCTCGGCGACCCGGGCGGGGTCGACGCCGATGCGGCGCATGGCGTCGGCGGCCGGGTCCTGCTCGGCCATGACGCGCAGCACGTGGAGCGCGTCGAGCTCGCTGTGCCCGTGCTCCAGGGCGAAGCGCCCGGCCTCCGCCAGGATCTCCTGGGTGCGCCGGCTGAGGAAGCGGCTGATGTCGATGGAGCGTGCGTTACGCGCACGCTCACCCGCGAGGTACCGAGCGAGGAACTCGTCGAACGAGTTGGCGCTGTCACCGTCGGGAGTGAAGTTCTCAGGCACGTGTTCTCCTGTTTCTGAAAGTTGAGCCTTGTGCACTCAAGTCCAACGCAGGAGGGGCGGCTTTATTCCGCTGTGCCGCGAATCATCGACAGGGCCGCCGAGCCGTCACTCGCCGGGCCGTCACTCGCCCGGCCGTCACTCACCCGCGTCGAGGGCGTCCAGCGCGGCCACGTCGTCCGCAGAGAGCTCGAAGTCGACGTCGGCGTTCTCGACGATGCGGCTGGGCGTCGTCGACTTCGGCAGCGGCAGGATGTCCTTCTGCAGCAGGTAGCGGATGCTGACCTGCGCGACCGACTTGCCGTACTTCTCCGCGATGCCCTTGATGTCTGGGTTGTCGAGGAGGCGGCCGGTCGCCAGCGGCGAGTACCCCTCGACGAGGATGTCGTGCTCCTTGCTGTAGGCGGTCGTCTCGGGCTGGGTGTTGCCGACGAACCAGCGGATCTGGTTGGCGTGCGGGACGACGTCCGTCGCGTCGATGAGCGACTCCAGGTCGGCGACCACGAAGTTGCTGACGCCGATCGCTCGGGTGCTGCCGGACTCGTACGCCTCCTCGAAGACCTTCCAGACCTCGATGTTGCCGGCGCGGTGGTCGCTGCCCTGCGCGTTCCACGGCCACGGCGCGTGGATGAGGTACAGGTCGATGCGGCCGAGGTCCAGCAGCGCGAGCGAGCGCTCCAGCGCGTGCCGGGCGCCATCGGCGTCCTTCACCTCGGCGGGGCACTTGGTGGTGATGAAGATCTCGTCACGGTCGATGCCGCTGTCGCGCACCGCACGCCTGACACTCGCCTCGTTGCCGTAGGCGCGGGCCGTGTCGATGTGACGGTAGCCGGCGTCGAGCGCCGCACGGACGGAGTCGTAGGTCTCCGGTCCGTCCGGGATCTGCCAGGTGCCGAACCCGATCTTGGGGATGGTGACGCCGTTGGAGAGCGTGAACGTGTCGGTCAGTGCGGGCATGCGTGTTTCCTCTCGAGGGATGCGGTGCCGCACATCGTAGCCCCGAGGGCGGACGTCGCCAGGGCGCGTGTGCGATTCGTGACGAATCGGTGCTTCGGCGGCGCGGGAGGCCGCATTCGTCACGAATCAGTTCACCGGTTCGGGGCTGCCGTTCCGCAGGTGCTCGTAGACCACGGAGGTGCGCACGTCGGCGATCTCCCTCCGCTGGGTCAGCCGGTCGATCACGAAGGCGTACAGGCTCTCGTTGTCGGCCACCGCGACGTGGACGATGAAGTCCTCGTTGCCGCTGGTCACGAACACGCCGAGCGTCTCGGGCAGCGACGCGACCCAGTCGCGGAAGCCCTCGATGACCGGCCGGGATGGCGGCCGGATGCGCACCGCGATGAGTGCCTGCACGGGTCGCCCGATGGCCGCGAGGTCGACGTCGAGGACAGCGCCGCGGATGATGCCCCGCCTCCGCAGCGCCCTTGTGCGCTCCAGGGCGGTGCTCGGCGACACCCCGACCGCTGCGGCGATGTCGCGGTTGCTGCGCCGCGCATCCGACTGGAGTTCCCGCAGGATCGCCCGATCAAGTTCGTCCATGAAGCCGAGAATAGCGCTTCAGCCGAACAAAGTTCGGCCGTCGCCCGCAGGGCCTCCCGTTTCGCTAGATTCAGCCTCCTGACACCGAACGAGAGGACACCGTATGACCAGCACCGTCGGCTTCGCTCCGGACGAAGTGGACACCGCAGCTCCCACCCGTTCCGCCCGGCTCAAGTGGGTCGTCGTGGTGGAGGAGTCGCTCGCCCCCGGCGTCGCCGCCAACGCCGCGATCTGCGTGGCGGCGGCGACGGCGTCCCACGTGACGGGGCTGCTCGGGCCCGCAGCGGTGGATGCGGACGGCAGCGCCCATCCCGGTCTCCCCTGGGCAGGATGCTCGGTCCTCCGCGCGACGCGGGAGCAGCTCGCGGTTATCCGCAGCAAGGCGGAGGCGGCGGACGGCGTCTTCGTCGCGGACATGCCGGCCGCGGCGCAGGAGACCCGCGTCTACGACGAGTACCTCGAGACGGTCGGCGCCACGGCATCCGTCGATTTCCGTCTCTCGGCTGTGAGCGTGGTCGGTCCGCGCAATCGGGTGGACAAGATCGTGGGCAGGCTTCCGCTGCTCTGACCGGCCTCCCCTGATGTCGGACCGCTGCGCTACCGTCGGCCCATGGAAATCGTCCTCGTTCCCGGATTCTGGCTCAACGCCGACGCCTGGCGGGAGGTGACCCCCGTCATCGAGCGCTCGGGGCACCACGCGCATCCTCTGACGCTGCCAGGCCTTGAGTCGCGCGACGTCGACCGCCGCAGCATCGGCGTCCGGGACCAGGTGGATGCGATCGTGCGACGCATCGACGAGGTCGGGCAGCCGGGCGAGCGGGACGTCGTGCTCGTCGGCCACTCGGGAGGCGGTCCGCTTTCCTATGCGGCGACAGGCGAGCGACCGGAGCGGATCTCGCGCACCGTGTACGTCGACTCCTGGCCGCTCGGACCCGGCGGCATCATCGCCGGCGACCTCACACCGGTGGACGGCGAGATCGATCTGCTCGCCTGGGACGACTTCGAGGATGCCGACCTGGTCGACCTCACGGAGGAGCAGCGCGAGGAGTTCCGCCGCACGGCGGTGCCCGAGCCCGGCGCGGTCCCCACCAGTCCGATCGGCTTGGCCGACGACAGCCGGCGTCGGGCCGTACCCGCCACCATCGTGGCCTGCGAGTTCACGCCGGCCGACCTCCGCTCGTGGGTGGACGGCGGCTCGCCGGTGCTGGCGGAGGTCGGCCGGCTGGAACACCTCGACGTGGTGGAGCTGCCGACCGGGCACTGGCCGATGTTCACCCGACCGGCCGAACTCGGCTCGCTGCTTGCCGAGCTGGCGGACCGCTGAGGCGGGACTCACCGGTCGACGGCAGCGGAGTGCCGGCCTACGCGGCTTCCTTTCCGTGCGGGTCGGAGGCGTTCAGGACCTGGACGACGCTGTCGTAGTCGCCGCGGGCCTCGCCGTAGCGGAGGAACTTGACCCGCTCCACCTGCAGCTCCTTCACGTCCGGCTGCGTCTCGATGAGCTCCATCACCTCTGCGACGAACTCGTCGAGCGGCATCGCGAACTCACTCTCCTCCTGGCCGGGCAGCAGCCCGGTCCGGACGGCCGGCGGCACCAGCTCGACGATCCTGACGGACGTGTCGGCCAGCTGGAGGCGGATGCTCTCGCTGAGCATGTGGATGGCCGCCTTGCTCGCGTTGTAGCTCGGAGTGGCGGCGAGCGGCGTGAACGCGAGACCCGAGGACACGGTCACGATGGTGGCATCCGGCCGGGTCTGAAGGTGCTCGACGAAGGCCGCGATCAAACGGATGGGGCCGAGCACGTTCGTGCTGACGATCGATTCGGCGGATTCGAGGAAGCCGGCCGGCGTGTGCCAGTCCTCCACGCGCATGATGCCGGCCATGGCGATCAGGACGTTCAGGTCGGGATGCGCGGACAGGACCTCTGCGGCGGCCTCCCGGATGCTGTCGGGGTCGGCGGTGTCGATGCGCACGGTGTCGATGCCGGGATGCTCGGCGGCGATCCGTTCGAGCAGTTCGCCGCGACGGCCCCCAACGATGACGGTGTTCCCGCGCTCGTGCAGCGCGACGGCGAGGGCGAGCCCGATGCCGCTGGTGGCGCCGGGGATGAAGACGGTGTTCCCTGAGATGTTCATGCCTCCACTGTCCGGCGACCGGCGGGCCGGAGGAAGCGGACCGTTCATCCAGGGATCCGCGATCCCTGGTTCCGCAGCGGCGAGGGCCCCATGATGGAGGAATGGATCGTGCTGCCCTCGCCGCTTTCCTCCGGCGTCATCGGGAGGACCTCCACCCGTCCGACGTCGGGCTGCCGGAGGGCGCCCGCCGACGCGCGCCCGGGCTGCGGCGGGAGGAGGTCGCTCTCCTCGCCGCGATGTCGACCGACTACTACACGCGCCTGGAGCAGCGCCGCGGACCGCAGCCGAGTGAGCAGATGCTGTCGTCGCTGGCACGTGCGCTTCGGCTCACCGACGACGAGCGCGACTATCTGTACCGAGTGGCCGGGCACAACACCCCCGACCGCTTCTCGGGAGTCGGGCACGTCTCCCCCGCCCTGCAGCGGGTCCTCGACCGGCTGTCGGACACGCCGGCGCTGGTCCTCTCGAACGTGGGCGAAACGCTGGTGCAGAACCGGATGGCCGTCGCGCTGTTCGGCGACCGCTCCGGCTACACCGGGCTCGCCCGCAGCGAGTACTACCGCTGGTTCACCGACCCGGAGAACGCCCGCGCGCAGTATCCGGAGGAGGATCGGGCGCGCCAGAGCCGCGCGCAGGTGGCGGCGCTGCGGGACGCGTACGGAGCGATGGGGCCGCGATCCCGCGCCGGCGAACTCGTGCGGGCGCTGCTGGCCGAGAGCCCGGAGTTCGCGGAGCTGTGGGAGCGGCACGAGGTCGCGCGCCGCTTCGAGGACCACAAGACCCTCATCCATGCCGAGCTCGGCGCGATCGAACTGGACTGCCAGGCGCTGTTCACCGAGGACCAGTCGCAGTGCCTGCTCGTGCTGACCGCTCCGCCGCGCACGGAGGCCGCCGAGAAGCTGGCGCTGCTGAGCGTGCTCGGCACCCAGTCCTTCGCGGGGAGGGCGGGCGTACAGTCCTCGGCATGACCGCTCGCACCCTGCTCCTGATCCGTCACGGCGAGAGCACCGCGAACGTGGCCGCCGCCGCGGCCGAGGCATCAGGCGCCGACGTGGTCGCCGTCGAAGCACGTGACGCCGACGTCACCCTCTCCCCGCTCGGCGAGCGCCAGGCCACCGCACTCGGCTCCCGGCTGCGCGAGGCGCTCCCGGCGGACGCCGTGCTGTTCAGCTCGCCCTACCGTCGCGCCGTGCAGACCGCGCGCTTCGCGCTGGGCGAGGAGGTCGTCCTTCGGCTCGATGAGCGCCTGCGGGATCGCGAGCTGGGCATCCTGGATCGGCTGACGGCCATCGGCGTGGAGCGCCGGCTCCCGCTCGAGGCCGAGCGTCGCCGCTGGACGGGCAAGTTCTACTACCGTCCGCCGGGTGGCGAGTCGTGGACGGACGTGGCGCTGCGCATCCGCTCCTTCCTGCGAGACGCGCTCGCGGAAGGAGGCGTGGTCGTCGTCTTCGCGCACGACGCCGTCGTGAGCCTGTTCCTCTACGTGCTTCTCGAGATGACGGAGGCACAGCTCGCGCAGTACCTGCTGACGCATCCCGTCGCCAACGCCTCGGTCACCGAGCTCACCTTCGACGGCGCCGGCTGGACGCTGGAGGCGTTCGCCGACGACAGCCACCTGGCCGACGCCGGCCTTCCCGCGACCGAGCATCCCGGGGAGGTCAGGACGGATGCCTGAGCGCCGCCGACCTGAACGACCGACAGCAGAGCAGGTGACGCCGGACCTCCTCCGCTCCTGGCCGCTGCCCGAGCCGTCGGGCTCGAAGCGCTCGCGCGGACAGGTCCTGGTGGTCGGCGGCGCTCTGCGCTCCCCCGGCGCCGCGATGCTGGCCGGCCGGGCGGCGCTGCGCGTCGGCGCGGGCCGTCTCACCCTCGCCGTCGGCCGGTCGGTGGCCGCCCACGTCGCCGTCGCCGTGCCCGAGTCGGGCGTCGTCCCGCTGCCGGAGACAGCGGGGGGCGGTGTTCGCGGCACCGGCATCCGCCTCGCGGCGGACGACCTCGCCGGCGCGGACGCCGTCCTTCTCGGGCCTGGGCTGGACGATGCCGCCGAGACCGCCCGCATGCTGCCCCGCGCTGCTCGCGCCGCCGGCCGCGGCACCGTCCTCGTCCTGGACGCGTACGCGCTCGGAGCCCTGGCCGGGCATCCCCGCCTCGCCGGGACCGGGCCGCGCATCCTGACCCCGAACACCGACGAGGCTTCGCGCCTGCTCGGGCGCGACGTGGACGACCTGGACGCGGACTCCGTGGAGCTCGCGCGCCGGTACCGTGCCGTCGTCTCGTGCTTCGGCAGGATCGCCTCGCCGGACGGGCGGCTCCTCACGGTCGGCGACGGGGACGCCGGGCTGGGGACCTCCGGCAGCGGCGACGCGCTGGCCGGAGCGATCACGGGGCTGGCGGCGCGCGGCGCCGACCCGCTCCAGGCGGCGGTCTGGGGCACCGCACTCCACACCGCCGCGGGCCGATCGCTGGCCTCCTCCGTCGGACACCTCGGATACCTGGCCTCGGAGATCGTCGACCGCTTGACCGCCGAGCTCGAACTCCTCTCCTGAGCCCGCAGGGCCACGCGAAATACGGTCTAGCCGTGCGAACTCCGGCCGCGTTACTCTCACCGCACATCCAGACATGCGAGCTGGAGTCGAGAGGGGAATCCCATCATGGACTGGAGCAACTTCTGGAGCGTCATCTGGCTCTTCTTCTGGAGCTTCGCCTTCGTGGCCTATCTGTTCGCGCTCTTCGCCATCATCAGTGACCTGTTCCGCGACCACAAGCTGAACGGCTGGTGGAAGGCGCTGTGGATCATCTTCCTGATCTTCGTGCCCTTCCTCACCGCACTCGTCTACCTCATCGCGCGCGGACCGGGGATGGCCGAACGCAACCAGCGCGAGGCGCGGCAGGTGCAGTCCGCGACCGACGACTACATCCGCCAGGTGGCGGCGTCGAGCCCGGCCGACGAGATCGCCAAGGCCAAGTCCCTGCTCGACTCCGGAGCCATCACCCCGGAGGAGTTCGCGCACCTGAAGGCGCACGCGCTCTCCGGAGCGCACCCGGGGTCGACCGGAGCACCGGCGGCATCGTCCGCCGCCCCCGGCGCAACCGCGCCGACGGTCGCACCGACCGTTCCCCCGGCAGCCCCCACCGTGTGACGCGCCCGCCGGAGCGCCGCACGGACCCATCTCCCGCGCGGCGCTCCGGCACCGGCACGGCCCACGCTCGATCGGGAGGCACCACCATGACCGACGACGCCACAGGATCGGCTCCGTCCGCCGCGCCCGTCGCAGCACCCGGTCGGCGAGGGATCTGGCCGTTCCGCCGCCGCACTCGCACCCGCGCAGAGGAGACGCCGCCCGCCGGCCCGGACGCCGAGAGCTCCGCGGGCGTCGGCATCAGCCGCGGCCTGTCGATCCTGCTGATCCTGGCGGCCTCCGTGGTGGTCGCATTCGGGATGGGCGCGATCGCCGGCATCCTGGCCCCGACCCTGCTCGCTCTTGTCCTGACGATCTGCGCCCAGCCGGTGCGGGTCTGGCTGGAACGGCACGGCACCCCCTCCGGCGTCGCTACCGGAGCGGTGGCGCTCACGGTGTTCGCCCTCCTCGCCGGATTCATCGGCCTGCTGATCGTCGCCATGGCGCAGTTCATCGGGATGCTCCCGCAGTACAAGCCGCAGCTGCAGCAGTTCGGGGACCAGCTCGCCCAGTGGGCGGAGACGATCGGTCTCGGTCCGCAGCAGGTCCAGCAGATCAAGGCCGGCTTCGACCCGTCCCAGTTCGTCGGGTTCTTCTCGGGCCTCCTGGGCAGCGCGCTGAGTCTGACGGCCTTCCTCGTGGTCGTGCTGACCATGCTGATCCTCATGCCGGCCGACGCGGCCTACACGCCGACACTCCTGAAGCAGCTCGAACCGGCGCGGCCGAACCTGGTCTTCGCGCTGAGCAGCTTCGGGCACGGCGTCCGGCGCTACATGGTGGTCACCACCGTGCTCGGGCTCGTCCAGGGCGTGATCAACGGGCTGGCACTGTGGGTTCTCGGCGTCCCTGCCGCACTCCTCTGGGCGATCCTGTCGTTCCTGTGCAGCTTCATCCCGAACGTCGGCTACTTCCTCGCTCTGATCCCGCCCCTGGTCTTCGGCTTCCTGACCGGAGGGTGGCCGACGGTCATCGCGATCATCGTCATCTACGGCGTCGTCAACGCGATCGTGCAGTCGGTCATCCAGCCGAAGGTGGTCGGCAACGCGGTCGCCCTGAGCCAGACGCTGACGTTCTTCGCGGTGCTGTTCTGGGCGGTGGTCCTCGGTCCGATCGGGGCCATCCTCGCCATCCCGATCACGTTGCTGGTGCGTGCGGTGCTCGTCGACGCCGACCCGCGGTCCCGGCTGTGGCGGCCCTATATCGGCGACCTGCGTCACACCCGCGAGCTGATGAAGGAGGATGCCGCGCTCAGGAAGGCGCAGCGGCAGGAGGCGAAGGGCCGGCCGACGGGGAGTCGGTAGACGGTGCTCAGGCCGTCCGCGCCTCGACCGTGAGGTCGCTCCCGCCCTCCACCGTGAGGCGCCGGCCCATCCGGACCAGCTGCGGCTCGTCCGTGAAGGTCCCCGCGAACAGCGCCTCCCCCTTGCGGAACGACGGCGACTGCTCCAGCAGCTGATGCGGCACGAAGCCGAACACGTCGGCCAGCTCCGCCAGGTCACGCGGTGAGTTCATCCGCATCAGCCCCAGATTGTCGCACTGCGAGAGCACGTTGGGATGGATCTTCGTCGGCCGCTGTGTCGAGAGGAACAGCCACAGGCCGAACTTGCGCCCCTCCGCGGCTATCTGGATGAGCTGCTCCGTCAGCTGCGCCTCCACCGTCGACCGCGGCACGGGCGGACAGAAGTTGTGCGCCTCGTCGATGACGATCAGGACGGGACGCCGCTCCATCCGCCGATCCCACAGGTCCTCCAGGATGCCCAGCGCCGCCGCCTGCGGCTCCCCCGGGTGCGAGAACCCGCCGAGGTCCAGCACGACCGCCCGGGGGCGCTCCTGCACGACCGTGGAGGCCGACGAACCGCCGAACGCCCAGAGCGGCCACTCCAGGATGCCGAGGTTGTCGATGCGCAGGCCGAGGCGGCGGTGCGCGGAGTCCGCCGAGGTGGTCAGCATCGGCAGGAAGGTCTCGCGGGAGGCCATGGCCGGCCCGGGGTCGAGATGGAGCAGGGCGTTGAACTCCTCCTCGTCGGCGATCGGGTCGAGGCGCGCCACCGACCCCTTGGACCGGACGCTGAGGTCGACGTAGCGGATCCTGAGCTGCGGCTCCCGGGGCGTGCTGGAGTGGAACACCCGGATGCCGAGGTCCGCCCAGCGCGCCGCATCCACCGCATCCACGTCGTCCCGGGTGCGGGTCAGCTCGGTGAAGTCCGCGTTCGGGTCGAAGACGGCGATCGGCAGCTCGGTGTTCAGCAGCAACTGCTCGAGGACCACGCCGAGCGCGTAGGTCTTACCGGAGCCGCTCTGGCCGCACCAGAAGGTGTGCCGGTTGAAGCGGGCCCCGTCGATCACGGCCGGGCGGTCCGGCGCCTCCACCATCGTGCCCACGGTCAACGGGATCATCGCGGTCTCCTCACGCACGGCCGTCCGGCCCGTGTGCGGCCGATGCTAGCGGCGCCGCACCCTCCGCGGACAGGCCCGACCTGCGACCGCGCCGTCCTCGCGCCCGTGCTCGATCCATCCGTGCATTCTGCATACCCTAGCGGTCTCGCGCAGACCTATGATGAGCGCGTCCGCACCCCCCGCCACACCGCGGGAGGCGGATCCCTCCTGGAAGGGGACGCGCATGACTCTGGATGTCACGGAGGCCGGCGAGCGCACGGAGACGCCGCTCACCCCGGCAGAACTGTTCGAAGCGGGCCGGGCCGCCCGCCGTCTCCTCCCGCGCTCGGCGCAGGCGGACTACTCGCCATCGCCCGGCCGCGACCCGATCGGGATACTGCGGGCGCAGCACGAGAACCGCCTGCAGAACCTGATCGACCTCCGGGTGGAGCGGATGAGCGCCGACGCCTTCGCGTTCTACCGGGGGACGGCCGCGATCCAGGTGGCCGACCTGGCGACCGCTCCCAGCACGGGAGCGGAGGTGGTGATCTGCGGGGACGCGCACCTGTCGAACTTCGGCATGTACCGGTCGCCGGAGGACGCCATGGTGTTCGACATCAACGACTTCGACGAGTCGACCGTCGGGCCGTGGGAGTGGGACGTGAAGCGGCTGCTGGCCAGCGTGGTCCTCGCCGGGCGATCCCTCGGCCTCCCCGCCGAGCAGACCCGCCGGATCACCGAGGAGACGGCCGGCGCCTATCGCGACTTTCTCCGGCAGGCCCTCGAGATGCCCATCATCCCGCGGTACTTCACACCGATGGCCGTGCAGCGCGCTTCCGGGCGCCGGATACTCAGCGACGACACGTGGCGGCTGATCGATCAGGTGACCAAGGCGTCGCGCAAGCGGACGAGCGACCGGGTGGGACGGAAGATCCTGGAGACGAACGAGGACGGGACGCTGCGATTCGTGGAGCGTCCGCCCGTGCTCACCCGCGCGGAGCCCGAGATCCAGGCGCTCGCGCTCGGCGCGTACGAGCGGTACCGCGCATCCCTGCCGCCCAACACCGCGCTGCTCGCCTCCCAGTTGACGCTCGACGACGTCGCCCGGAGAGTGGTCGGAGTGGGCAGCGTCGGCACGCGCTGCTTCGTCATCGCCCTGCGCGGACCGGTCGGTGAGGTGGTGCTGCTGCAGCTGAAGGAGGCGGAGCCCTCGGTCGTCGAACGCTTCGGCGGGGTCGCGGCGCTGCCGGGGTACCTCGACCTCAGCCTCCTGCCGGACGAGCAGGGCTACCGCGTGGTGTCCTGCCAGCGCATCCTGCAGGCGGTGTCGGACCCGTTCCTGGGGTTCCTGCGGGTGGAGGGGTTCGCCTTCTACATGCGCCGCTTCCGCAACCGGAACGCCTCCTTCGACATCCCGACGATGAACCCGTCGCAGTTCTCCGACTACGCCCGCACCTGCGGAGCGGTGCTCGCGCGGGCGCACGCCCGCTCGCCGAAGGCGGCATTCGTGTCGGGGTATCTGGGCTCCGGGCCGACGTTCCTGCGGGCGTCCGCCGAGTGGGCGACCCGGTATGCCGACCAGGCGGAGGCGGATTACGCCGAGTTCGTCGGAGCGGCCGGCGACGGCGCGTTCGCGGTCGCCTGAACCCGGCTGCCGGCCGCCGGGATCAGGTGCGGGCGCGCTGTCCCTCGGGCAGCAGGAAGGCACGCACCGCCTCCTCCACCTCGCGGGTGTCGAGGTGGAGGCCGTGGCGCGCTTCGAACTCGGCCAGCGTCGCGTGCGGGATGCGGTCCGCGAGGAGGTGCGCGTGCGACACCGGGGTGAGCGCGTCGTGGCTGCCGTGGACGACCAGCGTCTGGGAGCGGATGCGGTCGAGCACCGCCGACCCGTCGTGGTCCCTGCTCGCGGCGAAGTGCCCGCGCAGCGCGGGCCGGGAGGCGACGCGCGTGAAGAAGCCGTCGACCTCCGCCGGGTGGGAGGACGCCCAGGCGTCGTCGAAGAACAGCGGGAGCATCCGCTCCCTGTCGCCGCTCAGCAGGTCGGCGACCGCCGACGGGTCGCGACGTGCGGCGCTCCGGTCGCCGGAGGTGGTGGCGATCAGGGTGAGCCGGCGCACCCGCTCGGGATGGTCGGCGGCCAGCCACTGCGCCACCCGGCCGCCCATGGAGTGCCCGACGACATGCGCGGCCGCGATCCCCGCCGCGTCGAGCACGGACACCGCGTCCTCCGCGAAGAGGCGCGTGGAGTAGTCGGCGGGGTCGCCGAGCCCGCTCTCTCCGATGCCGCGGTGGTCGTACACCACGACCCGGAAGTCGCGCGCGAGGGCGTCCGCGAACGGACCCCAGCCGTGCATCCCGGTCGCCTGCCCGGCGATCAGCAGCACCGGCACGCCGACGCCGTGCTCCTCGAAGGCGATCGACGTGCCGTCGTCGGCCATCGCGAACTCCGTCATCTGCCCTCGCCCTGCGCTACGGCGGCGATCGGCCGCTCGCGCACCGCCCGTGCGCTCCAGCGGCCCTCGGCCTTCTCGACCCGGATGCGGTGCTCGAACGCGCGCGTCACCGTGTCGGTGGTGATCACGTCGTCGATATCGCCGCTGGCGACCGTGCGACCGTGTGCGATGAGCAGCGCGTGGGTCGTCGTCTCCGGCAGCTCCTCCAGGTGGTGCGTCACCAGCACGGAGGCCAGCTCGGGAGCAGTGTGCGCCAGGGAGTCGATCGTCTCCAGCAGCTGCTCGCGCGCGGCGACGTCGAGGCCGGTGGTCGGCTCGTCGAGAAGCAGCAGCCGCGGCGCGGAGATCAGGGCCCGCGCGACCAGCGCCCGGCCGCGCTCCCCCTGCGAGAGGGTCGGCCAGCGGGCGCCCAGACGGTCGTCCAGCCCGACCGAGTGGATGAGGTCCCGGGCACGGCGCTCGTCCGCCGGCTCCGCCTGCCAGCGCATGGGAGGCTCCAGGGTGCCGGTGATCCCGGTCAGGACGACCTCCATGACGGTGAGCGGCGAGCGCACCGGGTGGCGCGGGTTCACATGGCCGATGTGCCGACGGAGCTCCTGCAGCTCGACCCGCCCGAGCCTGCTGCCCAGCACGTCGACCGTGCCGGAGGTCGGAAAGGCCAACGCTCCGCAGAAGCCGAGGACGGTGGACTTGCCCGCGCCGTTCGGTCCGAGGAGCGCCCAGTGCTCCCCCGCCCGGACGGCCAGGTCGATGCCGTCGAGGATGTGCGTGCCGTCACGCCGGAAGGTGACGTCCCGCAGTTCGAGCACGGTGCCGGCGGTCTCGTTCTGGGTCACCGATTCACCCTATCCGGGGTCACGGTTGGGTCACGTTCGGGCTTCCTTCGACATTCACCTAGGGGACGCACAGAACCGCTCCCTACGCTCGCCCCCTATGACGACGCAGCCGCTCCGACTGGGGCCCTTCGCCCGACGCCGCCTGTCCAGGGCCGCGCTGCGCGACGCTGCGGCGGTGCACGACAGGGATGCGTCGTCGCAGGAGGCCTCGACGCCCACGGTGGCCGGCCTCCAGGCCAGGGCGGACGGGTTCGCCCGCCGCGAGGAGGAGCGCTTCTTCCGGCACATGCGACGCGAGCTCACCGAGCACCGCGTCGTCACGGCCGCGCTGCGCGCGGACCTCGACGCGTACGAGGAGCGGCTGGACCGGCTCCCCGACGCAGACCGCTATCGGCTGCACGAGGGCAGCGGTCCGGCCGTCGAGGAGCTGCGGAGGCTGGAGCGCCGTATCCGAAGCGCGCACCGCCGCTCCGACCAGCTGAGCGCACTCATCAACGCGCGCTTCACGACGGCGCAACTGCGGGCGGCCCGGATGTTCGACCGTTCGGACGAGAAAGCCGCCGTCTACTGGGGCGCCCTGCGCAACGCGACCTCCGGCCGGGTGGGGCCGCACCCGCCGGTGCTCCGCCGCGCCGGCTGGCTCACCTCGCGGAGCACGGCCGTCGACGCGCTGCACCCCATCGCCCCTCACGAGGCCGACCACAGGAGGACCGATGCCCCGGCGTGAACGACTGAAGGACTACCGCGTGCCGCGGACCGGTGGCCTGCGCCGCCGGCTGCTGTGGCGCCTGCGCCGCATGCGGCACGCCGTCGATGTGGAGACGCTGGAGGTCTTCGAGCACGAGCTCGCGGCGTTCGAGCGCGCCGGAGTCGCCGACCTGGAGCGGCAGCGCACGCGCAACGTCGCCGCAGCGTCCGCACGCGTTGCGGAGGCCCAGGCCCGCGAGGAGCTGATCCGGCGGGCCCTGGCACGCGCGGAGGACGACATCCGCCGCGCCGACCTCGACGTCGAACGGCTGGACGCGAAGCTCGCCGCCCAGGATCCCGACTTCCACACCTACGCCTGAGAGGACGCCATGGCTCGCGATATCGTCACCCGCCCTCCCCGACTGCGCCCGCGGGTCGGGCACGTCTCCCCGTTCGCCCACGCGATGGTCTACGTGCTGCTCGCCGCCATGATCGCCGTCGATTACATCCTGCTCGCCCAGGCGCTCACGCTGCTGCTCCGGAACGACAGCCAGTACGGCTCGATCGGCCTGCAGATGTACATCATCACGCTCGGCATCTCGCTGGCGGTGGTCACCCTCCCGCACGTCATCGCCATCCTGCTCCGGCGCGTGCAGGCCGGGGTGATGTCGCGCCGCTGGATTGCGACCTCCATCGTTCTCGGACTCGTCTGGGCGGCCATCCTGGCCGGCGTGACGATAGCCCGGATCAAGGCCGGAATCGACGCCCAGAGCGCCGGAGGCCTGACCGGGCTGGTCGGCGGATCGCAGACCGCTGCGCCCGCCGGGTTCTCGTGGACCGCCCCCGACACGATCATGGCCTTCCTCATGCTCGGCGTGCTCACCACCTCCGGCGCCGTCAGCTTCGTGGTCGCCTGGCTCACCACGCGTCCGCTCCTGACCGCGGCCGAGAAGGCGCACGCCCACGCCGCGCGGCTCCGGGTGCACCGCGATCGCCTGCTCGGGGAGGCCGCCGCCGCCCAGGAGCGGATGCGGTCGGCGCTGCAGCTCGACACCCACGACGCCATCCGGTACACCGGGGCCCGGGTGATCTTCCACTCCCGGATGGACGTGGTCCGCGCCCAGCTCGCCACACGGCTGGCGCAGCGGGAGCGCGACCCGGAGAGCACCAGCCAGATCATCCGCGAGCTGCGGTCCCGCCGCAGCCTGGAGGGGCCGGACCTGACCCCGCCGCTGCCGCCGGGAGGGGCGGGCACGCCGTCCACACCGTCCGCGCCAGGCGCGCCCGGCGCGACCGGGGGCATCCAGTGACCCGCACGCGCTCCCGTCTGCTGGCCGCCGCCGCGGCCATCGTCGCCGTCTGCGCCGGCCTGACCGCGTGCACTCCGGCGACCGCGTCCGGCGAAGCGTGCGACCAGTCGCACAAGCGCAACCTCGGTGTCGTGGCGGGGAGCACGGCCAACGCCCCGGTGGTCGCACTTCCGGCGTCCGCCTCCTCCCAGCTCGCCGCCGCGGGCAAGACCAACGGCAGCGTGACGGTCGTCGTGCCGTCCGGCACCCCGCAGGTGATGGGCACGACGGCGCTCGGCTCGTCGGCGCAGGACGCCATCGTCTGCCAGAACGACCAGCGCACCAAGCTCGCGGCCGTCACCTCCTACATCGACGGCTTGAAGGCCTCCGCACCGGAGGTCGACTTCCTCAGCGCGATCGACCAGGCCGCCCGAGACCTCGGCAGCGACCCGATGGGCGTCATCGTCGTCGGCAGCGGCCTCCAGACGACCGACCCGCTCAACTTCGCCGGGACCGGACTGCTCTACGCCGACCCGGCCCAGGTCGTCTCCGACCTGACCGCGCGCAACCTGCTCCCGACCGATCTGAAGGGCGTCACGGTGTACTGGTCGGGGATGGGCGACGTCGCCGGCGCGCAGCAGCCGCTGACGGTCCCCGCCCGCAGCAATCTCGAGGCCATCTGGTCGGCCGTCGTGAAGGCCGCGGGCGGCACGCTCTCGCTCCTGCCGGAGCCCGCGTCCGGGAATGCAGCGGCGGGGCTGCCTGCGGTCACGCCCGTCAGCGTGGAGGCCGTCGCGACGAAGACCGACTGGTCGCATCCCGTCGTCATCCGCAACAGCGACCTGCTGTTCACCAAGGACACAGCCGACTTCTCCGACCCGGCCGCCGCCCAGAAGGTGCTCGCCACCCTCGTGCCGGCCATCCTGCAGAACGGCAAGCCGGTGACCGTCACCGGGACCGCCTCCAAGGATCAGGCCACGGACAACACCGCGGACACCGCGCTCTCCCTGCGCCGGGCGGAGGCCGTCACGACGGCGCTCGTCGGGCTCGGCGTGCCGGCGTCGCTGCTGCAGACCGCGGGGGTCGGGTTCCAGTGGTGCGGCTGGAAGAGCGAGACGGACGCGAGCGGGAAGTACTCCGACGCGCTGGCCGAGCAGAACCGCACGGTCATCCTGACCTCGGCGGGCGTCGACCTGTGCGGCTGATCCGCTGAGAGAGGGCGGGAATGGGCATGCGACCGGCGCTGTTCCCCACCCCATGACGACTATCGGACTCATCGGATCAGGACACATCGGCTCCCAGCTCGCGCGCCTCGCGGTCGCCAACGGCTACGACGTGGTGCTCAGCAACTCCCGGGGCCCCGCGACCCTCCAGACGCTCGTGGAGGAACTGGGCGAGCACGCCAGTGCGTCGACCCCCGCAGAGGCCGCGGCCGCGGGTGACATCGTCGTCGTCACCACTCCGCTCGCGGCGGAGGCCACGCTGCCGGTCGAGGAGCTCGCCGGCAAGATCGTGATCGACACCAACAACTACTACCCGCACCGGGACGGTCACATCGCCGAACTCGACGACGAATCCACCACGGTGGCGGAGCGTCTGCAGAAGGTGCTTCCGCAGTCGCACGTCGTGAAGGCGTTCAACCACATCGGCGCCGCCGAACTGACCAGCCAGAGCCTCCCGGCCGGCACACCCGGCCGTCGCGCGCTGATCGTCGCCGGCGACGACGCCGGAGCGCGGGAGCGCGTCGCCGCCCTCATCGACCAGTTCGGCTTCGACGCGGTCGACGTCGGCGAGCTGGCCGAAGGCTGGCGCGCGCAGCGCGACACCCCGGCCTACGTGCGCCGCTACGACGCCGACGGGCTCCGCGAGGCGCTCGCCGCGGCCAAGCGCTACCGCGACATGTGAGCGGAGGCGGTGGGGCTCACGCCGCGGACTCCGCGGGGATGAGCTCCGCCGCCGGAGACGCGGTCGCTGCGGGCCGCGCGTCATCGGCCGCCGCGGCCGCCCGGGACGACAGGTAGCTCCCGCTCACGAAGGCGATCGTTCCGAAGAGCAGGGCGACGAGGAGGTCGGCCCACTCGGTGCTGGTCAGGTGCTGCAGCAGCCCTCCCGGCCCCTCGGCGGCGTCCGCTGCATCGGGCGCCAGGAGCAGTCCGAGAGCCATCGCGCAGACCGCGGCGGAGAATCCAAGGACGTACCAGGCGATTTCTTTCACCTCCCTAGCAAACATCCCCGGACCGAGCGGGGATAGAGCCTTGCGCGGCAGGCCCGACAGGTGATACAAAACCGCCGCCATCCCTGTACATTTCCACACGAACGCAACACAATGACGTTACATGAGCACCCCTCATGTCATTCGGACGCCGGACCAGCGGCTCCGGATCTTCGTCTCCTCCACGCTGCAGGAGCTCGCCGACGAGCGCCGGGCAGCACGGACCGCCATCGAGCGCCTCCACCTCGCACCCGTGATGTTCGAACTCGGCGCCCGGCCGCATCCTCCCCGAGACCTCTACCGGGCGTACCTGGAGCAGAGCGACGTTTTTGTCGGCCTCTACTGGGAGCGCTATGGCTGGGTCGCCCCGGAGGAGGAGGTGTCCGGTCTCGAGGACGAGTACAACCTCTGCCCGCCCGACCTCCCCCGCCTGCTCTACGTGAAGAGCCCGGCGCCCGGTCGCGAGCCGAAGCTGGCGACCCTGCTCGCCCGCATCCGTGACGACGACCGCGCGGCCTACAAGTACTTCGAGACGCCCCGGGAACTCGCGCAGCTCCTCCAGAACGACCTGGCCATCCTGCTCGCCGAGCGCTTCGACCAGAGCCGTGCGCTCGTCACGGCCGACGTCGCGAGCGACGGCGACCGCGTCGTCGAGCCGGTCCGCCTCCCGATGCCCTTGACTGCTCTGGTCGGTCGCGACGACGACATCGCGGCGATCGCCGACCGCTTCGCCCGCGGGACGCGCTTCGTCACCCTTGCGGGGCCGGGCGGGATCGGCAAGAGCCGGCTCGCGATCGCTGCGGCGCGCGCCGCCGCGCAGGACTTCGACGACGGCGCGGTCTTCGTCGACCTCTCGGCCGTCCACGACCCGCAGCGCGTGCCGAACCGGATCGCCCAGGCACTTGGCGTACGCGACACCGGTGACGCGCCCATCCTGGACAACCTGGTGACGGCGCTGCGCGACCGCCGCATCCTGCTGGTGCTCGACAACTTCGAGCAGATCCTGGATGCCGCCCCGATGCTGACCGGGCTGCTCGCGGCGGTCCCCGGGCTCTCGCTCCTGGTCACCAGCCGCGCCCTGCTCCGGGTCAGCGCCGAGCAGAGCTACGAGGTCGGACCGCTGGCCGAAGACTCCGCGGTGAGCCTCTTCGTGGAGCGCGCGCACGCGGTGAAGCCCGACTTCGAGATCACGCCGGAGAACGCCGCGGCCGTCGCGCGGGTGTGCGCCGCTCTCGACGGCGCGCCGCTCGCGATCGAGTTGGCCGCCGCGCGCATCCGGGTGCTCTCCCCCGCCGAGCTGCTCGACCGCCTGGACCGCCGCCTGTCGGTGCTCGTCGGCGGCTCGCGCGACCTCCCGGAGCGGCAGCAGACCATCCGGCGCACCATCGAATGGAGCACGCAGCTCCTCACCGCGGACCAGCGGACGCTGCTGTCACGGCTCGGCGTCTTCGAGGGCGGGTTCACCCTGGAGGCCGCGGAGTCGGTCGGTGCGGAGGGCGGCGCCGCAGACGTGCTCAGCGACCTGGCCGTCCTCGTCGACTCCAGCCTGGTCTCCCAGCACGACAGCGAGGACCGGCCCCGCTTCACCATGCAGGCGATCGTCCGCGAGTACGCGCGGGAACAGCTGCAGACCGACGGCGAGCTGCAGAGCGCCCGGGATGCACACGCGCGGTTCTTCATCGACCTCAGCGCCCGGGCCCGGCTCCCGTTGAAAACCGGCGGCCAGCGCGAGTGGCTGCAGCGGCTCGGCGACGAGCGCGACAACCTCCGCGCCGCCGAACGCTACCTGCTCGACGGGCGCGACTGGGACCGCGCGGCCCAGCTCGCCTTCAACCTGTTCCTCTACTTCTGGGTGATCGGCCTGCTCGGCGAAGTCCGCACCTGGATGGACGAACCCCTCGAATCGGGCGACGCGCTGCACGACCGCACCCGGGCCATCGCCCTCTACTTCACGAGGACGATCCGGTTCTGGAAGGACCCGGACGGACGCGTCGCGGCCGACCTCCAGGAGAGCTCCGACCTGTTCCGGCAGTGCGCCGACCGCTCCGGTGAGGCCATGGCGATGATCTCGCTCGCGCTCGCGCTGCTGGCCGGCGAGCGGCCGGACACAGCGCGGGCCCAGGAGGTGATGGACCGCAGCCTCACCCTCTTCCGCGAGACGGACGACGTCTGGGGCGAGGCCATGGCGCTGGTGCTCCTCGGCCGGGTCGCGCTGCTCGAGCAGTCACTCCGGACCGCCTTCGACCGGTTCGACGAGTCGCTGGCGCTCACCCAGCGGAGCGGAGATGCGGTCGGTGGCCGCATCGCCGCTTACCACCTGGGCTGGGCGCACCTTCTGCTCGGGTCGCCCGAGGACGCGCGCAAGGACTTCATGCTCAGCGTGACGCTCTCGACCTCCCTCGGCCACATCGAGGGGATCGCGTACGGGCTGGAGGGGCTGGCGGCGGTCGGGGCTCTGGCCGGGGATGTGGAACGGGCCGGCCGGCTGGCCGGGGCGGCGCACGCCCTGCGGGAGCGGTCGGGCACGCACAACGGGCCGACGTTCACCTTCCATCAGCGCTACCTGGACCGTCTGGCCGCGGCGACGCAGCCGGGGCGGCTGGCAGCCGCCGTGGCGGAAGGGCGGGACCTCACGGTGGAGCAGGCGGTGGCGGAGGCGCTGGCGGAGCCGTCGCTCAGCTGAGATGCCGGGGTTCTTCGCGGCCTCCGGTGGCCTCTGCCGGTTTAAACGGTGGAACCCCGGCACCAGAACGGTGCCGGGGTTCCTCCAGAGCCCGGTGGGCGCACCCGAAACGCCGGCCGGGGGGTTCGGGGGATCAGGCGATGAGCGCGTGCTCCGTCTGCTGCTCGGCCGGCGCCGGAGCGACCCAGGCGCCGTAGACGGCCACGCGTGCGGACTCGAGCGTCCCGTAGACGCCCAGCTCGCGGCCGGTGCAGTCGGTGGCGACGAAACCGTCGTGGTTGCGGTCCACCATGCCCACGTACGAAGTCGGCGTGGAGGCCACCCACAGCGCCTCCGCCGGCGAGTGCCAGGAGACGTACTCGGTGGGGAGATCGATGATGTCGGCGAGCTGCTCGGCCATGGTTCTTTCCTTACTTCTCAATCCGTCGCGGGTCATGTCGGTGACCTAGTTAGATGATCGAACTACCCGTCCGGTGAAGCAAGAAAATCGGGGGGCCTTGTTTTCCCCAAATCGTTCCGCTATAAGCGCTGGCCCGGCGTCATCGCTGGCCCGGAGGACGCATCTCCGACTCCTCCATGACGATCATTCCGGAAGCCCTGCTACCGGTCTGGATCATGGCCTCGATCCAGTCCTTGTTGAGCGTCGGGACCTTGGATCCCGAGAAGAAGATGTGCAGGGGGACGCCGTTGTCGACCCAGATGGTGTGCCGGCCGCTGCCCAGCTCGGCGGCGACCGGCCAGGTGAGGAAGAAGTTCTCGCCACGGCGCAGCTTCGTGCTGATCGCGATCTGCATGTGGAACAGGAGACGGTCGTCCAGTTCATAACTTTCGCCGTCGTAGCGGAGAGTGCCCACGGATGCCTTTCAATGTCTGAGAGCCGCGCCATCGGCGCTGCGTTCGAGCTTATACGCCGGAATACGGGTGTATCGTGACCGCGCGATAGTGTTCTACAGCACGCGAACGGAAAGGATCCACCACATGATCGTTCACCGCCTCACGGTCGACGGAAAGGACTACTTCCTTCCCGATCCGGTGAACGACCTGCGCGGGAAGATCCTCGAGGCCGTCCGGGCCGGCGGCGGCTACGTCACCATCCCGCCGCTGCGCGGTGGGCCCGGCGTCGATGTGCTGTTCTCCCCCGGGATGCCCGTCACGTGGGCGCAGATCGAGGTCGATCCTCCCGCTGCGCGCCAGGAGGAGCCGCGGGTCGACATCGACTCGTTCGACGCGCTCTGAGGGGCGCGCTCTGAGGGGCGCGCTCTGAGCGGCGTGCTCAGGCGCGGTTGCGGTACCAGCTGATCAGGTCCTTCGCCGGCTGCGGCTTCGCGATCCAGTAGCCCTGAGCGCGGTCGCAGCCTGCTGCGGCCAGGCGGTCGAGCTGGTCGCGCCGCTCGACGCCCTCGCCGACGACGCGGAGCCCGCGCTGGTGGGCCTCCGTGATGATCTGCGCAACCTCGTGGACCCGCCCGTCCGCCTGCACCAGGCTCTTGTCGAGCTTCAACTCCGTGGCGTGGAGCGCCTCCACCCGGGCGAACGACGAGTGACCGGTGCCGAAGTCGTCCACCGAGATCGTCACACCGGCGGCGGCCAGCGCCTCCAATGGCCCGGCCACCCGCTCCGGGTGGGCGATGCTCTCACTCTCGGTCACTTCGACGATCAGCGTCGCTGGATCGCAGCGGCCGGTGGCGAACGCCCCCTCGAACATGTCGTACAGCGACGGGTCCTCCAGCTGTGTCGCCGAGACGTTCACCGCGATGTCGATCGCGGAGCCCGCGATGTAGTCGGCGGTCACGTCGGCGATGATGCGCGCCGTCAGCAGCGGCAGCAGCCCCGCCTTCTGGGCGATGTCGACGAACACCTCTGGCGAGATCGCGCCACGATCGGGATGCGTCCAGCGGGCCAGCGCCTCCACGCCCACCATCGAGCCATCGAGGACGTCGATCTGCGGCTGATACGCGGCCACGACGTGGCGCTGCGCCAGCGCGATCTCCAGATCGCGGGCGAAGTCCTCGAGGGTTCCGTCCACCAACGTCATCCCCCCGATGCTCCACACACCTGGGAGGGTTGTCAACTTTTCGGGGTACCCCTTGCGGTCGGGGCGGTTCTCCCGCTAGCGCCCCCGGTGTCGCCGGGTGGCGCTCCCGCTAGCGCGCCCGGCGTCGCCGATGGCGCGCACCCCCCGCGATCCCCAGGCACGTCGCCGCTGCCGCCCCCGCGACACCGGCGACCACCAGATCGACCGCCTGCACGGCAGGCTCGATCGCGCTCCCGGCCGGCGCGATCCCCAGCACGATCGCTGCGAGTGCGATCGCCGTGGCGAATGCGCCGGCGGATGACAGTCCGTTCATGGCCGTTCCCCTCCTAGGCCTTACGCGGGTACCCTAGCGCCCCTTCCGCCCCCCGGGACTCCCCCACCCTCCGTCTTCACCGAATCGTCACCTCCCGTTCCGCTCCTCCTCCCCCCACCGTCGAGTCCGCACTATTTGCACGCGCCACGCCGTGCGGGCGTGCAGAAATCGTGTACTCGACGGTGGGCGGAGGTGGGGGCGAGACGGTGGGCGGAGGTGGGGGCGAGACGGGAGGCGGACCGGCGTACGGTGTCGGCGTGACCCACCTCTCCCCCGGCCCCACAGCGGCGGACAGCGGTGACGCCCAGCGCCGCCGCGGCCCCGCCTTCGCCGTATGCATCGCGGTCGGGGCGCTCACCATCCTCGACCTGTCGGGGGTCAACGTCGCGCTCCCGTCCATCCAGCGCTCGCTGCACGCGGACTCGACGCAGCTGCAGCTGATCGTGGCCGGGTACGCGCTCGCTTTCGGGCTGTCGCTCATCCCGTCGGGGCGGCTGGGCGACACGCGCTCACGGCGTGCGATGTTCGTCATCGGCCTGATCGGCTTCAGCGTGGCGAGTGCCCTGTGCGCGCTGGCTCCGGGGATCGTCTGGCTGACGGTGACGCGGTTCTTGCAGGGCGCGGCCGCCGGCGTGCAGATGCCCCAGGTGCTCGGGATGATCCAGCAGCTGTACCGCGGCGAGGAGCGCGGGAGGGCGTTCGGCGTCTTCGGGGCGATGGTGGGCATCGCCACCGCGATCGGCCCGACCCTGGCCGGCTCGCTCATCGCTCTGGGCGGTCCCACCGACGGCTGGCGCCTCCTGTTCTGGTTCAACGTGCCCTGTGGAGCGATCGCGCTGTTCTTCGCCCTCCGCTTCCTTCCCCGCGACCAGCACCGCGGCGAGGGAGGCACGGAGCTCGACCCCGTCGGGCTGGGGCTGCTCGCGGTCGCCATTATCGGGCTGATGCTGCCGTTCCTCCTGACGACGGGCTCGTCGACGGACGACCCGCTCCGCTGGCTCTGGCTGATCGCCTTCGCCGTCGCCGGTGTCGCCTTCCTGTTCTGGGAGCGGGCGTACCGCAAGCGCGGGCTCTCGCCGATCGTGCACCTGGAACTGTTCGGGACGGCGTCGTACCGGAACGGCATCCTGATCGCGACGGTCTATTTCGCGGGGCTCCCCGCGAGTTTCCTGGTGACCACGCTGTTCCTCCAGGAGGGCCTGCACGCGCAGCCGCTCGCGGCCGGCCTGGTGAGTGTCCCGTTCGCGCTGGGCGCTGCCGTGTCGGCGTTCATCGGGGGGAGGCTGGTGCAGCGGTTCGGCCGAGCACTGGTCGTGGTGGGCCTGATCGTGGTGATCGTCGGCATCGGCGCACTGCTGGCCTCCGCGACGCTGGCGCCTCCTTCCGCAGCCGAGTGGTTCATGGCGGGGTCGACGCTGATCGGAGGCCTCGGCGGCGGACTGGTCATCTCACCGAACCAGACGCTGACGCTGTCGGAGGTGCCGCCCGAGGAGGGCAGCGCGGCCGGGTCGATCGCCCAGCTCGGGCAGCGGATCGGCACGGCGGTCGGTGTCGCCCTGGTGACGGCGGTGTTCTTCGCCACCGTCCCGGGCGGTGGGTCGCACCCGGTGAGCGAGTACCACGCGGCGGTCCGCGGCGGTTACCTCGTCACGCTGGCACTGCTCGCGGTCGCGCTCGTGGTGGGCCTCGTCGATCTGCGGGAGCGCCACCGCGCGGGCAAGCGCGGGGTCTGACCGAAGCCGTCAGGCCGGAGAGGTCACTGCGGGTAGGGCGTCTCGCCGCGCTCCAGCATCCCGACGAGCTTGGCCAGGCGGTTCGCACGGCTGGTCGCACTGGGTGCGGTGACGATCCGGTGCAGGACGGCGTACCGGTTCTGCCCGTTCAGTCGCTCGAAGGTCTCGGTCGCGGCGGGCGAGGCCGCCAGCGCAGCCGCGAGGTCGTCGGGCACCTGGATCGTCGCCGACCCGGCGTAGGCGCGCTCCCAGCGGCCGTCGGCCTTGGCGCGCTCGATCTCGGCATGTCCGGAGGGCCGCATTCGCCCCTCCTGGATGAGCGCCTCGACCAAGCGGATGTTGCGCTCCGACCAGAGCGACGACGTCCGCCGCGGCGTATAGCGCTGCAGGAACGTCGCCGCGTCCCGGGATCGGCGCTGGCCGTCGATCCACCCGCTGCACAGCGCCTCGATGACCGCCTGGTCGTAGGTCAGGCTGGTCGGCTCCGTCGTGCCCTTCTTGGCGAGGACGAGCCAGACGCCGTCCGGCTCCGTCTCGTGCTCGTCGAGCCAGGCGCGCCACGCCGCCTGGTCGGCGACCACGAGCGGTTCGGGTGCGGGGCGGGAGGTGTCGGCCATGGGTCGATCGTAGGGCCCACCTCCGACGCACGCAGCAGCATGGACGCAGGCTAGCGGCGCACCTCGGAGGTCGCCCCCGGTTCCAGGTCGCGCGACGGTCCGGCGTGCTGCACGGCGCGCCGGCGGCGTCCCCGGACGAACCCGATCGCGATCAGCAGCACGCCGATCCCGAGCAGGATCGCCGCCCCCACGGTGAAGCCGACGTTCCAGGCGACGTACTGTGCGCTGTCGTTCCGGCCCGGCGTCTCCACGCCGAACCGGGTGAGGCAGACCACCCCCGCGACGACCAGGATCGCTCCGACGATGTAGAACACCACCGCACGTCCTCCGTTGTAGATTGCCATGTCGTTCTCCTTCCGAACCTGTCACGCCTGGACGTCGTGCTCACGCCGACCCGCGCGGAAGCCGCCGACGATGGCGAGGCGTCCGCTGAGCATCACCTCGTTCACCAGGTCGCCGAGGCACTGGTCGCACAGCGCAGGCCACTCCCTCACGTAGATGGAGTAGTCGCGCTCGTCCCTGATCCGGAACTCGACCCGGTCGGTCCCCGAGAAGAACAGGGAGATGTCGATGTACGGGAACTCCGGCAGTGTGTTCTCCAGGACCGCGCGCACATGCGCCAGCGTGAAGTCATCGACGGGATAGCTGAAGTCCCTGATCTCGAGCACTCCCACGTCCGGCCACCTCCTCCCCTGTCCGCTGCCGGTCGGCGAGAACGGCGGCGTCGGCGAGAGCGGCGTCGGCGAGAGCGGCGACGGACCCCGAGGAGCGCTGGTGCACCCGGAGAGCCTCGCGGACGACATCGCCGGGGTCGCCGCTGCGGGCGAACGCCCGGCGCTGCATGGTGGACCCGGTGCGGCGCGCGAGGATCGTGCTCAGCCCGCTCCGGACCACCTCCCCGTCTCCGGCATCGTCCGCGCTGTCGGCGATGTGCAGGAACAGCTCACGCACCGCCTCCCGTGCCGGGACCGGCCGCATCCGGACGGGATGCAGCAGCTCCGCACCCACGCCGCACAGCGCGGCCTTCCAGGACGCGAGACGGATCAGCGTCGCGGGGACGTCGCACGGCTTCAGTCCCGCCTGCCATTCCCGGGCCGCCGTCTCGACGAGCGCGCGCACGACGGCGGCGATCGTCACCGCATCCCCCGGGTCCTGACAGACGTCGGCGACCCGGACCTCCACGGTGGGATGCGTGCGCGACAGCCGCGCGTCGAGGTACAGCATCCCCTGGTCTACGATCACGCCAGTGGACAGCAGACCCTCCTCGAACTCCCGGTACGCGTCCACGGAGCCGAAGACCTCGGTCGGTCCGCTCCCGGGCCAGCGGTTCCAGGCCTCGAAGCGGAAGCTCTCGTACCCCGTGTCCTCGCCGTCCACGACCGCGGAGTTCGCGCTCAGGGCGACCAGCAGCGGCAGCCAGGTGCGGATCCGGTCGAGCACTCCGACGCCCTCCTCCGGCGAATCCACCGAGACGTGCACATGGAGCCCGCAGGTCAGCGAGGTCCGCGCCGTGCGGCCGTACCGCTCCATGAAACCCAGGTAGCGCGCGGTCTCGGACGGATGGGGCCGGGACGGAAGCGGTGATGCCGCGAGCGCGACGGCATGGGCGCCGAAGCGCGCGGCCTCGGCCTCCGCTCGCGCGCGGCCCGCGAAGACCTCCTCGAGCAATCTCGCGGAGGTCTCGTGCGGCCGCGAGATGACTTCGATCATCTCCTGCTGGATCTCGCGTGCGAGCTGTGGCCCACCGGCATCCCTCTGCTCGGCGCCGCCCAGCACCGACTCCGCGACCGGAGCCGTCCGTCCGTCGTCGTCGACGAGGAGGAGCTCCTCCTCGACACCGAATGTTCTCATGGCCCGAGCATCGGACGACGCAGACACGGCGTCGCGTGCTTGACGGCGGCGGCCGGCGTGGTATGCCCGCGAGCGCTCCCCCGGAGATGCCCGGCGCGGGACGGTGTCAAGCCCTCTTCCCCGCCTCCATCCGGTGATTGCCTGCCTACCGACTCGAGGAGTGATGGGCGTGTGCGGGATAGCCGGTGAGATCAGATGGCGGGACGACGCGGACGTGGAGGCGGTCGGCAGGATCACAGGAGCGCTCAGTGCTCGGGGACCGGACGGCGACGGCGCCTGGCACGACGGCCGGGTGGCACTGGGCCACCGGCGGCTCCGGATCATCGACCTGTCCGACGCGGGTGCTCAGCCGATGGTCGACGACGAGCGCGGCCTCGTCGTCGTCTTCAACGGCTGCATCTACAACTATCGGGAGCTGCGCGCCGAGTTGTCCGACGGCTACCGGTTCCGCTCCGAGAGCGACACCGAGGTGATCCTCGCCGCCTACGACCGGTGGGGCGACGACTTCGTCGACCGTCTGGTCGGCATGTTCGCCATCGCCCTGTTCGACCGCCACAGGGAGCGGATGCTGCTGATCCGAGACCGGCTGGGCATCAAACCGCTGTACGTCGCGGAGGTCGACGGCGGCGTCCGCTTCGCCTCGACCCTCCCGGCATTGCTGGCCGGCGGCGGGATCGACACGACGATCGACCCGGTCGGGCTGGAGTACTACCTGAGCTGGCATTCGATCGTGCCGGCTCCGCACAGCATCCTCGCCGGGGTGAAGAAGCTGCCGGCCGCGACCATCCGCACGATCGATCTCGACGGCCGCACCCGCGACCGCGTCTACTGGCACCCGGACTACGACCGCGACCCGGCCAAGGCCGACTGGAGCGTGCGGGACTGGCGGGAGGCCATCCACACGTCGCTGCGGACAGCGGTCCAACGCCGGCTCGTCTCGGACGTCCCGGTCGGCGTGCTGCTCTCCGGCGGAGTCGACTCCAGTCTGATCGTGGCTCTGATGGCAGAGTCGGGCCTCGACGGCATCCCGACGTTCAGCATCGGCTTCGACGCGGCCGGCGGCGAGGAAGGCGACGAGTTCGAGTACTCGGATCTGGTCGCCGCGCGGTTCGGCACCGATCACCACCAGCTGCATATCGGTGCGGCGAGCATGCCGTCGTCGATCATGCTGGCGGTGAACGCCATGACGGAGCCGATGACGACACCCGACGTCACGGCGTTCTTCCTGCTCTGCCAGGCGGTCGCCGAGCACGTGACCGTCGTCCAGTCCGGGCAGGGCGCGGACGAGGTCTTCGCCGGCTACCACTACCACCAGCCGGCCGCCCGCGTGCGACGCAGCGACGCGCACCGCGTCTTCACCCGGGCGTTCTCGGAGTACGACCACGAGGAGCTCGCGCAGGTGGTGACTGCCGAACGGCGCCCCTCCGGGGCTGTGGCCGAGCACCTCCTCCAGAAGCACCTCGAGGCTCCAGGGGCGGGGACCGCGCTGGATGCCGTGCTCCGCCTCGACACGCACACCCTCATGGTCGACGACCCGGTGAAGCGCCTCGACTCGATGGCGATGGCCTGGTCCCTGGAGGCCCGGGTGCCGTTCCTCGACCAGGACCTGGTCCAGCTCGCCGCCCAGTGCCCTCCGGAGTTCAAGGCCGACCAGGACGGCAAGGGCATCCTCAAGGACCTGGCGCGCGAGCTCGTGCCCCCGGAGGTCGTCGACCGGCCGAAGGGGTACTTCCCGGTCCCCGGGGTCCGGCACCTCGACGCGTCGATGGTCGCCCTGCTCACGTCCGTGCTCACGTCGCCGCAGGCGCGCACGCGGGGCATCTTCCAGACCGATCACCTGGAGCGGCTGCTCGCCGACCCGAACGGGACCTACGGCCCGGTCGGCGGCAACACCCTCTGGCAGATCGGGCTGCTGGAGCTGTGGCTCCAGCTCCACCACATCCCTGCCTGACCCGGGAAGGGTCAGCGGGCGAACACGCCGCGGTAGTACTCGAAGACGAGGCCGACGATGCTGATGACGGCCGCGACGGCTCCGATGAAGCACAGCCACACCCCGACCGCCAGACCGACGAAGACGAGGCCGGCACTGATGCTCAGGGTCATCGGCCACCAGCTCCACGGGCTGAAGAAGCCCTGCTCGGGGTCGTCGTCATCGATGTTCGCGTCGGTCCGGTCCGAGGGCGGCGTCTCCCCCAGCGCCCGGAGGGAGCGGCGGACGTAGTACGCGATCAGCACCGACAGGATGGCCGCAAGGAACAGAGGGATGGTGCCGGCCCACTCGATGGGGTTGCCCTCGTCTCCGTTCGGGTCCTGGGCGATCCGTTCCTGGTCCCAGAGGATCGTCCACACGGTGTAGACGATCGTCGAGGCAACGAAGAAGCCCGCCAGCAACCACATGATGCGTTCCGTCGTCTTCATGGGGATGAACTAGCACCTGCGTCCGAGCGCAAGTCAAGCCCTCCTGCCGGATGAATCCGCGCGGTTTTCTGGGCGCATCCGAGGAAGGAGAGGCCTATGACCGCGACGGCCACCACGCCGCCCCCGACGACCCAGGAGCG
Organism: Leifsonia sp. SIMBA_070; assembly: GCF_046534635.1. Classification (NCBI taxonomy): domain Bacteria; kingdom Bacillati; phylum Actinomycetota; class Actinomycetes; order Micrococcales; family Microbacteriaceae; genus Leifsonia; species Leifsonia sp. SIMBA_070. The sequence continues at coordinate 871,695 of NZ_JAWRYK010000001.1, read as the reverse complement.
ACCGCCGATCCCGAAGGGCGAGCGCATCCTCCGCTGGCTCACGACGACCGATCACAAGACCATCGGCTACCTCTACCTGACCACGTCGTTCGGGTACTTCCTGTTCGGCGGCGTGCTGGCCCTGATGATCCGGGCGGAGCTGTTCCAGCCGGGGCTGGAGGTCTTCCAGACCAAGGAGCAGTACAACCAGGCCTTCACGATGCACGGCACGATCATGCTGCTGATGTTCGCGACGCCGCTGTTCGCCGGGTTCACCAACGTCATCATGCCGCTGCAGATCGGCGCACCGGACGTCGCCTTCCCCCGGCTGAACGCCATCGCCTACTGGTTCTACGCCATCGGATCGGCGATCGTGATGCTGGGCTTCCTCACCCCGCAGGGTGCGGCGTCGTTCGGCTGGACGGGGTACACGCCGCTTTCGTCCAACACCTTCTCGCCCGGCATCGGCGGCCACCTCTGGGTGGTGGGGCTGGCGCTCTCCGGCTTCGGCACCATCCTCGGCGCGGTCAACTTCATCACGACGATCATCACCATGAGGGCCCCCGGAATGACGATGTTCCGGATGCCCATCTTCACCTGGAACACGCTGGTCACGTCCATCCTGGTGCTCATCGCCTTCCCCATCCTCGCCGCAGCGCTGTTCGCCCTGGCAGCGCAGCGGATCTACGGAGCGCACGTCTTCGATCCGGCGAACGGCGGCCCGATCCTCTGGCAGCACCTGTTCTGGTTCTTCGGCCATCCGGAGGTCTACATCATCGCGCTGCCGTTCTTCGGGATCGTGTCGGAGGTGTTCCCGGTGTTCAGCCGGAAGCCGATCTTCGGGTACAAGACGCTCATCTACGCCACCATCGCGATCGGCGCGTACTCGGTCGCTGTGTGGGCGCACCACATGTACGTCACCGGCTCGGTGCTGCTGCCGTTCTTCTCGCTCATGACCGTGCTGATCGCGGTGCCGACCGGAGTGAAGATCTTCAACTGGATCGGGACGATGTGGCGAGGGTCGCTGACCTTCGAGACACCGCTGCTCTGGGCGATCGGCTTCCTGGTGACCTTCACGTTCGGTGGCCTGACCGGCGTCATCCTCGCTTCGCCGCCGCTCGACTTCCACGTTTCCGACACGTACTTCGTCGTCGCGCACTTCCACTACGTGGTGTTCGGGACCGTCGTGTTCGCGATGTTCTCCGGCTTCTACTTCTGGTGGCCGAAGTTCACCGGGAAGATGCTCAACGAACGGCTCGGCAAGTGGAACTTCTGGCTGCTGTTCATCGGCTTCCACACGACGTTCCTCATCCAGCACTGGCTCGGTGTCGTCGGCATGCCCCGGCGCTACGCGGACTACCTTCCCAGTGACGGCTTCGAGTGGATGAACCAGCTCTCGACGGTGGGGGCGGCCATCCTCGCGGTCAGCGTCCTCCCGTTCTTCGTGAACGTCTGGATCACCTGGCGGCACGCGCCGAAGGTGACTGTCAACGACCCGTGGGGCTACGGACGGTCGCTGGAGTGGGCGACCAGCTGCCCGCCTCCCCGCCACAACTTCACGTCGATCCCGCGCATCCGTTCGGAGTCGCCGGCGTTCGACCTGAACCACCCGGAGGCCGGCGTCCCGATCGGCGTCGGCCCCGGCTTCGACCGGCCGGATGCGCCCACCGCATGAGCCTCCTCCCGACATCCCGAACGAAAGGAACAGCATGAGCGACCGCACCCGCGACGAACTCCCGCTGCCCGACTACGACCACATCACCACCGGCGAACTGCCGAGCCGGATCCACGGGCTCGACGCCACCGGGGTGGAGCAGCTGCTCGCCTTCGAGCGCGAGCACGGCGACCGCCTCCCCATCGTCCAGGTGCTGGAGCACCGGCTGCAGGAGCTGCGGAACGGCGCGGAGCCCAGCGGGCCGGTCACCGACGACTCCCCGACGCAGAGCCAGGGGGCTGCCGGCGGCAGCAAGGTATCGCCCGCGACGAGTGGCCCGACGATGAACCCGCCGTCGCACGGCGTGCCGACGAACCCGGCCCAGCCGAGGCCGGAAGGGCCGCCGCGCGCCTGAGCGGCGAGCTGCCGCGCCGGTCGCACTGCGTAACAGTGGGAAGAATCGCCGCGGACCCCGGGTTGCCGTCCGAGGAAGGGGCGACAGTCGCCCCGCGAAAGGCGGCGACATGGCCCAGATCAGCATCATCGGAGGCACCGGTTTCACCGGAACCCACATCGCGCAGGAGGCCGCGTCGCGCGGCCACCAGGTCATCTCACTGAGCCGGTCGGAGCCGGCCGAGCCTGTGGAGGGCGTGCGCTACTTCACCGGGTCGGCGGACCAGCCGGAGCAGGCCGTCGAGGGCGCGGACGCCATCGTCGCGACCGTCTCGCCGCGCGGCGAGAGCGCGGGCACTCTCGGCCGCCGCTACCGCCGCCTCGCGGAGCTCGCCGCCGCATCCGGAGCGCGTCTCGTCGTGATCGGCGGCTTCAGCTCGCTCCGCCCCGCACCCGGCGCGCCCCGCTTCGCCGAGGGCGACGTCCCGGCAGAATTCGCCGACGAGGCGCGCGAGCTGAACGCGGTGCTGGAGGACTTCATCCAGAACGCGCCGGAGGGCCTCGACTGGGTTTTCGTCAGCCCGGCCGCCGCCTACGGCGCGTATGCGCCGAAGGAGGAGCCACGCGGAACCTACCGCGTCGGCGACGACGTCGCCCTGTTCGACGCGGAGGGCGCCTCCTTCATCGGCGGCGAGGACTTCGCGAAGGCCATCGTCGACGAGATCGAGACCCCCCGGCGCCAGCGCGCCCAGATCCACTTCGCGTACTGACCCGCCCATCCATCGACTGGTGAGTGGATGCGCAAACTCTGGACGAGTTGCGCCATCTGCTCACCACTCGGCGGTCGCCTCAGCTCTTGTTGCCCGGCTCGTTGCGCCGGGTCTCGAACTCGGAGTGCCCGTTCGGGCATTTCGGGATGGTGTCCCCCTGCGTCACGTGGACCTTCTCGTCGCACTTCGCACAGTAGAAGTCTCCGGTCTTCTGGGCTTTCTCGCCCGCATGTGCCGCCATGTCGGCTCCTCCTCGTCGCGGGGCGCGGCTGCGGTGGGCTGAGGATGCCCGGGGCGCCCCGATCCGCTGGACGGTATCCCGGTGGCTCTCGGCGTTCAACGGGTGCCGCGCGAACCCTCGGCAGGCTAAGGCCGTCCGAGCGGGGGAAGCGTCGGCGACGAAGCCCTCCCGAGCTCCTGCTTGCCCTCCCGTCCGCGAGGTGGCACCGTGCATGGTGACGGGAAGGAGTGCGATGGCGAAGCAGAAGAAGCTCGAGAAGGCGGCGGCCAAGGCCTTCGAGCGCGCGGAGGAGGCGGTCGCGGAGGCGCGGGCCGCCGCTGAGAAGCTCGACCGCAAGAAGGCGAAGAAGCGCGCCCGTCAGTTGGAGGACGAACTGGCGGAGCTGGTCGGTCGTTCGCCGGGCGCCGCTTCCGACCACCGGCAGGACGGCGACCCGGTTAACCTGACCCCTCCCCTGCCGTCGGTCCGCGACGAGGGCGTGGAGGAGACCGTCGAGTTCGCCGGTTCCGTGACCACCCCCGTCGAGCACGACCCCGAGCTCGACAAGCTGACGGTCCAGGCGCTCCGCGATGTGGCGCGCACCCGTGGACTGCGGAACGTGTCCCGGCTGACCAGAGGCCAGCTCATCGAACGCCTGAGCGAGTGACCCGCACGGCTCTTCGCCCGCGGCCACCGCACAGCACAATTGACCGTTCGCAGTCACGGAAGGAGACCGAGTGGACGACGAGGCACCCGAGGTGACCGAGCAGGTCCGGACCATGGCGGAGGGGCAGGCGACGCCCGAACCGGAGGTCGACCCGGAGGACCAGGCGCCGCCGGAGGAGATCACCTACGACGAGCAGCTGTACCCGGCGCGCCCGCGCCGCCTGCGTCCGCGGGCCAACCTCCGTGGCGGGAGCATCCGCCGCACCTTCTCGGACCCTCGTGCGGCGAACGGACAGAACCCCGCCTACGTCGAGTGGCTGGTGCGTCAGTCGATGCTGAAGGATGCCGACGTGCTGAGCCGTCAGCTCTCCGGCTCGCCCAGCATGTGGCGCAACCCGTACGCCCGCCCGGACGCGCGCCGTGCGGTCTCCACCTCCGACGTCTGGTTCACCGCCTACCCGATCTCGCTGATCACCCGGGCCGGCGAGTCCTTCCTGACGGCGCTGGCCGACCCGGAGCTGTGGAAGGCGTTCCAGCGGATCGGGATCAACGGCGTCCACACCGGCCCGGTGAAGCGGGCGGGCGGCATCCGCGGCTGGCAGGAGACCCCGAGCGTCGACGGGCACTTCGACCGCATCGGCACCCAGATCGACCCGGCGTTCGGCGACGAGGAGACCTTCCGCCGGCTGACCGACATCGCCGAGGAGCACGGCGGCAGCGTCATCGACGACATCGTGCCGGGTCACACCGGCAAGGGGGCCGACTTCCGCCTGGCCGAGATGGCGTACAAGGACTACCCCGGCATCTACCACATGGTCGAGATCCCGCCGGACGAGTGGCACCTGCTTCCCGAGGTGCCCGAGGGGCGCGACTCCGTCAACCTGGACGAATCGACCGAGGCCGCCCTCGCCGACCGCGGCTACATCATCGGAGAGCTGCAGCGGGTCATCTTCTTCGCCCCGGGCGTGAAAGAGACCAACTGGAGCGCCACGGCCCCGGTCATCGGCGTCGACGGCATCACCCGCCGCTGGGTGTACCTGCACTACTTCAAGGAGGGCCAGCCCTCGGTGAACTGGCTGGACCCGACCTTCTCGGGGATGCGCCTGGTGATCGGCGACGCCCTGCACTCACTGGGCGACCTGGGGACGAGCGCCCTGCGACTGGATGCGAACGGCTTCCTCGGCGTGGAGAAGAGCGCGGAGGGGATGCCCGCCTGGTCGGAGGGTCACCCGCTCTCGCACGCAGCGAACCACATCATCGCCGGCATGGTGCGCAAGGTCGGCGGTTTCACCTTCCAGGAACTGAACCTGACCGTGGAGGACATCCGCGATACGGGAGCCGTCGGCGCGGACCTGTCGTACGACTTCATCAACCGGCCCGCGTACCACCACGCCCTCGCCACGGGCGACACCGAGTTCCTGCGGCTGACGCTGCGGACCTCCCTCGAGCTCGGCGTCGAACCGGTGAACCTGGTGCACGGGATGCAGAACCACGACGAGCTCACCTACGAGCTGGTCCACTGGGCGACGCTGCACCAGAACGACGTCTACACGTTCCGCGGCGAGGAGATCAGCGGCGGGGAGCTGGCCCAGCGCATCCGCGCCGACCTCACCGAGGCGATCACGCAGCCGACGGCCGACTACAACCTCGTGTTCACCACCAACGGCATCGCCTGCACGTCCGCCTCCCTCATCGCGGCGACCCAAGGCCATGCGACGCTCGACTCGATCACCGAGGCCGACATCCCGGCGATCCGCGACGCCCACCTGCTGCTCGCGGCGTTCAACGCCTGGCAGCCGGGGGTGTTCGCGCTGTCCGGCTGGGACCTCCTCGGCGCCCTCACGCTCCCCCGTCAGCAGGTGGCCGACCTGATCGCGGAGGGCGACACCCGCTGGGTGGAGCGCGGAGCCCACGACCTGCTCGGCGTCGCCCCGGAGGCCGAGCGGTCCGCCTCCGGGATGCCCCGGGCGCGGGCGCTGTACGGGACACTGCCCGAGCAGCTGAAGCGGCGCACCTCGTTCGCGAGCCGGCTCCGCCAGCTGCTCCGCATCCGCAACCAGTGGGGCATCGCGACGGCGCGCCAGGTCGACGTGCCCGATGTCGCCCACCCCGGGATGCTGGTGATGGTGCATGAGCTGGAGACGCTCGACGAGCAGGGCCTCCCCATCGTGCAGCTCACCGTGCTGAACATGACCGGAACGGCCGTGGACGGCACGGTGCGTTCGGAGGCGCTCCCCAACCGGGCCGTAGTGACGGACGCCGCCGACGGCAGCGAGGTCGGGACGGTGGACGACCTGAGCAGCTTCCCGCTCAGCGTCCCCGCCTACGGGGCGCGGTTCCTCATCCTGGAGCGCACGGCTGAGGGATGATGTGCTGCGGAGGCCGCCCCGGTCACGCGAGCAGGTCGCGCACCCGCGGGACGACCTCCTCGCCGTAGAGCCGGATCGCGCTGAGGAGCGACTCGTCGGTCATGCCGGGGATGCCGTACTTCAGGTCGAATCGGTTGGCGCCGACCGCCCGGAGGTTCGCCGCGATCTTGGCGGCGACGGTCTCCGGGGACCCGACGTAGAGACTGCCGTCCGGACCGAGCTCGCGCCGGAACGAGCCCTCGGTCGGGATCGCGAAGCCGCGGGTCGCGCTGACCTTGGTGATCATGTCCCGGTAGTGCGGCCAGAACTCCTCCCGCGCCTGCTCGTCGGTGGCGGCGACGTGCCCCGGCGAGTGGAGGCCGACCTGCTGCGGTCCGCGACCGAACTGCTCCAGCGCCTTGTGGAACAGCTCCGTGTACGGGGCGAACCGGGAGGCCGGTCCCCCGATCACGGCGAGCATGAGCGAGAAGCCGTAGCGGGCGGTGCGGATGACGGACTCCGGGCTGCCGCCCACGCCGATCCAGGTCGGCAGGGGGGTGTCGAGGTGGGGGACCACATCCTGGTCGCGCAGTCCGGCCCGGGTGCTGCCCTCCCAGGTGACGGGACCGCCCTCGAGCAGGTGCGCGAACAGGTTCGTCTTCTCCTCGAACAGCTCCTCGTAGTCCGAGAGTTCGAACCCGAACAGCGGGAACGAGTCGATGCTGGAGCCGCGGCCGAGGATGACCTCCGCCCTGCCGCCGGAGACGGCGTTGAGGGTGGAGTAGCGCTGGAAGACGCGGACCGGGTCGTCCGAGCTCAGCACGGTGACCGCGGAGCCGAGGTGGATGCGCTCGGTTCGCGCCGCGATGGCGCTGAGCACGACGTCGGACGCCGAGAGCGGCATGTCGTCGGTGTGGTGCTCGCCGATTCCGAAGAAGTCGAGGCCGGCGTCCTCTGCCGCGATGCCGTGCTCGACGAGGTCGCGGATGGTCTGCGCGTGCGAGATCGGGCGTCCCTCGGCGTCGCCGGTGACGTCGCCGAACGTGTTCAGGCCGAAGGTGAGCGGGAAGCTCTGGGGTGCGGTGTTCATTGTGCGAGTGCTTTCGGGTGTGGGTGTTACGGGTGATGCGGTGATGCGGGTGAGGGTCAGGCGACCAGGGCGGTCTCGTCCTCGATGGCGGTCCGGAAGCCGGCCGCGTCGAGCTGTGCGCCGAAGACCGGGCCGCCCGGTTCGAAGGCGGCTCCGTCGCGCAGGGTCGGGACGAGGACGGCGTCGTAGCCGACGTCCTCGATGAGCGAGGCGACGAGTGCAGCGGCCTCGGGATGGTCGGACGCGACGCCGAGCGCCCGCCGGCCGGGCGTGCCCTCGGGACGGCGGTCCTCCTCCATCTCGTGGTAGCCGATGTGGTTGAACGTCTTCACGACGAAGGCGCCGTGCAGCTCGCGCTGGACGACCTCGCTGCTGGTCAGCACGGGGTCCTCGAACAGCGGCTGAACGCCGTCGGTGGGCGCCCAGTAGTTCATCGAGTCGATGACGATCGTGCCGTCGAGCATCGACCGGTCGAGTCCGGCGAACCGGTGCAGCGGGATCGCGAGGATCACCACGTCGGCCGCGGCGACGGCGTCGGCGGCCCAGGCTGCGCGGGCGCCCGGCATGAGGACGGACGCGATGAGCTGGATGCGCTGCGGGTCGCCCGAGGCGGCCACGTCGACGTCGTAACCTGCGTCCAGGAGGATGCGGGCCAGCGCCGAGCCGACATGTCCGACACCGAGGATGGCGACGTGCGGTCGCCGACGGGAGCGGGTCATGAGCGGTCTCCTTCCGGGGAGTCGAGGTGGGTGCGGAGGGTGTCGAGAACGTCCGCCAGCGCCTCCAGCTGGTCGGCGTCGAGCACGTCCGCGAACAGACGCTTCACGGCACGCAGGTGTGGTCCGGAGGCCCGGCGGATGGCCTGGAAGCCGTCCTCGGTGAGGACGACGAAGGCGCCGCGGTTGTCACTGGGGCAGTCGGTGCGCTGGATCAGCCCACGCCGTTCCATCCGCCCGAGGTGGTGCGAGACGCGGCTGCGCTCCCAGTCGATGGCGTCCGCGAGTTCGGATGAGCGCAGCGTGCGGTCGGACGCCTCGGTCAGCGCGAGCAGTACGGCGTAGTCCCCTGGCGACAGCTCCACCTGCTGCAGCTCGGCCGACAGGCGGCGGCGCAGCTCGGTGGTGGTGTCCTGCAGGGAGCGCCAGACGGCGAGTTCGCGGTCGGTGAGGCGCTCAGCGGTGCGCTGAGCAGTGCCGGAGTCGGTCATGCCGTCCTCGTTTCAGGTCTGACGTCAACCGAAGCAGTTGACATGTCAATCAACTATGACGAGGCTCGATTTGTTCCCGGGATGGCGGCCGGCTTGTAGCGTTGCAGCATGACCGAGCTGCCCGACGCCCTCCCCGCCGACTACGACCCCGCGACCGTGTTCCGGGTCGTCGCGACACCCGTCGCCCAGGGCTGGGGCGTGTGGCTGCGCGCGGCGGACGACAGCATCATCCACAGCTTCGGCCTGGGCTTCCCGCCCGGCACGCCGTTCCTGCCGGACGTACTGGAGGTTCTCGGCCCGCTGCTCAACGTCCAGTACGCGCTCGCCTTCCACGGACCGGAGGCCTGGGACGAGCTCGAGGACCACTGGTCGGCGGTCGTCTACGAGTTCACGCCGCGCTGACGGGGGGACCGAGGCTAGGCGTCGGCCTCCACGCGCGACTCCTCGCGGCGGACTGGCTGCAGCCGCGCCAGCTGGGTGACGTGCTGCGGGCCGAGCTCGGCCAGCGAGTTCACCTGCAGCAGTTTCATGGTGCGGATGAGCTGGTCGGTGAGGATGGCGATGGTGCGGTCCACGCCCTCCCGGCCGCCGGCCATGAGGCCGTAGAGGTAGGCGCGGCCGATCAGGGTGAACTTGGCGCCGAGGGCGTAGGCGGCGATGATGTCGGCGCCGTTCATGATGCCGGTGTCGATCGCGATCTCAGTGTGGTGCCCGACCTCCCGCGCCACGGTCGGGAGGAGGTGGAACGGGATCGGGGCGCGGTCCAGTTGCCGGCCGCCGTGGTTGGAGAGCACGATCCCGTCCACCCCGTGATCGACCAGGATCTTGGCGTCCTCCAGGGTCTGCACACCCTTGATGACCAGCTTCCCCGGCCACATCCGGCGGATGACCGCGAGGTCCTCGAAGTTGATCGACGGGTCCATCGCCGCATTCAACAGGTCCCCGACCGTGCCGCCGGTGGCGGACAGCGACGCGAACTCCAGCTTCGGGGTGGTCAGGAAGTCGTACCACCACCATGGCCGCGGGATCGCGTTGATGATGGTCCCCAAGGTCAGCTGCGGCGGGATGGAGAACCCGTTGCGCTTGTCCCGCAACCGCGCCCCGGCGATGGGTGTGTCGACGGTGAAGAACAGGGTGTCGAACCCGGCCTGCGCGGCCCGCTCCACCAGTCCGTAGGAGATCTCCCGCTGCCGCATCACGTACAGCTGGAACCAGTTGCGCCCCGCCGGATTCGCCGCCTTGACGTTCTCGATGGAGGTCGTCCCCAGCGTGGACAGCGTGAACGGGATGCCCGCCGCCCCGGCCGCTCCGGCCCCGGCGGTCTCGCCCTCGGTCTGCATCAGGCGGGTGAAGCCGGTCGGCGCGATCCCGAACGGGAGCGCCGACGGACCGCCCCAGATCTCGCACGAGGTGTCGACGGTGGACACGTCGTGCAGGATCGAGGGGTGGAACTCCACGTCCTGGAACGCCTGCCGCGCCCGCGCCAGCGACAGCTCGCCCTCGGCCGCACCCTCGGTGTAGTCGAACGCGGCCTTCGGCGTCCGGCGGCGAGCGATCCTGGCGAGATCCTCGATCGTCAGCGCCGACTCCAGGCGCCGCTTCTTCAGATTCAGCTCCGGCTTCTTGAACTGCATCAACTCCAGCAGTTCCACCGGCTTCGGAAATTGACGGGTGACCATGAGGGATCCTATCGAGGGTCGTAACGGACGATCGGGGTGGTCCGGGCGACGAGGGCGCGGAGCGTCTCCAGGTCGCCGGTGAGGAGGCCGGCGGCGCGCGCCTGCACCAGGACGTTGCCGATGGCGGTGGCCTCCACCGGCCCGGCGAGCACTGGGAGCCCGCTGCGGTCGGCGGTGGCCTGGCACAGCAGCGCATTCCGGGCGCCTCCGCCGACGATGTGGATCGCCTCCACGCCGACGCCGGTCAGGGAGGTGGCCTGCTGCACCGTGTCGGCGAAGGCGGCGGCGAGACTCTCCACGATGACGCGCACCATGCCCGCGGGCGAGGCGGGTGCGCGCAGCCCGCGCTCCTCGAACCAGGTCGCGATGCGCGACGGCAGGTCGCCCGGCGCGAGGAAGCGGGGGTCGTCGGCGTCGAAGATCTCGGCCGGGCGCGGAAGCTCGGCGGCCTCCGCGAGCAGCGTCTCCAGCCCGACGTGCAGGCCGCGGCGCTGCCACTCCCGCAGCGACTCGCTCAGCAGCCACAGCCCCATGACGTTGTGGAGGTACCGGATGCGGCCGTCGACGCCGCCCTCGTTCGTGAAGTTGGCGGCGCGGCCCTCCTCGGAGACCACTCGCTCGGAAAGCTCAACGCCGACGAGCCCCCAGGTGCCGCACGAGATGTAGGCGGCGCGGGAGGCGTCCATCGGCACGGCGACGACGGCCGACGCGGTGTCGTGCGAGCCGACGGCCGTGACCGCCGGCCCGGACCCGGCGAACGGGAGATCGCCCGCGAGCGACGGGAGCAGCCCGCCGACGGACGTCCCCGCATCCACCAGCGGCGCGAAGGACGCGCGCGGCAGCCCGAGCCGGTCGATCAGCCCGTCGTTCCAAGCGCCCTCCGCGGTGAGCAGACCGGTCGTCGAGGCGTTGGTCCGCTCCGCCTGCTGGGCGCCGGTCAGCCAGAAGGTGAGGAGGTCCGGGACGAGCAGGAAGCGGTCGGCCAGGTCGAGCGTGCCGTCGGCCGCATCCACAGCGAGCTGGTAGAGCGAGTTGAACGGAAGGAACTGCAGTCCGCTCTGCCGGTACAGCTCCCCCGCCTCGACCGCGTCGTGCACGAGGGCGACCCCGCGCTCGGTGCGCTCGTCCCGGTAGTGGTACGGCTCGCCGAGCAGGCGGCCGCCGCGCAGGAGGCCGTAGTCGACCGCCCACGAGTCCACGCCGATGCCCGCCAGCCCCGGATCGGACCGGGCCACCGAGCCGAGCCCATCGAGGACGTGCGCGAACAGCGCCGTCACGTCCCAGTGCAAGGCGGCGCGGTCGCCCTCCCACACCCGCACGGGCGTGTTCGGGAACCGGGCGGCCTCGGTCAGCTCGAGCGTGTCCGCGCCGACGCGCGCGTGCATGACACGGCCGCTCGTCGCGCCCAGGTCGACCGCCGCGACGGTGCCGGTGGCGCCCGCAGTGCCGGTCATCGCAGCCCGCTCATCGCAGCCCCGCTCATCGCAGGAAGGCGGCCGCCACCCCGGCGTCGACCGGGATGTGGAGGCCGGTGGTGTGGTCGAGGTCGCTCGTGCACAGCACGAACACCGCGTTGGCCACGTGCTCCGGCAGCACCTCGCGCTTCAGCAGCGTGCGCTGCGCGTAGTACTTCCCCAGCTCCTCCTCGGGCACCCCGTAGACCGCGGCGCGCTTGGCGCCCCAGCCGCCGGCGAAGATGCCGGAGCCGCGCACGACCCCGTCCGGGTTGATGCCGTTGACACGGATGCCGTGCTCGCCGAGCTCCGCCGCCAGCAGCCGCACCTGGTGCGCCTGGTCGGCCTTCGTCGCCGAGTACGCGATGTTGTTCGGGCCGGCGAAGATGGAGTTCTTGGACGAGATGTAGACGATGTCTCCGCCCAGCTTCTGGTCGATCAGCACCTTCGCCGCGGCGCGCGAGACCAGGAACGATCCCTTCGCCATCACGTTGTGCTGCAGATCCCAGTCGGCGTTCGTCGTCTCCAGCAGCGGCTTCGAGATCGACAGGCCGGCGTTGTTGACCACCAGGTCGAGCCCGCCGAACGCGAGCAGGGCCTCCCGGATCGAGGCGTCGACCGCCTTCTCGTCGGTCACGTCCGCGGCGACACCGATCGCGACATCGGTGTTGCCGATCTCGGCGGCGGCGCCATGCGCCTTCTCCAGGTCGAGGTCGGCGATGACGACGCACGCCCCCTCGCCCGCGAGCCGGGTGGCGATGGCCTTGCCGATGCCGGAGGCCGCGCCCGTGACGAGCGCGATCCGGCCGGCGAGGGGCTTCGGCTTCGGCATCCGCTGCAGCTTCGCCTCCTCGAGCGCCCAGTACTCGATCTGGAACTTCTCGGACTCGGGGATGGGCGCGTAGGTGGAGAGCGCCTCCGCGCCGCGCATCACGTTGATCGCGTTGACGTAGAACTCGCCGGCCACCCGGGCAGTCTGCTTGTCCTTGCCGTAGGAGAACATCCCGACGCCGGGGATCAGGACGATCGCCGGGTCGGCGCCGCGGATCGCCGGGGAGTCGGCGGTCGCGTGCCGGTCGTAGTACGCCTGGTAGTCGGCGCGGTACTGCTCGTGCAGCTCCTCCAGCCGGGCGACGGAGTCCTCGATCGACGCGTCGGCCGGCAGGTCGAGCACCAGCGGCTTCACCTTGGTGCGCAGGAAGTGGTCCGGGCAGGAGGTGCCCAGCGCTGCGAGTCGCGGGTGCTCGGCGGACGCGAGGAAGTCGAGCACGACCTCCGAGTCGGTGAAGTGGCCCACCTGCACGCGGTCCGTGGAGGCGATGGCGCGCAGGTGCGGAGCGAGCGCGGCCGCCTTCGCACGCCGCTCCCCCTCCGGCAGCGGCTCGTAGCCGGGAAGCGCTGGACCGAACGGCTCCGGACGGCCGTGCTCCGCGATGTAGGCGGCGGCCGTCTCGATGATCCACAGGGAGTTGGCCTCGGCCTCCTCGCTGGTGTCTCCCCACGCGGTGATGCCGTGGCCGCCCAGGACGGTGCCGATCGCTTCCGGGTTCGCCGCCTTGATCGCGGCGATGTCGAGCCCGAGCTGGAAGCCGGGGCGCCGCCACGGCACCCAGACGACCCGGCCGCCGAAGATCTCCGCAGTCAGCTGCTCGCCGTCGGCGGCGGTCGCGATGGCGATGCCGGAGTCGGGGTGCAGGTGGTCGACGTGGGCCGCATCCACCAGGCCGTGCATGGCGGTGTCGATGGAGGGTGCTGCCCCGCCCTTGCCGTGAAGCGTGTAGTCGAACGCGGCGACCATCTCGTCCTCGCGGTCGACGCCGGGGTAGACGTTCTGAAGCGCGCGGAGGCGGTCGAGCCGGAGGACGGCCAGGCCCGACTCCTTCAGGGTCCCGAGGTCTCCCCCCGAGCCCTTGACCCAGAGCAGCTCGACCGGCTCGCCGGTGACCGGGTCGGTCTCGGCGCCCTTGGCCGACGTGTTCCCGCCGGCGTAGTTGGTGTTCCTCGGGTCGGAGCCCAGACGGTTGGAGCGGGCGATCAGCGCTGCGACGGTCTCGTTGGTCATGCTCATGCCCCCCATCCGGCCTGGGTGCCGCCCACGCGGTCGGCCTCGATCTTCTGCTGGTAGCCGCTGGCCTTGTAGGCCGCCATCGGGTCGGCCGGGAGGCCGCGCGACTCGCGCCAGGCCGCCAGGTCGGCGCGGACATCGGTGTTGAACGCATCCATGAACACGGCGTTGGCGGCGAGCACGTCGTTGGCGCGCTGCGCGGCGTCCAGGGCGTCGAGGTCGACGAGGAGGGCCTTCGCGGTGGCCTCCTGCACGTTGAGGACCGAGCGGATCTGCCCGGGGATCTTCGCCTCCAGGTTGTGGCACTGGTCGAGCATGAACGCGACGTCGGGGTTGCCGTAGCCGCCGCCCTGGATCACCTCGAAGATGATCCGGAACAGCTGGAACGGGTCCGCAGCGCCCACGATCAGGTCGTCGTCGGCGTAGAAGCGGCTGTTGAAGTCGAACGAACCGAGCTTCCCGAGCCGCAGCAGCTGCATGACGATGAACTCGATGTTCGTGCCCGGTGCGTGGTGGCCGGTGTCGAGGCAGACCACCGCGCGGTCGCCGAGGGCGGCCGTCTGGACGTAGCTGGTCCCCCAGTCCGGAACATCCGTGTGGTAGAACGCCGGCTCGAAGAACTTGTACTCCAGCACCAGCCGCTGGCCCTCCCCGATCCGCTCGTAGATCTTGGCGAGCGAGTCGGCGAGCCGGTCCTGACGTGCGCGCATCGAGTCCTGACCCGGGTAGTTCGTGCCGTCGGCGAGCCAGATCTTCAGGTCGCGCGATCCGGTCTCGTTCATCACGTCGATGCACTCGAAGTGGTGGTCGATCGCCTTCTGGCGGATCCGGTCGTCGGAGTGGGTGACCGAGCCGAACTTGAAGTCGTCGTCCTGGAAGGTGTTCGAGTTGATCGTACCCAGCGCCACGCCGTTGTCCTCGGCGTGCTTCTTCAGGTCGGCGTACTTCTCGACCCGGTCCCACGGGATGTGCAGCGCGACGCTCGGGGCGAGGCCGGTGTGCTTCTGCACCTGCGCGGCGTCCGCGATCTTCTCGTACGGGTCGCGGGCGGTGCCCGGCGTGCCGAACACCTTGAAGCGGGTGCCCGAGTTGCCGAACGCCCAGCTCGGGAGCTCGATCGCCTGCACGGCGAGCCGGTCGCGGATGGACGTGAAGTCAGTCAATGTCCTGCGCCTTTCGTGTGTTGTCATCGCGAAGCTTTTCCAGCTGGTCCTCGAGGTGGAAGATCTCGGGGATCAGCTCGAACGACTGATCCGGGGCGGCCCCGTCCAGTCCGTCGAACAGCCGGCTCATCTCGGCCTGCCAGCGGGCGTTGACCTCGGTGAGCTCCATCCGCTGCTGGGCGGACGCGTAGTCGTCCCGCGCCTCGACGTAGCCGATCAGCCAGCCGTCGGCGGCGAGGAACAGCGAGTAGTTGTCCCACCCGGTTTCTTTGAGGGCCTCCAGCATCTCGGGCCAGACCGCCGCGTGCCGCACCCGGTACTCGTCCAGGTGGACCGGGTCGACGCGCAACCGGAAGCACGCACGCTGCACGGGGGGCCTTTCGTCAGGGGCTGGCGATGCCGTCGAGTGGTGAGCAGATGCCCGAATCGATGCCGAGTTGCGACATCCACTCACCACTCGATTGGCAGGAGAGGGTGGGGCGGGAGGTTAGAAGTGGAACTTGTCGATGTTGTCCTTGTTGAAGACGAACGGGTCGCCCAGGAGCACGGTGCCCTTGTCGCCAACCTTGAAGGTTCCGAGCTTTCCCGCCTTGAACGAGTCGCCGGACTTGCCGGTGATGGTCCCGTCGATCAGGGCCTTCGCGGCGAAGGCGGCCAGGTAGCCGAGGTCCTCCGGGTTCCACAGCGCGAACTCGTCGACCGTGCCGTCCTTGACGTACTCGCGCATCTGGTTCGGGGTCCCGAGCCCGGTCAGCTTGACCTTGCCCTTGGCGTCGGAGGTGCTCAGGTAACGTGCCGCCGCGGCGATGCCGACCGTCGTGGGCGAGATGATGCCCTTCAGGTTCGGGTGCGTCTGCAGCAGGGCCGCCGTCTTGTCGAAGGAGGTCTGGTCGTCGTCGTTGCCGTAGACGGTGTCGACGAGCTTGACGTTCGGGTGGTCCTTGGCCAGGTCCTTCTTCATCAGGTCGATCCAGGCGTTCTGGTTCGTGGCGTTGGCCGCGGCCGACAGGATGGCGACCTCGCCGCTGTCGCCGATCTCCTTGCTGATCGTGTCGACCTGGACCTTGGCGATGCCCTCAGCCGTCGCCTGGTTCACGAAGACGTCGCGGTACTTGGCGTCGGTGTCGGAATCGAAGGTGACGATCTTGACGCCGGCCGACTTCGCCTGCGTCAGCGCACTGCCGAGGGCGGTCGGGTCGTTGGCCGAGAGCACGATCGCTCCCACCTGCTGCTGGGTCAGCGTGTTGATGTAGCTGACCTGCGCGTCGGCGGTCGCGGTCGAGGGACCGACCTGGTTGTAGGTGCCCTTGAACGACTTGACTGCGGTCTCGCCGCCCTTGTCGGACGTGTCGAAGTAGGGGTTGCCGAGGTTCTTGGGCAGGAAGGTGATCTTGTAGTTCTTGTCGCCGGAGCCGGAGCTGGATCCGGAGCTGCTGGAGCAGCCGGTGACGGCGAGCGCGACGGCGACGACGCCGGCGCCCAGGGCGATCAGGCGCTTGGTGCGGCGCGAGGTGGAGGGCAACATCGTTGTTCCTTTCGGGGTGGGTGATTGCAGGTGGAGCAGGACCGCTACGGCTGATGTCGCCGTCGGCGGGCACGGGAGCCGCGCGCCCAGGCGAGGATGCGCGGCGACAGGACGGACAGGATGAGGAGGACGCCGGTGATGATGTTGATGGCGTCCGAGCTGACGTTCGCGAGCCGGAGCGCGCTCTGCAGCACGCCGATCAGGAGCACGCCGGCGACGACGCCGTGCATCGCGCCCTTGCCGCCGAAGATCGAGACGCCGCCGAGCAGCACCGCCGCGATCACGGAGAGCTCGAGGCCGACCGCGTTGTCGCCGCGGGCGCTGCCGTAGCGCAGCGTCCAGTAGATGCCGGCGAGCGCCGCGATCAGCCCGGTCAGCAGGAAGGCGACGAACTTGGTGCGTGCGACGTTCACGCCGGAGAACGCGGCCGTCTCCGAGCTGAGGCCCAGGGCGAACAGCCCGCGGCCGTACGGGGTCGCGTGCAGCAGCAGGGCGAAGACCACGATGAGCACGACGACCAGCACCATGACCACGGGGATGCCGGAGGTGCCGAAGCGCTGTTGCACGAGGTTCTGCCAGAAGAACGGGAAGTCCGTGATCGCCGTCGTCCCGAGGAGCCCGACCGCGATGCCGCGGAACAGCGCCAGCGTTCCGATGGTGACCGCCAGCGATGGGAGGCCGACCACGGTGACGAGGAACCCGTTCACCGCTCCGCAGACCAGCCCCACCACGAGGCAGACCACCATGGCCCCCTCGATCGGCCAGCCGGCCTTGGTCAGCACGCCCAGGAGGACGCTGCTGAGCCCGAGGGTGCTGGCGACGGAGAGGTCGATCTCCCCGGTCACGATGACGAGTGTCATCGGGAGGGCGATCATCAGGATCGGGGTCACATCCAGCAGCAGGAAGCCGAGGGTGACCGTCGTGCCGAAGTTCTGCACGACGGCGGAGGCGACGATCGCGACGACGATCAGGGCGGCGATCACGGCCGTCTCGCGGCTGAGCAGCCAGCGCTGCCAGAGCGGGCGGCTGTAGTCGGGGTAGGTGCGCGTCGGCGCGGCGGTGGAGACGCGGGTGTCGGTCACGCGGCGACCTCCCTTTCTGCGACGAGGCGGCGGGACAGCCGCAGGGCGAGCACGCGATCGAGCACGATGGCGCCGATGATGAGCACGCCGACGACCGCCTGCTGCCAGAAGTCCTGGATTCCGAGGATGGGCAGCGCCCGGTTGATGGTGAGCAGCAGCACCGCGCCGAGCACGGCGCCGTAGACGGAGCCGCTCCCGCCGAAGATCGCGACGCCGCCGATGACGGCCGCTCCGACCGCCTGCAGCTCAAGGCCGGAGCCGGTCTGCGAGCTGACCGTGCCGTAGCGGGCGACGAACAGCACGCCCGCAAGCCCGGCGGTCGCGCCGGACAGCACGAACGCCGTCAGGACACGCCGGGTCACCTTGAGTCCGTACAGCTCGGCCGCCGCGGGGTCCGACCCGATCGCGTACAGCTCGCGGCCGCCGCGGCGGTTCCGCAGGAACCATCCGGCGATCAGCATCACGAGCACCGCGAGGATGGTGAGGTACGGGATCGTGAGGAACGACCCGGTCCCGAGCCCCAGGAACGTGGACGGCATGTCGCTCGCGTTGATCCGGTTGCTGCCCGCCCAGAGCACGTCGATGCCGCGGTACGCGTACAGCGTGCCGAGGGTGATGACCAGCGCGGGCACCTTCCCGAAGGCGACCAGCGCGCCGTTCACCAGGCCGAGCACGGCGCCGGCGAGGGCGCCGATCACGAACACGGCGATGATCGGGATGCCCGGGATGTCGGCGAACAGCCGTCCCGTCAGGTACGCCGTCAGGCCGACCACCGAACCGACGGAGAGGTCGACGTTGCGGGTGATGATGACGATCGCCTGACCGATCGCGACGAGCGCGAGGATGGCGGGCGTCAGCAGGAGGTCGCGCCAGCCGTCGGCGCTGAACAGGAACGACGGGTTGATCGCCGTCGTCACCGCGATCACCACGAGGATCGCGACCAGGATGCCCGTCTCGCGTGCCCGGACGAACGAGCGCGCGATCCGCAGTCCTGCGTTCGGCACCTTCTCGGGCGTGAGGGTCGGTGTCGTCATCGGGCGGCCTCCTCGAGGGCGTGCGTCGCCGCGAACATGACGTTCTCGGCGTCGGCGACGGAGCGGTCGAGCTCGGCGGTGATGCGGCCCTCGCGGACGACGAGCACGCGATCCGCCATCCCGAGCACCTCCGGCAGCTCGGACGAGATCATCAGGATGCCCATCCCCCGGCCGGCGAGCTCGGAGAGCAGGCGGTGCACCTCGGCCTTCGTGCCGACGTCGATGCCGCGGGTCGGCTCGTCGATGATGAGGACGCGCGGGTCGGTCGCCAGCCACTTGCCGAGGACGACCTTCTGCTGGTTGCCGCCGGAGAGCGTCCCGGCGAGGGTGTCCAGCGCGTTGGTCTTGAGCTGGAGGCGGCTCGCCCAGACGCGCGACGCCTCGTTCTCGGCGGCGCTGCGGATGAAGCCGAGCTTGGAGAGCTTGGTGCGGATGGCCAGCGTGCTGTTCCGGGCGACCGACTCCTCCAGGACGAGGCCCTGCTTGCGGCGGTCCTCCGGGACGAGCGCCAGGCCCGCGGCCATCGCTGCCGTCGGGCGGCGCTTCGGGACGGACCGGCCCTCGACCGTGACGCTCCCCGAGTCGTAGCCGTCGACGCCGAACACGGCGCGGGCGATCTCGCTGCGGCCGGCGCCGACCAGTCCGGCGAGGGCGACGATCTCTCCGGCGTGGACGGTGAAGCTGACGTCGTGGAAGACGCCGGGCGACGTCAGGTGCTCGACGACGAGCAGCGGCTCGCCGATCGTCGTCTCCTGCTTCGGGAACAGATCGGTCACGTCGCGGCCGACCATCCGGCGGACGATCTCGTCCTCGGAGACATCGACCGTGCTGTCCGTCGACACGTAGGCGCCGTCGCGCATGACCGTGATCCGGTCGCACAGCGAGAAGACCTCGTCGAAGCGGTGCGAGATGAAGACGATGCCGCGGCCCTCGTCACGGAGGCTGCGGGCGACGGCGAAGAGCCGCTCGACCTCGACGCCCGACAGCGCGGCCGTCGGCTCGTCCATGATCAGGAGGCGGGCATCCAGCGAGATCGCCTTCGCGATCTCGATCAGCTGCTGGTCGGCGATCGACAGACCCTCGGCGAGGCGGTCGGGGTCGATGTGCACGCCAAGCCGGCGGAAGATCTCGCGCGCCTCCGTGCGCATCCCCTTGCGATCGATGCGACCGAGCCGGTCGGTGGGCTGCCGGCCCATGAAGATGTTCTCGGTGACCGAGAGGTCGGGGAAGAGCGTCGGCTCCTGGTAGATGACCGCGATGCCCGCGGCCTTCGCCTCCGCCGTGGTGCCGAAGTCGACCGTCTCGCCGCGGAACCGCATCTCCCCGCTGTCGCGCTGGTAGAGGCCGGCCACGATCTTGACCAGAGTGGACTTGCCCGCGCCGTTCTCACCGACGAGCGCGTGGATGGACGCCTGCTCGACCAGGAGGTCGGCGCGGCTGAGGGCGATCACCTGCCCGAAGGCTTTGGCGACGCCGCGCAGTTCGAGGACCGGTGGCCCTCCGGGGGCGGGAGTTGCTGGGGACGTCATTGTCGGGAACGTTTCTCCGCGTCGAGTGTGAACCGTTTCAATTTGAAACGTGAAAATGACCTTGCCAGAGTTCGATCGACACGTCAAGTCCCGCGACGATATCTGCTGGCTTCCGCGGTGAAACGTCGATACGATGCCAGCACTGCCTCGATCGAAGGAGCCCTATGCCGTCCGCCAGCGTCAAGGACGTCGCCGCCCTCGCCGGCGTCTCGGTGGGGACCGTCTCCAACGTCCTCAACCGTCCCGAGCGGGTCTCGGACGGAGTGCTGGAACGTGTGCAGGCGGCGATCGCCGAGCTGGGTTTCGTGCGGAACAACGCCGCACGCCAGCTGCGTATGGGCCAGGGCAGCGGAATCGGCATGGTCGTGCTCGACGTCGGCAACCCGTTCTTCGCCTCCCTCATCCGCGGGGCCGAGGACCGCGCCGCACGCGACGGGCTCTCGGTTCTCGTCGGCAACTCCGACGAGAACGAGCAGCGCGAAGCGAACTACCTGACGATGTTCGAGCAGGAGCGCATCCGCGGTGTGCTGATCTCGCCGGTCGGGGACGCCATCCCGCGCCTGCACCGGCTGCGCGAGCGCGGCATCCCCTCGGTGCTCGTCGACCGCACCAGCCTGGACCGCTCATTCAGCTCGGTGGCCGTCGACGATGTCGCGGGCGGACGCCTCGCCGCGTCGCACCTCGTCGAGCAGGGCTTCCGCCGCGTGGCGTACGCGGGCGGCCCGTTCGCGATCGAGCAGGTCGCGGACCGCTACCGGGGCGTGGCGGAAGAGATCGCCTCGACGCTGCCCGGCTCCGGGGTGGAGACGCTGGAGACGGACAACCTGACCCTGGAGGGCGGCCAGCGCGTCGGGGCCGCCCTGGCCGGGCGCCGCGCTTCGGACCGGCCCGACGCCGTCTTCGCCGCCAACGACCTGGTCGCGATCGGCCTGCTGCAGAGCCTCCTTCAGGCCGGGATCCGGGTGCCGGAGGATGTAGCGCTGATCGGCTACGACGACATCGCGTTCGCGTCGGCCGCCGTCGTACCGCTGACGTCCATCCGTCAACCCAGCCAGGAGATCGGGGCCACCGCCATGGACCTGCTGCTGCAGCTGACCGCGCAGCCGGACGCCCCGCCGGTGCACGTCGAGTTCCAGCCCGCGCTGGTGGCGCGGGCGAGCACGGCGGCGCGCGGGTGAGGGCGGTGGCGCGCGGGTGAGGGCGGACTCGCTTCGCGCGTCGCTCGCGGCCCGCTAGCATCGGGGGAACCGCGACGAAGGGGGACGCTCGTGACCGGAACCAGGCTGCGACCGAAAGTGGTGCTGTGGTGGGGAATCGCCCTCACCCTCGCCGGACTGCTGCTCACCACACTGCTGCCGCAACTCGGCTACGCGCTGACGCTGCAGCACGACGCATCGACGGGTGTCGACCAGGGCTTCCTCGTCGGGATCGACCTGGTCGTGCGGCTGATCGCCCAGGTGGTGCCGCCGCTCGGCATCGCACTGATCGGGGCGTCGGTGGTGATGGCGTACGTGAGGCGGGTGCTGGCTGCGCCCGCTGCGAAGACGCCGAGTGGCCGCCCCTCCGTTTCGGAGGAGCCGTGACCGGCGACCCGCCGAGCGAGACCAGTACGGGCACGGAGTGACGGGCCGGCGGGGCTCCTGTTCTCAGGAGATCCACGCTTCCTGTTCTCAGGAGATGCGCTCCTGTTTTCAGGAGATTCGCGCTTCCTGTTCTCAGGAGAAATCGGCCCAGGATGACTCCCACGTCCTGAATGAGGGACTCAGAAGCACGCGCCAGCCCGAATCTCCTGAAAACAGGAACTCATCGCACCCCGGATACTCCTGAAAAAAGGAGCGCCCTCGGACACGAAACCCGCCCCCGGACACGAAACCCGCCCCGAGGCACGAAAAAGGGCGCGGCACCCGCCTCTCGGCAGGCCCGCGCCCCACGCGACGACGCGCTCAGCTCTGCGACTGCGCGCCCGCGCCCGTGCCCGCGCCGCCGGCAGCGGCCTGAGCCTCGGCCGCAGCCTTCAACTCGTCGTACTGCTTCCGGACCTCGGTCATGTCGAGGCCGCGGATCTGCTCGATCAGGTCCTCCACCGCCTCGCCCGGCAGCGCGCCGGCCTGCGAGAACAGGGGGATGCCGTCGCGGTACGCGATGAGGGTCGGGATCGACTGGATGCCGTACGACGCGGCCAGCGACTGCTGGGCCTCGGTGTCGATCTTGCCGAAGGTGATGTCGGAGTGCTTCTCGGACGCCTTCTCGAAGACGGGGGCGAACATGTGACAGGGGCCGCACCAGTCGGCCCAGAAGTCGAGCAGCACGATGCCGTCGGAGACGGTCTGGTCGTGGTTGGTCGAGGTGATCTCGGTGGTTGCCATGTCAGGTGAAACGCACACCGACCAGGCGGTATTCCGCCTCAGCTCCCCCGTCGCCCTGTGAAGACGGTGAACGCCAGCGGAACGACGGAGGCTACCAGCAGCACGACGCCGAGCACCTGGTCCGCGGTGTGCACGATCGCACCGGCGATCACCACGCCGCCGAAGACCACTGCCGCGACCAGCCGCCGCACCGTCCGGTCGAGGCGCGCGACGCGCTGCTCCAGCCGCGGGGTGCTCACGGCCAGGTTGCCATCCTCGACCCGCGTCACCAGAGCATCGAGCCGCTTCGGCAGCCGCCAGGCGAGGCCGAGGAGCTCGAGCGCCTGCTGCGCCACATCCTGAACGACGTTGCCGCGCTCGTCGCGCAGCAGCTGCCCCGCGTACGGCTCCACCGAGTCCCAGAGGTTGAAGGACGGGTCGAGCGCGCTGCACACGCCCGACGTCAGCGACATGGCGCGGATGATCAGCAGGAAGTTCTCGGGCAGCTGGAACGGCAGCGAGCGCACGACGTCCCCGAACTCGATCGCGAACTCGCGGAACTCCCGCGGGTCGACCTCCCGCAGCTCGGCGAAGCCCATCCCGCCGAACCGGGCGAACAGGTGGGTCATCGCCCGCTCCAGCTCGCCCGTGTCCGCCGTCGGGAGCAGCACGCCCACGTCCTGGATGGCCTCCACCAGTCCACGTCCGTCGCGCGAGGCGGCCGCGATCAACGCTTTGCGGAGGCCGCTGCGCGTGCCGGGCGGCACCTCCCCCATCATCCCGAAGTCGACGAAGGTCAGCGTCCAGGGTCGGTCGCCCGTCCCTGGGCGCGGGGTGACGAAGATGTTGCCCGGGTGCGGATCGGCGTGGAAGAACCCGCTGCTGAACAGCTGGTCGAACATCACCTCGGCGAACAGGGGCGCCACGTCGGCCGGGTCGATCCCGGCCGCTCGCAGCGCCGCCGCGTCGGTGATCTTGATCGCCGTCACATCCTCCAAAGTCAGCACGCGGCGGGTCGTCCGCTCCCAGACGACGACGGGCACGGCCACGCGGTCGTCCCCGTCGAACTCCTCCGCGAAGCGCTCCGAGTTCGCGGCCTCATGCAGGTAGTCGATCTCCTGAAGGCTGGTCGCCGCGAACTCCTCCACCAGGGCGGGCGCGTCGACGCGGTCCGAGACGAGGCGGACGTGGCTGAGCCAGCGCCCGACCCGGCGCAGTGCGGCCAGGTCCACATCCACGATCGCGTCGATGCCGGGCCGCTGCACTTTGATGACGACCGCCTCCATCCCGGCCTCTGCCGCGGTCTCCGGTGTCAGGAGGGCGCGGTGGGCCTGCCCGAGGGAGGCGGCGGCGACCGGCGTCTCGTCGACCGACGCGAAGGCACTCTCGAGGGGCACGCCGAGTTCCGCTTCGGCGAGAGCCCGGATCGCCGGGAACGGCACCGCCGGGACCTCGTCCTGCAGCCCCTCCAGCTCGCTGGTGATCTCAGGAGGGAGGACGTCGAGGCGGGACGACATGAACTGCCCCACCTTGATCATCAGCCCACCGAGCTCGACTGCGAGCCCATGGAAGCGCTGGGCGAACCGCCGCATCCGCTTCGACCGCGTGCGGGCGGCGACGCCGGAGAGCCCGATACGCGGCAGGAACAGCTCGTACCACCAGGTGACCGCCAGGTTCCATCCGGCGAAGCGGAGGATGCGCCGGTAGCGCGCGCGAGTGGCGGGCGTCGCCGCGGTGGCCCTGGGCACCGCAGCGGGCGCCTGCTCCGACGTCACCCCGTCAGCCCTGGGCGAGGATCGCGTACAACCGGCGGCGCGCCTCCTCCAGCACGGTCACGGCCTCCTGCACCTGATCGGGCGTCCCGGTGCGGTGCACCTGCGCCGCCGCCTGCGCGAGCTCGACGCCCGCCTTGGGCAGCGCGCCGGTCGACGGGCGGCGAGCGCCGGACGGCCCCTCGGTCTGCCACGGCGTCCCCGCCTCTGCGGCGGCGACCTCGCGGCCGGCCTCAGTGAGCGCATAGGTCTTGCGGCCGTTCGACTCCTCGGCGGTGATCAGGCCCTCGTCGGCGAGCAGCTGCAGCGTCGGGTAGACGGAGCCGGCGCTCGGCTTCCAGCTGCCGCCGCTGCGCTCCTCGATCTCGCGGATGATCTGGTACCCGTGCATCGGCTTCTCGCTCAGGAGGCTGAGCACGGCGGCGCGGACGTCGCCGCGTCCCATGCGCGGCCCGACCTTCTTCTCGAACGTCGATCGCAGCTGTTCGAACGCCTGCCACATGGAATCCGGGTCCATACGGCCGAACCCGCCGGTGGGGAATGAAGTGGACATGGTATGCCTCCAGTCGTCAGCGATACTCAACGATATATCGTTGAGGCCCGTCGGGAATCGATGCACAGGATTCGTACAGCGAACACGCCGACGCACCCCATTCGGGGGCATTTCCGTACCAGACGACCCGTTTCCCGCTAGCCTGCTCTCGGCCCGAAACGAGAAAGACTCACGTGACTGATCCTGCTTCCCTGCCCCCAGCGGGCTGGTACCCGAACCCCGACGAACCGACCGAGCTGCGCTGGT
Organism: Leifsonia sp. SIMBA_070; assembly: GCF_046534635.1. Taxonomy (NCBI): domain Bacteria; kingdom Bacillati; phylum Actinomycetota; class Actinomycetes; order Micrococcales; family Microbacteriaceae; genus Leifsonia; species Leifsonia sp. SIMBA_070. The sequence continues at coordinate 846,921 of NZ_JAWRYK010000001.1, read as the reverse complement.
GGGACGGTGCCGTCTGGACGCCGCACACCGCCGAGCCCGGGACGGTCACGCCCGCGGCCAGCGACTCCACGAAGAAGCGCCGGATCGGGCCGGGGACCTGGGTGGGCGGCGGGCTCACCCTCATCCTCCTTCTGCTCGTCTCCCAAGCCGGCCCAGGGACGCTCCTGGTCATCCTCGGCCTGGTCGGCCTCTTCACCGCCCTCTACACGGTGCTGACACGGCGACGGGGGTGGGCGCTGCTGCCCGCATCGCGGCCGATCGCCGCCACGGTCGCAGGCGGCGCCGTCCTGCTGATGATCGTCGGCGCCGGGGTGGCCGGCAGCACGCGCCCGGTCGACACCGCTCCGGTGGCCGCCGTGTCCACGGCGAGCGCCACGCCGACTCGCACAGCGAGCCCGAGGCCGACCGCCACGCCGGGAGAGCCCCTCGACCCGTCCACCGTCGTCGCTGCGGACAGCGCCCCCGCCGTCGCCCTCACGAGCGAGAGCATCGCCTCCAAGACCGCGATCGACGTGCTCGCCACGCTCCCGGTGAAGGGCAAGGCGGCGGCGACCGGCTACCAGCGGACCACCGACTTCGGCGCGGCATGGCTCGACGTCGACCGCAACGGGTGCGACACCCGCAACGACATCCTCGCCCGCGACCTGACCGGCACCGTACGCCAGGGATCGTGCCGCGTCCTCTCCGGGACGCTCGACGACAAGTACACCGGCCGGACGATCCACTTCATCCGCGGAGAGAAGACGTCGGCCCTTGTGCAGATCGACCACGTCGTCCCGCTGCAGAACGCCTGGGTGACCGGCGCCCAGCAGCTCACCCAGGCACAGCGGGTCAGCCTGGCGAACGACCCGCTGAACCTGCTCGCCGTCGACGGGAGGTCGAACGAGCAGAAGTCCGCAGGGGACGCGGCGACCTGGCTGCCCGCGAACACGGGCTTCCGCTGCGAGTACGTCGCCCGCCAGATCAGCGTGAAGGCGACCTACGGGCTGTGGGTCACCTCCGCCGAGAAGGCCGCGATGGGCCGGATCCTGTCGGGATGCGCGTCGCAGCCGGCGATCGCGTCGGCGTTCGCGCCCGCTCCCGCGCCGGCACCCGCCCCGGCCCCCGCACCTGCCCCCGCTCCTGCACCCGCTCCTGCCCCGGCACCAGCACCCGCACCCGCACCCGCCCCCGCGCCTCCGGCTCCTGCTCCGGCTCCCGACGTCACCTACGCCAACTGCGACGCCGTCCGCGCCGCGGGCAAAGCCCCGCTGCACGTCGGCGAGCCCGGGTACTCCCGCAAGCTGGACCGTGACGGCGACGGCATCGCCTGCGAGTAGCGGATTCCCCACCTTCCCAGCAGCGACGGCAGGCGGCCGGTCTCCGTTCCGGTAGATTTGAGCCTGGCCTTCGTCCGGCCGGTCAGCTAACGAGGGACTATGTCATACGTCAAGGAAGTGCTTTCGGCGCGCGAACTGCTCGCCAATCTGACCTTGCGCGAGATCCGCGGTCAGTACAAGCGCACGGTCTTCGGTCAGCTGTGGTCGCTCGTGAACCCCCTGGCGAGCATGCTCGTCTACACGATCGTCTTCGCCTTCATCCTGCGGGCCACCCCGCCTCCCGGCAACCCGAGCGGGCTCGACATCTACCCGGTCTGGCTGCTCTGCGGGCTGCTCCCGTGGGGGTTCTTCGCGGCGGTCGTCAATTCCGGGATGGGCAGCCTCCTCGCGAACGCCGGCCTGGTGCAGAAGGTGTACTTCCCCCGACTGGTGCTCCCGTTGTCCACCGTCGGCGCCATCGGCTTCAACTGGCTCTTCGAAATGACCGTGCTGGTCGTCGTGCTTGCCCTGTGCGGAGCGTTCGTCCTCCCCTGGCTGCCGGCCGTCATCCTGATGATGATCGTGCTCGCGGTGTTCGCCGCCGGATTCGCCCTGATGCTGTCGATCGCGAACGTGTACTTCCGCGACACCCAGCACTTCGTGGGCATCCTGCTGCAGATCTGGATGTTCCTCACGCCGATCATCTACCCGATCGACCTGATCGCCGAGCGGTCTGCCCACGCGGGAGGCCTCCTCGGCACGTCGATCACCGTCTACGACCTGTACCGGCTCAACCCGATGGAGCGCTTCGTGGCCGTGTTCCGCAACCTGTTGTACGACAACCGCTGGCCGGCCCCTGAGGACGTCACCTACTGCGTCGTCGCCGCCGTGATCGTCTTCGCGGTCGGCTGGCTCGTCTTCCGGGCGAAAGAGAAAGACCTGGCGGAGGCCCTGTGAGCGAGGCAGCGATCACCGTCGACCAGGTCAGCAAGCGCTTCCGCCTCTACCGGGAGCGCAATCAGTCGCTGAAGTCGGCGATCATGCGCGGGCGCGTGTCCGTCCACAACGACTTCTGGGCGCTCAAGGACGTGTCGTTCGAGGTTCCTACCGGCTCCACGTTCGGGTTGATCGGGAGCAACGGCTCCGGCAAGTCGACTCTGCTCAAGTGCCTGGCCAAGATCTACAACCCGACGTCCGGCACCATCACCGCCCGCGGGCGTGTGGCAGCCCTTCTGGAGGTCGGCAGCGGCTTCCACCCCGAACTGACGGGCCGGGAGAACATCTTCCTCAACGGCTCCATCCTCGGGATGACGAAGAAGGAAGTGACCAGGAAGCTCGACGAGATCATCGACTTCTCGGGCGTGGAGGCCTTCATCGATCAGCCGGTGAAGAACTACTCCTCCGGCATGTACGTCCGCCTCGGGTTCGCCATCGCCATCAACGTCGACCCGGAGATCCTCGTCGTTGACGAGGTTCTCGCCGTGGGCGACGCCGAGTTCCAGGAGAAGTGCAAGCAGCGCTTCGCCGACTTCCGCGCCGCCGGCAAGACGGTCGTCCTGGTGAGCCACTCGATGGACACCGTCACGGACATGTGCGACCAGGCCGCCTGGCTGAACCGCGGCGACCTGCAGGCCGTCGGCCCCGCGGATGAGACGATCAAGGCGTACCTCGACTCGCTGCCGACCGTCTGAACCGCCGAGCGGCGGCGCTCAGCCCGCGACCGGCTCCTCCAGCGGCAGCAGCGCCCGCTCCATCACGTCGAGGCGCGCCCGGAGCTGGCTGTCGATGCCGTAGCCGCGCCGCGCGACCGAGAGCCCGGCCTGCGCGAGCCGGCCGATACCGCCGGGCGCGTCGATCAACTCGACGATGCGATGCACGATGTCATCGGCGTCCGGTTGGACGATGAGGATGTTCCTGCCGTCCATGAACAGCCGGTTCTGGTCCAGAGCGTCCGTGGCGACGATCCCGGCGCCGCAGAGCGCCGCCTCGATCACCGAGCCGAGCGGGAAGCCGTCGAACGCCTTCGCCGAGAGGACGCCCGGACGGTTCGGCGAGACCACGAGGTCGATCGAGCCGAAGACGGTCTTCAGGTCCTCCGCCTCGAGGGTGCCATGGAACGTGAGAGCATCGCCCAGATCGGTCACGTCGATGTCGTCCTCGGAGAACCCGCCGATGACATGGCCCTCGACCGGCACTCCAGTGCTTCTGAGGCCGCGCAGCACCTCCAGGAACAGGTCGTAGCCCTTGTCCAGGCCGCGCTCGGTGTACTTGTGCGCGGCGAAGGCCAGCCGAAGCGTGGAGGCGCCGCCCGGGTAGTAGTCGGTGCGGAAGCCGGCGCCGGGGCCGAGGTAGAGCGGGTTCACGACCACGCCGAGGATCTCCTGGAGCTCCACCTCCGGAGCCAGGGCCCGAACGTATTCGGTGACACGCGGCTGAGTCGTGATCACTGCCCGCAGCATCGGAGACGCGAGCACGGCCGCCAGCTTGGCGTCCGCCTCCGGGTCGCCCAGGTTGAGACCGCCGCCCGGGTACAGGGTCACGACGAACGGCGTCTCCGTGGCCTCCAGGTCGTCCAGGAAGTACGCCGCGTTGTTCAGGAAGGTCATCCAGGCGAGCGAGGCGCCGCGCAGCTCGTCCACTGTGTAGGGCTCGACCCGCTCCGCGAATTCCGGATAGCGCGTCGCGTATTCGGGAAGGAGGTGCAGGAGCGGCTGGGTGGTGAGCACGCGCGAGACCGCATCCCGCTTCATCAGCCAGTTGAACTCCGCGACGCGGAAGCCGGTGGCGAGGTTCGGGAAGATGTCGTCGAGGATGACGACGCCACCTTCGGTGGTCACCGGCCGACCACCTGACGGAACTGACGGACGGCGCGTCCCGGCCAGCTGCGGACGGGGACCTCGCGCATCCGCGCCCAGACGTGGCGGGCCAGCTCACCGCTCGGGGTGGTCATGACGGCGCCCCGCCAGGTCGCGCCCTGCTCCAGCTGGGACAGCCACTCGCGGGTGACCGCCGACATCTCGTGGGTCTCCGTCCCGGCGATCGCGTGGAGGTTCAGCTCGGTGAAGCCGTACCGCGACCGCATGAGCAGGGAGGTGTTCTCGTCTCCCAGCAGCGTCCGGAGGCTGCGCAGGCCGTGGACCCGGTTGGGCTCCGACATCGCACAGGGCAGATTGCACCAGAGGAGGGCGATCTCGCATTCGCGCTCGTCCGGGAAGGTGATGTGCGGGTTGACCATCGCGTCCCCGAACGCCTCGACCAGGAGCTCGTCGCTGCAGCCCTCGAAGAACCGCTCGTCGACGGCGATGTGTTCGTTGAAGCCGCGGATGACGTTGGCGCGGCTGTTCGAGCTCGCGTTCTGCTCCGCCTCCAGCAGCCGGAAGCGGACCAGGTCCTCGTCCCCGAGCACGTGGATCGGCCAGTGCTTGACGAGGGCGATCCAGCGGTCGAAGTCGGGCAGCTGGCGCATCCGGTTGTCGTACAGCCCGTGCTCCATGTAGAACTCGCGCCGGATGAGCACGCTCGGGTGGCAGAGCGCATTGCCGTTCTCGAAGAAGTAGCGCAGCCACTGCGCCTGCGAGCGGTTGCGCTGGCGGAAGACGTTGTGCCAGTGCGGGATGCGCTCGGGCGCGAGCAGCTCGCCATCCTCCCCCACGAAGCGGGCGCTGGTGAAGACCGCGCCCAGTTCGGGGTGCGCCTCGAAGGCGTCCAGCTGCCGCTGCAGCTTGTGCCGCTCCCAGGCGTCATCCGAGTTGATCACCGCGACGAACTCCGCCCGCGCCTGCTGGACGGCGAAGTTCAGCGCGGACGCCGCCCCCTGGTTGGTGTCGAAGCGGTAGACGCGCATCCGCGGGTCCGCGAAGCGGGCGACGACCTCCATCGAGTCGTCCTTGGAGGCGTCGTCGACGACGATCAGTTCCAGATCCGTCATGGTCTGGTCCAGCACGCTCGAGATCGCCTCCTCGATCCAGCGGGCGTGGTTGTACGAGGTCATGACCACCGAGACCCGGGGCGCCGGGCCCATGCTGCGCGGGATGGGCAGGGCCGTCTGCGTCGGGAGCGGCGTCACGGCGCCGTCGAGCACGTCGGCGAGCTGCACGGCCCGCGACTCGAGGTCGTGCAGCAGGCGGGTCAGCTCGACCTGCACCTCCGGGCTGGAGAGCTCGATGTACCGCGGGAGGAGGTGCCGGATGCGCTCGTCGCGCTCCCGGTGGGACTTCTTGGACCACTCCCCGCCGGAATGCTGACGGTACAGCGTCAGCACCTGCGGGATGAACCCGGCGTCGCCGAAGGCGAGGACCGACAGGTTCACCATCCAGTCGTACGAGGTGATCTCGAAGACCTCCGGCGACAGCCGCTCGAGGGCGTCGGCCCGGTACATGCAGGCGCTGAACGTCGCGAACCAGTTCACCTCCGCCAGCCGACGGGCGTTGACCGGCGTCCACATCCGTGCGAAGCCGATCGCCGGCGCGATGCTGGCGCTTCCCGTCGACTCGTCGTGCAGGAGCACCCGGCAGGCGACCATCGAGTGCTCGGGATGCGCGAGGAGGTGTTCGACCTGCAGCCGCAGCTTATCGACCGAGATCCATTCGTCGTCGCCCTCCAGAACGCCGACGAACTCGCCCTGCGCCGCGGAGAACCCGCGCGCGTAGTTGAGGGTGATCCCGAGGCGTGGGGCCTCAGCGAGCACGGTGATGTCGAGCTCGCTGCTCGCAGCCCACTCCAGCAGCCGTTCGCGCGTCCCGTCGGTGGAGGCGTCGTCGGCGACGAGCACGTCGAACGGGTAGGGCGACTCCTGGGATTCGATGGACGCGATCGCCCTGTCGATGAAGCCGATGTGGTTGTGGGTGACGAGCAACACCGTCGCAACCGGTCTGGTCACAGTATTCCGCCCTTCTGGTGCCAGCTGACGATCTCCGCGATGCGATCCGCATCCTCCAGACTGAGGCCGCCGTACAGCGGCAACGCGAGGACCTCCTCAGCCGCTTTCCGGGCGACCGGTAGGTTTTGCGCGCTGGGGAGGGTGTTGTAGGGCTCGACATCGCTGCAGAGAGGTGAGAAGTATTTGCGGCTGATCACGTTCAGCGAGCGGAGGGTGTTGTGCAGGTCGTCGCGACTGCTGCCGAACTGGTCTGCATCGATCCGGAGGACGAAGTACTGCACGGTTCCGTCTCCCCCCGCGACGATCCGGAGTCCGGGGATGCCGGAGAGCGCTTCGACGTAGCGGGATGCCACTCCGACCCGCTGGTCGATCTCGGCGTCCATCATGTCGAGCATCGAGAGCCCCATCGCCGCGTGCACCTCGGACATCTTGCCGTTGAGGCCGAGTCCTTTCACGTCGTGCTCGTTGACGATCCCGAAGTTGCGGATCAGGCGCAGCTGCCGGTCGGTCTCCTGGTCGGCGGTGATCAACGCGCCGCCCTCGACCGTGTGGAACAGCTTCGTCGCGTGGAAGCTCAGCATGGTGATGTCCCCGAGCCGGTGCGGCTCGTCGGTGACGACCGGTGCGTACCTGCCGAAGATGTGCGCGCCGTCGTAGACCACCCGCAGGTCGTGCTCACGTGCGATCGCGTCGATGGCACGGGTATCGCAGAAACGGCCATACACGTGCGTTCCGAGGATGGCCCCCACCTCCGGGTCGAGCGCCTCCTCGATGAGCGACGGGTCGATGGTCAGGGAGTCGTCGTCGATGTCCACGAAGACCGGTTCGAGCCCGAGGAGCGAGATCGCGTGGACCGTCGCAGGGAAGGTGAACGGCGTGACGACCACCTTGCGCCGCTGCAGCTGCAGCGAGCTGACGGCCGCGAGGAGGGCGCTCATCCCGTTGTTCCACAGGGAGACGCGCCCGGCGCCGACCCGTTCTCCCACGCCGAGTTCGAGCATCTCGTGCATCGGGCCCATGTTGGTGAGGATGTTGCTCGCCCAGATGGATTCCAGCCGGCGGACGTACTCCGTCAGCGGCGGGAGGGCCGGACGACTCACGTAGACCGGCCTCTCGAACGGAAGCGGTGAGTTCATGGTCGTCGTCCCTCCGTAAAAGCGCGATGCGTCGCCAGGACGCCGTCGCGGTCGCGGTCGCGCAGCCGCCGGTTCCCGAGGTAGACCCCCCACGGTTCGAGGTCCCGGGTGACGACCGTTCCGGCGCCGACGGTCGCTCCCTCGCCGATGGTGACGCCGGGGAGCACGACCGCGTTCGCGCCGATCACGCAGAAGCGGCCCACCCTGACCGGCGCTCGCGTGGTGTTGCGGTAGGCCTCGTCCAAAGTGGAGTTGCCGAAGCCCCAGCCGGTGAAGTCGTCGGTCCCCGTGAGGATGCGGGCGCCCTGCGAGAGGGCGACGAAGTCCCCGAGCTCGACCTCCTGCCCGCCGGTGATGGACGAGAAGCAGGCCAGATGCACGTAATTCCCGAGGGTGATTGTCTCGCGGGCGACCACGAGGACGAAATCGTCGATCAGAACAGGGTCACCAAAACGGATGTTCTCGCGGCCGATGATCCGGGCGCCGTCGTAAATCGTCTGCAATTTTCCTCCGGGATACCTGTGCATTCTACTGGTTACGGGTAAAGCAGCTAATGCCTGGGGTATATAAGCGCGATTGCCGGAAAATCAGTCCTTGCCTCCCGGGGACCTGGGCGAGTTGACTGTGCCCGTTCGCGCGCGACGACAGTTCACACCCTTGGGGAGGGCCCGTGACGACCACCGACAAACCACTGCAGCAGGCGCCGGCAGCCAAACTGTCGATGCTCACGATGACCGGCATGGTCGTCGGGTCCATGGTCGGGGCGGGCGTGTTCTCGCTCCCCCGCCGGTTCGCGCAGGAGACCGGGGTCGCCGGGGCGCTCATCGCCTGGTCGATCGCCGGGCTCGGGATGCTGATGCTCGCCTTCGTGTTCCAGACGCTCGCCAACCGCAAACCCGAACTCGACGCCGGGGTCTACGCCTACGCGAAGGCCGGCTTCGGGCAGTACCTCGGGTTCTATTCGGCCATCGGGTACTGGGCGAGCGCCGGGATGGGCCTCGTCTTCTACTGGGTCTTCATCATGTCGACCATCGGCGCGGTGGTCCCGGCACTCGGCGAGGGCGACAGCATCCTGGCGATCGGCATCTCGTCGGTCGGCCTGTGGGGGTTCTTCCTCCTCATCCGCCGCGGGATCAAGGAGGCGGCGGTCATCAACCGGATCGTCACCGTCGCGAAGATCGTCCCGATCGTCGTGTTCATCCTGCTCTGCATCTTCGTCCTGAAGCCGCAGGTGTTCGCCGAGAACTGGGGCGGGGCGGACTACGCCGGGTCGCTGTTCGACCAGGTCACGGGAACGATGCTGGTCACCGTCTTCGTCTTCCTCGGCGTCGAGGGGGCGAGCGTCTACTCCCGGCACGCCAAGCGCCGGCAGGATGTCGGCCGGGCGACGATCCTCGGCTTCGTCAGCGTGTTCGCGATCTTCGCCTCGGTGACCATCGTGTCCTACGGCATCCTGCCGATGGGCGAGATCGCGAAACTGCGGCAACCGTCGATGGCCGGTGTCCTCGCCGCAGCGGTCGGTCCGTGGGGCGCGTGGTTCGTGAGCATCGGCCTGATCGTCTCGGTCCTCGGCGCGTACCTGGCGTGGTCGCTGATGGCGGCCGAGGTGCTGTTCGTGGCTGCGAAGGACGCCGACATGCCGCGGTTCCTGGCGCGCTCCAACACGGCCGACGTTCCGGTGCCCGCGCTGCTGATGACCGCTATCTTCGTCCAGGTCGTGCTGATCATCACCTACTTCTCGCACGACGCGTTCAACCTGGCGCTCGACCTCACCAGCGCGCTGACGCTCATCCCGTTCTTCCTGGTCGCCCTGTACGCGATGAAGCTGATCATCACGAGGGACACGTATCGCGACAGTCCGCGCGGCTTCGGGAGGGAGGCGATCATCGCCGTCCTCGCGACGATCTACACGCTGTACCTGCTCTTCGCGGCGGGTGTCACGTTCGTGCTGCTGTCGTTCATCATCTACGCGCCGGCCACCATCCTCTTCATCATGGCCCGCCGCGAGCAGGGCCGCCGGGTCTTCACCGGGCGCGAGCTCGTCATCCTGGCCGTGGCGGTGATCGGCGCCGTGGCCGCGATCGTCGCCCTCTCGTTCGGCTGGATCTCGATCTGAGCTCCCGCACGCACCTCCGTACTGATCCAGGAAAGGCATCGCGATGACCGACACGTCCACTTCTTCCGGCTACGGCGTCCACTCCGAGGTGGGGCGGCTGCGCAAAGTCCTGGTCTGCTCCCCCGGGCTCGCGCACCACCGGCTCACGCCGACCAATGCGGACGACCTCCTGTTCGACGACGTGATGTGGGTGGACAACGCGATCAAGGACCATGCCGCCTTCGTCAGCGACCTCCGCTCGAACGACGTGGAGGTCGTGGAGCTGCATGAGCTCCTCGGCGAGACGGTCGCCGACCCGGTCGCCCGCGGCTGGCTGCTCGACAGGAAGATCGTGCCAGGCGAGGTCGGCATCGGCCTCATGGAGGGCACGCGCGCGTACCTCGAATCGCTCGCGCCGTCCGAGCTGTCCCGCTACCTGATCGGCGGACTCGCGACCTCCGACCTGCCCGAGGACTACCGCACCGACTACGTGAGCCTGGCCCGGGAGTCCACCGGCGTGCGCGAGTACCTGATGCCTCCGCTGCCGAACACGCTCTACACGCGGGACACCACTTGCTGGATCTACGGCGGCGTGACGCTGAACCCGCTGTACTGGCCGGCGCGGCACGACGAGACCCTCCTGATGAAGGCGATCTACTCCTTCCACCCGGACTTCGTGGGCGCGAACGTCTGGTGGGGCGACCCGGAGCTGGACTGGGGCCAGGCGACGCTGGAGGGCGGCGACGTCATGCCGGTCGGCAACGGTGTCGTGCTGATCGGGATGAGCGAGCGCACCTCCCGGCACGCCATCACGCAGCTCGCAGCCGCGCTGTTCGAGCGGGGCGCCGCCGAGAAGGTGATCGTCGCCGGAATGCCCAAGCTCCGCGCCGCGATGCACCTCGACACGGTCTTCACCTTCGCCGACCGGGACGTCGTCACGCTCTACCCGCAGATCATGGACGGCGTGCACACCTTCACCCTCGTACCGGAGGACACCGCCCCGGGAGTGCGTGTGATCGATCACGGTCAGCGCAGCTTCGTCGAGGTGGTGGCCGAAGCGCTCGGCCTGCCGAAGCTGACCGTGATCGAGACCGCGGGCGACAACTACGAGTCCGAACGCCAGCAGTGGGACAGCGGCAACAACGCGGTCGCCCTCCGCCCGGGAGTCGTCTACACGTATGACCGCAACACCTCCACCAACGCCCTGCTCGAGCAGGCCGGAGTGGAGGTCATCCCGATCGTCGGCGCGGAACTGGGCCGGGGACGCGGAGGCGGCCACTGCATGACCTGCCCGATCCAGCGGGACCCCGTCGACTTCTGAGCAGCGTCAGCGGCGGAGGGGCGTGGGCTCGGCGAGGCGGGAGAGTTTCTCCGGGTTCCGGACGATGTAGAGGGCGGCGATGCGCCCCTCCTGGACGCGCGTCGTCACCACCGCCTGGATGCTGTCGCCGGAGGTCATGATGAGCGCCGGGCGCCCATTCACCTCCGAATCCGTCACCGAGACGACGCCCACCGAGATCCGGGCGAGGAGCGTCATGACCGCGTCCAGTCCGAGCACCGGGGCGAGGGCCGCCTGCACGATGCCGCCTCCGTCGCCGAGCAGTACGACATCCGGTGCGAGCACGTCGACGAGCCGCTGGATCTCGCCCGTCTCGACCGCCCTCCGGAACGCGTCGAGCGCCGCGCGGGTCTCGGCCGCCGTGACGGCGACCCGTGGGCGCCGTGCCGCGACGTGCGCCCGGGCGCGGTGGGCGATCTGCCGCACCGCGGCCGGCGTCTTGCCCACGGCGTCCGCGATCTCGTCGTAGTCCACGTCGAACACCTCGCGCAGCACGAAGACGGCGCGCTCGACCGGATTCAGGGTCTCCAAGACGAGCAGCATCGCCGTCGATACGCTGTCGGCCAGCTCGACGTCGTCCGCGACATCCGGAGCCGTCCGGAGCGGCTCCGGCAGCCATGGCCCGACGTACAGCTCCTTGCGGCGGCCGAGCACGCGCAGCCGGGTCAGCGCCTGCCGGGTGGTGATCCTCACCAGGTACGCCCGCGGGAACTCCACGGTTCCGTGGTCGACCGCCGCCCAGCGCATCCACGTCTCCTGGAGGACGTCCTCGGCATCGGCGGCGGAGCCGAGCATCTCGTACGCGACCGTGAACAGCAGATCCCGGTGGGCGACGAACTCATCCAGTCCCTCGTTCTGCAACATGGTTCCCCTTCCTGGTGATGGCACTCATACACGAGACGCCGGACGCCTGCCGGATGTGACATCGGTGTCCGCTGTCACAGGCCGACGCCTCCCGTCGTCTCATGCACGACCCACACTGCGGGAACACCCCGCATCGACGACAGGAGAAACTTCATGACCGACCTTCTCGACACCCTCGACCCCGGCTTCGGCGGCGCCATCATCGAGCCAGGCGGAGCGGACTACGAGTCCGCGAGCCGTACCCTGCTGGCGGTCGGACGACCGGCGCGGGTGCTCCGCCCGCTCACTGCGGCCGACGTGCAGGCGGCCGTCCGCTTCGCGGCGGCGCAGCAGGGCCCGCTGGCCGTCCGCGGCGGCGGGCACAGCTTCCCCGGTTTCGGCACCAACGATGGCGGCACGGTCATCGACCTCGCCGAGCTGAACGCGGTGGAGGTGCTGGACGACGCGCACGGGGTGGTGCGCGTGGGCGGCGGTGCGACGTGGGGCCAGGTGGCCGCCGCACTGACCCCGCACGGCCTGGCCATCTCGTCCGGCGACACCGCGAGCGTCGGCGTCGGCGGGCTGACGCTCGGCGGCGGGATGGGCTGGAAGGTGCGCGCCTACGGCCTGACGATCGACAGCCTCCTGGCGGCGCAGGTGGTGACGGCCGACGGCTCGGTCGTGCGAGCGAGCGCCGACGAGAACTCCGACCTGTTCTGGGCGCTCCGTGGCGGCGGCGGCAACCTCGGCGTCGTCACGTCGTTCGAGTTCGTCGCCCACCGGACGACGGACGTCTCCTTCGGGGCGCTCTCGTTCCCTGCATCCGAAGCGGTGGCCGTGCTGTCTGGATGGGCGGACCACCTCCGCACGGCGCCCCTCGGGCTGACCACCACCATCGAGCTGGCGAACCCGTTCGCCGGTGGAGCGGAGGCGCCCGTCGTCGTCCATCTCTGCTTCGACGGTGACGACGCCGAGGAGGCGGCTGCCGCGATCGACCCGCTCCGCCGGCTCGGAACGCTTCTCGCGGACACCGTCGCCCCGACTCCGTATGCTGGCGTCCTGGCCGAGGGCGCGGTGCCACCGCCGGGGATCCGGCTCGTCACGCGCAACGGCCTGGTCGGGCCGGCTGAGGTGCCTGGGGTGCTCTCCACGCTGGCAGCGGTGGCTGCCGCACCCGGCTCGCCGTTCCTCACGATCCGCAGTCTCGGGGGCGCCGTGTCGGCGGTTCCGAGAGAGGCAACGGCGTACGCCCACCGTGACGCAGAACTCATGGTGGCCACCACGATCGCCGGCCCCGCACCGGTCATCGACACGGCGCGCACCGGATTCGACGCGCTGTGGGATCGGCTCGCCCCGTACGTCGACGGCGCCTACGTGAACTTCCTCAGCTCCGCGACCGGTGAGGAGGCGGCGGCGGTCTACCCGCCCGACACCCGCGCCCGTCTCGCCACCGTGAAGCGGCACTACGACCCTGCGAACCTGTTCGCCGGCAACCTCAACGTCATCCCGCGCTGATCCCGGGTGGGGCCGCCCCCTTGTACTCGAGATGGGTCCTGTCGCCATCCGGGCGGAGCGGCGTAGGGTGACGCCCGAGCGGACGGGGGTGCGCCATGGAGTGCACGACGGTGACGTTGCTTCCCGTGGGTCCGGAGGCGGCGGCGGAGGTGTTGACGTTCCCCTCGCCGGACGGCACTGTCGGTCCTCCGCAGTGCATCCGCCGTTCGATCGGCACCCCCGACGGCGAGATGTTCGAGGTGTGGGATCTGGCGGAGCGCACAGGGGACTCGTCCGCGACGTACCGGCTGACGCGCATCGTCGCGCGCGAATAGCGCGGGTCAGGGCTGGAACACCAGCCACTGATTCCGGTCGAGGCTCTGCTGCTGTCCGTGCTGCTCGACGAGCCACTCATCGTGCGAGGCGGCCCGGTAGGTGACCAGCAGCGTCTCGGCGCGCCACTCGCCTCCGACCCTCACCCACCTCACCAGGTGCAGTTCCGCGCCGCATTTCGGCGTGTTGCCCAAAGGGATTTCGAAGTCCGACATGTCGTCTCCTCACCTGGCCGGTGACCGGCGGCGTGACGCCGCGTGGACATAGACTGGCACGTCCACCCCGCAATGGGGAGAGTCGGAAGATGAACATCTCCCCCGAATGACTACGGACGAGCAGACGCGCGGTCGGGTACGGGCTACGCCCGCCGCTGGTCTGTCACAGCCGCCACCCTAGCCGACCCGGCGGGCCAGGGATGTTCCGGCCGCGAACGCCCAGTGCAGAGGATCCGCGATCGCCGCCTCCCTGGAGCCGGCGAGGGCGGCGAGTGCGACGGCATCGGCGAAGCCGTCGGTCGGGGCCTCGACCGCGCCCGCCACCAGGAGCAGCGGGACGCCCGACGACCGCGCGAGCTTCGCCACGTACGCGGGCACCTTGCCCGCAGCCGACTGGGAGTCGTAGCGGCCCTCACCGGTGATGACCGCATCCGCCCGGGTGATCGCAGCCGGGAGACCCAGCGCCTCACCAACGGCGACGGCGCCCGGCGCCATGCGCGCACCCCACGCGAGGAGGCCGAACCCGGTCCCTCCGGCGGCGCCCGCGCCGTTCTCGTCCGGCGAGACCGGTCGTTCACCCGCCAGAGCCTCCGCCAGCCGTCGCAGCCCCTCCTCGAGCAGCGGGATGTCGGCCGGGGTGGCGCCCTTCTGGGGGCCGAACACGGCTGCCGCCCCGGATGGACCGAGCAGCGGGCTCGTCACATCGCTCAGAATGCGCGCGCCGCCCGCCGGGAGAGGCCGGAGGCGGCCGAGGTCCACGCGCTCCAGCACGGAGAGGCCGCGGTTGCCCGTCGGGACCTGCCGTCCATCGGCGTCCAGGAACCGGGCGCCGAGCGCGGACAGCATCCCGGCGCCGCCGTCCGTCGATGCGCTCCCGCCGATCGCGAGCAGCAACGCCGACGCGCCGGCATCGAGGGCCGCGGCGATCGCCTGGCCGAAGCCGACGGTGTGCGCGTCGAACGGCGCGAGTTCGCGCATGAGGCCCAGCCCGCTCGTCTCGGCGAGCTCGACGACTGCGGTGCCGTCCGGGAGCTGAAGCCAACTGGCGTCGACGGCGGAACCGTCAGGCCCGAGCACCCGTACCGGATGCCGGACAGCCCCGGGCGCCGCCACGGCGAACGCGTCCAGCGTTCCCTCGCCGCCGTCCGCCATGGGAGCCAGGACCAGCTCGTCGTCCGGCCGCACCGACCGCCAGCCCTCGGCGAGCGCCGACGCGACGGCAGCGGCCGACGCCGACCCCTTGAACGAGTCCGGCGCGACCACGATGACGCTCACGCGCCTACCCTCCCACGGGACGACCGGAGGCCGCAGCCGTCGCGGTCACGCGCTCACTCGTCGCAGTCCCACGGTCCGGTCGAACGCCTCCGCCGTCCGGGCGACCACCGCGGCCGGTTCGGCGGCCCAGATCACCTCGTTGAAGATCTCGACCTCGACGTCGCCGGTGTAGCCGGCCGCTTCGACCGCCGCCGTGATGGGAGGGAAGTCGATGTGGCCGTCGCCCATCATCCCGCGCGCCAGCAGCACGTCGGCGGGCAGCGGCGTGACCCAGTCGCAGACCTGATAGCTCGCGATCCTCCCCGTCCGCCCAGCACGGGCGATCTGCTCCGGGAGCTGCGGGTCCCACCAGACGTGGAAGGTGTCCACCACGACGCCCACCGACTCGGCGGGGAACCGCTCCGCCATGTCGAGCGCCTGGCCCAGGGTGGAGAGCACGGCCCGGTCGGCGGCGTACATCGGGTGCAGCGCTTCGAGGGCGAGCGTGACGCCGGCTGCGCGCGCCTCCGGCTCCAGCTCGGCCACCGCGTCGGCGACCCGCTCGCGCGCGCCGGCCAGGTCACGCGATCCGTCCGGCAGGCCGCCGGCCACCACGACCAGGACGGCAGCCGAGCCCGGTGCGCCGCTTGCAGCGAGCCGCGCCGTTTCCTCGATGGCCCGCCGGTTCTCATCGAGCGCAGCCCGGCGCTCTGGCCCCCCGGGAGCGGTGAAGAACCCGCCCCGGCACAGGCTCGACACGCGGAGGCCGGACTCTGCCACCATCCGGGCCGCCGCGTCGAGTCCGACCTCGGCCACGGGCTCGCGCCACAGCCCGATCGACTCGACGCCCGCCTCCGCGGTCACCCGGAGGGCGTCCGCCAGCGCCGCGTACTTGATCGTGGCTTGGTTGATCGACAGGCGCGGTTCGGGCCGGCTCATGCGTCCACTCCGTTCAGTCGCAGGAGGGAACTCCAGCGCGCCGCTGCGAGCTCCGGCAGCTCCAGCGCACCGCACGCCGCAGCCAGGCGGACGATCTCGGACAGGTGCGGGAGGCTGCGGGCCGAGTGCATCCCGCCCACCATCGAGAACGCCTCCTGGTGCCCGTTGAGCCACGACAGGAAGGCGACCCCGGTCTTGTAGTGGAAGGTCGGCGCCGCGAACACCTGACGCGACAGCTCCTGCGTGGGAGCGAGGATCTCGCGATAGCGTGCAGGGTCGTCCCGGTCGAGCGCCTGGATGGACGCCGACGCCGCAGGGGCGAGGCACGCGAACGCGCCGAGCAGAGCGTCCGAGTGGATGCCCTCCCCGCCGTCTCCCCGGCTCGGCCCATCCCCCTCGATCAGCTCGACGTAGTTGAAGTCGTCGCCGGTGAACATCCGCACGCCCTCGGGCAGCCGGGCCCGCAGTGACCGCTCGGCGTCCGCATCGAGCAGGCTCATCTTGATGCCCGTCACCCGCCCGTCCGCCGCCTCGATGATCCGCAGCACCGTCTCGGCGGCGGGGCCGAATTCCCGCGAGCCGAAGTAACCGGTGAGGGCCGGATCGAACGCCGGACCCAGCCAGTGCAGCACGACCGGCGTGGAGGCCGCAGCCAGCACTTCGCCGTACACGCGCTCGTAGTCGGTCGCCGACTCCGCCGCCCGGGCCAGGTGCCGGCTCGCCATCAGGACGACCCCCGCACCGGCCTCCTCGGTGAAGTGCAGCTGCTCCGTGTAGGCGTCGATCACGGCGCCGAGGGGGATGACCGCCTCGTCGACGTGGTCCGTGTTGACCCCGGCGACGACCGATCCACCCACCGCGCGGGCGTCCGCCGCGCTCCGGGCGATCAGCTCGCGCGTGGCGGCGGCGTCGAGGCCCATGTTCCGCTGGGCCGTGTCCATCGCGTCCGCGACCCCGAGCCCCCACGAGTAGACGTGCCGGCGGAAGGCGAGGGTCGCATCCCAGTCGATGTCGGCCGGAGCGCCGGGCACGTTGTCGCCCCACGGCTTCGGGATGACGTGGGCCGCCGCGTAGGCGACTCGCGACCGCAGCGGGGCCGTCGGGCGCTCGAAGGCGGGCGCGTCGCCGAGGTCGGCGGCCGCGGTCGTGCCGTCGGCGTTCAGGAGGGTGACGGCCGTCATGCGAGTGACACCTCCGGCAGCTCGATCCGCCGGCCCTCCCGCGAGGAGCGCAGACCCAGCTCCGCCAGCTGGACGCCGCGGGCGCCGGCCAGGAAGTCGTACCGGTTGGGCCCATCCTCGAGCACGTGCCGCAGGAACTCCTCCCACTGGGTCTTGAACCCGTTCTCGAACACCTCGTTGGCGGGCGACTCGATCCAGTCGGCGGCGTAGTCGTGCGTGTCGGCCAGGTCGGGGTTCCACACCGGCTTCGGTGTGGCGTCGCGCGGCTGGATCTTGCAGCCGAACAGCCCGACGACCGCGCTTCCGTGGGTGCCGTCGACCTGGAACTCGACCAGCTCGTCGCGGTTCACGCGTGTGGTCCAGCTGGAGTTGAGCTGCGCCGTCACGCCGCCGGCGAGCTGGAAGATCGCGTAGGCCGCGTCGTCCGCCGTCGCCGCATACGGCCGGCCCTGCTCGTCGACGCGCTGCGGGATCTCGGTCGCCGCCTGCGCGTACACCGACTCCACCCGCCCGAAGAGGTTTTCGAGCACGTAGCTCCAGTGCGGGAACATGTCGACGACGATGCCGCCGCCGTCCTCGGCCCGGTAGTTCCAGCTGGGCCGCTGCGCGGTCTGCCAGTCGCCTTCGAACACCCAGTAGCCGAACTCCCCGCGCACCGAGAGGATGCGGCCGAAGAAGCCGGAGTCGACCAGGCGCTTCAGCTTGCGGATGCCGGGCAGGTAGAGCTTGTCGTGCACCACGCCGTTCTTGACTCCCGCTGCGGCGGCGAGGCGGGCCAGTTCGAGGGCCTCCTCGAAGCTGTCGGCGGTCGGCTTCTCGGTGTAGATCGCCCGGCCCGCGGCGATCGCCTTGCGGATGGCGGCCGAGCGCGCCTGCGTCACCAGGAAGTCCGCGTAGATCTGCCAGCGGTCGTCGGCCAGCGCGGCATCCAGATCGGTGGTGTAGTCGGCGATGTCGTGCCGCTCGGCCAGCTCCGCCAGCTTCTCCTCCGAGCGTCCGACCAGCAGCGGCTCGACTTGGACCCGGCGGCCGTCGGAGAGCTCCACACCCCCCTGCTCGCGGATCGCGAGGATCGACCGCACCAGGTGCTGCCGGTAGCCCATGCGCCCGGAGACGCCGTTCATGATGATGCCGATCGACGACACGTGTACTCCTTCGTGACTGCGTGTGTTCGCGTCTTCGCGTTGGGAAAGCGCTTACCCGAGCGTACCAGAAGCTCCGTGAAGGCGGAACCGCCCGCTCTGCTCGCCGCGCCGGGAGGCCGCTACCGCGCCCGCGTCGAGGCCGATGCCGTCGCGTCGGCCGGCACCGCCGTGAAGTCGATCCCGTTCGCCTGCTTGCCGAGCGCGGTCAGCACGATGACCGCGATGGCGGCGATGCCGACGGTCGACGCCATCGCCCACCCGTAGCCGAGCTGCGGCGCCAGCGCCTGCTGGATCGGCAGGTTGAACGCCGCGATCACGTTTCCCAGCTGATAGGTCACGCCCGGGTAGAAGCCGCGGATGGCGTTCGGCGACATCTCGTTGAGGTGCGCCGGGATGGCTCCCCAGGCGCCCTGAGTCGTGAACTGGATGAGCGCCGAGCCCAGGCAGAGCAGGCCGGCCGTGGTCGAGAACGCGAAGATCGGGATGATCGGCAGGGTCAGCGCCGCGCCCAGGATGATCGTCGCCTTCCGTCCCCAGCGGTCCGAGAGGCCGCCGAGGACGATGCAGCCGACGATCGCGCCGATGTTGTACACGACGGCGATCCACCCGGCGGTCGCCGCATCCAGTCCGGCTCCGCCGTGGTCGGTCGCCTTCAGGAACGTCGGGTAGATGTCCTGCGTGCCGTGGCTCATCCAGTTGAACGCGGCCATCAGGATGACGAGGTACACGAACCGCCGCAGCACCTTGCCGTCGAAGAAGACCCGGCGGATCGAGGTGCCGGCCTTGCGCATCTTCACCTGCGTGTTCTCCCAGACCTCCGACTCCTTCACCCGCGAACGGATGATCAGGGTGATCAGCGCGGGCAGGATGCTGAGCGCGAACATCCACCGCCAGTTCAGCCCGAGCACGGAGTGGACCAGGAGGAACGCCAGCGCCGCGAGCAGGTAGCCGGCCGAGTAGCCTGCCTGCAGGATCCCGGAGTAGAAGCCGCGGCGGGTGCGCGGGACCTTCTCCATGGTGAGCGCAGCGCCGAGGCCCCACTCGCCGCCCATCCCGATGCCGTACAGCAGCCGCAGGATGAACAGCACCGTGAAGTTCGGCGCGAAGGCGCAGAGGAAGCCGACGATCGAGTAGAAGCAGACGTCGACCATCAGCGGGATGCGACGCCCGATCCGGTCGGCCCACAATCCGAACAGGTAGGCGCCGACCGGGCGCATGATCAGGGTGATCGTGGTCAGGTAGGCCATCTGCTCGAGGGGGACGTTGAACTCCGCCCCGATCTCGGCGTAGACGAGCACGATGATGAAGTAGTCGAAGGCGTCCATCATCCAACCGAGCAGCGACGCGATGAAGGCGTTCCGCTGGTCGCGGTTGAGGCGGACCGAGGGGGTGGCGGTGTCGGACACAGGGTTTCCTTCCGATCGACGGTGATCGGCACGCGCGCGAGAAAGCGCTTACCAGGTCGCTACATTAGCCCACGTCGGGGAGGTGTCAAGCCCTGGGCCAGCGGGTCGCCGTGAGCGGGCCCGGCGTCAGCGGCGTGGCGTGGAGGCGCGGAGCCGGACCTGGGCGGCCGCCGCGGTCGAAGCGGACGCGTCCGTGTGTCCGGACAGCGCCAGATCGAGCGCCCGAGCACCGATGTCGGCGAGGGGAAGGGCCACGGAGGTGAGGGCCGGGGTGACATCGGCGACGAGCGGGATGTCATCGAAGCCCGCGACTGCGATCTCTGTTCCCGGCGCGATGCCGGCCTTCCGCAGCGCGGCCATCACTCCGAGGGCCATGACGTCGCTGACGGCGAAGATGCACTCCGGGCGCTCGCCCGACGCCAACAGGTCTGCGGTCGCCCGCTCTGCGCCCTCCCGGGAGAACTCCGCGTGGATGACGGAACTCGACGGCACGACCGAGCGGAAGCCCTCGACCCGGTCGCGCACGGTGACGAGCTCCTCCGGCCCCGCCAGGATCGCGAAATCGCGGTACCCGAGGGCCCGCAGCTCGGTCGCGAGCGCGGCGGCTCCCCCGCGGTTGTCGACGTCGATGGTCGCGAACTCCGACGCCCCTCCGCCGATCACGGCGACGCGGCGTGACGGCAGCTCGGAGGTCGGTGCGCCGACCACCCGGCTGCTGGCAAGCACCACGGCGCGCGGTCGTTGCCCGCGCAACGCCGTGAGCGCAGACTTCTCCCGCTCGACGGAGGCGTCGCCGACGTACGGACCGGTGGCCGAGATGGTGACGACGAGCCCCCGCTCGTCCGCGACCCGCACCACTCCGGAGGCGATGGCGGCGAAGTACGGGTCGGCGATGTCACCGACGACGAGGGCCACGACGTTGCTGGTCCCGCGCGCGACGGCCTGCGCCTGCAGGTTCGCGCTGTAGCCGAGGGCGACGGCGGACGCGAGCACGCGCTCCCGCAGCTCGGGATTCACCGTGCGGGTGCTGCCGTTGAGGGCGCGGGATGCGGTCGCCAGGGAGACGCCGGCGTGCTCCGCGACCTCCGACAGCGTGGGTGCCCTCTCGTTCACGGCTCCAACCTATCCTGGCGGGCGTTTCGGCGGCGGCGCTTCTCCGATGAGAGGGAGACTGTTGACGTTGAAACGGTTCAGGGCTAATCTACGACGAAGCGTTCGGAAAGCGCTTACCCATACGGTCAACGATGACAGGAGAGACGATGCCCGACGAAGTGACATCGGCAGATGCGCGACGGATGCCGCGACGGGCCGCGATGAGCGGCTGGGTCGGCAGTGCGCTGGAGTACTACGACTTCTCGATCTATGCAGCGGCCGCCGCCCTGGTGTTCCCGCAGGTCTTCTTCCCCTCCGAGAGCCCGGCTGTCGCCCTGATCGCCTCGCTCGCCACCTACGGCGTCGGCTATGTGGCCCGCCCCCTCGGCGCCTTCGTGCTCGGAAACTTCGGTGACAAGTACGGCCGCAAGAAGGTCCTCGTCTTCGCCATGATGGTGATGGGCCTCTCGACGCTGCTGGTCGGCCTCCTCCCGACGTACGCGCAGGTGGGGGTCCTCGCGCCGATACTGCTCGTCGTCCTCCGGCTCATCCAGGGCTTCGCCGTCGCCGGCGAGCTCGGCGGCGCCAGCGCGATGATCGTCGAATACGCGCCGCAGGAGCGGCGCGGCTTCCTCACCAGCTTCAGCCTGCAGGGCACGCAGGCGGGAAGCATCCTCGCCTCGGCCAGCTTCATCCCGCTGTCGACGTTCCTCTCTCACGAGGCGTTCCTCGCGTGGGGCTGGCGCATCCCGTTCCTGCTCAGCGTCGTCGTCATCGTCGCCGGCCTGATCATCCGCTCCCGGGTGGAGGAGACGCCCGCGTTCCTGCGGGAGGAGAAGACCGCGAAGGTGCCGCGCGTGCCGGTCGCCGAGCTGTTCCGGCAGAACGGCTGGACCGTGTTCCGCTGCGTCTGCATGGGCCTCGCCAACGTGATCGGCACCACCGTCGTCGTCTTCGGCACCGCCTACGCCACCCAGCCCGCCTACGGGGTCGGGATGAGTCCCTCCGTCTACCTGTGGATCCCGGTGATGGCGAACATCGTCGCGATCATCCTCATCCCGTTCTTCGGACGGCTCTCCGACCGCATCGGCCGTCGCCCGCTGATGATCTTCGGCCCGCTGGCCGCCGGCCTGCTCTCGTTCGCGTACCTGTTCGTCGTCAGCTCGGGCAACGTGCCGCTGACGATCGTGCTCGCCATCCTGATCTTCGGCATCCTGTACCAGCTGTGGAACGCGACCTTCGCGAGCTTCTTCCAGGAGCTGTTCCCGACCCGCACCCGGGTCACCGGTTTCGCGGTGTCGCAGAACATCGCGCTGTTCCTCACCGGCTTCCTGCCGAGCATCTTCGCGGCGATCGCCCCTCCCGGGAGCTCGTCGGTGCCGCTCGTCATCGGCACCGCGACCCTGCTCCTGTCGCTGGTCTCCGCTGCCGCCGCCTGGCGTTCGCGCGAGACCGCGAGGATGGGACTGGAGGACCTGGACACCGCAGCCCTCGCGGCCGTGACCAAGCGCCGCTCGTCGACGCGGGTCGAGGCGCGCACGTCGCAGGACTGACCCGGTTTCGCGGATAGAGGAGGGGACCCGGTGAGTGGAGGCGCGGCACGGGTGGCGCTGGTCGGCGCCAACGGGTTCGGCGCCGTCCACCGCCGCAACCTCGCGCGGCTCGCCGGGCTCGGACGTGCGGAGCTGGTCGCGGTGGCCGAGCCCGCGCCCCTCCCGCCCGGGTCGCTCGCCGACACCGTGCATGTGTACCCGGAGCTGGGTTCCCTCCTCGCCGCAGAGTCGGACCTGGACGTCGTGATCGTGTCGACTCCGCTGCACACGCACTTCGAGTTGGCGGAGCAGGTGCTCGCCTCCGGAGCGGACCTGTACCTCGAGAAGCCGCCGGTCACCTCCCTGGCGCAGCTCGGCCGGTTGCGGGAGTCGGCGGCGCGGGCGGGGCGGCTCGTGCAGGTGGGGTTCCAGAGCCTCGGCTCGCACGCCATCCCGTGGCTGCGGTCGGCGATCGAGGGCGGGGACCTCGGGGAGGTGCGTGCGATCACCGCGGTCGGCAGCTGGACACGTCCGCTGTCGTACTTCACCCGCTCGCGGTGGGCCGGCAAGCGCACCCTCGACGGCGTGGATGTGGTCGACGGCGTCGCCACGAACGCGCTGTCGCACGCGGTCATCACCGCGATGCGGGTCGCCGGGGTGCGGCGGGCGACCGACGTGCTGCGGGTGGAGTTGGATGCGTTCCGCGCCAACGACACGGAGACCGACGACACGACGGTCGTCCGGGTGCGCCGGCCGGGACGCGAGCCGGACCTCACCTGCGCGCTCACGCTCTGCGGCCCCGAGGAGGCCGAGCCGTACGTCACCGTGCACGGGTCGGACGCGACGGCGACCTTCTTCTACGTGCTCGACGAGGTGCGGGTGGTGGATGCTGCCGGTGAGCGCGCCGAGCGGTTCGGGCGGGACGACCTGCTCGAGAACCTGCTGCAGGCGCGAGCGGGGCAGGTCGACCTCCTGAGCGCACTGGACGACACCGAGGCGTACATGACGGTGCTGGAGGCAGTGCGGACGGGCCCGCCTCCCCGCGTCATCCCGGCCCGGTTCGTCGACCGGGTCGGTGCGGGAGACGACGAGCGTCTGATCGTTCGCGGGATCTCGCGGGATGTTCAACGCGCTGCGGCAGCGGAGGCGACGTTCACGGAGCTGGGACTGCCATGGGCTCCCGCTGATGCGGAGGGCGCCGGCCTTGTCGTCGGGAACCGCGTGGTGGCGTTCAGCCGCGACGGTCGTGAACGGGCTGCCTCCCTCTCGCCGCGGCCGTACCTGCATCCCGTGCGCACGCTCGGCGGAGTGACGCTCACCGATCACCTTCCGCTCGACCATCCGTGGCACCTCGGGGTGGGCGTGGCGATGCCGGGGGTCGCGGCGGCCGGCCGGCCGGTCACGAACTTCTGGGGAGGCCCCGACTACCAGCAGGGCTCCGGGGCGTACCGCTGGGGCGGCACCCACGGGACGATCGACGTCGACGCTTCGTCGTCCGACGTGGCCTCGGTGCGCCAGGAGCTCTCGTGGCCTGACGCCGACGGGAGCGCACTCCTCCGCGAGCAGCGCGAGTGGCATGCCGAGGGTGTCGACGACCGCACCTGGCAACTCACGCTCCGCTTGGTGTTGGAGGCGGTGGATGCGGCTGTCACCCTCACCAGTCCCGGGGCGCTCGGGCGTGCGGGCGCCGGCTACGGCGGATTCTTCTGGCGGTTCGCGCCCTGCCGGGACGCCTCGGTTCGCACTCGCGACGCCGAGGGCGAGGAGGCCGTGAACGGCAGCCGCTCCCCCTGGCTGCTCTGGACCTCTCACTTCGATGGCGCGCCGGCCTCCGTGCTGTTCACCGCCCCTCCCGAGTCCGACGACCCGTGGTTCGCCCGCGTCGGCGAGTACCCGGGCGTCGGCTCGGCGCTCGCGTGGGTGAACCCGCTGACAGTCGCCCCCGAGTCGCCGGTCGTGCGTACCCTCTCGATGTACGTCAGCGACGGGATACTGACGCGGGGCGACGCGGAGCGGCTCTTCGACCGAGGACCGCTCGCCTAGCTCCGCCGTCACCAAGACTTCTCCCGACCGCAATGCCACAGAAACACGCGGTTCCTACCGTGGTGACATGGGATCGTTCAGCTTCTCCGAATGCGCACACTGCGGCGAGCAGCAGCCGGTGCTCGCGGACGGGCGGATCGCCATCCACTTCACCCGAGACGGCGACCGCTGCGGCGGCTCCGAGCGCCGCCTCGGCGTCGAGGGCGTGAGCAGCGAGCAGGCCCGCCGCATCGAGGCGCAGCTCCGCCTGGCGCTCCGGCAGGTCATGCAGACGCGGACGTCGTAGTCGTCGCTTCTTGTCGCCTCTCGAGTACGTATCGGCGCAGCGCGAAAGCTGCCACTTGCACGGCTGAAAAGGCAAGAGAGAGGACGACAGCGAGAAACAGCACGATTGAGGCAATGAGGATGTCAACGCTGGCGGATGGCAACCCGGCGCCATCCGGCACAAGGGTGCATACGGCGAAGAGGGTCAGCGCCACGAGATAAACGCCGGCACCGACGCAGCCGACAGCCTGAAGCACTCTGTCAGCGAGCCGCAGGACGGCGAGGCTCACTGGCCGATCTCGGCCGCTCACCAACGGAGGAACGCCCATTCGCGACCTCCAATCACTCCTCTGTTTTACGCCGACGCCCGATGTGCGCTCGGAAAGGGATGCCCTGCGCTCGGCATCATCCTGATGGCCAGATTCTAGGTCAGCGGCGATGAGAGAGGGTGGCAGGTCCCCCCGAACCTGCCCCCCTCGCGCCACCTCCCCCCGAGAGCTGACGCCTGACAGCAGGCTAGGCGACCGAGGCTGCGGGCGGAATGTGCCGAAAGTCACATGCTGAGACGCGCCTGCAGTGCCCTGTACCCGGCAAGATGGCCGTGTGGAGTCGAGTGAGCCCCTTACCGACGGACCGTCGAGTCTGGCGACGATCGAGGCCTCCGTCGTTCACGAACTCATCCGGCGGCTCGCGGCCCGTAACAGTCCCCTCACTGCCGACCCGGAGGTCGCGGATCAGCTCCGTGCCCAGGTGAGCACCGTGTTGCGCGCAACCGTCCGCCGCTTAGGACTCTCCGCCGACGAGGCCGCTCCCCCGGTTCTCGACGTGGGGCAGGCCCGTGCTCGCCAGCACATCCACCCCATCGACAGCCTGACCGCCGCGACCGTCCTCTTCGACGTCGCACTCGACGAGCTGGAAGGAGAACTCTCCCAGCGTCCCGACCGCCCGGACCCTTCGGCCGTGGCCCGGGCCCTGAACCGGTCCATCATGGACAGCGTCGCGCCGGCCTCCGTCGCCTACGTGGATGTGCTCCTCGAACGGCTCGCCGTCGCCCACCGCGAGGAACGCCTCGGCATCTCCCGCGAACTCCATGACCGCGTCGCGCATGGCATCGCCGCGGGTATGCAGCGCATCCAACTGGGGATGCAGCACACGGACGCGCCCGACCCCCTGATCGGCGAGGCGCTGCACCTGCTGGAATCCGCCCTGGAGGAGACGCGTTCCCTGGCCGTCGACCTGCGGCACTCCGTCGGCGACAAGTACCTCGACCAGGCCATCGCGGATTACGTCGCCGACCTCGGCCCGGACACCCCGCAGGTCGTCGCCCGGAGCGAGGGCGCACCGCGTCCGCTGTCGTCCGGTCTCCGGGAGGAAGCCTTCGTCATCGCCCGGGAGGCGATCCACAACGCCCGCAGACACTCCGGCGGGACGCGCATCCAGGTCACGTCCACGTGGACCAGCGACCGGCTCCTGCTGACCATCGCCGATGACGGTGCCGGATTCGAGCGCGACAACATCCGCCCAGGAGCGCTCGGCCTCATCACGGCACAGGAGCGGGCGGAACTGATCGGGGCGGAGCTCGCCATCGAGACGCGACCAGGGGGCGGCACCACAGTGAGCCTCACACTCGGACTCGCGGAGCAGCGCGCATGAGGAGGACGGTGGTGCTGGCGGACGACCACGCGCTGTTCCGCCAGGGGGTGCGCGCGCTCATCCGGGACTCCGTCGAGGTGGTCGGCGAGGCGGCGGACGGCGATGAGGCCGTCCGGCTGGTCGAACGGGAACGGCCCGCCGTGCTGCTGCTGGACGTCGAGATGCCGGGAAGAACAGCGGATCAGACGATCGCCGCGGTGCGTCGGTGCTCGCCATCCACCGCGATCGTGGTTCTCACCATGCACACCGATGCCGTGCTGCAGCGACAGCTTCTCCGTGCGGGTGCATCGGCCTTCGCTGTGAAGAGCATCGATGCTCGATCCCTGCGGGACCTCATCGCCGGAGCCCGACCTGCCTCGACGCCCGCCGGCGAAACTTCGCCGCCCGAAGCGAACCGGATCCTCACCGATCGCGAGCTGGAGGTGATCCGGATGATCGCCCACGCCTACACGAACCGCGAGATCAGCGGGCGGCTCAGCATCACCGAGGGCACCGTCAAGCGCCACACGACGAACATCTACGCCAAGCTGGGCGCCACCTCCCGGATCGACGCGGTCCGCAAGGTCGTCCGGCTGGGACTCCTGGACGGATGAGCGAGAGGACACCATGACCGGGACGCATCGGACGCCCATTACCTGCTGCCTGGCTGTGCTGGCCGGGGCACTCGTCGCCGCGGCTGCGCTGACCGGCTGCACCACCGCCGTATCGGTGCATACGCCGGCAGCCACGGCGAAGGTGTCGACCGCGAGCTGGCCGACGGGTCGCCTGTACCACACAGGGCGGACCGACCTGGAGCTGGTCATGCCGTCTGGGGCTCACAGCCTCCATGTCGACTTCTCGTGCACCTCCGGGCTCTACGAAGTCGCGCCGGCGATCGGCAGCATGGACAGCCGGTCAGGGAGCTGCGGAGGCGCGCAGGCCTTCGACTTCGACCTCGGCACCACCGCGGCCGGAAGCCACGTCCGCGTCGACTTCGTCGTGCCGGACGACACACGGTTCGCGGCCGACCTCCGTTTCAGTCCGAACACGTTCAGACCGGACCCGGCAACGAAGAAGGAGTGCGCGGCCCTCAGCACGCTCGTACAGACATTCTGGAACGCCGACCAGGCGCACGACCACGGCGACCTCACCGACGCCGGATGGGCGCAGAAGACGGCCTCCGCCAAGGGAGCACTCACCGCGCTCTCCGAATCGACTCAGCACGACGGCACGACGGGTGGCCTGCTTGGGACGGTCATCCCGCCGCTCGCGTCCTGGCTCACCGGCGACGGCTACCACCCCGGCGGGATGCTTCACGCGCCCCTCGGGGACTTCACGGCAGCCGACTCACTCGCGGGGCAGATCTGCTCGGCGAACGGGACGCCGATGGTCATCAGTTCGTCGTACGGAGGGTGACGTCCACGGGCGGGATGCGATGGTGCGCCCCTGCGGTGTCCGCCTCTATCCGCGCCACTCGGCGATCACCCGGTCGAGCTTCGAAAACGTGCGCCGCCAGCCCGGTTCGTAGTCGTGTTGGGATTCGCCACGAAGGTCGCCGTGCACGAACCGCATCTCAGTGCCAGAACCGGTTGGGCGGAAGAGAACGCTGACTCGAGAGGTGTTCCCAGGTTCGCTTGCCCACGACCAGGTGAAAACGAGTTCGGCGAGGGGCTCGACCACGAGGTACTCGCCGAAGCTGGTGTGCTGCTCGCCGCCGGGGTCTTCGAAGGAAATCGTGAACTCACCGCCTGGGCACACATCGAGCGCGAGAGACGTCACCTGGCCGCCGGGGTCCGAACCCCACCACCGCCGCACCAGGCGAGGCTCTGTCCATGCTGCCCAGACCACGCCCGGCGCAGCGTCGAAGTGATGCCGGATCGCCACACTCGACGTCGCTTCTCGTTCGCTCACATGCAGACGTCGAACGGAAGGCGATGAAACAGACCGTTGTGCGGAAGCCCGCCGGTTAGGATCACAACCACGCACGCGAACGATGGGAGCGGGCCGCCCGATGACGCCTGAGGCTGTGCCAACCGGTATCGAGCTCTCTCGTAGCTACTATCAGGAGGTTGTGAAACCGCTTCTCGCCGACCGGTTCCCGGGTCTGCAGCACGCCGCGGGACGACTCGGTGGCGGCTCCGATGTGCTCGGTCTCGATGATGCCGTGTCACGGGATCACGACTGGGGCCTGCGCCTGAACCTCATGGTTCCTCCGGACCTCGTTTCGCCGGTGGAGACGGAACTCGAAAGCAGGTTGCCCCTGCAGTTCCGTGGCCTGCCGGTCCGGTTCGCCTTCACCGGCGAATCCGCGGCCCAACATCACATCGAGGTCGGCACGCTGACCTCCTTCCTCGTCTCCCGCCTCGGCTTTGATCCCAGAGAACGGCTGTCGGCACAGGACTGGCTCTCGCTTTCCGGACAATCCGTCCTGGAGGTCACCGCCGGACCACTCTTCGCCGACGATGGAGGCGAAGTCGAACGCGCCAGGTCGGCCCTGACCTGGTACCCGGACGATGTCTGGCGCTACGTGCTCGCCGCGGACTGGATCCGTCTCGGCCAAGAGTTGCCGCTCATGAGCCGTGCCGGCGACGCAGGAGACGACCGCGGATCACGGATCATCGCGGGGCGACTCAGCCACGTCGTGATGCACCTGGCCTTCCTCCTCGAACAGCGCTGGCCCCCCTACGCCAAGTGGCTGGGGGCCATGTTCGGACAGCTCGAGTGCGCTCCAACCGTCGGGGCGTCGATCGACCAGACCCTCCGCGCGGACAGCTGGCGGGACCGCCAGGATTCGTTGGCGGCGTCTCTTCGCGTGCTGTTGGACATGCAGAACGACCTTTCCCTCACGGAGACGGTCAGCACTGCCACCATCCCCTTCTGGGATCGCCCCTACCTGCATGCGGAGCCGGCGATCGCCTCCGTCCTGGTTGCGCACATCGAGGACCCCGCTGTCCGGGCGCTGCCCCTCGGGCTCGGCTCGATCGAGCAACGCACAGACCTCGTCGACCTCCTCATCAACCCGGAGGAGCGCCGCCGCGCGGTCGGCGCACCGGGATGATCCGGAAACCGCGACCCTGCGCTACAGCTCCGGCGCGTCCCACTTCCGCCCCTGCGACAGCTCCCGCGCGCGCCGTCATGAGCGACCTGGGGCAGGTGCTGGCCCGCCTCGAGCGGACACTGCTCGATTTCTCCTGCACGGAGTTGCCCGCGGGCGGCACGGCTTGGTCATTTCCCCCGGGTACCGGCTACCTGCCGGGAAGAGTGCGCCGCGACTCCCTTGCCGACGCGGCCGTGCGCCATGCGCGGCGCGTGCGGCTCAGGCGTGGTGCTCCGAACTCGACTGGTCCGACTGAACCACGCGTAAGTACCGCAGGGTGCGCTGATTCATGCTGAGGTTGCTCAGAACCACTATGAAAAGCAGTGCAGAGAAGAGCAGCCTCCCCCAGTCATGGCTAACGACCACGTAGACCGTCAGCGTGACCACGGCGACCAACAGAACGCTGTTCAGAATCAACAGAATGCGGAACCGCCGTAGCCGCTTTTCCAGCGTCGGGGTGACATACGGCGGCCACGGGTCGGACCACGAGCGACGGAGCAACCACACTGCTCCGACGGACAGGAGGATGCTCGCCCCGACCAGGACGATGGCGCCCAGGATGCTCCAGGGTGGCCTTGCAATCAAGAAGCCGCCGAGGACCGCAAGCAGAAGCGCGCAGATGACGGCTAGGACCCCCGCAGCGCGGGGCTTCACGTTCGCCCCTCACGGGTCGAGCTTGGCGTAGGAGTCATGATCCACTCTCCCCTTCGAACGATGCACTCTTTCCACGGGGGACACAAGATGATCCGGCCAGAGCGGCAAAACTGGGCGCGAGCGCTCCGCGCTGAGGATGCGGAGGCGCAGGGCCAGCGTGTCGGTGGATGCGCCGGCCGGTCCCTGCGCTCTTGACTGCGTACGTTGGTGTCCTGATTCGCACCGACCGGGACCAGGCTGACCTCGTAGAGCTTCACGGCGCGCAGCTCCTTCGCCTTCGTTCCGTCGGGGGGCTTGATCGGGGCGGAGTCGACGGTGTCGTAGGCGAAGGACAGCTGGGTGAGGCGGGGTCCCTTCATGAGGGCGTAGACCTGCTCCGCGGTGGGTGTGTCGGTCCTTCCCACCGCGGCATGACCGAAGAGACCCAGACACACGTTTTGGCCTATAAGCCCACGTTTTGGCTATAAGCCGAGGGTTCTCCACGGGCGTTGCGAGCTGCGCCCCACACGCTACCCCAGACGCCGGCCCTCGCTTCGCTCGGGTCGGCGCCCGGGGCCCCTCGCGTGCGGGGACCCCATTTGACAGCAGCGAGTAGCGAAAAAGCCGGTGGACACGAAGGTCGCAAGCGACCTCGTGCCCACCGGCTTTTTCACTACGTCGGGCTGACAGGATTTGAACCTGCGACCCCTTGACCCCCAGGGAAGTAGCCCACGCAACCGGGAACCACCGATGCGCCGCAATCGCACTCAGTTCTCTGGTTTCCAGGCCGTTGGTCAAGCACCGAACCACCCATCGAAACCGACGCAAGTCGTCACACTGCACACACGCGCGCACACACGGAAGCGCCCAACGCCGACAGATCAGCGGAGTTGGGCGCTTAGCCGCCGAGCTAGTCGCTCAGGTTGCTCCGGATCCAGGACTGCACCTGAAAGGTGATGTTGTAGAGGTTGAACGGGGCAACATCATACGTGTCCCATTTCTGGCCGATACGGGCGGTCCAGGCGGGGGTATGCAGCAAGCATGGCGGCCGAAAACGTGGAACAACGCGTCGCAAATCGCAGCCTTCATCGGAAGGTTTCCTTTCGAAAGTCGCTGGCCCCGAGTGGGCTAGCGTAGCTGCGAAAACGAAAACGTCATGTCTGGATAGTAGCGGCAAGGTGCGACGTTCGCTGACGTGCCCCTGCTTACCGCGCCCGCCTTCTCCCCCGCGACTTCGCCGACTGCACCCACGGGTCTAGTGGCCGCCTGAGGTGAGCGTCAATGTCACTCAACTTGAATCGCCATTCGGAACCCAGCTTTACGCCGGGGATGGCACCGGATTTCGCCAGCTCGCGGATCGTGTACGGCTTCTTGTCGAGGTGCCTTGCGACCTCGGGCACGCCAACCCACGGTTCCACGTAGCTCACAGCAGTCCCTCCGACGCCAGGAGGTACTCAAGCTTCCACGGCTCCATGCGCAGCAGTCGGGCGCACAGTTCAATCGTCTGGCCCTCAGTCGGTTGATCTTTCATCTTCATATCGTCGTAGCCCAATTGGATGGACTGTGGGACGTACCTATGTGGAGCGTTTCTACACTTATGTGGGTGATTCTCCCGAACTGGGTACTAGGTGATCCGCCGCCTTCCACGCGAGCGCGGAGACTGAATCCAAGGATCGGCCGGCTGTCTATTCACGCTGTCGTCTACCTCGCTAACGCGGAACATCCAGCCCCCACCTACTTTGCGGCCGGGAATGATCCCCGATTGTGCCCAACGGCGAACCGTGAACACCGACTTACCTAGATGCTCAGCAAGGCGTTCGGAGTCTACCCACGGCTCACTCGGCATCGGTCGCCTCAAGCAAGATCCGCAGCAGCCGGGTTGGACTTAGGCCCAGCTCGACGGCCGCAGCAGGCACTTGCGCGACCAGAATTTTGTCGGTCATGGCGACAGTGTTGCGGGTTATCGCTGAACGTCCAACCGGGCTGTCATCCATATGGATCCGGTTGGATCCGATTGGACCGGAATGACCCCCGAAGTGGGTGTGCGCACGGATACCCAGTAGATGAGGATCCCTCTAGCCTTCCGATATGTCGAACGTGACGCCTCCCCCGCCCACCACTCCCGCCGGTTGGTACAACGACGATCAGGGACGCATGCGTTGGTGGGACGGACAGCAGTGGACGGACGCCTATGCGCCTCTCGTCGTGCAAGCCCCCCGGACCCCGATGAACGCCGTTAGCGTGACGGGCTTCGTGCTCTCGCTGTCGGCCTTCGTGTTTGGAGTCACTGGCTACTTTGGCGCGGCGCTTGGCGTGCTGGGCCTGATGATTTCGATTGGCGGTTACGCGAGCAAGCCTCTGCGCGGGCGAGGCTTCGCTGTCGCAGGGATCATCGTCGGCGCGACGGCCATTGTGATTGGAGTCCTCTCCATCATCCGAAACCTCAGCTGACTACGACTCTGGAAACTGGATGAAGTGGAGCAGATCCCGCCCAAGTTCCGTTGTGTGACATGAGAGAGCCCCGGCACCCGTCATGCTCGCCTGTGGTACCTGCGCCAACTTGTTATTTTCGAGGTACGCCGTGATGATCTCGGTCAACGTTTGCGATCCCGTCTGCCGCTGAAATACCCACTGAATAATCAGTTCAGGGAGGGAGGTCATTAGCACCGAATCTGGCGACCAATCCGAGTCCGCTCGGCTGATGAACGCTACGGGGTCGTCCAAGAATGAGAGCACTCGAACGTGTGAATCCTCCATGTCGTTCACCATCGCGAACATCTGCTGTCTCAGCGCCTGCGGCGCGCTGCTCCACTCGCCCATCTGGGCAGCCACCCATGCGAGACGCCTTCTATGCGCTGTCGTAGCGGATTCAGCGGCAGACCGCGATGCCTTCTCGTAGGCAGCCATGAATTCCGAGGAGTCCAAAATATCGTGGACGGTGGGGTGCCCCTCCGATTGCAGCGACTCGATCGCCGCAGCCACGTACTTGTCGAACTCGTATTGCCGTTTCGCTCGCACTCTCGATAGAAGACCGGAGGCGATCTCAACGAGTGGGCCGCCCACGGCAGGAATTGTTGCAAGCCCCGCAAGCATTGCGGTGTTCACTGCTTCCTCGGCATCGTCGTACGGCGGTACGGAGTCCCTGAGAGTCACAACTGGAAGTTATGCCCAGCATCCGTTACACGGCAATTCGAACATATGTTCTAATGTTCGTGTGGCCCGCCCAAAGCCAATTCGCTACGACAGGGACACCTGGTTGGTCATGCGCGACAGTCCGGTGCTACCCAAAGCCGTCATCCGGCGTTACACGGACAAGCGCGGCACCGACCAATACTTGGTGATCCGCTGGGACCTTGACCCCGCCGAGCGCCGCCTAATGGCCGTGTGTGAATCGCTCGAACGCGCCGACGACCTCGTGCGGTACGACAACACCCCAACAGGCGGCTACTGGCTGGGGCCACCGAACCCGCACCCAGCAGGCTGAACGTCGGAAAACCACACCCCTCTGTGCCCGATGGGTGCGAAAGACACCCCCGCCGAACCTAGTAGTCGGACGTATCGTGCCCCCATGAAGCAGGTGCAAGCAGCAGCGATCTATGCCCGCATATCGTCCGACCAGGCGGGCGACGGGTTGGGCGTTCAGCGCCAACTTGAAGACTGCCGCAACCTCGCCATCGACCGCGGCTGGGTGATCGCAGACGAATATGTGGACAACGACGTATCAGCGTATGCAGCGAAACCGCGGCCAAACTACGAACGCATGATGGTGGACATTGCGGACCATCGAATTGACGCGGTCCTCGTCTACCACTTGGACAGGCTCACGCGACGCCCCGTTGAGCTTGAACAGTTCATCGACGTCTGCACGGCAGCGAGCGTGGATGTGACGACGGTCACTGGCGACATTGGTTTGGGTAACGACAACGGCCTCATGGTCGCACGCATCACGAGCGCTATGGCCGCTGCGGAGTCGGGCCGGAAGTCTGCTCGGTTGAGGCGCAAGATGCTTCAAAACGCCGAGATGGGCAAGCCAAACGGTGGAGGTGGGCGGCCCTTCGGCTATGAAGCCGACAAACTCACCATTCGCGAATCGGAAGCGATAGTCATCCGCGACCTCGTCTCGCGCTACATTGCAGGCGAGTCGATGAACTCCCTTGGACGGTGGATTAACAAGCAACCGATTGCGACAGTCGGCCGTTCTAAGACGTGGAATGTGCAAACTCTCCGCGGGATATTGCTCGGCGGCAGAATCGCAGGCATCCGCTATCACCGCGGCGAGCCAATCGGGCCGGCCATGTGGCCACCGATAATCACCCCTGAGCAGCACGACCGAGTGCTCGCCGTCCTAGCAGGTAAGAACGCGCCGTCGATGGCATCTCCTCGCCGCTACCTGCTCAGCGGCATGCTCAGGTGTGGCAAGTGCGGATCGAAGCTTTACAGCTCAAGCAATCGAGGAATCCGGCGGTACATTTGCACACCAGTACCGGGCAAGGACGGATGTGGCCAACTGTCCATCAACTCTCTGCAAATCGAGCAATGGATAGCGGGTGTCGTTCTTGCACGGTTAGAGAGCCCGGGCATGGAGGCGTTCCTGGCCAGTCGAGCGTCCGGAGAGGAGCGGTACTCGGCAGAGGTCGCCGATCTGGCCAAAGCTCAGGAAGTCCTTACCCAATTGGCCGAAATGCTGGGAGCAGGTGAACTCTCCCGTGCAGACTATTCGGCCGCCCGTAAGGTCGCAGATCAACGGCGGCTGGACGCGGTGCTCCGGCTCGATCAAGCCACCGGAACGAACGCTCTCACCGAATTTGAGAGTAGCCGGGTTGCTCTCGCTCGCTCGTGGGATCAGTTGAACCTTGAACGGCAACATGCGATCGTCAGGTCTGTGTTGAGGTATGCGGTTATCCAGCCGCGCCCACGAGGCATTCGGGCGATTGATCCTTCACGGGTCGACCTGGTCTGGGTCACCTAGAACCACGACCCTGCCGGGTCAGTCGTCGCGGGGCACGAACCCCGTGAAGACGTATACCGGGATCTCTGCCTCCCAAGCGTCCAGGGCGAATTGTTCGAACCATTCATCCTCCGTAGGTAGGCGCACAACTCCTGGCGGGCGACCTTGCAGAAACGGGAGGGAGTGGCGTTCGTCTCCGTCGGGTCCGCGCAGAATGACGTCGTGCCAGTCCTGCGGGTCGCCTCCAAACATGCCGAAACGGTAGCGCGGTGATGAGGCGTCCGGCCAGGTTTCAGCCGGAGAGAACCGTCAAATCTGGTCGATGCTCGTGAGGTCGATTTCGATTGCCCGCTCACCCACATAGCTGAGGGCGGCATCACGGCCAACAAGATAGTCCAGAAGATTGCAGTGCTCATTCGTAAGCATCGCCACTAGTGCCAAACCGTCACCGGCCTTGAGTAGCTCATCGACCCTTGCAACGAATCCTCGATGATCCCCGTGGAGGAACACAAGTAGAAGATCCTGGACGGTCGTCTGCTCCAACAGTGAGCCTTCGGAACTCTCGAAGACGCGGGAGCCGCTGATTCCTGCCATCAGACAGCGTCCGGGTGCTGCACCCACGAATCGCCGATAGCCATAGCGGGCGGTTGAATAGCGGCCGGGTCGTTGGTGCTCATCCATTCGACTGGGCCGGGAGTGGACGGCCGCGCTGGCCAAGTGTGAGTGGAGGCGTTGTAGCCGACCAAGCCACAGTTGGCGGTGAGGGCGGTGAGCACCGCAATCGCCGCTTGAACAAACGCGGTCGTGGCAATGGTCGTGTTGTTGTTGGTCGTCGGAGGGGTGGGCGCTGTAGGGGTGCCCGTCAGATGCGCGTCGACCAGTGACACCGCACCTCCACCACTGTCGGGGAGGACGAGGTTGAGTCGCTTCGTTGGAGCTGAACCCGTAATGCTTGCTGCTGGCGTTCCCGTGGTGACAGTACCTATCGTCAGGTCAGTGACCGGTCCAGCGGGGCCCTGGACGATTGCGGTACCCGTGGAGGTGGCAATCGGCGCAGCCCTCGTGAGATCCGTGAAGGTGGTGGGATCGCTCGATACGGAAGTGGGAACCTTAATGTCGAACTTCGACCGGTCGATGACACCACCCGTGTAGGCAATGTTGTACTGCACCGTGTAGCTGAAGTCGGTCGGGTTGGTATTGGTGTCATCGGTGGCAACCAACCACACACCGGTCTGGTTGTTGAATGACAGGTACCCGGAGGAGTCCAGGGTGGCGGTGACGGGTTGCAGTTCGTAGGTGAACGGGTCCGGGGAACCGTTCGCAACAAGCACTTTCGTCACGGAGGGGGTGAACGTGATGGTGCCGGTGGGGACTACACCGTCAGGGTATGTGTCGGCGTCGACACCGTCACCGATTGCGACGAGGAACCGGCCGACGACTTTGCCGTACGACGGCGGCGTCATTGTGAATGTAGCCATTTAGAAGAGGCCCCCTTGGAGTTGCTGCGCGACGCGGTTGCTGCCCTTCTCGAAGGCGGCATCGGCGCGCACGTCGATGTACTGAGTGAGGTCAATGCCGCCCTTAGACGTGACAATGACGTTGACGTTGAGCGGTCCGCCCCCAGCGGATCCGCCTGCCTGCTGATTCGCGTATGACGCGATTTGGCCCGGGCCAGCACCCGAGTTGACCAGCTTGAGCAAGCCGCGGTTGCGGGACGCCTGCCCGAACCGGTTTGAAATGACCTCCTCAAGCGGGGCCAACATGGCGTGCACTGAATCGATGCTTGACGACCCGCCACCGGGCACTGTGAGCCCCGTTGCCGCGTGGATGGTGCCGCCGTCTCGGAACGTTCCGCCGCGACCAGAGCCGGACTGAGAACCGTTCAGATCAGAGAGCGTGGTCGAACGCGTCTCAATGGTGTTCACCCGAATCGTGATGGATCGCTGCACCGCGTCAAACGCCGCCTTCACTGCGGCGGCGTCCGCCATTGCCTGCGCCGCCCCAGACGTGGTGAACGCTGTGGGAACGTTGCTCGGAACCAACCCGTATTGATCGGCCAGGTGCCCAGCATCAGCGGCGTTCAACCCCATCTGCTCCGCAGCGGCAATGAACGAATCGCGGGCGCTGCCCATCTTCGCCGTCAGATCACCAGTGCTAGCCCCGGCCGCCTGCTGCGCGGTAACCAACGCAATCCCCGACTGCGCAATGTTGTCGAGCGCCTTTTGGTTGTCGCGGCCCTTCTGCGTGTTCAGGTCGAGCGTGGCCCCGTTATCTTTGACGGCCTGCGTAGCGTCAGCAATCGACTGCGAGAACGAAATGTTGGCGGACGACACATCTAACTGCGCCGATCCAAGCCCTTTCAGGGCTTTGTTCAGCCTGTCCATCGCATCCGACGTCTGCTTCGCGGACATTTCGGAAGCGTCGAGCCCTTCCGCATTGTCGCGTGCCGCTGCGGCTGCCTCGCTGGACGCCTGTTTCTGCGCATGAATCGCAGCGGTCGCCGCCGGGAACAGGGAGGCCATGTCCGCCGAGGACTTGCCGGCAGCCCTCATCTGCCCCTCAAGCTGCTTGTAAGCCTTCGCGGCATCCTCTGGGGTAGCCGAAGCAATGGCCTGATCCAGAGACTTCACGTTGTCGTACAGGGGCCGTACGGAGGTGCCCGCAATGTCGGCGTTGTTCGCAAAGTCGTTCCAG
The DNA here is from genome assembly GCF_046534635.1 of Leifsonia sp. SIMBA_070. NCBI lineage: Bacteria > Bacillati > Actinomycetota > Actinomycetes > Micrococcales > Microbacteriaceae > Leifsonia > Leifsonia sp. SIMBA_070. Next base: position 809,429 of record NZ_JAWRYK010000001.1, on the reverse strand, counting down.
AAACCACCAACCGACTGGAGCGTCCGCCCCAAATTGTTGACGTTGATGTTGCCCTTTCGGACAGCCTCAGACCATCCGTCGCCACTCTTGGAAAGGCCCTGCCACTGCTTGACGCCCGCAGCCAGAGAAGCGGTCCCAGCCAAAATGGCGGCATCGGCCGCGAGCACGCCCTGCATGATGGCGGCGAACGCGGTCTTACTGCTGGCGGCGGTCTGTCCTAGCGACCCGTTCACCCCGTCAATGGATCCCTTGACCCCCGACCAGGTACGGAATGCCGCAGCGACGGCGATAGCACCCGCGGCAACCACCGGCAGCATTGACGTAGGAATCGCATTCAGCGCATCGGCGACAGCCTTGAGCACCGTAAGAATCGGGCCGCCCCACGCCGAGAACCCGTCGACCACATGGAACGCCAGCGTTGCCAAAGATCCGAGAGTGGCGCCAACCTGCGGCAGCACACCCATTGCGTAGGTGGTGAACTTCTCAAGCCCACCGTTAGAGGTCCACGACGCGAACCCGGCTGCGAGCTGCTCAACATATCCCGCACCCTGCACAAACAACGGATTCAGCACTTGCAGTGCGTTGATTACGCCCTGCAACACGGTTGTGCCGATACGGCCCGCGTAGCCGGCGAACACCCCCACCTGATTGTTCAGGTTCGGCAACGCCATGCTGATGATCGAGACGGCCTGACCGAACGAAGACAGCATCCGGTTGGCCGCCGTGTTCCCCAGCGAATCCAGCGAATATTTGAGCTTGTCGAGCCCGCGCTGATAATCGGCCCCGGCCACTGTGCCGTCATGGATCGCCTGAATGATGCCGTAAATGGCGAGAGCGCCGGCCGCCCCCATACCGGCGAGCGCACCGCCGACACCGGCCGCATAGCCAGCCAAAGGACCAAGCAATGGGATAAGTGCGGCAATCGCGGCCGCGATCAACTGCCACCGCTGCACCGATCCGTTGTTGGCGTTGTTCAGGCGTCCCGTGGCAGCTGTAGCCTTATCGGTTTCGGCAGTCTCCTGCGCCTGGGCTGCGGCAAGCATCCGGGTTGCCGACTCGTGCGCCAGCTCCGCCCGCTGCGCCGCAAGGTGAGCCGACATGAGCCGCGACTGAGAAGCGCCGCCCTTCGTCTGGACCTCGTCAAGGCGCTGATACGCCAACCGCAAAGACGCCGTGGACAGGTCAAGCTTCCTCTGCGCGGCGTCGACAGCAGCAAGCTTCGCCAACGCCGAATCGACCTTCGCGTCAACCCTGACGGTCGGACTGGCGTTGCCCAATTTCTTGGCGGCAGCGTCAGCGGCAGACAGCTTCTCAAACCAGTCGGATGCGTCTAGTTTGAGGTCGCCGCGAATACTGCCGACAGTAATCGGTCCTTCGCTCAAGATTCAGGTTCCTTGTCAGGGTCAATGTGGAGTTGTTCGGGTTGGGGCGTGAGTGCCCGGTAAAGACGCGTATCTGAGGCCAGCAGTCCGTTGACGCGGACGAGAAACCACCGCCAGGTCCGGCCATTGCGGATCTCCGGGAGTGACAGGTCGTGGCCGTATTCAGACTGAAAATCGGATTCGAGCAACGGCCAATGGGCCAAGATCCGCGAAAGCTGGATAGGTTGCCCCGCCTCCGCTGTCAGCTCCTGGGGGACGTCTTCGTAGTACTCGTAGAGGCCCGTCGCTTCGTCGTAGCTGCCGCGCCCGTACTGGGCGAGGGCGTCGATGCCTTCCGGGCCTTCCTGCGGGTCGCCCTGTTCGTCGCCGCTCTGACCACTTCCTCTAGGGCTTTTGGGTCACCACCGGTCTTCCACATAAGTTCGGCGGCTTCGCGCCCAAATCGGTACTCAGATAGGGCGGTCAGGTACACCCGATTCAACGCATCGAAGGGCACCCCATCTGCCCGCAATTCGTCTGCCACCGGCCCCAGCACGAGGGAAGCAACGTCATCGTCGGTAAGGCCCTCCGGGACGTTGCCCTCCAAGATCGGTGCAATACGCAGACCGGCCTCGAAGCTCATCGGGGGGATGGTGTAGTTCTTGCCTCGGATCGGAATGACCAGGGGGTCAAGAAATTCTGTGTAGTCAGGCAATGCCATGTCGGTGTGCTCTCCTTAAATGACTCAAGCCACCGCAATGGGTGGCTTGCACATCTGTTTTGTGTTGCTGTTACAGGTCAGTTAGGTCTTCCGCAACCATCCGCAATGCGGCATCAGCACGAGACACCATGGGCAACTCAAGGAACAACGCGTTCCCCGTGTTGTGGTGGTAGTGGAGACTGAAATGCTGCCGGGCCGCGTAGGGGCCGGGGATGAACAGTTCCGAGCCGTCTTCAATCGGGCGCACATCTTCGGATCCCACAAGGTGACCCGTCTCAACGGGGGTCTGCCGTGCAACCTCTGGGCGGATCACCGCTTCCATAGCCTTCATTGCGGCTGGCGTCAGTGCTGCTTGTAGGTTCGCCGCGATCTCGTCGAGATGAAGGTCGAAGTGATAGGTGATTCCCATTCAGTGCCCGACTCCGCCGACCGCGTCACGCAGCCGCTGTTGAATGGCAGCGATCCGTGTGGCTTCGTTGACCACATCACGGCCGAGCAAACTGTCGAGATCCCCCGCCTGCTCCGCTGCATACACGTCGGCCGGCGTCGCGGACTCCACCCAGTTCAGCTTTTCCAACTGTGCCGGGGACATGTCCGCCCGCTTCGCGGCGAGCATGGTCGAGCCGTAGTGATTGGACACAGAAACCAACTGCTCATGAGACTCGAATTTGTAGGCTTCGGCGAGCAACCGCTTCGGGGTGAACGCAACATGCGCGGCGTGGTCAAGTTCGGCGGGGGTCTTCCCACCAAGCACCTGCACCAGCTCCCCCGCGTTCAACGCTGCGTGAACTGCCTCCGGGGACGCGCTCTTTACCCATGCGTCGTCGCGCTGCTCAACCATTCAAAGCTTCCTGACGCGTGATCTGCTCAATGTGGTCGCGCTTCTGAATCTCAGCCGAGAAGGCGTGTGCCTTATCGGTCACAATGACCCCACCGCCAGCACCGCGGAAGAACACGGCATCATCGGGGATAGCAGGCGACTCGTGGTCGATTGCGGCGACAGCCGAACGCACCAAGGCAATATCTGTGACGTTCGCGCCGCCGTGGGTGTCGAAGAAGTATTCAGGCGCGTGACGCTCAATACCCAGGCTCACCAGAAGGCTTGTCAGGAAGCCAGCGGAATAGACGCGCTTGAACTTCCGGTTTCCCGCCTGCACGTCGGCATCCCCGTAGTTGTCTGCCCATCCCAAACCGGCCTCCGACTGAGGCGGCACCAGACGCGACGGCCCAAGCGGCAGAACATTCAAAGCCTTCATGCGGGCCTTCCAGTCGTCGACCTTCTGATTGCGATCCTGGAAGGCTGTAGCGAACGCCACCAAAGCCGACTCCGCCTGATCCAGGAGCTTTGAGAACTCATCGCCAGAAGAGAGCGAAAACGCGTCGATCTCACTGCGAAGCTTCGCCAGTTCCTCCCGGCGAATTCCTTGTTCGTACTCGCGCTTCGCGTGGGCCAGGCGCAAAATCGACGCTTCGGCGTACTCCACCACGGCTTCCTGATCCTTGTAAGCGGACCACTCGCCGTCACCGCGCACAAACGCATCGTGGGCCTGGGCCAGCGCCTGGCGACCCTGCTCAAGTGCCTCCTGAGCGTCCGAAATATCGGCCTCAGTAACCTTTTCCAGCTTCGCCATTAGGCAGCCTTCCCCGTCATGTAGTTATCAAGATCGGATTGCATGACAATCCACTGTCGACCGTGCTTTTCACCCCGAAGCCGACCAGAATGCAGCAGCCCCGTCACATGGCGCGTGCTGCACCCCAACTGATCGGCCACCCGATCCACGGAGAGGACGGCAGGGGGAAGAATGGGAGACAAGTTGCCCCCTGCCGATACCCCAATTCTATCGTTATCAATAACGGCGGTTCCGTTGACGGAACTAGCCGTATGGGCCTCCTGCGCAACAGTCAACTGGTCCAGCAGCTCAAGCAACTCAACACGCACATACCCCAACTTGCGCCGCCGAAGCTCCCCCAGGTTCGTCATGATGAGCGACAGCACATAACCGGCCAGAGCATCCGGTACAACCGTCTTGCCACCCTCGCGAAACACGCCCCCACGCCGACTGTCCGCCTGCGCCCCCGACTCCTCACTCACCGGCCGGCACCTCCGGGTTGAACCGCAAATGCTCATCCCACGGCCTCAAACGGCGGTACGTCATAACAAAACCGTTCAACCGGCGGAACACCGCAGGCAACACAAGCGGAACCAGCTCGAACAACGCAGCCTGCGCCACCAACTCAACAACCCGCATAGCCACAACCCGCACATACGCCGTAGACGTAGCAGCAGCCAAATCAGCCAACGCCACCGCAGCCCGGTCATGATCCAGTAGACCGCTCATCGTGATCTCCGCGAAGATCGCCGCCACATGCCTATCCAGTGCGTCCGTGTCGAGAATCGACAACGAACCGTCATCCTCATTCAAATACGTGAACGACTCAGCGTCCATCCGACTCACCCCCACGGATATCCTTCAACCGGTCCTCAACCGACCGCAGATTACCCTCAGCGTCAAAATCCAACGGATGCGCCGCCCGCCGATACGCAAGCTTCATAGCCTCCCGCTCCGCCTTTTTCTCCGCCCTCCGACGCTCGCGCAACTCAATCCGAGTACGGGCCGCAACAATCCGGGCCGTCACCTCAGCGCCAATATTCGGCACCAATCCGATACGCGTTGCCCACGTAGACGCACGACTCGACAACTCCAAAAATTCCTCAGACGGCGACGACACACCACCCTCGGCAGCCTGCGCCCAATCCTCCACAGACCCCATCCGATCCATCCACGCCTCCACCAGATCCGCACGCGCCTGCGCCACGCAATACGCCCACGTATCCGCCTTAAACTCCCGCTCAAACAAATACTCGAGCCCCGGAGTCGCCTTCAGGTCCCGCTCAATTTCCAAAGCCACCGACGAATACATGCGCGGAGAATGCGCGCCATGCTTCAACGGCCCCCGATTCCCTACCGACAACCGGTTACCCCGCTGAAACGGCGGACGCTGGCCCTTGAAGGCCTCCGACCACTCCGACCCATCCGGATTCAAATACCGCTCACTCATCACCCACCAACCCCTCCAACTCCCTCCGCAAATCCCGAGCCGCAACACGAAACCCAGCCGACTCCCAAACCACCGCACGCACATACGCACGAATCGCAGCCTCAGCCTCAGCATCCAAACCACGCACCCGCCGCAACGCCACCCAATACGCAGGCTTCAACCGACTAGACCTCACAGCCACCACCACCAAAACCGAGTTTCAAAAACACCTCACATAAAAATCGCCCTATGGCGCGGGCCTCGCGTCCGGAGAAAGGGGGGCCCGCGGGGGTGGTGCTAGGAGTCTCCGCGGCCAGCTCACCCCACCGCTGTGCCTTGCCGGCCGTAGCCCACGCACTTGACACTGCGACAGGTGCTGCCCCGTACAGCCCAGTGATAGCCCGGGCTACAGGGTGGTGTGTGCACTGTGTGTGCAGCCCATAGCCGGCCACCCAACGCGCACGCGGGGAGTTCGGGCAGATAGCACCGACGACGCACGCACGCTGATCACGACTCCTCTTGGTGGTGTGCATGCTGCTCCTTCGGTGTGGTGCCTGGGTTGTTTGGTTGGGTCCTTGTTCGCTGGTGTCCGTTGTCCCCGCTATATAGGCGGGGGTGGACGGACATATCTGGGGGATGTGGACAGGGGTGGACATGGTGGACACGCTTACTGGTTGAGGTCGAGGGATACGGGCTTGTAGTGGGGGCGTGCGTCTGTTCCTGTGTTGCGGATGAGGCCTTGTTCTGTCAGGGATTTGACTGCCCGGAAGAAGCTGGATGACGCCATGTTTGAGACGGAGCGGAGTTCAGCTTTGGTTGCTCCGCTCGCACCGAAGTCTTGGACAAGGATGGACAGCAGAGTTTTTGCGTTGTTCGTCATGTCCGCGCCCCATCGGACGGATAGGACGACGGAACTGGTGTCTTCGACGGGGATGAGTTCGAAGGATCGTTCGTCTTCCATGGGTCCGTCTTTGCGCTTGGTGCGATGGAGCCTGAACAGGTCGCCGTCTTTGTCGATCTGGTAGACGGTGTCCACGCCGGCTTCGAGGGCGGAGGATCCGCGGACGGTGGCTTTGTCTTTGCCTGTGTGGTGGACGACGAGTACGTTTCCGCCGTTGGTGGCGTCGAGGATGTCGTAGAGTGCGCCGACTGCGCCGGACATGTCTTTGGCGCTGTTCTCGTCCATGCCGACGATGGATTTGGAGAGCGTGTCTATTACGACGAACCGGTATTCGTGTGCGCGGATTGCTTTGCACAACTCTTCGACCTTCTCTGGGTCATTGAGCTGGACGGGGACAGTGAGCACTTCTAGCTCACGTTCCGGAATGGTTCGTACGTGGTGCTTCGCCCAAGCGTCGAACCGCGCGGCAATGCCGTAGGTGCCTTCAGCGGCGACGTAAAGGACCCGACGCTGCTGGGCTTGCCGTCCGTACCATTCGGTTCCGGTGGCGAGGGCACCGCTGAGTGACACAGCTACAAACGACTTTGCAGTGCCCCAGTACCCGGCAAGCAGACATACGGTGCCTTCATCGAAGGTGTCGGCCACGACTTCCATTGGCGGCGGTGCCTGCATGAGTTCGGGTAGCGTGCGGATCGCGTCTACGAGTGGCCGCAGGTGCCGCGCCTCAGTCATTGGACGCCCGGCGCTGGGCGGGAATTCCGAAGTGCTTTTCGAGGTCTTCAGTGGGTTTGCCGCGACGCCAGAATGCGTTGCACACGGCACGCTTTTCGGACTCGGTGAACAGGTCCGGGTCGAAATCTTCGGGTTGGAGAGTCACCCCGTATCGCCGCTCAAGATCGTCAAGGCGGTAGCCCTGGGAAACGAGACGCGCGGCAATCTTGCGGAGGTCAGTCTTGGGGATCCCGTATTCGGTGAAGTCCGCCGGGCTGAGCGCAATGGCGTACTCGCGTTCCAAATGGTCGAGGTCGAACGCCTGCATGGCCAGTTGAATGGCCGTGTCGCGGCGGTGCGTCAGCGGGAGGGCATGCCGGTCAAAGTCGATGGTGAAGCCGTCAACGGCCCACGGGTAGCGCAGGCGCGAACGATGCTGCAGCTTGTGGTTCATCGGGCCTCCCCTCCAACCACCGCTTCCACCTGAGAGCAGGTGAGCGTGTGCGGAAGGATGCCGCTTCCAGATCCCGCATCTTTGAGCGCACGAATTTGGTCGTCAGTGAGCACCATGTAGCCGTCGCTGAACTTGTACTTACGCTTGAGCGGCTGCCGCCAGTTGTTCCAGCGGGCCAGGATGCCGTTGCCAACCGGGTCAACATGGGTGCCTCGGTCGGCGCGAGCGTTCGTGATGTCGTCCGGCTCGATTTCGCCGCGAGTGAGTTGGTTGATGCGCTTGCCACGCAGTTCGGCCTGCTGCTCAAGCCAACGGTGTGCAGCGGTCGCGCGGGCAATGTCTTCTAACGGTGCCTCTTCGAATCGAGGGGGGATGATTGCCTCACCATTGAGGTCGTACGAGGCTAGGAATGTTCCCATGGGAACGTAAGGCTGAAATGTTCGAGAAACCAATTGTTGTCATTCTCTCTAGTCATTTCGGTTGCGGCCTCTGGGTTGGTCCGGACCCGAACTGTTTACTTGTACAACCGTTCTCTTCACTCACCCAACAGGGCAAGCAATCTTGCGGTGGGCACACGGATCTGACCGCCTACGCGGATTCCCGGCAGCTCGCCGGCGTTGATTGCCTTCCTCGTCTGATTGATCCCCATTTCGAGGTAGAGGGATGTGCTGTGGGTGGTGTTCCACGGCCGGGCCTCAAATTCCTCCCGCTCCGCTGCTGTCATTGGTGCCACTATGACCTCCATACGCATTGTTTCGATACTCATAGCGTAACATGGACCCTAACTTTCACCTCCGCCCACGGAACGCACCGACGCTCATAGGGCCGCTCAATCAGAAGAATTGCGCGCACTTGACTAGTTGCATAAGTGGTTATGAGTGTGATTGAATGACGTTATGAGCAGCACACGCGACCCGCTACTGGCCCTCTTCGAGGCACCGGAGGATCTTGAGTTGGTCGTCGGTATCGGCTGGCAACCGTTCATCATCGGAGACGACCCGGAGCGCGTACAGATAAAAGACGGCGGGCTGCCCCAGCGTTTCGCTTGCTACGTCAGGTCGAAGGACGACGAACGGCCGTTCCTTGCATGGCTGCTATTTTTTGCGGACCCCGAGGACGATGAGGTTCGATTGCTAAGTGTGATCGCGCCGAAGATGGACGCCGACAAGGCGTTGGAGCGCATCACCGAAAACAAGCCGCTTGAATGGTGGCGCAGCTACGCAACGCTGGCACTTACGCAGTCCAAACAACGCCTTGACCCCGAAGACCTCGAAGCTTTCTACGGCACCACATACGGCTCGAAGGTTGCCGCCGCAAGGGCGCGCCACCCGGCAAATCAAGTGCGTGAACCTTCGAATCCGCCGCGACGCACCCGCGCCCGCATGACCCCTGAACTGTTCGAAGAGGTGGCCCGGGTCTACGAGTCAGCTGAGGAGGCTGACGAAAGCCCGATTGCGGCGGTCGCATTCCACTTTGAGAAGACGTACCCAACAGCGTCGCGCTGGGTTTCCGAAGCACGCAAGAGAGGGCTCCTGCCCACTCCCCCGTCTCCCGCCGATCGGCGGAAGTAAAAGGCCCTCACGCCTGGGCAAACAGGCGTAAGGGCAGTCCACCCGATGCAACAACACTCGAAAGGCAGTGCATCAAAATGAACACCAACAAGGCTACCGGAGCCGACAACAACGAAACCATCCGTGACGCCACGGAAACCGACGCCATGCGAGCCGCCTACGCCGACGCGAAGGCCGCCCCGTGCGACTTCCCCGAGTGCGACGGAAGCTGGCACGAACCCGGCGTCGAGCCCGACCGCTGGGCACACCACGCGGACGTGGAGTTCGACAACGGCGAAGTGGAGGTTTCCATCATCCGCACGGGCGACGAAGCCCCTCACGCGTCAGTGTGGCTCGAAGGCATCTACGAGGACATGACGGCCGACGATCTGCGTCGACTGGCGGCCACCTACGAAGCGCTTCCTGCCCTCATGCGTAGCCAGGCCGACAAGCTCGAAGCCCTCGGGACCGAAGGCCGCTGAACATGACCAACATGGCGACCGCTCCGACGCTGCTACGTCAGAGCACGGTGCGCCCAGGTGTGGGGGTCCGCGAGGCCCCCACACCCTCACTGCGTGTGTGCCTCTGCGAGAACATCCGCCTCGCATGCATCTGGCACGGCCTCAGTCGCAAGCAGACGGCCGAACTGCTCGGGGTGAGCTACTCGGCAGCCCGAGCCATTTGGAACGGCCGACATGAGGTCACAGCCGCACAACTCTGGAAAGCATCTACCGCCTTCAACATCCCTTTCGCACGGTTCTACGACGAACACGACAGGGCCTCTGGGTGGATCTACGAAATGGAGACAGACAATGGCTGAGAGCGTCTATCGCCGCTGCGGCTGCCGAGACGATCAGGGGAAACAGTTGGGAACGGCTTGCCTCAAACTGTCCTCGGACCCGAAACACGGCACATGGGCGTACTACCTGGCTGCCGGGATCGACCCTAAGAGCGGGCGTCGCCGGCAGATCCGCCAGGCCGGATTCCGCACCAAGCAGGAAGCACAAAAGGCACGCAACGCTGCGGCCAGCAAGATCGATGCCGGCACCTACGTGGCACCGAGCAAACAGCTATACGCCGACTACATCGACCAGTGGTTTGAGCGGCGGCAGCGAACAGGAGAGGGGCTGCGAGCCACCACCGCAGACAACTACGCCCGATACATCCGCAACGACATAAAGCCCACGACCCTGGGCCGTATGAAACTCACGGACATTCGCCGCTTTCACGTCAACGCGTTCATTGACGACCTCGTGAGCAGTGGTCGGGGCGCGACAACGGTACGGAGGATCGCCGCGGTCGTGCAGGGTTCGCTCAAGGCGGCGTGGCATGACGATCTGATCGACCATAACCCGGGCGCGGGGCTCAAGTTGCCCGTTGTGCAGAAGAAGAAGTTCGAGCCGTGGCAGCCGGGACAGGTGGGCGTCTATCTGGACACTGCCAGTCACCACCGTCTCGGCGGCATGTTCGAATTCTCGATGTTCAGCGGTTTGCGGCGCGGTGAGGTGATCGGGCTTCGCTGGGATGACGTGGAACTTGCCCGCCGGACGCTGACCATCCGCAACAACCGCACGCAGGCGGGACACGCAATCAGCGAAGGGGAGCCCAAAACCGACTCGGGTAGGCGCACCCTAACGCTGAGCGACGTTCTCTCGGACGTGCTCATTAGGTGGAAGCTAGCCCAGCGCGAAGAAGCTGAAGCACTCGGGGAGCTGTGGACGGATACCGGCTACGTGTTCACTATGCCGGACGGACAGCCCCTAAAGCCGCAGTACGCCACCCGCACTTTCGAGAAGCTTCGCCGCATGACAAACCTGCCCAAGATGACCTTCCATGGACAGCGACACGAGAGCGCGTCACTGTTGCTCGCAAGCGGAACGGATATCGCTCTCGTGTCCAAGATGCTGGGCCACACCAGTGTCAGCATCACCGCGGATATCTACAGCCACTTGGTTGGGTCCGCGGATCGTGAAGCATCCGAGCGTGCCGCCGCACTGGTGCCCCGCGAAAACCGGAATGCACACACACTGCACACACAGGGCGCTTGAGCCCAAAACAACGAAAGCCCCGGAACCCGCGAGATCCGCGTAGTTCCGGGGCTTTTTGCGGTCGGGCTGACAGGATTTGAACCTGCGACCCCTTGACCCCCAGTCAAGTGCGCTACCAAGCTGCGCCACAGCCCGCTGTCGTCCCTACGGCCGGGGCCGCACGAAGCAACTCGACCATCCTACCGTGTCGGCGACGCGTCCTGTGCACGAGCACCCGAGCGCCGCGGCGCCGGCGAGTGGTGAGTAGGTGTCTGAATCCGGGGCGAGCGGTGACATCATGTCGCAACTCGGCGGCGTCAGCACGAGAGCGGACACACGACCGCAGCGGAGAGCTAGTGTGCCGGCAGGGACGTGGCGCACCACCCGAAGGCACGCACATCCCCGCCGGCACTGCGCCGACGCACCTGCACAGGCAGGCGCGCTCGGGCGCCCGGAGGCTCCCGCCCCGCAGCGGGAGTCCAGGTGTAGTCGGCGACGGGACGCGATGGGGGGAGTCAGCGTCCCGCCGCCGATTCTGGTTCAGCGGCCGGAGCCGCCGATGATCTGGTCGATCTCGTCCTGGGTGAGCGGAGCCCAGGGGGACGAGTCGGGGTCGGCGCTGGCGGCCTCCGGGCTGTCGCCCTGCGTCCACCATTTCGCCTCGAAGGGCACGCCGTCGAAGAGCACGCGCTGGCCCTTATCGTACGGGGCGGTTCCGCTCCACGTCGGGTACGTCCCGGCGGGGAGGGTCGGCTGCGGGATGGGAGTCTCACCGGGCAGGACGGGGCCGACGAGGTCCCACGGGGTCTCCCACGCGTTCAGCACCGGGTTGTCTGGCACGTCGCCCTTGGTCCACCACTTCGCCTGGTAGACATTGTGGTGCCAGACGACCTTGGCGCCCTTCAGGTACGAGTTCTTGGTGGCCCAGATCGGGTACGGCGAGGTGGCGGGGTCGTCGGCGGTGGCGGTCGAGGTCGGCTCGGCGGTGGTGACGGCGCCCTCCCCCAGCGCGATGTGACCGTCGAAACCCGTGCCGAGCACCGAAGCGAACGTCTTCTTGCCCTGCGAGACGCCGCTGCAGGCGTCCGACACGACGGTCAGGTCGACGTAGTTCGAGCCGCAGGTCTTGTCCCGGTTCGCGGACCACATCGACATCCGGCCGAGCCCGTTCGAGACGGCCCAGGCGTTGAAGGAGGAAGCGTCGGCGAGCGTGAACACCTCCGCCTGCACGTCGTTCTGCCCGATCATCGGGGTGGCGCCCAGCTTCGCCCACAGGCTCGGGTCGCTCTGGTGCAGCTTCGCCCGGTCGTACAGGATGCCGAGCTGCCGCTGGGCGGCGGAGACGGCCGACTCTGCGGACTTCGCCATGGACGCCTTCGGGTCCTTGGCGCCGCCGAAGTCCATCGTCATCACGTTGACGCCGGCGATGTCGACCTTCGCCTTGAGCATGGCCGCGATCGCGTCGGTGCCGTCGGAGGTCATGCCGGACGGCGAGACCGGGAGGGTCAGCCAGACGGCGAGACTCTTGCCGGCGGCGCGGCGCTCCTGCTGCAGCGCGGCGATGGCCGTCGCGCGGCGGGCGGCGGCGTCCTTGTCGGAGAGTCCGCTGCCCTCGAGGTCCAGGTCGATGGTGCCGATCTTGTAGCGGTCGACGACGGAGGCGTACGCGTTCTTCAGCGCGGACGGGTCCACGCACTTCACGGCCAGCTCGTCGTTCGCCTGGCCGCCGAACGAGACGGCGACCGTCCCGCCCTGCTGCTGGAGGCGCGCGATGCGGCGGTCCAGATCCAGCGAACCGCGGGCCTCGTCGAGCGAGTAGGCGGCTCCCCAGCTGGGCGCGCACGCGTCCTTCTTGGAGGACACGACGAACGAGAGGACGGCATCCTTCGTCGCCGTGCCGCCCATGCTCTCGAACGCGAACCGCGGGGTCGCGGTCACGTCCACGTAGGAGGCGAACCACGGCTTCACGTCCACGGCCGCTCGGGCGCTCCACCACTGCAGGCCGACGGCACCGACGGACACGACGACGATCGCGACGAGGGCCGCGCCGATCACCCGCCAGGCGGAGAGCCGACGGCCGCCGGTCGACTCCGGGGCCTGCGCGCGCTCGACGGCGCCCGCACCGCCGTCCGCGGACGCCTTCTTCGACCGCGCCATCAGGCGGCCTGCTTCTCGCCAGAGGTGGCGCCGGACTCGGCCCCATCGGACTCGGCCGAATCCACCTCATCCGACGCGCGACCGGCAGCCTCGTCGGAGGCGGCCGGCGCCTCGACGACGGCGCCGACACCGGCCAGGTGCGGCACGTCTCCCCCGGCGTGGCCGTGGTAGAGCACCGAGCGCCAGTCGATGGAGGCTGTGACGGGCTCCACCTCGGCGGCCGCGCGCTTGCGCGACTTGTCCACGTAGAGGGGCTTGGTCATCCCGAGCCAGATGTCGACGATGCTGTTCCAGATGCCGATGTAGGCGACGATCGCCCAGATCGCGAGGGTGGCGTTGAACGCGGCGAACGCGGCGTTGCCCCAGTTGTGCGCGTTGACGTCACGCCACAGGGTGAACAGCGAGAACCCGACGATGGCGAGCGGCGCGATCACGTAGAGCAACGGCGAGGCCGTGCGGTTCTTCACCTTCGGCGTGCGGGCGAACGGGATCTTCTTGCCGGTCAGCGACTGCTGGATCGACTTGAGCACACCGGCCAGGTTCACCGGCAGCAGGATGAGGTTGAAGCCGTAGATCCGGAAGATGTCGGTGGCCTTGTACCCGCTGTAGCGGAGGTCCGCGGCCTGGCTGATGAAGTACGGCAGGGCGGCGAGCAGCACCATCGGGCTGAGCAGACGTCCGTCGTACGGGTAGGCCAGCAGGAACACCAGGCCGAAGCTCGCCCAGCTGATCGACGCCATGTAGTTGACGCGCAGCAGCAGCTCGATGCGGGAGACGGTCTCGCCGCGGCGCTTCCGCTCCTTCACCTGGCGCCACAGCTTCGGGAGGATGAGGAGGCCTCCGTTCGCCCAGCGGCGGCGCTGAACGATCAGTGAGCCGAAGTCCGGCGGCGTGGCCGAGTAGCTGAGGCGCTCCGGGTAATTCGACAGCGTCCAGCCGTGGGTGCCGAGGTCGATGCTCGACTCGGTGTCCTCGATGACCGTGCGGTCCTGGATGTACCGGCGCACCTCGAACCCGCCGACGAACTCGGTCTCGACGATGTCGTCCAGCGCGCGCTTGCGGATCACCGCGTTCGCCCCCACCCAGAACGTGGCGCCGTAGTACGACTTGCCCTGGTGCAGGATGTGCTGGATGTCGGTGGTCGCACCGGCTAGGCGCTCGATGCGCGTGCCTGCCCCCCGGAAGGACGAGTACGGCGTCTGCGTGACGGCCACGCGGGCGTTGTCCGGCTGCTGCAGGAAGTAGGTGAGCCGGAGGCAGTACTCGCGCAGCAGGATCGAGTCGGCATCCAGGGTCAGCAGGAAGTCGCTGTCCGGGACGTCGATGTCGCCCGGGCGGCGCTGGCCGGCGGGGACCGGGTTCAGGATGGGACCCTCCGGCGTCTCCTCGGCACGGTAGGTCCCTCCCATCAGGCCGATGTAGGCGTTGAGGTTCATGGCCTTGTTGGCCTCGTGGGAGAGCGACGCCCACTTCTTGCGCTCGAACACGGCGAGCTCGGCGTCGAACGTCCAGGCGAGCCGGCGGTAGAGCTGCGCGACGCGCTTGGAGGTGAGGGAGGCGCCCTCGGCGAGGGCGGCGGAGACGGCCTCCCCGGTCAGCGCCAGGTCGTCGCCGAGGGCCCGGAGGACCTGGTCGGCGAAGAAGACGTCGACGTGGTCCTCGACGGTGTGCGTGTCGGCCTGGTCGTACAGCCACTGGGCGGCCCAGCGGTAGTGATCGGCGAGCTCCCGGGCGGCATCGTCAGTGGCGTAGACGCCGGCGTCGGCGAGCTCGTAGCGCATCAGCGCGTCGGAGAAGCGGAAGCGCGGCTCGGCGAGGGTCGCGCTGATGTCGTGGGCGAGGTCGCGGGTGGCCTCGAGGCGCTCCCGTACGGCGGGTTCGGTCGGGTTCGGGTTGTCGTCGAGCAGCAGGACGACGCGCTTCGACGGGAACTCCTGCAGGGCGGCGGAGAGCAGCGTCATCCGCACGACCTCCGGCTCCTCCGCGTACGAGGGCACCAGCACGGTGATGCTCGGCTGGTTCTCGGCGAAGTGGCGGTCGATCTCGGCGCGCGGCACGCGGACGTGCTTCTGGAAGCGCTGGAGGGCGCCCTGCCGAGCGACCAGGTACATGAGGGCCGAGAAGGTGAGGAAGGTCACCACGACCGTGTAGCCGATGGCCTCCATCGTGAAGCGGAAGTTCTGGCTGCCGCTGTCGATGAACTGGCGGATGATCGTGGTGACCACGTAGATCGCCCAGAACAGGACGGTCAGCACGATGGCGACACGGCTCCAGGTGATCTTCCGGTCCGACGGCTTCGGGTGGACCGTCGGGAGGGGTTCGGTGCGCTTCTCGGAGCCGAGCTGGCGTTTCCGGGCAGGGGTGTAGGAGGTGTGAGAACTCATGTTCGGGTATGCGTCCTTGAAAGTCAGGAGCCCGGCCCTCGGGTGGGCACGGTCGGGTGGCTCCCTGTTGTCCACACTAGTGAGGACAGACCGGGGTACAAATACCCCCCTTGTGGTCGCCCCTCCTTTGGGGGCACGCGGGTGGGAAGTTTCACACAGCGCCGTGGCGTGTCGCGCTTGCCTGGTGACGTTTCCATACATTCGCATCGAGCCTCCGGGAGTGTCGGAGGGGCCGGGCTAGGCTGACCGCATGCCGTCGCAGCCGTCCCCGCAGCTGTGGCGGGGCCGCGGGTGGGCCGATCGGCTGGCGTTCGTCGTCGGGCTGATCGTCGGGATCCCGGTCGCGTTCGTGCTCGGGCTGCTTCTGGCGGCCGTCGGCCTGGTCGTGGCCGTCATCGCGGTCGTCGGGTGGCTGATCGGCGTCGCCGCGGCGTGGGTCTGGTTCTCCCTGCAACGGCGGCAGCGCTTCCCGTATCCGTTCGCGTCGCCGCCGCCGTCGACCCGTCGAGCTCGTCGGATCGCGCTGAGCGGGCTCTACCTGTCGCTGGTGCCGCGCACGATCGGCGGGACGGCGCGGGTGGCCGGCGCGCTGTTCGCTCCGCTGGCCCTGCTGGTGTCGCTCGTCGGCGTCTTCCTCCCGCGCTGGCGGGCGCGGCCGTACGTCGCGGTGTTCACACTGCCTGCTTTTCTGCGCAAGGTGGTCGGGCTCGGTCACCGGCGCGGGCTGCTGAGGGATGGACAGGACGTTGCGCGCGTCGGGTACGACGACTTCCTGGCGCACGCGTTCCCGCTCATCCGGGACGTGCTGGACTGGTGGAACGATCCCGACGGTCCGGACGACTACGTCCCGACGCCGGGCCTCCCCGACATTCCGGCCGGGCTGCTCGGGTTGCCGCTCGGCCCCTCCCCCGACCCGCTCGGCCAGCCGGGCATCGCCGCCGGGGTGATGCGGCGGCGCTCGGTGCGTTCGCTGCGGGAGGTGCTGCTCAGCCAGCGCGAGATCGACGACCTCTGCGATCCGGACCTCGACGACCGAGCCGACGTCGGCCTGGTCCGGGTGGTCGAAATCGGCGGCGAGGGCGGACGGCGATGGATGGTGCAGTTCGCCAGCACGAAGTCATGGCACCCGCGCGCCGGCGCCGCGCCCAACGACCTCACGGCCGACCTGCTGATCGGCGGCGGTGTGGAGCCGACGGTCTCCCGCGCAGCGCTCGACACGATGCGGGATGCGGGTGTGCGGCCGGGCGAACCGGTCATGCTCGCCGGATTCAGCCTGGGCGGGATGGTGGCGGCGCAGGTGGCGGCATCGGCCACGGCGGCCGGGTTCGCGGTGACGCACCTGCTGGTGGCGGGCTCGCCGCTCGGGCGGATTGCGGTGCCGGCCTCGGTCGGCGTGCTCGCGCTGGAGCACGTGCTCGACCCGGTGCCGCGGGTGGAGGGCCGGGAGAACCCGCTGCGGACGGAGGCCGGCGCGCCGTTCCTGACGGTGAAGGCGCGGCCGCCCTTGACGCACGGGTTCCGGATCGGCGAGTTGCACCAGTCGACCGCGTACGCCGACACGGCGGCGGCGGTGGAGGCGGACCCGCCCGACGAGCGGGTGCGGGTGCTGCTCCGGGAGCTGGCGGCGTTCTTCGACGGGCCGCAGCGCATCCACGACCACGCCACGATGCGCGCGGGCGGGCTGCCGCCGCGACCGTCGGTGCCTCTCTACTTGCACAGCACGGTCGAGGAGGGCATCACGCGCGGGACGCTCCGGCAGACGGTGCGCCGTCTCCCGGGCGTGATCGCCGTGGACGTCTACCAGTCGCGCAGCGGGTTCGCCACGACGATCCTCTGGAACGCCGACCTGCTGGTCCGCGAGCTCGATCCGTGGCTGATCGACGCCGGACGGACCGCGGTATACCGCGGACTGCTGTCGCTGCTGGCGCGCCAGCGCGCCGTGGGCATCCACTTGCGGCTGCAGGCCAGGGCCACCCCGGGGATCACGTGGGAGGCCACGGTGCAACGGCTCGCGGACGGCCGTTGGCGCGAGTCGATCGACATCACGCTGGACGACCGGGCCGACCCGGCCGACGTCGCGCGGCTGTTCCCGGGCGGAACGGCGCCGGTTGTGGTCATCCACGCGCCGGACGCGTTCGCGCCCATCCTCGACGTCGCCCGCCAGCGCTGAGTCCTCGCGCGCGCTCCGTCCGGCGCCTCCGCGCCTCGGGCGCGCTCGGTCTCGCGCCCCTCCGCTCCTCGCGCGCGCTCCGTCTCGCGCGCCTCCGCGCCTCGCGCGCGCTCCGTCTCGCGCCTCCGCGCCTCGCGCGCGCTCCGTCTCGCGCGCCTCCGCCCACCGTCGAGTACACACTTTTTGCACGCCCTCGCGGCGTGTCGCGTGCAGAAAGTGTGGACTCGACGGTGGGCGGCGAGCCCGAGAGGTGCGGGCGGGCGGCGTTAGCGCTTGCGCTTTTCGCGGACGCGCATGTTGAGGACGATGGGGGTGCCCTCGAAGCCGTAGACCTCGCGGAGGCGGCGGATGATGTAGCGCCGGTAGCCGGGGTCGAGGAAGCCGGTCGTGAACACCACGAATGTCGGCGGGCGGCTCGACGCCTGCGTGCCGAACAGGATGCGCGGCTGCTTGCCGCCGCGGACGGGGTGCGGGTGCGCCGCCGTCAGCTCGGCCAGGAAGGCGTTGAACTTGCCGGTCGGGATGCGGGTGTCCCACGACTCGAGCGCCAGCTCGAGCGCCGGGACCAGCTTCTCCAGGTGGCGGCCGGTGCGCGCCGAGATGTTGACGCGCGGCGCCCACGAGACGTGCGCGAGGTCCTGCTCGATCTCGCGCTCCAGGTAGCGGCGGCGCTCGTCGTCGAGGAGGTCCCACTTGTTGAACGCGAGCACCAGCGCACGGCCGGACTCGAGGACCAGGTCGATGATGCGGACGTCCTGCTCGCTGATCGGCTCGCTGACGTCGAGGACGACGACGGCCACCTCCGCCTTCTCCAGCGCGGTGGAGGTGCGGAGCGACGCATAGAAGTCGGCGCCCTGCTGCAGGTGCACGCGACGGCGGATGCCGGCGGTGTCGACGAAGCGCCAGACCTTGCCGCCGAGCTCGACCTGCTCGTCGACAGGGTCGCGGGTTGTGCCGGCGAGGTCGTTGACGACCACGCGCTCCTCCCCCGCCGTCTTGTTGAGCAGTGACGACTTGCCGACATTGGGGCGTCCGATGATCGCGACGCGGCGGGGGCCGCCGATCTCGCGCTTGGCGAAGGCGGACTCCTCGGGGAGGGCCTTCAGGACCTCGTCGAGCAGGTCGGCGACACCGCGGCCGTGCAATGCGGAGACGGGATGCGGCTCGCCGAGACCCAGCGACCACAGTTCGGTCGCGTACGGCTCCTGGCGGGCGTCGTCGACCTTGTTGGCGGCGAGGAAGACGGGTTTCTGCGTCTTGCGGAGCAGGCGGACGACGCGCTCGTCGGTCGCCGTAGCGCCGACCGTCGCATCCACGACGAAGAGCACAGCGTCGGCGAGGTCGATGGCGACCTCGGCCTGGGCGGCGACGGAGGCGTCGATGCCGCGGGCGTCGGGCTCCCAGCCTCCGGTGTCGACCAGGGTGAACCGGCGGCCGTTCCACTCCGCCTGGTACGAGACGCGGTCGCGCGTCACGCCGGGCGTGTCCTCCACGACGGCCTCGCGGCGGCCGAGGATGCGGTTCACGAGCGCCGACTTGCCGACGTTCGGGCGGCCGACGATGGCGAGGACCGGCAGGGCCGGGAGGTACGTGATGCCCTCCACATCCTCGCCGGCGATCTCGAGCAGGTCGAGGTCGGTCTCGTCGAGCTCGTACTCGTCGAGCCCGCTGCGCAGGGCGTTCGCGCGCTGGACCGCAAGGTCCTCGTCGAGGTCGGTGAGCCGGGCGACGAGGTCGTCGTCGCCGGTGGGCTCGTTTTCGATGTCAGACATGTGCTGCTTTCTGTACGACCTGGATGACCGCGTCGACGGTCTGGTCGAAGTCGAGGAGGGTGGAGTCGACGGTGGTCACACCGTCCGCGGCGTTCATGAAGTCGACCACGCGGGCGTCGGCCGCGTCGCGCCGCCGCAGCGCTTCGCCGACGTGCGCGGCGGAATGGCCGGCCAGCTCCGCGGAACGCCTCGCCATTCTAACGGCTTCGTCGGCGGTCAGCAGGATGCGCACCGGAGCATCCGGGCAGACCACCGTGGTGATGTCCCGGCCCTCGACGACGATGCCGTCCTGCTCGGTGCGCCGGATGATGTCGCGGAACAGCGCGGTGAGGAACGCACGCACCTCTGGCACGCGGGCGATCGCGCTGACCACCGCGGTGACCTCCGGCGTGCGGATGGTCTCGGTCACGTCGGCGTCGCCGACGAACACGTGGTAGGTGTCCGGGTCTGTGCCGATCCGGTAGTCGAAGTCCGGGAGGGCGTCGATGACGGCCGGGGAGTCGCTCGGGTCGAGACGCCGCTCCACGACGTACCAGCTGAGCGCCCGGTACGCGGCGCCGGTGTCGAGGTACGCCCAGCCGAGGCGGCGGGCGGCCGCCTTGCTGACGCTCGACTTGCCGCTCCCGGCGGGTCCGTCCACGGCGACGACGATCGGGTCGCTCATCCGGTGATCCTCCATCCACGGTCGGTCAGGTCTTTCACGGTGCGGTGCTCCACCTCGGGCAGCACGGCGATGTCGGCGAGGCCGAACGGCGCGCCCGGGGAGTGCTCGAGCCGCAGGTCCTCCATGTTGACGCCCAGCTCACCGAGCTCGTGCAGCAGGCGGGCCAACTCGCCCGGGCGGTCCTCCACCATCACCACGAAGCGCGAATACCTGCGGTCCTGGCCGTGCTTGCCCGGGAGGCGCGAGACGCCGATGTTGCCGCCGGCGATCTCCTCCGCGATGGTGCGGCGGGCGCCGGACGCGTCGACATCCCCGAGGGCTGCGAGCACGCGGTCGAGGTCGTCGCGGTAGGCCCGCAGGATCTCGACGATCGCCGGAGCGTTGGAGCCGAGGATCTGCACCCACAGCTCCGGCTCGCTCCCGGCGATCCTGGTCACATCGCGGACGCCCTGCCCCGCGAGCGCCAGGGCGGCGTCCGGCGAGTCGGCGAGCCGCTTCGCCATGAGGGAGGAGACGATCTGCGGAGCGTGCGAGACGAGGGCGACGGCGGCGTCGTGCTCGTCGGCCTCCATCTCGACGGGCGTTGCACCCAGGTCGAGGATGAGCGCCTCCACGAGGTTGACCGCCGAGCGCGGATTCTCGGGGCGCGCGGCGACCACCCAGGGGCGGCCGATGAACAAATCGGCGCGCGCAGAGGACGGACCGCCGCGCTCCCGCCCGGCGAGCGGGTGCCCGCCGACGTAGTGAGCGAGGTCGAGCCCGGACTCCTCCAGCTCGGCGAGCGGGGCCACCTTCACGCTGGCCACATCGGTGACGACCGCGGTGGGATGGGCGGCCAGCTCGTCGGCGACGACGCGACCCGTCAGGTCGGGCGGCACTGCCACCACGATCAGCGCCGGCTCCACTCCCCCGTCGTCGATGCGCCCGGCCCCATAGTCCGCGGCCAGCCGCAGGTGGGCGGGCGAGGCGTCGGCGAGCAGCACGTCGACACCGCGGGCGCGCAACCCGAGTCCGACGGAGGCGCCGAGCAGCCCCGCGCCGACGACGCGGACGGGACCGGCGAGGCGGGCAGGAGTGTCAGTCACCCGTCCACCTTAGCCAGCGCCACGGGCCCCTGTTTTCAGGAGATCGTGCCCGGTGCCGGTCCTGGATTCAGGAGATCGGCGCGCGTGCGGGTCCTGAATTCAGGAGAAACGGGTTCTCGGGGTGCTGTACGTCCTGAGTAAAGGCCCCACAAGCACCACCCGAGCCGAATCTCCTGAATTCAGGAGACGGGGGTTCGCGATCCTGTTTTCAGGAGATCGGCGCGCGTGTGGGTCCTGATCTCAGGAGAAACGGGTTCTCGGGGTGCTGTACGTCCTGAGTAAAGGCCCCACAAGCACCACCCGAGCCGAATCTCCTGAATTCAGGAGACGCGGTTCGCGGTCCTGTTTTCAGGAGATGACACCGCATCCGGGACCTGAATTCAGGAGGAACAGGCACCCGGTGTGCAGTACGGCTCACTCGCCCTGGCGCGAGATGGTCAGCAGCTGCCCCAGTTCGTCCTTCGTCAGGTCCCGCAACTGCCCGGCCTTCAGCGTGCCGAGGTGCAGCGGCCCGAACTGCCGCCTCACCAACTCCACGACCGGGTGCCCGACCTCGGCGAGCATCCGCCGCACGATCCGGTTGCGGCCGGAGTGCAGCGTGATCTCGACCAGCGAGTCGTCGCCGCGCGGGTTCGACTGCAGCAGCTTCGCCTTGTCCGCCGCGATCGGACCGTCCTCCAGCTCGACGCCCTTCGTCAGGCGGCCGATGGTCTGCGGGGTGACGATGCCGCGCACCCGCGCGACGTACGTCTTCGTCACGCCGAAACTGGGATGCGCGAGCACGTGCGCCAGCTCGCCGTCGTTGGTGAGGATCAGGAGGCCCGAGGTCTCCGCATCCAGCCGGCCGACGTTGAACAGCCGCTCCGGGTACCCGGCGGCGAAGCGCGAGAGGTCCGGCCGCCCCTGCTCGTCGCGCATCGAGCTGACCACCCCGACCGGCTTGTTGAGCATCACGTAGCGGCGGGAGGTGTCGAGCTGGACGGCGGTTCCATCGACGGCGACGCGGTCCACCAGCGGGTCGACGCGCTTCCCGAGCTCGGTGACGACCACGCCGTTGACCGACACCCGGCCGGCCACGATGAGGTCCTCCGACACGCGCCGCGACGCCACACCGGCGGCCGCCATCACCTTCTGCAGGCGCTCTCCCTGCGCCCCGTTCTCAGCGGACATCGCCCTCGAACCCGTCCGCGCCGTCCGCCAGGAGCGGGGAGATCTTCGGCAGCTCGTCGATGGAGTTGATGCCCAGCTGGCTGAGCAGCAGGTCGGTCGTGCCGTAGTTGATGGCGCCGGTCTCGCTGTCCGTGAAGAGCTCCGTGATGAGGCCGCGGCCGAGCAGCGTCCGCACTACCGAATCCACGTTGACGGCCCGGATGGAGGCGATCGCACCGCGGCTGATCGGCTGCTTGTACGCGATCACGGCGAGGGTCTCGAGCGCCGCCTGCGAGAGCTTCGTCGGGTTCTGCTGGAGGACGTACCCGGACACGACCGCGTCGTACTCCTCGCGTACGTAGATGCGCCAGCCGCCTCCGACCTCCCGCAGCTCGAAGCCGCGACGCACGCCGCCCGGCGCGCCGCCCGGCACGCCGCCAGCGACCCCAGCCGCCCCGCCGTCCGCACCGCCCGCCTCACCGTCGAAGTCGGCCACGAGCGCTGCCAGCGCCGCGCGCACCCGCTTCACCGGCGCGCCGACCGCCGTCGCCAGGGTGACGACGCTCATCGGCTCGTCCGCCACCATCAGGATGGCCTCCAGCGCGCGCTCGATCTGCGCGTCCTCGACCGGGGCCGGCACCTCGGTGGTGTCCGTCACCTCCAGTGTCTCGGCCGTGTTCTCAACCGTCATAATCGGCTCCCAGGTTCGACAGGTTCTCTTCGGACCAGTGCTCCGCGGTCCACCGCAGCGTCAGCTCGCCGAGCGGCTCCAGCTGCTCGAAGGCGATCGCCGCGCGCCGGTACAGCTCCAGCACCGCGAGGAACCGCGCCACCACGACGCCCTTCTGCTCGGCGCCGGCGACCAACTGGCGGAAGTTCATCGGCTCGCCCTGCCGCAGCATACCGACCACGATCGCCGCCTGCTCCCGGATGCTGACCAGCGGGGCGTGCAGGTGGTCGAGGCCGACGGTCGGGATCTCGCGCGGCGTCATCGCCAGCGTGGCGAGGGCGGCGAAGTCGTCGAGGCTGAGCGTCCACACCAGTTCCGGCGTGCGCTGACGGAACTTGTCCTCCAGCCGCACCAGGCGGGGATGCCGTGCGCCCTCCGCCTCCAACCGCTCAGCGAACCAGGACGAGGCCTCCTTGAACGCGCGGTACTGCAGCAGCCGGGCGAACAGGAGGTCGCGGGCTTCGAGCAGCGCCACATCCTCGGCATCCACCAGCTCGCCCTGCGGAAGCAGCCCGGCCACCTTCAGGTCGAGCAGCGTGGCCGCGACCAGGAGGAACTCACTCGCCTCGTCGAGGCTCTCGTCGGTGTCGAGGTCGCGCAGGTAGGCAATGAACTCGTCGGTGACGCGGCTCAGCGAGATCTCGGTGATGTCGAGCTCGTGCTTGGTGATGAGCGACAGGAGGAGGTCGAACGGGCCCTCGAACTCGCCGAGCGAAACGCGGAAGCCCGCGGTCTCGCCCGGTTCGGCCGCGCCCGTGCCCGCACCCGCCGGTTCGGCCGTGCCCCGCGGTTCGGCCGTCTCAGGCGACGGCGCCACGGAACACCAGTTCCCGCGCCAGCTGACGGTACGCCTCCGCCGCCTGGTGCTCGGGCGCGAACTGCGTGATCGGGGTGGCCGCCACCGACGCGTCCGGGAACTTCACCGTGCGCGAGATCACCGTCTCGAGCACGCGGTCGCCGAAGGCGTCGACGACGCGCTCCAGCACCTCGCGCGAGTGCAGCGTCCGCGAGTCGTACATGGTGGCGAGGATGCCGTCGAGCTCGATCGCCGGGTTGAGCCGCTCGCGCACCTTGTCGATCGTCTCGATCAGCAGGGCGACGCCGCGCAGGGCGAAGTACTCGCACTCCAGCGGGATGAGCACGCCGTGGCTGGCGGTCAGCGCGTTGACGGTGAGGATGCCGAGCGACGGCTGGCAGTCGACGAGGATGACGTCGTAGTCGTTCGCGACCTTGCGCAGCACCCCGGCGAGGATCTGTTCGCGCGCGACCTCGTTGACCAGGTGCACCTCGGCGGCGGAGAGGTCGATGTTCGCCGGGATGATGTCGAGCCCGGGCGTCGAGGTCGACTGGATGGCGCCCTGAACGTCGGCGTTGCGGTTGAGCAGCAGGTCGTAGATCGTCGTGGCGTCGTGCGTGTGCGCGCCGAGGCCGGCCGAGAGCGCGCCCTGCGGGTCGAAGTCGACCGCCAGGACCCGGCGGCCGTATTCGGCCAGCGACGCGCCGAGGTTGATGCTCGTGGTCGTCTTGCCGACGCCACCCTTCTGGTTGCAGAGGGCGATGATCTTGGCGGGTCCGTGCTGCGTCAGCGGGGCGGGCGCCGGGAAGGCGCGCTGAGGGCGACCGGTGGGGCCGGGCTTCACGGCGATGGATGCGGCATCCATGCCAGGAAGCTGGGTCTCGACCTCGTCGTTGCGCGTCACCTGCGTGTTCCTCGTCCCTCTCGTGGGCGGTCTTTCAAGGGGACAGTCTATCCGCGCCGTGCCCCGCTTGCGGGGCGTGGGCCCGGCGGTTCGGTACGCTGACCGCGTGCAGCCGATGCCGTCCGCCCTGGAGACCCCGCGTCTGCGTCTGCGCCCGCGCGACGGGCGCGACGCCGAGTGGAACCTCGCTCTGCTCGCGGAGCATCCCCTCGGGCCCCCGCCCGGGTCGGTCGAGGAGGAGCGGGAACGGCTGGACGCGCAGCGCCGCCGGTTCGACGAGCAGGGCTTCGGCCTGTACGCGATCGAGCTGGCCGAGACCGGCGAGGCGATCGGGTACTGCGGCCTCGTCGTCGGACGGGCCAGCGCCTCCCAGCCGGAGATCGCGTACGAGCTGCTGCGCGGCCACGTCGGCGGGGGCTACGCCACCGAGGCCGCCTCGGCGGTGGCCGACGCCGCGTTCCGCGCCGGCTTCCCGATGCTGTGGGCCACGGTCGCGACGTGGAACGCACCATCGTTCGGCGTGCTCCGCAAACTCGGGTTCACCGCGACCCGGCGCGCCGGGGCCGACGGCCGCTCCGTCTACGTCTGGCTGCGCCGACGCGCGCCGCGCCGCCTCCACGCGCGCTGATCCACGTGAGTGCTGCCGTTTGTCACGTGTGCTGCTGCGCGCGCAGCAGCAAACGTGACAAACGGCTGCACTCGCTCCGGGTACGGGCGGCAGCGAGGGGCGGCAACGGGCCGCAGCAGCGAGCGGAGGTGCCAGCGAGCGGAGGCGTCAGCGGGCGCGCGGGTGGGAGGTCGCGTACACGTCGCGGAGGGTGTCGGCCGTCACCAGCGTGTAGATCTGGGTCGTCGCGACGGACGAGTGGCCCAGCAGCTCCTGCACGACCCGGACGTCCGCTCCCCCGGCCAGCAGGTGCGTGGCGAACGAGTGGCGGAGCGTGTGCGGCGAGATCTCGACGTCCAGTTTCGCGCGCTCGGCGGCGGCTCGGATGATCAGCCACACGTTCTGCCGGGACAGCCGCGCCCCCCGCATCCCGAGGAACAGTGCCGGCGTCGCCCGGCCCTTCGCCGACAGCACCGGACGCGCCCGCACCAGGTACGCCGACACGGCCTCCTGCGCGTAGCTGCCCAGCGGGACGATCCGCTGCTTGCTGCCCTTGCCGGTGAGGCGGACGACGTCGGCGTCGATCACGTCGTCCACGTTGAGCCCGACCGCTTCGCTGACGCGGGCGCCGGTGGCGTACATCAGCTCCAGCAGCGCTTTGTCGCGCAGCGCGCCAGCATCGTCGCCGTCGGTCGCGGCCAGCAGTGCGGACACCTGCTCCACCGAGATGGCCTTCGGCAGGCGGCTGGGCAGCTTGGGAGGCCGCAGGTCGCGCGACGCGTCCGCCTCCACCCGGCCCTCGTCGAGCAGGAACCGGTGGAACCCGCGGACCGTCGACAGCATCCGGGCGAGCGAGGAGGCGGTCAGCGGCGACTCCGCGCGGGTCCCGAGGTGCACCGCGAACGCAGACAGCGTCGCGGGCGTCACCTGCTGGAGGTCGCCGATCCCCTCCGCCTCCAGCCAGGCGCTGTAGACGGCGAGGTCGCGACGGTACGCCGCGACCGTGTTGGCCGAGAGCCCCCGCTCGATCGCGACGTGCCGGAGGAACGCGTCGACCTCGGCCGCAACGGTCATCTGCTCAGCTTGGGATGGCTCGGCCAGGGCTCGTTGGCGGCGCCGAGCGACGTCCAGCCCTGCTCACGGGCGGTCTTCGCGGCCAGCAGGGCGATGATCAGCGGCGCGTTGTGGACCCGGCGCTGCATCACCGCCTCCACCGCGTCGTCGAGCGGCACCCAGCGCACCTCGATGTCGGCCTCCTCCGCCTCGCGGGCGAACTCGGAGCCGGTCGAGTGGATGCCGCGGGCGACGTAGATCCGGATGGACTCGTCGTTGCCGCCGGGGCTGGTGAAGACGTCCGCGAGCACGTTCCACTCGTCGGCCTGGAGGTCGGCCTCCTCGCTCAGCTCGCGCTGGGCCGCCGTCAGCGGGTCCTCCGCGTGCTTGTCGAGCAGGCCGGCCGGGATCTCCCAGTCGCGGTGGCGGACGGGGTGCCGGTACTGCCGGATGAGCAGCACCCGCCCCTCGTCGTCCAGCGCCAGGATGCCGACGGCGCCGGTGTGGTCCACGTACTCCCGCGTGATCTCGTCGCCGTTGTAGCGGAAGACGTCGCGGCGGACGTTCCAGATCTTGCCTTCGAAGGCCGTCTCGGTGGAGACGACCTCTGGGCGGAACGGCTGGTCGTTCAGGTCGCCTGCGACGCTGTCCGCGACACTGTCGACCACGCTGTCCGCCATCAGGCCTCTGCCACCATCTCGGCGTCGGCCTCGGCCACCTCGAACAGGAGGCTGGCCTTCTGGCGCTCGAGTGCGGCGCCGACGAGACCGGCGAACAGCGGGTGCGCACGGTTCGGGCGGGAGCGGAGCTCGGGGTGGGCCTGCGTGCCCACGTAGAACGGGTGCACATCCCGCGGCAGCTCGACGTACTCGACCAGGTGGCCGTCCGGCGAGGTGCCGGAGAACCAGAGACCGGCGTCGGCGATCTGCTCGCGGTAGTTGTTGTTGACCTCGTAGCGGTGGCGGTGACGCTCCGACGCCTCGTCGGCGCCGTACAGCTCCGAGACGAGGGAGCCGTCGGCCAGCGTCGCCGGGTAGAGGCCGAGGCGCATGGTGCCGCCCAGGTCGCCGCCGGCGATGATGTCGACCTGCTCGGCCATGGTGGCGATCACCGGGAACTCGGTCTCCGGGTCGAACTCGGACGACGACGCGCCGCCGAGCCCTGCCTCGTTGCGGGCGTACTCGATGACCATGCACTGCAGGCCGAGGCACAGCCCGAGCGCCGGGATGCCGTTCTCACGCGCGAAGCGCAGGGCACCGACCTTGCCCTCGATGCCGCGGACGCCGAAGCCGCCGGGCACGCAGATCGCGTCGACGTCGCTGAGCTGCGTCGACGCCCCCTCCGGCGTCTGGCACTCATCGGACGGGATCCACTTGAGCTTCACCTTGGTGCGGTGCGCGAATCCCCCCGCGCGGAGCGCCTCGGTGACCGAGAGGTAGGCGTCGGGGAGGTCGATGTACTTGCCGACGAGACCGATCGTGACCTCGTGCTTCGGGTCGTGGACCGACTCCAGCAGGCGGGCCCAGCCGTTCCAGTCGACGTCGTTGGCCTTGTCGAGGCCGAGCTGGTCGATGATGTACGCGTCGAGGCCCTGCTGGTGGAGCATGGTCGGGATGTCGTAGATGCTCGGCACGTCGACCGCGTTCACCACGGCCTGCTCGTCCACGTCGCACATCAGCGCGATCTTGCGTTTGTTGCTCTCGGAGACCGGTCGGTCGCTGCGGAGCACGAGCGCGTCCGGCTGGATGCCGATGGAGCGGAGGGCGGCGACGGAGTGCTGGGTCGGCTTGGTCTTCTGCTCGCCGGACGCGTTCATGTAGGGCACCAGCGAGACGTGCACGAAGAAGCAGTTCTTGCGGCCCAGCTCGTGGCGCACCTGGCGGGCCGACTCGATGAACGGCTGCGACTCGATGTCGCCGACCGTCCCGCCGATCTCGGTGATGATCACGTCGGGGGCGGGCTCGCCGTCCGGACCGGGCTGCGCCTGGAGGCGCATCCGCCGCTTGATCTCGTCGGTGATGTGCGGGATGACCTGGACGGTGTCGCCGAGGTACTCGCCGCGGCGCTCCTTGGCGATGACGTTGGAGTAGATCTGGCCGGTGGTGACGTTGGCGGACTGCCCGAGGTTGATGTCGAGGAAGCGCTCGTAGTGGCCGATGTCGAGGTCGGTCTCCGCACCGTCGTCGGTGACGAAGACCTCACCGTGCTGGAACGGGTTCATCGTGCCCGGATCCACGTTCAGGTAGGGGTCGAGCTTCTGCATGACGACACGCAGGCCCCGCGCCGTGAGGAGATTGCCGAGGGAGGCGGCCGTCAGCCCCTTCCCCAACGAAGAAACGACACCACCGGTCACGAAGATGTGTTTGGTAGTGCCGTTTGTCTGAGATCTGCCGCTCGAGGGGCCCGCGTCTGAATAATCCACCACGGGCTCTCAGCTTATCACCGATGGATGCCCGTCCCGCGCCGCCGACGCCATGTCGACCAGTTCCCGGGCATGGGCGAGGCCGCTCTCGGAGTCGGGCAGGCCGGAGAGCAGACGCGCCATCTCGGCGATGCGCTCGTCGCCGTCGAGCCGGCGGACGCTGGAGGCCGTGACCGCGCCGTCGCTGCCCTTCACGACCGTGAGGTGGTTGGTGGCGAAGGCGGCGACCTGGGCGAGGTGCGTCACGACGATGACCTGCGCCGACTCCGCCAGACGCGCCAGACGCCGGCCGATCTCGATGGCGGAGGCTCCGCCGACGCCCGCGTCGACCTCGTCGAAGATGAAGGTCGGGACCGGATCACTGCCCGCGATGACGACCTCGATGGCGAGCATCACCCGCGAGAGCTCGCCCCCGGAAGCGCCCTTGCCGAGCGGGCGCGGTTCGGCGCCCGGGTGCGGCTGCAGCAGGATGGCGACCTGATCGCGGCCCATGGCGCTGTACGTGCTGAGGTCCTCCGGATCGCGCTGCGTGACCTCGACGACGATCCGTGCGTCCGGCATGGCCAGGGCGGAGAGCTCCTCGCTGACCGCCTCGGCCAGCCGCGCGGCCGCCGCGGTGCGCTCGGCGCTCAGGTCGGCGGCGAGCTCGGCGACGAGCGCGGCGTCGTCCTCCACCTCGCGGGTGAGCTCGCCGATCCGGTCGGCGTCGCCGTCGAGCTCCAGCAGCCGCAGGCTTCCCGTCTCGAGCGTGCGGATCACGTCGTCGAGCGTCGGGCCGTACTTGCGCACCAACCCGGCGAGCTCGGAGCGACGCGCCTGCACGATGTCGAGCTCGTGGGCGCCGTCGGTGTCGAGCGCCGCAAGGTAGGTCGACAGCTGCGCGGCGATGTCGGAGACGAGGTAGTTCGCCTCTGCCACCGACTCGGCGAGGGGCTGGAGGGCGTTGTCGTGGGGAGCCATCCGCTCCAGTTGGCGGCGCGCGTTGTCGAGCAGGCCCAGCGCGTCGGCGCCCTCGGACTCCTCGGCGCTCAGCAGCTCCCGTGCACCCGAGGCGGCGAGCCGCAATTCCTCCAGGTTGGTCAGGCGTTCGGCACGTTCGGCGAGTTCGTCGTCCTCCCCCGGCTGTGGTGCGACGGCCTCGATCTCGGCCATCGCCGCGCGGAGGTCCTCGGCCTCGCGCGCACGGCGGTCCTGGTCGGCGATCAGGTCGTCGAGCTCCGCCCGGTTGTCGCGCCAGCGGTGGAAGACCTGCTCGTACCCCGCGAGCGCCTCGGCGAAGGCCGGGCCGGCGAAGCGGTCGAGAGCCGCGCGCTGGGCGACGGCGGACCGCAGCCGGATCTGGTCCGACTGACCGTGGACGACCACCAGCTGCTCGCCCAGCTCCGTCAGCACTGCGACCGGCGCACTGCGGCCGCCGACCACGGCGCGCGAGCGCCCCTCGGCCGACACCGACCGGCTCAGCACCAGTTCGGCCTCGTGCGCGTCGATCGCGTCGACGTCTCCCCCGGTGTCGCGCACGCGATCCACGACGTCACCCGACGACGGCACGCGCCACCGACCCTCGACCCAGGCCTGCGGGCTGCCGAGGCGGACGGCTCCGCTGTCGGCGCGTTCGCCGAGCAGGAGCCCGAGCGCCGTCACGACCATCGTCTTGCCCGCGCCGGTCTCGCCGGTGATCGCGGTGAACCCTGATCCCAGCGGCAGCGAGGCGTCGGCGATGACGCCCAGGTCTTTGATCGAGATCTCCTCGATGCCTCCGCGCACGTCAGTCACGCCCCGCCGGCCCCCTCCAACCCGTGACCGGGAGGTCGAACTTGTGCACCAGCCGGTCGGTGAAGGGACCGGGGTGGAGTCGTGCCAGCCGCACCGGGATGGGCGAACGGCGGACGACGACGCGGGCGCCGCGCGGCAGGTCGAACGGGCGGCGGCCGTCGCACCACAGGATGCCCGCACCGCCGGCGCGGTCGAGCAGCTCGACCGCGAGCGACGAGTCGGCGTCGACCACGAGGGGACGGGAGAACAGAGCGTGCGCGCTGAGCGGCACGAGCAGGAGGGCGGCGACGCCCGGCCAGACGACCGGGCCGCCCGCCGAGAACGAGTACGCGGTGGAGCCGGTCGGCGTCGACATCACGACGCCGTCGCAGCCGAAGCTCGAC
The DNA here is from genome assembly GCF_046534635.1 of Leifsonia sp. SIMBA_070. NCBI lineage: Bacteria > Bacillati > Actinomycetota > Actinomycetes > Micrococcales > Microbacteriaceae > Leifsonia > Leifsonia sp. SIMBA_070. Next base: position 778,616 of record NZ_JAWRYK010000001.1, on the reverse strand, counting down.
ATGGGCCGGCCGTCGACCTCGATGACCACTTCGAGCATCCGCTCGCGGCTCGCCTTCTCGACCGTCGCCTCGTTGAGCGCCCAGCTCTCGTAGACGACCTCGCGGCCCACTTTGACGCGCGCCGAGAGCGTCATGCGCTCCTCGACCTCGTAGTCTTTCGCGAGCCCGCGTGCGACCGCGGTCTCGAGGTCGTCGCGCTCGCTCTCGGCCAGGAAGCCGACGTGGCCGAGGTTGACGCCGAGGAGCGGCGCCGAGCAGCCGCGCACCAGTTCGGCGGCGCGCAGGATGGTGCCGTCACCGCCCAGCACGATCACCAGCTCCAGCTCGTTCGGAGCGATGTCGTCGCCGAGGACGAGCACCGCGTCGAGCGACGGGTCGGCCTCCAGCAGGTCTCTGCGCTCGTCGGCGCTCAGAACCGGGACGACGCCCGCGTCGAGCAGCTGCCGGGACACGCGGACACCTGCCTCGAGGGAGTCAGGACGACCGGTGTGCGCGACGACGAGGATGTATCGCGTCGCTTCACCGATCGGTGCCACGTCGTCTCCTCTCGAAAGCCGTCCTCCCATTCTGTCTGTTTTCTCGCCGAGGACGAGGCCAGCAGGCCGGGTTTGTGGAGAACGTTCACCTAGCGCGAAACGCGCACGACCTCATCCCGGAGCCCGGACGGGTCCGGTGCACCCGCTCGCAGCCACGCCAGGAACTCCTTGTTGCCGTGTCCGCCGGCGATCGGCGAGGCGATCAGACCCGCGGTGCCCAGCCCCGCGTCGTGGGCCGCCCAGAGCACGTCGGAGACCGCGTCGGCGCGGAGGCCCGCATCCCGGACCACGCCCTCGCGGATGCCCTGCCTGCCGACCTCGAACTGCGGCTTGATCAGCAGGACGAAGTCCGCACCGCGCACGGCCGTCGCGACCAGCGCCGGCAGCACCTGGGTCAGCGAGATGAACGAGAGGTCGGCCACCACCAGGTCCGGGCGCACGTCGTCCCCGGTCAGCCCGGCGAGGGAGGCGGCGGTCAGCGAGCGGACGTTGACCCCTTCGTAGGACTCCAGCCGCGCCTCCCCGTCGAGCGCGGGAGACAGCTGGCCGTGCCCGACATCGACGGCGATGACCCGTGCGGCGCCGCGCTCCAGCAGCACCTGGCTGAACCCTCCCGTGGAGGCGCCCGCGTCGAGCGCGACCCGGCCGCCCGGGTCGACGGCGAAGGCGTCGAGCGCTGCGATCAGCTTGTGCGCTCCCCGGCTGACGTAGTGGTCGGCGCCGGCCACCTCGATGCGCTGCGCGTCGCCCACCTTGAGAGAGGCGCGCACAGCGGGTCGCCCATCCACCGTGACGAGGCCCTCGGCGATCACGGACGCCGCGTGCGAGCGCGACCGCGCCAGGCCCAGCTCGGCCAGTGCGACGTCGAGGCGGCGCTCAGCCCCGGCCATGCTCGTCGTCGCCCTCCAGGGTGCGACGGAGCTGCTCGTGGAGCTGCGCGTACGCGTCGGCGCGCGCGTCGAGCGGCTGCTCCTCGATCACGTCGAGGCGCGCGACCAGGCCGTCCTCGCCCGGGCTCTGCGGTTCATCCGACATGGTTCAACCGTACGTCAGCCGCGGCTCGCGACGAAGACGCCGGCGAGGGTCTTCTTGCCGCGCCGCAGCACCACCAGGTCGCCGGGGAGTACATCGGCCCCGATGGCCTGCTCGGCGTCGTCGACCTTGCCGTTGTTGACGTAGACGCCGCCCTGGGTCACCGCTCGGCGGGCTTCGCTGAGGCTGGAGGTCAGTCCGGTGTCGACGAGGGTCTGGGCCACCGTGGCGTGCGGCTCGGTGCGGGTGGTGTTGGGGAGCTCGCGGAGCGCGGCCTCCAGCGTCGCGGCGTCGAGGTCGGAGAGCTCGCCCTGGCCGAACAGCGCCTGGGCGGCGGCGATGGTGGCCTCGGTGGCCTCGACACCGTGCACCAGCGCGGTCACCTCGAACGCCAGGCGGCGCTGCGCCTCGCGCCTGAAAGGCTCCTCGGCGACCGCGCGCTCCAGCTCCTCGATCTCGGCGCGCGTCAGGAACGTGAAGATCTTGAGCCGGTCGATGACGTCGGCGTCGTCGGTGTTCAGCCAGAACTGGTACATGGCGTACGGCGACGTGAGCGCGGGGTCGAGCCAGACCGCGTTGCCCTCGCTCTTGCCGAACTTGGTGCCGTCGCTGTTGGTGATGAGCGGCGTGCCGATGGCGTGGACGTGGACGCCCTCCACCTTGCGGATGAGCTCCGTCCCGCTGGTGAGGTTGCCCCACTGGTCGCTGCCACCGGTCTGCAGCACGCAGCCGTACTGGCGGTAGAGCTCGAGGAAGTCCATCCCCTGCAGGATCTGGTAGCTGAACTCGGTGTACGAGATGCCCTCGTCGGAGTTGAGGCGCGCGGCCACCGCATCCTTCTTGAGCATGGTGCCGACCCGGAAGTGCTTGCCGATCTCGCGCAGGAAGTCGATCGCCGACATCGGCGCCGTCCAGTCGAGGTTGTTCACCAGCCGCACGGCGTTCTCGCCCTCGTCGGAGAGGAACCGGGCGACCTGCGCCTGCAGGTAGGCGACCCACTCGGCGACGGTCTCCTTGGTGTTGAGCGTCCGCTCGGCGGTCGGACGGGGGTCGCCGATGAGCCCGGTGGATCCGCCGACGAGCCCGAGCGGCCGGTGACCGGCGAGCTGGAGGCGGCGCATGGTCAGGAGCTGCACCAGGTTGCCGAGGTGGAGGCTCGGCGCGGTCGGGTCGAAGCCGCAGTAGTAGGTGATGGGTCCACCCCTGAGGAGCTCCTTCAGAGCGGTCTCATCCGTCGACACGTGAACGAGTCCGCGCCATTTCAGCTCGTCCCAGACGTCGGAGAAGGAAGGATCGTTGGACTGCGCGGTGAGGCCGGACAGGGCGGTTTCGGACACCCGACCAGGGTAGCAGCGGCCTCGGCGCCACCCTGAAACGGCGATCAGGCCTGGATCCCTGATGAGACTATGATCAGGCCCACAGTCCTGATATGCTGGGGATCAGGCCTGCACCCCTGACGGCCGGAAGAACCATCGGAAGAAAAGCGAGAGGAGCCCGCGATGTTCGTCGTGACCGCCGACCAGGTGGACAGCAGACGCCGTGCCGACCTCGTCGGAAGCGCGCTTTCCACCATCCGCGACCGCTACGCCCCGCGCCTCGCAGCCGCGCCCGACCGGAACGCTGGCGACGAGCTCCAGGTCGCCACAGAAGACGCCGCGACCGCTCTCGACCTCGTCCTCACCCTGACCAGGGAGGGCGCCTGGAGCGTCGGACTGGGGCTGGGAACGGTCCGCCTCCCCCTCCCCGAGAACACGCGGGAGGCCACAGGAGACGCCTTCATCGCCGCCCGCGCCGCCGTCACCCGGGCCAAGCGGGCGGCGTCGCGGTTCGCTGCGGAGGCCGTCGTCGACACCGAGGCGGCTGCCGATGCGGAGGCGCTCACCATCCTCCTGCTCACCCTGCGCGACGGGCGCAGCGCCGCAGGATGGGAGCTGTACGACCTGGTCTCGTCCGGCCTGACCCAGGCCGAAGCGGGAGCCCGGCTGGGTATCACCCCGCAGTCCGCCAGCGACCGTGCACGGGCTGCCGGTCTGCGGGTCGAGTTCGCGGCCATCCCGGCGCTGACTAGGCTGTTGGCGCGCGCCGATGCTCGGCAGACCGGTGCGCCCGACCCCGAGGAGGACGCATGACGAGCTGGCCGCCGATCGCCGCACTGCTCGGACCGGCGCTCCCCCGGGCGCTCTGGGTCCTGGCGCTCCTCATGCTGGTCGCCGCGCTCGGCTGCATCGTCGCGACCCTTCGCACGCCGCGGCGCCCTCTCGTGTACTGCGCGGCCGGCCTGCTCGCGGCGTCCTTCATCGTCGTGCTCCTCCCCGCGCAGCACGCACCGCTCGCGTTCCGCCTCCTGATCGGGCTCGTGGCGCTGGCGCTCGCGGTGCTCGGGGGCTGGCCGGCCTCCCAGCTCGTGCTCGCCCTCGCGACGCGCAGCACGACCGAGCCCAGCGCGCACGGCGGCATCCTGGTGCGCGCACTCACCCCGGAGGGCGTGACGACGCGTGAAGTGCTCCGCGGCGGCACGACCATCGGGCTGCTGGAACGGTTCGCGGCGGCCGGCACGATCATGGCCGGATTCCCGGAGGGGCTCGCAGTCCTGATCGCCATCAAGGGCGTCGGCCGCTTCACCGAGCTGGAGCAGCCGGAGGCGCGCGAACGGTTCCTTATCGGCACGCTCACGAGCATCGTCTGGGCGTGCGTCTGCGCGGGGACCTTCCGGATCGTCGCGGGCTGAGCCGAGGCGGCGACCGCTGCGCCCGTCAGTCGTGCGACTTCGGGTGCCGCTTGTAGGGCGAGACAGTCGGGTCGTCCGCGAGCCAGTACCGCCACGGGAACGCGAGTCCACCCCCGGCGCCCGAGACGCCCGTCCGCGGGCCGGTCGCGTACGGGGCCTGCTCGGTCGGCAGCAGCAGCTCGAACGGCGGGGCGAACAGGTCGGCGCCGTCATCCGCCAGGACGATCCCGGCAGCGACGACCATCCGCGCCGGTCCGCGCGCCAGGTCGCGGTGCGGGATGCGCCTCCCGCTTCCCCCGACGCGGCGCAGCTCTGCCAGCTCCTCCCCCTCGACCACCTCGGCGGCGCGGAGGAGAACGGCCGACGCCTCGCCCTCCGGCGAGCAGACGATGTTCGCGCACACGTGCATCCCGTACGTGAAGTACGTGTACAGGTGCCCGGGTGGCCCGTACATGACCGCATTGCGCTTGGTCCGGCCGCGGAAGGCATGCGACCCGGGGTCGAGGCCGTCGCCGATGTAGGCCTCCACCTCGGTGATGCGCAGGGCGACCGGCCCGTCCGGAGAGTCGTGCCGGAGCACGGCGCCGAGGAGGCGCGGGGCCACCTCCAGCGACGATGCCAGGAACTCCTCGCGCGCTGGCCGGTACAGGGTCACGTCAGAAGATCCGGCCGCCCGCGGCGACTGCCACGATCAGCCCGACCACGACCACCGCGACGGCGACCACGACGATCGTCGGGATGATCCACGGATGCTTCCGCTCGGGCTGGAATCGGGCCATCAGACGAGGTCCCTTCGGGAGGCGTGGAGGCCGAGGGCGGCTTGGCGGACCTGCTCGGTGAGCGCGGCGAGCTGCTCGTCGACGCGAGCGGGAGCGGTGCCGCCCACGCCGTCGCGGCTGCCGACCGAACCCTGCACCGACAGCACCGAGCGCACCTCCGGTGTGAGCAGCGGCGAGATCGCGGCCAGCTGCTCGTCGGAGACCTCGTGCAGTTCCAGGCCGTTCCCCTCGGCGACGCGCACCAGGCTCCCGCTCAGCTCGTGGGCGGTGCGGAACGGCACGTGCTGCTTCACCAGCCACTCCGCCACGTCGGTGGCGAGCGAGAAGCCCTGGGGCGCCAGCTCCGCCATCCTGTCCGTGTGGAAGCGCAGGGTCGCGACCATCCCGGTGAACGCGGGCAGCACGGTCTCGAGGGTGCGGACCGAGTCGAAGACCGGCTCCTTGTCCTCCTGGAGGTCGCGGTTGTACGCGAGCGGCAGCCCCTTGAGGGTGGTGAGCAGCCCCGTCAGGTTGCCGATCAGCCGGCCGGCCTTGCCGCGGGCGAGCTCCGCGATGTCCGGGTTCTTCTTCTGGGGCATGATCGACGAGCCGGTCGAGTAGGAGTCGTCGAGGGTGACGAAGCCGAACTCGCGCGTGTTCCACAGGATGATCTCCTCGGCGAACCGGGAGAGGTCGACGCCGATCTGCGCCGCCACGAAGGCGAACTCCGCCACGACGTCGCGTGCTGCCGTCCCGTCGATCGAGTTCTCGGAGCTGCGGGCGAAGCCCAGCTCGCGGGCGACCAGCAGCGGGTCGAGGCCAAGCGTCGACCCGGCGAGCGCCCCCGAGCCGTACGGCGACACGTTGGCGCGGCCATCCCAGTCGGCCAGCCGGTCGAGGTCCCGCACCAGCGGCCAACAGTGCGCGAGCAGGTGGTGGGCCAGGAGCACGGGCTGCGCGTGCTGCAGGTGCGTCCGCCCGGGCATGACGGCGTGAGGATGTGCGCCCGCCTGTGACGCGATGGCGTCGACCAGCGCGATCAGCTGCTCGGCGATGACGCCCGCATGGTCGCGGAGGTACAGCCGGATGAGCGTCGCGATCTGGTCGTTGCGGCTGCGGCCCGCGCGCAGCTTGCCGCCGAGGTCGGCGCCCGCCCGCTCGATCAGCCCGCGCTCTAGGGCGCCGTGCACGTCCTCGTCGGTCTCGGCGGCGCTGAAGGCGCCGGAGGCGACGTCGCGGTCCAGCGCGTCGAGCGCGGACAGCATCCCGTCGAGCTCCTCGGCCGTGAGGTAGCCGGCGGCCGCGAGGGCGCGCGCGTGGGCACGTGACCCTGCGATGTCGTAGGCCGCGAGCTCCCAGTCGAAGTGGGTCGACTTGCTGAGCGCGGCGAGTTCGGGCGACGGGCCGCCGGCGAACCGGGCGCCCCAGAGCGAGCCCTCGCCGGTCTTGCCGACGCCGGCGCCTGCGCCGACGCCGCCGTTCTCGGTGCTGTCCGTCATGCTGCGGCCTCCGTGTTCTTCTCCAGCAGCCAGGCGAGCAGCGCCTTCTGCGCATGGAGGCGGTTCTCGGCCTCGTCCCAGATGACCGACTGCGGGCCGTCGAGCACCTCGGCGCTCACCTCGTAGCCGCGGTACGCGGGGAGGCAGTGCAGGAACACCGCGTCCGGGGCTGCGAGGCCCATCAGCCGCGAGTCGACGGTGTAGTCGCCGAAGACGGCGACGCGCTCGGCCTTCTCGTCCTCCTTGCCCATCGACACCCAGGTGTCCGTGACGACGACGTCCGCGCCGGCCGCCGCCTCCGCCGGGTCGGTGAGCACGGCGACCGAGCCGCCGGTCCGCTCCGCGATCGCCCGGGCGTCGGCGACGATCGCCTCCGCGGGCGCGTATGCGGCCGGGGAGGCGATGCGGACGTGCATGCCCGCGGTCACCCCGCCGAGCAGGTAGGAGTGCGCCATGTTGTTGGCGCCGTCGCCGAAGTAGCTCATCGTCAGGCCGGCGGTGCGCCCCTTGTGCTCGCGCACGGTCAGCAGGTCGGCGAGGATCTGACACGGGTGGAAGTCGTCCGACAGCGCGTTGATGACGGGGACGCGCGTGCCCTCGGCCATCTCCTCCAGCCCCGACTGCGCATAGGTGCGCCAGACGATGGCGGCGACCATCCGCTCCAGTACGCGCGCGGTGTCGGCGAGCGACTCCTTGCCGCCGAGTTGGCTCTCGCCGCTCTGGATGATCAGGGGGCTGCCGCCGAGGTCGGCGATCCCGACGGCGAACGAGACGCGGGTGCGGGTGGAGGTCTTGTCGAAGATCACCGCGACGGTCTGCGGACCGGCGAGCGGCTTCGCCGAGAAGCGGTCGCGCTTGAGGTCGGCCGCGAGGCTGAGGACCTCGGCCTGCTCGGCGGGCGAGAGGTCGTCGTCGCGGAGGAAGTGCCGGGTCATGCGGGCCCTTTCGTGCTGTTCGGAAGTCGTCGGACGGGAGTCGGAGAACGGGATGTCGGGATCAGAGGGAGGCGAGGGCGCGGCCGAATCGTTCGCGGAAGTCGGCGAGTTCGGCGTCACCCACGATCAGCGGGGGCGCGAGGCGGATGCTCGACTCGTTCGGCGCGTTGATGATGAGCCCCTGGTCGAGGGCGGCGTCGGAGAGCCGGTGCGCCTCGCCGTCGGTCAGCCCGATCCCGATCAGCAGGCCGTGGCCGCGCACGGCGCCGATCAGGGGCGAGTCGAACTCGCGGATGATCTGCTTCAGCTCCTTGCCGCGCCGAGCGGCGTTCCCGACGAGGTCGGCGCGCTCGATCTCGGCGAGGACGGCGTTGCCCGCCGTCGTCGCGAGCGGGTTCCCGCCGAAGGTGGAACCGTGCTGACCCTGGGTGAAGAGGTCGGAGGCGCGGCCGAAGGTCACCAGCGCTCCGATCGGCACACCGCCGGCCAGGCCCTTGGCGACAGTGACCGCATCCGGGACGATGCCGTCGTGCTGGAAGGCGAACCACTTCCCCGTGCGGCCGATGCCGGTCTGGATCTCGTCGACGACCAGGAGGGCGCCGTGCTGCTCCGTCAGCTCCCGCGCCCGCTGCAGGAAGCCGGCCGGAAGGTCGAGCACGCCGGCCTCCCCCTTGATCGGCTCGACGAAGAGGGCGGCGACGCGGTCGTCGATCGCCGCCTCCAGGGCGTGGATGGTGGAGTCGATGTGCTGGACGCCACCGGGCAGCGGCTCGAACGGCTCCCGCATCGGCGGCTTGCCGGTGAGCGCGAGCGAGCCCATGGTGCGTCCGTGGAACGAGTTGTGGAGGGCGAGGACCCGGGTCCGGCGGCCGTGCGGACCGCGGTTGAGGCGCGCCAGCTTGAACGCGGCCTCGTTCGCCTCGGCGCCCGAATTGCCGAACAGCACGCGGCCGCCCTCTCCGGCTCCCGTGATGGTGCGCAGTCGCTGCGCCAGCTCCAGCTGCGACGGCGTCGAGAAGTAGTTCGAGACGTGCGCCAGCGTCCCGATCTGGGCGCTCACCGCCGAGACCAGCGCGGGATGCCCGTGGCCGAGCGCGTTGACGGCGATCCCGGCGAGGAAGTCGAGGTACTCCCTGCCGTCGATGTCCCACACGCGGCAGCCCTCGCCGCGCACGAGCATGCGCTTCGGCGTCGCCAGGGTCCGCATGATGGATTCGCCGAACGGCGCCTTCCAGGCGCCGTCCCGCCACTGCGCCGTATCGATCTGCCCGTTCACGTTCTCCTCCAGTGCCTCGCTCACGCGGGCACCACCTCCGTCCCGATTCCGGACTGCGTGAAGACCTCCAGCAGGATGGAGTGCGCGATCCGGCCGTCGATGATCGCAGCCTTCGCCACTCCGCCGTCCACCGCATCCAGGCACGCCGCCATCTTGGGGATCATGCCCGACTCCAGCGACGGGAGCAGCTCCCGGAGGTCGTCCGCCTCGATCTTCGACAGCAGCGAGTCGCGGTTCGGCCAGTCGCGGTAGAGACCCGCGACGTCGGTCAGGATGACCAGCTTCGCGGCTCCCAGCGCGACGGCGAGCGCGGCGGCCGCCGCATCAGCGTTCACGTTGAGCGCCTGGCCGGCGTCGTCGATATCCGGCGCGATGGAGGACACGACAGGGATGCGACCCGCCGCCAGCTGCGTGAGCACCGCCTCCGGATCGACCGCGACGACGTCTCCGACCAGGCCGAGGTCGACCTCCTCGCCGTCGATCACCGCAGCGCGACGGCGGCCCTGGAACAGTCCGGCGTCCTCACCCGAAAGGCCGGCGGCCAGCGGTCCGTGCTTGTTGATGTTGCCGACGATGTCGCGGTTGATGCGTCCGGTCAGCACCATCCGCACCACCTCCATCGCCTCGGGCGTGGTCACCCGGTAGCCGCCGCGGAACTCGGAGTCGATGCCGAGACGGTCGAGCATCGCCGAGATCTGCGGTCCGCCGCCGTGCACGACGACCGGGCGGATGCCCGCGTAGCGCAGGTAGACCATGTCCTCGGCGAAGCTGCGCTGCAGCTCCTCGCTCACCATGGCGTTGCCGCCGAACTTCACCACGATGATCTGGTCGTGGAACGTCTTCAGCCAGGGCAGCGACTCGATCAGCGTCGCAGCCTTGGTCGCCGCCGCCTCGTGGTCGGCGGCCGCTTCGTCGGTCATCAGGGACTCCGTCATCGCCATCAGCTCGCGTACGCGCTGTTCTCGTGGACGTAGTCGTGCGTCAGGTCGTTCGTCAGGATGGTCGCCGTCTCGTCGCCCGCGTGCAGGTCGATCAGGACGTGCACCGCCCGCGGGGTCAGGTCGACGAGCTCGCGCGGCTGGTCCGGCTCCCCCGCCGTGCAGACCTGGACGCCGTTGATCGCGACGTCGATGCCGTACGGGTCGAACTCGGCGTCGGTGGTGCCGACGGCGGCCAGGACCCGGCCCCAGTTGGGGTCGTTCCCGAAGATGGCCGCCTTGAACAGGTTGCTGCGCGACACGGCACGGCCGACCGTCACTGCGTCCTCCTCGCTGCGGGCGTTGACGACCTCGATCGCGACGTCGTGCGATGCGCCCTCGGCGTCGCCCTGGAGCTGCTCGGCCAGGTCGCGGCAGACCTCCGTCAGCGCGTCGGCGAACTCGGACTCCCCCGGCTCCACGCCGCTCGCCCCGGAGGCGAGCAGGGCGACCGTGTCGTTCGTCGACATGCAGCCGTCCGAGTCGAGGCGGTCGAAGGTGACGCGGGTCGCCGCGCGCAAGGCCCGATCCAGCTGCTCGGAGGTGAGCATTGCGTCGGTCGTCAGCACGACCAGCATGGTGGCGAGCCCGGGCGCGAGCATCCCGGCGCCCTTCGCCATGCCGCCGACCGTCCAGCCCGCCGGCGACCGGTGGGCGGCCTCCTTGGGGCGGGTGTCCGTGGTCATGATGGCCTGAGCCGCGCCGAGCCCCGCGTCGGGAGCGAGCGCTGCGGCCGCCGTCTTCACGCCGCCCAGCAGGGCGTCCAGCGGAAGCTGCTCGCCGATCAGGCCGGTGGAGCAGACCAGCACGTCCCCGGCGGAGATGCCCAGGTGCGACGCGACGGCCTCCGCCGTGGCGTGCGTGGTCTGGAAGCCCTGCGCGCCGGTGTAACAGTTCGCGCCGCCCGAGTTGAGCACGATCGCGGAGACGACGCCGTCCTGGATGACCTGCTCGCTCCACAGCACCGGGTTGGCCTTGCAGCGGTTGGTGGTGAAGACGGCGGCTGCGGAGTTCAGAGGGCCGCGGTTGTGCACCAGGGCCAGGTCGCGGTTGCCGCTGGCCTTCAGCCCGGCGACGACCCCGGCTGCGGCGAATCCGGATGCGGCGGTGACGCTCACGGCGCGACTCCGTTCACGGTCAGGCCCGCGGTCTCGTCGAGGCCGAGGGCGATGTTGACGGACTGGATGGCCGCTCCGGCCGTCCCTTTGTACAGGTTGTCGAGGGCGAGCACCGTGACGACGCGGCCGGCCGCCTCGTCGAGCGCGACGCCGATCAGGACCGTGTTGGCTCCGAGCACGTCGGCCGTGCGTGGCAGGGTCCCGGCAGGCAGCACCTGGACGAACGGCTCGCCGGCGTAGGCGGCCTCCCACGTCGCCTGCACCTGCTCGGTCGTCACTCCCGGCTTCACCCGGGCGGTGGAGGTGGCGAGGATGCCGCGCGACATCGGCACCAGCACCGGGGTGAACGAGATGGTCGGGGCGGTGGCGCCCGACTTCCGCAGGTTCTGCTGGATCTCCGGGATGTGCCGGTGCGTCCCTCCCACCCCGTACGGGTTGGCCGAGCCGAGGATCTCGCTGGCGAGGTACATCGTCTTGAGCGACTTGCCCGCGCCCGACGGGCCGACGGCCAGGACGGCGACGATGTCCTGCTCTTCGACCAGCCCCGCCTGGATGCCCGGGGCGAGCGCGAGCGAGACGGCGCTGGCGTTGCAGCCGGGAGCGGCGATGCGGCGCGCGCCGAGGAGGGCGGTGCGCTGCTTGGGGGCGGCGGCGGTGGTGTTTGCAGCAGCGGCGGTGTCGCCTGCGGTGTCGCTCGCTGCGGCGGCGGTGTCGCCCGCAGTCGCTGCTGCGGCCAGTGGCAGCTCCGGAACGCCGTATGCCCAGGCGCCGAAGTGCTCGCCGCTGTAGAACGCCGCCCAGTCGGCCGGGTCCTCCAGCCGGTGATCGGCGCCGCAGTCGACCACGACGGTGTCATCGGGGAGCTGGGCGGCGATCTCGCCGGAGGCGCCGTGCGGGAGCGCGAGGAACACCACGTCGTGGCCGGCGAGGTTCGCCGCAGTGGTCTCCTGCAGGGTCAGGTGCGCGAGGGAGCGCAGGTGCGGCTGGTGGGCGATCAGCGGGTGACCGGCGTTCTGGTGCGCGGTGACCGTGCGGATCTCGAAGTCGGGGTGTCCGGCGAGGATGCGCAGCAATTCACCGCCCGCGTATCCGGATGCGCCTGCGACAGCGACCGAGAAAGTCATGCTTGTTCCTTTTCGAGTGGACGACGGTTGTCTCGGCGACGGCGGCGCCCACGTCGATCCACTGCACGAGGACCGCCCGGAACGCCGCCTAGCTTCGGCGGTCGCGCAGGCGTCGGCGCAGGGCGCGGGCGGCGAAAGCCGCACGCGTCGAGTCGGTGCACCGGACGGAAAGCATGGGACAACCCTAGCGCGCCCTCCCCGGCCCCCGCCAAATCCGCGTCTGCAGAAACCAATGGTCCCGACATGCCGTCTCGCCGCGAGGGGTGACGGCATGTCGGGACCACTAGATGCGGTGCGGCCGCTACTCGCGGATGGTCGCGCCGAACAGGTCGCCGGCTCGGGCGGAACCGGCGAGCTTCGCCTCGGTGGCCTCGGCCGCCGTGAGGGTGCGGTCGTCGGCGCGGAAGCGGAGCGCGAAGGTGAGGCTCTTGCGCCCCTCCGGGATGCCCGCACCGCGGTAGTCGTCGACCAGGTGGATGCCCTCCAGCAGCGGGCCCGCGCCCTCGCGGACCGCGCGCAGCACCTCGCCCGCGGGCACTTCTGCGCCGACCACGAGCGACAGGTCCTGGGTCGCGGCCGGGAAGCCGGCGATGACGCCTGCGACCACGTCCGCGGGAGCGACGGAGACCAGCGCGTCGAGGTCGAGCTCGAACACCGCGACCACGCGCGGAAGGTCGAGCTCGTGGGCGAGCGCGGGCAGCAGCTCGCCGGCGACGCCGACCGGCGTGTGGGAGCCGTCGGCGCCGAGCGCGACGAGCTGCGCCGTGCGGCCGGGGTGGAGCGCCTGGTGCGAGGACTGCTCGACGTCGACGGTCACCCCGACGGCGGCCGCCGTCTGGCGGACCATGTCGAGCGCGTCGGCCAGGCCGGCCGCAACGGCGGGAACGCCCGGCTGCTTGCCGACCACGTCGCCGACGACAAGCCCTGCCACATACCGCGGCTGGGCGGGGATACCGGCGTTCAGTCCGGCGAGCACGTCCGCGCCCGGGAGCGCGGCCCCCGGCGGCAGCGTCTCGCTGCCCAGCGAGCCCTCGGCCGGACGGAAGACGGTGCCCAGCTCGTACACGCGCAGGTCGACCAGACCGCGGGCCAGGTTGCGCTTGGCCACGTCGAGGAGCCCCGGAAGCAGGGAGACGCGCAGATACGGCGCGGTCGCGTCCAGCGGGTTCGCCAGGCGGACAGCGGGAACGCGCCCGCCCGGTTCCGCCGAGCCGAAGAGGTCGTTCTGCGCCTCCTCCACGAACGGGAACGACAGCACCTCGGTGGCGCCGTTGTCCGCAAGCGTCTGCGCGACCGCTCGGCGCAGGCGCTGCTCACGGCTGAGGCCGCGGCCGGGCGGGGCGACGGGCAGCACGGAGGGGATGCGGTCGTAGCCGACGATCCGGGCGACCTCCTCCGCGAGGTCGGACTTGTCGCGCAGGTCGGGACGCCAGGTCGGCGGGGCGACGAGGAGGCCTCCGGCCGTCTCGGTCACCGTTCCGCCGATCTCCGCCAGCGCACCGCGGACCTCGTCGTCGCTGAAGGCGACGCCGATGAGCGATGCGATGTAGCCCTCGGGCAGGCCGATCGGCTCCGCCGTGACCGAGGCGTCGAGCAGCGAGCCCAGCTCGTCGGGACGACCGCCGGCCAGCTGCTCGAGCAGCTGCACGACGCGCGCCGCGGCGGCGACGGCGACCTGCGGGTCGACGCCGCGCTCGAAGCGCTTCGATGCCTCGCTGGGAAGCTTGTGCCGGCGGGCGGTGCGCGCGATCGACACGGGGTCGAAGTTCGCCGCCTCGATCAGCACGTTGCGCGTCTCGGCGCGGATCTCGGTGGAGGCTCCGCCCATGACGCCGGCCAGGCCGATCGCGCCGGAGTCGTCGGCGATCACGAGGTCTTCCGGGTCGAGCTTCCGCGTCTGGTCGTCGAGCGTCACCAGGGTCTCGCCGGGCGTCGCACGGCGCACGACGATGCCGCCGGACAGCCGGTCGAGGTCATACCCGTGGATGGGCTGGCCCAGCTCGAGCATCACATAGTTCGTGATGTCGACGATGAGCGAGATCGATCGGATGCCGGCGAGCTTGAGCCGGGCGATCATCCACGCCGGTGTCGGTCGCGATCCGTCGACGTCGCGGACGACGCGTGTCACGAAGACGCTGGCGCCGACGTTGCCGCGGAGTGGCGCGTCGTCGTCGATCGTCACACGGAAGCCGCTGGGGTGGTCCCCCACGGCCACCGCGACCGCGTCCGCAGGGTCGCGGAAGGCCGCTCCGGTGGCGTGCGAGTACTCGCGGGCGATGCCGCGCACCGAGAACGCGTACCCGCGGTCGGGCGTGACGTTGACCTCGACAGCGGCGTCGTCCAGCCCGAGCAGGGCGACCGCGTCGGCGCCGACCTCCGGGTCGAGACCGAGCGTCGTCAGGCGCAGGATGCCGTCGTGGTCCTCGCCGAGCCCGAGCTCGCGCGCCGACGCGATCATGCCGTCGGACACGTGCCCGTAGGTCTTGCGCGCAGCGATCGGGAACGGTCCGGGCAGCACGGAGCCGGGCAGCGTCACGACCACCTTGTCGCCCTCGAAGAAGTTGCGGGCGCCGCAGACGATCCCGCGGACGTCGGCGCCGCCGTCGGCGGCCTTCTGGCCCTCGGGCGCGACCCGCACCTGGCACCAGCGGATGGTCTTGCCGTTGCTCTGCGGCTCCTCGACGAACGAGAGCACCTGGCCGACGACGATCGGCCCGCTGAGGTCGAACGTGTGGATGTCCTCCTCTTCGAGCCCGACGGACACGAGGGCGGCGTGCACCTCCTCCGGGGTCGTTCCGGGCTCGAGGTCGACGAATTCGCCGAGCCAACTCAGGGGGACGCGCATCAGACCACCATTCCGAACTGCTGGGAGAACCGGACATCGCCTTCGGCCATGTCGCGCATGTCCTTGACGTCGTTCCGGAACATCAGGGCGCGCTCGACGCCCATGCCGAACGCGAAGCCCGAGTAGACGTCGGGATCGATGCCCGCCGACCGCAGGACGTTCGGGTTCACCATCCCGCAGCCGCCCCACTCGATCCAGCGCGCGCCTCCCTTGAAGGTCGGGTGCCAGAGGTCGAGCTCGGCACTCGGCTCGGTGAACGGGAAGTAGTTGGGGCGCAAGCGCACCTTGGCCTCGTCGCCGAACAGCGTCTTGACGAAGTGGTCGAGCGTGCCGCGCAGGTGCGCCATCGTCAGGCCCTTGTCGACGGCGATGCCCTCGGTCTGGTGGAACACCGGGAGGTGCGTCGCATCGAACTCGTCGGTGCGGAACACGCGGCCCGGCGCGATCCGGTACACCGGCAGCTCGTCGCCGAGGAGGGCGCGCAGCTGCACCGGCGACGTGTGCGTGCGGAGCACGAGGTGCGCGTCGGTCGGCTCGACGAAGAAGGTGTCCTGCATCGCGCGCGCCGGGTGGTCGGCGTCGAAGTTGAGCGCGTCGAAGTTGTACCACTCGCTCTCGAGCTCCGGCCCCTCTGCGACCTCCCAGCCCATGCCGACGAAGATGTCGGCGATGCGCTCCTGCAGGAGGCTGAGCGGGTGGCGGGCGCCGGGGGTCCAGCGGGACGGGAGCGCCGTCACGTCGACCGCCTCTGCGGCGAGCTGGGCGGCCTCCTCCGCGGCGGCGATCTCGGCCTCCTTCGCCGTGAACGCCTGGTTGACGCGGGCGCGAGCGCCGCCGACGAGCTTGCCCGCCGCGGCCTTCTGGTCGCCCGGGAGGGAGCGGATGCTCGCGTTGAGGCGCGCGAGCGGCGAGCCTTCGGCCGCGTGGTCGTGGCGCACCGTTTTCAGCGCCGCCGAGTCGTGCGCGGCATCGATCGCGGCGAGGGCCGCGCCGACAGCCGCCTCGACCGCGGATTCGGTGATCTCCGTGGTATCTGACACGGTCACCCAGTCTAGTCGGCGCATGCGACGGCTCCCCGACCCGGTGCCGGACTGTGGAGAGCCGTGAAGGGTGTGGAGGGATCCGCTCAGGCG
Source organism: Leifsonia sp. SIMBA_070 (assembly GCF_046534635.1). NCBI lineage: Bacteria > Bacillati > Actinomycetota > Actinomycetes > Micrococcales > Microbacteriaceae > Leifsonia > Leifsonia sp. SIMBA_070. The sequence goes on along the minus strand of NZ_JAWRYK010000001.1, from coordinate 762,655 downwards.
CGCTGCGCGAACGCCGACTCGTAGAGGCAGACCGACGCGGCGGTCGCGAGGTTCATGGACTCGGCACGTCCGTAGATCGGGACGGTGACGACGCGGTCGACGAGGCCCAGGAGGTCGTCCTCCAGACCGTGCGCCTCGTTGCCGAAGACCCACGCGGTCGGCCGGGCGAGCTCCCCGTCGCGACGGGCCGCGAGGAGGTCCTCCCCCTTGATGTCGGCGGCGAGCACCTGCAGCCCGGCGGAGTGGGCGCGGCCCACCACATCGGCGAGGTCGGCGCCGACGGCGACCGGGAGGTGGAACAGCGATCCCGTCGTCGAGCGCACCACCTTGGGGTTGTACAGGTCGACGGTGCGGCCGGTGAGCACGACGGCGTCCGCGCCTGCCGAGTCGGCAGCGCGGATGATCGTGCCGGCGTTGCCCGGGTCGCGCACCTCTTCGAGGACCGCGACCAGCTTCACGGAAGCGTCGAAGATCTCCCGGATCGAGACCGGGAACTGCCGGGCGACGGCCACGAAGCCCTGCGGGGTCACCGTGTCGGCCATGGCGTCGAGCACGTGCTCGGAGACGTACTCGGCCTCCACGTCGGCGTCGGCGGCCGCACGGGCGATCTCTGGGTGCTTCTCGAGCGCCGTCGGCGTCGCGAACAGGTCGACGACCAGCTCCGGCCGGAAGGTGAGGGCTTCGGAGACGGCCTGCGGCCCCTCCAGCAGGAACAGTCCGGTCTCTGCACGGGCGGAGCGTTTGGCGAGCTTGGCGACGGCCCTGACGCGCGGCGAGCGCGGGTTGTCCAGCATGGCACCAGCTTAGGGTGCGGGGAGGCCTCAGGTCACCGTGCGCGCAGCCCGCGGACGACGAGGTCCAGCAGCCGGTCGGTCTGCCCGTCGTCGCTGCTTCCCGCGGTGGTGAGGAACACGCCGACCATCGCCGCCGTGACGTCGTCGGCGGACACGTCGCCACGGAAGATACCGCGCGACACCCCGGCCGCGAGCAGCGGGGCGATGGCGCCGTCGACCCGCTGCCGGGTGCACGCCGACGCCGCCGCGGTCCGCTCCCCGCCGGCGCGCAGCGATTCGGCCATCCCCCGCTTCGTCGCGATGAAGCCGGAGTAGAGGCGCATGAAGGCGCGGAGGGCGTCCTCCGGCTCGTACTCGTCGAGGAGGGAGCCGGCGCGCGCGAGCACGGCGCTCAGCTCGTTCTCGTAGACGGCGGCGACCAGGTCCTCCCGGGCCGGGAAGTTGCGGTACAGCGTCCCGATGCCGACGCCGGCCGCCCGGGCGATGCCCTCCAGCGAGGCTTCGGGGCCGGTCGTCGTGAACGCGGCGCGCGCGGCATCGAGGATGGCGGACCGGTTCCTGGCCGCATCGGCCCGCGGTCTGCGCTCAGCGGCGGCGACGGGATCGGCGCTCAAAGTGGAGGCACCTCCGGTTAAGTGGTACGGTCAGGGCGAGCGGAGGCTCCTCCGCTTCGTACAGTCTAGGAGGAGACATGACGGACACCACCACCCGCCCCGGCGGGACGTTCCCACTGGGCGGCCGGGAGGTCGCACGCATCGGCTACGGCGCGATGTCCCTCGAGCGCTACGAGGACGATCGGGAGTCCGGAGTCGCGCTGCTGCGGCAGGTGGCCGAACTCGGCGTCGACCACATCGACACGGCCGACTTCTACGGCCGCAGCGTCTCGAACGACATCCTCCGGCGCGCGTTCGGTGACACGGACTCCGTCGCGATCGTCACCAAGGTGGGCGCCGTGCGCTCCGAGGGACCGACTCCCATCGCACTCGCCCAGCGGCCGGAGGACCTGCGCGCCCAGGTGGAGGACAACCTCCGGTCACTCGGACGCTCCCGGATCGACGTGGTCAACCTGCGCCGGCCCGAAGTCGGTCCCGGCCTCCAGCTTCCGGAGGACGAGATCCCCGACCTCGACGACCAGCTCGCCGAACTGATCGCCCTCCGCGACGAGGGGCTGATCGGCGGGATCGGGCTCAGCGCCGTGCGGACCGAGACCGTGCGCCGCGCCCTCCCCGCCGGGATCGTGTGCGTGCAGAACGCCTACTCACTGCTGAACCGCGAGTTCGAGGACACCCTGGCGCTGTGCGCCGCGGAAGGCGTCGCCTGGGTGCCGTTCTTCCCGCTCGGAAGCGGATTCCCGCAGTTCCCGAAGGTCGCGGACGACCCCGAGGTGCGCCGCGTGGCCGCCGAGACGGGCACCTCCCCCGCGCAGGTCGGGCTGGCCTGGCTGCTCGCGCACGCGCCGAACACCCTCCTCATCCCCGGCACCGCGAGCGTCGCGCACCTCGAGGAGAACGTCGCCGCCGGCAGCGTCGCCCTCACCCCCGCCCACCTCGCCGCCCTGGACGCCGTCGCGCCGACCGAGTGAGGCACTACTGCGGCGCCGCGGTGCAACTGCGGGTGCGCGCCGCACCGCACTCGTTCCGCCGCACCGCACTCGCGGACGGGCCGCTGACCCGAGACACGCAGAACGGCCCGGTCGACGTGTCGACCGGGCCGTTCGTGGAGGTGCGGGTTACGCCGCGGCGTCCGCCTTGGGAGCCGAGGTGTCGGCCGGGAGCGCCTTGCGGGCCGTCTCGACGAGGGCCGCGAAGGTCGCGGGCTCGGTGATGGCCAGGTCGGCGAGGATGCGACGGTCGACCTCGACACCCGCGAGGCCGAGGCCCTGGATGAAGCGGTTGTAGGTCAGTCCGTTCGCACGCGAGGCGGCGTTGATCCGCTGGATCCAGAGGCGGCGGAAGTCGCCCTTCTTCTGGCGGCGGTCACGGTAGGCGTAGACGAGCGAGTGGGTGACCTGCTCCTTGGCCTTGCGGTAGAGGCGCGACCGCTGCCCGCGGTAGCCCTCGGCGCGCTCGAGGATGACCCGACGCTTCTTGTGGGCGTTGACGGCCCTCTTCACTCTTGCCATTAGTCGATTTCCTTCGTGCTTCTAGAAGTCTGCGTACGGGTTACTTGCCGAGCATCCGGCGGATGACCTTGGCGTCCACCTCGGGGACGACCTGCTCGGCGTTCAGCCGGCGCTTGCGGCTCGTGGACTTGACCTCGAGGTTGTGGCGCATGCCGGACTGCTGCTTCATGACCTTGCCGCTGCCGGTGATCTTGAAGCGCTTCTTGGCGCCGGAGTGGGTCTTCTGCTTGGGCATTACTTCTCCTCGTTCGTCGCCTGGGCGGGCGAACTCTCGTCGGACTGAGCAGCGTCGGCTGTCTCAGCAACCTCATCCTGGTCGCGCCCCTGGGCGCGCGCCTTGGATGCGGCACGTACTGCATTGGCCTCGGCCTTGGCCTCGGACTTGTTCTTGAGCGGGCTGATGATCATCACCATGTTGCGGCCGTCGATCGTGGGGTTGGACTCCACGGTGCCGAGCTCGGCGACGTCTTCTGCGAAGCGCTGCAGGAGGCGGACGCCCTGCTCCGGACGCGACTGCTCGCGGCCGCGGAAGAGGATCATCGCCTTGACCTTGTCGCCGGACTTCAGGAAGCCCTCGGCGCGCTTGCGCTTGGTCTCGTAGTCGTGCTTGTCGATCTTGAGGCGGAACCGCACCTCTTTGAGGATGGTGTTCGCCTGGTTGCGCCGGGCCTCCTTGGCCTTCTGCGCAGCCTCGTACTTGAACTTGCCGTAGTCCATGATCTTGGCGACCGGCGGCTTGGAATTGGGCGCGACTTCGACCAGGTCGAGGTCTGCCTCCTGCGCGAGTCGCAGTGCGACCTCGATCTTGACGACACCGACCTGCTCACCGCTGGGGCCGACGAGTCGAACTTCGGGGACGCGGATACGGTCATTCGTACGGGGATCGCTGATGTCTGTCTCCTCTGATCAAGCGATTGCTCTCGGCCACGGACTGTCGGTGACGGTCCGGCGAAAGAGGAGGTTCCACGCACCAGCACGGCCTGCGATCTGACGATCGCAAGCCTGGTACAGCACCCTGACTACCCCCGCGTTCGCACGCGGTGGCGGAGTGCAACAACCCGGTAACCTGTAAAACGGTCAAGCGCGGGTGGGAGGAATCTCCACTTTCGTACCGGGACAGAAGTCCCGGAGCCCGAACGATTCTAACAGAGGAAAGCAGTGAGCGACACATCCTTCACCTTCGACGCCTCCGGCGACCACCAGCGCGACGACCAGGAGGGCGTCGCCGAGGCCACCCGCGACATCGCGGAGGTGCCCGCCGTCGAGGTGATCACCACCACCGCCGTGCACCTGATGAGCGCGGCAGCCGTGAAGTGCGGCCTCGCCGACGACCCGGAGCACCAGACCGATCTGGATGAGGCGCGCAAGCTGATCGACGCCCTGGCCGGGCTGGTCACCGCGAGCGCGCCCCACGTCGGCGACCAGCACGCGCGCAGCCTGCGCGACGGCCTCCGCTCTCTGCAGCTCGCCTTCCGCGAGGCCTCGGCGATCCCGGACGAGATCGGCAAGGGCCCCGGCGAGAAGTACACCGGACCGGTCAGCTGAGCCATGGGCTTCACCCCGGCTCCCGCCTTCACCACCCGGCCGACCCTGCAGGGCCGCTTCGGCATGAGCGCGTCGACGCACTGGCTGGCCACGGCCAGCGCGCAGGCCGTGCTGGAGCGGGGCGGCAACGCCTTCGACGCGAGCGTCGCGGCGGCATTCGTCCTGCACGTGGTGGAGCCGCACCTGAACGGGCCGGGCGGCGACCTGGTCGCCCTGTTCGCGACGGCGGGCGACCCGACGCCGGTCGTGCTGTCGGGCCAGGGGCCCGCTCCGGCCGCCGCGACTCCCGAGCACTACCGAGCGGAGGGGCTCGAGCTGGTTCCCGGCTCCGGATCCCTGGCCGCCGCGGTGCCGGGCGCCGTGGACGCCTGGCTGCTGCTCCTGAAGGACCACGGCACCTGGGAACTGTCGGACGTGCTCGCGTTCGCGATCGAGTACGCCGAGGAGGGCCACCCGGTGCTGGAGCGGGTGTGCGCGACCATCCGCACGGTCGCGCCGCTGTTCGCCGAGCACTGGCCCACCTCCGCCGAGCACTGGATGCCCGGGGGCCGCATCCCGGAGCCCGGCGAGCTGATCACGAACCCGGCCTATGCGCGGGTGCTGCGCGGGCTGATCGGAGCGGGCGACGCCGCGGCGACGCGCGAGGAGCGCATCGAGGCGGCGCGGAGGGAGTGGGCAACCGGCACCGTCGCGCAGGCGGCCTCCGCGTTCGTCCGCACGCCGCACCGGCACTCCGACGGCGGCGACCACGCCGGCGTCATCGCCGAGAACGACTTCGCGGCGTACCGGGCCGGGTACGAGGATGCGGTAACGCTGGAGTTCCGCGGCCACACCCTCGCGAAGACCGGCGCCTGGGGCCAGGGGCCGGCGCTGCTCGCGACGCTGGCCATCCTGGACGGCTTCGACGACGCGCACCTCGATCCGTCGACCGCGCTCGGCGCCCACACCATCCTGGAGGCGCAGAAGCTGGCCTACGCCGACCGCGACGCCTACTTCGGCGACGCCGGCGTGCCGCTCGACACCCTCCTCTCCCCCGGCTACGCCGCCGAGCGCCGGTCGCTGATCGGGGAGCGCGCGTCCGCCGAGTTCCGTCCTGGGCGCATCCCGGGCGCCGAGCCGTTCCTGCCGCCGCTGCGCACCGAGTACACCCCGCCCAGCGGCGTCGCGGCGGAGGGCGTCGGCGAGCCGACGGTCTCGCGGAGCGGCGAGACCCGAGGCGACACGTGCCACATCGACGTGATCGACCGCTGGGGCAACATCGTCTCGGCGACGCCCTCCGGGGGCTGGCTGCAGTCGTCGCCGACCATCCCCGAGCTCGGCTTCTGCCTCGGGACCCGCCTGCAGATGACCTGGCTGGAGCCTGGATCCGCCTCCACTCTGACCCCCGGCAAGCGCCCGCGGACGACGCTGACGCCGACCCTGGTGCTCCGGGACGGCGTGCCGGTGACGGCGCTCGGCTCGCCGGGAGGCGACCAGCAGGACCAGTGGCAGCTGCTCTACCTGCTCCGCACACTGGTGGGCGGCTACACGCCCCAGCAGGCGATCGACGCGCCGGCGCTGCACACCACCTCCATCGCGGAGTCGTTCTGGCCGCGCACCTGGGTGCCCGCCGGAGCAGTGGTGGAGGCGCGGCTCGGCGACGAGGTGATCGCCGAGCTGGAGTCGCGCGGCCACCGCGTGACACGGGCGGGCGACTGGTCGCTCGGCCGGCTCTCGTCGGTGGGACGCGACCCGCAGACGGGCGTGCTCAGCGCCGCAGCCAACCCGCGCGGGATGCAGGGGTACGCGGCGGGACGCTGACGGCCGCGTTCGCCGTGTCAGGCGGTCGTATCGACCGCGCGTCGGACGGCGGCGACCGTTCGCCCGGCCTCCTCCGCATCCGTCAGCCAGTTGCTGACCGAGAACCGCAGGACCGCCCGCCCATGCCAGCTGGACGGGGACGCGAGCGCCGTCCCTTCCGCGAGGAGCGCTTCGCCGACCGCCCGGGTGCGGTCGTCGCTGCCGAACGCGGCGCAGACCTGGGTGTACACCACGTCGTTGAGCACCTCGGCCCCGGGGATGGCGCGGATGCCCTCCGCGATCACGGTCGCCGCGTCCGCGAGCCCCTGCACCAGGTCCGCCACGCCCTGCCGCCCGAGCTGCGCGAGGGCCGCGTAGACCGGGACACCTCGGGCGCGACGGGACAGCTCCAGGACACGGTCGGCCGGGTCCGCGACGCCCGCGGACGATGCCAGGTAGGCCGCATGCTGGGCCACCGCACGATGCAGGGCCCCGGCATCCGCGACGGCCGCGATCCCGCAGTCGTACGGAGTGCTGAGGGTCTTATGGGCGTCCGTCGCCCAGGAGTCGGCCTTCCCCAGCCCGGCGGTCAGAGAGCGCAGCCCCGGCGCAGCGGCGGCCCAGAGGCCGAAGGCGCCGTCGACGTGGGCCCACGCTCCCGCATCGTGGGCGATCCCGATCAGCTCGTCGAGCGGGTCGAAGGCGCCCGAGTGGATGTTGCCCGCCTGCAGGCAGACGATGGCCGGCCCGCTGTCGTCGGCCAGGGCGGCGCGCAGGGCGTCCGGGCGCATCCGCCCCTGCTCGTCCGCTTCCACGACACGGGCGCGACCCAGCCCGATGACCAGGCCCGCACTGTCGACGGAGCCGTGCCGCTCGGCGCCGACCAGGAACCGCACCCGGGGTCCCCCGGCGATCCCCCGCTCCGCGGCATCCCATCCCGCCCGGCGCAGCACCTCGTCCCGGGCGGCGACCAGTCCGACGAGGCTCGCGACGGTCGCCCCGGTGACGAACCCGACTTCGGCAGTCGCCGGCAGCCCGAACAGGTCGACAAGCCAGGAGGCGGCGAGCTCCTCCGCCGCGACGACGCCGGGCGTGACCGTACGGAGGCCGGCGTTCTGGTCCCAGGCCCCGACCAGCCAGTCCGCGCCGAGCGCGACAGGCTGCGTGCCTCCCATCACCCAGCCGTGGAAGCGCGGCGAACCGATCCGCATGAGGCCGGGCTCGATGCCCGCAGCGATCCGCCGCAGGACGTCCTCGGGCGCAGGCCCGCGTTCCGGGAGCGTGCGGCCGAGGGCATCCTTCACCTGTTCGATGTCGGCGCTGGGCGGGATGGGACCGTCGCGTGTGCCGGCCAGCCAGCGCCCGGCGATGGCGACGGCCTCGTCGAGCACGGACCCGAAGCTCTCCCGGTCGCTCACACGGGCATGCTACTGAAGACGTCGTCGGCGGTGAATGCGCGCTTTCCAGCCGGGCGCGTTCTGCTCGCGCGTCACCACACCGGAGGGCGTCGGTCCTGCCAGCGGAACCGGCGCTCCAGCTGGGCGGCGAGGGACAACAGGGTCCGCTCCCCGCCGGGGCGGCCGATCAGCTGGACACCCATCGGGAGGCCGTCCTGCGTCTGCAGGACCGGGAGGACGATCGCGGGCAGCCCCGTTACGTTCAGCATCGACGTGAAGGGCGTGTACTGCACCTGCTGCGCGAAGTTCCGCTCGCCATCCTCCTGGTCGTACCAGCCGACCGGCCGCGGGGTGAGCGCCATCGCGGGGGTGAGCACCGCGTCGAACGACGACAGCTGCTGGATGAACGACCGTTCGTACGCGGTCAGCGCCGAGAGCGCCTCGCTCAGCTCCCGAGCGCTCAGCGACCGGCCGCGCCCCACCAGCCAGGCGGTCAGCGGCTCCAGGAGTCCGAGCCTCTCCCCCTCGACCGGGAGGCGCGCAGCACCGGCCTGCCAGATAGTCCGGAAGGCCGGCGCGTACGTGTCATCCGGCTCGAGTGCGGTCTCCTCCATCCCGTGGCCCAGCGCCGCCAGGGCGTCGACGGCCACGGCGAGCGCCTCCGTCGCCTCCGGTGCGAGGGCGATGTCGTAGGCCCCGTCCCAGGCGGAGGTCGTCATCACCCCGAGCTGGAAGCGACCCTCCCCGCGCACGGCCGTGCCGAGGAAGGGGCCGTCGTCGTCGTACGGAGCCCGCAGCGTGTAGTGGTGGTCGATCCGCCCGTTGCGCTTCGCGATCATCCCGTCGAGGAGCAGCGCGGCGTCCGCCACGGTGCGGGCCAGGGGCCCGTCGACGACGAGACCGGCCAGCGACGGGATTCCGCTGCCGGCGGGGACCAGCCCCCGCGTGGGCTTCAGCCCGACCAGGCCGCAGGCCGCCGCGGGGATGCGGACGGAGCCGCCGCCGTCGGACCCCGGTGCGAACGGGAGCATGCCGCTCGCCACGGCCACCGCGGCTCCCCCACTGGAACCGCCTGCCCCGAGCTCGGGGTTCCACGGGTTGCGCGCGGGTGGTGCGGCCAGCGACTCCGTGTACGCCGGGAGGCCGAACTCCGGCGCGTTGGTCTTGCCGAGGCTGACCGCCCCGGCGGCGTCGAGCGTCTCGACGATCTCGTCGCTGGTCTCCGGGACGAAGCCCGTCATCGACCGGGAGCCGAACCCGGTGGGCACGCCGGCGCGCATCCACAGGTCCTTGTCTCCGGAAGGCAGGCCCCAGAGCGGCGCCGTCCTCGGAACGGACGCCGCCACGTCGTCGGCCCGGCGCAGCGCCTCGTCGCGGGTCACGGTGACGAACGCGCCGAGCTGCGGATTCAGCCGCTCGATGCGCTCCAGGTAGTGCTCGGCCAGCTCTCGGGGCGAGACGCGCCCGGACTGGAGTTCCTGCCACAGTTCGAGCGCGGTCAGCTCGTGAAGGTCGGCCATTTTGCCAGGCTAGCCGAGGGAGCCGGCCGAGGGAGCTAGCCGAGGTGGGGGTCGCCCTCGAGGAATTCCATGACCGCCCGGTTGAAGGCGGCAGGGTCGAGGTTGTACTCCCACGAGTGCTCCGCGGGCGACAGCTCCTCCAGGCGGACCAGCCGGGGGTTGGCCATCGCGAACAGCAGCGACGACGACAACGGGACCGTGCGGTCGCCCTCCGAATGGATGACCAGAGTGGGGAGGGTGAGGCGGCCGGGCCGCGTCCAGTCCAGCCGGTCGAAATCGATCGGCTCCGGCAGCCCCAGCCGGGCACTCCTCACCGGGTCGGCGAGCGTGCGCACGACGAGGCCGCCGGTCCACGACGGCAGGCCGCGCTCGGTGGCACCCTGCCGGATGACGGCGCGCCAGTCCGACGCCGGGCCGATCAGGACGAGACGATCGAGGACGGCGCGATGCGCGCTCCGCTCGCTCAGTTGAAGCGCGATGCCCCCGCCGAGCGACCAGCCGACCAGAACGACCCGCTGCGCACCGTGGTCGACGGCGTAGCCGATCGCCGCATCCACGTCCTCCCACTCGCGCAGTCCGAGCAGCGAGGCGCCGCCGGCAGCCGGAGGACCTTCGCCGTCGCCGCGATAGGACACCACGAGAGAGGTCATCCCGGCGGCCTCCGTCGCCGGGACGGATCGGAGGGCGGTGACGCGCGTGCTCGCCCAGCCGTGGATGTGGACGGCCCAGGTCGCCCGACGCCCGGGCGCCCCTGCTGGGATCAGCCAGGCGGGAGCGGCGCCGCCCGGCACGTCGATCACGACCTCCCGGAAGGGACGGCGCAGGGCGGCCGGACCGGCATGGAGGTGCCCCGTCCAGTAGCCGGCGTCGACGGCCTCCAGGTCGCCGGTCACCTCCAGCAGCTCCCGGGTGACCGTTCCCGCTGCCGGATCGTGCGCTCGGGTGTGCCCGACGACGGCGTGACCGCCGTCGCCGAACCAGAGCCCGAACTGTCCGCGATGCAGAGTGCGCCGGTCCGCCTCCAGCGTGACGCTCGTCGCCGTGCAGCCGTGGATGCGGGTCACCGGCCGTGCCCGAGGCCGGACGACCGCCAGCGCCAGCCGACGGCCGACGCACCGCGCCGCCCAGGCGGCCGCGGCCACTGCCAGCACGGCGGCGGCGATGATCAGGATCCACGTCATACCTGTAGGACGTTCCGTCTACCCGAATTATGACGCGGCCGACTGCCTCTTGACACAGAGCGGTCGTACCTGGTTGGTTAGTTACATGAGTAATGAACCGGTGAACCTCGGATGATCGAAGAGGGAACGCCGATCTTCGTGCAGATCGCCGAGCAGATCGAAGACGACATCATCGACGGGGTCTACCCCGCCGAGACACAGGTGCCGTCGACGAACGAGTTCGCAGCCTTCCACCGGATCAACCCTGCGACCGCGGGGAAAGGCGTCGGCCTCCTCGTCGACGAAGGAATCCTCTACAAGAAGCGAGGGATCGGGATGTTCGTCACAGAAGGAGCGCGGGAGCGGCTCATCGCCAAGCGCCGCCAGGCCTTCCCGCACGAGTACCTCCGTCCCCTGCTCGCCGAGGCCGCGAAGCTCGGCATCGACACCGAGCAGCTCTCCCGGATGATCCGGACCGCTGCGCAGACCGAGGCCGCCGACGCCTCCCCGACGAAAGGAGTGAGCGCATGAGCGCCACCCTCCCCTTCCCCGGACCTGCCGTGCAGGTCAACGGACTGACGAAGCGGTTCGGCTCCTTCACCGCGATCGACGACGTCTCCCTCACCATCGCTCCCGGCCGCATCCATGGGCTGCTCGGCCGCAACGGCGCGGGCAAGACCACGCTGATGCAGCTCATCACCGGCCAGGACTTCGCAACCCGCGGAGAGATCCGCGTCTTCGGGGGCGCTCCGACCGAGAACGCCCGGGTGCTCCAGGACATCTGCTTCATCAAAGAGAGCCAGCGCTACCCCGAGGACTTCCAGCCGAAGCACGTGCTCCGCAGCGCACCCTGGTTCTTCGAGAACTGGGACGCCGACTTCGCCGACCGGCTGGTCGAGGAGTTCCGCGTGCCGCTCGGCCGGCGGATGAAGAAGCTCTCGCGCGGTCAGCTCTCGGCGGTGGGAGTGATCGTCGGCCTCGCCTCCCGCGCTCCGCTGACCTTCTTCGACGAGCCCTATCTCGGCTTGGACGCGGTCGCACGGCAGCTGTTCTACGACCGGCTGCTCGAGGACTTCTCGGAGCATCCGCGAACGGTGGTGCTCTCCACCCACCTGATCGACGAGGTGGCCAATCTGCTCGAACAGGTGATCGTCATCGACCAGGGGCGCATCCTTCTCGACGAGGACGCGGAAGCGCTGCGCACCTCCGCCACCACGGTGGTCGGCCAGCGCGGCGCCGTCGACGCCTTCGTCCACGGGCGGGAGGTCCTGCACCGGGAGGGCCTGGGCGGCCTGGCCTCCGTCACGGTCGGCGGCCTCGAACCGACCGACCGTGCCGCGGCCGCGGCCGCCGGGCTCGAGCTGGCGCCGGTGTCCCTCCAGCAGCTCATCGTCCGCAAGACCGCCATCAGCACGACCGGAATCGAGCAGAGCGCATGACCACAGCACATCACGTCCCCGCACCCTCCCTCCGCCCGGCGCCCGCCGGCGGGCAGCGCATCTGGCGCGTCGTCCGGCTCAACATGGTCAACAAGTGGACCGTGATCTGGGTCCCTGCGATGATCATGGGCTTCATCACGCTCGTGAACTGGCTGGTCTGGTGGATCATCTGGGCTTCCACGTCCGGAACCGACCGGGCGGACGCCATGGAGGGGACCCAGTGGAGCGGCGGCGGGTTCTACATCTTCGTCTACATGCTCGTCGTGGCGATCCAGGTGGTCTCCGCCACCTTCCCCTTCGCTCTCGGCTACAGCGTCACGCGGCGGGACTTCTCGCTCGGCGCGGGGCTCACCTTCCTGCTGCTGGCGGCCGGATACGCGATCGGGTTCACCCTCCTGTCCGCCGTCGAGGAGTGGACGAACGGCTGGGGACTCGGCGGCCACCTCTTCACGTCGGTCTACTTCGCCGGGGAGAACGTCTGGGGCCGGCTGTTCATCGTCTTCAGCGCGATGCTGTTCTTCTTCGCGGTGGGCGCGTTCTCGGCGGGGCTGTTCATGCGCTGGCGGGTGAACGGCATCCTGGCCGCCGGCGCAGTCCTGGCGCTGCTGATCGTCGGCGCGATCGCCGTCATCACCTTCACCCAGAGCTGGCCCGCCGTGGGCGACTGGTTCGTCGCGAGCGGACCGATCGGCGTGTCGGCATGGCTGTTGCTGCCGACCGTTCTCGCCGCGGTCGCGGGGTACGCCGTGCTGGGGCGGGCGACGCCGCGGAGCTGACGCGGCACCGGTCGTCGACGCCGGTGGTCGACGCCGGGCATGGACGTGGCCGGGACCTGTGCGGTCCCGGCCACGGTTTGATGCCATCGGCCTCACTCGCCCGGCGCGGCGTCCGCTCCGTTCGACGATGTCGGTGCCTTCAGGCTAAGACGCGATGGCGACCGGCGATAGAACGCGCAGTGAACTCATAGCGCGCTGCTAGGAGAGGTTCGCGATCACGGCCCGGGCGACGGCGATGGGGGCCCGGTTGTCGCTAGCGTGGTCCTCGTGCTGGGCTACCTTTTCCTCGGCGTCGCCATCGTGACCGAAGTGGTCGCCACGACGTTCCTCAAGTTCACGACGGGCGAGAACGCGCGGTGGTGGGCCTTCCTCATCGTCGTCGTCGGCTACCTGGCGTCGTTCTTCGCGCTGTCGCTGGCCCTCGGCCGTGGCGTCCCGCTCGGGATCGCCTACGCGATCTGGTCGGCGGTCGGCGTCGCTGCGATCGCGATCATCTCCTGGGTGTTCTTCAAGGAGTCGCTCACCTGGGTCCAGATCGCCGGCCTCGTGCTGGTGGTCGGCGGCGTCGGCCTGCTCGAGCTGGGCGCGAAGCACCCCGCGTAGGCGCCGGCGGCCGCGAGCGCGCCCGTTCGTCACAACTGCTGCTGCGCGCGCAGCCGCACGTGTGACAAACAGCGGCAGTCACTGCTCAGCCGCGCGAAACGCGTCAGGCGGAGCCGACGAAGGCGGCGAGCGCCTCGTCGATCGTGCGCGCCGGCGCGATGTACGGATACCGGGCGCCCTCGCCGGACGGGAGGTACTCGCCGTCGGCCGTCACCGTGACGGCGCCGAGCAGGCGGCCCCGGCTGAGCGCCGCATCCTCGTCGGGGAACGAGTGGTCGTACACGTCGTAGCGGCCCTCGTCCTCGTACACCGTCAGGTCTTCCAGCAGCGGCATCAGAACCTCCTCGTGAACGGCAGCGGCTTCCGCATCCTGATCAGCAGCAGGAGCGGGACGAGCACATACGGCCCGTTGTACAGCAGGAACACGACCGGGTTCGGCGTGCGGTCGCCGACCGGACCGAAGAACTCCACGCCGAAGATCGGGATGGCCGTGAGGCTGATGATCATGGTCGCGTAGATCACGGCGAACAGCTGGATCCAGTTGAACCCCTTCACCAGGCAGACGACCAGCAGCACGTAGAACGGCAGGTAGACGAAGGCGCTCGTCCCGGTGATGAACCGCAGCCACAGCGGCTCGTGCATGTACAACGGGTCGTACTGCGACGAGTAGGTGTAGTTCCACTGGGCGAGGATGTTCGTCGTCGTCGCGGTCTGCGGGATCCCGAGGGTGGGGATCGCGTCGCTGATGATGCAGGTGACGATGAACAGCGAGAACATCACGATGAAGAAGATGTCGACCGGGCGCTTCCGCAGCGGCAGGTTCGCGGGCGCCTGGACGGCGGGCGCTACCTGGCCGGGGGCGGTGGCGGTTCCGACGGCTGTGCTGTTTCGGTGGTTGGCGGTGGTCACGTGGGCGAGCCTAGCGCCGGACCGCCCCTACTTCAGCGATTTCTGCATGAGCACCGTGCCGAGCCACCGGTCGAACTTGTAGCCCACGCGGCCCATCCGCCCGATCTCGGTGAAGCCGAAGTTCTCGTGCATCCGGATGGACGCCTCAGCGCCCTTGTCGGCGATGACCGCGATGATCTCCTTGAGACCGGCCGCCTTCGACCGGTCGATGAGCTCCTGCATCAGCACAGGCCCGAGGCCCTTGCCTGTGGAGGCCGCCCCCAGGTAGATCGAGTTCTCGACCGTGAACCGGTAGGCCCGCTTCTGCTTCCAGGGCTGGACGAGCGCGTAGCCGAGGATCTGCCCGCTCGGCGACTCGGCGACGATGAACGGCATCCCGAGCTTCTTCAGGTACGCGTACTTGCTCTTCCACTCGCGAAGGGTCATCGCATCCTCGTCGAAGGTGACGGTGCTGTTGGCCACGTAGTGGTTGTAGATCTCGCGGATGTGCGGCAGGTCCTCCGGCCGCACCTCGCGGATGGCGTACTCGAACGGCGTCTCCGGCGGCTCCTGCTTGCGCAGGTGACGCGGGAGAACGCGCCGCTCCTGGTACTCCTCTTCCAGCACGCCGACCTCCTTCACGCACCTCCAGCCTACGTCGCGCGCATTGCGGCGGTGTTACGGATGCAGCGACCAGTCGACCGGTTTCTCGCCTGCGCGCTGGAGCAGCGCGTTCGCCCGCGAGAAGGGCTTGGAGCCGAAGAAACCGCGCGACGCAGAGAGCGGGCTGGGGTGCGCCGACTCGATCACCGGGTTGCCGTCGAGGAGGGGCTTCAGCGTCGCCGCGTCCCGGCCCCAGAGGATCGAGACGAACGGGCGACCGCGGGCGACGAGCGAGCGGATGGCGTGCTCGGTCACGGCCTCCCACCCCTTGCCCCGGTGCGACGCGGGCTCTCCCGGCCGGACGGTGAGGACGCGGTTGAGCAGCATGACGCCGTTCTCCGACCAGGCACTGAGGTCGCCGTGCGGAGGCGGCATCAGTCCGAGATCGTCGCGCAACTCGCGGTAGATGTTCTGGAGGCTGCGCGGCAGCGGACGGACGTGGCGCTCGACTGCGAACGACAGGCCGATGGGATGGCCGGGCGTCGGGTACGGGTCCTGGCCGACGATGAGGACGCGCACCTCGGACAGGGGTGCGCGGAACGCCCTCAGCACGGCGCCGCCGGCAGGGAGGTAGGGACGCCCGGCCTGCACCTCTGCCCGCAGGAAGTCGCCCATCGCGGCGATGCGGTCGGCGACCGGTTCGAGCGCCTGCGCCCATCCGGGGTCGATGGAGCCGTCGGCGGCGAGCTCCGCGAGGGTCTTCGGCACCGAGACTCCCCCTGCTCCGGTCAGTGGGTCGCGGAGGTCACCGGCGGGAGCGCCGACCACGGGAAGGTGATCCAACGATCGGTGCGGCGCCAGACGAAGTCGGGCTCGAGCACGGTGCGGGGTTTCGAGTAGAGGCAGACCGTCCGCACGTCGGCACGCGAGGCGGCGATCAGGTCGACGACCATGGCGAGGGTCCGGCCGGAGTCGGAGACGTCGTCGACGAGGAGCACCCGCTTCGCCTCGAGCGCCGCCGAGTCGAGCATCGGGGGGAGGACGACCGGCTCCGGCAGCCGCGAGTCGACCCCGGTGTAGAACTCCACGTTGAGCGCGCCGCAGGCCTTGATCCCGAGCGCGTACGAGATCGCCCCGGCGAGCAGGAGGCCACCGCGCGCGATGGCCACGACCATGTCCGGCTCGAACCCGGACTCCACCACTTCACCGGCGAGGTGGCGCGCCGCCTCACCGAATTCCAGCCAGCCCAGAACCTCCCGCTCGGTCTCCTGAAGGACGTCTGCTCCGGAATCGTCGAGTTCGCTGGCCATTGCTCTACCGTACCGGGGGCGCCCGGGTGTTAGCATCCGCGCATGACCTCGGAGAAGACGTCGACCCGGAGCAGGGCGAACGTCGCCATCGGCACGACGGCCGCCCTGATCGGCTGGCTGGCGCTGGTGGAGCTGACCAGCGGCGTCCTGCAGGGCTACTACGTGCCGCTCATCTCCGACATCGTCCGGCATCTGGGCATCCACGACGCCGACTACAACTGGTTCGAGGCCGCCCAGCTGCTCGTCTCCGCCCTGGTCGTCCCCGTGCTCGCGAAGCTGGGCGACATGTTCGGGCACAAGCGGATCCTGCTGGTCGCGACGGCCCTCACCGCGCTCGCGACGTGGGCCCTGGCGTTCTCGGGCGACTTCGTCAGCTACCTGCTGGCCTTCGCCCTGCAGGGCTTCTACGTCGTCTGGCTGCCGCTCGAGGTGGCGCTGATCTTCGACCGAGGGCGTCGAACGGGCACGGCGGCGGCCGGCACGCGCCGGGCGGCCGGGTTGCTCGTCGTCGCGCTGGAGGCCGGGGCCATCCTGGGTGCGGTCGGCGCCGGGCTGCTCTTCGGCGCGCTCGGCGGGAACGTCGCGCTGACGCTGATGGTGCCCGCGGTCGCCGTGACCCTGGTGTTCTTCGCGATCCTGTTCGGCGTGCCCGAGTCGGAGCCGGCGCCGGGGCAGCGCACTCTCGACGGGGTCGGCTTCACGCTGCTCGCGCTGGGCCTCCTGCTCATCACGTCCGGCCTGACCTTCCTGCGGCTGAACGGCGTCGGCACCTGGTGGGTGTGGGCGCTGATTGTCCTCGGCATCCTCGCCTTCATCCCGTTCGGGAGGTGGGAGCTGCGGCAGGCCGACCCGGCGGTCGACCTGCGCGTGCTGCGGCAGCCGGCGATGTGGCCGGTGCAGCTGACGGCTGGGCTGATCGGGATCAGCCTTCTCGGCGCGCAGGCGCCGCTGAGCACCTACGCGGGCACCGATCCGGCGAACGGCTACGGGCTCGGACTGTCGGCCGGTCAGCGCAGCATCCTGATCGGCGCGTACCTGATCTCGATGATCGTCGGGGCGCTGCTCTTCCCGCTGATCTCGTCGTGGCTGTCGCCGCGGGTGACACTCATCGGCGCCGCCTTCCTGGTCGCGGCCGGATACCTGCTATTCCTGCCCTTCCACCTGCAGACCTGGCAGGTGTTCGTCAACATGGCCATAGCCGGCCTCGGATCGGGCGCCCTCGTCGGCGCGCTTCCCGCCGCCGCGGCCGCCGCCGCGCCCCGCGGTCAGACGGGAGTCGCGACGGCGCTGACGAACACCACCAAGACGATCGGCGGGTCCTTCGCCTCCGCGGTCTTCGGCGTCGTGCTGCTGACCGGAGCGGCGACGGTCACCGCCACAGCCGCCAGCCTGTTCGGCTACATGCTCGTGTGGACCATCTGCGGCCTCGGCGCTCTCGTCGCCGCCGTGCTCCTCTTCTTCGTGCCGCGGCTGGCGTTCGCGGACCCCGAACCCGCATTGGAGTGACCATGTCCGAGCAGCTGCCGCCTCCCGTCGCCGACGCCCTCACGCAGTTCCTGCTGGAGCAACGGAGGCTGGCGCCGGGCCTGGTGAGCCGCGCGATCGTCACCGGCTCCGCGGTCGCCGGGGACTGGCATCCCGGCATCAGCGACATCGACGTCGTGTTCGTCGTCACCCGCGACCCGGTCGACGACCTCCCGGCCCTGGCCCCGCTGCACGCGGCCTCCGACCCGCACATCGACGGGGTCTACCTGACCGAGTCGGAGATCGCTCGCGGTCCGGATGCGGTCGAGACGGCTCCGCAGGTCGTCGAGGGCGTGCTCGTCTCCGCCCTCTCCGGCGCCCAACTCAGCTGGATCACCTGGCGGGAGCTGGAGTCCGGCGTCCAGGGGGTCGTCGACGGCGGCGACGTGATCTGGTCGCCGACCTCCGACCGGCACCCGGAGACCGCGGAGGGTGTCGTCGCCTTCTCGCGCGAGA
Organism: Leifsonia sp. SIMBA_070; assembly: GCF_046534635.1. NCBI lineage: Bacteria > Bacillati > Actinomycetota > Actinomycetes > Micrococcales > Microbacteriaceae > Leifsonia > Leifsonia sp. SIMBA_070. Next base: position 744,739 of record NZ_JAWRYK010000001.1, on the reverse strand, counting down.
ACCTGCGCGACTACTGGCAGGGCATCGGGGACGGCCTCGAGAAGGAGATCGCCGATCGCGCGGACGACGCGCCCATCCGGGCCGAGACGGTGCGCTGGGCCGCACTCGGGCCGATCCGTCTGGTCGCGACCATCGAGACGGGTGATGTGCTGTCCAAGACGGCGGCCGCCGCTTACGCCGCCGAGCGCTGGCCGGAGCACGCCGAGCTGCTGGAGCGGGTCGTCCGCGACCGCGGCGGCGAGCGCCAGTCGTTCACCGCCGCCGACGCCCGCCAGGCACTCGCCCTCCTCCGCAAGTGCGTCGCCGTCGCCGACTGACGCCCTCGCCGCCCGACGCCTTACCCCCGCCGCCGGGTGACGCCCGCCGTCGAGTACACAAAAAGTGCACGCAGAACCGGGGTTCTGCGTGCACTTTTTGTGTACTCGACGGCGGGGGGCTCCCCGAGGGTCAGGCGCGGGTCAGGCGCGGGCGGCCTCGGCGACGGAGCGGGCGGCGGCGAGACCGGCGGTCAGGTCGGCCTTCAGGTCGTCGATGCTCTCCAGGCCGACCGAGAGGCGGACCAGCCCGGGGGTGACGCCGGCGGTGAGCTGCTGCTCCGGGGTCAGCTGCGAGTGCGTGGTCGAGGCCGGGTGGATGACCAGGCTGCGCACGTCGCCGATGTTGGCCAGGTGGCTGAACAGCGACAGGTTGTCGACCAGCGCGGCGCCCGCATCCACACCGCCCTTGAGCTCGAAGGACAGCACCGCGCCGACGCCCTTGGGGGCGTACTTGTTCGCGGCGGCGTACCAAGGGCTGGTCGGGAGGCCCGAGTAGTTCACCGACGCGACGTCCGGGTGCGACTCCAGGAACTCGGCGATCTCCTGCGCGTTCTGCGTGTGACGCTCGACGCGGAGCGAGAGGGTCTCGATGCCCTGGATGAGCTGCCAGGCGCTCGCCGGCGCGATCGCCGCACCGAGGTCGCGGAGCAGCTGCACACGCGCCTTGATGATGTAGGCGAGGGCGTCGCCGACGGCGGTCGTGTAGCTGGCGCCGTGATACGACGGGTCCGGCTCGGTGAGGCCGGGGAACTTCTCGACGTTCTTCGTCCACTCGAACTTCCCGCCGTCGACGATCACGCCGCCGATGACGGTGCCGTGGCCGCCGAGGAACTTCGTGGCCGAGTGGACGACGATGTCGGCGCCGTGCTCGAACGGACGGATCAGGTACGGCGTGGCGATCGTGTTGTCCACGATCAGCGGGACGCCGGCCTCGTGCGCCACCCCGGCGACGAGCTCGATGTCGAGGATGTTGATCTTCGGGTTGCCGATGGTCTCGGCGAAGAACAGCTTGGTGTTCGGGCGGACGGCGCGGCGCCACTCCTCGGCGTCGTCCTGGTTCTCGACGAAGGTCGTCTCGATGCCCAGCTTCGCCAGCGTGTACTTGAACAGGTTGTACGTGCCGCCGTAGATCGAGCTCGACGAGACGATGTGGTCGCCGGCCTGCGCGATGTTCAGCACGGCGAACGTCTCGGCCGCCTGGCCGGACGCGACCAGGAGGGCGCCGGTGCCGCCTTCGAGCGCAGCGACCCGCTCCTCGACGACCGCCTGCGTCGGGTTCTGGATGCGCGTGTAGATGTTGCCGAACTCGGCGAGCGCGAACAGGTTCTTGGCGTGCTCGGCGTTGTTGAACACGTACGAGGTGGTCTGGTAGATCGGCGTGGCACGCGCGTTCGTCACCGGGTCCGGTGCGGCTCCGGCGTGGATCTGCTTGGTTTCGAACTGCCAGTGGGCGGCGTCGGTCATGGCGTCTCTCCTTCGGGTCTGGGGGCGCATGAAGCGCAGGGTCTGCGAGCGGTCGGCCACCGCCTGTTCTCAGCAGGCTAGACGCGCCGCCCCGCCCGGGCAACGTATCCGAAACACGCCGTAACCCGACACAATGGCCTCATGAGCAGACGAGTCGTCGTGACGGGAGCGAGTTCGGGTATCGGGGCGGCGACGGTCCGCTCCTTCCGCGAGAAGGGCTGGGACGTCGTCGGCGTCGCGCGCCGCGAGGACCGCCTCCGTGCGCTGGCCGACGAGACCGGCGCCGAGGTCTTCGCGGCCGACCTGACGAAGCAGGAGGACGTGGATGCGCTCCGCGACCACCTCGCCGCGACGGGAGGCGTCAACGCCCTGGTTAACAACGCGGGCGGAGCGCACGGCCTCGACTCGGTCGAAGCCTCCAGCGTCGACGACTGGGTGTGGATGTACGAGATCAACGTCATCGCGACCAAGCGCGTGATCTCCGCACTGCTGCCGCTGCTGCGTGCGGGAGCCGCCGAGAGCGGGCATGCCGACATCGCCGTTGTGACCTCCATCGCCGGCCTGACCGCGTACGTCGGCGGCGGCGGGTACAACGCGGCCAAGTTCGCGGAGCATGCCCTGACGGAGGTCCTGCGGCTTGAGCTCAACGGCGAGCCGATCCGGGTGGTGGAGGTCGCACCCGGCATGGTCGCGACCGAGGAGTTCTCGCTGGTGCGCTTCGGTGGGGACACGGCGCGACGCGACGCCGTCTACGAGGACGTCGCCGAGCCGCTCTCGGCGGAGGACGTCGCCGAGACGATCGTCCACGCGCTGACCCTGCCCCGTCATGTCGACCTGGACCTCATCGTGGTGAAACCGGTCGCACAGGCGGCCCCCTACCGGCTACACAAGGGCGAGCTCCGGATCAAGGACTGAGATGGACGAGGACGACCGGAAGCGCCTCCGCTGGGAGCGGGCCACCGCCTGGCCCGGCATCGGCGCCAGCGTGCTCTTCCTGATCGCCTACTCGTGGAACATCCTCGACGAGTCGAAGTCGCAATGGCTCACCGTCACGCTCTTCAGCATCCTGGCCACCGTCTGGCTGTTCTTCCTGGTCGACTACGTCGTCCGGCTGACCCTGGCCCGGCACAAGTTTGCCTTCGTCCGGCACAACCCGGTCGACCTGCTGTCCGTGTTCCTGCCGATGGCCCGCCCGTTCCGTCTGCTGACGACCCTCCAGCGGGTCCCTGCCCTCGGCGGGAACACCTCGTCGCACCTGCGACGTCGCGTCCTCATCATCGCGGGCAGCTTCGTCGTCATGTTCATCTACGTCATCTCGCTCGCCGAGTTCGAGGTGGAGCGCTACGCCCACGGCGCGAACATCCGGTCGTTCGGCGACGCCGTCTGGTGGGCGTGCGTGACCATGGCGACCGTCGGCTACGGCGACTACTACCCGGTCACGGTCCAGGGCAGGTTGCTGGCCGTCGTCCTGATGATCGGCGGGGTGTTCATCCTCGGCACCGCGAGTGCGACCATCGTCAACTACCTGGCCGACCGGACGCAGAAGCTCCGGCGCGGGGAGCAGGGCGCCGGAGACCCCGAGCGGCACACCGACAGCAGGCACGACCGGGGCTGACGCCGCCCCTCGGGGAGCCCCCCCACCGTCGACTACACGAAAAGTGCACGCACGACCCCGGTTCTGCGTGCACTTTTCGTGTACTCGACGGTGGGCGTAACAGAGCGCGAGCGGAGGGCCGGGTCCGGGAGAATGGGACGCATGGAGTGGCAGACATCCGCCGACACGGCGCCGTCGAGTTTCATCACGGAGGCGCAGGCGAGGACTCTGCTCGGCAAGCCTCCCGCGAGCGGCGCCTGGAAGGAGTCCGACGCAGCCGGCGACCGGAAGTTCGCGGGGATCGGCGCCTTCGCCTTCGAGAGCGGCGAGAGCCTCCCGTACGTCCGGATCGCGTACGAGACGTGGGGCGAGCTCTCGCCCGAGCGCGACAACGCCGTGCTGGTGCTGCACGCCCTCACCGGCGACTCGCACGCGGTCGGAGCCGCCGGCCCCGGGCACCGCACGGCCGGCTGGTGGCAGGGCATCATCGGCCCCGGCAAGGCGATCGACACCGACCGCTGGTTCGTCGTGGTCCCGAACATGCTGGGCGGCTGCCAGGGCACGACCGGTCCTGCGTCCCTCGCTCCGGACGGAGCGGAGTGGGGAGAGCGGTTCCCGTTCACCACCATCCGCGACCAGGTCAACGCGCAGGCGGTCTTCGCCGACACGATCGGCATCGAGCGGTGGGCCGCCGTTGTCGGCGGCTCCATGGGCGGGATGCAGGCGCTGGAGTGGGCCGTCACCTTCCCGGAGCGCGTCGAGCGGCTCGCCGTGATCTCCGCTCCCCCGTTCTCTACCGCCGACCAGATCGCCCTCAACTCGGTGCAGATCGAGGCCGTGCGCACCGACCCGTTGTTCCGCGGCGGGCAGTACTACGACGCCGACGACGGCGACGGGCCGCACCGCGGGCTGGCGCTCGCCCGGCGGATGGCGCTGCTGAACTACCGCAGCCCTTCGGAGCTGAACGAGCGCTTCCAGCGCGCCTGGCAGAGCGGGATCAGCCCGCTCGGCGGTGGCGGCCGTTTTGCGGTCGAGTCGTACCTCGACTTCCATGGCAACAAGTTCACCCGCCGTTTCGACGCCAACAGCTACATCACGCTGGTCGAGGCGATGAACTCCCACGACGTCGGCCGCGGCCGTGGCGGGATCGCCGCCGCCCTGTCCCGCGTCACCGCGCGCACGCTGGTCGTCGGCATCGACAGCGACCGCCTGTTCCCCGTCGAGGGCCAGGAGCGCATCGCCTACCATGTTCCGGACACGCTGGACGGTAGAGTTCCAGTGGTGATCCGCTCGGACTTCGGCCACGACGGGTTCCTGATCGAGGACGACGCGGTCAGCACGCAGCTGAGACGGCTCCTCGTCGCCTGACGGAGGATGGAGGGGCATGTCGCGCATCCAGAAGGAGCGTGATCGTCTCCTCGCTTCGACGGCTCGCACCGTCGGCTTGACCGCGACCGTCGCCGCACTGCTCTGCCTGACCGTCCCCGGCTCCCTGCCGTTGCCGCTCTACCTGGCGTCGCTGGTGCTGGTCGTCTGCCTCGGGTTCGCCCAGTGGCAGCTCGCCGCCCTGCTCCGGCTGACGCTCTGGATGTGGGTGATCGTGGTCTCGGGCGTCGCGCTCATCCTGATCCACCTGCTGCCCGGGCAGGCCCTCGGCCCCTCCGCGATCAGCGCGGTCGGAGTGATCGGCGCAGCATCGGTCGCCTGCGTCGCCGTGCTCGCGGTCACGTCGCGCTCCCGGGTGCTGCTCCTGGGCGTCTCCGCCGTCGCGACGCTGGCCGCACTGGGCGTCACGCTCGGGATGACGGGCTCCCGGCTGGTGGAGCCGCTCGTGTTCACCGTCACCGGCTGGGTCGCCCTGACTGCGACCGGCGTGTGGCTGTCCCGCACGGTCCCGCGGACCCTGAAGCGCATCTCGACCATGAGCCGGGCGTACCGCGTCGAGCGGCAGGCGAGTGAGACGGAGGCGCGCCGGCGGCAGAGCGCACGCCTGCTGCACGACACGGTGCTCGCTACGCTCACCCTGCTGGCGCACTCCGGCGTCGGCGTCAGTCACGCGGCTCTCCGCGAGCAGGCGGCGGAGGATGCGGCGCTGCTCCGCCAGCTCCGGCTCGGCTTCACCCCGGACCCGGCCCGCTCCGGCGACTACAAGCTGAAGCCGGTGGAGGAGTCCACCCTCGGCAAGACGCTGGAGTCGGTCAAGCAGCGCTTCCGGCGGATGGGCCTGGAGGTCAACTGGCACGGCGCAGGACAGGTGCTGCTGCCCTCCGATGTGCTGGACGCCTTCCTGCTGGCGCTCGGCGAGTGCCTCGAGAACGTCCGACGGCACTCCGGCGTCAACGAGGCGCACGTGACGATCACCGACGACGAGACGAACGTCCGGGCGATGGTGACGGACGCCGGGAAGGGCTTCGACGTCGCCACCATCGACTCCGGCCGCCTGGGCTTCACCGAGTCGATCGTCGCCCGGCTCCGGGACGTGGGCGGCAACGCCCGCCTGTTCTCCTCCCCGGGCAGCGGGACGACCGTCGTACTGGAGGTGCCGAAGTGACCAGGCTCGACGAGCGGACGGTCCCCCGCAGCCCGATCGCCCGCGGTGCGGCGGGAGACGAGCGGGATGCCCTCGGGCGCGCGCGCCTCGACCTGGGCTTCAACGTCGCCACCGTGGCGCTGATCGCGTTCCTGCTCATCCTGTTCGGGCTGAACATCCCGGAGTACCCGGGACTCGGGCTGTCGATCGCCGCCTGGGTGCTCGTGGCGGTGACGCTCATCGCAGCGCTGGTGCTGCGCCTCCGCCTGCCTGACGAGCTGCCGCTCTGGCTGTACCTCGGCGCGCTCGGGGTCTGGGCCGCCGCGGTAGTGCTCGACATCCTCGGCTCGTGGCCGCTCGGCGGGGCCATCGTGCCGCTGACGGCCGCCGCGGCCGTCGGCCCCGCCCTGCTGCTGTGCGTCCCCGTCCGGCCGGCGCGCGACATCGTGCTCGCCACGGCCGCGCTCGGCGCCGTGCTCGCCGTGACCGTTGTCTGGCGGTCCCTGCCCGACCCGCAGCTGCTCGGCCCCGGCTTCGTCACCGTCGCGATCGCGGTCGCCCCTCCACTCGTCGGCGTGCAGATCGTGCGCTCCCTGCGCACGCTGGTGCAGCTCGAGCTCGATCTGGTGCAGGTGCAGAGCACCGTCGTCTCCCCCGGCTACGCGATCGGGATGCTCGCCTCGGAGGAGCTGGCGCGTCTCGACCTGGCCGCCGAGCGACTGCTCGACGGCGTCGCCACCGGCCGCACCGGCCTGCCCCTCGATGAGGACACCGCGGATGCCGCGGCGAGCATCGCCACCGAGCTCCGCCTCCATCTCATCCAGGGCCGCAAAGAGACCTGGCTCTACCACGCGGTCACCGAGTCGGCTCTGCTCGGACCCTCCGTGACACTCACCGACCCGGACGGCCTGGCGGCCGGGCTCAACCGCGACCAGCGCGACGGTCTCCTCACCGCCGTCTGGCTGCTGATCAGCGACCCGGTCCGGACCGGGGCCGGAGCTCCGCGCACGCTGACGCTCGACCTCTCCCGGCCGGTGGGGACCTACCCGCGGACCGCCAACCCCGGCGCGACGATGACGATCGCCATTTCGACCAGCGGTGTGCCGCGAAACGGGGTAGACCCCGCGGCATGGCAAGCTATCCGTAAAGTGGGCCGCTATGTCGAGTCGTTCTCCGGATCGACCCTGCGTATCGAGATCACCACGGTGAGGGACATTTCTGCGGAGCTGGGCTGAACCAGCCGAGGCACAGAGAAAGGCACGACATGGGCGAGGAACCGCCGATTCGGATCGCAATCGTCGACGACCACAAGATGCTCCTCGGAGCACTCACCGAGTGGATCCGCAACGCTGCGGACGACATCCGGATGGTGGCCGCCGTCGCGAGCTGGCCGGAACTGCTGACCCATCCCGAGTTCCCGGTGGATGTGGTGCTGCTCGACCTCGACCTCAAGGACAACATCCCGATCTCGCTGAAGCTGTCGACGCTGAAGACGACCGGCGTCGCGACGGTCCTGATGAGCACGTACTCCGAGCCGGCCGTCGTGCGCGAGGCTCTCGCCGCGGGCGCCATGGGCTACCTGGTGAAGAGCGAGGACGCCGAGATGATCGTGGAGGCCATCCGCGCCGCCCGCAAAGGCGAGTCGTTCATCTCCGCCGAGCTCGACCTGGCACTCAACGCGGGCGAGGCCGGCGGGGCGCCCAAGCTCAGCGCGCAGGAGCGCCGGGTGATGGCGCTCTACGGAGCGGGTGAGCCGGTCAAGGCGGTCGCCTTCCAGCTCGGCATCTCGGACGAGACCGCCAAGAGCTACCTCAAGCGGATCCGCGAGAAGTACCGCGTGGCCGGATACGACGTCGGCACGAAGGTCGCGCTGCGGAAGCGCGCCATCCAGGACGGCATCCTCCTCCAGAACGACTGACGGGGCGGCGTCGGCCGCCATATGGGCGGCGTCGGCCGTCATGCGGCCGGCGGCTCTCAGTCGACGGAGACGGGCTCCGGTCGCTGCGCCTGCACCGCGCCGGTGTTCACACCACGGCGGACGCGCGAGCGGTCGATCCCGAACGAGACGAGCGCCAGACCGAGGCCTGCGACCGCGAGGATCGCGCCGACGACGACCGGCGACAGGTAGCCGAGGCCGGCCGCGATGGTCAGCCCGCCGAGGAAGGCGCCCGCGGCGTTGGCGATGTTGAGGGCCGAGTGGTTGAGCGCCGCAGCGATGGACTGACTGTCGCGCGCCACATCCATCAGCCGGGTCTGGATGGTCGGCGAGAGCGCCGAGCACGCGCCCGACACGACGAAGACCGACACCATCAGGCCGACGATGCTGGCCGCGGTGAGCCACAGGACGCCGAGCCCGATGAGCAGGATCACGAAGAACAGCAGCATGCTGCGCCGGACGCTGTGGTCGGCCGCGCGTCCGCCGAGGATGTTGCCCACCGTCATCCCGAGCCCGGCGACGACCAGGACGAACGGCACGAACGATTCCGGGTAGCCGGTGATCGTGGTCACGATCGGCGCGATGTAGGTGTAGACGGCGAAGAAGCCGCCGAAGCCGATGGCGCCGATGAGCAGCGCCATCCACACCTGCAATCGGGTGAAGGCCTTCAGCTCGTTCTTCACCGTTGCGCGGGCGTCGCCGGCCTGCCACGGGACGAGGAACGCGACCGCCGCGAACGTGAGGGCGAAGATCGCCGCGACCACGAGGTAGGCGATGCGCCAGCCGCTGTGCTGACCGATCCACGTGATCGTCGGGACGCCGATGACGTTGGCGATGGTCAGCCCGGACAGCACGAAGGCGACGCCGCGGCCCCGCTTCCCCGGACCCATCAGGGAGGCTGCGACCAGCGAGGCGATGCCGAAGTAGGCGCCGTGCGGCAGTGCCGAGACGAAGCGGGCGAGCATGACCAGCTGGAAGGTCGGAGCGACCGCCGAAGCTACCGTTCCGAGCGTGAAGGCGACCAGCAGCCAGAGCAGGAGCTTCTTGCGCGGCCAGCGCGCGGCGAACGCCGCGATGGTCGGAGCGCCGACGACGACCCCGAGCGCATAGGCCGAGATGATCCACCCGGCCTGCGCGTTCGCCTCGTTCTGCGACGTGGCGTACAGCTGCGGCAGCAGGTCGTGCGCGATGTTGGGCAGCAGCCCCATCGCGACGAACTCGGTGGAGCCGATGCCGAAGCCCCCGAGGGCGAGCGCCAGCAGGGCAAGACGGATACGGGCCGACGACATCTTCGTCGGCCCGTCGATGAGGAGGGTCACCGGCCCAGCCTATATCGAATCGTTTCGACCCGCAGCGGCCATGGCACGGAACGCCGCGGTGGGCGCTCCGCTACGCTGCCACCATGGCTGCCTGGGGTGACAGGGACCCCTCGCGGGTGGACTGGATGGAACTGTTCTTCGACCTCGTCTTCGTCGCACTCGTCGGGCAGCTGGCCCACGTCCTCCACGTGCAGCCCTCGTTCGGCACTCTGGCGCTCTTCGTCGCTCTGTTCGCAGCCGTGTGGTGGTCGTGGGTCAATCTGACTGTCGTGGTGGACCTCTCTCCGCAGTTCAGCCGGCGCCGCCTCTCCGTGGTCATGCTGATCGCCATGCTCCCGATCGGAGCGATGGCCGTCGCGGCTCCCGAAGCTGCGGGCGATCGGGCCTGGCTGTTCGCGGCCGGGAACGGACTGCTGCGCGTCCTGCTCCTGTGTCTCTGGGTGCAGTCGTCGTGGTCCACCGGACCGGCGGCCCGCGCCAGGGTCCTGGCGTACAACGGCCTCAGTGCGGTCCTCTGGCTCGTCTCGATCGCGCTGCCGCATCCCGCCGACTTCGTCCTCTGGGCGATCGCGATCGCGTTGGAGGTGGTGCTCCTGCTGCTGACGACCAGCCGCTGGTCGAGCGGGGCGTTCGCGGGCGTCAACGTCGAGCATCTGGCGGAGCGGTTCGGGCTGCTGGTGATCATCGTCCTCGGCGAATCCGTCCTGAGCATCGTCGCGGCGGTGAGCAGCAGCTGGACGATCGCCTCCGGCATTGTGGGCCTGCTGGGGCTCGCCATCGCCGCCGGACTGGCCTGGTCGTTCTTCCTCTACGGCACGGATGCCATGCAGAGCGGACTTGAGCGACTCCTGGCCCGCGGCGATATGCGGGGCATCCGGGACACGGTCGGCTTCCTGCCGTTCCTGCTGCTCGCCGGGGTCACGGCGCTGTCCGCTGCGCTGGCCGCCGCCATCTCCCATCCGGCCGTTCCGCTCCCGCCGGCACTGTCGGTGTCGCTCGGTGGGGGCATCGCCCTGTTCTACCTGACGAACGCCGTCATCGCGCGGCGGTTCGGGGACTCCTGGCAGACCGTCCTGCGGTGGGCGATCCCGGCCGTCACGCTGCCGCTGCTGCTGATGCTCGCGGGCTTGGGCCTGCCCGCGTTGGCGTCCGTCGCGTGTGCGGTCGCCATCCTGGCACTCGTCGTGGCGGCGTCCGAGGCCGGCGCGCGCCGCCGCCTCCGTGAGGAGACCAGCGGACGGTCCTAGCCGCGGTCGCCGGCGCCCACGGCCGCCGTCTGCTCCTCGAAGAATTCGGCGACATCCACATCGCGCGTCTCCTCGGGCGGGGAGAGCCGCGTGCGGACGGCGCCGACGATCGCCACGATCACGCAGCCGAGCAGCAGCCCGCCGACCAGGACGGCGACAATGGCGAGGAACGGCCCGAACGTCACGAACAGCCCGTAGAACAGCGTGACCAGGGTGTAGACGTCCACGTCAGTCCCCGGACTCGATCGCAGCTTCGAGGCGCTGCACCTTGCCGTCGAGCTCGCCGGAGTACCCCGGGCGGATGTCGGCCTTCAGCACGAGCGAGACCCGCGTTCCGAATCGGCCCACCGCCTCTGTCGCTCTGCGGACGACGTCGAAGACCTCGTCCCACTCCCCCTCGATCGTCGTGAACATCGCGTCGGTGCGGTTCGGGAGGCCGGACTCGCGCACCACGCGCACCGCCGCTGCGACGGCGTCGTGCACCGACGCATCCGCACCTTCTCCCCCGCTCGGGGCCACCGAGAACGCCACCAGCATGTCTTCCTCCTTCATCCGACCGCGGAACCCACGCTACGCCGCCGGTCAGCGTCGGTCAGCGCGGAGCGCCGCCGATCGGTTCCGCGTGCGCGCCGGGCTCCGACCGGAACGGCCAGGCGTGCGCGGGGACGAGGTCGCCCGCCGCCTCCTGACGGTGCCTGCGTCGCCACAGCGCGGCGATGGTCCAGCCCAGGATCACGAAATACATCAGGTTGCGCACCGTCAGCACGGCCACCATCGCCGGATCGGGTACCAGCAGCCAGTCGTACAGGAAGGGATAGAGCAGTTGCGTCAGCCCGGCGGTCACGAGCACGAGCACGGCGGGTGTCCGGAAGCCGCGACCCTGGTACGCCAGGCCGATCACGACCGGTGCAGCCAGCCAGACGACGTACTGCGGCGAGCCCACCTTGTTGAACGCGATGAACGCCGTCACCAGCGCGAGCGACAGCTCCGGCAGGATCCGCGTGTACGGCGTCCCACGCCGGAGCGCCCGGACCCCGATCAGCGTCACGACGACCGCCGTCACGGCGAACAGCGGGTTCATCAGCGAGCCCGCCGCCTCCGTCCCCTGCCCGCTCACCTGGAAGGTGAGCAGCCGGCCGTCGTAGTAGACCTCCGCGCCCGGCACGTGGAAGGCCGCCTGCCACATCCAGATCGTGCTGATCGGAGCCTCGATCTGCAGGCCGCGATCGGTCTGCATGGTGATGAAGCTGAGGACGTGCCACCCGGCCCCGAAGATCAGCGGGACCGCCACGATGATGGCCGAGGTGACGACGGCGACCAGGATGATGTGCCGCCGCGAGCGCAAGGCCACGACGGCGGCCAGCAGGATGGCGGCGGGCCACACCTTGATCCAGGTGGCCGCGGTGAGCACGACGACGGCCGCGCGCTCGTGCAGCGTCAGCCAGAGCAGCCCGACGATCGCCAGCGACGCGGAGACCGCATCCAGCCGCCCCACGGCGATCGGGCCGAGGAGCAGCAGGAAGCCCAGCCACCACCAGGCGGCGATCATGCGCCGAGGCTCCCGGCCCACGATGAGCACGGCGAAGGCGGCGGCGTTGAGCAGCAGCACCATGTTGAGCCAGGCCCAGACGTAGCCGTCGGCGCCGAACAGCAACGGCAGCATGATGGGGACGATCGCCCCGAACGGGTACACCCAGTCGGAGTTCACCCCGACGATCTGGGTCCCCTGCGCGGCCAGTTGCGCCCACGGCTTGTAGACGAGGAAGACGTCGCCGAGACCCTTGCCCTGGTCGAGCGCCAGACCGCTGATGATCAGGTGGACGAGGAGGAAGCCGATCCACAGGGTGAGCGGGCTGTGGACGGCCCGGCGGAGCGCTCCCGGTTCTGCCCGTGGGGTCGCCGGGACGGGAATCGGCGCCGCTTCCATCCCCATGAGGCCACATCCTAGGGGATGCCGTGGGCGGGGTCCTGAACTGCGGCCATCAGCGGTCAGCCGGCCGCGTCGGCGACGGTCAGGATGACGTCCCGGACGACACCAGGGAGCGCGCCCACGATGTCGAGCGCGACGATCGGGCCGCCGGCCGCGGCCCGCTCCCCGGCCCGGCCGTGCACCCACGCGGCCGTCGCGCCGAGGGCGGCGAGCGCCGCGTGGCCGTCCTCGTCGATCTCGCGGGCGTGCGTCGCCACCAGGGCGCCGAGCACGCCGCCGAGCACGTCGCCGCTGCCGGCGGTCGCCAGCCACGCCGGCCCTGCCGTCACGGCGTACCGCGGACCGCCTGGCGCGGCGACGTACGTCGTGTGCCCTTTGAGGAGCACGGTCACACCGAGGCTGTCGGCCGCGCGCATCGCCCAGTCCGCAGGATCGGCGGCGATGTCGTCGGCCGTCACCGCGTCGGAGTCGTCGTCTGCGCCCGCGGCCAGCATCCCGGCGAGCTCGCGGAAGTGCGGCGTGACGATGACCGGCCCCGCCGCGCGCCCGACCAGGTCGAGCGCGCCTGCGTCGATCACCAGCGGCACGCCGTCGTGGAGGGCCGCCCGCAGTCGCTGCGCGTCGTCGTCCGGGCGGGAGGACGGGTCCATGCCCGAACCGATCAGCCACGCCTGCACGCGGCCGGGCGCTGTGACGATCTCAGGACGGCGTCGCATCACGAGGTCGCTGGGGCGGTCGGCGCCGAGGTAGCGGATCATCCCAACACCCGTGCGCGACGCGCCCTCGACGCCCAGCACGGCGGCCCCCGGGTAGCGGTCGGAGCCGATGACCACACCGAGCACACCGCGCGAGTACTTGTCGCTCGACTCCTGGGGCACCGCGATCCACGCCACGGCGTCCCGCTCGTCCCAGCCCTGCCATCCCGTCACCGGCGCCTCCACTCCCTCATCGTCCATAGAACCCCTCCGGACCTCACGATAGGTTGAGAGCATGGCGATCGGCATCCCCGGCAAGGTGATCGTGTTCGACTACGGCGAGGTCATCTCGACGACCCCGACGCAGGAGGACCGTGCGGTGCTGGCCGAGCTGGCGGGCGGCGACGCGGAGGTGTTCTGGCCCGCCTACTGGCGGCACCGTGATGCGCTCGACCAGGGCACGCTCAGCATCCAGTCGTACTGGCGCGGCATCGAACGGGAGCTGGGCGAGAGCTGGGGCGACGCGACCATCCACCGGCTCTGGCTGGCCGACTTCCGCAGCTGGCTCAGCATCGACCACGACACCCTCCAGGTGCTGCTCGACCTGAAAGCGGGCGGCACCCGGCTGGCGCTGCTCTCGAACGCCGGCCGCGACTTCGGGTCCTACTTCCGGCACGGCACGCTCGGCGACCTGTTCGAGAAGGTCTTCGTCAGCGGCGAACTCGGCACGATCAAGCCGAGCCCGGACATCTTCGAGCACGTGATGGCCGAGCTCGGCGTGACGCCTGAGCAGACGGTCTTCATCGACAACAAGGAGGCCAACGTGCGCGGCGCAGAAGCCCTCGGCATCGCCGGACACGTCTTCACGACTCCGAAGGACCTCCGGGCATATCTGGAAGGTCTGCAGTCTTAGATAGGAGCATGCCTACTCTTTTCGATCCCCTGACCCTGCGCGGCGTCACCGTGCGCAACCGCATCTGGACCTCGCCGATGTGCCAGTACTCGGTCTTCGACCGGTCCGGCATCCCGAACACCTGGCACCTGGTCCACCTCGGCGGGTTCGCGGTCGGCGGAAGCGGCATCGTCTTCAGTGAGGCGACGGCGGTGAGTCCGGAGGGCCGCATCAGCCCGGAGGACACCGGCATCTGGACCGACGAGCAGCGCGACGCGTGGAAGCCGATCACCGCGTTCATCGACGAGCAGGGCGCGGTCCCGGGCATCCAGCTCGCCCACGCGGGCCGGAAGGCGTCCACCTGGGGGCTGACCGGCGGCACCGGCACCGTTCCGGAGTCCGAGGGCGGGTGGCGGACGGTCGCGCCGTCCGCGGTCGCCTTCGACGGGTACGACGTTCCAGCAAAGCTGGATGCTGCCGGCATCGACAAGGTCGTCGACGACTTCCGCTCCGCCACCCGCCGGTCGATCGAGGCCGGTTTCCGCGTGCTCGAGCTCCACGCCGCGCACGGCTACCTGCTGCACCAGTTCCTGTCCCCGATCTCCAACCAGCGCACCGACGAGTACGGCGGCTCGCTCGAGAACCGGTCACGGCTGCTGCTTCGCGTCATCGCCGCCGTCCGCGAGGAGGCGCCCGAGGCTCCGCTGTTCGTCCGCTTCTCGGCGAGCGACTGGGCCGAGGGAGGCTGGGACGAGCACCAGACCGCCACCGTCGCCACCTGGGCGCAGGAGGCGGGAGCCGACTTCTTCGACATCTCCAGCGGCGGCATCCAGGCCGGCATCCGCGTCCCCGTCGAGCCGGGCTACCAGGTCCCGTTCGCGCACCACGTGCGCAGCACCTCCGACGTCGACGTGAGCGCGGTCGGCCTGATCACGACGCCGCAGCAGGCGGCGGAGATCGTGGAGAGCGGGCAGGCGGACGCGGTCATGCTGGCGCGCGAACTCCTCCGCGACCCGCACTTCCCCCTGCGCGCCGCGCACGAGCTCGGCGTCGAGATCGGTTACTGGCCGCCGCAGTACGTCCGGGCGCGCTGGCGCCGCTGAGCGGGGCCGCGCTCGGCTGCTGCGGTCGTCCGGGTCGTCCGGGGTGTCCGGGGTGTCCGGGGTGTCCGGCGGGCCCCGCGGGCCCGGCGGGTCCGGGTCAGGTCTGCTGGGTCAGGCAGAGGTAGTTGCCCTCGCTGTCCTGGAACCACGCCGACCTGCCCATGCTGTCGGTCGCGATCCCGTTCTCGGTCTTCAGGCCGGGGAAGTCGTAGTCGGCGAACTGGACCCCCCGTTCCCTCAGGTGCGCCATGGTCGCCTCGATGTCCGGCACCAGCCAGCACATCGCGGTGTTCTGGGCGGTTCCGGCGTTCCCGGTCTCGTACACGTAGATCTTCGACTGGGTTCCGGTGCTGTAGAGGGCACCGCCCTCGACGGTCTGCTCCGGTTCGAGTTCCAGCTTGTCGCGGTACCACGTGGTGGCCCGCTGCAGGTCGGAAGCAGGAAGGACGGAGTACGTCACATACGACTCCAACATGAGGATTCCTTCTTTCATCCGGGCCGCATGTTACGCGCCGCCGCCCTCCCCGGGACGACTGGAATCCTCGTTCTAGGAGCCGTCGCCTCCGCACCCGCCCCGGTCGCCCATCTACTCGTCCCGACATGCCGTTACGCCCTTGGGGTAACGGCATGTCGGGACCACCTGATGCCGGCGACCACGGCAGCTCCTGTTCTCAGGAGACCCGGCCAGCGACGGTCCTGTTTTCAGGAGGTTCGACTAGCGGGTGATCCTGTTTTCAGGAGATTCGGCCCCGGACGCACTGCTGGTCCCGTATTCAGGACCTGGGAGCGGCTCCGCACTGCAATCTCCTGAATTCAGGACGGGCCGATCACGGCAAGACCTCCAGGGTTCAGACGGCCGGAGCACGACGATGATCTCCTGAATTCAGGAACCGTTGCCGCTCGTGCCGCCCGACTGGGTGCCCGAGCCGTCCGAGCCGGTCCCGCCCTGCGAGCCCTGGCCGCCGAAGCCGCCGTAGTCTCCCTGGCCGCCGAACTGGCGCGGGCCGACGTTCTGCCCGGTGCCGAATCCGCCGCCGGCGCCGTCCGTCGCGTGGGCGGTGAAGAAGCCGGCGAAGAACACGACCACGAGAACTGCGACCGCGCCCACGATGAGCGCGGTGTTCTGCGCCCAGGTCGGCCAGCGACGAAGGATGCTCCCGCGGTCCGAACGCTCCTGACGCGACGCCGCACCCGGCGACTGCCAGGTCTGCTGCGGCTGCTGCCACGCGCCCTGCGGCGGCTGCGCGTACGCGGGCTGCGGCGCGGACTGCGGCGCGGGCTGCGGCGCCGGCTGCGGCGCGGGCTGCGGCGCGGGCTGCGGCGCCGGCTGCGGCGCGGACTGCGGCGCGGGCTGCGGCGCGGGCCTCCCGGCCGCCGCCGGGCCGGCCTGGTAGGGCGGGACGTCGGGGGTGGTGGCGCTCATATCGTTCCTCTCGGTTCGGGAGCGAGGATGCGCCGTCGCCCTGTCCGGCCCCTATGACGCGGTCATCACGTCGCTGAGAATTTCGACCCGAGAATTCGACCCGAGAATTTCGGCGCCGACCCCACCTGGGAATCCGCCTGAGAACTCCCGCAGGCGTCGCTCTCCGCCTCGATATACTTGCGGGCACATGGACGACCCTCCCTCTCGTAGCCCATTCTCACGGTGCGCCCGCTGGCGGAGCGTGCGAGGTGAACGCCGTGCTCTCTGAGTGGATCATGCTCGCGGTCGGCCTCCTGCTCACGGTCGGCACCGGCCTCTTCGTCGCCAGCGAGTTCGCGCTGGTCAACCTGGATCGCGGTGACCTGGAGGCGCGTCGTGACCGCGGCGAGTCCCGGCTGACGATGACCATCGCGGCGCTGAAGATCACTTCGACGCACTTGTCCAGTGCGCAGCTCGGCATCACCCTGACCACGCTGCTCACCGGTTACACCATGGAGCCGGCCATCAGCTCCCTGCTGCGCGGACCGCTCACGGCGACCGGGCTGCCGGAGGGCGCCGTCGTGCCCATCGCCTCCATCGTGGCCATCGCCGTCGCGACGCTGCTGTCGATGATCCTCGGCGAACTGGTCCCCAAGAACTTCGCGCTAGCGCTTCCGCTGGCGACGGCCAAGCTCGTCATCCCGGTCCAGACCGTCTTCACGGCGGTGTTCCGCCCGTTCGTCGCCGTGCTCAACGGCACCGCGAACGGGTTCCTCCGGCTGCTCGGGATCGAGCCGAAGGAGGAGCTGTCCGGCGCCCGCACCGCGGACGAGCTGTCGTCGCTGGTGCGCCGCTCGGCGAGCGCCGGCGTGCTGGAGGAGGACACCGCGACCCTGCTCAGCCGCACGCTCGCCTTCTCGTCCCGCACCGCCTCCGACGTCATGACGCCGCGCCCCCGCATCGAGGCGGTGCAGCGCACCGACCCGGCCCACGCGGTCAGCGACCTCGCCCGGCGGACCGGCTATTCGCGGTTCCCGGTGATCGGCGACGACATCGACGACGTGCTCGGTGTCGTCCACGTCAAGCAGGCCGTCGCCGTGCCGAGGCAGCGCCGGTCGCGCGTGCCGGTGTCCGCCCTGATGACCGACCCGCTGCGCGTCCCGGAGACGATGGGGCTCGACACGCTGCTCGGCGAGCTGCGCGCCCGCGGCTACCAGCTCGCCATCGTGGTCGACGAGTACGGCGGCACCTCCGGCATCGCCACGCTGGAGGACCTGGTCGAGGAGATCGTCGGCGAGGTCGCGGACGAGCACGACCGCACCCGCGCTGGCGTGATCCGCGGCCGGGACTCGATCACCTTCCCCGGCATCCTTCGCCCCGACGAGCTGGAGGAGCGGGCCGGGGTGACCGTCCCGGAGGAGGGCCCGTACGAGACCGTGGCCGGCTTCGTGATGAACGAGCTCGGGAGGCTGCCGAAGGTGGGCGACGAGGTCCCGATCGAGGGCGGGACGCTCCGCGTCGAGCGCCTCGACGGCCGCCGCGTCGACCGGATCCGCTACACACCCGACCCGGTGACGGTGGCAGAGACGGCGAACGGAGAGGGGGCCGCCCATGAGTGACTGGGCCGGAATCGCCTGGCTGGTCGTGCTGCTCGCGGTCAACGCCTTCTTCGTCGGCGCCGAGTTCGCCGTGATCTCCGCTCGCCGCTCGCAGATCGAGCCGCTCGCCGAGCGCGGCAAGCGAAGCGCAAAGACGGCACTGTTCGCGATGGAGCACGCCACCCTGATGCTGGCGACCACCCAGCTCGGCATCACCGTCTGCTCGCTGCTCATCCTGAACGTGTCGGAGCCGGCCATCCACCACCTCCTCGAGGTGCCGCTGCACGCCACCGGGTGGTCCGAGGAGGTCATCGGCACGATCGCCTTCATCGTCGCGCTGATCGTCGTCTCGTTCCTGCACGTGGTGTTCGGCGAGATGGTGCCGAAGAACATCTCCTTCTCGATGCCCGACAAGGCCGCGCTGCTGCTCGCTCCGCCCCTGGTCGGCATCGGGCGCGCGGTCCGGCCGATCATCGTGGCGCTGAACGCGAGCGCGAACGCGGTGCTCCGCCTGTTCCGGGTGGAGCCGAAAGACGAGGCGGCCAGCACCTTCACCCTCGACGAGGTGGCGACGATCGTGTCGCAGTCGACCCGGGAGGGTGTGCTCACCGACCGCACCGGCGCCCTCACGGCCGCGTTCGAGTTCACCGAGAAGAAGGTCCGGGATGTGGCGGTGGCCCTGGATGCCCTGGTCACCCTCCCGTCGTCGCCCACCCCGGCGGACGTCGAGAAGGCGGTCGCCAAGCATGGCTTCAGCCGCTACGTCGTGCCGGACGCCGACGGAGAGCCGACCGGCTACCTGCACCTGAAGGACGTGCTCGACCTGGAGGAGACCGGCTTCGAGCTGCCGGTCCCCGCGAAGCGCATCCGGCGTCTGGTGACCGTGTTCTCGGGCAGCGACCTGGAGGACGCGCTGGCGACGATGCGCCGCTCCGGCAGCCACCTGGCGCGCGTGGTCGACGGGGAGGGCGCGACGGCGGGGGTGCTGTTCCTCGAGGACATCATCGAGGAGCTCGTCGGCGAGGTCCAGGACGCCACCCGGCGCTCCTGACCGGCTACCAGCTGACGGGCAGCGCCTTGCCCTCCTCGTAGCCCGCCGCCGACTGGATGCCGACCAGCGCGCGCTCGTGGAACTCCGGCAGCGACCGCGCGCCCGCGTACGTGAACGAGCTGCGCACACCGGTGGTGATCATGTCGATCAGGTCCTCGACCGAGGGCCGCAGCGGGTCGAGGTAGATGCGCGAGCTGGAGATGCCCTCCGCGAAGAGCTCCTTGCGGGCCAGCTCGTAGGCGTCCAGCCGCTCGAAGCGGCCCTTGACCGCCTTGGTGGAGGCCATGCCCCAGCTCTCCTTGAACAGGCCGCCCTTCGCGTCGCGGTCGAGCTGGCCCGGCGCCTCGATCGTCCCCGCGAACCAGGAGCCGATCATCACGGAGGCGCCGCCGGCGGCGAGCGCCAGGGCGACGTCGCGCGGGTAGCGCACGCCGCCGTCCGCCCAGACGTGCGCCCCGAGCTCACGTGCTGCGGCGCTCGTCTCGAGTACGGCCGAGAACTGCGGACGGCCCACGGCCGTCATCATGCGCGTGGTGCACATCGCGCCAGGGCCCACGCCCACCTTCAGGATGTCGGCGCCTGCGGCGACGAGGTCGCGCACCGCCTGCTCCGTGACGACGTTCCCCGCGACGATCGGCAGTCCCAGACCGAGCTCCTTGACGATGCGGATGGCGCGGATCATGCCGTCCTGGTCGCCGTGGGCGGTGTCGATGACGAGAACGTCGACGCCGGCCGCGGCGAGCGCCTTCGCCTTGCCCGCGACGTCGCCGTTGATGCCGACGGCCGCGGCCACACGCAGGCGTCCGTGCGCATCGAGCGCCGGGGTGTAGATGGTGGAGCGCAGGGCGCTGCGCTTCGACAGCGTCCCGACCACGCGGCCGTGGCGCAGCACCGGCGCGAATTCGAGGCCGGCCGCATCCATCACCTGGAAGGCCGCCTTGCCGTCGGTCAGGTCCTCCGCGTCGAGGGAGGTCAGAGCGCCGTGCAGGAGGTCGCCGATCCGGGCGTCCGGGAGGGCGGAGCCCAGCTGGACGGCGGCCAGGCAGCCCAGGTAGGCGCCGCCGCCGTCGCTGACCACGATGCCGTGACCCTCCACTGCGGGGATTCGCCGCAGCACGTCGGCCACCGACTCCTCCGGACGCGCGTCGTACGGAGTGTCGAACGCGACCGGCTGCGCCTTCACCCAGCGGATCGCCTCGTCCAGGTCCTGCAGGTGCATGTCCTGCGGGAGGACGCCGAGCCCGCCCCGGCGGGCGAGCGTCGCGGCGAGCCGCTTGCCCGTCACCGAGTTCATGTTCGCGGAGACGACCGGTATGGTCGCGCCGGTCCCGTCGTTCGGGGCGAGGGACACGTCCAGCCGGCTCGTGACGTTCGAGCGCGACGGCACGAGGAACACGTCGGAGTAGGTGAGGTCGTGACGGGGCGACGTTCCATAGAACTGCATGGGATTAACGGTATCCCGCCAGGCTCGTCGCCCGCACCGGAGCGCCGATGGGATTAGGCTTGATGATCGGATGAAGCGGGCGGCCTGCAGCCGTCCGATCGGTACGAAATCGATGGAGAGAGTGGGCGATCGGCTGTGTCGAGCCAATTGACCGGAGTGGGCACCGAAGACGGTTCCTCGGGCGAATTCGGAGCCAACGAGTGGCTCGTGGACGAACTGTACGAGCAGTTCATCCAGGACAAGAATTCGGTCGACAAGTCCTGGTGGCCGATCCTCGAGAACTACCACCCGGCCGTGGCCGACGACTCGACTCCGTCTCCGAGCGAGGCGCCGTCGCCGAGCGAGACCCCCGCCCCCACCCCGTCCGAGCCGACGGTGCCGACCCCGGCGGAGCCCACCGCTCCCAGCCCCGCGGAACCGACCGCGCCCACCCCCTCCGAGCCGACGACACCGGCCGCACCGGCGGGCGGCGCTCCCGCTCCCCACCCGAACGAGCCGAAGCCCGTCACCACGCCCATCCCCGTGATCGGCCAGCAGCCCGTCGCGCGCACCACGTCGGTCGCGCCGAAGCCGCAGCCGGTTCCCGCCGACGCACCGGTCACCGCACCGAACGCCACCGTCGAGGCGGCTGAAGAAGACAAGGTGACGCCGCTCCGCGGCATGTCCAAGTCGCTGGCCAGCAACATGGATGCGTCGCTCACCGTTCCGACGGCGACCAGCGTCCGCACCATCCCGGCCAAGCTGATGATCGACAACCGCATCGTCATCAACAACCACCTGAAGCGCGCCCGTGGCGGCAAGGTCTCCTTCACGCACCTCATCGGGTGGGCGCTCATCCAGGCGCTCAAGGAGTTCCCGAGCCAGAACGTCTTCTACGAGGAGGTCGACGGCAAGCCGTCGGTCGTAGCGCCTGCGCACATCAACCTCGGCATCGCGATCGACCTCCCGAAGCCCGACGGCACCCGTGCCCTTCTCGTCCCCAGCATCAAGCGCGCCGACACGATGCGCTTCGGCGACTACCTCTCCGCCTACGAAGAGCTCGTGACCAAGGCCCGCAGCAACAAGCTGACGGCGGCCGACTTCGCCGGCACCACCATCTCGCTGACCAACCCGGGCGGCATCGGCACCGTGCACTCGGTCCCCCGCCTGATGAAGGGCCAGGGCGCGATCATCGGCGCCGGCGCGCTCGAGTACCCGGCCGAGTTCCAGGGCTCCAGCGAGAAGACGCTGGCCGGCCTCGCCATCGGCAAAACCATCACGCTCACCAGCACCTACGACCACCGCGTCATCCAGGGCGCCGGCTCCGGCGAGTTCCTGAAGATCGTGCACGAGATGCTGATCGGCAAGCGCAACTTCTACGAGGACATCTTCGCCGAGCTGCGCATCCCGTACATGCCGATCCACTGGAACCCGGACATCAGCGTCGACCTGGCCAGCGCCGTCGACAAGACGGCCCGCGTCCAGGAGCTGATCAACTCGTTCCGCGTCCGCGGCCACCTGATGGCCGACATCGACCCGCTCGAGTACAAGCAGCGCTCGCACCCGGACCTCGAGATCGAGAACCACGGGCTCACCTTCTGGGACCTCGACCGCGAGTTCGTCACCGGCCAGTTCGGCGGCGACAAGCGCAAGATGAAGCTGCGCGACATCCTCGGCGTGCTCCGCGACTCGTACTGCCGCACCGTGGGCATCGAGTACATGCACATCCAGGACCCGGCGCAGCGCAAGTGGTTCCAGGACAAGCTGGAGCGCCCGTACGAGAAGCCGACCCACGACGAGCAGCTGCGCATCCTCGGCAAGCTCAACGAGGCGGAGGCGTTCGAGACCTTCCTGCAGACCAAGTACGTCGGCCAGAAGCGCTTCAGCCTGGAGGGCGGCGAGTCCACCATAGCGCTGCTCGACTCGATCCTGCAGGGCGCCGCCGAGGCGGGGATGGACGAGGTCGCCATCGGCATGGCGCACCGCGGCCGCCTCAACGTGCTGACCAACATCGCGGGCAAGACCTACGGCCAGATCTTCCGCGAGTTCGAGGGCACGCAGGACCCGCGCACCGTGCAGGGCTCCGGCGACGTCAAGTACCACCTCGGCACCGAGGGCACCTTCAAGGGCGCCGGCGGCGAGGAGATCGCGGTGTATCTCGCCGCGAACCCGTCGCACCTGGAGGCCGTGGACGGCGTCCTCGAGGGCATCGTCCGGGCCAAGCAGGACCGTCGCCCGGCCGGTACGTTCCTGACGCTCCCGATCCTCATCCACGGCGACGCCGCCATGGCCGGACAGGGCATCGTCGTCGAGCAGATGCAGATGTCGCAGCTGCGGGCCTACCGCACCGGCGGCACCATCCACGTCAACATCAACAACCAGGTCGGCTTCACCACGCCTCCCGGCGAAGGCCGCAGCTCGGTGTACTCCACCGATGTCGCGAAGACGATCCAGGCGCCGATCTTCCACGTGAACGGCGACGACCCGGAGGCCGTGGTCCGCGTCGCGGAGATCGCCTTCGCGTACCGCCAGGAGTTCAAGCGCGACGTCGTGATCGATCTCGTCTGCTACCGCCGCCGCGGGCACAACGAGGGCGACGACCCCTCGATGACGCAGCCGCTGATGTACAGCCTGATCGAGGCCAAGCGCTCGGTCCGCCGCCTCTACACCGAGGCGCTCGTGGGCCGCGGCGACATCACAGAAGAGGAGTACGAGCAGGCGCACCGCGACTTCCAGGACCGCCTGGAGCGCGCGTTCATGGAGACGCACGCGGCGCAGACCAACTCGACGCCCATCCTCACCCCGGGCGATTCCGGCGACCTGGAGCAGCCGCACCAGAACGACGACAACGTCGGGGAGCCGGAGACCACGGCGGTCAGCGAGCAGGTCATCCACATGATCGGCGACGCGTTCAACAACCCGCCGGCCGGGTTCACCGTCCACCCGAAGCTGCAGCAGCTGCTCAACAAGCGCAGCGAGATGAGCCGCAACGGCGGGATCGACTGGGGCTTCGGCGAGCTGCTGGCCCTCGGGACGCTGCTGGTCGAGGGCACCCCGGTGCGCCTCGCCGGGCAGGACGCGCGCCGCGGGACGTTCGTCCAGCGCCACGCCGTGCTCCACGACCGGGTCAACGGCCAGGAGTGGCTGCCGCTCGCGAACCTCAGCGACAACCAGGCCAAGTTCTGGATCTACGACTCGCTGCTGAGCGAGTACGCCGCGATGGGCTTCGAGTACGGGTACTCGGTCGAGCGCGCGGACGCGCTGGTGCTCTGGGAGGCCCAGTTCGGCGACTTCGCCAACGGCGCCCAGACCATCGTCGACGAGTTCATCTCGTCCGCCGAGCAGAAGTGGGGCCAGCGGTCGTCGCTGGTGCTGCTCCTCCCCCACGGCTACGAGGGCCAGGGGCCGGACCATTCCAGCGCCCGCATCGAGCGTTACCTCCAGATGTGCGCCGAGAACAACATGACCGTCGCCCGTCCGTCCACCCCGGCGTCGTACTTCCACCTGCTGCGCCGCCAGGCGTACGCCCGCCCGCGGCGCCCGCTCGTCGTCTTCACCCCGAAGGCGATGCTGCGGCTGCGCGGTGCTGCGAGCAACGTCGAGGACTTCACGCACGGCCGCTTCGAGCCGGTGATCGACGACAAGCGGATCACCGACAAGAACTCCGTGAAGCGCGTCCTCCTGCTGGCCGGAAAGCTCTACTACGACCTCCTCAACGAGCTCGAGAAGAACCCGAACCCGGAGATCGCCCTGGTGCGCGTGGAGCAGTACTACCCGCTCCCCGCGGCCGAGCTGAAGGCGGCCGTCGACTCCTACCCCAACGCCGAGCTGGTGTGGGTGCAGGATGAGCCGGAGAACCAGGGCGCCTGGCCGTACATGATCCTGGAGACCTCCAAGCTGGGCCCGCGCCCGCTCGGCGTCGTCTCGCGTCCACCGTCGGCCTCCCCGGCGGCCGGTTCCGCGAAGCGCCATGCGCAGGAGCAGTCGGTCCTCATCCAGCGCGCGCTGACCCTGTAGCGGGCAGCGGCGTCGCGTCACGACTGCGGCATTGCGTCACAACTGCGGTGCGTCGCGCGGCCGCAGTCGTGACGGCACGCCGCACTCACGTAACCGCCGCCGCGGCGTAGCGTGAGCGCATGACCGTCGTGACGAACCACCGCCTCGGAGAGCCCTGCTGGGTCGACTACGCGAGCACCGACGTGCCCGGCGCCCGCGACTTCTACACGAGCCTGTTCGGCTGGACCGCGGACGCCGCGGGCGAGGAGTACGGCGGCTACGTGA
Source organism: Leifsonia sp. SIMBA_070 (assembly GCF_046534635.1). Classification (NCBI taxonomy): domain Bacteria; kingdom Bacillati; phylum Actinomycetota; class Actinomycetes; order Micrococcales; family Microbacteriaceae; genus Leifsonia; species Leifsonia sp. SIMBA_070. The sequence continues at coordinate 719,957 of NZ_JAWRYK010000001.1, read as the reverse complement.
CCTTTCGCCGCGACGGTCGCGCCGTGGCCGGTCTCGGGCCCGTGATGGGCGGCCAGCAGGGCGACAGCTGGCTGACCTACCTGCTGGTGGAGGACGCCGACGCGGTCGAGAAGGCCGCCCTGCAGGCGGGCGCGCAGGTCATCGCGCCCGCCATGACCGTCGGGGACCAGGGCAGGATGGCCGTGGTCGCGGATCCGGGCGGCGCGGTGGTCGGTGTCTGGGATCCGGAGCAGCACCGCGGCTTCGAACTCGTGGCGGAGACGGGAGCGCCGGCCTGGCACGAGCTGTACGCGCGCGACTTCCCGGCCCAGATCGCCTTCTACACGAATGTCTTCGGCTGGAGGACGCAGGTCCTCGGCGACACCGCCGACTTCCGCTACTCGACCTTCGGCGACCCCGCATCCCCGAGCGGCGGTGTGTACGACGCGAACGGGATGCTCCCGGAGGGCGTCCCCTCGCACTGGGTGATCTACTTCGGAGTCGCCGACGCTGCGGCGGCATCCCAACGCGTCGTCGAGCTGGGCGGCACGGTCGTCCGCGACCCCTGGGACAGCGAGTTCGGCCGCTTCGCGCAGGTCACCGACCCGCTCGGCGGGCTCTTCTTCCTCCACGAGGTCGGCTCGGGAAGCGCGGCTTAGCCCGACCTCCCGACCCCTCGACCTCTGGCCGGACCCGCCTAGTGGGCGGTCGCCTGGAAGGAGCGGATCCGCAGCAGCACCTCGGTGCGCAGCGTCTCGGGCGCGGTCTCTTTGCACGCCCGCTGCACAACCTCGGTCAGCACGACGCTCAGGTGGGCCTCATCGGAGCAGCCGGCGCAATTCGCCAGGTGCTCGCGCACGTCGGCAGCATCCTCGCTGCACAGTTCGTTGCGCAGGTACTCCTCGAGTTCGGCTTTCGCCTTCTCGCATCCGCAGTCGGTCATCTCTTGCTCCTGGGGGTCTGCACGGCCCGGTCTCCCTGAACGGCGGAGAGCCCGCGCTCGTGCGCGTAGTCGGTCAGAAGCTCCCGCAGCATGCGACGGCCGCGATGCAGGCGGCTCATCACGGTGCCGATCGGGGTCTTCATGATGTCGGCGATCTCCTGGTACGAGAAACCTTCGACATCGGCGAGGTACACGGCCAGCCGGAAGTCTTCCGGGATGGCCTGCAGCGCGTCCTTGACGGCGCTGTCCGGCAGGTGGTCGATCGCTTCGGCCTCGGCGGAACGGCTGGAGGACGAGGACATGGATTCCGCGCCTCCGAGCTGCCAGTCCTCGAGCTCGTCGATCGTCCCCTGGTAGGGCTCGCGCTGCTTCTTGCGGTACGTGTTGATGAAGGTGTTGGTGAGGATGCGGTACAGCCACGCCTTCAGGTTGGTCCCCTGCTGGAATTGGCCGAAGGCCGCGTACGCCTTCACGAAGGTCTCTTGCACGAGGTCCTGCGCATCGGACGGGTTCCTGGTCATGCGCAGGGCAGCCGCGTACAGCTGATCCATGAAGGGCAGGGCCTGCTCCTCGAAGAGGTGGCCCGTATCCTCGGTTTCGGTGCTCATCACCGGCCAGTCTAGTTCCGCCGCACGCACTGCGCCCCGGCGGGATGCGTCGACGGCCGACCGGCGGGTGGCGACGCGTGGGGCGTCGAGCACGGCGGTGGCGGCCATGGACTGATCCTTCCTGGTGGCGGGAACACGGATAATCTTGACAACAATGCTGATCTCGAAATATTCCGCCCCAGACTTCGACCCGTACGGCGACAACCGCTCGGATGAGCCGAACACGCTGTGGCCGGCGCCGTTCGCCGACGGCCCCGTCACGGCGACCGTGTCGCTGCCCGGGTCCAAGTCGCTGACCGCCCGGGAGCTGGTGCTCTCGGCGCTGGCCGACGGCCCGTCGCTGCTGCGCGCCCCGCTGCACTCGCGCGACACCGCGAATATGGCCGAGGCGCTGCGGTCGCTGGGCGTCGGCGTGGAGGAGCGGCCGGGGTCCGGAGGTTTCGGGGCCGATCTCCTGATCACCCCCGCCGACGAGCTCCTCGGCAGCACCACCATCGAGTGCGGGCAGGCCGGGACGGTCATGCGGTTCGTGCCGCCGATCGCCGGTCTTGCGCTCGGCCCGACCATGTTCGACGCTGACGACTCCGCACGCGGCCGGCCGATGGGCGCCATCATCGCCGCGCTGCGGGCGCTCGGTGTGGACGTGAACGACGACGGCCGCGGCTCCCTGCCGTTCACCGTGCACGGGACGGGCATCGTCACGGGCGGCGCCGTCGAGGTGGATGCGTCCAGCTCCAGCCAGTTCGTCAGCGCTCTGCTGCTCTCCGCCTCCCGGTTCGAGAACGGTCTCGACCTGACGCACTCCGGCGAGCGGCTTCCCAGCCTCCCCCACATCGAGATGACGATCGCCGCCCTCGCGGAGCGCGGAGTGACGGTGGAGTCGCCGGAGGTCGGGCACTGGATCGTCGCGCCGGGCCCCATCGCCGCCCGCGACGTCGACATCGAACCCGACCTCTCCAACGCTGCGCCGTTCCTGGCCGCCGCGGTGGTCACCGGCGGCACCGTCACGATCACGGGATGGCCCGCGGCGACGACGCAGGTCGGAGCCGACCTGGCCGACCTCCTCCCGCTCTTCGGCGCGACGGTCACCCGGGACGGCGACCGCCTGACCGTGACCGGGCCCGAGCGCCCGAACGCCGTGACGCTCGACCTGACCACCGGCGGTGAGCTCGCTCCGGCGCTCGTCGCGATCGCGGCACTGGCCGACGGACCGAGCGAGATCACCGGCATCGGGCACATCCGTCACCACGAGACCGACCGCCTGGCCGCGCTGGCCGCCGAGATCAACGGTCTAGGCGGTGCGGTGACGGAGCTCGAGGACGGACTGAGGATCGAGCCGCGCCCGCTGCACGGCGGCGTCTGGCGCAGCTACGAAGACCACCGGATGGCGACGGCCGGCGCCATCGTCGGTCTCGCGGTCCCGGGGGTCGAGATCGAGAACGTGGCCACGACGGCGAAGACCCTCCCCCAGTTCACCGAGCTCTGGACCCGTATGCTGCACGACCGTTCGGAACTCGGTGACTGACGGCACGGGGCCCTGGTGGGCGGACGGCGACGAGGACGACGAGCTCGACCTCTACGACGAGTCGACCATCAGGTCCCGCCCGAACCCGAAGGGCAACCGCCCGCGCACCAAGACCCGGCCCGAGCATGCGGACGCGCGCATCGCCCGGGTGCTCGGCGTCGACCGCGGCCGCTACACCGTGCTCCTCGGTGAAGGCACCGACGAGGAGCAGCAGATCACGGCGGCGCGCGCGAGCGAGTTGAGACGCAATCCGATCGTGAACGGAGACAGGGTCGCGGTCGTCGGCGACACGACCGGCGAGGAGGGCACGCTGGCCCGGATCGTCCGGATCGAGCCCCGGACCACCCTCCTCCGCCGCAGCGCGGACGACACCGACGAGGTCGAGCGCGTGATCGTCGCCAACGCCGACCAGATGCTCATCGTGGTCGCCGCCGCGAATCCCGAGCCTCGGACCCGGCTGGTGGACCGCTACCTCGTCGCAGCGTACGACGCGGGGATCGAGCCGATGCTCTGCGTGACCAAGACGGACCTCGCCGACCCGGCGCCGTTCCTCTCCAACTTCGCCGGGCTCGACCTGCCCGTCTTCACCAGCCGGCAGGACAACATCCCGGTGCACGACATCCGTGACGCCCTGATCGGCCACGACACCGTCGTCGTCGGCCACTCCGGGGTCGGCAAGTCGACGCTGGTGAACGCCCTGGTGCCGGGCGCCAAACGCGCGATCGGGCGCGTCAACGAGGTGACGGGTCGCGGCCGCCACACGTCGTCGTCGACCGTGTCGCTGCGGGTGGAGGACGAAGCGGGCCGCCACGGCTGGGTGATCGACACCCCGGGCGTTCGGTCGTTCGGTCTCGGCCATGTGAACACCGACAGCATCCTCAAGGCCTTCACCGACCTCGCAGAGCTCGCCGAGGACTGCCCCCGCGGCTGCACCCACCTGCCCGACGCCCCCGACTGCGCGATCATCGAAGCGGTCCAGGAGGGCCGGCTGGGTGAAGCGGGCCGCGCGCGGCTCGACTCGCTGCAGCGGCTGCTGGAGACGTTCGCGCGCTGACGGCGCTCCCGTTCGCTGCAAGAATGGCCCTATGACGGATGTGCGACTCGAAGCGGGCGAGCAGGCTCCCGCGTTCAGCCTGACGGACCAGGACGGCGACACGGTCTCGCTCGGCGACTTCGCCGGCGACAACGTGATCGTGTACTTCTACCCGGCGGCGATGACGCCCGGGTGCACGACGGAGGCGTGCGACTTCCGCGACAACCTCAACTCGCTGAAGTCGGCCGGCTACCGGGTGATCGGCATCTCGAAGGACGTGCCCGCGACGAACAAGGAGTTCCAGGAGCAGGAGGGCCTCAACTTCCCGCTGCTCTCCGACGAAGACCTCGCGGTGCACAAGGCGTACGGCGCGTACGGCGAGAAGAAGCTGTACGGCAAGACCGTGGAGGGCGTCATCCGCTCCACCTTCGTCGTCGACCCCGACGGCTCGCTCCGGCTCCCGCTCTACAACGTGAAGGCGACCGGTCACGTCGCGTCGCTCCGCAAGAAGCTAGCCATCGACGCCTAGCCGCACCCCTCTCCCCCCTCCCAGCCTTGAGTGGTGAGTCGTTGCTCCTATTCGCGCCGAGTTGCGACATCTACTCACCACTCGGCGGCCGCGGGCTCCGGGGCGGGTCAGGCCGGGAGCCGGGGGACGGACGCGAGGAGTCGCCGCGTGTAGGGGTCCTGCGGCGCCCCGAGTACGTCTCGCGTCGCCCCCTGCTCGACGACGCGGCCGCCCTGCAGCACCACGGTCTCGGCGCAGAGTGCCGCGACCACACCCAGGTCGTGGGACACCATGACGACGGTCATGCCCTCCGCTGCCGCGAGCTCGCCCAGGAGGTCGATGATCTGGATGCGCGTGGTCACGTCGAGGGCGCTGACGGGCTCGTCCGCCAACAGCACGCGCGGGCGTGACACGATGGCACGCGCGATCGCGATGCGCTGCCGCTGTCCGCCGGAGAACTCGTGCGGGTACCGGCCTGCGGCGTCCGCGGGCAGGGCCACCGCCTCCAGGGCACGGGCGACGCGGTCGCGGGCATCGGCGCCGGAGGCCACGCGGAGGGAGGCGAGCGGCTCCCCCACGATGCGCCCGACGCTCTGCCGCGGGTCGAGCGACGAGTACGGGTCCTGGAAGACCGGCTGAACGCTGCGGCGGAACCGGCGGACCTGTTCCCGATCACGCGCATCCAGGGGCTTGCTGTCGAACAGGACGGCGCCGCTGGTCGGACGGGACAGGCCGAGGAGGAGCGACAGGGCCGTCGTCTTGCCTGCGCCGGACTCGCCTACGAGGCCGACACTGCGTCCGCTCTCGATCGAGAAGGACACTCCGTGGAGCGCCGGCGCCTGGGCACGTCGGTAGCGGAAGCCGGCGTCCCGCAGTTCCAGAATGGCGGTCATCGCACCTCCAGTGCGGAATCCAGCTCGCGGGCGCTCCGGACGAGCTCCGCCGTGTACGGATCCCTGGGCGTCCGGAGGAGCTGCTCGATCGTGCCCCGCTCGACCACCCGGCCGCCGCGCAGCACCAGGGCGCGCTCGGCCATTCGCGACACCACGGCGAGGTCGTGGCTCACGAACAGGAGCGACATCCCGCGCTCACCCACCAGCCGCTCCAAGAGCGACAGGACGTCGGCCTGCACGGTGACGTCGAGCGCAGTGGTCGGCTCGTCGGCGATCAGCAGACGCGGGCGGCAGGCCAGGGCCGCGGCGATCGCGACACGCTGGCGCTGGCCGCCCGAGATCTCCCATGAGTAGGCGCGCGCGATGCGCTCGGGCTCCGGGAGGCCGACCTCGGCGAGCGCGTCGAGCACCGCCCGCTGAAGCGCGTCGCCGCGCAGCCCCAGATGCCGCCGCAGCGGTTCTGCGACCTGTCGGCCGAGCCGCATCAACGGATCGAGCGCGGTCATCGGCTCCTGGAACACCGTCGACGCGACGCGACCGCGCAGCGGGACCAGGTCGCGCTCGCGTGCCCCGATCACTTGGACTCCGTCGAGGAGGACGCTGCCTGCGGCGGTCAGGCCGTCCGGAAGCAGCCCGGTCAGGGCGAACGACGTCAGCGACTTGCCCGACCCGGACTCGCCGATGAGGCTCAGGCGCTCGCCCGCGGCGATCCGGAACGAGACGTCCTGCACGAGCGACGCGCCGTCGCGGGTTGCGATGGACAGGCCCTCAACGTCGATGACGACGGCCTCGTCCGGTTCGGCGGGCGGGCCCGGGTGCGTCGACGGGCTCATCGCGACCTCCTCCTCGTCGGGTCGGCGACATCGCGCAGCCCGTCGGCGACCAGGTTCACGCCGATCACGAGCACTACGAGCGCAACACCGGGAGCGATGGCCCCCGCCGGCGCCGTGGAGACGGTGCCCTGAGCCTCCTGCAGCAGCCGTCCCCAGGACGCGTTCGGGGGCGGGGCGCCGAGGCCGAGGTACGACAGGCTCGCCTCCGCGAGCACCGCGACGCCGAACTGCAGGGCCAGGTTCACGCTGAGGGTCGGCCAGATGTTCGGAAGGATGTGGCGCAGGATGATCCCCGGCCACGTGGTCCCCGACGTGCGCGCCGCGGTCACATACTGCTGCGCGAGCACACGCTTGGCGAGCACGCGGGTCAGCCGGGCGACGACGGCGGACATGGCGAGACCGATCGCGACGATCGCCGTGCCCAGCGAGGCTCCCTGCGCCGCCACGATGAGCATGGCCAGCAGCAGCGTCGGGAAGGCGATCAGGATGTCGAGCACGGCCGAGAGGGTGTCGTCGAGCCACTTCGTGGCGAAGGCGGCCAGAAGGCCGAGAGTGATGCCGACGACCGCGCCGATCGCCACCGATCCGAGGCCCACGGCCAGGGCGATCCGCGCCCCAATCATCAGCTGGGTGAGCAGGTCGCGGCCGAAGCGGTCCGTTCCGAGCCAGTGCGCGGCGCTCGGCTGCTCCAGCCGGGTGCCGGAGGTGTCGGACTGCGCGTAGGGCAGCCAGAAGAACGAGACGACCGCCACGACGACCACCAGGCCGACGAGGGTGAGCCCGATCCCCAGCGTGACGGACCGGCGCGCGCGCCTCCGCGTCTGCTCCCCCGGCTCCGGCGCCGCCGCTTCGACGGCCTGCTCGACGATCGCGCTCATGCGTTGCCCGAGATGCTGCGGCGAAGGCGCGGGTCGACGAGCCGCTGGGCGATGTCGGCGAGGAAGCCGACGATCAGGACCAGCAGCGTCGAGACGAACAGGATGCCCTGGATGTTCGGGTAGTCGTGCTGCTCGATCGCCTTCAGGAGCATGCTCCCGAGGCCCGGCAGAGTGAAGACGCTCTCGACGACGACCGCGCCGAGGAAGGTCGTGGCGAGCTCGATGCCGAGAACGGAGATCACCGGAACGGCGCCGTTGCGCACGCCGTGCCTCCACATCGAACGGGTGAACCCGGAACCGAGCGCCCGGGCGTTCCGCAGGTAGTCGCTGCCGATCACGTCGAGCGTCGCACTGCGCACATACCGCGAGATGGAGGCGCTCATGACGATCGCGATCGTCACCACCGGCAGCGCGAGCGAGGTGAGCGCCGCCGACGGATCCTCCCAGTCGTCGCGCGGGAAGCCGCCGGACGGGAACCAGCCCAGCGTGATTGCGAAAACATCGACGAGGAGGATGCCGACCCAGAAGACCGGCACGGCGATCCCGAGCTGCGAGAACGCGGACAGGACGACGCCGTACCAGCGGTCGGCTTTCCAGGCCGCGATGAAACCGATAGGGAGGGCGAGGACGAGCGCGAGACCGAAGGAGAGCAGCGTCAAAGGCACCGTCACGGAGAGCCGCGCCGCGATCTCCGGGCCGACCGGCAGGGAGCTGATGAACGACTCCCCCAGGTTCAGCGTCAGCAGGCTCCCGAACCAGCCGAAGAACTGCTGCAGCAGCGGCTGATCGCTGCCCACCTGGCGCTGCGCCGCCGCGATCTGCTCCTTGGTGGCGCCGACCGACAGCAGCGCGTTGGACGGGTCGCCCGGGAGCACCCGGAGCAGGAAGAACAGCACCACCATGGCGAGCAGCAGCGACACCACGAGGAACGCGGTGCGACGCAAGAGGTAGGAAGCCATGGTCATCCCAGGTTAAATGCTCGGGGAGCCGGCCGGCTCCCCGAGCATCGAGGTGTGCAGTACTGCGAGGGGTGTGGAGGATTCCCTACTTCTTGACGATGTCGTACGCGTAGAACTGCGAGTTCAGCCCGTTCACCGGGTAGCCGGTGACGCTGCTGTCCGCGACGACGATCTGCGGGTACAGGTACAGCCACGCGCTGGCCGCATCTTTCGCGATCTGCTCGTTGACCAGCTTCAGCTTGGCGGTCTGCTCGGCGGTCGTGCTGGACTGCTCCGCCTCGTTCACCCACGTCGTGACCTGCGGGTTGTCGTAGCCCCAGTAGAAGTCCGGGTTGCCGTACCAGACCACGTCGCGGTCGTTGACGTGCTCCTGCAGCGTCGCGGTGAAGTCGTGGTTCTTGAACACTTTGGTGTACCACTCGTCGGCCGAGATGGAGTTGATGTTCACCGTCACGCCGACCTTGGCGAGCTCGCTCTTCAGGAACTCGGCGACGGCCGGGTGCGGGTCGTACGTCGGGGTGTCCAGGGTGAAGCTGAAGCCGTTCGCGAATCCGGCCTCGGCCAGCTCCTTCTTGGCCAGGTTGACGTCGTACGGGTTGACCTTGGTGAGGTCCTCGTACCAAGGGTCGCTCGGCGGGACCATCGACCCGATCAGTGTGCCGTAGTCGCCCCAGATCGAGTTGAGGAGCTTCTTGGTGTCTATGGCGGAGTAGACCGCCTTGCGCACCTCGACGTTGTTGAACGGCGCGACCTTGTCGTTGAAGGCCAGGAGCTCTTTGGTCGTCGACTTGCCGTCGGAGATCGTGTAGTCCTTGTTGCCCTTGAACGTGCTCAGCGCGTCCGGGCTCTGGATGCTGGTGACGATGTCGACCTGCTTCGTCTGAAGGGCGTTCGAGAGCGCCGAGGCGTCCGTGAAGTAGTCGAACTCGACCTCTTTGTTCTTCGCCTGGTCGCCCCAGTAGCCGCTCCAGCGCTCGAGACTGAGCGAGCTGCCGCGCTTCCACGTACCCAGCTTGTAGGGGCCGGTGCCGTCTTCGGCGGTCTTGTAGTTCGACGTTCCCGGGCCGTAGATCCAGACGTAGCTCAAGTTGTACGGGAGCGAGATCGAGCGCGACGACAGCGTGATGGTGACGGTCTTGTCATCCGGAGTCTCGATGTTCTTGATGACCGCGAGCTGCGACTTTCGGGCGGACTGGGAGTCGTCGGCCGTCACCCGCTCGATGCTGCGCTTCACGTCGGCACTGGTCAGGGCCTTGCCGGAGTGGAACTTCACGCCGTCGCGGAGTGTGAAGGTGTAGGTCAGGCCGTCGGCGCTGGTGGTGTACTTCGTCGCGAGCAGCGGCTGGACCTTGCCGTCGTCGGTGAGCTTGAACAAGCCCTCGTAGACGTTGCCGTTCAGCGCCTCGGTGACGCCCTGGCCGCCACCGGCCGTGTTGTCGAGGTTGACCGGCTCGTAGAGCGAGCCGATGGCGATGGTCGCGTCGCTGCCGCCGGCCGACGAGGACGATGCGCCCGCGCACCCGGCGAGGGCCAGGGCCGAAGCCAGGCCGACGGCGAGCGTCGCGAACAGGGAAGACTTTCTCACGGGTTCTCCAGTGCTGTGCTGTGTGCTGTGGGGGGAAGGGAAAACGTCGGTGCTGCGGTCAGTGCTGCGAGCCGTCGCGGAGGACGACGCGCTTCTCGCCCGCGGTGACCGGCACGGCGAAGCGGTTGTTACGCGGCGGCAGCGGACAGTTGTACTGGTCCGAGAAGCCGCACGGCGGCACGAAGGCGCGGTTGAAGTCGAGGACGACACGGTCGCCGTCCCGCTCCACGAACAGGAACCGGCCGGAGGCGTACGTGCCGTCCTCGCCATCCGCCCCGTTGGTCGGGTCGCCGAAGACGAGCAGCAGCGTGCCGTCGTCGTCGAAGGCGCTCAGCGTGTACGCCACGCCCTCGCGCTCGAAGGCGATATCGCCGGGCACGACCAGCTCACGGGTGAGCCCGTTGTCGCGGATGTGCTCGAAGGGGATGGTGCGGTCGTCGGAGACCGGCGTGAACGTCGCCTCGATCACCCAGCTGGGGTCGAACGGGAAGACCTCGATGGTCTCGAACGCGCGGATCGCGGGCGACTGCGCGTCCCAGAGCCGGATGCCGCGCTCGAGCTCCCCGGTCTCCAGGCTTCGGCGCGAGAGGCCGGTGGCGGTGACCGTCTCCGGCCGGCCGGCCAGGGCCTCCTCCGGGGTGGTCGAGTCGTCCGCGGCGAGCCAGCGCGTCTCGATGAGCGCCAGGTTGCCGGTCGGCGCGGCCACGGCCCGCAGGCGGTCGGCATGCCAGGCATCCCAGCTGTCGCGGGCGCGGTCGATGGTCGACGGGGAAGCGGAGGGCTGTACAGAGAGATCGGTCACGATATCGGACATAACAGACCGAGTGTGCAGCTTGTTCCCGTCAGCTCCTATTCGTGTTGCTCCGTGTTGCGGGCGGTGGCGCGCACGACCGATGGCGTGAGCGCCAGCACAGCGGCCACCACGGCCGGGATCAGGAGCGCCCAGCCGAGGTCCGGCCGCGCGTAGAGGCCCTGGAAGCATCCGACCGCGACCGCCACCTGCAGGATCTGGATGGTCACGGCCGAGGCGCGCGCCCAGCTCCGACGGCGCAGCAGCCCCACCGTCGTCGCGATCACCCAGGCGGCAGCGAGGAAGGCGAGCACCGTGATCGCGACGGCCGACGGGTAGGACACCGGACGGACGGTGAGGAGGTCGATCAGCAGCCAGACCGCCAGGGCCAGCACCAGGAGAGCTTCGAGCGCCAGGAGGACCGTCAGCGCCACCAGGAAGGCGGGACGCGATGTGGCGGCAGCAGGAGCGACGCCGGAGACGTTCCGGGGGTCGGCGGCGTTCTGGGGGTCGGGCACTATAGCATCCTGACGTTTCCGGCTGGTGTTCTCAGCGTTATCCCATACAAAACTATTGATTCGGGATAACCGCTATGGGAGCATATTCAACGGTCGAGTTAACGCTCACAGGGTCGTGGGCAGGTCTGATTCCCCACGGATCTAAGCACCCTGCAACCCGGCTGCTTATCTGCATTCTATGGCCACCTCCGGTCAGGAACCCCAGTAAACAAGGAGCACATCTTCATGGATTGGCGCGACAAAGCCGCCTGCCTCACCGCGGACCCCGAGCTGTTCTTCCCGGTGGGCAACACCGGACCCGCGGTCGACCAGATCGACAAGGCGAAGGCGGTCTGCGCGCGCTGCACCGTGACCGAGATCTGCCTGCAGTACGCCCTCGAGACCGGTCAGGACTCGGGCGTCTGGGGCGGTCTCTCCGAAGACGAGCGTCGCGCGCTCAAGCGCCGCGCCGCTCGTGCACGCCGCGCCTCCTGAGGCCGGCCCGCTCCCCCGCGTACCACGGCTTGTCGGCGCGGCTCTCAGCCGCGCGACGGACACCGCCGAGGCGGCGCTCACACACCTAGCACCGAGCGCCTCCTCGGCTTTTTCGTGCCCGCGTTCTTCGCGCCCGCATCCTTCGTGCCCGCGTCGTATCGCCGCTCAGGCGCGGCGCAGCCTCAGATCTTGGTGAGGTAGTGGAGCGGCACTTCGATGGTCACCTCGGTGCCCTGGCCCATCATCGTGTGCCAGTCGATCGCGCCACCGAGCTCGCCCTGGATCAGGGTGCGGACGATCTGCGTCCCCAGGCCGCTGCCGACCTTGCCCTCGGGGAGGCCGGAGCCGTTGTCGACGACCTTGACCGTCAGCGACTCCTCCGAACGGTGGGCGACGATCTCGACCTGGCCCTCGCGGCCGGCGAGGCCGTGCTCCACCGCGTTCGTCACCAGCTCGGTGAGAGCGAGCGCCAGCGGGGTCGCGTACTCGGACGGCAGCGAGCCGAAGCGGCCCGTCTTCTTCGGGTGCACGGTCGTCGTGTGGCTCGCGGCGACCTCGGCCACGAGGAGCAGCACGCGGTCGAACACGTCGTCGAAGTCGACGATCTGGGCCAGCCCGGTCGACAGCGTGTCATGGACGACCGCGATGGCCGCAACGCGTCGCATGGCCTGGCTGAGCGCCTCCCGAGCCTCCTCCGAGTGCGTGCGGCGGGCCTGGATGCGCAGCAGCGATGCGACGGTCTGGAGGTTGTTCTTGACGCGGTGGTGGATCTCGCGGATCGTCGCGTCCTTGGTGATCAGCTCCCGCTCCTGGTGGCGCTGCTCGGATACGTCGCGGCACAGCACGATCGCGCCGACCCGCTCGCCACGGTTACGGATCGGGATGGCACGGAGCGACACGGTGACGCCGCGCGCCTCGATGTCGGTGCGCCACGGTGCGCGGCCGGTCACGACGAGCGGCAGCGACTCGTCGACGGTGATCGTGCCGGCGAGCAGGCCCGTGGTCACGGTGGCGAGGGACTCCCCCTCGAGCTCCCCGGTGAAGCCCATCCGGTTGAAGGCACTGAGGGCGTTGGGGCTGGCGAAGGTGGTCGTGCCGTCGACGTCGAGGCGGATCAGTCCGTCGGCCGCACGCGGAGCGCCGCGGCGGGGAGCCGCAGGAGCGCCGAGGTCGGGGAAGTCGCCCGTGGCGATCATGTTGAACAGGTCGTTCGCGCACTCGTTGAAGGTCAGCTCCTGGCGGCTCGGGGTGCGCGCTTCGCTCAGGTTGGTGTGGCGGGTGATCACGGCGACCGGCTCTTCGGCCGTGTCGGGCGAGTGGACGGAGAGCCGGCGGATGACGGGGACGGCCCGGACACGCGTCGGGGTCTCCTCGTACCAGTCTGGCGCCGAGGTGTCGATGATCTGCTTCGACCGGAAGGCGTCGATCACCTGCTGCCGCCACTCCGGCTTGATCCGCTGCCCGACGAAGTCACGGTAGAACAGCGTGGCCGCGGACGATGGCCGCGCGTGCGCGACGGCGACGAAGTCGTCGTCCGTCGTCGGCACCCAGAGCACGATGTCGGCGAAGGCGAGGTCGGCAAGGAGCTGCCAGTCGCCGACGAGTCCGTGCAGCCACTCGACGTCCTCCTCGGAGGAGCGGCCGTGGGCATGGACGAGATCACTGAGCGTCGACACCACCCCATCCTAAACGGCCGACCTGTCGCGATGACGGGAGTTATCCACAGGGCGCATATGCCCTGGCCCGACGCGTGACCCCCTGCTTAAGTGAGCATCGTACATATCACAGGTCTATTTCATCACGGACCACCGACACACTTCACCAGGGAGTTCCATGCACCACTCGGCCCTCGCCCCCGCGATCGAACCGACCGGCCGGCCGAACCCGATGACCCGCCCTATGCCGCGAACCGCGCCGCCCGAGGCCGAGAGCCTGCCGACTGCGGCCAGCAGCATCGCACGCACCGTGCCGGCCGACACCGACAGCGTCGCACGCACCGTGCCGGCCGACACCGACAGCGTCGCACGCACCGTGCCGGCCGTGGCCGACAGCGTCGCCGTCATCGCGGAGACCGCCAACCCGGACCCGGCGACGCTCTGCGCCAACCTCGCCCGCTGCGCCGTGGAGATCCTCTCCGGCGCCCGCCCGCTCGACCAGATCGGACGCTGGGTGAGCGATTCCGTATACGTGCACCTGCTGCGCCGAACGATGCTGGCCGCCCGTCTGCGGGCCGTCTCGCCAGGAGACACCCTCCGACCGCGGATGCGGATCGGCGACCCTCACCTCACCGCCCCGTCGGAAGGCGTCGTGGAGGCGGTGGTGCTGGTGCACCAGCCGGCGCGGTCGCGTGCCGTGGCGATCCGCTTGGAGCGCCACCGGGAGCGCTGGCGGGCGAGCGCGATCAACGTGCTCTGACGGACGGCGCGGATGGGCGTCGGTCGACTGGTGAGTAGATGCTCCAATTCTCGACGAGTTGCGACATGTGCTCACCACTCGGCGGATGACCGACAGGCGGAACGGCGGCCCCGATAGGGACCGCCGTTCCGGGTTGCCGGGTGAGGCCGGCGCTAGCGCTTCTTGGCCTGGGCCCGGCGTTCGGCGCGGTTCACGGGCGCCTGGTCGTCGGAGGCGTCGACGCGCTGACCGAACGCACCGCGCTGCGTGGCGCCCTGTGCAGGCGCGGGCGCCGGGGCGGCGTCCTGCTGCTGGGCGCGCTGGGCACGGGCTGTGGCTGCCTTCTCGAGCTGTCCGCGCTGGTCGCGCACCTCGACGCCGCCCTGCTCGGCCGGGGCCGAGTAGCTGAGCGCCGTGGCGCCCTCGCCGCGGGCCAGGCCCTTGGCGGCAACGGCCGGGGACTCGACCTCGCCGGGCGCCTGGTTGACCTCGACCTCGAGGTTGAACAGGAAGCCGATGGTCTCCTCGCGGATGGCGCCCATCATCTGCTGGAACATCGCGAAGCCCTCGCGCTGGTACTCGACCAGCGGGTCGCGCTGCGCCATGGCGCGCAGGCCGATGCCGTCCTTCAGGTAGTCCATCTCGTAGAGGTGGTCGCGCCAGCGGCGGTCGATCACCGAGAGCACCACGCGGCGCTCGAGTTCGCGCATCGCCGGCGCTCCGAGGGACTCCTCGCGGCGCTGGTAGGCGATGCGGGCGTCGGAGAGGATCTCGCGCCGCATGAACTCGCGGTTGATCTTGCCCTTGTTCCCCGCCTCGGCGATGACCTCGTCGATGCTGACGCCGATCGGGTAGAGCGTCTTGAGCTCTGCCCACAGCGCGTCGAAGTCCCAGTCGTCTCCGCTTCCCTCGCCGGTGTGCTGGTCGAGGATGTCGTCGATCACGTCGGTGAGGAACTGCTGCACGCGCTCGTGCAGGTCGTCGCCCTCCAGGATGTGCCGACGGTCGCTGTAGATGGCCTCGCGCTGGCGGTTGAGGACGTCGTCGTACTTGAGCACGTTCTTGCGGATCTCGGCGTTGCGGGCCTCGACCTGCGACTGGGCGCTGCGGATGGCGCGGCTGACGACCTTGGACTCGATGGCCATGTCGTCCGGCACGCTGCTGCGCCCCATCAGGCTCTCGGCCGCACCGGAGTTGAACAGGCGCATCAGGTCGTCGGTCAGCGACAGGTAGAAGCGGCTCTCGCCCGGGTCGCCCTGACGGCCGGAACGCCCGCGCAGCTGGTTGTCGATTCGCCGCGACTCGTGGCGCTCGGTGCCGAGCACGTAGAGCCCGCCGGCGGCGACGACCTTCTCGGCCTCTTCTGCGACCTGCGCCTTGACGTTCTCGAAGACCTCTTCCCAGGCCTCCTCGTACTCGTCGGGCGTCTCGACCGGGGAGAGACCGCGGGCGTTCATCTCGGCGACGGCGATGAACTCCGAGTTGCCGCCGAGCATGATGTCCGTACCGCGACCCGCCATGTTCGTGGCGACGGTGACCGCGCCGAGGCGACCGGCCTGTGCGACGATCGCCGCTTCACGGGCGTGGTTCTTCGCGTTGAGGACCTCATGCCGCACACCCTTCTTGGCGAGCAGCCGCGAGAGGTACTCGCTCTTCTCGACGGAGGTCGTGCCGACCAGGACCGGCTGGCCCTTCTCGTGGCGCTTCACGATGTCTTCGACGACCTGGTCGAACTTCGACTTCTCGTTCTTGTAGACGAGGTCCGGCTGGTCGATGCGCTGCATCGGCTTGTTGGTCGGGATCGGGACGACGCCGAGCTTGTAGGTGCTCATGAACTCGGCGGCCTCGGTCTCGGCCGTACCCGTCATACCGGAGAGCTTCTTGTAGAGGCGGAAGTAGTTCTGCAGCGTGACAGTCGCCAGGGTCTGGTTCTCGGCCTTGACCTCCACGCCCTCCTTCGCCTCGATCGCCTGGTGGATGCCCTCGTTGTAGCGGCGTCCGACCAGGATGCGGCCGGTGTGCTCGTCGACGATGAGCACTTCGCCGTTCATCACGACGTAGTCCTTGTCGCGCTTGAACAGCGCGTTCGCCTTGATCGCGTTGTTGAGGAACGAGATCAGCGGCGTGTTGGCCGACTCGTAGAGGTTGTCGATGCCGAGGTAGTCCTCGACCTTCTCGATGCCGGGCTCGAGCACGCCGACCGTGCGCTTCTTCTCGTCGACCTCGTAGTCGACGTCCGGGGTCAGGCGCTTCGCCAGGCTGGCGAACTCGTTGAACCACCGGTTGGCTTCGCCGGACGACGGGCCGGAGATGATGAGGGGGGTTCGCGCCTCGTCGATGAGGATCGAGTCGACCTCGTCGACGATGGCGAAGTAGTGGCCGCGCTGGACCATGTCGCTCGCCTGCCAGGCCATGTTGTCGCGCAGGTAGTCGAAGCCGAACTCGTTGTTCGTGCCGTAGGTGATGTCGGCCGCGTACATCTCGCGGCGCTCCTCCGGCGTCTGCCCGGCGAGGATGACACCGGTCGTCATGCCGAGGGCACGGAAGACGCGTCCCATCAGCTCGGACTGATAGCTCGCCAGATAGTCGTTGACCGTGATGACGTGCACGCCGCGGCTGGCGATCGCGTTGAGGTAGGCCGCCGTCGTCGCGACGAGCGTCTTGCCCTCACCGGTCTTCATCTCGGCGATGTTGCCGAGGTGAAGGGCCGCGCCGCCCATGAGCTGCACGTCGAAGTGCCGCATGCCCAGCGTCCGCTTCGCGGCCTCCCGGACCGCGGCGAACGCCTCCGGGAGCAGGTCGTCGAGCGACTCGCCGTTGCCGTACCGCTCGCGCAGCTCGACGGTCTCGCGCGCGAGCTCCTCGTCGGTGAGTTCGCTGAAGTCGTCTTCGAGGGCGTTGACCGCCCGCGCGTACGCCTCCAGCCGACGGAGGGTGCGGCCCTCGCCAACACGGAGGACCTTTTCAAGAACTGAGGCCACTGATGCACTCCACTTACGCTCGGTCGGGCCGATGGCCCGGCGCCTCGACGGACGCACGCCGGACGGCAGACTCCGCCGACGCTAGAGACATGCTACTTGTTCAGCCCCCGCGTTCGACCTGTGGAGGCTGAGAGGCGCCTGGATGAACGTCCGATGGCGACCGCCGCCCGGGCGGTCGCCATCGGCGTGGTGTGAGGAGAGCCCGTCAGCCGAGCTTCCGCGCAGCGGTGGCGACCTCCTGCAGCTCGTCTGCCTCGTCGTCGAGGGAGATCACGCCGTAGTCCCAGCCTTTGCGGCGGTACACGACGCTGGGACGCTTGGTCTCCTGGTCGACGAAGAGATAGAAGTCATGACCGACCAGCTCCATGTAGTAGAGCGCGTCGTCCACGGTCATCGGCACGGAGGCGAAGACCTTCTTGCGGATCACGACGGGGCAGTACTCCTCCTCCGCCTCCGCGGTCTCCTCCGTCTCATCGGATACGGCCGGCGTCGCTCCGGTGCGGACCTGGTCGAGCACGGCCACAGGAGCTGCCGCGAGGCCGACAGCGCTGAAGCCGTCGGTGCTCGCCTCGCGCAGCGAGGTCGGTCTGTGCTGACCCCGGTGCACCTTCCTGCGATCCTTCGCTCGGCGCACCCGCTCCAGAAGCTTTCCCAGGGCGATGTCGAAGGCAGCGTATTTGTCCTGCCCCGTCGCCTCGGATCTCACTGTGGCCTTCGGCCCCACGAGAGTCAGCTCGACGCGGTCGTCGCCGTTCGGGCTGCCCAGCTTCTCGTTGTGGCGGCTGACCTTGATCTCGAACGAGATGGCTCGTTCGGCCAGGTGTGCGACCTTCTCCGATTTCTCGGTGGCGTACTCCCGGAAGCGATCAGTGATGCCCAGGTTGCGTCCGATGATGTTGATGTCCATGGAGACCTCCCTGATCCGGCGCGATGACCGCCCGGTTGAGGAAGGGCGGATCGCTCGCGCCTTTTCGACTACCGTAGTGCGCCTTCTGCGGTTAAGAAACAGGAAAACAGGCGGCATTCCCGGTGCGTCCGCTGAGCGGCCGCTGAGAGCCGGCACCGGACCGAAGCGGCGTCCGGGCGATCGCCGCCACCCCGGCTACGCGTCCGCCCGCCTCCCGGATCGCTCTGGCCGACTCCGCGACGGTCGCCCCGGAGGTGACGATGTCATCGACGATCAGGCAGTCACGGCCGGCGAGACGGCGGGAGGCCACGATGCTGCCTGCGCGATTCCCCGAACGCTGGTCGAGGGTGAGCCCCGCCTGGTCGGCCGTCTGCCGGGAGAGCCGCAGGGCGCCCCAGAGCGGCGGCACCAGGATGTGGGCGCGGGCGAGCACGGATCGGGTGGGATGGTAGCCGCGCCGACGCCAGGCCGCACGAGTGGACGGGACGAGCACCGGGAGCAGCGCCGCGCTCCCGTCGCGACGCTCGGCATCTCGCTGGGCCTCGACGACGGCGCAGCGCAGCGCGCGTGCGAGAGCACGCGCCACGTCGGTCCGCCCGCCGTCTTTGTAGGCGAGGAGCACTCGCCTCGCCGTTCCGTCGTAGTGCAGCGCCCACCATAGCGGGATCCCGTCGAGTTCTTCCCGCTGCGCAGCCGGATGCAGTGCCGCGAGGCACTCGTCGCACAGCGTGCGGTCGGGCCGGCCGCAGCCGGCGCACCGCACAGGGAGGACGATCGCCGCAGCGTCGAGGAGGGACTCACGGACCAGGGTGTGTGCTGTCATGGTTCGAGCTTCGCGGGCTCGGCGGCGCCGCGGGCCGCGAGCGGCGAATCGGTGGAGAACCCGGTCCTAGGGACGGGCTGTGGACAGGACTACGGCTGTCCCTGCTGCACCGCCACGGCCGACACCTTGTCCAGTTGCGCCTGCCAGCCGGTGCCGGTCGGGGCCAGAAGCGTGCCGTCGTCACTGAGGACGACATACGGCGCAAGTCCCGCCGCTCCGACGATGGTGCGCCCGCCCGCCGGTCCCGAGGTCGTCGTCTGCTCGCCTCCCACCGACTGCTGCGCGATGCTGGTCGCCTGACCGGTGGTCGTGCTCAGCACGGCGATGGTCAGGTCGCTCGTCCACGAGATGGATTCCGCCCCGGAGGCGGGCACAGCCAGCTCGATCGGCTCGGTGAGCGAAGTCGGCGATCCGTTGCCGCCGCGGACGATTCCCGCGCCCATGAGGGAGTAGCCCGTCGCCGTGCGCAGCAGCGCTGCGACGCGGGTGCCGTCACGGGAGACCGCCAGCGCCAGGATGGCCGTGGCGTTGGGCCACGTCACGGCCACCGCGTGCGCATCCCCGCCGTTGGCCGCTGCGACCTGCACAGCGTCGGGCGACGCGCCCGGCACGGACCAGACCCAGCCGTCCGTGTCGAGCGACGGACCGATGAGCCCGGGCCGGCCGTCCACGCGCACGGGATCGCCGGTCTTGCGCACCGAGTACACCCCCGCCTGGGACAGCACCGCCGCCTGGTCACGCGAGGCGCTCAGGGTGATCGCGGTCGGGTGCAGAGCCGCCACCTTCTCGCTCAGCCCGCTGAGACCGGTGACGGTGTCGCCGTTCAGCGGACCGAAGACATCCCCGTGCGCGACGTACGCGCGCGAGTCGACGGGCGGGTTCCGGAGGGGGGCCGCCGCGGCGCTCAGCGACGGGACCTGCTGGGTGTTGCCCTCGATCGACAGCTGCACGCTCTGGGCCAAGCTGCCGAGGGACTGCTCCAACTGGTACTGCATCCTCTGCAGCTGGCCCGGATCCGCTTGCCCGGCCTCCGAGCTGAGGTCCACGTGCGCGACGCCGCCCGATGTGGTCACCGAGGGCACCGCGAGTTGCGTGCCCTTCGGGAAGGCCGTCACGACCGCGCCGTTCAGCCACGCCACGGGACCGGCGAGCAGCGAGCTGGCCACGCGGGTGGCCGCGGACGCGACCCGCGCGGGGAACCAGCGCGCGTCAGGCACGAGGTAGGAGTAGCCCGGGCTGAAGAAGTACAGCGTCTGCTGGCTGTACACCGCACGGAACGTCGGCTCGTCGATGACGACGCCGTCCGGGGCGACGGAGATCCGCCACTCGCCGTTCTCCTTCGAGAGCTGGTAGTTCAGGCCGACCGGAGCCGTGCTCGCGACCGGACGGTAAGCGCCGACCGCGTCCACGTTGGCGACGGGTGTCACATCCACCCGCCACAGCGACCCCTGGTCTTCGTAGGAGCGGTTCCGGCCGTCGTCGACGGTGACGGACTCGTCCGGGTTCCAGTTCGCCGCCATCGAGTGCGTGAGGTACTCGCGGGCGATCTGGAAGTTGTTCTTCGGGCTGGAGGCGGCGTCGATGAAGCCCTGCACGATCCGCTGCGGGCTGGCGCCGTTCTCGGGCGGCGACGGGTTGAAGTCGAGGTCGAGCGGGTCGTTCACCTGGGCCACCGGGCCGCCCTGGCGCACAGGCCCTGAGTCGGGGATGCTGGCGCAGGCGGCGAGCGCGGCGAGCACCAGCACGGTCATGGCCGCGAGGAGGGTGCGGACCGGCGCGGTCCGTCGGCGTCCGTTCATGCGCGCGCCTCGCTTCCGGTGCCTGCCTGCTGCGGCATCGTCGCCCCCGCGTCCGCGGGCGGGAGCGGCAGCGGAGAGCCGGTGATCTCGCGGCCGGTGACGCGCGGGAGGGTGAGCCGGAAGCAGGACCCCGCGCCCGGAGCGGACCACACCTGCAGCCAGCCGGCGTGCAGCGTCGCGTCCTCGAGGGAGATGGCGAGCCCCAGTCCCGTGCCGCCGAGCGTGCGCTTTCGGGACGGGTCAGCCCGCCAGAAGCGGTCGAAGACGTGCGCCATGTCCTCCGCGCTCATCCCGATCCCGTAGTCGCGGACGGTGAGCGCGATCGCGCTCTCGTTGCTGTCGACCGTGACGATGACCGGCCGGCCCTCCCCGTGCTCGATCGCGTTGCCGATCAGGTTGCGGACCACCCGCCGGATGCGCCGCGGGTCCATCGGCACGTCGAAGTAGCCACCGGGCGCGTCGAGGGCGAGCTCCGACCCGTTCTGCTCCGACAGGGTGCGCAGCTCGTCCACGCAGTCCTCGGCCAGCCGGACGAGGTTGGTGGGCTCGGCGTCGAGCACGACCGACCCGGCGTCGTACCGGCTGATCTCGAGCAGGTCGGACAGCAGCCGGTCGAACCGCTCGACCTGGGTGTGCAGCAGCTCGGCCGTGCGGGCGGTGGCGGGCGGGAACGCCTCCCGCTGGTCGTAGATCACGTCACCCGCCAGCCGGATCGTGGTGAGCGGGGTGCGGAGCTCGTGCGACACATCCGACACGAAGCGCTGCTGCAGCTGCGACAGCGTCCCCAGCTGGTTGATCTGGCTCTGGAGGCTGTCCGCCATCCCGTTGAACGAGCGGGCGAGCGTCGCGAAGACGTCCTCCCCGCGCTCGGGGATGCGGACGGCGAGATCTCCCGCAGCCAGCCGCTCGCTGGTGCGCGCGGCGACCCGGATCGGTTCGACCACGAACCGCACGATCACCCAGGTGATGGCGCCGATGAGGAGGATGAG
This sequence comes from Leifsonia sp. SIMBA_070, assembly GCF_046534635.1. Classification (NCBI taxonomy): domain Bacteria; kingdom Bacillati; phylum Actinomycetota; class Actinomycetes; order Micrococcales; family Microbacteriaceae; genus Leifsonia; species Leifsonia sp. SIMBA_070. Next base: position 698,538 of record NZ_JAWRYK010000001.1, on the reverse strand, counting down.
CGCCAGCCCGGCGAGGAGCAGGGTGTTCTGCACGAAGAGGAGGGTGTTCTCGGAGTCGCGCAGGTTGTAGCCGATGTACAGTTCGTATTTGCCGTACGACGGCAGGGTCAGCTGCGAGCCGACGACGATGCCGGGATCGGTGTCGCCGGTGCCCGCCGGGAGCGCGACCGACTGGTAGAACTGCTTCGTCCCTCCGCTCTGCACCTTGGCCCGCAGCTCGTCCGAGATGACGGAGTTCATGGCGGGGCTGCCGCGGTCGGGCGGTGCGAGCACGCCCGTGTCCTGCCCGGGCACCCGATAGGCCGCCACCAGCCGGCTGGACGTCGACGCCTGCACACTCTGCAGCACAGTGTTGAGGAGGTTCTTGCCGCCGTCCCCGGAGGAGACGTCCGACGCGTTGAGGGTCGACTGGGCCGTGGTGGTGGCCCGGCTGGAGTCGCGCAGTGCCTGGTCGAGGCGCGACTGGTAGAGGTCGTTGCTGATGCTGAGCGCCATGTAGACGCCGGTGACGAGGATGGCGACGCCGGTCAGCAGGAGGGTGATGGCGACCGTGCGGAGCTGCAGCGAGCCGCGCCAGAGGCGCACGAGACGGGACGGCGCCTGCCGCCACTCGTCCCGCGTCGGCCACCGCAAGCGCATGAGGGTCTCCGCGCTACGCGACCGCGCCGGCGCGGTAGCCGACGCCGCGCACGGTCATGACGATCTTGGGGTTGTCCGGGTCCTGCTCGACCTTCGCCCGGAGCCGCTGGACGTGCACGTTCACCAGCCGGGTGTCGGCCTTGTAGTGGTAGCCCCAGACCTGCTCGAGCAGCATCTCGCGCGTGAACACCTGCTGGGGCTTGGACGCGAGCGCGAGCAGGAGGTCGAACTCCAGCGGCGTGAGGGCGATGCGCGCGTCGCCGCGGCGCACCTCATGACCGGCGACGTCGACGACGAGGTCGCCGACCGTCAGCTCGTCGGACGGCGGAGCGGTCGGGGTGGGGCGCAGCCGCGTGCGGATGCGCGCGACGAGCTCCTTCGGGTTGAACGGCTTCACCATGTAGTCGTCGGCGCCGGACTCCAGCCCCTTCACGACGTCGGCCGTGTCGGACTTCGCGGTCAGCATGATGATCGGGGTGCCGGACTCGGCACGGATGCGGCCGCAGACCTCGATGCCGTCGAGGCCAGGGAGCATCAGATCGAGCAGCACGAGGTCGGGCTTTGCGGACCGGAACGTGTCCACGGCGAGCGATCCGTCTTCGCAGAAGACCGGGTCGAATCCCTCCGTGCGCAGCACGATGCCGATCATCTCCGCAAGCGCGGTGTCGTCGTCGACCACCAGGATGCGACTTGTCATGTCGGACGTCTCTCCGAACCCCTCTCGAGCGGCCGTGGCCGCGGACAACATGATCAGCGTAATGGAGCAGGCTGCTACCGGCTTGAATGAAACCATGACGTGCCCTGTGGACGGGACATCGCTCGCCGGGCCGATGTGCCAGCATGGGACCATCGCACGACGCGGGGGACGGAAGGGCACGGCGTGACCGACGAAGAGAACTGGCAGGCGCCGGGATCGCAGGGGCCGTCCGGGCAGGAGGGGCAGCAGCCCCCGCAGTACGGGCAGCAGCAGCCCCCGCAGTACGGCCAGCAGCAGCCCGGTTGGCAGCAGCAGTACGGTCCCGCGTACGCGCAGCCCGGCTGGACCCCGCCACCGAAACCGGGGCTCATCCCGCTCCGTCCGCTCACCCTCGGGCCCCTGCTGGCCGCACCGTTCCAGGCGCTGCGGCGCAACCCGCGGATCACGGTCGGCGCGGCGCTGCTCCTGCAGGGCATCCCCTCCATCGTGGTCACCGTGCTCGTGGCCGGCGCCATCGCACTCCTGGTCGGCCGCTTGGTCTCCGGCGACATCAGCGATCAGCCCGCGCTGCGTGCCGGCCTGATCGGCGGCACGGTCGTCCTCGGGGTGCTCTCGCTGGTCATCACCAGCATCTTTAGCGCACTGCTGCAGGGCGTCATCGTGGGCGATGTCGCCCGCGAGTCGTTGGGTGAGAAGCTGACCTTCCGTGCCCTCTGGCAGCTGATCCGCGGCCGCATCGGCGCCCTGATCGGCTGGACCCTGCTGTTCGCCCTCGCCTGGATCGTCGCCCTCGCCCTCGTCGCCGCGATCGTCGTGGCGCTGGCGATGCTCGGCGGTCCTGCCGGCACCATCGGCGCCGTGCTGGTCGGCATCTTCGGCGGTCTCGGGCTGATCCCGCTGGCTGTCTGGATCAACACCAAACTCGCGATGGTCCCGAGCGCGATCGTGCTGGAGCGCCTGCCGCTCCGGGCCGCCGTCCAGCGCTCCTGGCGGCTGACGAACGGCTACTTCTGGCGCACCTTCGGGATCATCGCGCTGGTCGGCGTGATCGTGTACGCGATCACGCAGGTGATCGGCATCCCGTTCGGGCTGCTCGGGGGCTTCCTCGGCGGCGTCTTCGCCCCGACCTCGGCGAGCTCGAGCTCGGGGGAGACGATGACGCAGCTCCTCGTCACCCAGCTCAGCGTCAACGTCCTCGCGAGCATCGTGACCTCCATCGTTGGAGCCATCGGCAGCGTCATCCAGACCGCAGCCGTCTCGCTGCTCTACATCGATCTGCGGATGCGCAAGGAAGGGCTCGACCTGGAGCTGGTGCGATTCGTGGAGGGCCGGCAGACCGGGCAGGACCTGTCCGACCCGTACCTCCCTCCCGCTCAGCGACCGCAGCAGTTCCCGCAGCAGCCGCCGGCCGGGTGGCAAGCCGGCTGATCGTGATCCACGTCGACATCCCGGTGGACCCGAGCTCGCCGGAGGCGCAGGAGTGGCTGCGCGACGAACTGGCGCGCCCGGAGTACCAGGCCGCCAAGCCGACGTGGTTCGACCTCGCCTCGAAGGCGGTGCAGGACTGGCTGGCGTCGCTCTTCCAAGGGCCGGGCGGCGATGCGGGTCCTGTGCTGCTGCTCGTCGTCGTCCTCATCGTCGCCGGCCTCATCGTGACCGCTTTCTTCGTCTTCGGGCGGCCGCGCCTCAACCGGCGCTCCTCGCTCGAGCGGCGCTCCCTCTTCGGCGCCGACAGCTCCCGGACCCCCGCCGAACTGCGCGCGGCGGCCGAGAAGGCCGCCCGGGCAGGCGATTGGGTCCTCGCCGTCGAGGAGCAGTTCCGGGCCATCGCGGCCGGACTGGATGAGCGCACCCTGGTGCAGGTGACGCCGGGAACCACCGCCGCCGAGTTCGCGCAGCGCGCCGCAGCGGTCGTTCCGGAGGAGAGCGAATCCCTCCGTCAAGCGGCCCGCTCCTTCGACGAGGTGCGCTACCTCGACCGCCCCGGTACGGAGGCGGCGTACCAGCAGCTGGTCGCGCTGGATCAGCGGCTGCAGAGGGCTCGTATCCAGGTTCCGGGGGTGCTCGCATGAGCGCGCCCGCCCCCGTACGGCAGAAGGAGGCCGACACCGCCCGCGCGGATGCTCCCCCGCCCGCCGACGCCCGTGCGGTGTCCCCCACCGTGCGGCGGACCGCCCGCCGCGCAGTGCCCTGGCTCGTGCTCGCGGCGATCGCCGTCCTGATCGCGTTCTTCGGCATCCTCCTCACCGGTGGCCGCACAGGGGCCGGCACGCCGCTCGACCCCGCGAATCCGGCGCCGGGCGGTGCGAAGGCCGTCGCCCAGGTACTGCGGGGGCAGGGTGTCGCCGTCCAGTCCGTCACCACGCTGGCGGAGGCCCGCTCGGCCGCGGCGGACGACGCCACCGTCCTCGTGTACGACCCTGACGCCAACCTCCCCGCCTCCGGATACCGGGCTCTCGCCGGCGACGGCCGGACCCTCGTCGTCGTGGAGCCGGGTTTCCGGGCCTTGGGGACCATCGCGCCCGACATCAGCGCTGCAGGCGAGCCGCGCGGACCGGTGTCGGCCGGCTGCGGAGTGCGAGCGGCCGAACGCGCCGGCCGCATCGACCCGCGCAGCATCACGGACAGCCAGACCCCCGGCCTCCCTGGCACGTACCGCGTGACCGGCGACGGCGTGGCGTGCTTCACCGATGGATCGGGGCGCGCGTCCCTCGTCCGCACGTCCTTCGACGACTCCACCGTCTATCTGCTCGGCTCCTCGGCCGTGATCAGCAACGAGGGGGTGGACCGGCTGGGCAACGCCGCGCTCGCCCTGAACCTGCTCGGCGGGCACCGCACGCTGGTCTGGTACCTCCCGTCGCTCGGCGACCGTCCGGTCACCGGCCCTCCCGACATCGCCGCGCTGACGCCAGGATGGGTCACCCCCGTCGTCCTGCTGCTGATCGCGGTGTTCCTCGCGGCCGCGATCTGGCGCGGCCGGCGCTTCGGCCCGCTGGTCGTCGAGAACCTGCCCGTCGTGGTGCGCGCCGGCGAGACGCGCGAGGGACGCGCGCGGCTGTACCAGCGGTCGTCCGCGCGGCTGCGCGCAGCCGACGCCCTCCGGGTCGGGACGATCGGGCGGCTCTCCCTGCTCGTCGGCCTCCCGTCGACCGCGACGACGCACGAGGTCGCGGACGCGGTCGCGGCGGTCACGCGCTCCCCTCGCGCCCTGGTGGCGGATGTGCTCCTCGACCGAATCCCCACCACCGACCGCGACCTCCTCGCCCTCTCGGACGACCTCGCGCAGCTCGAACGCGCGACCGCGGTCGCCGTCTCCCCCTCTGCTGCACCGCCCGCCCCGGGCCCAACCGGAAGAATGGATGCATGACCGACGTCACGACCGGAACCTCCCATCCGCCGACCCCCGGCCCCGCCGCCGACGCTCAGCGGCTGCGCGCCGCCCTCGCGGCGGTCCGCGCCGAGGTGGGCAAGGCCGTGGTCGGCCAGGATGGCGCCGTCACGGGCCTCATGATCGCCCTCCTCGCGCGCGGCCACGTGCTGCTCGAGGGCGTGCCCGGCGTGGCCAAGACGCTGCTGGTGCGCTCGCTCAGTCACGCGCTCAGCCTCGACACGAAGCGCGTCCAGTTCACGCCCGACCTGATGCCCGGCGACGTGACCGGATCCCTGGTCTACGACGCGCAGACCGGCGGGTTCGTGTTCCGGGAGGGGCCGGTGTTCACGAACATCCTGCTGGCGGACGAGATCAACCGGACGCCTCCGAAGACCCAGTCGGCACTGCTGGAGGCCATGGAGGAGCGGCAGGTCAGCGTCGACGGCGTCAGCCGCCGCCTGCCCGACCCGTTCATCGTCGCGGCGACCCAGAACCCGATCGAGTACGAGGGCACCTACGCGCTGCCCGAGGCGCAGCTCGACCGCTTCCTGCTGAAGCTGACCCTCGACGTTCCCGAGCGGGACACCGAAGTGGAGGTGCTGCGCCGTCACGCGGCCGGCTTCAACCCGCGCGACCTCACCGCCGCGGGCGTCACACCGGTGCTCGGCGCCGCGGACCTCGCAGCGGCCCGCGAATCGGCGGCGGCTGTCGGCGCCAACGCCGACGTGCTCGCGTACATCGTCGACCTGGCCAGGGCGACCCGGCGCAGCCCCTCCGTCCGGCTGGGCGTCAGCCCCCGCGGAACCACGGCGCTGCTCGCGGCCGCCAAGGCGTGGGCGTGGCTGTCGGGCTACGAGTCGATCACCCCCGACCACGTGCAGGCGATGCTCCTGCCGGTCTGGCGGCACCGCATCCAGTTGCGGCCGGAGGCGGAACTGGAGGGTGTCGGGGCGGACGCGATCCTGCGCTCCATCGTGCAGCAGGTCCAGGTCCCGATCTAGGCCGCCGCGTGACCGTATCCGGACGTTTCGTCGCCCTGCTCGCGCTCGGCGTCATCCCCGTCGTGCTGCTCGGCGCGCGGGATGCGACGGCGTACGCGGCGCTCGGCGGGTGGATCGTGCTGTCCGTGGCGCTCGGAGCGGTCGACCTGATCCTGGCCGCCTCCCCCCGGAACGTCTCGTTGCAGCGCAGCCTCCCGGCACGCGTGCGTCTGGGCGCCGAGGCGGCGTCCGAGCTGTACGTCACCAATACCGGGCGGCGCGTCCTGCGCGGCGTCGTCCGCGACGCCTGGGAGCCCTCCGCCGGAGCGGAGCCCAGCCGGACCCGGGTGAGCATTCCGGCCGGGGAGCGGCGCCGGCTGGTCTCGTCGCTGCGACCGTGGCGGCGGGGCGAGCGCCGGGTCGGCACGGCGACCATCCGCTCGTGGGGACCGCTGCACCTGTGGGCGCGGCAGGCGACCCTGGAGGCCCCCGGGCGCATCCGGGTGCTCCCTCCGTTCGCCGCCCGCAAGCACCTGCCGTCCCGGCTGGCGCGGCTGCGCGAGCTCGAGGGCAGCACGACTGTCCTGCTCCGCGGCCAGGGCACCGAGTTCGACTCGCTGCGGGAGTACGTCCGCGGCGACGACGTGCGGTCCATCGACTGGCGGGCGACGGCGCGGCGGCACGACCCGTCGGGTGGCCGCGGCGCGCGGGTCATGGTGCGCACCTGGCGCCCGGAGCGCGACCGCCGTGTGGTGATCGTGATCGACTCGGCCCGCACCTCCGCCGCCCGGGTCGCCGACGAGCCACGTCTCGACACGGCGTTCGAGTCCGCCCTGCTGCTGGCCGCGCTCGCGTCGCGCGCCGGCGACCGCGTCGACCTGATCGCCTTCGACCGGGTCATGCGTGGGCGCGTCCAGGGGGCGAGCGGTCCCGAGCTGCTGTCCAGGATGGTGGATGCGATGGCCGGCATCGACCCGGCCCTCATCGAGATGAACTGGTCGGCGGTGCCCGCACAGGTGGCGTCGGTGACGTCGCAGCGGTCGCTGGTCGTCCTCCTCACCTCGATCGAGTCGCCCGGCGGCTCCCGCGGACTGCTCTCGGTGCTCCCCCAGCTGACGGCCAAGCATCTCGTGGTCGTCGCGAGCGTCACCGACCCGGACACCCTGGAGGCGACCCGGCAGCGCACGGACCGCGAGGCGGTGTACCGGGCGGCTGCTGCCGAGCGGTCGCTGCTCGACCTCAGCCGGGTGTCCGCGGCCGTCCGGCGGCTGGGTGGCGATGTCGTCACCGGCGCCCCCGCCGATCTGCCGCCCGCGCTTGCTGACCGCTATCTGGCCTTGAAGGCGGCCGGGCGGCTCTGACGGTCTCCGGCCTCCACAGCCTCCACCGCCTCAGCCGAAGAGCCGAAGAGCCGAAGAGCCGAGACAGCCGGTCAGCCGGCGACGATGCGCCGCGCCCCTGCCTCGTACTCGGTGAGGTCGCCGGTCTCGCCCGCGCGGACCGCGCGACGTCCGAGCACCAGCATGTAGGTCAGGAATGCGGCCAAAGCGAGCGCGCCGATCCCGATCTTCGCCCAGACCGGGAGGCCCGACGGCGTCACGAATCCCTCGATGAGGCCCGAGACGAACAGCGAGATCGCGCAGCCGACCGCGACGGTGAACAGGGCGCGCCCGTCTTCGGCGAGCGCCTGACCCCGCGTACGCGCACCCGGCGCGATCCAGGACCAGAAGATGCGGAGACCCGCCGCCGCGGCGACGAAGACGCTGGTGAGCTCCAGGAGGCCGTGCGGCACGATGTACGAGAACAGGATGTCGCCGCGGCCGTACGCGAACATGACGCCGGCGGCCGTGCCGACGCCGATGGCGTTCTGGATGAGCACATACGGCACGTAGACGCCCGTGATGCCGAAGGCGATGCACTGTGCGGCGATCCAGGCGTTGTTCGTCCAGACCTGACCGGCGAACGAGGCCGCCGGGTTGTTCGAGTAGTAGTCGATGAAGTCGTGCTCGACGTAGCGGCGCAGGTCGGCGTCGTCGCCCAGGTTCCGCAGCACGTCCGGGTTGCCGGTGATCCACAGCGCGTACAGGGTGGCGATGATCGCCGTCGCGACGGCGACCCCCAGCACGATCCACCTCAGGCGGTACAGGGCCGCAGGCAGCTGCAGCACGAAGAATCGGGGCACCTGCGAGAACAGATTGGATCCCGCGCCGGTGAAGCGGAGGCGCGCCGACGACAGGGCGAGCGAGAGGCGGTCCCCCACCGCGGTCGCGCCGGCGCTCGTCTGGATGGCCGACAGGTCGGCCGCCCCCGACTGGTACAGGTCGATCAGCCGGTCGGCCTCCGCGCCCTCGAGGCGTCGCTTCGCAGCCAGCCGGGAGAGCTCCTCCCAGTCGGCGCTGTGCGCGGCGGTGTATGCGTCGAGGTCCATCTGCTTAGATGCTATCTATGACGGAGGCCCGGGCGGGGAGCGTGTCGCAGGACGAGCGCGAACTGTTCACGGGCGAGGCCGTCGCCCTCGATGTGAAGCCCGCAAGCTACATCCTGCGGGCGGCGGGGACCATCATCGACTGGCTGACCTACATGCTGGTCATGTTCGGCTGCATCCTGCTGCTCGCGGCCACCGGTGGAGGCCTCGACGAGGCGCTCGCGCGCGCTCTGGTCGTGCTCATCCTGGTGTTCGGGACGGTCATCCTCCCCACCACCGTCGAGCTCGCCTCCCGCGGTCGGTCGCTCGGGAAGCTGGCCGTCGGCGCCCGGATCGTCCGCGACGACGGCGGTGCGATCGGCTTCCGGCACTCCTTCATCCGGGCGCTCGTCGGTGTGCTGGAGATATTCATGACGGTCGGGGCGATCGCGGCGCTCACCGGCCTCCTCAACGCCCGCTCCAAGCGGCTGGGCGACCTGGTCGCGGGCACCTACAGCCAGCTGGTGCGCGTTCCGCGGCCGACGCCGCTCACGCTCTACCTGGCCCCGCACCTCACCGACTGGGCGAGGACGGCGGATGTCGCGCGGTTGCCCGACCGCCTCTCCCGCCGGATCGCGCAATTCGTCCGGCAGGCGCCGGACCTGACGCCGGCCGCCCGGCTCGGCCTCAGCACCGAGCTCGCCCGCGAAGCGGCGCCGTACGTCTCGCCCCTACCGCCGGTCGACGCGGAGACGTTCCTCGTCGCCGTCGCCGCGCTCCGCCGCGAGCGCGACGCGCGCGGACTGGCGCTCGAACGGCAGCGGCTGGAACGCCTCGACCCCGTACTCGGCGCGCTGCCGCACGGCTTCCCCGACCGCTGACGACCCGCCGCTGACGGAATGAGCCTCTCAGCGATCCGCCGCCTGAATCCGCCGACCCCAGGAGTCCCGTGCCTCACCGCCCTCGCATCGTCGACCTCAGCCACCCCATCCGTGCCGGGCTGGTCACCTATCCCGGACTCCCGGCGCCGACCATCACTCCGCATCTCACCCGTGAGGCGTCGCGCTCGGTCTACGCTCCGGGCACCGAGTTCGCGATGGATGTCATCACGATGATCGGCAACACCGGCACCTACCTCGACAGCCCGTACCACCGCTACGCCGAGGGGCCGGACCTCGCCGGCCTCGACCTGTCGACCCTCGTCGGTCTCCCCGCCGAGGTCGTCCACGTGCCGTCAGGAAGCGGCCGCGGCATCACCGCCTCCGCGCTCAGCGGGATCGGCGCGCCCGGCGGCGCGGTGCTGCTGCACACCGGCTGGGACGAGCACTTCGGCTCCCCCGCCTATGCGGAAGGTGCGCCGTTCCTCACCGAGGAGGGCGCCCGGCTGCTCGTCGGCGCGGGAGTGGCGCTCGTCGGCATCGACTCCCTCAACATCGACGACACCGAGTCGGGCGGCACACGCCCCGCCCACAGCCTCCTGCTCGCCGCGGGCATCCACGTCGTCGAGCACCTGACGAACCTCGCAGCGCTCCCCGAGCGCGGTGCGCGGTTCACTGCTGCGCCGCCGGCGATCGAGGGGTTCGGCACGTTCCCGGTGCGCGCCTTCGCCGAACTCCCGGACTGACGCCGATCACCGCGACCGGCCGGTCAACTCGGCGGTGACGCCCTAGGCCGCGCCGCAGCGCCGGCACGCGCCGGGCGCCTCCCGCATCGCACCGCACTCCGGGCAGACGGAGGCGAGCCAGCACGCCGCGTCGCCGCCCTCCGGCTCTTCCGACTCTTCCGACTCCTCTCCCCAGGCGGCGGGCGAGGGGATGGCGGAGCCGCGTGCGCCCAACGGCTCGCCGATTCCGAAGTAGTGGCGGAAGCTGTAGACGATCGGCTGCCACGCCAGCGGGTCGATGTGGTCGCCGTCGCGGACGATCCGGGGGTCGGCGTGCACGCGGACGACCTCGGCCTCCACGATGGCGTAGTCACCGGTCACGCCCGGCGTCACCCGCCGCACCTGCGCCTCGAGCTGCAGCAGGCACTCGCGCACCCGCGGCGGGTCGACCACGTCGGAGGGCTGTGGTGTCAGCCCCGCCGCGGCGAACTTGTCCGCGCTGTGCGCGTATCGGCCGGCCTTCGCCTCCGGGACCTCGGCCCGGCCGGTCACGTCGGCGATGCGCTCGACCGCGCGCCACAGCGGCGGCGACGGGAAGTTGACCGTGATCTGCGGGCGTTCGCGAATGTTCGTGAGCGTGTGCCCGTCGGTCTCCAGCCCGAGGGCGAGCATCCTGCCGAGCGCCCAGTACGAGGAGGCGGGCGCGAGGTTCGCACTGCCGTCGTCATTGCGGGACGCGAGCAGGAGCACCGGCGTGCCCACGTAGAGGATCGCGGGATGGACCACGCGGTGCCCGCCGTCCTCGTCCGGAAGGGGTTGCAGCTCCATCCGGGCCTCCTCACAGACGGTGCGGAAAAATTCATTGCGCAATCGCAAAGGTTGCGCAACACTTATTATATCGACGTGGCGACACGCCGCTTCCCTCTGGAGGTGCGGAATGTCCGATGACACGATCCCTGTCCTCGTCCGAGGTTGGGGGCTCAAGCGCAGGAGCGGTCTGTGGGGCGAGTGCCTCGCGGAGTTCCTCGGAACATTCGTCCTCATCGCGTTCGGCGACGGCGTCGTCGCGATGGCTGTCGCCGCGCTGCCGGGGTCCGGCCGCACCGAGGGCCCGACGACGTTCTTCCTCGGCGCAGGCGACTGGCTGCTCATCACCTGGGGCTGGGCGATGGCGGTCGTGTTCGGCATCTACGTCGCCGGCGGCGTCAGCGGCGCGCACCTCAACCCGGCGGTGACACTGGCGTTCGCGGTGCGGCGCGGCTTCGCCTGGGTGAAGGTGCTGCCGTACATGCTCTCGCAGTTGCTCGGAGCCTTCGTCGGCGCTGCCCTGGTGCTCGGGGTGTACGCCGCGGCGATCGGCGCGTTCGACACCGCGAGCAAGCCCCCGAAGGTGAACGGGCACACGCTCGCCTCCTTCTCGATCTTCGCCACCTTCCCCGCCCCGTACTACAACGGGAACATGTGGGGGCCGCTGTTCGACCAGATCGTCGGGACGATGTTCCTCGTGCTGCTCGTCGTCGCGGTCATCGACCTGCGGAACACGGCCGTCCAATCCAACCTGGGACCGCTGATCATCGGCTTCGCGGTCGCCGCGATCGGCATGTCCTACGGCGCCAACGCGGGCTACGCGATCAACCCCGCCCGTGACCTCGGCCCGCGGCTCCTCGCCTGGATCGCGGGATGGGGCGACCTGGCGGTGCCGGGGAACGGCCCGTGGTTCAGCGGGTACATGTGGGTGCCCATCCTCGGGCCGCTCATTGGCGGTGTGATCGGCGTCCTGGTCTACGACCTGTTCGTCGGCGACATCCTGCACGCCCGGCTGCTGCGCGCCGGCCGTGCCGCCCCCGAGCTGGCCGGCCCCCCGTACCAGCCGCCCGGGCCGGACACCGAGGAACCCCAGGCGCGGCCCCCCGCCTGACCTCCGCCCTGACGCCCGCCAGGTCGCCCGCTCAGTCGTGCAGGATGCGCTGGAACAGCACGTGGTCCTGCCAACGGCCGGCGATCTGCAGGTAGTTCGGCGCGACTCCGATGCGCTCGAAGCCCGCCCGAGTCAGAACCGACTGCGACGCATGGTTCGCCAGCAGTGTCGCGGCCTGGATGCGGTGCAGCCCGTACTGGTCTCTGGCCGCCTCGATGACGGCCACCAGCGCCGCCGACGCGAGACCGCGCCCGGTGTGGTTGCGGTCCAGCCAGTAGCCGACGGTCGCGGACTGGAACGCTCCGCGCACGATGCCGCTCAACGTCATCCCGCCGGCGATCTCGTCGCCCTCGACGAGGACGAGCGGGAGCCCGGCATCCATCTCGCGCAGCGCCAGCAGCTCGCGGGTCTGCTGCAGCTGGCCGTCCTCGGTGAAGAAGTCCTCGGTCCGGGTCGGGTCCCAGGGCGCGAGGTGGCCCCGGTTGCGCTGATAGGCGGCAGCGAGCGCCGGGGCGTCGCGCTCCGCACGCACCCGCAGGATGAGGCCGCCGGGGAGCTCCCGGTCGGCGAAGTCGAGTGCCATCAGTAGCGGTAGTGGTCGACCTTGTAGGGCCCGTCGACCGGCACGCCGATGTAGGCGGCCTGCTCGTCGGTCAGCGTGGTGAGCTCCACGCCCAGCGCGTCCAGGTGCAGCCGCGCGACCTTCTCGTCCAGGTGCTTCGGGAGCACGTACACGCCGACGGGGTAGTTCTCTGGCGACACGTAGAGCTCGAGCTGGGCGAGCACCTGGTTGGTGAACGAGTTGCTCATCACGAAGCTGGGGTGCCCGGTCGCGTTGCCGAGGTTCATCAGGCGGCCCTCGGAGAGCACCAGGATGCTGCGGCCGGTCGGCAGGCGCCACTCGTGCACCTGCGGCTTGATCTCGACCTTCTCGGCGCCCGGGAGCGCTTCCAGCGACGCCATGTCGATCTCGTTGTCGAAGTGACCGACGTTGGCGACGATGGCGAGGTGCTTGAGGCCGAGGAGGTGGTCCAGCGTGACGACGTTGAGGTTGCCCGTTCCGGTGATCAGGATGTCGACCTGATCGATCACGGACTCGAGGCGAGCGACCTGGTAGCCGTCCATCGCGGCCTGCAGCGCGTTGATCGGGTCGACCTCGCTGACGATGACCCGCGCACCCTGGCCGCGCAGCGCCTCCGCCGCGCCCTTGCCGACGTCGCCGTACCCGGCGACGAAGGCCACCTTGCCGCCGATCAGCACGTCGGTGGCGCGGTTGAGACCGTCCGGGAGCGAGTGGCGGATGCCGTACTTGTTGTCGAACTTGCTCTTGGTGACCGAGTCGTTGACGTTGATCGCCGCGAACAGCAGCTGGCCGGCCTTGGCCAGCTCGTACAGGCGGTGCACGCCGGTCGTGGTCTCTTCGGTCACACCGAGGAGGTCCGCGGCGATGCGGGTCCAGCGGTCCTTCGACTGCGAGAGCGACGCGCGGAGCGCAGCGAGGATGACGCGGTACTCGTGGCTGTCGCCCTCCGAGTCGTCGGGAACGGCGCCGGCCTGCTCGAACTCGCGCCCCTTGTGCACGAGGAGGGTGGCGTCGCCGCCGTCGTCGAGGATGAGGTTCGGGCCGAGGTAGTCGGCGCCGTCGGCGGCGGCCTCCTCCGACCAGTCGAAGATCTGCTGGGTGCACCACCAGTACTCGTCGAGCTTCTCGCCCTTCCAGGCGAACACCGGCACACCGGCGGGGGCCTCCGGCGTTCCGTGCGGGCCGACGGCGATGGCGGCCGCCGCCTCGTCCTGCGTGGAGAAGATGTTGCAGCTGGCCCAGCGGACGCGCGCGCCGAGCGCCACGAGGGTCTCGATCAGCACGGCGGTCTGGACGGTCATGTGCAGGGAGCCGGCGATGCGGGCTCCGGCGAGCGGCTGGGCGTCGCCGAACTCGGCGCGCAAGGCCATCAGCCCGGGCATCTCGTTCTCGGCGAGGCGGATCTGGTGTCGTCCCGCTTCGGCGAGGGACAGGTCGGCGACCTTGAAGGGAAGGGCGGTCGAGGTGGGTGCTGGCATGCCCCCATTCTGGCATGCCGCTCCCGCCCGCCGCCCGGTGCCGATTCGTGACGAATGTGGCAATCGGCGCCGCCGGAGCCCCGATTCGTCACGAATGTGGGTTCAGCGCGCGGCGGCGATTCGTGACGAATGTGGCGAATGGCAGGGTCGAATCCCCGATTCGTCACGAATCTGGGAATGAGATCGAGGGGGTGGAGGGAGGGTCAGCTGCGGATGAGCGCGAGGACCTCGTCGCGGATGCGCGCCATGGTGGCGTGGTCGCCGGCCTCCACGTTGAGCCGCAGGAGCGGCTCGGTGTTGGAGGGGCGGACGGAGAACCACCAGAACGGCTCGTCCTGGCCGACCCGACCGGTGACTGTGAGGCCGTCGAGCTCGTCGAACTCCGCGCGGTGGGCGAACGCCTCCACGACGCGAGTGAATGCCGCGGGGACGTCGGCGACGGTCGAGTTGATCTCGCCGGACATCGCGTACGGGGTGTACTCGGCCGCGAGCGCGGAGAGCGGGCGCTCCTGGGCGCCGAACTCGGCGAGCAGGTGCATCGCGGCCAGCATCCCGTTGTCGGCGCTCCAGAAGTCGCGGAAGTAGTAGTGCGCCGAGTGCTCCCCGCCGAACACGGCGCCGGAGCGTCGCATGGCGTCCTTGATGAGGGTGTGGCCGACCCGGGTGCGCAGCGGGACGGCTCCTGCCGCCTCGATCGTCTCCGGCACGATGTTGGAGGTGATCAGGTTGTGGATGACCGTGATCTCGGCGTCCGGGTCCTCCCGGCGCGCCCGCGCGATCTCTCGCACGGCGACGATGGCGGCGACAGCGGACGGGGTGACAGCGGAGCCGCGCTCGTCGACGACGAAGCAGCGGTCCGCGTCGCCGTCGAAGGCGAGCCCCAGGTCGGCGCCGTGCTCGACCACCGCGCGCTGCAGGTCGACCAGGTTCTTCGGCTCCAGCGGGTTCGCCTCGTGGTTGGGGAACGTGCCGTCGAGCTCGAAGTAGAGCGGGACGATCGTGATCGGAAGCGCCGGGAGCCCTGCGGCCTCGCCGAGCACCGCGGGGACCGTGAGGCCCCCCATGCCGTTCCCGGCATCCACGACCACGGTGATCGGGCGGATCCCGCTCAGGTCGACCAGTGACCGCAGGTAGGCCGCATACCGGTCGAGGACATCCTCCTCGCGGAACGATCCGGTGGTCGGCGCCGTCGGGATACCGTCACGCAGGTACGCGTCTGCGCGGTCGCGGACCGCGCCGAGCCCGGTGTCCATGCTGAGGCCCTGCGCACCGGCGCGCGACAGCTTGATGCCGTTGTAGGTGGGCGGATTGTGGCTCGCCGTGAACACCGCGGCCGGAGCTCCGAGCGACCCGGACGCGAAGTACGACTCGTCGGTGGAGCACAGCCCGATCGAGACGACATCGGCGCCCCGGGCCTGCGCGCCGCGGGCGAACGCGGCGGCGAAGGCCGGAGAGGAGTCGCGCATGTCGTGTCCGACGATGACGTCCGTGCCCGACGCATCCACTTCGTCGACGAAAGCTGCGGCGATGGCCTCGACCACATCCTCCGTCAGATCCGACCCGACCAGCCCGCGGATGTCGTAGGTCTTGACGATCGACTGGAGACGGGGATCCCGGGGCGTGCTCATGGCCCTAACCTACCGCGACGGTCGGCTCAAGCGTCGGTGACGCCGACGTGGCGCACGATCTGCCAGCCCTGCGGCGCAGACAGCCGCTCGGCGTGGATGGCGCACAGGTCGTAGGAGTGCGGTTCGTGCGACAGGCTGAGCGGACCGATGACCGCCATGGAGTCCGCGTAGACGTAGGTGAGCGTCTGCACGGCGTCTCGCGGGCACGCGACTCGGGAACACGGACGGCTCAACATTTGGCCCTGAGCCTACCGGAGGGCCGCGGACGTAGGATGGCGACATGCCCCGCAATCGCTGCACCAGCAGTCAGCCGCCGGCGACGAGCCGCTGGCGGAGCCGCCATGGCCGGGGTGCGCGCGGCCCGGTGACCGGTCCGCATCTGCCGATGCTGCAGAACCGGATCGACTTCTTCGACATGACCGTCGCCTCCACCGCCGACTACCTCAAGGGGGTCTGGCCGGAGGAGCTGGCCGACGTGCACTTCGAGGTCGCGGCGACCCCGATCGGCAACTCCGGCGACGACGGCGTGGACCGCTGGCGCGTGGATGCGGGCCGGCGTCGCATCGTGCTCTACCGGGTGCCCATCCAGCGCCTCACGAAGCTTCACCGCGACGACGAGCTGCACCGGCGGATGTACATCGAAGGCTGCGTCTTCCGTGCCGTTGCCGAACTGCTCGGCAAGGACCCGTGGGATCTGGCGCCGGACCGCTACCGGCACTTCTGAGACGGGCCTAGTTCGGATACACCGTGATCGGCGCAGCGAGCGGTCCGGGAGGCGTCAGCGCGTAGCTGGTGGAGCGCCCGTCGGTCGCGAAGCTGATGCTGGCGGTCAGTCCGTCGGCGCCGGTCAGCCGGTAGGTGCCCGGCTTCAGCTGCGTGCCCGCTCCCCCCTCCGCCGGGACGGTGAGCTTCATCGGCGAGCCGCCGCCGTCCAGGCTCTGCACCGTCACGGTCCGGTCGGCTTCGCCCGGATTCGCGACGTGCAGGGTCGGGGTGTACCCGCTCGGCACGGCGGCGAGGGTCTTCTGCAGCAGCGGCTGGGCCGACGAGAACCAGGTGAAGTCGCGCGTCTTGCTCCCGATCACGGAGGTGCGCGCCGCCACGACCACCGGGACGCTCGAGTTCACGGTGACCGTGTAGCTGCCGTCCTTCAGGTTGTCCAGGGGGATCTCCGCAACGGTTCCGGCCTTCACCGTGGTCGCGTAGGAGTTCCCCGCGGCCGTCCCCGTCTCGCCCACTGCGCCGACCGTCACCTGGGCGTCCTTATCGCCCGGCACCAGAAGGCGCACGACGGGGAAGTCGACGCCGACGCCTTCGGCCGACTGTGCGCCCTCGATGGCGCTCATCGAAGCGAGGGTGACGCCCGGGATGATCTGCTGCCGTCCTGGGGCGCCGGTCGCCCCGACGATCTCGGCGCCGCGCGGCTGGATGCCCTGCTCGAAGCTCTGCTGGAGGGAGGCGACGACCTCCCCGCCCGATGTGGTGACGTGAACCACAGGAGCGGAGGCGGACGGCGCCAGCCCGGCGAGGGCCACGACCTTCTGTGCCCCTGCCGGGACGATGATGCCGGTCGCGCCCGGAGCGCTTACCGGGCCGGACTCCGTGTAGATCGCAAGGTCGACGGTCGCGTCCACGGCGCTCGGATTCGCCAGCAGCACGAGGCTGGTCTGGCCGAGGGCGGTCGAGCCGGCGGCCAGCCAGGTGTCCGCACTCGGCTCGGCGCACGCAGCGGCGGCGAGTCCGGCGAGGTCCTCTGCTGCGGCGTTCTGCAGCTGCGCGCCGGCGATCAGCGGAGGCGTCTTCGCCCCCTGGGGCGTGGATACGGTCGCCAGCAGCGGGGCCTCGTCACTGGATTCCGCGTCGGCGTCCGGCTTGAGCGTCTGGGTACGGACGTCCGCTCCGTCTGCGTCGGTGACCGTCGTGGCCTCCCCGACGGAGCTCGGGCGGGTCGCAGCGCCGGCATCCGCTGCGAGCTGCAGCAGCGGACCGGGGCAGACGCGCTGCTGGTCCGCCGGAACCGGCGTCACCGTCTGCGCGGGCGCGCCGATGGCGAAGTCCGGAAGCGGCAGCAGCGTCGCGCCTCCGATCGCCACGACGGCGAAGGCGACGCCGACGAGCCCACCGGCGGCACGGATGCCGATGCGCGCGAGTCCCTTGCGGTCAGCCACGGTCGCCTCCTTCGAAGCTGCGTCGGGGTCGGATGATGGTCTCCTCGAGGCCGTCCTCGAGCGTGGTGGGGCCGGGCGGCGTGGTCACGCGGTCGTCCGCGTGTTCCGGTCCGGCCGCCGGCTCCGGCTCGGCGACAGGCTCCGGCCCGGCCGCCGGCTCCTCCGCCGCCTCCTGCGCCTCGTCCTCCTCGGCGGACTCGACGACCGCCTCGTCGTCGGGCTCCGCCTCGTACTCGTCCAGGCTCTCGTCGGCGACGCCGTCTCCTGCGCCCTCTGGTGTCTCGGGTTCGTCGTCCGGCTCCACAGCGCGCTCTGCGCCCTTCCGGCCGCGCGGCCGGCGAGCGCTCAATTCGGAGACGCGGTCGGCGGAGCGCGACGTCGGGATGGCCAGCAGCAGCGTCACGCCGATGACCAGTCCCTGCACCACCAGGACGAGCACCCGCCACAGACCGCCCGCGTCGACGGGGATCTGCGCCGCCTCGGGAACCGCGGACGTTGCCCGGTCGAACGCCCACAGCCGTCCCGTTCCGGTGGCGCCCACCGGCGCGAGCAGCGGGTTCGCATCCATTGCGACCTCGGCACGCGAGCGGGTGGCATCGGCGGCCGAGGTGTCCGTCGACCCGAGCGCAGTGGCCGAGGGCGTCAGCAGGACGAAGTCGACGCCGAGCCGCTTCAGCTCGGCGGAGGCGTCGTAGCCGCTGCGCGAGGACAGGTTGCCGGCGAGCTGAGCGAGGTCCCGCTGACCGGGCGTGAGCGCGCGCTCGGTGTTCGCCAGGGTCGACTGCCGGTCGAGCGTGTCGCCGCTGCCGCGGACGATGTCGGCGCGGATGCCGCCTCCCGGCTCCGGGACGATCCGCAGCGTCCCCGCGCGCGGCTGCGTCGCCGCCTTCGCGGTCACCACGGCAGGGAGGGTGCGGCCGTCGCTCTCGACGACGGCGGCGTGCCCGTTCAGGGTCGCGATGCCGACCGGGACCGCTGCAACGGCGAGCGTGACGATCGCGACCCAGGCCGGGTAGACGGCGGAACGCCCGATCGCCGACAGCGCGAGCACCGCCGCTCCGATGAGACCCAGCCAGTACAGGCTCACCGCGCTGCCCGGCCAGATCGGGACGACGGTGCCGCCGGAGGTCGCGAGCTGCAGGTGCAGCGCCAGGACCGCCGTGAGGAAGCCGGCCAACGCGACGAGCAGCGCGATGATCGCGCGGACCGTCCCGCGCAGGAACAGCGCGAGGATGGCGAGGATGCCGAGCGGGGCGAGCAGGATCGGCACGAGGATGGTCGCGGACGCGGCGGGCAGGTGCAGGCTCGCGGCGAGCTCGTGCCAGCCGCCGAGTGTGCCGTCCGGGAAGCCCAGCGCGAGCTGCCACGCGGGGGTCTGCCGAGCGTCGAGCGGGACTCCGGGGTCGGCGAAGATCGAGAGCCAGGCGCCCCGCGAGATCTGCTGCCAGGCGAGCGGCGCGAACAGGACGACGGCCGGGAGCGGGATGAACGCGATTCTGGCAGCCCGCCGGCCGCCGAAGGCGATGGCGGCGATCCAGGCGACGACGAGCGCGGGGATGAGGATGGGCGCGCACGCGACCGTCGCGGCGGCGAGCAGGGCCGTCGTGGCGCTGGCGGCCCAGGACCGCCGCGCGGCGAGCCCCGCGAAGAACAGCCACGGCAGCAGGACGTGGGCGAGCACGGCCGCCGGACGACCGCCCTGCAGGGCCACCAGGACCGTCGGGGCGAGCGCGTAGGCGAGGGCGCCGAAGGCGCGGAGCATGCCGCGCGTGGTGAGGCGCGCGGCGGCCAGCCAGGCGCCGAGCGCCGCGAGTGGCAGTGCGACGATCCACAGCACCACGAGCGACAGGGACGGCTGCCAGAACGTCAGGGTGCCCAGCACGGCGAGCACCGCGGAGAACGGGTCGGCGGCTCCGGTGAAGCCCAGGCTCACGTCACGCCAGCCGTAGCCCAGGTTGGCCCAGAGCTGTCCGACCGAGGTGTCGAGCGGGAGCAGACCGCCTCCGCTGAGGGCTCCGGACCCGATCAGCGGGAAGAACAGCGCGAGCCCGACGAGCAGGGCCGCCAGCACCGCCCATCCCCCGCCGGTGCCGAAGAAGTCGAGGTCCTGCCGCTCGCCCTGCTGCCGCACCAGCGCGGCCTCGCGCTTCAGTGCGCGGGCGCGGCGCACCTCGGCGAATGGGATGCGTAGCGGCGCGACGGCCGCCCATCCCACTTCGCGCGCGGAGGCCAGCCTCCGACGTGCGTTGCTGACGGCGAGCCCCGAGAATGCGACGCGGAAGGCGGCCCCCAGCTCGCCTCCGATCGACCCCGGCTCCTTGCGCAGCAGCCGGACGAGCCCGCGGAGGATGGCGAGCGGGACCAGCGTCAGCCAGTGCAGCGGCACCGTCCAGCCGGGCGCGTACGCCATCCGCCGATGCAGCTGGGCGCGGCGCCGCTCCCCCGCCAGCCGACGGCGCACGCTCCACTTGGGCGAGAGGTTCGGTCCGGCGAGGCCGTCGCCGGCGATCGCGACGCGCGCGTGGGCGACGAGGGTCACCCGGAACCCGGCGAGGCGGGCGCGGGTGCAGAAGTCCAGTCCGTCGTCCACGTTCGGGAGGGCGGGGTCGAAGCCGTCGAGGCGCTCCCAGAGCGCCTGGCGGACCAGCATCCCGGCGCTGGACACGGCCAGCACGTCGCTGAGACCGTCGTGCTGCGCCTGATCGAGCTCGTTCTCGACCAGCGGGAGGGAGGCGCCGAACGGCGTCATCGCCTCCCCGAACTCGCGGATGAAGGCAGGGTCGTCCCAGTCGACGAGCTTCGGCCCGACGACGGCGACCGAGGGAGAGACCTCCAGGGCGGCGAGGAGGGCCTCCAGCGCCTGCGGCTCGGGGGCGGTGTCCTGGGCGAGGAGCCACAACAGCTGGTCGGGTCCTGCGGTGGGGGGCAGGACCCGGACGGCGGCGGCGACCGCAGCGCCGAACGGGAGCTTCTCGGGGAGCGAGATCAGCTGGGTGGGCTGCGCCTCGGTCAGCAGTCGTGCGGCGTCGTCCGGCGACGCGCAATCGACGGCGATCACGGCGTCCGGTCGACGGGTCTGCTCCGCGAGGGCGTCGAGAGTGCGCTGCAGGTGGGGGCCGCCGCTCTGGGCGACGACGATGGCGGTGACTCTCGGATACATCGCCAGTCAGCCTAGGTTGGGGTCGCGCCGATCCCGTCTTTGGCTCGGGCGCGGCGCGGATTAGCCGGCGGTGTGTCGGTCGCTCAGCCGGCGCGCTTGCGGAGCTTGCGGCGCTCGCGCTCGGAGAGCCCGCCCCAGATTCCGAACCGCTCGTCGTTGGCGAGCGCGTACTCGAGGCACTGCGAGCGGACCTCGCACGAGGTGCAGATGCGCTTGGCGTCGCGAGTGGAACCGCCCTTCTCGGGGAAGAACGCCTCCGGATCCGTCTGGGCGCATAGCGCGTCGGACTGCCAGGCGAGCGGATTGTCGTCTTCGACCTCCGCAGGCCGGACGCCCGGGACTCCGAGCCGGACCGGATCGATGAACCAGTCGTCGGGTACCCCGGCACGATATTCGGGCACTGGCATATCGGTCTCCCCACCCATGAACTGCTGAAACACGAGATTCCCGTGTGCCACTAATTACACCGTTGTCATTCGCTCACGTCAAGTCGCGAATCGTAAAGCCTTGACCGCTGGTCGAGAGTTCGCGACGCGCCGGTTAACGACAACAATCGCGACACGCCCGGTGGATCGGACTCGGCCGGGACCGGTGTCAGGACGCCGCCTGGCGTGCTTCCCAGGCGCTGCGCACCATCTCGTCGAGCGTGTGCCGCATCTTCCAGTCGAGATCGCGCGCGGCGAGCTCTCCCGAGGCCACGATCCTCGCCGGGTCCCCCGGCCGTCGAGGCCCCACTTCTGGGGTGAACGCGATTCCGGTCACGTCGGCGACGGTCGACATGATCTGGCCGACCGACACGCCGTCACCGCTCCCCAGGTTGTAGACGGGCTCGATGGGCGCCCCTGCATCCAACCGCTTCGCGGCCGCGACATGCGAGACGGCCAGGTCGGCGACGTGGATGTAGTCGCGGACGCAGGTGCCGTCGGGCGTCGGGTAGTCGTCGCCGTTGATGCGCGGCGTCCGCCCCTCGGCGAGCGCGTCGAACACCAGCGGGAAGAGGTTGTGCGGGCTGGTGTCGCGCAGCGACGGGTCGCCCGATCCCACCACGTTGAAGTAGCGCAGGGAGGTGTGCCGCAGACCCGCCGCGACGCCCTGGTCGCGGAGCAGCCACTCGCCGATCAGCTTCGACTCGCCGTACGGCGACTCCGGGCTCTTCGGAGTGGACTCGGTGACGATGTCCACATCGGGGGTGCCGTAGACGGCCGCGGACGAGCTGAAGACGATCGCGTCCACGCCCGCCTCCTGCATGGCGGCCAGGAGCACCGCCGTCGCCGTTACGTTCTGCTCGTACGTGTGCAGCGGCCGCTGGACGGAGACGCCCGCGTACTTGAAGCCGGCCACGTGCACGACACCGGTGATCGCGTTCTCGGCGAAGATGCGCTTCAGCAGATCGCCGTCGAGGATCGTGCCCCGGTAGAACGGCACCTCGGCCGGCACGAACTCCTCGTGCCCGCTCGACAGGTCGTCCACCACGACGACGTCGATGCCGTCCTGCCGGAACGCCCGCACGACGTGCGCTCCGATGTAGCCTGCGCCTCCGGTCACCAACCACGCCACGGGCGGTCCTCCTGCTGCTCGATGGAGCTTCCCACCTTACCGGGACCGCCGGAGACGGACCCGCCCGAGGAGCCGAGGCCCGTGAGCGATCAGACGAACGCGGCCTGGCCCGTGATCGCGCGGCCGACGATGAGGGTGTTCATCTCGCGGGTGCCCTCGTACGAGTACAGGGCCTCCGCGTCGGCGAAGAAGCGGGCGACGTCGTAGTCGAGCACGATGCCGTTGCCGCCGAGGGCCTCGCGGCACCACGCCACCGTCTCGCGCATCCTGGCCGTGGCGAACGCCTTCGCCAGCGCCGAGTGCTCGTCGCGCTGCTCGCCGTCGTCGAGCATCTGCGACACCCGGGTGCACAGGCCGATGGAGGCGGTGATGTTGCCGATCGATTTGACCAGGAGGTCCTGGATCAGCTGGTGGGAGGCGATCGGCTTGCCGAACTGCACGCGCTCCTTCGTGTAGCGCAGAGCGGCCTCGTAGGCCCCGACCGCGACGCCGACGGCCGCCCAGGCCACCTCGGCGCGGGTGAGGCGCAGCACGCGGGCGGTGTCCTTGAAGCTGTTCGCGTTCTGCAGGCGGAGCGACTCGGGCACGACCACGTTCTCGAGCGTGATGTCGGCGTTCTGCACGATCCGGAGAGACTGCTTGCCCTCGATCTTGGTGGTGGTGAAGCCGGGCGTCGAGTTGGGGACGATGAAGCCCTTCACCTGCCCGTCCTCCGCGCTCTTCGCCCAGATCACCGTGATGTCGCTGAACGTGGCGTTGCCGATCCAGCGCTTCGAGCCGTTCAGCACCCAGTTGTCGCCGTCCCGGGTCGCGACGGTCTTGAGGCCCTGCGCCGAGTCGGAGCCGGAGGTCGGCTCGGTGAGCCCGAAGGCGCCCAGCACCTCGCCGCTCGACAGCTTCGGCAGCCACTCGGCGCGCTGCTCGTCCGAACCGCAGACGCCGATCGCCCCGAGGGCCAGGCCGTTCTGCACGCCGACGTAGGTGCTCACCGAGGCGTCGACGCGAGCCAGCTCCAGCGCCACCCAGCCGCGGAACACGGCAGAGTTCTCGAACGCCGCGGTCTCAGGGAATCCGAGACCGATCGTGCCGGTGCGGTGCAGCACCTCGACGATCTGGTGCGGGAACTCCGCCTTCTCCCAGAACTCGTTGACGATCGGCTTGATCTCCGACTCGAGCTCTGAGCGGAGATTCGCGATGAACTCCTTCTCGCGGTCGGTGAGCAGGTTCTCGAAGCCGTAGAAGTCTCCGGCGATGGTCTCGAAGGGCATGTGTGCTCCAGTGCGTCCACAGGGATGGTCGGGCCGCCGTCAGCCTAGGCACCCGCGCCTCGGCGGACAAAGCGATTGGTAGTTTGGTCCAACGCGACGAAAGGGATCAGGACGCATGTTTGTGCGCATCGGCAACACTCCGCGGGACTACGCCTGGGGCTCGACGACGGCCATCGCCGGCCTGCTCGGCACCGAGCCCAGCGGCAGCCCGGAGGCGGAGCTGTGGCTGGGCGCCCATCCCGGCTCCCCCGCCCGGGTGCTCGACCCGGCGCTGGCCGACGGCGCGGAGGATCTCGCCGCCTGGGAGCGCACCAGCGACCTCCCGTACCTGCTGAAGGTGCTGGCAGCGGACGGACCACTGTCGCTGCAGGCGCATCCCTCCCCCGAGCAGGCTCGTGCCGGGTTCGAACGAGAGAACGCCGCAGGACTCGCTCCGGACTCTCCGGACCGCAACTACAAGGACCCGTTCCACAAGCCCGAGCTGATCTTCGCCCTCAGCGACCCGTTCGAGGCGCTGTGCGGGTTCCGCGATCCGGCGGAGAGCCGTGTCGCGCTGGAGCGCCTGGCGGAGGGCGCGGCCGGCGGTGCGGTGATCTCCGGTTTCGCCCGCACCCTCGACGGCGAGCCGGGCACGGTACTGCGGCGCGCGACCGAGTGGCTGCTCGGCGGCGACACCGACGTCGACCTGCTCGTCGCCGAGGTGGTGCGCGCTGCACGCGCGCTGCCCGAGGACCGCGACGCGGACACCGTGCGGATGCTCGACGACGCGTTCCCCGGGGACCCCGGCATCGTGCTCGCGCTCCTCCTGAACCGGGCGACCCTGCGGCCGGGCGAGGTGCTGTACCTGCCGGCGGGCAACATCCACGCGTACCTGCGCGGCCTCGGGATCGAGCTGATGGCCGCCTCCGACAACGTGCTGCGCGGCGGTCTGACGCGCAAGCGCATCGACGTCCCCGAGCTGGTCTCCGTGCTCGACTTCACGCCCATCCATGCGACGCCGCTCGCCGCCCGGCATCCCGGACCAGGGGTGGAGGAGTTCCGGCCCGACGTGCCCGACTTCCGCCTCGACGTGGTGCACGTCGGGGTAGGCGTCGCCTCCGCCGAGGTCCCGCTGACCGGGACGGCCATCGCGCTCTGCACCGAGGGCGCGCTCGAACTCGCCGGCGGGAACGGCTCCGTCACGCTGACCCGCGGGGAGGCCGCGCTGATCACCGAGGACGAGCGCACCGTGACGGTCGCCTCCGGCGCGGGCAGGCTCTTCGTCGCCATGCCGAACGCGTGAGCTATCCTGCGCCGGTGAGCAATTCCGCTGAAGCGACGAGCCGGCCGACCGCGCTGAACGACCGGATCCGTGCCGCGCGTGCCGCCACCGGCAGCGGGGAGGCCGTCCTCGCGTCCGTCGTCCTCTTCACCTTGTTCGCCGGTGACTTCTGGCGCGACCTGATCAGCTGGCCCGGGTACTTCATCCTCGCCGGCGTGCTGGCGATGGTCACCGGTGTGCTGCTGGTGCGTTCCCGTCCGACGTTCCGCTGGCGGACCACGCCCAAGACACTGGTGCTGTTCCTCGCCCTCGCCCTCGTCTCGATCGCCTGGTCGGCCTACTCCGGAGCCAGCGCCCTCGGCGTGCTCGCGCAGCTGGCGACGACGGTCGGCGGTCTGTTCCTGGGGCTGCGGCTGGGGCTCACCGCACTGCTGAGCGCGCTGGGCAACGCATTCCGCTGGATCCTCGGGCTCTCCCTGCTGTTCGAGCTGATCGTCGCCGTCGTCGTCCGGCAGCCGGTCCTCCCCCTCACCCCCGCGCAGCCGGTCCCGTCGGGGAAGCTGCCCTCCGCCTTCTTCTGGAGCCGGGACCTGCTCTTCCACGGCGGACCGATCCAAGGCATCGTCGGCAACAGCAACCTGCTCGCGATGATCGCTCTGCTGTCCATCATCGTGTTCGCGATCCAGCTGGCCGACCGGACGGTGCGCCGAGGATCGTCGGCGAGCTGGCTCGTCGTCGCGGTCCTCACGCTCGCGCTCACCCGCTCGGCCACCGTCATCGCGGCGGCCATCGCCGTCGCCGTCGTCTTCGGTTTCGCCGCGTGGACGCGCCGGGTGGGCCCGGCACGCCGCACACCGGTCTACCTCACGGCCCTCGCCGTCGTCGTCGCGGCCGTCGTTCTGGTGTCGGTGTTCGCCTCCCGCATCCCCGCGCTGTTCGGGAAGAGCGAAGACCTCACCGGGCGTCTGGACATCTGGCACGCCGTGATCGGCCTGGCGCAGCAGCGTCCGGTGTTCGGCTGGGGGTGGGTGAGCTACTGGGCGCCCTGGGTGAAGCCGTTCGACGGCCTCGCCACCCGCAACGGCGTCGAATACCTGCAGGCCCACAACGCCTGGCTCGACGTCTGGCTCCAGCTCGGCATCGTCGGACTCGTGGTGTTCATCCTGCTGGTGCTGACGACCTTCGGCCGCTCCTGGTTCGTGGCGGTCGACCGACCGCGCACGAAGCTCGTCGACGACGCGCCGTACACGGCGACGGCCCTGCTGCCGCTGCTGCTGCTCGCCGCCCTGATCGCCCAGAGCTTCGCCGAGAGCCGCATGCTCATCGAAGGCGGATGGGCGCTTCTCGTGACGCTGGCGGTCGCGACCAAGCGGGGCGGGGCGGGAGTGTCCTGAAAGCCGTGGCGCAGCGACCCTCCCCCTAGGATTCTGTGTATGGCAACGCCCCGACGGACCCTGGTGCCGCACGCGGTGACCGAGTTCCTGGGCTCCGCCCGCTTCACCTCGACGCTCGCCCTGCTCGCGGTGATCACCGGGTTCTCCACACACGCCATCCGCGCCCTCATCGGCTGGCCCGGGCTCATCGGCGCCCTCGGGGTCCTGGTGGTGCTGGCCGCGCTGTCGTTCGCCGCCCAGTGGCGGCTGATCGAGTGGCACGGGCTGCTGCCGATCTCCGCCCTGCTGTTCGTCGGCTGGTGCGCGTTGTCGATCCTGTGGAGCCAGTACCAGTGGGCGACGCTCGGCGCGGTGATCTACCAGCTGATCTTCGCGTTCCTCGCCGTCTACATCGCGCTGGTCCGCGACGCCATCCAGATCGTCCGGGTGGTCGGCGACGCGCTGCGCTTCCTGCTCACCCTGTCGCTGTCCCTGGAGGTGCTCAGCGGCCTCCTGCTCGACGCCCCGATGCGGTTCCTCGGCATCCAGGGCAACATCGCGCTCGGCGGCCCGATCCAGGGGCTGTTCGGGTCGCGCAATCAGCTCAGCATCGTCGCGCTGATCGCGTTCGTGACCTTCCTCGTCGAGCTCCGCACCCGATCCGTCCGTCCTCCGGTGGCGGCGTTCTCCATCGCGCTGGCCGGGCTCTGCATCCTCCTGGCGCACTCCCCCGTCATCGCGGCGGTGTCGGTGGTGGTCGGGCTCGCCACGCTGGCGCTGTACCTGATGCGGAGGGTGCCGGCGCACCGGCGCGTGTACGTCCAGTGGGGGCTGGCGGTCGTCACCGTCGCCGTCCTGATCGTCGCGTACATCTACCGGACGCGGGTGATCGACCTGCTCAACGCGCGCGCCGACTTCCAGGTGCGCTACCAGCTGTGGATCCAGATCTGGCAGCTGATCCCCGTGCAGCAGACGGTGGGCTGGGGGTGGGTCGGCTCGTGGCCGACCGACCTGTACCCGTTCACCGCGATCCAGGCGGCGACGGGCGTCTATCATGCGAACGGGTTGAACGCCTACCTCGACGTCTACCTGCAGGTCGGAATCATCGGGCTGCTGCTCTTCATCGCCCTCATCGCCCTGGCCTTCGGCCGGTCCTGGCTGCTCGCATCGAACCGGCGAAGCGTCGTCTACGCCTGGGCTCCGCTGGTCCTCGTCGCGCTGCTCGTGACGAGCGTGTTCGAGAGCTCGATCCTGGTCGAGTCCGGGTGGATGCTGCTCATCATCTGCACGGTCAAGGCGTCGCAGGGGATGAGCTGGAGGCTGCGGCTGCCGCACCGCGACACGGCCTGAGCCGCGACCGGGGCGCGCGCGGTCAGCGGGCGAACGACCGCCGGTGGACCCGGAGGCCGCGGACGAGTCCGGCCCAGAACACCGCACCGAAGGGCACCACGTAGGTCAGGTACGCCGCGACCGCACGACCGGGCGCGCGGCGCGCCGCTGCAGCCGCAGCAGGCGCCGCGATCCCGAGGACCACGACGGCCACGATGACGGCGACCGCCCACCACGCGCCGAACGCCAGCGCGACGACCAGCGCGGCGACCGCCAGCACGGGGACGATGGCGAGGGCCAGCAGGACGGCGTTGCGCAGTGGGCTCGTCCCCGCGTAGCTGTCGACGAAGAGCGTGCCACGGTCGTACGCGTGGCGGAGGAAGCCGCGCACCGTCGTCCGCGGCCGGTACAGCGCGCGGAATCCCGGGTCGAGCCGGAGCGGACGCCGTTCGCAGACGAACCGCAGCAGCTTGGTGTCGTCGGAGACCAGGTGGGCGTTCTCCTCCGGCCACGCCGCCCGGCAGGCATCGAGGAAGAGCTGCTTGTCGATGACCAGGCAGCCCGTCCCCTTCGGCGCCCGGTCGAAGTTGTCGAGCGAGATCTCGGTGGGCCGCGGGTGAGCGAGGTAGTCGCCCCAGAAGATGTGGGTCGGCACCTCCCAGAACCGGCCGACCAGCGGCGAGGCGGGGTCCGTCGGGACGTGGCCGTTCCACGGCGGACGACCGAGGTCGTCGTCCACGCGGTCCAGGTATGCGAACGAGTCCTCGCCCATCAGCAGGCGCGAGTCGAAGATCAGGAGCCGGTCGGCGCGCGCCGCCTGCGCACCCTCCCAGCGGGCGAGGAAGCGGCCGCGGTTCTCCTGCGAGACCACACGGAACGGAACGGGCGATGCGGCGGCGAGCTCTGCGAGAACCGCCGCCGTGCCGTCGGTGGAGCCGTCGTCGACGACGACGATCTCGGCGGCGACGGTGGACCGTTCGAGGGCCGCCCAGAGGGAGGCGATGGTGCTGGGCAGCCACGGCGCCGAATCGTAGGAGGCGATCACGATGCTGAGGTCGGGAATCGGCTGCGGCTCGGGCGTCACCGCTGCTCCTCCCCGATCGACGGCGCGGCGGCCGGCCCGACGGGCCCCGCTCCGGCGGCTTCGCCGGCCGGCGCCCGCCGCAGCCACCAGAGGTGGACGAGGATGCCGACCGCGGGACCGGCGGCCAGCGCGAGCGCCGCGCGGCCCTCCAGCGGCAGCGGCAGGAACAGCAGCGCGATGGTGACGACAGACGCAGCGACCCAGCCGATGGCGTAGCCGCCGTGGAGGTTGCGCGCCAGAACCGCGGACCCGGTGACGCAGAGTATCCCGATCATCCCGGAGGATGCGACCAGCGCCGTGAGCGTCCCGGCGTCGAGGTCGAACTGCGCACCGAACACCGCCTTCACCACGGGGACGCCGAAGGCCCAGGCGCACAGGCACAGCACGGCGACCACGCCGGCGATGAGGGCCGACAGGCGCGTCACCAGCCGGAAGGCGCCCTGCGGCGCCCGGGCGAACTGGCTGACCAGGAAGCTGGAGAGCGCCATGAGCGGCACCAGGATGGGCGCGCGGGTGAGGGTGACCGCCAGCACCAGCGAACCGAGCTGCCTGTGTCCTGCCGGGCTCGAGAAGAACGACAGGATGAGCGGGAACCCGTTGATGAGGACGGCCGTCGCCGACGCCGCGATCATGGTCCGCAGCGTGTTGACGGCGAGACCGCGCATCCGCTCCGGCACCACGGCGCGCGCGATCAGTGCGCGCGGCGCGCTCAGGAAGACGGCGGCCAGCGCCAGCGGGAACGGCAGGATGACGGCCAGCGCGAGCACCCAGGGCTCGGTCGTCATCGCGAGCGCCAGGAGGACGAACACGACCCGGAGCACGCCGTCGAGCGCGACGACGCTCGCCAGCTGCCGCCACATCCCGCTGCCCGCCATGACGCCGGAACCCGCGGCGACCAGGCAGTTGAACGCGGCTCCGATCGCGACGAAGACGGAAAGTCCCGCCTGATCCTGCCCGAGCGACGGGGCCGCCCAGAGCAGCGCGGTCAGCAGCACGACCGACAGGACCACGACAGCGAGTCCGGCCGCGAACAGCCAGATCGAGGACCGTCGGCCGTTCTGTGTCGCCGTGCCTGCCTCCCGCTCCGCCGTGCCTGCCTCCCGCTCCGCCTGGGCGACGGCCCGCGTGGCCTCCTGCTGGACGCCGAACAGCACGCCGACGACGAGGAACAGGGCCGACCAGAACACCGAGAACACGGCGTAGCCCGCCGCCCCGCTCGCGGTGAAGACCCGCCAGGTCACCAGGTAGCCGCTGAGCCCCGACACGATCGTCGCGCCCAGGATGAGCGCGACCGACGACCGCGCTCCCGCCTGCGCGGGCGCGTCGCCCTCTGCGCGGGCGGGCAGCGGCTCGTTGAGCGGTTCGTAACTGGTGATGACGGCCTCCGCTATTCCTCGGCCGCGTCGGCCGGTGCGGCCTCGCGGTGACGACGGAGCAGGACCCAGTGGATGGCGTAGAGCGAGACGAAGACGAACAGGCCGACGACGCCGTTGGCCACCAGCCACGCGTCGATGTTCGGCAGGGTCAGGGTGGCCGCGGCCCACTGGGCGAGCGTCGCGACCGCGAAAACGGCGAGCGCCACCCGCGAGGCGGCGGCCGTGATCCGCACGAGGATGCCCTGCGCCAGCGCCCACGGCAGCCAGGCGATCGCGAACCCGACGACGATCTGCCCGGTGAGCGCGTAGTGGGAGCCGAACAGCAGGCCGACGATCCAGCCGCCTGCGACCGCGACGATGACGAACATCGCCACACCGGTCAGCGCGGTGATCACCAGGATGACGGTCACGCCGAGGTTGGTGAGGGCGGCGTTCCCCCGGGACCGTACGAAGCGCGGCAGCAGGTAGAGCGAGAATGTCGCGGGCACGATGAGGGTGGTCTTGATCAGCACGGCAGCAGCGGCGTAGGCGCCGGCGACATCCTGAGGCGTCCCTGCCCGGACGAAGACGACGTCGGCGTTGGTCAGCCAGGCGAAGCCGATGGTGAGCAGCAGCACCACGGTGCTGTTGACGGTGAAGGGCCGCCCGGTGAGCGGCACGGCCTCCCGGCGCGCCTGCAGGCTCGCGCCGACGGCGCCGGCGAGGGCGGTCAGTACCAGGATCGCCAGGATGGCGCTGGATTCCGCGGATAGCAGCACGGCCACCAGCGCCAGCACCGCCTGCGCCATCTGCGCGCCCGTCGACCACCAGACGACCGCTCGCGAGTCGCCGGCGCCCTGCAGCCGGCCCTGGGCGCGGGCGAAGAGGAAGTTCGGGATCATCGCGGCAGCCGTGAGGAGCACCGTGACGAGCCCGACCGCTCCGGGAGCGGCGAGCGTCGACGAGAGGGCGAAGACGCCGAGGGTGCCGAGACCACCCAGGACCAGGGCTTCGATGAACGAGCCGTCCAGCCGACGACGGCCGGCCGCGGCCGGCGTCAGGGCGCCGCTCAGCGCCTCGGCCGTGCCGACGGCCACCGAGTTGCGCAGGGCAGAGCTGCCGATCGCGGCGACGTTGATCAGCGCGAGGGCCGCCGCGAGCAGACCGTAGGACGACGGGCCGAGACCTCGGATGGTGATGATCTGGAACGCGGTCGTGGCCACGATGCCGAGGGCGCTGACGATGCCGATCTCGGCGAGCGCGCGGCCGTGCCGCGCGACCATGCCGCGAGCGCCGCTCGCAGGCGCGCCCGCCGGGTCGACGCTAATCGGCGTACCCCCTGCTCACCAGGTCGGCGACGATGATGTCGGAGGGCGAGAACTCCGGCCGCTCGAGCTCGTGGCGCATGGAGGCGTAGTCGGTGAGGAAGCCGCGCAGCCGCCCGAGATCCCACTCCGAGAGCAGGATGTTGCGGCCGATGCCCTCCGCCTGCTCCGTCGCCTTGCGGTGGATGAGCGTGGGGAGGCCGAGCAGAGCGCTCTCGGCCTGGACGCCTCCGGAGTCGGTGACCACGAAGGCGGCCTGCTTCAGCAGCTCGACGAAGGCGTCGTGGCTCAGCTTGGGGATGACCTGGATGCGGTCGCCGCCGGTCTTCTCCAGCGCCTTCTCCAGCGTCTCGCGGTTGAAGACGTCGACGATGAGCCGGAGCGGGATGGGGCTCTCCTGGAGCACGGCGAGGGTGTCGTCGACCAGCTGGGCGTTGGAGATGAACTCGAACCGGTGCAGCAGCGCGACGCCGAACGGCTCCTCCGAAGTCCCCGCCTGCTCGCCGTGGTCGAGCACAGCGTCGAGGGCGGTGTTGCCGTGGGTGTAGACCACGTTGTCGCGCTTGGCGAGGTTGTGCGTGGCCTCCTCGGACGGCGTGTAGTGCACCGTCGCCATGGTGCCGACGATGCGCCGGTCGAGCTCCTCGGGGAACGGGTGCCGCCAGTTGCCGCTGCGGAGGCCGGCCTCGATGTGCGCGCACGGCACGCCCAGGCGCTTCGCGATGAAGGCGCCGGCGACGCTCGTCATGGTGTCGCCGTGGACGACGATCACCGTGTCGGCGGGCAGAGTCCGCTTCAGCCGCTTGCGGTTGCGCCGCAGCCAGCCGGCGACGGTGCCGCCCCAGGTGAGCACGTCGCGCGTTCCGCGCAGCGGCCGGCCCTTCGCGCCGTGCGCGATCACCACGTCGGGCTCGCCCAGACCGAGCTGCCCCATCACCTTCTCGAGCGCGTCCGTGTGCTGCATGGTGACCCACTGCTGGATGCGATTGCCCCGAGCCCGGAGGCGACGGATCACGGGAGCGAGCTTGATCGCTTCCGCCGTCGTTCCGTAGATGAAGACGATCATGTGCGTGGTGGATGCCTTTTCGAGTGTCCTGAGCAGGGCACCCCTATTCAATCATGTCGTGAAGCGGAAGGCTGTGACACGGCCCTCCGAGCGAGGAACTGGTATTTTCGACTGCGGACGCCGCTTCCGTGTCCGCCGCAACCCCGAGAGGACCGCCACGTGACCTTCGTCGCCTCCGACGCCGACGTGTCCGCAGACGCGGTCGTGGGTGAGGGGACGAAGATCTGGAACCTCGCGCAGGTCCGCGAGAACGCCACGATCGGCCGCTCCTGCATCGTCGGCCGGGGCGCCTACATCGGAGCGGGCGTGACCATCGGGGACAACTGCAAGATCCAGAACCTCGCGCTGGTCTACGAGCCCGCATCGGTCGGCGACGGCGTGTTCATCGGTCCGGCGGTCGTCTTCACCAACGACCAGTACCCGCGCGCTGTCAGCCCCGACGGCGAGCTGAAGTCGGCCTCCGACTGGACGCCCGTCGGCGTGACCGTGCTCGAGGGCGCGTCGATCGGTGCGCGCGCCGTGTGCGTCGCCCCCGTGACCGTCGGCCGCTGGGCGACGGTGGCGGCCGGCGCGGTCGTCACCAAGGACGTCCCCGACCACGCTCTCGTCGTCGGTGTGCCGGCCCGCCGCATCGGCTGGGTCGGGCGCGCGGGGGTCCCCCTGCGCGAAGAGGGCGGCGTATGGACCTGCCCGCAATCCGGAGAAAGGTACCGAGAGGCGAACGGCGCTCTCGAACGAATCGAATGACCCAGCAAGAATTCATCCCGGCCGCCCGACCCCTGATCGGGGACGAGGAGCGCACCGCCGTCGACGCCGTGCTGCGCAGCGGCATGCTCGCCCAGGGGCCGGAGGTCGCCGCATTCGAAACCGAGTTCTCGGAGGCCCTGGTCGACGGGCGGAGGACCGCTGCGGTCAACTCCGGCACCTCGGGACTGCACCTCGGCCTGCTCGCCGCGGGGATCGGCCCGGGCGACGAGGTCATCGTCCCGTCGTTCACCTTCGCCGCGACCGCCAACGCCGTGGTCCTGGCCGGCGCCGAGCCGGTCTTCGCCGACATCGACCCGGACAGCTTCACCCTGGACCCGGCCTCCGTCGCGCAGCTGATCGGCCCCCGCACCGCGGCCATCATGCCGGTCCACCTCTACGGCCATCCTGCCGACATGGCGGGACTGCAGAGCCTGGCGGACGACCACTCCCTCGCGCTGTTCGAGGACGCGGCCCAGGCCCACGCAGCCACCATCGACGGCCGCCCCGTCGGCACCTTCGGCGCGTTCGCCATGTTCAGCCTCTACCCGACCAAGAACATGACCTCCGGGGAGGGCGGGATGGTGGTCTCGGCCGACGCGGACATCGACCACCGCGTCCGCCTGCTCCGCAACCAGGGCATGGAGGCGCAGTACCGCAACGAGCTGGCCGGCTTCAACGCCCGCATGACCGACCTGCACGCGGCGATCGGCCGTGCTCAGCTCCGGAAGCTGGCGGGCTGGACGGCGGACCGCCGCCGGAACGCAGCCCGGTTCGACCGGGAGCTCTCCGGCGTCGTCACTCCCCCGGTCGCCGCGAATATCGAGCACGTCTACCACCAGTACACGATCCGCGTCCCGGAGGATCGCGACGGCTTCGCCCGCGCGCTTCGTGAGGAGTACGGGATCGGCTCGGGCGTGTACTACCCGGTCCCCGTCCACCGGCTGCCGTCCTTCGGGCGCAACGACGTCCTCCCCGAGACCGAGCGCGCGGCCCGCGAAGTGCTCTCGCTGCCTGTGCACCCGTCGCTGACCGAGGCCGACCTCGACCGCATCGTCACGGCCGTGAACGCGCTCGCCCAGGCGGGACGCTGATGGCCGCCCCGCGCTCCGGCGCCGCCCTCCGCTACGGCGTGATCGGCCTCGGCGTCATGGGACGCAACCACGCCCGCGTGATCCGCGAGCTCGACGGCGTGGAGCTCGCCGGAGTCGTCGACCCCTTCGCCATCGAGACCGACATCGGCGGCGTGCCGGTCCACGCCGGCCTCGACCTGCTGCTCGCCTCCGGGATCGACGCGGCCGTCGTCGCCGTCCCGACGACCATGCACGAGGAGGTGGCCCTCCGCCTCGCCGACGCCGGCGTGCATGCGCTGGTCGAGAAGCCGATCGCGGCCGACGTCGAGCAGGGCGCCCGGATGACCGAGGCGTTCCGCTCGCGCGGCCTGGTCGGCGCCGTCGGCCACATCGAGCGCTTCAATCCGGCCCTGCAGAACCTGCGGATGCGTCTGGAGGCCGGCGAGCTGGGCGACGTCTACCAGATCGCCACCCGGCGCCAGGGCCCCTTCCCGGCGCGCATCGCGGACGTGGGCGTGATCAAGGATCTCGCCACCCACGACATCGACCTGACCTCCTGGCTGGCGCAGAGCCCGTTCCGTACCGTCCACGCCAACACCTCTCGTCGCAGCGGGCGCCCGCACGAAGACCTGGTGGCCTTCAACGGCCGCCTCGACGACGGCATCATCACCAACCACCTGGTCAACTGGATGTCGCCGATGAAGGAGCGGATCACCGTCGTCACCGGCGAGTCCGGCGCTTTCGTCGCCGACACGCTGAGCGGTGACCTCACGTTCTACGAGAACGGCACCGACGCCACCGAGTGGGATGCGGTCTCCGCCTTCCGCGGCGTGGCCGAGGGCTCGGTCATCCGGTACGCCCTGAAGAAGCGCGAGCCGCTGCGCATCGAGCACGAGGCGTTCCGCGACGCGATCCTGCACGGCCGTCCGGGCATCGTGACGATGGAGCAGGGGCTCGCGACGCTGGCCGTCGCCGAGGCCGTGATGCAGTCCGCCGCCGAGGAGCGCGAGGTCGTCGTCGATCGCGTCGCCGGACCGGCGGGAACGGCCCGATGACCGCCGACGTGGAGTACGTGGAGGCCGCACCGACGGCCCCCAGGCGCGGCCTGTTCGGTCTCGGTCCCGTGCGCACGGTGATCGCGGCGCTGATCCCGGTCGCCCTGCTGGTCGCCCTGCTCTCCTGGGCGTTCGCCTCGCCGGTCGGCGCGAGCCCCGACGAGGACTACCACCTGGGCAGCATCTGGTGCGCCCAGGGCGACCGCGCCGGGCTCTGCGAGTCGACCTCCGACCCCGGCGTCAAGCGCGTCCCGGCCTCCGTGACGAAGGCCGCCAAGTGCTACGCCTTCGACATCCTGCACAGCGGCCGCTGCCCCGACGCAGCGTCCCAGCAGCTCGAGAAGTCCAAGCGCGGCACGTTCAACGACCACGGCTACCCGCCGGTGTTCTACCTGACGATGAGCGTCTTCGTCAGCCAGGACACCGCAGCCTCCGTTCTCGCCATGCGCGCGTTCAACTGCCTGCTGTTCGTGGGACTGCTGACGGCGCTGTTCCTCCTGCTGTCGCCTCCCCGGCGTGGGCTCGTCCTCTGGGGCGGCACGATCGCACTGGTGCCGTTCGGCATGTTCATCATCCCGAGCGTCAATCCGTCCGGCTGGGCCGCGATCTCGGCGGTCACCCTCTGGCTGTGCCTGGTCGGCTTCTACGAGGCGCAGAGCCGCGGCAGGATGATCGGCCTGGGCGCCCTGGCGACGGTCGCCACCCTGATGGGCGCCGGCGCGCGCTCCGACGCTGCGACCTACTCCGTCCTCGCCATGGTCGTGGTGGTCCTGCTGAAGGCCGAGCGGACGCGCGACTTCTGGCTCCGGTCGATCCTCACGCTCGTGCTCGCGATCGTCTGCGTCGTCTTCTTCCTCACCGGCAGCCAGGGCGGCGTCATCAACCCCGAGACGGCCGCGCCGCTCTCGGGGCGACAGACCCTCGCGCTCGCGGTCGCCAACCTCTTGCAGCTGCCCTCCCTGTGGACCGGCTCGCTCGGCACCTGGGGACTGGGCTGGCTCGACACGCTGATGCCCGCGATCGTCTGGGTGCCGTCGGTGGTCCTCGTCGCGGGCGTCGCCTTCGGCGCTCTCCGCTACGCGCCTCTGCGCAAGGCGCTGGCCGTCGGCCTGGTGGGAGTTGCGCTGGTCGTCGTCCCGCTCTACGTGCTCGTCCACGACCGGGTGACGGTCGGGAACGGCGTGCAGCCGCGCTACATCTACCCGCTGCTGCTGCTGTTCGTCGGCGTCAGCCTGTGGGGCTTCCGCCGGCTGGGACTCGGCCTCTCCGGGGTGCAGCTGATCCTCATCGTCGGCGGACTATGGATCGCGAACCACGTCGCGCTGTACACGAACCTCCGGCGCTATGTGACGGGCGAGGCGGCACAGGGCCTCAACCTGGATGCGGGCACGGACTGGTGGTGGTCGCTGCCCTTCGGCCCGATCTGGGTGTGGGTGGTCGGCTCGCTGGCCTTCCTCGCGGCCCTCGCCGCAGCGGCGGTCATCTCCTGGCCGACGGGCACGTTCGGGCTCCGCCGCCGAGCCGCTCTGACCTGAGCTCCCGATCTCCGCGTGCGAAGATAGTAACGACCGAGCCAGGTACCCAACCCGACGAAGGCCCCCTCCCCGACGTGACCATCGACATCATGATGCCGTTCTACGGCGACCCGGATCAGCTCCGTGCCGCCGTGACGAGCGTCCTCGCCCAGACCGACCCGGACTGGCGGCTGGTGGTCATCGACGACCAGTATCCGGACCGTACGCCCGGCGAATGGGTGCAGAGCATCGGCGACCCGCGGGTGCAGTACCTGCTCAACGAGACGAACCTCGGCGTGAGCGGCAACTTCTCGCGCTCCCTCCAGCTGGTCGAGAGCGAGCACTTCGTGCTGATGGGCTGCGACGACGAGTTGGAGCCGGGCTACATCGCACAGATGAGGTCGGCCGTCGCGCGCTTCCCCGGCACGTCCTACTTCCAGCCGCAGGTGAGCGTCATCTCCGATCGCGGCCGCGCGGTGCTGCCGTTGGCCGACCGCGTGAAGCGCTGGTCCCGGCCGTCGAAGTCGCACCCGGTCATCCTGCAGGGAGAGCGCCTCGCGGTGAGCCTGCTGCGCGGCAACTGGACGTACTTCCCGTCGATCTGCTGGCGCACAGAAGCGGTCCGCGCGGCGAACGGCTTCGACCCCGAGTACGAGATCGTCCTCGACCTGGCCCTGCAGCTGACCATCATCACCCGCGGGGGGACGATGGCGCTGCTTCCCGAGCCGACCTTCCGCTACCGCCGGCATGAGGCGAGCGTCTCGTCGTCGACCGCCCGCTACGGCGGCCGGTTCGACGAGGAGCGACGGTTCTTCCACGACGTCGCCGCACACCTCGACGCGATGGGATGGCGGCGCGCCGCCCGCGCGGCCCGGCGCCACGTCACCAGCCGCCTCAATGCCGCGACGAAGCTCCCTGGTGCGATCCGCGTCGGCGACCGCGACGGCCGCAGCTCCCTCCTCCGCCATGTGTTCACGAATCGGGCGGCGCGATGACCAGTAAGGTGAACCCCATGCCCCCGTCCCTCGAACGGACGCTCATCGTCATGCCCGCCTACAACGAGGAGGCGTCGGTCGCCACGGTGGTCGCAGAGGTTCGCGAGAAGCTCCCGGGCGTTTCCGTCCTGGTCGTCGACGACGGCTCCCTCGACGCGACCGCGGCGCGCGCCACCGCCGCCGGCGCGCTCGTCGCCCGCCTGCCGTTCAACATGGGCGTCGGAGGCGCGATGCGCCTCGGCTTCCAGTACGCCCTGACCAACGGGTACGACGTGGTCGTCCAGATCGACGCGGACGGTCAGCACGACCCGGCAGGCGTTCCCGCGCTGCTCGACGCACTGGCCGATTCGGACATCGCGATCGGCGCGCGCTTCTCGGGCGAGGGCGCCTACGCGGTCCGCGGGCCCCGCAAGTGGGCGATGCGCCTGCTCTCGGTCGTGCTCAGCCGGATCACCGGAACGCAGCTCAACGACACCACGAGCGGTTTCAAGGCGAACGGCCCGCGCGCCGTCGCCCTCTTCGCCCGCGCCTACCCGGCCGAGTACCTGGGCGACACGGTCGAGGCGCTCGTGATCGCCGCGCGTGCCCGGCTGAAGGTCAGCCAGGTCCCCGTCTCGATGCGCCCGCGGACGACGGGCACGCCGAGCCACAATCCGTTCAAGTCGGCCGTGTACCTCGCGCGTGCCTTCCTCGCCCTCGTCGTCGCCGTCATCCGCCCGCGCGCCGCGATCACCGAGACGACGGTGGTCTGACATGTCACTGCTCTCCTACATCTTCGGGATCGTCGCCGCACTGCTCACCTTGGTGGTCGTCATCGAGATGCTCCGCCGCGGCCGGATGCGCGAACGGCATGCGATCTGGTGGCTGGTCGCGGGGACGCTCGCCCTGATCATCGGCATTTTCCCCCAGATCCTGGACTGGCTGGGCAGCCTGATCGGCATCGGCCTCCCCGTCAACCTGGTGTTCTTCGTCAGCATCGCCGTCCTGTTCCTGGTCTGCATCCAGCACAGCTCGGAGCTCACCCAGCTGGAGAGCAAGACGCGCACCCTGGCCGAGCGGCATGCCATCCAGCAGCTGGAGCTCGAGGAGCTCACGGCCCGGGTGACGGCACTGACCGAGAAGAAGGACTGACCGGTGCGGGCGACCACGGCCGGCGGCGCGTCCCGCACGGCCGTCCGGGCCACGTGGACGCCCGGGCGGGTGTTCCTGGTGGTGTGGGCGCTGCTGTCCGCGCTGTCGGCCGTCTGGGCGCTGGCCACTCCGATCTCCGGGTCGCCGGACGAACCCGCGCACATCGTGCGCGCGGCGAGCGTCGTCCGGGGGCAGCTGGTCGGGACGCCCTCCGCCGACGGCCATGTCGTGACCGTCCCGCGCTACATCGCCGACACCCAGCGCGAGACCTGCTTCGCCTTCCATCCCGAGGTCACGGCGAACTGCCCGCAGGCCGACCCCCGGGATCCCGGTGCGCTGACGACCGGGACGACGACCGCCGGGCTGTACAACCCGCTCTACTACTACGCGGTCGGCTGGCCGAGCCTCCTCTTCTCGAATGACGCCGGCATCTATGCGATGCGGATCGTCAGCGGCATCCTCGCCTCGCTGTTCGCCGCACTCGCGTTCCTGGTCCTCTGGCGCCGGCACCCGTCGCCGTTCCTGGTGCTCGGCTTCGCCGTCGCCGTGACGCCGCTCACGCTCTTCCTGAACGCGTCCGTCAATCCGAACGGGCTCGAGGCCACCGCGACCCTGGCGGTGTTCGCCGGTGTGCTGTCGATCGTGCGCGGCGGTCCGGAGGTCCGGCTCGGCCTCGCCGCTGCGGTGGTGGCGGTCTCCGGGTTCGTCGCCGTCAACGCCCGCGGCCTGTCTCCGCTGTGGGTGCTGCTGGCGCTGGCCCTGCCGCTCGTGCTCCTCGACCGCCGCTCCTTCTGGGCGCTGCTGCGCCGGCGTCAGGTGCTCGTCGCCGCCGCGGTGGTCGTCGCCGGGACGATCGCCGCGATGGCGTGGACGCTGGGCAGCAACTCGCTGCTCAACGCCGTCGACCATCCCGAGTCGACGCCGCAGCACTTCGCCGGTGTGGGAACCAATCCGTTCAGCGGCTTCTTCATCACCCTCGAGCGCACGGTCGAGTACGCGCACGGCGTCATCGGGCTGTTCGGCTGGCTGGACACCCCGGCGCCACCGGAAGTGTTCTTCGTGTGGACGGCGGCGATCGGCGTGCTGCTGCTCGCCTCCTTCACCCTCCTCCGCTCGCGGGCGCTGCTGCTGGCCGGGCTGCTGCTCGCGGCCTTCGTCCTGCTGCCCCCGATCGTCCAGGGCGTGTACATCACCGGCGGAGGAGTGATCTGGCAGGGCCGGTACAACCTCCCGCTGTTCCTCTGCCTGATCGTGGGGCTCGCCGTGCTGCTGTCGGACAGGATCGCCTTCGCGGTGGGCGAGGGCGCGTGGCGGAGGCTCGGCTGGATCGTCGTGGTCGCGCTGGCGGCCGCGCAGTTCTACGCGTTCGAGAACACGCTGCGCCGCTACTCGGTCGGCGACGGCGGGTCGCTCAAGGCGTTCCTGCTCGGCTCGCCGCCGTGGGCGCCGCCGGGCGGCAACCTGGTGCTCCTGGTGATCTTCGCGCTGCTCCTGGCCGGAGGCTCGTGGCTGGCCCTGCGCTCCGTGCTCCGCGTGACCGACGACACGCCGCAGGCCGTCACCGCTCCCGTCTCATAACGGGCGTCCGCTATCGTGTGGCCGTGCATCCTGCCACCGCTGCCGGCCCGCGGACGCTGACGTCCGACGCGCTCCGGTGACCGCCTCCGTCGAGACGCCCACGCGCCCGGCCCCGCGGAT
The DNA here is from genome assembly GCF_046534635.1 of Leifsonia sp. SIMBA_070. Lineage (NCBI taxonomy): Bacteria > Bacillati > Actinomycetota > Actinomycetes > Micrococcales > Microbacteriaceae > Leifsonia > Leifsonia sp. SIMBA_070. The sequence continues at coordinate 658,082 of NZ_JAWRYK010000001.1, read as the reverse complement.
CCTCGCTCTCACGTCGGGTCGACGCCCCGGCACACCGGTGCGCGCATTCTTCGCCGCCTGGGCGGTGTTCGCGATCCTCGGGGCCGTCTGGGCCTGGGCGACCCCGCCGTCGGCCTCGCCGGACGAACCGGCGCATATCGTCCGCGCAGCCAGCGTCGTGCGCGGTGAGCTGTTCGGCGACCCGTCCGCCTGGGGAAACCTGGTGCACGTCCCGCAGTACGTCGCGGACGCCCATCGCACCACCTGCTACGCCTTCCGCCCCTCCGTGCCGGCCGCCTGCCCGCTCCCGGCCGGCGAGGATCCGGCCGCGACCGTCGTCGCACCGACCTCCGCCGGGCTCTACAACCCGCTCTACTACGCCCTCGTCGGCTGGCCGTCGCTGCTCTTCCACGACGCGGGCGGCCTGGTGGCGATGCGCATCGCCAGCGCCGTCCTCACCGCCCTGTTCGCGGCGCTGGCCTTCGCCGTGGTGTCCAGCCTCCGCGAGCGTCGGCTGCCGATCCTCGCCTTCGGGGTCGCCGCGACGCCGATGCTGATCTTCTTGAGCGGCACGGTGAACCCCAGCGCGGTAGAGGCCACGGCGACGCTCGCTGTCTTCTGCGGGATGCTGGCGGTGACGCTCTCCCCCGACCCGGCGCGCCTGCGCGGGCGGGCCGCCGTAGTGGCCGTGTCCGCGGTCGTCGCCGTGAACGCCCGCGGCCTGTCCCCGCTGTGGGTGCTCGCCGCGCTCGTCGTGCCGCTGCTCCTCGCCCGCCGGGGCGCCATCCTGCAACTGCTCAGGACGCCGGCCGTGCTGGTCGCCGTCGCCACGGTGGTCGCGGGCACGATCGCGGCGGTGGGATGGACGCTCGGCACCAACTCGCTCGCCAATGCCATCGCTCACCCGGACGACGCACTGCAGTTCCCGGGGGTCGGCGCGTCGCCGGTCACCGGCTTCCAGCGGGTGCTGCTGGGCACGGTCGGGTACTCGCAGGGTCTGGTGGGACTGTTCGGCTGGCTGGACACCCCCGCGCCCGACGGTGTGCTCTACGCCTGGGGAGTGGCGATCGGCGCGCTGGCCCTCGGTGCGCTCCTGGTCCTCCGCGGGCGCCGGCTGCTGGTCGCCGCCGTACTCGTGGCCGCTTTCCTGCTGCTCCCCGCGATCGTTCAGGCGGTCTACATCCACGGTGGCGGGATGATCTGGCAGGGCCGCTACAACCTCCCGCTGTTCCTCTGCCTCGTCATCGGACTCGCCGCGCTGCTCGGCGGCGACGCATTCCGCTCCCGGCATACCTGGCTGCGCCTGCGCATCCTGGTCGTCGCCGGCGCGGCGATCGGCCAGCTCTGGGCGTTCGAGACCGTGCTGCGCCGCTACGCCGTGGGATCGGGTGGGTCGTTCCGGACGTTCCTGTTCGGCTCCCCCGCCTGGACTCCGCCCGGCGGGATCGTCACCGTGCTGATCGTCGCGACCGTCGTCTACGCCGGGGCGGCCGTTCTGCTGTTCCGGGCGACGGCGTCCGAGCCCATCCGGGCTCAGGTCAGGCGGGTTGCAGCAGGTCGCGCAGCACGTCCAGCCGTCCTCGGCTAGCGAGGCGCGGGTACTGCCCGCGAGCGGCCAGGCGCAGCACCGGGACGGCGCGAGCGAGGCGGTTGGCGGGGAAGCCCGCCCTCGTCGCCTCGAACACGGCCTTCTCCTCGGCCAGCGCCCTGTGGTCGCCGGAGACCCCCTCGGCAGTCGCCAGCGCGTCGGCCAGCAGTCGCGACCGGACGGCGAGCATGCGGTTCCGGTCACCGCGCCGGCCGAGCACGCGGCCCACCTTGTGGCGCAGCGTCGGGTCCCCCGCGCCGATCTGGTTCTCGTCGTGGCGCCGGTACCGGGTGAGTGGACGCTCGCTCAGCTCCAGCCGGTCGCGGGCGGCCGCCTGGATCGCCAGCCACTCGTCGTGCACCCACTCCGGCGGGAAGGGCAGCGCGGCCTGCAGCAGCTCGGCGCTGATCATCGCCGTGGCCCCTGTCGCGAGGTTGCGCCGGACGAACACGTCGAAGGCGCGGCCCGAGTGCACCGCGGCGCGCTCGGCATCCGTCACCTCCAGGACGCCGAACAACGTCCCTCCGGCCGGGCGGCTGTCGTCGTCGATCAGGGTCGCGTCGGTGTGCAGGAAGCCCAGCCCGGGGCGCGACGCGAAGTACGCCGCCATCCGCTCCAGCTTGTCGGGCTCCCACTCGTCGTCCTGGTCGCTCAGCGCGATGAGGTGGCCGTCGCACGCGCGCAGCGCCTGCTCGAAGTTGGCGGTGACCCCGAGCGGGGCCTCGTTGCGCAGGATGAGCGTCCGCGGCGTCGGCGCCCCGGACGCACGGTGCGCGGACAGCTCCTGCTCCAGAATCGACAGCGTGTCGTCGGCCGACGCGTCGTCGGAGATCACCAGCTGCTCCGGCGGGAGCGTCTGGGCGAGGATGCCCGCCAGCTGGCGCCGGATGAACCGCGCGCCGTTGTGCGTGCAGAGCGCGACCGAGATCCCCGGTGCGCCCGCGGGCTGCACGTCCGTCACCGCCGCCCCAGCCGGCTCCGGATCTTCTTCACCACGACCGTCGGGCCGCCGTTCTGCATGTAGTGGAAGAACAGCCCCACATCGTGGCGGATGCCGTGCTTCTTGCGCCGCGTGGTGGTCCGGCGGACGGGAGCTCCCGAGCCGACCACCCCGCGCGCGAGCAGGTCGGCCGCGTGACGCGGGTCGGCGACGAAGTCGACCAGCGGTGCCAGCACCACGCCCCAGAAGTAGCGCTGCCGCACACGGGCGACGTTGCGCTTCGCCGCGCGGATGAACTTCTCGTCGTAGAGCACCGTCTCGAGCGCCGCGACCAGCGCATCCACGTCGCCGGAGGGCACGACCACGCCGAGCTTCTCCTCCTCGACCAGCTGCGCGAAGTGGTCGCCTTCGGTGACCACCATCGGCAGGCCGGCCCAGAGGTAGTCGAGGATGCGCGTGCGGAACGAGAAGGTCGTCTCGACGTGCGAGAAGTGGGTGCTGACGCCCGCATCCGCCTCGGTCAGGTAGTTCTGCCGGTCGGCGTAGTCGACCCAGGAGCTGTTGAAGAAGACCGCTCGATCCAGCACGCCGAGGTCGCGGGCGAGCTGGCGCGACTCCGCGACGATGCCCATCTCCGGGACGCCGGGGTGCGGGTGCTTGGTGCCCTGGAAGAACAGCCGGACGTCGTCGTGGGTCTCCGAGAGCCGGGCGACGGCCTCGATCAGCGACTTCGGGTCGAACCAGTTGTAGAGGCCGCCGCTCCAGAGGAGGAGCTTGTCGTCCGCCCCGATTCCGGGGAGCACGCCCTTCAGCACGTCGCGCTCGTGCGCGGGCGGCGTCTCGGAGAGCCCGAACGGGACCACGTCGATGAGTCCGTCGAGGTCAGGGTCGTCGTCGTAGTTCGCAGGGTTGATGCGGCCCAGGGCGGCGAGCTGCCCGAGGTAGAAGTGCCGCTGGCGCTCCGAGGCGCAGAGGAAGAAGTCGCCGCGCTCCAGCTGCTCGTTGAGCACGTCGGTCGCGTCGAGGACCTGCTTGTCCCACTGCGCCCGGCCGAGCTCCTTGCCCTGCTCCAGCTGCTCCAGGTGCATCGGGTCGTAGACGTCGGCGACGATGATCCGGTCGGTCTTGCGGAGGCTCTCGAACAGCGCCATCGCGAGGCCCTGGAACACGATGACATCGCTCTCGCGCTCGAGGGCGCGCATGGCTCGGTCGTCTCCTGGGCGCACGTGCACGACGTGGAAGGGGGCCGACACCGGCTCGATGCCGGCGAGCGAGACGAGCGTCACCACGTTGTCCTTCGACAGCGCCTCGGCCATGCTCCAGGCGCGGATGGCCGGCCCGGCCATCTTCGCGCCGATCGGGTCACCCGTGATGATCAGGACGCGGGTGACCGCAGGGCTCTCGGTCACCGGGAACGCCGTGGCCAGCTTGTCGTAGCCCTCGAGGTAGTGCTCATCCGTGTACGAGGGGGCGTCGGTCTCGCCGAACAGGGACCAGATCCGGCTGTCGGCGACGACCCGGGTGCTCTGGATGCGCTCGCGGTCGGCGGTGAGCCCCGGCAGGTGCTCCACGAACTGGTCGATGGCGTAGACAGCGGCCACCGTCTCCTTGTCGATCTCCATCGTGGGATCGTTCGAGCCGCCCTTCCGGAGGTCGAACTCGGTGGAGTCGAGGCCGCCCTTGGCCACGCCGCGCCGGACGGTCAGCGCGAGGGTCGCCGGAAGCGCCGTCGCCAGCGCCTCCTCCCCCAGGTTCTTGTACTGCGTGAAGAGCGCGTTCCGCTCCAGGAGATAGCTCTCTTTGAAGGCGCCGAACGACGACATCGAGGCGTGGTGCTTGTGGAAGGCCAGCGACGCGGGCTCGTAGACGAAGCGGTGTCCGGCCAGGTTGAGCCGCCAGCCGAGGTCGACGTCCTCGAAGAACATGAAGAAGCGCTCGTCGAAGCCGCCGAGGGCCTCGTACACCGAGCGACGGACGAACATCGCCGAACCGGTGCCGAACAGCACGTCCTTCGGGACGTCCGGCGTGGAGGGCACGGGCTGCGCGGTCAGCGGCTTGTAGCCCTGGCCGAACCAGGTCATGGCCGAGCCGATGTAGTCGACCTTCTCGCCGTCCCAGTCGAGCACCCGGCTGGCGACGGCGCCGACGCGGGAACTGGACTCGAACCGCTCGACGGCCGCACGGACCCACCGCGCGTCCGGCTTGGCGTCGTTGTTGAGGAACGCGACGTACTCGCCCGAGGCCGACCGCACACCGAGGTTGCAGCCGCCCGCGAAGCCGAGGTTCGCCTTGGACTCGATCAGGACGACGTGGGGCGCCTCCCGGCGGATGCGCTCGGCGCTGTCGTCGCCGGACGCGTTCTCCACCACCACGATCTCGAGCCGGTCGGCGGGCCAGTCGAGCCTTCCGAGGTGGTCGATGGCGGTGAGCGTGTCGTCGGTGCCTCGGAAGTTCACGAGGACGACCGAGACGACTCCGGGGCGCGTGGTGGGCATGGGGTCCTTTCCCTGGCGGATCCGCCCGCCAGCCTACCAAGCGGGCCCGGGCGGCCGCCCGACCGCCCGCCTCGGCCGGCGCCCCGCTAGGCTGGTGCGGTCGTCCGACCGCCGTCCCGTGAGGCCCCATCCATGAGTTCTGCCCCTCTTGCCGCACCCCGCCGACGGGTGAGCCGGCGGGCGCTGCTCGCGCCGGTCCTGCTCGTCATCGCCTCCCTGCTGGTCGGCATCGTGCACGTGCCGCAGCACAAGACGCTGTCCCCGATCGACGAGTACCAGTACATCGACTACCTCGCCAAGGTGCCCACGCAGGGTGTCGTGCACCGCGGTGAGGAGGCCGGTCTCTACGCCCGCACGCAGCTCGGCTGCCGCGGGCTTCGGCTGCTGGCTCCCACACCGGACGACCGCTGCTCCCGGACGGTCGCCGAGAACGACAAGCGTTTCCCGATCGACGGCAAGACCTCTGCCGACATCTACAGCCCCGCCTACTTCGCGATCACCTGGGTGCTCGCCCAGCCGCTCACCTGGTTCGGCGTCGACCTGACCGACGCGGGCCGCTTCGCCGGCGCCCTGTGGCTGGCCGCGGCGGCGCTCCTGATGTTCTACGCTTTGCGCCGGCTGCGCCTGCCGACACCGGCCGCATTCGGGGCGACCCTGCTGATCGTCGGCTCGCTGCCCGCCTACTGGTCCAACACGTACGTCAGCACGGATGCGACCGCCCTGCCCGCCGGCGCGCTGATGCTCTTCCTAGCGACCCTCGTCGACCTCCGCGGCCGCGGCATCGCCTGGTTCGCCGCCGGAGCCGCGTTCGTCACACTCCTGAAGGTCCAGAACCTCGCTGCTGTGGCGGCCGCAGCCATCTTCCTCATCATCCGCGCCGCCATCCCGGCATACCGCGCGCGAACCGGACGCTGGGCCTGGATCGGGGCGCTCTTCCGCGACCGTCGCGCGCTGTCCGCCGTGATCGGAGTGGTCGCCGCCTTCGCGATCCAGCTGGTCTGGCTGGCGTTCCGCTCAGCAGTCGCCGTGGGCCCGGCGCCCGAGCTCGGCGCCCCGCCGCCTCCCTTGGGCATCACCCAGCTGATCTCGCAGGCGGGGTCGTTCCTCGGCGGAGCCGCCGCGGGCGTCGGCGATACCGGAACGGTCATGCGCGCGCCGGGGCTCATCATCCAGCTCATCACCACCTGGCTCGCGATCGCCGGAGTCCTGGGCCTCGTCATCGTCTCCCGCTGGGGCCGCCGGAAGGCCGCCCTGGCGCTGGCGACGTTCATCGCGGTCGTCGTCTCGGCGCCCGTGCTCACCGTGGTCACGCAGTTGTCGCTCGGGACGTACCCGTTCCCGCTTCCGTCGCGCTACGGGATCTCGCTGCTCCCGTTCTCACTGGCGTGCGCCGCGCTGCTGTTCCCCAAGCGGAGGGTGCCGCTCGGCATCCTCACGGGTCTCGGCGTCGTCGTCTACGTCGCGTCGCTGGTGGTTCCGGCCGGCTGAGCCGTGACGGATTGACGGCCAGGAGTCAGGGCGCCAGGAGTCAGGGCGCCAGAAGTCAGGGCGCCAGAAGTCAGGGCGCCACCCACTGCGGCGCGTCCGTCGGCAGCGCTGTCGCCTCGGGGTCGCACAGGAAGTCGTAGATCCCGTCGAGGGCGGCCTCCCAGTCGGAGTGGGCCGCGTCGATGGTTGCCTCGCCCGCCGCGGCGATGCGGCGGCGGCTCTCGGCGTCGCGCACCAGCTCGTCGAGGCCGGCGACCACCTCCTCGTAGGTCATCATCGTGGTCCGCGCGTTCTCGCCGGGCCGGAACAGCCAGCGGAACCACGGCGAATCCGGAACCACCATCGCGGCACCGCTCGCCATCAGCTCGAGCGGCAGGTACGACGGGTGACGGGAGATCTGCAGAGTGATCCCGATGTCGGTCTCGCGGTAGAGCCTGCCGGTCGCCCGGTAGTCGAGCAGGCCGAGGTCGATGAAGTCCGCGCTCGGCGGGAGGTACTTCGCACCGGCCGCGACGATGCGCACCCGGTCGCCGTAGCGCCGCTTGATCTCGCTCAGCGCCGCGTAGACGAGCTCCCAGCAGTTCCTGAAGTGATCGCGGGCGTAGGCGAAGATGGTGACCGGCTCATCGGACTGCCTCTCGCGGCCGTCGCTGTGGAAGATCGACCGGTCGACAGCCGGCTCGAAGTACGTGGCGGTCCCGCCGTACCCTCCTGCGTAGATGTCGTGCATGCTGCGGGTGTTGCAGATGCCGTAGAGCCCGAGCCGATAGGTCTGCTCCGTCATCGCGAACATCGTGCTGGCCGGGTAGAACGACGGCTCGTAGTCCTGGATGAGGTAGAACTTGCGCGGCGTGCCCGGCGTCTTGGCGACGTCGCGTGCGGTCAGCCAGAAGGTGGCGATCGCGGCGTCGGCGGGCGGAACGGCCGCGAGGCCCTCCTCCGTGCCGTAGTAGTTGCCCACCTCGGAGCCGGCGAGCCCCGGGAACGCCGCGACGATCGCGGACTCGTAGAACTCGTTCGCGGGATGCCCGTTGATCAGGAACCGGTTGGCGACACCGTGTTCGCGCGCCAGCTTGTCCGCGATCCGCAGCGTCGTGTTGACCCCGCCGAAGAAGGGGAGGTCGAAACCGGGCAGCAGCCAGTTGATCGTCCGCACCTCCCGGCGGCCGGTGGTGGCACGGTGCGTCGCGAGCACCTGCTCCACCTCCTCCGCGGTGATGGTCGCCAGCGGCAGCAGTGCCGTCGCGTCCTCGGAGATCGTGGACTGCTGCGCGTCCGACTTCCACGGCCGCCCGAGACCGGCCATCGTCAGCTGCAGGGGCGGCGGATCGTCGACCGCGGCGAACCGGGGGACCTCGACCAGACGGCACACGTTCGGCGAGACGTAGGGGTCACCAGCGGCCAGCCACGGCTGGTAGCGCCAGTAGCTGGCGAACGAGTCGGACCGCGGCGCGTGCGCACCTCGGGTGAGCGACTCGAAGTGCCGCACCGCGTCGAACGGGATGACGACGTTGCGCCTGCCGTGGATGATCTGGTCGAGACCGAGGACCACGTCGCTGCCGGTCAGCTGGAAGCGCTCGTCGAAGCCGCCGACCTCCTCGAAGAGCTCCCGCCGGATGCCGACGCAGGCCGCAGTGACCGCCAGCGTGTCGCGGTACCAGCGCACCGGCCCGATCAGGGAGTCGTCGTCCGGCCTCATGCCGGCGAACAGGTTCGCGGCGAACCCGCCCGGGCCCAGCATCACGCCGCCGTGCTGGACGAGCCCGTCTCCCGTGCGGTGCTGGAACCCGACCGTTCCCACACCCTCGCGGTGCAGCATCCCGACCAGTTCGCGCAGCCAGCCGCCGTCGACGATCTCGGTGTCGTCGTTGAGGAAGACGAGGATCTCGCCCGAGGTCGACCGGGCGGTCGCGGTGTTGACGCGGGAGTAGTTGAACGGCTCCTCGGTCCACCAGACATGCCGAACGGGGATGCCCGCATCGAGCCCGGCGTACCAGGCCTCGTTCTCGTCGCTCTCGCCGCCGTTATCGACGACGGTGACGTCGAACCCCGGGTAGTCCGTCGTCGCCAGGCTCGGCAGCAGGCGCTCCAGGTTCGCGCGGCCGTGCCGGGTGGGGACCACGATCGAGACGGTGGGCCACCGCTCAGGCTGGAACCGGACGCGGACGATGCCGTGGGCGACCTCCGCAGTCGCGTTCTCGCCGCGATCGCGCAGAGCGCGCGCCACCATCGCGGCGTCCTCCGCTGTTGCGGCCGCCTGCGGTTCGTCCGGAACCGAGAGCAGCACGTGCGGGACGCGCCCGACGGATGCGTCGCTGAGGTCGGAGCGCAGCAGCAGCCGCCACACGCCGTGGTCGTCGAGCGTCACGCCGGTCGCGGCGCGCGCATCCGGCACACGGATGGCGAACGCCCGGCCCAGGTAGTTCGCGCCGAGCATGATCTCGGGCGACCAGACCGGCCGGAACAGCGGCGAGACGCGCGTCCCGTCGGCGGCGAGACGATCGGAGTCGAACGCGATGACCCGGCGCACCGGGTCGACCCTGTGCTCCTTGGCCACCTGCTCCAGTGCGCGGGGGTCGAGGACCGAACCGGCCTTCAGGAAGAGCACGAAGTCCTCCTCCACGTCCGGCAGCACCTCGCGCAGCGGCGTCCCGGAGGGGAGGACGAGCGTCCGCGGCTCGAGCGCGACCTGGGCGGCGATGCTGTCGAGAGTGATCTGAACGAGAGCGGCCTCGCGCTCGTCGCCGGCCGCCGCCGTCTCGACGATGACCAGGAAGGTGGTCGCCGGCCCGGCGGGAAGCGGTGCGAGCGGAGGCTGCTGCGCCCGCCACTCGGCGTAGTCGGTCAGGCCGGGACCGCGATCCTCGTCCTCGTTCGCGGGCGCGACGGGGCGCAACTCGGTGCGGAAGGCGCGCGCTGCCTCTTTGCCTGCGCGAAGCACCTTCCCCGCTGCCGACTGCGGGGGGAACAGCCGGCCGAGCGCGCGCTGTGCGTGGCTCATCCATGGGGTCATCCGGGCAAGTCTAGCCGGGAGGATGCTCAGGACGCCCCGCCTAGACTGGTGCCGAGGAGGCGACTGTGCGACTTGCGATGACCCTGATGGTGCGCGACGAGGCCGACATCGTCGGCGCGATGATCGACCATCATCTGGCCCAGGGCGTCGACACGCTCATCGTCACGGACAACGGATCGGTGGACGGCACGGCCGAACTGCTCGAGTCCTACGCGGCCGACGGCCGCATCGTCCTCCATCACGACCCGGAGCACCGGAAGCAGCAGGCGGTGACCGTCACGCGGATGGCGCGCGAAGCGGCCACCGAGCACGGAGCCGACTGGGTCGTCAACGCGGATGCGGACGAGTTCTGGCTGCCGCGCGCCGACGGCCCCACCCTCGCGGAGGTCTTCTCCGGCATCCCGAAGAAGATCCAGGCCTTCGACGTGCCCGTCCACGACATGATCGGCCCGGCCGCCCTCGCCGGCACCGGCCTGCAGCGCCTGGTCTACCGCGACCTCCGCGACACTGCCGGGCTGAACCGGGTCGGCCTCAAGGCGCACGCCACCCACGACGCCGTCCACATCGGCGATCCCGACGTCGAGGTCGTGCAGGGCAACCACTTCGTCAACCTGGAGAACCGCGGTCCGGTCCCCGCCGGACTCGAGGTGGAGGTGCTGCACTTCCCCTGGCGCTCCTGGGAGCAGTACAGCCGCAAGGTGCGCAACGCCGGCAGCGCCTACGAGAACTCGGACCTGACACCGAGCCCCAACCACCACGGCATGCGCGACTACCGGCGGCTGCTCGCCGGAGTGCTGTACCCGCTCTACCTCTGTCGTCACCCGGATGCGGAGGAGCTCGAGGCCGGAGTCGCCGCCGGCGAGTACCGGCTCGACACCCGCATCGCCGAGCGGGTGCCCTCCCCGGTCGCCGACCGCCCCATCGACGGCACGAGGGAGCCGGTGGACCGGGCCATCGGCCTGGCCCTGGCAGACCTCGACCGGCGCGTCGCCGAGGCGGACGACCGCCGGTCCCGCACGGAGGCCGAACTGCACGCCGCCCGCGACGAGAACCGGGCACTGAACGAACAGCTCGGGATGCTGCGCCGGCGCCGCGTGGTCCGTCTGGCCGACCGGGCGGCTCGGCTGCTTCCCGGGAAGCGGTGGTAGCCTCCTGAGCGGCTTTCGTGCTCGGCGCTTACCCGTACGCGGGCGAGAGGCCTCCCGCGGTGTCGCCTTCCTCCGGTCAAGCCCGAGCCGGTGGGAGGCCGTCCCGCCCGACCAGAAGCAAGGAGCACCATGTCGATCACCGACTCGAGCGCCGGCACGAGCGAGGCGACCACGACCGCACGGCGGCGCATCCTCGTCGTGACGCCGGACACGCTGGGCGAGCTGATGGCCGGTCCGGCCATCCGCGCCTGGGAGATCGCCCAGGCGCTCAGCGCCATCGGCGACGTGCGACTCATCTCCACGAACCGCGTGGCCGACATCTCCAGCGACCGCTTCCACGTCGCGTTCGCGGACGACACCGCGTTGCGCGCCCACGTGGACTGGGCGGAGGTGCTGGTGTTCCAGGGGCACATCCTGCGCAGCCACCCGTGGATCAAGGCGACGGACACCATCATCGTCGCCGACATCTACGACCCCATGCATCTGGAGCAGCTGGAGCAGGGCAAGGACCTCGCTCCGGTGGATCGGCTCGCCGTCGCCATCGACACCGTCGAGGTGCTGAACGACCAGCTGGAGCGAGCCGACTTCCTGGTCTGCGCCTCCGACAAGCAGCGCGACTTCTGGCTCGGCCAGCTCGCCGGTCTCGCGCGCATCAACCCCGAGACGTACGACCGCGACCCGAGCCTGCGCTCCCTGCTCGACGTCGCCCCGTTCGGCGTGCAGAACGAGCCTCCCGTGCAGAAGCGGCACGGCATCAAGGGCACCGTCCCCGGAATCGGGCCGGACGACAAGGTGATCGTCTGGGGCGGCGGCATCTACAACTGGTTCGATCCGCTGACGCTGATCGAGGCGGTCGCGGTCGCCCGCCGGTCGCACCCCGACCTGCGCCTGTTCTTCCTCGGCGCCGTCCACCCCAACCCGAACATCCCCACCATGCGGATGGCCGTGCAGGCCCGCGAGCGGGCGGACGCCCTCGGGCTCACCGGCGAGGCGGTCTTCTTCAACGACTCCTGGGTGCCCTATGCCGACCGTGCCGACTTCCTGCTCGACGCGGACCTGGGCGTGAGCACGCACTACGAGCACCTGGAGACCGCGTTCAGCTTCCGGACGCGCATCCTCGACTACCTCTGGGCGTCCCTTCCGATCATCAGCACCGACGGCGACACGTTCGCCGACATCATCCGCGACAACGACCTGGGCCGTGTGGTGCCGCCGGAGGACGTGGATGCGCTCGCGCAGGCGATCGAGGAGCTGCTCTACGACGGGGCGGCCCGAGAGAGGATCGCGGCGAACATCGCCGCGTACGCGAGCGAGCACACCTGGGAGCACACGCTGCGCCCGCTTGTCGCGTTCTGCTCCGACCCGACGCCGGCGCCCGACCGGATCGCCGGTATCGTGTCCGAGCGCACCCGCATCGTGAACGACCTGCACAAGCGCGTGCACGGTCTGGAGAGCAGCTCCTCGTGGAAGCTCACCCGGCCGCTGCGCGCCGCCTCCAACTGGGTCGCCGCCCGGCGCTCCAAGCTATAATCCATCGAACGCCCGAGAACAGATTGACGACCGAATGACTGCACTGGATCGATATCGTGCGCTCTCCCAGGAGCGGATGGTGACGGTCAGCGGCGACGACAAATCCAGCGGCTCCCTCGCCGCAATCCGGGACATCCTCCGCCACCGCGAGCTGCTCTCGCTGCTCGTCCGCCGCGACCTCAAGTCCCGCTACAAGGACAGCGTCCTCGGCTTCGTCTGGACGCTGGTCCGCCCGCTGACCCAGCTGCTGATCTACGCCATCGTGATCGGCAAGATCCTCGGCGCCGAGCACGGCATCCCCGACTTCGCGATCTACGTCTTCACCGGCCTGACGGCGTACGGGCTGTTCAGCGAGATCATCGGCGGCACGACCGCGTCGATCCTCAGCAACGCCGGTCTGATCAAGAAGATCTACCTGCCGCGCGAGATCTTCCCGCTCGCCAGCGTCGGCTCCGCCGCCTTCAACTTCATCATCCAGTTCGCCATCCTGCTGATCGCGACGATCGTCGTCGGCAAGCCGCCGCTGCACGAGCAGGCTTGGTACCTCATCCCGTCCGTGCTGCTGCTCCTTCTCTACGGGACAGCGTTCGGGCTGATGCTCGCGGCGGTCAACGTGTACCTGCGCGACGTCCAGTACCTGGTGGAGGTCATCCTCCTGCTGCTGCTCTGGGCCTCCCCCATCGTGTACTCCTGGTCCATGGTCGCGAAGCTGCTCGGCTACGGCATCTGGCTGGACATCTACACGGACAACCCGATCACGCTTTCGGTGCTCGGCTTCCAGAAGGCCATGTGGGTGGCCGGAGACACCACGGCCCAGTACCCGGACTTCCTGCTGCTCCGGATGGGCATCGCCTTCGTGGTCGGCCTCGGCCTCCTGTTCGGCTTCCAGCGCGTGTTCGCGCGCCTGCAGGGCAACTTCGCGCAGGTGGTGTGACATGACGACGGACATGACGACAACGCGGGAGGCCGCGGAAGAGGCCGAGACGCCCGAGATCGTGCGAGTCACCGACGTCTCGAAGCGCTTCGTGATCCGCAAGGACAACTCGCTCAAGGAGCGCCTGGTCGCCTTCGGCCGCGGCCGCGAGCACCGCGAGGAGTTCTGGGCGCTGCGCGACGTCACGCTGAACATCCAGGCCGGGCACACGGTCGCGCTGATCGGCCACAACGGCTCAGGCAAGAGCACCCTGCTCAAGGTCATCGGCGGCATCATCGACCCGACCAGCGGGAGCGTCGCCCGCCGCGGGCGTATCGCCGCACTGCTCGAACTGGGCGCAGGCTTCCACCCCGACCTCACCGGCCGCGAGAACGTCTACCTCAACGCGTCGATCCTCGGGCTGACCCGGGAGGAGACCGAGGAGCGCTTCGACGAGATCCTCAGCTTCTCCGGCATCGGCGACTTCATCGACACCCAGGTGAAGTTCTACTCGTCCGGCATGTACGTGCGCCTGGCCTTCGCCGTGGCCGTGCACACCGATCCCGACCTGCTCCTCGTCGACGAGGTGCTCGCGGTCGGCGACGAAGCTTTCCAGCGCAAGTGCCTGGACAAGATCCGCTCCTTCCAGCAGGAGGGGCGCACGATCATCCTGGTCACCCACAACCTCAGCCAGGTGACCGAGCTCGCAGACCGCGCCATCCTCCTCAACAAGGGCCACGTCGTGTACGACGGCGAGCCCGGCGGCGCCGTGACCGAGTTCCGCAACATCCTCGAGGACCGCCGCGTGGTCGAGGCGGAGGCGGAGGCAGCCGTGCACGCCTCGAAGCACGGCGAACCGGCCGTCGAGCACGCCCGCGTCGTCGGCGCACGCGCCTGGGCCGACGGCCGCGAGCCCGGCGAGCCCGTGCACCCCGGCGACGACCTGCGCATCGAGGTCGAGCTCGAGCACGACGAGGGCATCGACGACTGGATGTGCGCCATCCAGATCGACAACACGCTCGGCCAGCCGGTCTACGGGACCACGACGAAGCGCATCGGCGTGGAGCTCTCCCGGCTGAAGGAACGGCGCACCGTCGCCTTCCTGTTGCGCGACTCGCACTTCGGAGCCGGCAAGTACTTCGTGAACGCGTCACTGATGCACCTGGCCGGTCAGCACCTCTCCGACATGCCGCAGGCGTGCTCTTTCGACGTGGCGTACTTCCCGCTCGCGGTCGGGATGGTGCACTCCGTCCCCGAGGTCGTCGAGCCGACGGCGTGACCGGCACTCCCACCGGCGACGCCCGCCGCGCCGCCCCGCAGGTCCTCGCGGTCACGGTGACCTACAACTCCGCGGACACCATCCATCCGTTTCTCGACTCACTCGCGACGGCGGGACACCTGGATGAGGTCGTCGTGGCCGACAACGCGTCCGCCGAGGCTGCGGAGGTCGGCGCCGCGGTCGCCGCGGCCGGCTTCCGCTTCGTCGAGCTGCCGGACAACGAGGGGTACGGCGGAGGTGTCCGCGGCGCCGTGGACGCTGCGGCGATCGATCCCGACTACATCCTCGTCGCCAACCCGGATGTCGTGTTCACCCCCGGGGCCGTGGATGCGCTGGTCGCCGCCGCCGAAGAGCTGCCGGGCGCCGGTTCGCTCGGCCCGAAGATTTTGGACGCGGACGGCACCGTGTACCCGTCCGCGCGCCGCCTCCCCTCGCTCCGCACCGGCGTCGCACACGCGCTGTTCGGCCGGATCTGGCCGGGCAATCCATGGACGGTGCGCTACCGCGCCGAAGGCGAGACCGAGACGCGGCGCGACGCGGGATGGCTGTCCGGCGCCTGCCTGCTGATCCGCGGCGAGGCCTACCGTCAGCTCGGCGGATTCGACCCGGGGTACTTCATGTACTTCGAGGACGTCGACCTCGGCGACCGGCTGGGCAAGGCGGGCTGGCGGAACGTCTACATCCCGGAGGCCGTGGTGACCCACACCGGCGCGCACTCGACCTCCCGGGAGCGCAAGCGCATGGAGCAGGCGCACCACGACAGCGCCTACCGCTACCTCTCCCGCCGCTACTCCGCCTGGTACTTCGCTCCGCTGCGGCTCGCGGTGCGACTCGGGCTGTGGGGACGTCTGTGGTGGGTCTCCCGGTGAGCGCGGCCTCCTTCGCCCGCCGCGCAGTCTCCGCCGTGCGCTGGCGTGCAGCGATGCGCCGGTATCGCGCCGGTCGGTTCCGGATGCGCGAACTGCTGCGCCACGGCGAGCCGGACGGCCTCGCGGTCATCATGTGCCTGTGGAATCGGCGGGAACGCATCGACGCCGTGCTGACGCAGCTCGACGCGCAGCAGGGCACCCGGGTGCGCCTGTTCCTCTGGAACAACCGTCCGTCGGACGACGCCTACTACCGCGAGCGGATCGCGGCCTATCAGGCGCACGGCGCCCTCGCCTCCGTCTCCCTGTTCAGCAGCCCGGTCAACATCGGCGGCCTCGGACGCTTCTTCGTGGCACGACGGCTGTGGACGGCAGGCGAGCGCGGCACATTCGTCATGCTCGACGACGACCAGGACATCAGCGACCACTTCCTCACCGACCTGCTCGACGCCTCCGGACCGCACACCATCGCGGGCTACTGGGCCTGGACCATGGAGGGCGACTACTGGGCGCGGACCCCCGCCGAGCCCGGTGACCGCGTCAGCTACGTCGGGACCGGCGGCTGCGCGTGCGACCTCGACATCGTCTCCGACCTCTCGTTCTTCACGACGCTGCCCCGGTACTTCGCGTTCCTCGAAGACATCTGGATGTGCGGCTACGCGCGCAAGCGCGGCTGGCTGCTCCGCAAGGTGGACACGCCGCTGGAGTTCGTCCTCGACGAGACCAACCAGCACCACACCCTCGCCGAGCGCAAGGCGGAGTTCTACCGCTACCTGCAGCTCGACGACAGCCGCTGAGCCGTCGACGGCCGGTCGGCCCGGTTCCCGCTCAGCAGGCGATGTAGCCGCTGACCGCACCGCTCAGGGCCGCGGGACCTCCGATGAAGTACACCGTGGAGGCCTTCATGGCCACGATGTCGTTGCCCACCGATCGCGGGAGGCACCAGCCGGGCGACAGGTACAGCGGCGCCTTGGCCGCCCCGGCCATTGCGGCTGCCGACAACGCATCCGGGAAGTCGATGCCGGAGGCCACGAACACCGTTCCCGCCGAGGAGAAGCGCTGCGCGTTGACCAGATGGCTGGTGTCGTACCGGTCCGCTCCGCCCACGCGTGTGACCGCGAGTCCCGCCGCCTGCAGCGACGAGTCGAACGAGGGCGACACGATCACGGGGCCGCCGACCACGGTGGCCGACTTCAGCTTTGCGGTCGACACGAAGCCCGCCGTGGCGGCGTCCGCCGCGCCGAAGCCGCTCACCAGCAGCACCGGCTGACCGGCGGCGCTGGCCGCGGACGCAGCGGAGAGCGCGTCGGGGAAGTTCAGTCCGCCCGCGAAGTAGGCGCCCGTCGCACCGGGGAAGGCGTACTTCGCCAGCTGCCGTGATGTCTCGAAGCGGTCGAAGCCGGCGATCCGCTGCACGTTCGGCTGGATGGTCGCCAGCTTCGCCAGCACCGCATCGGCGATCACGTTCTGACCGCCCACCACGACGATCTTCGGCGGAGCCAGGCGCTTCACCTCGGCCATCACGCTCGCCGGCACGTCACCGCCGGTGGTGAGCAGAAGCGGTCCCTTCTGGGCGGCGGCTGCGGCACTGGCCGCGATCGCGTCCGCGTAGCCCTGGCCGGACGCGAGGTAGACCACGGGGACGCCGGGAGTGGGATAGGCGGACTGCGACACCGCGACGGAGGTCGCGTACCGGTCGGAGCCCTGCACACGGTAGCCCGCCGGTGCGCCGCCGAGCGCGCTCGAGTAGAACTGGGCGCGGCAACCGAGGTCCGTCGGCCCCGAGGGGTTGCCGGACGCGGGCAGCGCAGTCACACAGGCGGTGTACTGGCCGTCGCCGCTGCGCGGCACGCTCGCGGTGAACCCGTGCGCCGCGCCCGCGTTCGGATACGCGGCGGCGACGTCCGGACGGCTTCCGTTGGCAGCGACCGTCGTGGTGGTGGTGCCGGTCGGCGTCTTCCAGGTGATCTGGACGTTGACCGAGATCGAGCTGAGCGTCTGATCGAGAGCCCAGCCGCCGATCGTGAAGGCCGTCGGCTGGAGATTCGCCGACTCGAAGTTGCCGATCGGCGGCACGCCCGACGTCGTCGAACCGAACCAGTCCGTGTAGAGCCGCCAGAAGTTGCGGTTGCCGTAGGCCGAGCATCCATCGCCCGTGCCGTACAGGTTCGCGAGCGCTGGAGGATTGGGCTGGTACGGCGTGTAGTAGTAGAGCGCTGCTGTGGCGGCGTTCCGGACCAGGACGTTCGCGGATCCGCAAGCGGCTGTGGGGCTGTAGCGGATGGCGCTCACCTGACCGACCGGGATCCACGTGAAGGCGTTGGAGGTGCCGGGCGGGTTGCCGTAGCGCTTGAACTGCCACGCCGCCTTGTACACCTGGTTGTAGAAGCCGAGGGTGTTCGGGTCGCACGGACCGGTGTCCGGGCACGCGAACCCGGTGGCCTTCTGGTATTGGCCGCTCGTCGGCCAGGTGTCCGTGACGAGACTCTGCTCCTTCTCGAGGAGCACGAGGAGCACTTTCTGGCTGATCCCGCAGGCGGTCCCGACCTTGGCGATGATGGCGGCGGCCGTCTCGTTCGCCGCACCCGTGTACGCCGCGCACATCGGGTCGGCGGTGCGCGAGTAGGTGGACTCGCGGTAGTCCTTCAGACAGGTGTAACCGGCCCGGCAGGCCGGGACCTTGCTGTTCAGGAAGCCCTGGATCGCCCCGGCATCCGCCGCGGCCCCGTTGTAGAAGTTCGAGTCGCTGATGATGTAGCCCGCCCGGAAGTCCGAGGCGTTCGCCGCCTCGGCCGTCGGAGCGGGCACCGCGAGCGCGCCCACCATCACGACGGCGAGCACGGAGAGCGCGGCGGTGAGCAGGCGGAACGGGTGGCGAGGGGGCGTCACACCGCGAGCCTAGTTGCCGCCTGCAACAAAACGGCGTCGCGACGCAGTATTCCTGCGAATTCTTTCACATAGCGGCGATATTGTGAGCTTTACTCGCCTGAAGGCGAGCGACGGTCACTCCTGGTCGAGCAGCGCGCGCAGGTACGAGCCGTACCCGCTCTTCACCAGAGGAGCGGCGAGGCCCTCCAGCTGGCCGTCGTCGATCCAGCCGGCGCGCCAGGCGATCTCCTCGATGCAGCCCACCTTGAAGCCCTGCCGGTCCTCGATGACCCGCACGTACTCGGAGGCCTGCATCATCGACTCGAACGTCCCCGTGTCGAGCCAGGCGGTGCCACGGTCGAGCACCTGCACCTGCAGCCGTCCGGCCTCCAGGTAGCGCTCGTTGACGGTGGAGATCTCCAGCTCGCCGCGGGCGCTCGGCTCGATCGTCTTGGCGATCTCGACGACGGAGTTGTCGTAGAAGTAGAGGCCGGGCACGGCGTACTTCGACTTCGGCTTCTCCGGCTTCTCCTCGATCGAGATGGCCTTGAAGTCGTCGTCGAACTCGACGACGCCGTACGCGGTCGGGTTGCTCACCTGGTACGCGAAGATCAGCGCGCCGTCGATGGAGCTGTGGTTGCGCAGCGACGAACCGAGCCCGGTCCCGTGGAAGATGTTGTCCCCCAGCACGAGCGCCACCGACTCGTCGCCGATGAACTCCTCGCCGATGATGAACGCCTGGGCCAGACCGTCCGGCGACTCCTGGACCGCGTACTCCAGGCGGATGCCGAGCTGCGAACCGTCGCCGAGGAGCGCCCGGAACTGCTCGTTGTACTCCGGGGTCGTGATGATGAGGATCTCGTCGATGCCGGCCATCATCAGCGTGGACAGCGGATAGTAGACCATCGGCTTGTCGTAGATCGGCATCAGCTGCTTCGAGATGCCCTTGGTGATCGGCCAGAGTCGCGTGCCGGAGCCTCCGGCCAGGATGATGCCGCGCATCGGTCAGTTGCCTCCGTCGTGAGTGGACGCGTCGAGCGACGCGTAGAACGCCCGCGCCTCGTCCCAGGTGGGGAGGAGGCCCGAGGCGGCGGCCTCCGCGAGGGAGGGCGCCTCCGTGTCCTTCGGCGAGAGCAGCGGTTCGCCCGCCTGGTCCGGGAAGCGGAGGGCGATGTCCGGGTCGAGCGGGTTGATCCCATGCTCGCGGCCCGGGTTGTACACGTCCGTCACCAGGTAGCTCACCGTCGCGTCGTCGGTGAGGGCGACGAAGCAGTGGCCGAGCCCCTCCGCGATGTAGATCGCGCGGCGGTCGGTGTCGTCGAGGAGCACGGAGTCCCACTGCCCGAACGTCGGCGAGCCGACGCGGATGTCGATCACGTAGTCGAGGACCGCACCGTGCGTTGCCGTCACGTACTTCGCCTGTCCCGGCGGGATGTCGGCGAAGTGGATGCCGCGCACCGAGCCGCGCCGGGACACCGACGTGTTGGCCTGCCGGAGGTCGAGGCGGTGGCCTACGGCCTCCTCCAGCCGGTCGAACCGGTACCACTCCAGGAACACGCCACGATCGTCGGCGTGCTGCTTCGGAGTGATCTCGTACGAGTCTGGGATGCTCAGTTCACGGATCTGCACCCCGAGAGTCTACTGGCAGACCGCCAGGCCCCCCACCTGATCACCCAGCGCATTCCCACCGCCGAGGGTGGTCAGCACCTGCGAGCGCATCGCGATCTCGGCGCTTCCGGCGTACATGCAGCCCGCCTGGGTGACGAGGAGCGGGCTCTGCGTCTTGCCCGCCCATGCCGCTCCGGCGAGTGCGTCCGGGAAGGTGGTCCCCGACGCGAAGAACGCCGCCGGGATCGCCGCCGTGCCGAACGCGTCCTGGTTGACGACCATGCTCGTCGCGAAACGGTCGCTGCCCCACACCCGCGCGACGGTGAAACCGAGGCTGCGCAGGCTCGACTCGAAGTCCGGGGAGATGATGGACGTCCCTCCTACGATCTTCACGGTGGTGACGCCGAGCGCGACGAGCGCGTTCACGGTGCCGGAGTCGGCCGTGGCGAGGCCGCCGTTGACGAGGAGGACGGGCTGGCCGTGCGCTCCGGCCGCCCCGCCCGCCGACAGGGCGTCCGGGAAGCCGAGGCCCGAGGCGAGGTACGCAGTGTGAGCGCCGGCGCTGGTGCCGAAGATCTTCTCGGAGATCTGGATCGACGTGTCGAAGCGGGAGCCGCCGTAGATGCGCTCGACGGACTGGTTCGGCTGGACGGTCGCCAGCTGGTCGAGGACGGCCTGGGCGATCACGGCGGGACCGCCGACGACGTAGATCTTCTGCGGTTTGAGCCGTGCCAGCTCGTTCATCGTCGCCGCCGGGACGGCGCCGGGCATCGTGAGCAGGAGCGGACCGCCGGCCTTCGCCGCCGCGGGCGCTGCGGCGAGCGCGTCGGGGAAGTCGAGCCCGTTCGCGACGAACGCGGTGACCGTCCCTGCGGCCGGGCTGGGGTAGGCCGCCTGCGAGATCGCCGCCGCCGTGTAGAAGCGGTCGCCGCCTGCGACGCGCTGGGACGAGGGCACCGATCCGGCGGTCGAGGAGCCGTACCAGGCGTTGAAGAGCATCCAGAAGTTGCGGATGCCGTACGCCGAACACGCGCCGCCCTCGCCCGGGTAGCTGTCGAGCGACGCCTGGTCCGGGGTATAGGGCGTGTAGTAGTAGAGCGCCGCGGTGGCCTTGTTCTGAATCGCGACCTGCTTGCTGCCGCAGCCCGCATCGAGGTTGTAGCGGACCGGGCTGACCTTTCCGACCGGGAACCAGCCGAAGTCACTCCCGTAGCCGTACCGCTTGAACTGCCAGGCAGCACCGTAGACCTGGTTGAAGAATCCCGTGGTGTCGGCCGTGTTGGTGCTGCACCCCTCGGCGGTGTCCGGACAGTTCCAGCCGGTGGCGAAGTCGTAGGCGTCCTGTGACGGCGCGGTCGAGGTCACCAGCCCCTGCTCCTTCTGCAGCAGGACGATCAGGACGACCGGGTTGATCCCGCAGGACGTCGCCACGGTCGCGATGATGTGTGCGGACGACTGCGAAGCGGCCGCCGTGTACCCGTTGCACATCGCATCGGCCGGTTTCGTCACGGTCGCCGTCGTGTACGACTTCAGGCAGGTGGGCGTCGTGCCCGTGCACGTCGTGACCTTGGAGTTCAGGAACGACGAGATCTGACCCTCGTTCCATGCCCCCCCGTTGAAGAAGACGGCGTCACTGGCCAGATTCCCGGCCACGAACCTCGCAGGATCGGCGTCCGCCGCGGCAAGCGCGTGCACGGAGCCGCCCGCGGCCGGAGCGCCCAGCGCCGAGGCGACGTTGGCGTTCTCCTGCTGCTCCGTCGGCGTCCGGCCCGCGGACGCCTTCGCAACCGCGGCGTAGTAGGCGTCGGCCTTCGAGCCGTCGTCGGCCGTGGCCGGCGTCGCCGCCGTGAGCGCCAGCGCCATGACCGACATCGTGAGCAGAGTTGTGACCAGTGCGCGGGTCCGTGCCCGCATTCCCCCCGAGACCATGATCGGCAGCCTAGCGGTCCGTGCTCACCCGAGCGCAAGGGCTTCCCGGCCCGACCCGGTAGAATCTCCCCGGTAATCCACGACTCGTGAGGCAGGTCCCCTACCCCCATGAAGATTCTCGTCACCGGCGGCGCCGGTTTCATCGGCTCCAACTTCGTCCGGCGCACGCTGCAGGACGCCTATCCCGGCCTCGAGGGCGCAGAGGTCGTCGTGCTCGACGCGCTGACCTACTCCGGCAACCTCGCCAACCTGGCGCCGGTGGCGGACTCGCCGCGCTACACCTTCGTGAAGGGCGACATCCGCGACGGCGGCCTGCTCGACGAGCTCTTCCCGACCGTGGACGCCGTGGTGCACTTCGCGGCGGAGTCGCACGTCGACCGCTCGGTCCGCGACGCGTCGATCTTCGTCGAGACGAACGTCCTCGGCACGCAGCAGCTTCTGGATGCGGCGCTCCGCAGCAACCTGAAGCGCTTCGTCCACGTCTCCACGGACGAGGTCTACGGCTCGATCGCCGAGGGCTCGTGGGCGGAGGACCGTCCGCTCGAGCCGAACTCGCCGTACTCCGCGTCGAAGGCCGGCAGCGACCTCCTCGCCCGCAGCTACTTCCGCACCCACGGTCTGAACCTCTCGATCACGCGCTGCTCGAACAACTACGGGCCGTACCACTTCCCCGAGAAGGTCATCCCGCTCTTCGTCACCAACCTGATCGACGACAAGCACGTCCCGCTGTACGGCGTGGGCAACAACATCCGCGACTGGCTGCACGTCGACGATCACACCCGCGGCATCGCGATGGTGCTGGTGAACGGCCGCGCCGGCGAGATCTACAACATCGGCGGCGGCACCGAGCTCACCAACACAGAGCTCACCCAGCTCCTCCTCGATGCGACCGGCAAGGACTGGTCGTACGTCGACCGGGTCGCCGACCGCCTCGGCCACGACCTCCGGTACTCGGTCGACATCTCCAAGATCCGCTCCGAGCTGGGCTACGAGCCGCTCGTTCCGTTCCAGCAGGGCCTGGCCGACGTGGTGCAGTGGTACCGCGACAACCGCGCCTGGTGGGAGCCGCTCAAGGCCCGCGCGGCGCTCGACAACTGATGGCGCGCTACCTGATCGCCGGTGCGGCCGGACAGCTCGGACAGGACCTCCGGAAGGCCCTCTCCGGGCGTGAGGTGACCGCTCTGTCCCGTGCTGAGCTGGACGTGACGGACCGCGACGCGGTGATCGCGGCCGTCTCCGGACACGATGTCGTGATCAACGCGTCGGCGTACACGAAGGTCGACGACGCCGAGACGCACGAGGACGACGCCTTCGCCATCAACGCGCTCGGCACCGGGAACCTCGCTGTGGCGGCTGCCCAGCACGGCGCACGCTTCGTGACGGTCTCGACCGACTACGTCTTCGACGGTCACGCGACCTCGCCCTACGCCGAGGACACCCCGCGCGACCCGATCAACGCCTACGGCCGCACCAAGGCCGCCGGTGAGGAGCTCGCGATCGCCGCCCACCCGGACGGCACCTTCGTCGTGCGCACCGCATGGCTCTACGGCGCCGGCGGCGCCAACTTCGCGAAGACCATGGTGAAGCTCGCGGCGAGCCACGAGACGGTGAGCGTCGTCGACGACCAGCTCGGGCAGCCGACCTGGACCGGCGACCTCGCCACCCAGATCGTCGCCCTGCTCGATGCCGACGCCCCCGCCGGGGTCTACCACGGGACGAATTCCGGACAGGCGAGCTGGTTCGAGTTCGCACGCGCCGTGTTCGCGGAGGCCGGGCTCGACCCGGAGCGAGTGAAGCCCACGGACAGCTCCACCTTCGTGCGCCCGGCCCCTCGCCCCTCCTACTCGGTGCTCGGGCACGCCGCCTGGTCGCGGGCGGGGCTCGCTCCGATGCGCCCCTGGCGCGACGCCTTGGCGGAGGCCACCCGCGAGGGCTTGTTCGCTTAAGTCCGCATTGCGGCCATACCTCGCATGGGGGATTTGTGGCGGCTTCGGCGCGAGCATTAGGTTGACTCGCAGCACCGACCATGCGGGGGATCGAAGGACACCGGTCCGACCTCGCCAGCTGACGAGGGAATCTCCGTGAACCGAGCACTCACTATCGCTGTCGCCGCGGCGACCGGACTGGCCGTCCTGGCTCCGGTCCCCGCCTTCGCGGCGACCACCCCGGCCGCTACTGCGGTGTCGGCGTCGGCGCCGCAGGCCACCTCCGGTCCGGGGACTGATTCGGGCACCGGCTCGGGAGCCGACGCCACGGAGCCGGCGCTGCCGCGCCTCGAGCGGCGTTCGGCGGAGTCCTTCCGCTCGGCGGCGTCGAAACTCGATCCGGGAGTCGCCCAGGCGGTGCAGCGCGACCTGCACGTCTCGCCCGAGCAGTACCTGGCGCAAGCGGCCGCCGCACAGGATGCCGACGCGCTCGTCGCCGCTTTGCGCACGCGGACCGGCGCGGAGGCCGATGCCCACCTCGACGGGACGGCGATCACGGTCTACTCGTCCGATCCGACGACGGTCGCCCTGGCCCGCGACGCCGGAGCGGCCGCGGTCGTCGGCGAGGCTCCCGAGCACACCCTGCCCAGCCTCGCTCTGCATCCCCTCGCCGGCGAGGTGTACGGCGGCCAGCCCTATCTCATCCAGAACGCGACCGACGCGGCCCGGTGCTCTGCGGCGTTCCCGGGCTACGGCCTCGCGAATCACGCTCCTCAGCTGCTCTCGGCCGGGCACTGCGTGCTGCCCGGTTCGACGACGTACGAGCTGTCGATGACCGGCCCCAGCAACTACACCGGGTCGGGCGGCACCCCGGGCGGCGCGCTCGGCGGCTGGGTCGCCGGAGGCACCCAGTTCGGCAGCGACTCCGACTCGTCGCTCATCGCGCTCACGGCCGGACACGCGCCCCAGGCCTCCGCGCTCACCTGGGGCGCGGGCGGAACCGGGGCGCCGCTCGGCACCGCCCCCAACGCGGTCACCGGGATCGCAGCCGCCGTCGTCGGCGCCCCGCTCTGCAAGAGCGGTTCGACGACCGGCTGGACGTGCGGAACGGTCCTGGCCACCGACCAGACCGTCTCCGTCCTCGCCGCTGACGGAACCCACACCGTGAACTCCATCATCGCCAGCACCTGCGCCGACCACGGAGACAGCGGCGGCGCCGCGATGACCGGCACGACCGCGGTCGGGCTGGTCTCGGCCGGCCCGGACGTCGCCTGCACCGACCCGGACTACTACACCGCCTTCTACCCGATGGTCTCGAGCTCCGGGCGGTCGAGCGTCATGTCGCGCTACGCCTCCACCTGGGAGCCCGCCGTCTCGGTGACCGCGACCGTCGCCGTGACGTCCCTCCCGGCCACCAACCGCGTCACCCAGGGCGGAGTCGTCTCCGGGACCATCAGCGGTGCCACACCGGGGACCACCGTCCGCCTGCAGCTCGCGAACGAGGCGACGCCCCGAGTGGCGAGCGTCGTCAACGGCGCCTGGTCCGTCTCGCTGACGGGCGCACCCACCGGGGACACCAGCTACACGGTCCGCGCTGCGTACGGCACGTACTCCCTCGGCCCTGCGGTCTCCGGCCCGCTGTCCATCGTCGGCATCCCGACGCAGCGGGTGGCCGGATCGGACCGCTTCACGACCAGCGTCGAGATCGCCAAGCAGGCCTACCCGGCCACCGCGAACACCGTCTACGTCGCGACCGGTCTCAACTATCCGGACGCGCTCAGCGCCGGGCCGGCGGCCGCGAAGGAGGGCGGCCCCCTGCTCCTGGTCGGGTACACGCTGTCGGACGCCGTCCGGGCCGAGATCGTCTCTCTGCAACCGAAGAGCATCGTCATCGTGGGCGGCGTCAACGCGGTGCCCACTGCCGTCGAGTCGGCTCTCCGCCAGCTCGGGCCGCCGGTCACCCGCATCGCCGGCGTCGACCGCTTCGATACCTCCCAACAGTTGGCCACGAAGGCCTTCGGGACCTCGATCCCCACCGCCTTCGTCGCCACCGGGACGAACTTCCCTGACGCCCTCGCGGCCGGCGCGGCGGCGGGCGCCCTCCACTCCCCCGTCGTCCTCGTGAACGGCGGCGCCTCGGCCCTCGACGCCGGCACGAAGGCGTTCCTCACGGCGAAGGGCACGACGTCCGTGAAGGTGGTCGGCGGCGAAAACGTGATCACCGCCGGTGTCGCCTCGGGCCTGGCGGCCAACGGCGCCACGGTGACGCGGCTGTGGGGCGGCGACCGGTTCGAGACCGCAGAAGCGGTCGGGCGCACCTCCTTCCCGAGCTTCAGCACGGCGTATCTGGCGAGCGGCTTCGGGTTCCCGGACGCGCTGGCCGGGTCCGCGCTGGCCGCTGCGAAGGGAGCACCGCTCTTCACGACGAACGGCAGCTGCGTCCCGCGGTCCGTCCTGGCAGACCTCGCGGCTCAGAACACGCAGACCGTGTACCTCCTGGGCGGGACGGCGGTGCTCGGTTCGAGCCTGAACACGCTGCCGCCCTGCTGACCGCGGCCGACGTCCAGCGTCTTCCGGGCCGGGTCATGGTTTCATAGGATCCGAACGGACCGGCGAGACGGGAGCAGGATGACCACCCTCAGAGTGATGGTCGACGACCTCGTCGGCGACCATCCGCGAGGGAGCCGCCGCTACACCGAGGAGCTCACCCGGCAGCTCATCGCGACAGCGCCGCCGGGCTGCGACGTGGAGGCGATCGTCTCCGCCGTCGGCGACGAGACGCTGGCCGACCTCCGACAGCGCCTCCCCGGCGCTGGCAGCATCACGAGACTTCCGCTCGCACGACGCGAACTGGCGCTCGCGTGGCAGTCCGGCCTCTCGGTCGGCGGTCCGCTCGGGATGCTGCACGCCCCGACCCTGCTCGCCCCGCTGCGCCGCCACGATCGCGGCGTCTCCGCGGAGCAGCTCGCCGTCACCATCCACGACACCCTGGCCTGGACGCACCCGTCCTCCCTCGGCTCGGCCGCCGCTGCCTGGACCAAGGCGATGACCCGGCGGGCACGGAAGTTCGCCGACGCCGTCGTCGTTCCCACGCACGCCGTGGCGGATCGGCTGAGCGACCGCTTCGACTTCGGCGACCGCATCCGGGTGATCGGCGGCGCACCCGCCACGACGCTGCGCCTCCCGGCGGACGCCGACGAGCGCGCAGAACGCCTCGGCCTTTCCGACCGGTACGCGTTGACCCTGGGCACCATCGAGCCGCGCAAGGGCGTGGCGGACCTGATCCGCGCGGTCGCCCTGCCCGATGCGCAGGAGATGCCCCTGCTCATCGTCGGCCCGGACCGCCTGGGTGAGACGTCGGCCTCCGGCGTGGCCGCGGCGGCGGGCCTTCCCGAGGACCGGGTGCGCGCACTCGGCCGGCTCGACGACGCCGACTTCGCCGTCGTGCTCGACCGCGCGACCGTCTTCGTCTTCCCCAGTGTCGCCGAGGGCTTCGGGCTGCCGGTCGTGGAGGCGTTCAAGTTCGGGCTGCCGGTCATCCACTCCGACGATCCCGCTCTGGTCGAGGTTGCCGGCGGCGCCGGGCTGGCCGTTGAGCGCCCCGCCGGCGAAACCGACGCCGGGTACCCGGAACGCCTCGCCGCGGCGATCGGACGTGTGCTCTCCGACGACGGACTGCGCTCCCGGCTGCGCGTGCTAGCCTCGGACCGCGCCAGAGCGTTCAGCTGGCGGGACTCCGCCGAGCGCCTCTGGCAGCTCCACGCCGACCTCTGATCCGCGCACCACCCCCACTCTCATGTCACCTGCCACCCCGACCTCCGTCACCCGGTCGGCCTCCCGGCTCACCTCGCTGGACGGCCTCCGTGGTATCGCCGCGCTCATCGTGCTGGCGCACCACGCCTCGCTGCTCACCCCCGCGATCTCGTCGGCGTACATTTCCTCGCCCGGCATGTCTGGACCTGTCGCGGGCAGCATCGGCTGGTGGTTCACCTACACGCCGCTGAAGATCTTCACGGCGGGCCCGGAAGCCGTCGTCGTCTTCTTCGTGCTCTCCGGCTTCGTGCTGAGTCTGCCGGTGCTCGGTCCGCGGGCCTTCGACTGGATGTCGTACTACCCACGGCGCATCGCTCGCATCGGCGTTCCTGTGATCGGTTCGCTGCTGTTCGCGACCGCGCTCGCCTGGCTGGTCCCGCAGCTCCCTCAGCATGCGATGAGCTCCTGGGTGTCCACGACCTCGGTTCTCCGCCCCGGCGTCTGGGATGTCGTCCATTCGCTCGACCCCAGCCTGGGCTCCTGGTTCATCAACAACCCGCTGTGGTCCATCTACTGGGAGATGGCGTTCTCGCTGCTGCTCCCGGTGTTCGTCGGGCTGGCGGTTCTCCTGCGACGCTGGTGGCCGTTGCTCATCGCCCTGGTGGTCGCGATCGTGCTCTGCGGGTTCTACGCGAACGCGCCCGCCTTCCGCTACCTGCCCGGCTTCTTCCTCGGAGTCGTCGCCGCGACGCAGCTGGAGCGCATCCAGCGCGTGGGCGCAGCGCTCGCGGCGCGTCGCTGGGGCTGGCTGGTCTGGCTGGTCGTCGCACTCGGGTCCGCCGTGCTGCTGGTCGCGCACTGGATGACGACGTCGTCCAATCTGGCGGTCCTGCTGGAGGCCCTGCAGCCCGTGGCCGCTCTCGGCCTGCTGCTGTGCTGCCTGGAGTGGCGCCTGCTGGCACGGGTGCTGTCGCATCAGCCGTTCAGATGGCTCGGGACGATCTCGTTCAGCCTGTACCTCGTCCACGTCCCGATCATCGTCACCTTCAGCTACCTCTTCGGCAGCTGGGGACCGACCAGGGTCGCCGCTCTGGCGGTCCCCACCGCACTCGTCGCTGGGTCGCTCTTCTACCTGGTGGTCGAGAAGCCGGCCCACCGTCTCTCCAAGAGCGTGGGCAGGACGGTCGGGGGCGCGTTCGCCTCCCGAACCGAGCCGGTCGGCCCACGCCGGGCAGGCGCGACCGATGCAGGAGCGGAAGCGACCGATGCAGGAGCGGCCGCGGGCTCCAGGTCCGGCTCCGGCTCCGGCTCCGAGCAGGAACTAGCGGCGAGCGTCCGCGACTGAGTCCCGACGCTCGCCGTGGAGCTCGCCCGTGCGTTCGCGCTCCGGCTCGCGCTCCGCGACGTCGTCGCGGCCGAACCAGGTGCTGTAACGGGCGGATGCCCAGACGCCCGCCGCTTTGGCCCAGCCGTGGCTGCGCTTCTCGATCAGCCAGGTGAATCCGACGGCCACCACCACGGCGACCGGGATGCCGAAGATCAGCGCCACGTACCAGGGCTGGCCAGCGAACAGGTACGTGCTGAAGATCAGGATCGGCACGTGGACCAGGTAGAGGCTGAAGGAGATCGTCCCCGAGAACTGCACGGGGCGCGTCTCCAGCGTCGCCCGCAGCGGGTTCCAGCCGAGTGCCGCCACGACGAGGCCGGCGGCCGCCAGGGGCACCATCCCCTTGAGCACGGCGTCGAGCTCTGGCATCAACCCGATGCTCGGCCCGACCAGCCACGGCGCGATGAGCAGCAGGAGGCTGCCGATCGTCAGTCCCGCCCAGAGCGGGTGCCGGTACCAGTGCGTGTTGATCCGGGCGGCGACGTTGCGGACCGCGTCCAGACGGACGGCGATCACGGCTCCGACGAAGAACGCGGGCAGGTACTGCAGCTCGCCCGAGCCGGCGTAAGCACCCAGGTAGGTGAGCGCACAGGCCGCCGCGAGGCCGCCGATCCACCACTTCCGCACCGCCAGCGCCAGCACGGCGAAGATCGGCAGAGCGAGCGAGAAGATCAGCTCCCAGCGCAGCGACCACAGGGGGTTGTTGATCTGGCCGTCTCCGCCGAGGAGGTCCCACGCCTGGACGATGTACTTCCAGCCGAAGTCGGGGGTGGACGAGTTGCTGAGCCAGGTGCCGTCGGGCTGCGTCGACTTCTGCGGGATGGCCATGACCCAGACCGCGGCGAGAAGAACGGAGGCCATCACGGGAACGAGCAAACGCACCGCACGGCGAGGGAAGTAGGAGACCCAGTCGAAGCCGCGCTTCCGGATCACGGGGAGCGTGACGACCAGCCCGGAGAGCACGAAGAACACGATCACCGACTCGACGCCGGCCGTGAACAGCTTCAGGGGCGTGTAGCTGATCCACCACATCGGGGAGCCGGCCGGAGCCCTGCCTCCCCCTGGCGCACCAGGAAAGTCCGGGTTCGTATACAGGGCGTGGTGCAGCAGCACCACCACCGCGGCGAGGCCTCGCAGACCGTCGAGCGCGGCCAGCCGGCCACCCGTCGCCTGTCTCGTCTTCTCTTCCACCGTTCCACCTGTACCCGTCATAGGGCGGCGACGCTACGGGCTTGCCCTGGGCAGTTCCTGTGACCTGTTCAGGGGTCAGCTGGGTGCGCTCCGCGTGGCGCGCCCGCCGTGCGCGAGGCGCCGCCTAGCATGTTCGCATGCCCGCATCCACCGCTCCGCTGGTCTCCGTCGTCATGGGATCCGACTCCGACTGGTCGGTCATGCAGGAGGCATCGCGCGTGCTGAGCGAGTTCGATGTCGCCCATGAAGTCGAGGTGGTGTCGGCCCACCGCACCCCCGAGAAGATGATCGCATTCGGCAAAGAGGCCGCCGGGCGCGGCATCCGCGTCATCATCGCGGGGGCGGGTGGAGCCGCCCACCTGCCCGGCATGCTCGCCGCCGTGACCACCCTTCCCGTCGTCGGCGTCCCGGTGCCGCTGGCCCGCCTCGACGGCCTCGACTCCCTGCTCTCCATCGTGCAGATGCCCGCCGGCGTCCCCGTCGCCACCGTCTCGATCGGCGGCGCGCGCAATGCCGGCCTGCTGGCCGTGAAGATCCTGGCGACTTCCGACGAGGGTCTGGCGCAGAAGCTGGAGCGTTTCGCCGCGGAGCTCGAGGCGAGCGTCGAGCAGAAGAACCAGGCCCTCAAATCGCAGCTGTGAGTCCGACGCCATGACCATCGCAACGCCCCTGCGCCATCCCGACGCCTCGTCGTCGCACACCATGACCAAGCGCGCTTGGTGGCTGGTCACCATGAACGTGCTCCTGCCCGGGTCGGCGCAATTGCTCGCCGGCAACCGGCGGCTGGGCCGGGTCGGCGTTCTGGCCACGGTGCTCCTCTGGCTTCTGGCGATCGTCACGCTGGTCGTCTACCTGGTCGCCCCCATGGCCGTCTACACCCTCTTCACGCAGGCCGGCAGCCTCACGCTGGTCCAGGCGCTGCTCATCGCCTATGCGGTGCTCTGGGTGGTGCTCACCCTCGACACCCTCCGGCTCGTCCGCCTGGTCCGCACGGCGCCGCGCTCGCGCGGCTGGATCGCGGCGTTCTCCGTGCTCGTGCTGGTCATCCTCACCGGCACCACCGGGTACGCGTCCGTCGTCGCCGGCTCGGCCCGCGGAACCCTCGGCGACATCTTCTCGGCCGGGCCGTCACAGCCTCCCGTCGACGGCCGGTACAACATCATGCTGCTCGGCGGCGATGCGGGACCGGACCGGGAGGGTCTGCGGCCCGACAGCATGTCGATCGTCAGCGTCGACGCGAACACGGGCCAGGCCGTCACCATCGGCCTCCCCCGCGACCTCGACCCCGTCCCGTTCACCGCGTCGTCCCCGCTCCACAAGCTGTACCCGGACGGCTACGGATACCAGGACCGGTGCGACGTCGACGTCTGCCAGCTCAACTCGATCTACACCGAGGTGGAGCTCTACAAGCCGAAGCTGTACCCGAACGCCACGAAGAACAACAGCCAGCCGGGCATCGAGGCGATGCGGGACGCACTCGAGGGCGCCACCGGCCTCACCATCCAGTACTACGTCCTCATCGACATGCAGGGCTTCGCCGACCTGGTGGATGCCGTCGGCGGCGTGGACATCACGGTGAAGGACCGCATCCCGATCGGCGGCGACGAGAACCTCAACGGCGTCGTCGAGTGGATCGAGCCGGGCAACCATCACCTCGACGGCTACCACGCCCAGTGGTACGCGCGCGCCCGGCACGGCTCCTCCGACTACGACAGGATGGCGCGCCAGCGGCAGCTGCAGGACGCCATCCTCAAGCAGGTGAACCCGGTCAACGTGGTGTCGAAGTTCCAGGACATCGCCAAGGCGGGAGCCCAGGTGATGAAGACGGACATCCCGCAGTCGATGCTGGGCTACTTCGTCGATCTCGGACTCAAGACCCGCAAGCTGCCGGTGCAGCAGCTGGAGCTGGTGCCGCCGACGATCGACCCGACCGACCCGGACTACACGCAGATCCGGCAGCTCGTCCGCCAGGCCCTGCACCCGGCGACGGCCAAGCCCGCAGGCAGCTGACTCAGCCCTCGAAGAACGCCGCAGCGGCGCGCGCCCGGTACGCCACGTCGTCGAGGTCGTCGCCTCCGACGGTCACGTGGCCCACCTTGCGCCCCGGTCGCGGCGCCTTGCCGTAGCCGTGGAACTTGGCCTCGGGATGCGCGGCGAGCGCCGCCGGGTACCGGTCCAGCAGGGTGCCCTCGGACGGCCCGCCCAGGATGTTCACCATCACCGACCAGTCGGAGCGCGGCTCCGTGGACCCGAGAGGGAGGTCGAGGACCGCCCGCAGGTGCTGCTCGAACTGGCCGGTCACCGCCCCCTCGATGGACCAGTGCCCGCTGTTGTGCGGCCGCATCGCGAGCTCGTTCACGAGGACGCGCCCGTCGGTCGTCTCGAACAGCTCGACCGCCAGAACACCCGTCACGCCGAGGCCGTCGGCGACCCGGCGCGCGATGTCCTCCGCGACCTCCGCAACGCGCCCCGCGGAGCCGGGGGCGGGCGCCACCACCTCCGCGCACACGCCGTCGCGCTGCACCGTCTCGACGACCGGCCACGCCGCGATGTCGCCGGAGGGGCGGCGCGCCACGAGCTGCGCGAGCTCCCGACGGAACGGAACCAGCTCCTCCACGAGGAGCGCCCCGCCCCGGCCGTCCTCCGCGAGGGCGAGGAACCAGTCGTCCGCCCCTGCAGCGTCCGACACGACACGGACGCCCTTGCCGTCGTAGCCGCCGCGCGCGGTCTTCACCACCGCACGGCCGCCGTGATCGGCGAGGAAGGCGCCCAGCTCGCCGGCGGACTCCACTGCCGCCCAGTCGGGCACCGGCAAGCCGAGCTCGCTGAGCTTCGCCCGCATCTGCAGCTTGTCCTGCGCGTACAGCAGCGCGTCGGGACCGGGGTGCACCGGGATGCCGCGCGAGACCAGCTCCCGCAGGATCGCCTGCGGGACGTGCTCGTGATCGAAGGTGATGACGTCGACCGTCTCGGCGAACGCCAGCACCGTGTCGAGGTCGCGGTAGTCCCCGACGCCCGTCGCGGCCAGGTCCGCGCTCATGCCCTCGGCCTCCTCCAGCACGCGGAGCTCGACACCGAGCTCGACCGCCGGGGGGATCATCATCCTGGCGAGCTGGCCGCCGCCGATCACTCCGATGATGTGACTAGCCATGGATCGTCGCTCCTCTGATACTTATCATGTTGGACCGGGGCATTCACAGGAACGCGAAACCTCTCACGCGTACTGTGACGAGAACACAGACCATCTTCCCGCATCTCCAGGCAGGGGCATGACGACCGATACCCGGACTCCGACGCACAAGGCGCGGCTCCTCCCTCAGCTGATCAAGTTCGGCGCGGTGGGCGCCGTCGGCTTCGTGGTGAACCTCATCGTGTTCAACCTCCTGATGCTGGTCGTGCTGGCGAACGTTCCCCATAAGACCCTGTACGCGACGGCGATCGCCACCCTCGTGGCGATCGGGACCAACTGGGTCGGCAACCGCTACTGGGCGTTCTCGGGCAACCGCAACGAGAACGCGACGCGCGAGGGCGTGGAGTTCTTCATCGTCAGCCTCGCCGGGATGGCCATCCCCCTGCTCTGCGTCTGGGTCTCGCACTACCTGCTCGGCTTCCAGAGCCTCCTGGCCGACAACATCTCCAACAACGTGGTCGGGCTGGCGCTCGGCACCGTGTTCCGGTTCGCGTTCTACCGCTGGTGGGTGTTCTCGCCGGACCGTCGCGGCCGCCGGACAGCCCCTGCTGCGACCGTCTCGACGCGGACGGGCTCCACACGCACTGCTTCGACGCTAGCGGCTGCCCCAGACGGTGGTCTCGTCGGAGACTGACTCCGACTGCTGACGGCGGACCGCGACGACCGTCTGCGAGTGGTCCATCAGCTCCGACAGCGCCCGCTGCACCTGGTCGGCCTTCGGCACGTCCTTCAGCACGACCGGATGCTCCAGCCCGGAGTTGATCAGCACGTCGCCCGAGCGGAACGCGCTCTGCAACCAGGTGCGGCGCACCGAGACGTCATAGCCGCGGCTGTGCAACAGCTCCTGGCGCACCCGCACGAAGAATCCGTGCCGGATGATGAGCCGACGCGTGGTGATCGTGTAGCGGCGACTGAGCCAGGCCGCCAGCGGCAGCAGGAAGAGCAGCAGCACCACGGCCGCCGCGGCGGACCAGAGCAGGACGACCTCCCAGACCTCGTCCAGCCGGCCGGCGAAGTACCCGACCGCCCCAGCGGCTGCGATGAGCACGAGGCTGGGCCAGAAGAGCCTCCGTGCGTTCGACCGCAGCCGGGCGATCACACGCTCGGGAGGCTGGGCGGGTTGCTCTGGAGTCCCGTCCGGGCTGGTGGTCATGCTCAATTAATACCGCAGGTGCGTCACGTCGCCCGCTGCGACGGCGGTGCGGCCCGCATCCGACTCGACGACCAGCCGGCCGTCCTCGTCGATGCCGACGGCCGTCCCCACCAGATCGTCGCCCGACGGGAGCTGGACGCGCACTGCCCGGCCCACCGTGTGGCACGCCTCGACGACCTCGTCGCGCAGCGCGCTGCGCAGCGGATCGCCCGCGGCGGCCAGGAAGTCGCGATACAGCCGGGTGAGCTCGATCAGGTAGGCGGAGAGCACCGTGTCGGCATCGAACGCGGAGGCGCCGGCCAGGGCGAGAGACGTCGAGGTCTCGGTCGGGAGCTGCTCGCGCGTCTGCCGGAGGTTGACCCCGGCCCCGATGACCAGCCCGGACATCCCCGGCAGCAACTCGGCCAGGATGCCGCAGACCTTGTCGCCCTCGATCAGCACGTCGTTCGGCCACTTGACCTGGACGCCTCCCGGAACCAGCGGGCCGAGTGCGCGGCTCATCGCCAGCCCGGCGAGCAGCGGGAACCAGCCGTACGCCGCCGGCGGCAGATCGACCGGCTTGAGCAGCACCGAGATGGCGAGCGCCGATCCGGGCGGAGTCACCCAGACCCGCCCGAGGCGGCCGCGGCCCCCGGTCTGGTTGTCCGTCACCAGCACCGCCAGATCGGGCAGGTCGCCCGCCCGGGCGCTCAGGACGTCGTTGGTCGAGCCCGCCTCCGGCAGGACCTCGAGCACCGGGACGATGGTTCGGCTGCGTCGGAACTCCATGCGCCCAGTCTCTCGCACTGGGACTCTCCGCCAGCGCAAGCGCCCGGATTTGTAGGGTTTCGTCAACGGCACGGCCGTTCGACTGGCCGGTAGAGTGAACGGCGTGACCGACACCGAACGCCGTCAGACCGACCAGCTGCCCAACCTGACCACCACCGCCGGCAAGCTCGCCGACCTGAAGGAACGGTTCCACGAGGCCGTGACCGCGAGCGGCGAGGCGGCCATCGAGAAGCAGCACGCGAAGGGCAAGCTGACCGCCCGCGAGCGCATCGACCTGCTGCTGGACAAGGGGTCGTTCGTCGAGCTCGACGAGTTCGTCCGGCACCGCACCCACGCGTTCGGCATGGAGGCGAAGCGCCCGTACGGTGACGCCGTCGTCACCGGCGTCGGAACCATCCACGGCCGCAATGTGGCCGTCTTCAGCCAGGACTTCACCATCTTCGGCGGCTCGCTGGGCGAGGTCGCCGGCGAGAAGATCATCAAGGTGATGGACCACGCCCTCAAGACCGGCGTCCCGATGATCGGCATCCTCGACTCGGGCGGCGCGCGCATCCAGGAGGGCGTCGTCGCCCTCGGCAAGTACGGCGAGATCTTCCGCCGCAACACCGCGGCTTCCGGTGTGATCCCCCAGATCTCCATCGTCATGGGCCCGGCGGCCGGCGGCGCGGTGTACTCCCCCGCCCTCACCGACTTCGTCATCATGGTCGACAAGTCGAGCCACATGTTCGTCACCGGCCCCGACGTCATCAAGACCGTCACCGGCGAGGACGTCGGCTTCGAGGAGCTGGGCGGCGCGCTCACCCACAACAAGATCTCCGGCGTCTCGCACTACCTCGCCAGCGACGAGGAGGACGCGCTCGACTACGCCCGCACCCTGCTCAGCTACCTCCCGCAGAACAACCTGGCGGAGCTCCCCGCCTTCCAGACCGAGCCCGAGCTGGAGATCACGGACGCGGACCGCCGCCTCAACACCGTCATCCCGGACTCCCCCAACCAGCCCTACGACGTGAAGACCGTCATCGAGGGCATCGTCGACGACGGCGAGTTCCTCGAGATCCAGCCGCTGTTCGCGCCGAACATCGTGATCGGCTTCGCACGGGTGGAGGGACGCTCGGTCGGCATCGTCGCCAACCAGCCGAGCTCCATGGCCGGAACGCTGAACATCGACGCCGGCGAGAAGGCGTCGCGCTTCGTGCGCTTCTGCGACGCGTTCAGCATCCCGATCCTCACGCTGGTGGACGTGCCCGGCTACCTCCCCGGCACAGACCAGGAATGGACGGGCGTCATCCGCCGCGGCGCCAAGCTGCTGTACGCGTATGCGGAGGCGACCGTCCCCCTCGTGACCATCATCACGCGCAAGGCCTACGGCGGCGCCTACATCGTGATGGGCTCCAAGCAGCTCGGCGCCGACATCAACCTGGCCTGGCCGACCGCGGAGATCGCGGTAATGGGCGGCCAGGGCGCCGTCAACATCCTGTACCGCGGCGAGATCAAGCGGGCGGAGGAGGCCGGAGAGGATGTGGCCGCAGTCCGCACGAAGCTCGCGAACGAGTACACCTACAACGTCGCCAGCCCGTTCCTCGCCGCGGAGCGCGGCGAGCTCGACGGCGTCATCGAGCCGGCCGCGACGCGGATCTCCGTGATCAAGGCGCTGCGAGCGCTCCGCACCAAGCGCGCGACGCTGCCGCCGAAGAAGCACGGGAACATCCCCCTGTGAGCGGCGCGCACGCAGCCGAGCCGAACGGCCCGGCCCTCGATCCCTCGCAGCTCCGCTTCCTCACGCGTGGCGTGACGCCGGAGGAGGTCGCGGCCGTGACCGCGGTACTGGCCGCCGCTGCCGCCGAGCAGGCCGCCGCCGCGAAGAAGGCGCGCACGTCGCAGCACCCGGATGCGTGGGCGCGCACACAGCGCGCGCTGCGGACCGAGCTGCGGCCGGGGCCCGGCGCCTGGCGCTCCTTCTCGGGCTGAGTCGACCCGATATGTACCCCAGTTGGGGCATCCCCCGAGTGCGGGTCATGAGTGATTCAGTGGATGCGCCTCGAACGGGGGTCGTGAAATGTCCCCCAGGTGTCCTCCAAAATGACGACTATGTATTTTCTGGGAGCGCAGCCACTATAGATATTGCTAGGTGTCTCTCCTCGTGAGTCACACCGCCAATCACTCGCCGACTAGGGTAAGCGGGCGAGTGCTTTGGGGGCGAGTCAGGGCGATATTCGGGTTGTCGCCCTGACTCGGGGTTTGAAAAGGGGCCGACAATTCGGGTGTCGGCCCCTTTCTCTTCGTTAACCCCCGGTCTCGGTGGCGTCGCGGCCGCCCCGATTCGTCACGAATGCGGGCTTCGCCCGCCTCAGAGCCCCGAATCGTCACGAATGTGGGATCGGCGGGTCAGGCGACGGGGCGCGGGATCTCCAGCCACAGGTCGACCTCGTCGTCCTCGGACTCCGCGCCGAGCGCGTTGGCCGCGCCGTCGTCCGACATCCGCAGGCCCACCACCGTGACGGCGGTCTTGGAGGAGCGCGGCACCGTCCGCACGATGAGCTTGTCGGTGGTCGTGCCGCGGATCGCCTCCGCGAGGCGGTGCAGCACCGACTCGAGCCCGCGCTGGTCCAGGTCGTCGATGCCGCCCTCGTCGAGGAGGCTGACCACGACACCACGGCGGCGGGCATCCATCACCTCACGCCGCACATCGTCGTTGAGCAACCGTCGTCCGCGGATTTCGTCGCGGATGGCGCCCTCCAGGTAGCGGCACTCGCGCCGCTCCGCCTCGGTCAGGTCGCCGCCGCGGCGGACGATCTCCGCGAGCATCGGCGCAGCCACCCGGTACGTCTGCCGCAGGCGCAGCTGCCGCTCCATCACGTGCGCCTCCTGGGCCGCCTGCCACTCGGTCGCCTCACGCTCGGCGCGGGCGAACTGGAGGGCGTCGCGTCCCGCCTTCGCCAGCGAGCCCGAAATGACGACGGCGACACCGACCCAGACCACGGAGCCGACCACGCCGAGGCCGGCGAGCGCACCAGGACCCGCCCAGACCACGGTCTGGATGGCGAGAACGGCGACACCCAGCCAGGCCACCACCTGCTGTCGCCGGACGGCGCAGATCGTCATCAGCGTGCCGACCGCCGCGACGTACCACGTCGCATAGCCGTTGTCCTTGGCCGGGTCCAGCTGACTGGTGACCAGGATCGGGATGACCACGCAGACGGCGAGATCGAACGCCGCCAGCCACAACGGCATCTTCGTGGGGCTGGTCGGCCAGAGGCTCAGCACGGTCGCTATGCCGTAGAGGACCATCGCGACGATCGCCGGTCCCGTCGTCCGCGGCGTCGACAGGGACGAGAGGGCGAGGAAGAGGTGGTAGGCGGAGAAGAGCCCACCGAGGATGAGGAAGAGGACGCGGTTGAGGGTGATCACTCGGCCGCCTCCTGGCCGCCCGCGACGGCCGGCTCGTGCATCCCCGCGGAGACGGCGGAGCTGCCGAGCGGCGGCTGGTCGGCGGACGGCCACAGGATGGTCACGGTCGTCCCCGCCCCCGGCTCCGACTCGATCCGCGCGCGACCACCGACCTTCGCGAGGCGGTCACGGATGCTGATCCGCAGCCCCAGCCGCTCCGCCGGCACTTCCGATTCGGTGAACCCGCGCCCGTCGTCGCGGATGACGACCTCGACCGTCGCGGCCGGTCCGCCACCGCGGATGGAGACCGCGCGGTGGATGTCCGGCCCGCCCGCATGCTGCATGCTGTTCACCATCGCCTGCACGGTCGCGGAGTAGACGGCTTCGGCCACATTCACGGGCAGGGTGTGCACCTCGACGTCACGCACCGCCACCTCGAACGGCGACGAGAACGCGTTCGCCGCCGTCACCAGGCGTTCGGTGAGACGGTCCAGCCCGACGGCCGACTGGTCCTCCGGGGTCGCAGCTTCGGCGGCATGGAGGTGGCCGATGGCGTCCGCGGCCATGGCGGCGGCCAGCTCCTTCTGCTCCGGCGTCCGGGCCGAGGCCGCCGAGAGGAGCGTGGTGAGGACGCTGTCGTGCACGATCGCGTCGACCTGCACCCGCTCCACCTCGGTCGCGTGCTGCCGGACGGCGTTCGCGTACCGGTCGAGCGCCTGGCTCTGGGCGGTGTCGACCGCGCTCGACGCCTGGCGCATCATGGCGATGATGGCCAGGATGACGCCGCCCAGGATGAGGGCGTAGATCGTGTCGAGGGCCGCCAGCTCGAAACCCGCCCCGCCGCCCGCCGGGAGGGCACGAACGATGCCGTAGGCGATCGGGGTCACGAAGGTGTAGGCGATCGCCAGCCAGAGCGGGAAGGCGACGGCGGCGAAGGCCGTGAACACCGAGCAGAGGAACCAGACCCAGGGCTTGTCGGAGCCGAAGGCGGACGGATCGGCCGCCAGCAGCGGCCAGGTCACGATCGCGGCGAGGTAGAGGACGGAGAGGACGCCCATCGCGATCTTCACACCGCGCTGGACGATGGCGAGGATCACCGTGAGGGCGAGACCGCCGAAGATGGTGACCATCCACACCGTTCCCCACGGCTCTCGGAGGTCGCCCAGCTGGCCGAGCGCGGTCGGCAGCGTCTGCAGGCCGAACACCAGGCCGAACGCTGACACGGTCCGGTCGGAGATGCGCTCGATCCGAGCGCGGCTGAGGGGGTTCCGGGGCTTGGCCGACTCGAGCGGCAGCCCGGGGCGTACCCCGCTAGGGACGCTCATTGCCGGTCTCGGGATCGAGTCCCGGAAGGATCCCGTCTTCCACCGCGCGACGCAGCAGGTCGACCTTGGTGGGCGCGGGGCGCCCCACCTCGACGTACTTCACGCGGATGCGGTCGAGGTATTCGCGCGCCGTGGAGTTCGCGATCCCGAGCTGCGCCGCGACGGCCTTCAGCGGCAGACCGGACGCGTAGAGGTGGAGGACATCGCGCTCGCGCCGCCCGAGCTGGGCCTTCGCGAAGTCGCTGTCCGCGTCGATCGCAGTCGCCCACTCCAGGTTGTTCAGCACGTCGCCGCGTGCCACGGTCGCGATCGCGCTGATGACGGTGGTGGTCGGCGAGGACTTGGGGATGACCCCTGCCGCCCCGGCCGCGAGCGCCTCCCGGACACTGGCGACGCGGTCGGCGATGCTGTGGACGAGCACCGCGGCTCCTGTCGCCTGTGCGCGCTTGACGTTGTCCGTCACTTTGGAGCCGTCCCCGAGGGACAGGTCGAGCACGACGACGTCGCATTCCTGCGCGCCCAGCTGGGCGACGAAGTCGTCGACGGTGGGCGCGGTGAGGAGAACCTCGTACCCTGCGTCCTGACAGGCGGCCTTCAGCCCCAGGCGCACGGATTCGTGATCATCGACGATTGCCACCCGCACCATGCTGACCATCGTAGGGGGTGAATGCATTGCGACGGTCTCCCTGCTCAGCGCGTCAGCGTGGCGACCGCTTCGACATGGTGTGTGTTCGGGAAGAGGTCGAACGCTCGCATCCCGCGGAGCCCGTAGCCGTGGCCGGCGAAGAAGGCGAGGTCGCGGGCCAGTGCCACGGGGTCGCAGGCGACGTAGACCACCTGCGCGGGCGTGAGGGAGGCGATCGCGTCCACAACCTCCCGGCCCGCGCCGGATCGGGGCGGGTCGAGGATGACGGTCGCTGCCCGGAGCCGGGCACGCTCGGCGGCCGATGCGTCGGCGGCGAGCCGGGCGACGTAGCGCTCCACGCGATCGGTCACGGCGGATGCGCCCACCCAGTCCGCCAGGTTCTCTGCCGCGTCGTCGGTCGCCGTCTCGCTGCTCTCCACCGACGTGATGCGGAGGGTGGAGCCGAAGCGGTCGCCGAGGGCGGCGGCGAGCAGCCCGACCCCGCCGTAGAGGTCGAGGTTGGCAGCCCTGGGGTCGAACAGCGCCTCGTCCACGGCCGACTGGACCGCCGCGGTGAGGGTCTGCGCGGCCCCGCGGTGCACTTGCCAGAAACCGCGTGCGTCGAGCCGGAACTCCCGGTCGCCGACCTGCTCCCGGATGGGAACGGGACGTCGTCGGGGTCTGATGGTGCGCTTGCCGGAACGGACGGGGGCGTCGTTGACGAGGACGTGCGAGGCGCCGAGGCCCGTGGCGACGACATCCACGGACTCTGCGCCGGCGAACAGCTGCCCGAAGGGTGTCGCCTCCTGGACCTCGTCGGTCGCGAGGGGCAGCTCGCCGACAGGGACGACGGTGTGCGAGCGGGGCGCGAACGGTCCCATCCGTCCGCGGTCGTCCACCTGGAGCCGGACGCGCGTGCGCCAGCCGGTGCCGTCGGGCGTCTCGCCCTCGACCGGCTCCACTCGGACCGGGCCCCCGCCGGCCCCGGCCGTTGCGATCGCTTCGGCTGGGAGCTTGGCGGTGCGCTGCAGCGCATCTTCGATGACCCGGCGCTTCAGCTCCCGCTGGTGAGCAAGCCGGATGTGACCGAATTCGGCCCCGCCCGCGCGCTCCGTCGGCGGCTTGTCCGCGGCGGCGGCCGGCCACACGTGCGGTTGCCGCTCAGGCGACGGTTCCAGGACCTCGACGATCTCGCCCCGCCAGAAGCGGTCGTGGCTGGTGTCGCCGATCCGGGCGCGGATCCGCTCCCCCGGCATCGTGTCGGGCACGAAGACGACCCGTCCTTCGTGCCGCGCGACGAACACGCCGCCGTGCGCCACGTTGGTAATGTCGAGCTCGACCTCGTTCTCTGCGCGGTTTCCGTCGTCCTCATCAGGCATCCTTCGAGCATCCCATAGGTCACCATGCGCCTCTACCTCGCCTCCACGTCGCCCGCCCGCCTCGCGCTGCTGCGGGCCGCCGGTATCGAGCCCGTCGTCGTGCCGTCCCACGTCGACGAGCCTGCCGCCGTCGCCGCCGCCGAGGCCGAGCACGGCCCCCTGGATGCCGCCGCCATGGTGCAGTTGCTGGCACGACTCAAGGCGGAGGCCGTGCGCGGCACTCTGGACGGCGAGCCGATCGACGGCCTGATCTTCGGAGGGGACTCCGCTTTCGAGATCGACGGCGCCATCCACGGCAAGCCGCACCTGCCCGAGGTGGCCCGGCAGCGCTGGCTGCAGCAGCGTGGTCGCACCGGCCTCCTGCACTCCGGCCACTGGCTGATCGACCACCGCGACGGCCGCGAGAACGCCGCCACCGGCGCGGTCGCTCACGCGTCAGTGACCTTCGCAGACATCACGGACGACGAGGTGGACGCCTACGTGGCCAGCGGCGAACCCCTGGAGGTCGCCGGCGCGTTCACGATCGACAGCCTGGGCGGTCCGTTCATCACGCGTGTGGAGGGCGACCCCAGCACGGTGGTGGGGCTCTCGCTCTCCACTCTTCGTGGCCTGGTCCGCGAACTCGGAGTGGAGTGGACCTCGCTGTGGTCGCCGTCGCGCCCGTCGCCGTCGCGCCCGTCGCCGTCGCGTTGATTCGCCCGGCGGGCACGCGGTTCGTTGTAGGCTGCCGGAGCTTGCGATCCCGCATTTTTGTCGGGTTCGACCAAATGGCGTTCGATATCGAGCAATAGGCTAGGGAACTGTGCCACGTATCACCAAGGTTTTGATCGCCAACCGCGGCGAGATCGCCGTCCGCATCATTCGTGCGGCGAAGGACAGCGGTATCGCGTCCGTCGCGGTGTACGCGGACCAGGATCGCGACGCCCTCCACGTCCGTCTCGCTGACGAGGCGTACGCGCTCGACGGATCGACCAGCGCTGAGACGTACCTGGTCATCGACAAGATCCTGTCGGTCGCCCGCCGGTCGGGCGCCGACGCCGTCCACCCCGGCTATGGCTTCCTGGCCGAGAACGCGGACTTCGCCCGCGCCGTCATCGGCGCCGGCCTGACCTGGATCGGTCCGTCGCCCGAGGCGATCGAGCGCCTCGGCGACAAGGTCTCCGCCCGCCACGTGGCGGAGAAGGTCGGCGCACCGTTGGCGCCCGGCACGCTCAACCCGGTGGCCGATGCGGCCGAGGTCCTCGACTTCGTCGATGTCTACGGCCTCCCCGTCGCCATCAAGGCGGCGTTCGGCGGCGGTGGCCGTGGCCTCAAGGTGGCCCGAACTCGCGAGGAGGTCGGCGAGTTGTTCGAGTCGGCGACCCGCGAGGCGATCGCCGCCTTCGGCAGGGGCGAGTGCTTCGTCGAGAAGTACCTCGACCAGCCGCGCCACGTCGAGACGCAGTGCCTGGCCGACGCATACGGCAACGTGGTCGTCGTCTCCACGCGCGACTGCTCGCTGCAGCGCCGTCACCAGAAGCTGGTCGAGGAGGCGCCTGCGCCGTTCCTCACCCCTGAGCAGACCGAGAAGCTGTACTCCTCGTCGAAGGCCATCCTGAAGGAGGTCGGCTACCAGGGTGCCGGGACCTGCGAGTTCCTCATCGGCAAGGACGGGACGGTGTCGTTCCTCGAGGTCAACACCCGGCTCCAGGTGGAGCACCCCGTCTCTGAAGAGGTCACCGGCATCGATCTGGTCCGGGAGCAGTTCCGTCTCGCCGAGGGCGGCGAGCTGGACTACGACGACCCGGCGCCGCGCGGCCACTCGTTCGAGTTCCGGATCAACGGCGAAGACGCCGGCCGTGGCTTCATCCCCTCCCCCGGACCTGTTCACGTCTTCAAAGCGCCCGGCGGACCAGGCGTCCGCGTCGACAGCGGCATCCAGGCGGGTGACGTGATCAGCGGCGCCTTCGACTCCATGCTCGCGAAGCTCATCGTCACCGGCGCCAGCCGCGAGGAGGCGCTCGAGCGCTCTCGCCGAGCACTGGACGAGTTCGAGGTCGCCGGCCTCCCGACGGTGATCCCTTTCCACCGCGCGATCGTCCGCGACCCGGCCTTCGCGCCGCAGGACGGCGAGCCGTTCTCGGTGTACACCCGCTGGATCGAGACCGAGTGGGACAACCAGATCGAGCCGTGGTCGGGTGAGCTGGGCGACCAGCCCGCCGCCGAACGCCGCAGCAACGTGGTGGTCGAGGTCGAGGGCAAGCGCATCGAGGTCTCCCTTCCGGCCAAGCTGCTCAGCGGGGGCGCCGGCGAGCCCGCGGCGACCACCGCCGCACCGCGGCGACGC
This sequence comes from Leifsonia sp. SIMBA_070, assembly GCF_046534635.1. NCBI lineage: Bacteria > Bacillati > Actinomycetota > Actinomycetes > Micrococcales > Microbacteriaceae > Leifsonia > Leifsonia sp. SIMBA_070. Next base: position 614,029 of record NZ_JAWRYK010000001.1, on the reverse strand, counting down.
GGGGGCGCGCACGCCGTCGAGACCGCGACAGGCGACTCCGTCACCGCGCCCATGCAGGCGACCGTCGTCAAGGTGGCCGTGGCCGACGGTGACCCGGTGGTGAAGGGCGATCTGGTGCTGGTCCTCGAGGCCATGAAGATGGAGCAGCCGCTCACCGCCCACAAAGACGGTACGGTCGCCGGAATCAACGCCTCGGTCGGCGAGACGGTCTCGTCGGGACACCTCCTTCTGAACATCGTCTAGTCGGAGCTCGTCGGGTCGGCGCCGGTCGCGCCGGAGCTCGTCGCGCCGTTCACGGCGCTCCATCACGGCGCACCCATCCCAGCCGGTTCGGCAGCTATCCGTGCGATCGTGCGCGCGACGGTCGGCCATTGCTGGAGCACCTGACGTGCACTGAAGCGCACGATCGGCAGGCCTTGAAGGCGCGTGCTGCTGTCGCGCACTCGGTCTCTCTCGAACGCCTCCCGCGATCCGTGGGTCTCGTAGCCGTCGAACTCGACCAATAGGCCTCCGTCGACGCGCATGTCGACCCGCCCGACCCCGGGGACCAGCACTTGCTGCTCCACCTCGTGTCCCGCCTTCTCAAGCCTCTGGCGCGCGAGCGATTCGATGCCGGATTCGGAGCCCAGCCGGACGCCCTGGACCAGTCGTCGGAGTCGCGGGCTCTCGTCCGCGAAGAGCCGGGTCAGGTGAGGGATGGTGGTGACGCCTCGGCCGACGGCTGTATCGAGGATCGCGATAGCCGTCTCGTCGGGCTCCCAGCGAGCGGCCCCCAGCAGCGATTCCTCGGGGTCGTCACGCCAGCATTCGCGCGCCAGCCTTCCGTCGACCCAATGGAGACGGACGCGCCCCTGCGCGTGGGGTGGGCGTAGGCGCGCTGCATTGGACGGAAGACGCACGTGGACAGGCACAGTGGATCCGCCCCAGAGTCCGTAGGTGCGCGTCGCCGAACCGGCGGTCAGCCTTCCTCCAACGCGGACGGCGACCAGCCCCCGTGGATCGGCCTGCGCGGTCGCGTAGTGGGCGCGGCGGACTCGGTGAATGCTGCCAGCACGGACAGCGTCGCCGATCTCTCGCGCTGGTATGCCATGCCCGATGAGCTGCGCGCGTGTGGCGATTCCGCCGTACTGCTGGAGCGTGGTGAAGAGAGGGTTCGGTTGCATACCCCCACTCTCGCCGGGCCGCCGGCTCCGCAGAGGAGCGGCCGAAGATCAGTGAATAACTAGCCCTCACACAAGCCTGTGGACGGTTCCTCCCGTCCTGAATTCAGGAGAACCGGGACTCAACCGCGCTGTCAGGCCTTTATTCAGGACTCACGAGGCATTAATCCGCGGATCTCCTGAAAACAGGACCGTCCAGGAGTGGGAGATTCTCCTGAATACAGGATCGCCCCACGGGCGTCAGTTCTCCTGAAAACAGGAACGGCCATGCACACGCGGATCTCCTGAAAACAGGAACGGCCACGCACACGCGGATCTCCTGAAAACAGGAACCGCCACGCACGCGCCGATCCTCCTGAAAACAGGACGCAGCACCCGTCAGCCGGTCGCCTCCGTCGGGTCGCCCTTGAGGTCGATGCTGATCTCGTCGGCGTCCAGGTTGCTCAGAGCCCCGGCGAGCACGTCGGCGCTGAAGGTGCCGTCGTCGCGGGCGTCCAGCAGCGCGTCGCGCTGTGCGCGCAGCCGGGCCAGGCGCGCAGCCTTGTGCTCGGCGAAGGCTTCCGGCGTTCGTTCCGTCGTCGCGGGCTGCGGAACCTTCTTCCCTGCCTCGTAGAGCAGCTCCATGAGCCGGCGCCGCTCCTCCCGCTCCGACTCCGGATCCGCGCCGGCCGGCTTGACGAGGCGCAGCACAGGGCCGAGCGTCCCGCCCTGCAGAAGTAGGGAGCCGGCGGCGACGAGGAACGCGATCAGCACGAGCACCGATCGTCCCGGTGTCTGCTCCGGCAGGGACTGGGCGGCCGCCACGGTGACGGCTCCCCGCATCCCCGCCCAGACCACGATGGTGCCTTCGCGCCAGCCGAGCGGCGCACCGGTGAAGTAGTCGATGTCGGCGAGCAGGCGCCGAAGCCGGGTGGCGAAGCGGGTGAGGTTCTCGACCGTCGGGATCCCCCGCCGCGCCAGACGTCGCCGCCGCCGCTCGGCCTCCTTGGGAGAGAGGGTGCGCGGGCGACCGGTGCGCGGGCGACTCGTGCGCGGGCGCCCGGTGCGTCGGTCGGAACGCGGATCCTGGAACACCGCGTCCGGAAGACGTGGAGCGGCGAGCGCGCCCTCGACGGCGAGCGCCTCCTCGCCCGCATCCTCCGGCACCACGGTCTCGGCCCCCGGGGGAAGCGCCCGCGTGTCGGACGGCCCCACCCGCTGTGCGATCCCCCGCTGCACGGCCTCCGGGTCGGTGAGGTGCTGCTGCAGCTGCTCCAGCCGCGGCCGTATCCGCTGCGACCGGCGATGGCGCCGAGACAGCAGCGCCAGCAGCGGCGCCACGAACCCGGCACGGACCAGGATGGTCAGCAGCAGCGCACCGGCGGCGATGCCGATCGCCGGCAGCACCCCGGCATGGTCGTTCTGCACCTTCTGCAGGATGCCGAACAGTTCGAGACCCATCGTCAGGAAGATGAGCCCCTCGAGGATGAGCTCGACCGTCCGCCAGTTCTGCGCGTCCGACAGACGGTGCTCCGGCGAGAGCAGTCGCGGCGCGCGGCTTCCGGTCACCAGGCCCGCGACGACGGCGGCGACGAGTCCGGAGGCACCGAGCGCCTCGGCGGGGATGGAGGCGATGAACGGCACCGTGAAGGAGATGACCGTATTGACGGTCGCCTCCTTCACGCGCTTCCGGACCATCAGGTTGAGCCAGCCGACCACGGCGCCGAAGACCACGGCGACGACCACGGAGTAGAGGAACGTCAGCGTGACCGCGCCGAAGGTGAACGTCGCCGCGCCGGCCGCAGCGATGGCTGCACGTAACAGCACCAGCGCCGTCGCGTCGTTCAGGAGGCTCTCACCCTCGAGGATCGCCACCACCCGGGGCGAGATGCCGGCGCGCTTCACGATGCCGGTCGCGACCGCGTCCGTCGGGCTCACGATGGCCCCCAGCGCGACCCCCCATCCCAGTCCGAGCCCGGGGATGACCCAGGCGAAGAACAGGCCGAGCAGCAGCGAGCTGACGATCACCAGCAGGACCGACAGTCCGCCGATCGCCCCGAACTCCCTCCGGAAGTTCATCGCCGGCATGGACACCGACGCCGAGTAGAGCAGTGGGGGAAGGACTCCCGCGATGATCCACTCCGGCTGGATGGTCACAGCCGGGACGAACGGCAGCAGGCTCACCAGGATGCCGACGACCACGAGGATGAGCGGTGACGCCACACCGAACTTCGGCCCGATGGTCGTCGCCGCTGCGATCGCCAGCACGGCGAGGACGCCGACGACCAGCCCGATCTCCATCCCCCGGCCGCCTGGTCAGACCACGATGTGCATGGCGCGCGCGGCGTCGGTGATGGATCCGGACAGCGAGGGGTAGACCGTGAATGCCCGGGCGACCTGGTCGACCGTCAGGCGCTGCTCCACGGCGAGCGCGAGCGGGAAGATCAGCTCGGAGGCGCGCGGCGCCACGATCACGCCGCCGATGACCGTGCCGGAGCCGGTGCGCGCGAACAGTTTCACGAAGCCGTCGCGGATGCCGAGCATCTTGGCGCGCGGGTTCGACTTAAGCGGCAGCTTGTAGATGTCGCCCTGCGCGATGCCCTCCTCGATCTGCTTCTGGCTCCAGCCCACCGTGGCGATCTCGGGCTGGGTGAAGATGTTCGAGCTCACGTTCCTCAGCTCGATCGGGTTCACGGCGTCCCCCATCGCGTGGAACACGGCGGTCCGGCCTTGCATCGAGGCGACGGAGGCGAGCGGCAGCGAGTCGGAGCAGTCGCCGGCGGCGTAGATGTTCGGGATGGAGGTGCGGGCCACGCGGTTGACGCGGATGTTGCCGGACTTCGTGAGCTGCACCCCGGCCTCCTCGAGACCGATCCCTGCCGTGTTCGGGACGGAGCCGACCGCCATGAGGCAGTGCGAGCCCTCGATCGTACGGCCGTCGGTGAGCGTGGCGACGACGCCGTCGGCGGTCCGGACCACCGACTCGGCGCGCGACTTCGACAGCACCTGCATGCCGTTCCGGCGGAAGACGTTCTCGATCACAGCAGCCGCGTCGGCGTCCTCGCCCGGGAGGACCTGATCGCGGGAAGAGATGAGCGTGACCTTGGAGCCGAGCGCGGTGTAGGCGGAGGCGAACTCGGCGCCCGTGACGCCCGATCCGACCACGATGAGGTGGGACGGGACCGCTTGGAGGTCGTACAGCTGCGTCCACGTCATGATCCGCTCCCCATCGGGAACGGCGGACGGGAGGACCCGAGGGGAGGCGCCGACGGCCACGACGATCGTGTCGGCCTCCACCCGGTCGAAGTCGGTGCCGGAGTCGCCCTTCGCGGTGGAGACGATGACGGCGCCTGCGCCGTCGAGCCGGCCCTCGCCGTTGACGATGCGCACGCCGGAGCGCACGAGCTCGGCCCGCATGTCCTCGGACTGCTGCCGCGCGAGGCCCACCAGCCGCTTGTTGACGGCGGCGAGGTTGACCGCGATCTCCGGGCGCACCGGCTTGCCGGTCTCGCCACGGTGGAAGAACTGGACGCCCAGGTCTGTCGCCTCGCCGATGGAGTTCGTCGCCTCCGCCGTCGCGATCAGGCTCTTGGAGGGTACGACGTCGGTGATCACGGCTGAACCGCCCACGCCGGAGCGCTCCACCAGCGTCACCTCGGCTCCGAGCTGCGCGCCCGCCAGTGCCGCCTCGTATCCTCCGGGGCCCCCACCGAGCACTGCGATGCGCTGCTTGCGCTCGAATTCATACGACATGGCCACCATTCTTCCGTATGGGGGTGCACCGATGCGCAACCGGTCACGGACCTGTGGAAAGCCGTCGGCTCAGTAGAGTTGCCTCATGCTGGATTCCACCACCAACCCGCTCGACGACCCGGCTGCCGACCCGTTCGGGGTGGCGCGCCAGGCAGCCGCCCAACTCGCCGAGAAGACCGGCGTCGAGCGCCACGACATCGCCCTCACGCTCGGGAGCGGCTGGGGCAAGGCCGCGGATCTCATCGGCGAGACCGTCGCCACCGTCCCCGCCACCGAGATCGTCGGCTTCAGCAAGCCGGCGCTGGCCGGGCACGTCGGGACGCTGCGCTCGATCCGCCTCGCCAACGGCAAGCACGCGCTCGTCATCGGCGCACGGACCCACTACTACGAGGGCCACGGGGTCCGCCGGGTGGTCCACAGCGTCCGCACGGCCGCGGCTGCCGGAGCGAAGACGATGGTCCTCACCAACGGCGCGGGCGGCATCAAGGACCACTGGAAGCCGGGCACGCCCGTCCTGATCAGCGACCACATCAACCTGACGGCCGACTCGCCGCTGGAGGGAGCGACCTTCATCGACTTGACCGACCTCTACTCCTCCCGGCTGCGCGAGATCGCCCGGACGGTGGAGCCGTCGCTCGACGAGGGCGTCTACACGCAGTTCCGCGGTCCGCACTACGAGACCCCCGCCGAGGTGCAGATGGCGAAGGCGATGGGCGGCCACATCGTCGGCATGTCCACCGCCCTCGAGGCGATCGCGGCGCGCCAGGCGGGCATGGAGATCCTCGGCATGTCCCTCATCACCAACCTGGCCGCTGGCATCCAGAAGACCCCGCTCAGCCACCAGGAGGTCATCGACGCGGGCCGCGAGGCCGAGCCGGTGATCAGCGCCCTGCTCGCCCAGATCGTGGAGGTCCTGTGAGCACGAAGGACACCGCGCAGCTCCTCGAAGAGGCCCGCGCCTGGCTGGCCCAGGACCCGGATCCCGAGACCCGCAACGAGCTGGACGCCCTGATCGTGGAGGCCGAGTCCGGGTCTGCCGATGCGCTCGCCGAGCTGCACTCCCGCTTCGACGAGCGCCTGGCGTTCGGCACGGCCGGCCTGCGCGGCGCGATCGCCGCCGGCCCCAACCGGATGAACCGCGTGCTGGTGGCCCAGGCGGCCGCCGGTTTCGCCCGCTGGCTGCTCGAGCACACCGAGGGCGGAACCCCGTCCGTGGTGATCGGCTACGACGGGCGCAAGAACTCGGACGTCTTCGCGCGCGACACGACGGAGCTCATGGCGGGCGCCGGAATCCGCGCGGTGCTGCTCCCGCGCCTCCTGCCGACCCCCGTCCTCGCCTTCGCCGTCCGGCATCTTGAGGCCAGCGCCGGTGTCATGGTGACCGCCAGCCACAACCCGCCCAACGACAACGGGTACAAGGTCTACCTCGGCGGAGAGGATCACGGCTCGCAGATCGTCTCGCCGGTCGATGCGGAGATCGCCGCGCACATCCTCGACGTCGCCCGGGGCAGCGTTGCCGACCTGCCCCGCTCGGACCGCTACGAGGTCGCGTCCGACGACGTCGAGCAGGCGTACATCGACGCGACGGTCGCTGTGGCTGCCACCTCGACGCCGCGTGACGCCGTCTCGTTCGCGTACACCGCCATGCACGGCGTCGGCTGGCGGACAGCTCGCGAGGTCTTCTCGCGTGCCGGTTTCGCCTCCCCCACGCCTGTGGCCGAGCAGATCGATCCCGACCCGGCTTTCCCGACCGTGGCCTTCCCGAATCCGGAAGAGCCGGGCGCGATGGACCTGTCCTTCGCGACCGCGCGCGAGGCCGGCGCCGACCTGGTCATCGCCAACGATCCCGACGCCGACCGCCTCGCCGTCGCCATCCCGGACGCGTCCAGCGCCGACGGCTACCGCCGGCTCTCCGGCAACGAGGTGGGCGCGCTGCTCGGCTGGCGCGCCGCCGAGCTCGCGGTGGCCCAGGCGGACGAGCGCGGTCCGTTCGGGGCGCTGGCCTGCTCCATCGTCTCCTCCCCCGCACTGGCGGCGGTCGCTGCGGCGTACCGCCTCGATTTCGCCGACACCCTCACCGGATTCAAGTGGGTGTCCCGGGCTCCCGGGCTCATCTACGGGTACGAGGAGGCTCTCGGCTATCTGGTGAACCCGGACACCGTCCGCGACAAGGACGGCATCTCAGCAGCCGTGGCGTTCCTCGACCTCGCGAACGGACTGGCGGCAGACGGGGTGACGGTCGCGCAGCGGCTCGATGCCTTCGCCGAGCGGTTCGGCTTCTTCGCCAGCGACCAGATCTCGATCCGTGTCACCGAACTGTCCCGTATCGGCGAGATCATGTCGGCACTGCGGTCGACCCCGCCCAGCCACCTCGGCGAGGTGAAGGTCGCGCAGATCGACGACCTGCGCGACGGCTTCGGCGGCCTGCCGCCCAGCGACGTGCTGCGCATCCTGCTCGAGGACGGCTCGCGGGTGATGGTGCGCCCGAGCGGCACCGAGCCGAAGCTGAAGATCTACATCGACGCCTCCAGCAACCAGGGCACCGTCGAGGAGCGTCGCGCGACGGCGACCGCCCGCGTGGCGGAGCTGGGCGAGGCGATGCGGCTGCTCACGGCGTAGGACCTCGCGGTGGGATGGCGGCCATCCGCGGCGCGGCTATCCGCCATCCCGCCGACGGCCGCAGCCCACCGCCGGCTCCGGCCCGGCGTCTACACCGTGACGGCGCGCGGCGCCCTGGCGAGGTATCCCAGCAGGAAGGTCGCGAGTGCGGCGACGCTGACCACCGCTCCCGCCAGCGGGACCGCCACCGGTCCGCCCGCGGCCAGCGCCAGCGTGCCGATCGGCGGGGCGACAGCGATGCCGACGTACATCGCGGTCGAATACCAGGAGAGTGAGAGGGCCGCGTTCTCCGGCTCGACGTGCACCAGCCGGTGCTGCACGGGGATGGCGATGGCGAACGCCGCGACGCCCCACAGGGCGAACACGACCACCGACGCGGCGAAGGATGCTTCGGTGAACGCCAACACGACGAGGGTGACGGCCTGCGCCGCGAGAGCGACCGCCGCCACCGGTCGGCTGCCGAACCGGTCGGTGAGCGGCCCGGCCACCGTGTTGCCCGCCACGCCGGCCGCGCCGTAGGCGAGCAGCAGCACGGCGAGCAGCGCTCCCGACCCGCCGGTCGAGGCGTGGGTGACGGCCGCCGAGAAGATGTAGACGATGTTGAAGCCGGCGATCATCAGGAGGGTCGTGCCGAGCGGCGCGACGATCCGGAGATCGCCGAGCGGGGCGAGCCGGCGCCTGAGCGAGACGGACGGAGGGACCGGAACACCGCGAACCACGAGCGGGATGGCGACGACGAGCACCACAGCGATGCCGACGATGCACCACAGCGCGAACCGCCAGCCCGCCGCGCCGCCCAGTGCGGTGCCGAGCGGAGACCCGACCGCGGTCGCCAGGGTGAACCCGGCGCCCACGATCGCGAGCGCCTGACCGCGCTTGCCGGGGCGCGCGAGGGAGGCCGCCGCGGCGGTCGCCGTCGGCACGAGTGCCGCACCGCCCAACCCGGAGAACGTGCGCCCGGCGATGAACAGCGTCAGGTCCGGAGCGAGCGCCGAGACGGCTGTTCCGAGGGCGAAGACCGCGAGCCCTGTCGCCATCAGTGTCGCCCGCGGGACGCGCGGCAGCAGGATGGAGACGGCGGGCGCGGCCACGGCGACGACGAGGCTGTAGCTGGTGATGGACCAGCTCACCTGAGTGGCGGTGGCGCCAAGTCCTGCCGCGACTCTGGGCAGGAGGCCGGCGATCACGAATGCGTTGGTGCCGACGACGAAGAGCGCCAGGGCGAGCACCAGCAGGGCGGGGAGGCTTCTGCGGTACGATTGTTCGACGGATGTCATACTGTCACGGTACGACTATTGTTCGATGATTGTCAAACAGTTTTTGGTGAGCATGACCGACTACCCCACCCCCGACATCGCAGACGTGCAGCTCGTCGACGTGCTGCGCGCGGTCGGCGACCCCATCCGCCTGCAGATCGTCCGCGTGCTCGCCGACGGGCGCCCGCATCCCAAGTCGATGACCGAGTGGGGCGTCGACATCCAGAAGTCGACCATGGCGCACCACTTCAAGACCCTCCGTGAGGCCGGCGTCACACGCACCATCGTCAGCGGCCGCACGCACGAGATCCAGCTGCGCCGCGACGAGCTCGACGCGCGCTTCCCCGGCCTCATCGACGCCCTCCTCCGCGACTGACCCGCCGTCCGGCCCATCCCGCCGCCGCCGAGTGGTGAGTCGATGCTCGAATTCGGGTCGAGTGGTGACATCTGGTCGCTACTCGACAGGAGTCGGGCGAGCGACGGGAGTCTGGCGAGCGGCGGGCGTCAGCCCAGCGCTTCGTCGAGCTTCTGCTCGAGCTCCTCGAGGTCGAAGTAGTTGTTCACGACGATGACGTCGGCGTTGGTCCGGCCGATGCGGTCGACGAGCTCCGGCGACGTCAGGACGACCTGCGCGTCGGCCGCCGCCTCGTCGATGTGGGCGGCGTCGGAGGCCGTCACGTCGGCGTCGATCCCGAGCCGGTCGAGCACGCGCTCGGCGTTCACCTTGAGGATGCCGGAGGTGCCGACGCCGACGCCGCAGATGGCGACGATCTTCACCGCGACGCCTCTTCTTCGCTCAGGGTGAGGATGCGCTGCACCTCGGCGACGTCGGTGGCGGCCGCGAGCGCGGGAATGGCCTCCGGATCGTTGAAGACGTTGGCGAGCTCCGCCACGCTGGTGACGTGCGCCTCCGGGGTCGACACGGCGAGGCCGAGGACCACCGAGACCGGGTCGTTGTGCGGGTGGCCGAAGACCACCGGCTCGTCGAGGGTGACGACCGCGAGGCCGTCCGCATTCACATCCGGCCCGGGCCGGGCGTGGGCGAGAGCGAGGCCCGGCGCGATCACGATGTACGCCCCGAACTCCTCGATCACCTGGATCATGCGCTGTCCGTAGCCCTGCTCGGTCGCTCCCGAGCGGGCCAGCGCCTCGCCGGCCAGCTCGACCGCCTGGCGCCAGTCGACGGCGTGCGCGCCGACGGTGATGGCGGAATCAGGCAGCGGTGGCAGTGACATGAGTTCAGAGTAACGCCCGGGGGGTTACGAACCCTCGAAACCTGCTGTGATGATCTCGGCCAGCTCTTCACGCTCTTCCAGGGGCAGGAACGCTCCGGCAGCGGCGTTGAGCTGGAAGATCTCCAGGTCTGTCCGGTCGTAGGCGAAGGCGTCGGCGAGGATGCTGAGCTCGCGGGTGAGCGTCGTGCCGCTCATCAGGCGGTTGTCGGTGTTCACCGTCACCCGGAAGCCGAGCTGGTAGAGCAGGTCGAACGGGTGGTCGAGGATGTCGTCGCCCCAGGCCGCGATCGCGCCGGTCTGCAGATTGGAGGTCGGGCTCGTCTCGAGCGCGATCTCCCTGTCTTTGACCCACTGCGACAGCGAGCCGAGCGTCACGTACGTGTTGTCGTCGTCCTGACGCTCGATGGTGATGTCCTCGGCCAGGCGCACACCGTGGCCGAGACGCAGGGCGCGGCCATCGAGGAGGGCGCCGCGGATGCTGTCCAGGCCGTCGGCCTCGCCCGCGTGCACGGTGGCCGGGAAGAACTCGGCGGCGAGGTAGTCGAACGCGTCGCGCAGGTTCGAGGCGGGGAACCCGGCCTCAGGACCGGCGATGTCGAAGCCGACCACCCCGCGGTCGCGGTGCCGGACGGCGAGCTGGGCGATCTCCAGCCCGCGGTCGTTCTGCCGCATCGCGCTGACCAGCTGGCCCACGCGGATGCGGCCGCCCGCATTGCGCACGTCGTCGATTCCCTGCTCGATCCCCTCCTGCACGGCCTCGACCGTCTCGTCGAGGCTCAGGCCGCGGGAGAGGTGCTGCTCGGGCGCCCAGCGGACCTCGCCGTAGACGACGCCGTCCTCGCCGAGGTCCTGCACGAACTCGCGCGCGACCCGGGTGAGACCCTCGCGGGTCTGCATGACTGCGGTGGTCAGGTCGAAGGTCTTCAGGTACTCGACGAGCGAGCCGGAGTTGGACTTCTCGGCGAACCAGCGGCCGAGCTCTGCGGCGTCGGTCGCCGGAAGCTCCAGGCCGATCTCCTCCGCGAGCTCCAGCACGGTCGCCGGGCGGAGACCGCCGTCGAGGTGATCGTGGAGGGAGACCTTCGGGAGGGGACGGATCTCGGTTCCGTCGGCCAGCTCGTACTCGTTCCAGGCGTCGCTCATGAGTCCAACCCTAGGCGATGCGGTCGGCGATCAGCGGGCCGCGCTCGAACGCGGTCCCGGCGGGCGCGATGCGGTAGGCGCCCTCCAGGGCGTCCAGCGCGCGCTCGAACCGGGCGGGCTCGTCGGCCGACAGCGTGAAGAGCGGCTGGCCGGCGCGGACCTCGTCGCCGGGCTTGGCGTGGAGGTCGATCCCGGCCGCGTGCTGCACCGGGTCCTGCTTGCGCGCGCGGCCGGCCCCGAGCCGCCACGCGGCGATGCCGAACGGCAGCGCCTGCTGCTCGACGAGCACTCCGTCGGCGTCCGCGACCACCGTGTGGGTCTCCTTCGCAACGGGGAGCGCCGCATCCGGGTCGCCACCCTGGGCGCGGATGACCTCGCGCCACTTGTCCATGGCGCGCCCGTCCTTCAGGGCGGCCTCCACATCCTCGTCGGGGCGGCCGGCGAGCGTCAGCATCTCGCGGGCCAGCGCGACGGTCAGCTCGACGATGTCGGCGGGGCCGCCGCCGGCGAGGACCTCGACCGACTCGCGGACCTCGTTCGCGTTGCCGATGGCCAGGCCGAGCGGCACGTTCATGTCGGTGAGGAGCGCGGACGTCGCGACACCCGCATCCCGGCCCAGCTCGACCATGGTCCTGGCGAGCTCGCGCGAGCGCTCGATGTCCTTGAGGAAGGCGCCCGACCCGAACTTCACGTCGAGGACGAGCGCGCTCGTGCCCTCCGCGATCTTCTTCGACATGATCGACGAGGCGATCAGCGGGATCGCCTCGACTGTTCCGGTGATGTCGCGCAGCGCATACAGCTTGCCGTCGGCCGGAGCCAGGCCGGAGCCGGCCGCGCAGATGACGCCGCCCTCGTTCCGCAGCTGCTCGAACATCTCCTCGTTGCTGAGGCTCGCGCGCCAGCCCGGGATGCTCTCCAGTTTGTCCAGCGTCCCCCCGGTGTGGCCGAGTCCTCGGCCCGAGAGCTGCGGCACAGCGACGCCGAAGGTGGCGACCAGCGGCATCAGGGGCAGGGTGATCTTGTCGCCGACGCCGCCGGTGGAGTGCTTGTCGGCGGTCGGCTTCCCGAGCCCCGAGAAGTCCATCCGCTCGCCCGACGCGATCATCGCGAGGGTCAGGTCTTTGATCTCGCGGCGGGTCATCCCGTTGAGGAAGATCGCCATGGTCATCGCGGACATCTGCTCGTCGCCCACGTAGCCGCGCGTGTACGCGTCGACCAGCCAGTCGATCTCCGCCGTGCTCAGCTCGCCGCGGTCGCGCTTGGTCCTGATGAGGTCGACGGCGTCGAACGCCTCGACCTCTCCGGTCAGATCGGTCACAGAGGTGTTCCTGTTCAGTCGTTCTCGTGCTCGGCCGCGTAGGCGGCGAGCTGGCGCGGCCCGAACGCGTCGGGCAGCACCTGGTCGATGGTGCGGATGCCGGAGACGGTCTCCAGCAGCATCCCCTCGGCCGAGTGTTCGTACAGCAGCTGACGGCAGCGTCCGCACGGCATCAGCGTGGCGCCGTCGCCGTCGACGCAGGTGAAGGCGATGAGACGGCCGCCGCCTGTCATGGCGAGCGACGACACCAGTCCGCACTCGGCGCACAGCGTGACGCCGTAGCTGGCGTTCTCGACGTTGCAGCCGCTGACGACGCGCCCGTCGTCGACGAGAGCCGCCGCTCCCACCGGGAACTTCGAGTACGGCACGTAGGCGTGGCTCATGGCCTCGTTCGCGGCCGAACGGAGGGCCTCCCAGTCGATGGACTCCGGGGTCGGGTTCTGTGCGCTCATGACTTGATGTACGGCTTTCCGTCGGCGGCCGGAGCCCGGGACAGGCCCACCAGGCCGGCGACCGCGAAGATGGTGACGACGTAGGGCAGCATCAGCATGAACTCGCTGGGGACCGGCGAGCCGATGATGCCCAGGACGTTCTGCAGGTTCGACGCGAAGCCGAACAACAGGGCGGCGAGGGTCGCGCGGATCGGATCCCAGCGGCCGAAGATCACGGCCGCGAGGGCGATGAAGCCCTGTCCGGCGGTCATCTCTTTCGAGAAGGCGCCCACAGAGCCCAGCGTGAAGTACGCGCCACCGAGGCCGGCGACGGCTCCGGCGAGGGAGACGTTCCAGAACCGCGTGCTGTTGACGTTGATGCCGACCGTGTCCGCGGCCTCCGGGTGCTCGCCGACCGAGCGGAGGCGCAGGCCCCAGCGGGTCTTGAACAGTCCGAACCAGACCGCGAAGATCGCGATGTACATGAGGTACTCGATGATCGTCTGGTGGAACAGCACAGGGCCGATGACCGGGATGTCGCTCAGCAGCGGGATGGGCCACTCCGGCAGGCGCGGCGGGTGGTTCAGCAGCTGCGGATCCCCGGCGAGGACGGTCGAGTACAGGAAGCTGGTCAGGCCGGTGACGAGCACGTTCAGCACGACGCCGACGATCACCTGGTCGACCAGGTACTTGATCGAGAAGGCGGCGAGGACGAACGAGACCAGCACGCCGGCGACGAGGGCGGCCAGGAGACCGACCACCCAGCTGCCGGTGAGGGTGGCCGTCATCGCCGAGACGAAGGCGCCGGCGAGCAGCTGACCCTCGATGGCGACGTTGACGACGCCGCCCCGCTCCGAGATGACGCCGCCCAGCGCACCGAACACCAGAGGCACGGAGAGGCTGATCGTGCCGAGGAGCAGACCGGTGACGGGCACCGGCAGCTCACCCGATCCCGCCCAGGCGAGGAACGCGAACATGAACAGGAGCGCGAACACGATGACCACCCAGATCGGCGTCGTCCTGGCGCGGTACGAGTAATACGCGCTGAGCGCCGTCAGCCCGATCAGCAGCACGGTCACGACGGTCGTGGTGACGAACGTGTCGACCGTCAGGTTCGGGAGGGTGATCGCGTCCGACTTCTCGGAGAACCGGAAGGTGCTCTGGCCGTGCCGCGCGAAGCCGAAGAACAGCACGACGCTGATCACGACGAAGACGGCGAAGGCGATCGGCGCCTTCCAGGAGCGGATCTCGGCCTTCTCGAGGACGATCGGCGAGGAGTCGGGGACGACGGGGGCGGTGGTGCTCACTTGGCCTCCACCTCCTTCGTGACGATGGGACCCGGTCTCCGGGGAGAGCTCCCCGGCGCGGGCAGACGGAAGATCGCGCGCACCAGCGGCGGGGCGGCGACGAACAGCACGATCAGCGACTGCAGGATCAGGACGATGTCGATCGGGATGTCGTTCGCCGCCTGGATGGTGTAACCGCCGGCCTTGAGCGCCCCGAACAGCAGACCGGCGATGAACACGCCCCACGGCCGGGAGCGGCCGAGCAGCGCAACGGTGATCGCATCGAAGCCGATGCCCGCATCCACACCCGAGCTGATGCCCTGGGGGAAGACGCCGAGCGCCTGGCTCGCGCCGGCGAGGCCGACGAGACCACCCGCGATCAGCATCGCGTACACGTAGATGTTCTTGACGTTGATGCCCGCGACGCGCGCGGCGTTGGGGTTCTCACCGACGGCACGGAAGCGGAAGCCGAGGCTCGACCGGTTGATCAGCCACCACACGAACACGGTCGCCGCGATCACGATCACGAACGCCCAGGTCAGGTTGTACTGCTCGCCGAACAGCGGAGGGAAGACGGCGTTCGCGTGGACGGCCGGCGCCTTCGGGTTGTTCGATCCCGGCGCCTGGAGCAGACCCTTCGTGCGCAGCATGTACGCGATCAGGTAGAACGCGATGTAGTTGAGCATGATCGTGACGATCACCTCGTGCGCACCGGTCCGCGCCTTCAGGAGGCCGACGATCCCGGCCCAGATCGCCCCGCCGACGATGCCGGCGATCACCGCGAGCACCAGGTGGAGGACCGGCGGCAGGTTGAACGAGAAGCCGACCCATGCCGCTGCAGCGGCCGCGATGAGGAGCTGTCCCTGTCCACCGATGTTGAACAGGCCGACGCGGAACGCCAGCGCGACGCCGAGACCGCTGACGATCAGCGGCGTCGCGAAGGTCAGGGTGTCGGTGAGCGGCCGGATGCCCGCCGAGAAGGAGGGGCGGCGGAAGTTGTAGATCGCACCCTGGAACATGGACACGTAGGCGTTGGACACCGAGGTCCAGATCGCCGAGAACGTGTCGCCGGGGCGGGCGAAGAAGTAGCCCGCGGCCTTCTGCACCTGGGGGTCGGTGATGGCGATGAGGATGGCGCCGACGACCAGAGCCAGCACGACGGCCAGGATCGAGATGACCACCGGTCCGCTCATGATGTCGCGGACCGCCTGGTTCCAGCGCGAGGGCTCCTCGTCGTGTGCGGGCGCGGGGGGCGTGCTCCCCGGCCCGGCGGGCTGGGCCGGCGCCGTGTCGGTCCCGGTCATGCTGCTGCTCCTGCCTGCTCCGGCGTCTCGCCGGCCATCATCAGTCCGAGGACGTCACGAGACGTGTCACCCGGCACGATTCCTACGATTCCCCCGCGGTACATCACCGCGATGCGGTCCGCGAGCGCGGCTACCTCGTCGAGCTCCGTGGAGACGACGATGACCGGGATGCCCGCGTCGCGCGTCTCGACGATGCGCTTGTGCACGAACTCGATCGAGCCGACGTCGAGACCGCGGGTGGGCTGCGCCGCGACGAACAGGCGCAGGTCGCGGCTGAGCTCGCGGGCGAGGACCACCTTCTGCGCGTTGCCGCCGGAGAGCCTCCCGACCTTGGTGTCGATGGACTGGGTGCGCACGTCGAACTCGCGCACTTTCTCTTCGGCGAAGTCCTTGAGATACGAGAACTGGATGTTGCCGCTCTTCACGAACGGCTGATCGGTCGACCGGTCGAGCATCAGGTTCTCCTGGATGGTGAACTCACCGACCAGGCCGTCCTCGTTGCGGTCCTCCGGGATGAACCCGACACCCGCGTCGAGGACCCGGCGGACGCTGTGGCCCTGGATGGGCTTCCCGTCGAGCAGGATCTCGCCCTGCACGCGCGGCTGGAGGCCGATGATCGCCTCGGTCAGCTCCGTCTGTCCATTGCCCTGGACGCCCGCGATCGCGAGGATCTCGCCGGCGCGCACTTCGAAGCTGACGTTGTTGACGACCAGCTGACCGATCGGATCGATCACCGAGAGGTCCTTCACCACCAGCGCCGGCGCACCGGGCGTCGCGGCCTCCTTCTCGACGGTCAGCGAGACCGCACGGCCGACCATCATCGACGCCAACTCGACGTTCGTCGCGGTCGGCTCGGCCTCGCCGATGACGTTCCCGAGGCGGATGACCGTGATCCGGTCGGCGACCTCTCGCACCTCGCGCAGCTTGTGCGTGATGAAGATGATCGCGGTCCCCTGCTCTTTGAGCTGGCGCATGATCGCCATCAGCTCGTCGGTCTCCTGCGGGGTGAGCACCGCGGTCGGCTCGTCGAAGACGAGGACCTTCGCGTTCTGGGAGAGCGCCTTGATGATCTCGACGCGCTGCTGGACGCCGACCGGGAGGTCTTCGACCAGCGCGTCCGGGTCGACGTCGAAGCCGAAGCGGGCGGAGATCTCGCGCACCTGAGCGCGGGCGGCGTTCAGGTCGAGTCGGCCGCCGAGCTTCGTCTGCTCGTGACCGAGCATGACGTTCTCGGCGACGGTGAAGACCGGGATGAGCATGAAGTGCTGGTGCACCATGCCGATGCCCGCTTTCATGGCGTCGCCGGGGCCTGCGAACCGCTGGACGACGTCGTCGAGCAGGATCTCGCCCTCGTCGGCCTGGTAGAAGCCGTAGAGCACGTTCATGAGGGTGGACTTGCCTGCGCCGTTCTCGCCGAGCAGGCAGTGGATCTCGCCGGGTTCGACCGTGAGATCGATGTGGTCGTTCGCGACCAGGGCACCGAAGCGTTTGGTGATGCCGCGGAGTTCGAGCTTCATTCGGGTGGGGTTTCCTTCTCTACTCGCCCAAGAGCACAGAGCTTGTTCAACCTACCTTTTTGCACATATGTCAGTGTGTGCTCAGATGAGCGTCAGCGACAAGTGCGGAACGCGACAGGGAGGCCAGCCGCAGCTGACCTCCCCGTCGATGCGTTCTCGTCGCAGTTACTGCTTGGGCGACGACGGCGACGTGACCTTGATCGAGCCGTCGATGATGCCGGCCTTGATCTTGTCGAGCTCGCCCTGCAGGCCCGAGTCCACCTTCGAGGCGAAGTCGTGGAACGGGGCCAGGCCGACGCCGTCGTTCTTCAGCGTGCCCACGTACGGAGTGCTGTCGAACTTGCCCTTGGCCGCCTGGGTGACGACGTCGTTGGTCGCCGGCTTCATGCCCTTCATGACCGAGGTGAGGAGCAGGTCCTTCACGGTCGGGTCGGACTGGAAGACGTCGGCGTCGACGCCGATCATCGCGATCGGCTTACCCGAGTCCTTGATGGCCTGCGCGGCGGACTGGTAGATCGGACCGCCGACCGGCATGATCACGTCGGCGTTCTGGTCGATGATGCCCTGAGCCGTGTTCTTCGCGGTCTCATTGGCGTCGAAGCCACCGGTGAAGGAGCCGTTCTGCTTGTCGACATCCCAGCCGACGACCTTGACCGACTTGCCCTTCTGGTCGTTGAAGTACTTCACGCCGTCGGCGAAGCCGTCCATGAAGATGGTGACCGTCGGGATCTGCATGCCGCCGAAGGTGCCGACGATGCCGGTCTTCGAGTAGCTGGCGGCCGAGTAGCCGGCCAGGAACGCGGCCTGAGCAGTGTCGAAGATGATCGGCTTGACGTTCTTCGCGGTGATCTCGTTGTCGTCGATGATCGCGAAGTTGACGTCCGGGTTGGCCTTCGCGGCCTTCTCCGTCGCGTCCTTGAGCAGGAAGCCGACCGTCACGACCAGGTTGCAGTTGGCGTTGACCATGCTGTCGATGTTCGGGGCGAAGTCGTTCTCGCTCTTCGACTCGGCCGACTTGTACTTCACGTTCAGCGACTTGGCGGCCTGCTGGAGACCCTCATAGCCGAGCTGGTTGAACGAGTGGTCGTCGAATCCACCGGAGTCGGAGACCATGCAGGGCTGGAAGTCGCTCTTCGCGGCGCCACCGGACGAGCTGTCCGACGGGGCAGCCGAGCATGCGGCGAGCAGCGACATGACGCCGACCGCCGCCAGGCCGACGAGGCCGGCCTTACGGGCTGTGATTGACAAGGTTGTTCCTCCAAGATGCGTAGCCGCGCGGGTAATCGCAGGCTTCTGCGGTTCACGTTACCGAATGTGACGAACAGCGCCGTTCGAAAATCCGGCTTCTTCATGCAAGCGTTACAAATGCTCACCCGATTGGCACGTGCTCATTCGAGCAGCCTGTCACCCGTTCGGGGAGGTCCGTTCAGAGCCAGCCGCGGCGCTTGAAGATGGAATACAGCAGCCCGCTCAACCCGACCATCGCGAGCACCGCGAGCGGATAGCCCAGCGGCCAGCTGAGCTCCGGCATGTGCGTGAAGTTCATGCCGTAGATGCCGGCGATGAGCGTCGGCGCGAACAGGATCGCCGCCCAGGACGAGATCTTCTTGACCTCTTCGCCCTGCCGGTGGCTGGAGTGCGCGAGGCGTGTCATCTCCTCGTTCTGCCGCTCCGAGACCAGCGTGGAGTTCACCGTCAGGATGTCGCGCAGCAGGTAGCGGAAGCCGTCGACGCGCTCGTTCACCTGGGTGAGGTGGTCCGCGACGTCGCGGAGCCGGCGCTCCAGCTCCTGCGTCACCCCGTACTTGGTCGACCCTCGCTCGAGCGCGAGCATCACCGCCGAGAGCGGGTGCGTCGCCCGCTGGAAGTCGATGACCTCGCGCGACAGCTCGTAGATGCGCCGCGACACCAGAGCGTCGCCGCCGAACACCTGCGTCTCGATCTCGTCGATGTCGTTCGCGAGACCCGCGACGACCGGGCTGTACGCATCCACCACCGCGTCGATGATCGCGTAGAGGATCGCCTGCGGCCCGAGCGCCAGCAGCTCCGGCTCGCTCTCCATCCGCTGCCGGACGTGCGATAGGTCCGGGGACTCGCTATGGCGCACGGTGATCACGAAGTTCGGTCCGACGAAGAGGTGCAGCTCGCCGAAGTCGACCTCCTCAGGGACGTCGAGGTAGTTCGCCGCCTTGAGCACGACGAAGAGGACGGTGTCGTACCGCTCCAGCTTCGGACGCTGGTGGGCGACGATCGCGTCCTCGATCGCCAGCGGGTGGAGGTCGAACTCCTCCGAGAGCGACAGGAGCTCCTGCTCACTGGGCCGGTAGAGCCCGATCCAGGCGACGCCGCCCGGGGTGGCGGCGAGCGCCGTATAGGTGTCGGAGAGCGTCGTCGGCGAGGCGACCCGGACGCCGTGTGCGTAGATCGCGCTGTCCACCATGCTGCGGCGCCCCGGAGCCTGGTCGACCGGCTGCTGAGGGACGGAGGGCGACGGAGGCTCGACCCGCCGGGTGCGCGTCACGAAGGGCATGGGGATGCCGCGTCGGTTCAGGTTGGCCATCGGTCACCTCCGGGGATCTCGAGAGAGGAAGACGGCCCGCTGGGGCCACCTAACTGTACGCTCCCACCCCGGTGACGGCACTGAGGATGACCTGCTCGTAGTGACCGGTCAGCTCGCGGCAGATGACATCCCAGCTGCGGCCGAGCACCGCCCGTCGTCCGGCCTCCCCCATCCGTCGCCGGAAGGCGCCGTCGTGGACGAGCATCGAGACCGCCGCGCGCAGCGCCCGGTCGTCGGACGGAGGGAACAGCAGTCCGTCCACTCCGTGCTCGACGAGGTCGATCGGGCCGCCCGCGCGCGGCGCCACCACCGGCAGCCCCGAGGCGTGCGCCTCCTGCACGGTCTGGCCGAACGTCTCCTCGGATCCGGTGTGCGCGAAGACATCGAAGGCCGCATAGGCCGTGGCCAGGTCCTCTCCCCCGAGCCGGCCCAGCCAGTGCACGTTCAGTCCGCGGAGCTCGCGGGCGACCTGGTCGCGGGACGGCCCGTCGCCCACGATCGCGACGGAGAGCCCGCCGATGCCGCGCAGCGCGCGCAGCCGCTCCACTTGCTTTTCGGGAGCGATCCGCCCGACGTAGCCGACGACGGTCTCGCCGTCCGGCGAGAGCCGCTCCCGGAGTGCGGCAGCGGCCGGTGTCCTCCTCTTATTGGGGTGGTAGCGCTCGAGGTCGACACCCCGGCCCCAGCGGCCGACCCTGCTCACCCCTGCAGTCCGGAGGTCGTACTCGCTCGCGGCGGAGGGCGCCAGGGTGAGGTCGGCGCCCTCGTGCACCCACCGGACGTACTTCCAGGCGATGGCCGAAGTGACGCCGAGTCCGTTGCGCCGGGCGAAGCCGGCGACGTCGGTCTGGTAGATGGCGACGGAGGGCACGCCGAGCCGGTTCGCCGCCGCGATCGCCTGCGCCCCCAAGAAGAACGGCGAGGCGGCGTGCAGCACGTCCGGCCCGAACCCGGCGAGGATGCGCTGCACCTGCGGACTCGGCAGCCCGACCGGGAACTGCCGGTACGCGATCGACGGGACCTGGTGGATGCGGAAGCCGGCGTACTCGGCCGGCGCCCCCGCGTCCGGGCAGATCACGATCGCCTCGTGCCCGTGGGCCGCGAGGTGGTCGAGCACCCGCAGCACGCTCGTCGTGACCCCGTTGACTGTGGGGAGGAAGCTCTCGCTGACCACCGCGACCCGCATGGCCCTCACGCTACGAGCCGCCGGTGTCGCCACGATGAACGGCCGGTGTCCGGCACCGCTCGGTATCCTTTCGCCATGACTCAGCACCGCAGGATCACCCAGGGGCCGCCCATCGAACGCTTCTACAGCGTGATCCCGGCCGGCGGGATCGGTTCGCGGCTGTGGCCGCTGTCGCGCGCCGACGCGCCGAAGTTCCTCCACGACCTGACCGGTTCGGGGCAGACGCTGCTGCGGGACACCTGGGACCGGCTGGTGCCGCTGTCCGGCGAGCAGCGGATCATGGTCGTCACCGGGCGGGCGCACCGGCTCGCGGTCGAGCAGCAGCTCCCCGCGCTGGCCGACCCGAACGTCGTCCTGGAGTCCGAGCCGCGCGATTCGACCGCGGCCATCGGCCTGGCGGCCGCGATCCTGGAGCGCCGCGAGCCCGGCGTCATCATCGGCTCGTTCGCGGCCGACCATGTCATCAAGAACCTGCCGCTGTTCCAGTCCGCAGTGCGGGAGGCGGCGGCTGCGGCGGAAGCCGGTTACATCACGACGATCGGCATCCGGCCCACCGAGCCCGCGGTCGGATTCGGCTACATCCACTACGGGGACCGCCTCGAGGTCCCGGGCGCGCCGAGCGCCCTCGCGGTCGGCTCCTTCAAGGAGAAGCCGGACCTGGAGACCGCCGAGCGGTACCTCGAGAACGGCTCCTATCTGTGGAACGCCAGCATGTTCATCGCGCGCGCCGACCGGCTGCTGGAGGAGATCGGCCGGAACAAGCCGAAACTGCTGGCGGGGCTGCTCGAGCTGGCGGAGGCCTGGGACGACCCGGCGACGCGCGGGCCGGCGGTAGACCGCATCTGGCCGGCGCTGGAGAAGATAGCGATCGACTACACGGTCGCCGAGCCGGCCGCCGCGGCCGGACGGCTGGCGGTCATCCCCGGCTACTTCGACTGGGACGACGTCGGCGACTTCGCCTCACTGGCGAAGCTGAACTCCGGCGGACGCAAGTCGGATCTCGCCATCCTCGGTGAGAACGCCCGGGTGCTGTCCGACTCGTCCAGCGGGATCGTCGTCAGTCAGAGCAATCGCGTCATCAGCCTCATCGGGGTGAAGGACATCGTCGTCGTCGACACGCCCGACGCCCTCCTGGTCACGACGAGCGAGAACGCCCAGCGGGTGAAGTCGGTGGTGGACGCGCTGAAGATCACCGGCTCCACGGACGTCCTCTAGTCGACGACGGACGGGCCGTTCTGGATCTCCTGCACCAGCCGCGAGATCTCCTCCTGCGGCAGCTGGATGCCGGCGTCCGCGAGTCGCTGTTTGAGCAGCCGCTCGCTGTCCTCCGAGCCCCGCAACTGCATATCCGCCCGCACCTGCTCCACGATCCCGGCGACCTTCGACTCGTCGGTGGCGTCGGCACTTCCGTGCATGATCGGTTCGTCCTGTGTCATGGGGTGGACGGTACGCCGCAGCGCAGCCACCGTCGAGGCGGAGTTATCTCGACGTCGAGATAACTGAGGTCACCCTAAGAGGCGTCGGGGGCGGTCCCGGCATAGACTTGCGCTGCGCTCACCGCGCCCCGATGAAGCGAATCGCAACCAGGGAGGGTTGTCCCGTGTCAGACCAAGCGACAGGGACGCTGCAGCCGGCCAAGACCCGGCCCGGCGGCACACTGTACCGAGGCCGCGAGGGGATGTGGTCGTGGGTCCTCCACCGCATCACCGGCGTGGCCATCTTCTTCTTCCTTCTCGTCCACATCCTGGACACATCGCTCCTCCGCGTGAGCCCGGAGGCCTACAACGCGGTGATCGGCACCTACAAGAACCCGATCATGGGCTTCGGCGAGATGGCCCTGGTCGCGGCGATCATCTTCCATGCCTTCAACGGCATCCGGATCATCCTGATCGACTTCTGGAGCAAGGGCGTCAAGTACCAGAAGGTCATGATCTGGATCGTCATCGCCCTCTGGGTGATCCTCATGGCCGGCTTCGTCCCGACGCAGCT
Source organism: Leifsonia sp. SIMBA_070 (assembly GCF_046534635.1). Taxonomy (NCBI): domain Bacteria; kingdom Bacillati; phylum Actinomycetota; class Actinomycetes; order Micrococcales; family Microbacteriaceae; genus Leifsonia; species Leifsonia sp. SIMBA_070. Next base: position 591,293 of record NZ_JAWRYK010000001.1, on the reverse strand, counting down.
CATCCACATCTTCTCGGAGGTGAACTGACGTGACGACCATCGAAGCGCCGCGCACCCCCACCGCCCGCTCCTCCCGCGGCAAGAACTGGGAGAAGTGGGGCTGGATCTACATGCGGGCATCGGGCCTCGTGCTCGTGATCCTGATCTTCGGCCACCTGCTGATCAACCTCGTCCTCGGCGACGGCGTCAAGCAGATCGACTTCGCCTTCGTCGCCGGCAAGTACGCGACGCCGTTCTGGCAGGTCTGGGACCTCCTGATGCTCTGGCTCGCGCTCATCCACGGCGGCAACGGCATGCGGACGCTGGTGAACGACTACGCCTACAACCGGGTGGTCAACCTCATCCTCAAGTGGGCCATCCTGGCCGCCGTGGTCGTCCTCGTCGTGCTCGGCACGCTCGTGATCTTCACGTTCGACCCGTGCCCCGCCGGCGCGGCCGCCGCCGACCTGCCGTCCTTCTGCCCGGCGCACTGACCGGGCCGATCCCAGATCACCGCATCCTGAACCGCGAATCGACACGGAAAACCTGTGACAACAGAAGCCATTGAATCCACCGTCATCGACGGCGTCCACTACCACGAGTTCGACATCGTCATCGTCGGCGCCGGCGGCGCCGGGATGCGCGCGGCGATCGAGGCCGGCCCGCACGCCCGGACCGCCGTCATCTCGAAGCTCTACCCGACGCGTTCCCACACGGGTGCGGCGCAGGGCGGCATGGCCGCAGCGCTCGCCAACGTCGAGGAGGACAGCTGGGAGTGGCACACCTTCGACACGGTCAAGGGCGGCGACTACCTGGTCGACCAGGATGCGGCCGAGATCCTCGCCAAGGAGGCCATCGACGCGGTCATCGACCTCGAGAACATGGGCCTGCCGTTCAACCGCACCCCTGAGGGCAAGATCGACCAGCGCCGCTTTGGCGGCCACACCCGCGACCACGGCAAGGCGCCTGTGCGCCGCGCCTGCTACGCGGCCGACCGCACCGGCCACATGATCCTGCAGACGCTGTTCCAGAACTGCGTCAAGCTCGGCATCAACTTCTTCAACGAGTTCTACGTGCTCGACGTCATCATGACCGACGTGGACGGGGTCCCGCAGCCGGCCGGAGTCGTCGCCTACGAGCTGAGCACCGGCGAGCTGCACGTCTTCCACTCGAAGGCGATCATCTTCGCCACCGGCGGCTTCGGCAAGATCTTCAAGACCACCTCCAACGCCCACACCCTCACCGGCGACGGCGTCGGCATCATCTGGCGCAAGGGCCTGCCGCTGGAGGACATGGAGTTCTTCCAGTTCCACCCGACCGGCCTGGCCGGCCTCGGCATCCTCCTCACCGAGGGCGCCCGCGGCGAGGGAGCGATCCTGCGCAACGCCTCGGGCGAGCGATTCATGGAGCGCTACGCCCCGACGATCAAAGACCTCGCGCCGCGCGACATCGTCGCCCGGTGCATGGTGCAGGAGGTCGCGGAGGGCCGCGGAGCCGGTCCGCACAAGGACTACGTGCTCCTCGACTGCACCCACCTCGGCGCCGAGGTCCTCGAGACGAAGCTCCCGGACATCACCGAGTTCGCCCGCACCTACCTCGGCGTCGACCCCGTGGTCGAGCCGGTCCCGGTGATGCCGACGGCGCACTACGCCATGGGCGGCATCCCGACCAACACCGCGGCGGAGGTGCTGCGCGACAACACCACCGTCGTGCCGGGCCTCTACGCCGCCGGCGAGTGCGCCTGCGTCTCGGTGCACGGCTCCAATCGTCTGGGCACCAACTCGCTGCTCGACATCAACGTGTTCGGCAAGCGCGCGGGCAACAACGCAGTGGAGTTCGTCAAGACCGCCGAGTTCGTCCCGCTCCCCGAGAACCCTGCCGCCGCGGTCCGCGGCATGATCGACGAGCTGCGCACGTCGACCGGCACGGAGCGCATCGCGGCCATCCGCAAGGAGTTGCAGGACGAGATGGACCGGAACGCCCAGGTGTTCCGCACCGACGAGTCGCTCGCCCAGGTGACCGAGACCATCCACCAGCTCCGCGACCGGTACCGCAAGGTGCAGGTGCAGGACAAGGGCAAGCGCTACAACACCGATCTGCTGGAGGCCGTCGAGCTCGGCTTCCTGCTCGACCTCGCCGAGGTCGTCGTCTACTCCGCGCGCAACCGCAAGGAGTCCCGCGGCGGCCACATGCGCGACGACTTCCCGAAGCGCGACGACGAGAACTACATGAAGCACACGATGGCCTACCTCACCGGCGACCCGCACTCGTCGGATGCCGCAGACCACATCACGCTCGACTGGAAGCCCGTCGTGGTGACCCGCTACCAGCCGATGGAGAGGAAGTACTGATGTCGAACGCCGTCCTCGAGACTCCCCCGGCCCCCGAGGCCCCTGTGCAGTCGTTCACCGTCACGCTGATCATCCGCCGGTTCGACCCGGACCTGGACAGCGAGCCGCGCTGGCAGGACTTCGACGTCGAGCTGTACCCGACCGACCGCATCCTGGACGCCCTGCACAAGATCAAGTGGGAGCAGGACGGGTCGCTGACCTTCCGCCGCTCCTGCGCGCACGGCATCTGCGGCTCGGACGCGATGCGCATCAACGGCCGCAACCGCCTCGCCTGCAAGACGCTGATCAAGGACCTCGACATCTCGAAGCCGATCTACGTCGAGGCGATCAAGGGCCTGCCGCTCGAGAAGGACCTCATCGTCGACATGGAGCCGTTCTTCGAGAGCTACCGCGAGGTGCAGCCGTTCCTCGTCGCCAACTCCAAGCCCGAAAAGGGCAAGGAGCGCATCCAGTCGGTCGCCGACCGCGCCCGCTTCGACGACACCACGAAGTGCATCCTGTGCGCCGCGTGCACCTCGTCCTGCCCGGTGTTCTGGACCGACGGCCAGTACTTCGGACCGGCCGCGATCGTCAACGCGCACCGCTTCATCTTCGACTCGCGCGACGACAACGCAGCCGTGCGTCTCGACATCCTCAACGACAAGGAGGGCGTCTGGCGCTGCCGCACGACCTTCAACTGCACCGACGCCTGCCCCCGCGGCATCCAGGTCACGCAGGCGATCGCCGAGGTCAAGCAGGCGATCATGCGGGGCCGCCCCTGACCCTCGTCGCTATCCTGACCACATGGCCAGGAAGCCCCGACGCTCGGCTGCGGAGCCGGATCCGGCGCTTCAGCGCGCGCAAGGCACCGTCGAACCCGAGGAGACGCTCACCGAGCATCTCCTCGAACGTGCAGAGCCGCTGAAGGAGCGCCTGGAGCGGCCGGTCGCCCGGGTGTCGCGCTGGGCGAAATGGGTGCAGGCCCTCCGGCCGTACCGGGTCTACATCAACTACTCGCACTCGGACGGCAATCTGCGCGCCGCGGGGATGGGCTATCAGTCCCTGTTCGCGGTCTTCGCGGCCGTGTGGGTGGGGTTCTCGATCTCCAGCGTCTGGCTCTCCGGGAACGACCAGGTGTTCGACGCCCTCGTCGCACTGCTGAACCGTACGGTGCCCGGCCTCATCGCCACCCCGTCGACGCCAGGGGTGATTCCGGAGACCCAGCTGCAGAGCGCGACATCGTTCGGCTGGACGGGCGTCATCGCGGCGATCGGCCTGATCTGGACCGCGATCGGCTGGCTCTTCTACACGCGCCAGGCCGTGCGCGCCGTCTTCGGCCTCAGCCGCGACGCGACCAACTACGTGCTGCAGAAGATCCGCGACCTCGGGCTCGCGCTGATCTTCGGCGCCCTCTTCATCGTCTCGGCGGTGCTGACCATCCTGAGCACGCAGACGCTGACGCTGCTGCTCGATTGGATGGGCGTCAGCTCCGACTCGTTCTGGACGAACGCCGTCGCCCGCTTCTCGGGCCTGGTGGTGTCCGTGCTCCTCAACCTGGTCACCCTCGGTGCGATGTTCCGGGTGATGTCGCGCGTCGCCATACCGTGGCGCAACCTGTTCTTCGGAGTCCTGCTCGGTTCGCTCGTGCTGGCGGGGCTCAGCGTGCTGAGCGGCCTCCTCTTCGGCTCGTCGAAGAACCCCCTCCTCGCCACGTTCGCGGTGTTCGTCGGTCTGCTGCTGTGGTTCAACCTGATCTCGCGGGTGATCTTGCTGTCGGCCTCGTGGATCGCAATCGGCATGTTCGACCGCGGTCTCTCACCGCGCCGGGTCACGCCCGAGCAGGAGGCCGCGGAGCGGGCCGCGGCGGAGCACCAGGCCAGGGAGCTGGTCGCCCGCGCCGAGCTGCAGGAGGCGCAGGACGACCTGAGCCGGGCAGGCTGGCTGAGCCGGCTTCCGGCGCAGCGGAGGGTGGCCAAGGCCGAGCAGCAGCTCAACGATGTGCTGGACGAGGGCGCTGTCGGCCGCCCCCGGTAGGCTGGAGGCATGCCCTCGAGTCCCGTGCGCATCGCCACGATCAACGCCAACGGAATCCGCGCCGCCTTCCGCAAGGGCATGAGTTCCTGGCTCGATGGGCGCGACGTCGACATCCTCGCGATCCAGGAGGTCCGCGCCTCGACCGAAGACCTGCAGGGGCTCCTCGGCGACGACTGGGATGTGGTGCACGACCCGGCAACGGCCAAGGGCCGAGCGGGTGTCGCGATCGCCAGCCGGCATCGGGCAGCCATCCACCGGGTCGAGCTAGGCCCGACCGACTTCGACAGCGCCGGCCGGTGGCTGGAGGCCGACTACGAGGTCGACGGGACGGTGCTCACGGTCGTCAGCGCCTACGTCCACTCGGGCGAGGCCGACACCGAGAAGCAGGTAGAGAAGTACCGCTTCCTCGACGCGATGGAGGCGCGGCTGCCCGAGCTGCAGAAGCACAACGAGCTGGCCGTGGTGATGGGCGACCTCAACGTCGGCCATCGCACGCTCGACATCCGCAACTGGAAGGGCAACGTCAAGCGCGCCGGCTTCCTGCCGGACGAGCGCGCCTACTTCGACCGAATCGTAGGAGCCGAGGGCGACGCGGCCTACAACGACGGAGCCGGCCTCGGCTGGGTCGACGTCGTCCGCAAGCACGCCGGCGAGGTCGACGGGCCGTACACGTGGTGGTCGTGGCGCGGCAAGGCGTTCGACAACGACACGGGCTGGCGGATCGACTACCAGCTCGCCACTCCCGCCCTCGCGGCACGAGTGAAGGACGTCGCGGTGGACCGCGCGGCCGCCTACGACGAGCGATGGTCCGACCACACCCCCGTGGTCGTCGACTACGCGCTCTGACGGCCTGCGCATCCACTCCCCCACACTCTCGAAAGCAGAATCATGACCAACCTCCCCCGCCTCTACTCGGGCATGCAGCCCTCGGCCGACTCGCTCCACCTCGGCAACTACATCGGCGCGCTCCTGCAGTGGAAAGAACTGCAGAGCACGCACGACGCGTTCTTCTCCGTCGTCGACCTGCACGCGATCACCGTCGCGCAAGATCCGGCCGAGCTCCGCGAGAAGACCCGGCGTACCGCCGCGCAGTACATCGCCGCCGGCATCGACCCGTCCGCCTCCACGCTCTACGTGCAGTCGCACGTCCCCGCGCACGCGCAGCTGGCCTGGGTGCTCAACACGATCACCGGATTCGGCGAGGCGTCGCGCATGACCCAGTTCAAGGACAAGTCGGCGAGGCAGGGCGCTGAGGCGACCTCAGTCGGGCTGTTCGCCTACCCGGTGCTGATGGCCGCCGACATCCTGCTGTACGACGCCGAGGTGGTCCCGGTCGGCGACGACCAGCGGCAGCACGTGGAGCTGACGCGCGACCTGGCCGAGCGTTTCAACAGCCGCTACGGGGACACGTTCGTCGTCCCCCAGGCGATGATCCTGAAGGAGAGCGCACGCATCTACGACCTCCAGAATCCGGAGTCGAAGATGTCGAAGTCGGCCGAGTCCGGTTCGGGCATCGTGTGGCTGCTCGACGAGCCCGAGGTCACGCGCAAGAAGATCATGCGGGCGGTCACCGACACCGACGGCGTGGTGTCGTTCGACCGCCAGGGCAAGCCCGGCATCTCCAACCTCCTGGTCATCTACTCCGCGCTCAGCGGCCGGTCGATCGAGTCGATCGAGCTGGAGTACGAGGGCACGGGCTACGGCGACTTCAAGAAGGGCCTCGTAGAGGTGGTTGTCGACGAGTTCGCGCCGGTCCGCCAACGGGCGCTCGACCTTTTCGCCGACCCCGGCGAGCTCGACAGGATCCTGGCCGCCAACGCCGACCGCGCCAGCGAGATCGCCGAGAGCACGCTGGCGAAGGTCTACGACCGCGTGGGCTTCCTCCGCCGGAGCCGCTGATGCCGCAGCCGGTCACCCTGACGAGCACGCGGGTGACGCTGTCCGTGCCCGCTGAGGCGGACATCGACCGCATCGCCGAGGTGTGCGCCGACCCGGCGATCGCCCGCTGGACGACCGTGCCGTCGCCGTACCGCCGGGAGCACGCGGTCGGGTTCGTGACGAAGGTCGTGCCCGACGGCTGGGCGAGCGGCCGGGTCTGCACGTGGGCCGTCCGGGCCGACGGCGTCCTGGTCGGAATGGTCAGCATCGGCGACATCCGCGAGCGGCAGGGCGAGATCGGCTACTGGATGGCCCCGGAGGCCCGCGGAAGGGGCCACATGTCGGAGGCCGTGCGGCTCGCTGTGGACTACGGCTTCGGCGCCGCACCGAACGGCCTCGCCCTCACCCGGATGGTGTGGCGAGCGCTGGTGGGCAACGCGGCCAGCGCAGCCGTCGCCCGCCGCACGGGCTTCCGCTGGGAGGGCGTCGTGCCGCAGGGAGCCGAGCAGCGCGGTGAGCGCCTCGATGAGTGGAGGGGCACACTGCTGCGAGACGACCCACGCAGTCCGGCGGACGGCTGGCCGCACAGCACTTTCGTCCACACGGAGCCGTGAGCATGCCCCGCGTCGTGCTGTTCGACCTCGACGACACCCTGTTCGCGCACCGGGCGGCCGTCGAAGTCGGCATCCTCCGCTATGCCGAGGCGCTCGGCGCTCCCTACGGGGCCCTGGAGGCCGACGAGGTCGTGACGATCTGGCACGACCTCGAAGAGGAGCACTACCACTCCTACCTTGCCGGCGAACTCGATTTCGAGGGCCAGCGGCAGGCTCGCGCCCGCGACTTCGCCGCCCGTCACGGCGTCGCCCTGAGCGCGGAGCAGGCGAGCGCCTGGTTCGCCGACTACTTCGAGCACTACGTCGCGGCCTGGTCACTGCACGACGATGCACTTCCGGCGCTGGATGCTCTGGTGCGCACCCTCCCGGGCGTGCGCTTCGGGCTGATCACCAACGGCGACCTGGCCTTCCAGCGGCGCAAGGTGGAGGCCGTCGGCCTGGATGCCCGCATCGAGCGCCTGATCGCCTCCGGCGAGCTGGGCGTCGTGAAGCCGGACGCGGCGATCTTCCACGCAGCCTGCGAGCTCTACGGCATCGAGCCGAGCGAGGCCGCGTACGTCGGCGATCGGCTGCGTACGGACGCCATCGGCGCCGCCCGCGCCGGGCTCACCGGAGTCTGGCTCAACCGGCGCGACGCGATCCCGTCGCCCGAGGACGAGCGCGACGCCCTCGACGCGGGCGTCCGCACCATCCGCTCCCTCACCGAGCTCGCGCCCCTCCTCGCCTGATCCCACCATCTGTGGGGCGCAACACGCCGCTATCGCCGCGCGATAGCGGCGTGTTGCGCCCCATGGATGCGCCCGGAACGGCGAAGCGCCGCCCGGCGTGAGCCGGACGGCGCTTCGAGGTGGGGCAGGTCAGGCGTTGCGCACGTCGTCGTCGACCCAGTCGAACGTCTTCGTGACGGCCTTCTTCCAGAGGCGCAGCTGACGCTCGCGCTCCTCCGGCTCCATGTTCGGGGTCCAGCGGCTGTCCTCCTGCCAGTTCTTGCGCAGGTCGTCCAGGTCCGCCCAGAACCCGGTGGCGAGACCTGCCGCGTAGGCGGCGCCCAGGGCGGTCGTCTCGGCGACGACCGGCCGGACGACCGGCACGCCGAGGATGTCCGCCTGGAACTGCATGAGCAGGTTGTTGGCGATCATGCCGCCGTCGACCTTGAGCTCCTGCAGGTCCACACCGGAGTCGGCGTTGACCGCATCCAGCACCTCGCGGGTCTGGAACGCCGTGGCCTCCAGCACCGCGCGGGCGATGTGACCCTTGTTGACGTACCGGGTGAGGCCGACGAGCGCGCCGCGCGCGTCCGCCCGCCAGTACGGCGCGAACAGCCCGGAGAACGCCGGCACGAAGTAGGCGCCGCCGTTGTCGTCGACCGTCTTGGCGAGCTCCTCGATCTCCGGTGCGCTGGAGATGATGCCGAGGTTGTCGCGCAGCCACTGCACCAGCGAGCCGGTGACGGCGATGGAGCCCTCCAGCGCGTAGTGCGGAGCGGCGTCGCCGAGCTTGTAGCCCAGCGTCGTCAGCAGACCGTTCTTCGAGTGGACGATCTCCTCACCCGTGTTGAAGATGAGGAAGTTGCCCGTACCGTAGGTGTTCTTGGACTCGCCGGGATCGAACGCGGCCTGGCCGAACGTCGCGGCCTGCTGGTCGCCGAGGATGCCCGCGACCGGGACCTCTCGCAGCAGGCTGGAGGACTCGACCGTCCCGTAGATCTCGGAGGAGCTCTTGATCTCCGGCAGCATCGACTTGGGAACGCCGAACACCTCGAGGATGTCGTCCCGCCAGGTGAGCGTCTCCAGGTCCATGAACAGGGTGCGGGAGGCGTTGGTCACGTCGGTGGCGTGCACGCCGCCGTCCGTGCCGCCGGTCAGGTTCCAGAGCACCCAGCTGTCGGTCGTGCCGAACAGCAGGTCGCCGGCCTCCGCCCGCTCGCGGGCCCCTTCGACGTTCTCCAGGATCCAGACGATCTTGGTGCCGGAGAAGTAGGTCGCCAGCGGGAGGCCGACGATCTGCTTGAACCGCTCGGTGCCGCCGTCGGCCGCCAGGCGGTCCACGATCGGCTGCGTGCGCGTGTCCTGCCAGACGATCGCGTTGTAGACGGGCTCGCCCGTGTTCTTGTCCCACACGACGGCGGTCTCGCGCTGGTTGGTGATGCCCACGGCGGCGATGTCGTGGCGCGTGAGGTCCGCCTTGGAGAGCGCCAGGCCGATGACCTCGCGCGCGTTGTTCCAGATCTCGATCGGGTTGTGCTCGACCCAGCCGGCCTTCGGGAAGATCTGCTCGTGCTCGAGCTGCCCGCTCGAGACGATCGAGCCGCTCTTGTCGAAGATGATCGCTCGGGTGCTGGTCGTGCCCTGGTCGATGGCGACGACGTAGTCGGCCATAGGTGACTCCTTTGTTCTGTGGGGGTGGAGCAGGAGGGGCCGGCCGGTTTCCCGGCCGGCCCCCGGGTCTTACTTGATGATCGGGAGGAGGAGCAGCGCCAGCCATCCGGCGATCAGGCCGCCGATGACGGGGCCGACGACCGGAACCCAGGAGTACGACCAGTCGCTCGTGCCCTTGCCGCGGATCGGCAGGATCGCGTGCGCGATGCGGGGGCCGAGGTCACGGGCAGGGTTGATGGCGTAGCCGGTCGGACCACCGAGGCTCGCACCGATGCCGATCACCAGGAGGGCGACGGGGAGAGCGCCGAGGGCCGCGAGGCCGGGAGCCTGACCGGGCTGGTGTCCGAAGGCGATCACCACGAACACCAGCACGAAGGTGCCGATGATCTCGGTGACGAGGTTCCAGGCGTAGCTGCGGATGGCCGGGCCGGTCGAGAAGACGCCCAGCTTGTTCGCCGGGTCCGGCTCCTCGTCGAAGTGGTTCTTGTACGCGAGCCAGGTCAGCACGGCGCCGATGATGGCACCGATCAGCTGGGCCAGGATGTACAGGAGCACCGTGATGAAATTGACCGGCACCAGGGTGTGCGCGGCGGCGCTGCCGAACGTCTTGGCGTTGTTCGCCACGAGGCCGAGCGTCACAGCCGGGTTCAGGTGCGCGCCGGAGTTGTAGGCGACGACCACACCGGAGAACACCGCGATGCCCCAGCCGATGTTCACCATCAGGAACCCGCCGTTGAAGCCTTTGTTCTTGATGAGGGCGACGTTCGCCACGACACCGGTTCCGAGGAGGACCAGCATCGCTGTGCCCACCAACTCAGACAGGAAATCTACACCGATATTGTCCACGTTGACCTTCCAGTTGTTCAGTTGACCCGCACCCTGTTGTGCGTTGTGGGGTGGATCTCGTCAGGGTGGGCAGGAAAACGCTATTGCGGTCATGCTCACCTTGACAAGAACCGTGCAATGCACGTTCGTGCATTTATCGAACAGCTGCGGCTTCGCTCCCGTCTCCCGACTTGAGCTGCACCCGGTGGGCGTCGGCGAGGTCCGCTACGAACGAATCTTCCTCCTCCGTGCGCCGATTTGGCGACCATCCCAGCGCGTTTGCCGTGATTGCGCCGATCTCGTGCACGAGCGGGAGGCTGACCGCTCCGGTGAAGGCGAGGCTGGTGCGCCGCAGGAAGATGTCCGACAGGTGCACGACGTGCTCGTTCCGGACCAGGTGGTCGATCTCGGCGTGAGAGTAGGTGGGCGCTGCAGCGAGCGGCGCATCCTCCCCGTCCCAGCCGGCGATCGCATCGATGACGAAGGCGGCCTTGGTGCCGTAGCGGTGCAGCAGCGTCGTTGCGCGCTCGACGCCGACATCCGCGCCGTAGCGGGCGATCCAGTCGCGCTCCGCCTGCGGCGTGGTCGGGAACCCGGCGCCTCCGCCGATCGGGAGCCCCAGCGTCTGAACGGTGCGCTCGGCGCCGAGCGCCTGCAGCGTCTCGTTCGCGAGGTGCTCGCTGAGGGCGCGGAACGTGGTCCACTTGCCGCCAACGAGACTCAACACGGTGGTGTCGCCGAGGCCGGCGACCGTGCCCGGAACGATCCGGTAGTCGCGGGAGACGAATCCGGGCGCGGTGTCGTCGTGGTGGGGCAGCGGACGAACGCCCGAGAACGTGTAGACGATCTGTTCCCGGGTGACCGGGATCGTTGGGAAAACGTGCGAGACGAGTTCGATGAAGTAGTCGATCTCATCCTCGGTGATCACCGCGCGCTCCGACATGTCCGCCTCGAGGTCGGTGGTGCCGACCATCACCCGGCCCTTGAGAGGGTAGATCAGCACGATGCGACCGTCGTTGTTCTCGAAGAACATCTCGCGGCCGGCGCAGGCCTCGAGCAGCTCCGGGTTGTCCAGCACGATGTGGGAGCCCTTGGTCCCTCCCATGTACCGGGTCCCCTGGCCGAGCGCCTCATTGGTGAGGTCCGTCCAGGGTCCGGAGGCGTTCACGACCACGTCGGCGGTGATGGTGAACTCCGTGCCCGTCTCGCGGTCGCGGACCAGCACGCCTCCGTAGCGGGCGCCGATGGCCTCCACGTAGTTGACGGCACGGGCGTGCGGACCGGCGGCGAGTCCGTCGGCGAGCACGTCGAGCGCCAGCCGCTCGGGATCGTGGACGGAGGCGTCGAAGTAGGTGGCGGTGTACTTGAGGCCGGGGTTGAGCGCGGGCAGCGCCTCCAGCGACTTCTTCCGGCCGTGGAAGCTGTGCCGGGGCACCGAGCCTCCGTCACGAGAGAAGGAGTCGTAGATCGTCAGGCCGGTCTTGATGAGGAACGCGCCTCGCTCCTTCGGCTTGCCCTGCTTGTGGGTGAGGAAGCGGAGCGGGGCGGCGAGGATGCCCGAGAACGTGGAGAAGATCGGAATGGTCGTCTCCAGCGGCTTCACGTAGTGCGGCGCGATCTTGAGGAGGCCGTTGCGCTCGGTCACCGACTCCTTGACGAGCCGGAACTCCCCGTTCTCGAGGTAGCGGATGCCGCCGTGGATCATGTGGCTGGAGGCGGCGGAGGCGCCCGACACGAAGTCGTTGCGCTCGACGAGGACGACGTCGACGCCCTGGAGCGCGAGGTCGCGGAAGGTTCCGAGCCCGTTGATGCCGCCGCCGACGACGAGCACCTGTGCTCGCGGGCGTTCGGCCAGGCGCTGGACCTCGGTGCGGGTGTTCGACGACGTCGTCACGATCTTCTCCTGTTGCTTCTGACGTGAAGGTGCTGTGCAGCTATAGTCTTCGGTGGCAGCACAACTTCGATCAAGCCGGATGCACATACGTGCAGCGCCTCGATCGCCCCGAGAACGCCGCCCCAGCGAAGAAGGCCCCGAATGCCCCAGCCCGACACCGAGCACCTGCCCGACAAGGTCCGCGACGCCCTCAAGGCGGGTCACCTCTACTACATGCAGGACCTGACGATGGAGGCCATCGCGCACGAGATGCACACGTCGCGCTCCAGCGTCTCGCGGCTGCTCAGCTACGCCCGCTCGTCCGGCCTGGTCACCATCCAGATCGCCGAACCGCACGAAGGTGCATCGCGCATCCAGCAGGCGATCCACGAACGGTACGGCATCGCCGCGCACATCGTGCCGATGCCGAGCGCGATCAGCGACGTCGACCGGCTGGAGCGCGTGGCGATCTCCGCCGCGCGCATCCTCGACCGCTTCATCGACTCCAACCAGACCGTCGGCGTCGCCTGGGGTTCGACGATGAGCGCACTCAGCCGCCACCTCATTCCGAAGGAGCTGCACAACGTCGAGTTCGTGCAGCTCAACGGCGCGGGCAACACCTACACGACCGGTGTGCTGTACGCGTCCGAGATCCTCCGCCGCTTCGGCGACACCTACTCCGGCACCATCCAGGAGTTCCCCGTTCCTGCGCTCTTCGACGACCCGGAGACCAAGAACGCCATGTGGCGGGAGCGCAGCACGCGCCGCATCCTCGACATCCAGGAGCGGATGGATGTGGCCCTGTTCGGCCTCGGCTCCCCCTTCTCGGAGGTGCGCTCGCACGTCTACGCCGGCGGCTACCTCGACCAGGCGGACTACACCTCGCTCGACGAGTCGGGCGTGGTGGGCGACGTGGCGACCGTCTTCTTCCGCGAGGACGGCAGCCACCACGGCATCGCGCTCAATGAGCGGGCCAGCGGTCCGGACATCGACCTGATCAAGCGCGTGCCGCGCCGGGTCTGCATCGTCTCCGGCCCCTCCAAGGTGCACAGCCTGCGCGGCGCACTGGCCGCCGGGCTGATCACGGACCTCATCGTCGACGAGGGCACCGCGCGGGCGCTGGTCCAGCTGACGCAGCCGGTCAGCCCGGTCGAGCCGTCGCCGTCCGGCGCGCTCCACGCGGTGACCGACGACGAGGCCGTCACCGCCGCGTAGCCCGCCGCAGACCGTCCGCAGGCAATCCGCAGACCGTCACCGCCCACGTAACGGGAGGCCGCATCCGCCCCAGGGAATAGGCGGCGGCGCCGCGCGTTGATACCCTCGACAACGAAATACGTGCTCCGGGGTCGGTGAGAGTCCGAACCGGCGGTGACAGTCCGCGAGCGGGACGCCCAGGCGTCCTGCTGAGCCGGTGGAATTCCGGCACCGACGGTAATGCGTGCAGGTGAGAGCCTGCCGCTCAGTCCGGATGGGAGGAAGCACGGTGGGCAGCCCGCATGGGCTGGCGCCCACGCGACCCCGGTGACACGTCTCCAGTGAGAGACAGGATGGCAACGGGATGACGTGGGAAGCCCCCATGCGCACGGCGCTCGAGCTCGCCGCGAACGGCCCAGCCCGGGGCCTGAATCCGCGCGTCGGCTGCGTGCTCCTCGACGCAGAGGGGAACATCCTGGCCGAGGGCTGGCACCGCGGTGTCGGCACCCCGCACGCCGAGGTGGACGCGCTGAGCAAGCTGCCGGAGGGCGGCGCCCGCGGCGCGACCGCGGTCGTGACGCTGGAGCCCTGCAACCACTGGGGCCACACCGGCCCCTGCTCCGAGGCCCTGATCGCCGCGGGCGTCTCCCGTGTCGTCTACGGCACGGACGACCCCGGTCACCACTCCGGCGGAGGCGCCGAGCGCCTCAGCGAGGCCGGCGTCGAGGTCATCGGCGGGGTCCTGCGCGACGAGATCGACGCGTTCCTCGGCGACTGGCTGACCACGGCCCGGCTGGGCCGGCCCTACATCGTCGTCAAGTGGGCGAGCAGCCTGGACGGCCGTGCGGCCGCCGCTGACGGCACGAGCCGCTGGATCACCGGAGCGGCCGCCCGGCAGCGCGTGCACGAGCAGCGCGAGGCCTCCGATGCGATCGTCGTCGGGACCGGAACCGTGCTCGCCGACGACCCCAGTCTGACCGCACGTGGGGACGCCGGCGAGCTGATGGGCACGCAGCCGACGCCTGTCGTCATCGGCACCCGGGCCATCCCGAAGGATGCCGCGGTGTTCCGCCACCCCAACCCGGTGATCTTCGAGGGGACGCACGACCTCACCGAGGTGGTCGCCGACCTGCACCAGCGCGGCTTCCGCCGCATCTACGTGGAGGGCGGCCCCACCCTGGCGAGCGCGTTCGTCGCGGCCGGCCTCGTGGACGAATACGCGATCTATCTCGCGCCCACATTGCTGGGCGGCCCGCGGCTCGCACTCGGCGATATCGGCGTCGAGAACATCGGCGAGCAGCGGAGGCTGCGCATCCTCGACGTCGAACGGCTCGGCGGCGACCTCCTCCTCCGCGCCGTCCCCGTTCCCGACGGCGCCACCCGTACCGTGGGCGACCCCGTCGACGTCCGGGGCGCCGACATCTTCCCGCAGACCCCGACCCCGACCCGCACCCAGGAGGGCTGAACGCATGTTCACCGGAATCATCGAAGAGCTGGGCGAGATCACCGCCGTCGAGCGCACCGCCGACGCCGCCCGCGTCACCGTGCGGGGGCCGCTGGCCGTCAGCGACGCGCGCCACGGCGACTCCATCTCGGTCAGCGGCGTCTGCCTCACCGTGATCGGCAAGGACGCCGACAGCTTCACGGCGGACGTGATGGCCGAGACGCTCGCCATCAGCACACTGGACGACATCCAGCCCGGCCGTCGCGTCAATCTGGAGCGCGCCGCCCAGGTCGGCGACCGCCTGGGAGGGCACATCGTGCAGGGGCACATCGACGGCACCGCCACCGTGCTCTCCGTCACCGACGGGAGCGCGTGGCGCGTCGTCCGGCTCTCGCTCGACCCGGAGCACGCGCCGCTCGTCGCCCGCAAGGGCTCCATCGCCGTCGACGGCGTCTCGCTGACCGTGAGCGCGGTCGGCGGCGGACGTGAGGACGGCTGGTTCGAGGTGTCCCTGATCCCGGAGACCCTCGGCGCCACCACCCTCGGCGACCGGAAGCCCGGCGATCGCGTCAACATCGAGACGGACATCCTCGCCCGTCATGTGGAGCGCATGCTCGCGCTCGAACCCGCACTGAACGAACGGAGCGCGTCATGAGTCTCGCCAGCATCCCGGAGGCCCTCGCGGAACTCCGCGCCGGGCGG
Source organism: Leifsonia sp. SIMBA_070 (assembly GCF_046534635.1). Lineage (NCBI taxonomy): Bacteria > Bacillati > Actinomycetota > Actinomycetes > Micrococcales > Microbacteriaceae > Leifsonia > Leifsonia sp. SIMBA_070. The sequence continues at coordinate 576,042 of NZ_JAWRYK010000001.1, read as the reverse complement.
CCGGTCATCGTCGTCGACAACGAGAGCCGCGAGAACGAGGGCGACGTCGTCCTCGCCGCCGAGCTCGCCAGCCAGGAGTGGATCGCCTGGACGGTCAAGCACTCGTCCGGCTTCATCTGCGCGCCGATGACCAACGAGATCGCCGACCGGCTCGAACTGCCGGTCATGGTCGTCAACAACGAGGACTCGCGCGGCACGAACTACACGGTCAGCGTGGATGCGGCAGACCGTCTCTCCACCGGCATCAGTGCGGCCGACCGGGCGCACACGCTGCGAGTGCTGGCCAACCTGGACTCGACGCCGTCCAGCCTCCACCGCCCCGGCCACATCCTCCCGCTGCGCGCCGTCGAGGGCGGCGTGCGCGAGCGCGACGGGCACACCGAGGCCGCGGTCGACCTGCTGACCCTGGCCGGGATGACACCGGTCGGCGCCATCGCGGAGATCGTCGCCGACGACGGCGAGATGATGCGCCTCCCCGGCCTGATCGAGCTGGGCCGGCGGGAGGGCGTGCTCGTCATCACGATCGAGACGCTGATCGCGTACCTGCAGGAGTTCCACTGCGACCAGCCGCTCGAGACGGTCGCGCCGATCCCGGAGACCTCGCGCGTGATCTTCGAGGTGGAGACGACGGTCCCGACGACGCACGGACCCTTCCGGATGCGCGCCTACCGCGACCGGATGACCGGAGCCGACCACGTCGCGATCGTTGCGGGCACTCCGCAGCGCGACGGGACGCTCGTGCGGGTGCACTCCGAGTGCCTGACCGGCGAGGCGTTCGGCTCGCTCAAGTGCGAGTGCGGCCCGCAGCTCGACGCGGCGATGGACACCATCCAGCGCGAGGGAGGCGTCGTCGTCTACCTGCGCGGGCACGAAGGCCGCGGCATCGGCCTGATCAACAAGCTGCGCGCGTACAAGCTGCAGGAGGAGGGGCTCGACACGCTCGACGCCAACCTCGCCCTCGGCCTGCCGATCGACGCCAGGGACTACGGGGCGGCGACGGCCATCCTCCAGGACCTGGGGATCGAATCGGTGCGCCTGCTGACCAACAACCCCGAGAAGGTGCGCCAGCTCGAGGAGCACGGCATCGCCGTCGAGGAGCGCGTACCGCTCGTCGTCGGCGTCGGAGCCTTCAACGAGGGCTACCTGGAGACCAAGCGCGACCGGATGGGGCACGCGATCGGGGACATCGACCCCGAGACAGCGACGAACGAGACGACCACGAACGAGACGACCGCGGGCTTCGCGGCGGGAAGGACCACACGATGAGCGGAGCAGGAGCGCCCAGCGCCCAGGAGCGGATCGACGGGAGCGGCCTGAACGTCGTCATCGTCGCCGGCAGCTGGCACGAGACGATCAGCGAGGCCCTCATCGCCGGCGCCCAGCGGACGCTCGACGCCGCCGGGGCGACGCACACGCTCGTCCGCGTCCCCGGCAGCTTCGAGCTCCCCGTCGTCAGCAAGGCGGCACTGGAGTCCGGCGCGGATGCGGTCGTCGCCCTCGGCGTCATCATCCGCGGCGGGACGCCCCACTTCGAGTACGTCTCCGCCGCGGCGACCGACGGGCTCACCCGCGTCGCGCTGGACACCGGCAAGCCGGTCGGCTTCGGGGTGCTCACGCTCGACGACGAGGCGCAGGGCATCGACCGCTCCGGGCTCCCCGGCTCCAAGGAGGACAAGGGCGCCGAGGCGGCGCACGCCGCGCTCTCGACGGCCCTCACCCTCCGCGCGCTGCGCGGCTGAGCGCCGCTGCTCCGCCGGCTAGCGCCGGACGGGATACCGCAGGTGGAGGACGCCCTCCCCCTGGATCAGCACGTCCGGGCTGTCGAGGAGGAGCGGCCCGTCGGCGAACGAGCCGAAATACCGCTTGCCGCTCCCGAACACCGCGGGCACCACATCCATCGCGACGTAGTCGACCAGCCCGAGCGCGAGCGCCTGGCCGCCGATGTCGCCAGCGGTGATGCCCACCTCTCCGCCCTCGGCGAGCTCGGTGGCGAGGTCGACGGCCTCCGCCACCGAGCCGACGAAGTGGTACGAGGCCTCGGGATGCCACCCGGCCGGCTTCGGGCGGTGCGACACCACCACGACGTGGTCGCTCGCCGGCGGGTGCCCCTCCCACCCGTTCGTCTGGTCGAAGAGGCGGCGGCCGATGACCAGCGCCTTCTGCCGGGTCCAGATGCCGCTCACGTAGTCGACGGAGGCCGCCGACACGCGGAAGGGGCCGCTGTGGACCTCGGGATGGTCCTCGACCTCGAGCGGATGGTCGCCGTTGAAGTACCAGTCGTGCAGCGGGCCGACGTCGTCGTGCTCGTCGGCGATGAAGCCGTCGACGGAGACGACCGCGTGGAGGTAGCGGACAGCCATCAGGCGGCCGTCCGGGTCAGGAGCTCGTCGAGCTTCTCGTAGCCCTCGCGGACGCCGTACTCCATACCGCTGGCGACCATCTGCTCGAGCGCCTCGCGCGAGGTCATGACCGACCGGCCGACGAGCCGGGTCCGGCCGCCGGGCAGCTGCTCGAACCGCAGGCGGTCGAGGCTCACCTCGCCCGGCGCCCCGAGGTACTCGAACGTCTGGATGATCAGCTCGTCCTCGACCACGGAGTGGAACACGCCGCGGAAGGCGTAGACCCCGTCCTCGTCGCGCTGCTCGTAGTGGTAGACGCCGCCTGGGCGGGCATCCCACTCGCGGATGGTGGTGGTGAGGCTGCGCGGGCCGATCCACTGCGCGAACAGCTCAGGATCGGTGTGGGCGCGGAAGACGGCCTCCACCGGTGCATCGAACTCTCGGGACAGGTCGGCGTAGGAGGTGCCTTCGACGACTTCGATGGTGACGGGATTGCTCATGATTCCTTCTCCCCTGTCGGGTGCTTCGTGTGCGTGTCGGTGAGGACGGCGTCGAGGCGGCGGTAACGGGCCTCTGCTTCGAGCCGGTAGCGGTCGATCCATGACGTCAGGCGTTCGAGCGCGGCGGCGTCCAGGTGGACGGGGCGGCGCTGGGCGTCGCGGGTCCGCCAGACCAGCCCGGCCGCCTCCAGCACGCTGATGTGCTTGGAGACCGCCTGCAGCGAGATCGGGAACGGTTCCGCCAGCTCGTTCACCGTGGCGGGACCCCGGCTCAGCCGCGCGACGATCGCGCGGCGCACCGGGTCGGCCAGCGCGGTGAACGCCCTGTCGAGAGCCTTGTCCCCCGTCATGTTCAACCTTTTCGTTAATCAACCAGCTTGTTGAGTACAACGGTAGAGCGAAGCCCGCCTCCCGTCAAGAGGCGGATGCTGCCGAGTATGCGGCCTTACGGCTTCCAGACCATGAGCACGACCACGGCGAGCAGCAGCAGGCTCGCTACACCCGAACCCGCGGCGATCTGCGGGTAGCGGGAGGCGGCGCCGTCGCGCAGCGCCTCGCCCGCGCGACGCATGGTCGGCACCACGACGAAGAGCGTCAGCCCGAGGGCGACGACATACAGGATGATCGACCACAGGATCCACGGCGTCGTGATGCTGAGGTCGTACTTCTTGTCGGCCAGGCCCATGACGCCGAACCCGAACAGCACGACCAGCAGCGAGAGTAGTGACAGCAGGTTCGTCGACTTCGCCAGCGTCTCCACCTGGCGGGCGTCCCCCGCACGCACCGCGCGCATCGCGGTCATCGGGAGGATGGCCATGGGGCCGACGATGAAGACGGCGGCGACGACATGCAGGACGGCGAAGAGTGTTTCCATGCCCCCAGCGTACCGAGCGCCCGATTGGGACCGCTCCCGGAGCGCGCATAGGCTAGAGGGTGCGCCACAAGCGCCGTCCGACCCCTGCCCCGCGCGCCTTCCGCCCGACCGACGCCGCGCACGCGCCGTGCACCCTCCCCTCGTTATTCGGAAGCTCTCCACACGCATGTCTACGACGGCCCCCGTCATCGCCCCTGCGCCCGCGAACACCCGCGGACGCGTCATCCTCGCCAGCCTCATCGGCACGTCGATCGAGTTCTACGACTTCTACGTCTACGCGACCGCCGCCGTCCTGGTCTTCCCCTCGCTCTTCTTCACCAGCGAGGACCCGACCACCGCCCTCCTCTCGTCGTTCGCCGTGTTCGGCGTCGCCTTCATCGCGCGACCGGTCGGCTCGATCCTGTTCGGCCACTTCGGTGACCGCATCGGCCGCAAGGGCACCCTGGTCGGCTCGCTGCTCACCATGGGCATCGCGACCGTCCTGATCGGCTGCCTGCCGACCGCGCAGGTTCCCGGCTGGGAGTTCTGGGCTCCGTTCCTGCTCGTCGTGATGCGCTTCTGCCAGGGCCTCGGGCTCGGCGGCGAATGGAGCGGCGCCGCGCTGCTCGCGACCGAGAACGCTCCGGCCGGCAAGCGCGCGATCTACGGGACCTTCCCGCAGATGGGCGCCCCGATCGGCTTCATCGTCGCGAACGTGCTGTTCCTCATCCTGAGCCTCACCATCTCCCCCGAGGGCTTCGCCGCCTGGGGCTGGCGCATCCCGTTCCTGCTGAGCGCGGTGCTGGTGATCGTCGGCCTGTACGTGCGGCTGAAGCTCGTCGAGACGCCCGCCTTCCAGAAGGTCGTCGACACCGGCGAGGTCGCGAAGCTGCCCCTGGCGCGCGTCTTCCGCACCAGCTGGTGGCAGATCGTGCTCGGCACATTCATCATGCTGGCGACGTACGTGCTCTTCTACCTGATGACGGCGTTCACCCTCACCTACGGCACCACCGCCGCCACGCCGGCACAGGCGCAGGCCGCCGCCGAGAAGGCCGGCAAGACGTTCGCCGCCGGCAGCTTCGTGCCCGGCCTCGGGTACAGCCGCAACGACTTCCTGGTGATGCTCATCATCGGCGTCGTGTTCTTCGGCATCTTCACGCTCGTCGCCGGTCCGCTGGCGGAGCGCTTCGGCCGCCGCAAGACGCTGATCTGGGTGACCATCGGGATCATCGTCTTCGGTCTGCTCTTCGTTCCGCTCTTCGCGGGCGGGACCATCGGCACGATGGCCCTGCTGATCATCGGCTTCACGCTGATGGGGCTCACCTTCGGCCCGATGGGGGCGGAGCTGCCGGAGCTGTTCCCGACCAACGTGCGGTACACGGGCTCGGCGATCTCTTACAACCTGTCCAGCGTGCTGGGCGCGGCCGTCGCCCCGACCATCGCGGTCTGGCTGTGGACCTCGGCCCACGGCAGCACGGTCTGGGTGGGCGTCTACCTGTCGCTCGCCGGCGTGCTGACCCTGATCGCGCTGCTCCTCTCGAAGGAGACGCGCGATGTGGACTTCACCGACAACGTGAGCTGACCCCTCGGCCTGGCTCGGTAGCCGCCGAGTGGTGACCAGATGTCGCAATCCGTCCCGGATTCGAGCATCGACTCACCACTCGGCGGCTTCTTCAGTCGAGGAAGAGGGCGCGGAGGCGACGCGTCGTGAGCACCAGGCCGAGCACGATCATCACGGCGAAGTAGAGCACGTGCCACAGCATGCCGAGGTTCACGTCGCCGGTCGTCAGCCCGCGGACCAGCTCCACGCCGTGCCACAGCGGGAGCGCGCGGATGATCGCCTGGATCGGCTCCGGGTACACGGTGATCGGGTAGAACGTCGCCGACAGCAGGAACATCGGCAGCAGGATGAAGTTGATCCAGTCCATCTGCTGGAACGTCTTCATGTAGCTGGTGATGCCCATCCCGAAGCTGGCGAAGCCGAAGGCGATCAGCAGCACCGCCGGCAGGGCGAGGAGCGCCCACCACGACAGGTTGAGGCCGAGCGCCTGCATCACGAGCATGAACCCCACCGCGTAGAGGGCCCCGCGCAGCAGGGCGAGCAGGATCTCGCCGAGCGCCACATCCAGCGGCCCGAGGGAGGTGGCCAGCATCCCCTCGTAGAGCTTCGCGAAGTGCATCTTGAAGAAGACGTTCCAGGTGGAGTCGTACACCGCGCCGTTCATCGCCGCGGTCGCGAGCAGCGCCGGCGCGATGAACGCCGCGTACGGCACGGTCTGACCGGAGGAGGTGTGGATGCTCCCGACGAGCGACCCGAAGCCGATGCCGAGCGACAGGAGGTAGAAGATCGGCTCGAAGAAGCCCGACACGATGACCAGCCAGTTGGTGCTGCGCGTGGCCGACCAGCCGCGCTGCATCACCGAGCGGGCGTTGCCCGCGTAGAGGGCGCGAACGGCGCGGGACCGGGTGCCCGTCTCGGCGAGACGCTCGTCGGTCGCGGTCACTTGTTCAGCCTCCTCGCGGCGATCCGGCGCGCCCACACCCAGAAGGCGACGAACAGGGCGAGCAGGTACAGCACGTGCACCACGGAGAGCCAGACCGGCTCGCTCATCCCGTACGTGACCACGCGCGAGAGCTCGGTGGAGTGCCAGAGCGGAGAGATCCAGCCGATCCACTGCAGGAACGCGGGCATGCTCGACAAGGGGAAGAACGTGCCGGAGAAGAGCGACAGCGGCAGCAGCACGAAACGCATGAGCATGGCGATCTGGCCGGTGTCCTGCTCGAGGGTCGCCACGTAGGCCATGATCGGCACACCGAAGGCGAGACCGCCGAGCGTGCCGATGAGGATGCTGACCCAGCCCCACGGGCTCGGCACCGCGCCGAACAGCACCATGAAGGCGAAGTAGACCGCGCTCGTGCCCAGCAGCCGGGCGACAACGGAGATGATCACGCCGTCGATGATCTGCCCGGGGGCGATGGGCGAGGCGTTGATTCCGTAGAACGTCGGATTCCACTTGAACCCGAGCATGATCGGGTAGGTGAACTCCTCGCTCGCCACCGTCAGGGCAGCGGTGCAGAGCAGGGCCGGGGCGACGAACACCAGGTAGCTGACCCCGTCGACGGCGTTCGGACCAATGCTCGCGCTGACCAGACTCCCGAGCCCGAGGCCCATCGCGAGCAGGTAGAGCAGCGGGTTGCCGAAGCCGGTGACGAGCACGGTCTGCAGATACGACCGCATGACGCGGAAGCGGTGCTCCGCGACGTACCACGCGCCGAACCGGCGCGGGCGGACGGCGGCCGCGAGCGCCTCCTGCGCCGCTCGCGCCTCCCCCGCCTCCTGCGTGGTGCTCATTCGATCAGGCTCCGCCCCGTCAGCCGGAGGAAGACGTCTTCCAGGCTGGATCGCCGCACCAGGCTGGTGAGCGGGTGGAGGCCGCGCTCGGCGATGCGCGCCAGCTCGGCCTCCCCGTCTTCGCTGTAGACGAGGATGCGGTCGGGCAGCACCTCGATCCGCTCGCCGATGCCGCCGAGCGTCTCGGCGACCTCCGCATTGCGTTCGGAGCCGAACCGCACCTCCAGCACTTCGCGGGTGGAGTACTCGCGGATCAGGGCGGCCGGCGACCCCTCCGCCATGATCGTGCCCTTGTCGACGACGACCAGCCGGTCGCACAGCTGCTCGGCCTCATCCATGTAGTGGGTGGTGAGGACGAGCGTCGTACCCTGCTCTTTGAGGCGGAACAGGCGGTCCCAGAGGATGTGGCGCGCCTGCGGGTCGAGTCCGGTCGTCGGCTCGTCGAGCAGCAGGATGCGCGGGTCGTTGATCAGGGCGCGCGCGATCGTGAGCCGGCGCTTCATGCCACCAGAGAGGTCGTCGACCTTCGCCTTCGCCTTGTCCTCCAGCTGGGCGAAGGCCAGCAGCTCGTCCGCCCGCGTGCGGACGTGCGACGAGGCGAGGCCGAAGTACCGCCCGTAGACGATGAGGTTGTCGCGCACGCGCAGCTCGGTGTCGAGGTTGTCCGCCTGCGGCACCACCCCGAGCTGCGAGCGGATCTCGGGCCCGTAGCGGTCGGGATCGAGACCCAGGATGCTGAGGTCGCCGCTCGAGCGCGTGGAGACCGCGCCGATCATCCGCATCGTCGTCGATTTGCCCGCGCCATTGGGGCCGAGCAGTCCGAAGGACTCCCCCGGCTCGACCTCGAAGCTGATGCCGTCGACGGCCGGGAACTCCTTGTACTTCTTGACCAGGTCGCGAGCGGCGATGACGGGCGGCATAGTTCAGCACTGTAGCCGCGACCTCGGACATTCGGGACGGGCATCGTGCAGTCGCGCTGTGGAGTCGCGTTGCGCAGTCGGGTTCGGCCGTTTCAGCAAACAGGCAGTCCATAGGAAGTACGGTCGAAGGTAATAGCGCCGCCGCTCCGACGCCCCTCCTCCCCCGAACGGAGACACCGTCATGTCCACCACGTCCACCACCGCGCCCCGTCGCCGGCGTGGCTTCGGCCGCCCCACCGACGACGCCGGGCCCCGTGCCCGGTTCTCGCAGCTGCTCCCCTACCTCCTGGAGCACAAGCGCGTCCTCTCGGTCGTGGTCGTGCTCAGCATCCTGGGCGCTGCGGCGAGCCTGGCGCAGCCGCTGCTGGTCAGCCAGGTGATCACCCTGGTCGGCAAGCAGCAGCCGCTGAACGGCCTGGTCTGGGGTCTCGTCGCGCTCGTCGTCGTGTCCGGCCTCATCTCGGGCTATCAGCACTACCTCCTGCAGCGCACGGGCGAAGGCGTCGTGCTGTCGTCGCGGCGCAAGCTGGTCGGACGGCTGCTGCGGCTGCCGATCAGCGAGTTCGACACCCGCCGCACCGGCGACCTGGTGTCGCGCGTCGGATCCGACACCACCCTCCTGCGCGCGGTGCTCACGCAGGGTCTCGTCGAGGCGATCGGCGGTGCCCTCACCTTCGTCGGCGCGCTCATCGCGATGCTCATCATCGACCCAGTGCTCCTCGGGCTCACGGTGCTGGTCGTTGCCGTCTCGGTGGTGACAGTGGTGCTGCTGTCCGGGCGGATCCGGGTCGCCAGCCAGAAGGCGCAGAACAAGGTGGGCGACCTCGCCGCCGCGGTGGAGCGCGCGATCAGCTCGGTGCGCACGATCCGCGCTGCGAACGCGACCGAGCGCGAGGTGGCCGCGGTGGACGACGACGCGACGGGCGCATGGCGGATGGGCATCCAGGTCGCGAAGATCTCGGCACTCGTCGTGCCGGTCGCCGGGATCGCCATGCAGGTGTCGTTCCTCGTCGTCCTCGGCGTCGGCGGGTTCCGCGTGGCGAGCGGTGCGATCACCATCTCGAACCTGGTGGCGTTCATCCTCTTCCTGTTCATGATGATCCTGCCGCTCGGCCAGGCGTTCGGGGCCATCGCGGCCGTCAACTCGGCCCTCGGTGCGCTGGGGCGCATCCAGGAGATCCTCGACCTGCCGACCGAGGACCAGCACGACCGCGAGCTCGCGCCGCTCGCGATGACGATCGGCGCGGCGAACGAGGGGCTCGCTCCGGAGGCGCCGGCGATCGAGTTCGTGGATGTGCGGTTCGCGTATCCGGAAGGGGCCGGGGACGCCGAGGGCGTAGCGGCGGAGGCAGCGGGCGCGGGTGCAATTGCGCCGGCCGAGCCGTCCCCCGAGCGGCTGGCGTTCGAGGCGCTCACCGGCACGGATGTGGTCGCGGAGGCCGAGGCCGCCGCGGGCGCCGGAGCAGACGCCGCGTCCTCCCGGCACGGCGGCGTGCTGCACGGGGTCAGCTTCCGCGTACCGCGCTGCAAGCGGACCGCGCTCGTCGGACCGTCCGGCGCCGGCAAGTCGACCATCCTGGCGCTCGTCGAGCGGTTCTACGACCCGCAGGACGGCGAGGTGCGCTTCGGCGGGATGGACGTGCGCACCCTCGACCGGGTCGCCCTCCGTTCGCAGATCGGCTACGTGGAGCAGGATGCGCCCGTGCTGGCCGGCTCGCTGCGCGACAACCTGACGCTCGCGGCGCCCGACGCGACCGACGAGCAGTGCGTCGACGTGCTGCACGCCGTCAACCTGACCGAGGTGCTCGAGCGCAACGAGCTGGGTCTGGGCGCACCGGTCGGCGAGGACGGCATCATGCTGTCCGGCGGCGAGCGCCAGCGGCTGGCGATCGCCCGTGCGCTGCTGGCCGCGCCTCCCGTGCTGCTGCTGGACGAGTCCACCTCCAGCCTGGACGGCCGCAACGAGCAGCTGATGCGCGAGGCGATCGACGCAGTGGCGGAGGACCGCACGCTCCTCGTGATCGCGCACCGCCTCTCCACGGTCGTCGACTCCGACCAGATCGTGGTGCTCGACCACGGCCGCGTCATCGGAACCGGCACCCACTCCGAGCTCGTCGAGACCACCCCCCTCTACCGCGACCTCGCCAAGCACCAGCTCCTCGTCTGACCCCCCACCGTCGAGTACACAAAAACTGCACGCGAATCGGGCGATTCGCGTGCAGTTTTTGTGTACTCGACGGGGGCGGGAGGCCCCGAGGAGGCGGCAGGTCAGGCGCGCAGGTGGTAGCGGAGGGAGGCGAGCTCGGCGCGCAGGGCGGCGGGGACCCGGGAGCCGAAGCGGTCGAAGAACTCCTCGGTGAGGTCGCACTCGGCGAGCCAGCTGTCCGCGTCGACCTCGAACAGGGCGCCCACGTCCTCGGCGGGCAGGTCGAGGCCGTCGAGGTCCAGCTCGTCGGCGATGGGCAGCCGTCCGATCGGTGTGCCGACACTGCCCGCGCTGCCCTCGACGCGCCGCGCGATCCACTCGATCACCCGCGCGTTCTCGCTGAAGCCGGGCCACAGGAACCGGCCGTCGTCGCCCTTGCGGAACCAGTTCACCTGGAACACGGCCGGCGCCGCGCTGCCCAGCGACTCCCCGACCTCCAGCCAGTGCGCCCAGTGATCGGCCATGTTGTAGCCGCAGAACGGGAGCATGGCGAACGGGTCGCGCCGCAGCTCCCCGACCGTGCCCTCCGCCGCGGCCGTCCGCTCGGACGAGATCGTCGCACCGAGGAACACCCCGTGCCGCCAGTCGCGCGCCTGAGCCACCAGCGGGACGTTGGTCGCACGACGGCCGCCGAAGAGGATGGCGTCGATCGGCACGCCGTCGAAGGCATCCCAGTCGTCGGCGATGGACGGGCACTGCGCGGCGCTCACGGTGAAGCGGGAGTTCGGATGCGCGGCCGGGCGACCGCTCTCGGGCGTCCAGTCCTTCCCCTCCCAGTCGATCAGGTGTGCAGGCGGCTCGTCGGTCAGCCCCTCCCACCAGACGTCCCCGTCGTCGCGCAGTGCCACGTTCGTGAAGATGGTGTTGCCCCACAGCGTCTCGACCGCCGTGCGGTTGGTGCTCTCGCCGGTGCCCGGCGCGACCCCGAAGAACCCGGCCTCCGGGTTGATCGCCCGCAGCCTCCCGTCCGGCCCCGGTCGCAGCCAGGCGATGTCGTCGCCGATCGTCTCGACCTTCCAGCCGGGGATGCTCGGCTCCAGCATCGCGAGGTTGGTCTTGCCGCACGCCGACGGGAACGCCGCCGCGAAATGGAAGGCGCGCCCCTCCGGCGAGGTCACCTTGATGATGAGCATGTGCTCGGCGAGCCAGCCCTCGTCGCGTGCCATGACGGACGCGATCCGCAACGCGAAGCACTTCTTGGCGAGGATGGCGTTGCCGCCGTACCCGGATCCGTACGACCAGATCTCGCGCGTATCCGGGAACTGCACGATGTATTTGGTGGTGTCGCACGGCCACGGCACGTCGTCCCGGCGGACGCCCTCCGCGTCGACGAGCGGGTAGCCCACGCTGTGCACGGTCGGAACCCACGGCTGGCCCGCATCGATCAGGTCGAGGACGGTCTCGGTGACGCGGGTCATCATCCCGAGGCTGACCGCCACGTAGGCCGAGTCGGTGAGCTGGAGGCCGACCTGCGAGAGCGGCCCGCCGACCGGTCCCATCGAGAACGGGACGACGTACATCGTCCGGCCGCGCATGCTTCCGGCGAAGACGCCGCGCAGCTCGGCCCGCATCCCCTCGGGCTCCCGCCAGTTGTTGGTCGGGCCGGCGTCGGACTCGTCGAGGGAGCAGATGAAGGTGCGGTCCTCGACCCGCGCCACGTCGCCCGGGTCGGTGCGGGCGAGGAAGCTGTTGGGGCGCCACTCCGGGTTCAGCCGGATGAGCTTTCCCTCGGCGACGAGCTGCTTGGTGAGCCGGTCGGCCTCCGCCAGCGAGCCGTCGCACCAGACGACCTCGTCGGGCTGGGTCAGTGCCGCGATGTCGCTCACCCAGGCACGCACGGCGGCGAGCCCGCCGGACGGGGCGGCGTCGGTCAGGGGCAGCTCGGCGATGCTCATAGCGGTGTCCTTTTCGTGGAAAGAAGTGGTGTTGCATCCAGCTTCCGCGATCTTCCGGTCGTCTAACAGACGGATTCCCCTGTAAGAATCGCGGTTCTTTCGCTATCGTGAAGGGATGAGCACTCCCCTGGTTTCGGAGCCGCAGGACATCGACGTCGCGACGCTCGGCCACCGCATCCGGCACTTCCGCATCCGGCGCGGGCTGACGCTCGACGACCTCGGTGCCGCCGCGGGCGTGGCCGCCAGCCAGCTCTCCCTGATCGAGAACGGCAAGCGGGAGCCGCGCATCTCGCTCCTCGGCGCCCTGGCCGCTGCGCTCGGCGTGCAGACGGCGGACCTACTGTCCACCGAGCCGCCGGACGAGCGCGCGGCGCTCGAGATCGAGCTGGCGCGCTCGCAGCGCGGTCCGCTCTACGCGTCGCTCGGGCTCCCGGCCGTCAAGCCGACGAAGGGGACGCCGACAGAGACCCTCCGGTCGCTCGTCGGGCTGCACCGGGAGCTGAGCCGGCGCGCAAGCGAGGCGATCGCGACGCCGGAGGAGGCCCGCCGGGCGAACACGGAGCTGCGCGAGCGGATGCGCGCCCAGCACAACTACATCCCCGAGATCGAGGAGCTGGCGGAGCAGCAGGTGCGGGCGTCCGGGCACGTCCGCGGCGCGCTCACCCACCGGGAGGTCAGCGTGATGGCCGAGAAGCTCGGCTTCGAGCTGATCTACGTCAACGACCTCCCACGCTCGGCCCGCTCCATCACGGACCTGGAGAACGGCCGCATCTACCTGCCGCCGGCGTCCATCCCGGGCGGTCACGGCCTCCGCTCGATGGCCCTGCAGGCCATGGCGCACCGTCTGCTCGGGCACACCCGGCCGAAGTCGTACGCCGACTTCCTGCGCCAGCGCCTCGAGATCAACTACTTCGCTGCCTGCTGCCTGATGCCGAGGGATGCCGCAGTCGGGTTCCTGCAGCAGGCGAAGAAGGACAAGGACGTCGCGGTCGAGGACTTCCGCGACGCATTCGGTGTGACCCACGAGGCCGCCGCGCTGCGGCTCACCAATCTCGCGACCAGTCACCTCGACATGACGATGCACTTCCTCCGGGTGGGCGACGACGGCGCGCTGTACAAGGGGTACGAGAACGACGGACTGCCGCTGCCCACGGACGTGACCGGCTCGATCGAGGGCCAGGTCGTCTGCCGCAAATGGGGCGCCCGCACCGCGTTCACGCACACCAACCGCACGACGGAGCTGTACCAGTACACGGACACGCCCGCGGGCACCTACTGGTGCGCCACGCAGACCGGGACGACGGCGGAGGGCGGCTTCTCGATCAGCATCGGCGTGCCGTTCGACGAGGCGAAGTGGTTCCGCGGGCGGGAGACGACCGTTCGTGCGGAGTCGCGCTGCCCCGACGAGTCGTGCTGCAAGCGCCCGCCGGCGGACCTCTCGGGGCGCTGGGCGGGGAAGGCGTGGCCGAGCGCCCGCCTGCACGCGCACATCCTGTCGCCGCTACCGTCCGGGTCCTTCCCCGGTGTCGACGACTCCGACGTGTACGCCTTCCTGGAGGCCCACTCCGGCGCCTGATTCGTGACGAATCGGGGCTTCGGCGCCGCGATTCCGCGGATTCGTCACGAATCGGGAGGGAGGCGCGGGCTACTTGGGCTGCATGCGGATGGCGCCGTCGAGGCGGATGGTCTCGCCGTTGAGCATCGGGTTCTCGACGATCGCGCGGACCAGGGCCGCGTACTCCGACGGGCGGCCGAGGCGCGATGGATGCGGCACCTGGGCGGCCAGCGAGTCCTGCGCAGCCTGCGGCAGGCCCGCCATCATCGGCGTCTCGAAGATGCCCGGCGCGATCGTCATCACGCGGATGAGGCTGCGCGCGAACTCGCGGGCGAGCGGCAGCGTCATCGCGGCGACCCCGCCCTTGGAGGCCGAGTAGGCCGGCTGCCCGATCTGGCCGTCGAACGCGGCGACCGACGCCGTGTTGACGATCACGCCGCGTTCCTCCCCCACGGGGTCCGTCTGCGCGATCGCGGCCGCAGCCAGCCGCACGACGTTGAAGGTGCCGATCAGGTTGACCCGGACCACGCGTTCGAAGTGCGCGAGCGGGATCAGTCCCTCCCGGCCGAGGACCTTCTCGGCGGTGGCGATCCCCGCGCAGTTCACGACCACCCGCAGCGGCGCCAGCTCGGACGCCGCATCCACGGCCGCCTGCACCTGCGCTTCGTCGGTCACGTCGGCGGCGACGAAGCGGGCGGTCGGGCCGAGTGCCGTCGCCGCTTTCTCCCCCTCCGACTGCGGGAGGTCGAGGATCACGACGCTCGCGCCGGCCTCCGTCAGGGTCTGCGCTGTGGCGTTTCCTAGTCCGCTCGCACCACCGGTGACGAGGGCGGAGCATCCGTCGAGCTGCATGGTTCTCCTTCGTTTCGATCGGTTGGACGCACTGCGCCGGTCAGCGCAGCACTTCGATGAGGGTCGCGTTCGCCGTGCCGCCACCCTCGCACATGGTCTGGAGGCCGTATCGGCCGCCGCGCGCCTCCACTTCGTTCAGGAGGGTCGCAAGCAGGCGTGTTCCGGACGATCCGAGCGCATGGCCGAGGGCGATGGCGCCGCCGCGCGGGTTCAGCCGGGACGGGTCGGCGTCGAATTCCTGCTGCCAGAGCAGCGGCACCGGCGCGAACGCCTCGTTGACCTCGTACGCGTCGATCTCGTCCATCCGCACACCGCTGCGCTCCAGCAGTTTGCGCGTCGCCGGCAGGATGCCGGTCAGCATCAGCAGGGGGTCGCTGCCCGCCACGGCGAACGAGTGGAAGCGGGCGCGCGGACGCAAACCGAGCCGCTTCGCCGCCTCCGCGCTCATGATCAGCGCTGCGGATGCCCCGTCGGTCAGCGGCGACGAGTTGCCCGCCGTGATCCGCCACTCCAGCTGCGGGAAGCGCGCCACCAGGCGGTCGGTGCGGAACACCGGCTGCAGCTGGGCGAGCTTCTCCGGCGTCGTCCCCGGCCGGATCGTCTCGTCGGCGACGACGCTGCCGGAGTCGGGGGTCGGCACGGCGACCAGCTCGCCGTCGAACGCACCGTCGGCTGCAGCCCACGCCGCCCGGCCGTGGGAGGAGGCGGCGTAGTCGTCGAGCTGCGCACGGTCGAAGCTCCAGCGGTCGGCGATCAGCTCCGCCGCGACGCCCTGGTTGACGAGTCCGTCGGGGTACCGGCCTTTGAGCAGCTCGCCGCCGAGCGCCGCCCCCTGCACGTTCGACCCCATCGGGGCCCGGCTCATCGACTCCACCCCGCAGGCGATGACGACGTCGTAGGCCCCGGCCATCACTCCCTGCGCCGCGAACGCGGCCGCCTGCTGGCTGGACCCGCACTGCCGGTCGATCGTGACCCCCGGGATGCTCTCCGGGAAGCCGGCGCTGAGCACGGCCGTGCGGATGATGTTGCCCGCCTGCTCGCCGGACTGGGTGACGCAGCCGCCGATGACGTCGTCGATGACGGCTGGGTCGATCCCGGTGCGTCCCACGATCTCCAATAGCACACCGGCCAGGAGGTCGGCCGGGTGGATGTCGGACAGCTCGCCGTCCGGCTTCCCACGCCCTGACGGGGTGCGGACGACGTCGACGATGACCGCTTCTGTGGCCGCCATGTCACACTCCGAACGGGTTCGGCGTGAGCGTGTACTTGGTGTTCAGGTACTCGTGGATGCCCTCGAAGCCGCCTTCGCGGCCGAGTCCGGACTGCTTCACGCCGCCGAACGGCGCTGCGGCGTTGGACACCACGCCGACGTTCAGGCCCATCATCCCGGTCTCCAGCCGTTCGATCATCCGCTGGCCGCGAGCCAGGTCCTTCGTGAAGACGTAGGAGACCAGCCCGTACTCGGTGTCGTTGGCCAGCCGGACCGCTTCGTCCTCGTCCGAGAACCGGATGATGGACAGCACCGGCCCGAAGATCTCCTCGCGGAGGATCTCGCTCCCGGGCCGCACATCGGTCACCACGGTCGGCTCGAAGAACGTGCCGGAGCCCTCCAGCCGCGAACCGCCGGTCAGGACGGACGCGCCGCGCGTGACCGCATCCTGCAGCAGCGAAGCCGCCTTGTCGACCGCGCCCTCGTTGATCAGCGGTCCGATGGTCACCCCGTCCTCGGTGCCGCGCCCGATCTTCAGCCCGCCGACGCGCTCGGTCACCCTGCGGGCGAACTCGTCGGCGACGTCCTCGTGGACGATGAACCGGTTCGCGGCCGTGCACGCTTCTCCGATGTTGCGGAATTTCGCGAGCATGGCGCCCTCCACCGCCTTGTCGAGGTCGGCGTCGTCGAACACCACGAACGGCGCGTTACCCCCCAGCTCCATGGAGGTGCGGAGCACGTTCTCGGAGGCCTGCTGCAGCAGCTTCTTGCCGACGGCGGTGGAGCCGGTGAACGACAGCTTGCGGAGGCGCGAGTCGGCGATGATCGGCGCGGACACCGTGCCCGAGGAGGTCGTGGTCACCACGTTGAGCACACCGGCGGGCAGCCCCGCGTCCGTCAGCAGCTGCGCGAAGTACAGCGTCGTCAGCGGCGTCAGTTCGGCCGGCTTGATCACGACCGTGCAGCCTGCGGCGAGCGCCGGCGCGATCTTCCGCGTCGCCATCGCGAGCGGGAAGTTCCACGGCGTGATGAAGAAGCACGGCCCGACGGGATGCTGCGACACGATCATCCGCCCGGTGCCTTCGGGGTTCTCGCCGTAGCGGCCGGTGATCCGGACCGCCTCCTCCGAGAACCAGCGCAGGAACTCGCCGCCGTAGGTCACCTCGCCGTTGGCCTCCGCCAGCGGCTTGCCCATCTCGAGCGTCATCAGCAGCGCGAACTCGTCCCGGCGCTCCTGCAGCAGGTCGAAGGCACGGCGCATGATCTCACCGCGGGTTCGCGCCGGCGTCGCGGCCCAGGCGTCAGCGGCCGCCACCGCCGCATCCAGCGCCCGGATGCCGTCCTCGGGTGAGGCGTCGGCGATCTCCTTGATGCGGTTCCCGGTCGCCGGGTCGAACACGGGGAACGTCCCCGCGGATCCGGTCGTCCATTCGCCTCCGATGTAGAGCCTGTCGGGCACGCGCTCCAGCAGAGCCTTCTCGTCCATCAGTCGTGTTCCTCCTCTGTGGTCACGGGGTCGTCTTCCGGCGCGACCGCTGCTCGAACGAGCGGCACGGTGCGGTGGTCGATCAGGGCGGTCAGGGCGATCACCGTCGAGGTCCGCCGGACCGCGTCGTCGGCGCCGATGCGGTCGATCACGCGCTGCAGGTCGGAATTGGTGCGCGCCACCGCCCGCACCATGAGGTCGCCCGGCCCCGTCACGCGGTGCACTTCCAGAACTTCGGGAATGGCTTCCAGATGCTGCACGACGGTCGCCGCGAGGCTGTCCCCGCCTGGCGCCAGTTCGACGGTGACGAACGCGGTCACCGGGTAGCCGAGCCGCTCCGTGTCGATGGTGGGTGCGAAGTCCCGGACGACGCCGCTCCGCTGCAGCCGGTCCAGCCGCGCCTGCACGGTCCCGCGTGCCACCCCCAGCCGCCGGGACGCCTCGAACACGCCCAGCCGGGGCTCCGCGGCCAGCAGCGCGATCAGCTCGGCATCGAGCGCGTCGACCATGCGGCCCTCCTTCGGTCCTCGCACATCGTACGACGCACGGTACGCG
Organism: Leifsonia sp. SIMBA_070; assembly: GCF_046534635.1. NCBI lineage: Bacteria > Bacillati > Actinomycetota > Actinomycetes > Micrococcales > Microbacteriaceae > Leifsonia > Leifsonia sp. SIMBA_070. Next base: position 558,319 of record NZ_JAWRYK010000001.1, on the reverse strand, counting down.
CCTACGGTGCGAGCGCCGAAGCTCCCAGGAACGGGAGGGCGGCCTGCTTGAAGGCGCGGGCGCTGAGGGTGGTCACGTGGTTGCGCTTCGGCAGGACGACCAGCTCGGCGCCGAGCAGGCGTGCCGCCTCGTCCGCGCCCTCCGTCACCGGATCCACCTCCCCGACGACCAGCAGGGTGGGCACCGTACTGGCGAGCGGGAGGGGGTGTGCGGCCATGCCCGCCGCGCACGCCGCCAGCGCCTCCCGGTCGATTCCGGGAGCCTGGCGCAGGGAGGCGAGCAGCGGGGCGAGCGGACTGGCGGGATCGAGCCCGGCGTCCTCGTCCCGCAGCGCCGCCTGAACGGCGGAGACGCCCCACCGGGCGAACTGCTCGACGGTCCCGACACCGCCGACCACCAGTCGGCGGACGCGGGACGGGGCGATCCCGACGAGCGCGAGCGAGACCCAGCTGCCCATCGAGTAGCCGAGAGCATCGACGCTCTCGACGCCCTGCTCGTCGAGGACGGCCAGCAGGTCCTGGGCGAACAGCTCGGGCGAGTACGCGGCCGGGTCGTGCGGAGCGTCGCTGCCGCCGTGGCCGCGCAGGTCGGGGACGATCGCACCCCGTCCCGCCTCGGCGAGCGCCGCCACCCATCCTGTCGCCTCCCAGGTCAGCGCGCCCGTGGAGGCGAAGCCGTGGACCAGCAGCACTGGATCCGGTCCGGGGTGCCGGTCGACGTGGATGCGCGTCATGCCACTACTCTGTCACGGCACCGGCTGCACCCCGCTACGACGACACCTCCGCCCGCGCCTCGCGCTGCCGGTCCCTCCACAGCTTCGACGGCCACCAGATCGCCCGGCCGATGTCGTACGAGGCGGCCGGAACCAGCAGCGTGCGCACGATGACCGTGTCGAGCAGCACCCCGAAGGCGACGATGAACGCGATCTGCACCAGGAACAGGATCGGGATGACGGCCAGCGCCGCGAACGTCGCCGCCAGCACGACCCCCGCCGAGGTGATGACGCTTCCGGTGAGGCCGAGCCCGCGCAAGATGCCCGGCCGCGTCCCGATGCGGAGGGACTCCTCCCTCACCCGCGTCATCAGGAAGATGTTGTAGTCCACGCCGAGCGCAACCAGGAAGACGAAGCCGAACAGCGGCACCGCCGCATCCGCCCCAGGGAAGCCGAACACGTTGTCGAACACCAGCGCTGAGATCCCGAGCGCCGCCGCGTACGACAGCACGACGCTGCCTATCAGGAGCACGGGCGCCAGGATCGAGCGCAGCAGCAGCATCAGGATGACGAGGATGACCCCGAGCACGATCGGGATGATCTTGGCCAGGTCGCTCTGCGCGGTCTCGTTCGTGTCCAGGGCGATGGCGGTCACGCCGCCGACCAGGACCGACCCGTCGGACGACAACGAGCCGCGCAGGTCCTTCACCACCGCCTCCGCTTTCGCCGAACCCGGCTCGGAGGCGAGCGTGGCCTGGATGAGCACCCGGCCGTCCTTCACCACCGGGTCCGCCACGACACCGGGCTGCGGCCGGCCGCCTCCGGTGTAGAAGGCGGCGGAGGCGATGCCGTCGGTCCTCTTCGCCGCCGCGAGCACCGCATCCCCCTGCGCCTCGGGCGCGACGATGAGCACCGGCGAGCCGGACCCCGCGTCGAAGTGCTTCGCGACGATCGCCTGACCGTTCACCGCATCCGACTGGGTCAGGACGACATCGGTCTGCTGGACACCGTTCGCCTTCAGCTGGGTGAGGCCGAGCGCGCAGGCGGCGAGGAGGACGAACGACACGATCCAGGTGACGCGCGGGCGACGGCCGATCAGCCCGCCGATGCGCCGCCACAGCCCGTGCACGCCCTCCAGGCCGACCGGCGCCTCGCCCTCGGCGTGTTTCAGGGGACGCCCGCCGACGACCGGCCGGAACGGCCAGAACGCGGCACGGCCGAACACCGCCAGGAGTGCGGGCAGGAAGGTCAGCGCCGACAGCAGTGAGAAGACGATGCCGATCGCCGCGATCGGCCCCAGGCTCTTGTTGGAGTTGAGGTCCGAGAACAGCAGGCAGAGCAGCGCCAGGATGACCGTCACGCCGGACGCGAGGATCGGTTCGAACGCCGCCTTCCAGGCCCGGACGATGGCCACCCAGCGGGACGACTGCTGCTCGAGGGCCTCGCGGTAGCGGGCGACGAGCAGCAACGAGTAGTCGGTCGCAGCGCCGATGACCAGGATGGAGAGGATCCCCTGGCTCTGCCCGGACAGCGTGATCCAGCCCCAGAGCGCGAACAGGTACACCAGGAGGATCGCCGCGCACAGCGCGAACACCGACGTGAGCAGCACGAGGAACGGCAGCAGCAGCGCGCGGTAGACCAGCAGCAGGATGACGAACACGGCGGCCACGGCGACGAGCAGGAGGATGCCGTCGATGCCTCCGAAGGCGCTCACCAGATCGGCGGTGAGCCCGGCCGGTCCGGTGACCCAGGCGCGTGTGCCCTCGGGGGCCTCATCCGTCACCACTGCACGCAGGTCGGCCACGACCGTCTTCACCTCGTTGGAGTCGACGATGGGGACGATGTACTCGACCGCCCGGCCGTCCTCCGACGGAATCGGCCCGGCCACGCTGGTGCTCGCTCCGTCGGCGGGTGCCTGGACGCCGTCTACGGCACCCAGCTTCGTCCCCAGCTCGGCGTAGGTCGTCGCGAGCTCGCTCTTCGGGATGGTCTGCTCGGCTTCGACGACCACGATCGCCGGAATGGAGCCGGAGTCGGTGAAGCGCTTCTGCCACTCCTGCACCTCGGTCGACTCGGCGCTGGCCGGGAGGAAGGCCGCCTGGTCGTTGCTGGAGACGCCGGAGAGCTTGCCGAACGTCGGTCCTCCGATGCCGGCCAGCGTCAGCCAGATGAGCACCAGCACGGCGGGCACGACGATCCGCAGCCAGCGGGCGGGCTCGGGGGCAGATCCTCGATCCCGGACACCCTTCGACACTTCGCCTCCTGATTACTAGATGAGCTAGCAATCAGCGTAGCGCGCTGTGTCGCCGTCGTCCACGCCGTCAGACGACCAGTTCGGCCCCCGCCTGCGCCAGCTCGGCCAGGGCCGCCTCCGAGCTGACCGGCGCCACACCGGCCACCAAGGAGGTGAGCACACGCACCTCTCGTCCGTGAGCGAGCGCATCCAGGGCCGATGCCCGGACGCAGTAGTCCGTGGCGAGCCCCGCGACCTCGACCGTCTGGATGCCGTACTGATCGAGGAGGTCGCGCACCGTCCCTCCCGAGTCGGTGGTCCCTTCGAACAGCGAATACGCCGGCACGCCCTGCCCCTTGCGGACGTGGTGGGTCACGCGCGAGGTGTCGAACGCCGGATGGTAGTCGGCGCCTGCCGTGCCGGCCACGCAGTGCACCGGCCAGCTGTCCTCGAAGTCCGGCTCCGCGTCGACCGCGAAGTGGCCACCGTTGTCGTTGTCGGCGTCATGCCAGTCGCGGCTGGCGACGATGATGTCGTAGTCGTCGGCATGCTCACGCAGGTGGGCGGTCACCGCCGCGGCGACCGAGGCTCCGCCCGCGACCGCGAGCGCGCCTCCCTCGGTGAAGTCGTTCTGGATGTCCACGATGAAGAGCGCGGTGCCCATGCTCGTCCTTTCGCTCCGGTCGGCTCTGTGGTCGCCGGCTCAGCCGTTGGAGAGGTTGTCGCCGCAACTGTAGAAGCCGGCGACGAGGCTGTCGATCGCCTGCTTGGCGTTGTCCCCGACGTTGCCGAGGGCGAACACGGCGAACGTCAGCGGGGTGCCGTCTGCGGAGTTGATGATGCCGGACAGCGTGTATCCGTTGTCGATCCATCCCGTCTTCGCGAACACCGACCCGCGCGCGACCGAGCTCGAGCCGGTGAACCGGTTGTAGCCCGGCCCGAGCGTGCCCGACTTGCCGGCGACCGGGAGGCCGTCGTAGATGACGCCGAGACCGTTCTGCCGGTTCAGCACCTTGATGAAGAGCTGGGTGAGGTACGAGGGCGGAACCGCGTTGTCGGCGCTGAGCCCGGAGCCGTCGGCGATGTGGATGCCCGAAGTGTCGATCCCGTAGCCCTTGAGCCCCGCCAGGACGCCGGCGTTCAGCGCGTCGAAGGTGTTGCCCGCGCCGTTCTTGATCGCGACCAGACGGGCGAGCTCCTCCATGATCGTGTTGTCGGAGACCTTCATGGCCTGGTCGATCAGGGTCGTCACCGGCTGCGACTGCACGGCGCCGAGCTGGCGTGCGCCGGCCGGGGCAACGCCCTGGCTGACGCCGACGTTCGTGCCCAGGTACTGCTGGAAGTACTGCACCGCGCGCGACACCGGGTCCGTGCTGCGGGGCGACTCCACCGCGGTCGGGTCGTCCCGGTCGCCGTCCACCATGAGGGACGTCATGTACGGGGTCGAGCCCTCGACGATGCGCTCCTCGTGCTCGTCCCAGCTCGGCTGCCAGAACGGCGCACCGAAGAGGGAGGCGTCGACGACGATGGAGGTGATCTGCTGTCCGCCCATCGCCTGCTTCACCTGGTTCGCCAGATCCTGGATCTTCGGAGCACCGGTGTAGAAGGAGGCCTGGCCGTCCGGCAGGCGCGAGAGGGTCACGTCCCCTCCCCCGACGATGACGACCTGACCCGGCGTGCTGCCTGCCACGACCGTCGTGGAGACGCGGTAGTCCGGTCCGAGGGTCGCCAGCGCAGCCGCCGAGGTGAGGGTTTTGAGCACGGAGGCCGTCGGGCCCGGCTTCACCCCGTTGCGGTCGAACAGCGTCTGTCCGGTCTTGGCGTTGACGACCTGCGCTTCGAGGCTGCCGAGGCGGCCGTCCGCAGCGAGGCCGGCGACCGAGCAGGTGCGGACGCGCGTGGCCGCCGCCTGGGCGGCGGGCACCGGGCGCGCGGGGTCGGCGGTCGGTGTGGGCGTGGGTGTCGCCGTGCGGGAAGGCGTGGCCGAGGAGGTGGTTGCGACGCCGACCGCTGCGGCCGGCGCACCGATGGTGGCGCCGAGCGCCACGCTCCCGGTCCCGAGGAGGACGAACGCCACCGCTCCCGCGGCCGCCATCCACGTCTTCGGGTGCTTCCGGATCGCCGCCATGACGCCGGCGCCGATCCCGCCTCCGACCGGAGGGCGAACCGCCGCGCGACGGCCCGAGCCGGTGTTCGTGGGCGGCTCGGAGTCGGGCGACGTGTCGGTTGGAGTGGGAGGAGTCGGGACGCTGGACGGGTCGGGTCCGGTGACCGGCTGGTCCGATTCGTGCATCCGGGTATGTTACCCGGGCTACCTGAACGCCGCTACGCGCCCTCGATGGCGGCCGCTGTTCAGGGAACCGCCGAGACCAGGTAGTTGTCGAAGCGGACGGTCACCGGCGTGTTCGTCGCCGCCGAGGACAGGTATGCTCGCAATCCGACCGCCCCCGCAGCCTGCAGGGCAGCCGTGGAATCCGTCGCGCTCACCTGCCAGCCGGCCGGCTCCGCCTGCGTCGACGACCAGACCCGCGCCCGCAGCGTGGTCGGCGACGTGCCGACCGCCTGCACCCGGAGGCTCAGCTGGTTCCCGGCCGCATAGGTCAGGCCGCTCACGGTCACCGACTGCACGGATGTGCCGTTGACCAGGAGCTGCGCCTGGACCGCGCCGGCGGCGCTCAGCCACGCGCGGCCTTCGTACGTGGAGGTGCCGACCTGCCGGGCGATCGCGGAGACGAATACGCCACCTCCCGTCGGCGACACGTCCGTGGTGAAGGTCATGGTCGAGTCGGCCCGCGTCGACGACACCCCGCCGAGCGTCTCGCTCTTCGTCGAGCCGGCCGGATCGACCATCTGCCCGGTTCCGGAGGCGACGGAGTAGGAGGTGGTGGTCCCGGACGCCGTCCAGGTTCCGCCCGTGTCCGCGGAGCCCCAGCCTCCCGTGACCGTCCGGCCGAAGCCATCCGAGGCGAGGGTCGTCCCGGACGTCGCGGCCACGGTCACCTGCCGTGTCGTCGTCGCCGTCGCGCCCGCGTTGTCGCGCACCGTGAGCGTGATCGTGTACGTTCCGGCGGCGGCGTACGTGTGCCCGGCGGTCACTCCGGAGCCGGTGGCTCCGTCGCCGAAGTTCCAGGCGTACGACGCGATGGTGCCGTCCGGGTCGCTCGAGCCGCTGCCGTTGACGGAGACGGCGAGGCCGTTCGCGGCGGCCGTGAACGATGCCGTCGGAGGCTGGTTGGCCCCGCCGCCCGCTATGGTGACGCGGTTGCCGACGCGCGAGATGCGGTTGCCGTCCGGGTCGGTCACCGTGAGCGTGTACGTGTGCGCGCTGCCACCGGCGAGCCCGGTGTCGGTGAACGACATCGCCGGCAGGCTCCAGAACACCGAGCTGCGTGTGGTCTGGTACACCGGATGCGCGGTGTCCCCGTCACGCGCGAGCGCATAGGTGAGGGAGACGTTGTCCTGGTCGTAGGTGGCCGTCCAACTGACGGTCGCCTGGCCGGCCGTGGTGGAGGCAGCAGTAGGCGTGAGCGCAGTGTTGTTGTTCGGCCCCGTCGTGCTCCGCCGGACCGAGTCGTAGGCGAAGCGGGTCAGGCCGTACTGGGCCATCCCGTTCACCGAGGGGAACTCTCCCCCGACCACTACGTACCGGCTGTCCCCGTCGACCGTCCACGCCGCCTGGCTCTGACCCGTGAACGTGCCGACCGTCCATGCGGGGAACCAGTTGAGGAGCGTGGGCGAGGGCTGGCCCCGGAAGTTCGCGTAGGACCGGTTCCCATCGTTCGTCAGCGTCCCGGTACGTGCCTTCGAGAAGGCGATCGTGTGGTGGTGGGTCCGTGGATTCGTGTCGGGGAAGCCGCCGACGTTCCGGCAATCGTGGGGGTGCCCAGTGAGGTAGAGAGCGTCGCCGAGCGGCTTGACCGAATAGGTGTCGCCGTGGCAGTCCTCGAGCCAGATCAGGGCCCCGGTGGTGCCGTCTGCGGCGAAACTGCCCTCCAGGTTCCCACCGGAGCCGAACACGTAGCCCGAGCCGTACACCCGGTCGGCGGTGGCCGCCAAAGAGGTGATGCCCGCGTTGACTCCGGCGTCGCGCACGACGGTGTTCGTCGGGAATGGGAGTGCGCTGCCCGTCGCGCCGCTCAGCATCGCCAGGCCGTAGTGGGAAGCGCCGTTCATGTTCGCGAAGGACCCGCCGGCGTAGACCCTGTTACCGTCGGGACTCACCGCCAGCGCGCTCACCGGGGCGTCCGCAGAGGCCGTCCAGGAGCTCACGAGGGATCCGTTGGTGGGATCCAGCTTCGCGATGCGACCGCGTGCCACGCCATTCACGCTCGAGAAGGTTCCGCCGGCGTACACAGCCGTGTTGGTCACTGCGAGCGCCCGCACCTGACTGTCGATGACCGGCCGGAACGAAGCGATGGGCTGACCGGTGGCGGTGCTGATCGCCACGATCCGGTAGAAGGTCGCCCCTCCCGCCGTCGTGAAATCCCCCCCGACGTAGACCCGGGATCCGTCGGGGGAGGCCACGACCGCACGCGCTTGGGCGTTCAGCGGAACGTTGATGGAGGTGTTCAGCACACCTGTGGTGATGTTGTAAGCGAGGAAGTTGCTGCGTGGAGTCGTGTTGGAGCCGGCGGGAGAACCGGCGGGCCGAGCAGTGGTGAACTTGCCGGCGACGTAGACCGTATCTCCGACGACGGTCTGGGACCATGCGACCCCGTCCATCTGCACCGTGGGCAGCGCGGTCGCACCGACCGTCGGCGGCGACGCCGGGTTCGTCGGATCCGGCGGCATCGTGTCGGCCGTCGCGGGGGCCGTGGACCCGAGCGCTGCGGCGGTGAGGAGCAGCGCGCTCAGCGCTGCGGCGAACAGGCCGCGCGTGCGCGCCCGGTGGGATCTCGATGCATTCATGACAGCCTCGGGCAGACTTGATTGATCCTCAACTTTGTGACCAGGCTACCCCCCGGACCAGCCCCGTGCACGGGAAAACACATATCCGTGTCCACCGGGCAGAAAACAGGAACGGCCCCATCCGCGATTGGTGCCGTGGATGGGGCCGAAGAGAGCCGCCCAAGGGAATCGAACCCTTGACCTTCTCATTACGAGTGAGATGCTCTGCCGACTGAGCTAGGGCGGCGTGGGCCGGGCTTCCGCTCGACGCACAGTCAGATAGCTTACCCGATCCAAGCGGGAGTCTCGAACAGCGGCGGAGGACGGGTCAGCGGACCTGTGTGCCGAGCGCGGAGAGCTGTTCGAACGAGCTCCGCAGCCGGTCCGACAGCGGCTCGACGCCGCCATGATCGGCCCAGCACGACCACGCGTGCCGCATCCCGGCGAAGGCGACGTAGGTGACCAGTCGCGCCCGCTGGTGCAACGTCTCCGGGTCGTCGGCGAGCGACGGATCGTCGTGCTCCAGCCGGCGCTGAACGACCCCGCTGAGCGCATCCTCGAACTTGTGCATGCTGGCCATGCGCAAGGCGAACAGCTCCGGGTTGTCCTTGAGGAGCGCCCGGCGGAGACGGTGGATGCGCTGCATGTTGAGCGCATCCTCTGCGCCGTCGCTCTGGTCGGGCTCACCGGTGTCGCCCACGTCGATGGCGGCGATGAGGAGGGTGCTGATGCCCTCGAGGATCGGCTCGTCCCGGCCCGCAGTGACGAAGTGGTCGATCGTTTCGGCGTCGGGGAGCTCCGGGAGTTCGCCGATGATCGCCGACTCCTTCGACGGGAAGTAGTTGAAGAAGGTGCGCGGCGACACGTTCGCCACGTGGCTGATCTCGTCGATCGTCACGCGGTCGAAGCCCCGCTCGCCCGCGAGCTCCACGGCGGCGAGCTGGATCGCCCGGCGGGTGGCGATGCGCTTGCGCTCGCGCAGGCCCAGCTCGGTCAGGGTGGAAACGGGAGCCGCAGACACGATCACGATTATTTCATCCCCTGCAAAATTGCACCACTCTCAGCAGGTCTTCCCCGTTTCGGGGATCGTGCCCTTCACCAGGTAGGAGTCCACGGTGTCGTTCACGCAGGAGTTCGACTTGTTGTAGGCGGTGTGCCCCTCGCCCTTGTAGGTGAGGAGGTGGCCGTTCTGCAGCTCGGACGCCAGGTTCTTCGCCCAGACGTACGGGGTGGCCGGGTCGTTCGTCGTGCCGACGACTAGGATCGGAGCGGATCCGTCAGCGGAGATGGGGCCCCGGTGCCCGGTCGCCTTGTACGGCCAGTTGGCGCAGCCGATATCGCCGTACGCCATGTACGGGCCGATCACCGGTGCCGCCTTGGCCAGCTCCGCCGCCTGCTGCCGCATCAGCGCCGGGTCGGCGTCGTACGTGTAGTCGAGGCAGTTGATGGCGACGAACGCCTCGGTCGAGTTGTCGGAGTACGTGCCGTCCTCCGAGCGGTTGTTGTACGTGTCGGCCAGGGTGAACGCGACCGATGCGCTGCCCTTCATCACCGAGTCGAACAGCTTGTCGAGGTACGACCACGCCGTCGCGTCGTATAGCGGGGTGATGATCGCCGTCACGAGCGTGTTCGCGCCGAGCTCGCGCCCGTCGGAGTTCTGGATGGGACTCTTCTCCACGGCCGCGAGCAGCTGCGCGACGGTGGCCATGGCGTCGTCCACCGTTCCCATGAACGGGCAGCCCTTCTGGGTCAGGCAGCTCTTCAGGTAGGCGCGGAGCGCACTCTCGAAGCCCTTGGCCTGCACTTCGGTGACCTCGAAGTTGGTGGCCGCCGGGTCGAGGGCGCCGTCGAGCACGAGGCGACCCGTCTTGCCGGGATACAGCCCGGCGTAGACCGCGCCGAGGTAGGTGCCGTAGGAGTAGCCGAGGTAGTTGAGCTTCGTGTCGCCCAGGGTCGCGCGCATCAGGTCGAGGTCGCGCGCCGCGCTCACCGTGTCGACCTTCGGCAAAGGGGCGCCGGTGTTCTTCTGGCAGGCCTTCCCGAAATCCTTGGCGACCGTGGTGTTCTCCGCGATCCACTGGTCGGACCCGCGGACGCCGGGCGTGATCCCGTAGAGATAGTCGTCCATCTGCTTGGCGTCGTAGCACTTGACCGCCGTCGAGCGTCCGACCCCGCGGGGGTCGAACCCGACGATGTCGAAGTGGTCCTGGAGGGTCGCATCGGCGACGTAGTCCACGGAGTCCTTGACGAAGTCGAAACCGGAGGCGCCGGGGCCGCCGGGGTTGGTCAGCAGCGATCCCTGCTTGGTGCCTTTCGCGGCCTGCCTAATGAGCGCCAGGTTGACCTGCCCGGCCCCCGGGTCGTTCCAGTCGAGGGGCGCCTTCACCGTCGTGCACTGCTTGCCGCTCGAACAGGACGTCCAGTGCAGCACCTGGCTGTAGTACGGCTGGAGTGCGGCGGAGACCTTCTCGGATGCCGGCGTGGAGGTCGCGGGCGCCTTCGCCGGAAGAAACCAGGTCACGCAGCCGGTGAGCGTGAGGGCGACGACCGCGGCCACCGCTACAGCGGCGGTGCGGACGGCCCGACGACGCTGGACGGCTCGGCCGGAGCCGGCCCGGCCGGTTCTGGTGATCACAGGTCGCTCCCCTTTCGCACGGTCGTGCCGCGCAGGATCGTGGTCAGCATGGCCTCGAGCGCGAGGGCCGGGGCGACATTGCCGTCGATCCGTTCCCGCGCGGTCGCGACGGCATCCATCGCGGCGAGCGTAGCGGCCGGAGTCGTGTGGGCGCTGAGAGCATCGAGCTGGTCGCGCAACTCGATGTTCACGAGTTCGCTGTCGCTGCCGAGCTGGATCATCATCACGTCGCGGTACAGCGAGAGCAGGTCGACGAGGATCCGGTCGATGCCGTCGCGGAGGCTGCGTGTCGCTCGGCGCTTCTGATCCTCCTCGAGCTGGCGCAGCTGACCGCGCAGCGCCGGCGGAATCGTCCCACCGGGTTCGATCCCGAGCGAGCGCAGCGCGTTCTCACGCTCTTCCGCCTCGCGCTCCTCCGTGATCGCCTTGGCGTCGGCTCCCGCGATCTCCAGCAGGCTCGCCGCCGCGAGGACCGCGTCGGAGACGGAGCGGATGCCGAGCGCGAGCTCGAGGGTCTGCTCGCGGCGGCGGCGGGCCTCTTCGTGGGTCGCCAGCCGGTGCGCCATCCCGATGTGGCTCTGCGCGTGGCGGGCGGCGCGCTCGGCCGTGGACGGGTCCACGCCGTCGCGGCGCCGGATCAGCTCTGCGACGTCGCCGACGCTCGGCACGCGGAGACGGACGGTACGAACGCGGGACCGGATGGTGGGTAGCAGGTCGGCGTCGCTCGGGGCGCACAGGATCCACACCGTCCGCTCCGGCGGCTCTTCCAGCGCCTTCAGCAGCACGTTGGACGTGCGCTCGGTCATGCGGTCGGCGTCTTCGATGATCATGACGCGGAAGCGCCCGACGGACGGGGAGAACTGCGAGCTGGCGACGAGCGAACGGACCTCGTCGATCGAGATGATCACGCGTTCGGTGCTGAGCACGGCGAGGTCGGGATGCGTCCGGGCCTCGACCTGGCGCCGAGTGGCGAGGTCTCCTTCCGGCGTGCCGGGGCTGAGCAGGGCTGTGGCGAAGGCGAACGCGAGGTTGGAGCGGCCGGACCCGGGCGGCCCGGTGATGAGCCAGGAGTGCGTCATGCCGCGGCCGGTCGCCGAACCCGTCGCGGACGGCGCTGCGGACCCCTCGGCGGCGGCCCGGACGACCTCGATCGCCTCGTCCTGCCCCGTCAGCTCGTCCCACACCGTCATGGGTTCCAGGCTAGCTGGCACGGCGGACACGGTCGGACAGCGGACACGGCGACGCAGCGGTCAGACGCGGTCCGCGAGCCGCTCGCGGATCTCCGCGGCGATCTCGTCCACCGGCCGGCCGGCGTCGACGACGAGGAAACGGTCCGGCTCGTCCTCGGCGAGGCCGAGGTAGGCCGCACGCACACGCGCGTGGAAGTCGGATCGTTCGGCTTCGAGCCGGTCGTAGCGGGTGCGGGACCGGTCGAGCCGGGCGCGGGCGGACTCCTCGTCGAGGTCGAGGAGGATGGTGAGGTCCGGGAGGAGGCCTTCCGCAGCCCAGAGCGAGAGGTCGCGGATCTGCTGGGCGTCGAGCACGCGGCCGGCGCCCTGATACGCGACGGACGAGTCGAGGTAGCGGTCCTGCAGGACGACCTCTCCGCGCGACAGGGCCGGCCGCACGACGGTGGCCACGTGGTGGGCCCGGTCGGCGGCGTAGAGGAGCGCTTCCGCGCGCGGGGCGATGTCACCGCGGTGGTGCAGCACGATCTCCCGGATCTCCACGCCCGCGTCGGTGCCGCCCGGTTCTCGGGTGCGGACAACGGTGCGGCCGCGTCCGGTCAGCCACTCCTCGAGGAGGGCGGCCTGGGTGGACTTGCCCACACCGTCCCCACCCTCGAGCGTGATGAAGAGGCCGCGGCTCACTCGGCGGTCTTCTTCGCGGCGGTCGTCCGCGTCGTGGCCGGCTTCTTCGCAGCCGGCTTCTTCGCGGCCGGCTTCTTGGCGGGGGGCTTCTTGGCGGCCGGCTTCTTGGCCGGTCCCTTCGCCCGCTTGTCGGCGAGCAGCTGCACGGCGCGCGCGAAGTCGACCTCGTCGACGGTCTCCCCGCGCGGGATGGTCGCGTTCGTCTCGCCGTCGGTCACGTATGCACCGAAGCGGCCGTCCTTGATCCGGATGGGCTTGCCGCTGACCGGGTCGGCCTCGAACTCCTTGAGCGCACTCGATGCACGGCGGTTGCCGTACTTCGGCTGAGCGTAGAGCTCGAGCGCCCCGGGGAGGTCGATCTCGAAGATGTCGTCCTCGCTGGGCAGGGACCGGGTGTCGGCGCCCTTCTTGAGGTAGGGACCGTAGCGGCCGTTCTGCGCCTGGATCTCGTCGCCGGACTCCGGGTCGATTCCGACGACGCGCGGCAGCGACAGAAGCTTGAGCGCCGTGTCGAGGTCGATGCTCGCCAGGTCCATCGACTTGAACAGGGAGGCGGTGCGCGGCTTGGCGGCCGCGGCCTTCTTGGTCTTCTTCGCCGGCTCGGTCACTTCGCCGGTGGCCGGGTCGGCCGTCGTCTCGTCCTCGGGGTCGGCTTCGGTCACGTACGGGCCGAACCGGCCGTCCTTGGCGAGGACCAGCTTGCCGTTCTCGGGGTTGCTCCCGAGCACCCGGTCCGTCTGCACCGGCGCCTCGATCAGCTCGTGGGCCTTGGCGGGGGTGAGCTCGTCGGGGGCCAGCTCCGGCGGGATGTTGACCCGCCGCGGGGGCGCGTCGGGGCCGGCCTCCGGGTCGGGGACCTCGAGGTAAGGGCCGTACTTGCCGATGCGGAGCGTGACGCCGTCGTCGATCGTGATCGAGTTGATGCTGCGCGCGTCGATCTCGCCGAGGTTGTCGATGACCCGGCGGAGTCCCTTGTGCTTGCCGCTGCCGAAGTAGAAGCTGTTGAGCCAGTCGACCCGCTCCGCCTCTCCGTCTGCGATGCGGTCGAGGTCGTCCTCCATCTCGGCGGTGAAGTCGTACTGGACCAGGTCGCCGAAGTAGTCCTCGAGCAGCCGGACCACCGAGAACGCGACCCAGCTCGGCACCAGCGCCTGACCGCGCTGTGTGACGTAGCCTCGGTCGATGATCGTCGAGATGATGCTGGCGAACGTGGAGGGCCGGCCGATCCCGAGCTCTTCCAGCGACTTGACGAGGCTGGCCTCGGTGTAGCGGGGCGGCGGGGTGGTCTCGTGGCCGTCGGCCGCGACGTCCTGTACGCCGAGAGGCTGCTTCTCGGTCAGCGGGGGCAGCTTCGCCTCGGCGGCGTCGGACGCGTTGCGCTCCTCGTCCTTCCCCTCCTCGTAGGCGTTCAGGAAGCCGCGGAAGGTGATGACGGTACCGCTCGCGGTGAACTCGGCCAGCGTGCCGTCGAGCGGGCCTTCGGTGATCCGCGCCTCGACGGTGACGGAGGCCGTCTGCCCCTTGGCGTCGGCCATCTGGGAGGCCACCGTGCGCTTCCAGATCAGGTCGTAGAGCCGCAGTTCCGGTCCGCGCAGCGACCGCTCCAGCTCGCTCGGGGTGCGGAAGGTCTCTCCTGACGGGCGGATCGCTTCGTGCGCCTCCTGGGCGTTCTTGCTCTTCGAGGCGTAGGTGCGCGGCTTGTCCGGGACCGTCTCGGGTCCGTACAGCTTGGCGGCCTGCGTGCGCGCCGCATTGATCGCCTGCTGCGACAGCGACGCGGAGTCGGTGCGCATATAGGTGATGTAGCCGTTCTCGTAGAGCGACTGGGCGACGCTCATGGTCTGCCGCGCCGAGAAGCGCAGCTTGCGGGCGGCCTCCTGCTGCAGCGTGGAGGTGGTGAACGGCGCGGCCGGTCGCCGCGAGTAGGGCTTGGAGTCGACCTTGGAGACGGCGACCTCTGTGGTCTCGCTGCGGATCGCGTCGGCGAGCGCCGTCGCGGACGCCTCGTCGAGCGTCCGGGCCTCGGAGGTGAGACGGCCGTGGTCGTCGAAGTCGCGCCCGGTGGCGACCCGTGTTCCGTCGAGCCGGGCGAGCCGGGCGTCGAAGGCGTTGCCCTCCTCCGGGGCGAGCTGAGCGGTGAGTCCCCAATACGACGCGGGGACGAAGGCCAGACGCTCGCGCTCCCGGTCGACCACCAGCCGGGTGGCTGCGGACTGCACGCGGCCCGCGGAGAGACCGGGGCCGACCTTGCGCCACAGCACCGGGGACACCTCGTAGCCGTAGAGGCGGTCGAGGATGCGCCGGGTCTCCTGCGCGTCGACCAGTGCCGTGTCGATCTCGCGGGTGTTGTCACGAGCCTTCTCGATCGCTTCACGGGTGATCTCGTGGAAGACCATCCGCTTCACGGGGACCTTCGGCTTCAGCACCTCGACGAGGTGCCAGGCGATGGCTTCGCCCTCGCGGTCCTCATCCGTCGCGAGCAGGAGTTCGTCGGCGTTCTTGAGGGCGCGCTTGAGGTCGGCGACCGTCTTCTTCTTCTGGTCGGAGACCACGTAGTAGGGCTCGAACTCGTTCTCGACGTCGACGGAGAACTTGCCGAGCGATCCCTTCTTGAGCTCCGGCGGGAGGTTCTTGGGCTCGATGAGGTCACGGATGTGCCCGACCGAGGCCATGACCTCGTAGCCGTCGCCGAGATACTGGGCGATCGACTTCACCTTGTTCGGAGACTCGACGATGACGAGTTTCTTCGTGTCAGGCACCTGACTCCTCTTAATATGCACACGCTGTGTCGTCCACAGCTGACTGTCGTCCACGACTGGACCGGCGTGGTCCGCTCCCCCGGCGGCGGCGCCCACGCCCCAGAGGGCCGGTCGTCCGACAGGCAAACCATACACACCTTCGCCGCTTGTCCGCCTAATCCGTCCCACGGAGTTCGCCCTGGGCGCAGTCCCGCCGCCGCTCGTCGGAACTGTGGAAGGACCCGTCGCTGCTCTCTTGCCACGCCCTCCAGCAGGAGGAGAATGGCCGTATGGCAACGACGATGATGTACACCGCCAAACTGATCGACGGCCCGCTCGAGGGCAAGACGATCTCGACCGGATTCCTCGACTCCGGAGACGCCCGCCCCCGCTTGGAGATCACGGCGCCGGTCGGTTCGAAGCACTATCTCTACGTCCGGGCCTCCGGCACCGAACGCGAGTACGCCTCCGACGACGGCCACGGGCTCCAGCCCACCGCCGTGTCCTACCGCTATCTGGAGACGGTCTTCGACTGAGCGCCCTCTCACGTCACCCTCCTTCCGGAGGACCGGCGCGAGCGGATACGGAGGCCGCCATCCCGAGGTACGGCGTCGAGGCGGTCACTTCCACGATCACGCCTGCCTGATCGCATCGCGTGAGGTCGGCGCCATTGGCGCGCGCCACGATGCCGGCGGTCTCGCACGGAACGCCGGGCGCCCGTCCTGAAGCCACGTCTGCTGCGGCGAGCGCCGCGAGATCGGCTGCCGCGGCCGCGCGGGAGTGCGCGGCCGCAGCTCCGTCCACCGCCGCACCGCCCGCGGCCACGCAGAGCACGGCGCAGACGATGCCGAGCGCAAGCACGGAGCCCGATCCGCGGTCATCCGCCAAGCGACCTCTGACCCCGTGCCGCCTCACGGAGGAACCGCCTCGTCGAGCGCGCACGCCCGTGCGGTCAGCCGGACCCCGATTGCGGCCAACGCTCCGCCGTTCGCCGCCGTCATCGACACGCACACCAGGTCTCCGTCTCTCGTGATCGCCAGCTCGGCGCCGTCGCGGACCGTCCCACCTGCGCCTCCTGGGTCGTCACCCCGCCCCACCAGGCGGGCGGCGACCGCTGCGGCGCCCACAAGTCCGGCGTACTGGGCCGTGCCTGCCACCGCACCCAGGCAGAGCGCGAGACAGGCGAGGACGGCGGGCAAGGCCACCGCGAACTCCGCGCTGACGCTGCCCCGTTCATCCCCCGGAGAGCGCACGGTGCACCAGGTCGGACAGGATGCCCTTGACCTCGTCGCCCTTGAGAAGCGCGACCAGGACCCCGGCGAAGCCGACCGCCGCGAGAATCGTGATGGCGTACTCGGCCGTCGCCGCCCCGCGGTCGTCGGCCCATCGACCCCTGAACCTCCGAAACCTCTTCATCGTCAGCCGCATGGGTTCTCCTCTCGTTCGTGCCCCGCGCTATGTCCTTCGGTTCCCATCCTTCGGGACCCGACCCGCGGCGGTCGCGGGTGCGCTCGATCTGTGGAGAACTCATGACAGGCCACCGACTGTGGAGGACAACAAAGCAAGAACGAGCGGCGCGACGGCGAGCAGGAGGAAGCTCGGCAGAACGCAGACGCCGAGCGGCAGCATGAGTGCGACGCCCAAGGTCGCCGCGGCCCGCCGGGCCTCCGCGCGGGCCGCCCGGCGCGACTGACGCGCCGACGCGATGAGCATCTCGACCGCCGGCGCACCGGCCGACTCGGCCAGGCGAAGCAGCGCGCGGGCAGCGCCATCGTCCGGTTCCGGCAGGCCGGCAGCTTCGACGGCGCGCCGAGCAGCGCGGACGGCGGCTTCCATCGAGGCTCCTCCGGTCAGCGCGACGGCGATCAGCTCCTCGGCGAGTCCCGGCACGGGACCTCGGCGGAGCGCCCTGCTCACCAGGGCCCGCATCCACCACTGACCGCCGAGCAGGAGCGCCGCGCCGGCGCCGAGGGACAGTGCCCCGGCGGTCGAGGCGGCAGTGCCGATCAGGTCCGCCCCCAGCATCAGCGCGAGCGCTGCCCCGGCGAGAGGCAGCCACGAGACGAGGCGAGCGGTGGCCCGGGGACCGCTCAGCGCCACTTCGCTCTCCCTTTCGGCCTCCGCCACGTCTCTGAGCGTCTCCGCGACCGAGCGCAGCGCGTGCCCGAGCGGCGCACCGGACGCCTCGGCGACCTGCCACGTGGCGGCGATCGTCCGCAGGTCGTCCGTGGCGGCGGCCTCGACGATGGCGCGTGCACAAGACGATTGGCTGCCGAGTGAGGCGACGACTGCGCGAGCGACGGGATGGGCACGATGCGCCGCGACCGCTGTCCATGCCGATCGCGGCGTCAGTCCTGCGTCGAGAAGCACGCCGAGCGATTCCGCCAGGCCTGCGACCCAGTCCGCTTCTGCACCCGCCTTCGTCCTCCTCACGGCGAATTCCCTGCCCGGTCGGTGACCCTCTGCACCGTCAGACGCCCATCCGTGCCGGCGCCCAGCCGCCCGAAGGCGGCGATCCTCCGGATCCCGTCCGTGCGCTCGAGGTGGACGACCAGCCCGATGGCGCTGACCGCCTGCCGCGCGAGCGCCTGGTCGGTCAACCCCGCGAGCGCGCCAAGCGCCTCCAAGCGGGCAGGCACGTCTTCGAGGGAGTTCGCATGCAGCGTTCCGGCTCCGCCGTCGTGGCCGGTGTTCAGGGCGCCCAGGAGGTCGCGCACCTCTTCTCCCCGGCACTCGCCCAGCACGAGACGGTCAGGCCGCATGCGGAGCGCCTCCCGGACCAGCCGCGACAATCCGATGCCGCCGGCGCCCTCGACGTTCGGCTGGCGCGTCTCCAGCCCCACGACGTGAGGGTGCGGAATGCGGAGCTCGGCCACGTCTTCGATCACGACGATGCGTTCTGTCGGCGGGGCGTTCGCCAGCAGGGCGGCGAGCAGCGTCGTCTTCCCCGAGCCTCCCGCGCCTGAGATCAGCAGATTGGTACGCGCCGCCACCGCATGAAGCAGCAGGTCATGATCGCTCGGGCTCACGGCTCCGCTGGCGACGAGCTGCTCCAGCACCGGTTGTCGGCGCGAGGGCACGCGGATGGACAGCAGCGCACCTCCGGTCGACACCGGCGGCAGGACGGCATGCACGCGCACTCCGCCGCGCAGCCGGACGTCGACGAACGGGGTGGCTTCGTCGATGTGACGCCCACCGGCCGCGATCAGCCGGACCGCGAGCTCACGGGCGCCGTCGGGTTCGGCGCTCCAGCCCTCCTCGCAACGCAGTCCATTGGGAGGGCCGTCGCTCCACAGCTCGCCGTTCCCGATCAGGAACAGGTCGGTGAGACCGGGACGGAGGAGGTAGGGGGCGAGCGGGCCGAAGGTGCGCCAGAGGCCCGGCTCGTCCGGAGGAGACGCTGTCGTATCGGTTGTCATGCCACGACGCTACGAATCCGACTGCGCGGATGAGCGGCGGGCGATCGATCTGTGGAGAAGTCCGGCGGCCCGCGGAATCGGGGACGAAACACCGATCCGCGACCGCGCGCCCGGTCAAAGCCGGTTAAAAAAGGGGGGCCGCACCTATTGGGGGGAACAGGTGCGGCCACTGCGGCGCAGGATTGGGGGGAATCGATTGCGCCGCACGCACGAATTTACATTCGGCCGGGCACCAGTTTACGCAGAATCGATGCAAACGCAAGTCTCCGTGGGAGCGACTCCCGCCAGGTTGTAGAGTCAGGCATTGTCGCGCCACGACCTGTATCGACCGCATCGCAAAGGAGCGAAAAGCCTCCCCATGAGCAACACAATCGACAACCTGCTCCACGAAGCCCGCCGATTCCCGCCGTCCGAGCAGTTCACCGCCGGAGCGGTCGCCGACGCCGGCCTCTACGAGCGCGCCGCTGACGACCGCCTGGGGTTCTGGGCGGACCAGGCCCGTGAGCTCCTCCACTGGCACACGCCGTTCACGCGGACCCTCGACTGGAGCGAGCCCCCGTTCGCGAAGTGGTTCGACGACGGCGAGCTGAACGTCGCCTACAACTGCCTCGACCGGCACGTGCTGGCCGGCAACGGCGATCGGGTCGCGATCCACTGGGAGGGCGAGCCCGGCGACAGCCGCTCGATCACGTACGCCGAGCTGACCGCCGAGGTGAAGAAGGCGGCCAATCTGCTCACCAGTCTCGGCATCCGCGCCGGAGACCGCGTCGCGATCTACCTGCCGATGATCCCGGAGGCGGTCGTCGCGATGCTCGCCGTAGCGCGCATCGGCGCCATCCACTCGGTGGTGTTCGGTGGTTTCAGCGCGGAGAGCCTGCGCTCCCGCATCGACGACGCCGAGGCCAAGCTGGTCATCACCGCGGACGGCGGCTGGCGCAAGGGCCGCGTGTTCCCGCTGAAGGACGCGGTGGATGCCGCGCTCAGCGGCGAGGCGAACACCGTGGAGCACGTCCTCGTCGTCAAGCGCGGCGAGAACGAGGTCGCCTGGACCGAGGGCCGCGACCTGTGGTGGCACGACGAGCTCGCACTCGTCGACGCCGACCACGTCGCCAAGGCGTTCCCGGCGGAGCAGCCGCTGTTCATCCTCTACACCTCGGGCACCACGGGCAAGCCGAAGGGCATCCTGCACACCTCGGGCGGCTACCTCACCCAGTCGGCCTTCACCCACAAGAACGTGTTCGACCTGCACCCGGAGTCGGACGTGTACTGGTGCAGCGCCGACGTCGGCTGGATCACCGGCCACACCTACGTCGTCTACGGCCCGCTGGCGAACGGCGCCACGCAGGTGATGTACGAGGGGACTCCGGAGACACCGCACCCCGGCCGCTGGTGGGAGATCATCGAGAAGTACAAGGTCTCGATCTTCTACACCGCGCCCACGGCCATCCGCTCGTTCATGAAGATCGGACGCCAGCACCCACAGAAGTTCGACCTCTCGAGCCTCCGCGTGCTCGGGTCGGTGGGTGAGCCGATCAACCCCGAGGCGTGGATGTGGTACCGGGAGGTCATCGGCGCCGACAGCACTCCGATCGTGGACACCTGGTGGCAGACCGAGACGGGCGCGATCATGATCTCCGCCCTCCCCGGCGTCACCACCCTGAAGCCGGGAAGCGCGCAGGTGCCGCTGCCCGGGATCTCTATCGACATCCTCGACGAGGCCGGGACCCCGGTCGGCAAGGACCAGGGCGGCCTCCTCGTCGTCACCGAGCCGTGGCCGAGCATGCTGCGCGGCATCTGGGGCGACCCGGAGCGCTTCACGGAGACGTACTGGTCCAAGTTCGGCGACAAGTACTTCGCCGGCGACGGCGCTCGTTACGACACCGACGGCGACATCTGGCTGCTCGGCCGGGTGGACGACGTGATGAACGTCTCAGGGCACCGCCTCTCGACGGCGGAGATCGAGTCGGCCCTGGTCGCGCATCCCTTCACGGCCGAGGCGGCCGTGGTCGGAGCGAACGACGAGACGACCGGGCAGGCCGTCGTCGCCTTCGTCATCATCAAGCAGAACCAGCTCGAGCAGGCGGAAGCGTTGGATGTGGCCGCCGAGCTCCGCAAGCACGTGGCCCAGCAGATCGGCGCGATCGCACGCCCGCGCGACATCTTCATCGTGTCGGAGCTGCCGAAGACCCGCTCCGGCAAGATCATGCGGCGACTGCTCCGGGATGTGGCGGAGGGACGCGAGGTCGGCGATACGACGACGCTGGCCGACACCGCGGTGATGAGCTCCATCCAGGCCAAACTGTCCTGACCATCGGTCGATAGACGAAGGGGCGGCGCCAACCCGGCGCCGCCCCTTCGTCGATCGCATCATCGTCAGTCGATGGCGAGGATCAGCTCCACCTCGACGGGAGAGTCGAGCGGCAGGACCGCCACCCCGACAGCGGAGCGGGCATGCACCCCGGCATCGCCGAAGATCTCGCCGAGCACCTCGGACGCGCCGTTGATGACGCCCGGCTGCCCGGTGAACGCTGGGTCGGAGGCGACGAAGCCGACGACTTTCACCACACGACGCACCCGGTCCAGCGAACCGAGGACGCTCTTCGCAGCCGCCAGGGCGTTGAGTGCGCAGGTCCGGGCGTACTCCTTCGCGTCCGCGGCGGAGACGAGGCCGTCGCCCTCGCCCACCTTGCCGGTGGCGGGCAGGGCGCCCGCGACCATCGGCAGCTGCCCGGAGGTGTAGACGTAGCCTCCATCCAGGACGGCCGGCGTGTACGCGGCGACGGGCGGGACCACGGCGGGAAGTTCGATGCCGAGCTGCGCCAGACGCGCCTCCACGTCGGCCATCAGGCCTGCTCCCCGTCCTCAATCGGCCGCTTCAGGTAGGCCACGAGTCCGCCCTCCGGACCGGTCACGATCTGCACCAGTTCCCAGCCCTCGGAGCCCCAGTTGTTCAGGATCGCGGCGGTGTTGTGGATGATCAGCGGGGTGGTCAGGTACTCCCAGCGCGGCATTGTGCTCCTCGGTTCGGGGGGATTTGCAGGTTCATCACCTACTCTGATCCTATGTCTGCGCAAAAACCACAGGCTAGAGGTGTGCTCGGCGCCGCCGGTGCGTTCATCGGCATGAGTGTCGTGGCCGGTCTTCTGGTCACCGCCGCCGTCACCCCCGCGATCGCGGTCACGGGTATGGCCGCCAATAACAGCATCGGCGTGTTCGAGGGTCTTCCGGAGTTCCTGAACGTCGACCAGCTCGCCCAGCCGACCACCATCTATGCGAAGAACGGCGACCAGGACGTCCCGCTCGCCACCTTCTACTCCCAGAACCGTCTCCCCGTCGCCTTCAACCAGATCTCGCAGGCGGCCAAGGACGCGGCGATCGCCGGTGAGGACCCTCGCTTCTACAGCCATGGCGGCGTGGATGTGCAGGGCACCGTCCGTGGTGTGCTGTCGACCGTCGCCGGCGGCGGCGTCCAGGGCGGATCCTCGATCACCCAGCAGTACGTGAAGAACGTGCTGCTGCAGAAGTGCGAGGCGCTCCCGGTCAAGACCAAGGAGCAGAAGACCAAGTACCAGCAGTGCGTGGACGACTCCACGGGCGTCTCCCCCGACCGCAAGGTCAAGGAGATGAAGTACGCCATCGGCATCGAGAAGAAGTACACCAAGGACCAGATCCTGGTCGGGTACCTCAACATCGCCGGCTTCGGCGGATCCGTCTACGGCATCGAGGCCGCGGCGCACTATTACTACAACACGACCGCCGCAGCGCTCACTCCGGCGCAAGCGGCCAGCCTGGTCGCGATCGTCAACGAGCCGACCAGCCTGAAGATCGACGACCCCGCGTCGAAGACCAACGGCGCAGCCGACGGCTACGCGAAGAACAAAGAGCGCCGCGACTACATCCTCGGCAAGATGTACGAGTACAAGAAGCTGACGAAGGCGCAGTACGACGAGGCCGTGAAGACGCCCATCCAGCCGGTGATCACGCCGTCCGCGCGCGGCTGCCAGACCGCCGGAGGCTCCGCCTACTTCTGCGACTACGTCCAGAAGATCATCCTCAACGACCCGACCTTCGGCGCCGACCGGGACACGCGAACCGGAAACCTCAACCGCGGCGGCTACAAGATCTACACGACGCTCGATCTGCAGCTGCAGCAGGTGGCCGAGTCGACGATCGCCGACTACGTCCCGCAGACGTACCGAGACATCGATCTTGGGGCGGTTCTCACCGGAGTGCAGCCGGGAACCGGCCGCGTCCTCTACATGGCCCAGAACAAGACCTACAGCCAGGACCCCGAGGTGCTCAACTCAGGCAAGCAGTACACCTCGGTGAACTACGCCACCGACCAGGACTACGGCGGCTCGAACGGCTTCCAGGTCGGCTCGACGTACAAGGTGTTCACGCTCGCCGAGTGGCTCAAGCAGGGGCACTCGCTCAATGAGTCGGTGAACGCGAACATTCGCACCTACACGAAGTTCAAGAACTCGTGCACGGGCGACTGGAACGGCACCTACAGGCCGACGAACGACTCAACGGGCGAGGAAGGTATCCGTAGCGCCCAGAGCGCGACGACGCTGTCCATCAACACGGCCTTCGTATCGATGGCCTCGCAGCTCGACCTATGCGACATCAAGAAGGATGCTCAGGCATTCGGCGTGCACACTGCCACGGGAGCAGACCTCAACTCCGACCCCGGCTCCGTCCTCGGCACGAACAACATCGCGCCGCTGACCATGGCCACGGCCTTCGCTGGCATCGCCAACAACGGCATGACCTGCACGCCCGTCGCCATCGACAAGATCGTGGACGGAAGCGGCAAGGAGGTCGCACCTCCCGCGAGCAAGTGCACTCAAGCCGTCGATCCGGCGGTCGCGAACACGATGGCCAAGGCGCTCCAGGGCCCTCTCCAGGGCAACGGAACCGCGTCCGGCATGAACCGCACCGGCAAGGACATGCTCGGCAAGACGGGCACCACCGACGGGAACGAGCAGCTCTGGCTCGTCGCCTCGACAACCAAGGTCGCGGGCGCCTACTGGGTCGGCAACGTCAGCGGTCACCAGGACATGCGGCGCATCTACCCGACGCACGGGACGACTCCGGCCATCGCCCGCACCGCGGTCATGCGCACCATGATGACCGCCGCCGTGGGCAAGTACGGCGGCGATGACTTCCCGGCGGCACCGGACAAGCTCACCCGCGGCGTCCAGGTCGCTGTGCCGGACCTCACCGGCAAGACGCCCGACGAGGCGAAGTCGATCCTGACCGGCCTCGGCCTCGACTCCGCCGACGGCGGGCCCCAGGACTCGGTGGCGCCGGCCGGCACGATCTCCGCCACCGACCCGCCCGCCGGAACGCAGGTGGGCAAGGGCACACCGATCACGCTGTTCACCAGCAACGGCTCGCTGGTGGCCGTGCCGAACGTCGTCGGACAGAAGTACTCGGATGCTGCGGCGGCGCTGGCGGCTGCCGGTTTCGGCGCCAAGAACTCCGGCGGCAACAGCCCCTCCGGTATCGTCCAAGCGCAGGACCCGGCCGCAGGGACTCCTGCCAAGCCGGGCACCCAGATCAGTTTGACCGTGGCCGGCGGCAGCCCGCCCCCGACACCGGGCGCGAACGGCTAGTGGCCGGACGAGCTCTGCGTCCCGTGGCGTCCGCGCTGGCCCTCGTGGCCGGTGCAGGCGCCGCGGCGTTCGCCTACGGCTCGCTCGTGGAGCGGCGTGCGTACACGCTGCGCGAGGTGAGCGTGCCCGTGCTGCCCGCCGGCGCTCAGCCCATCCGGGTCCTGCACCTCTCCGACCTCCACATGGCGCCGTGGCAGCAGGACAAGCAGGAGTGGATCCGGTCGCTCGCGCGGCTGAAGCCGGACCTGATCGTCGAGACCGGCGACGTGCTCGGTCATGCGGACGGCCTGGACGGCGTCCGCGCCGCCTACGAGGGCTTTCGCGGCATCCCCGGCGTGTTCGTGCACGGCTCGAACGACTATTTCGGCCCGCAGGCGAAGAACCCGCTGAAGTACTTCCTGGGGCCGTCGCGCACCAAGAAGGCGCCGTCGGCCGCCCGCCTCGACACGGCCTCCCTCACCGCGTTCTTCCGCGACCTCGGCTGGGTCGACCTGGACAACCGGGCGGCGGCGATGGAGGTGCGCGGCACCCACCTGGAGCTGTTCGGCGTCGACGACCCGCACATCCGCTACGACCGGGTGGAGGCCATCCCCGGCGCGCTCGACGAGTTGCGCGAGAACGACCCGTTCTCCGACGACACCACGTGGCCCGACGAAGGAGTCGCCTCAGAGCGACAGGCGGTGACCATCGGCGTCACCCACTCCCCCTACCGGCGAGTGCTGGACGCCTTCGTCACCTACGGCGCCGCGATGATTTTCGCCGGCCACACGCACGGCGGCCAGGTGTGCGTGCCGGGCTTCGGCGCGCTGGTGACGAACTGCGACATCCCGCGCACCCAGGTGAAGGGCCTGAGCGTGTGGCGTCACGCCTTCCGCTCCGCCTACCTCAACGTCTCGGCGGGCCTGGGAACATCGATCTTCGCGCCCGTCCGTTTCGCCTGCCGCCCGGAGGCCTCGCTGGTCACTCTGACCGCCGCGTCCTAGGCTTCCCGGCCTCCCCGTGGTCATGAGCACAGCCGCGCTCGTGTATCCTGGATGAGGCCTTCGGGGTGTGGCGCAGCTTGGTAGCGCGCTTCGTTCGGGACGAAGAGGCCGCAGGTTCAAATCCTGTCACCCCGACCAAAACAGAAGTGCCGGAGCGATTCGCTCCGGCACTTCTGTCGTTGGGGCGTAGCTCCCTAGAACGCGTCCGGCCGGGCGAACTCGCGGCCCACGAACCGGGCCTCCGGGTCGATGTTCGCGCGGATGAGGGGCAGTGTGCGCGCGACCGCGGTGTCGATGCGGGCACGCAGCTCCTCGGAGCGGATCTCGTAGTCGGCGAAGTCGCTCTCGGCCGCGTAGATACCGAGCGGGACGGTGAGCGACTGGAAGAAGCCGAACAGCGGCCGCATCTGGTGCTCCACCAGGAGGGCGTGGCGGTCGCTTCCACCGGTCGCGGTGAGCACCACCGGCTTGTCGATGAGGGCGTACTGGCCGATGTGGTCGAAGAACAGCTTGAACAGCCCGGTGTAGGTCGCCCGGTAGGCGGGAGATCCGACTACGAGGATGTCGGCGGTCTCCACCGCCTCCAGCGCTTCGGTGACGATGGGGCTCAGGCTGTTGCGGAACGGCCCTGCGCCCAGCTCCGGCAGCAGCGGGGCGAGCTGGATGGTGCGGGCGACGCCCCCGGCCGCTTCGGCGTACGAGCGGGCGACGTCGTCGACGAGCACGGTGGTCCGCGACGGGTGGGTGGGGCTTCCGCTCACTCCGACCACGGTCAGTGGGTGCGACATGGGTTCCGCCTTTGCCTCGGGGTCCGGGATGAGGCCCAACGGTACCTCGCGACGACGGCCACCGCGCGGGCCGCCGTCACGGTGCGTCATGCGGCGGGGTACAGCTCCCGGACGATCTCAAGCGACCGGATGCGCCCCTCCACCGTGGCCGCGCCCGATGAGACCATGAGCTCGTCGGTCTGCGTCGAAGCGAGGAGCGAGTCCAGGCGCGCCTTGACTTCGTCCGGCGTGCCGATGGCTTGCCGGGCGGTGCGGGAGGCGATGAACTCCTCCTCCAGGGGCGTGAACGCGTAGGCGAGCGCCTCCTCGATGCTCACGGGTTCCGGCTTCATCCCGCGACGCATCTGCAGGAACGATAGCTGCCCGGGGAGCGACTGCGCGCGCACGGTCTGCGGGTCGTCGTCGCTCACCACGTTCACGGCGATCATGGTGTGCGGCGCACTCAGGATGTCGCTGGGCTCGAAGCGGGACCGGTACAGGTCGAGCGCCGCCTCCGTGTTCTCGCCCGCGAAGTGGTGCGCGAACGCGAAGGGGAGGCCGAGTGCGGCCGCCACCTGAGCGCTGTAGCCGCTGGAGCCGAGCAGCCACACCTGCGGCGCGTCGCCCAGCCCCGGGACGGCGGTGATGCCGTGCAGCGGGTTGGCGTCGCTCATGCCGCCGTAGAAGAAGCCGAACAGGTCGAGCAGCTGCTGCGGGAAGTCGTCGACGCCGAGGCCCTCAGGGCTCCGGCGGAGGGCCATCGCGGTCGCGCCATCGGTGCCCGGCGCTCGGCCGATCCCGAGATCGATGCGGTCGCCGTAGAGGGCGCGCAGCGTGCCGAACTGCTCGGCCACCACCAGAGGCGCATGGTTGGGGAGCATGACTCCACCGCTGCCGACGCGGATGCGCTCGGTGGCGGCCGCGACACCGGCGATGAGCACTGCGGGGGCACTGGAGGCGATGCCCGGCATGCCGTGGTGCTCGGCGACCCAGAAACGGTCGTAGCCGAGCCGCTCGGCCGCCTGGGCGAGCCTCACCGTGCCGCCGACCGCGTCGGCGTTGGTTCCGCCGGCAGGACGGCTGGCGAGGTCGAGGACGTTGAGGGGGATGCTGGTGGCGCTCACCCTGACTCCAACGCGGCCTCCTGCGTCGGGATTCCCCGTCACACGGCGATTCCCGGCCGAGCGTGAAGCTCGACCGGGAATCGGCGTGGGGGCGGGGAAGGGGTCAGGACGTGGTCTTCACCTTGCGCAGCCAGGCGATGAGCGCCAGCGCGATCAGGCCGAGGACGACGAGCGAGCCGCCCATCCAGATCGCCCAGGTGGCGACGACCGATCCGGTGTGCGCCAGCCCGTCGCTGCTGCCCGGGTCGTTGATGGTGCTGCTGGCCTGGTCGGCGGGGAGGACGGTCAGGGTCGCGGGGCACTCGTGCCCGCTGGTCTGACCGTGCCCGACGACGCTGTACGTGCCGGAGGCGTCTGCGGGCAGCGTCACCGACAGCACGTCGCTGCCGTCCGCGTTGGAGTGCTTGACGAAGTGGAGGCTGCTGTCTGCGGTGCTGAACGAGGCCAGCTTGAAGGAGGCGCCGTTCTGGCCGGTGACGGTCCAGTCGATCGCTTCACCGGGCGACCAGGTTCCGGGGATGCAGATGAGGGTCGCGGATCCACCCGCCTCCACGACGCTGACGTCGAAGGAGCATTGCGCGCCGTTCGTGTAGTCGACTGCGTTCGCGGCCGCGGGTGCGGCAACCAGCAGCCCCGCGGTCACGGCGATCGCCGCCAGAATTTTCTTGAACATCGGCCCGCCTTCCAGTTAGGGCCCCGGCTTAGGTCGGGAGTTGAATAAAACTCACTTTACGACCGAACTGCACTGTACGACAATGGGCGCGACCGCCTTTTGTGCCCCCACATCGGGGGTCGAGCCGTCACCCGGAAGGGTCGGCGTCGTCACGACATCGAGGTTCGCCGCGGTCTGGCTCACGTTGAGGAACTGCACCGACACGGTCTTGGACTGGCCCGGCGCCAGCTCCACGGTGAAGAGGCTGACGGGACGCGAGGTGTCCACTCCGGCCACCGTCGCATAGTCGGCTCCGTCGCTCTGAGTGGCGGCCAGCAGGCCGCCGGAGGGACCGTAGACGGCCACCCGTGTGCGGATGTTCCCGGGAGTGACACCGTACGTCCCGCCTCCGGTCACATAACGGGGCAAGGAAGCTCCGGCGTCTGCGGGGGCGCGGTTGGTGAGGGTCACGCTCACCACGGTCGACGGTTTGCCGTCGGCCCGGCACACCGCAGAGCCGGCCGCCACCGAGCTGCCGAGGTAGTAGTCCATCTTCGAGCCGGTCGCGTCGTTGAAGTAGACGCCGATGCCGGCAGAGGACAGGTTCGACCGCGGGAGAGCGCCAGCGAGCGTCGTCCCCGCGAGAACCTTCTGGTCGCTCCCATGCGCACTCCAGATCAGCACACGGCGCGACTGGCCCGCAGCGGCGAAGGCGCTGAGGAGCTTCTTGCCGTCCACTCCCCCGGCGGACATCCGATCGAAGACCGCCGTCGCCGCCGAGGCGAAGAAGGCGTCCTGCTGAGCAGGCTCGGCATACCGGCGGTACACGTCGCTCAGCAGCAGTTTCACGGCGTTGGACGAGGTGAGACGGTCTCCGCTCGGCAGCGTCACGGGTCCTGTCGCTTTCAGCAGCCCGCTCAGCACGACGGGATCGACCGTGATGACGCCGTCGACGGATCCGCCGTACGCGGTTGTCCACATCCGGGCCGCGGTGGCCGCGGCCAGTGGGAAGTCCGGTGTGAGGTTGGCGTCCTGAAGATAGCGGCCGACGAGTGGACCGTAGAGGCCCTGCGTCGCAAGCGGGACGTCGGCGACTGGCGCCTCCCAGGGGCCGATAGCCGTGCCTGCCGACTGGCGCTGCAGCGAGACCGCTCCCCCATCGGCGTGGATGAGCGCCACCGCTCCGATCAGGCCACCGGTGGAACGCAACTCCGCCGGGTTCTGCGCCACGAGCAGGTAATCGCGGGGTCCACCGGCCCCGAGCATCGAGGGGAGCAGGCGCACCGCATTCCCGAGAGCCTGGACGGACGGAGCCGCCTTGTCCAGGACGCCGTGCAGACGGTCGATCCCCCCGGCGACGGGGTTCACCAGGGCCCCGGTGTCGATGGAGGCGACGCTGGCGCGTGCCGCGGCGAAAGCGGTGGCCGCTTTGGCCACAGTGGGCTGGGCGGCGACGAGCGGGGCCAGCTCCATGTGCCCGTTGGTGACGGCGAGTCCTCGCAGATCGATGGCGCCGCCCGCGGCGACCAGCGGCTTCACGACCCGCGCGGCGACGGTGTTGGAGGCTGCGGCGGCGGTGCGGACTGCTGTGAGATTGGGCCCGATCCAGGGCACGCCCTCCGCGGTCATCCAGATCGGGTCGGAGGTGAGAGCGGCGGCGTCACCGGTGCGCTGCCGGAGTTCGTCCGCGGCCCGGCCGGCCGTGGCGAGGTCGCCGGAGCCGACCGCTGATGTCACGCGCTCTGCGGCTGGAACCGCGTCGTTGAGGGCGCGTTGCGCCAGGAAGCCGCGCACGCCGATCCACACGATGGCGAACAGCAGCACGAATCCGATCACGGACAGGACCGTGATGCCGGCCGGATGGGTCAGCCGACGGCGCCGCCGCGCAGTGGGCTGCGCTGCGGAGTCAGGACGCGGCGGCGCGTCCGGCACGGTCAGACCTGTCGCCATGCGACAAATCTAACAAATCCTCACTTTTTTGGCGCCCCCAAAAAGGGGCGACTCCAGGAACCGCCGGAAAGGCTCAGCGGCCGAGGCCGCGGTACGTCCAGCCCGCTGCACGCCACGCCGCCGGGTCGAGCGAGTTGCGGCCGTCGATGATGGTCCGGTGCGCCACCAGCGCGCCGATCCCCACCGGGTCGAGGGCCGTGAACTCGGGCCACTCGGTGATCAGCAAGACGACATCCGCGTCGCGCACCGCCTCCTCCGCCGAGTCGGCGAACACCAGGCCCGGCGCACGGCGGCGCGCGTTCTCCACCGCCTGCGGGTCCGTCGCCGTCACGAGCGCGCCGGCCTCGGCGAGCCGCATGGCGATCTCGAGGGCCGGGGAGTCGCGGATGTCGTCGGAGTGCGGCTTGAACGCCAGCCCCAGAACGCCGACGCGCACACCCGCCAGACCTCCCGCCTCCTCACGGACGAGCTCGACGACGCGCGTCCGGCGACGCAGGTTGATCTTGTCCACCTCGTCCAGGAAGCGGACGGCGTCGCCCTGACCGAGCTCGCGGGCCCGCGCGCTGAACGCGCGGATGTCCTTGGGCAGGCAGCCCCCGCCGAAGCCGACCCCGGCGTTCAGGAAACGTCGCCCGATCCTGGCGTCGTGTCCGATCGCGTCGGCGAGCTTCGTCACGTCGGCGCCGGTGACCTCTGCGATCTCGGCCATCGCGTTGATGAACGAGATCTTCGTCGCGAGGAAGGCGTTGGCGGACACCTTGACGAGCTCCGCCGTCGCGTAGTCCGTGGAGATCACCGGCGTACCTGCGGCGACGGCCGACGCGTAGACCTCGTTCAGGAGGCCGGTCGCGCGCTCTCCGGCCGCGCCGTCCGGGACCCCGTAGACGAGGCGATCCGGGCTCACGGTGTCTTTGACCGCGAAGCCCTCGCGCAGGAACTCCGGATTCCAGGCGAGCGTCGCGCCCGGCTGCTTCTCGGCGATCAGCTCGGCGAGGCGCGCGGCCGTCCCGACCGGCACGGTGCTCTTGCCGACGATGAGGTCGCCATCTTTCACGTGCTCCAGCAGCGACGAGAAGGCGGCGTCGACGAAGCGCATGTCTGCGGCATCCCCGTCTGCGACTTGCGGCGTTCCGACGGCCACGAAGTGGATGTCGGCGTCCGCCGCGGCGGCGAAGTCGCTGGTGAAGCGCAGCCGTCCTGACGCTGCCGCCGACTCGAGCACCTCCGGGAGGCCGGGCTCGAAGAAGGGCGCCCGGCCGACGGACAGGGAGGCGATCTTCGCCTCGTCGACGTCGATGCCGACGACGTCGTGGCCGAGGTGGGCCATCGACGCCGCATGAACGGCCCCGAGGTAGCCGCAGCCGATCACGGAGATTCTCATGGTGTCCAGTTCCTTCGGGTGGAGGGAGCCTAGGTGAAGTCCGGGTCCGGCTCGTCGACGTAGGCGGGTGCCGCGTCGACGGGCCAGCGCCGACGGCCGTTGTTGAGGACGCCGCGGCTTTCCTGAAGGTAGCAGTTGCCGCACAGCGCTTCATACGAGACGGACGCGCCGTCGATGGCGACCTGGTCGCCGTCGAAGACGAAGACGCCGTCGATCTTGCGCGCGTTGAAGATCGCTTTTCGGCCGCAGCGGCAGATCGTCTTCAGCTCCTCGAGGCTGTGCGCGACCTCCAGCAGGCGGCGGCTGCCCGGGAACGCCACCGTCTGGAAGTCGGTGCGGATGCCGTAGGCGAGCACCGGCACGTCGTCGAGCAGAGCGATGCGCAGGAGGTCGTCGACCTGCGCCTCGGTGAGGAATTGGGCCTCGTCCACGAGCAGCGCGCTCACATCGGTGTCGAAGCGCTTGATGGTGCGCTCGCGGTGCCGCTGGAACGCGCCGTACGCATCCGTCTCCGGAGCGATGAGGAAGTCGACCCGGCGGGTGACGCCCAGCCGCGACAGGATGCCGAGGTCGCCCTTGGTGTCGATGGACGGCTTCGCGAGCAGGACGCGATGGCCGCGCTCCTCGTAGTTGTATGCAGCCTGGAGCATGGCCGTGCTCTTGCCGCTGTTCATCGCGCCGTAGCGGAAATACAGTTTTGCCACGCACCGATCCTATGCGGAGCGGCGACCCGGACCGCGGACGCGGGTCAGGTGAGGTAGCCGTCCTCCGCGGCGCGGCGGATCAGATCGGCGCGGGAGCTGGTGGGCCGCCCCGCCTTCCCGTACTTCTCGCGCACCCGTCGCAGGTACGTCTTCGCCGTCTCGTACTGCACGTTCATCGCGCGGGCGACCTCCGAGGTGGTCCGTCCGTCGGCGTAGAGGACGAGCGCCTGCCGCTCGCCGTCGCTCAAGCGGGGACGAGCCGAGTCCGGGATGAGCGGCTTGGGCCGCCAGGCCGGCGGCGTGGGGGTGCTGCTGCCCGGTCCCCGGCCGGCCGCTGCGAGCGCCGCGGCGACGAGCTCGGTCATCGGCTGCGACTTGCTGACGTAGGAGATCGCTCCGGCCGCGAGCGCGGCGTCCCTGTCTTCCGGGGTGTCGACAGCGCTCAGCACGACGACCTTCGCGCCCGCCGCACGGCAGGTGCGGACGCGGGCGCCGATCGACACCGACTCCTTGAGCTGGAGGTCCATGATGACCAGATCGGTCGGGAACGCGTCGCTGTGGACGAGTTCGAGCCAGCTCGCCGCGCGGACGACGAGGTCGAACTCCGGGGCGTTCCGCTCGATCCAGGAGGCCAGGCTGTCGAGCAGGATCTCGTGGTCGTCGAGGATCGCCAGGCGGATGCGCGGCTCGGACGGGGCTGCGGGGGCGCCGGCGGTCGGATCGGAGTGCGGAGGAGTCATCGTCTTCTCCCCTCAGGGTACGGGAACGTCTCCACCGGATAGGCGAACCGCACGGTCAGCTCGACGCCGCGCACCCGCATGGTGGCCCGCATCGCCAGCGCGTTGAGGGAGCTCACGAAGGGCAGGAGCTCGCGGCGCAGCTCCGACCGCGCCTCATCGACGTGCGCCGAGAGCACGAACACGGGTCGTTGCGCGCCGCGGGCGGAGATCACCAGGGTGGAGGGGTCGAGGCCGGGACGCGCGGCGACCGTCGCGATGAGGGCTCCGACGATCGCGCGCTGGTCGGCGGTCAGCACCCGTTCGAGGTGGTCGGGATCGTCGACGCGCTCCGCGGGCGCCTCCCCACCCGCACCCGGAAGCGCGGCGCGCGAGCCGAGGGCGAGGTCGAGGGTGTCGGCGAGCCACGGACGGCCGACGGCGCGGACGGACATGCCGCGGAGCCGGTCGGCGATCCCGCGCGCGGTCCCGGCATCCTCCTCCGTCACGGTCCCGCGCCGGACGAGCTCGGTGAGGAACGGCACCGCCTCGGCGTTCAGGAAGGTCATGCGCTCCTGGGCGACCATGCGTTCCGCCGCCTGACGGAGCTCGCCCTCGAGACGCGCTTGGCCTTCGCGAGCGACCTCCCGCCAGCGGAGCGTCTCGCCGGTGAGCGTCCAGGCGTAGCCCGCACCACCGGCCGCGAGCGCCAGGATGGGCGTCGCCGCCACGCTCGCGTACACCAGAGGAGCGGAGACGATGACGAGCGAGTGCTGGGCCGCGGCGAGGGCGCCCAGGACGAGCGCCGAGACGATCGCCGAACCGGCGACCTCGCCGATCGGCCGGTACAGCGGCATCGCCACGAGGAGCAGTGCCACGGCGATCTGACCCCAGTCGTCCTGGATGCGCGCGTTGCGCCCCCAGACCGAGGACGTGAACAGGCAGGCGGCCGTCAGCGCGGTCAGGATCACGGAGAAATGCGTCCACCGGCCGAACGGAGCAAGACCGGGATGCGATCGGAGGGAGGCGACGACGGCGGCGAGCAGGAGCACCCCGATCGCGATCACCGCGAGCGCCGGATCGCGGAGCTGTCCGGCGTGGCCGATCGTCGAGCAGACGGCGTACACGACGGCGAGACCGCCCAGCAGCGGGACGAGGAGCCAGGCGGATTGGGCGCCGAGCGGGTCGAGGCGCTGCGGCGTGCGTTCGACGACCGCCGAACGCGCGCCGATGATCGCCTGCGAGGAGAGCGCGGTCATCCGGCGCCGCCTCCCGCCTGCTCCGCCACTGCTCCGGTCGGAACCGTCAGGATCACTGTGGTGCCGACGTCGGCGGTCGAGTAGATGTCGACGCTGCCGCCGACGCGCGCGATGCGGTCCTGGACGGACTGGCGCAGGCCGAGCCGGTCGGCGGCCGGGCCCGAGGCGGGGAAGCCGCTGCCGCCGTCCACCACCATCACCGAGAGCGAGTCGGCCCCTTCAGACAGGGCGACCTCGGCGGTCGGGCTGCCCGAATGCCGCACGACGTTGACCAGGCACTGACGCACGGCCAGGCCGACCGCACGGCGGACCTCGGTGTCGAGGCCGACGAACGAGCCGCGGTCGCCGGAGATGTCGACGGTCAGGCCCTCGTCGCGCGCCGCCTCGATCGCCCGGTGCAGCTCGCTGTCGTACCAGGGGTCCGCCTCGGTCGGGAGGCTCTCGTCCCCCGGCCCCGCCGGGCCCGCACCGGGCACCTGCTGCCCCAGACCATGCAGGTCGGCCTCGATGCGCCGGGTCAGCCGCTCATCCATCGGACCCGGCCGGGAGCCGGCGACGGCGATCAGCTCGCTGAGCACGGTGTCGTGGAGGTCGGCGGTGGCGGCCGCCAGGATCTCGCGGCGCAGGTCGATCAGACGCGCGTCGCGCACGGCCCGGTGCAGGGCCGTCTGCGCACGCGACCGCGTGCCGCGCGTGAGCCCGTCGAAGGCCAGCACGCCGACGAGCAACAGGTAGGCGCCCAGCGAGATGGCATCCGGGACGTACGTCCGGTGAGCCGTCATCGCGCCGAGGATGACGGCGGCCTCCGCCAGTGCGAAGCCGAGCGTCGCCCAGAGGATGCCGGCCATCGCGCCGGTGCCCGTTCCTCCGACCAGCGTCATGGCGACCACGGGGAGTGCGATGACGAACAGGTTCGTGTCGCGATACGTGGGTGTGCCCGTGAGCAGGGCGACGACGTAGAAGTACGTGCAGACGGTCCCGACCAGCAGGTACGCGATGGTGAGCACGGCGGTCCGGCCGCGGGCGAGGAGGAGCAGCAGGGCGACCATGGGCACGAGGACCAGCAGGGTCACCCAGGAGGTCGGGTTGTCGTACTGGAGGGTCGAACTCAGGACGTTGACGACGGCTGCGGCCAGGCAGACCAGCCCCGCCCAGCGGGCGGCCGTGGCGAGGGCGCGCGAGTTCGCCGGTCGTGCCAGGTGGCTGGGCAGACCGAGCGACACGACGTCCGTCCCTTCCGCCCGAGCATTCGCCGGTCCCTCCCGGATTATGACATCCCCGAGGGCCGCTGTGTACCCCGGTGCACTGTACCCCGGCCGACGATGCTCAGAAGAGCGTGGGCTGCACCCCCAGCCCGGTGAGCGACGCACTGACGACGGGCTGCCGCTCCCCGTCGTCGTCGCGCAGCATCCCGAGCGCGCTCGAGCGCACGCCCCCGGTCAGCGGATCCTCCTGCCCGCGCTCGAGCCCGTACGACCGGATGAGCGGCTTGATGCGGTCGGCCAGCCAGCGCCGGTACTCCTGCGGCGCGTACGTTCCCCGGCCGTACATGCTGCGGTACTGCTGGAGGAGCTCGGGATGCTCGCGCCCGAGCCAGAGGTAGAACCACTCCTTGACGCCGGGCTTCAGGTGCAGGGCCGAGTACAGCACCGAGGTCGCTCCGGCCTCCTTCGCCTGCCGCAGGGCTTCGTCGAGGTGCGCCCGCGTGTCGGTCAGATACGGGATGATCGGCATCAGGAAAACGCCGCAGTCGAGTCCGTGTTCGCGGACCGCCGTCACCGTGGCCAGTCGCGCCTTGGTGGTCGGCGTGCCCGGTTCGACGGACTGCTGCAGCTCGTCGTCGTAGACGGCGATCGACATGGCGAGGTCGACGGGCACGCGCGTATTCGCCTCGGCGAGGCGATCGAGGTCGCGCCGCAGCAGCGACCCCTTGGTGAGGATGCTGAACGGGGTGCCGGAGTCGGCCAGCGCATCGATGATGCCCGGCATGAGGGCATAACGCCCCTCGGCCCGCTGGTAGGGATCGGTGTTGGTGCCGAGCGCGACGGGATGGTGGCCCCAGCTGGGCTTGGCCAGCTCTTTGCGCAGGACCTCGGCGACGTTCACCTTGACGATGATCTCGTTGTCGAAGTCTTTGCCCGAGTCGAGGTCGAGATAGGTGTGGGTCGGCCGCGCGAAGCAATAGACGCAGGCATGCGAGCAGCCGCGATACGGGTTGATCGTCCAGCCGAACGGCATCGGGCCCCCGCCGCCCGGGATGCGGTTGAGCGCCGACTTCGCCAGCACCTCGTGGAACGTGATGCCGGCGAAGTCGGGTGTCCGCACAGAGCGGACGAGGTTGTTCAGCCGGGCGAGCCCGGGCAGGGCGGACGGCTCATCGACCGACAGCTCCTGACCACTCCAACGCATGCCTCCATTCGAACATAGGTTCGAAGGTTAAGCAAGCCGTACGGTCTCTCCCTCCCACGCGGACCGGAGCCAGCGGTCGTGGCTGGCGACCACCACTGCGCCCGGGTATGCGCCCAGCGCCTCCTCCAGCTCGGTGGCGAGCCGCAGCGAAAGGTGGTTGGTGGGCTCGTCCAGCAGGAAGAGGTGCGGCGGCCGGGCGACGATGAGCGCCAGCGCGAGCCTCCGCTGCTGACCGACCGAGAGGGCACCCACCGGCCGGTCCGCGTCGCGCGGAGCGATCAGCCCGAGCGAGGTCAGCGGGACGGTCTCCGCCCGCCGCTCCCCGACCGCCGACTCGTAGATCCGTCGCGGCGAGGCGCCGGGGTCCGAGAACCGCACATCCTGCTCCAGCAGCCCGACCCGCAGTCCCCGTCTGCGCTGCACCGACCCGCTGACCGCCTCCAGGCGTCCGGCGAGCACGGAGAGCAGCGTCGACTTGCCCGCGCCGTTCGCCCCGGTGACGAGGATGCGCGCATCGCCCGGGACCGAGAACTCGTCGACGTCGAGCCGGCCGGGGATGCGGACCTCCCGCGCCTGCACCAGCAGGCCCGCGTCGTCGCCCAGCGCCTGGAACCCGGAGGGGATGCCGGCGAACGCGAGCCGCGGGGGAGGCTTCCGCACCTGCTCCGCGCGGAGCTCCTCCAGCCGGCCCTCCGCGTTGCGGATGCGGCGGCTGATCTGGCGGTCGAGCGCGTTGCCCTTCACCGATTTCACGAACTTGTCGTTGTCGCGGATCTTGCCGGACCAGGCGATGGACCGAGCGGTCACGTCCACGGCGTGCTCGAGCTCCTTCAGCTCGAGCTGCTCGTCGGCGAACTGCTTCTCCCAGCGCGCCCGCTCCGCGTCCTTCTCAGCCAGGTACGCGCTGTAGCCGCCCCCGAACACGGTCGTGCCGGACTTCGCCGGGTCGAGGTCGAGCAGTCCGGTCGCCACGGCGTCGAGGAATGCGCGGTCGTGACTGGCGAAGATCACCGGTCCCGCCCATCCCTTCAGCTGCCGCTCGAGGAAAGCGGCGGCATCGTCGTCGAGGTGGTTGGTGGGCTCGTCCAGCAGGAGCGCATCCGGTCGTCCGAGCAGGAGCGCCGCGAGGGCGAACCGGCTCCTCTGACCGCCGGACACCTCGCCGAGCCGCCGGCCCAGCGGGATGTCGCCCACTCCGAGGCCGGCGAGCAGCTCGTCGCGACGCGCGTCGACGCTCCAGACCTCCGCCCGCTCGGCCGCGGCCAGCGCGGCGTCGTACCGGGCGGCGGCCGCCGCGGTGCCGGACTCGAGACCGTCGGCGGCATCCTGCAGCTCGCGCTCGATGGAGCGGACCTCGGACAGCGCGTGCTCGAGCAGTGCAGCGAGCGTGTCACCCGGCTCGAACCGGACCTCCTGCCACAGGAAGCCGGTGCGCTCCGGGCGCGTGAACACCCCCGCGTCCGGTGTCTCGCTCCCGGACAGGACACGGAGCAGAGTCGACTTGCCGACGCCGTTCTCGCCGATGAGGCCCAGCCGCCGGCCGGGAGCGACCGTCAGCGAGACGTCGGTGAGCACCCGGCGGTCGCCGTAGACGACGGAGACGCCGTCGGCGCGGAGGGGTGTGAGAGTGATCGTTGGCATGGGGAACCGTCCTTCCGGGCGCTCCACAGGGAGCAGGTTCCCGCCGGGCGGTCTCCGTCGTGAGCGGCGCTGGAGCGCCCGAATGACTGAACAGGCAGTGCCTGGTCGGGCAGCGCGATGACCGAAGGGTCCTCACTCACATCGACGGCGCCTCAGGCGCGGGACGTCAGGAGGTTCTCACTTCATAGCGTGGACGACCATAACAGGTCGCCCACGCTGACGTCCAGCGTCGCTAGTTCTGCAGGTCCAGCGTCGCTAGTTCTGCAGGTGCAGGGTTTGGGCCGTGGTGGCGAGCACGCGCTGCGCCTCCTTCGGCCGGTCGTTGAGCGTGGTGCCGACCGTGGGGATGAGCTCCTTGATGGTCGGCAGCCAGCCCGCGAAGCGGTCCGGGAAGCAGCGCTTCAGCAGGTCGACCATGATCGGGACCGCGGTGGATGCGCCCGGCGAGGCCCCCAGCAGACCGGCGATCGAGCCATCCTCGGCCGCGACGACCTCGGTGCCGAACTGGAGCACGCCGCCCTTCTTGGCGTCCTTCTTCATCACCTGCACCCGCTGGCCTGCGGTGATGAGCTCCCAGTCCTCGCTCTTCGCCGTCGGCATGAACTCCTGCAGCGCCTGGAGCTTCTTGGCGCGATTCGCCAGCAGCTCGCCGACGAGGTACTTGATAAGGTCGAAGTTGTCGCGGGCGACGGCGAGCATCGGCCCGAGGTTGCCTGGACGCACCGAACCCGGGAGGTCGAACCACGATCCCGTCTTCAGGAACTTGGGGCTGAATCCGGCGTACGGCCCGAACAGCAGCGAGGCCTGCCCGTCGACCACGCGGGTGTCGAGGTGCGGAACGGACATCGGAGGGGCACCGACGGCGGCCTTGCCGTAGACCTTCGCCTGGTGCTGCGCGACCAGCTTCGGGTTCGTCGTGCGGAGGAACTGCCCGGAGATCGGGAACCCGCCGAAGCCGTTGATCTCGGGGATGCCGGACTTCTGCAGCAGGTGCAGCGCACCGCCGCCCGCGCCGACGAACACGAACCGGGCGGTGGCGACGTGCGTGGTGTGGCCCACCTCGTGGCGGACGCGCAGCCTCCACAGGCCGTCCTTCGTGCGCTTGATGCTGCGGACGCTGTGGTTGAGCGCGAGCTCGGCGCCGTTCTCGACCAGGTTGTCGATGAGGGCGCGGGTCAGAGCGCCGAAGTCGACGTCGGTGCCCGCGGTCTCCCGGGTGGCCGCGATGCGCTGCTTCGGGCTGCGCTTCTTGGTCAGGAGCGGGGTCCACTCGCCGATCACCGCCGGGTCTTCCGAGTACTCCATCCCGGAGAACAGCGGCTGGTCCTTGAGCGCCTCGAAGCGCTTGCGCAGGTAGCGCACGTTGTCGCGGCCGCGCACGAAGGTCATGTGCGGGGTCGAGTTGATGAACGTGTTCGGCTCGGGCAGATCGCCGGCGGCGACCAGGCTCGACCAGAACTGGCGGCTGAGCTGGAACTGCTCGTTGATGCTGATGGCCTTCGCCGGGTCGACCGTGCCGTCCGACGCCTCAGGCATGTAGTTGAGCTCGCAGAGTGCGGCGTGGCCGGTGCCGGCGTTGTTCCACGGATTGGACGACTCCTGGGCCACTTCGCCCAGGCGCTCGTAGATCCGGATGCTCCAGTCGGGCTGGACGCGCTGGATCATGGCCCCCAGCGTGGCACTCATGATGCCGCCGCCGATCAGGACGACGTCGATGGGAGAATTGCTCACCCCCCAATCCTATGACGGGAGCGGCATCCACCCTCGGTGCGGGCGCCCTGGATCTCTCGATATCGAGACAATTCCCGCCGCCGATGCATCCCCAGGACGCAACACGCCGTTATCGACGAAGGATAGCGGCGTGTTGCGACCCATGGATGGGCTGGGCTACGCGGTGACGGGGGTGGCCAGGCGCTCGGCGACGAGTTCGGCGATCTGCACCGCGTTAAGCGCAGCGCCCTTGCGAAGGTTGTCGTTGCTCACGAAGAGGGCGATGCCGCGGCCCGCGGGCGCACCCTCGTCGGCGCGGATGCGGCCCACGAAGCTCGGGTCGCTTCCGGCCGCCTGCAGCGGCGTCGGCACGTCGGTCAGCTGAACTCCGGGCGCATCCGCCAGCAGCTCGGCGACGCGCTCTGCGCTGATCGGCTTGGCGAACTCGGCGTTGATCGACAGCGAGTGCCCGGTGAAGACGGGGACGCGCACGCACGTACCGCTGACCAGCAGCTCCGGGAGGCCGAGGATCTTGCGCGCCTCGTTGCGCAGCTTCTTCTCCTCGTCCGTCTCGTTCAGCCCGTCGTCGACGATCGAGCCGGCGAGCGGTATGACGTCGAACGCGATCGGGCGCACGTACTTGACCGGGTCGGGCATGGTCACAGCGGAGCCGTCGTGCACGAGGTCGAGCAGGTGCTCGTCGGCGACAGCCGCGCGTGCCTGCTCCGCCAGCTCCTCGGCACCGGCGAGGCCGGAACCGGAGACGGCCTGGTAGGTGCTGACCACCAGCCGGGTGAGGCCGGCCTCGTCGTGCAGGGGCTTGAGGACGGGCATGGCCGCCATGGTGGTGCAGTTCGGGTTCGCGATGATGCCCTTGCGCGCCTCCGCGATGGCGTCGGGGTTGACCTCCGAGACCACGAGCGGAACGTCCGGGTCCATCCGCCAGCCGCTGGAGTTGTCGATGACGATGGCTCCCGCCTCGGCGAAGCGGGGGGCGTGCGCTTTGGAGCCGGTGGCGCCGGCGGAGAAGAGGGCGATGTCGATTCCGGAGACGTCGGCCGTCGCCACATCTTCGACAGTGATCTCCTCGCCCTTGAACGTGAGGGTCGTTCCCGCGGAACGGGAGGACGCGAAGAAGCGGATGCTCTTCACCGGGAAGTCGCGCTCTTCGAGGAGGCGGCGCATGACCGCTCCCACCTGGCCGGTCGCGCCGACCACGGCGACGTCGAAGCCCGTGCTCTCGGTATCGGTGAACTCGCTCATGTCAGCCCCTTCGGGTCGGTTGGTGAAGTCAATGCCGTGCTGCGCGCGGCTATTCCCGCGATCGGACTAGCGGCCGGTCCC
This sequence comes from Leifsonia sp. SIMBA_070, assembly GCF_046534635.1. Lineage (NCBI taxonomy): Bacteria > Bacillati > Actinomycetota > Actinomycetes > Micrococcales > Microbacteriaceae > Leifsonia > Leifsonia sp. SIMBA_070. The sequence goes on along the minus strand of NZ_JAWRYK010000001.1, from coordinate 517,566 downwards.
GGCGTAGACGATGGCCTTCTCGTCGCCGTCGAGCCCGAAGGCGGTGTGCACGACACGGGCGGCCTCGGCCACCGTGTCGGCCCGGGTGACGACCGAGATGCGGATCTCGCTCGTCGAGATCATCTCGATGTTGATTCCGGCGTCGTACAGCGCCTCGAAGAGCTTCGCCGAGACTCCGGAGTTGGTGCGCATCCCGGCGCCGACGAGGGCAAGCTTGCCGATCTGGTCGTCGTACTGCAGCGACTGGTAGCCGACCTCGTCGCGCTCCGCGGTGAGGGCGGTGAGAACGCGCTGCGCCTCGGCCTTCGGGAGCGTGAAGGAGATGTCGGTGAGGCTGGTCGCGGCGGCGGAGACGTTCTGGACGATCATGTCGACGTTGGCGTTGGCTTTCGCGACGATCTTGAAGATCTGCGCGGCCTTGCCCGGGACGTCGGGGACGCCGACGACGGTGATCTTGGCCTCGCTCAGGTCGGTGGCAACGCCGGAGATGATGGGCTCTTCCACGGTTCCATCCTTCTTGGCGGCTTCGGCCGCCGCCGCTTCGTTGAGCACGTAGGTGCCCTCTTTGTTGGAGAACGAGGAGCGCACGTGCAGCGTGACGTTGTGGCGTCGGGCGTACTCCACGGCGCGGATGTGCAGGACCTTCGCCCCAGCGGCTGCCAGCTCCAGCATCTCTTCGCTCGTGATGCGGTCGATCTTGCGGGCGAGCGGAACCTGGCGCGGGTCCGACGTGAACACGCCGTCGACGTCGGTGTAGATCTCGCAGACCTCGGCGTGCAGGGCCGCGGCGAGGGCGACCGCGGTCGTGTCGGAGCCTCCACGGCCCAGCGTGGTGATGTCTCGGGATTCGCGGCTGAAGCCCTGGAAACCGGCCACGATGGCGATGGCGCCCTCGCCGAGAGCGTCTTGGATGCGGCCGGGGGTGACGTCGACGATGCGGGCGGAGCCGTGCTGCGCGTCGGTGATCATGCCGGCCTGGCTGCCCGTGAACGAGCGGGCGTCGTAGCCCATGCTCTTGATCGCCATGGCGAGCAGGGCCATCGAGATGCGCTCGCCCGCCGTGAGCAGCATGTCGAGCTCGCGGGGCTCGGGGATGGGGGTGACCTCGTGCGCCAGATCGACGAGCTCGTCCGTCGTGTCGCCCATGGCGGAGACCGCCACGACGACCTCGTTGCCGGCCTTGCGCGTCTCGACGATGCGCTTCGCGACGCGCTTGATGCTCTCAGCTGTCGCGACGGACGATCCGCCGAACTTCTGGACGATGAGGGCCACGGACTCTCCTGAACTCACGGGTTTCCCATCCTACCGGCCGGGATATCACCGTTCCTTCATGTGACGGATGCGGTCAGGAGACCTGGCGCCGGCCCTCGAATGCGCGCCCGAGGGTGACCTCGTCGGCGTACTCGAGGTCGCCGCCGACGGGCAGTCCGGAGGCGAGCCGCGTGACGCGGATGTCGAGGGTGGTGAGCAGCCGGCTGAGGTAGGTCGCGGTCGCCTCGCCCTCGAGGTTGGGATCGGTCGCGATGATGACCTCCTGCACCGTGTTGTCGGCGAGGCGCTGCATCAGCTGGCGGATGCGGAGGTCGTCGGGGCCGACGCCGTCGATCGGGCTGATCGCGCCGCCGAGCACGTGGTACAGGCCGCGGAACTCCCGGGTGCGCTCGATGGCGACGACGTCCTTCGCCTCCTCGACGACGCAGATGAGCGACGGCGTTCGGCGCGGGTCACGGCAGATGGAACACGTCTCCTGCTCGGACACGTTGCCGCAGATCTCGCAGAAGCGGACCTTGTCGCGCACCTCGAGCAGCACCTCGGCGAGGCGGGTGACGTCGAACGTCTCGGTCTGCAGGATGTGGAACGCGATGCGCTGCGCGGACTTCGGGCCGATGCCCGGAAGCCGCCCCAGCTCGTCGATCAGCTCCTGGACGATGCCTTCGTACACCGGCTACCTCATCCCCGGGGTCGGAGGCGCTGGCTGCTCCTCGATGAAGGTCGCACCGAGGATCTCGCGGACCACCGCCTCGCCGTAGCGTTGCGGCTGCTGGAAGGTCGGCGTGCGGGAGCCGGTTGCCGGGGCGGAGGACGGGCGCGCGGAGCGCGCGGCGGGGGCGGGCTCCGGGCGCGCGGCGGCGGGCGAAGCAGCGGGGGCGGCGGCCCAGTCCCCGGTCGGCTCGTCGGGAACGGGCGGCTCGAACGGCGGCTCGCTCTCGGGCGGAGGGACGTCGTCGAACGGCGGCTCGTCGTCCGGAAGATCGGCGGGGGCCGGGACCGCGACAGGAGGAGCGGACGGTGCCGCTGCCTGGGCGGGGCGCTCGAGCGTCGCGACGGAGGCGGTGACCGCGACGGCCGTGGCGGGTTCTTGCGCAAGCGGGGACGACGGGATAGTGACCGTCGCCCATTCGGTGACGGAGGCCGCGGGCGTGTCCGTGGTGGTCGCAGGGCCGGAGGCGCTCGCCCGAGGAGCTGCGGTAGGCGCGGGAGCGGCGGTAGGCGCGGGAGCTGCGGTAGGCGCGGGAGCGGCGGGCGCAGCCGAAGCAGCTCCGCCCGGCTCCGCGCCGGGCCACGTCTCGGCTGTCGGCGCCGACGGCGCACCGGCTGACGGACGCGGCGAGCCACCCCCACCGGGCGCGGAGTCGGCGCGCGCGATGAACTTCACGCGGATGCCGAGCACCTCCACGATGGCCTGACGCAGGTACTCGCTGACACCCGGTGCGCCACCCGCCTCGGGCTGCCGGAAGCTCTGCACGTCGTTATCGCTCGGGAAGGAGAGCGTCAAGACGTCGTCGTTCAGCGACCGTACCTGGGCCGTGAAGACGACCATCCAGGCGCTGCGCTTGGCGCGCTGGACCGCCTCGAGGATCTGCGGCCACGAGTCTTTGACCTGCTGCGTGGAGACCGGCGCGGCACCGGGCTTCGCCGCAGGCTCGGCAGCGGCCGGCGCGGCGGCGGCAGGGGCCGGCTCGGAGGGACGCGCGGCCGGTTCGGCCGCGGGCGCCGCCACCGGCTGTGCCGCGGGTGCTGCCGCAGGAGCAGCAGAAGCAGCGGGAGCAGCCGCCGCGGGAGCAGCAGCCGCCGGTCGTACCGGCGCGGCCGATCGCTCGGGACGCGCACTCGGCTCCACACGCTCGCGGGACTCCGCCGCGACGGCGTCGCTGACGCCGACCCGGCGCTCGAGCCGCTCAACGCGGGCGAGAGCCCCGCGCTCGCTGTCGTCGCTCGACGGGACGAGCACGCGGGCGATCATCAGCTCGAGGTGCAGTCGCGGGGAGGTCGCACCCGTCATCTCGGTGAGGGCGGCGTTGACGATGTCGGCGGCGCGGCTGAGCTCGGCCGCGCCGAACTTCATGGCCTGCATGCCCATCCGGTCGAGCTCGTCCTGCGGCACTCCGCGGAGGACCGCGGCGGCGCCCTCCACGCTCGTCGCGGCGACGACGATGAGGTCGCGGAGCCGCTCGAGCAGGTCTTCGACGAAGCGCCGCGGATCTTGGCCCGTCTGGATGACCCGGTCGACCGCGGCGAACGCGCCCGCCGCATCCCGTGCAGCGATGGCGTCGATGACGTCGTCGAGCAGCGCAGCGTGCGTGTAGCCGAGCAGCGCGACCGCGCGCTCGTACTCGATCGCACTGCCCTCGGAGCCGGCCATCAGCTGGTCGAGCAGCGAGAGCGTGTCGCGGGGCGAGCCGCCGCCCGCGCGCACGACGAGCGGGAGCACTCCCGGCGCGACCGTCATGCCCTCGCTGTCGCACAGGCTCTGCACGTACTCGAGCATCTGGGCCGGGGGCACCAGCCGGAACGGGTAGTGGTGGGTGCGGGAGCGGATGGTCCCGATCACCTTCTCGGGCTCGGTCGTCGCGAAGATGAACTTCACGTGCTCCGGCGGCTCTTCGACGATCTTGAGCAGCGCGTTGAAGCCCTGCGGCGTCACCATGTGCGCCTCGTCGAGGATGAAGATCTTGTACCGGTCGCGGGCGGGCGCGAAGATGGCCCGCTCCCGGATGTCGCGGGCATCGTCGACGCCGTTGTGGCTGGCCGCGTCGATCTCGACGACGTCGAGCGAGCCTCCGCCGTCGCGGCTGAGCTCGATGCAGCTCGCGCATTTTCCGCACGGAGTGTCGGTGGGGCCCTCTGCGCAGTTCAGGCAGCGGGCCAGGATGCGGGCGGACGTCGTCTTTCCGCAGCCGCGGGGGCCCGAGAAGAGGTAGGCGTGGTTGACCCGGTTGGTGCGCAGCGCGGTCATCAGCGGCTCCGTCACCTGGGACTGGCCGATCATCTCGGCGAAGGTGTCTGGCCGATAGCGGCGATACAGGGCGGTTACCACTCACACATGGTACTTGGCGCCGCCGACATTCGGGTGGGGATCCGGCCTCAGGGCCCGCGGACGTCCAGCGCCCGCGCGATGGCCGACCAGAGCGACACTCTGGCGGCCTCCGTGGCCTGCGCGGCGGGCGGCGGAGGAAGGTAGAGCGGCGTGTACGGCGGCACGTAGAACAGGTGCGTCGCGTCGGGGGCGTGGACGTACGCGTCGCCTCCGTGCGCCGGACGCACCGCCGCCGCCACGTCCATCCACGTGCAGGCGTTGTCGAGCTGCTCGTCCTGGCCGGCGCAGCCCAGCACGACCGGTCCGCGGATGCGCGTCAGGTCGAGCACGGATGCCCGCGTCACGTCCCGCGTCCCGCTCACGCACGGCACCCAGGCGCCGCCGACGGTCACGGCGGGACCGGGCACCGGCGACGGGCAGACCAAGCCCGTCGTCCCGGCCGGGGCGATCGCTCCGTAGACCAGCTCCGGATGCGCGACGGCCGTCCACAGCGCCAGCTGAGCGCCACGGGACGTGCCGAAGACGTAGACCCGCCGCGGGTCGACACCGGGCTGCTCGCGCAGCCAGTTCAGCGCCGCCACGACGCGCTCCGCAGGGAGCGTCCGCACCATGTTCAGCTCGCCCGCCGACCCGTAGGTCGAGAACGCGAGAGCCGGATAGCCCATGGCCGCGAGGGTGGATGCCGCGAGCACCCCGGTCGGCGCGCCCGGGTCCGTCCCGTCGAGCACCAGGACGGCGGGCTCGGGCGCCGGTGACGCGGTCGCCGGCTGGAAGTAGTCGCCGGTGATGCCGTCGTCGAAGACGGCGCGCGACGGGGCGACCGACGTCAGCCCGACCCGGTGGATGCGGCGCGCGGCGACCCGTCGACCGTCGACGACCGCCTCCAGGTCCACCGACATGCTGGCCCCGCCCCACTGCTGGGCGGACGTGGCCGAGGCGCCGGAGGCCGTGCCCAGCGACCAGAACAGCCCCATCCCGTCGGCGCCGGTGAACGGCGCCTGGATCGGCGCTTCGGTGTCCAGGTCCACGACCCCGGACGACGGCACGATGTACACCGCCTGCGACTTCCACAGCGCCCCGTCGAGGGTGGACGCGCTCAGCGTCACGCGCGCCCCGGGCGGCAGCGCGACGACACGGACGTGGATCGGCTCCCAGACCCCGCTCGGCTCCTCGCTCACCTCGAAACGGGGACCCACCGCGCTCGGGGCCGGACCGCATCCCACCAGCGCGACGAGCGCCAGCCCGAGCACCGCGAGGAGGGCCGCCACGCGCCTCATGGCCGGATCGCCCCCGCCAGCTTGCCGACGACGAGCGCCCAGAAGGCCGCCCTCCCGTCCTCGGTGGCCTGCGCGGTCCCCGGCGACTGCTCGCTCAGCCCGATGGGCAGCAGCGGCGGCGTGGTGATGTCGTGTCCGGCTCCATCGATGTACAGGAAGGCATCCCCGTCGACGCTTCCGCGTGCCGCCTGGCCGGCGCGCGTCCAGTCGCAGGCGGTCGGGAGGAGCCGGTCGGCCGTTCCGCACGCCAGCACCAGCGGACCTGGGATGCGCTGCAGCGGGAGGATGTCGGTGTCGGCGATCGTACGCTCCGGGTTGGCGCACGGCAGGGCGCGCCCGTACTGGATGAGCAGCGGGCTGCCCGAGGCGGAGGTGCACTGCAGCGCTGTGGCCCCACTCGCCGCGAACGCCCCGTGGATGCGGCTCGGATCGTTCGCCGCGAACCACAGGGCGAGGGACGACGCGCGGCCCGTCCCGTACACGAAGATGCGATCCTCGTCGACGATCGGCAGGGTCGCGAACCAGCTCAGGACGGCGTCGAACGTCTCCACCGACAGCGCGGCGGAGCCGGGGATCCGCCCGGCGGGGACGAAGGCGGGGAGGACCACCGCGGGGAACCCGGCCGACGCGATCATCCGCGCCACGAAAGCACCGGACGCGCCCCCGTCGTCGCCGTCGATCACGATGACGCCCGGGCGCAGGTCGACCGGTGTCGGCACGGATTCGACCAGGCCGGCGACACGAGCGGCCGGCGCGATCTGCGACGCCTCAGGGTCGCCGGTCGCGATCAGGTCGCTGCCGAGCACATCCCGGTCGCTGGTGCCCGCGGCGAGCGGCGCCCGGTGCAGTGGAGCGGAGGCGACAACGCGGCCGTCCTGCTCGGCGGTGAACCGCACGTCGAGCGACCCGAACACCCATTGCCCTTCGAGCTGCTGCTGGCTCATCGGCGGGCCGGCGAGGCTCCACAGCAGGCCGGAGCCGTCGGGGCGCGGGTACGGGGCGACGACCGGCTCCTCCGACCACAGGCGCACGTGGCCGTCGGGAGGGACGGCGTAGACGGCCTGCGCGTCGTACCAGCCGGCCGAGGTGTGCGCACGTGCGGCGACCACCACCGGGTGACCCGGCTCGAGGCCGGTGAGCTGAATGCCGACCGGCTGCGTCATCCCGTCGCCGAACCGGCTGAAGACGAACCGCGGGCCGCCCACCGTGGCGGCACTGCACGACGACGCGGCGAGCGCCACGGCGGCCGCGACCGCTGCCGTTCGGAGGAGGCGCGCCAGGCGACGCCCGGTCATTGGAGGTCCGCCTTCAGCAGCGCGCGGCCGACCGCGTTCCAGAAGGCGACGCGCGCCTTCTCGGTGGGCTGGCCTCCCGACGCGGGCAGGGAGAGCGGCAGCCCGGGCGGAACGGAGACGGGATGCGCCGCGCCGACCGCGTAGACCACGGAGTCGCCGGCTCGAGGGCTGCGGGTCGAGGCGAGTGCGCGCTGCCAGTCGCAGGCGCCGGGCAGGACCTCGTCCCGCTCTCCGCAGGCGAGGACGACGGGTCCCTCCACACCGTCGATCGGCGGGATGGCGGACGGCACGACGGTCCGGGAGTCCGACAGGCACGGCACACCGGCCGCATCCTCGAAGGCCGGGCTCACGCCGGTGCCCGGCAGGCACAGCAGCGCAGGTGTGCCGCCCGCGAGGAAGAGTCCGTACACGCGGGAGGGGAACCGGGTCGCGGCCCAGACCGCCAGCTGCTCGGCCGCGCCGGTGCCGTAGACGAAGAGCCGATCCTGCTCGATGTCCGGCCGCTGCGCGAGCCAGTCGAACACGGCCTGCACCGTCGTCGCCGAGATGATGCCGGTCGCCCTGATGCCGTCCGTCGCCGTCGTCACCGGCACGCGGACCACCGACGCGCCGAACTGCGCCATCAAGGGCGCGACATAGTCCGCGGATGCGCCGGGGGTGGTGTCGTCGAACATGAGGACGATCGGTGTGCGCGGGTGCTCCAGGGTCGCCGCGCTGAAGAAGGTGCCCAGCGGGACGTCCTCGTGCGTCTCGCGGGGCAGACGGGGGTCGATCGCCGGCCGCAGGTCGCGCGTGTACAGCGTGCGGACGGACTGGGAGGCCGCGAGCCCGTCCAGTTCGAAGCGACGGGAGGCGACCACGCGGTCGCCGTCCGACGCCGTGATGGTGACGTGGCTGGTCTCGAGCATCCACTGCCGGACGGCCGCGGTCCCGGAGATTCGCGGGCCGCGCAGCGACCAGAACAGCCCGGCGGAGTCCGGCTCGGTGAAGGGGGCGAGCTGTGGACGGGCGTGCGCCAGGTCGAGCGTCCCCGCCGCCGGGACCGTGTACGTCGCCGCGGAGGTCCAGGAGCCGCGTGCAGTGACGAGGTGCGCCGTCAGCCGCAGCCGCGCCCCGGGCTCGGCGCCGACCAGCTGCAGCGGGACCGGCCACAGCACCGCGCTGTACCGGACGAGCGGCGGCGTCACGAACCGTGCGCCGCCTCCGTCGGTCGCGGTGCACCCGACCAGCGCCGGGAGGGCGAGGACGGCCGCGCAGACCGCCGCCACAGCGACGGCGAGGCGCGAACGGAGACGCCGTCGAGGCATCCCTCGCCTGCCGCCGTCGCCGCTCCGTCGCCGCATGGCCGTCTCCTGTCAGCCGCCGGTGGACTCCCGGACGGCCTGCAGCGACTGCCGGGAGATCTCCAGCTCCTCATTGGTCGGGACGACCAGCACCGTCACGGCGGAGTCGTCCGTGGAGATGACGCGCGCCTCGTGCGACGGGGCGGCGTTGCGGTCGGGATCGAGCCGGATGCCGAGCACCTCGAGGCCGGTGAGCACGTCGGCGCGCAGTGCGGCGTCGTTCTCGCCGACGCCCGCGGTGAAGGTCAGCACGTCCAGGCCGCCGAGGAGGGCGGTGTACGCGCCGATGTAGTGCTTCAGCCGGTGCACGGTCACATCCAGCGCGAGCCGCGCCTGCTCGTCGCCGTCGCGGGCGGCATGACGGACATCCCGCATGTCGCCCCGGCCGGAGAGCCCGAGGAGCCCGCTGCGCCGGTTGAGCAGCTCGTCCAGCTCGTCGGTCGACAGATGCGCCCGGCGGGACAGATGGATGAGCACGGCCGGGTCGAGGTCGCCGGAGCGCGTCCCCATGACCAGACCTTCGAGGGGCGTCATGCCCATCGAGGTGTCGACTGAACGTCCGCCGTCGACGGCGCACGCCGACGCCCCGTTACCGAGATGCAGCACGATCTGCTTCAGCTCGCCGAGCGGGCGGCCGAGGAAGGCGGCCGCCGCCTCCGACACGTACTTGTGGGAGGTGCCGTGGAAGCCGTAGCGCCGCACCCGGTGGCGCTCGGCGAGCGCCGCGTCGATCGCGTACGTGTACGCCTCCGGTGCGAGCGTCTGGTGGAAGGCGGTATCGAAGACGGCGACGTGCGGCACGTCCGGGAAGGCCTTCTTCGCGGCCCGGATGCCCTCCAGGTTCGCCGGGTTGTGCAGCGGCGCGAGGTCGGAGAGGTCCTCGATGTTGATCTCGACGAGCGGCGTCACGATGGTCGGCTCGAAGAAGCGCTTGCCGCCGTGGACGACGCGGTGGCCGACCGCCGCCAGCGGGTTCTCCTCCAGGCTCGGCCCCTCCGCCGCGAAGGCGTCGAGCATCGCACGGAAGCCCGCTGTGTGGTCGGGGATCTCGAGCGTGCGCTCGGTGGTGCCGTCCGGCCCTCGGTGCGTGGTGTGCCCGCTCTTCTCGCCGATCCGCTCCACCAGTCCCGACGCCAGCGACTCCTCGGTCTCGCTGTCGATCAGCTGGTACTTGAAGGAGGACGAGCCGCTGTTGACGACGAGGACGGCGCTCATGAGAGGGCCGCCTGGATCGCGGTGATGGCCACGGTGTCGACGATGTCGTCGACCGTCGCGCCCCGGGAGAGGTCGTTGATCGGCTTCCGCAGCCCCTGCAGGACAGGACCGATCGCGACGGCGCCGGCGCTCCGCTGCACCGCCTTGTACGTGTTGTTCCCGGTGTTGAGGTCGGGGAAGATGAACACGGTCGCCCGGCCGGCCACATCCGAGCCGGGCATCTTGGCCGCGCCGACCGCCGCATCCGCCGCGGCGTCGTACTGGATGGGACCCGCCACCGCGAGTTCCGGCGCGCGTCCCCGGACCAGCTCGGTCGCGGTGCGCACCTTCTCCACGTCCGCCCCAGCGCCGGAGTCGCCGGTCGAGTACGACAGCATGGCCACCCGCGGCTCGATGCCGAACTGCTGCGCCGTCTTCGCCGACGAGACCGCGATGTCGGCGAGCTGCTCGGCGGTCGGGTCCGGGATGACCGCGCAGTCCCCGTAGACCAGGACGCGGTCGGCCAGCGCCATGAGGAAGACGCTGGAGACGACGGACACGCCCGGCGTGGTCTTGATGATCTCGAACGCCGGACGGATCGTGTGGGCCGTCGTGTGCGCGGCGCCCGACACCATCCCGTCGGCCAGGCCCAGGTGCACCATCATCGTGCCGAAGTAGGAGGCGTCGGTGACGGTGTCCGCGGCCTGGTCGACCGTGATGCCCTTGTGCGACCGCAGCCGCGCATACTCCTCCGCGAACCGCAGGCGCAGCACGTCGTCGAACGGGCTGAGCACCTCGGCGCCGGACAGGTCGAGCCCGAGCTCGATCGCCCGCGACCGCACCTCGAACGGCTCGCCGAGGATCGTCAGCTGCGCGACGCCGCGCGCCAGGAGGGTGTGGGCCGCGCGCAGGATGCGGTCGTCCTCCCCCTCCGGCAGCACGATGTGCTTCTTCGCGGCCCGCGCCCGTTCGATCAGGTCGTACTCGAACATGAGCGGGGTGATCACGTCGTGGCGGGAGACGTTCAGCCGCGAGAGCAGGGCGCCCGCATCCACGTGCCGCTCGAACAGTGCGAGCGCCGTGTCGTACTTGCGCTGCGAGTCGGCCGCCAGCCGGCCGCGGGCGTGCGTGATCCGGACGACCGTCTCGTAGGTGTCCATCCGCGTGCGCACGATCGGGAGCGGCGAGCGGAGGCCGACGAGCAGCCGCTCGATCGGCTCCGGCAGGTCGAACCCGCCATTGAGCACGATGCCGGCGATGGACGGGAATGTGCCCGACGCGTTCGCCATCAGCACGGCCAGCAGCACCTCGGTGCGGTCGCCGGGAACGACGACTACAGCGCCGTCGACGAGCCGGGGCAGGACATTGTTCATGGACATGCCGGCGACGACGACGCCCAGCGCCTCGCGCGCGAGCAGCGCCTCCTCGCCCGCGATCAGCTCGCCCTCGGTCTGCTCCATGATCGAGCGGATGCTCGGCGCGACCAGGAACGGGTCCTCCGGGATGGCCCACACCGGCGGACGGTCGCTGCTGCCGGCCGCCACCGCGGCCGCGCCGACGGCGGTCCCCACCGCGGCGACGATCTCGTCCAGGCGGGACGCGTCGGCGCGGTTCGCCACGACCGCCAGCAGGCCCGCGTGCTCGGCCCGCAGCTCGGCGATCGCCAGCTCCGCGAGCTGCCGCAGCTCCTCCGGCGAGCGCGGGTCGGCCTGACCCAGCCGCTCACCGAAGCCCTGCCCGATCCGTCCGCCGAGCACGAGCAGGACCGGGGCGCCCAGGTTCGCGGCGATCCGGGCGTTGTACGCGAGCTCGGTGGGGCTCCCCACGTCGGTGTAGTCCGAACCGAGGATGACGACGGTGTCGCACTGCGCCTCCACGGCCCGGAAGCGCCGCACGATCTCGGCGAGCGCAGCATCCGCGTCCGCGTGGACGTCGTCGTAGCCGACGCCGATGGCCTCCTCGTACGAGAGCTCGGCCGTCGTCCGTTGCAGCAGCAGCTCGAGCACGTAGTCGCGCTCCTCGGTCGAGCGGGCGATCGGACGGAACACGCCCACCCGGCCCACCGAGTGCCGGAGGGCCTCCAGGACCCCAAGGGCGACGGTCGACTTGCCGGTGTGGCCCTCCGCGGAGGTGATGTAGATGGAGCGCGCCACGTCAGCCGACCCGCTCGATCGCCGGAACGGACCATCGGCCGTCGAGGACCTCATCCCCGGGCGCGTACAGCCGCAGGATGGGCCGGAACGCCCCCTCGGGCGCCGGCAGCCAGTTGGCGGCCGCCTTCTCGTCGGTCGGTCGTGCAGCGCTCATGGTGATGGTCAGTCCTCCATCGTCGTCGTAGACCAGCCCGCGTGTCCGATCGCCCACCGAGTAGCGGCCCAGCGGGTTGCGGACGAGGTAGAAGTGCGGAAGGTCGTACATCGTCAGCGACCAGAACGCGCCGACGGGCGGGGTCTGGTGCAGGTGCAGGCGGTACTCGTGCTCTCCGGTGAGCGGCTCGCCTGCCGCGTCCTCGTAGGTCATCAGGTAGGCGGCCTCGTACGCGTGGTTGCCCCACAGACCGGCGAGGGCGGCCGCGGCCCGCTGCGCGTAGCGCGTCCGCGGATCCGGGAGCTTCCACTCGGGAGAGTCGAGCGCGCCGACCTCGAAGAAGTCCAGGTTGTAGTCGAAGACGTGGAGGTCGACCTGCCAGTGGTCGCGCAACGAGCCGGCGGTGTGCAGCGACGCCTCCAGAGCCTCCTTGCCGAGCGCGTAACCCTCGATCAGCGCGTCGCGGACGCCCTCCGGCTGCTCGGCGATCGTGTACGGGCTCACAACGCCCAGCGGCGCATACGAGTCGAGGGCGGGCCGGTCGCGCTCCGCCGGGGGGAACGCCTGCGACCAGACGCGCAGCTTCTCGAAGAAGTCGAGCGCTTCGCCCTCGGTGGGGACGACCTGAGGGACACCCTCCGGCGGCACGAGCGTCTCGTGCAGCGGCGTCAGGGTGAGCGCATCCTGCAGGGTGTGGACCGCGGGGAGGTCCTCCTCGCCGTCCACCGCCCAGCGGCCGACGATGGTGGCGACCCGGGTGGGGAAGCGGATCGCAGGGATGCTCGCCCGTGCGACGTCCGCCTCGGTGTCCGCTTCTGCGTCCGGAGGCAGCAGCAGGAATTCGCCCGGGCCTCCCCCTGTCGCCCGCGTGCCGACGTATGCGAAGTTGTTCGTCCAGGCGTCCACGAACTGCAGGACGTAGTAGCGCTCCCCCGCCTCCGGCACGCTGAGCCGGATCGGCCCGACGCCGAGGTCCACCTGGGCGATCGAGTACAGGGTGTCGTTGTTGACCGAGACGAAGTCGTCGTCCGGGCCGGCCAGCTCGCGGGCGTGGCCGAACGAGTTGTACGGGGTCGCCGGGATGCTGCCGACGCCGTCCGTGGTCAAGCGCACGACCTGCTCCAGGTCGAAGACCAGCGGGAAGCCCACGACGAAGGCTTCAGTCGCCAGTTCGGTCAGCTGCTCGGTCACCTGCGGCACCCCGTCCATCCACTGCTCTGCGCTGCTCTACAGAAGAGACACGAGTCATTCTACAAGGCGTAGAAGACCCGGCACTGCTCGGCTCAATATACGCGGAGCCGATGGCCGGAGGCTGGACGAAAAAAGACCCCCCACGCACCCGCCAGAGCCGGGTTACCCTTGCTGCGTTTCCGCCCTGGGGGAGTTGGCCTGGATGGCGCCACGTGGGGAGCCGGGAACCATTGTAGCGGGTGCCGCTGGACGCCGTGTGCGCGTCCGCCCTCCGCGGATCGAGTATGATTCTGTGAGCCGCCGGCCGCGACAGCGAACGGCGACGTCAGGAGAATTCGCCTAGTGGCCTATGGCGCACGCTTGGAAAGCGTGTTGGGTGCAAGCCCTCGGGGGTTCGAATCCCCCATTCTCCGCCAATTTATCCTTTCGGCTTCTGCCCTGCGATCCCAGTGGTAGCGCAGAAGTTCGGCACTCCAGGGTTCATTTAGTCGTCGCTGCGCCCTCGCTGTGCCCACACTTTGCCCACATTTTTCTGACGGCCTCCGGCATCTAGGCGCATCGCAACCGCATCCAGGTCATCATCGAAGAGGTCTGCATAGGTATCCAGCGTCATCGCCGCAGACTTGTGTCCGAGCATCCGTTGGACGGCTTTCACGTTCGCTCCTGAGCTGACGGCGAGGCTCGCGGCGGTATGGCGGAGGTCGTGCGGTGTGAGCCGCTCGAGGCCTGCTCCCGCGAGAGCGGTCAGGAACCAGGAGCGCTTATTGTTGCTGGCGCTGGGGCGCCTCAGGAAGCCGCCGAAGCGGTCCGAAAACAGCAGGTCGTCGGGCTCCTTCCCTTCGCACAGGCGCGCTAGGGGTTCGGCGAGAAATGGTGGGAATGGGACGGAACGCTTCTCCCAAGTCTTAGGGAGACCCTCCACGACGTTTCCGTTCACTTCGGTCGCGGTGCGATTGATTTGCAGTCGTCGGCGCAGCATCACGACGTCCCGCACACGCAGCCCAGTTGCCTCGCCCCATCGAAGTCCGCAGTACGCCAAGACGATCAGAAGTGTCGCCTGCATGTCCGTATCGGCCGCCTCGGCGAAGCGGATAACTTCCTCATGGCTCAGGTAGCGGCGGGTCTTGCTCGAGTGTTTGCGGGGCGTCCCGTCGGCGCCGCGGGCGACGTTCTTCGCGACGCGACCGTCTTTCAGAGCGACGTCGAGAATGCCGGCAAGCACGCCGAGCGCCCGCAGCACCACGGTGGCGGATCGCGGGCGCGACTCGTCCGCGGTCCAACGGACGCGTTGCGTCGAGACGGCCGAGCCTTCGCCGAGCTCGCGGATCCACTGCTCAACGGCACTGGGCCGGATCGAGCCGACGGCGGTAGTGGACCAACGTGGTTCCACGTAGACGCGCCAGGAGGTGTCGACGGAGTGAAAGCTGGAGGGCTTCATCGCTTGGCGTTTGTTGGCGAGCCAGTCGACGGCGAGTTCGCCGACCGTGATCCGCGAGGCGCGCGGATCGACGTACGAGCCAGCGGCTTTGGAAACTTCGATGTTGGCTAGGAACAGCTCAGCATCGCGCTTTGTCGTGAAGCCACGTTTGTCGGTCTGTCGATGATCCGGCGTCCGGTAGCGCACACGCCATCGACGGCCGCCGCCCGTTTCGTAGGGAGTGACGGTTCCCACCTCGACCTCCTTGCTCGGCTCCTGAGCCGGCTATCTGCGCGATGAACTTTTACTTACACGTTGTGCTCTACGAGTCGATTTGACGCGCACCAGTGATTCACGCGACCCGCATCTCTGCATCCACCCCGACAAAGGAGGATCGCGCGTTGAGAGGCCGTGTCAAGGGCGCTGCGCGTCGCTTCGCGATGCAGCGGAGCTGCACCCTTGACTCGGCGTCTCAACGCGCCAGGCTGCTCCGTGCGGGGCGGAAGGAAAGTCATCACGACCACCCCTGGGTCTTGGAAGTACGCCTGCTGAGCGCTTGTCGGCTCAGCCCGGTGGCCGCTGCGATGGCGTTCCAACTGGTTCCTAGTTGCCTCAACTGGGAGATTAGTTCGTCCCGATCGGTCAGGAGCGCATCTTCTTCTCGTCGCAGACGGTCTAGGTCTTGGCCAAGGTGATGCAGTCGTCGAAGCGCATCTGTCCGCGTGCGCGATTGGGATTCCGACGCTCGTAGCTGCTCTGCTTCGAGGTTGTGGACGACTTGAAGCTGGCGCCCTTCAGCACGTCGAGCAGCCGCCACCTCGTGCTCCTGCCGCTGCCGCGCATAGGACGCCACGCGTCGTTCAACCCTGCCGAAGCTCCCCCGTTTGGCCATGCAACTGGGTTTACACGCGACCCCCGACATTCCGGCGATTTTTCGGTCCACTCAAAAGTGTGATGTCTCAGGACATCGGAAGCGGAAGTGTCTCAGGACATCGGTAGCGGTTGATGTCTCAGGACATCGGTGACGGTTCTTCTGGGGTGGGGTTGGGTCGTCGGCCGCGGGGTCGGCCGTTGCTGACGTATTTGACGCCGGGTGAGGGCCAGGGTTGTTCGATGATGAGGGTGCCGCCCAGGTCGAAGAACATGATGGTGGGGCCGGTGTCCATGATCGCGATTCGTTTCTTGCTGTAGTCGCGGCCGATGCCGAATCGTATGCCGTGGAACTCGACGCTGCCGCCGCGGTCGACGAGCTTGACGCGGATGCCGTCGTCACGGCGTCCGAGTCGGGAGTCGTGTGCAGGTGGCCTTGGTGATTCGGCTTTCGGGGTGGCCTGCCAGGCCTGCTGCGGGGTGATGCGTCCGGGGAGGGCTTGGTGGGGTCGTTGGGTGTTGTAGATGATGTCGAACGCGTCGACCTGCTCCTGCAGCTGCTGAAGGGTGGCGGCGATGGGTTGCTTGTCGAGGTAGCGGAACAGGGTTTGGTGGAAGCGCTCGTTCTTGCCTTGGGTGGTGGGTTTGAATGGTTTGCCGGTGATCGCCTCGACGCCGAAGGAGGCGAGGTAGGTGGTCAGCTGCCCGGCGAACCCGCGCCGGGATGGGTTGAGCGCCATACCGTTATCCGACAGCAGCCGCTGGGGAACACCGTGGATCCGGATTGCTTTGGTGACCACGGCGATCGCGCCTTCCGAGCTCTCGGTCAAGGAGACGTGGGAGGCGACGGCGAGGCGGGAGTGGTCGTCGATGAGTTGGAAGATGACGCACTTGCGCCCTGCGGTGAGGACGTATTCGGTGGCGTCGATCTGCCAGCAGGCGTTCGGCGCCGGATAGACGAACCGGCGGTAGGAGGCGCGTGGTCGTTTCCGCGGTTCGAGGCGGGCGACGCCGGCGTCGCGGAAGATACGGGCCAGTGAGGACACCGCGGGAACCGGGGTGATCCGAAGCGCCCGCATCCTGTCGTGGACGCTGATTGGGCCGTGGTCCAGGCCGGACTGTTCCAGCGCGGCCCGGACTTGGATGGCCTGTTGTTTGATCTCGTCGGTGATCTTGCCTGGGCTGGCTCGAGGGCGACGGGATCGGGGTTCGAGCGCCGCGGCGGGGCCGTCCTCCGCCGCGCGTTTGCGGATCTCGTAGAAGGTCTTTCGGGAGATGCCGTGCTCGGTGCAGAAGGTGGTCACCGACCCGCGCGGGGCATCCGGTGGCCACTGGGCGATCGCGAGACGGACACGGGGATCAACGGGTTCGACACGGCTCATTCCTCAAAGATCGGGGAGAAGTGTCACCACCAAAGACCGCCGAAGTGTTACCGATGTCCTGAGGCAGATTCGTCACCTATGTCCTGAGACATAACACGGTCCACTCAAAAGAGTGCCTACGTGCATTGCCTTCGATCGTCATTCATCGGCTGCGTGTCCGATTCGTTCTTCCTCCGTACGTTGCGATCTCTTGATTCCGTCGCCCTCTCCCTTGATTTGTCCTCTCCGTTCGCGGCTTCTTTTTTGTCTGTGCCCTCTTTGGCCCGAGTCTTCTGGCCTGCGTTAGCGCAGCAATCTGGGCCGGCCAGGCGCACCCGCCGCCCTCCTCGCCGTGCGCTTTCCCAGGAAGGCCGTCGGCTGCGAGCCCGGAGCTCCATCCAGGCTCGTTTCTGACACGGTCGACCGACGCGCGGCGCAGTTTGCCATCGTCGGCTCCTGATCCGCAGCGTCTCAGCCCACCGCTGTCAATTGGTCGCCGTTCAAGCGCACGAGATAGCCGCCTGCGAAGAACCATGAGCCCGGATTCGTAGCGGTCGAGCTCCACAGCTTCGTCCCCGTCTGTCGGTCGAATGCCGTGAGGTCGCCACTCGGTTCGTTCGTGAACACGTAGGTGTTGTCAGGGCCGAAGAAAAGCGCCGACCCGCTCGGCAGATCCGGCAGCGGCCGAGGTGCTCCCGTCGACGCTGTGAAGGTACAGGTGCCGGTGCCGTCGTGGACGACCGTCAGGGTGTCGTGCTCGGGATCGAGGAAGACGGTGACGAGAGGGGAGGACCCGGCGACACGGTCCGTCAACCCGCATCGTGCCGTGGAGGCGGACCAGCGTTCCGTTCCGGAGGCGGATTCCAGAATGGTCATCCCGGAGGTAGATACGACGGCGATGAGGTCGGACGCGCCCGGATAGTTCACGTCGGTACCAGGGACACTGGTCGATGTGCTGACGGCCCGGACATCGGAGCCCGGTGGGAGCCGCCGAGTCCAGGTTGCCTGGCCCGACCGATCGAGACCGGTCAGTTCGGTGGGCTGTCCCGCGGTGTACTGGGAGATCACCGCTGGATGGGAGTCGGTCTGGATGAGCGCAATGGCGCTCGGTCCAGGGTCTAGCCGTCCGGTCTGTAGGTCGATGCGCGCGGACTCGTAGGGGCCCCCGTCGGGACCGGGCGCGTTCAACAGAATGCTGACAGGGAGGAAGTCGGTGTCGCCCACCATCGGGTAGACCGAAGCCGACTTGCCAGGGATGTCCGTTGACCACCGAGGACTGTGCGCGTCGCGGGGGTCGACCCGGACGATCGAGTTGGGAGTACTCATGACGATGTCGCCCGAATCACCCGGGACGGCCTGCGCGTTGAGCAGGATGTCGGCCTTCTCGCCGGCGAAGTCCGCCAGAGTCCGACCGGTGGCAAGGTCGATGACGTCATGCGGTCCGCCTCCCAACGCCTCGTCGACGACGAGGATCCGTCCCGACGTGCCGAGAACCATGACGCCGACGTCGTACAGTGGCGCAGCGTGCCAGGTCCATTCGCGCGTCCACATGGGCGTGCCCTGTCGCGTGTCGACGAGAGACACGGAGACGTGCTGCAGGTCATCGTTGCAATCCGGGCTGCCGTCGCCGACGACATGTGCCCCCAGCTGAACAAGAGCGAGGCCGTCGGCGATGTCGTAGACGTGGCGCTGCTCACAGGACCGTCCGGTACCGGGGAGGTCCAGCGACCACGGCGTCGATCCCAATTCGTTGACGTCATGCCGCTGGATCGGTGTGGTCTGAACGGCGATGGGGCGACTAGACGGTGTCGACGTGGGCGTCGGGGCCGGCGTGGAGGTGATGCTCGGTGTCGGAGCCGGCGCGGGCGCGGGCTCCGACGGTCCGAAGTGCAGGGCGCCGCTGAGTGCCAGGGCGGCGGTTCCCCCCGCGAGGAGGACGGCCGCTGCGACGAGACCGCCGACGAGAGCGAAACGGGTGCGCGTCGGTCGCGCCGGCGCTTTGGCGACGGTCTCGTGGAGGATGTCGCGGAGGATGGCGCTGCGCGCCGGATCGAAGACGGGGCCGGTGGCGGTCATTCTGCACCTCCTTCGAAGGCGGGCTGGATAGGTTCGGAGGCGAGCGTGAGATCGCCGAGGCGGCGTTTGGCGCGGGAGAGCCGGGACTTGATCGTCCCGACGGGGACGCCGAGGGTGCGTGCCGCTTCGGCGAGCGGAAGCTCCTCCAGCACGCAGAGCGTGATCACGTTCTGATCGGCGGTCGACAGGCTGGCGAACGCGTCCCGAACGCGTCGGTCCCGTTCCTTGTTGTCTAGGTTGTCGGCGACGCCGTCGGCGTGGTCAGGCTCGAGACCGGGTTCGGACATGCGGGCGAGCGCCCCGCGGTGACGGCGGCGACCGCGTTCGAGGTTGTGCACGGTGTTGTTCGTGGTGACCAGGAGCCAGGCGATGATCGAGCCGTCGACAACGCGGACGGCGTCGCGGCGACGCCAGGCCTCCAGGAAGACCACGGCAGTGACGTCCTCTGCGTCGTGCGGCTGACGGACTAGTCGCAGCGCGTGACCGAAGACGCGGTCGCGATGCTTGTCGAACAGGGACGTGAACGCGTCAGGATCCCCGTCTCGCGCCAGGGACCAGGCGTCCGCCTCGTCCGATCCAACGTTGCTCATATCCCCTAGTGTCCGATCGGCCGGAAAGGTTCCATCATGTACCAGTCCGTCCTGCCCAGCCCGTCTCCAAGCTCAGTTTGGTTGGCGGGACTCTGCAAAGTGAGGGGCTCCACCGGCCGAAGAGTCTGGAGATCTTTAGCGCTGCTGGCGCGCACCCCTCTGGTTGCGAGATGGCAGCGGCGACCAGCGGCAAGTGATCACGTGAATGGTGACGCCAACGGTGCGTGTTGCAGACGGCCGATGAAGTCCGTGCCCACACTTTGCCCACACTTTTCTGAAATCGCACGCGATCGCTGTCATCACAAAGCCCACGAAATGCCCGGAATTCCGGCGATCTTGGCGGCTTCTCGGGCCATTAGAAGGCTTGCGTGGGGGTTCGAATCCCCCATTCTCCGCCAATTGTGATGAGTCGCGACATAGGTGACATTGAGTCGCGACATAGGTGACATTGAGTCGCGACATTAGGTTACTGAGAAGAGCTCGGCCATCGGCCGGGCTCTTCTTGTTGGTTTCGCCAGTAGTAGCGGTCAGGGTCGATGGTGTGGGTGGAGAGGATTTAGCCGCCGCGCAGGGCGATGACGGTGATTCGCCCTGCATCTGGCCGGACGCCGTCAGGCGCGCGCTGGCGAGCGCGTCTGGAAAAACAGAGGATCCCATACTCGTATTCGCCCCGGACGATGCAGGGACCGCCGCAACTCTAGCGAAAAAGAGAGGGAGCCGCGATGCGGCTCCCTCTCTTGGTGTTACAAAGAGATGCGTCAGAAGTCTTCTCCGGACATATCGTCCCTTTCGCTGAGTTCGGTTCCAACTATCTAACCAGATAAACCGCGGTCTGGTTAGCACCATTCTTGCTACCGATCGCGGCTACTTCCCGTTCTCAGTGGCGTCCTTCTTGCTGGCGGCATCGGGGGAAATGACGCGCAAGAAATTAAAGGGCCGTGACGATGGAGACGGTTTGGCGTCAACCGCCTTGAGCAGCTCCTCGCGGATGTCTTCAAATAGAGGCCACGTGCCAATGGCGTACGGCGAGAATTCGCCCGCGGCGATCATTCGCTTGCTGTACTTCTCGGCATCATGCAGCCGCCCAAGGAGTGCGGCTTTGGCGAGCTTAAAGCCGTCGTCCTTTGCCTCGACATCCCACGCTTCGACTTGCGCACGGACCTCATCTCCGTGGCCAAGTCGCTTGGCGGCAATCCAACCGTTGACTCTGATCTGCCCCTGCGAAAACTCGCGCCTAATCCGATCAAGCCTGAACTTGCTAACGAAGCGCTCCACGACTTTCTCGCGCTCCTGGTTCAACAGAAGAAAGGTGAGTTCCCCGACCTCAGTTTCGACCCACGTGCGTTCATCTGCCGACTTGACCGTTTGAAAGAGAGCGGCAACTGTAATGGAATGCGCGGCGATCGCCAGGGCGTCTGCTGCATTTTCAACGTACGTTAGGTCCACAGGGAGATGGTCCCCGAGCTTCGCACTGTGCTTGTGATTGGCGAGCTGGTTCATGTACTGCCGCGAAACAAGGCCGCCATGATGCACGATGATATGACGCCGCTGGAACACCTCAAGCGTTACAAAGTCGTCTGAACCTTCAATCTTGTCGGCATTCAGCATCGAGCAGAATGCGCTGAACCACGATGCGGCGGACTTACGCATGTGTTCTTCGAGAAATGTGTCCACCATTGACTGGCGTATCTCGTGAACCGAACCAAATCGTTGCAACTGCTCGAACGACAGCTCCTTCTTTCGGTCAGCTACGTGTGACGAATCGAATTCGAGCCAAGCAGTCGTGACCCTCAAAACGAACAGTTCAAAATCGGCAACCAAAGTGACCAGCTGCGAGGAAAGGAGGCCCAAATCCTTTCGACGATTGGTAACGCTTCGGAAAGCGGCCCCGGCGCGTCCATTCGCCTTCTGGGCTCGTTCGTTAGGCATGCTCTGAAGGGCACGCCTAAGGGCCTGGTTCTTTTGATCGGACGACAGCTTAGAGTCTGATCGCAATTCGGCCCGGGCCGCCTCTACCCCCGCAAGCAAGTCGTCTCCGCTCGAACCCATCGCCGCGAGCGCTCGCTCCGTTGCCGCATCGATCTCTCCCTCATATCGCGACCACTGCTTCGCGAGCCGGAGGACTTCCCGCTGGCTCGTCCATAAGTCCAACAAGAACTCCAGGAGATCCTCTCGAAGAGTCCCAGATGGCGTCAGCGGCTCTGCGGGACCGCCATGGCTGGTTGAATCGATGTCAATATCGGCCTCTTCGGGCACCGAGGTCCTTTCGTTGGTACGTGCCAAGAAGAATACCGAACACGTCCGACATTGCCGTTTGGATAACGTCCGGATCACCGGACGGCGCACGTCAACTAGGCCACGTCACTGGTCGCGGCATCCGGCGCCTCGCCACGATTCCGCGCATATTGACTTGGATATAGGACTTGGCGCCTGCCAAACACCGGCTGCCTGTTGTGAGGATCGCGCTCGACTGTTGTGAGGATCGTGCTCGATACGAGCACGTCCAGGACCATATTGGTCTCATAACGTCCCGCGAAGACCCGAGGTGTTTCCGTTTTCGGGTCGCAGGCATCACCCGGGAGTTCTTGAAGCCGCGGGAAACGTGTGCGGAAGCGGTCGTCGCCTTACCCTAGAAGAAGAGGTAGCCGATTAGCCCTCTGAACCACATCGCGACGACTGGAAGCACACGACCATCGTTGTCCAATACGCCGGTGGCGATGCGAACACGTGGCAGGTGATCGCGAAGCGCTAGCCGATAGTCCTCGACCGAGCTGAGTGGTTGATCTTCAACGAGGGGCCGAGCGGCCCTGAGACCTCTCATACTGTCTCACCACTCCGGGACGTCGACGCCCAGCCACCGGCCCAGGTCCGTGATCTCGGCGTGGATCATCTCGAGCTCGTCCTCGTCGAAAGGAACGAACTCGTGCACGGCCGTGACCCGGAGTTCCTCGCGCTCGCGGTCGACCTCGGCGTCCAGCATCCCCACGAATCGGTCGCCCAGCAGGATCGGGTGGGCGAAGTAGCCGAACCTCCGCTGCGGCTTCGGCTTGAACTGCTCGAGCACGTAGTCGAAATCGAACAGCTCGCGCAGCCGCGGGCGGTCGAAGAGCATGCCGTCGTACGGGCTGAGGAAGGCCACACGGCCGCCCGGGTCGTTCTCGAGGGCCGCGAGCGCCTCCGGGTCGACACGCCACTTCTGGCGCATCCCCTCGACGACCGCAGGCTCGCCGGCCTCCCCCACCGGGGTCCAGGGCGATTTCTGCTTGGCGATGCCGGCCGCCTGCAGCCTCCGCTCGTTCAGCAGGCGTTCGGCCTCCTCCTCGGCGTATTCGGGGAGGCCCTGTGGATACACGCGCTCGGCCAGGTCCCACCGCCGGTGGCGCCCCTCGCGGCCAACGATGGCGACCTCCCCCTGCCGTTGCAGGAAGTCGAGCATGTGCACCACCTGGTTGGGCCCGTACCAACCGTCCGGTGGACGAGCCACCTGCGCCGTGTCCGGGATCTCGCTCGCGAGGAGCGGACCCTCCGCGTGCAGCCGTGCCAGGATCTCGATCCGGAAGGCATCGTTGGCCTCCAGCCACTGCCTGCTGCTCTCGCGGCGCGGCCAGCGGCGCATTGCCGGCAGCATCAACGGCAGCAGGCTCACCGGGCGGAAGGCACCGTCGAACTCGAACAGCAGCCGGTCCGATTCGACGGCCTTCGCGAGCTGGCCCCTGTCGTACGTCGGGCCGATCCGCGACCACAGGATGGTGTGCTCCGCCGGGGCGATGGTCGCCGTCGGGTCGATCTTGATGGCGCCGAGCTGCTCTGCGATCCCGACCACGTCGTCCGGACGATCGGCGTCCAGCAGCTGCGCCTGCACGGCGAGGCGGCGCGCCTGGTCACGGGTGAGCTGGTGCATGGCGGTCCGTCAGCCGTAGACGAGGTATCTCGCGGGCTTGCCGGGCTCCTCCAGCTCGAATTCCAGGCCCAGATCGGTGCGCTGGATCAGCTCCACCTGATGCGTGAAGAGCTCGCTCGTGACGAAGACGACGTTCTGGAGGCCCCACTCTCCGCCGCTGAACCAGGTGCGGAGCTCCGAGAGCAGACGCTCGTCCATGCGGGTCTCCATGCGCGTGCGGCGAACCCAGAAATAGACGACGGCCTCGACGTCCGCCCACGCATCCGCGGTCACGGCGGTCACGGTGGACTTCGCAAGGAACGTGGCTTCTGTGGGGAAGACATAGACGCAGCCCAGGCACTGGCCGCCGCCGGGCTCCGTCACGGTGTAGGTGTAGGCGCGATGCTCCCGATGCCGCTGTTCGAGGCCGGCCAGGTCCTCGCGGTTCGCCTCCACCGTGAAGTCGTCCTCGGGCCACGCGGTCTGCTCCCACGAACGCAGCTCCTCGCGCGTCTCCATCAGCGCGGCATGGTCGGCCTCCGCATCGGCCGCCGTGATCGGACGGAGCGCAAACTCGCCGGTGGCGAAGCCCCGAGGGACAGGCCGCAGCGGGTCCGTGATCGGCACCATCGACCTCCTTCGGCGAACACGCTCGACGATAGCGCGTCAGCGGAGCTTGACCGAGAGTTGCTTGCTCGTCGTGGAGCCTGCCTTGTTGGTGAACGTCACCGTGTAGGTGTGGGTACCGGCGGATGCACCCGTCACGTCGACCGACGCGTGCTGGGCGCTCGGGGTGGCGGCCGTCAGGCTGCCGGAGCCGATCACGGTGGCTCCCTCGCGGAACGTGTACGAAGTCGCGTTGGTCCCCCACCACAGGTCCGCCGAGAGGGCGAACGAGCCGTCTGCGCGCTGGGCGCCCGCGGACAGCACCGGTGTGCCCGGCGACGCATCCGTCACCTTCACGGTGAGCGGCTGGGTGGCCGTGGTGCCCTTCGAGTTCTCCAGTCCGCCGGTGAACGTGTAGGTGCCGTTCTTCAGGCCGTCGATGTGGACGACCGCCTGCTGGCCGAGAGGCGACACCATCGGGAGCCGCACGGACTTCACGAGCGTGCCGTCCTGGTACAGCCGGAACAGCTGACCGTTGACGCCCCACCAGAGGTTCATGGTGATGTCGAACGTCCCGTCCTTCAGCCCGTTGTCCCATCCGTCGTTCGAGGAGAGCACCGCCTTGCCGGGAGCCGAGGTGGCGCCATCGTCCGACCGCACGTCCGGAAGTGTGACCTGGTTCGATGCTGCAGAGGGGGAGCCCTCGCCGAGCTGGTTGACGCCGGTCACCGTGTAGGTGTGCGTGGAGCCGAGGTCGAGCCCGGTGATGGTGCATGACGTCTTCGTCGTCGTGCACACCGGGGTGGAGTCGTCTCCGTCGTAGACGCGGTACCCGGTGAACCCGAGACCGGTGGGCGACGACGGGGCCCACGAGACGCGGACGGACGTGTCGCCCGTCGTGACAGCCGTGACGTCGCTGGGAGCCGCCGCCTTGGTCACATCCGCGACGGCCAGCCAGGAGATGACGGGCTTCTCGCTGCCTGCGCCCTCGTTGGTGACGACGTAGTCGACGGTGGCGGGCGCGGTCAGCGTGAAGGTGAGGTCCGCGGTGAGCGGCGTGTTCGTGCCCGACAGCGGGACGCTCCCCTTCGCCAGCTCCGTCCCGTTCACCGACACGGTCTGGTACATCGACCGGGCGAGGTTCCACCACTCGGTGAAGCCGCCGGTGAGTGTGTACGTCCCGGCCGGCAACGGCAGGTGATAGGTCAGCCGGGTGGTGTTCTGGTACAGCCCTGTCGAGAATTTGTTGGTGATGTCGGTCGACGACTTCGTCACCATCCCGTTCGGGTCGTAGCCCCACTGGCCGGCAGCGGGCTGCGCCTGGTCGACGGCGCCGTTGAGGAGGCTCGGCACCGACAGCTGCACCGCGCTGTACTCGGGCGAGGCGGCGCCGTTGGTGCCGGAGTCGATGAAGTACACGAGCCCCTTCGGGATCACCTCGTACGAGGCGACGATGGGCGCCTTGTCTGCGCCGATCGTGCCCGAGACGGTGAGCGTGCCGTACAGGGTGCGCTGCTGCGCAGCGGATGCGGCGTCCCAGCTGACCGCCGTCTCCGCCCCACCGACCGTGACCGTGTCGGGCAGCGCGTCCGCGAGGCCCACGGTCCCCTGCACACCGAGGTCGCGCGGAAGCGCCTGAACGTAGGCGAGTGCGAGCCGGGCGTTGTAGCCACTCGTGCCGTTCGTGCCGAACTCCAGATCGACGACCGCGGGCGCGTCGAGGGTGATCCGCTGCGCGACGGGCGTGACCGACCCGTTCGAGACCGCCGTCACCGTCGTGGCGGAGCCACCGTGGACGCCCACCTTCGAGTAGACGTTCGTCGTCAGGCCGGCGCGAGGCGCCTGCACGCCGACGATGTTGTAGCTGCCCGCGGGCAGACTCAGGTGGTACGTGACGGGCTTGTTGTAATCGGCGCCGACGTAGGAGGATCCCCAGTCGGTCGGCGTGCCGGCCGCGACGGTCGTCGCTGTCGTGGAGTAGCCCCACGTGGAGCCGGTGGCCGTGCCGTCCCACTTCTGGTCGGCTGTGCCGTTCTGCAGGTATGGGAACAGAGCGGCTGCGGCGGCGTAGGCGGAGGGAGCCGCCGACGTCGATGCGCCGGAGTCGACGAAGTACGCGAGGTTCGCGGGCACCATCAGGACGACCATGCTGAAGCGCTGGTACACCCCGGCCGAATTCTTGTCCGTCGCGCGTCCCGTCGCCGTGAAGCTGCCGAGCTCCGCTGTCGAGGCGGCCGCCGCGAGGGAGGCGGCATCCCAGGTGGCTGCGACATCCGAGTCGTCGATCGAGACGGTCTTGGGCAGCGCGCGTCCAGCCGTCGACACCGCGATCATTCCGAGATCGCGCACGTCCGTGCTGACGTCCTTTGGCACGAGCGCATCGATCGCCGCCGTCAGCCGGGAGGTGATCGCGGCGGCGCCTTCGGCGTCGAGACCGAACGAGGACGGATCCGTGAGGGCAGCGTGCGCGTCCTTCAGCACCGCACTCACCCGGGACCAGGAGTCCGCGCTCCAGTCGTCCGAGTGCAGCGCGTCGCCCTTCGCGACCACTGCGGCCAGGGGTGCCGTGTCGACCGCGGACGAGTCGGCGTTCGCGGTGATGACGCCCACCGCATCCACGTCGATCGGGCTCGCGTTGGCGGTCGCGACGACCACGGTGTGCGTGCCGTTCCTCAGGCCGCGCAGCTCGAACGCCGTGCGCTCGCTTCCGGCGGCCCAGGTGGGCGCGTTCGCCACCACCTGGGTCCCGTCCACGGTGACGTTCAGCGTCGGCTTACCGGTGTTCGTGCCGATGATGTCGAGCCCGGTGCCCGCGAACGTGTAGGTCATCGCGGCGCCTTGACGCGTGCTGTTGGAAGCTGTGCGCTGGTACTCGAACATCCCCTGGCCGTTGATGTTGCTCCAGCCGCTGTCGAACTGGAGCACCGGCGTCGAGCGGTTCGCCCAGCTCGCCTGGTGCATGCCGTCGATGAGCTGGGTGTAGTACGGCGTGTAGCCGGGAACCGTCGTGACCTTCAGATTGTCGAAGTCGACGAAGTCGAAGCTCGATCCGAGCTGGATGCGGCCCGTGGCCTGCGGGGAGGCATCGGTGTACGTCGCGATCTGCGTGCCGTTGATCGAGGCGCTGTAGACGGATCCGGCCACGGTCACGGCGAGAGTGTTCCAGACTCCTGCACCGGGCTTGAAGGCGACTCCGGCGTTTCCGGCGACGGTGCCGCTGGCGATGGCGGCGCCGAAGCGCAGGAAGGTCCAGGCGCCGGTGGGGTCGACCTTCAGCTCGGCGGCCGAGACGTTCTGCCCGTTCGCCGTGCCGCCCTGCTCGCGGGCGCCGATCGTTGCGTACTCGCCCGAAGCCGCCGCCTCGAACGCCACGTCGGACGACACCGTGTAGTTGGCCCACCGGCCGTCGCCGATCGTCGTCTTCGGGTCGCCCGCGTTCCAGGCGCTGCCCGCCATCCCAGGGCCGACCTGTTGTCGCAGCACGCGGCCGTGACCAGGATCGCTCGTCGCAACCGACTCGAACGCGCCGTTCGTGTCGTTCGTGTAGCGCGGGGTGGCTCCATTGTCGACTGTCGCGACGCCGGGAGTTCCGGCGGGCTTGACTTTCGCGCCGCGGCTGTCGAGGTACGACTCCCCGCTGTCGACGAGCGTGCCGGTCGCAGCGTCGTACGTCTTCACGTCGCCCTCGTCGGCGTAGTCGAAGTCGTCGGCGTAGAGGTAGGAGTCGTCGGTCACACCGTTCGTGGCGCCCGACGCATCCGTGTCGAGCACGTCGCGTCCGCCGTCGGCCGCCGTGTACTCGGTGGAGGTCGGCAGGGTGTTGCCGTAGCCGGCCTTCGGCGTGAGCGTGCCGTCGGGCGCCTTCGTGGCGTGGTCGAGGGTCGTCGCCGTCAGCGTCGACCAGGGCTTGACCGTGAACGTGTACGACCCGTCGGCCCCCGGCTGGAGCTCATCGACCGGCTTCAGGTAGTTCGCATCGTAGGCCTGGCCGGCGTCCGCGGCCCGCGTCTCCCACAGCTCCATCGTGGTGTCGTCGCCGAGGTTCAGGCCGTTGGCGGCGATTCTGTAGGTGCGCGTGTAGGAGCTGTCGTTGACGATGACCGTCGAGAAGTCCGATGCGTCGGGTGCCGCGAGGGTCGTGTACGAGGCCCCGCCCGTCCGGGCGCCGCTCGGCGGGTTGCCCGTGCCGAGCTGGCTCGCCGACGCCTGCGGGATCGCCCGCCAGATGCCTGCGCTGTTGTCCGCGTTCTCCCAGCCGAGCTTCGCGAACTGCGTGAACTGGGCGAGGACGTCGAGGCCGCCGTCGTAGTACGTCCATCCCGACCACGGGTCGCGCGCGCTCACGAGCTCCTTCGAGGAGTACTGCATGCCGTCGTAGAACGAACCGATCGCGGGCTGGAAGATGCTGAAGGTGCGGTTGGAGGCGGCGAACCCCGTGGTGATCCAGTTGCCCATCTCGAGCGCGCTGTTGGTGCCGCCGAACTGCGTCCCGGCGCCGCCGGCTTCGTCGCTCGCGTTGTTGTTCGGCCGGTCGGCGGAGCTCGAGAACGTCGACTGGCCCTCGGAGTTCCACACCTCCTTGTCGAACTGCTGGGCGAGCTTCTTCATGTTGCCGTTGGCGTCGTCGGCGCTGCTGTAGTGGAATCCGACCACGTCCACGTCGTTGCGCAGTGTCGGGTCGGTCGCCGTCATGGCGTTTCCGAACGACAGCGGCGGTGTCCCGACCGTGTCTGCGGCGATCGTCTTGATGCTGTGGAACAGCCGCGACTCCTCGGCGCTCCGGAAGCCGTTGTTGGGGTCGTCGGCCGTCGCGCCCTCGTAGCCCTTCGTGTCGGCGCGCAGCCAGCCCGAGAACGACTCGTACAGCGCGATGTTCGGAGTGCCGGTCTCGTTCGTGTCGGGGTTGATCGAGTCGACCATGATGCCGTATTCGCGGTACGCGGCGAGGACGGTGTTCTTGAACCAGATGTACTGGTCGGCATCCGTCGTCACCCAGGTCGGGCGGCTCCAGCGCAGGAGGCTGACGTGCACGGTGCCCGTTGCGACCTTCTGGGCGTCGGCCGCCAGCTGGAAGCCGGGCTCGCGCTGCACGTTCGGGTACTCGGCACGGGTGCGCATCGTCGCGGCCTCGGGGCCGGTGGAGGTGTTGCGGTCGTTGCCCATCTCGATCTTGACCGTGTTCATGATCGGGTTGGTGCCGCCGAAGAGGGTCTGGACGAGCTGCCAGTACTTGTCGGGGTGCTGCGCCTTGTAGTCCATCAGCAACGAGCTGGTCGAGTTGCCCGAGAGCAGTCCGAAGCCTTTGAAGGTGAGGCCGTTGACGTTCTTGGCCGCTGACGCGACGTCTGCGCCGTTCAGCGTCACCACGACCGGATCGGTCACCGCCGCCTGTGCCACGGCCGGAAAGCCGATGGATGCCGCGAGCACGCCGGCGCTCGCAATGGTCACAACCGCCCCGCGGATTCGCCGCCAGGACCGTGTACGGGGCGCCATCGCCTCCGACATCTCTGTCTCCGTCCTCCGCCTCCGCGACGAGGCGGACTTTCATCTGCGGCTGTCATCCTTCTGCCGATACCCAGCGGAGCGGAAGAGAACCGAACAGAAACGAACCGAATCGAATGGATTCGAACTACTCCGCTCCATTCCACACAAGTCCGCTATCGTGTGGCCTCATGAACGAGAGCTCTGACCCGCGGCCGTTCGCCGTGTCGCGGCGCGAGCGGATCCTGGCCGAACTGCAGCGCACCGGGTCCGTCCGGGTCTCGGAGCTGGCGCGTCTGCTCGACGTCGCCGAACTGACGATCCGGCGCGACATCGGCCACCTCGGCGACCGCGGCCTCCTCACGCGCGTGCACGGCGGGGCGACCCTGCGGAGCCGGCTGGACACGACCGCCCGCGCCGGCGGTTCGGCGGATGCGCCCATCCGGTTCCGGGTCGGGATGGTGGTCCCCTCGCTCAGCTACTACTGGCCGCAGATCATCGTCGGCGCCCGCTCCGCGGCCACGGAGCAGGGCGTGCAGCTGGTGCTGCGCGGCGCGAGCTACTCCGTCGACGACCAGCGCAGGCAGATCGCGACGCTCGTGCAGTCGGGCACCCTCCACGGGCTGATCGCCGCCCCGGAGACCCGCGGCGCCGATGGCCGGGCGCTCCTCGGCTGGCTCGAGTCCCTTCCGATCCCGGTGGTGCTCGCCGAGCGCCGCGCGCCGTCGTCGCTCGCGGTCACCGGCCTCGAGTGGGTCACCACGGACCACGTGTTCGGCGGATCGCTCGCGGTCGGCCACCTCGCCAGCCTCGGGCACCGGCGTGTCGGCATCCTCACGTCGACAGGCTCGCCGACCTCCTGGCAGCTTCGCCGCGGCTGGGACAGGGCGATCGGCGAGCTTGGTCTCGAATGCACGGTCGACGTCGCCGCCACGCTGGAGGAGATGGATGTGGACGCCCGGCAGGTCTCCATCGCCGGCTTGCTGGAGCGCTGCCGGCAGACGTCGACCACAGCGCTCTTCGTGCACTCCGACCCGCAGGCCGTGCTCCTGCAGCAGCATGCGCTCGACCACGGCTGGTCGATCCCCGGGGACCTGGCGATCATCGCGTACGACGACGAGGTGGCGCCGAGCGCCGAGCCGCCCATCACGGCGCTGCGGCCGCCGCGTCAGCACGTCGGGCGGCTGGTGGTCGAGACGATGGTCGCGCGACTGACGGACGGCGCCCGGCGGCCGGTCCAGCGCACCTACGTGCTGCCCGAACTGAACGCCCGCGCGTCGACGGTCAGCGTCGCGCGAGCAGTTGCGCCATGAGCTCGAGCTGGGCAGGGTCTTCGAGCGCCGAGCCCACCGCAGCGACCCGCACCCCGGCCGCGAGGTAGTCGCCGACGTTGGCGGCGTTCAGGCCGCCGGTCGCGACGAACCGCACCTGCGGGAAGGGACCGCGGATGTGCGCGAACCATTGCGTGCCGAGCCAGGTCGCCGGGAAGGCCTTGAGCCAGGTCAGGCCCAGACCGAGCGCCGCCTGGACCTCGCTGGGCGTCGCGACGCCGGGCAGGATCGGGATGCCGCGCTCCTGCGCCGCGCGCACGACGGCGGCATCGAGGCCGGGCGAGACGACGTACCGCGCGCCCGCCGCGGCTGCGGCATCCAGCTGCTCCACGGTGAGGATGGTGCCGGCCCCGACGACTTTGCCGCGCTCCTCTCCGAGACGCACGACCGCGCGGAGGGCGCGCTCGTCTTCGGCGGTCTGGAGCGGCACTTCGACGGCGTCGATGCCGAGATCCCACGCCGTCGACGACAGCGCCAGGGAGCGCTCCTCCCCCATGCCGCGCAGGATCGCCATGAGCGGCGCTCCGGCGAAGGCCTCTTCGAACCAGTCCGTCATACCTGCTCCTCTTCTTCTGCCCAGTCGCTCGTCGTGGCGAGGACGAGGGCCGCGCGGGCGTGCCCCGCGCGCAGTCGTCGGTCGATGGATGCGTTCCCTTCGGGCGGATCGCTGAGCACCGTCGCGAGGTAGCCGCCGGCGAAGGCGTCGCCCGCTCCCACCTCTTCGATCACATCGACCCGGAGGGCCGGCTCGAACACCGCCTCGTCGCCCACGAAGGCCGTCGCGCCGTGCCCTCCGTCCTTCACGACGAGCTCCGGGACGTCGGGGAGGAGGGCGCGCACCTCCTCGGCCGTGGCCGTTCCCCACAGCCGCTCCGCCTCGTCGCGCCCGACGAACACGATGTCGGAGCGCGCGGCGAACGGTGCGAGGACCGCACCGGCGGTCTCGGCGTCCCACAGGTTGGGGCGGTGGTTCACGTCGAAGCTGACGAGCACTCCGGCGGCGTGGGCGCGCACCATGAGACGTTCGAGGAACTCCGCCGCCGACGGCGAGATGATCGCCGTGATGCCCGACACGTGCAGCACGCGGACGCCCGCGAGGTCGACCGCGTCGGCGTCGGCCGCACTGAGGAAGGAGGCGGCGGACCCGGCGCGGTAGTAGTGAACGCCGTGGCCGGGGTCCTTCACGTAGAGCCCGGTCGGGTGGGCCGCATCCCGGACCACCGTCGACACGTCGATCCCGCGAGCCGCGAGGCGGTTCAGGATGCGGTCGCCCAGCGGATCCGCACCCAGCCGGCTGAACCACGCGGCGGAGTGCCCGAGGGCGGCGACGTGACCGGCCACGTTGGACTCGGCGCCTCCAGCGTCGACACGGAAGGCGTCGGCGGCGTGCAGTCGCTCCGCCGTTCGCGGAGCGACCATCGCCATCGTCTCGCCGGCGGCGAGCAGCACCGCGGTCACCGGAGTTCGGTCACCGGCGCGGCGTCCATGTCGTCGAAGGTCTGATTCTCGCCCGCCATCGCCCACACGAACGAGTATGCAGCCGTACCGACGCCGGAGTGCAGCGACCAGCTCGGCGAGATGATCGCCTGCCGGTCGGCGACGACCAGGTGACGGGTCTCCTCGCGCTCGCCGAGAAGGTGGATGACACGCGCGTCCTCCGGCACGTCGAAGTACAGGTAGCACTCGGTGCGGCGGTCGTGCGTGTGCGCGGGCATGGTGTTCCACATGGAGCCGGGGTGCAGCTGGGTCACGCCCATGACGATCTGGCAGCTCCTGATCCCGTTCTCGTGGATGTACTGGTTGAGCGTACGGCGGTTGCTGGTCTCCTGGTCGCCGAGCTCGCGGACGGTGCCCTCGCCGGGCGAGACGAGTGCAGCCGGGTAGGCCGTGTGCGCGGGGGCGGAGAAGAGGTAGAACTGCGCCGTGTCGCCCGCGAACGACACGTCGCGGATGCCGCGGCCGAGGTACAGGCACGCGCCGTTCACGAGCTCGTAGACCTCGCCATCCGCCGTCACCGTCCCGGCGCCGCCGACGTTCACGATCCCCAGCTCGCGGTGCTCGAGGAAGTAGTCGCTGCGGATCTCGGCGTAGCCGCCGAGCTCGAGGACGCCTCCGGCCGGGGTCGCTCCGCCGAGGACGATGCGGTCGTGGTGGGTGTAGGTGAGGCGGATCTCGCCCGGGTCGAACACCTCGGGGATGAGGTAGGCGTCGCGCAGCTCCTGCGTCGTCATCCCCGGGATCTGGGCAGGGTTGGTCGCGTAGCGCTGTTCGATGGGGGTGGTCATGAATTCTCCTTTTCGAATCTAGGGGTCAGCGGACGAGCCAGCCGCCGTCGACCGGCACGATCGCCCCGGTGATGTAGGCGGCGGCATCCGAGGCGAGGAAGACGAAGATGCCCTGCAGGTCGGCCGGCGTGCCCCAGCGTCCTGCGGGGATGCGGGAGACGATGGACGCCTCGCGCTCCTCATCGGCGCGCAGGGCCGCCGTGTTGTCGGTCGCCATGTAGCCGGGCGCGATCGCGTTGACGGTGACACCCGCGGCCGCCCACTCGTTGGCGAGCGCTTTCGTGAGCCCGGCGACCGCGTGCTTCGACGCGGTGTAGGCGGGGACGAAGACGCCGCCCTGGAAGGACAGCATCGACGCCACGTTGATGATGCGGCCGCTCCCCCGCGCGATCATGTGGCGGCCGGCCGCCTGCGAGAGGTGGAACACGGCGTCGAGGTTGACCGCGAGCACGTCGTCCCAGTCGCTCGTGGAGTAGTCGGCGGCGGGCGCACGCCGGATGGTGCCGGCGTTGTTGACGAGGATGTCGAGACCGCCCAGCTCGGCGATCGCCTCGGCGACCGCATCCGACAGCTCGGTGGGCGTCGCCGACGTGAGATCGCGGCGGATGCGGTGCACCCGACGACCGAGCGCCCGGATGCGGTCCGCGGTCTCGGAGGAGTCGCCCCGGTCGAGCAGCGCGATGTCGGCGCCGGCTTCGGCGAGCGCGATCGCCGCGCCCTGGCCGAGACCCCGGCTGGATCCGCTGACCAGCGCGACCTTGCCGTCGAGGTGGAAGGAATCGAGGATCATGCTGCGGCCTCCCTGGCACTGCTGAAGGTGGTGGTGAGCTCGCCGATGCGCGAGATGCGGACGGTGACGGCGTCGCCGCCGGCGAGCGGGCGGTGCGCCTCCTGAGCGGCGGGGAGCTTCTGCGGGGTGCCGGTGGAGACGACGTCGCCCGGCTCGAGCGTCAGGACCTGGCTGAGGTGGTGGATGACGAACGCCACGCTGAAGATCGTGGTCGAGGTCGACTGCGAGACCGTGACGACGCCGTCGCGCACCACCTCGACGAGGAGGTTCTGCGGGTCGGGCACCTCGTCGGGCGTCACCACCCACGGGCCGAGCGGTGCGAAGCCGTCGGAGCACTTGCCGAGCGCCCACTGGCTCTGCCGGCGCTGCCAGGCCCGGTCGGAGACGTCGTTCAGGATGGTGTAGCCGCCGACGTGGTCGAGGGCGTCCTCGATCGGGACCCGCTGAGCTCGGCGCCCGATGACGACGGCGAGCTCCCCCTCGTAGTCGACGTCGGTCGCGCCCGGCGGGATGGGCACTGCGTCCGAGGGGCCGCCCAACGTGTTGGGCGTCTTGACGAAGACGTCCGGCCACTCGGGGTCGTCCGCTCGCGGATCGACGCCGTCCGGCACGTGGCCCCGGTAGTTGTAGCCGAGGCAGAGGATCTTGCCCGGCGTCACGGGGCCGGCGAGCCTCACCGAGCCGAGCGATGGGAGCGCGGTCGCGTCTGCCGTCTCGGCCGCTGTGCGGGCCTGCGCGAGCAGCGCGCCATCGGCCAGGAGGTCCTCGACGCGCGATGCGATGTCGGACAGATCGAGGATCCGGTCGGAGTCGGCGCCTGCGTCGGGGCCGGACAGGACCGCGCCGGGCCGCTCGCCGTCCTGCGTGCGGAAGGTCACGAACCGCATGGCGCCTCCCCTCGGGGTCGCGCCGGGCTCACCAGTACAGCTCCCATTCGGGGTCCACCGTGCGCTGGAGCGCCTCCAGGTAGAAGTAGTCGCCCCACAGGTTGCCTTCGTCGACGCCGTGGTCGCCTGGCAGGTTGTACACGCCGTGCAGAATCAGGGCGTCCGACGCCTCATCCTCCGGCGTGTAGTCCGCGATGAGGGAGGCGAGGATCCCATCGGCCGCCTCCGTCGCGCGCGCGGCCGCCTCCGGGTCGTCCTCCAGCACGGCTAGCTGGCGCAGACCGGAGACGGCGATCGCGGCCGCCGAACTGTCGCGCGGCGCAGAGCTGCCGTCGGTGTAGACGAGGTCCCAGTACGCGACGCTGTCGGCGGGAAGGTGCGCGAGGAAGTACGCAGCGCAGCGGCGCGACGCGTCGAGGAACCGCTCGTCGCCCGTGGCGCGGTAGTTGAGGGCGAAGCCGTAGATGCCCCACGCCTGGCCGCGCGCCCAGCAGGAGTCGTCGTGCGCGCCCTGCTCGGTCGCACCGCGGAGGGGCTCGCCGGTCTCGACGTCCCAGTAGAAGGTGTGGAAGGTCGAGTCGTCGGGCCTCAGGATGTGGTCGTGCAGCTGGAGCGTGTGCCGCTGCACGGCCTCCGCGTACCGTTCGTCGCCCGTCTGCTCGGAGGCCCAGGTCAGCAGCGGCATGTTCATCAGACTGTCGATGATCGTGCGGCCCGCCTGGCGCGGGTCGGACAGGTCGCCCCACGCCTGCACGATGCCGGCCGGCTCGAGGAAGCGGGTCATCAGGTGGTCGGCGGCGGCCAGCGCGGCGCGTCGCGCCTCCTCGTCCCCCGTCAGACGCCAGGCGGCGACGCACGAGAGGCTGTACAGGAACCCGAGGTCGTGCGTGTCCAGGTCCTGGCCCTCGTCCACCCGGCGCTCGAAGTCGCGGGCGTGCCGCAGGGCGGCCTCCTTGAACTCGTCGTCCCCGGTGGCCTCCCACGCGATCCACTGCATGCCGGGGACGAAGCTGGTCGTCCAGCCGTGGTTACCGCCCTCGGGAACGTCCCGCGAGGCCGGGCGCACCGGGTAGACGCCGTCCGCCGTCGTGTCGTCGGGGTAGGCGGCGCCGAACTTCTCGATGTTGCGCCGCGTGGTGGCGATCGCCGCCTCGAGTGCCGTGCGGGCTTCGGTCCGGACGGCGTCGAGATGCCCGGGGGCGGAGGAGAGAGAGGTCATGCGTGGCAGTCCTTGTCGAATCGGCTTTGGAGAGTGTGTGGCGGTCAGTCGGTCACCGGCCTGGGGGCCGGAAGCACGGGGCGCAGCGTGTAGCGGCCGTTGGCCCAGATCAGATAGAGAGCGGCGGAGGCGGTGACACCGGCCGCGATGGCGGGCACGTTCGCGAACAGTGCGATCTGCACGGCGCCGATGAGCAGCGACACGAGGGTGAGGTACCACCGCCGCACGCCGAGCAGCACGGCCGCGCGCACGACGTCGCGCATCCGCGCGATCGGCACCTCCGCGATGGCGACGAGCGAGAGCATTCCAGCGGCGAGCGTGAGGACGCTCAGCATCAGGAGCACGGGCACGACCACCACGCCGACGGCCGACGCGGAGAGCGCGCGGACGTCGACGAGCAGCACGACCAGGAGCACCGCGGTGCCCGCCCCGATCGCGAGCGCTTTGCGCCAGGTCGCCCGGTATCCCCGGAGGAAGCCGCGGAACGGCCCCACCCCGGTGTGCCCGTGCTCGCGGAACACCGTGAAGGCCGCGCTGATGCCGGGGGCGGCGAGCGCCGCTGCCACGGCGAGGTAGGGCCAGCTCTCGACCGGGTCGGTCCCGATGGCGAGCAGCAGCAATGGCAGGCTCGCGACGACGAGCATCACGCTGGTCGCAAGCCCCAGGTAGACGATGTCGAACGCCGTCGAGGCGAAGCCGTGGGAGATCCGTCGCATCGCCGTCAGCCCTTCATTCCGCTGGTCGCGATGCCCTCGACGAAGTACTTCTGCCCGAGGAGGAACACGACGGCGATCGGCACGACCGAGATCACGAGACCGGCGAACATCAGCCCGTAGTTGGCGGCGTACTGGTTGCTCACGAATGTCTGCAGCCCGAGCTGAAGCGTCCAGAGGTCCGGGTTCCGCAGGTAGATGAGCGGGCCCAGGTAGTCGTTCCACACCGTGACGAACGTGAGGAGGGTGAGGCTCGCCATCGCCGGCACGGACAGCGGCACCATGATCCGCCACCAGATGCCGTACTCGCTCAGGCCGTCGATCCTGGCGGCCTCGGAGAGCTCTTCGGGGATCGTCTCGTAGTACTGCTTCATCAGGAACACGCCGAAGGCGCTGAACGCCTGGAGCAGAATGATGGCCCAGAGCGTGTTCGCGAGGTGCATCTTCGAGAGCATGATGAACTGCGGGATCATGTACGACTGCCACGGCACCGCGATGGTCGCGATGTAGCCCAGGAACAGCACATCCCGGCCGCGGAACTTCATCCGCGCGAAGCCGTAGGCGGCGAACGAGCCGGTGAAGACCTGGAGGATCGTGACCGCGATCGCGAGCACGAGCGTGTTGCGGATCCAGACGATGATGTTCGAGTGCGTCCAGATGTCGGCGTAGTTGCTCCAGTCCCACGTCTCTGGGAGCCACTTCACCGGGACCGAGAAGACGTCGTTGGCCGGCTTCAGCGAGCTCGACACCATCCAGAAGAACGGCACGAGCAGTGCGAAGGCGGCGATGACGAGCACCACATAGCCGACGACACGGCCGACACGGCGCGCCGGGCTTCGCGGCGTGCGCGGCTCGCGCTGAGGAGGACGCTCGGCCAGCTCCTGAAGGCTCGTCTGGAGCGTGCCGGGTTCGGTGATCGCGCTCATCAGGCACTCCGTCGCTTGTTGATGAGGAACTGGATGATCGTCACGATGATGCAGATGAAGAACAGGACGATGGATGCCGCCGATGCGTAGCCGAACTGGTTCTGCACGAAGGCGGTCTGGTAGATGAACTGCGAGAGCACCAGCGTCGAGTTGCCCGGACCGCCGTTCGTCATCACGAGGATCAGGTCGAAGATCTTGAACGAGTTGATCGTGAGCATGACCGTGACGAAGAAGGTCGTCGGCCGCAGGCACGGGATCGTCACGTTCCAGAAGCGCTGCCAGACGCCGGCGCCGTCGACGCGGGCCGCTTCGTGCAGCTCGCGCGGCACCGTCTGCAGTCCCGCCAGGAACAGGATCATGTAGTAGCCCATGTCACGCCAGGTGCTGACGATCACCGTGGCGGGCATGGCCCACGTGGTCGACTGCAGCCAGGTCGGCGGGTTGGCGATTCCGATGGAGTGGAGGAGCTGGTTGATCGGCCCGTACTGCGGGCTGAACAGCAGGTTCCAGACGACGGCGATGGCGACGATCGACGTGATGTACGGGAAGAACGCCGCCGTGCGGAAGAAGGCGACGCCGCGCAGCTTGGTGTTCAGCAGCAGCGCGAGCCCCAGCGAGACGACGAACGTGAGCGGGATGTGGAGGATCGCGAAGTAGAAGGTGTTCAGCACAGCGGTGTGGAACGTCGTGTCGCCCAGCAGGCGCTGGAAGTTCGCGAGACCTGTCCAGTTCGCGGTGCCGAAGATGTTCCAGTTCGTGAAGCCGAGGTAGAACAGCGTCACGACGGGGATCAGCGTCAGCAACCCGAAGCCCAGGAAGTTCGGGAGGATGAAGCTCCACCCGATGATCGTGTTGCGCATCCGCAACTTCGACCTGCGTCGCGGGAGGCGCGGGGCCGGTGACGTGTCGACGTCGGTGGCGATCGCCGTCATGTGCTCGTCCTTACGGTTCGTGGAAGTGAGGGGATGGGGTGGGGCGCGCCAGGCGACGCGCCCCACCCGGGGAGTCGGATCAGCCGGCCTGGTTCTTGAACTGGGCGCCGGCGTCGCTGATGGCCTTGTCGAGCGACGTCGAGCCGGTCATGATCGCGCTGTGCATCGCGGTCAGTGCGGTCGAGGCGATCGGGGTCTTCGGCGACGGCGGGTTCTGCGGGGCGATCTTCTGGCTGCCCCACGCGAACTTCGACAGGGAGTCGGTCGGGATGCCCTGCTGACCGAAGAAGCTCTTCGTCACCGCATCCGTGACCAGCGCCGGGGAGATACCGATCTGGGCGAGCGACTCTGCGGCCTTCTCGCTTTCGATGTAGGAGAGGAACTCCTTCGCCGCGGTGAGCTTTGCGCCGTCCGTCTTGACGTTGATGGCGAAGCCCGTGGGGTCACCGAAAGTCACCGGGGTCTTGTCCGTGCCGGCGGTCGCCGACGTGCGCTGCGGCACCGGGGCCATGCCCCACTGGAACGTGTCGGCGTCACCGCTCTTCTGCTGGGCGAGGAGCGTGGCGACGTACCAGGAGCCCATCAGCTCCATCGCAGCCTGCTGCTTGCCGAACTCGGCCTGGTAGGTCGTCTTGTTGGCCGACGCGGTGGCGAAGGGCAGCTGCAGCCCGTCGTCCTGCATCTTCAGCGCCTGCTCGTAGAACGGCTTCATGTAGGAGTAGTTGCCCGAGAGCATGTCCGCCTTGGACGCCTGAGCGGTCGCGAAGCCCTGCACCTGCGAGTTCCAGGTGTGAAGATACGCGGGCAGCGCCGAGCTCCCGGCGGCCTTCAGGCCGGTCTTGAGCTTCTCGGCGGCGGCGGTGTAGTCGTCCCACGTCCACGAACCGTCGGGGTCGGCGACGCCGGCGGCCTTGAAGAGGTCCTTGTTGTAGAACAGGACGTTGCCGTCGAGGCGGTAGGGGATGGCGTACTGCTTGCCATCGAGCTTGTAGGAGCTCGCGCCCTTGATGCCGTTCGTCAGCTTGACGTCGGAGACATCGACCAGCTGCCCGCCGGAGGCGAAGGTGACCATGTCGGTGACCTGCTTGATCGCCACGACGTCCGGTGCGGTGCCCGCGGCGAGGTCGGCGGTCAGCAGCGTCGCGTAGTTGGCGGCGTCGTAGTCCTTGACCTGGACGGTGACGTTGGGGTGCTCCTTGTGGAAGCCGTCGGCGAGGACCTGGAACTCCGGCGTGGTCTGGAGGCTCCATCCCGATATCGAGATGGTGACGGGCGTGTTGTCGGACGAGGCCGAGGGCGCCGGCGAGGCGGCGCCGCTACAGCCCGCGAGCGACAGCGTGGCGGCGATGCCGACGGCCACCGCGGCTGTGAACTTGCGATTCATGGGGATGCTGCTCCTTTGCAATGGGTTCCCGGTCGTGAGCTACCGGGTCTGGGCTACCGAGCCGTCGGGGTCGCGGATCGGAAGGTGGTGAGGTCGTGGGCGGTGGTCGCACCGTCGGGCCAGGTGACGGCGAGCCGGTCGTCGTCGAGAGCGAGCGCGGCGCGCCCGGGCTCGCCGGACTGCGCGGCGTCGAGGGTCACGAGGACGGCGGTCCACTCATCGGGTGCTGCAGCATCCCGTTCGATGACCGGGACGGCCGCGGTGGAGCCGAGCGGGCTGGCATCGTTCCGCTCGACGATCGCGGCGGATCCCGATCCGGCGAGGAGCCGCACGCTGCTCTCGAGCTCGCCATCGCCCTGGGGGAGGGTGACGCGGGCGAGGGAGCCACTGACGGAGGCCGCGACGGCGGTGTCGGCG
This sequence comes from Leifsonia sp. SIMBA_070, assembly GCF_046534635.1. NCBI lineage: Bacteria > Bacillati > Actinomycetota > Actinomycetes > Micrococcales > Microbacteriaceae > Leifsonia > Leifsonia sp. SIMBA_070. Next base: position 477,476 of record NZ_JAWRYK010000001.1, on the reverse strand, counting down.
GCGAGGGGCCATCCGCCGATACGGAGGGTTCTCGCGCTGCCATCGGCGTGGTCGAGGTGGACGAGCCGCACCTCCCACGGGCCGCGGACCAGCGAGACCGTGAGGATGCGCCCGGCCGAGGTTGCGGCGCCGGTGATGCCGGATCCGTGCCGGATCTGGGACTCGGCCGGATCGATCCAGTGGGCGTGGGCGAGGGAGGCGCCGACCGCGACGTCGCCGTCGAGTCGCGCTTCGAGGAACTCCATGCCCGCGCGATGGGAGGCGCGGCCGCGGTCGTCCACGAGAGCGACGGACTGCTCGAGCGGTTCGCGCCAGGCGCGGCCGTCGTGCAGCGGTGCGGTCGCCGTGCTGTACCCGAGCCGCGTGTAGATCGGCGAGTCGCCGACCGACGAGCCGGGCGTCGAGTGGTCGGTGCCATGGTTCACGACGCGCACGATCCCGTCGGCCTGCGTGCCGGAGACGAGCCAGCCGGCGGCACGGATCACGCGCAGGTCGTCGCCCTCCTCGACGGGAAGCGGCTCGGACGGAGCGGTCCACACAGGGTGGTCGGCGGGGAGGGAGATGCCGAGCATCCCTTTCGTCGCCCAGTACGGGGATGCCGGGCCCGAGTAGGACTGGGCGAGCCGGCGCCAGTCGCCGTGCCATCCCATCGTCAGCAGATCCTGCTCGTCGGGCGCGCCGGCCTCCGCGAAGTGGGTCACCGCGAGGTTCGCCGCGTGCCGGAGCCGGCCCATCGACGACGACGGGACGTCGGCGAGCACGCCGGCCCAGAAGGGCGCGGCGGCGGCGAAGCGGTAGATGAGGCTGCGGCCCTGGATGAGCGGCGACCCGTCTGCGCCGACGAGGGCCACGGCGTCCACCAGGTAGCGATCGAGCGCGGCCACATCCTGTGCGGTGCGACCGCCGGAGAGGTCGGCGGCGCCCTGCATCCGCGACCAGAGGATCGGGTACAGGTGCAGAGCCCAGCCGGTGTAGTGGTCGAAGGAGCGCTCGACGCCGTCCGCGATCCAGCCGTCGGCCCGCACGTACGAGTCGTGCCGGCCGAGATCGTCGGCGATGTCCCGCGCCGACCACGGCCCGCCGACCGAGCGGAGGAAGGTCTCCACGACGATCCGGAACCAGAGCCAGTTGTTGCGCGGGTACGTGGTGTCGCCGACGATCGCCGAGAAGTAGTCGATGACGCGCTGCTGCGTCTGCTCGTCGAGCCGCTCCCAGAGCCAGGGACGGGTCATGTCGAGGATGAGGGCGAGGGAGGCCGCCTCCACCTTGGCCTGCGCGTGCTCCTCCGGGCGGACCCAGCGGTCGGCGGCGTCCGGGTCCACTCCGGTCGCGATGCCCTTCGCGTAGAAGTCGATGAGCGCGTCCACACCCTGCCCCCGCTCCCCCGCGATGCGGAAGCCGGCGAGGAGGAAGGTGCGCGCGAACCCCTCGAGCCCATCGACGGCGCGGCCGTAGCCGCCTTCAGCGCCGGGAGGCGTGATCCGTCCGTTGCCGGGCGATGCCCAGCGGCGGGCTCCGGCGAGAAGTCGATCCGCGTGCGCCGTCCACTGGTCCCGGGTCCAGTCCGACCGGGTGTCGACCAGCGGCGTGCTCACGAATTCTCCTTCGAATGGGCTGAGGCAGGACCACGATCATCGTGATCACTTTGGGAGATTAGCAAACGAAAACGATCACCACAACACGTTACTTGATCGTGATACGATCATTTTCGATCATGGGCGCACCGGGAAGCGATGCTGCCGCCTACCGCTCGGAGAGGAGCACCGGATGACCGCGGCCGCCGCATCCGCCACAGTTCACGGTCCCCTCCACGATGCCTTCGGACAGCTCAATCCCACAGGCCTCCTGGTTTCCGCCGATCGCGCTCTGCCGGTTCCGTCCGCGACCGATCGGGCCGCCTGGGCAGCGATCGCCGCCGACCTTGCGACGGTCGATCCCATCCTCGCCGCAGCGGCGGAGGAGCACGGCACCCCCTGGCCGCAGCCGCTGGCGAGCGACGCCGCGAGGTATCACCGCGATGGCGACCGCTCGGCCTGGGAGGACGCGGCCTTCGCCCGGCAGCGGCGGCTCAGCCGCGCCGTCGTCGCGGCCGCGGTGACGCTCGACGACGCGCGGATCGACGATGTCGCCGACGGGATCACGCTGCTGTGCGAGCAGAGCTCGTGGTGCTGGCCCGCGCACGACGACGCGTTCGCCCGGCACGGCTCGATCGTCGCGGTGGCCGACGACCCCTTCCTCGATCTGGGGGCCGGGGAGGCGGTGGCCCAGCTGGCCTGGGCGGACCACGTTCTCGGGGACGCCCTGGACGAGCGATACCCGGGCCTGCGCTCGCGCATCCGTTTCGAGGCATCCCGTCGCGTCTTCGAGCCGTTCCTGAACCGTCGTGACTGGTGGTGGATCGGCCACGAGCGCCCCCCGATCAACTGGAACGCCTGGATCCACGCCAACGTGCTGGCTGCTGCGCTTCGGCTGCTCGACGGGCCAGGCGAAGCCGAGCTGCGCGGACGCGTGGTCGCCACCGCCGTGGCGGATCTCGACCGCTTCCTCGCCGTACTGCCCGACGACGGCGCGATCGACGAAGGGTACGGCTACTGGTGGGAGGGGGCGCTCCGCGCACTCGAGGCGCTGGACCTCCTCGCCTCCGCGACGGAAAGCACGGTGGATGCGTACGCCGCAGGCATCCCGTCGCTTCGCGCCACCGTCGCCTACCCGCACTCGATGCAGCTCGGCGGCGAGTGGTTCGTCAACGTCGCAGACGGCCGGGCGAAGCCGCCCACCGGACTGCCCTGGTCGGCCCTCCATCGTGCGGCGCGGCGATTCGGCGACAGCGACGCTGAGGCGTTCGCGGCCTCCCACCGGGTACACGGCACGCCGTCCGCGACCGAAGAGCAGGGCCTCGGGCGGCTCCTGCGGGCCATCAGCGACGAGCAGTGGGTGGCGGCGACCACCACGGAGCCGCCGCTGCCCCGGGATGTCTGGCTTCCCTCTGTCCAACTCGCCATCGCGAGGGAGGCCACGGGCACTTCTCGCGGCCTGGCACTGGCGGCCAAGGGCGGCCACAACGGCGAGTCCCACAACCACAACGACGTCGGCTCGTTCATCGTGGCGGTCGACGGAGTGCCGGTGGTGGTCGACGCCGGTCGGCCGACCTACACGGCGCAGACCTTCGGTCCGGACCGCTACGGCATCTGGACGATGCAGAGCTCGTGGCACTCTGTGCCGGAGGTGCGCGGTGTCGCTCAGTCCGCCGGTGAAGAGTTCGCGGCGCGCGAGGTCCGCCCTGAGGACGGCGGGCTCGCCCTCGACCTCGCCGGCGCGTACGACCTGCCCGGCCTGCGCAGTTGGCGCCGTCGGGTGGCGCTGGACCGCGGACGCGTCCCGCGCGTACGCGTCGACGACACCTGGGATCTCGACCCGTGGGCCGCCGGCGACCCGGAGCCGGAGACGACCGTCCGGATGCTCCTCGCCGGCGACGTCCGGCTCTCCCACGGCGGCGCCCGCATCACGCCCCTCGACGGCGCCCGCCCCGTCGTGGTGAAGTGGCCGTCGGAGGTCGAGGCGCGCACCACAGCGCTCGAACTCGACGACCCGCTCCTCACCTCCGTCTGGGGCTCACGACTCACCCGTCTCGAGCTCGTCGTCACAGACCGCCGCGCGCTCTCGGTCACGGTAGAACTGTTCGTATCGACCACAGAGGAACCCCGATGAACGACAAGGCCAACTACTCCCTGCTCGCGCCGGCCCGGCGCTCGCACGTCCTGGCGTCGCTCTCGCGCGACGGGGTCGTGCGCATTTCGCAACTCATCGACGAACTCGGGGTCTCACCGGTCACGCTGCGCCGCGACCTCGCCCAGATGGAGGACGAGGGCCTGCTCGTCCGCATCCATGGCGGTGCGGTGCCGCCCGTCGTGATCGCGGACGAGGACGACGAGGTGGCACCGTCGTCGCCGGAGGAGTCCGGCGCCCCCCGCACGATCGCCGTACTCGTTCCGTCCCTGAACTACTACTGGCCGGGCGTTACGCGCGGCATGGAGCAGGAGGCGCGCCGTCGCGGCGTTCGGGTGCTCGTCCGCGCCGCGTCGTACTCGCTGCAGGACGAGCGGCCCGTGCTGGAGCGGTTCGTCAACGCCGAGGGCGTCGACGGCCTGATCGTCGCGCCGAACACCGACACCCCGCACGCCCAGGATGTCATCCAGTGGCTCGCCGAGTGCGGCGTGCCGAGCGTGCTCGTGGAACGGGAGGCCATCGTGCTGCCCGGCAATGAACCGGTGGAGTCCGTGACCTCCGACCATGCGCTGGGCGCCGTGCTCGCCGCGCGGCACCTGGCGAGCCTCGGCCACCGGACGGTCGGGCTGGTGATCTCGCGCGACTCTCCCACCTCGCGGAAGATCTCGCAGGGCTGGGATGCAGCGTGCCGGGAGCTGGACCTCACTCCGACCGAGCATTTCGAGTCGTTCCTGCCCGACCGCACCAGCCCGGAGTTCTCGGCCGCGGTCGACGCGGCTCTCGACACCGCGGTGGAGCGGGGGACGACGGCGCTGCTCGTGCATCCCGACGCGGAGGCGATGGCGTTCGCCGATCTGGCGCTCGCCCGCGGCATTCGCGTGCCGGAAGACCTGTCGATCATCGCGTACGACGACGAGGTCGCGGCCATGTTCTCTCCCGCGCTGACCGCCGTGCGGCCGCCCCGGGAGGCGCTCGGCGCTGCTGCGGTCGACCTGCTCCTCCGGCGGCTGGAGGACCCGTCGCGTCCCGTCCACCGGGTGACGGTGAACCCCGCACTCAACGTCCGGGCGTCCACCGCTCCGGCTCCGGAGCGCGGAGCATGAGCAGCCCGCTCGACTACTCGCCGTGGCGGTTCTGGGCGGAGGCCGACGAATCCCGGCAGCAGCGCCAGCGGGAGGCGTTGCAGGAGCTGGGCAGGCGGCCCCACCACGACATCGGCGACGGATGCTTCGTCTCCGAGCTCGCCGCCGTCGACAACGACGAGCTCCGGCTCGGCGATCGGACGTACATCGCGGCCGGCGCCTACCTCACCGGGTCGCTCCGCGCGGGTGCCGACTGCAGCATCAACCCGTACACCGTCGTCCGGGGACGGGTCGAACTCGGTGACGGGGTCCGCATCGGCGCTCACACGTCGATCCTCGGTTTCAATCACACGATGAGCGATCCGGACCTCCCCGTGTTCCGGCAGCCGCTGACCTCCGCGGGCGTTCGTGTCGGCGACGACGTCTGGATCGGCTCGCACGTCGTGATACTGGACGGCGTCACCGTCGGAGACCGCTCAGTGCTCGCGGCCGGCGCGGTGGTGACGAAAGACGTCCCCGCCGGCGCGGTCGTCGGCGGGAATCCCGCGCGCCGCATCCGGTGGCGCATCGCCCCGGCGGATGCCGCTCCGGAGCCCGGTGATCTGCCCTCGCGTCTGGCCGCATTCGCCGATCGGGCCCGTGGGCAGGGCCACGCCATCCTCGAACGTTCCTGGGATGCCGATCGTCGGCTCTTCGTCGACCGGCCCGGCACCACCCCGTCCGTGCGTGCACAGGCCGACGCGATCGAGATCGCCGACCTCCTGATCGGAAGCGCTCCTCCGCAGCTTGCCGGCGACGAGCAGGCGGCGCGGCTCCGCGGATGGCAGGACCCCGCGACCGGCCTGGTCCCCTCCCTGCTCCCCGACGGTTCGCCCGCCGGTCCAGCCGAACTCGACGGCGACTCGGCGTACCACGTGCTGTCGGTCGGCTACGCCCTCGACCTGCTCGGTTCGGTCTTCCCGCACCCGCTCACGCTCGTCACCTCATCCTCCGCGGCGGACCTCGCCTCGTTCTGCGACGCGCTCCCCTGGGAGGCGCAGGCGTGGAACGCCGGCGCGTGGGTCGACGCACTCGGCACCGCGGTGCTGTGGAGCGACCACCGCGGCGACACCCTGCCCTCCGGTCTGCGCGAGGCCCTCTTCGGCTGGCTCGTCACCCACGCCGATCCGGCGACGGGGATGTGGGGGCGCGTCGCCACCGACGGCAGCCGTCTCCAGCTCGTCAACGGGTTCTACCGCGCGACACGGGGGACGTTCGCGCAGTTCGGCGTTCCCCTGCCCTACCCCGAGCGGGCGGTCGACACCGTTCTCGCGCACGTGCAGGATGTCCGCTCCTTCGCCGAGGATCGCCACGACGCCTGCAACATCCTGGACGTCGCGCACCCGCTCTGGCTGACCCGCGGTTCGGGCTATCGCAGGGTCGAGGTCGACCAGACGGCCCGTCGGCTGCTCGACGCCGCGCTCGAGCGATGGGTCGACGGCGAGGGCTTCGGCTTCCGCGCCGGAACCCTTCCCGGCCTCCAGGGCACGGAGATGTGGCTTGCGACGATCTGGTACCTCGCCGACATCGTGGGCGCAGCGGATGCGCTCGGCTACCGCCCACGGGGTGTGCACCGACCGGAGCCCACGGCGACGACGGCGGGCCCGCACCTCATGACCGTTCGCGCACCCGGGGAGAGCTGAGGGCGCGTTCCACGGCGTCGGCCGGGATGCGCTCGGCTTCGCGTCCCGGGCGGTCCACGCCACTGGGCTCACCGCGGCGAGAGCGCAGCGCCATGGCGAGCACCTCGGCCAGATGCAGCGGCCGGGAGGCGTCGGACAGTTGCTCGGTCTGCGTCCGGCAGCTGAACCCGTCGGCGATCACGCGACTGCCCGGCCCGGCGTCCCGGATCGCCGGGAGCAGGGCATGCTCGGCCGCGGCGACGGACACGTCGAGGTGGCCGTCCTCGAACCCGAAGTTGCCGGCCAGGCCGCAGCACCCCTCCACCGTCGTCGTCTCGATGCCCGCGGCGTCGAGGATGCGCTGGTCGGGGGCGAACCCGCCGATGGCGTGCTGGTGGCAGTGCGGTTGCACGACGGCGCTGCCGCCCACATGGGGAACCGACCAGTCGGGGGTGCGCTCGAGCAGCTCCGCGAAGGAGGTCGCGCGCGAAGCGACCAGGGCGATGTCCGGGTTCTCTGGCAGGAGTTCCGGCGCGTCCGAGCGGAACACCGCGAGACAGCTGGGCTCCAGGCCGACCAGCGGCACGTCGTCGCCGAGGGCGGCGGCCAGGTGCTCCGCGGTATGCGCCAGCATCCGTTCTGCTACTCCCAGCTGCCCGGTGGAGATCCAGGTCAGGCCGCAGCACAGATGACCGGGCGGGAGGACGACGCGGTAGCCCGCGTCCTCGAGCACCGTCACCGCGGCCCGCCCGATCGACGGGTGGAAGTTGTCGGTGAAGGTGTCCGGCCAGATCATCACGTCGCCCAGCGGGGCGGGAGGCGCGGGCGGCCGCTTCGCGAACCAGTCGGTGAACCGCTCGGGCGCGAACCGCGGGGCGGGCCGATCGGGAGAGATGCCGCCGAGGCGCTTGCCCAGACGAGAGAGCCCGGGCAGCCGCGCCGCCCGGTTGACCAGGCCCGGGGCGACCCGGACGAGACGCGCGAGCAGCGGCAGCCAGCCCATCGTGTAGTGGGCGGCCGGACGCAGCCGGCCCTCGTAGTGGTGCGAGAGGAACTCCGCCTTGTACGTGGCCATGTCCACCTCCACCGGGCAGTCGGAGCGGCAGCCCTTGCACGCCAGGCACAGGTCGAGCGCGTCGAGCACCTCGGTGGAGCGCCAGCCGTCCTCGACCGGTCCCGGCCGGTAGTCCCCGCTGAGCATCTCGAACAGCAGCCGGGAGCGCCCGCGCGTCGAATGCTCCTCCTCGTTCGTCGCCCGGAACGACGGGCACATCACGGTGCCGGAGTGGCTCCGGCAGTTGCCGACGCCCACGCAGCGGAGGGCCGCCCGGTCGAACCGGCCCTCGTCGTGCGGGTATGAGAAGTGCAGCTGAACGTCCACTTTCGGCCGGTACTCCGTGCCGAGCCGCAGGTTCTCCGTCGCCCGGTACGGCTTGACGACCTTGCCGGGGTTCATCCGGTCGTCCGGGTCGAAGAGCGCCTTGAACCGCTCGAACGCCTCGATCAGGCGCTCGCCGAACATGATCGGCAGCAACTCGCCCCGGGCTTGCCCGTCTCCGTGCTCGCCCGAGAACGAACCGCCGTAGTCGGCCACCAGGTGAGCGGCCCGCCCGATGAATGCGCGGTACTGCGCGATGCCGTGCTCGGTGGTGAGATCGAAGGGGATGCGGCAGTGCACGCAGCCGTGCCCGAAATGTCCATACAGAGACACGTCGTCATAGTCGAATTCGCGCAGCAGCCCGCCGAAGTCGCGCAGGTAGTCACCCAGCCTGTCCGGCGGCACCGCGGCGTCCTCCCAGCCCGGCCACGTGTCCGGGCGGCCCGGGATCCAAGCGGACGCACCGAGACCGGCCTCCCGGACCTCCACGATCTGGCGCTGATGCGCGGGGTCGTCGAACTCGCGCACCGTCGGGGCCGGGTCCCGCTTCTCCAGGGCGGCGCGCAGGCGCCTCGCTTTGTCCCGCACCTCGTCCGGGGTCTGCCCGGGGAGCTCCACCACCAGCCAGCCGCGCCCCTCCGGCAGCAGGTTCAGCGCATCGGCGTTCTCGCGCTTGATCTTCTGGTTGCCCACCAGCACGTCGTCGAGGCCCTCGATCATCGTCGGCTCGTACGGCGCGATGGCCGGCGCCGCGTCGGCCGCCTGGTCGATCGAGGGGAACCCCAGCACCAGCAGGGTCTTCTCCGGCGGGACGGGCACGAGATCGAGCTCGGCCTGCAGGACCGTGACGAGGGTCGACTCCGAGCCGACCAGCGCCCGGGCGACGTCGAACTCCGCCTCCGGCAGGAGCGAGTCGAGGTTGTAGCCCGAGACCCGTCGAGGGATGTCCGGGAACCGGGCGCGGATGTCGTCGCCGTACTCGTCCGCGAGGGCGCGCATTCCCTCGTAGAGCTCGGCGCGCCGGCCGCCTTCGGCCCTGAGCCGTTCGAACTCCTCCTCCGACGTCGGGCCGACCCACAGGCGCAGACCGTCGTAGGTGAGCACCTCCAGTCGGCGGACGCTGTCCACCATCTTCCCGTAGGCCTGGGCGGTCGAGCCGCAGGAGTTGTTGCCGATCATCCCGCCGATGGTGCAGTGCGAGTGGGTCGCGGGCTTCGGTCCGACCATCAGACGGTGCTCGGCCAGCTCGGCGTTCAGATCGTCGAGGGCGATACCGGGCTCGACGACGGCGCGGCGCGCTTCGGGGTCGACCGAGACCAGCCGATTGCAGTACTTGCTCCAGTCGATGACCACGGCGTTGTTCGTGCATTCGCCCGCCAGGCTCGTCCCTCCGCCGCGGCTGAGCAGCGGAACGCCGAGCTCGTGGCACACGATGACGGTCTCGACCGCCGCCTCCACGGTCCGCGGGACGACCACCCCGATCGGTATCTGCCGGTAGTTGGAGGAATCGGTCGAGTAGGCGCCGCGCGATCCGTCGTCGAATCGCACCTCGCCGTCGACCCGGGAAGCCAGTGCGGCCGTCAAGGCGTGGAGGTCGACGCCTCCGGAGGTGATCGACATGAATGCATCCGTACGCCACTGCCGTCGTGAGTCAAGCGGACATACGAGTTCTCGACGATCCGTGTAGTCTTGCAACAGTTGTATTCATGCACCACTCGGAACTGGCAGCAGCGTTCATGACATCGCTCGGAATCCTCCTCGTGGCCTCGGCGCCGCCCGGCTCGCCCGCGCCTGCGCCACCGCGGATGACCGGGCTCATGTGGATGCCGACCAGCCCCCCGACGCCGGCCCGGATGGCCGCCTTCCACCCCCAGCCCGTGCCGATCATCCCGGCACTGATGCTCGTGCTGCTCGCCGCCTACCTCGTCGCCGTCGTACGCTTGCGGATCCGGGGGGACTCCTGGCCGGTTCACCGGACCCTGTGCTGGAGCGCGGGGGTGGTGATCGTGCTGGCGATGACAGCGACGGGTATCGACGGCTACGGGATGGAGCTCTTCAGCGCCCACATGGTTCAGCACATGGTGCTGTCGATGTTCGCGCCGATCTTCCTCGTCCTCGGAGCGCCGGTCACGCTTGCCCTGCGCGCGCTGCCCGCGCGGCCGCCCGGCGTGCGGTCCGTGCGCCGGGGACTGCTCGCCGTCCTCCACAGTCGGGTGGCGCGCTTCTTCGCGCACCCGGTCACGTCGCTGTCGTTCTTCCTGGTGAGCCTCTACGGCCTCTACTTCACTCCGGTCTTCGACGCCCTGATGAGCACCATGTGGGGGCACAACCTGATGCTGCTGCACTTCCTCGCCATCGGGTTCCTGTACTTCTGGTGCGTGCTCGGGATCGACCCGTCTCCGCGCCAGACGTCGCGCGGGCTCCGCCGGTACGCCGCCCCGACGGTGCGGATCCTGGAGCTCGGCGCCACCACGCCGTTCCACGCATTCTTCGGCGTGATGCTGATGATGTCGGTCAGCCTCGTCGTCGGCTTCTACCGCGCGCCGGTTCCCGGATGGGGCATCTCGCCGCTCGCGGATCAGGCGGTGGGCGGCGGGATCGCCTGGGGGTTCACCGAGCTCCCCACCCTGATCGTGCTCGGCGTCCTCTTTCTGCAGTGGCAGCGGTCGGACGAGCGCACGACCCGCAGGAACGAACGCTCGGCCTCGCGGGCCGAGGCAGAGCGTCTGCAGTACAACGAGTACCTCCAGCGCCTCGCCGGCTACGACCGGAGGCACGAGCTGTGACCGGCACCGCGCTGGTCTACGCCTTCGCCCTCGGACTTGCGGCGACATTGAACCCGTGCGGCTTCCCGCTCCTTCCGGCCTACCTGAGCGTCTTCCTCGGCGCCGACGAGGATCGCAGGCACGTCCGCATCCTCCGCGCCCTGCGCGCGTCGGCGGCGATGACCGCCGGATTCGTGTCGGTGTTCGCCGTCGTCGGCATCGCCACCGCCGGAGGACTCACGCTCGGGCTGGCCTGGACGCCGGCGTTCACCGCCGCGCTCGGGCTCATCCTGCTCGTCGTCGGCGTGTTCGGCGCCTCCGGGCGCTCCCTGCGACTTCCCGCCTTCGCCCTGCCGTTCCGCTCCGGACGCGATGTCCCTGCCATGGCGGGCTACGGCGCAGCCTTCGCCGTCACCTCGCTCGGCTGCACCCTCCCCCTCTTCCTCGCCGCCGCGTCTCCGTCCGTGACCTCCGGCACCCCCCTGGCCCCCGTGGCCGCAGCGCTCGCCTACGCGCTCGGGATGGGCGTCTTCGTCTCGGCCTGCAGCATCGTCGCCGCCCTCGTCGGAGCGGAGGCGGTCCGCCTCGGCGGCCGGCGCGTCGCCCGCTACATGCCCCGGATCGCGGCGATCGTGCTGACCTGCGTCGGAATCTACCTGCTCAGCTATGGCGTCCGGGTCCTCATCGCGCCACCCGCTCAGCCGTCCGTCATCGCGCTCGTCCAGGCAGCGGCCGGCTCGCTCGGGTCGGCCGTGTCCGCCCACCCGCTCGCGCTGGGGACGATCGCCACAGCGGTCGTTCTCACGGGATTGGCGGGAGTGGCCGTGGCGCGCAGAAGGCACCGCATCAACGACACGGAGGAACAGTGACCCGTCGACCCGCCCGAACCTGGCCCCTGATCGTCGCAGCCATCGCGGTTCTGGCGGCCTTCACCGGCGTCCTCGTAGCAGCGGCCATCCCCTCTCCGCCGTCCACTCCAGCCACCGCGCCGACGGCTCCCGGCATCTCCGCCGCCGCCGCGGACCTCCTCCAGCTCGACCCGCTCGGACACGCCGCCTCCGTCGCACCCGGCTACAGCCTCACCGACCAGCATGGGCGGCCCATGACGGCCGACGAGTTCCGCGGCCGCGCAGTCGTGCTGAGCTTCAACGACGACCGGTGCCAAGACCTGTGCACCCTGCTCGCACAGGATGTGGCCAAGGCGGACAGCGACCTCGGCGCGCTCCGCAAACGGGTCGCCTTCGTCTCCATCAATGCGAATCCGTACTATCCGGCTGTGAGCGACGTCGCGGACTGGACGACCGCGCATGGACTGGGATCGGCCGCGAACTGGTACTTCGGGACGGCGCCGGCCGCCCAGCTGGCCGCCGTGGCGCAGGCGTACGGAGTGCCCATCCAGCTCGATGCCGCCGACCGCTCCGTCGTGCACGGCACAGAGATCTTCTTCATCGACCCCTCCGGCACCGAACGAGCGCTCGGCCAGTTCGGCACCGACGCCGCCAGCACCGCCGCCTTCGCCCACACGATGGCGCAGGAGGCCGTCGACCTGCTCCCCGCCGCCCAGCGCGCGACGGTCGGCGGTTCCGCCCCCGCCGACCTCTCGGACACTGATGCCGGAGTCGGCGCGACACCGCAGCCGTTCGCACTCCCCGCTCTGACCGGCGCCGGCCGCTACGGCACCGGTCAGAAGGACGGGCGCTACACCGTGCTGAACTTCTGGGCGAGCACCTGCTCCGCCTGTACGGAGGAATTGCCCGCCCTGCAGAAGACCGCCGCCGAGTTCGCCGGACGCGCCGACCTGCTCGGCATCGACGTGTCCGACTCCGTCGCCCCGGCCCGGGCGTTGGCCGAGCGCAGCGGGGTCCGCTTCCCGCTGGCGACGGACGCAGACGGCGCCATCGCTGGCCGGTTCCACATCACCGGCCTGCCCTACACCGTCATCCTCGACCCGTCCGGCCGCGTCCTCGTCCGGCACCCGGGCGCCTTCACCGCAGAGCAACTCGAATACATGCTCGACACGCTCCTGCCCGGCACGTGACCGACCCCTCCAGCCGTTCCGGTCACCAGATGCGCGACCACAGGACCTAGAGGCCGAGGATCAGGAGGTCCTCCGGCGTCGGCTCGCCCGCCGCGCCCGAGAACAGCTCCAAGCCCTCGATCACCCGTTCCTGCTCGGCCGGCGTCAGAGTGGTGAGGACCGCCGCCACCTGACGGCGGCGCCTGTCGGTCACCAGCTCCACGAGCTGTCGTCCCTGATCGGAGAGCTCCACGAGGATCTCCCTCCGGCTCTCCGGGCTCTCTCGTCGCTCGACCCATCCGCCGTCGACCATCCGGTCGATCGTGCGGCTGAACGTTGACGGCACGGCCCCCACCCGTGCCGCCAACGCCCCCATCCGCATCCCCCCGGAACCGGCCAGGACCACGAGCACCCGGAACTGCGGAAGCGTGACGCTCTCGAGAGCGTCGGCGACCGACCGGGCGACGATCCCCAGAAGGGCACGGGACGCCCGCAGGGTCGCCTCCGTCGCCTCGTGAGGAAAACCGTGACTATCCATAGCGCCTCCAGTGTTACGCTTTTTGTGCATTCATGCAACAGTTGCAGCAATACACGATTGGGGAACAGTGACCGCGGTCGCGGAACGACTCGTCAACTCATTGTCGGGCTCAGGCACGAGATTGCGCTCATGGCTTCAGGGCGCGGCCGCCGGATCGGCGCCGCTGATGGCGGCCGCCGTCGTCGTCGGCGCAGGGGCAGGGCTGGCAGCCGTCGCGTTCCGGTGGCTCGTGCAGACGGCGACCCTCCTGTTCACCGGCACGCCCGACTACGCCGCAACGTCCGGCCACCCAGCCAACCCCTGGGTCCCCTGGCTCGGCGGGGCGTTCGTCATTCTCGCCCCGGCCGTCGGCGGGCTGATCTACGGACCCCTCGTCCACCGGTTCGCGCGCGAAGCGCGAGGCCACGGCGTCCCGGAAGTGATGTACGCGGTCGCCAGGAAGGGCGGGCCCATCCCCGGCCGGGTGGCCGTGGTGAAGGCGCTCGCATCGGCGATCACGATCGGCTCGGGCGGATCGGTGGGACGGGAGGGGCCGATCGTCCAGATCGGCTCCGCCCTCGGTTCGACGCTCGGTCGCATCACCCGGATGCCCGAGAACCAGCTTCGCACCCTCGTCGCCTGCGGAGCAGCCGGCGGGATCGCCGCCACCTTCAACGCACCCATCGCCGGCGTCTTCTTCGCCCTGGAACTGATCCTGCGCAACTTCGCCACCCGTTCCTTCGCCGCCGTGATGCTGTCGTCCATCACCGCCTCCGTTATCGCACGGTCCATCCTCGGCGACCACCCCTTCTTGACCCTGCCTTCGTTCTCGATCGCCCGACCGTCCGAGTACCTCCTGTTCATGGCCCTGGGCTTGGCGGCGGGGGCGGTCGGCGTGCTGTTCAGCAGGATCCTCTATGCCATCGAAGACCTCTGCGATCGGGCCTGGCGCTGGCCGGAGTGGGCACGCCCGGCGGTCGGCGGCCTGCTCGTGGGTCTCGTGCTGTTCGCCCTGCCCCAGCTGTACGGGGTCGGCTACCCGGTTCTCGAGGCGAGCATCGCCGGGAAGTACGCCATCGGCTTCCTCCTGCTGCTGGTGATCGCGAAGATCGTTGCGACCAGCCTGACGATCGGCATCGGCGGCTCCGGGGGCGTGTTCGCCCCCAGCCTGGTGGTCGGCGCCGCATTCGGGGCCGCCGCCGGTCAGGCGATCGGACTGGCCGTCCCGGATCTCGCAGGACAGTCCGGCGCTTTCGCCCTGGTCGGCATGGCAGCCGTGTTCGCCGGTGCGACCCGGGCGCCGATCACGGCCGGACTCATCCTCTTCGAGCTCACCGGCGAATACAGCATCATCCTGCCCCTGCTGCTCGCGGTCATCGTCGCGACCGGCACGTCGCGCCTGCTCAGCCGCGACACCATCTACACCCGGAAGCTGACCCGCCGGGGGGTCGACCTCCACGACCCGGCACGGCGGGGGTTCGCCACGACGCGCGTCGGGGATGTGATGGCTGACCCGCCTCCCACCCTCGCCCCCGATCAGGCCGCCGGCGAGGCGTTCGCCACGCTGGCCGACGCCCGTCGCCGCTCTGCACCGGTGATCGGTCCCGATGGAGAACTCATCGGCATCCTCACCGCAGCCGACGCAGCGCAGGCACTCGCGACGGACGAGGGAAGCGCGAGTGCGACGGTGGAGCACATCACGGTGCGTGCCACCGCCCTCGCTCCCGACCAGCACCTCTCGACTGTGCTGGACGACGTCGTGGATGCGGCAGCCACCGACGACCTTCCCGTCGTCAGTGAGGGCCGCCTGGTCGGGTGGCTGCACACCACCGATGTCCTGCGCGCCGTAACGCGCTGAGCCATGACCATCCATCGCCGAACGCCTCCTCGACCGCCCGAGCCGCCGGGCGGACGAGAACTGTGCCCTCGTGTGGAGACGTTGTCCATCGACGAACTGATCCGGATCGAAACGGCCGGGTGGGACGCGCTGTGCTCGTCCACGGCCGGCGCCTTCTACGAAGCCCTCATGACGTCCGAAGCCGTGATGATCCTGGTCGATGGCACTGTGCTGGATCGTGCGACCATTGCGCGCAGCCTCGAGGATTCCCCACCCTGGGACGCATACGATCTCTCCGATTTCCGACGGATTGCGATCGGACCCGATTCGGCAGCGCTGGTCTACCGCGCCCGCGCAACGCGCGCCGGCGTGACGCAGCCGTTCGTCGCCTACATGGCGAGCGTCTACACCGTTCTGGATGGACGGCCCCGGCTGGCGCTGTATCAGCAGACGCTGCTCACCCCGTGACGATGGGAGCGGGAGAGAGGAGATTGACGTGAAGGTCTTGATCGTGGGAGCCGGAATCGCCGGCCCCACGCTTGCATTCTGGCTGAACAAGCTGCATCACGACGTCACCATCGTCGAACACGCGCCGGCTCTGCGAACCGGCGGATATCTGATCGACTTCTGGGGAGCCGGTTTCGACGTGGCGGAGCGGATGGGGATCGTGCCCCAGCTCCGGACACGCGGGTACGTGTTCACCGAGGCGAGGGCGATCGATCGGAACGGACGCAGGATCGCGTCATTCAACCCGGAAGCCGTCATCGAATCGAACGACAGGTATCTGAGCATTCCGCGAACCGATCTCGCCCAGGTCGTCTACGACTCGATCGACGGCGCTGTGGAGCTCATGCTCGGCGATACGGTTCGGGAGCTCGCCGACGACGGCGACCGGGTCCACGTCACGTTCGAGAAGGGGAGCGTCCGCGATTTCGATCTCGTCATCGGCGCGGATGGTCTGCATTCGCGGGTGCGCGAGCTGACGTTCGGACCGGATGAGCTGTTCGAGAAGTATCTCGGCATGGTGGTGGCCGCATTCGAGGTGGAGCGGTATCCGGAACGCGACGAACTCGTCGCGATGATGTACGCCGAAGTCGGGTTTCAGGCGGTCCGCCTCTCCTTTCGCGAGGATGCCACGCTGCTCCTGTTCAGCCTGCGTCACGACGGCGAGGTGCCTGCCCAGCGCCCCGCACAGGAGGGCCTGTTGCGCGAGAAACTGGAAGGCTCGGGATGGGAAGTCCCCGAGATGCTCGCAGCCATGTCCCGCGCCGAGAACTTCTACTTCGACTCGGTGAGCCAGATCACGATGCAGTCGTGGTCGACCGGCCGCGTCGCCCTGGTCGGCGACGCCGGCGCGTGCCCGTCATTCCTCGCGGGGCAGGGGACGGCGCTCGCCATGGTCGAGGCGTACACGCTGGCGGCGGAACTCGCGCGAACCAACGACCACACGGAGGCGTTCACGCGCTACCACGAGCGGTTGGCCCCGCTGATCCGCTCCAAGCAGGACGCCGCACGGGGCTTGGGCTTGGCGTTCGCCCCGAAGAACAGATTGCAGCTTCTCACGAGGAACACCGCGTTGACAATGATGGGCCTTCCGAAAGTTGCCGGCATCGCGATGGGCAGGAGCTTCCACGACCGCGTCGAACTCCCGCCTTTCCCGGAACAGACTTCGGCACACTGACGGCATGTTCCGATCGGCGCAGAACGCGTCGAGCAGTTTCGGAGAAGCGCAGGTACTCGACGCTCGGATTCAACGACCCCGCGCAGCTGGACGACGGGACGATGTGGCCGGTCGCCTTCGCGATCCTCGACCTGACGACCGACGACGAGGAGCGGATCCGCGCGCTGATCGCCAGGGCCGCCGGCTGAGGCTCGCGCCGGGGCACCCCTGTACGGGTGTCCCCCAAAATGCCGCTACCGGAGGGGCCCGTGATCGGTCAGGCTCGTGAGGTGAGTGAGCAGACCGACGTGGACCGGGACGCGGGCATGACCCGCGAGACCGTGCTGCGCCCGCACCGGCACCTGTTCACCCGCGGCATCGTCACGGTGCTCGCTCTCACGACGCCGGTGTTCGCCGTCCTCTACTGGCTGACCATCCCGGGTCCGGGATGGCCGTTCGTGCTCGTCGCCCACCTGGTCGTGATCGCGGCGACGATCGTCGGCGTCGCGTCGTTCCTCAACACGACGATCATCCTCGGTCCTGACGGTGTGCGGGAGCGCGGCTTCTTCGGCCGCACCACGCACGTCGCGCCCGGCGAGGCGGGCGCCGTCATCGTGGTGCAGGTCTACGAGGGCAGCACGCTCGACGTCCTCCCCCAGCTGTTCGTCGCCTCGAAGGAGGGACGGCTGCTCATCCGGATGCGCGGGCAGTTCTGGTCCCCCGGCGACATGGAGCATGTGGCAGAAGAGCTCGACGTGCCGGTGACCCGGCCGGAGGAGCCGATGACGCTGAACCAGCTGCGTCGCGCCTGGCCGCGGCTCCTCTACTGGTTCGAGCGCATCCGTATCGTGCGCTGAGTCGGGTGGCCGCCTGGCGGCGCCTGGCGCTGGCCGCCCGCCGCATGGCCGCCTCCTCTCGTGTCAGGATGGCGTCATGTCGGTGCGCACCGGGGTCGAGCCGCGGAGCAAAGGTCTGCTCACACCGAGCCGGATGTCCTCCCCCGTCGGCATCGAACGCCACGCCGCTGATGGGCGGGCGGCCCTGTTCGTCCGTCACTACTGGATGCCCCGCTGGTCGCTTCCTCACGGTGTCGCCGTGCGACAGGACGTCCTCGAGTACCCGACCGCGAATCTCGTGATCGAGCCGGGCTCCGCAGCGCTCTTCCGGGCGCACCGCGGTCTCGGCTCCCGGACGCTCGAAGGATCCGGATGGGCCTTCGGCGTCCTGCTCCACCCGGGCACCGCCCGCGACTGGGCCGGCGCTTCCCTCCGAACCGTGCCGGATGTCCTGCCTCTCGATCGACTCCCGGCGGTGGGAACCGGCACGATGACGGCCGCGGTCAGGGAGGCGATGGTCGCGGACGATGCCCGGGGCGCCATCGACGCTTTCGAGACCTGGCTCGACACCCTCCCCGAGCCGGACGACGACGCGCGGCTCGTCGACCGCATCGTCGCAGCTGTCGAGACCGACCGCACCCTGCTGCGGGTGGAGGAGCTGGCCGATCGCTTCGGGATGGGCGTGCGCCACCTGCAACGCCTGGTGGTCGGGCACATCGGGTTCGGGCCCAAGTGGCTCATCCAGCGCTACCGGCTGCAAGAGGCCGCTGCCGCCCTCCGCGAGGCGGACGCACCGACTCTGGCCGCCCTGGCGGCCGATCTCGGGTACGCCGACCAGGCGCATTTCAGCCGCGAGTTCAAGGCGGTCGTCGGCTCCACTCCGGGCGCCTACGCCGCGGCCGAGAGAGTCTGACCTAGGCCGGCGAACGGGCCAGGAAGAACGGATGGGGTTTCGTCGCCTCCACGGCCAGCCGGTGCGCCAGCGGAGTCCAGACGATGATCGTGACCCCCGCGCCGAGCAGCAGGCCGCCGATGGTGTCGCTGATCCAGTGGGCGCCGAGGTAGGTGCGGCTCACGGCCATGAGGATGGCCCACGCTACCCCGAGGCACCACACCCACACCCGGGGGAAGAGGATGCCCAGGACGACGACCATGGTGGCCGCGTTCGCCGTATGCCCCGACGGGAATGAACCGGCGTCGGCGTGCACCAGGATCTCGCTGGGGCGCGCCCTCCCGACCGTGAGCTTGAGGAGCTGGACGCACAGGACCGACGCCGCGCTCGCGATCGCGAAGAACAGGGCGCCCCACGGTCTGCGGAACGCCAGGAGCAGCAGGAAGATCACGACGGGCACGACGACCGACCCGACGATGCCGCCTCCCGCGTAGTTGAAGAACAGCGCCGGGCCGAGCCAGAGGGGCGAGCGGTGCTCGACGATCTCGCCCATCCACTCGGTGTCGACTTCGAACGGAAGCCGGGGGCGCAACGCGATGATGACCCCGAGGATCACGACGAGCCCGACCGCCACGGACGCCGACACGACCGGCCAGCGCCGGCTGACCTTCGCCGCTCCCGCGAGGTCGTGCCCCTCCGCATCCGTCTTCGGACCGGGGACCTGGCGCTCGCTCATACGGTCACCGTACCCGCAGCCCCTCCGGACTCCAGAGGCGTATCAGTGCGCGAGTTCGGGAACCGTACGCGGACGCACCACCAGCCAGAGCGACGCGATCGAGACGAGGGCGCAGATCGCCATGACGGCTCCCATCGGCGCAGCGCTCCCGACCCCCAGGATGCCGACGATCGGGGACACGATGCCGGCCGTTCCGAAGTTGAGCGCGCCGAGGAGGCTGGCTGCCGTCCCGGCCTCGTGGCCGTGCCCGTTCAGCGCCAGCACCTGGACGCACGGGAAGCCGAAACCGCAGGCGCAGATGAAGAACCAGAGCGGGATGACGATGCCCCAGAGCCCCACGTGCGCCTGGTCGAGCACGACGATCGTCACGGACGAGAGGAACATGACGAGCGTGGAGCAGGCCAGGATCCACTGCGGCCCCACGTACTTCGTGATCCGTGCGGCGGACTGCACGCCGATGATGATTCCGATCGAGTTGACGGCGAACAGCAGCCCATACTGCTGCGCGTTGAACCGGTAGATCTCCTGGAAGATGAACGAGCTCGACGACAGGTAGGAGAACAGGCCGGTGAAGTTGGCCGCGCCGACGATGGCGATGCCGACGAAGACGCGGTCGCTGAGGACAGCCTTGTAGCGCTGCCCGACGCTCGAATGCCCGGGACCATGGCGGCGGGCCTTCGGCAGCGTCTCGACGATCCAGAGTGCGACGCAGGTCACCACGAAGAGACCGTAGACCGCCAGGACGACGAAGATGCCCCGCCACGGCATCACGAGCAGCAGCCAAGACCCGAGGACCGGCGCGAGCACCGGCGCGAGCCCGTTGACGAGCGCGAGGCGGCTGAGCATCCGCACCAGGGGACGGCCGCCGAACAGGTCGCGCACCATGGCCATCGCGACGACGCCGCCCGCGGCCGCGCCGATCCCCTGCAGGGCGCGGGCAACGCCGAGCAACTCGACGTTGGGCGCGATCGCCGCAGCCAGACAGGCGATGATGTGCACGGCGGTGGCGACCATCAGGGGGACACGCCGCCCGATCTTGTCCGACCAGGGCCCGACCAGCAGCTGACCGACGCCGAAGCCGATCGTCGTCGCTGTGAGGGTGAGCTGGATCGCAGCCGTCGAGACCCCGAAGTCGTTCTGGAGGGTCGGCAGCGCCGGCAGGTAGGTGTCGATCGTGAACGGACCGAGTGCGGTCAGGGCGCCCAGAATCAGGATGTAGGCGAGGCGCTGGCGGCCGGAGAGCGAGTCTCCGGGATGCACGACGGTGGTCACGAGGGTCCTTGGCGAGTCGAGAGGTGGATGGGCCGCGCCCGCCGTCGGACGCAAGAGAAGAGCACCGCGGTTGCTCCGCGGTGCTGTCGAACCCGAATTCTCGAATCGATTCGATCCGCCGGGTACGAGCAATCCTATACTGGGAGGCGCGGCGATGTGAACGTGCGCATCGCAATTGCGGCCACGATGTTGTTCGTTGGGGGAACAGTCGCTCACCGTCCCCCGGATCGGTCCCCCGGTCAGGAGGCCGGCGAGGCCAGCAACGGCCGGAAGGCGAGCTCTGCTGCGCCGATCATGAGGATGTCGGACCCCAGCTCGGCGCGCGCGATGGTGAGGCGCTCGGCGCTCGCGGCCAGCGCCTGCTCCGCCACCAGGCGAGGTAGGCGCTCCGGGTCGAGCGCATGCAATGCGCCGAGGAACCCGCCCAGCACGATCAGCTGCGGGTCGAAGACGTTGGTGGCGGTGCGCAGCGCGGTGGCGAGGAAGCGGACCTGGCGGTCGACCTCGGCGAGCACGGACGGCTCCCCCGCCTCCACCGCTGCGGACAGTCCGCGCTCCAGCTCGTCGGCGTCGGCGGCCTCCATGCCGAGCACACGAAGCAGAGCGCCCTGGCTCACCTCGGTCTCCAGGCACCCGATCGCGCCGCAGTGGCAGCGCACCCCGGCGGAGTTGACCAGCGTGTGACCGAGTTCGCCGGCGTAGCCGCTGATCCCGGTCAGCGGCGTGCTCCCGACGATCACTCCGGCGCCGATGCCCGACGCGCCGCCATTCAGGTACACGAGGTCGCTCGCCCCGCGGCCCGCGCCGAACAGGCGCTCGGCGTTCGCGCCCAGGCTCGCGTCGTTGGCGGCCAGGACCGGGAAGCCCGTGGCCTCCGCCAGGGCCGACGCGAAGGGCTCCTCCGACCACTCCAGGTGCGGAGCGAGGCGCACCACGCCGTCCTCCTCGCGGACCAGCCCGGGGACCGCGACGCCGACGCCGGCGACGCGCGTCGCCGCTGCGAGGTCGGGACGGAGTCCGTCGATGACCGCGGACACGATGGCGACGGCCTCCGCAGCGGTCGGGATGTGGCCGGTCGGGTACCGCACCCGCCGGCGGACGGCCGCATCCAGCCCGACCACTCCGACGGTCACGGCGTCGATCTCCGGGTTCACCGCCAGGGCGACCACACGCCCGTCGGCGGCGACCACGGGCGACGGGCGGCCGACCCGGTTGCTGACTGCCGGCTCACGCTCCTGCACCAGCCCGAGCTCGGCCAGCTCGCCGACCAGCGCGCCGACAGTCGAGCGGTTCAGGCCGGTCGCCTGGGTGAGCAGCGAGCGCGCCAGCGGACCCTCCCGGTGCACGATGCCGAGCACGGTGGCGAGGTTGTGCCGCCGCACCGTGTCGAGGTTCGTGCCCGCCGTCGCCCTGCTGTCCATTTTCCCCGTAACCCTACCGTCCGCCCCCGGTCTCATCCGCCGAGCGGTGAGTAGATGCTCGAATTGTCGCCGAGTTGCGACATCTGCTCACCACTCGGCGGAAGGATCACGGGACGGAAGGGAGGGAGGCCGTGCCGGCCACCGCGGCGGCGGTGCGGCCGGTCGCGGCGTCACGGAGCGTGAGCGGGTACTCGGTCGGACCGGACGCCGTGAGGGCTCCGCCGCTGCGGGTCACCGTGTACTCGGCGACCTCGCCGTCCGGCGTCGTGACGCGCACCTTCCGCGTCCCGTCCGGCCCCGGGTACGCCACCAGGGTCAGCCCCTCGCGGTAGTCGTAGTCCGGCCGGTCGTCGCGGGCGCCGAGCGGCAGCACCGCACCCTCCCGCACGTACAGCGGGAGGCTGTCGAAGCCGTGCGTCTGCCGCAGCCAGCGTCCGCCCTCCACCTGCTCGCCGGAGAACCACTCGGTCCAGGTGCCGGCAGGCAGGTAGAACTCGACCTGCGACGCCGAGAAGACCGGCGCGACCAGCAGGTCGGCTCCGAGCATGTACTGCCGGTCCAGGTAGTCGACCGCGGGGTCGCCGGCGAATTCCAGTTGCATCGGCCGCATCACCGGCGTTCCCGCCGCGTGCGCCTCCTGGCCCGCGGCGAACAGGTACGGCATCAGCCGCAGCTTCAGCTTCGTGAACGCCCGTGTGACCTCGACCGCCTCCTCGTCGAACGCCCACGGCACCCGGTACGAGTCGCTGCCGTGCAGGCGCGAGTGGCTCGACAGCAGGCCGAACGCCGTCCAGCGCTTGAACACGCCCGGGTCGGGGGTGCCCTCGAAGCCGCCGATGTCGTGGCTCCAGAACCCGAATCCGCTGAGCGCCAGGGACAGTCCGCCGCGCAGTGTCTCGGCCATCGACTCGTAGCTGGAGGTGTTGTCTCCGCCCCAGTGGACGGGCAGTTGCTGGCCTCCGGTCGTCGCCGAGCGCGCGAACAGCACGGCCTCGCCCGCGCCCTTCGCCTCCTCCAGGACCTCGAACACGGCCTCGTTGTAGAGCTGCGTGTACAGGTTGTGCATGCGCTCCGGGGACGAGCCGTCGAAGTACTCCACCTCGAGCGGGATACGCTCCCCGAAGTCGGTCTTGAAGCAGTCGACGCCCTGGGCGATCAGTCCGCGCAGCTTGTCCTGGTACCAGCGGGTGGCGTCCGGGTTCGTAAAGTCGACCAGGCCCATCCCCGCCTGCCACAGGTCCCACTGCCAGATGTCGCCGTTGGGCCGCTTCACCAGGTAGCCGGCCTCCGCCGCCTCCGCGAACAATGGGGACCGCTGCCCGATGTACGGGTTGAGCCAGACGCAGACGCGCAGGTCCTTCTCGTGCAGCCGGGCGAGCATCCCCTCCGGGTCAGGGAAGGTGCGCGGGTCCCACTCGAAGTCGCACCAGTTGAACTCGCGCATCCAGAAACAGTCGAAGTGGAACACGGACAGCGGGAGGTCGCGCTCGGCCATCCCGTCGATGAACGACGTGACCGTCTCCTCGTCGTACGCCGTGGTGAAGCTCGTGGAGAGCCACAGCCCGTACGACCAGGCCGGCACCGAAGCCGGCCGGCCGGTCAGCGCGGTGTACCGCTCCAGGATCTGCTTCGGCGTCGGACCGTAGATCAGGTAGTACTCGAGGCTCTCCCCCGGCACGGAGAACTGGACGCGCTCGACCGTCTCGGACCCGATCTCGTACGAGACGTGTCCCGGGTGGTTCACCAGCACCCCGTAGCCGCGGTTGGTCAAATAGAAGGGGATGTTCTTGTAGGCCTGCTCGCTGGAGGTGCCGCCGTCGGCGTTCCAGACGTCGACCACCTGGCCGTTCTTGACCAGCGGACCGAAGCGCTCCCCCAGCCCGTAGACCAGCTCGCCGACGCCGAGCGCCAGCTGCTCGTGCACGTAGGTGCCGTCGCTGTCGACCGTGAGGTGGGCGACCGACTTGTGGCCGCTCGAGGTGAGCACGCGGTCTCCGGCCGAGAAGGTCAGCGACCAGGGGGCGCCGCGCTTCACGGTGGCAGTGAGGCCGCCGGTCGTCAGCGTCCCTGCCTCGTCGTCCACCGACACCTCGGCATGGCCGTCCTCCGTCCGGAGCTCGAATCCGGGCTGGGCGCGCACGCCCTGCCAGTGCTCGATCCGGACGCCCACGATTCCGGGCAGCGGCGAGCTGAGGGTGACGGTCAACGTCGGGCGGTTGAGGGTGTCGCCCCGGCGCTCGATGACCTTGGCGGGTGCGGTGATCGTCAGGGTGCCGTCGCCGGCGGCCACGTCGTACGCCTCCTGGGCGTAGATCGGCGTGACGCCGTCGCGCAGCATCCAGAAACCATCGGTGAACTTCATGCGGGGATGCTCCGGTTACTTGACCGCGCCGGCGGTGATGCCGCGGGTCAGGGTGCGCTGGAAGATGAGGAAGAAGATGAGCGTGGGGATGAGGCCGAGCAGCGCCGACGCGGACGTGGTGGTCACATCCATCAGCCGGTCGCCCTGCAGCACGCTGATCGCCACCGGGACGGTCTGGTTGTCGTTCGACACCAGGAAGGTCAGCGGGATCAGGAACTCGTTCCACGTCCAGATGAAGAAGAAGATGAGCAGCACGCTCAGCGTGGGGCGCGAGATCGGCACGACGACGCGCCACAGGATGCGCCAGCGGCCGGCGCCGTCGAGCGATGCGGCCTCCAGCACCTCCTTGGGGAAGGTGCCGTACACGCTCGACAGCAGATAGGTGCCGAACGCGCTCTGGATGACGGTGAAAATGATGATGACGGCCCACACGTTGTCGTACAGCCCCACCTGCTTGAACATGTAGTACAGCGGGTAGAGGAGGGCCTCCTGCGGCAGCATGTTCGCCAGCAGGAACAGCACGATGATCCAGGTCCGCGCCTTCACCCGGCCGATGCCGAGCGCGTAGGCGTTCAGCACCGAGAGGACGACCGAGAGCAGCGCGACCATCCCGGAGATGAAGAACGAGTTCCACAGCTTCTCCGGGAAGTTCACCCGGTTCCAGAAGTTGACGATCCCGTCCGTGTAGAACGAGGTCGGCAGCTGGAGCGGACCGCCGCTGTTGTAGTCGGCCGGGCTCTTGAACGAGTTCAGCACGATCAGCAGGAACGGGAACGCGATGGCGACGCCGATGACGATCGCGACGACGAGGATGATCCAGTCGGTCGCCGTCTTGCGCGGTTTCTGCCGCTTCAGCCGGCGGGGCTCCGCGGGAGCGACGTCCGCTCGGGGACGCGTGATGGTGGTGGACATCAGATCTCGTTCTCCCTGCGCTCTGCGCGGTTCTGGGCGATCATGAAGAGCACCGAGACGGCGATGATGACGACGGTCAGCGCCGTCGCGATCGTGGCGCCGTATCCCACCTGCTGGCTCTGGAAGAACTCGCTGTACGAGTACACGCTCGGCACCATGGTCGCCGTGCCGGGGCCTCCCCGGGTGAGGGTGTAGACCGGGCCGAAGACCTTCAGGGCGGCGATGGTGCAGGTGAGGGTGACGACGAAGATCTCCGGGCGGATGATCGACACGGTGATCGACCGGAACCGCTGGAACCAGTTGGCGCCGTCGAGCTCCGCCGCCTCATAGAGTTCGGGGTCGACCCGCTGCAGCGCGGCCATGAAGATGACGACCGGGTAGCCGATCTGGACCCAGACCATCACCGCCATGATCGACGCGAGCGCGGTGTCCGGGCTGCCGAGCCAGTTGTGGGCGAACTGGCCGAGGCCGACGGTCTGCAGGATGGTGTTCAGCGCGCCGTTGTCGGGCCGCAGGATCCAGCCGATCACGATCGCGGCGATGACGACCGGGAGGATCTGCGGCAGGTAGTAGGTGGCGCGGAGGAAGCTGGCGAGCCGGCCTCCGAACTTCTTGCCGATCAGGTCGAACAGCATCGCGGCGAGGATGAGGCCGACCAGCGTCGGGATCACCACCATCGCGATCACCATCGCGATGGAGTTGCCGAACGACGTCCAGAACTTCTCGTCGCCGAACAGGCGGACCCAGTTGTTCAGGCCGATGAACTTGGGCGGCCGGATGCCTCGGTAGCTGGTGAAGCTGAGGTAGATGTTCCAGACCAGCGGGACCAGGACGATCACCGCCAGCAGGACGAACCCCGGGAGCAGGTACAGCCAGAACCGGCCGTGCCCCTGCCCGGGCACCAACGATTCGCTGCGCTTGCGCGGGTGCCGTTGGCGCCCCGCGCCCTCTACGCCCTCGCTCCGTGCGCGAACCGCGACCCTGAGCTCGCTCATGCGTTCTCTCCTTGCGTTGCCCTGCCGCGGCCCTCCCACCCACCGTCGAGTCCACGATTTCTGCACGCTCAGACGGCGTGTCGTGTGCAATACGTGCGGACTCGACGGTGGGGGGTGGGGGGACGGCAGGGTGGGGTTACTGGTTGACGATGTCGTCGACGCCGGACTGGTACTCGGAGCCGAGTTCCTTGTTGACGTCGGCCGGAGTCTTCGTGCCGTTGATGAGCTCCTGAAGGCCGGCGTTCAGCTGGTCGTAGAAGGTCGGCGTGGGCCAGTCGGGGTAGTACGCGATGCCGTCCTCACCGGTGAGGGTGTTGAAGTTCGCGATCAGCTCCTTCGACTTCTCATCGGTGATGTCGCTGGTCTTCGCCGCCACAGGGACGCCGCCGTTGTTGCCGATCATCGCCTGGATCTTGTCGCTCATCGTGATGTCGATGAACTTCTCGGCGAGGCCCTTGTTCTTGGCGTTCTCGGGGATCACCCACATGTTGCCGGCCGATCCGGGCGACAGCTTCGTGCCGGGGAACAGGAACGTGCCCCACTGGTAGTTGGTGATCTCGGTCTGGAACCGGCCGTACCACCAGCTGCCCGAGAAGAAGATCGGGTACTTGCCTGCGATGAACGAGGTGCCGGCGTCCTCCGCCTTCAGGCCGGAGGAGTCCTTGGAGATGTAGCCCTTCTGCACCCAGTCGTCCACGGTCTTGGTGGCATTCGAGAGCTCGGGGCCCTGCCAGTTCACCTTGCCCTTGTAGAGCTGGTAGTCGTTCACGAACGACCGGTTCGCCTTGGTCAGCGCGAGCTGGTACCAGAGCTGGCCGAGCGGGTACTCGGCCGCCGACTCGGCCAGCGGCGTCACGCCGTTGTCCTTGAACTTCTGGAGGGCGGCGACGAAGTCGTCGTAGGTCTTCGGGACCTCGATGCCGTACTTCGCGAACATGTCCTTGTTGTAGTAGACCTCGACGTACTCGCCGTAGTTCGGGATGCCGTACCAGGAGCCGGAGCCCATGATGCCCTTGTCGTCGTACTTGGCGGTGGTCTGGAGGCTGGAGGCCAGCTTCTTGTCCCAGCCGTACTTCTTGACGGCATCGTCGAGGTTGCTGAGCAGGCCCTGGCTGGCCAGGAGGCCGGCCGTCGCGTTGCCCTTGTTGTACTCGAGGATGTCGGGCGCCTGGTTGGAGTTGAGGACCTGGGAGGCGGTGGAGCGGATCTGCTCGAACGCCTTGGCCTCGAACTTCACCTTCGCGCCCGTCTCGGACTCGAACTCCTTGATGGCCTCGTTCCAGGCCTTGCCCATGGCCGAGTCCTCGCTCTCGTAGTGCCAGAGCGTGAGGGTCTTGCCTTTGCCGTCGGTGCTGTCGGACGACGGGGATGAGCCGGAGCAGCCGGCCAGCATCAGCGCACCGGCGGCCAGGACGGCGCCGATCGCGAGGTGCCTCTTGCGCATCTGTTACCTCCTTGTAGTGGAGTGGACGCGCGTATGCAGGCTTCGCAGCCACTCCGATGCATTTGTTGGTGAACACAACATAAGCGACGATGGAGGAGAATGCAAGCCGGACTTGTCGCTCTCATCGCTGCATTTTCAGCCGAAAACAGTTAGTTCGCCTTAACAACATTCGCGTTATCCCGTGCGGAACGGGATTATGCCGCGGCGAGCGCGCGAGCAGGATCGGCGATCAGCTCGGAGAAGACGAGCTCGGCCGCGCCGATGAGCAGCTGGTCCGGGCCGAGCGCCGCTTCCGACACGACGACGCCCTCCCGGGAGGAGTGCACCGCCTCGGCGAGCAGGTCCGGCGCTCCATGGGCACGTCCGCCGCGGTACAGCGCCGCGAGGAAGCCGCCGAGCACCAGCGTCGACGGGTTGAAGACGTTCACCGCGTTCCGGGTGGCGATCTGCAGCAGGGCGTAGTCGCGCTCGATCACGGCGAGCGCCGCCGGGTCGTCCGCCGCCGCCAAGCGCTCCCCCAGGGACGGCGCCTGCGCCGACTCCAGACCGACCGCCTCCAGCAGCTCGGCCTGGGTCACCTCGGCCTCGAGGCATCCGCGGGAGCCGCATGAGCAGTGGCGGCCGTCGGAGCGGACGAAGGTGTGGCCGAACTCGCCCGCGTAGCCGGCGGATCCCGTGAGAAGGCGTCCGCCGCCGATCGCGCCGCCGCCGATGCCCGAGGCCCCGCCGATCATGTACACCAGGTCGTCCACGCCTCGGCCCGCGCCGAACGCGCTCTCGGCGCGCAGACCCAGGACAGCAGCGTTCGCCGCCCAGACCCGGTGGCCGGTCGCTTCAGACAGTCGCGCTGCGAGCGGCTCGTCCACCCAGCCGAAGTGCGTCGCCTCGCGCACCATGCCATCGGAGAGGCGCACCTGCCCTGGGACGGCGACGCCGATCCCGACGACGCGCCGTCCGCTTTCTCCTGCCAGCATCCCGGCGATCCCCGCGGACGCGAGGGTGACCGTCTCGGTCGCCGAACGGGCCGAGGCCGTCTCGATGCGGACGCGCTTGAGCACCCTCCCGCCGAGCCCGACGAGGCCGACGATGACCGCATCCACTTCGGGGTTCACCGCGACCGCGACGACGCTGTCCGACACGCGGACCACCGGGCTCGGCCGGCCGGCGCGGCCGCCGCCGGGCGTCTCATCCACCTCCACCAGACCGAGTCCGGCGAGTTCGGCGACCAGGTCGCCCACCGTCGAGCGGTTGAGCCCGGTGAGTCGCGTCAGGTCACTGCGCGACAGGGCGCCGTCGCGGTGGACCAGCCCGAGGATCGTCGCCAGGTTGCTGCGGCGCAGCGCATCCGTGGCTCCGCCCGCGCTGGGGCGGACCGTGCTCAGGTCGGATGCAGACATGCATCGACCATAACGCCCGACCCGCGGTCGGCCGTTCACGCCGGCTGGATCACCGTACGTCGAGGCCGGTCAGTCGGCGGTGATCCCTGTTGCCGCATCCCGGAGTTGACCGGCCGCTTCGCGGATGCGCGACGCCAGGTCGGCTTCATGGGGGGCGTCGGTCCACCGTTCGAAGCCTCTGCGGAAGATCGCAACGCCGACATCCGCGAAAAGCGTGGATGTCGACGGGTCGGCGCCACGCTCCACCAACGCCGCGCCGAGGGCGTCGGAAACGGCAGCGTACTTTGCCTGCGCGCGCTCCTGCAGCTCCGGACTCCCGGAGATCACCTCGCGACGCTGCGCAGCATGGTCGGCGACCCGTTCACCGAGCAGCGCGCCGACATCGGCCAGAGCCTGCAGCATGGCCGGGAACGGGCCGAGCCTGGGGTCCACCTGCCTCAACGCGTCTGCCAGCGCCACGGGCAACTGCTCGGAGCCGGCGAAGAGCACGTCGCGTTTGTCGGCGAAGTAGCGCGAGAACGTGCGCCGCGTCAGCCCTGCACGCTCCGCGATCTGGGCGACGGTGACGTTGTCGTATCCGTACGTCAGGAACAACTCCATGGCAGCCGTGCGCAGGCGCTCCTCGCCCTCGGGTCGCCACCTGGTCATGCGCCGACTCTACCAGCCATGTCCCGCTGGGACATCACTGTGTTAGCCTGCCTCATGTCTCAATGAGACATCAATTGCTGGGAGGCACGAATGGATGAGGTACGGATGAACATGGATGGACAGCACGTCTTCGTCGTCGGAGGAAGCTCCGGCATGGGTTTGGCGACGGCACAGGCAGCAGCTCTCGAAGGTGCGAAC
The DNA here is from genome assembly GCF_046534635.1 of Leifsonia sp. SIMBA_070. NCBI lineage: Bacteria > Bacillati > Actinomycetota > Actinomycetes > Micrococcales > Microbacteriaceae > Leifsonia > Leifsonia sp. SIMBA_070. The sequence continues at coordinate 447,720 of NZ_JAWRYK010000001.1, read as the reverse complement.
GTGACGATCGCATCGCGGAGCAGCGAGCGCATCGACGCAGCGCTGCGGGAACTGCCCGACGGGTGCACAGGGGCCGTGCTCGATGTGCGCGACGATGCGCAGGTCGGCGCCGTCCTCGAGCGGTTCGAGAAGCCCGATCACCTGGTCTTCACCGCGGGCGACGAGTTCACACCTCGACCCCTGGCCGAACTCGACCTGCAGGACGCCCGGGCGGTCCTCGACGTGCGATTCTGGGGCGCCGTGACCGTCGTCAAGCACGCGCTCGGACGCCTGCGGCCCACGGGCTCGATCTCGCTCACGACCGGCACGGTCGGACAGCGGCCGAGGCCCGGCGCCGCGCTCGCAGCCGCGGGGGCCGGGGCGGCGGAGGGCCTCGTGCGGGGCCTCGCGGTGGAGCTCGCCCCGGTCCGGGTCAACGCCGTCCGCGCCGGCGCCGTCAAGACACCGATGTGGGATGGCATCCCGGCGTCGCAGCGTGACGCGATGTTCGCCCAGCTTGCGCAGGCGACACTCGTCGGAGCCGTCGGCGAGCCGGAGCAGATCGCGATGGCACACCTCTACCTGATGCAGAACGACTTCGTCACCGGAACCATCCTCGACGTCAACGGCGGCGCGCTGCTGACCAGCTGACGTCAGCGCGGCAGCACCACGGAGCCGTCACCAGCTCTCGGGGCGGGCTCCGAGCGGCACTGCGGCCGGGCGCTCCACCGTCGAGGCCAGCTCGACCACCGTGTGCGTCGAGCCTGCCCGCAGCACGGCCTCCATGATCTCGAGCACGTGGAACGCCAGCTCGCCGGAGGCCCGGTCCGGACGGTCGGTCTCTATGGCCCGGGCGAGGTCGGCGAGGCCGTAGCCGCGCCCAGCGTCGGCGTATCCGGCTGCGACCGGCACCGGGTGGAATTCGCGGTCATCGGCGGTCGCAAGCTCGACGGTGTCGGAGAACATGTTCGGGTCGGGGACGGCGATCGTCCCTGCGGTGCCGTACACCTCGAACTTCGGGGTGCGGGTCGCCCAGACTTCGAAGGAGACCGTCACCGTCGAGACGACGCCGGAGGCGTGCTCCAGGATGGCCGTCACGTGCGTGTCCACGTCGACCGGGATGACGGTGCCCTCGTTCGGGCCCGTTCCGATCCGGCGCTCCCGCGTGGAGCGCACCGCCGCGCCGGACACCCGGACGACCGGTCCGAAGAAGGTCACCAGGCTGGTCAGGTAGTACGGGCCCATGTCGAACAGCGGGCCGCCGCCCGGCTGATAGTAGAACGCGGGGGCGGGATGCCACAGCTCGTGACCGGGCGCGCTCCAGGCGACCGCCGCCGCGACCGGGTCGCCGATCCGTCCGTCGTCGAGCAGGGCCCGCGCGGTCTGGATGCCCGTCCCGAGCACCGTGTCGGGAGCGCTGCCGACGCGGAGTCCCAGGGCGGAGGCGCGCTCCAGGACCGGGGCGGCCTCCTCCGTCGAGAGGGCCAGCGGCTTCTCGCCGTAGACGTGCTTGCCCGCCTCGAGAGCGCGCACTGCGACGTCCGCATGCGCGGCCGGGATGGTCAGGTTGAGAACCGCATCCACTCGGGCGTCGGTGAGCAGCTCGTCCACCGTCAGCGCAGCGACCCCCTGCTCGGCGGCGACGGCGGCGGCGCGCTCGCGGTCCAGGTCGGCGACCGCTGTCAGGCGGAGGTTCGGGAGCTGCGGGAAGTGCTCGAAGTACTGCCGGCTGATGACGCCGACTCCGATGACGCCGACGTTCAGCGGGCTGCCCACAGCATCCCCCTCTCGATGATGGTGCGGACCGGCCGGCTCTCGACGATCTCGAGGCGGTGGCCGGGGGCGGAGACGAAGATGCGGCCGTCGCCCCATTGGCGGGCCCAGATCGCGGGCGAGGTGACCGGGCGGTGCCACGAGTCCCACGGCCGCACCGCCTGCGTCGTGGTGGCCAGCACGTCGTTGTACTCGTCGCTCAGCACCCAGTACTGCTCGGTGACCAGCCCGAAGTCTTCGATCCCCTCGGTGATCGGGTGGGTCTTGCCGTAGTCGGTGATGTGCACGGTGTACGGGATGTAGTTGTCGGACTGGTCGCCGACTCGCTCCGCCGGGTCCTTGCCGGCGTGGTGGGCGAACTGGCCGCCGATCATGTGCAGGTAGTCGGCGTTGTTGCGGTACGAGTCGGCGATACCGCCGTGCCAGCCGGCCATCCCCGTGCCGTTCAAGACGGCCCGGCGGAGGCCGCGGAACTCGGCGTCCTCGATGGTGCTCATCGTGTTGACCTGGACCACCAGATCGACCGTGTCCATGTAGGACTCGTCGGCGTAGACGGGAGTGCCCTCCTCGACCCGCACCTCGAAGCCGTTCTGCTCCAGGAACGGGATGAAGAGGTCTGTGGTCTCTACGGGCATATGCCCGTCCCAGCCTCCACGGACGATCAGTGCGTTCTTGCTCATGCTTCCTTCTCTGTCAGTCGATCGGGCTCTGTCAGTCGATCGGGGTCCAGGCGCTGCCGTCAGCCGCGCTGCGCTCGACGGCGTCGAGGACGCGCTGGATGTGGAGGCCGTCGGCGAACGACGGCTCCGGCTCGGTTCCGGCCTGGATGGCGGTCACGAAGTCGACCACCTCGTGGCTGAAGGCGTGCTCGTAGCCGATGGCGTGCCCGGTCGGCCACCAGTTCGCCATGTACGGATGCTCGGGCTCGGTGACGAGGATGCGCGTGAAACCCTGCTCCCCGGCTGGGGCGGTCGCGTCGTAGAACTGGAGCTCGTTCATCGCCTCCAGGTCGAAGGCGATGGCTCCGCGTGAGCCGCTGAGCTCCAGTCGCAGCGCGTTCTTGCGACCGGTCGCGTACCGGGTGGCCTCGAAAGCGCCGATCGCTCCAGCCGCTGCTCCCCCGCTGAGGCGCGCGGTGAACCAGGCGGCGTCGTCCACGGTCACACGGCCGCGCTCCTCGGAGGCGGTGCCGGACAGGCCGACCGTCTCGCCGAGCAGCGGGCGCTCTTCGACGAACGTCGCCAGCGTCCCGGAGACGCCGCTCAGCCGCGAGCCAGTGAGGTGCTCGACCAGGTCGACCGCATGCGCGCCGATATCGCCGAGCGAGCCGGAGCCGGCGGAGGCCTTGTCGAGCCGCCAGGTCATCGGTCCGTTCTCGTCGGTCAGCCAGTCCTGGAGGTACAACGCACGCACCTGGCGGATCTCGCCGAGCCGGCCCTCCTGAACCAGCCGGCGGGCGAAGCCGATCGCCGGGACGCGGCGGTAGCTGAAGCCGACCATCGAGCGGATGCCGTTCGCCGCGGCACGCTCGGCAGCCGCGGTCATCGCCTCGGCCTCCGCGACCGTGTTGGCGAGCGGCTTCTCGCAGAGCACGTGCTTGCCTGCGTCGAGCGCGGCGATGGCGATCTCGGCGTGGCTGTCGCCCGGCGTGCAGATGTCGACGATGTCGATCTCCGGATCGTCGATGACGCGGCGCCAGTCGGTCTCGGCGCGCTGCCAGCCGAACTTCGCGCGCGCCGCCTCCACCCGCTCCGCGTCGCGCCCGACGATGGTCGTCATCACGGGCTCTGCGGGCAGATCGAAGAAGCGCGGAGCCGTGCGCCAGCCCTGCGAGTGCGCTGCCCCCATGAAGCCGTAGCCGATCATGGCGACGGTGAGCTGCGGTTCGACGGTCATCGTCGGCCTCCCTGAGTTCGTCCCCGTGCGACGCTAGAGCGCCTCGGAAGGCGAGACAAGTTTCGGGAGGCGGTTGGAAAACTTTCGTCAGCGCCGGGGAGGGGCGGTCGAACCGCGCTCGACCAGGGTCGTCGCCAGCTCCATCCGGGTGCTCTCGATGGGCCCGACGCGCAGCCGGAGGGCGAGCCGGGTCGCCTCCTCCGCCATCTCCTGCAGCGGCTGCCGGATGGTCGTCAGCGGCGGACGGGCCCACGACGCCGACGGCGCATCGTCGAAGCCGACGACGGACACATCCCCCGGCACGTCGAGTCCGAGCGCGAACGCCGCGTCGTACACACCGAGCGCCTGCATATCGTTGGCGCAGACGATCGCGGTCGGCCGATCCTGGCTGGTCAGCAGCCTCCGTCCCTCCCGCTCGCCGTCCTCGCGGGAGAAGCCGTGGCCGTCGACGTGCGTGGGCGCCGGGACGCCGGCCTCCTGGAGCGCCGCCTGGTATCCCGCGACCCGGGCCCGGGAGCACATCAGGTCAGAGGGACCGCCGATGGCGGCGATGCGGCGGTGCCCGAGCCCCAGCAGGTGCCGGGTGGCCGTCAGCCCGCCCGCCCAGTTCGTCGCGCCGACGGCAGGGACGTCCGTCGGAGGGTCGCCGGCGGGGTCGACGACGACGAACGGGATGTTGCGGGTGCGTAGCTGTCGCCGGTGGTCGGCGGTGAGGTTGGAGAACTGCAGCACGATCGCGACCGGCTTGCGGCGCAGAACCCCCGTGATCAGTTCGTCGCCGACCGCGTGGTAATCGCCGATGGTCGACAGCGTCATCGCGAGTCGGCTCTCGCGCGCCACCCGCTCAACGCCGCGGATGACCTCCACGGACCATTCGCTCGCCAGGTTCTCGAGGACCAGCTCGACGGAGTCGCCGCGCTCGGCGTCGACGCCGCGCCTCGCATACCCGGAGTCGTGCAGCAGGTCCTCCACGCGGCGCCGGGTCGCCGTGGAGACTCCTGGCCGTCCGTTCAGCACCTTGGAGACCGTGGACAGCGAGACGGACGCCTCACGGGCGATCGCCTCCAGTGTCGGACGGCTCGGTGCGGGCATGCTGCCACTGTCGCACACGTCGGAGGCCGCGCTAGGACGCCGCCGCCTCTTGCGCCTCCTGCGCCTCCTGCGCCTCCTCCGCCTCCTCCGCCTCGGTCACCGCCTCGCCGTAGGTCCTCGCCCAGTCGTTCAGCGCCTCGATCGGTCCGAGCAACGTCAGCCCGAGATCGGTGAGGCGGTATTCGATGCGCCTCGGCGGCTCCTCGACGCGTTCGACGAGACCGGAGCGCTGGAGCCGACGCAGCGTCTCCGTGAGCACCTTGCGGGAGACGCCGCCGATGGCCTCCACGATTTCGCCGTGCCGGCGCGGCCCCCTGCTCAGCGCATGGATCACCACCGCCGCCCACTTGTCGGACACGATCTCGACCGCCTGCCGGGCGGGGCAGTCGGCGAGGAACACCGGACCCGCAGCATTCTGCATGGATCCACGGTACCTCCGGGTAACCGGCCCGTCCGTAGCGTGAAGGAAAGTGCACAGCCCGTATGGGCGGAGACCCGGGTACGGGCGGAGAGGAGTCGCAATGCCACGAGTGGTCGTGTTCGACGAGTTCGGAGGGCCGGACGTGCTGAGGATCGTCGAAGAGCCCGTCACCGAACCGGAGGCGGGGGAGGTGCGCATCCGCATCGAGGCCTTCGCGCTGAACCCGCTCGACGTCATGATGCGCTCCGGGATGTCGCCGGCCCCGATCGCCCTGCCGCATTCCCGCCTGGGCGTCGAGGCGACAGGCGTCGTGGATGCGGTGGGCCCGGGAACCGTGAGCCTGCGGGTCGGTGACCCGGTCGTCGTCGCGGTCGTCGCGGACCCGGTCGCCCGAGGCACCTATGCCGACTACGCGACGCTCCCGGCGAGCGCCGTCTTCGCGCGGCCGGACGGCAGCCTCGACGTCGTGGAAGCAGCGGCGACGTGGGTCGGATTCTCGACGGCGTACGGAGCGCTCGTCGAACGCGCCGGGATGCGCGCGGGCGATGTCGTCCTCGTCGCCGGCGCCTCCGGGAGCGTGGGGCGCGCGGCGATGCAGCTCGCTGGCCAGTTCGGGGCGACACCGATCGCGATCACGCGGGACCCGGGGAAGCGCGACGACCTGCTCGCGGCGGGCGCGGCCTCCGTCGTCGTCAGCGGTCGCGACGACCTGGTTGCGGCCGTCCGCGGGCTCACCGGCGGAGCGGGCGCGGACATCGTCCTCGACCTGGTCCGCGGTCCAGGGCAGCGCGACCTGCTGCGGTCGACGCGTGCCGGGGGCACGCTGGTCGCCGCGGGCTTCCTCGACAGCCGGCCCACGCCGGAGCCCGTGGACGGGTCGGTGACGGTCGTGGGCTACCGCGGGTACGACGACCTCCTGCAACCCGAGGTGGTGGCGCGCATGGAGGCGGCGTACCGGTCCGCGGTGCGCCTCGGGAGGCTGAGCCCCGCGATCGACACCACCTTCGACGTGGGCCGCGTTGTCGACGCGCACCGGAGGTTCGACGCGGGAACGAACGCGGGGAGGAAGATCGTGGTCACGACCTGAGATAGGTCGGGGTTGACTGCGGCTGTGCCACAATGTCGGCCACGCCCTCCTTCGACCGAAACCCGCACCGAAAGCGAGACCGATGCCGCTCACCGACCTGACCCACGCCGAACTGCTCGCCTTCCGTCCGGAGGTGCAGGAACCCGCCGACTTCGACGCGTTCTGGGAGCGGACGATCGCGGAGGCGCGAGCCGCGGGCGGAACCCCGGAGCTCACCCCGGCGGACACGCCGGTGACGCAGCTCATCGTCGAGGACCTGGTGTTCCCCGGCTTCGGCGGCGAGCCGGTGCGGGCCTGGGTGTCGCGTCCTCTGAACGCCGACGGACCGCTCCCCGCGGTGGTGCAGTTCCAGGGCTACGGCGGCGGGCGCGGCATCGCCGGAGAGAACGTCGGCTGGGCGCTGGCCGGCTACGTGCACGTCTTCGTCGACACCCGCGGCCAGGGCAGCGGCTGGGGCAGCGGCGGCGACACCCCCGACCCGCACGGCTCCGGACCGGCGACGCCCGGCGTGATGACCCGCGGCATCCACGCGCCGGAGAGCTACTACTACCGGCGAGTGTTCACGGATGCGGTGCGCGCCGTCGACGCGACCCGCGGCTTCCCGTTCGTCGACCCCGACCGGATCGCCGTCACCGGCGGCAGCCAGGGCGGCGGGATCGCGCTGGCCGCCGGAGCCCTCGCCGGCGGCGTCGCCGCCGTCATGCCGGACGTCGCGTTCCTCTGCGCGTTCCGTCGGGGAGTGGAGGTCGCGGCAGACGGCCCCTACCGGGAGCTCGCCACCTACCTGTCCGTGCACCGCGACGAGGTCGCCGACGTCTTCCGGACGGTGTCGTACTTCGACGGCGTCAACTTCGCCCGGCGCATCCACGCCCCGTCGCTGTTCTCGGTCGCGCTGATGGACACGGTCGTGCCGCCGTCGACAACGTTCGCGGCGTACAACCACCTCGCCGCCGAAGACCGCGCGATCGAGGTGTACCCGTTCAACGACCACGAAGGGGGCGGGGCCGCGCAGTGGCGGACGCAGGCCGGGTGGCTGGCGGCGCGGTTCGGTCGCTGAGGCGGCGCGGGGGCGGCGCTGAGGCGGCGCTGAGGTGGCGCTGGCTGGGCCTCGCCGGGAGGGTGTGGCCGGAAGGGTGTGGCTGTCCCGTTTTCAGGAAGGGCGGGAGAGGGTCCTGTTTTCAGGAGAACGGCCACCACACCTTGCCGTACGTCCTGAATTCAGGACTGGCAGACACCCACATCGAAGGATCTCCTGAGAACAGGACCGGCGCACGGCGCTCGATCTCCTGAGAACAGGACCGGCGCACGGCGCTCGATCTCCTGAGAACAGGACCGGCGCACGGCGCTCGATCTCCCGAAAACAGGACCGCGGGCGCGATTTCCTGAAAACAGGAGCCGCGCACCGCGGAATTCAGGAGCACGAAACCCCGCGCCGTCACTCCCCCGGCGGCGCCGTCGTCGCCCGCCGCACCAGCTTCGTGGGCAGGCGGAGGTGGATGCGCTCGGGCGTCTCGCCGCTCATCAGCCCGACGAGCAGGTCGGCCGCCGCCGCGCCCAGTCCCTGCATCGGCTGCCGCACGGTGGTGAGCGGGCGGCTGTACTGGGAGGCCTCCGGCACGTCGTCGAAACCGACGACCGACAGGTCGCGCGGCACGTCCAGGCCGATCTCCGCCGCCACCTCCATCACGGCGATCGCCGACACGTCGTTCGCGGCGAACACCGCTGTCGGACGGTCCGGCCGGCGGAGGAGCGGCAGCGCGACCTCCCGCACCGTGTTGTGCTCGTAGCGCCCCACCGCGACCAGGGACGGGTCGAACGGGATCCCCGCCTCCCCGAGGGCGTGGCGGTAGCCGGCATCCCGGAGGCTCGACGAGCGCAGGTCCGGGCGGCCGGCGACGTAGGCGATGCGGCGATGACCGAGCCTGATCAGGAACGCCGTCGCGTTGCGCGCGCCTCCGAAGCTGTCCGACTCCACCGTCGGAACGTCGGCGCGGCCGGTGTGCGGGTCGATCGCGACCATCGGGACGTCCGCGTTCGCGCTGACCACCGTGGGAGTGACCATGATGACCCCGTCGATCAGCGTTCCGCTGAGGCGGCTGAGCGAGCGGCGCTCCCAACCCTCGCTCGACGGCTGGCGCGAGCCGCTGTAGGCGAGGAGGTCGTAGCGGGAGTCGTGGAGGGCCGCGCCGACGCCTTTGAGGATCTCGGCGGAGAACGGTTCGAAGTCCGCGACGAGCACTCCGATCACCCCCGTGCGGCGGGAGCGCATGGAGCTGGCGACCAGGCTCGACTCGTAGCCGAGCTCCTGAACGACCTGCAGAACGCGCTCCACCGTCTCGACCGCGACGCCGTAGCGACCGTTGACCGCTTTCGACACCGTGGCGACCGAAACGCCTGCCGCTTCGGCCACATCATTGATCGTCGGACGCCGTCCCATGCCGCCAGAGCTTACCGTAGAAAAGGTTTTCGAAAACGTTTGACACGTTCCCGGCGAATTGCGACACTTCCATCCGTCCCCACCTCAACGAAGAGAACAGGTTGGAATCACATGAAAGGCACCAAGCTCCTCACCGGGGCCGCCGTCGTGATGGCCGGCGCGCTCGCCCTCACCGGGTGCAGCGGCGGCTCCGACAGCTCCAGCAGCAACGGCAAGGTCAGCATGACCCTCTGGCAGAACTCCACAACAGGCCCCGGCCAGGAGTTCTGGAAGAACGCTGTCGCCGCCTACGAGAAGGCGAACCCGAACGTCACCATCAAGGTCCAGTCCATCCAGAACGAGGACCTCGACGGAAAGCTCCAGACGGCACTCAACTCCGGCGACGCCCCCGACATCTTCCTGCAGCGAGGCGGCGGGAAGATGGCGGCCATGGTCAACGCCGGTCAGCTGATGGACATCACCGGCAAGATCGACTCCACGACCAAGAAGAACATCTCCTCCGGCTCGTTCAAGGCGGAGACCTACCAGGACAAGGTGTGGGCGATGCCCATCGCCGTGCTCCCGGGCGGTCTCTTCTACAGCCAGGACCTGTTCAAGGCCGCGGGGATCACCGACGCTCCCAAGACCATCGACGACCTCAACTCGGACGTCACCAAGCTGAAGTCCACCGGCGTCGCCCCGATCGCGCTCGGCGCGAAGGACGCCTGGCCCGCCGCGCACTGGTTCTACTGGTTCGCGCTGCGCGAGTGCGCCGGCTCCACGATGGAGAAGACCGCCGACTCCAAGTCGTTCAGCGACGGCTGCTGGCTGAAGGCCGCGGAGGATCTGCAGAAGTTCGCCGCCACCAAGCCATTCAACGACGGCTTCCTCACCACGTCCGCCCAGCAGGGCGCTGGCAGCTCGGCCGGCCTCGTCGCCAACCACAAGGCGGCCATGGAACTCATGGGCGCCTGGGACCCGGGAGTGATCGCATCGCTCACGCCCGACACGAAGCCGCTTCCGGACCTCGGCTTCTACCCGTTCCCGGAGGTCTCCGGCGGCAAGGGTGAGCCCGGCTCCATCATGGGAGGCGTCGACGGGTACTCGTGCTCGGTCAAGGCCCCCAAGGAGTGCGCCGACTTCCTGAACTTCGTCGCCACGACCGACCAGCAGGAGGCCTACTACAAGGCCTTCAATGCCCCGCCGGTCAACGCCGAGGCGCAGAAGGTCGTCACCGAGCCCTACCTGAAGGACGTCCTCAAGGCCTACAACGCGGCCCCGTACGTCTCGCAGTGGCTGGACACCGTGCTCGGCCAGAACGTCGGAAACGCGCTGAACGTCGCGGTCGTCGACATGCTCGCCGGCAAGAGCGACCCGAAGCAGCTCATCCAGGCGGCGAACGACGCCGCGAAGAAGGGCTGAGGACAGTACTCGTGAGCAACACCCGCGAGAACACCACCACCGGCGTCCTGCCGAAGTCGGGTCTCGCGCAGCACGACGGGAGCGGCGCGGTCGCGTCGCTCCCGTCGCCGCGGCGCCGCCGGCGTACCGGCTGGGCCATGCGCCTCGAGATCCTGCTGCTGGCGGGACCCGCGGCGATCGTCTTCCTGGCGTTCGTGATCTTCCCGGTCGTGATCGCCGCCTACTACGGCTTCTTCCGCTGGCAGGGCTACGGTCCAGCGACCGACTTCGTCGGCCTGCAGAACTACGTCACGATCCTCCAGGACTCCGCCTTCCAGCAAGCCCTGATGCACAACGGCCTGATCGTGATCGGCTCGCTCGTCCTGCAGGGGCCGGTGGCCATCCTGCTGGCCCTGCTGCTCAACCGGAAGATGCGCGGCCAGTCCATCATCCGCGTCCTGATCTTCGTGCCGTACGTCATCGCCGAGGTCGTCGTCGGCACCGGGTGGAGCCTGATGCTCTCCACCAACGGGGCGCTCAACGGCTTCCTCAAGAACATCGGGATGGGCTTCCTCGCCCACGACTGGCTGTCCGACCCGAGCATCGCGATCTGGACGCTGCTCGCCATCCTGACCTGGAAGTACGTGGGCTTCGCCGTCATCCTCTTCCTCGCCGGCCTACAGGGCATCCCGGAGGAGCTGTACGAAGCGGCCGCCCTCGACGGCGCGTCGTACTGGCAGATCCAGCGGAGGATCTCCCTCCCGCTGCTCGGCCCGACGCTGCGGATCTGGGCCTTCCTGTCGATCATCGGCGCACTGCAGCTGTTCGACCTCGTGTACATCATCTGGGGCCAGTACGTCGCCTCCACCGCCGGCACCTCGACCATGGCGACCTACATGGTCGCCAACGGCCGCAACGCCGGCAACTTCGGCTACGGAAACGCCGTCGCCGTCGTCATCTTCCTGATCTCCCTGATCGTCGCGCTGTTCTACCAGCGGTTCGTGCTCCGTCGCGACACCGAGGGCGCCATCACGGGTGACAGGCGCACCGGAAGGAAGAAGCGATGAGCGCGATGGTCGTCATCCCGGACGCTCCCGACGCCCCCGGCGTCCTGAATGCCCCGGATCGCAAGAAGGCGAAGGCTCTGCCCTGGGGCTCCCCCAGCGTCTACTTCATCGCCCTCGTCGTGATCGCGCTGATGCTGGCCCCGATCGCGTACATCGTGCTCGGCGGGTTCCGCACCAACTCGCAGATCACCGTCGACCCTGCCGGGTTCCCCAACCCGTGGAACGTGCAGAACTACATCGACGTCCTGACCGGCGGCACCTTCTGGGCGGAGGTCGGCAACTCGACCATCGTCGCGGTCGTGACCACGATCGGCGTCATCCTGCTCGGCCTGATGGCGAGCTACGTGCTCGCCCGCTACAGCTTCCGCGGGCGCGGCCTGCTGTACGCGCTGTTCGCGGCCGGCCTGATGTTCCCCATCACCGTGGCGATCACCCCGCTGTACATCGTGGTGCGCAACCTCGGACTGATGAACTCGCTGGTCGGCGTCATCCTCCCGCAGATCGCATTCGCGCTGCCGACGACGATCATCATCCTGGTGCCGTTCCTGCGCGCGATCCCCGACGAGATCCAGGAGGCCGCCTTCATCGACGGCTGCAGCCGGCTCGGCTTCTTCTGGCGGATGGTGCTGCGCCTGTCGATGCCCGGCGTCATCACCGTGGGCATCCTCGCCTTCATCGCCAGCTGGAACAGCTACCTGCTGCCCCTCTTCCTCCTCAACAACGAGGCGACGTTCACGCTGCCACTCGGAGTGCAGGCGTTCTCGTCGCAGTACTCCGTGGATACGGCCAAGGTGCTGGCGTTCACGTCGCTGTCCATGATTCCGGCGCTGGTGTTCTTCAGCCTGTTCGAGCGCCGCATCGTCGGCGGCCTGACCGGCGCCGTCAAGGGCTGACGCCCGACTCTTCAGATCGAGAAGTGAGATCGACATGACCGAATCCCTCCCGCGCTCGTCCGCGCCCTCCGAGCGCGTCAGCGCCCTGCTCGCCTCCATGACACTGGAGGAGAAGCTGGCCCAGCTGGTCGGCTACTGGGTCGACAAGGGCGACGAACTCGTCGCTCCGATGGCCGGCGAGATGGGCAACCCGGGCGCCTATGCGGACATGACCGCGCACGGCCTCGGCCAGCTGACGCGCGTCTACGGCACCCGGCCGGTCGACCCGGTCGAGCGCGCCGCCTGGCTGTGGGCGGAGCAGCGGAGGCTGACCCAGGAGACGCGGCTCGGCATCCCGGCGCTCGTGCACGAGGAGTGCCTCACCGGGCTCGCAGCCTGGAAGGCGGCGACCTTCCCGACGCCGCTCGCCTGGGGTGCGTCCTTCGACCCTGAGCTGGTGGAGGAGATGGCCGGGCTGATCGGGCTCTCGATGCGCGAGCTGGGCATCCACCAGGGGCTCGCTCCGGTGCTGGACGTGATCAGGGACCCGCGCTGGGGACGCGTCGACGAATGCATCGCCGAGGACCCGTACGTCGTCGGGACGCTGGGCACCGCGTACGTCCGCGGCCTGCAGGGCGCCGGCGTCCACGCCACGCTGAAGCACTTCGTCGGCTACTCGGCGTCGCAGGCCGGGCGCAACCACGCCCCGGTGCACGCCGGTCCGCGCGAGGTGCGCGACACCCTCCTGCAGCCGTTCGAGATGGCCGTGCGGGATGGCGGTGTGCGGTCGGTCATGAACTCGTACGCCGAGCTCGACGGCGTTCCGATCGGCGCATCGCCGGAGTACCTGACCGGCGTGCTGCGCGACGAGTGGGGCTTCGACGGGACGGTGGTCTCCGACTACTTCTCGGTCGCCTTCCTGCACACGATGCACGGTGTCGCGGCGGATCTCGGCGAGGCCGCCGCCCTGGCGCTGGCTGCCGGGATCGACGTGGAGCTGCCGACCGGCGACGCCTTCCTCGAGCCGCTCGCCGAGCGCATCCGCTCGGGCGGGACCGACGTCGCGCTCGTGGACCGCGCGGTCCTGCGGGTGCTCGCGCAGAAGGAGGAGCTCGGGCTGCTCGACGCCACGTTCGACGAACCGCCCACCTCCATCGACCTGGACACGCCCGCCCACCGGGAGGTCGCGCTGCGGCTGGCCGAGGAGTCGCTGGTGCTGCTCACCAACGACGGCACCCTCCCGCTCGCGGACGCCCCGGCGCGGATCGCCGTGCTCGGCCCGAACGCCGACGAGGCGGAGGCCCTGATGGGCTGCTACTCGTTCGCGAACCATGTGCTGGCCCACCACCCGGAGGTCCCGCTCGGCTTCGAGCTGCCCTCGGTGCTGGAGGCGGTGCGCGGCGAGTTCCCGTCCGCCTCGGTCGTGCACGAGCGCGGCTGCGCGGTGGAGGGCGACGACCGGTCGGGGATCCCCGCAGCCGTGGCCGCCGCGAGCGCCTCCGATGTCGCCGTGATCGTCGTCGGCGACCGTGCGGGCCTGTTCGGCCGCGGAACGGTCGGTGAGGGCAACGACGTCGAGAGCCTCGAGCTGCCGGGCATCCAGCGGGAGCTCGTCGAGCGGGTCGTCGCCACGGGCACACCCGTCGTGCTCGTGGTCCTCTCCGGCCGGCCGTACGCGATCGGCTGGGCGGTGGAGGGCGTGACGGCGCCCGCGGCCGTGCTGCAGGCCTTCTTCCCCGGCGAAGAGGGCGGCGCCGCGATCGCCGCAGTGCTGTCGGGTCGGGTCGCCCCGTCCGGGCACCTGCCGGTGTCGCTCCCCCGCTCGGCGGGCGCGCAGCCGTACTCGTACCTCCACCCGCTGCTCGGCGGGCCCAACGAGATCACCAGCGCGGACAGCACTCCGGTGCTGCCGTTCGGACACGGACTCTCGTACACGACCTTCGAGCGGTCGGAGCTGACGGTCGACCCCGAGGTCGCCGCCGGCGGGACGTTCACGGCGACCGTGCGCATCCGCAACACCGGCGAGCGCGCCGGGACCGACCTGGTGCAGCTGTATGCGCGGGACGTCCACGCCAGCGTGACGCGTCCGGTCGCGCAACTGCTCGGCTACCGACGTGTGGAGCTTCAGCCCGGCGAGGAGGCGGTCGTCCGGCTCGCCGTGCCGACCACCCGTCTCGCGTTCTCCGACCCGGCGATGCGCCGGATCGTGGAGCCGGGCGCGGTAGAGCTGTGGATCGGTCCGTCGTGCGCGGTCCGCGAGACCTCGGCCTCGCTCACGATCACCGGGCCGGTGCACGCCGTCACGCTGGACGACGCCCGCCTGGTGACGTCGGAGGTCGAAGCGGCTACCGTGGGTGCCGTCTTCACCGAAGTGCTCTGATTCCGCGGTCCTCCGAATCCGAAGTCCTCCGAATCCGCCCAGGGGAGTCGCGCTGCACCCTCCTGGTGCTGTATAAGTTTATTGAAACAACAAATCACCGACGACGCTGAAGGAACATCATGAGTCTCACCCCCACCCGTGCCGACAAGTTCTCGTTCGGACTGTGGACCATCGGCTACAACGGCACCGACCCGTTCGGCGGCCCGACCCGTCCCCAGCTCGACGTGGTGGAGGCGGTGCACAAGCTCGACGAGCTCGGCGCCTACGGCCTCACCTTCCACGACGACGACCTTTTCGCCTTCGGCTCGACCGACGCCGAGCGCCAGAAGCAGATCGACCGCCTCAAGCAGGCGCTCTCCGACACCGGCATCATCGTGCCGATGGTCACCACCAACCTGTTCTCGGCTCCGGTCTTCAAGGACGGCGGCTTCACCTCCAACGACCGCGCCGTGCGCCGCTTCGCGCTGCGCAAGGTGCTGCGCAACATCGACCTGGCCGCCGAGCTCGGCGCGAAGACCTTCGTCATGTGGGGCGGCCGCGAGGGCGCAGAATACGACGCCGCGAAAGACATCCGCGCCGCCCTCGAGCGCTACCGCGAGGCCGTCAACCTCCTCGGCGACTACGTCACCGACAAGGGCTACGACATCCGCTTCGCCATCGAGCCGAAGCCGAACGAGCCGCGCGGCGACATCCTGCTCCCGACGGTCGGCCACGCCCTCGCCTTCATCGAGACGCTGGAGCGGCCGGAGCTGGTGGGCGTGAACCCGGAGGTCGGGCACGAGCAGATGGCGGGCCTCAACTTCGCCGCCGGCATCGCCCAGGCGCTGTACCAGGGCAAGCTTTACCACATCGACCTCAACGGGCAGCGCGGCATCAAGTACGACCAGGACCTGGTGTTCGGCCACGGCGACCTCCAGAACGCGTTCGCGCTCGTCGACCTGCTCGAGAACGGCGGCCCCAACGGCGGACCCGCCTACGAGGGCCCGCGTCACTTCGACTACAAGCCGTCCCGCACCGAGGACATCACGGGCGTCTGGGACTCCGCAGCGGCCAACATGCGCACCTACCTGCTCCTCAAGGAGCGCGCGCAGGCGTTCCGCGCCGACCCGGAGGTTCAGGAGGCGCTCGAGGCATCCCGCGTGACCCAGCTGTCGCAGCCGACCCTCGGCGAAGGCGAGTCGTACGACGACCTGCTGGCCGACCGGAGCGCCTTCGAGGACTTCGACGCGGCTGCGTACTTCGGCGGCAAGGGCTTCGGCTTCGTGCGCCTGCAGCAGCTCGCCCTCGAGCACCTCCTCAACGCGCGCTAACCGCCCCGCCCCGCCCCGCCCCTCCGCCTCCCCCCTCCGCCTCCGCCTCCGCCTCCGCCTCCGCCCACCGTCGAGTCCACACTTTTTGCACGTTCTCGCGCCGAAAACGTGCAGAATTCGTGGACTCGACGGCGGGTGGGAGTGGGCTTGAAAGGAACTCCGTGACGCTCGTCGTTGGGGTCGACTCGTCGACCCAGAGCTGCAAGGTGGTCGTCCGCGACCTCGAGACCGGTGCGCTGGTGCGCTCGGGGCGTGCCGCACATCCGGACGGGACGGAGGTCGACCCGGCCGCCTGGTGGTCGGCGCTGCAGGAGGCGCTGGCCGAGGCGGGCGGGCTCGACGACGTCGCCGCGATCTCGGTCGCCGGGCAGCAGCATGGGATGGTCGTGCTGGATGCAGAGGGTCGCGTGATCCGCGACGCCCTGCTCTGGAACGACACCCGTTCGGCGCAGGCCGCCCGCGATCTGATCGACGAGGTCGGCGCGGAGGAGTACGCCTCTCGGGTCGGCGTCGTGCCGGTCGCGTCCTTCACAGCGACCAAGCTGCGCTGGCTGCGCGACGCGGAGCCGGAGAACGCCGCCCGCGTCGCGGCCGTCGCCCTCCCCCACGACTGGCTGACCTGGAGGCTGCGCGGCTACGGCCCGGAGGGCGAGAGCGAGCTCGGCCCGGACTTGGAGGCGCTCACCACCGACCGCTCGGACGCCAGCGGCACCGCATACTGGGGCGCCGCCTCCGGCGCGTACGACCTCGACCTGTTCGAGCGGGCGCTCGGGCGGCCAGGGCGGGAGGCGGGGTCGGCCGACGCACCGGCTGCTGCTGCTGGGTCCGGCGTCGTGGTGCTTCCGCGTGTGCTCGGCCCGTCCGAGGCGGCCGGACGCACTCCCGCTGGCGTGCTGGTGGGACCGGGAGCCGGAGACAATGCCGGAGCCGCCCTCGGACTCGGTGCCGCGGAAGGCGACGTCGTCGTCTCCATCGGCACCTCGGGCACGGTGTTCGCCGTGACGGACGCGCCCATCGCGGACGCCTCGGGCACGGTCGCCGGCTTCGCCGACGCGTCGGGTCTCTCCCTGCCGCTCATCGCCACGCTCAACGCCGCCCGCGTGCTCGGCTCGATCGCCGGGCTGCTGTCCGTCGACCACGACGGACTCGCGACGCTCGCCCTCTCCGCAGAGCCGGGATCGGGCGGTGTGGTGCTCGTTCCGTACTTCGAGGGCGAGCGCACCCCCAACCTCCCGGACGCGAAGGCCAGCATCCACGGGCTCACGCTCGCCTCGACGACCCCCGCCAACCTGGCGCGCGCAGCGATCGAGGGGATGCTCTGCGGACTCGCCGACGGCCTCGATGCCGTGCGCGCGGCCGGGGTGCGCGAGCGCCGCGTCCTGCTCATCGGCGGCGCAGCGCAGAACCCGGCCGTCGCGCAGGTCGCCGCGCAGGTGTTCGACGCGCCGATCGAGGTTCCCGCGCCGGGCGAGTACGTCGCCGACGGCGCAGCCGTCCAGGCGGCGTGGGCACTGACCGGAACACGGCCCACCTGGAGTGTCGAGACCTCCGCCGCCCTCCCCGTCGACACCCACCCCTCCATCCGCGCCGCCTACGCCGCCGCCCGCGCCTGACTCCCGCCCCCTCCGACCTCCGCTCCCCACCGTCGAGTCCGCAAACTTTGCACGCGCGCACGGCGTGTCGTGTGCAGAATCTGCGGACTCGACGGTGGGGAGAGGGGAAGCGGTCAGAGGGCGGCGGCGGCGCGGGCGGCGAGGGCGGCAGGCGTCTCGGCGATGTCGAGGGTGAGGTGCTGCTCGTCGTCGGCGGGCGGCTCCAGCGTGGCGAGCTGCGACTGCAGCATCCCCGACTTCATGAAGTGGTGCTCGCGCGACGCCAGGCGCTCGGCCAGCAAGTCGGGTGAGCCGGTCAGGTGCACGAACACCACCTCGTCGCGCCGCAGCACATCGCGGTAGCGCCGCGCCAGGGCGGAGCAGGCGATGACGACCGAGCGGCCGGTCCGCAGGCGCTCGTCCATCCACGCGGCCACGGCGGCGAGCCAGGGAGCGCGGTCGTCGTCGGTGAGCGGGATGCCCGCCCCCATGCGCTCGACGTTCGCCGCCGGGTGCAGGGCGTCACCCTCCAGCAGCTCCCAGTCCAGGCGCTCCGCGAGCAGCTCGGCGACAGTCGACTTACCGCACCCCGCCACCCCCATCACGACGACCGCGCGGGCGCTCACCCCAGTCCGCCCACGAACAAGCTCAGCAGGAGGACACCGGTCAGCCCGACGAGCGAGATCAGGCACTCCAGCACCGTCCAGCTCTTCAGCGTCTGCGGGATGCTCAGGCCCAGGTACTCCTTCACCAGCCAGAACCCGGCGTCGTTCACGTGCGAGAAGAACACGGAGCCGGCTCCGATCGCAAGCACCATGAGGGACACCATCGGCGTCGAGAGGTGCTCGGTGAGCGGCAGCAGAATGCCGGCTGCGGTGACCGTCGCGACCGTCGCGGACCCGGTCGCGACGCGGATGAGCGCCGCGACCGTCCACGCGAGCAGCAGCACGACGATGCCGCTGGCGCCGGTCGCCCAGCCCGCGATGACCTGCCCGATTCCGGTGTCGACGAGGACCTGCTTGAAGCCGCCGCCGGCGCCGACGATGAAGATGATCCCGGCGATGGGCGGAAGCGATGCGCCGAGGCTTGTCGAGATCGCTTTACGGTCCATCCCGCCGCCGACTCCGAGCAGCAGGAGGCCGGCGAGGACGGCGACGGTCAGCGCGATGACCGGCGTGCCGAGGAAGTCGAGCACGACCTTCCACACCGGCGAGGCGGTCGGCGAGGCGATGTCCGCGACCGCCTTGCCCAGCATGAGCACGACCGGCAGCAGGATGCTGGCGAGCGCCGCCGCGAACGTCGGGCGCCGGCGGGTCTCGCCCTCCTCCGGAACGAACAGCGCCGGGACGCCGACCGGCACCCACCTCGCCGCAAGACGGCTGAACAGCGGCCCGGCGATGGCGATGGTCGGGATGGCGACGATCACGCCGAAGGCCAGGGTCAGCCCGAGGTTGGCGCCGAGGGCGCCGATCGCGACGAGCGGGCCGGGATGCGGCGGCACGAGTCCGTGCATGGCGGAGAGGCCGGCGATCGTCGGCAACGCGATCCGCATCAGCGGGAGCCCGGAGCGGCGCGTCACCAGGATGATGACCGGCATCAGGAGCACGAGACCGACCTCGAAGAACATCGGCAGGCCGATGATCGCTCCGACCGCGCCCATCGTCCAGGGCAGGAGCCGCGCACTGGTCCGAGACACGAGAGTGTCGACGATGCGGTCGGCGCCACCCGAGTCAGCGAGCAGCTTGCCGTACATCGCGCCGAGGCCGATGAGCACGCCGACGCTGCCCATCGTGTTGCCGAAGCCCGTGATGAAGCTGGCGACGGCCGTATCCGCCGCCATCCCTCCTGCAATGCCTGCGACCAGGGAGCCGAGGAGGAGCGAGAGGAAGGGGTGCAGCTTGAGCCAGGTGATGAGTACCACGATCACGGCGATACCGGCGATCGCCGCAATGATGAGCTGCCCCTCGGGGGCTGTCGGTTGGGGAGTGGGGGCGGGGGCCGCTGCGGTGAGCAGCGTGAGCATCGATGTAGTCATGAACGTCCTCGGTCGTGATGCGGGTAGGGCACGAACACTCTAGGAATAAATCTGATTTGTGTCTAATCAATGAAGGTATTAGCTGATGTATCCGTGGGGCGAGCCGCTTTGACCCGACGTGTCCCGCCGCCGATAATGAAGTGTGACCCAGCCAGCGCCCGGCTCCCTGCATGAGCAGGCCATTGCGTCGTTGGGCGCCCGGATCGTCTCCGGCGACATCCCGGTCGGGACGGTCCTGACGCCCGAGGGGTTGGGCATCTCCCGCACCGTCCTCCGCGAGTGCATCCGCGTGCTCGAGTCGCTGGGTCTCGTGCAGGCCCGCCGGCGACGCGGGACGGTCGTCCTGCCCGCCGGCCAGTGGCAGGCCCTCGACCCCCGGATCCTGGGCTGGCGCCTGGCCGGGCCCGACCGTCTCGACGCGCTCGGCGACCTCAGCGAACTCCGGCTCGCCGTCGAACCGGTCGCAGCCCGGCTGGCGAGCTCGCGGGCGACACCTGAGCAGTGCGGCGCGCTCACAGCGGCGATCGTCGGGATGTCGGCGACCCAACGCTCCGCCGACCGAGACGAGTATCTGGCCCACGACCGGGACTTCCACCGGATCCTGCTGGAGGCGTCCGGCAACCCGGTCTTCGCGGCGCTCAACAGCGCCGTGGCGGAGGCGCTCAACGGGCGGACAGCTCACGCCCTCATGCCCCACAATGCCAACCCGGAGGCGATCCGGCTGCACGAGGAGGTCGCCGCCGCCGTCCGCCGGGGAGACGCGGCCGCGGCGGAAGACGGCATGCGGGCCATCGTCGAGGAAGCGGACGCCGCCGTGCAACGGGTGGCGCGCTGAGTCCGCGCTCGTGCGATCAGGCGCCCGTGCGCGACCCGCGTCCGGCCGTCAGCGCCGGCGCAGCCGAGGTCCGACGACCCACGCGACCAGGCACAGCACCGCCGCAATGGCGAACGCGCCGACGAACGGCCAACCGCCGGGAAGCCCACGCAGCGCAGCGAACACGATCGCGGTCGCGGCCAGCGCCACCGCCGACCCCGTCGAATCGGCAATGGTGAGCGCCGAACTGTTGAACCCCTGGTCGTCAGGGTTCGAGTACTCCAGGGTGAGCACGCCGAGCCGCGGGTAGAGGATGCCCATCCCCGCCCCGGCGAACGCCCAGCCGACCACCACGATCGCCGGGTTCAGGTGCCACAGCGCCGTTGCGATGAGGGAGGCCAACGCGATCGTCAGACCGAGCGCTCCGAGGCGGGCGGCCAAGCCGTGGCCGATCCCCGGAAAGCGACCCTGCACCCAGGATGCGCCCGACCAGGTCAGCCCGGCGGCTGTCAATGCGAGCCCGGCGATCGCCGCCGAGAGTCCGTACTGGGTGACCATGATCAAGGGCACGTACACCTCCGACGCGAAGAACGTCCCGGCGACGAGCGCGCGCATCAGGATGACGCTCGGGAGGCCGCGGCGAGCGCGGAGTGTGCCCACCGGGATCAACGGCCGGATCGCAAAGGCGGCGAGCACAGCGGCCAGCGCCGGGGCGATCCACAGGACGGGCCCGGTCGCCTCCGCTGCGAGGGTCAGCGCCAGGACGGCGGCGGCGAGCAGCACCGCCCAGAGCAGCCGGGCGGCGCGGAAGGGCGCGGGCGACAGCGGAGCGCCGAGGACTGCGCGCATCACGGGGACGACCATCAGCATCGCCAGGGCCGTCAGCACGACCACGCCGAGGAACACCCAGCGCCAGCCGACGGTCTCGGCCAGCACTCCCGCGATGAAGGGTCCGATCAGCGACGGGATCACCCACGCGGCCGCGAACCCGGCGAAGATCTGCGGGTGCAGCCGCGGCGGGTAGACACGCGCGACGATGACGTAGAGGACGACGGTGAGCGCCCCGCCACCCAGGCCGTGGACGAGCCGCCCGACGACGAAGATCGGCATCGTGGAGGCCGTGCCGGCGATGAGCAGGCCGGTCATGAACAGGGCGACGGCGGCGATCAGCGGCGACCGCGGGTTGCTGCGGTCGGCCCACGCTCCGGCCGACACCATCCCGACGACGCCGACCGCCAGCGGACCGGCGAAAGCGAAGGCGTACAGCGCGGCGCCGTCGAGCTCCCGGCTGATCGCGGGCATGACCGTCGTCACCGCGAGCGCTTCGAACGCGGCGAGGGTGATCAGCAGGCACATCCCGATACTGGTCCACCGGAACTGGGGACTGAGCACGCCTCCGGCCGTGGCCGGTGGTCGGGATGCGGAGCCTGCGGACACCGATTCCACGTCGCGCGAGCTCATGGCGACCAGCCTAGGCCGAACCTCCGACGGGCGAACCGCCGATCGACCGAGCCGACGTCCCTGCGGTACCCCGGGCGACCGCGCTCACGTACGCTGCGCGGTGGACCTCCGCACGATCAGGTCGGGCAGCAGGCTCACGGCTGTCGGCTCCCGGCCGCCCTCGATCTCGGCCACCAGGCTCTCGACGCTGCGCCGTCCGAGCTCTGTGAAGTCCTGCAGGACGGTCGTGAGCGGCGGCCAGAAATGGGCGGCCTCCGGGATGTCGTCGAAGCCGACCACGCTCAGGTCGTCGGGGATGCGGCGGCCCCGCTCGTTCGCTGCGTGATAGACGCCGAGTGCCATCTGGTCGTTGGAGGCGAACACGGCGGTCACAGCGGCGTCATCGAGCACGTGGAGGCCCAGGCGGTACCCGGATTCGGCCGTCCAGTCGCCCTCCCGCACCGACGGGGCCTCGAGCCCGGCCTCCCCCAACTCCGTGCGGTACCCGTGCGCGCGTGCCTGCGCCTCGAACCAGGTCAGAGGGCCGGAGAGATGCACGATGCGCTCGTGTCCGAGATCGATCAGGTGCCTGGTGGCCGCCCGGGCGCCGGCCACCTGGTCGACCGTCAGCTCGCGCTGCAGCGAGGAGGCCCCGCCTTGCAGCGTCACGTACGGCACATCGAGCGCCGCCGTCTCCAGCTGCTCGATCACCACCTCCTGGGGAGCGATGACCACGATGCCCTCGACGGACTGGGCGAGCAGATGGTCGACGCCCGCGGCGATCGACTCACGGCTGAGGTCCGGGAGCTGGGCGACGGCGACCGAGTAGCCGGCCGTGCGCCCGGCATCCTGGATGGCGTTGATGCTGGACACCGGCCCGTACAGAGCCGCGGCCGACGTCGAGAGGACGCCGATGGTGCGCGACCGCGCGGTGACGAGGGCGCGGGCGGCGCGGTTGGGGCGGTAGTGGAGTTGCAGCATCGCGTCGCGCACGCGCTGCCTGGTCGATTCCCGGATGCTGGCGTGCCCATTGATCACGCGTGAGACGGTCTGATGCGAGACTCCGGCCAGCGCGGCGACGTCGCGCATGCTGGGGGCGCGCTGATGCTCCGTCATGCTGAGCCCCTCCTGCTCTCGCGATCGGCCGGCGTGGCGGCGAGAGCTGGGGCCCGCCTCGCGGCTGCCCCTATTATGCGCGATCCGCGGCCGGGCGACTGAGGCCACGGCGCCGCGACGAACGGGCGAACATCCCCACGATCACCGCCACCAAAGCGACCCCCGCGGGGAAGACGAGGTGCCATCCGGCCAGCAGGAGCAGTCCGGCGGCGAGCAGACAGGAGACAACGGCCATCCACCAGCCGACCGATCGCGTAGGAAGCAGCCGCACCGCGGAGGCGACGCCCAGCCCGTAGACCGCAGCTGCGATGCTCGTCTGCACCAGGATGAACGGCTGCAGATCGCCGCTCGCCAGCACGACGACGGAGTACAGGGCCATGACGACCGCCGAGAGGAGCAGCCCCCGACGGGCCACCGCTCCGTTCTCGACCCCGCGCCCGAACCAGGCGGGCAGGTCGCCGTCGCGTCCCATCGCCGCACCCAGCTTGCTGAACGCCGCCAGGTAGGCGTTGAACACTCCGGTCACCACGATGGCCGCGATCACCGCGACGACCACCGCACCGCCGCGGCCGGTCGCCACCTCGACCAGGTCGAGGAGGGGCACCGGGCTGGAGGCCGCACGGTCGCCCAGCACCGTGACGGTCACCGTCTGGATGGCCAGGTACGCGACCGAGACGATGATCAGTGCGAGGGCGGTGGCCCTCGGGATGTCGCGGCGCGGGTCACGGAACTCGCCGCCGATCCCGGCCACGGCCTCCCACCCGGCGAACGCCCAGATGTAGAGGCTCATCGCGAGGCCGACACCCGCCCAGCCGTGCGGGAGGAGCGGCTGCAGGTGGGCGGCTTGGCCGTGCGGGGCTGCCGCCGTCAGTACGAACAACAGGACGGCTACGAGAGCTCCCGACAGCACGAGCTGGACGGAGGCTGCGAAGCGGACACCGAACGCCGTCACGACGACCGGGATCACCATCAGGCCGACGGCGATGAGGGTCGTCGTGGCTCCGTCGCCTCCCATCACGGCCACCACGTAGCGGGCCGTCATGAGCGCCGCGATCGGCGCGCCGATCGACGCCCCGAAGAAGAACCAGTAGCCGATGATCCTGGCCGCATCCGGCCCGAAGGCGCGGCGGGCGAAGGTGGCGACGCCGCCCGCGTCCGGGTGGCGTCGTGCCAGCGCGGCGAAGGTACCGGCCAGCGGGACCGAGATGAGGGCCAGCGCGGCCACGGCGATGATCGCCCCCGGCCCCGCGGCAGCGGCCGCGAGCGCCGGTAGCACGAGGATGCCCGTGCCGAGCACCGCAGCGATGTACAGCGCGGTGCCGCCGGCCACACCCAGCCGGCCGTGCGGTGCCGCCGGGACGCGCGGGTCGGGGAGCTCGTGCTCCGCGCCGGGCGCGGGCGTGGTCGAGGGCCCGCGTTCCGTCATGATGCCATGATGGCGCGGACCCCCGACATCGGTCGCTTCAGGAGGTCAGGTCGTAGAACGTCACCCCGTCCACGGTCTGCGCGGTGAACGTATCGGCCACCCACGCTGCGATCTCACTCGACGCACTGCTCCCGCCGTTCGACTGGCCGCCGACGCCTCCCGCGATGAAATAGTGGATGCGGCCGGCGGCGACGTAGGCCTTGAACTGCGCCAGCGTGGGCGACGGATCGGAACCGTTGAAGCCTCCGATCGGCATGATGGCCTCCTGGGTCGCGAGCTGATACCCCGCGGCCGAGTTGGAGCCGATCGCGGCGGCCGCCCAGGTGTAGCGGGACGCGTCGCTCTTCAGGAGCGCGGCGATCTTCGTTCCCACGGTGCCTGAGCCGAGGAGCGAGCCCATCCCACCGCCTGCCGCGCGGCCGGTGGTCCCGGTCGCCGCTCCCGGAGCCGCCGCGCCGCCCGGCGCTGCACCCGCGCCGCCCGGCGCAGCACCCGCACCACCTTGCGCGGCGCCGCCGCCGAACCCGCGTCCACCGCCCGGTCCGCCCATCCCGCTCGCCACTGCGGGTCCCGCAGTGACGATCGACCCGGTGTGCGCGGTCGTGATCGTCTCCATCGTGTAGGCGAAGGGAGCCAGCAGCCCCGCGATGAGCGCAGCGGCGATCGTCGGAACCGCCAGAGCCCGGCGCGGCGGCAGGAGGAGCAGCACCGCTGCCACCACGGAGACCAGGAGCACTACGACCTTCAGCCAGGGCAGCCAGTCCGCGGCTCGGCTGAGCAGCACCCAGGCCCACACGCCGGTGCCGAGCACGACGACCGCGGAGACGATGCGCACCCAGAGCCGCCGGCGCCCCCGCCAGGCGAGGGAGGCGCCGATGGCGACCACTCCGGCCAGCGGCGGGGCGAGCGCAACCGTGTAATAGGCGTGGAAGATGCCGGCCATGAAGCTGAACGCGAGGGCGGTGACCACCAGCCACCCCCCGAAGACGACGAGCGTCGCGCGTCGCGCATCCGTTCGGCCGACCCGCCGCCCGAGCACGAGGGCCACCACGAACAGCACGAGCGCTGCGGGGAGCAGCCAGGTGATCTGACCGCCGATCTCGTTCTCGAAGAGCCGCAGGATGCCGGTCGCACCCCACATCCCTCCTCCGGTGTTCCCTCCTCCGCCGCCGGTCACCGAACCGGTCTCCGCTCCGGTGAGCCGGCCGAGCCCGTTGTAGCCGAAGGTGAGCTCCAGGAAGCTGTTCGTCTGCGACCCTCCGATGTACGGCCGGAGGGAGGCGGGCACGAGCTCCACGATGGCGACCCACCAGCCGGCGGAGACGACGACGGCGGCGAGCGCTGCCAGGAGATGGGCGAACCGCTTCCGCCACAACACCGGGGCCGCCGCCAGGTAGACGCCGGCGAGCACGGGCAGGATCAGGAATGCCTGGAGCTGCTTGGTCAGGAACCCGAAACCGACGGCGACGCCGGCCCAGACCACCCAGCGGAGGCGCCCGGTCTCGATGCCGCGCAGGGTCAGGTACGCCGAGAGTGTCAGCAGCAGCACCAGCAGCGCGTCCGGGTTGTTGAAGCGGAACATGAGGGCGGCGACCGGCGTGATCGCGAGCACCCCGCCGGCGAGCAGCGCGGTCTGCGCCGAGAAGCGGCGACGGACGATCGCGTAGACGAGGCCGACCGTCGCCACCCCCATCAGCGCCTCCGGGACCAGGATGCTCCACGAGCTGAGCCCGAACAGGCGCACCGAGAGGGCCATGATCCACAGGCTCGCGGGCGGTTTGTCGACCGTGATGGAGTTCGCGGCGTCGCTCGAGCCGTAGAAGAACGCCTCCCAGTTCTCGCTACCCGCCTGCACAGCCGCCGAGTAGAAGGAGTTGGCGTAGCCGCTGGCCGCAAGGTCCCAGAGGTACAGCAGCGCGGTGACGGCGAGGAGGCCGAGCAGGGCCGGACGCTCCCAGGTCGCGGCTCCTGCGCGGCCGCGCAGCAGACGGAGCAGCATCCCGCGCAGGCGCCCAGGAGGCGAGGCCGCCGACGGCGGGGAGGACACGGTCGCGGGGGTCGTGGTGGTGGCAGTCATGGCGATCACTTCTTCTCTGTCACGGTGAGGACGGGGGCGGGGGCGGGGACGGATACGGGACCGGCGACGGGCGGAGCCGTCGCCGCCGGCCGCCGGCGTGCCGAGCGGAACACCCAGAGCCGGAGCAGCACGAACCGGAGCAGGGTGGCGACCAGGTTCGCGACGGTCAGCACGATCAGCTGCACGTGCGCGGACGCCTGGGGTGCGGCCGTGTGCAGGACCGCCAGCGATCCGCTGGTGAGGCCCCACGCGATCCCGAAGACGACGAGTCCCTGGAACTGGTGACGCACCATCCCCGGACCGTTCACGCCGAAGGTGAAGCGGCGGTTCGCCCAGGTGTTGGCGACGGCGGTGACGAGCAGCGCGGCGAAGTTCGCCGCCTGCGGGGACATCACGCCCTGGAGGAGCAGGTAGAGCAGCGCGTAGGCGACCGTCGAGAGCACTCCGACGACGCCGAAGCGGAGGACCTGGCCGAAGAAGCCCGGCGGCGAGGGAGGCGCGAACGGGCGTCTGCCCAGTTCGGCGTAGACGGAGTCCAGCGGGATCCGGCCCCGTGCCAGGTTGCTGCCGACCCGGAACATGCCCTTCAGGTCTGCGCGGGCCGTCCCGACGATGTCCACCGAGCTGTCCGGGTCGTCGATCCAGTCGACCGGGATCTCGTGGATGCGCAGGCCGGCGCGCTCCGCCAGGATGAGGAGCTCGCTGTCGAAGAACCAGCCGTCGTCCTCGACCAGCGGGATCAGCCGCTGAGCGACCTCCCTCCGGATCGCCTTGAACCCGCACTGCGCGTCGCTGAATCCGACGGCGAGGGTGCGACGCAGCAGGAAGTTGTAGCTCCGGGAGATGAACTCGCGCCTGCCTCCGCGGGTCACCCGCGCGGAGCGGCCGAGACGAGTCCCGATCGCCAGGTCGGAGTGCCCGGACAAGAGGGGCGCGACCAGC
Source organism: Leifsonia sp. SIMBA_070 (assembly GCF_046534635.1). Taxonomy (NCBI): domain Bacteria; kingdom Bacillati; phylum Actinomycetota; class Actinomycetes; order Micrococcales; family Microbacteriaceae; genus Leifsonia; species Leifsonia sp. SIMBA_070. Next base: position 420,584 of record NZ_JAWRYK010000001.1, on the reverse strand, counting down.
GGCGGCAGGGCGGCGAGGTCGGTTGACAGGTCCTCGTCGAGGTAGACCAGCACCTCGGCCGGCGACGCGAGCCACACCTGTTTGAGCGCGCGGCCGCGCCCCTTGAGCGGAAGGTGCACCGCGTCGACGCCGGGGAGCACCCGGGCGAGGGAGTCCGCGATGCCGGGCGTGGAGTCGGTGCTCGCGTTGTCCGCGATCGTGATGCGCCAGCTCCACCCGATCGAGCGGGTGAGGTAGTCGTGGAGGCGGTTGATGGACGTCTCGAGCGTCGCCTGCTCGTTGAACACGGGGACGACGACGTCGAGCGCCAGGACCGGCGGTTCGGGGATGGAGGTTTCGTGCGTCATGCCGACACCCTCGCGTCGTGACATTCCCGTGACCTTTCGCGGCGGTATGGCGCTCTGATGCGTCTCCTCCGCACTTTCTATGCGCTCACTCTCAGCCGCTTGAAGGTTCCGCCGCCCGCCCCGCCGCGGGAGGATGACGACGAGGAGGGCGCGTGCTCGGACTGGAACTGCTCGTCGTGATCGGCGTGACCACCCTGCTGACGAAGGTGATCGCCCGCCGGATCGGCGTCGCCCAGCCGCTGCTGCTGGTGGCTTTCGGCGTGCTCATCGGGCTCGTCCCGCTGTTCCGCCACATCGAACTGGCGCCGGAGGTGGTGCTGTTCCTCTTCCTCCCGGCGATCCTGTACTGGGAGAGCCTCACCACGTCGCTGCGCGAGATCAGGTCGAACCTGCGCAGCATCGTCCTGATGAGCACCGGCCTGGTGGTGGTCACGGCCGCAGCCGTCGCGGTCCTCGCGCACAGCCTCGGCCTCCCGTGGGGTCCGGCCTGGGTGCTCGGAGCCGCCGTCGCCCCGACGGATGCGACAGCGATGACCTCGTTCACCCATGCGCTGCCGCGCCGCAACGTCACCATCCTCCGGGCCGAGAGCCTGATCAACGACGGGACCGCGCTCGTGCTGTGGTCGCTCGCGGTCGGATTCACCGTGGGCGACGCCGATGTGAGCCTCGGTGCGGTGACCGTCACGTTCCTGTTCGCCTACCTCGCCGCCGCCGCGATCGGCGCCCTCGTCGCCTGGGCGGCCATCCTCGCGCGCCGGCGGCTGCGCGACGCGATCACGCAGAACATCGCGATGCTTCTCACTCCGTTCACGGCCTACCTGCTCGCGGAGCTCATCCACGCGTCGGGTGTGCTGGCGGTGGTCGTCGCCGGACTCATCATCAGCCAGGCCGCGCCGCGGATCGGCGTCGCTGAGGGGCGGCGGCAGTCCGACGCCTTCTGGTCGTTCTCGACGTTCCTGCTCAATGCGAGCCTGTTCGTCCTGGTCGGGATCGAGCTGCCGCGGTCGGTCGGTGAACTGGCCACCCGGGACCTCGGCTTGGGGCTGGTCGCCATCGTCGCCGTCACCGTGGCGATCGTGGCGGTGCGGTTCGTCTTCCAGTTCGCCACGGTGTTCCTGATCCGCCTGCTCGACCGCCGCCCGAAGCAGAAGGCGAGGCGCATGAGCAATCGCTGGCGCGTCGTCAGCAGCCTGTCGGGCTTCCGGGGCGCGGTCTCCCTCGCCGCCGCGCTGGCCGTCCCCGCCACGATCGGCTCCGGACATCCCTTCCCCGGCCGGGACTTCATCGTCTTCGTCACCACTGGAGTGATCATCGTGACCCTCGTCGTCCAGGGCCTGGTGCTGCCCGGCCTGGTCCGCTGGGCGAAGCTGCCGGGCGACGAGGCCGTCGGACACGAACTGCGGCTCGCCGAGACGACCGCCACCCGCGCGGCACTCGACGAGCTCCCGCAGCTGGTGCGTCGGCTCGGTGTCGACCCCGAGCTCGGCGAGCGCATCCAGAACGAGTTCGAGGAGCACCTGGAGCTGCTGGAGGCCGAAGACGAGTCGGAGGGCGGCGAGGAGGCCGTCGAGCGCAGCCGCCAGGACACCGAGCTGCGCCTGGCGCTGCTTGCCTGCAAGCGCGAGGAGGTCGTCCGGTTGCGCGACGAGGGCGAGATCGACGACATCGTCCTCCGCGACGTGCAGCGCCGCCTCGACGTGGAGGAGGTGCGGCTCACCGGCCGTGAGCCCGGCGAGTGACGGGCCTTCTCGGTGCACCGCCGCGCGTCTACGATCGCCCTGAGAGCATCCGGGAAGGGGTGTGCCATGACCGACGCCAAGGAGAACTGGCCGGAGACGCCGTCGGGCGAACCGGTGGATGTCGACGCGATCGCCGAGGGCGGCGACGATGAACCGTATGACGCGGACGGCGTCTTCGAGCCGGAGCACGACGAGTTCGACCCGCTGGAGGACGACAGCGGCAACTGACGCACGGCACCTCTTGTCCCCCGGTCCTGTACCCCGCTAGTGTCGGTCTCAGACAGGCGGCACCGGGGGAAGGAGTGCAGCGTGACGACTTTCGAGACTCCGATCGGCAACGTTCCGAAGGTGGGGGCGGACGTCCATCTGGTCCGGTGGGTGCGGACCGCGGACGGCTGGGCGAGCGAGACGCTGCTGTGCACCTATGTGGCCTGCACACCGGACGCCTGGATCGTCGACTCCCGCGGCGAGCAGATGGAGCTGGCGCGCGACGAGTGGTCGCAGTTCGCCTTCTAGAGACCGGCCTGACCTGCGAGGATCTCCACGGCCACCCGCCAGTCCCTCGCGGGGATGCCGTCGCCGGCGTCCTCCTCGCCGGGAAGGCGCGCGACGAAGGCGGGCCACAGCTCCCCCGTGGTGTGCACCTCCTCGATCAGGCCGAGGTACTCGCCGCCGTAGTAGACCTCCCACGCGGCGGTGGCGGTCGGGCTGTACATCAGGGTGAGCGGCAGCGAGCCGTAGGTGTAGACGGCGTGCTGGTGCGCGAGCTCCTTCTCCGTCATGACCGCAGAATAGGCGCGATCGCGTGCGCACGGAAGGGCGCGTGACGCGCAGTGGCGGCGGTCATGCGACGACCAGGTCGTCGTCCTCCGACTGCTCGTGGGTCGCCGTGACGACGTGCGCCACGACGTCGCGGATGCGCCCACGGCGGGCGAACGCGGCGCGCTGCCGGCCGGCTCCTCCCCCGGTCTGCTGGATGCGCTCCAGGCCCCGACGGACCACCGCCAGGTCGCCGTTCGCCTCGAGCGCCGCCGAGGTGTGCCCGAGCAGCGCCTGCACGGCCTCCCCCGCGGAGGCCTCCCGCCAGGTGACCGGGTGCGGAAGCATCCCGGCGACCCCGGTGAGTGCTGCCTGCCATTCGGCAAGGCGCAGGGCTGCGGACGGGACGGCCGCCGGCGCGACCCCGGCATGCCACTCGGCGACGGCCGTGTCGACCAGCGCCCGGACGATGGCCGCGATCGTGGCGGCGTCCCGGGGATCGAGGCAGACATCGGCGACGCGGATCTCGACGGTGGGATGCTTCCGCGAGACGCGCGCATCCAGGTACAGCATCCCCGTGTCGAGGATGACGCCGGTGTCGACCAGGAACCGTTCGAACCGGTCGTACGCCTCCACCGATCCGAAGACGTCGGTGGGTCCTGCGCTCTGCCACTGGTGCCAGGCGACGAACCGGTAGCTCGCGTGCCCTGTGTCGGCGCCGCCGAAGAACGGCGAGTTGGCGCTCAGCGCGAGCAGCGTGGGCAGCCAGGTGCGAATGCGGTCCAGCACCGCGACGCCCTCCTCGCGCGACTCGATGCCGACGTGGACGTGGAAACCGCAGACGAGGGTTCCGCGCGCCGTCAGCCCGTAGCGCTCGATCATGGTCGCGTAGCGCGGGTCCTCCGTGACATGCGGGCGCAGCCGCATCGGCGACATGGCCACCGCGGCCGCACGGGCGCCGTGCGTTCGGGCGAGACCGTCTGCCAGTTCGCGCCCTGCGATGATGTCGAGCAGCAGTTCGCCGGTCCGGAGCTGCGGACGCGTCTGCGTCTCGATCATCTCCTGCTGGATCTCGGCACTCACCGAGGGTCCGTCGATGACCGGCGGGGCGTCGGCGAGCAGCAGAGGCGCGACGGGCGAAGCCGCCCCGCGCTCGTCCACCAGGAGGAGCTCCTCCTCCACCCCGAAAGTCCTCACCCCTCCACTATCGGTGGCGCGCGGCACCCGGACAAGCCCCCGCCTCCCGTGAATCCGCCCAGGAGATCCCGCGCAGTGGTCCGGTCGCGCCCAGGGTGCCGATGCCGATTAGTTGCGCGTTTGCGGCGCATCCATGTGGATTCCCTCATATACCATTTGCCGGGCGCTGAGGCTTCCCCTATAACTGACTCTGCCACGCAACGAATCGTCGTCGCGCAGGCACGAGCGAGGAGTCGCCATGTGGGACACGACGGCACGGGTGCCGTTCAGCGAGACGCTGCTGACCGAGCGCGGCGACGACGCCGCGCGGGCCCGGCTGCTCGCCCTCATCACGCAGTGCCCCGGCATCACCGTGGACGAGCTGCACCTCCTCGGCCTCCCCGGCCTCTTCGCCGACCTGCGCTGCCTCCACCGGACGGGCCACGTGGAGGCCGACCCGACTCCCCCGCGCTTCTTCGAGCGGGCGACGCGCCTGTACCCGGTGGCCGTGCACGATTCGTGACGAATCGGTGCCTCAGCGCCGCGAGACGCCACATTCGTCACGAATCGGGATGGGGTAACGCCGCATTCGTCACGAATCGGCGGGCGAGACTCAGCCGACGGTGAGCGTTCCGTCGGCCGCCAGCGTCCACCCGGGGTTGTACGCCACCTCCCAGACGTGGCCGTCGGGATCGGCGAAGTAGCCGGAGTAGCCGCCCCAGAACACCCGCTCGGCCGGTTTCAGGATGCGCGCGCCGGCCGCCGCGGCCTGCGCGAGCACGGCATCCACGTCGCCCTCCGACCGCTGGTTGCAGGCGAGGGTGATGCCACTGAACGCACCGTCGATCGGCAGCCGGGCGTCCTCCGCCAGATCGTCGCGGCCGAAGAGAGCGAACGCCATCCCGGGCAGCTGGTAGAAGACGACGCCCTCGGGCGCGTCCGCGGGCACCCAGCCCAGCCCCTCCTCGTAGAAGGCGCGCGAGCGCCCCAGGTCGGAGACGCCGAGCGTGACGAGGCTGATGCGTTGGTCCATGCGGCGAGGTTAGCGCCGGCTACCGACCGAGCGCCTGCTCCACGTCCTCCAGCAGGTCGTCGACGTCCTCGATACCGACCGAGAGCCGGACGATGTTGTCCGCGACTTCGAGGGGCGTTCCCTTCACCGAGGCGTGGGTCATCTCCGACGGATAGCCGATCAGCGACTCCACGCCGCCCAGTGACTCCGCCAGCTGGAACACGTGGGTCGACTCCGCGAACCGGCGCGCCGCCTGCGCACCCCCGGCGAGCGCGACGGACAGCATCCCGCCGAAGCCGCTCATCTGCCGCGCCGCGAGGTCGTGACCGGGGTGGTCCGGCAGCCCCGGGTAGTACACCGTCTCGACCCCGGCGTGACCGACCAGCGCCTCCGCGATCGCCTGCGCGTTGGCGCTGTGCCGACGGACCCGCACCTGCAGCGTCTTGATGCCGCGGACGGTGAGCCACGCATCCATCGGCGAGGAGACGGCGCCGGCGGCGAACTGGAGGAACTGGGCCTTCGCGGCGAGCTCCTCGTCCGCGAACACGAGCGCCCCGCCGATCACGTCGGAGTGGCCGCCCAGGTACTTGGTCGTCGAGTGCACGACGACGTCCGCCCCGAACGAGAGGGGCTGCTGCAGGGCCGGGGAGGCGAACGTGTTGTCCACGACGACGACCGCGCCGACCGCATGCCCCAGTTCGACGAGCGCGGCGATGTCGCTGATCTTCATCAGCGGGTTGCTCGGCGTCTCGATCCAGAGCATCCGCGTGCCGTCGGTTCCGAGCGCCGTCCGCACGGCATCCAGGTCGGCGAGGTCGACGGTCGTGTTGCGGATGCCCCACTCGCTGTGGATGCGGTCGATCAGCCGGTGGGTGCCGCCGTAGGCGTCGTTGCCGAGGACGATGTGGTCGCCCGGGCGCAGTGCCGCCCGCAGCAGGGCGTCCTCCGCCGCGAGGCCCGACGCGAACGACAGCGCGCGGACGCCGCCCTCCAGCGACGCGAGCAGGGTTTCGAGGGACGTGCGCGTCGGGTTGCCGCCGCGGCCGTACTCGTAGCCGTTGCGGAGGCCGCCGATGCCGTCCTGGACGAACGTCGACGTCTGGTAGATCGGGGGGATGATGGCGCCGGTGGTGGGGTCGAACTCCTGACCCTCGTGGATGGCGCGCGTGGCGAAGCCGTGTGTCATGGTCGTTTTCTTCCGTCTCGCGTGGTGCGTCTGAGGCAGCGTCAGTCGCTGAAGTAGTTGAGGAGGTCCTGGCGGGTGAGCACCGCGACGGGCTTGCCGCCGTCGGTGACCAGGAGGGCGCTGGCGCTCGCCAGCGCTGCTCGCGCCGCCGTCACCGACTCGTTCATGCCGATGAGCGGCAGCGGTTCGCCGAGGTGCGTGCCGACGGAGTCGCTCATCTCGGCGTGCCCGCTGAAGACCGCGTCCACCAGCGAGCGCTCGTCGAGCGCGCCGGCGACCTCGCCCATCATGACGGGCGGCTCCGCGGTGAGGACCACCAGTTGTGAGACGCCGTAGGTGTTCATCGTCTGGATGGCGTCGCGCACCGTCTCCGACGGGTGCGTGTGCACCAGGTCGGGCAGGTCGCCTCGCTTGGTCTTCACGACGTCGTGCACCGTCGACTCGTCGGGCACCTCGCTGAAGCCGTAGGACTGCATCCACCGGTCGTTGAATATCTTGGCGAGGTAGCCGCGGCCTCCGTCGGGCAGGATCACGACGACGATGTCGTCGGCGCTCAGGTCCTTCGCGGCTCGGAGCGCGGCGACGACGGCCATGCCGCTGGAGCCGCCGACGAGGATGCCCTCCTCGCGCGCCAGCCGACGCGTCATCCGGAACGCCTCGGCATCGCTGACCGCGATCACCTCGTCGACGACCTCGGGGTCGTAGGCGCCGGGCCAGAAGTCCTCGCCCACGCCCTCCACCAGATAGGGGCGGCCGGTGCCTCCCGAGTAGACCGAGCCCTCCGGATCGGCGCCGATGATGCGCACGCGCCCCTCGGACACCTCCTTCAGGTACCGTCCTGTCCCCGTGATGGTGCCGCCGGTCCCGACGCCCGCGACCAGGTGGGTCACGCGTCCGTCGGTGTCGCGCCAGATCTCGGGACCGGTGGTCTCGTAGTGGCTGCGCGGCCCGTTCGGATTGAAGTACTGGTTGGGCTTGAACGCCCCCGGAATCTCGGCGGCGAGCCGGTCGGACACCGAGTAGTAGGAGTCGGGATGCTCGGGCGGCACCGACGTGGGCGTCACCACCACCTCCGCTCCGTAGGCGGTGAGGACGTTGATCTTGTCCTCCCCCACCTTGTCGGGGAGGACGAACACGCACCGGTAGCCGCGCTGCTGCGCGACCAGGGCGAGCCCGACTCCGGTGTTGCCGCTCGTCGGTTCCACGATGGTGCCGCCGGGCGCAAGCAGCCCGTCCTGCTCCGCAGCGTCGATGATGCGGGATGCGATGCGGTCCTTCGACGAACCTCCGGGGTTCAGGTACTCGAGTTTGACGAGCACCGTCGCCGCGATTCCGTCGGTCAGCCTGTTGAGCTTCACGAGCGGAGTGTCGCCGACCAAGTCGATGATGGTCTCTGCGTACTTCACCCGACCCACCTTAACAGCGCGGCCCGTCGCGGACGAGCCCGTGACGGGCCGCCCTAGAATCGCCTCATGTCCGTGTCCGAGCTGTCGTCCGTCGCTCAGGACTACCTCAAGATCATCTGGACCGCCACGGAATGGTCGGATCGGCCGGTCACCGTGAAGCAGCTGGCCGAGCGGATGGGCGTGCGGGCGGCGACCGTGTCGGACGGCATCCGGCGGCTGGGCGAGCAGGGGCTGGTCGCGCACGAGCGGTACGGCGGCGTCGAGCTCACGGACGCCGGCCGCCGGCACGCCGTGGCGATGGTGCGCAGGCACCGGCTGATCGAGACCTTCCTGGTGGAGGAGCTCGGCTACGGCTGGGACGAGGTGCACGACGAGGCGGAGGTGCTGGAGCACGCCGTCTCGGACGACCTGGTGGAGCGGATGGACCGCCGGCTCGGCTTCCCGGCGCGCGATCCGCACGGCGACCCCATCCCCACTGCCGACGGCACCCCCCGCCGGCCGGACGCGGTGCCGCTGCTCGCGGCCCCTCCCGCCGCGTCCCTCACCGTGGTCCGGATCTCGGACGCCGACCCTGCCGTCCTCCGTTCTCTCGGCGAGCGCGGCATCGGGCTGGACACCGCGCTCACCGTGGAACGGCATCCCGCCTTCGCCGGCGTGCTGACCGTGTACGTCGCCGGCGCCGCGGTGACACTCGGCGAGGCCGAGGCCGCCGCCCTCTGGGTGGCTACCCGGCCGGTGCCGTAGGACGCACGCGGAGTGAGTGCGCCCGTTTGTAACGTGCGCTACGGGGCGCGCAGGCGCGAACGTGACGCAGGGGCGCACACGCGGCTGGCGAGCTAGCCGCCGGTGACGGTCAGCACGACGAGGACGAGGTTGAGCACCACGACCAGGCCGGCCACGACCGCGCCGAGGATGCGCGTCCAGACCGGGTCGACGGCGTCGCCCATGACGGCCCGGGAGCCGGTCAGCCGCAGCAGCGGGATCATCGCGAACGGGATCCCGAGGCTGAGGAACACCTGCGACAGCACCAGCGCCCACGTCGGGTCCACGCCGAGGGCCAGGATGACGACCGCCGGGATGAGGGTCACCACCCGACGGGCGAGCAGGGGCACCCGCAGCTTCAGCAGACCGCCCATGATCGTCGCCCCCGCGTAGCTGCCGACCGACGTGGAGGCCAGGCCCGAGGCGAGGAGGCCGACCGCGAACACGATACCGACGGCCGGGCCCAACGCCGAGGAGATCGCAGCGTGGGCGCCCGCGATGGTGTCCGTCCCGGCGACACCGCGCAGCGACGCAGCGGCGACAAGCAGCATGGCGATGTTGACCGCACCGGCGAGGACCAGCGCGAGCACCACATCCAGCCGGGTCGCCCGGAGCAGTGTGCGGATCCGGCCGGCGTCGTGCTGCTCGTCCGGTGTCGCGCCGTGCCGGTCGCGCGCCAGTGCCGAGTGCAGGTAGATCGCGTGCGGCATGACCGTCGCGCCGAGCATGCTCGCCGCGAGCAGCACCGTCGGGGCGCCGTCGAACCGCGGCACCAGACCGCCGGCCGCCTGCCCCCAGTCGATGGGACTCACGAAAAGCCCGGCCAGGAAACCGACCGCGATGACCGCGAGCAGCCCGAGGATGACCGCCTCGAACGGCCGCTGACCGCGCCGCGTCTGGACCGCCAGGATGCCGATCGCTACGACCCCGACGATGAGACCGCCGAGAGGCAGCGGGAGGCCGAACAGCAGATTGAGCGCGATCGCGCCGCCGATCACCTCCGCGATGTCGGTCGCCGCGGCCACGAGCTCGGCCTGCACCCAGTACGCCCGCCGCGCGCCCGTCCCCAGCCGCTCCCCCAGCAGCTCCGGGAGGCTGCGCCCGGTGACGATGCCGAGCTTCGCCGAGCGGTACTGTACGAAGACGGCGATGGCGTTCGCGGCGACGAGCACCCAGACCAGCAGGTACCCGTAGCGGGCGCCGGCGGTCAGGTTGGCGGCGACATTGCCCGGGTCGACGTAGGCGATCGCGGCCACGAAGGCCGGCCCGAGCAGCAGCAGGATGCGCGCGGGCGCGGCGCGGGGGCGGCGCTCGGTGACGTCGACGCTCATCCGGCCTCCCCGCCTGCTCGCGAAAGTTAGCCCAGTCTAACTCTCACCGCGGCCTGCGCGGCCTACTCCTCCAGGACCACCGTCTCGGTCTGCTCGCGGTACAGCCGCGAGTAGACGCCGCCGAGGTCGAGCAGCTCGCGGTGGGTGCCGTGCTCGACGACCTGCCCGTGGTCGATCACGAAGATCACGTCGGCCGAGACGATCGTCGAGAGCCGGTGGGCGATCGCGATGGTGGTGCGGCCGCTGGAGGCCGTGTCCAGCGCCTGCTGCACCACCCGCTCCGAGATGGTGTCGAGCGCGCTGGTGGCCTCGTCGAGGATCAGCACCTCCGGGTCCTTGAGCAGCACGCGGGCGATCGCGATCCGTTGCTTCTCGCCGCCGGAGAGCCGATAGCCGCGCTCCCCGACCACGGTCGCATAGCCGTCGGGGAAGCCGGCGATCGTCTCGTGGATGTTCGCCCGCCGGGCCGCATCCTCCAGCTCCTCGTCGGTCGCGTCGGGCCGCGCGTAGCGCAGGTTCTCGGCGATGGTGGCGTGGAACAGGTACGTCTCCTGGCTGACCACCCCGATGTGCGAGACCAGCGACTCCTGCTGCAGGTCGCGGACGTCCGCGTCGCCGAAGCGGATGTGGCCGCTCGTCGCGTCGTAGAACCGCGGGATCAGGTACGACACCGTGGTCTTGCCGGCGCCGCTCGGGCCGACGAAGGCGGCGAACTCGCCGGGCCGGATGACGAAGGAGACGTCGTCGAGGGTGTTGCGCTCGCCCTCGCGCGCGTCCGGGTAGCGGAACACGACGTGGTCGAACTCGATGCGCCCCAGGTCGCGCGCCGGGTCGACCGGCACCGCGTCCGTGCGGTCGGCGATCGCCGGCTTCAGGTCGAGGTACTCGAAGATGCGGGCGAAGAGCGCGCCCGAGGTCTGCAGGTCGAGCGCGACGCGCATCAGCGCGAGCAACGGGAAGAGCAGTCGCGCCTGCACGGTGGTGAACGCGACGATGGTTCCCGCCGTGATGTCGGGCGCACCGCCGAGGATGAGCCAGCCCGAGACCAGGTAGACGATCGCCGGGATGGACGAGAGGAACACGTTCACCATCGCGAAGAACCACTGGCCGCTCATCGCCTGCGACACCTGCAGGCGGATCTGGTTGCCGTTCTCGTCGGAGTAGCGCTGCACCTCCGCGCCCTGCCGGTTGAAGCTCTTCGACAGCAGGATGCCGGACACGCTCAGGGTCTCCTGGGTGATCGCCGTCATGTCCGACAGCGACTCCTGCGTCTTCGTGGCGATCCTGGCGCGGACCTGGCCGACCCGGCGCTGCGCGATCACCAGGATGGGCATCAGCACGACGGCGACGATCGTCAGCTGCCAGTTGAGCAGGAGCATCGCGACGAGGGCGGCGATCACCGTGACGGTGTTGCCGAGGATGCTCGACATCGTGTTGGTCAGGACGCTGGCGACCCCGCCGACGTCGTTCTGCAGCCGCGATTGGATGATGCCGGTCTTGGTCCGCGTGAAGAAGCTCAGCTCCATGGACTGCAGGTGCGAGAACAGCCGGATGCGCAGCGCGCCCATCACCTTGTTGCCGACGGAGGCCGTCAGGTACGTCTGCCACACGCCGAGCAGGGCGGAGGCGACGAAGACGACGAGCATGATGACGACGATCTCGACGAGCACCGGGAGGTCGGGCTTGCCGCCGGGCGGGAACAGCCCGTGGTCGAAGGCGCGCTCGGTGAGCAGCGGAGGGACGACCGTCAGCGCGGCGCCGACGAGCACCAGCGCGATGGTGACGACGATGGCCATCCGGTGCGGCGCGAACAGCTCGACGATGCGGCGGAACAGATGCGGGATCTTCGGCGCGCCGGCGTTGATCGCCCGCTGCGCCTCGGCGTCGCCGCCGCTGATGCGCCCGCGGCCGCCGCCACCCATGCCGCGCATCCCGCTCATGGATTCAGCGTAGCCCTCCCTCGGGGGTGGACCGGGCCGGGGTCCCGCGTGACGGAACCGTGATGCAAGCGCTTGACGTAAACGCTTGCATGACGCGCGACGGTCGGGGTACGGTGAGCCCGGGCGCAGCCGCGCCCGCACCAAGAGCTCAATGAGGAGTGAAATGAAAGCAGCGCGTCTCTCCGTGATCGCCGGTGTGGCCCTGGCGAGCCTCGCACTGGCCGGATGCACCGGTGGCGGCGGGTCGGGTAGCGGCGGCGGCGACGCCGGCGCCAACACCGACAGCAAGGGCCCGATCACCTACGTGCAGGGCAAGGACAACTCCAACGTCGTCCGCCCGCTGATCGAGAAGTGGAACGCCGCCCACCCGAACGAGAAGGTCACCTTCAAGGAGCAGACCGACCAGGCCGACCAGCAGCACGACGACCTCGTCCAGCACTTCCAGGCGAAGGACTCCAACTACGACGTGGTCGATGTCGACGTGGTCTGGACGGCAGAGTTCGCCGCCAAGGGCTGGCTGCAGCCGCTGACCGGCACGTTCAAGATGGACAACTCGTCCCTGCTCGCGCCGACCGTCAAGTCGGGTACCTACAACGGCACGCAGTACGCCGCACCCCAGACCTCCGACGGCGGCATCCTGTACTACCGCAAAGACCTGGTCACCACCCCGCCGAAGACGTGGGATGACATGCTCAAGGACTGCGACATCGCCAAGGCGCAGGGCATCGGCTGCTACGCCGGGCAGTTCGCGCAGTACGAGGGCCTCACGGTGAATGCAGCCGAGGCGATCAACACCAACGGCGGCACCATCGTCGGCGAGGACGGCAAGAAGGTCACCGTCGACTCGAGCGAAGCCAAGGCGGGACTCACCCGGCTGGTGGACGGCTTCAAGAACGGGCAGATCCCGGCAGAGGCCATCACCTACCAGGAGGAGCAGGGCCGGCAGGCGTTCGAGGCAGGCAAGCTGCTGTTCCTGCGCAACTGGCCGTACGTCTACAACCTGGCCAAGACCGACGGCTCGTCCACGGTGAAGAACACCTTCGGGATCGCACCGCTGCCGGGCGTCACGGCCGGCAAGCCGGGCGTCTCGAGCCTCGGCGGTCACAACGCGGCTATCAGCGTGTACTCCAAGCACAAGGCGACCGCGTTCGAGTTCCTGAAGTTCCTGCAGAGCGAGGAGACGCAGAAGTTCTTCGTGACCCAGGGATCGCTCGCACCCGTGGTGTCGTCGCTGTACGACGACCCCGCGCTGAACAACCAGCTGCCGTACCTGTCGACCCTGAAGACGTCGATCGCCAACGGCGTGCCCCGTCCGGTGTCGCCGTTCTACCCGGCCATCACCAAGGCCGTTCAGGACAACGCGTACGCAGCGCTGAAGGGCGACAAGACGGTCGACCAGGCGCTGAAGGACATGTCCTCGGCGATCCAGACCGCCACGGCGGGCTGAGCCCGGCCGGAATCGGTCGCCGGGCGGCGGGAACTCTCCCGCCGCCCGGCCCCACCCCTACCCAGATCTCCTCCGGAGGCACACATGTCAACGTCGAACGTCGTCGCCCCCTCGTCCACCCAGACCGGTCGTGACGGCACACCGCCTGTCCGCGCCGGCGTCAAGAAGAACCGCCGCCAGCAGAGTCGCTGGGCCCTCTACCTCATCGTCCCCACGCTCGTCCTCCTCGCCATCGTCATCGGCTATCCGGTGGTCAGCGCGATCGTGATGTCCTTCCAGAAGGACGCCGGCCTCGATCCCGCCACCGGCCTGTTCGTGCAGGGCGGCTTCGCGGGCTTCCAGAACTACGCGCACTGGCTGTTCCAGCAGTGCGCCGGGCCGAACGGCACCACGATCAGCTGCCCGCCCGGCAACCTCGGCTCCAGCTTCTGGAGCGCCGTGTTCGTCACCTTCTTCTTCACCGTGACGACCGTCGTCCTCGAGACCCTGCTCGGCCTCTGGTTCGCGCTGATCATGAACCGCGCATTCCGCGGCCGCGGCTTCGTCCGCGCCGCGATCCTCATCCCGTGGGCGATCCCGACCGCCGTCACCGCGAAGCTCTGGTTCTTCATCTTCTCGGTCGCCGGTGTCGCGAACGCCGTGCTCGGCGCTCACATCCTCTGGACGAGTGACGAGTGGGCGTCCCGTTTCGCTGTCATCATCGCGGACACCTGGAAGACGACGCCGTTCATGGCGCTGCTCATCCTCGCCGGCCTCCAGGTCATCCCCGAGGACGTCTACGAGGCGGCGAAGGTCGACGGCGCAGGCACCCTGCAGCGGTTCTGGCGTGTGACACTGCCGCTGCTGAAGCCGGCGCTCATGGTCGCCATCCTGTTCCGCGTGCTCGACGCGCTCCGCATCTACGACCTGCCGCAGATCCTGACCGGAGGCGGTGGTGGCACAGGTCATGCCACGACGACGCTGTCGATCCTGGTCGTCGACCAGATCAGGCAAGGGTTCAACAGCGCGGCAGCACTCTCCACCATCACGTTCATCATCATCTTCCTGATCGCGTTCATCTTCGTCCGATTGCTCGGGACGAACGTGGTCCGAACACAGGAGACCCAGCAGAAGGGGGCGAAGTGATGACCGCCGTCGCCGGACAGGCCGCCGCAACCGCCGAAGCGGGCGCGCTCCCCCGCACCCGCACCACCAACCGCTCCGGGCGCCGTCGCCGGAACGCCAGTGCCCGCACGGGCATCCAGGCGCTCGTGATCGTGATCTGGTGCCTCCTGCCGTTCTACTGGATGGTCGTCACCTCGTTCCGCGAGGTCGGCTTCACGAGCGACAACACGCCCTGGTTCACCCACGTCACGCTCGACAACTACGCGACGGCGCTCTCGACGAAACTCGGCAACAACCTGCCGGGCGCCCTGCTGAACTCGCTGTTCATCGGGCTCTGCGTCACAGCCATCTCGCTGGTCGTCGGCATCTTCGCCTCGTACGCCCTCGCCCGGCTCGACTTCCGGTTCAAGGGCATCGTGCTCGGCATCATCCTCGCCGCGTCGATGTTCCCCGGCGTCGCGCTGATCACGCCGCTGTTCCAGCTGTTCACCAACATCGGCTGGATGGGCACCTACCAGGCGCTGATCATCCCGGAGATCTCGTTCGCACTGCCTCTGACGGTCTACACGCTGAACTCGTTCTTCCGGGAGATGCCGTGGGACCTCGAGGAGGCGGCCCGCATCGACGGGTGCACGCAGGCGCAGGCGTTCCGCAAGGTGATCCTGCCGCTCGCCGCCCCAGCGGTGTTCACGACCGCGATCCTGGCGTTCATCTCGTCGTGGAACGAGTTCCTGATCTCCAGCCAGCTGTCGAGCGACGCGACCCAGCCGGTCACCGTGGCCATCGCCTCCTTCACCGGCAGCCAGCCGCACCAGGAGCCGTACACCGCGATCATGGCGGCCGGGACGATCGTCACCGTCCCGCTGATCATCCTGGTGCTGATCTTCCAGCGCCGGATCGTCGCGGGTCTGACGGCCGGCGGCGTGAAGGGCTGACCATGCGGTTCAGCGACTCCCGTGAGATGGTCGACGTCGGCCTCGGCTTCGTCGGCTTCTTCGCTGTCGCGTTCTTCGGGATCACGCTCTTCTGCGAGCTGACCGGCGAACCGGCGCTCGGGTGGGCGCTCACGCTGCTGGCGCTCGTGCTCGCCTTCATCGGCCTCCTGCAGCTGCGCCGCCGCATCCTGGCGCGGCGGCAGGAGGCCGAGGAGGCGCTGCTGCGCGCCCAGCAGGACGTCTGAGCGGCGCGCCCATGCCCGGGATCGAGGAGGTCGCGCGCGCGACGGGCGTCTCGACGGCCACCGTCTCGCGGGCGCTGCGCGGGCTCCCGAACGTGTCGGACAAGACGCGGGCGGCGGTGCGCCAGGCGGCGGACGAGCTGGGCTACGTCGCGTCGTCGAGCGCGTCCGGCCTCGCCAGCGGGCGGACCCTCGCCATGGGGGTCGTCGTCCCGTCGGTGAGCCGCTGGTTCTACACCCAGGTGCTGGAGGGCGTGGATGCGGAACTCCGGTCGGCCAGCTACGACATGATCCTGTTCAACCTGGGCGGCCACCGCGGAGACCGTGAGCGCGTGTTCCACCGCAGCATCCTGCGCAAGCGCACGGACGCGCTCCTCGCGCTCTGCCTCGACTTCACCACAGACGAGCGGGAGCAGCTGGCCTCGCTGGGTCACCCGACGATTGTGGTCGGCGGCCCGGTGAAGGGTCTGCGCAGTGTCGGCATCGACGAGACGTCCACCGCCTACACCGCCACGACGCACCTCATCTCGCTCGGTCACACCGCGATCGCGCACCTCGGCGGCGAGGACGAGGAGGGCCTCAACAGCCAGGTGCCGATCGGGAGGCTGCACGGCTTCAAGGATGCGATGCGCGACGCGGGACTCCCCGTCCGTCCCGAGTGGGTCATCCCCGGTGGCTTCTCGCTGCCGGAGAGCCGCGCGGCGATGCACCGCATGCTCGGCCGCCCTGGACCGCGGCCGACCGCGGTCTTCGCCGGCTCCGACGAGATGGCTTTCGGCGCGATCCTGGCGGCCGGGGATCACGGCCTCCGCGTGCCGGACGACCTCTCGGTCATCGGCATCGACGACCACGACTACGCGGCGGGCTTCGGGCTGACCACGATGGCGCAGGACCCGTTCGAGCAGGGAGCGACGGCGGCGCGCATACTGCTGGACGAGCTGGCAGGCGCCGAGCCCCGGACCGGTTCCGTGCGCTCGCCGGTCAGCCTGGTGGTGCGATCATCCACCGCGCCGCCGCGTTGACGCCGGAGAACAGCCGGGCTTCTGAGAGAATGGTTTCGCGGCCGTCCGGCTGAGCGCGCCTTTCGGGTAGGCACGGTCAGCACATGGAGGCCGCCCGTCGGGCTTTCGGGGCCCGTATGACGGGGAGAGCCGCCCAGGCTAGGCCGGGGCGGCTCTCCGCATATCGGGGGTTCTTCGGGGCTGGCCCGGAGGTCCGCCTCAGTCGGCGTCCGCGAGGGACAGCACTTCGGCCTCCTGCTGGGTCGACTCGTGCGGCGCATCCACCCGCTTCAGGTGCTTGTGGCCGATCAGGATCAGCGCGGTGGCGACGAGCACCGAGATGCAGCCGGCGTAGAAGGGCATCGCCGGGCCCACCATGGCGGCGAGAAGCGTGGCCGCGGGAGGCGCGATCGCCCCGCCGAGGAAGCGGACGCCCGAGTAGGCGCTCGACGCCACGGAGCGTGGCAGGTCGGTGGCCTCCATCACGCACTCGGTCAGCACCGTGTTCAGGATGCCGAGCAGCAGCCCGCCGACGATCACGCACACGATCAGCGCGACCAGCGAGCTGACGAACAGGCCGGCGGCGAGCAGGTCGAGCGCGAGCAGTGGCATGACCAGCCACAGCACGCGGGTGCGCGGCATCCGTGCGGTCAGCAGCGGAGCGACCAGGACCGACGTGATGGCGAGTGCGAGGCCCCAGCCGAAGAAGATCAGGCCCAGCGTGATCGCATCCTCGACACCGAGCGGCACCAGCGCGAACGGCGTGTAGGCCAGCAGCACGAAGAAGCCGATGTTGTAGAACAGCGCGGCGGCGGCGAGGAAGCCGAGAGCGGGACGGCCGAGCGCGCGGAACGGAGCGGACAGGCGCGTCGGCTGCGGCTTCTCGGGGTTCTTCTTGAGCAGGGAGACGATCGCGATGAAGCCGATCGCCATCAGGGTGGCCGTTCCGAAGAACGGGCCGCGCCAGCTCCAGCTGCCCAGCAGCCCGCCGAGCAGCGGGCCGATCGCGATGCCGAGCCCGAGGGCCGCCTCGTACAGGATGATGGCCGACGAGGTGCCTCCGGACGCCGCACCGACGATGGTCGCCAGCGCCGTGGAGATGAACAGGGCGTTGCCGAGGCCCCAGCCGGCGCGGAACCCGATGATCGACTCGACGTTCTGCGAGAGGCCGGCGGCGAGCGCGAAGACCACGATCAGGGCGAGTCCGATCAGCAGCGTCTTCTTCGCGCCGATGCGGCTGGAGATGAAGCTGCTGAAGAACATGGCGATGCCGGTGATCAGCAGGTAGCTCGTGAAGAGCATCTCCGTCTCGGTGGGTGTCGCCTGGAGGCTCTTGGCGATCGCCGGGAGGATCGGGTCGACGAGCCCGATGCCCATGAAGGCGATGACGGACGCGAAGGCGACCGCCCAGACGGCGGTCGGCTGTTTCAGGATGCTGGTGGGGCTTTCATGCGACATGGAGGTGTGTCGGCTCCTTGGCTGTTCTGCGGATGGGGAGGTGGGGGTGCGAGGGCGGGTGCGGTCAGCGGCTGCCGGCCAGCGCGGCCGAGGCGGCGGCGGAGAGGTCGACGCGTGACCCGATGATCTCGACGGTTGATCGCATGGCGGCGAGCTCGTCGTCGCTGAGGTCGGCGAACATCGGCACGAGAGCGGCGGACAGCTCGTCCCGCCAGGTCTGGAGCGCGTCGGCGCCCTTCGCCGTGATGGCGATCTGCCAGGCGCGGGCGTCGGCGGTGTCGGCGATGCGCTTGACCCACTCGGCGTCGACGAGGTTGCGGACGATCTTGGTCATCGTCGGCTGCGAGACCCGGCTGTGCGTGGCGAGTTCGCCGAGGCGCATCGCGCCGACGGTCTGGAGGACGCTGAGCGTGCGCCAGGTCGCAGGCGACTCGGTGCTCCCGGTGACGCGGGCGGCGAGACGGGTGAGGCGGTGTGCGGCGACCACGAGGTCGCCGAGGATCTGGTGGAGTTCGGGAGTCTCGGGCATGAGAACAATTATATATAGCTTGCCTATGTTAATCAAGTTCGCGGCGGGCGAGGACGTAGCCCTGCGGCGACTTCTCCGGCGGCACCGGCTGCCGGGTCAGCTCGGCCTGCACAGTGAACCCCGCCTCCGCGAGCCGCGAGCGCACGCGCTCCGGAACCTGCCGGCGGGTGTGCAGTTCGAGGGCGTGCCCGTACGCGTGCGTCAGGTGCACCACCTCCTCCCCCACCTGGAACGCCAGGAGCAGCACGCCGCCCGGGCGGACGACCCGGGCGAACTCGGCGTAGAGCTCGTCCTGCCGCTCCTCCGGCGTGTGGATGACGGAGTACCACGCCAGCGCGCCGGCCAGCTGCCCGTCGGCGAACGGCAGCGCCGCCATGGAGGCGACCTCGAAGCGGATGGCGGGATGGTCGCGCCGGGCGACCTCCACCATCCCGGGCGAAAGGTCGATGCCCACCACGTCGAGCGCGAGGCCTGCCAGATATCCGGCGATCCGCCCGGGGCCGCAGCCGAGGTCGCCGACCAGCCCGCCTCCGGCCCGCTGAACCAGCTCGGCGAAGGCGCCCAGCATCACGCGGTCGTACGTGCTCTCCGCGAGGTCGTCCTGGAGCAGCTCGGCGTAGTCCTCCGCGACGAGGTCGTAGGCGGTGCGGGTCTCGGTCACGTCATCGGGTTCGGCAGTCACGGTCGGAGTCTAGGGGCGAGGGGCGACGGAGCGACTGACGACGAAGCGCCCCCGGCCGGGCTGGCCGAGGGCGCTTCAGAGGTGTTACCGCAGGTACCTGTCGTAGAGGAGGGTCCTGCGGCACAGATCCGGCGGGTGGCAACCGCTGTCGCGGTCCTCGCCGTGGAGCATCGCGTGACCGAAGTCGCGCAGTGCGGAGGCGTAGGCACGCCAGGTGCTGGTACTCATCGTGGTTCTTCTTCCGGTTGTGCGTCCTTGCACACCGATGCACGCGGGCAGGCGCGATCGGACGCGTGGGATGGTTGAGCATCCGCGTCCGGACGTCGTTAAACGCACGGAGGGCGTCGCCCCATTGCGGGGGCGACGCCCTCCACAACACGGACACTCTCTATAAAGGAGGAGTCCGCGTCGCGATCAGACGACTGTCAGCCTGTCTGCAGAAGAGCCCCGACGGGGCGTCGACTACTTGAGGGTGACGGTGGCGCCAGCCTCTTCGAGCTGAGCCTTCGCCTTGTCGGCGGTCTCCTTGTTGGCGCCCTCGAGCACGGTGCTCGGTGCGCCGTCAACGAGGGCCTTCGCCTCACCGAGGCCGAGGCTGGTGAGGGCGCGCACCTCCTTGATGACCTGGATCTTCTTGTCACCGGCGGCCTCGAGGACGACGTCGAAGGAATCCTTCTCCTCGACCTCTTCGGCGGCGGCGCCCGCACCACCGGCGGCCGGGGCGGCCACGGCGACGGGGGCGGCGGCGGTGACCTCGAAGGTCTCCTCGAACTTCTTCACGAACTCGCTCAGCTCGATGAGCGTGAGCTCCTTGAACGCGTCGAGCAGCTCGTCAGTCGACAGCTTTGCCATTGTTCTCTCCTTAGTGTGTGTGGTTACTCACCGCTGTCCTGGTCCGTGAGGACTCAGGCAGCGGACTCCTGCTTCTCACGCAGCGCGTCGACCGTGCGAACGGCCTGCGACAGCGGTGCGTTGAACAGATATGCGGCTCCGAACAGCGAGGCCTTGAAGGCGCCGGCCAGCTTGGCCAGCAGAACCTCACGGGACTCGAGGTCGGCGAGCTTGCCTACCTCTTCTGCGGTCAGGGCGTTACCGTCGAAGTAACCGCCCTTGACCACCAGCAGAGGGTTTGCCTTGGCGAAGTCACGCAGCGACTTCGCGACGGCGACAGGGTCACCGTGCACGAAGGCGATCGCGGACGGCCCCGCGAGCTCGTCGTCGAACGACGAAATGCCCGCGTTGTTGGCCGCGATCTTGGTCAGCGTGTTCTTCACCACGGCGTACGTCGCGTGCTCACTGATGGACTTGCGCAGCGTCTTGAGCTGGGCAACAGTGAGACCGCGGTACTCGGTCAGCAGAACGGCGGCAGAGCTCTCGAACAGTCCCTCGAGCTCGGCAACCGTGGCTTCCTTGTTCGCCATGGCCTACTCCTCAATCTTCTTCGTCGCACATCGCGGAGGCGATGTGCCCGCCAAAGTCGCTGGGCAACGGTGCCGCAGGCAAAGAAAAAAGCTCCGGCGCAGAGGCACGGAGCTGGCGACGCAGAAGACTGCGGAACTTGCTTCATACACCTGCGCGGGCGCCCACCTGAGTGGATCTTCGGTCATGCATGCACGACGACCAGCGGTCTTTGGCTCCGATCAGAGTACGGGATGCCGTCCTCCGGCGCAAATCGGGTCAATCCGCGCTGACCGGCGCCGGGGCCGGAGCTGCCGCGGGCTCCGGAGCGGGCGCCAGCGGGAGCCTCACCGTGAAGACGGTGCTGCCAGGCTCGCTGGCGACCGTCACCTCTCCCCCGTGAGCGAGGACGACAGCGTGGACGATCGCGAGTCCCAGACCGGTGGATCCGGTGGCCCTGTTGCGCGAGCTGTCGCCCCGGGCGAACCGCTCGAAGAGCGTCGCCTGCAGTTCTTCGGGGATGCCGGGGCCGTCATCGGCGACCGTGATCACCGCCGTGCCCGTTTCGGCGTCCGCACGGAGACCCGCGGTGACCTTCGTGCCGTCGGGCGTGTGCACCCGGGCGTTCGCCAGCAGGTTCATCAGCACCTGGTGCAGCCGAGGAGCGTCGCCGAGCACCTCGACGGGCTCGTCGGGCAGGTCCAGCATCCACTCGTGGTCGGGGCCTGCCGCGTGGGCGTCGCTGAGCGCGTCCACCAGCAGGAGGGTCACGTCCACCGGGTCGCGGTCGAGCTCGCGGCCCTCGTCGAGGCGCGCCAGCAGCAGCAGATCCTCTACCAGGGAGGTCATCCGCGTCGCCTCCGACTCGATGCGGCCGAGGGAGCGGGTCACGTCCGGCGGGAGCTCGTGCGGGGCGCGCCGTGTCAGCTCGGCGTAGCCGCGGATGGAGGCGAGCGGCGTGCGGAGCTCATGGCTCGCGTCAGCCACGAACTGGCGCACCTTCTGCTCGCTCGCCTGGCGTGCGGTCAGGGCCGACGCCACGTGCCCGAGCATCCGGTTGAGGGCCGCTCCCACCTTTCCGACCTCGGTGTGCTGATCGGTGTCGGCCTCCGGCACCCGGACGGAGAGCGCGACGTCGCCGCGGTCGAGCGGCAGCGACGCCACCTGCTCCGCGGTGCCGGCGACGCGCTCCAGCGGGCGCATCGCCAGGCGCACCACCACATTCGCGATCAGGAAGGCGAACACCAGACCGGCCAGCGTGACCAGCACGATGACGAGCGTCAGCCGTGCGACCGTGGCGTTCACGTCGCTGAGCGGCAGGCCGATGATGACGCTGTCGCCGTTGCTGAGCTGCGCCGCCGCGATGCGGTACGAGCCGACGGCCGGACCGAGGTCGACTGTGCGTGGCTTCTGGTCAGCGGGAACGCTCAGGAGGGCGAGCCCGTCGATCGTCACCGGCTTCGGAGCGAGCGGCTGGTTGGCGGAGGAGTCCGGTGGCCGGTCGGCGAGGATCACCGGGCGGAACAGCAGGCCGCCGTCCGCGCTGCGGACAGCGCCGAGGGTTCCCGTCGGCTGCCCGGGAGTCTGGACCACCCCGGCCGCTTCGGGCACGGTCGGGCCGCCGGCGTTGATGCGGTCGGCGGCGTGCTGTCCGCGTTCGAGGGCGGAGGTGAGCTGCCCGTCCAGCCGCTGCATCAGGTAGTTCTGGAGGGCGAAGACGCTGACGGTCCCGATCACGGCGCCGAGCACCGCCAGCATCGCGACGACCACGAGCACGACGCGGCTGCGCAGCGTCCAGGAGCGGAACGGCCGCAGGCGGGGGAACCGGCGTCTCGCGGGTCGGGCGTCCGGTGCGGTGGTCGGTGGGGCGGCGGTCGGTGGGGCACCCGCGACGCGGGCTGAGGTCACTGCGCGGCCTTCACCATGTAGCCGGCGCCCCGGACCGTGTGGATCATGGGCGCGCGACCGGCGTCGATCTTCTTGCGCAGGTACGAGATGTACAGCTCGACCACGCTGGAGGACCCGCCGAAGTCGTAGCTCCACACCCGGTCGAGGATCTGCGCCTTGCTGAGCACCCGGCGCGGGTTGCGCATCAGGAACCGCAGCAGCTCGAACTCGGTGGCCGTGAGCTGGATGGGATCGCCGTCGCGGTGCACCTCGTAGCTGTCCTCGTCGAGCACCAGGTCGCCGACGATCAGCACGGGGTCGTCGTGGTCGGCGACCGCCGCACGTGAGCGCCGGAGCAGCCCGCGGAGGCGCGCGACCAGCTCCTCCAGGCTGAACGGCTTGGTGACGTAGTCGTCGCCGCCCGCGGTGAGACCGGCGATGCGGTCGTCGAGCGAGTCCTTCGCGGTGAGGAAGAGGACCGGCGCCTCGTTGCCGTCCGCCCGCATGCGCGAGAGCACCTGCAGGCCGTCGATGTCCGGAAGCATGATGTCGAGCACGACGACGTCCGGCTTGAACTCGCGGGAGAGCTGGAGGGCCTGCTGACCGTTCGCGGCCGTCTTGACGTCCCAGTCCTCGTAGTGGAGTGCCATCGCGAGCAGGTCCGTGAGGGTCGCCTCGTCGTCGACGACGAGGACCCGGATGGCGCTGCCGTCCGCGCGGCGCAGGAGGCTTCGGGGCTGGCTGGAGGGGCCGGTGGCGGCGCGAGTGTTGATGGTCACCTTTCCCATTATGAGGAGGCGAATGGATGCCGTCTTTGCACAACCTATGAAGTCTCTGAGCGGCGCCCCTCTCCCGTCAGCGACGGGAGAGGGCTGTCTCCTCCGTGACTCTGGTCAGCTTCTGCGGGTTGCGGACGAAGTAGAGGCCGTCGATCCTGCCACCGTCCAGGTGCGCAGTGAGGATGCCATCCAGTTCGCCGCCCACGTAGACCGCGAGCGCCGGGCTGCCGTTCACGACTGTCGTCTGGACGGTGACCTCCGCCGGGGCCTTGCTGAGGCCTCCTGCCACGAAGCGCGTGACCTTGTCGGCCCCGACGATGGGGCGGAGCGCCGCCTGCTTGATGCCGCCGCCGTCGCTCAGCAGGACCACGTCGGGCGCGAGCACATCGAGCATCGGGCGCGGGTCGCCGCTCTCGAGGGCGACCCGCAGGGTCTCCAGCGCGGCGCGCGCCTCCGTCGCAGAGACGGCCACCCGCGGGCGGCGCGCCTCCACGTGCTCGCGGGCCCGGTGGGCGATCTGGCGCACGGCCGCGGGCGACTTGTCGACGGCCGCCGCGATCTCCGCGAACTCGAACCCGAAGACCTCCCGGAGCACGAACACCGCGCGTTCGGTCGGCCCGAGGGTCTCGAGCACGACCATCAGCGCCATGGACACGCTCTCCGCCAGCTCGGCGTCCTCCGCGACGTCCGGAGACGTGAGCAGCGGCTCGGGCAGCCACGGCCCGACGTACGTCTCGCGCCGGCGCTGAGCGCTGCGGAGACGGTTGAGGGCCAGCCGGGTCGCGATCCGCACGAGGTACGCGCGCGGCTCGCGGACCTCGTCGTGGTCGACCCCGGACCAGCGCAGCCAGGTCTCCTGCAGCACGTCCTCGGCGTCAGCCGCGGAACCGAGCAGCTCGTAGGCGACGGTGAAGAGGAGGTTGCGGTTGGCGACGAAGACCTCGGTCGCCGGATCCGGCACGCGTGAGCCCATCCTCATCCCCTGTCTGCGGCCGTCGCCAGGACGTCCCCCGCTGCGATCATACGGCGGCGGCCGCGGTCCCCGAGGACCGCCGGCAGGCGTGTGATCCCGGGGTGCCGCGCCTCGAGCGAGAGCTGCTTCACGGTGCCCCAGCAGATCAGCTCCTTCACCCGGGCTCCGGCGCGACCGTCGATGCGCATGGCCGTCGCCGTGTCGTCACGATGCTCGACCTGGAAGATGCCGCGCTCCCTCCCGAGGCTCAGGCAGAGACCGACGAAGCCCATCGAGAACGGCTCGGGGGTCTCCCCCGCGATCCGGCGCAGAACGGTGTCGGCTGCGTGCCCGCCGAGGGGGCCGGCCGCCTGGCAGCTCATCCGCAGGGGGACACCGGAGGGCGCCGCCGAATCCCCTGCGGCCACGATGCGGTCGTCGTCCACGCTGGTCAGCGTCTCGTCGGTGAGGAGGCGGCCGATCGGGTCGGTGATCAGGCCGCTGCGCCGCGCCAGCTCGGGGACGGAGAAGCCGGTCGTCCAGACGGTGATGGCGCTGGGCAGGATGCGACCGTCGGCGAGCTCCACCGCATCCGCCGACACGGACACCGCTCGGGATCCGGGGCCGTCCTCCACGGTCACGCCGAGGGCGGCCAGCTGCCGGTGGACGGACCGGCGCGTTCGCGGGTGCAGGGTGGGGCCCAGACTCCCTCCGCAGAGCAGCACCACGTTTCGTCCGCCCTCGGCCAGCTCGGCGGTGACCTCGATGCCGGCAGGGCCGGCGCCCACCACAGCGACCGGCGCTGCGGCATCGACCTCGGCGAGCGCGGCGCGCAGCCGTCGGGCGTCCGAGAGGTCGGCGATGGGCAGCGCATGCTCGCGCGCGCCAGGGACGTCGGCGACCACGCCGCCGCTGCCAGCCGCGTAGACCAGGTAGTCGTAGCCGAGCACCTCGCCGGTGGCGAGCCGGACGCTGCGCTGGGACGCGTCGATCCTCTCGACGGCGCCGACGAGCAACCGAACGGATGGCGCGAGCACGTCGCCGAAGTCCACCACGGCATCGTCGGACCCGCCGGCCAGCTGGTGGAGCCGGATCCGCTCCACGAACACCGGCCGCGGGTTGACGAGCGTGACCTGCACCGCGTCGTTCCGGGTGAGACGGTTGGCTGCGGTCACCCCCGCGTAGCCGCCTCCGACGACGATCACGTGCGTCCGGTTCTGCATGGTTCTCTCCTTCTCGAGGCTTCTGAACATGCAGACACGGCAGCGGCACAGCGTGTGACATCCCACAGGGTGGACCGCACACGGCTAACCCATAGCTTCGCCATAGGGGCTCGAAAACGGCGGTCCTTAACCTCCCGCAAGAAGTTCATCCGACAGCACAGTTTGGAAGCCAATGTTCGGGACCTATCTGCGGCGCGAGTTGTTCAACCGCCGCAAGCAGACGATCATCATCGCCATCGGCATGGCGCTGGCGATCGCCCTCGTCATCATCGTCAACGCCGTCTCCGCCGGCGTGAAGCAAGCGCAGGAGAGTGTCCTGCAGTCCGTCTACGGCGTCGGCACCGACATCACGGTCAGCCAGCCCGCCGCCGCCCAGGGTGCGACCGCCGACCAGGCGGCAGGAGGCGGACCGCGGTTCGACTTCGGGGCGAACGCCGGAACCGACACGGGCACTGCGCGGCAGGTGAACACCTCCCGGCTCCAGGCGACCCGCGGGACCACCGTCATGGACGCGACCACGCTCGCCACCGTCGAGAAGGTGAACAACGTGGATGCGGCCGCTGCCGTGCTCTCCCTCACCAACACCAGCTTCAGCGGCACGCTGCCCGACTTCGCCCAGCTCCGCCAGGAGCGCCAGAGCGGCCAGGCGACCCAGTCGACCGCCCCGCCGACCGGCGGCTCCGACGGCGCCGGCGGCAGTTCCTTCACCGTCGACTCGTTCTCGGTGCTCGGGCTCGACCCGGCCGGCAAGTCGGTCGGACCGCTCGCCTCCGTCACCCTGACCGGCGGGCGCAGCTTCGCCGCGGCCGACAAGGGCAAGGACGTCGTGGTGCTCGACGCGAGCTACGCCAAGACCGCGAGCAAGGCCGTAGGCGACAAGATCACGATCGGCGGGACCGACTTCTCCGTCATCGGCATCGTCGCGGCCACCGGCTCCGACTCCACCACGGCCGCGAACGCGTACATCCCGCTGGACGTCGCGCAGACCCTGGCCGGCCAGAGCGGCAAGATCTCCTCGGTCTACGTGAAGGCGGCCTCGTCCGGCGACATCGCCCAGATCAAGACCGACCTCACCAAGGCGGTCTCCGGCGCGACCGTCAGCACCCAGGCCGACCTCGCCTCCACCGTGTCCGGCTCGCTCGGCAGCGCCGGCGAACTCATCGGCAACCTCGGCACCTGGCTCTCGGTCATCGTGCTGGCCGCAGCGTTCCTCATCGCCATCCTGTTCACGATCTCCGGCGTGACCCGGCGCACGCGCGAGTTCGGCACGCTGAAGGCCATCGGCTGGTCCAACGGCCGCGTCGTCGGCCAGGTGGCCGGCGAGTCCGTGGTGCAGGGCCTCATCGGCGGCGTGATCGGCGTCGCGGTCGGCCTCCTCGGCGTCCTGGTCGTGAACCTGGTCTCGCCCACCCTGACGGGCAGCATCAGCCACGGAGTCGCCAACGCGGCCGGGGCCACCAGGGCAGGCGCAGGGACCGGAACGGGGACCGGGGCCGAGACCGGCGGCGCCGGGTTCGGGGGCGGTGCCGGATTCGGCGGGGGCGGTGCGTTCGGCGCCGCACGCCAAGCGGCGACGACCTCTGCGGACATCGCGCTCCACGCACCCGTCACGATGTGGATCATCGTCGGCGCCGTCGCACTGGCCGTCCTCGGCGGCCTGCTCGCCGGAGCCATCGGCGGCTGGCGCGCATCGCGCCTCCGCCCCGCCGCCGCCCTCCGCTCGGTCGCCTGAGCCGGTCACCACCCAAGGAGCAAACGATGTACACCCTCACCGATGTGACCAAGAAGTACACCCAGTCCAAGCGCCAGGTCGTCGCACTGAACGACGTCACCCTGGAGATCCCCGACGGCCAGCTGGTCGCCATCCAGGGCCCCACCGGCGGCGGCAAGTCGACCCTGCTGCAGATGCTCGGCGCGCTCGACCGGCCCACGTCCGGCTCGGTGCAGCTGGGCGCGGACAGCCTCTCGAAGCAGCGGGATGCCCGGCTGGCGAAGATCCGCGCCAAGGAGATCGGCTTCGTCTTCCAGGGCTTCAACCTCATCCCGACGCTCACCGCCCAGGAGAACGTGGAGACGGCGCTCGCCCCCCTGGGTGTCAGCTCCGCCGAGCGGAAGCGGCGCGCCGCCGAGGCGCTCGCCTCCGTCGGGCTCGCCGACCGCGGCAACCACCTGCCCTCCGAGCTCTCCGGCGGTCAGCAGCAGCGGGTAGCCATCGCGCGCGCCCTCGTGAAGGACCCTGAGGTCCTCCTCGCCGACGAGCCGACCGGCAACCTGGACGAGGAGACCCGTGACGAGATCATGGACCTCCTCGAGGGCTTGTGGCGAGACCGCGGGCTCACCGTGGTGATCGTGACCCACGACACCGCGGTCGCGAAGCGCGCCCAGCGGCGGCTCCACATCAAGCACGGCGCGGTGACCGAGGTCGCCTGAGCCGTCGCCCGCTCAGCGGGAGCGGGCAGCGAGAAGCCGGATGAACTGTGCGACGTCATCCGGCTTCTCCTCTGCCATGAAGTGGCCGGCGTCGATCGGCTGGTACGTCGAGTCGTCCGACCAGGCGCCCCAGATCGCGCTCGCGTCGAAGCCGAGCTGCGACCCCCAGTCCTGCGACAGGACGGCGACCGGCATGGCGAGGCGCCGTCCCGCCTCCCGGTCGGCGCGGTCCTGCTCCAGGTCGATCCCGGCGCTGGCGCGGTAGTCTGCGACGATCGAGGGCACGGCGTCCACCGAGCTGTCGATGTAGTGCCGGCGCACCTCCGGAGTGAACGTGGAGCCGTCGGTGTCCCAGGCATCGAGGAAGGACGCGAAGAAGTCCTCGGCGACCGCTGCGATCATCCGCTCGGGGAGGCCCACCGGCTGCGCCATCAGGTAGAGGTGCCAGGCAACCTTCGCGTCGACGCCGTGCAGAACCTCCCAGGTGTCCAGGGTCGGAAGCACATCGAGGATGCCCAGGTACCGCACCCGGTCGGGGTGGTCGAGGGCCGCGCGCACGCCGACGAGGGCTCCGCGGTCGTGGCCGACCAGCCCGAAACGGTCGTGGCCGAGCGCGGCGGCGACGGACACGACGTCCTCCCCCATCGTGCGCTTCGAGTAGGTCTCCGGGCCGTCCTCCTCCGGCTTTCCGCTCTCGCCGTAGCCGCGGAGGTCGGGGACGATGACCGTGTGCTCCGCGGCCAGGCGCTGAGCCACCTCCCGCCACATGTAGTGGGTCTGCGGGAAGCCGTGCAGCAGCACGAGCGCGGGGCCTGAACCTCCGACGGCGACGTGGAGGGGGACGCCTGCCTGGCCGGGAATGGTGGCGTAGGTGAATCCGTCGATGGTGGGCATGGGTCTCCTCGGAGGTTGTGCGGGTGAGTGTGGGAAGGAGTGCGCCGGTGCGTCAGGCGCCGGCGTCGCCTGACGTGCGGCCGGAGAAGATGCCGGCCGGGAGGGCGCCGGTCCGCTTCGCGCTTGCCTGCAGGGCCGGGATCAGGACGGCGTCGACCAGGGCCTCCAGGTACTCGGGAGGCGTCGCCAGGCCGTTCAGCCGCCGCAGCAGCAGGACCGACCCCGTCACCTCCTCGAAGGCGAAGGGATCGACGCCCTCGGGGAGCTCGCCGCGGGCGACCGCCGCGGCGACGACGGACGCCGGCAGCCGGGCGCCGGTGGGCCCGACCGTCTGTTCGATCGTCTCGCCCAGCTCGGGATCGTCGAAGCCGGCCTCCAGGAGTGCGAGCGCCGTCTGCCCGTCGGTGGACTGCATCGTGGTGAGGAGCCTGCGGCAGAGGGCGAGGAGGTCACCGCGGAGGGAGCCGGTGTCGATCGGGCCATCGTCGTCACGCCCCGCGGGGCCTGCTTTCACGGCCGCGACCACCATGTCGCGCTTCGTCGCCCATCGTCGGTAGAGCGTCGGCTTGGATGCCCCGGCACGGCGGGCAACCTCTTCATAGGAGACGCCGTCGTAGCCGCGCTCCGTGAGCAGTTCGTTGACCGTGCTCAGGATGTGCGCGTCGAGAGCTTCGTCGCGCGGGCGACCGCGTCGGCGGGAGGATTCGGAATACGACACGTTCCGTATCGTAACACCGAAAGCGGCTACCGGGGAACCGGGACCACGACCATCCCGAGCGCCTCGGCGAGGACGACGGCCTGCCGCTCGTCGATCACGGTTCCGCGCAGGACGACCTCCGAGGGGTCGACGCCCGTGAGGTCGCTCCCGGCGATGCTGGCGGCGGTGAGGTCCGCGCCGGTCAGTGCGGCGGCGCTCAGGTCGCAGCCCTCGAATCGGGCCTCCTGGCACCGGGCCTCCGAGAGGTCCGCCTCGCGCAGGCGCACGCCCTCGAACGACGCGCCCTTCAGCTCCGCCCGACGCAGGCCGACGAACGACCAGTTGCCGCCCTCCACCTTCAGGAGGGCGAACTCGCAGCCCTGGAAGATGCTGCCGGTCAGCTTGCACCGGCGGAAGGCGCTGTCGAAGAAGTTGCAGAACTCGAACCGGCAGTTCACGAACGCGGAGTCGGTGTGCTCGCTCACGTTGAAGCGGACCTTCCGGAACACGCACTCGGTGAACGTCGCGCCGTTCGACCTCAGCTCGGTCATGTCGACGTCGTCGAACACGACGCCGGTGTACTCCACCCCGTCCAGCTCGCGCCCGTACCAGTCCTCGCCCTTGATGGTCTCCTCAGTGCCCGTCACGCCCCGAGCCTAGCCGGGCGCGAGCGTACCTTCTTCAAGGACGTCGGTCGTCATCCTCGCGTCGGTCGTCATCCTCGCCTCGGTCGTCATCCTCGCGTCGGTCGTCATCCTCGCGTCGATCGTCGCCGCGATCCGGGGGTGGGTGCGCGACCGGCGAGCCCGGGTCAGTCCTGGTTGCTGAAGGCCGCGTCGAACGACGCGGTCGGCTGCTTCCAGAGCAGGGAGCGGATGTAGCCGACGGCCTCCTTCGCGCCGTGCAGGCGGTCCATCCCGGCGTCCTCCCACTCGATGGAGATGGGGCCGGCGTAGCCGATCGACTCGAGTGCCCGGAAGGCGTCCTCCCACGGCACGTCGCCGTGGCCGGTGGACACGAAGTCCCAGCCGCGGCGCGGGTCGCCCCAGGGCAGGTGCGACCCGAGGACTCCGGCACGGCCGTTCTTGGGCCGGAGGCGGGTGTCCTTGCAGTCGACGTGGTAGATGCGGTCCTGGAAGTCGACGATGAAGCCGACCGGGTCGATGTCCTGCCACATCATGTGGGACGGGTCCCAGTTGAAGCCGAACGCCTCACGGTGATCGATCGCGTCGAGCGTGCGGACGCTGGTCCAGTAGTCGTAGGCGATCTCGGACGGGTGCACCTCGTGGGCGAAGCGCACGCCTTCGCCGTCGAACACGTCGAGGATGGGATTCCAGCGGTCGGCGAAGTCCTGGTAGCCGCGGTCGAACACCTCAGCGGGGACCGGCGGGAACTGGGCGACGTACGGCCAGATGCTGGAGCCGGTGAAGCCGACCACCGTGTCGACGCCGAGCTTGCGGGCGACCTTCGCCGTCAGCTTCAGCTCTTCGGCTGCGCGTTGGCGCACGCCCTCCGGGTCGCCGTCGCCCCACACCTTCGAGCCGACGATGGCCTGGTGGCGGAAGTCGATCGGGTCGTCGCAGACCGCCTGACCCTTCAGGTGGTTCGAGATGGCCCAGACCTTCAGGCCGTAGCGGTCGAGGATGTCGAGGCGGCCCTGCAGGTAGGCGTCGTCTTCGGCGGCGCGCCAGACGTCGAGGTGCTCGCCCGAGCAGGCGATCTCGAGGCCGTCGTAGCCCCACTCCGAGGCGTACTTCGCCACCTCCTCCAGCGTCAGGTCGGCCCACTGGCCGGTGAAGAGGGTGACCGGGTGCGTGCGACCCGACTCGGTGGCGCTGTCGCCGCTGGTGACATCAGTCATTCGTTGTTCCCATCTCGATCCAGGTTCCCGACTCGGCCGAGTCGATCACCGCGTCCGTTATCCGCACGGCCCGCAGGCCGTCGGTGAAGCGCGGCAGCCCCTCCGGGCTCTCGCCCGCGACCGCCGCGTAGCTGTCGGCGACGAACGCGTTGAACGCATCCTGGTAGCCCTGGGGATGCCCGGAGGGCACCACGCAGAGACGCGCCGCGTCGTGGCTCAGCTGGTCCGCGTCGCGCGGGATCAGGAGGCTGCCCTTCCGGCGACCCACCCAGAGCGTCTCCGGCTGCTCCTGGTCGAAGGCGACGCTCTCGGAGCTGCCGGCGATCTCGAGCCAGAGCCGGTTCTTGCGGCCTGGCGCCACCTGTGAGACGAGGAGGGTACCCAGTGCGCCGGAGCGCGTCTCGATGACCACGGCGGCCGAATCCTCGGTGGTGATACCGGCGTGGGCGGCGCGCTCGGCGAAGACGGTCCGCTTCGTGGCGGCGACCCGGCTGACCCGGTCGCCGCTGATGAACTCGACCAGGTCGACCAGGTGCGATCCGATGTCGGCGAAGGCGCGCGACCGGCCGCCCTGATCGGCGTCGACGCGCCAGTTGTCGTCGGCGGCGCCCAGCAGCCAGTCCTGCAGGTAGGAGGCGTTGATGCTGAGCACGCTGCCCGCCTCGCCCGAGGCGAACCGGGAGCGCGCCTCGCGCACCATGGGGTGGAACCGGTAGACGAACGGCACGGTCGCCGTCCGGCCCTCGGCCGCAGCGACCAGGGACTCGGCATCGGTCACGGAGGTGGTCAGCGGCTTCTCGCAGACCACGTCTTTGCCTGCGGCGAGTACGGCGGCCGCCTGCTCGGCATGCAGGGCGTTCGGCGTGGTGACGTGCACCACGTCGATCGTGTCATCGGCGAGCAGCTCGTCGAGGGAGCCGTACGCCCGGGCGATGCCGAGACGGTCGGCCGCCGCGACCGACCGCTCGGGCGTCGACGAGACGATGCCGGCCAGGTCGGCTCGCGCCGCCCGTGCGGCGCGCGTGTGCACCTCGGCCATGAACCCACCGCCGACGATCGCCACCCGGAGGCGCGAACCGGCGGTGCTCTCGTCGCGGCGGGTGAGTCCGCCGTTCGTCGCGCTTGCGTCCGTCATGTCGTCGGTCACCGCAGGGTCGCGGCTCGCGGGTCCCAGTCCTCCGGCAGGGCCGGAGCCACGTCGACGGTGCTCTGCACCTCGACCGGTGTGCGGGACTCCCCCGCCTCGATGGTCGAGACCATGATGTCGAGCACGTGGTAGGCCTGTTCGCCGGAGGCCCGCTCGGGGATCCCGGCGCGGATGGCCCGTGCCAGCTCGACGACGCCGATGCCGCGCGTGTCGGTGGTGCCGGTCGACGGGACGGTGTTCACTCCATCCACCCCGTGCACCAGCAGCTCGCCCTCGAAGGTGTTGGGGTCCGGCACGACGACCGTTCCCTCGACCCCGGCGACCTCGAACTGGGTGCGCCCGAGCTTCGAGTCGAAGCTGAACACCGCTTGCGCGGTCTGGCCGGTCTCGAACTCGTACAGGGCGCTGACGTGGGTCGGCACGGTGACCGCGAACTCCTCGCCGGCACGTGGACCGGAGCCGATGACACGGGTCTCCTTCGCGCGAGACGCGCTCGCGCTGACCCGTGCGACCGGACCGAAGATCTGCACCAGAGCGGTCAGATAGTACGGGCCGATGTCGAACAGCGGGCCGGCGCCCTCCTGGAACAGGAAGTCGGGGTTCGGGTGCCACGATTCGGGGCCGGGGCTCTGCATCAGGGTGAGCGCGGTGAGCGGTGCGCCGATGTCACCGTTCTCGATGAGACGACGGGCGGACTGGATGCCGGAGCCGAGGAAGGTGTCCGGCGCGGTCGCGACCCGCAGCCCGCGGGAGTGCGCGGCCTCGAGCAGCTCCTGACCGCTCGCACGGTCGAGCGCGAAGGGCTTCTCGCTCCACACGTTCTTGCCGGCGGCGAGCGCCTGCAGCGCGACCTCCACGTGCACCTTCGGGATCGTCAGGTTGACGACGATCTCGATGCCGTCGTCAGCCAGCAGCTCCTCGACCGTTCCCGACCCGGGCACGCCGAACTTCTCGGCCTGCGCCTTGGCGCGCTCGAGGTCGATGTCGGCCACGAAGCGGACGTCGAGGTCAGGGAAGGCGGTGAGGTTCTCGAGGTACTGGTTGCTGATGACTCCGGCGCCGATGACGCCGACTCCGACCGGGCCGCCGCTCATGCGAGGCCCTTGCCGTTGAGGAAGGCGAAGCTGTCGGCGACGGCCTGGAATCGGTCGCCGCGGGAGTCGTCGAGCTCGATCACGCGAAGGGCGTCGGGGGCTGCTGCGATGATCTGCTCGATCGGGAGGGAGCCCTGGCCGACGGCGACCTGGTCCTTCGTCTCGTGCGTGCCCGGCCCGTCCTTGATGTGCAGCGCGACGACGCGGTCGCCCAGCTTGGGGAGCAGGGCGACGGGGTCGGCCCCGCCCACCGCGACCCAGTAGGTGTCGACTTCGAGGACGACCTCGGGAGCCAGCTGACCCGCGAAGAACTCGAGAGCGGTGACGCCCTCGATGGTGTTCGAGATCTCGTGGTCGTGGTTGTGGTAACCGACACGGATGCCGTGGCGGGCCGCGACCTCGGCAGCGGCGTTGAGCCCCTCGGCGGTCTGCGCGATGTCGGCGGCGCTCTGCCAGCGCTCCGGTGCGACGAACGGGTCGATCACGGTCTGGATGCCGAGAGCCTTCGCCGACTCGAACACCTCGTCGAGGTCGCCGCCGATGAAACCCTGGTGGGTCGTGGGCGCGGAGAGACCCGCTTCGCGCAGGCCGTCGCGCAGCGCATCACCGAAGGTGAGGAATGCGAACGGCTCGACCTGGGTGAACCCGATGTCGGCAATTCGCTTGAGGGTGCCGACCGTGTCTTCGGTCAGGAGTTCTCGGACCGTGTACAGCTGCACGGAGACTTTTGACGTCGACACTGTTCTCCTCGTCGAGGTAAATGGGGTGGAAGCGGGGTGGACGCGCCGGAAGGCGCGCCTCCATTCAAGCTCGGCTTTTGCCGGATGTCAAACAAAAGTCGACGGGTGAATGCATATCTTTAGGTGGCGGACCGGCACTGTGGTTCAATACCGTCATGACCGACAGCGCGCGAGATTCGGTGCTCGTCGCCGCAGACGCCGCGGAGCTGCTGGCGATCCTGCGCGACGGCATCCCCCGCACCCGTGCGCAGCTGGCCGAGCTGACGGGAATGGCTCGCTCGACCATCGCCTCCCGGATCGACATCCTCACCGAGGCGGGGCTCGTGGCGCCCGCCGGCGACGACGTGTCGTCAGGCGGACGACCGCCCGCCCGGATCCGGTTCAATCCGGACTCCCGCGTGATCGTGGCGATCGACCTCGGAGCCACCCACGGCATCGTCGCCCTCGCCAATCTGGCGGGCACCATCACGGCCAGCGAATCCCGGAGGCTGAGCATCGCCGACGGCCCGGAGCCCATCCTCGACTGGGCGCTGGAGGTGGCCAGCGAGCTGTACATCGCTTCCGGTCGGCAGCCCGACGAGCTCATCGGCGTCGGCGTCGGAGTGCCGGGGCCGGTGGAGCACTCGACCGGCCTGCCCGTGAACCCGCCGATCATGCCAGGGTGGGACCGCTTCGACATCCCGCACTACATCCGCCGCGTCTTCGACGTTCCGGTGCTGGTCGACAACGACGTGAACCTGCTCGCGCTCGGCGAGCAGGCGCTGATGTGGCCCGACGAGACGGATCTCCTGTTCATCAAGGTGGCGACCGGCGTCGGCGCCGGCATCATCAGCGGGGGCAGCCTGCAGCGCGGGGCCCTCGGATCCGCGGGCGATCTGGGCCACGTACGCGTGCCGTTCGGCACCGATACGCCGAGCCACGGAGTGCAGGACGCCGACCTGGAGTCGCTGGTGAGCGGCCCTGCCATCGCCCGGGCACTCGCCGAGGCCGGCTTCGAGGCGTCGACCAGCGATGACGTCGTGGAGCTCGCGCGCAGCGGCAACCCTGCCGTGCACAGCGCGATCCGCCAGGCGGGCCGCGATCTCGGGGCGGTCGTCGCGACGTGCGTCAACCTCCTCAACCCGTCGACGATCGTCGTCGGCGGAAGCCTCTCCCGCGTCGGCGAGCAACTGCTCGCCGGGATGCGCGAAGTCGTCTACCAGCGGTCCACACCGCTGGCGACGCAGCACCTCACCATCACGCAGTCGCGATCCGGCGAGACCGGCGGGGTGATCGGAGCCGCCATCATGGTCGTCCAACGCGCACTCGATCCGGACGCCGGGACACCCCGTTCCCTCTTCCGCTGAACGGGGTACACCGGCATGAGACGCACTCCCACCGACCTTCTCGAATCGATTCGACAACGCACCTGACGCACACAGTGAAAGCACCCCATGAAAGGAATGCCGTGAGCACCAACAGCGAACCCCTCGGCCGCCCCCTCCGCGCAGGAGTCATCGGCCTCGGCTGGGCCGGCCAGCAGCACATGGCCGCGTACGACGCCCTCCCCGGCGTCGAGCTGGTCACCATCGCCGGCATGGAGGACGGGCCGCGCGCCGAACTCGGCGAGCAGTACAGCCTCGACCGGCTGCACCGCGACTGGAAGGACCTGGTCGCAGAAGGCGACCTCGACGTCGTCAGCGTCGCCGTCCCGACCTTCCTGCACGCCCCGATCGCCGTCGGGGCGCTGGATGCGGGCATCCATGTCCTCAGCGAGAAGCCGATCGCCCGTACGGCCGCCGAGGCACAGACGATGGTCGACGCCGCCCACCGCGCCGGCCGGGTGCTGGAGGTCGCGTTCAACCACCGCCGCCGCGGTGACATCCAGGCGCTGAAGGCGGCCATCGACGCCGGGCAGATCGGGCGCCCGTACCACGCGAGGGCCATCTGGCTGCGGCGGGCGGGCATCCCGGCGCTCGGCAGCTGGTTCACCAACCGGGAGATGGCGGGCGGTGGTCCCCTGATCGACATCGGCGTGCACGTGCTCGACTACGCACTGCACCTCTTCGGCGAGCCGCGCGTGACCGCCGTCTCCGCCGTCACGCACGCCGAGCTGGGCATCCGCGGCCGCGGCGGCGCGAGCGCGGGCAAACAGCACGTCGGATCGGCATACGAGGTCGAAGACCTCGCCAGCCTGCTGCTGCGCCTCGACGGCGGCGGTTCGATCGTCATCGAAACCAGCTGGGCCGCCTACCGGCCCGCCGGTGACGAGTTCGGCATCACCCTGTACGGCACGGAGGGCGGGGCGGACCTGCGCGTGGTCGACTACGCCCCCTCCGGCGAGCTCACCATCTTCACCGGCGACGGCGAGCAGAGCGAGGACATCACCGTCACGGCGGATCCGGGCCGCGGCCACCTGGCCGTCGTCGAGACGTTCCTCGAGCACGTGGCCGACCCCGACCACTGGTCCGACTGGGACGGCTCGCTCGCGCTGGATCGGGCCCGCGTGATCGACGCCGCCTACGAGTCGGCACGCATCGGCGCCGAAGTGCGGCTGGCTCACGTCACCGAGACCGCCACCGCGACCGCATCCGCCACGAAAGGAGCATGACCATGACCGTGCGCGTCACCGTCTGGAATGAAGGGGTCCACGAGGCGACCCAGCCCGAGATCGCCGCGATCTACCCGCGCGGCATCCACGGCGCCATCGCGGAGGGGCTGAGCGAGCTCCTCGGCGACGACGTCGCCGTTCGCACCGCCACCCTCGACGACCCCGAGCACGGCCTCAGCGAACAGTCGCTCGCCGAGACCGACGTGCTGCTGTGGTGGGGCCACATCGCCCACGACCGCGTCTCCGATGACGTCGTCGAGCGCGTCCGCCAGCACGTCCTGGGCGGGATGGGCCTGATCGTCCTGCACTCAGGGCACTTCTCGAAGATCTTCATCCGGATGCTCGGAACCACCTGCTCGCTGCGGTGGCGAAACCCGGAGGGCGGAGAGCGCGAACTCGTCTGGAACGTCGACCCGGCGCATCCCATCGCCGAGGGCGTGGACCAGCCGATCGTGATCGACGCCCAGGAGATGTACGGGGAGTTCTTCGACATCCCGAAGCCCGACGACGTGGTCTTCATCAGCTCGTTCACCGGGGGCGAGGTGTTCCGCTCCGGCGTCACGTTCACCCGCGGGCGAGGCAAGATCTTCTACTTCAGCCCCGGCGACCAGGAGTACCCGGTGTACTTCCACCCGCAGGTGCGGCGCGTCCTCGCCAACGGGGTCCGCTGGGCGGCTCCTGTCGCGGGCACACGTCAGGCGCCCACGGTCTCGAACCCGCAGCCGGTCTGACCCCGATGACGGACACGCTCGCCGACCTGCCCGAACCCCGCCATCCCGATCCCGCCGACGCGCCTCCGCTGCGCTGGGGCGTGCTCGGACCGGGTGGGATCGCGGCCGACTTCACCGCCGCCCTGCACCGTCACACCACCCAGCGCGTGGTGGCTGCCGGCTCCCGCTCGATCGAGCGCGCCCGGGCGTTCGCTGCTGCGCACGGCGTGGATCGCGCGCACGGCTCCTACGATGCGCTCGTGGCCGACCCCGATGTGGACGTCGTCTACGTCGCGACGCCGCACAGCGAGCACCTGGAGCACGCGCTGCTCGCCATCGCGGCGGGCAAGCACGTCCTCATCGAGAAGCCCATCGCGGTGACCGCCGAGCAGGCGGGGCGGATCGTCGCCGCGGCCCGCCGAGCCGGCGTCTTCGCGATGGAGGCGATGTGGACGCGCTACCTGCCGCAGACCGACATCGTCCGGCAGCTCCTCGACCGGGAGGCGCTGGGCGAGCTGCGCGTCGTCACGGCCGACTTCGGCGGAAGAGCCGCCTACGATCCGTCAGGCCGGCTCTGGAATCCTGCGCTGGCGGGAGGGGCGCTCCTGGACCTCGGCGTGTACACCGTGTCGTGGGCGTCGTTCGCGCTCGGCGCGCCCGCCGGGATCGTCGCGACGGGCACCCTCGCCCCGACCGGGGTCGACGAGCAGGCGGCACTCGTGCTGTCGTCGGCACACGGCGCCCAGGCACTGCTGAGCACCAGCCTCCTCGCCGGGACGCCGTCGCTGGCCACCATCTGCGGGAGCGCGGGCCGGGTCGAGCTGGACAGCCCGTTCTGGGGACCGAGCGGCCTGCGCGTCTTCCGCAGCGACGGCACTCTCGCGGCGCACTGGCGCGACCCGTACGGGCGCCCGTACCGCGAGGGCATGGCGTACGAGGCCGCAGCGCTCGCCCGCTATGTCGCCGAGGGGCGGACCGAGTCGCCGCTGCATCCGCTGGACGAGGCGGTCGACACGCTGGCGACGATCGACGAGGCCCGGCGGCAACTCGGGGCGACGCGCGTGGAGTGACGGCGAGGGTCGGCGGGAGGCGGCACAATGGAGGAGTGCTCGACTCCGCTCCGTACCGCAACGCCGACCTGTACCGGCCGGCCGTTCTAGCGGATCTGAGTCCGGCGCGGCCGGCGCCCGTCCCCGTCGTCCCGGCCATCCCCGGCCAGACGGGACACCTGGCGCGCGTCGTCGCGCGTTCCAGCGACCGGGTGGGCTGGCTGCGTGCCCGCAGCCGCGGCATCACCGCGACCGACGTCGCGAAGCTCTCCAGCGCGCGCTCGATCCGGGCGGCCGCATACGACAAGCTCCACGGGAGCGGTTTCAGCGGGAACGTCTTCACCCAGCACGGCCGCTCACGTGAGCCGGAGATCGCCGCCTGGGTGGCCGCGACGCACGGCATCGAGCCGTCGGAGCTGCTCTTCCACGCCGAACGCGATCGTCGCCACCTGGCGACGCCGGATGGCCTGATCCTCCGCTCGGAGGGCCGCATCGAGCTGGCCGAGATCAAGACGACGAACAAGCCGTTCCGCAGCATCCCGCGCCCGTACCTCCGCCAGATCTGGTGGCAGCAGTACGTCCTCGGCGCCGAGCGCACCCTGTTCGTCTGGGAGCAGCACGACGGCTTCGTCCCGCTCCGCGACGAGCCGGAGTGCCGCTGGGTGGACCGCGACGACGCCGAGATCGCCAAGCTGGTGAGCCTGGCCGCCGACCTCATCGAGGTGCTGCGTCAGGCGACTTCTGCGGCCGCGCCGGCGGCCGATCCCGCAGCCGGGTCGGCGACGGTTTCGGCGAGCGCCTCCACCGGCTCGGGTGCGACAGCGAGCGGGATGCGCGTCAGCGCGACGGCGTAGACCGCGATCCAGGCGACGGCGACCGTCGTGCCGATCAGCTCCAGCCAGGCGCCGACATCCGCCCCGACGCGCACGATGGCGAGCAGGCCGCCGATGATCGTGATGACGGCCACGGTGGCGCAGCTGACCCGCGACAGCCGCGAGACGCGCGGGAGGGCGCGGCTGAAACCCACCTGCAGCATGGCGAAGCAGGCGGCCCCGAATCCGAGCACCGCCGACACGGTGTGGATGAGGTCCTGCGGCGTCGACTTCGGGTCGACCAGCGGCACCGGGCAGTAGGCCGAGCACGTCACCTGCGATGCGAGCACGAAGCAGACGGCCGCGAAGGCCAGCGTGACCGCCGGCGCCCAGCGGCTGAGCACCGGCGCAGAGGACCGCACGTGGCCGCTCGCCAGCGCGATGGCGAACCCGCCGGAGGCGATGAGCAGGAGGGCGACCGCGAACGCCCCGGCGGTGGCCGCTCCATGTGCGCCGAGCTCGCTGACGTAGACCGCGTACGGCACCGTCAGGCGGGCCGCCCAGATGATCGTCAGGCCGCCGAGGACGCAAAGGGTGCCGAGACCGAGAAGCAGGGGCACCGCGCGCTGCCATCCGCGGGCGAAGGAGGGGACGGCGAACGGCTCGCGGGCGATGCGCAGCAATCGTCGCACGGGCGGCTCCTCGGTCGTGGGTCGATGAATCCTAACCGGCGCGTCGCTGGGAACGTACTGGGGGTATCCGAAACAGAGTGTTCACATGCGGTGACCCCTCCGTAACACCGGTGAATCATGTCCGGGCTTGACTGGGGGGACACCGCTCGAGAGCAGCGGGTGACGACGAGGGGATGACGAATGCCGAAGACGATGCGAGCGGCGCTGCTCGACGGCGCGGGCGGTCCCGATTCCCTGCGGATCGGCGAGACCGCATACCCCGACCGGGTCAACGCCGAGTTCATCATCAAGGTGGTGGCGGCGAGCGTCAACCCGCTCGACGCCAAGACGCGCTCCGGGCGGGGCGTCTTCGACGCCATCCAGAACTTCCCCGCGGTCCTCGGCCACGACTTCAGCGGAGTGGTGGTCGAGTCGCCGTACAGCGCCCATCCGCTCCGCCCCGGAGACGAGGTGTTCGGGATGGTGATGGTGCCCCGCTACGGCGGCAGCTACGCCGAGTACCTCTCGGTCCCGTCTCTGAGTGTGGTGCGGAAGCCGGCCACGCTCTCGCACATCGAGGCGGCCGCCGCGCCGCTCGCCGCGCTCACCGCCTGGGGGATGGTGGTCGAGGTCGCCAAGGCGCACGAGGGGCAGAGGATGCTCATCCACGCCGGAAGCGGCGGCGTCGGGCACTTCGCGGTGCAGTTCGCCTCGTACTTCGGCGCCCACGTCATCGCCACCGCCTCCGGCGGCAAAGCCTCCTGGCTCCGGTCGCTCGGCGCCGCGGAGGTCGTGGACTACACCACGACCCGCTTCGAGGAGGTCGTGCACGACGCGGACGTGGTCATCGACCTCGTCGGCAACGTCCACGACGACACCGGAACCCGCTCCCTGGCGGCGGTCCGCCCGGGCGGCCTGATCATCAACGCGCCGACGGGAAGCTGGCCGACCTTCGAAGCGGATGTCGCGGCTGCGGGCCTGCGCGGCACGCACTACAAGGTGGCTCCGGACGGCAACACCCTCGCGGTCATCGCGCGGCTGCTGGAGGCGGGGAACGTACGTGTGCACGTCGACCAGATCTTCCCGCTCGACCGGATCGCCGATGCTCACGCCGCGATCGAGAGCGGACACACCCGCGGCAAGGTCGTCGTGAAGGTCGCCGAGGGCTAGAGCGGGCGCTCCATCACCCAGTCGTCCTCGTAACGGTCGCCGACCAGGAAGCGCTTGGATCCGACGCGCTCGAAGCCGTGTTTGCCGTAGAAGCGCTGAGCGCGCGCGTTCTCCTCGTTCACGCCCAGCCACATCCCGGCCGCCCCGGACTCTGCCGCGACGCGCACGCTCTCGGTCATCAGCCGGCCCGCGACCCCTTCGCCATGGTGGCCCGGGAGCACGTAGCACTTGCTCAGCTCGGCGCTCGGCCGCAGGCGGATGCTGGCGCGCACGTCGTCGTCGGCGGGCTCGCCCAGGTTGACCATGGTGTAGCCGACCGCGACGCCGTCGCCGTCCACGGCGATGAGGAGCCGCCGGTCACCGTCCGACACGTACTCGGCGAACCGCTCCTCTGAGAGCACCTGCGCGATGAACGAGGCCTTCGCCTCGTCGGTGGTGTGCGGCGGGCAGGCCAGCGGGAAGGTCACGGCGGCGACGGCCGCCAGGGCGGCCTCGTCACCGGCGACGGCCGGGCGGATGGTGAGAGTCACCCCTCCAGCCTAGACAGCGGACCGGCCGCCTCCGATCAGGAGACGGCCGGTCGGTGGTGCTGCGCTGGCGCTGGTGCGGCTAGTGCCGTCCCTGGGCGACCCAGCTGAGCAGGTCGAACGACACGCCGCCGAGTCCGGTGACGTCGTCGTAACCCTTCGCGGTCTTCAGCGAGGTGTCCTGGTCCATCGTGATCAGGTAGGTGTTGCCGCTGATCTTGCTGGTGTAGACGAGCGCCTGCGGCGGGTTCTGCGGCTGAACGTCGCGGAACGCGTTCGGCAGGATGCGCTTCACGCCGTACAGCGTCGGGTTGGCGAACCCGATGGTGGTGTGGGCGGCCTGCTGGACGATCGCGATCTGAGCCGCGACGATCGGCGAGGCCAGCGACGTTCCGCCGTAGGTCTCGTTGATGTAGTCGCCGGTTGCGAGGGTGGTGTCGTCGACGATGGGCCGGATCCCGATCGAGAAGCCGGTGTACGGGTCGGCGAGCGCCGCGACGTCCGGGGAGACGCGCTTGCCCTGTGCCAGAGCCGCCGGCACGATCCCGCGCTGGTAGTCCGGCTGGGCGAAGACGGCGCTCACGCCACCGCCCGCCCCGCCGACGAAACGCGTGCCCGGCAGCGGCTGGGCGTAGCTCAGGGTGCCGTTCGCGTTCTTGACGATCTGGTCGAACTGGTCGCCCCAGCCGGTCTCCCACGCGATCTTGCCGTTCTGATCGATCGCGGTGCTCGTGCCGCCCACCGAGGTCACCCACGGGGAGGACGCCGGGAAGTCGGGCGATGCGTAGCCGAGGTTCGCGACCTCGTCGCCGTTGTCACCGCTGGAGAAGTAGAGGCCGATACCCTCGCCCGCCGCCTGGAGCTGCAGGTTGACCTCGCCCTGGATCACGTCCGACGGGACAGCCTCGCCCAGGTTGCCATAACTGTTGCTGACGATGTTGGCGAGCTTGTTGTCGAGGATCTTCGACATCGCGATGTCCAGGCCGCCCGAGCAGTCCGTTCCGCCGACGTACAGGATGCGCGCGCCGGGAGCCACACCGTGCACCGACTCGACGTCGAGCGTCTGCTCACCCTGCCATCCACTCGGCTGCTGGCACAGGTCCTGGTCGGTGAACTGGCTCGGGCTCGGCACCAGCTGCTGGTAGCTCGAGTTGGTCAGCGTCGGCTCGCCGTTCTGCTGCGAGTAGCTGTTGACGTCCTTGAGGATGCTGGGGCTGGCGTACGCGTCGATGATGGCGACCGTCTGGCCGGTGCCGTTGATGCCCTTCTTCGCCAGGTCGGTCAGGCCGTACGCGCTGCGCAGCTGCGCCGGGGTGTAGCCGCAGTTGTTGGTGCTGTACTGGGTCTGGCCGTTGTACGCGGACGGGACCGTCACGACGTTCTGGCCGATGTACTGCGAGCACGGCGCGTCGATCACCGGCGCCGCGGCCGCCATCTTGCGCGAGACCTGCGGGTCGCCGGAGGCGCCGAGATCGCCCTGCTTGATCGAATCCGGACGCGTGGTGGTCCGGGACTGCTCCACGCTGATCGCCGACACCTTCGAGGCGATGGATGCCGGGACCGACGGAGCGGAGGCCGGCGCGATCAGGTCGTGGTCACCGTGCTTGAAGGTGTGCAGCGAGGTTCCGAACACGGAGCCGAGCTGGTCGGGCGTTCCACGGAACACCACGTACTGGCGGCTGTCCGGGACGCCCTGGATGGTGAGCCCTGCTGCCTTGATGAAGTTGACCACCGAATCGAAGTCGGCCTTCGTGGGCGAGAACCGGTTGATCCACTGCTGCGGCGACAATGCCTTGCGGTAACCGCGGTCCAGCGGGTTCGACACCGCCTTGGCGAGCGCTTCCGCGCCCTTCTGGTCTCGCAGGGGCAGGTAGATCTCGCCCTGCACCGTGGCGGCCGCGGGGGCCGCTCCCGTGTCGTTGGCCGCGGTGGCCCACGCTG
Organism: Leifsonia sp. SIMBA_070; assembly: GCF_046534635.1. Lineage (NCBI taxonomy): Bacteria > Bacillati > Actinomycetota > Actinomycetes > Micrococcales > Microbacteriaceae > Leifsonia > Leifsonia sp. SIMBA_070. The sequence continues at coordinate 376,956 of NZ_JAWRYK010000001.1, read as the reverse complement.
GGACGGAGCCGGCGTACGGCACGCGGTCGGCGGCGCCGGCCGCTGATGCCCCCGCCAATGACAAAGCCACCACGGCAGACGTGGTGGCGACGATCCCGAGCGCCCTCTTGTGGAGGGATCGAGTGGTGCGACGTGTCATGGATGTCATCCTTCGATTCGGACGGACTCGACAGTGAGCCGCCGCGCGACGCGCGACAGAAGCGACCCTAAACCTGCGTCTTCTACCACCACAAGAGGGGGTAGAACCTTCTGTTGCGTCCGTTGCCCAGGATGAAGAATTCTCATCGCGCAAATATCCCGGCGGCACTGGAAAACGCCGGAAGGGCCGGGACCGACGAGCGGTCCCGACCCTTCGGGGATGTTCGCGGAGCGAACTCAGATGGCGTTGACGTCCAGCGGGATGCCCGGGCCGAACGTGGTCGACACGGCGCCCTTCTGGATGTAGCGACCCTTCGCGGCGGACGGCTTGAGACGCACGACCTCCTCGAGGGCGGTCGAGATGTTGTCGTTCAGCTGCTCGGCGGTGAAGCCCGCCTTGCCCACGACGAAGTGCACGTTGGCGTGCTTGTCGACGCGGAACTCGATCTTTCCGCCCTTGATGTCGGACACGGCCTTGGCCACGTCCGGCGTGACGGTGCCGGTCTTCGGGTTCGGCATCAGGCCACGCGGGCCCAGCACCTTTCCGAGACGGCCGACCTGGCCCATGAGCTCCGGGGTGGAGACGGCCGAGTCGAAGTCGGTGTAGCCACCGGCGACCTTCTCGATGAGGTCGGCGCCGCCGACCTCGTCTGCACCGGCCGCGATGGCCGCCTCGGCTGCGGGGCCGGTGGCGAACACGATGACGCGGGCGGTCTTACCCGTACCGTGAGGAAGAATGACGGTACCGCGGACCATCTGGTCCGCCTTGCGCGGGTCGACGCCGAGCTTCAGCGCGACCTCGACGGTCGAGTTGAACTTGGCGGAGCCGGTCTCCTTCGCCAGGGCGACGGCCTCGGCGGGGGTGTAGAACTTTCCGGCCTCGATCTTCTCGGCCGCGGCCCGGTAGGCCTTGGACTTCTGTGCCATGAGATTTCTCCTAACGAGAATGTGGTGCGAGCCTGGCCGGCTCTTCCACGAGATGTCTTGAGGGGGTCAGGCTTACGCCTCGACCGTGATGCCCATCGAACGGGCGGTGCCTGCGATGATCTTCGACGCCCCGTCGATGTCGTTGGCGTTGAGGTCGACCATCTTCTGCTCGGCGATCTGGCGCACCTGCTCCTGGGTCAGCTTGCCGACCTTGGTGGTGTGCGGGACGCCGGAGCCCTTGGGGACGCCGGCGGCCTTCTTGATCAGCTCGGCCGCGGGCGGGGTCTTCAGGACGAACGTGAACGAGCGGTCCTCGTACACGGTGATCTCGACCGGGATGACGTTGCCGCGCTGCGACTCGGTGGCCGCGTTGTACGCCTTGCAGAACTCCATGATGTTCACGCCGTGCTGACCCAGGGCCGGGCCGATCGGCGGGGCCGGGTTGGCAGCGCCGGCGTTGATCTGAAGCTTGATCAGACCGGTGACCTTCTTCTTCGGTGCCATGTCTCTTCCTTCTTTGTGTATTCGAGCGGGTCAGGCCGCAGCCGTCTCGCTCTCCCGGTTTCTCGGCCCTTCCGAGACCCGGTGAATTGAAATCCTCGGGGGGAAACAGTCCGGAGGCTCTGGATGTTCCCTAGAGCTTCGTGACCTGGTCGAAGCTGAGCTCGACCGGCGTCTCCCGCTCGAACAGCGACACGAGCACGGTGAGCTTGCCGCTCTCCGGCTTGATCTCGCTGATCGAACCAGGCAGGCCCGCGAACGAGCCCTCCTTGATGGTGATGGTCTCGCCGATCTCGAAGTCGACCTCGGCGGGAATGACGCGCGCAGCGGCCTTCTGGCCCTTCGCGGCGCCCTTGGCCGGCGCTGCCTCGATCTGCACGAGGCTCTTCAGCATCGAGAAGGCCTCCTCGAAGCGGAGCGGCGTCGGGTTGTGCGCGTTGCCCACGAAGCCGGTGACACCGGGCGTGTGGCGGACGACCGACCAGCTGTCCTCGTTGAGGTCCATGCGGACCAGCACGTAGCCGGGGATGCGCACGCGGTTGACCATCTTGCGCTGGCCGTTCTTGATCTCGACCACGTCCTCCATGGGGACCTGCACCTCGTAGATGTAGTCCTCCATGTTCATCGAGACCATGCGGTTCTCGATGTTGGACTTCACGCGGCGCTCGAAGCCCGCGTACGAGTGGATGACGTACCACTTGCCGATCTTGGAGCGCAGCTCGGTGCGGAACGCCTCGTACGGATCGGCGACCGCGTCCTCCTCCTCGCCCTCGACGGCCTCTGCGGCCGCCTCGGCCTCGTCGGCGTCATCGACCTCGAGGGCCTCTTCGACCACGCGGTCGGCCTCGGGGTCGACCGCCTCCGCCATCGCATCCAGCACCGCGTCGAGGTCGACCTCGGTGCCGTCGTCGGCGACGACGTGCAGGGCCTCGTGCTCGGCGGAGTCGGACGCCTCGTCCTCGCTCGCGAGGACGTTGCCGGTCTGCGCCTCGTCGTCTTCGGAGGACTGCTCGGCAGCGGGGGCCCAGTCCACGTCGTCGCGATTCGTCTCAGACACTGAATTCATTCCATTTCTTGTCGGGAGGGCCCGTGCGGCCCGATCGACGTCGTCTACTTCGGATTTCCGAAGACCCAGACGACACCCATGCCGAACACCCAGTCAAGGAGGGACACAAGAGCCATCATGATGATCACGAAAACGAGCACGACGCCGGTGTAGCTGAACAGCTCTTTGCGGGTCGGCGTGACGACCTTCTTGAGCTCGCCGATGACCTGCCGGATGAACAGGGCGATCCGCGCGAAGGGGTTGCGCCGCTCGGCGCGATCCTTCCTCGCGTTCGCGACGATCTCCTCGCTCGGCTCGTCGATTACCTTTCGGGCCACCTCGTTACACCTTTCGTGGATCGGCACCAGAGTGCCGACTTGCAGGGCGGACAGGAATCGAACCTGCAACCTGCGGTTTTGGAGACCGCTGCTCTGCCAATTGAGCTACCGCCCTAGGAAAGCGAATCGCAAGACCTCACGTCGCCATCTCATCCAGGCTAGCCGATCGAACATCCGAACGTGCTGCGGATGCCCGGGGCCGACGCGGCACTTCTGCCGTCGCCGCACCTGGAAAAAAGGGCGCAGAAAAGCTTGGCAGATTCAACCACCGCGTCAAGTGTACGGGACGGCGGCAGTCGCCCGCAAAGCGGTCGATCAGAGGAGCTTCCGCTCCAGTGCCCAGGCCGTCAGCTCGTGCCGGGAGGACAGCTGCAGCTTGCGCAGAACCGCCGACACATGGGTCTCGACGGTCTTGATCGAGATGAACAGCTCGGCCGCCACCTCTTTGTACGCGTAGCCGCGGGCGATCAGCCGCATGACCTCCCGCTCGCGGGCCGAGAGCCGGTCCAGCTCGTCGGTCGACTCGGCCTGCTCTCCCGAGGCGGCGCCGAAGGCGTCCAGGACGAAACCGGCGAGCCGCGGCGAGAACACGGCGTCGCCGCCGGCCACCGCGAGCACCGCATCGCTCACCTGCCGGCCCGAGCTGCCCTTGGTGAGGTAGCCGCGGGCTCCCGCGCGGATGACGCCCACCACATCCTCTGCGGCGTCGGAGACGCTGAGAGCGAGGAATCGGCTGGAGGCGCCGCCGTCCAGCACGCGGCGGATCACCTCCGCACCCCCGCCTCCCGCGCCGCCGGGCAGGTGCACGTCGAGCAGGACCACATCCGGGCGCGTCTCCAGGATGACGGCGACCGCGGCATCCACGTCGGCGGCCTCACCGAGCACGTGCAGCCGCTCGTCGAGGTCGGCGCGCAGCCCGGAGCGGAAGATGGAGTGGTCGTCCACGACCACCACCGTGACGGGTGAGGGGCTGTCGGTGGGTTCGGTCATGTCGTCTCGCTCGGAAGGTCGATGCTCAGCTGGATCTCGGTGCCGGTGTCGCGCGCGGCGACGGTCGCCTGACCGCCCGCGCGGCGCATCCGCCCGATGATCGATTCTCTGACGCCGAGGCGCCCCTCGGGAAGGGCGGCGACGTCGAAACCGTGCCCCCGGTCGCGGACGAACACGTCGACGTGGCCCTCGCCGTGCTCGATGTAGACGGAGACCTCCCCGCCGGCGTGGCGCGCGGCGTTCAGCATGGCCTCCCGTGCCGCGGCGCCCAGTTCGGAGGGCGCGTCGCTCACGGGCTCGCCCACGGCGACCACATCGAAGTGGACGGCGTGGTCGATCTCGAGGGCCGCGGCCACCTCCCGCAGCTCGCCGCTCACGTCGCGCTCCCGGTCCCCGGTCACCGCCGCGGCGTCGGCGTACAGCCACTCCCGCAGCTCCCGCTCCTGGGCGCGGGCGATCCGGCCCACCTCGCTCGACGCGCCGGCCCGGTTCTGGATGAGGGCGAGCGTCTGGAGAACGGAGTCGTGCAGGTGCGCCGCCATCTCGGCGCGCTGCTCCTCCTTGATACGGGCGGTGCGCTCGGAGATGAGCTCCCGCCAGAGTCGTAGCCCCCACGGCGCGACGAGCACGGCGGCGCCGGCGAGGATCGTGATCAGGATGCCGAGCCACAGCACGCCGGGGCCTCCGGCATCCTGGGTGACGGCGAGCGCCAGAGCGACGACCACCAGGAAGGCGCCGGACGACAGACGGAACGCGGTCGGCGAGAGCGGGGAGAAGGCGGCGGGCTCCTCGTCGGCGAGCTGCTCCCAGGCGACGGCCACGACGAGCAGCGCCGCGCAGGCGATCAAGGCGCCGAAACCCGCGCCGAGAGCCCCGCCCGCGGCCAGCACGATCGCGGCGATCCCCGCAGTGGCACCGGCGCCCGCGAGCACCCACGGGATGTTCACCCGCCGGCTCACCCCCTCCGCCGGGTCCGCGGGCGAGGGAGTCCGCAGCGGCGTCAGCGCCCAGAGCCACAGGTACAGCAGGACGCCTGCCCCGCCGAGGAGAGACGCCCCGACGAATGCCCAGCGCACCGCGGTGACGGGCCAGCCCAGGTGGTCGGCCAGCCCGGCGCTCACCCCGCTCACCACGCACGAGCGCGGGCGCGCGAGCGGAGGTCGACCGGCGACCGTGCGCGGGCCGGCGGGAGCCGTGGAGGACATGCCACGATCCAAGCAGACCCCGAGCGCCCCCGCACCCGTGGAGGGCCGCAATCAGGGTCGGCTCAGGGGTTCACCGGATACCCCCGGCCGGACGCCCCGGCCAGGATGAGAGCCATGGCACAGAACGAATCCACCCGGCCGGTGGGGACTCCCGGCAATCCGTACGGCGGGCCGCGGACCGGCTTCTCCGGTCGCGGGACCCGCTTCTTCGACTGGATGCGCGGCCTCGGCGTCGTCCGCGCCGACGGCTGGCTCGGTGGCGTGTGCGCCGGGATCGCGTACCGGCTGGGCATCGACCCGCTGATCGTGCGAGGGATCGTGGTCGTCGCCGGCATCCTCGGCGCTCCGGTGCTGCTGCTCTATGCGGCGGCCTGGGCCCTTCTTCCGGACCGCGACGGCCGCATCCACCTGCAGAGCCTGTTCGAGGGCGACTTCGAACCGCCGGTCGTGGCGATCGGCGTGATGCTGCTGCTATCGCTGCTCCCCTGGACGAGCGGGTTCTGGTGGGCGCACGGAGCGTTCTGGGACGTCTCCGCCTGGGGCGACCTGGTCGGGCGGCTGGTGTGGACGCTCGTGGTGATCGGCGCCGTGGTGGCGCTGATCGTCGTGGCGGTGCGGAATTCGGACGCACGTGCGACCGGACGGACGGCACCGGGTGTGTGGGAGGCGGGGGCCGCTACGCCGTCGGCGACCGCGCCTCCTGCCGGTACTGCTGCTCCTGCTGACGCTGCCCCTGCTGACGCTGCTGGTGCTGCCGGCGCGCCAGGGGCGACCACGGTCCCCGATCCGGCCGGGACCGCGGAGACCGTCCAGCTCGACGTCGCGTCAGAGCCTGCGCCCCCGCCGACGCCCCAGCAGGGCGCGTCCACCGAGGAGGTCGCCGACTGGCAGCAGCGGCAGGCGCAGTGGCGGGCGGACCACGCCGCCTGGAAGCAGCGCCTCGCCGCCGACATGCGCACGGTCAAGGCGCAGCGTTCCGCCGAGTTGCGCGCCCAGGTCGCCGTCGCGACGGCGGACGCCGCCGCACGCCGGGAGGCCTATCGCGCCGCGAACCCGCGAGTGGGAGCCGCCATCGGCTGGCTCGCGGTCGGGCTCGCACTCGTGGCCGGCTCGCTGGTGGCCATCCTCTGGCCGCAATTGACCGATGTCGCCCGCTTCACCACGGCGGCAGGCCTCGCCGCGGCCACGCTCGTCGTCGGAGTGGTCGTCCTCGTCGCCGGATTCGCCCGCCGACGCAGCGGCTTCCTCATCTTCCTGGGGATCCTGCTCGCGGTGCTGACCGTCGCGGCGCTCATCCTGGCCGGTGACGGCGTCGCCGGGTTCCGGATCACCGCGGAGGGCCCGCCGGTCCTCCTGCAGCACTGAGAACAGAACGAACAGGAGACCTGAGATGTCCGAGCAGCAGATTCCCACCTCGTCCGCAGCGCCGGCGCCGATCCGCTGGGGAGGGGTGGTGTGGGGAGCACTCCTCACCGTCTTCGCCGCCGTCACGCTGTGGATCGTGTCCTCCGCAGAGCGGGCGGACGCGGCCGGCAGTTGGCTGGCCTCGCTGACGCCCGGATCCGCCTGGGCGCTGGCGGCGGCCGTCCTCGGCCTCGTCATCGTCGTGTCGGCGCTGCTGGGCGGCCTTCGCGCCTCGCAGCGGCGCCGCGTCGTGCCCCGGGGATAGCGCTCGCGTTTCGTCCACAGCGTTTTCGTCCACAGCGGCGATGCGGACCTCTGTCTCCACAGATGTCCGCATCGCCGCTCGCACGTCGGGCGTCCCTGAGACGATGTCTTCATGACCACCACGAACGATGCCCTCCTCCGACTCCGCGCCCTGGTCGGGCGACCGGAGGCGGAGTTCCACGACGGGCAGTTCGAGGCGATCAGCGCACTCGTCGACGACCACCGCCGGGCGCTCGTCGTGCAACGGACGGGGTGGGGCAAGTCTGCGGTCTACTTCGTCGCCACCATGCTGCTGAGGGCGCGAGGAGCCGGCCCGACGATCCTCGTCTCCCCTCTCCTGGCCCTGATGCGCGACCAGGTCTCCGCGGCCGAGCGTGCGGGCGTGCGGGCGGTGACGATCAACTCCGCCAACCGGCACGAGTGGGAGGACGTGGCGGCGCGTCTGCGCGACGACTCGGTCGACGTCCTTCTCGTGTCTCCCGAACGGCTGAACAATCCCGAGTTCCGCGACACCCAGCTCCCGGCACTCGTCGAACGCAGCGGTCTGCTGGTCGTCGACGAAGCGCACTGCATCTCCGACTGGGGTCACGACTTCCGCCCCGACTACCGCCGGCTGCGCGACCTCATCGCGCTGCTGCCCGACGGCGTGCCCGTCCTGGCGACCACCGCGACGGCGAACGAACGCGTGGTCGCCGACGTCGTCGAACAGCTCGGGGCCGGCCGCGAAGCCGAGGTGCTGACCATCCGAGGCCCGCTGGCGCGCCGATCGCTGCGCCTGGGCGTCCTGCCGCTTCCCGACGCGACCACCCGGCTCGCCTGGCTGGCCGGTCACCTGAACGACCTCCCCGGCAGCGGCATCGTGTACACGCTGACGGTGTCGGCAGCGGAGGACACCGCGCGGGTGCTGCGCCGTGCGGGCCACGAAGCCCATGCGTACACCGGCCAGACCGACACGGCCGAGCGGGAGGATCTGGAGGGTCGGCTCAAGCGCAACGAGGTCAAGGTCCTGGTCGCCACGAGCGCGCTCGGAATGGGGTTCGACAAGCCCGACCTCGGGTTCGTCGTGCACCTCGGCGCGCCGTCCTCGCCCGTGGCCTACTACCAGCAGGTCGGGCGAGCCGGCCGCGCGACCGAGAACGCCGACGTGCTGCTCCTCCCGGGCCCGGAGGACCAGGCGATCTGGCAGTATTTCGCCACGGCGTCGATGCCCTCGCACGAGAAGGCGACGGCGGTGCTGGAGGCGCTGGGAGCCGAACCGCAATCCACCCGCGTGCTCGAGAGCCGCGTCGACCTGCGCGCGTCCACCCTCGAGCTCCTGCTGAAAGTCCTCGACGTCGACGGCGCCGTACGTCGGGTGAGCGGCGGTTGGGTGGCGACCGGCGTGCCGTGGCGGTACGACGAGGAGCGGTACACGCGGATCGCCGCAGCTCGGGAGGCCGAGCAGCGATCCATGCTCGATTACGAGTCGACGACCGGGTGCCGGATGGAGTTCCTCCAGCGCGCACTCGACGATCCGGCCGCCGGGCCGTGCGGACGCTGCGACAACTGCGCCGGCGTCTGGTATCCGGCCGAGGTCGATGGCGCTACCGCCGGCGAGGTCGGGTCCTTGCTCGACCGGGTGGGGGTAGAGATCGAGCCGCGCAAGCTGTGGCCGACAGGAGCGGACCGGCTCGGCGTCGGGGTGAAGGGCAAGCTCAAGCCGGAGCAGCAGCTTCAGACGGGCCGGGCCCTGGCGCGGCTCACCGACCTGGGATGGGGCGGCCGCCTTCGAGAGCTCCTCGCAGACGGAGCTCCGGACCAGCCGATCCCTCCGGCCGTTCTCGATGCCTGCGTCCGCGTGCTGGCCCAATGGGACTGGCAGGCGCGCCCCGGCGCGGTCGTCGCGCTGCCCTCCCGGCGTCGGCCCCAGTTCATCGAGTCGCTCGCCCGCGGCCTTGCGTCGGTCGGACGGCTGCCGTACGCCGGAACGCTCGCCTGGCGGGGCGGACCCCCGTCCGGCCAGCCGGGAGGGAACAGCGCGTTCCGCCTGGCATCCGTGTGGGACCGCTTCTCGGCGGAGGGGCTGGAACTGCCGCCCGGCGCTCCGGTGCTGCTGGTCGACGATCTGGTGGACAGCCGCTGGACGATCACCGTCGCCGGACAGGAACTGCTGCGTGCGGGCGCCGCGGCTGTGCTGCCGTTCGCAGCGGCGGCGCGGAGCTGAGCGGAAGCATGCGCTGTGCTCCCGCCCACCCGCGCATCAGATGAAGTCGCCTCCGCCGAAATCGCCTCCGCCGAAATCGCCGCCGCCGAAGCCGCCCCAGTCACCGCCACCGCCCCAGTCGCCTCCGCCCTGGTCGCCGCCCCAGCCGGAATCGGTGCCCGAGGTGTCGCCACCGCCGTCCCAGCCGGCGGCCTGAACCGATCCGTCGCCGGCGCCGCCGTCGCCCGTACCGCCATCACCGGAACCGCTGTCGCCCGAGCTGTCGCCGCTGCCGTTGTCGCCGCCCTGGTCGTTCGCGTTCTGGTTGTCGCCGCCTTGGTCGCCGCCGCCGTCCGCCTGGTTGTCCCACGGCGAAGGCAGGAAGGCGCTGACGAGCGCCGAGCCGATGACGTAACCCGCGACGCTGCCCAACAGCGAACTCGCGAACATGCTGCCGAATCCCATCCCGCCGGCGCCGCCGACGCCGATGCCACGCCCGCCGCCGAGCGCTCGCTCGAGCGTCCCCGGCTGCCGCAGTTCGGAGCGCGTCGCCGACTGCGCGAGCGATCGCGGGTCGTCGCCACGCGGCTGCTCCCCCGTCGGCGCGCTCTCACTGAGCTGCTGGAAGAGCAGTCGTCGCTGCTCCGGGCTGAGCTTCGCGAACGCCTCCTCGTGCACCTGCTCGATGGTCTCGGGCGGCGCTGTGCGCAGCAGGTAGCGGTAGCGCTCCACGGCGATCTCGTCGTCGCTGCGGGCGGGGCCGTTGGCCTGCGGTCCCGGCGCCGCGGGTGGCGCCGGCGGGTATGCGGCGTTCTGCGGTCCGCCACCGGTCCCCTTCGGCTCTTCCCGTCCGAGCAGGCGGTCAAGGAATCCCATGTCGTCCCCTTCACTCCACGTCGACGCCAGCGCGCCGCGGTGGACTCAGCCTAGGGAGCCGGGCGTGAGAATACTCTCAGAGTTCGCGGGGCGTCCACCCCATGGCGGCTGCGCATCCGCCGTCAGAGCGCGACGCCGAGCATGACCGGCTCCGGCTGCAGCACCACGCCGAACTCAGCCTGCACCCGGGACTGGATGAACTCGGCGAGTTGCAGGACATCCGCAGCCGTCGCGCTCCCCCGGTTCACGATGGCGAGCGTGTGCTTGGACGAGATCGCGGCGCCCGACCCCGGCAGCGCGAAGCCTCGGCGGATCCCCGCATTCTCGATGAGCCAGGCCGCGCTGAGCTTCACCGTGTACTCGGCGGTCGCGAGCGGCGGGACATCGAGCGGATGGACACCGCCGGGCGGCAGCCCGATCACGGCATCCGGTTCCTGCGGCTCCTGTGGCCACCGCGGAGCGTTGGCCGGGAGCGAGCGGGCGAAGCCCTCCGACACGATCGGATTCGTGAAGAACGAGCCGGAGCTGACGGAGTCCGGGTCCGTCGGGTCGAGGACCATGCCCTTGGACGAACGCAACGCCAGCACGGCCCGGCGCAGCTCGGCGACGGGTACGCGGGATCCGAGAGGCACCGCCAGAGCGTCCGCGAGCTGGCCGTACGCGACGGGCGCGCTCAACGGCGCCCCTACTCCGTCGGTGGCCGAGCTGTCGTCCAGCTCGAGGTCCACGGACAGCACGACCCCGCGCCGCCCGCGCTTGAGGACGGACGTGCGGTACCCGAGCCCGAGCTCCGCGCGCCCCAGGTACACCACCTCGCCGGTCTGCTCGTCGAAGAACTCGACGCCGACCAGCGACGACTCCAGCTCCTGCCCGTACGCCCCGATGTTCTGCACCGGTGCGGCTCCGGTGGATCCGGGGATGCCGGAGAGCGCCTCGACGCCCGTCCACCCGTTGCGCACCGTCAGCGCCACCAGGTCGTCCCACGGCTCACCCGCCTGCACCCGGATGCGCACGCGGCCGACCGGCGAGGGGAGCCGCTCGACGCCGCGCGTCCGGACGTGGACGACGGTCCCGTCGAAGCCCTCGTCGCTCGCGACCAGGTTCGATCCTCCGCCTAGGACGAACCACTCCTCGCCGGACGCGATGGCATCACGGACCGCCTGGACGAGTCCTTCGCGGTCGTCCGCAGCGACGAACGCCGCCGGCGCTCCGCCGACGCGGATCGTCGTGAGCTCGGCGAGGGCCGGGGTGACGTCGGTCATGCGAACCGGACGCGGACCTGCGCCTTGCCGAGCACGGTCTCGCCGCCGAAGGTCGTGGTCAGGTCGATGCGGGCGACGCGCGCCTCCGCATCCAGCTGCCCCACCTTCGCCGTCACGGTCACCGTCGCGCCCTCGGACGGGTCGACGACGACCGGGCGCGTGAAGCGCACCTGGTAGTCGGCGACCAGCGCCGGGTCGCCGGCCCAGTCGACGACGGGCTGGACGGCCAGCCCCATCGTCAGCATCCCGTGGGCGATCACGCCGGGGAGCCCGACCGACGTCGCAATGTCGTCGCGGTAGTGGATGGGGTTGAAGTCACCGGAGGCGCCCGCGTAGCGGACGAGCGAGTCGCGGCTCAGCTCGACGGTGCGCTCGGCGACCACGTCGCCGACGGCGAGAGCGTCGAAGTCGGGCGTGCTGCCCGGGTTGGTGTCAGTCGTGGCCATCACTCGTCTCCTCGAACGACCAGGGTGGAGGTGGCGGTGACGACGTGCGCGCCGTCCGCGTCGACGATGGTGGACTCGGCGGTGACCATCGAGTGCGCCCCGAGCGTCTTGACGGACGTGACGCGGAGCGTCGCGGTCAGCTCGTCGCCGGCGAACACCGGGCGGCTGAAGCTGAAGCGCTGGTCGCCGTGCACCACGCGGCTGAAGTCGATGCCCGAGTCCGGTTCGGCGAGGAGCTGCGCGAGCGTGGCCTCCTGCACCACGACGGGGAACGTGGGCGGCGCCACCAGGTCGCGGTGGCCGGCGGCGCGCGCAGCCTCCACCTCGTAGCTGGTCGGGTCGGTGGCGAAGACGGCCCGCGCGAACTCGCGCACCTTCTCACGCCCCACGAGGTACGGCCGGGTCGGCGGGAATTCCCGCCCCTGCAGCTCTGGATTCACTGGCACCCGACGATTCTACCGACCGGCGGATGCACGCCCCGGGATGACAGAAGACCCCGGAGGCCTGGGCCTCCGGGGTCTTCGTGCTCGGTGCTAGCGCCTTACTGGCAGCTGTCGCACTGCAGCAAGTCCATGGGGTCGACGGGAACCGAGTAGCCGCCAACGCTGTCGTTTTCGTAGTCCATGATGGCCTCCCCTTGAAGTCGTGGTGTCCCGCGTTCCCGCGGTGTTCACCCACTATATAACCCGAATGACACGATTGTCATTCCACTACATGTTGTGTTTTGGGGATTTTTTCTCCTAGCCCCCAATTTAGGGGAAACCACCGACATCTGAGTGGTCGCCGCAAATCGGAGATGGCTCGGAGGTCTGAGTTCGCAGCTCACGATGGCCGCGGCCCGGCCGCATCCGGGTCGGCCGCCGCTGCAGCCCCCGGCTCGACCGACGCCGAGTCCGTCTGCAGCGTCCTGGTGTCGGCCGGGTCCTTCTGGCGCCGGCTGGCGAACAGGAACGGGATGCCGATCAGCTCGACCGCTCCGCCGATGACCAGCGACGTGCCGTAGCCCCAGAGGTCGGCCGCACGTCCCAGCGCCGGCTGGATGAAGACTCCGCCGAGGCTGCCGAACAGCGAATCGAACGACAGCACGGTGGCACGCTGCTTCGACGGGATCATGTCGTTCAGGTAGGCCTGACGAACCGGACCGGCCACCGCGAACACGAAACCCCAGATCACCAGGAAGACGACCGCCAACCAGAACAGGCTGGTCAGCCCGAGTGCCACGAGAATCAGGATGCTCACCAGCGATGCCCCGATCACCGTCGTGGTGCGCTTCGCGAACAGCCCCCGGACGCGCGCGGAGAGCACGCCACCCGCGATCTGCGCCAACGAGAGGATGGCGGCCGCGAGCCCCGCGATCGAGTACGCCGTCTTGTCACCGTAGAGCTCGAGCAGGTACGGCTGCAGCGCGTAGAAGGCGTAGATCCCGACACCGGAGGCGAACGGCGCCGACAGGATCACCCACCTCACCGACCGTCTGCGCAGCCCGTGATCGATCGATTGTTTCAGCACGTTCCTGGTCGCCGCGACCGGGCGCATCGAGTGGTCGGGCGTGAAGCCCAGGTCTTTCATCACGATGGCGGCGAACACCAGCATGACCACGAGCACACCCGCCCTCAACAGGAACGGCACACCGAGATTGGTCGCCTGGGCGATGATGCCGCCGAGAACCGATCCGGCGAACATCGAGATCCCCGTGACGACCAGGCCCCGGCCGAACACGGCCTCGAGACTCCCCGCGTACTTGGCGAACGCCAGCGCGTCCACCAGCCAGGCGTCCACCGCGCCGGAGAAGAACGTGAAGCCGAGGCCGAGCAGCGCCGACACGATCGCCCACCAGACGAACGGCGCGTGCCAGAGCCACAGCATCCAGTACAAGCCGGTCGTCACCGACAGGGTGATCGTGCCCAGCAGATACGACGCTTTCCGTCCGACCGTGTCGGCGACGACACCCGTCGGGATTTCGAAGACGACCATGCCGGCGGTGAAGAACGCGTTCGCAGCGAATGCCTCGAAGTTCGACAGCCCCGCGTCGAGCAGGAAGAGCGTATTGATACCCCAGATCAACGACGCGGCAAGCGTGTTGCCGAGCATCAGGGTCAGGTAGACGCGCTGCACTCGACGAGCCGCCGGATTCATGTCCCGCGACCGATCGGCTCGTCCCGACTCGTCACGCGGGCATGATGGACCCGATCAGGCAGGCATGGCAATGACCTACAGGAGCGGAGGCGCGATCTCTCCCGAGCCGCGGATGACGAGGTCCACGTTCGAGACCAGGTCTGCAGCCTCGTGAACCGCGTCCGAGGTGCGGTTCTCGAGCCGCTGGAACATCCGCTCGGCGGCGATCGTCCCGATTCGCGCAGGATGCTGCGCGATGACCGTGATGCCGGGATCGAGGAGGTCTCCCAGCTCGATCTCGTCGAAGCCGACCACGGCGACCTCGTGCTGGCGGCCCAGCTTGCGGAGGGCGCGGACGACGCCGACCGTGATCAGGTTCTGGCTGCTGAAGATCGCCGTCGGCGGTCGCGGCGAGCTGAGGAGGTTCTGCACGACCGTTTCGGCCGCCGCCGAGGTCGTGACGTCATCGACGACGGTGCGCAGACCTTCGTCCACCTCGAACTCGTCGAGGGCGCTGAGGAAGCCGGCTTTGCGCTGCTGCGCGGTCCAGATTCCGGTCTTGTCGAAGATCCCCGCGATCCGGCGGTGGCCGCGGCCGAGGAGATGACGGGTGCCCATCGCCGCCCCGCCGAAGTTGTCCGAGCGCACCACGTCTGCGATGTAGTCGGATGGCTCCCGGTCGATGAAGACGACGGGGACCTTCTCCGGAAGGATCTCGGAGAGGTACGCCTGGCTGCCGGTCGAGCAGGTGAGGATGAGCCCGTCCACCTTGCGACGCAGGAAGTTCTCCACTGCGGAAACTTCGCGGACGGGATCTTCGTCGAGGCTGGACGCGAGCACGGCGACACCGTGCTGCGCCGCCACGTCCTCGATGGCGCGGTGAATCGTCGCGGCGAACGGATTGTCCACGCTTCCGAGCAGCAGCCCGATCGACTTGGTGCGGGCATGCACCCGTCGCAGGTTGCTGGCGAGGCTGTCCGGCTCCCACTGCAACTGTGCGATGACGGCACGTACGCGCTCCCCCGTGGCCGGCGCCACATTGGGTTCGTTGTTGATGACGCGGGACACGGTCTTGATACCGACGCCCGCCTCGCGGGCGACGTCGCGGATCGTCACTCGCCGGGCCGCGCTTGGTCCAACGCCCGATAACGATGTCATTACGCCCCATCTCCGCCGTGTGAACGAGTGTAGCGAAATGTTCCCGGGTATGTCATCATGGCCGATGACACCGTTGTCAGGGCATCAGGCCCTCCGACAGAAAGGGGCCGAAGATGCCCACCCGATTCCCGCGTCGATCCCGCAAGGTCGCCCTCGCCTCACTCGCAATGGCTGCCGCCGTCGCCGCCACCATGACCGCCTGCTCGTCCGGCTCGGCCGGCGGCTCGACCGCAGGGCCGAATGACGAGGTCGGCGTTTCGCTGATCGTCAAGACCACCAGCAACCCGTACTTCGTCGCCATGGAGACCGCCGCCAAAGCGGACGCGAAGAAGAACAACGTGAAGCTCACCCTGGCCGCCGGCAAGAAGGACGGTGACACGGACACCCAGATCCAAGCGATCGAGAACGCGATCTCCCGCGGCGACAAGGGAATCCTGATCACGCCCAACGGGCCCGCGGTCAACAACGAAATCGGCAAGGCGCGCCACGCCGGCCTCTATGTGATCGCACTGGACACGCCCCCGAACCCCGCCAACACCGTGGACATCACGTACGCGACCGACAACTTCGCTGCAGGCGAGTCCATCGGCAAGTGGACGGCGGACACGCTGGGCGGCAAGAAGGCCGTCATCGCGATGATCGACCTGTTCTCCGACCAGATCGTCTCGGTCGACGTCGACCGCGACCACGGGTTCCTCTCCGGCATGGGCATCGATGTCGGCGACAAGAGCAAGAACGGCGGCGAGGACGCGAGCGGCTCGTACACCGGCGGCACGGGCGGTCAGTACGAGATCGTCGGGCATCAGGCCTCGCAGGGCGCCGAAGACGGCGGCCGCACGGCGATGGAGACCCTGCTCTCCAAGAACCCGAACATCAACGTCGTCTACACGATCAACGAACCGGCCGCATATGGCGCGTACCAGGCACTCAAGGCCGCCGGCAAGCAGGACAGCGTCACGATCGTGAGCATCGACGGCGGCTGCACCGGCGTCGGATACGTGAAGGACGGCATCCTCGGGGCCACCGCGCAGCAGTACCCGTCGAAGATGGCCTCGCTCGGCATGGAAGCCATCGCGAAGATCGCTCGGGGCGGTGAGAAGCCCAAGACCAGCGACGGTCTCGACTTCTTCAACACCGGTTCCACCCTGATCACGAACAAGGCCGTCTCGGGCCTCGAGAGCGTGGACGCCACTAAGGGCGCCACGACCTGCTGGCAGAACTGATCCACGGGGAGGGCGCTCCCCAGCGGGGCGCCCTCCCCTCGGTTGAACACACATCACTGGAGATCCACCGTGACCAATCCGAATACGACAACTTCCCCGCCGACCTCGTCGCTGAATCTCGCGGACGAGTTCATCAACCGTCAGACACCGATGATGCGAGTGCGCGAGGTGCTGCACCGCTATCCCGCGATCAGCCCGGCGATCGTCCTGGTCATCTCGATCATCGTCTTCGGGATCATCAACCCGCGCTTCCTCGCACCGACCAATCTCTCCCTGATCACCCAGCAGGTCGCCGTCATCGGAACGCTGGCTGTGGCCGAGACGCTGGTGATCCTCACCGCGGGCATCGACCTCTCCGTCGGCGCAGCAATGGTCCTCAGCTCCATCGTCATGGGCAACGCTGCAGTAGGGCTGGGCCTTCCCGGCATCGTCGCGCTGCTGCTCGGCCTGATCACGGGACTCGCGACCGGACTCATCAACGGCCTGCTCGTGACCCGGCTGAACCTGCCGCCGTTCATCGTCACCCTGGGAACCCTGAGCGTCTTCACCGCACTGACGCTGCTGATCTCGAACGGCGCAACGGTCCAGGGAACCTCCATGCCCGGTCTTCTCACCTGGACCGGCCTGACCCTCAGAGTCTTCGGCGTGGACATCACCTACGGCGTGCTGCTCATGATCCTGCTCTACGTCGTCATGGGCTTCGCCCTCGCTCGCACCGCCTGGGGACGACACGTCTACGCCGTGGGCGATGACAAGGAGGCGGCCCGCCTGACGGGTATCCGCGTCAGCCGAGTCCTTCTCAGCGTCTACCTGGTGGCCGGAGTCGTGGTGGCGCTCACGGCGTGGATCCAGATCGGTCGCGACTACGGCTCCAGCCCGAATGCCGCCGTCGACGCGAACCTCAACGCCATCACCGCCGTGGTCATCGGCGGGACCAGCCTCTTCGGCGGTCGCGGCAATATCTGGGGCACCCTCCTCGGTGCGCTGATCGTCGGCGTGTTCCGCAACGGGCTCGCCCTCGCCGGGCTGGATGTGCTCTACCAGACCCTCGCGGTCGGAATCCTCGTCATCGTCGCTGTGTCCATCGACCAGTGGATCCGAAAGGTACGAAAGTGAACACGACCATCACCGAGACCCGCACGCCGATCCTGTCGGCCCGCCGCCTGGTCAAGACCTACGGTCACGTCGTCGGACTCGATGGCGTCAGCCTGGAACTGTTCGAGGGCGAAGTGCTCGCAATCATCGGCGACAACGGCGCAGGCAAGACGACACTGATCAAGTGCCTCACCGGGGCGGAGATCCCGGATGAGGGCGAGATCCGGCTGGACGGCGAGGTCGTGCACTTCCGCCGCCCGCAGGACGCGCGAGAAGCCGGCATCGAGACGGTCTACCAGTCGCTGGCCGTGTCGCCTGCCCTCGACGTCGCCGCCAACATGTACCTCGGCCGTGAACTGCGCCGGCCCGGCTTCCTCGGTTCTGTTCTGCGCATGGTCGACACCAAGACCATGAGGCAGCGGGCACGGGCGGAGCTGACCGAGCTGGGGATCTCGACGCTTCAGGACGTCGCCGTCCCCATCGAGAACCTCTCCGGCGGCCAGCGCCAGGCCGTCGCTGTGGCCCGAGCAGCCGCTTTCGGTTCGAAGGTCGTCGTGCTGGACGAGCCCACGGCCGCGCTCGGCGTGCGCGAGTCCCGCCAGGTCCTCGACCTGATCAAACGACTGCGCGACAAGGGGATCCCCGTGATCCTCATCAGCCACAACATGCCTCACGTGTTCGAAGTGGCCGACCGGATCCACATTCAGCGGCTCGGCAAGCGCGCGGCGACCATCACCCCGCAGTCGCACTCCATGACGGACGCCGTGGCGATCATGACGGGAGCGCAGAAGGAGTGAGCGATGCCCGATTCCTGTACGCGGAAATCGACGCCCTCCCCGGCGCGGAAGACGCCATCGCCTCGCTCCTGACCGACTACGGCGTGCAGGTTCGAGCAGAGCCCGGGAACCGGCGATTCGAGGTCTTCACCATGGCGAGCCGCCGAGACAGGTTCTTCGTGTACGAGGAGTACGAGTCCACTGCTGCGTTCCAGGCACACGAATCAGCCGACTACTGCGCCCGCTTCAACCTGCAGCTGGAGCCGCTGGCGGTGGGCGGGCGTTCGAGGCTGACCTGGCTAGAGCCTGTCGCGTGAGTACGGGCGTAACGGCCGGCGTCTTCGTCGTCGGCGAGTCTCTGGTGGACGTCGTCGAGCGAGAAGGCGTACGGACCGCGCACGCCGGAGGCAGCCCGTTCAACGTCTCGTTCGGGCTGGGCCGCCTCGGTCTTCCGACGACGTTCGCGACGTCCTGGGGGGACGACGACAACGGTCGTCTGCTGGCGGCCCAGTTGGCGACGGCGCACGTGGAGACGATCGTGGAGGCCGCCGAAGGCGGCACATCCGTCGCCACGGCGCAGGTCGATGCGAACGGAGTCGCTCGCTACGATTTCGATCTCGAGTGGACGCTCAGGGCGATCGCTGCGCCGACGACCGCCGTCTTCCACACCGGCTCGCTCGGCGCCCTCCTGGAGCCGGGCGCGACGACCGTGAGAAGACTGGTCGAGGGCCTGCATCCGGACACCGTTGTCACCTTCGACCCCAATGTGCGGCCTGCACTCGTGCCGGATCGACCGCGCACCCTCGAGATGGTCGGCTGGTACAGCGGGCACGCGCACCTGGTGAAACTCAGCGACGAGGATGCGGCCTGGCTGTTTCCCGGATGGGATCACCGCTCGGTCCTGGACTGGATCGTGGATCACGGCGCCGCTGTGGCGGTGCTCACCCTGGGCGAGCGGGGGAGCATCCTGAGGACCCGCTCGTCGGAGGTGGGGGTCGACGCACCGCGCACGTCGGTGGTCGACACCATCGGCGCCGGAGATGCGTACATGGCGGGCCTCATCGCGGGCGCGGTCTTCGGCCACGCGTTGCCCGAGCTTCGAGCCGGCGCCGTGTCGGACGACACGCTCCTGTCGATGGGCGGGATGGCTTCCCACGCAGCTGCGCTGACCGTGGCGAGGGCCGGCGCCATGCCGCCGACCCTGGCGGAGCTGGAGCGCGTGCTGAGCAGCTCCGGTCAATAACTCCGCCCGACGATCGCCACGAGCTCGGAGTCGGGGTCTGCGCTGCCCGGCACTGTCCCCTCGCGGGTCTGCAGGCAGCGGACGCTGACGGCTTCGCGGTTGAGCGCGTCCTCGCCTTCCTCGCCGAGTTGCTTCCATGGGATTCGTGCGAAGCCCGTTCTCGCAGCGTCGAGAGCCTCGGGCACGGAGGTCGCCTCCACCGTGCGGGCCGTAAGTCGCCGGCGGGCTGCCTCGATCATCTCGGTGTGCATCGTCTCCAGGAGATCGACGACAGTTGTGCCGATCGCGTCGAGCGCGACCGCTTCCTTGGCGCCGCTGTCGCGTCGCACGATCGTCGCCCGGCCGGATTCGAGATCTCGGGGCCCGACCTCCAGCCGGACCGGCACACCCTTGAGCTCCCATTCCGTGGCACGCCGGCCGAAGCCCTGCGTGGTCCGATCATCGAGGCGGGCGCGCACCCCGGTCGCGATCAGTTCACGGACGAGTGACGAAGCGGTGGTGAGCGTCCGCTCGTCGTCCTTCACGGCGACGACCACGACCTGCACCGGTGCGACACGGGGCGGGATGCGGATTCCCCGGTCATCACCGTGCGCCATGATCAGCCCGCCCACCATGCGTGTACTGGAACCCCACGACGTCGTCCAGCACGTTTCGACCTGTCCGGAGCTGTCGGTGAAGGTGATATCGAATGCCTTCGAGAAGTTCTGGCCCAGCTCGTGACTGGTGGCCATCTGAAGCGCCTTGCCATCGCCCATCATCGCCTCGCAGGTCATCGTGTTGATCGCCCCGGCGAACCGCTCGCGACGGGACTTGACTCCGACGAGCACGGGGATCGCAAGAACGTTCTGCAAGAAGTCGCGGTACACGTCCAGGTGGATCCGCAACGCATAGGCGTTCGCATCCTCCTGGGTGGCGTGCGCGGTGTGCCCCTCCTGCCACAGGAACTCGGAGGTCCGCAGGAACAGGCGCGGGCGCATCTCCCACCGCACGACGTTCGCCCACTGGTTCAGCCGCATCGGCAGATCCCGATGCGATTGGATCCACTTGGACATCAACTCGCCGAACACGGTTTCGCTCGTCGGCCGGACGACGACCGGTTCGGACAGCTGCTTGCCACCCGCGTGCGTGACCACGGCGAGCTCAGGGCTGAAGCCTTCGACGTGCTCGGCCTCCCGTTCCAGGTAGGACTGCGGGATGAACAGGGGCAGGTAGACGTTCTCGGCTCCGGTCGCCGTGATGCGCCGGTCCACCTCGGCCTGCATCCGCTCCCACAGGCCGTAGGCATACGGTCGGATCACCATCGTGCCGCGCACCGGACCGTTCTCAGCCAGTTCGGCCTTCTCCAGGACGTCCTGGTACCAGCGGGGGAAATCGTCCTGCTGGGAGGTGAGCACACTCATGCGACCGCTATCCGCCATTGGGCCACGCTACCGGCAGCCCGAGACTTCGGCCACAGCTCAGGCTCCGGCGCCGCCATCCACCGGCACGATGGCGCCGGTGACATACGAAGCACGGTCACTCAGCAACCACGCGGCGACCTCAGCGATCTCGCTGGGGTCGGCCATCCGCCCGAGTGGAATCCGTGCCGAGAGCCGCTCGATGACTCCCGGCGTCGCCCTCTCCCACGCGTCGATCATCTCCGTGGACGTTCCCCCCGGGGCGATGCCGTTCACACGGATGCCGTCGGGCGCCCAGGTGACAGCGGCGGTCTCGGTGATGCTGTTCAGTGCTCGCTTCATCGCGCCGTAGGCCGGAAGCGCGGCGTTGGCACGGCGGCTTCCGATGCTCGAGGTGTTGACGATGGCGCCGCCACCGCCCTCCCTCATCAGGGCCGCCTCCGCGGTCATCGCCGTCCAATGCGCGCGGAAGTTCACGGAGAACTGGGCGTCGATGTCGATGCCGCTCGTAGCATCCAGAGCACCCGGCCGCTGGATGACGCCGCCGTTGTTGAACGCCCCGTCGATGCGACCGTGGAGTTCGCCCACGCGATCGACGGTCGATCGGATGCTCGCCGGCTCGGCGAGGTCCAGGGCGACAGCATCCGCTGTGCCACCGCCTGCGCGCAGCTCGGAGGCGATGCGTTCGAGGGCGCGGATGTCACGGGCTGCGAGCACGACGGACGCGCCCTCCCGCACGAACAAGCGAGCTGCCGCTTCACCGATTCCGCGGCTGGCGCCGGTTATCAGAACGACCTTCCCGGTGAGCAGGCCGATTGAGGATGGGGCGATGATCTCTGTCATGTCCCCAGCCTCCGCCGGCCGGAGGCTGCGGAGGCAGGCACCACCGGTACTACGATCCGCGGCCAGGAAGGAAGCAGACTGGGCGCATGGACAAGCGAGAACTCGGTCTGTTCCTCCGCAGCCGGCGGGAGCGACTGTCCCCGCAGGATGTGGGGCTGGCCCCGGGTCCGCGACGACGGACGCCGGGACTTCGCCGGGAGGAAGTGGCGGTGCTGGCCCACATTTCCACCGAGTACTACGTGCGGCTGGAACAAGGGCGGGCACCGCGGCCGTCGAGCGAGGTGCTGGCCGCGATCTCGGCCGCACTGCTCCTGACCGATGCAGAGTCGGAACACGCCCACCTCCTGGCAGGCACTGCGTCGGTTCAGTCGCGTCTGCACTGCAGAGACGTCCGCCCGAGCATCGTCGCCCTTCTACAGCGACTTCCGCAGACCGCAGGGTTCGTGACGTCGGCGATCTTCGACGTTCTGGCCTGGAACGATCTCGCCGCCGCGCTCATGGAGGATTTCGGGTCGCTCGACCCGGCGGACCGCAACCTCGCGCGCAAGGCGTTTCTCGCGCCGGCTGGGCCCCGCGAGACGATGTACGGAATCTCCGATGAAGCGGCTTTCCGGCACAGGGTCGTGACGCGACTCCGCGTAGCCGGCGCCCGGTACCCCTCTGACCCGGCTGTCCGCGACCTCATAGAAGAGCTCCGAACGAACAGCAGCGATTTCGCACGCCTCTGGGAACGGCACGATGTGCAGTCGGCGCCGACGCTCACGAAGACGTTCCGGCATCCACTCGTCGGGGACGTGACGGTCGACTGCGACTCCCTCACACTCTCCGACCGCGACCAGCAACTCGTCCTGTATTCGGCACCTCACGGCTCGCGCGACGCCGAGGCTCTGGCCTTGCTCGACGTTCTGGGATCCGCGCCCCTGCAGTCGCCGAGCCTGAGCTGAGGGGCGTCAGCGCGGAGTGGGCGGGCTACTCGTCGCTGAACTGCCCGGTCAGAGCGCCCGCACCCGGTTGTTGCGGGCGTCGTGGGTGAGTTCGGCCAGGCCGAGGGCTTCCAGGAGCGGCGGGAGGTACATCCCGAACCGCCCCCGGTAGCCCTTGCGCAGCCCGTACCAGCCGCCGACGGGGTTGGTCTCGGAGCGTCCCCACGCTTCGACCGAACCGTCGGCGGCCGGCTTCTGCTCGTCGGCGGCGCCGAGCGGCACCCAGTCGCCCTGTTCGCGCAACCAGGCGGCGAGATCGTCGATCGCACTGAGGTGGTACTTCAGGGTCGTGGAACCGACCTGGCAGACGAGCGCAGGCGGGCCGGCCTCCTCGTCGCGCCACATGGTGTACTCGCTCGACCCGGGTGCCGTCGTCAGCGTCCACGGATCTGCCTTCGTTCCCTCAGCCATGGGTTCAGTATGAGGCGGCGCCGACGTCTGCGGCGAGAGCGGACGGGGGCGTCTACGCGCTGACGCTGACGCTCCAGGTGACGCCGAACCGGTCCGTGAGCATGCCGAATCCGGCGCTCCAGGCGGAGGCGGCCAACGGCTCGACGATGACGGCGTCCACGGCGAGCGCATCCCAGGAGGCCTGCAACTCGTCGAGGGTGGCGGCGCTGATCGAGACGAACGACGCCTGATCCGTGACGGTGGTGTTGTTCTCGCGCCGGGTCGAGCCGCCTCCTGCGGTCGAGCCTTCCGTTCGCCCGGGGATGTCGTAGCCCATCACCCGGAATCCGTTCTCGGCGGTGACGAGGCCGAAGACGACCTTGTCCGCGCCCGGCAGCTCGGCCGGCATCCCGAAGTCGGCGTACGTGTGGATGACGGCGTGGCCTCCGAAGGCGGACTGGTAGAACTCCAGCGCCTCGCGAGCGTCGCCGCGGAAGTTCAGGTGGGGTGTCGTCTGGATGGTCATCTCTGCTCCTCTTCATGGTCGGCCCGATCGGCTCGACGATTCAGCGTCTCAGCCGTATAGGTCTATTTCTGTCCTAGACAGCACATAGGGTCGAGAACATGACCACGACATCGCGGCTGCTCAGCCTGCTGTCGCTGCTGCAGAGCAGGCGCGACTGGCCGGGATCGGTCCTCGCGTCGCGGTTGCGGGTCAGCGATCGCACCGTTCGTCGTGACGTCGAGCGCCTCAGGGAGATGGGCTACACCATCGGCTCGACGATGGGACCCGACGGCGGCTACCGGCTCGACCCGGGCGACGAACTGCCTCCCCTGCTCTTCGATGACGATCAGGCTGTGGCGGTGGCCATCGCGCTGCGGACTGCGCCGGCGACGGGTGCGGGAATCGGGGAGGCGGCGGTCCGCGCGCTCGGCACGATCCGGCAGGTCATGCCGTCACGGCTGCGTCACCGCCTCGACGCGCTCGAAGTCACCACCGTGGGTGGGCCCGGCGATGCGGCGCCCACGGACGTCTCGCTCGACGTGCTTCTTGCCGTGGCGTACGCCATCCGCGATCGCGAGACCCTCCGCTTCGACTATGTCAGCGGCAGCGGGTCCGGCACCGACGACCGGCAGCCGCTCGCCCCCCGTCGCGTCGAACCGCACCATCTGGTCGCCTCCCGCGGGCGGTGGTACCTCCTCGCCTGGGATCTCGACCGCGAGGACTGGCGCCTCTTCCGCGTCGATCGCCTTCAGCTGCGGATCCCCAACGGCGCACGCTTCGCGCCGCGCACGGTGCCCGGCGGCGACGTGGACGAGTTCGTGTCCGCGCGGTTCAAGGGAGCCGACACGAACGACTGGCCCTGCCGGGGCACGGTGATCCTCGACCTGCCCGCGCGCGACGTCCTCCCCTTCGCCGGAGACGGCTCGGTCACCCCCATCGACGAGCGGAGGTGCAGCCTGGAGGCCGGCGCATGGTCGTGGGGCGCACTCGCCGCATCGTTCGGGAGGTTCGAGGTGCGGATGGAGGTCGTGGGGCCCCCGGAACTCGCCGACGCGTTCGCGACGCTCGCCGAGCGGTACGCGTCTGCGGGCACCGCTTCCGCCTGAGGCGAAATCGGTTGCTGACACGTCAGCAATGATGCATGATTACTGACGTGTCAGCAAGAATGTCGCCTCAGCAACTCCACACCTGGGAAACGCTCCAACTCGTCATGGACGCCCTCCGCCGCGAAGTCGGCCGGGACCTCTGGAACGACGCGCAACTCTCCGACGCCGAATTCACCGTCCTCGCGCACCTCCACTCGAACGACGAGGAGGGAGTCCGGCCGGCCCAGTGCGCCCGAGCGATCGGCTGGGACTCCAGCCGGCTCGCCCACCAGTTGCGGCGGTTGGAGAAGCGCGGCCTCGTCGAGACCCGGCCGGCGGGAGGCGAGGACGGGCGAGCGACGCTCTCCCGCCTGACGCCGGAGGGCCGGACGCTGTACCGGCGCGCCATCGGGCCGCACCTGGATTCGGCGCGCCGATGGTTCGCCGACGGGCTGACCGGCGAGGAGCTGGACGGTCTGGAGAAGGCGCTCGACAGCCTGCTGAGCCACATCCGCAGGACCGCGGAGACCAACACCGAAGCAGAGAAGAAGGACTCATGAACACGATCACCGAGCCGAGCTGGGCCGCCCCCGCTCAGGACCTCCGCACCAGCACCATCCTCGTCGTGGGCGGCGTCGGCGGCGTCGGAGAGGGAGTCGTCCGGGCGCTGCTCGCCCGCGGGGCGAGCGTCATCGCCACCAGCAGGAGCGCCTCCCGAGCCGAGGAGTTCGCCGCACGCGTCGGCGACGAGAACCTGCGCACGGCCGTGCTCGACGCACTGTCGCCGGACTTCCGCGAATCGGTGCAGGCGCTACAAGCGGAGTACGGCGGCTTCGACGGTGTCGTCGTGACCATCGCCTCCTGGGGCGATCAGGGGCGCAAGCCGCTCCTCGCCCTCACCGACGCCGAGTGGGACACGCTCGTCGCCGAGAACCAGACCGCGGTGTTCCGCGCCTACCGGGCGCTGTACCCGCTGATCTCGCGCGACGGCGTGCTCGTTCAGCTCAACGGGCTGAGCGCCGACATCGCGTTCCCCGGCGGTGGTGGTGTCGCGCTGACCGCCGCTGCCACGAAGTCGATGACCCGGACCATCGCCGCGGAGATGGCCGGCCGGGGCGCACGTGTCTACGAGGTGATCCTCGGCGTGGTGCGCACCCGCGCCCGCCGGCTGGCCGGAATCGACGACCTCCGCTGGATCGACGGCGAGGAGATCGGGGTCCACGTCGCCGAACTCCTCGCGGGCACCAGTCCGCTCACCGACACGCCTGTCCAGTACTTCGTCGACAAGAGCGCCGGCCCGCAGGCCGAGGCTCCCACGCTCTGAGGAGGAGCCGTGCTCGACATCATCCGTCCCGGCGACGACCGCTACCCGCTCGTCCGTCATGTCTACAGCGCTGAGGGCTCCCCCGCCGCGGTCGTCCGCCCGCGCGTCCCCGCCGAGGTCCCGGAGGCCCTCGCCTTCGCGCGGCAGGAGGGCGGCCCGTTCTCCGTCCGCAGCGGAGGCCACGGCATCAGCAGCATCTCGACCAACGTCGGAGGCACGGTCATCGACCTGGGCGCCCTCTCCACCATCGAGCGGATCGACGACCGCGTCGTGGAGGTCGGGCCGGGTGCGCGCTGGGGCCGGGTCGCCTCGACGCTTCGGCCGTGGGGGCTGGCCATCAGCTCCGGCGACTCCGGTGACGTCGGCGTGGGCGGCCTCGCCACCACCGGCGGCATCGGCCTGATGGGACGCAAGCACGGGCTGACCATCGACTCTCTCGTCGGGGCGGACATCGTGACGGCGGATGGTGTCGTCCGAACGCTGTCCCCTACGGACGAGCCCGACCTGTTCTGGGCCGTCCGGGGCGCCGGAGCGAACTTCGGAATCGTCACCGGTTTCCGCTTCCGTGCATCGACCGACGCCTCCGTCGTCCACGCGTCCTTCGCGTACGCGATCGCGGACACGGCGGGCTTCCTCGAGCGCTGGGGCGCGACGGTCGAGAGCGCGCCGCGCTCGATCTCGGCCTTCCTCTATCTCTTCGGAGGCGCACAGCCCTTCGCGCAGGCGACCGTCGTCTTCGCCGGGACCGACACGGACGCAGCGGTTCGGGCCCTCGAGCCGTTCACCCGGATCGGGCAGGTGGTCGGCCGGCGGGCCGAGGCCACGGCCTACGCGGACGTCCTCCCGACTTCCGGTGCGGTCCATTCCGGACAGCAAACGGCCGTCACTCGCACCGGCCTGGCGGTCCACCTGGACAGGCGGATCTCGCGGAGCCTGGCCTCGCTCACCCGCGGCGGCGAAGCCGACATGATCCAGCTCCGATCCGTCGGTGGCGCCATCAACGACGTCCCCTCCTCGGCGACCGCGTACGCCCACCGCCACCAGAACTTCTCGGTGACGGCCGTCTCCATGAACGGCCTGCAGAGCCTCGACGCGGCATGGCAGGAGAGCCGCGAGCTGATGGACGGCCTCTACCTGAGCTTCGAGTCCGGTCACGCGCCGGAGCGCGTCGAGGACGCGTTCCCGCCGGAGACACTGGACCGGCTCCGGCGCCTGAAGGCCCACTGGGACCCCGACGGGATCTTCGATCAGAACTTCGCGATCGACCGCGTGGCGAGCGCCTGACCGCAGCGGTACTACATTGTGGTCGGTGACCACCGCGACGCCGCTGCTGCTCGGCCCCAACCAGCCCCTCGACCGTCCCTACCGGGGCGGCGCCGGCATCGCCCGCTTCCGCGGCACCCCGCAGCGGAGCCCGTTCACTCCGGAGGACTTCGTCGGATCGACGACCGAGGTGTTCGCCGGCGGCGGCGTGGGACTGACCGTGCTGCCCGACGGCCGGACGCTGCGGGAGGCCGTGGCCGCCGATCCCGTGTCCTTCCTGGGCACTGCGCACGTCGAACGCTTCGGCGCCCGCACCATGCTCCTGGTGAAGCTGCTCGACACCGCAGAACGACTCTTCGTCCACTACCACCCCGACGACGCCTTCGCAGCGCGCCACCTCGGCAGCCCGCTCGGCAAGACGGAGGCCTGGGCGGTGATCGAGGCGGAGCCGGACGCCTACGCAGCCCTCGGCTTCCGGCGCGCCGTGTCGCCGGAGGAGGTGCGCGTCTGGTGGGCGGGGCAGGACGCGGAGGCGATGCTCGCGGCGATGAACACGGTCCCGCTGTCGTCCGGGGACACGCTGCTGGTACCTGCGGGACTCGCCCACGCGATCGGGCCGGGGGTGACGCTGGTCGAGCTGCAGCAGCCGACCGACCTCTCCGTGCTCCTGGAACGGCGCAGCCTGACCGAGCGGGAGGCGCTGCTCGGCCTCGACCTCGACACGGCCATCGACGGGCTCGTCCGCGATGCGACCCCGGAAGACCGCATCGCGGCACTGCGGCAGGTCCGCGGCGCCGAGACGCTGTTCCCCGGCGAGGCGGACCCCTTCTTCTCGGCGGAGCGCATCCGCGTCTCGGGGTCGCGGGAGCTGGACCCGGGGTTCTCGGTGATCGTCGTGCTCGACGGAGAGGGGACGGTGGAGGCCGCAGGCGGCGCTTCCGGCGGCCGCGAGCTGGCCCTGCGGCGCGGCGTCACCGTGCTGACCGCCCATGCCGACGGACCGCTCGGCCTGAGCGGCGACCTCCACGTCATCCGGTGCCGCCCGCCGCGCTGAGCCAGTGGTGAAGCCGGCGCTGACCGCTGTCGGTGGGCCGGGCTAGCCTCCCGACATGGACACCCCGTGCGCGCTCTGCGACAGGCCGGCGCACCCGGGCGCCTCGCTCCGGCTCTGCCTGCCGCACCTCCTGGAGGCGCACGACGAAGTCGACGCGCAATTCGGCGTGACCGACCTCCTGCCGTCACCGTGCGCCTTCTGCGGCTCACGGCTCGGCGTGCGGTACCCCTCCGGCTGGATCTGCGCCGTCTGCGAGTGGCGCGTCGGCGAGCCACGGCCAGAGCAACCGGCGGCGGCCCGCGTCGACGTGGTCTACTACCTGCGGTACAGCGACCGCATCAAGATCGGGACCACGGCCAATCCGACCCAGCGGTTCAGTGCCCTCCCGCACGACGAGGTACTGGCCTTCGAGCGGGGAGACCGCGCGCTGGAGCACCGTCGGCACGAGCAGTTCGCACACCTGCGCATCCCCGGCACCGAGTGGTTCGAGACGGATGCGGCTCTGCTCGAGCACGTCGCCCGCGTCGCCGCAGGGGCGCCCGATCCGTGGTCGCTCCTGGCCCGCTGGCGCAGCGAAGCGGCCGCCCTCACCGGGTGACCGCTTCGCTGACCGATGGCCGTGCCGACCGATCGTCGTATCGTCAGGCGACTTCGAGAGTCTCGCGGACGGGCGTCCGTCCCCCGTCCTGCTCGCCGTCGACCTTCGCGGCGAGGCGCGCCATCTCTGCGGCCTCGCTCAGGGCCGCCTCCGGGAGGAGGGCGAGCTCGCCCGCCGCCTCGATGTCGGCGGCGAACGGGTCGGCGGTCACCGCTACGGCCTCCACGGCGGTCCGGTTGCGTGCCGCCCGCATGATGCCGGCGGCCACGACGGTGACGACGCCCGCGGCGAGCGCGAGCACTCCCGCTGTCGCGAAGCCCTCGGTGTAGCCGCTCTCCGCGGGCAGCCCGTCGGGCGCGATCGCTCCGGTGACCAGAGCGGTCATCACGGCGGCGCCGACGGCCGAGCCGACCGTGCGCAGGTTGGCGTTCATCCCGCTCGCGATGCCGGTCTGGGTGGCCGGAACGCTCTGCACGACGACGCTCGTGATCGCGGCGTAGATGAGCCCGAGCCCGATGCCGAACACCCCGGAGGCGGTTGCGACCGCCAGGAGGGACCCGTGCAGGAACGCCAGCGACAGGCTCGCCGCGCCCATGATCACGGCGGAGAGCACGATCTGGGCGCGGAAACCGACCCAGCGGGCCAGCGGGCCGCTGAGGAACCCGGTCACCGCCATCGTGACGAGCATCGGGAGCATCAGCATGCCGGACCCCGCCACCGAAGCGCCGAGACCGTAGCCGGTGGAGGCCGGCGTCTGCACGAACCGCGGGAAGAACGCGAACACGGCGAACATGGAGGCGCCGATGAAGACGGCTGCCGCGTTCATCGACCAGACGCCGGGCTCGCGCATCAGGCGCATGTCGACGAGCGGGCTCGCGGAGCGCAGCTCCACCAGCACCCAGGCGGCGAGCAGCACAGCGGCGGCGGCGAACAGACCGATCACGCCGGGCGACGACCATCCCCACTGCGCGCCGGTGCTGAGCGGCAGCAGCAGGGCGATCAGCCAGCCGGAGAGCAGCACAGCGGCCCACGGGTTCACCCGGCCGGTGGCGCGGGTCGGCGACTCGGGGATGAAGATCATCGCGAGCACGGCGGCCGTCCCGGTGAGGATGACGGGCAGGAGGAACAGGCCGCGCCAGCTCAGGGCGGCCGCGAGCGGACCGGCGAGGACCGTCCCCAGCCCGCTGCCGATGGCAATGATGGAGGCGATGGCGCCGATGGCGGACGGCAGCCGGCGCGCAGGGAACTCGTCGCGGATGATGCCGAAGGCGAGCGGGAACATGGCCCCGCCGAGGCCTTGGATGACACGGCCGGCGATGACGACGCCGATCGTCGGGGCTACAGCGGCGACGACGCTTCCGACGCCGACGGCCAGCAGCGCGAGCACCAGGATGCGGCGCTTGCCGACCAGGTCGCCGACGCGGCCGAGCAGCGGTGTGGCGACGGCGGCGGCGATCAGCCACGCGGTCATGGTCCAGGTGACGCCTGCGGTGGTCGTGTGCAGGTCGGATTGGATGACGGGGAGGACGGGGACGACGAGCGACTGGAGGGTCGCGAAGGAACCGACGCTCAGCGCCAGGATGGCGAAGGTCAGTCCGGGGTGGGATCGAGACATTCTCGGTGGTTCCGTTTCTCGAGGTGATGCCCGAAAAGGGCTAGAATGGAGGGAGGCTCCGTTCGGAGGGTTCCTCCGGTTACGAGAATGACAATACCGGAGGCAGCCTCCGCTTCGCAACCCTTTCCAAGGAATCCGTGAAAGGATCGACGCCGTGACCGGCACTCAGACCCCTACCCTCGGCGTGGCGCGCCCGCAGCGAGCGGACGCCCGCCGCAACTTCGACGCGCTGCTGACCGCGGCGAGGGAGGCGTTCGCCGAGCAGGGCGCCGGCGCTCCGCTGGAGGACATCGCGCGGCGCGCGGGCGTCGGCATCGGCACGCTGTACCGCAACTTCCCGACCAGGGACGCGCTGGTCGAGGCGGTCTACATCGACGAGGTGGCCGCCGTGGTCCGCGCGGCCGACGAGGCCGGCTCCCTCGAGCCGTGGGATGCGGTCGAGGCGTGGCTGCGCCGCTTCGTCACGTACGTCGGGACCAAGCGGGCCCTGATCGAGGGACTCAACAAGGACTCCCCCGTCCTGCTGAGCTGCCGCACCTCCCTCTACGACGCCGGAGAGCCGCTGCTGCACCGCGCTCAGGCGGCGGGCGAACTGCGCGACGACGCCACGATCGGCGACGTCATCCGCATGGTCTCGGGCATCGCCGGCGTCGCCTTCGACGACGACGCGCAGCGCGACCGCGTGATCGCCATGGCCGTCGACGGGCTCCGCGCACACCGCTGAGGCGCACCCCTCACCGACGCGGCACCCCTGGCGCTCCGGCCGCCTCCCCGTACGCTGAGGAGATGGAGCTGGGCGTCTACGCCGTGATCGCAGTGGCGGTCATCGTCGGCGTGGCCGCCTTCGCCCGCAAGCTCGGCGTCGCGGCGCCGATCATCCTGGTCATCGTCGGCGTCGTTCTGTCGTTCCTGCCTGGGGTGCCAGAGATCGAGGTGCCCCCGGAGATCATCCTCGACGGACTCCTGCCGCCCATCCTCTACGCGGCTGCGATCTCCGTCCCGCTCACCGACTTCCGGCGGAATCTCGCCCCGATCGCCGGGCTCTCCGTCGTGCTCGTGGTGATCACGGCGTTCGCCTCCGGCTTCGTCCTGTTCACCATGCTGCCGGATCTGAGCCTGGCGGCCGCCATCGCGCTCGGCGCGATCATCAGCCCGCCGGACGCTGTCGCCGCCACCTCTGTCGGACGGAAGCTCGGCCTGCCGCCCCGGCTGCTGACCGTGCTGGAGGGCGAGGGCCTCGTCAACGACGCGACGGCACTGGTGCTGCTGCGCACGGCACTGGCCGGAGCCCTGGGGGCCCTGACCACGCCATGGGCCGGAGTGGTGGACTTCCTCACCGCCGTGGTGATCGCCGTCGCCATCGGCCTCGTCGTCGGGTTCGTCTCCGTCTGGGTCCGCTCCAAGCTCAGCGACCCCGTGCTCGACACGGCGCTCTCGGTCGTCGTGCCCTTCGCCGCCTTCGCCCCGACGGAGGCACTGCACGGCTCTGGCGTCCTCGCCGTGGTGATCACCGGCCTGTACACGGGTCACGCAGCGCCGCGGCACTTCAGCGCGCAGGCCCGGATCAGCGACGCCATCAACTGGCGCACCATCCAGTTCCTGCTCGAGAACGGCGTGTTCCTGCTGATCGGGCTCGAACTGCGCACCCTCGTGGCCGATGTCGAGCACCCCGAGATCCTGAGCGTCTGGAACGCGATCGGACTCGGGCTCATCGCGGTGTTCTCGCTGATCGTGATCCGGTTCGTGCTGATCGTGCCGCTCATCCTGGGCCTCCGAAAACGGGCGGAGCACGCCGAGAACGCCGTGCTCCGGGAATGGCTCATGATCAGCTACTTCCGCGACCATCCGGTGCGCTACCGCTGGCAGGCGCTCCGCAAGCAGCGGGCCGAGCAGCGCTACGAGCGACATCGGGGCGACCTGGAGGAGTACCGCCAGGAGGCGATCGACTGGAAGGGCGGCGTCGTGCTCGGCTGGGCCGGCATGCGCGGAGTGGTCACGCTCGCGGCTGCTCAGTCGCTGCCGGGCGACATCCCCTATCGCCCGCAGCTCATCCTCATCGCCTTCACGGTGGCGTTCGTCAGCCTCGTGCTGCAGGGCGGGACGCTGCCGTGGCTGATCCGCACCCTCGGCCTCCAGGGGGCGGACACCGGCGCCGATCGCCGCCTCCTGGCACAACTGCTCGACGACCTGAGCGAAGCCGGGCTGGCCGTGCTCGACGATCCGGAGTCGGCGGCGGAGACGACGACCCCCGTCGATCCCGAAGTGGTCGAGCGGGTCAGGCAGTCGTCGTACCTGCGCGCCGAGTCGGCCTGGGAACGCACGGTGATGAGCGAGACGTCGCAGGAGAACCGACCGCACCACGTCTACCGGACGCTCCGGCTCGCCGTCGTCGACGCCGAGCGCAGCCGCCTGCTGCTGGAGAGGGCGCGCGGCGCCTACCCATCGCGTGTGCTCTCCGAGGCTCAGTCCCTGCTCGACCTCGAAGAGACCCGGCTGCGTTCGCGCTCGCGCTGAGATCATCGATCCGGCGTCATGACAGGTGGACTGCCCCGTCTAGATAAATGAGGGCGTTCACCCGCCCCGGCCGAACGAAGGGGAATCATGGAGCTCACGGTCATCCGAATCCGCGATCAGCGACGCATGGTGGTGTCGGTCCAGGCGCAGACCGAGTCCGAGGCGCTGCGTACCATCCAGAAGGCCGTCGGCCCGGTCACCCGCGCCTTCGAACACCCGGTCGAACTGCGGAGACGGCCGATCACCGAGCGCCACGCCCGGGACACCGCGTATTTTTAGTTATTCAAAACATCCGGCTAGGGTCGACGTTATGGACACGGACCGGCCGGAGAGCGCACTGCGCGGCGCCGGACTCAAGGTGACGCGCGGCCGGATCGCCGTGCTCGACGCGCTGGACCAGCTCCCGCACGCCGATGCCGACTCCGTGTTCCGGGCACTGCAGCCGACGCTGCCGGGCACCTCCATCCAGAACGTCCACAACGTGCTGGGCGACCTCACCTCCGCAGGACTCCTGCGGAGAATCGAACCGGCAGGGTCCGCTGCGCGCTACGAGCGGCGCACCGGCGACAACCACCACCACGTGGTCTGCTCGTCGTGCGGCGCCGTCGCCGACGTCGACTGCGTCGTGGGCCACGCGCCGTGCCTGCACCCATCGGATGCCGCCGGGTTCCTGGTCGACACGGCCGAGGTCACGTTCTGGGGGCTGTGTCCGTCCTGCCAGTGAATACCAGCGAAAAAGAAGAAGCACGAGGAGAAGAATGTCGGACGACTACACCACCACCCAGACCGGAACGCCGGTCGCCAGCGACGCACACTCGCTGACCTCCGGGCGGGACGGCGCGACCGCGCTCCACGACCGCTACCTCGTCGAGAAGCTCGCCCAGTTCAACCGGGAACGGATCCCGGAGCGCATCGTCCACGCGAAGGGCGGCGGCGCGTTCGGCGAGTTCGTCGTGACCGGCGACGTGAGCGCCTACACCAAGGCCGCGGTCTTCCAGCCGGGCACCAGCACGCGGACGCTCCAGCGGTTCTCCTCCGTCGCCGGTGAGCAGGGGTCGCCGGACACCTGGCGCGACGTGCGCGGATTCTCGGTGAAGTTCTACACGACCGAGGGCAACTACGACATCGTCGGCAACAACACCCCCGTCTTCTTCATCCGAGACGGCATCAAGTTCCCCGACTTCATCCACTCGCAGAAGCGCCTCCCCGGCTCCGGGCTGCGCGACGCGGACATGCAGTGGGACTTCTGGACGCTGTCGCCGGAGTCCGCCCACCAGGTCACCTACCTCATGGGTGACCGCGGCCTCCCGCGCTCCTGGCGCACCATGCCGGGCTACGGCTCCCACACCTACCAGTGGATCAACGCGGCCGGCGAGCGCTTCTGGGTGAAGTACCACTTCCACTCCCTGCAGGGCAACGAGGAGATCACCGGCATCGAGGCGGAGCAGCTCGCCGGCGCCGACGCCGACTACTACCGCCGCGACCTCTACGAGGCGATCCAGCGCGGCGACTTCCCGGCCTGGCGTGTCTCGGTCCAGGTCATGCCGTACGAAGACGCCAAGACGTACCGCTTCAACCCGTTCGACCTGACCAAGGTGTGGCCGCACAGCGACTACCCGCTGATCGAGGTCGGCATCCACACGCTCGACCGCAACCCGGAGAACTTCTTCGCCGAGATCGAGCAGGCGGCCTTCTCGCCGGCGAACACCGTCCCGGGCATCGACATCAGCCCGGACAAGATGCTCATGGCGCGGGTCTTCTCCTACCCGGACGCTCAGCGCTACCGGGTCGGGACGAACTACAACGAGCTGCCGGTCAACCGCCCGGTCGCGCCCGTCCACAACTACTCGCAGGACGGCGCCGGCCGCCACGGCTTCGCGCCCGCCGACGCACCGGTCTACGCTCCCAACTCGTTCGGCGGGCCGTCGGCGCAGCCCGATCGTGCGGGCGAGGGCGGCTGGGAGTCGGACGGCGCTCTGGTGCGCTCCGCCGCCACCCTGCACGCCGAAGACGACGACTTCGGCCAGGCGGGAACGCTGTACCGCGAGGTCTACGACGACGCCGCCAAGGAGCGCTTCCTGGAGACCATCACCGGCGCCGTCAGCGGCGTGAAGCGGGAGGACATCCGCGAGCGCGCGATCCAGTACTGGACCAACGTGGATGCGTCGCTCGGCCGCGCGCTGCGCGCCCGCCTCGAGTCGGGCGCCCAGACCCCCGACGAGGCCGCCGAGTACGTCGGCGTCGCCGAATAACGAACGCCCGCACGACAAGGGGGCGCACCCCGGGAACCCTCCCGGGATGCGCCCCCTTCTCTCTGCGCCGGGCGCCGGCGCCCGGCGCCCGCGCCTCCCTCACCCTGCCGATTCGTGACGAATCGTGGCTCCCGCGCACCCTTTCACCGCATTCGTGACGAATCGTGGCTCCCGCGCACCCTTTCACCACATTCGTGACGAATCGCGCGCAGCGCTCCGCACCCTTTCCGCGGATTCGTGACGAGTCGGCGGAAGCCCCGAGCGAGCGACTCTACAGGGTCGCGTCGATGGTGCGGTCGTAGACGGTCGTGCCGCCGACGCGCACGCGGCCGTCGGGCAGCGGCTCCGTGGCGAGCTGCGAACCCTCGCCCTGCACGATGCTCAGCGGGCGGCCGAGGCGAGCCGTCAGGGCGACGGCGGCGGCACCCGTCGCCTCGTCCTCGATGATCCCCATCTCGGGGGCGAACATGCGGGAGCGGATGGTGCCCTCCGCCTCGTCGATCCAGGCGTAGGCGTAGTGCTGGCCGGACGGGAAGGCGAACGGGTCGAGCGCGTCCACGTCCTCGGGGGACTGCAGCTCCAGCCACTCGAACTCCGGCGTCCACTCGGGCCGCGCGGTGATCCACGCCAGGTCGTCGTCCACCGTCACCTCCACATCGCCCGCCGGCTCGCGGAGCACGTCGACCGGGGTGCGGCGGTCGGACAGCCACCACGCCGTTCCCACGCTCGGGTGGCCGGCGAAGGGCAGCTCCTTCGCCGGCGTGAAGATGCGGATGGTGGCGGCGCGGCCCGCCTCGTCCACGGCATCCAGGAACACCGTCTCGCTGAAGCCGAGTGCGTTGGCGATCTCCTGCTCGCGCGACGCCGTCACGGCGGAGCTGTTCACGATTCCGAGCTCGTTGCCGTTGCGGCCGCTCTCGTTGGTGAACACACGGACAACGACGACCTCGATGCTCTCATCCATGGCTTCAGCCTGGCAGAGACGGTCCTTGTTCGTTAACCCTCGCGGTGGATAATCGCGCCATGACGACCGACGACCGCCAGAACGAGACCCCGCAGAACGAGAACGCAGCCGACCAGACCGCCACCGAGGAGGACATCGCCGTCGAGCACGCCGCCGACCGTCTCGTCGAGCGGTTCCCGGAGGTCCCCCGCGAGCACATCGAGGAGCTCGTCGAGGAGCACCACGAGGAGTTCGAGGGCGCCCCGGTCCGCGACTTCGTGCCGGTGCTGATCGAGCACGACGTGAAGCAGGAGCTGAACGCAGAAGAGCGCGCCGACTGAGTTCCAGCGGCGCGCTCCTCGGGTGGGACCCGGCCGGTCCCCGTGTGATCCCGGTCAGGCCGGGATCAGCGTGTACTTCGTGCTCAGGTACTCGTGGATGCCCTCCAGGCCGCCCTCGCGGCCGAGTCCCGACTGCTTGACGCCGCCGAACGGGGCCGCCGCGTTGGAGACGAGCCCGGTGTTGAGACCCATCATGCCCGTGTCGACGCGGTCGATCATCCGCTGGCCGCGGGCCAGGTCCTGAGTGAACACGTAGCCGACCAGGCCGTACTCGGTGGAGTTGGCCGCCGTGACCGCCTCGTCCTCGGTCGAGAAGGTGGTGATCGCGAGGATCGGGCCGAAGATCTCCTCGCGGAGGATGTCGCTGTCCGGCTGCACATCCACGAGCACAGTCGGCTCGAAGAAGTAGCCGTCGCCCTCGGGGGCGCTCCCTCCGGTGAGGACCCGCGCGCCGCGCGAGACCGCATCCTCGACGAGCGTCGACATGGAGGCGACAGCGCGGTCGTCGATGAGCGGGCCGATGGTCACGCCGTCGTCGGTGCCGCGTCCGATCCGCAGGGCCTCGACTTTCTCGGTCACCCGGCGCGCGAACTCGTCCGCAACGGACTCGTGCACGATGAACCGGTTGGCCGCCGTGCAGGCCTGGCCGATGTTGCGGAACTTGGCGAGCATGGCGCCCTCCACCGCCTTGTCGAGGTCGGCGTCGTCGAACACCACGAACGGGGCGTTGCCTCCCAGCTCCATGGAGGTGCGCAGCACGTTCTGCCCCGCCTGGGCCAGCAGCGAGCGGCCGACCGGGGTGGAGCCGGTGAACGACAGCTTGCGCAGCCGGGGGTCGGCGATGATCGGGGCCGACACCTCCCGGGCCGTGCTGGTCTGCACCACGTTGACCACGCCGTCCGGCACGCCGGCATCGGCGAGCAGCTGGGCGAAGAACAGCGTCGTCAGCGGCGTCAGCTCGGCCGGCTTGACGACGACGGTGCAGCCGGCGGCGAGCGCCGGGGCGATCTTCCGCGTCGCCATGGCGAGTGGGAAGTTCCACGGCGTGATCAGGTAGCAGGGGCCGACCGGGCGCTGCGAGACGACCATGGTGCCGGTGCCTTCCGGGTTCTGGCCGAAGCGGCCGGAGATGCGGACCGCCTCCTCCGAGAACCAGCGCAGGAACTCGCCGCCGTAGGTGACCTCGCCGTTGGCCTCCGCCAGCGGCTTGCCCATCTCGAGCGTCATCAGCAGGGCGAAATCGTCGCGACGCTCCTGCAGCAGGTCGAAGGCGCGACGGAGGATCTCCGCGCGCACCCGGGGTGCAGTGGCGGCCCAGGCGTCCGCGGCAGCGGCTGCTGCGTCGAGGGCGCGCACGCCATCCTCAGGGGTCGCGTTGGCGATCCGCTTGATGACGCGGCCCGTCGCCGGGTCCTGCACCTCGATCGGGTCGCGGGTGCCGGCCTCCCAGCGTCCGCCGATGAACAGGCCGTCGGGGATGCGGGCGAGCAGTTCGGACTCGCGGGTGGACTGCGCGGTGTCGGTCTCGACGATGGTCATGCGGCCGCCACCGCCTCCGCGACGACGTCCAGCCCCTCGATGAGGAGGTGGTCCGGGATGCTCAGCGGCGGGAGGAAGCGGATCACGTTCCCGTAGGTGCCGCAGGTGAGGAGGACGACGCCGGCCGCGTGGGCGGCGGCGGCGACCTTCGCGGTCAGCGCCGCATCCGGCTCCCCGGTCTCGGGGTCGACCAGCTCGATCGCGACCATGGCGCCGCGTCCGCGGACCTCGGCGACGCGCGGGTCGGCGTCGCGGAGGGCGCCGAGCTTCTCGAACAGGATGTCGCCGATCCGGCGGGCGCGTGCCGCCAGGTCCTCGGTCTCGTAGGTCTCGATCGCGGCGAGCGCAGCGACGCAGGCGAGCGGGTTGCCGCCGTAGGTGCCGCCGAGGCCTCCGATCTGCGGGGCGTCCATGATCTCGGCGCGCCCGGTGACCGCCGACAGCGGCAAGCCGCCGGCGATGCCCTTCGCCGTGACGATCAGGTCGGGGACGATGCCGAACTGCTCGGAGGCGAACATGGTTCCCGTGCGGGCGAACCCGGTCTGGACCTCGTCGGCGATGAAGACGACGCCGTTGGCGTTCGCCCACTGCTGCAGCGCGGGGAGGAAGCCGTCGGCCGGGACGATGAAGCCGCCCTCGCCCTGGATCGGCTCGATGATGAGCGCCGCCAGGTTGGCTGCTCCGATCTGCTTCTCGATCATGGTGATGGCGCGCTTGGCCGCCTCGGCGCCGGACAGTCCGCCGTCGCGCAGCGGGTAGCTGAGCGGTGCACGGTAGATCTCCGGGGCGAACGGGCCGAAGCCGTTCTTGTACGGCTGGTTCTTGGCGGTGAGGCCCATCGTGAGGTTGGTGCGGCCGTGATAGGCGTGGTCGAAGGCCACGACGGCCTGCTTGCCGGTGTAGTGGCGGGCGATCTTGACCGCGTTCTCGACGGCCTCCGCGCCGGAGTTGAAGAGCGCACTGCGCTTGACGAAGTCGCCGGGCGTGAGGCGGTTCAGCGCCTCCGCCACGTCGACGTAGGAGTCGTACGGGGCGACGGTGAAGCAGGTGTGGGTGAAGGCGGCCACCTGCGCGGTGACGGCCTCCACGATCCGCGGGGCGGAGTTGCCGACGCCGGTGACGGCAATGCCGGAGCCGAAGTCGATCAGGGAGTTGCCGTCCACATCCACCAGCACGCCGCCGCCGGCAGCGACCGTGTAGACCGGGATGGTGGCGCCGACGCCCGCGGCGACGGCCTGGGCCTTCCGCTCCGCGCGCTTGCGCGACTCGGGGCCGGGGATCGGGGTGACGAGCCGGCGCTCCTGCGGGAGCGAGGGTCCGCCGACGGGGATGTCGATGGCGGTGTCGAGGATGGTCATGTCCCGAATCGTAAGAAGCGGAGGCGCCCGACCGTCTGGACACGACGTACAATCACTCCACCGGCGATCGACACCCTGGCAGATGGAGCCTCATGCCCGCGACCCTCACCCAACTCCTGGCCCGCCCTGAGTTGGGCCTGCGCCTCCTCACCTCGTCCTCGCTCGGTGACCTGGAGGCTCCGCTCGCCTGGGCGCACAGCTCCGACCTCCCGGACCCGACGCCGTTCCTCGCGGCCGGCCAGGTGCTGCTCGTCACGCAGGCGCCGGACGACGCCGACGCGTACGTGCGCCGCCTGGTGGAGCACGGGATCGCGGCCCTCGGCTTCGGCACTGAGGTGATCCGCGACGGCAGCCCGGCCGAACTGACCGAAGCCTGCGAGCGTCACGGGCTCCCACTGTTCGAGGTGCC
Organism: Leifsonia sp. SIMBA_070; assembly: GCF_046534635.1. Classification (NCBI taxonomy): domain Bacteria; kingdom Bacillati; phylum Actinomycetota; class Actinomycetes; order Micrococcales; family Microbacteriaceae; genus Leifsonia; species Leifsonia sp. SIMBA_070. Next base: position 337,355 of record NZ_JAWRYK010000001.1, on the reverse strand, counting down.
GTACCGGACGCCGTTCATCGCGGTGGTCCGCTTCGTCGCCGACCGGGTCGCCGCCGACGCGTACGCGCGCAACACCTGGGCGCTGCGCGCCTCCCGGGCCATCTCGCTCGCCGCCCTCCGTCCGGACGCGCTGGGCGCCGTGCTGTCGGAGCTCTCGCGTCAGATCGACCGTCCCGTCGCCCTCGTCGCGGCGGACGGCGCGGTGGGGCGCAGCTTCCCGTCAGCAGCGCTCGACGCGCGGGCACGGCGCGCGCTCTCCGAGGCGGCGGAACCGCTGCTCCGGAGCGGACGCCGGGCCGCAGGGACGGTCGGCACCGACGCGGGGCCGTTCGCCCTGCAGACCCTCGGCGCTGCCGGGAGGCTGCGCGGCGTGCTGGCCGTCGGCTCCGAGGGGCTGGACCACGCGGCGCAGCAGGTCGTCACGGGAGTCGTCGCTCTCGCCGGTCTGGCGCTGGAGCAGTCCCGGGCCGCCGACGCGGCTCGGTCACGGTTGCGGACAGCCGTGTGGCGGGCGCTCGTGGCGGGAGACATCGCGGTCGCGGCCTCCATCGCCGAACCCGTGCTGGGGCCGCTGCCCGACGCCCCCGTCCGCGTGGCACTGCTGCACGGGCCGGCGCTGGCGGCGGCCGCCGACTGGCTGGAGTCGAATGCCGAAGGGTTCTTCGCGCGCGACGGCCAGGAGCTCGTCATCGTCGGCGACGACGCGGGAGCCGCCGCGGTCGCCGCACGCTTCGACCTGCGGGGCGGCCTGTCGTCGGACACCGGCCTGGACTCCCTCCCCGCCGCGATTGCGCAGGCGCAGACCGCCCGCAACCGCGCGACCGCAGACGACCCGGTGGCGTCGTTCGACGATGTGGCCGCGGCCGGGATGCTCGCCCTGCTGCACACGCCGGACGCACGGGCCGTGGCCGAGACCTCGCTGCAGCCGCTCGTCGCAGCCGACCCGTCCCTCCCCCGGGTTCTGCGGACTTGGCTCGACGCGGACGGCGTCTACGACGTGGCCGCCCGGCAGCTGGGGATGCACCGGCACACCCTGCGTGCCCGGGTCGCCGACGCCGAACGGCTGCTCGGCCGCGACCTGGCCTCCTTCGCCGCCCGCGCCGACCTCTACGCCGCCCTCCGCGCCACCGCCTGACCCGCCCCGTCCCGTCCCGTCCCGTCCCCTCTCGCTCCGCTCGCCCCGCTCGCCCCCACCGTCGAGTCCACACTTTCTGCACGCTTTCGGGCGTTCGAGCGTGCAATTTTCGTGGACTCGACGGTGGGTGGCGAGGTTGGAGAGAATGGGCGGATGAGCACACCGATCTCCGGAACCCACTTCGGCCTGACCTCGGGCGACTACCACGCGACGATCGCCTCCGTCGGGGCGACCCTGCGCACGCTGGAGTTCGATGGCCGCCCGCTTGTCGTCCCGTTCGACGCCGACGAGGTGCGGCCCGCGTTCCGCGGCGCCACGCTGGCGCCCTGGCCGAACCGGGTCGTCGACGGCCGGTACACCTTCGACGGCGAGGAGCAGCAGTTGCCCCTCACCGAGCCCGAGCGCGGCCACGCGCTGCACGGCCTGGCGGCGTGGCTCGACTTCGACGCCATCGACCGTTCGGCGAGCTCCGTCACGTTCGCCGCGACCATCCAGGCGCAGGCGGGCTACCCGCACAGGGTGGAGGTGACGGTCGCCTTCTCGCTCGACGAGGACGGCCTCCTCACCACCGTCACCGGGACCAACACCGGCCCGACCCGCGCCCCGTGGGGCACCGGCCCCCACCCGTACCTGGTGGCCGGGGACGGCCGCGTCGACGACTGGGCCTTCACCCTCCCCGCCGACCAGGTGCTGACGGTGACGGAGGATCGCCTCATCCCGATCGGACTGGAACCGGTGGAGGATGCCGAGGGCGGCATCTGGGACTTCCGCGCCGCGCGCCCGATCGGCGACACGTTCATCGACCACGCCTTCACCGGCCTGAGCCGAGCTGCCGACGGGCGGACGACCGTGCGCGTGATGGCCCCCAGCGGCACCGGCGTCGAGCTCGAGTGGGGCGAGGACTGCCCGTGGGTGCAGATCCACACCGCGGACCGGCCGATCCCGGAACTCCACCGGCTCGGGCTCGCCGTCGAGCCGATGACCTGCCCGCCGGACGCGTACAACTCGGGCACGGACCTCATCGCGCTGGAGCCGGGCGAGTCGGCGTCGGCGTCGTGGGTGATCCGGGCGGTCTGATGCGCGGAGGCTGAGGTCGGGCGCTGCTCCTGACCTCGGACGCTGCACCTGAATTCAGGAGGCCGGCCCGCCGGAAACAAGATGCGCGCGGCCCTCCACGACGGGGCGCGCGCACAGCGATGCTACGGGCGCTCTGGCGACTCCGGCCCTGTACGCCGTGTCGAACCACCTGCGTCGACCTCGACACAGCGTCGTTGCACGCGTCGCCCGGGGCCACCCTCCCGAATTCAGGAGCACCGCATCCCCTACAGTGTGGGTGTGGAGGAGCAGGGACGCACGCCGGGCGTGCGCGAGGTGGCGGCGGCCGCCGGAGTCTCTCGGCAGACCGTCTCCCGCGTCCTCAACGACCACCCCAGCATCCGGCCCGCCACCCGGGATCGCGTGCTCGCGGCGATGGACCAGCTGAACTTCCGGCCCAACCGCGCGGCGCGGATGCTGACCACCGCGCGCTCCACCACGATCGGCGTGCTGGTGGCCTCCACCTCGTCGCTGTTCGGCCCGGCGTCGAGTATCGATGCGATCGAGCGGGCCGCCCGCGACGCCGGCTATTTCGTGACCGTCGCGCACGCAGCCTCCCTCGACACCGCCGCGGTCCACGCCGCGCTCGAGCAGCTCAGCGCGCAGGCCGTCGAGGGCATCGTCGTCGTTGCCCCGCAGCTGCGGGTTCAGGAGGCGATGGATGCGATCTCCGTGCGGGTCCCGTCCATCACGCTGCATGGTGCGGGCACCGCGGGCGACCACGGCGTCTTCGTCGACCAGGTGGAGGGCGCACGGCTCGCCACCCGCCACCTCCTCGAGCACGGGCACCGGCGGATCGCGCACCTGTCCGGCCCGGCGGACTGGTCGGAGGCCCGCGCGCGGCGCGAGGGCTTCCTGCAGGAGATGGAGGCGGCCGGCGCCGACCCCGTCGTCACCCGCGACGGGGACTGGACGGCCGCCTCCGGTGCCGCAATCGCCGCCGACGTGCTGACGGAGCCCGGTATCACGGCGCTCTTTTCGTCGAACGACCAGATGGCGCTCGGGGCGATGTTCGCGGCCCGGCGGGCGGGGCGCTCCGTGCCGGGCGACTTGGCGGTCGTCGGCTTCGACGACATTCCCGAGGCGCCGTTCCTCGCGCCGCCGCTGACGACGGTGCGGCAGGACTTCGCCGAGCTCGGCCGCCGCTGCGTCGCGCGGCTGATCGCCCGCATCGAGGGGTCCGCGCTCGACTTCGACGCGCCCGTCGCGCCGGTCCTGGTGGTCCGCGAGTCCGCCTGAGCGGTCCTCCCGGTCCGTCACTCCTCCGCGAGCACGCCCGAGCGAGCTCCGAATCGCGTCAGCTATCCCGTCGCTGGTTCGTGAGTGCTGCCGTTTGTCACAAGTGCGCCCGCGCGCGCAACGGCAATCGTGACAAACGGCGGCACTCACGGTCCGCCGGGCCGCCGCCAGGCCGCCGCCAGGCCGCCGCCAGGCCGCCGCCAAGCCGCCGCCCGCCGAGGTGCACCTTGTTGCGGCCGACACGCCGTGCCGGTACGCAACAAGGTGCACCTCGACGAGACGGGTGGCAACGGCAGCCGCGGCGCCGCGCTTGACAGCCCCACAGGGGCGTCACGTATGCTCGAAGTCGTGATGTGACCGGTCACAAAGACGTGAGGAGCAGTATGACCGCGCCGGAACCCCGCCACCGCGACGCCATCGCGGCAGGACGCACGGCCCTCGGCATCGAGTTCGGCTCGACACGCATCAAGGCGTGCCTCGTCGACGCCGACGACCCCGCGACCGTGCTCGCCGTCGGCATCCACGACTGGGAGAACGAGTACGTCGACCGCCGCTGGACCTACTCGCTCGAGTCCGTCTGGTCCGGCCTGCAGGCCGCATACGCCGGCCTCGTCGCCGACGCCGAGGAGCGCCACGGCGTCCGTCCGACCACGTTCGGCGCGATCGGCGTCTCCGCCATGATGCACGGCTACCTCGCCTTCGACGCGAACGGCGAGCTGCTCGTGCCCTTCCGCACCTGGCGCAACACCAGCACCGGCCCCGCTGCCGCCGAGCTGACCGCCGCGTTCGGCGTGAACATCCCGCTCCGCTGGTCGATCGCGCACCTCCACCAGGCGGTGATCGACGACGAGCCGCACATCCCGCAGCTCGACACGTTCACCACCCTGGCCGGTTACGTCCACTGGAAGCTCACCGGCCGCGCCGTCCTCGGGGTCGGGGACGCCTCCGGGATGTTCCCGATCGACCCCGCCACCAAGACCTACGACGCGGAACTCCTCCGCCGCTACGCCGCCCTCGACAGCGCGCAGGGCATCGACCTCCCGGCTCTGCTCCCCGAGGTGCTCGTCGCGGGGGAGGATGCGGGGAGCCTCACCTCCGACGGCGCCGCCCTGCTCGACCCGAGCGGCGCGCTGCAGCCGGGTATCCCCTTCTGCCCGCCGGAGGGCGACGCAGGCACCGGCATGGTCGCCACCGGCTCCGTCGCACCCCGCACCGGCAACGTCTCCGCCGGTACCAGCATCTTCGCGATGGTCGTCCTCGAGCACCCGCTGCGTTCGGTGCACCACGAGCTGGACCTCGTCACCACGCCGGCCGGCGACCTGGTCGCCATGGTCCACTGCAACAACGGGGCCAGCGAGCTTGCCGGCTGGGCCGGACTGTTCCGCCGCTTCGCCGAGGCGGCCGGCGCACCGCTGAGCACGGACGACGTCTACGAGACGCTGTTCCGCGAGGCCCTCTCCGGCGAGGCCGACGCGGGCGGCCTCGTCGCCTACAACCACCTGGCCGGCGAGCCGATCGCCGGCCTCCCCGAGGGCCGGCCGCTGGTCGTCCGCACACCGGACAGCCGCCTCACGCTGGCCAACTTCGTCCGCGCCCAGCTCTACAGCGTGTTCGGCACGCTGGCGCTCGGGATGCGCGTCCTCGCCGACGAGGGCGTCTCCCTCGACCGGATGCTCGCCCACGGCGGGATGTTCCGCACGGCGGGAGTGGCGCAGCGCTTCCTGGCCGGAGCCCTGGATGCGCCGGTCTCGGTCGCCGAGACGGCCTCCGAGGGGGGCGCCTGGGGCATCGCGGTCCTCGCCGCGTACCGGGCGACATCCGGCAGCACGGACAACGCCGACCGCGACGACACCGTCGGCACCGACCGGGCCGACACCCCCTACCCCACCGACGGCACCGACCGCGCCGACCGCGCCGACGGCACCGACAGCACCGACAGCACCGCCAGCACCGCCCTCGACGCCTACCTCCGCCACCGCGTCTTCGGCGGGTTCGCCTTCGAGACCGTCACCCCGCATCCCGACGACGTCGCCGGCTTCGCGCGCTTCCTGGAGCGCTACCAGTCCGGCCTCGAGGCTGAGCGGGCCGCCATCACCGCCCTCCCCGTGGAAGGAGCCTCCGCATGACCACCGACCGAGAGACCCCGGCGGTCCGCGCCGTCCGCGAGCGCGTCGCCCGCCTGCACGCCGAGCTCGTCCGCTACGGCCTCGTCGTGTGGACGGGCGGCAACGTGTCCGAGCGCGTGCCCGGCGAGGACCTGTTCGTCATCAAGCCGAGCGGCGTCGACTACGACGACCTCGCGCCGGAGAACATGATCCTCTGCACGCTCGACGGGGAGGTGGTGCCCGGTTCGATCGGAAGCGACCGCTCCCCCTCGTCCGACACCGCCGCGCACGCCTACGTGTACAGCGAGCTTCCGGAGGTCGGCGGCGTGGTGCACACGCACTCCACCTATGCGACCGCCTGGGCCGCGCGCGCGGAGCCCATCCCGTGCGTCATCACCGCGATGGCCGACGAGTTCGGCGGCGACATCCCGGTCGGTCCGTTCGCCATCATCGGCGACGACTCGATCGGCCGCGGCATCGTCGCGACGCTCCGCGGCCACCGGAGCCGCGCCGTGCTGATGCAGAACCACGGGGTCTTCACCATCGGGAAGGACGCGCGCGACGCCGTCAAGGCCGCCGTCATGGCCGAGGACGTCGCCCGCACCGTGCACATCGCCCAGCAGGGCGGCCCGCTCGTCCCCATTCCTCAGGAGGCGATCGACCGCCTCTTCGACCGCTACCAGAACGTCTACGGACAGCCCCCGGAAGGAACCGCCTGATGCCGAAGCTCACCACCTCCCTCGACCACTACGAGGTCTGGTTCCTCACCGGCAGCCAGCACCTGTACGGGCCGGAGACGCTCGCCCAGGTGGCCGACCAGTCCCGCGCGATCGCCGACCAGCTGGGCGCCGAGTCGGACGTGCCGGTCCGCGTGGTCTGGAAGCCGGTGCTCACCGACTCCGACGCCATCCGCCGCACGATGCTGGAGGCCAACGCCGACGACGGCGTGATCGGCCTGATCGCGTGGATGCACACCTTCAGCCCGGCCAAGATGTGGATCACGGGGCTCGACGCGCTGCAGAAGCCGCTCCTCCACTTCCACACGCAGGCGAACGTCGAACTGCCGTGGGGCGAGATCGACTTCGACTTCATGAATCTCAACCAGGCCGCGCACGGCGACCGCGAGTTCGGGTACATCCAGACCCGGCTCAGCGTCCCGCGCACCACCGTCGTGGGCCACGTCAGCAACCCGACCGTCACTGCGGGCATCGGCACGTGGATGCGCGCGGCGGCCGGCTGGGCGGCCACCCGCTCCCTCAAGCTCGCCCGGTTCGGCGACAACATGCGGTACGTCGCGGTGACGGAGGGCGACAAGACCGAGGCGGAGCTGGTGTTCGGCGTGCAGGTGAACACCTGGGGCGTGAACGAGCTCGCGGAGGCGGTCGCCGCCGCCTCCGACACGGACGTCGACGCGCTGGTCGCCGAGTACGAGGACCTGTACGACGTCGTGCCGGAGCTCCGCCGCGGCGGCGAGCGGCACCAGTCGCTGCGGGACGGCGCGGCCATCGAGCTGGGCCTGCGCTCCTTCCTGGAGGAGGGCGGCTTCGGCGCCTTCACGACCAGCTTCGAGGACCTGGGCGCGCTGAAGCAGCTGCCCGGTCTCGCGGTGCAGCGGCTGATGGCCGAGGGCTACGGCTTCGGCGCCGAGGGCGACTGGAAGACCGCGATCCTGGTGCGCGCAGCGAATGTGATGGGCGCCGGTCTGCCGGGCGGAGCCTCCCTGATGGAGGACTACACCTACGACCTGACGCCCGGCGACGAGCGCATCCTGGGCGCCCACATGCTGGAGGTGGCGCCGTCGCTCAGCAGCGCGCGTCCCTCGCTCGAAGTGCACCCGCTCGGCATCGGCGGCAAGGAGGACCCCGTGCGCCTGGTCTTCACCGCGGACCCCGGGCCGGCCGTCGTGGTGGCGCTCTCCGACATGCGGGACCGCTTCCGGCTGGTCGCGAACGTCGTCGAGGTGGTCGAGCCGACCGCTCCCCTGCCGAAGCTGCCCGTCGGCCGCGCCGTCTGGAAGCCCGCGCCCGACTTCACCACGTCCGCGACGGCGTGGCTGGAGGCCGGAGCCGCCCACCACACCGTGATGAGCACGGCGGTCGGCGTCGAGGCGTTCGCGGACTTCGCCCGCATGGCGCGCACCGAGCTGCTCGTCATCGACGACAGCACCACGCTGCGCGACTTCCAGCGCGAGCTCGACTGGAACGCCGCCTACTACCGCCTCGCCCGCGGCCTCTGAAACCTCCTGGCCGCCGGTTGTCATCGGTACCGGCGGCCAGGAACCCCCCGTCGCTCGCACCCTCCCCCCACCGTCGAGTACACAAAAACTGCACGGTTCGGGGCCGTTTTGCGTGCAGAAATCGTGTACTCGACGGTGGGCGGAAGGGCGCGGGGGCAGAGGGGCGCGGGCGCGGGAGCGGGGGGCGGACGCCGGTCAGGAGTTCACGCGGATGATCTCGTGCTGGTACGGGGCGATGACGTCGCCCGAGATGCGGAGGTCGAGCAGGAGGAAGGGGCGCGAGGCGGCGGGACGCGCGGCCCATGTCGTCAGCACCTCCAGGTCTTCTGGGGTGCGCACGACGACGCCCTCCGCGCCGACCGCCCGGCCGAGCGCGGCGAAGTCCACCTCGGGGATGCGCATCGGCCCCTGCGCGAGGCCCTTCAGCCCGTACAGGTTGACCTCGGCGCCGTAGGCCGCGTCGTTCCAGACGACAGCCAGCCCGCGACCTCCGGCGACCCGCACAGCGGATTCGAGGTCGGCCAGCGCCATGAGCCCGCCGCCGTCGCCGGTGGTCAGCACGATCGTCGACTCGGGATGCGCGAGCGCGGCCCCGGGCACGCTCGGCCAGCCGAGGCCGATCGACTGGTACGCGGTACCGACCATGATCATCCGGTCGGGCGAGGCGACCGGCCAGTACATGTTCGCCCAGCCGATGAAGTGCCCGCCGTCGGACACGACGACCCGGTCCTCCGGCAGCAGCTCGCCGATCCGGGCGGCAGCGGTGCGCGGGTCGAGTCGTCCGTCGGCGGCGAGGCCGTCGCCGCGCGGGTGCTCCCGGTGCGGCGCGACGTCGACCGCCTCGCGCCATCCCGACGGCGTTGCGCCGGCCGACGCCAGCTCCTCGACGAGGGCCGAGGCGACGAGCCGCGCATCCCCGCGCAGGTACGACCCGACGTGCGGATGCGTCGCGGCAGGCCGCGTGTCCACCTGGATGACCCGGGTACCTGGGGCGAACAGCTCGCCGAACCGCATCGTGAACTGGTTGAGCGATGCCCCGAACACGACAGCGACATCGGCCGAGTGGATGAGCTCCATCGCCCCTTCCGCGCCGAAGCCGCCGGTCACACCCAGGTCGTATCGCGAGTCCGGGAAGACGCCGCGGCCGAGGGCGGTGGAGGCCGTGAGCGCGCCGGTCGCGTCGGCCAGCGCACCGAGGGCCGCACCGGCTCCGGAGATCCATGCCCCTCGCCCGGCGAGGAGCAGCGGACGCTCCGCCGCCGCGAGCGCCGCGGCGGCGGCCGCGATCCCGGCGCGCGAGAACGGGTCGGCGGGCGCCTGCGGCTCCGGGATCACCGGCTGGGGCGCCTCCGGCACCGGCCCTGCCTCGCGCGTCGCCACGTCGTACGGGATCGCGATCACGGTCGGCACCCGATAGGTGAGCGCGTGCTCGACGGCGATGGCCGTGGTCGCCGCCGCATCCGCCCGGCCCACCGTGTAGGTCCGCGCGCCGACCGCCGCGGCGAGCGCGATCTGGTCGACGTCCCACGGCCTCGGTCCCGAGGTGGGCTCGTCCCCCACGACGAGGATGAGCGGGATGTGCGCCTGCACCGCCTCGGCGAGCGCGGTCAGCGTGTTGGTGAAGCCGGCGCCGTAGGTGGCGGTCGCGGCGGCCAGCCGCCCGGAGGCACGGAAGTAGGCGTCCGCGGCGACGACCGCGCCCGCCTCGTGACGCATGGCGCAGTATTCGCCGCCGCGCTGGCGCTCCAGAGCGTCGAGGAAGTGGGCGTTCCCGTTGCCCATCACCCCGAAGACGTGGTCGATGTGGCGGGCGAGGGTCGCGGCGACGTGCGCGGAGACGGAGGGCATGGCGGAGCCTTTCGAGACGAACGGAGGAACGATTCCGTATGTGTCTCGCCGCCGCGGCCCCGCGGGTGGCTTCGTGCCCATTTTTCGAGCACCGGCGGAACGCAGCCGCCGGACGCACCTATTTTATGCGTCCGGCGGCCGCTGCGTCCTGCAGCCGTGTCGCGCCTACTGCGGCGCGCTGCCCCTACTGCCCGACCGACCGGCGCTTGTTGTACACGTCGAACGCGACGGCGGCGAGCAGCACCAGTCCCTTGATGAGCAGCTGGTAGTCGCTGTCGATGCCGAGGATCGACATGCCGTTGTTGAGCACACCGATGATCAGACCACCGATGATGGCGCCGGTGACCGTTCCGATGCCACCGGTGACCGCCGCGCCTCCGATGAAGACGGCGGAGATCGCATCCAGTTCGAAGCTCGTTCCCGCACTCGGACTTGCCAGGTTGAGCCCCGCCGTGAACACCAGCCCGGCCACGGCGGACAGCACGCCCATGTTGACGAACAGCAGGAAGGTGACCCGCTTCGTCTTCACGCCGGACAGGGCAGCCGCCGCCAGGTTGCCGCCGATGGCGTAGATGTGCCGGCCGAACACCGAGCGGTTCATGATCGCCGAGTACCCGATCACCAGCAGCGCCAGGATGATCAGCACGATCGGCGTGCCGTTGTAGCTGGCCAGCAGGACGGTCACGATCAGGACGAGCAGCACGAGGAACGCCAGCTTGACGATGAACCACCACAGCGGCTCGTCCTCGAGGTCGTACTTGCGGCGCACGGCCCGCTGACGGATCGAGCTGGCCAGGATGGCGATGCTCGCCAGAAGGCCGAGGATCATCGTGAGCGGCTCGTACCCCGTCGTGCCGAACGCGGGCAGGAAGCCCGACCCGATGGCGCGGAACTCCTTCGGGAAGAACGAGATCTGCTGATTGCCGAGCGCGATCTGCGCCGCCCCGCGGAACGCGAGCATGCCGGCCAGGGTGACGATGAACGCCGGGATGCCGAAGTAGGCGATCCAGAACCCCTGCCACGCGCCGACCAGGGCGCCGAGCACCAGGCAGAACACGATCGCGAGGGGCCACGGCAGATGCCAGTTCGAGATGAACACGCCGGCCATCGCGCCGATGAACGCCACCACGCTGCCGACCGAGAGGTCGATGTGCCCGGCGATGATCACCATCACCATCCCGATCGCCAGGATCAGGATGTAGCTGTTCTGCACGATCAGGTTCGACACGTTGATCGGCGCCAGCGTGATCCCGCCCGTCGCGATCTGGAAGAACACGACGATGGCGATCAGCGTGATGAACAGACCGATCTGGCGCAGCTGCCCGGTCAGGTAGTTCAGTGCTTTCGTGAGCGGTTTCATGCGGGGTTCTTCTCGCGTTCCTGGGTCATGAATTGCATGAGGTATTCGGCGGTGGCCTTCTCGCGCGGGACGTCCGCGGTGATCCGGCCCTCGCTGAGGGTGTAGATGCGGTCGCAGATGCCGAGCAGCTCGGGCAGCTCGGAGGAGATGACGACGATGCCCTTCCCCTGGTCCGCCAGCCGGTCGATGATCGTGTAGATCTCGTACTTCGCGCCGACGTCGATGCCGCGGGTGGGTTCGTCGAGGATGAGCACCTCCGGGTCGGAGTACATCCACTTCGACAGGACGACCTTCTGCTGGTTGCCGCCGGACAGCTTGCCGGTGAGGGTCAGGACGTTGGGCGTCTTGATGTTCATCGACTTGCGGTACTCCTCGGCGACCAGCGACTCCCGCTGCTCGTTGACGAACTTGAACCAGTTCATGAGCTTGTCGAGCGCGGCGATGGAGATGTTGCGCTGGATGTTGTCGATCAGGTTCAGGCCGAAGTGCTTGCGGTCCTCTGTCGAGTAGGCGATTCCGTTCGCGATCGCCTTCGACACCGTGCTGACCGAGATCGGCTTGCCGCGCTTGTACACCTGGCCGCTGATCCCGACGCCGTAGCTGCGGCCGAAGATGCTCATCGCGAGCTCCGTCCGGCCGGCGCCCATCAGACCGGCGATGCCGACGATCTCGCCCGCGCGGACGTGGAAGTTCACGTCGTCGACGACGACGCGGGTGCGGTCGAGTGGATGGTGGACCGTCCAGTTCTCGACGCGCAGCAGCTCCTCGCCGATGTGGGGCACATGGTCGGGGAAGCGGCTGGCGACATCCCGGCCGACCATCCCCTTGATGATGCGCTCCTCGCTGGTGCCCTCCTTGCCCATTTCCAGCGTCTCGATCGTGCGGCCGTCGCGGATGATGGTCACCCGGTCGGCGATCGCTTTGATCTCGTTGAGCTTGTGGCTGATGATGATCGACGTGATGCCGTGCGCCTGCAGCTGACGGATCAGTTCGAGCAGGTGCGCGGAGTCGTCGTCGTTCAGCGCTGCGGTCGGCTCGTCGAGGATGAGGATCTTCACCTCCTTCGAGAGCGCCTTCGCGATCTCGACGAGCTGCTGCTTGCCCACCCCGATGTCTTTGATCTTGGTGATCGGATGGTCGTGGAGGCCGACCCGCTCGAGCAGCTTCGCCGCCTCCAGGTTGGTCTCGTTCCAGTCGATGAAGCCGCGCTTCTGCCGCTCGTTGCCGAGGTAGATGTTCTCGGCGATCGAGAGGTACGGCGACAGCGCCAGCTCCTGGTGGATGATGACGATGCCCGCCGCCTCCGAGTCGTTGATCGACCGGAATTCGACGGGTTCGCCGCGCATGACGATCTGGCCCTCGAAGGTGCCGTGCGGGTACACACCGGACAGCACCTTCATCAGCGTCGACTTGCCTGCGCCGTTCTCCCCGCAGATCGCGTGGACGGATCCTTCCTCGACGCTGATCGAGACGTCTTGCAGCGCCTTGACCCCCGGGAAGGACTTCGAGATGTTCCGCATCTCGAGAATCGTGTCGGCCATGGTCTCCCTTGCTCGCGATGAGGTCCGGGCGGCCTGCTCGGAGGCAGGACCGCCCGGACCGTCCGGACCGTCCTACTTGAGGTCGGATTCCTTGTAGTAGCCGCTGTCGACCAGGATCTTCTGGTAGTTGTCCTTGGTCACCACGACCGGCTGGAAGAGGTAGCTCGGGACGACCTTGACCTTGTTGTCGTAGCTCTTCGTGTCGTTGACCTCGGGCTTCTTGCCCGAGAGCAGGTCGTTCGCCATCTTCGCGGCCTCGTTGGCGAGCTGGCGGGTGTCCTTGTAGACCGTCGAGTACTGCGTGCCCGCGATGATCTGCTTGACGCTGGCGACCTCGGCGTCCTGACCGGTGATGATCGGGAGCTTCTTACCGCCCGAGCCGTAGCCGGCGCCCTCCAGAGCGCTCAGGATGCCGTCGGAGAGACCGTCGTAGGGCGAGAGGACGCCCTGGACGGCGGTGCCGGTGGAGTACGACTTGGCGACCAGGTCCTGCATGCGCGCCTTGGCGGTCGCCGGGTCCCAGCGCAGGATGGCCACCTGGTTGAAGTTGGTCTGGCCGCTCTTCACCACGAGCGTCCCGTCGGAGATGTACGGCTTCAGGGTGTCCATCGCGCCGTTGTAGAAGAACGTCGCGTTGTTGTCGTCCGGGCTTCCGGCGAACACCTCGATGTTGAACGGGCCCTTCTGGCCGGTCGGCTTGCCGTCCGCGTCGAGCACACCGAGGCCGGTGAGCAGCGACTTGGCCTGGTAGACGCCGACCTTGTAGTTGTCGAACGAGACGTAGTAGTCGACGTTCTTGTCACCGGTCAGCAGGCGGTCGTACGAGATGACCTTGATTCCGGCCTTGGCTGCGGCGTCGAGCTGGTCGGTCAGCGACCCTCCGTCGATGGAGGCGATGATCAGGACCTTCGCGCCCTTGGTGATCATCGTGTTGACCTGCTGCACCTGGGTCGGGATGTCGTTGTTGGCGTACTCGAGGTCGACCTTGTAGCCGTTCTTCTCGAGGTCCGACTTGACCGCATTCCCGTCCGCGATCCAGCGCTCGGACACCTTGGTGGGCATGGCGACGCCGACGAGGGCGCCCTTGTTGTCTGCGCTTCCCGTGGCGCTTCCGCTTCCGCGGCCTCCTCCTGAGCAGGCGGCGAGTGCGACCGCGACGCCGAGTGCGGCGGCGGCGAGTGCGACTTTCCTGAACTTCACTGTGATTCCCTTCGAGCGGTGAGGCGGCCGGCGCGCCCTGTGCGCGCCGATTCGCCGAGCTCGGAACTGTCACGCCCTCGGTTCTCAGCATGCGAAGGGACAGTGCAGCGGCCGTCGCTCCCGTGCGATCCGGCTGCTGTCATGTGCGACTCCCTCGTCGTATGCTGGTCCGCGGGCGATATATGTGACCGGTCCCAGAACGGGTTAGACGCTATGACCCCAACCGGTGGTCAGTCAAGTGCTTCGCCGAAAAATATGATGAGCACGTTACCGAGCGGCAGCGCTGCCGCTCCTGCAGACGAGACAGGATCCATGGACAAACGCGGACCCGACGAGCAGCGCGCCCTCTCCATCCGGGACATCGCCCGGCTGGCAGGAGTGTCGCGCCAGACGGTGTCGCGCGTCCTCAACGGCGAGCGCTACATCAAGGCGTCCACCGAGGCGCAGGTGCGCAAGGTGATCGAGGAGAACGCGTGGAGGCCGAACAGCGCCGCCCGGGCACTGGCGACCTCCCGCTCCAAGACGATCGGGCTCCTGGTCTCCGCCCGCTCGCACTACGGCCCGTTCAGCGCGGCCACCTCGATCGACGAGGCGGCGCGGGCGCGCGGCTACGCCATCCTCTCCGCCACCCTCGCCCGCGAGGACGACGCCGCGATCTCGGAGGCGCTGGACGCCTTCGCCGCTCAGGGTGTGGACGGCGTCATCGTGATCGCACCGCAGCAGCGGGCGCACGAGGCCCTCCAGCGCGTCGCGGTCGGCGTGCCGTTCGTGAGCCTGCACTGGAAGGACGACGGCGACGGACGCGTCGCGGCATTCGACCAGCAGGCCGGTGCACGACTCGCCACCCGGCACCTCATCGAGCTCGGGCACACGCGCATCCGCCACCTCGCGGGCCCCCAGGACTGGAACGAGGCCGAGGACAGGATGAACGGCTTCCTCGCGGAGCTCAACGACCACGACCTCGCCGTCACCGCACCAGTGCTGGGCGACTGGAGCGCCGACCTCGGCTACGAGGTCGGGCTGAAGATCCTCGACCACGCGGACTTCACCGCGATCTTCGCCTCAAACGACCAGATGGCGCTCGGCCTCATGCACGCGGCCGCGGAGCTGGGCCTCTCGGTCCCGCACGATCTCAGCGTCGTCGGGTTCGACGACATCCCGGAGGCCAAGCATTTCGCGCCTCCGCTGACGACGATCCGGCAGGACTTCGGGCTGCTCGGCGCCCAGGCCATCGACGTGCTGCTGGCGCAGGTCGAGGGGACGGAGGCCCCCGGGCCGACCGAGTACGCCGTCCCGGAGCTGGTGGTGCGCGCGAGCACCGCACCCCCGTCCCGCCCCTGATGTTCGCTCCACGAAACTTCCGGCCGTACGGGGGCCAGCCGCCGGAACCGTCGCCGTGGTAGAACGTTCTGGCCCGCCCCGATGGAGACGCCGGACCCGAAGCCGACGCCGCCGCCCGAGGGACGTGCGCACGCGCTTTCGTCCCAAGGGCACCCGAATGAACGAAGACACCTGGCGCGCCTCCTTCGTGCACCCCCAGCACCCGTGGCGCGACTTCGAGCACCATTTCTCCGGCGACCGGGAGGTCCCTCCCGCACACATCCGCAGGCCCAGCTCCCTCGCGGGCATGCCCGCGTTCGACCTCTACCTGCTGAGCGACTCCGAGCCGTGGCCCAGCGGGTCGACGTACACCTACACCCAGTCGGTGCTCGGCCACCTCGGCGAGCACGAGCCGCCCGAGTACTGCCTCGACATGGAGGAGGACGGCGCGGCGACTCCCTAGCGGCCATCCGCTAACGGGAGTAGCGCGTCCGCCCGGCCATGACGGTCTCCGTCACCTGCGCTGCGAGGAGCGCGGCCGGCGCGTCGGCGAAGACGTCCGTGTCCAGCACCACGAAGTCCGCCGCGAAGCCGGGAGCGATCCTGCCGCGCCACTCCCCATCGCCCACGGAGGCGGCCGCATCCCGGGTCGCGTGGGCGATCGCCCGGTCCAGCGGCACGGCGTGCTGCGGCTGCACGGCTGCGATCGCCGGGTTCAGCGCCGAGCCGCGCGTCGAGGCGACGTACATGTTGGCCAGCGCCTGGTGCGGAGCCGTCGGCGAGTCCGTCGAGAACGCCAGCAGGGCGCCGGCGTCCTCGTACTCCCGCCACGGGAAGGCCCGCTCCACCCGCTCGTCTCCGAGCATCGCCGTCCAGTTGTCGAAGATCGCCGGATCGGAGTGGACCGGCTGCATCGACGCCGTCACGCCGAGGCGCGCCATCCGCTCCGCGGTCCCCGGAGCCGCGTACTCCAGGTGCTCGATGCGGTGGCGCCGAGGACGGTCGCCGTTCCGGGCGACGGCCTCCTCGATCGCATCGAGCGCGATGTCGCTCGCGTAGTCGCCGATCGCGTGCATGGCGATCTGCAGCCCCGCGGCGTCGGCCGCGGAGACGACCGGCTTCAGCCGCTCCACCGGCCAGATCGGATCGGCGTTGCCGCCGTTCGCGTACGGCTGCCGCATCGCCGCGGTGCACGCGTCGATCACGCCGTCGAGGATCAGCTTGATGCCGACCACCCGCAGCCACGGGCTGGCGGGAGCAGCGGCTCGCCGGGCCGCCTCCTCCACCTGCGCGATGTTGGCGGCGTCGTCCCCGGTGTTCGTCACCAGCCAGTGCGCCGCGATGCGGATGGGCAGCTCGCCGCCACGTCGTTCCTGCGCCCGCTGCAGCGCGGCCAGCCCGAATCCGTCGAGCGCCATGTCGACTGCGCCGGTGACGCCGGTCGCCAGGTAGGCCCCGATCGTGCGCTCCACATCGGCGTCGCGGTCGGCGTCCGTCGTCGCCGCATCCCGCTGCGCCCACGCGTACTGCGTGGCGGCCGTCTCCAGCAGCAGCCCCGTCGCGTTGCCCTCCGTGTCGCGGACGATCTCGCCGCCGATGGGGTCGGGAGTGTCCCGGTCGATGCCGAGCTCGGCGAGCGCCGCGGTGTTGACCCAGCACGAGTGGTAGTCGTTGGCGTCCAGGTACACCGGGATGTCGGCGACGGCTGCGTCGATCATGGCCGCTGTCGGCATCCCGCCCGGGACCGCGTCGAACAGCCAGCCGCGTCCCCGGAGCACCGTCGCCTCCGGGTCGGCCGCCCGTGCCTCGAGAAGCAGCGCGCGGATGTCGTCGACGCTCCGCGCCTCGGTGAGGTACACCTGCCCGAGCGCCGCTCCCATCATCAGCAGGTGGGTGTGCGCATCGGCGAACCCCGGCAGCACGAGCCGTCCGCCGAGGTCGACCTCCCTCTCGGCGGCGGGCGCCTCGTCGCCGGGCCGCCCCACCCAGCTGATCGTGTCGCCGGTCACGGCGAACGCGTCCGCCCACGCAGCCCGTGCGTCCGCGTCGGCGGTGAAGACCCGCCCGTTCCGGTAGAGGGTCGTTTCGAGGTCGGTCACAGCCGCCCCTCCTTTCCGAGGGCGCTGCGGCTCAGCAGCGCGTAGACGATGGCGGCCACGGCCATCCCGGTCGGGACGGACAGGTCGATGTGGCCGATGGACTGGGCGATCGGCCCGGCCCAGACGTCGGTCGCGAGGCACATCGCGGTGACGAGCCCGCCCAGCAGCAGCGCCGCGATGCCCGGGATGCTCCACCCGCCCGTGTACCAGAAGCGGCCGCCGCGGCGGTCGTCGAACAGGTCGACGCCGTCGTACACGTACCGGCGCCGGACCACGTCGACGACGTAGATGGCCATCGCCGGCCCCGACACGATGACGAGGAACTGCAGCAGGAGATTGGCCGCCTCGAGGAGGCTGGACGACAGCACCAGGTAGATCGTGAGCGCCGTGCCGACGATCCCGACGATGATCGCCGCGGGGATGCGCCGCAGCCGGAAGCCGATGGCCTGCAGCGCCATGCTGGAGGTGTAGGTCGTCATCGCGTTCAGTGCGATCGTGTTCACGATGACGCCGATGACGAGCACGGGGCCCATCCATGCCGGGAGCAGGTCGAAGAGGGCCACGTCGATGCCGGCGTCGAACGCGCTCGCCTTCAGGCCGGTGGCGAGGAGCACCCCCACTCCGGTGAAGACGATGAAGGGGACTGCTCCGCCGAACGCGGTCGCGGCCGCGATGCGGGACGGCTTGGTCGACCGAGGCAGGTAGCGCGCGATGTCCGGGCTGTTGATGAAGGACAGCGGCGTCGAGGCCAGGATGGTGAACCCCACCGAGATGGCCGACCAGAGCGGCACGCCGCCGAGCGGCTCCGGTGCCGTGTAGCTCCAATCCACCGTCGGCAGGATGAACGCCGAGACGAGGATGAAGATCACGAACAGCACGATGGCCATGACCGGATAGATCCGGAGGATCAGGCCGTGACCGAAGATCGCGACGAGGATGGTCACCGCCGACACCACGATCGTCACGCCGATCGGCACCCAGACCGGGTCGTCGAGTCCGATTCGGCGGAGCAGGTCCGCTCCCATGAAGCTGGAGGCGAGCCAGGTCAGCGACAGGAACACCGCGCCGATGAACCAGCCGACGAAGGCGACGAACAGCTTGTTGCCGATGATCCCGTACATGGCCCGGGTCACCACGGATCCCGAGGTGCCCGCCGCCGGCCCGCTCCCCGCGATCAGGCCGGGGAAGACCCACAGCAGCGAGGCGGCGACGATCACGGCGAAGGCCTGCCAGATCTCGAGCCCCAGGAGGATGAGCGTCGCGCCGATGGTGAAGTTGAGGATGCTGACGCCGGGCGCCGCCCAGACGAAGAACAGGTCCCGGGCGCGACCGTGCCGCTCGGAGTCTCCGATGACCTCGATTCCCCGGGTCTCGGGCTGCGTGGAGGCATCCACGAACTCATCGGTGCCGGTCCGTGCTTCGGACATGGATTCCTCTCCTGCCAACCGCTCCATTGCTGTTGGTCATGTGCCCAATAGGGTTGTTGGTCAGTCATTCAATAGCATGGTCGTCATGGAGTCAAGCGCGCCGCCTCCCCGGACCCGCAAGCAGCCAGAGGAGCGCCGGGAGGAGATCCTGGCCGCCGCCGCCTCGATCGCCCTGGAGCAGGGCCTCGAGCGCATCACGCTGCGCGCGGTCGCAAACCGGCTGGGCGTGCGGCCCGGGCTCATCTCGCACTACTTCCCCGCGGCGGAAGACCTCGTCGACGAGGCGTTCGCCCGCGCCGCGGTGATCGAGCGCGAGCGGTTCTTCCCCGAGTACGGCCGGCCTATCGAGCGCCTGGCCCACTTCGTCGGCCACATCCGCAGCGGAGCATCCCTGCCGCTGGCGCGCCTCTGGCTGAATGCCCGCCACCTGTCGCGCTTCACCCCATCCCTGGACGCGACGCTGACCGAGCAGGACGCCCTCGACCGCTCCCGCCTGCGGTCCCTCATCGAAGACGGAATCGCCTCGGGCGACTTCGCCGACGTGGATGCGGAGGCGGCGAGTATCCGCATCCTCATCGCCGTCGACGGCAGCGGCTCCTACGTCAACAGCACCGAGGATCTGACGCAGCCGGCGCACGCGCAGTTCGTAGCCGACGTCTCCGAATGGATCCTCGGGCTGGCCCCCGGCACGCTGACCCGCACGATCGGCGAGTGACACCGGGCGACACAGAGGGCGCAGGATGCGCGCGCGCGTGTAGCATGAGACCGTCCGACGCCTGAACAAGCGTGTACGTCGGGCGCGAAGGGAAGAGAACGATGGCTCAAGGCACCGTCAAGTGGTTCAACTCGGAGAAGGGGTACGGCTTCATCGCCCCGGATGACGGCAGCGCCGACGTCTTCGCCCACTACAGCGAGATCGCCGCTCAGGGATTCCGCAACCTCGAAGAGAACCAGAAGGTCGAGTACGACCTGGCCCAGGGCCCCAAGGGACCGCAGGCCGCGAACATCCGCCCGCTCTGAGACGGTGACGGCGTCCGGCCCGCGGGCCGGGCGCGCACCGCACGCGGCGCCGGGGTACGGTGACGCATGTGGGTGATGTACGCGTAGGACCGCCGAAGGTCTCCGCCGAAGGCGGCGGTCATGGGACCGGACGCGGGCAGAAGATGATGTTCGGCGCCGCGCTGGCGGCGCTCGGAGTGGTCTTCGGCGACATCGGGACGAGCCCGCTGTACGCGCTGAAGACCGTGTTCCTCCTCGACGGCGGCGCTGTGCGCTCGACGCAGGACGATGTCTACGGCGTGATCTCGTTGATGTTCTGGAGCATCACGATCATCGTGTCGATCAAGTACCTCGGTATCCTGATGCGCGCCGACAACGACGGCGAGGGCGGAGTGATGGCGCTGGCCGCTCTGGCCCAGCGCCTGTACGCCGGTCGCGCCAAGCGGGCAGGGACGCTCCTGGTGATCGGCATCGTCGGTGTCGCGCTGTTCTACGGCGACTCGATCATCACGCCGGCGATCAGTGTCCTGTCCGCCGTCGAAGGCCTCCACGTGACCGTGCCGTCGATCTCGCACCTGGTCATCCCGATCGCGGCCGTGATCCTCGTGGTGCTCTTCGCCGCGCAGCGCTTCGGCACGGGCCGCGTCGGTGTGCTCTTCGGCCCCGTCATGGTGCTCTGGTTCGCGGTGCTCGCGGCCGCCGGTCTCGCGATGATCGTGCAGTACCCGGCGGTGCTGGCCGGCCTGTCGCCGACGTACGCGATCGCCTTCATCGTGGCGCATCCCACCATCTCGTTCATCGCGCTCGGCGCCGTCGTCCTCGTCATCACGGGAGCGGAGGCGCTGTACGCCGACATGGGGCACTTCGGCCGCTCCCCCATCCGTCGCGCCTGGTTCTTCCTGGTGTTCCCCGCCCTGACGATCAACTACCTGGGGCAGGCGGCGCTCGTCCTCCACCACCCGGCGGCCCGGGCCAACCCGTTCTTCCTCCTGATCCCGGAGTGGGGCCGGCTCCCGGTCGTCATCCTGGCGACCGCCGCGACTGTCATCGCCAGCCAGGCCGTCATCTCCGGTGCCTTCTCGCTGTCGCGCCAGGCGGTCCAGCTCGGCCTGCTTCCGCCGCTCACCATCCGGCAGACGTCGAAGCAGGCGGGCGGCCAGATCTACCTGCCGGCGGTCAACATCCTGCTGTTCATCGGCGTCATGGCCGTCATGCTCGCCTTCGGCTCATCGGACAGGCTGTCGACGGCGTACGGCATCTCGGTGACCGGCGCGCTCGTCGTCGACACCCTCCTGCTGCTCCTCGTCGCCCGTCCGCTCTGGAACTGGGCGCCCTGGAAGATCGTGCTCGCCGCTGTCGCGTTCGGCGGGCTGGAGCTCGCCTTCCTCGCCGGCAACCTCTCCAAGATCATCAACGGCGGGTGGGTGCCGCTGCTGATCGCGGCCGCGGTCATCCTGGTGATGACCACCTGGCGGCGGGGACGGCAGCTGGTGCAGCAGGACCGTCAGCGCAAGGAGGGGTCGCTCGCCGACTTCATCGAGGAGGTGCGCCGCGAGAACCTGCCGCGCGTGCCCGGGATCGCGATCTTCCCGCACCCCAACAAAGACACCACCCCGCTGGCGCTGCGGGCGAACGTGAAGCACAACCACATCCTGCACGAGCACGTGATCATCGTGTCGATCTCCACGGCGCAGGTGCCGCACGTGCCTCCCGCCGACGCGTTCGTCTACGACGACCTGGGCTATGCGGACGACGGCATCGAGCATCTGAGCATCCGCTTCGGCTTCTCGGACAAGCCGGACATCCCGCGGGCACTGCGTGCCGCCTGCCGCTCGGGCGCGCTGCCGCTGGACGCAGCCAACTTCAAGCAGGCGTCGTACTTCATCTCCCGCGGCGCCATCCGCACCACGCGGACCCATGGAATGGTGCCCTGGCGCCGCTCCCTCTTCGTGGGTCTCGCCCACAACGCCGCCGACCCGGCGGCCCGCTTCGGGCTGCCCGCCCTCCGCACCGTCACCATGGGCAGCGACGTAGAGATCTGACCCGCGCTCCCTCCACGCGCCCTGCCACATTCGTGACGAATCGGTGCTCTGGCGCCGCGGAAGCCCCGATTCGTCACGAATCGGGACTACCGACAGGCGTCAGGCGGCGACCAGCGCGCTCACGATCCCCGCGGCCGTCTCGCGGCCGACGCGGATCGCGCCGTCGACGTGCTGGTAGCCCTTGCCCGCCATGTCGCTGCACGAGAAGTGGATGGGGCCGACGGGCTTCCGCAAGTCGGCGCCGTAGCGCGCGAGGCCGCCCATGTCGAAGCTTGCCGCGTACGCTCCGCGCGTCCACTCCTCGCTGCCCCAGTCGCTCTCGTAGTACACGACCGGGGTGAGCGCCTGCTCGCCGTAGTAGTGCGACAGGGACTCCAGGATGCGCGCCCTGCGCTCCTCCGGCGACAGGGCGAACACGCCGTCCGCGGCCTCGTCCGACACGAATCCGACGAGCGTTCCGCGCGGGTCGCCGTGGTAGCTGTTGTCGTACGCCTCGTGGACCAGCTCGTAGGGGCTGAACGCCGTGCCGCTGTAGCCGAGGTCGCGCCAGAACGGCGTCTCGTAGACGGCGTGCACCTTGATCACGAAGCCCATCGAGAGGTGCTGGTGCAGCTGCTGCTGACGGCGCGGCAGGGGCGGCTCGTAGGAGATGCGGCTGATGAGCACCGGCGGAACGGCGAGGATCGCGAAGCGCGCCCGCACCTCCACACCGTCGGCGACGGCCGTCACACCGGTCTCGTCCCAGCGGAGCGTGCGCACCGGCGCGTTCAGGTGCACGTCGTCGCCGAGCCGCTCGGCCAGGAGCAGGGGGACCTGCTGGAGGCCGCCCTTCACGCGCTTGTCCAGGATGAAGTCCGCGTCGACCAGGTTCGAGAAGCTGCCGGCACTCGCCGCCATCAGGAGCGCCTGCAGCGCGGAAAAGGCGTGCGCGGGCTTCGTGAGCATGGCCCCCGCGATGAACATGCCGATGTTCTTGCGCGCCTCCTCATCGTCGGTCTGCGTCTCCAGCCAGCGGCGGAACGAGATCTCGTCCAGCTCCTTCGCGCGCGGGTGCGCCCACGGTCGCTCCGGGTCGATCTCGGCGACGAGGGCGTCCATCCGCTCGATGAGCTCGACGATCACCTTCTCGGTCGACGGCGCGACCGGGAAGATGTCGCCCTCGAACGTCCGGCGCTCGCCGTTGGCGCCCAGGTAGATGTTGATGCCGTCGCGGTAGCGCGAGTACGTCTCGAGGCCCAGCTCTTCGAGCGTGCCGATCAGCGCATCCTGATCCGGCGACACCCACTGACCGCCGATCTCGAGCGTCGCGCCGTCGATGTCGTCCGTCCACAGGCGGCCGCCCACTCGGTCGCGCGCCTCGAGGACGGCGACGCTGAGGCCCGCCTTCGCGAGTTCGGTGGCGGCTGTGAGGCCGGAGGCGCCCGCGCCGATGACGACGACGTCCCGTTCGATCCTGCTCATGGGTATCAGCTCCGTGTGCGTTGGGGGGTGAACGAAGGGCACACTACCGGATTCGGAGGTCAAATGGCAGTTTCGCGACTGGATCATTACCAGACTTGTCGCTTTACCGACGGTATCGGCACTCAACGATTCGGATTTCGCACCTCGCTCTGGTTAGGATGGCCCGATCCCGACTGAGCGAAGGAGCTCGCGTGTCCCCCACTCCCGCATCCACGTCCCTGCGGCGATCCCTGGGCCTCTGGGCGATCGTCGGACTGGGTCTCGGCTACATGACGCCGATGACCGTGTTTGACACATTCGGCATCGTCACGGGCGAGACCAACGGCGTCGTCCCGTCCGCCTACCTCGTCGCCCTGGTCGCCATGGTGTTCACCGCGATCAGCTACGGCCGGATGACGCGGGTCTATCCCTCGGCGGGCTCGGCCTACACCTACGCGTCGGAGACCATCCACCCCAACGTCGGATTCCTGGTCGGGTGGTCATCGCTGCTCGACTACCTGCTGCTGCCCCTGGTCAACGCACTCATCGTGCGGCTCTACCTCGAGTCGTTCTTCCCCGCCGTGCCCGGTTGGATCTGGGTCGTCGGCTACGTCGCGGTCATCACCGCGATGAACCTGTTCAGCATGTCGTCGACGTCGCGCGTGAACGGCATCCTCGTCGTCTTCCAGATCGTGCTGATCGCGGTGTTCGTGGTCCTGACCTGGACGGCCTTGAACGCGGGCGCCGGCACCGGCACCCCCTTCAGCCTGACGCCGCTCCTCCACACCGGCGTCCACCTCGGTGCGGTGATCGGAGGCGCCACCGTCGTCTGCTTCTCGTTCATCGGCTTCGACGCGATCACCATGTACACCGAAGAGGCGAAGGATGCGCGGACCGTCCCCCGGGCGATCGTGCTCGCGCTGATGATCGGCGGGGCCATCTTCTTCGTCGCCGCCTGGTTCGCGCAGTCGCGCTTCCCGACCCTGGCCGGCTTCCACTTCACCGACGACACGCTCCCGGAGATCGCGCTCAAGACCGGCGGGCTGCTGTTCCAGATCCTGTTCATCTCCGCGGCCGTCGCCGCGGCCGTCGCCTCCAGCCTGGCCTCCCACGCCAGCGTCTCGCGGATGATCTACGTGATGGCCCGCAACGGCAGCGGTCGCATCTCCCGCACCCTCGGCTCCGTGCACCCGCGCTTCCGCACTCCGTCGATCGCCGTGCTGCTGGTCGGTGCGGTGTCGCTGCTCGCCGCCGCGTTCACCCTCGAGTTCGTCTCGTCGATGATCAACTTCGGCGCCCTGATCGCCTTCACGGTGGTGAACGCGACCGTCATCATCCACTTCGCGCTCCGCCGGAAGGAGCGCCGCGGGTTCCGCCAGATCGCACGGAACATCGTCCTGCCGGCGATCGGGATGCTGCTCACCGGAGTGCTCTGGGCGAACCTGCACCTGGATGCGCTCGGCTACGGCGTCGTCTGGCTGACGATCGGCATCATCACACTCGTGGTCGTCACGCGGGCCTTCCGCAGGCCGTTGCGCGTGAAGCTGGACGAGGACGGTGACGCCGCCATCATCACCCGCGAGGGCGCGCCGTCGGAGGCTGCGCGCTGACATCGCCGGCCGCGCGGGACTCGTTGGTCTCGCGGGCCTCCTTGGACTCGTTGGCCTCGCGGGCCTCGCGGGCCTCGCGGGCCTCGTGCGCCGCGAGGTGCCCGAGGATCGCGGCACCGCCGCTGATCGCAGCCGCGAGACCCAGCGGAAGCGCGATGTGCACCCGCAGCAGCGCCGCCCCGACGAGTGCACCGAGGGCGATGAGCGCCACCGCGCCGGCCCGCCGGCGCCACGGCTGACCGGAGCCCCCGGCGAGTCGCGAGTCTGCGGCGAGGCCGGTGAGTGTGGAGGTGACCACCACGGTCGTCACGTCCTTCACCGCCAGGTGCCGGGCGACGGCCGCCTGGAACCCCATCGCGGCGGCGAGCAGGGTCGTGATCGCCAGTTCCCAGGGCTTCGGGGGCACTCCCCCGGTGAGCAAGGTCGTGACCGTGAGGACGGCGAGCGCGCCGGCCACCGCGGTGAACGACCAGCTGGTGCGAGTGTTCCACCCGGTCGACTCGCGACGGAGGGTCCGACCGCCGATCACAGCCCCGGCCATGAACGCGAACAGCGCGATCAGCGGCCCGACCCACGGCAGCCCTTCGGCGCCGACGAGCGCCATCCCGAGCACGACGACGTTGCCGGTCATGTTGCCGGCGAAGACCTTGTCGAGCCCCAGGTAGCCGACGGCGTCGACGATCCCGGTCGAGAAGGTGAGCGCCAGCATCAGCGCCAGGGTGAGGTCGCGCTGTCGTCGTGTGTCGGTGTTCATGGGGTCTCCTCGGCGGGTTGCGTCCCTACCAGGTTCGCACCATTTCGAGGAGCATCACTCCGGTCAGGAGCGTCGGCGCCTCACCACGCGGACGGTGCTACCGGCGAGGAGGAGTGCCAGCGCGAGTATCCAAGGCACGACGGGCAGGTCCGACCCGGTGTCCGGCAAGGTCTGCCCGGGGCCGCCCGCGGCGGCCGTGATCGGGGCGACCGGTGATGTTGCGGGCAGGGTCGTCGGCGGGGCCGCACTCCTGAGTGTCACGGTCGCGCCGGCCTGCGGCGTCGTCAGACTGCCGGTGGGCGACGCGGCCGTTGCAGTGGCCGTGTTGATCACGGCGCCGAGAGCGACATCCGCGGCCGTCACCGCGTAGTGCGCTGTCGCGGTCGCCGTCTGGCCGGGGAGCAGGGTCCCCGGCGCGGCGGGCCACGTCACGGTGACAGGCGACAGTCCCGCCATCGCGTCGTGGATGGTCACGTCGGTCAGGGTGGTGTCGCCCGTGTCGGTCAGGGTGAAGGTGTACGTCACCGCATCCCCCGAGGCTGCCGGATCGATGATGGTCCGGTCGGCGACCTTGGTCAGCATGAGCCCCGGCGTCTGGGCGAGCGGGGTGTCCGTCGACGCCGGAAGAGCGTCCACCCGGTCGTTCGCGGGGTCCGTTCCCCTGGCTGTCGCCGTGTTCGGCACGTGCCCCACATCGATGTCCTCCTGGGTGATGGGATAGGCCGCCGCCGCGGTCACTGTCTCACCCGGCGCCAAAAGGCCGGGAGCTCCGGGCCAGGAGTACGAGATAGGGGACAAGCCGGGCAATGCGTCGCTCAGGCTGACGCCTGCGAGGTCCGTGCCGCCCGAGTTCGTCGCGGACAGGTGATACGTGATGACATCTCCCGCCTTCGGCGGTGCGGACAGAGCGCCCGCATCGGCCGTCTTCGTCAGGGTGAGCGCGGCCTGCGTCAGGAGCGGCGTGGTCGTGGAGGCGTCGGAGGTCACTGGTGCCCCGGAAGGCGGCGTACCGCTCGCCTGAGCGGAGTTGGCGACCAGCCCGGCGTCGATGTCGGCCTGCGTGATGGGATAGCTCGCCGTGGCCGTCACGGTTTCGCCGGCAGCCAGTGTGCCGGGCGTGCCGGGCCACGTGTACGTCAGCGCGCTGAGGCCCGCCAGCGGGTCGTCGATCGTGACGTCCGTCAGCGTGACGTCACCAGCGTTGGTCGCGCTGAAGCTGTAGGCGATCGGGGCGCCGGGCGTCACCGGGACGGGCACTCCGGAGGCATCGGCCGTCTTGGTCAGAGACAGCAGCGGGACCGTCACCAGAGGGGTGTCCGTCGCGGCCTGGGGCGAGCTCACGTCTCCGCCCGCTGCCGACGTCCCCGCAGCCGTCGCCGTGTTGCCGACGTGTCCCGCGTCGAGATCCGCGCCCGTGATCGGGTAACTCGCCGTGGCCGTCGCCGATTGCCCGGGCGCCAGCACTCCGGCTGCGCCCGGCCAGCTGTACTGGAGGGCGCTCAGCCCGGAAAGCGGATCGGTCACGGAGACCCCGGTCAGCGTCAGGTTGCCCGTGTTGCTCACGGTGAAGGTGTACACGATGGGGTCGCCCGGCTGGGCTGGCGACGATAGGCCGCTGGAGTCGGCCGACTTGCTGAGGGCGAGTGCCGACGCGTCGACGACCGGGATGGAGAGGGCGGCGGGCTCCGATCGGACGGCTG
This sequence comes from Leifsonia sp. SIMBA_070, assembly GCF_046534635.1. Classification (NCBI taxonomy): domain Bacteria; kingdom Bacillati; phylum Actinomycetota; class Actinomycetes; order Micrococcales; family Microbacteriaceae; genus Leifsonia; species Leifsonia sp. SIMBA_070. Next base: position 310,205 of record NZ_JAWRYK010000001.1, on the reverse strand, counting down.
CTCCTCCGGCGGTCGGAGTTCCAGCGGCTACCGCGGAATCGCTCACGGAACCGTTGTCCACGTCGGCCTGCGTCGCTGTGTATGTCGCGGCGCAGGTGGTCGACGCGCCCGGAGCGAGCGTCGTGGTCTGACAGGTGACCGGCGTGAGGTTCGCCTGGGTGGAGGGAGCGCCCACCGTATCCGCGACGGAGACCCCGGTCAGCGACGTGTTCCCGCTGTTCGTCACCGTGAACGTGTACGGGATCTGCTCTCCGGCAGCGGCGACCGCCGTCGTCGTGGACGATTTGGCGATGGTGAGAGCGGGCGCTGCGGCCGTCTGGATGCCGGTGCGCGAGGACTCCGCAGGCGACATGAGCGCGGTTCCCGCCGTCGCCGTCGCTCCGACGGAGTTCCAGGCGACCACTCCCGATTCCGCGGCCGGTGTGCTGACGGTGACGGGGATAGTGATCGAGTGCGTGCCCGCTGCAGCAGCAACGCTGATCGTTCCCGCGTACGTGAACTTGAGCGCCGTGGTGGAGGACAACGGCGAGGGAGGGGTCGTCGTCCAGTCGTTCGTGCACCCGGGGTTGGTCGGAAGCAGGTCCGGCCGGCACGGATTGACCGAGGTGGAGTACCAGACGGTGACGCCCGCAGGCGCCGGTCCCACTCCTGTCAGTGCGACCGCGAATCCCGACCCTCTCGGTGCCGCCGAGGTGGCATCGGTGTCGCCGGGAGCGGGCAGGAGGTCGACCAGCTCGGGGTTCGTGAGGTTCGACTGCCCGGTGTTGGTGAAAGTGATGCCGTAGGTCGCCGAGCCGCCGCTCGGACTGACGGTCCCGATCCCGCCCGGCGGCACCACTCCGGCATCCCTGTCGCCCTGCACCGTCTTGTCGATGGAGAACGCCGGGTTCACCGGTGCCACGCTGAGCGGCGCCGATGCGCCGCAGTAGTTGTTCGCCAGCGGGGAGCCGTTGGCGCGCAGGTCGGGGTCGGCGGGCGGGTCGACCGGAACGGTGCTGCTGTCGGAGCAGCCGTTGATCGGGCCGCCGTAACCGATGGTGGTGTCATTCTGATATGTCCCCGCGCATCCCGCGCCGAGATTCATCGTGACGGTGCCGCCCATCAGGTTGTACGACCCCGGACTGGTGACCGTACCGGCCGGGACGATCCACCGATAGAGCGTCCGGCCGGTTCCGTTGTAGTTCGTGACAACGGTCGCGGTCAACGGGACGCTGGTGAAGCTGGGGCCGCCCGCAACCCGGTTCTGGATGGTGAAGGTCTGTGTCAGGCCGGTGGCGATCGTCGCGCCGACTGGCGCGAGATAGTCGTAGTACACCGCCTGCGACGGCGCTGTGGAGATCTCCAGCTGGCTCGAGCCCGCACCGCTCGTGCTGACGAATTCCGTGCACCCGCCGGTGTTCGCCGCGGTCAGCACGGCGTTGATCACCGTGCCGCTGGGTTCCACCAGAATGCTGTTACTCGCGAGCTCCTGGGGCACCAGGGGCGCGCCGGACCCGACCACGTAGGCGTTCGCCGTCACCGTGTTCTTCAGCAGCGACGGGCCGGTCGCAGCAGGCGACGCGTAGCCGGCCATGCGCAGAGTCATGGCGGAATTCGAGTTCGCGCCCTCTTCCGGGAACGCGGGGAAATCCAACTCCGAAACGGCGGGTGACGCCGGGATGACCCAACCCCCCGCTCCAACGCTGTACGCCACCGACCCGGTCGTCCCGTCGGCGTAGAGCAGGCTGACGATGTCCGCTGCCGTCGGTGCGAATCCGGTGGCGGTCACGATCGTGGGGATGAAGGCCGGATGCGCACAGGCCGTCCCGACAGAGGGCGACGAATAGATGGACCCCGCGAAGTCGTCCAGGCAGGGAAGCGGGTCCTGCACGGCGAAATCGGCACCGGAGTCGACGCCGTTCGTCGTCAGGACGATCGGATAGGTCGCCTCCGTCCCGGTCGCCTGCCAATTTCCGGGGAACGTGTACGGATATCTCAGGCCGTCGGGCGGGAAGCGGTACTGCCCACCGTTGGGCAGGGCCGTGGTCGTCGCCTGCTTGGCGAGGAAGGGATCGGGCACCAGCGGGACCACGGTGAGGGTGACGGGACCGGCGGAGGACGTGCCGGTGGTCCCGTCCAGATAGGTGAAGGACGATGTGACGGAGTTGCTGATCGTGGTGCCCGGTGCGTCGGGCACTCCGTTCGTGCTCGCGGTCCCGTTGACGAAGATCGCGATGGGCTGGCTCGACTCGCACACGGGCGCCGTCTGAGTGTAAGTGAGGGTGTTGGACGGAGCATCGAAGGTGATGGTCCCCATCGCCGAGAGGCCGCCGGACGTGGTGTAGCCGGTGACGGTGAAGTTCGCGGGGAGGTGATCGGTGATGGTCAATGCCGTCACCCCGGTCGTGCCGAATCCCCAGAAGCAATTGAACGTCAGCACGAACTGATCCGTGGCACCGGTACCGACATTGGTCGACTGTGCAGACTTCCCGACGGTCGCATTCTTGGTCGCGGTCACGTTCAGGGTCGCCGACGATCCGGTCGAGGAGGTGAAGTTCGTGCCGCTCACCGTCGGGGTGAGGGTGGCCTGCGCACCGTTCAGCGTCGTGTAGTCGGGCGGTGTCACGGTGATGGTGCATTGGTCGCTCCCCGTCGGGACCGTCCCATACGTGTATGTGACGGAACCGGCAGCGGCCGTCTCGGTCACGCCTGCGCACGAGGATGCGCCGAACCACGACCCGAAATCGCTGGTCGCACCGTCTCCGGTGATCGTCGTCGTGGGGAACGCCACCGTCGTGCCGGCGCACCCCCCGGTGACGCTGCACGAGAGCGCCAGCGTGTACGTCACGGGTGTTCCGCTCGGGACGGTGGTCGACGTGGGGGTGATCGCCACCGTCGCTCCGCCTGCGGCGTCTGCGGCGGTGCCGGTGAGGGCGACGCCGGCCAGCACGAGCGCCAGAGCTGCCAGCCCCGCGAATGCGCGCTGCAGCCGTTGAACCACTCTCCGCTGAGATATCACCGTGAACCACCAATCAGATCGCAGGCGGGGCCGCTTGAAGAACCCCAGGATCGCGCCGAGTGGAGCGGCGCCGAAAGACACCGACGGTCACGACGCGTGCCCCTCACTCAGGTAGACGAAGCAGTCTGGCAAATCATGACGCGTACGCGAACGGCGGTCGGCATCCGAGCACCGATCCGGGCAAGGATCTGAGAGAAAGCTGTGCGCACAGGCAGCTACCGTGTAGGCTGGTGCGAACCCGACCGTGCGAGACTCCTCGTTCGCCGGGCCTGGACGGCACCTCGCCCCCACTATCCGACATCCCCGACTCCCCCTCCATCGGGAGCGGCGATCGTCCCGCCTCACGGCGAGAAGGTTTCACCATCATCACCCACACGCGGCCCACGGCCGCACTGGTCTGTAGTCGATCGGACAACAGCGTCCAAATCGACGACGACTCCGCACATGGTCTGCTGCGACCCGCACCGACCGACCGCCGCCCTCTCCGCGGCGCCCATGAACGTCCGCGCCCGATCGGGCGCGGCGAACGGGGCCGAGCATTCGGCTCCCAGAACAAGAAAAAGGAAAAAACGATGGCTCAAGGCACCGTCAAATGGTTCAACTCGGAAAAGGGCTTCGGCTTCATCGCCCCGGATGACGGCAGCGCCGACGTCTTCGCCCACTACAGCGAGATCGCTTCCAACGGAGGCTTCCGCAACCTCGACGAGAACCAGAAGGTCGAGTACGACGTCGCCCAGGGACCGAAGGGTCCCCAGGCTGCGAACATTCGCCCCCTCTGATGGCCGCGGTGCCCGGCTGGAAACGGTCGGGCACCTCGCCGCCAACACCCAGCAAGCGCGCTTACGCTTGCCACATCTCGGGCATCTGCCCACACCTCGGCTGTGAAGTCGGCTTGACACAGCGGAGGAATGCATGACCACAGCCACCCTCGGTCCCGTGCGACGAACGCAAGCGCGAACGGGAGACCGACCCGCTGTCACCAGCACCTACAACGAGCTGCTCGGGCGCGTCCGCGCCGAGGGCCTGCTGGAGCGGCGCCGCGGCTTCTACATCGCCGTCTTCTCCCTCCTCGTGATCGGCCTGGCCGGCGCTGCCGCCGGTTTCGTGCTGCTCGGGGACTCCTGGTTCCAGCTCCTCATCGCCGCCGCTTTCGGTCTGCTGTTCACGCAGCTCGCCTTCGTGGCCCACGAGGCCTCCCACCGCCAGGTGTTCGCCTCGGGTCCGAGCAACGACCGCGCCGGACGCTTCATTGCCACCTGGCTGGTCGGCATGAGCTATCAGTGGTGGATGACGAAGCACACCCGTCACCACGCCAACCCGAACACGGTCGGCAAAGATCCGGACATCGCGTTCGACACCGTCTCGTTCCTCGAAGAGGATGCCGCCAAGCAGCGCGGCCTGATGGCGATCATCACCCGACGCCAGGGCTACCTCTTCTTCCCGCTGCTCCTCCTGGAGGGCGTCAACCTCCACGTGACCTCGATCCGCTCGCTCCTGGCGCCCGGACCGGTCGACCGGCGCGCCGGCGAGCTCGTCGCCATCGCCGTCCGGCTCTCCGTCTACGTCGGCATCGTCTTCCTGATGCTCCCGGTCGGGATGGCATTCGCGTTCCTCGGCGTTCAGCTGGCCGTCTTCGGCCTCTATATGGGCGCGTCCTTCGCCCCCAATCACAAGGGCATGCCGATCCTCCCGGCCGGCACCCGCGTCGACTTCCTCAACAAGCAGGTCCTCACCTCCCGCAACATCCGCGGCGGCTGGACGATGAGCGCCCTCATGGGCGGCCTCAACCACCAGGTCGAGCACCACCTGTTCCCGAGCATGCCGCGGCCGCACCTGCGCCGGGCACGCCTCCTCGTGCGCGAGCACTGCCGCACCTACGACATCCCGTACACCGAGACGGGCCTGGTCAACTCGTACCGGATCGTCATCCGGTACCTCAACCGGGTCGGGCTCGCTGCCCGCGACCCGTTCGACTGCCCGGCGGCGCAGCAGTTCCGTCGGGCGTAAACGTTCCCGTCTACGCCGTCACCCCCCGCCGTCGAGTACACAAAAATTGCACGCCCAGGACCCCTGGAGCGTGCAATTTTTGTGTACTCGACGGTGGGGGGTGCGGAGGGGGTGCGGGAGGGTGCGGGGTGGGGGGGACCGGGTGAAATGACCCCCGTACGGGTGTCCGCACTTTTGGGGACAGACCCCTATGCTGAGGGGAACCCGCGGGAACCCGAAACTCCGGCGGGCGTTGTGCCACTGTCAGTCGTCCCCAGAGGGCGGCAACCTTACCCGTATATTGGTTGCGTTCGGTGGCGTGCTGGGGGGAACGTGCCCGCGCGCGCGGACGCCGTGTGGAAAGTACCCGAACTTCCATGTTGCGAAAGCTCAGTCCTGTCATTTCCGGTCAGCTCCTGACCGCCCTGAACGATGTTCCGGCAGGAGGCTGGATCGCCATCACCTCCCGCACCCTGCCACCGCAGCCGCGGCTCGTGCCGACCGGCGCCTCCATCGAGGACCTGGCGGAGGCGCTCTTCGAGTCCGTCCCCGTCAGCGACCGCGCTGCCGCCCCTCTCGTGGGCTGGCTCGCGGACGCCGACGATGACGCCGCCCTCGACGCGTTCTTCACCGTCCAGGGGGCCGCACGGGACGCCGAGCGCCGCGTGCTCGAGATGGGGAGGCTCACCGAGCTCCCCGAGAACCCGTGGCATGACGCGAGCGCCATCATCACGGTCGACTCGTCCGTGGACTTCGCGTTCTTCGTGTGCGTGGGTCAGGGCGAGCACGCAGCCGCCCCGCTGTTCACCGCAGCGCGCCGCCTCGCCGCCTGAGCGACGAGCCGGCCGCGCCGCTGTTCACCGCAGCGCGCCGCCTCGCCGCCTGAGCGACGAGCCGGCCGCGCTGCGGCTCAGCGCGCGTCGGCCGGCGGGGTCGGCTCACCGAGCGACAGCATCAGCCGGTTGGCCCAGTTGAAGAAGGCGGCGCCGTTGATCGCGTCGATGATGGCGACGTCGTCGAGGCCTGCCTCGCGCAGCGCGCGCACGTTCTCCGGACCGAACTCGCCGGGGATGCGCGTCAGCGCGACGGACGCGTCGATCACGGCACGCCACTGCGGGTCGTCCTGCCGCGCCTCCGTGCCCTCGTCGAGCAGGCGCTGGACATCTTCCGGCCGCTTCGACTTGTGGCTGGCGAACCGGGAGTGCACCGAGGCGCAGAAGATGCAGCCGTTGGTGCGCGAGGCCGCCGCCGCGGAGAGTTCGCGCAGCGCGCGGGTCAATCCGCCCTTCTCGTTGTAGAAGATGTCGTTGTCCGTGCGGGTGCGCGCCCCGAGGATGTCCGGGTCGCGGACCAGCAGGCGGAAGTACGGGCTGTTCGCGCGTCCCTTGTCGACGAGGCCCTCGTAGTGCCGCTCGGTCAGCTCGTCGAGCGGCAGCGGCTCGAGCCACGCCTCCCAGCCGAGCTCCTCCTGCGTGAAGACGTTGGGCGCCTGGAACGTGTGCTGGATGACCGTCTCGCTCATGCGAGCTCCCCTTTCAGGACGGTGAGGCCCGCGACGACGCGGAGCTGGAAGCTGAGGAACGCGACGAGCTGCGAGAGCGTCACGATGCCGGTGGTGGACCAGCCCGCGTCGAGCAGCGCCTGGATGGCGTCGGCCGAGGAGTCGCGCGGCCGGTAGACGAGCAGGTGCGTGTGGGCGAGCGCGACAGCGAGCCGCGGCCCGACCGTCGCGGCGAGCGCCGCGTCCGGCGCCCAGATCAGCCCGGCGACGTTCTCGACGGTGAGCGGACCCTCCGGGTACTCGCCGTACGGGCCGCTCGTCACCGCGCCGGGGAGGGCGCTGTCGAGCGCAACGGCGAGCGTCGCATCCTCGGCGGCGAGCAGCTCACGGTAGTACCCGGAGGTGGGCGACTGGGACAGCGCGACCGTCCAGTAGGCGAGCGCGAGCCGCTCCCGCTGGCTGACGTGCTCCAGCTCGTCCGAGCGGAAGAGGGCGTCGAAGCTGGCCTGGGCGTTGGCGCGCGCGTTCGGCCGCTGGTCGCGCAGGGCGTCGAGGGCGTCGCCGGGGGCGATGCCGACGAGCCGGTCGATGACGTCGGTCACAGGGTTCCTTTCGTGAGGACGGGCTCTCGGACGTGGTCGGGCGACCAGCCGAGCAGGTCGGGGGCCACCCGCGTGGCGATGAGTTCGAGCGACCGGAGCACCGCGTCGTGCGTCGGGTCGATGGGGTGCGGCTGGAAGGCGACGTCGGTCGCCCGCGCGAGGACGCCGTCCTTCTGCAGCGACGCCAGCACCTGCTCGGCGGTTCCGACGTGGACGTCGAGCCACTCCAGCAGCTCCGTGTCCGACACACCCTCCGGCACCTCGATGTGCTGCGAGCGCAGGTAGCCCGCACTTCGTTCGATGCCGCGCTGGATCCAGCGCTGTGCGTCCTCCGCCGTGTCGACGACGAGCGCCGAGCGGGAGGCGAGGATGCGCGGCTCGACGCCGTCGGGCAGCGCGGCGAGGTAGGCGTCCACGATGCCCTCCTGCAGTTCGGGCGAGGTCGGGCCGTCCCAGGTCTGTCGCGGCTGCGTGCGGGACAGCATCAGCCCGTTGCCGCGCCGGCCGATCCGCTCCGCGCCTCCGGCGGAGAAGGTGGCCTCCCAGATCCTGCCGAGCAGGTCGGGTGCGGCCGGGTACAGCCTCCCGGCGTCGGAGGTCAGCACGTCGCCGCGCAGTGCACTCACGAGGAGTTCGCGGTGCCGGTCGTAGATGGCGGCGCGGTCTGCGGACTCCAGACCGAACGGCGGGAACGACGAGGGCGTCCCGCCGGAGCCGATCCCCAGCTCCAGCCGGCCGTCGGAGAGCAGCTGCAGCACGGCTGCGTCCTCCGCCACCCGCAGCGGCGCCTCGAGCGGGAGGGTCACGATGCCGGTGGCGAGGTGGATGTGCGACGTGCGCGCCGCCGCCTGCGCGAGCAGCACGAAGGGCGACGGCAGGCCGCCTTCGTCCTCGTGGAAGTGGTGCTGCGCGACCCAGACCGAGTCGAGCCCGAGCTCCTCGGCCCGGACGAACTGGTCGAGCGCGTTCCGGTACCGCTGCAGGGCGGTCCCGTCGTCGAGGAGCCGGGTGAAGAATCCCAGCCGGATCCGTCCGTCCGAGGAGGTCGTCACTGTCTACACTGCCTTTCCGAGGTAGGCCTCTTGGATTTGCGGGTCGTCGAGCAGCTCGCGCGACGTCCCCTGGAGCACGATGGCACCGGTCGCGAGCACGTAGCCGCGGGAGGCGATGGAGAGCGCGAGCTCCGCCTGCTGCTCCACGAAGAGCACGGCGACGCCGAGCTCCCGGTTGATGCGGACGATCTCGTCCAGCACCTGGTCGACGAGTTTCGGCGACAGGCCCATCGTCGGCTCGTCCATGCAGACGAGCCGCGGCCTGCTCATCAGCGCCCGCGCGAACGCGAGCATCTGCTGCTCGCCGCCGGAGAGCGTCCCCGCCTGCTGCTTGCGGCGCTCGGCGAGGCGCGGGAAGTGGGTGCGCATCCGGTCGAGGTCTTCGGCGACGCCCGCCTTGTCGCGACGCGTGTACGCACCGGCGATGAGGTTCTCGTCGACGGTCATCTCGGGGAAGACCCGCCGGGCCTCCGGAACCGACGCGATTCCGGCACGCACCCGCTTCCGGGTGGACGCGTGGGTGATGTCTTCGCCGGCGAACCGGACGGTTCCGGACTTCGGCCGCACCAATCCGAGGATGGTCTTCATCGTGGTCGACTTGCCGCTGGCGTTGCCTCCGAGCAGCGAGACGATCTCCCCCTCCCCGACGGTGAGCGAGCTGCCGCGGAGGGCGTGGAACGGCCCGTAGTAGACGTTGACGTCGTCGAGGGCGAGCAGCTCGGTCATACCAGGTCCACCCCTCCGAGTCCGCGGCGCCGGCCGAGGTACGCCTCGACGACCGCGCTGTCGCGGCGGACCTCCTCCGGGCGTCCCTGCGCGATGATGCGGCCGCCGTCCATCACGATCACCCGGTCGGAGACGGTCATCACCAGGTCGAGCTTGTGCTCCACCAGCAGGATGGTCTGGCCGGCCGCCTTCAAATCGAGCAGCTGCTGCAACACCTCGGCGGTCTCGGACTGGTTCATCCCGGCGGTCGGCTCGTCGAGCACGAGGAGCTTCGGGTTCAGCGCCAGAGCACGAGCGATCTCGGTGCGGCGCCGGTTGGCGTAGCTGAGCGAGTAGGCGGGGTCGTCGCGGCGCGGGCCGAGGCGGGCCTCGAACCGGTCGATCTCGGTCTCGATGACCGCGTCGATCCGCTTCTGCTCGCGGCGGGAGGAGGGCGTGCCGACGATCGCGATGTACAGCTCGGCGAGCAGCGGGATCCAGCGCAGCAGGAAGACGTTGGACAGCCTCCGGAACGGCCGGTTCGCCTGCAGCGTCGAGTGGAGGCCCACCTCGATGTTGTCGGCGACCGAGAGCGTCGCGAAAACACGCCCGTTCTGGAACGTGCGGGCGATCCCGTGCTCGGCGATCCGGGCGCTGTCGGCCCGCTCGATCTGCTCTCCCTCCAGGGCGATGGTTCCGCCGTTCGGGCGGAGGGTCCCCGTGATCAGGTTGAGGGTCGTGGTCTTGCCCGAGCCGTTCGGCCCGATGATGGACACCACCTCGCCACGGCCGACCGTGAACGAGATCTTGTCGACGGCCGCGAGGCCCTCGAAGTGCCGCTCCAGGTCGCGGACCTCCAGCAGTGCGTCGCTCATGCGTTCCTCACCAGGACCCCTCCCGGCCGGAACCGCACCACCAGGATGAGGACCAGGCCGTAGACGATGATGCGCAGCTCCGGGGTGAAGCGGAGCAGCTCCATCGCGCCGATCAGCACGATCGCGCCGACGACGGCGCCGTACGGGAGGCTGATGCCGCCCAGGATGACGATGGTCACCACCAGCAGCGACATGAGCATCGTGAAGATGGTCGGATCGATGTACGTGTACTGGTGCGCGAGGAGCGAGCCCCCGATCCCGGCGAAGAACCCGGAGACGGCGAAGGCCAGCGCCTTGTAGTTGCGGCCGCGGACGCCGGAGGCCAGAGCAGCCACCTCGTCGGAGCCGACGGACGAGATGACCTTCCCCAGATGCGAGGAGCGCAGCCTCCACATCACCAGCAGGGTGACCGCGAGCGCGGCGAAGTCGATCAGGTAGTACGCCTGCGGGGTGTTCAGCGGCGTCCCGAACCACTCCGGCACGGGGATGTTGTAGAGCCCCTGCGGCAGCACCAGCTGGATGACCGCGACGATCGCGATGCCGAGACCGAGGGTGGCGATCGAGATGTAGTGCCCCTTCACGCCCCAGATCGGCGAGGCGAGGATGGAGGCCACCACGGCCGCCGCGATCCCGGCGAGGGGCAGCGCCACCCAGAACGGGAAGTGGAGGTAGAGCGTCAGCAGCGCGGACGCGTACGCGCCGATGGCGATCGGGCCGGCCTGCCCGAGCGCGAGCACGCCCGCCTGCCCCGCCGTGACCGTGAAACCGGCGGCGATGACCGCGTAGATCAGCACCTGGGTCCCGGTGGTGAGCACGTAGTCGTTCGCGAACAGCGGGATGACGACGCCCGCGACGACGAAGGCGACCAGCCACACCCAGCGCGGGATGCGGATCGGGCGCCCCTTGCCGAGGAACGTGCCGGTCAGCGGCTCTGTGGAGATCAGCGGCACCTTGCCGAGCAGACCGCCCGGCCGGACGATCAGCACCACGATCAGGATGACGAAGACCACGATCTCGCGGGCGGTGTCGCCGAAGAAGTGGATGCCGAACGCCTCCAGAATGCCCAGCACGAACCCGCCGATGACGGCGCCGACGAGCGATCCGAGACCGCCGAGGGTCGCTGCGACGAACGCCGTCAGGCCGACATCGAGTCCTGAGTTCGGGTTGGCGACGCCGACGTAGAGCGCGATGAACACGCCGGCCAGACCGCCGAGGGCGGATGCGATGACGAAGGAGACGTGCTGCACCTGGCCGACGGGGATGCCCATCTGCAGCGCGGCCTCCTGATCCTGAGCCGTCGCGCGGATGGCGCGGCCCACCTTTCCGTACTTGAGGAAGAGCGTCATCACGACCATGATCAGCGCCGTCGTCCCCAGCATCACCAGGTCGGAGGTGCCGAACCGCATGTTCCCGATGTGCAGGTTGGAGGTCGGCAGCACATCCGGGAAGACGCGGAACTGCGCCGTGAACGCGATCTGGGAGGCGTTGTCGAGGATCTGCGAGACGGCGTAGGTGGACAGCATCGCGGCCAGCGGCAGGAACTTCGCCAGCGGCCGCACCACCGAGATGTTGATGATGAGGCCGAGCGCACCGCAGATCAGCAGCACGGCGACGAGGGCCAGCCAGAACGGGAGGCCGATCTTCACCACGAAGAACCAGGACAGCATGGCGCCCAGCCCGAAGAACGAGAACTGGGCGAAGTTGACGACGTTCATGACGCCGAAGACGAGGGAAATGCCGACCGCTCCGAGGGCGTAGACGTTCCCTCGGAGCAGGCCGGCGATCAGAGTGTCGAGCATGATGTGCGTGTCAGCGGCGGGTCAGCCCTTGTACGCGACCCACTTCCCGTCCTTGAGGATGCTCGGAGTGAGCTGCGGCGAGGCGACCCGGCGGGTCGACTGGTCGAAGGTGATCTTCCCGTAGACCACGCTCGGGACGTCCTTGACCTTCTTGAACCCGGCGAGGATGCCCGCACGGTCGGTGCCGCCGATCTTGGCGGCCGCGACAGCCACGTTCAGCGCATCGTAGGCGCCGGCCTCGAAGCCGGTGACCTCGGTCTCCTGCGGGTACTTCTTCTTGAACGCCTTGACGAAGGTCTGCACCTCGGTCGCGGGGTTGGTCGCCAGGAACTCGGCGCCGTTGATCGCGCCCTCCGCATCCTTCGTCCCGTCGAACGACTGCTCGTCCTGGCCGCCGTAGAAGGTGCCCTTGTAGCCGATCGCGCGCAACTGGGTGACGATCTTGGCGGCGTCGGGGCCGTAGCCGATGTGGACGAACGCCTTCGGCTTGTCGGCGACCGCCTTCGTCAGCGACGGACGGTAGTCGTCCGAAGTGTCGAGCACGCCCTCGGCGTCGGTGATCTTCAGGCCGACCTTCTTGGCCTCCGCCTTGAAGGCGTTGAACGCCGGGATGCCCCAGTCGGCCGTGTTCAGGTAGCTGACGCCGACCGAGTCGATGCCCTGCTTCTTGATGTAGTCCGCGGTCCACGTGTAGGTGGCGCTCGTGGTGATCGAGGTCGACCACTGGTACTGCGTGCCCTTGGCGGTGAAGTCGGGGTTCGAGTTGTTGAACCCGTACTGCACGAGCTTGCCGGCGGTGTAGATCGGGGAGGCCGGGATGGACGCGGCCGACGAGTAGTCGCCGAACACCAGGCTGACGCTGTCGTCGCCGACGAACTTCTGAGCGACCGCGACCGACTGCTTCGGGTCGGACTGCGAGTCCTCGTACTTCAGCTGCACGGGGTGGCCGTTGATACCGCCCTTGGCGTTGACCTCCTCGACGGCAAGGTCGAAGGCCTCCTTGAACTGCTCGCCGTACTGCGCGTACTGGCCGGTCGTGGCAGAGGAGACGCCGAAGTAGACGGGGCTCTTCGATGAGGAGGAGCCGGTGGAGGCCGACGAGCCCCCGGCGCAGGCGACGAGCCCGGCGACGGTGAGAGCGGCGACGGAGGCGAGGGCGGCGCCCCGCAGGAATGTCTTCATGGCTGTGTCCTTCACATCGGGCTGAGGATGACGCGGTGGGTGCGTCGCCGAGATTAGGACTGCAATGCGGGCATTCGCACCCTCCACCGTCACATTCGGTAGCGATGCTCAATAACCGTCACAAAGGTTGCGATCGGGGTGCGTCTGGGCGTAGGGAGGTCCCGGGCAATATTCTCCACATCTTCGCGACCGGGTGGTTGCGCCAGCCGTAGCCCGGCACGGTGATCGCCCGGAGCACCTGCAGCGCCTCCACCCGTTGCTTGCCCATCCGGGCCCGGTCCAGTACGCGCACGCTCCGCGCGAACGACGGGTACGGGAGGAACGTCTGCACGGCGCCCACCGTACGCGCCTATTCCCGCTGTGACCGGACGCGCCAGACCCTAGAAAATCGGCGCGAATGGTGCAAATCATGAGGTATGCAGAAGTTGTACTACGCGGGGGGACACATCTTCCTCGACGACGACGTCTGCGACGCGCTCGTGATGTACGCGCGAGCCCTCGCGGACGTGAACAAGTCCGACCTGGTCACTGTTCCGGCGCTCTCCGACGAGGGGATGCAGGGGCGGACCCGGCTCCTGATCGGCCCGGCCAGCCAGCTGTTCGCAACGCCGGCCCTGGACCGGGGAGCCGACCTGAGCGACGCCGAGGCAGTGGAATCGATGCGCGATAAGACGGTGCACCTGCAGCCGTCCCGTCCGGTCTTCGAGGAGAACCCCGAGACCGCGGACGAGCAGTTCGAGTAGCCCGTCGGAAGCCGAGGGAGAGATGGGAACCCTGTTCTACGGCGCCGGCCGCCTGGCGATCACGTTCGACGACCGCGTCCTCGCTCACCTGCAGCTCGCGGTGTCGACGAAACTGCGGCGCCAGGAGACGTTCATGCTGAACTGGCGCGACAACGAGAGCGTCGGGGACGGCCGGAGTGCGGTGTGGATCGGGCCGCAGACCGACCTCCACTTCAAATACTCGGGCAGCCGATTGCCCGAGATCAACCCGGAATGGGTGAGCGCGCTGGTGGTATCCGCCTCCACGCCCCTCGGGCTGCAGCTGCTCGACGAGGGCAGCCTCGACGTCCCGCCGAGCACCCGGAACGGGTCGCGCCGCACCGGGTCGGCGCGTTAGTCCCTGCCACCTCCCCCGCCACGGGCCACCGTCAGTTCGGTCCTGGCGGGTCGCCCTCCCGGACCGCTAGCGTTGGCGTGCGCCAGTCGTTCCGCAGCACTCCTCCACAGCACACGGTCACCACCCCGGGAGGAACCATGGGCACTGTCACCACGTCAGACGGTATCGAGATCTTCTACAAGGACTGGGGAAGCGGTCAGCCGATCGTCTTCAGTCACGGCTGGCCGCTGTCGGCCGACGATTGGGACACCCAGCTGCTGTTCTTCCTGCAGCACGGTTACCGGGTCGTCGCCGCGGACCGGCGCGGTCACGGCCGCTCCACCCAGACCGGCGAGGGCCACGACATGGACCACTACGCCGCAGACCTGCGCGCCGTGGTCGAGGAGCTGGACCTGCACGACGCCATCCACGTCGGCCACTCGACCGGCGGCGGCGAGGTCGCGCACTACATCGCCACCTACGGTGAGGACCGGGTGGCCCGAGCGGTGCTGATCAGTGCCGTGCCTCCGATCATGGTGCAGACCGAGAGCAACCCGGGCGGCCTCCCGAAGAGCGTGTTCGACGACCTCCAGGCGCAGCTGGCGAAGAACCGGTCCGAGTTCTACCGGGCTCTCCCCTCCGGACCGTTCTACGGTTTTAACCGGCCGGGTGTGGAGTCGTCCGAGGCGATCATCGAGAACTGGTGGCGTCAGGGCATGATGGGCGGCGCGAAAGCGCATTACGACGGGATCGTCGCGTTCTCGCAGACCGACTTCACCGAGGACCTGAAGAAGATCACGGTCCCGGTCCTGGTCATGCACGGCGAGGACGACCAGATCGTGCCCTACGCGGACTCCGGTCCGCTCTCGGCGAAGCTGGTGCAGAACGGGACGCTGAAGTCGTATCCGGGATTCCCGCACGGGATGCCGACGACGCAGGCGGACACGATCAACGCCGACCTGTTGGAGTGGCTGCAGTCGTAGCCGGTCGGCGCGGAGGAGGTTCCGGCTCCTTTATTCAGGAATCGACCTCCGTTATTCAGGAATCGGCCTCCTTTATTCAGGAGAATCCGCACCGCAGGTGCTCCCCCGACCTGTTCTCAGGAGAATCCGGGGGTTCAACGCGCGATTCTCCTGAATATAGGAGCAGGGCAGGCAAGTGCCAGATCCCCTGAGAACAGGACGCCTCAGCGGAAGGTGTCGCGCGATGCGGGCGCACCCGCGGCCTCGCCGATGGCGTCCCCCGACGCGGCGAGGGTGGCGAGCATGCGCAGCTTCTGCTCGCTCTCGCTGCCCGCGTCGGCGTAGTAGACGACGAGGATGACGCCCTCCACGGGGAGCTTGTCCCGGTGGAGGCGCAGCTCGCCGACGACCGGATGGTCGACCACGGTCGAGCCGCCCTCCAGCGTTCGGACGTCGTGCCGCGACCAGAGCGCGCGGAACCGCTCGCTGGAGATCGCCAGCTCACCGACCAGCTCGACGAACCGCGGATCGTCACCGTCGTCGCCGATGGTCGCGCGCAGGGACGCGACGAAGCCGGCCGTCGACCCCTCCCAGTCACGGTGGAACGCCTGCTCCTCCGGGTCGAGCATCAGCGAGCGGAGGCGGTTCTCGCCCGGGCGCAGCCGCGGCGAGAAGGCGACGGCCAGCTCGTTGGAGGCCAGCACGTCGAACGCGCGCCCCTCGATGAAGGCCGGAAGGTTGATGGTCGCGAGCAGCTGGTGCAGCCGCTCGGGCACGCGCTCCGGCTTGCGGCGGCGCGGCGCCCGCGGGCGCGGTGACCCGAGGCCGAGCAGGTAGGTGCGCTCCACCTCGTCCAGCTGGAGCACGCGAGCGAGCGCCTCCAGCACTTGGAGTGACGGATGCGCGTCCCGTCCGCGCTCCAGCCGCAAGTAATAGTCGGCGCTGATTCCGGCCAGCATCGCGACCTCCTCCCGCCGCAGCCCGGGCACGCGCCGGTTGTCGCCGACCGGGAGGCCGACCTGCGCGGGCGTGACGAGGTCGCGGCGCGCGCGCAGGTACGCTCCGAGCCGGTTCGCGTCGCCCTCCGTCGTCATGCCTCCACGCTAATACTGCCGACGACAGCGTGAGGGGGTCCTGCCGGACCCCTGTCTCACCGGGGCACTCCCGCCCTGTTCCTGGCGGCCGAAGACTGGTCGCACAAGGACGAAAGGAACACTCCATGAACCTCAACGGACGCACTGTTTTCATCGCCGGCGGCACCTCTGGAATCGGCCGCGAGCTGGCCCGTCGCTTCCGCGACGCCGGAAGCCAGGTCGTCGTCGGCGGCCGGAACGCCGGCGCCCTCGACGCTCTCCGCGAGGACGGCTTCGACGCGGTCAGCATCGACGTCACCGACGCAGCCTCAGTCTTCGGCGCGCGGGATGCCGTGCTCGTCGCCCATCCCGACCTCGACACGGTGGTGACCATGTCCGGCGTCATGATGCTCGAGGACCTGCGCGACCCCTCGCACTTCGAGGTGACGGAGGCGAGTGTGCAGACCAACCTGCTCGGCACCATCCGCGTGATCGACGCCTTCACCCCGCACCTGATCGAGCGCGGGTCCGGCGCCTTCATCACCGTCACCTCCGGCATCGCCTTCCTGCCGTTCCCGCCGATGGCGAGCTACGCCGCCTCCAAGGCCGGGGTGCACGCGTACTCGGAGGCCCTGCGCGTCCAGCTCGCCGACACGGGCGTGGAGGTGGTGGAGCTGGTGCCGCCGGCCGTCGCGACCGGAGGCCAGGAGAGCGTCAACCCGCACGCCCTGCCGCTCGACGCCTTCGCCACCGAGGTGATGGACCTGCTCGCCACCGACCCGACGCCGAAGGAGATCCTGGTGCAGGGCGTCCAGATGCACCGCTGGGCCGAGAAGAACGGCACCTACGACGACCTCGTCGCCCAGCGGGCGCGGATGCTCGCCGGGCGGTGAGCATCCGGGTGGTGAGCTCGCCGGGCGGTGATCCTCCCGTCAGTACCGCAGTCCGTGCCCGAATCGGAAGAGCGGCTCGGCGGTGTCGAACGGCACATCCGGGCGTGACTCCTCCACGGCGTGCATCGACCGGGGCAGGTCGAACGGCAGCGAGCCCTGCGGGGCGAACCGGCCCGTGATCACGTCGAGCAGCGCCTCCGCACTGGCCCCCCAGTTCACGGTCACCGCGGCGGCGATGTCCACAATGGGCTCGAGGATCGCGGGGCGATCCGCGAAGACGTCCACGATCGTCGGCGCATGCCGGGCCAGCTCGCGCACGTGATCGATGACCTCGGTGGGGAACTCCAGTGAGCCGGAGTGGAAGAGGCTCTCGAAGACCGTCGGGCGCTCCTCGTAGGGGGCCTGCAGCCGGACCACGATCACCTCGGCGTCTTCGGGAGACGAGACGAGCTCGGCGTACGGCGCCGCCCGCTCCACGTCGATGCCTTCGACGTAGAGCCGCGGCCGCCCGGCGAGCGGCAGCAGCGGGTTCCCGGCCGCACCGTTCGTCAGCAGGGTGATCGAGGCGCGCTGCGCCCACTCCCCCGCCGCACGGAACCCGTCGGCTCCGACGATCCGGTCCGCGGTGTCGGCGTCGACGAGCGAGGACTCGAACAGGCCAAGCTCGAACTTCTCACGGAGGATGCGGCGCGCCGACTGGTCGACCCGCGACTCCGGCACCTCTCCGGAGGCGACGAGCTCGATCAGGAGTTCCGGGCACGCCTCGCCGCCGAACTGGTCGGCGCCGGCGTCGAGGACCTTCTTCATCCGCTCTGCGGGGCTGAGGTCTTCGACGCCCCACGCCCGGGCGGGGAACGGCTGCCCGAAGATCTCGGCGTCCGTGATCAGTCCCCAGTCGGTGCAGACCAAGCCGTCGAAACCGAACCGCTCACGCAGCAGCCCGGTGATGACCGACTTGTTGAACCCGAAGCCGACCTCCTCGTACTCGGTGCCGACCGGCATCCCGTAGTACGGCATGATCTGGCGGGTGCCGGCGGCGAGGAGCGCCTCGAAGGGCTTCAGGTGCAGGTCGAACGCGTCGCCCGGGTACACCTGCTCGCGTCCGTGGGCGAAGTGCGGGTCCTCGCCATCCTTCTGCGGACCCCCGCCGGGGAAGTGCTTGGTCATGGTCGACACCGATCCGACGCCGAACTCGGCGCCCTGGAACCCGCGCACGTACGCGGCCCCCAGCCGGGAGGTGAGCTCCGCATCCTCGCCGAAGGTCGCCAGCTGACGGGACCAGCGGGGTTCCGTCGCCAGGTCGACCTGCGGATGCAGCGCCACGCGCAGTCCGACCGCGACGTACTCCTGGCGGGCGATGTCGGCGAACCGCTCGACGGTCTCCTCGTCGCGGATCGCCGCGAGACCCAGGGGCTCCGGCCACTGCGAGAACGGCCCCGACAGCATCGCGGTGCCCGGGTTGTCGGTGAACGAGTGGCGGGGATCCGTCGACAGGGTGACGGGGATGCCGAGCCGCGTCGACGCGGCGAGTCGCTGCAGGGCGTTGTGCCACTCGGCGATCTCGCGCCCGGTGGGCGCTCCTCCGATCAGGTTGAAGTGCGACATCCGCCGCTGCTCGATGTAGTCGACGGCCGAGGGCGTGGAGAAGGTGGTGTTCGGCTCGTCCAGCGGGCCCATGCCGATCATCGTGTGGAAGAACAGCCCGGCCTTCTCCTCCAGCGTCATCTCGGCGAGCAGCAGTTCGACGCGCTCGGCGACGGGACGCTCGGCATCCAGCCACGGACGGGCGGTCAGTGTGGCGTTGTCGGTCATTTCACTCCCTTGATCCGGTAGACGAGCACGGCGCCGAGCAGGGCCACGAAGGCGCCGAAGAGGTACCACACCGAGTAACCGCCGATCGCGGTGGCGCTGCCGATCGCGATGATCCCCGGTGCGATGGCAGGGGCGATCGACTGCGGGAGGGCGTTCGCGATGTTGAGGACGCCGAGGTCCTTCGCCGTGTCGTCCCGGCTGGGAAGCACCTGCGTGGCGAGGGCGAGATCGACCGAGAAGAACGAGCCGGCGCCCAGGCCGATCACCGCCTGCGCCAGGATCACGACACCGACGCTGGGCGCGAAGGCGAGGATGACGAGGCCCACCACCATGATGACCCCTGCAGCGGCGACGAACGGACGGCGCTTGCCCAGCCGGTCGGAGAGGTAGCCGCCGATCGGGCTCGAGATCACCATGCCCACCGTCGACGCGAGGTTCGCCAGCAGGATGGTCGAGATCGCGCCCTGCTCGTCGAGGTGGAACTTCTCGGTCAGGTAGAAGGGCAGGAAGGTCGCGATTCCGGCGTAGCCGAACATCACGAAGAACTTGGTCAGCCACGTCCATCCGAAGTCGCGGTGCTTGACGGGGTTGAAGACGAACGACCCGAAGAACTGGCCCGCGGTGAACCGCTGCCGGGGCTTCTCGGTCAGCCGGCGATCCTTCAGCACGACGACGAACACGACGGCCAGGACGAGCGCGAGCAGCGCCGGCACCAGGAACCGCAGGAGGTCCTCACTCAGGAAGTTGATCAGCACACTCCCGCCGAGGATCGCCAGGGGCGTCGTGACGCCGACGAGTCCGGAGACCTTGCCGCGGTTGGCCGACGGCACCTGGTCGGGCAGGGTCGCGTTGGCGGCGGCGAGAACTGCGTTGAAGGCCGCCTGGGCGAGGCACCAGCCGATGAGGACCACCCAGACGGAGGTGGCAACGCCGATCAGGAGGAACGCTCCGACGCCGACGACGCTCCCGCCGAGGATCCAGGGCCGCCGCATCCCGAACCGGGAGGTCGTGCGGTCGGAGAGCCGCCCGGCCAGCGGGTTGGCGACGAGCGCGAAGAGCGCGCCGACTCCGAGCACGAGCCCCAGCTGCGCCGTCGCCTCCTCGGTGGATGCACTCAGGTGCTGGATCTTGAACGCCATGGAGACCAGCACCGGTGTCAGCAGCGCCAGGAGGACGCCGAAGTTCACGGCGGACAGGCCGGGGGTGTAGCCGCGCGGTGTGCGTGCGGGGGTGGTTCCGAGCGCCTTGATGCCGGTCGTGCCGACGGCGGCCGCACTCGCGGCAGGAGACAGCTCTGTCATTTCTCGAGTCCTTTCGTACCGTCCGCTTTGACGATGCGAGCAAGCATACATAAAAAGCGACCATGTGGTAACCCAAAACCGACTGATCGGTAACCTGGCTACGATGGTGGGGTCGGGGAGGTGCACGTGACGTCAGTCATCGATGGGGCGCGGTTCGCCCGCGCCGCGGCTACCCGGCAGGCCATCCTCGACGCCGCGACCGACCTGTTCTGCCGCTGCGGCTACCGATTCGTCTCGCTCCGCGACATCGCGGCCGACGCCGGCATCACCCATCCCGCGCTCCTCAAGCACTTCGCCGGCAAGGAGCAGCTGCTCGGCGAGGTCGTCCGTCGACTGGATGTCTCGGCGACGGCCGCCGACCATCCAGGCGACCAGGGCCTCCCCTTCGCGACCGCCGCCCACCGGCAGGACGGGATTCCCGGCTTTGTGCCCCTCTTCGGCGCGCTGACCGGTGAGGCCTCCGCCTCTTCCCACCCGCTCCACGACGTGATGCGGGAGCGCTCTGCTCGCACGTGCGAAAAGGCCACCGACGCCTTCCGCGCCGGGCTGGCGCGGGGCCAGGTCGGGGACGGGCGCGTCGCGGGTGACGAAGCGGTGCGGCTGACGGCCGCGTGGAACGGTCTCCGCATGCTTACGCAGTACATCCCCGACCGCGTCGACGTGTCTGCGACCCTCGAGCACCACCAGCGACTGATCGCCCACCCCGCCGGCTGGGCGCCGCCCGGGTCGGACAACGCGCCGGGGATCGTGCCGCCGGCACCGCCGCTGCCCGCGCTCGCCGATGAGCCGGACCGGCCGGACACCGGCTACCGTACCGGGCGGGAGCGCCGAGCGAAGATCGTGGACGGGGCGATGGCCCTCTTCGCCCGCGAAGGCTACGGCGATACCAGCCTCCTCGACATCGCCACCCGCGTCGGGGTTTCGAAGTCGGCTCTCTACCACCACTTCCCGTCGAAGGATGCGCTCCTCCACGAGGTGCTGCGCGAGCGCGATCACCGCATCAACGATCAGAGCGCGGGCGAGTCCCCCAGGTCAGCTGTGGAGGCCATCCGGGGGTTCGCCGATGCCGCCGCCGCCAACGAGGCCGACCAGCCGGGACTCATCGAGCTCTACGCCGTCATCTCCTCGGAGGCGACGCCGCGGGGCCACGACGCGCACGCCTACTTCGAGCACCGCTTCACCGCCGCCCTGGAGGGCATGACCGCCACGTTCCGCGCGGCCGCTGAGGGTGGCGCGCTGCCCGCGCATCGGGACCCGGAGCATGAGGCGCTGTGGATCCTCGCGCTCTGGGACGGACTCCAATATCAGTGGCTGTACGACCGCGACAGTGTCGTCGTGGCCGACCAGCTGCGGCAGCACATCGCGGACGTGCTTCCCTGACGGGGAAACTCATTCTCGGATGTCCGGGCGGTCGCAATCCAACGGCTGGGTCCCTGTCGACTTGACAGCGCTATTTCGTCCAGTTACAGGTATTCCTGTAACCGGTTTACGGCTTTTCCTGTAATCTCATCTACAGGAATTCCTGTAATCGCACAATGGAGCAACCATGAAAGGTAACGAGCTTGTCTGGCGTAGCCTCGCCGACCGAGCACTCAAGGGTGAGCGAACCTGGAGCAATGTCGGCGATCTTGCCTACGACGCCGGCGTGCCTACCACCACTGCCTACCTTGCGCTCGAACGACTCGAAAGCAATGGCACCGTGGATCGATATAGGCCCGGTGGCTTCTCAGTGGTCAGCATCGAGAAGCTTCTGACGATGCTGTGTGCTTGGCGCAATCTCGACCGGGACACAATCATCAGAACTACGCGCGAATCGATCCAACCGTTCCTGAACTCGGCTCGTGGGCCTTATGCCTTGGGTGGCCCAGACGCGGCAAACATTCTCCTGGGAGGACATGCTGTGTCGAGCTTCCACGAACACATTGTCTATCTTCCTGGCGCCGGTGAGCTGCGGGCCGAGCTCGAGCAGCTTAGACCGGAGCCGGAGGGCGATGTCCGCGTGCTCGCGATGGACAAGCGCGCGATGAAGATCTGGGACGGTTACTCGAGCCTCGCGCAGACCTATGCGGATCTTTTCGCGACGCCGGGATGGCAGGCATCAGAGTTTCGTAACGCACTCCGCGAGCGTTTCGTTCGCGCGCGCGAGTGGGATCAGGAGGGAGACCGCCGATGACTATTCTTGGAATGGACGACGAGGGCACGTTGCGAGCGCTCCTGGACTCGCTCGGTTACGACCTCGAGCCCTCTATCCTCATCGGAGGTTGGGCAACCAACGCGCGAGTTGGCGGGGAGATAAGCCACGACATCGACCTGATTATCACCAACCAGAGCCTGCGCCAGGTGCTCCCTCAACGGCTCGACGAGTACAGCGAGAACGAGTTGCATAGCGGTGGTAAGAAGGCTCGCGGGAACGCCGACGGTGTGCACGTTGACGCATACTTCCCGTACGAGTCGAAGCTTGGGTCGAAACTCCTCCTCGACGTCGGGGTCCTCACCCGATTCGTCGACGCGGACTTCACAGTGCATGGCTGGCTCATGCTTACGCTCGACGCCCACATTGCGACGAAGGTCGCGGCGTTGATCGACCGCCACGCAACGGAGAAGGGGAAGAAGGACGCGCGGGAATTAGTCGCCCTCATCGACTCGGGAGCGGACGGCGGCAAGGTCATCGAAGTTCTCGTCGCGGCAACCGGTGGGCCGAAGGAAGACATCGTCGACTACATCCGTGAGACGTTTGATCTCCTGCCTAGACTCGCCGAGTTGAACCAAAAGGCCCGACGCCGCTATGCGGGTCTCGCGCGCGAATGGGTCGAGGAGGCTCAGATCCAGACGAAAAGGGCGCAGGCATAGTGACGCGCGAACCGACCGGTTGGATCACCTGCTTGTCGGAGACCTGCTCGCCGTTGAGGTAGTCGCCCTACTGCGCGCCGGCCGGACCTGCCGGCCGCGAGAACAGGTTGACCAGGTTCCCGTCGGGGTCTCGGAACAGTGCCGACCGGTTGCCCCACGGCATGGTCGTCGGCTCGAGCACCACGTCGTCGAGTCCGTCACGCAGCCGGGCGAACTCGGCATCCACGTCGTCCACCGAGAACTCGACGATGACGGAGGCGTTCTCGGCCGGGCGGGGTGCGGCCTCCCCCAGCATGGCGACCGTCGCCGGCTCGGCGATCGCGAGGGTGCCTGCGGCCGTGCGGAGCTCGGCGAACACGGGAGCGGGCCGTACTGCTGCGACGCCCGTGACGAGCTCGTAGAAGCGTGTCAGCCGGTCGACGTCGCGGGTGATGATCCTGATCGAAGCGAAGTCCATGGTGGTCCTTTCCGGCGGCCGGGCGGCCGCGCATCCACCATGCTGCCGGGGCTCGGCGACACCGTCCTGTCGGTGTTTAGGGCCGAGATCGCCGATGCCGGGATCACTCCTCCCGGTAGGCCGGCCGCAGCTCGCCGTACGCGATCTGCAGGTCGTCGGCGGTGAGGGGCCGGCGCGGCGGACGCTCCCCGGTGCGCTCGACGGACAGGATCCGGTCGCCCCGGAACGCGCGGATGCCGTTGCGGGTGCGGCACCACGCGACGAGGTACCAGCTGCCGTCCCGGCCGACGTAGCCGAGCGGCTCCACCTCGCGCTCGGTCTCGGCGCCCTCTCTGTCGCGGTACTGCAGGCGGAGCACGCTCCCCGCCCGCAGCGCGTCGGCGAAACCGTCGGGCGCCGTGGCTGGGGCCTCCGTGTTCTCGAGGAGGTGCACCCGCAGCGCGAGCTCCCGCGTCTCGTCGGCGGCGCCGGTGTCCATCACGGCCAGCACCTTCCCCAGCGCGGCGGAGGCGGCGTTGCGGAACGGACTCGAGGCCAGCATCCCGAGCCCGATGGTGACCGCGAGCGCCTCGTCGACGGTGAGGCCGAGCGGAGGGAGCGTCTGCGTCACGTCGATGCAGTAGCCGCCGGTCCGGCCCGGCTCGGCCCAGATCGGGACGCCCGCCTGCTGCAGCGCCGACAGGTCGCGCTCGATCGTGCGGGTGCTGACCTCGAAGCGTTCGGCGAGTCGCCGCGCGCTGAGCGGTCGCGGCGCCACCGCGCGGAGCGCCTCCACCAGCGCGTACAGGCGGTCGGTGCGGTTCACGACCGGGGCGCGGCGGCGCTCTCGCGGATGACGAGGGTGGGGCGCTCGGAGGAGAACTTGCGGACCCGCTTGCCGCCGAGGATGCCCTCCAGCATCCCGAAGGCGCGCGCGCCCAGCTCGGCGAAGTCCTGGTTGACCGTCGTCAGGGGCGGCGACCACATCCGGGCCAGCGGGTGGTCGTCGAAGCCGACCACGCTGACGTCGTCGGGAACCCGCTTGCCACCCTCGGCGAGACCGCGGATCACGCCCATCGCGATCTCGTCGTTGCCGCAGAACACCGCGGTGACTTCGGAGCGGTCCGCCAGCTCGCGGCCGATCAGACGGCCGGACTCGGGCTCCCAGGTGGCGTCGAACGGCTCAGGGACGTCGGCGCCGACGGCGGCGAGCGCGCGCCTCCACCCGGTGGTGCGGCCGTCCTCTTTGCGCGACGGCGGCACCCGGACGTGGTGGACGGTGCGGTGGCCGAGGCCCAGCAGGTAGCCCACCAGCTCCTCGGCAGCATCCGCCTCGGCCAGCACGGCCTGCGGCACTCCGGTCTCCCGCACGCCCGACACCGACACCGTCGGGATGGACTTGGGGAGCCGGTGCAGCGCGGCCACGCCCGGCGGGTCGAACTTCAGCACGACGAGCCCGGCGATCGGCTGCTCAAGGATGAGCGCGACGGCCCGCTCGACCGTCTCGTCGTCCGCGGACTCCACGACGGTGATGCTGACGGTGTATCCGGCGGCGCGGGCGCTCTCCTCGACGCCGCGGATGGTCTCCGCGTAGCCGTACTGGGAGGTGTTGCCGGCGATGACGGCGATCAGCTTCGGCTGCCGCTGCACCAGGGCGCGGGCGGCCGCGGAGGGACGGAACTGCAGCTCCTCGATCGCCTGGAGGACCTTCAGCCGCTTCTCGTCGGAGACGTACGCCGCACCGTTGAGGACCCGCGAGACGGTCGGAACCGACACCCCGGCAGCCCGCGCGACGTCGCTGATCACGGGCGGTTTCGGCGCGTTGTTCCCCATCGCCCTCAGCATAGCGACGCGGCCCTTCCTGCCCTCATTTGACAGCGCCGCTCGTGATGCCCGAGATGATCCGGCGCTGCATCACCGTGAAGGTGATCAGCAGCGGGAGGCTCATCAGGATGATGTAGGCGAAGATCAGGTGCCAGTTCTGCAGGTAGAGTCCCGAGCTGGCCACCTGGTAGAGGTTGAGCGGGAGGGTGTCCAGCCTGCCCCCGATGACGAACAGCGCGTAGAAGACGTCGTTCCAGATGTAGAGGCAGATCAGGATGGTCGCGGTGGCCAGCGTCGGCCCGAGCAGCGGCAGGATGACCCGGAAGAAGATCTTCACCGGGCCCGCGCCATCCACTCGCGCGGCCTCCTCCAGCTCCACCGGGATGGTGCGGACGAAGCCGGTGACGAAGAAAATCACCGTCGACATGTACATGCCCATGTAGACGCCGATCATGCCGTAGGCGGTGCCCGCCAGTCCGAGCTGGCGGAGTAGCAGCACGATCGTCACAACGGCCGGCGGCAGCACGATGCCGCTGATGCCGAGCGCGTAGACGAAGGCGATCGGCTTGCTGCGCCGGCGGCCGAGGATCCAGGAAGCCATCGCGCCGAGCAGCAGGACGCCGAACACGGACGGGACCATGATCAGGAGGCTGCCGAAGAAGGCGGGGATCATCCGCCCCTGGTCGAGAACGGTTCCGAAGTTCTGGAGCAGGTGCCAGGTGGTCGGAAGGGCGAGGCTCGGGTTGAGGGCCTCCGCCTGGTCCTTGCCCGCCGTGACGACGACCAGCCAGAACGGGACGCCGAGCAGCAGCACGACCAGCAGGATGGCGACGATCGGCTGGATCACCCGCGAGGGACGGAACGGGGCGCCGCGGCGCCGCGTGGTGGTGAGCGCGCTCACAGCACGTTCTCCCTTCTGCGCAGGAAGTAGATGACGGGGAAGGCGAGGATGGTCACCATCAGGAACAGGGTCAGGCTCATGGTCGTCGCCTGCGCGAACAGCCCCTGACCGAACGTGCGGAAGATGAAGATGTTGAGCAGCTCGGTGCTGCCGCCCGGGCCTCCCGCGGTCGTCGCCTGCACGATGTCGAAGCCGTTCATGGATCCCAGCAAAGCGGTGGCCACGTTGAAGGTGACGGCCGGCGCCAGCAGCGGGAAGCGGATGGACCGGAACGTCGTCCACCAGCTCGCGCCGTCGAGCCGCGCGGCCTCCAAGATGTCCTCGTTGATGGTTTTGAGGCCGGCCAGGAAGATGAGCATCGAGAGGCCCATCCACTTCCAGGCGTGGATGACGGCGACGACGACGATCGTCCAGGTGGTGCTGCCGAGCCAGGCGATCGTGACGTGCTGGCCGGTGAAGAAGCCGAGGATCTGGTTGAGGGCGCCCTCCGGCTTCAGCATCGCCTGGAAGATGTAGCCGACGGCGAGGGCCGACATGACGACCGGCACGAAGAACGCGACGCGGGCGAACCGGTTGATGGCGGTGTCGCGTTCGAGGACGAGCGCGAGCACCAGGCCGAACAGGTTCTGCAGCACGGCGACCAGGACTGCGTAGACCAGCGTGATCCGGAGGTCGTTGATCAGGCTGCCGTTGCTGAAGAGGGCCGTGAAGTTGTCGAAGCCGACGAAGCCGATCTCGCTGTGGAAGCTGGACCAGTTGGTGAAGGCATAGACGAAGTTGAAGATCGTCGGGACGAAGAAGAAGACGATCAGGATGATGAGGGCGGGGACCAGGAACCACGCCGGGTGGTCCTGACGCCGGCGCAGCCCTCCGCGCGGCGCCTTCCGTGCGACCCGCGTCGACGCGGCCGGGGCCAACGGGGTGAGTTGTGCGGTCATCGGGTTGTTGCCTTTCACTGGTCTCCGGTCGCTGGGCCGGGACGGCGGTTCTCGCCGCCCCGGCCTGCGCCGCTCAGAATCCCCTGATCAGAATCCCTTGACGCCCTGCGCCTTGGCGAGCTGGGCGAACTGGTCCTGGGTGGTCTGCGCCACCTGGACGGGCGTCTTCGTGCCCTGGATCACGTCCGCCAGGTTGATGTAGAGGTCGGGGTTGGCGACCGCGAGCGCCTGCATGGAGCCCACCGAGTCGTCGATCGACTTCGCGACATCTTTCAGCGCGGTGGGGACCGTGCTCGGGGTGTCGACGCCCTTGATCAGCGACACTGTCGACTGCGCCTTCACGAAGTCCTGGTAGCCGTCGCCCAGCCAGTAGCTGAGGAACTGGCGCGCCGCGGCCTCCCGCTTGGTGTCACCGGTCTTGAAGGCGACCAGAGCGTTCGACTGGTCCGGGATGAAGGTGCCGACGTTGCCCTTCGGGGAGATCGGGAAGAAGCCGATCTTCTTGTTGAGCTCGTCGGTGTTGGAGGTCGCCTGCAGCTCACCGAAGAACGAGTTCACCTGCATCACCATCGCCGTCTTGCCGTCGAGCAGCGCCTTGCCCTGATCGACCAGCGTTGCGGTCTTGATGTCGGAGTTGAACAGCCCGTCGTTGATGAGCTTCTGGTAGGTGTCGATGGCGTTCTGGATGGTCGGGTCGGTGAACTTCTCCTTGTTGGCGTTCACGCGGTCCCACAGTCCGTCCTTCGCGGCGTCGGCGAGCTGCGCCTGGACCCACCACTGCGTGGCCCAGCGGTCGCCGCCCATCTCGTAGAACGGGTCGACGCCCTTCGCCTTGAGCTGCTGGGCGAGCGCGATGAACTCGTCACAGTTCTTCGGGGTGTCGGTGATGCCGTTCGCGGTGAAGACGTCCTTGTTGTAGTAGACGCCGATGACGGCGGGGGTGGTGACCAGCGCCGCGTAGCGGGTCTTGTTCAGAAGGCCGGTGACGTCGGCGAGGTTGCCCGTGTAGTTCTTCACCCACGGTGCGCCGTCGAGCGACTGCAGGTTCTGGGTCGCGTTCAGCGCGGTGAGCTCCGACGCCGTGGGCTGCCAGAAGGCGAGGTCCGGCTTGTCACCGGTCGCCACCTTGGTCTGGACGCCCTGCTCGTACGGGTCGGGGATGGTGACGACCTTGACCTTCGCGCCGGTCGCCTTCTCGAACCCCGAGATGACGCTCGCCGGGGTCTTGTTCGAGTTCTGGGCCGCCCAGATGGTGAGGTTCACACCATCGAGCTTCGTGTCCTGCGCCGGCCAGGAGGCGGACCCGCCGCCCCCTCCACCGGCGCCGGGGTCGCTGCATCCGGAGAGGACGAGCGCCGCGGCTGCGGCAATGGCCGCGACAGTCGCGGCTCCCTTCCAAGCGATCTTCATTGAACTGCTCTCCTTGTTTGTCGTAGCGACGTTATACGTCGCCGGTTCGTGGTGCAGGTGCCTCGGCGCCGTCGATTCGGACGGTCCGGATGCGGAACACGCGCGCACCCGCCTCCTCGGCGGGGCTTTCGATGCGCAGGGTTCCTGCTTCCGCGTCCCAGTGAGCAGGCCACTCGGGTAGGGACGACGGGAAGACGGTGGTGACCTCGACCTCCTCGCCGGCGAAGGCCGGGAGGTCCAGGTCGGCGGGCGTTGCGGGGTGCCCGTCGCGGCGGCTCCAGACCGAGACGAGCACGTCGTCGCCCGTGCGGAGGCCCTCTGACGTCCGAAGACCGAGGGCCGTCCACGGCGAATCCCAGGAAGGGATGCCGAGCGGCCAGAACGGGGTGGAGGCGGCGATCGCGCCGCGCAGGTCCTTGGCGACCGCGATCGCCTCGCTGACCAGTGCGCGCCGCGGCGCATCCATCCTGTTCAGGTAGCCGGAGACGTAGAAGCGGCCCAGCAGCCCGGTGACCAGGCAGAAGGCGACCTCCTCCTCCGTCATCTCGGGCTGGGGGTAGGCCCAGCTGGCCGCCTGCTCCGGGAGCATGGCGGCTGGTGCCGAGGCGGCGATCGGCGGGTACTTGAGGAAGTCCTGCTGGTCGGAGGTCGACTGCATCTGCAGCCGCGACAGCATGGCGAAGTCCGAGCGCATCGCTCCGGAGCTGCAGTTCTCGAGGACGAGGTGGGGGTGCCGGTCCAGCACGCCCTCCAACCAGGCCAGGTGCGCCCGGTTGTGCCCGAGCAGGCCGTCGCCGGCGCTGTCGGCGTCGCGGTCGGTCCCCGCGCCGGGGTCGATGTTGTAGTCGAGCTTGAAGAAGCCGATGCCGAATTCCTCCACCAGCCGGTCGACGACCTCGTCGAGGTGCGCGCGGGCCGCCGGGTGGCGCAGGTCGAGGTGGTAGCGGTGGTGCTCGACGACGCGCGTCCCCGCGCGCTGGAGGAAGGCCTCGTCCGGGAGCCGGTCGGCCATCGGGCTGTTGACGCCGATCACCTCCGGCTCCAGCCAGAGGCCCGGCACCATCCCGGCCGCGCGGATGCGGTCGATGACCTCGCCGAGGCCGCCCGGGAAGCGCGTCGTGCTCGGCCGCCACTCCCCCACGGTGTCCCACCACTCGCCGCTGTCGTCGTACCAGCCGGCGTCGATGCAGAAGATCTCCGCGCCGACCTCGGCCGCTGCGTCGATGAGCGGGAGCAGCTTCTCGGTGGTCGGGTCGCCGTTGAGCGTGTTCATGTAGTCGTTGAAGACGACCGGCATGGCGGCGTTGTCCGGGTGCGCTCGCCGGGTGCGGCGACGGTAGGCGGTCAGCTCGCCGAGGGCTCCGGTCACATCCGACGAGAGCGACACCGCGACGGGCACGGTGACGAAGCTCTCGCCCGGCGCCAGCACCTTGGTCCACTGGTGATCGACGTCGGTCGGTCCCGAGAGCGCCAGGTAGCCGCTCGCGGTGTCCTCGCCGAGCTCCCAGCGCCACGGACCGTTGTGCTCGATCTGCCAGGCCCACGAGGCGCCGAGCCGCTCGGACGAGACGGCCGCGACGGGCAGGTGCTTGCCGGTGGACCAGGTGCCCGCCGACGTGACGCTGAACTCGCCGCGCGGGTTGTGGTTGGTCAGGTGCTGCTCGAGGCGGGGGAAGCGGATGCCGTTCAGCGGCTCACGCGTCCACCTGCCCTCCCCGAGCCAGTCGCTCAGAGCGTGGTGGACATCCCACTCGCGGATCGTGCTGGCCCCGTTGCCGCCCAGGTAGAGGGCGAGGGACGGGACGGCGAGGAGCACGACATCGCCGTCGCCGCGGTTGGTCACGGTCGTCTCGGCGCGCAGAACCGCGGCCCCGGGCGTCACGGTCAGGGCGAGCTCCGTGGCGAGACCGCTCTCCGGGTGCTCGAGCGCGATGCGGAGGGTGCGCGCGTCGCCGTCTGCCTCCTCACGGTGCCCGGCGTAGCGGGAACCGTGCCCGACCGCGGTGTGCACCAGCCGGTCGTTGGCAAGGGAGTGGCCGTGCGAGACCGTGAGCACCTCGACCAGAGGGAGGCCGGCGGACATCCCGAGCCGGATCGCGCCGGCCTGCACCGAGCTGATCCGCGGGGCGGAATCGGCGGACCATGCGACTTCGATGGTCAGCACGTCATTGCCCCAGGTCAGGCGATCGGTCATCGGTTCCTCTTCTTCGCGGAGTGCTACGCGGGCTTGCCGCGTTCGGATCATGATAGCGGTTTCAGAACGCGATGCAAGTTAATTCTGATAACGCTATCAGCTAATGATCGCATAGAAGTGCAGACCCTTGCGCCTGATCCTGGAATCGCTATCATGATAGCGGTTTCAGTGCTTGCCGAAATCGCCATCCCCGTACGAAGGAGTACCCGTGTGAATGCGCTTCCCTCCCGCCGGCCCAGCCCCCGGCGCTTCCTCCCCCTCGCCGCCGCGACCGCGGCAGGCGCCCTCTTGTGCGCCGGTCTGGCAGCGACCCCAGCCACAGCCGCGACCGCAACGGCCGACCCGCTGACGGTCGACCTCTCTCAGACCACCGGCGACTTCCGCGGCGGCTCGACCGGAACCCTCTACGGCCTCGGCGACGACGGCGTGCCCAGCCAGGCCGTCCTCGACGGCGCCCGGATCACCAACACGTCGCAGAAGCCTCCCCAGGGTGCGCAGCATCCGAACGGGGACGCCCTCGATGTGGAGAAGAACTTCTTCGCCTCCGGCGGGAAGGACCTCTACGTCTACGTGCAGGACGAGTACCCGGACTGGCCCTACAACGGCGGCAAGCGCCCGGGCGACGCGAACGGCGACGGCGTCTGGGACTACCTGCCCGTCCTGAAGGCGGCGGTCGAGAAGGTCGCGACGCAGTCCGAGCATCCCGAGAACTACATCTTCATCCCCTTCAACGAGCCGGACGGCGGCAACTGGTACCCGAACTGGTCGACCCAGAAGGACCAGTTCCTCGCCGACTGGAGCGCGGCGTACGACACCATCCAGAGTGTGTACGCGGCCCACGGGCTCGGTCATGCGAAGGTGGGCGGCCCCGGCGACTCGTCGTGGCACGCCGACCGGAGCACCGACTTCCTCGCCTACGCGAAGGCGCACAGCGAGCTGCCCGACGTCTTCATCTGGCATGAGCTCGGCACCAACAACCTGGCGACGTTCCGCTCGAACTACGCGGCCTACCAACAGGTGATCGCGAAGGTCGGCATCAGCCGGATCCCCGTGAACATCACCGAGTTCGGGATGCTGCGCGACATGGGCGTCCCCGGCCAGCTGGTGCAGTGGCTGTCGATGTTCGAGGACGAGAAGGTCGACGCGCAGACCGCGTACTGGAACTACGCGGGCAACCTCTCCGACAACTCGTCCCGCAACAACGGCGGCAACGGCGGCTGGTGGATGTTCAAGTGGTACGGCGACCTTCAGGGCTCGCAGACCGCGAAGGTCACTCCCCCGCGCCTCAACGTGCCGGACACCCTCCAGGGTCTCGCCACGGTGGACACGCAGGACAAGAAGGCGACCGTCCTCTTCGGCGGCGGCAGCAACGACGTCGCGCTGAACGTGAGCGGCCTCAGCCGCGGCACCTTCGGGACGTCGGTCGACGTGCAGGTCCGGGCCGACCGGCTGAACGGCGCAGAGGGCGCATCCCTCCAGCCGCCGGTCATCCTTTCGACGCGGGCGACGGTGAACGACGGCACCATCTCGGTGACCGTTCCGAACAGCGACCGTTACTCGGCCTACCAGGTGGAGATCACGCCGGCGCTCGCCGCTCGGCAGCCGGCCGCCACCGACCTGGTCAGCAGTGTGGAGGCCGAGAACGCCACGCTCCTCGACGCGACCGCCTACACGCAGGACCCGTCGCGCGAGTGGTCGTTCATGGCCTCCAACGGGCACGATGTCGGCTCGTTCAACAAGCCGACGTCGTCGGCGACGTGGAACGTCACCGTCCCGCGGACGGGCACGTACCGGCTCACGGTCCTCGCCGGAGCGAACCAGGCGCCGGGGCAGCACGCGCTGTTCGTCGACGGTTCGCTGTCGCAGCTGATCAAGTACTCGGCCGACCTCGGCTGGACGTACCGGGGCACCACCGACGTGACGATCCCGCTGACCGCGGGAACGCACTCCCTGTCGATCCGTGCGAGCGCCGACGGGAAGACAGTCCTGCCGGGCGCGGACATCACCCTCGACCGCTTCGACCTGACCGACGTGACGGACGGCGAGAAGGCCGTGTACCCGGCCCTCGACGCCCGCCTGTCGGACGGAGCGAAGCTGTCGTACACGGATCCGGCGACCTCCGGGTTCGCCGTGCTGCACGGGAAGAGCACTGCGACGTTCTTCGCGGCGACCGCTGAGACCGGGTACTACGACATCGCGACCAACTTCGTGAGCACGCGGGCGACCACGCCGACCCTGTCGGTGAACGGCCGTGCGGTGGCGCTGCCCGCCGCGTCGGGAGCCGGGTCGTGGAGCGCCGTGGCGCGGGTCTACCTGCCGCAGGGGATCAACGAGCTGACCGTCGGCGCGTCCACCTCGGGCACGCTGATCTCGGACGTCACCACGCTCCGCGCCGCCGCGCAGAAGGCGGCCGACGCCGACGCGGCGAACGTGTTCCGGTCGGAGGCCGAGGCGCTGCCCCGGAGTGGAGCTGCGGTCGTTCAGACCGCGGGGCGCAACTCGAACGGGTCGGCGGATGCCGCCGGCGTCGTTCGGGACGTGGGCTATCTCGGCAACGGGGCGGCCAACACGCTGACCGTCCCGCGTCCGAACGGCTTCGCGGCGGGCGAGTACCAGCTGGTGCTCGGCGCGACCAACGCCGACAAGGCGGCGGCGATCAACTACAACCCGCAGGTGATCAGCCGCTTCCTCGACGTGTCGGAGACCGGAGGCGCGACCGTCCGCGCCGCCTTCCGGCACAACTACTCGTGGGACAGCTTCTGGGACAAGACGATCCCGCTGACGCTGACCACAACCTCCGGGGCGCTCACCCTGGGCAACGCCACCGCGTACGCGCCGAACCTCGACACGGTCACGCTGGCGAAGTTCGTGGCGGGGACGCCGACCACGGTGAAGAGTCACTGAGTCGCAGTCGGGAAGTATGAGGGCCCTCGCCGTCAGGCGGGGGCCCCCTGCGTTGCGTCGTCGACCCGCCGCCGATCGTCGGAGATCCGAACTTACTCAGCGCGCAGGCGTGTATTGCGTGCTGCGTGTATTGCCTGCGTTGGTCGGGGTGTGCGGGTTCCTGAATTCAGGAGATTCGGGCCTCGCGGTGCTCCCAGCGCCTCTATTCAGGACGCAGAGCGTGCTTCGCGGCCAAATCTCCTGAGAACAGGAGCGGCCACGAAGACGGGAACCACTTCCCATGCCGTCAAGCGGCCGACATCAGCTGCTCGGGGTGCTCGAGGGACGTGGCACGCACTGCGGGTCCGGATCATCCTCGATGTCGAAATCCCCGCGCACGCCTCACACGTCGAGCCGGTACCCCCGCTTCACCACCGTTGCGACCAGCCCCGGCGTCCCCAGGCTCTGCCGCAGCCGGCTGAGCGACACCTCCATCGCGTGCTCGTCCGTATCCCCGTCGAGTGCGATCGACAACTCCCGGCGTGACACCACGGCTCCGTTCGCCGCGACGAGCGCGCGGAACAGTGAGAGGGAGGCCGGCGTCAGCCGCACCGGCGTGCCGCCGACGATCGCGAGGCTGCCCCGCAACTCCACCTCCCCGTGGCGCGTGACGACCCTCCGCGTCGACTGCGCCTCCAGGTGCTCGCATACCAGCCGGATCAGCGCCCCCATCCGGAACCTCTCGGGCTGCAGCGGCGCAACTCCCGCGGCCACCAGCGGCGCGGTGGTCACCGGACCGACCCCCGCCGCCACCACGTCCGTGGCCAGCGCCTCCACCACCTCGGCATAACGCCCCCGCGCGATCGCCGCTGCGAACAGCCCATCCACCGCGGGCGCGCTCGTGAAGGTCACGGAGTCGAGCTGCCGTCCGGCGATCGCGTCCACCAGCCGGGTGACGCGCTCGTCGCTGTCCTCCGCCACCGACCACGAGTAGGGCGCGACGGTGATGACGCGGTCGCCGGCGTCCCGCAGCCGCTGCAGCTGCGCCTCGTCGGTCTGGCCGTGCAGCTGGACGGCGACGGTGATGCCCGCCGGGAACTCCGCGATCACCTTGCTGACCAGGGAGGCGGTGGTCTCCTCGTCGCTCATCCCCTCGTCGTCGAGCCCCGCGGCCCGCACGGCGCCGCGTGCCTTCGGTCCGCGGACCAGGATGGTGGACCGCGTCAGTACTCCTTGGAGGTCTTCGCCGAGGCCGGCCGAGTCGGCGACCTCGAACCAGCGGCGCATCCCGTAGCTGGTGGTGGCGAGCAGCACGTCCGGGGCGACTGCGATGATCCGCTCGGTGTCCGCGATCACCGCAGCGTCGTCGTCGGCGTGCCGCATGTGCACTGTGGGCGCGTGCAGGACGCTGGCGCCGCGGCGCTCGAACGCGTCGATCAGGTCGGAGGAGCGGCGGTCGCTCGTGACGCCGATCCGGAATCCGGCCAACTGGTCGGGCCGGAAGGCGGCGACGCCCGCACGCTCGTCCGTCATGTCAGCTCCCCGTCGCCGCTGCGGCGTCGGTGAGCGCGGCGGCCGCGTCGGCATCGCCACCGCGCGCGAGCGCCACGACCTCGCCGATGACCACCACCGCCGGGGACCGCACCCCCGCACGCACCGACTCGGTGAGGATGGTGGACAAGTGCCCGAAGGTCGTCCTCTGGCGCGCGGAGTAGCCCTGCTCGACGACGGCCACCGGCATGGCGCGGTCCATCCCGAAGCGGGCGAGCCCTGCGGTGATCGAGGGGAGATTGGTGATGCCCATCAGGATGACGATGGTCCCGCCGAGCCCGGCCAGGTGCTCCAGCTCGCCGGGGGAGAGCGGCGCATGGCCGGAGACCACCGTGAACATCCGGCTCATGTTCCGATGGGTGACCGGGATGCCCGCCGCGGCCGGGACCGAGATCGCGCTCGTCACGCCGGGGATGACGCGGACGGGCACACCGGCGCGCCGGCAGGCGTCCACCTCTTCGCCACCGCGGCCGAAGACGAACGGGTCGCCGCCCTTCAGCCGGACGACGTTCGCGCCGGCGAGGGCCCGGTCGACGAGGATCCGCTCGATCTCGTCCTGCGGGATCGGGTGGTGGCCGGGACGCTTGCCCACATCCACCAGCTCGGCGTGCGGGGCGAGGTCGGCCAGCGTCTCGTGCGGCGCCAGCCGGTCGAACAGGACGACGTCCGCCTCCCCCAGGGCGCGGACGGCGGCGACCGTGAGCAGGTCCGGGTCGCCGGGCCCTCCTCCGACCAGGGTGACGGATCCGGTGCGGACGGTCATGGGCGCTCTCCTTCCGCCGCGGCGGCACGGACGGGGATGGTGGGCCCGGCGACCAGCACGGCGCCCGCCGCGCGCTCGTCGGGCGTGGCCGGGCGCAGCTGGCCGCGCTCCTCCACCCGCGCGATGGACGGGTCGGGCGTGCCGGGCGCGTTCACGAAGGAGCGGAAGCGGCGCAGCCGCTCCGGGTCGCGCAGGGTCGCCGCCCACTCGTCCTCGTAAGTGTCGATGTGCTTCGCCATCGCGGCCTCCAGCTCGGCGGCGAGGCCGAGCGAGTCCTCGACCACCACCTCCCGGACGTGGTCGATGCCGCCGTCCAGGTCCTCCATCCACCGGGCCGTGCGCTGCAGGCGGTCGGCGGTGCGGATGTAGTACATGAGGTAGCGGTCGATGTACCGGACCAGGGTCTCGTCGTCGAGGTCGGAGACCAGCAGCTGGGCGTGCGCCGGCTGGAAGCCGCCGTTGCCGCCGACGTAGAGGTTCCAGCCCTTGTCGGTCGCGATCACGCCGACGTCCTTGCCACGCGCCTCGGCGCACTCGCGGGCGCACCCGGACACGCCGAACTTGAACTTGTGAGGCGCCCGGAGGCCGCGGTAGCGCAGCTCCAGATCGACCGCCATCCCGACAGCGTCCTGCACACCGAAGCGGCACCAGGTGGAGCCGACGCAGCTCTTCACGTTGCGCAGCGCCTTGCCGTACGCCTGGCCGGACTCGAAGCCCGCCTCGACGAGCACCTTCCAGATGTCGGGCAGCTGCTCCAGGCGGGCGCCGAACATGTCGATGCGCTGGCCGCCGGTGATCTTCGTGTAGAGGCCGAAGTCGGTCGCCACCTGCGCGATCACGGCGAGCTTCTGCGGGGTGATCTCGCCGCCGGGGATGCGCGGCACCACAGAGTAGGTGCCGTCCTTCTGCATGTTGGCGAGCGCCCGGTCGTTGGTGTCCTGAAGCTGGCCGCGGCCGCCGTCGAGCGGGTACTGGCTGTGCTGGCTGGCCAGGATGGAGCCGACGGCCGGCTTGCAGATGTCGCAGCCTCGCCCGCGGCCGAGCCGGGTGACCGTGTCCTCCCAGCTGTTCAGCTCCAGCACCCGGATGGACTCGAACAGCTCCTGGCGGGAGAGATCGAAGTGCTCGCACAGCGCGTGCGAGACGGTGGCGCCGGAGCGGGTGAGCTCCGCCTCCAGGATCTTCTTCACCAGCGGCACGCACGACCCGCACTGGGTGCCGGCCCGCGTGCAGGCCTTCAGCTCGCCGAGGTCGTGGCAGCCGTCCTCGACCGCCGAGCGCACGGTGCCCGAGGTCACGTTGTTGCAGGAGCAGACCAGCGCGTCGTCGGGGAGGGCGCCCCCGGTCGGCGGCTCGGCCCCGGCCGCGGAGAGGTAGGCTGCCGGTTCGGCGTCGAGGGACCGCCCGAGCAGCGGGCGGAGGCCGGCGTACGGGGAGGCGTCGCCGACGAACACCCCGCCGAGGAGGGTCTTGGCATCGTCGCTGACCACGAGCTTCTGGTAGAGCCCTCGGGCCGGGTCGGCATACACGATCTCGAGCGCGCCCGGCTCGCGAGCGAACGCGTCGCCGAAGCTCGCCACATCCACGCCGGAGAGCTTCAGCTTGGTGGCGTCGTCGACCGTGGTGAAGGAGGCCTCCCCGCCGAGCAGCCGGTCGGCGACCGTCTCGGCCATCGCGTTCGCCGGGGCGACCAGTCCGACCGTTCGTCCGTCGATGGCGGCGACCTCGCCGATCGCCCAGACGGACGGGTCGGAGGTGCGACACGCCTCGTCGACGACGACACCGCCGCGGTCCACGGTGACGATCCCGGCGTCGCGCGCCAGCTCGTCACGGGCCCGGATCCCGATCGCGAAGACGACGATGTCGGCGGGCACGGTGCGACCGTCGGCGCAGCGAACGGCCGTCGGCCGGCCGGCGTCGTCCAGGACGATCTCGCGCGGCCGTGTCCCCAGGTGCAGGTCGATGCCGCGTGCCGAGATGAGACGGCCGAGGGCCTGGCCGGCGCCTTCGTCCAGCTGCGCAGACATGAGCCAGCCGCCCGAGTGGATGATCACGGCCTCTGCGCCGAGAGCCGCAGCGCCTCCCGCGGCCTCGAGCCCGAGAAGTCCGCCGCCGGCGACGGCGACTCGTGGCGTGCGGCCCAGCGTCTCGCGCAGCTCGGCGATCTCGGCGACCAGGGCATCCACATCGTCGATCGTGCGGTACACCCGGCTCGCCTGGGCACCCGGGATGTCGGGGACCGGCGCAGAGGAGCCCGTCGCCAGCACCAGGTCGTCGTAGGGCAGAACGGATCCGGTCGAGGTGGTCACTGTCCGGGCGGCCGTGTCGATCGCCGTCGCGGCCTCGCCGACCCGGAGCTCGACCGCGGCGTCCGCCCAGTGCGACGCGGGCTCGAGTGTCAGGTCGACGGTGCCGTCCGCGAGCCGCTTGCTCAGTTGCACGCGGTCGTACGGAAGGTACGGCTCCTCGGCCAGCACAACGATGGAGCGGTCGGTGGCGCCGCGCGAGACCAGCGCATCCACGAGTCGATGCGCGGCCGGCCCGCCCCCCACGATCACTGTGCGTCCGGTCGTCATGCGGGCCCCTTCTGAGCGTCTGGCGGCTGCCGCCGCACCGGCGGGAGACTCCCTGCCGGTGCCTTTCGAGCGTACGGACGCGCGGTTTCCCCGAAATTTCGTCGTTGTAACCGCGTGTTAACATGCGACGCACAGGGCGGGGCACGCAGTGTGAGAACCGCTTCACGGGGAAGTAACAGGAGCGGGCGCCTCCCGAAACATCCGCTGCCTAGTCTCGGTGCATGACCATCACGCAGAGCCCCAGCCGTCCCGAGTCCCGGCGCGCCGAATGGGTGACCGCGTGCGAGGTGGGTGACCTCGAACCGTCGTGGGGGGAGGCCGTGCTGCTGCGCATGCGGCAGATCGCCGTGTTCCTCCTCGGCCCCCGCGAGGTCTACGCGGTCTCGCACGAGGACCCGGACGGCGGAGCGCCGGTCATGGCCCGCGGCATCGTCGGATCCCGCGGCGACCGCCCGACCATCGCCTCGCCGCTGCACAAGCAGGTCTACGACCTGGGCACCGGCGAGTGCTTCACCGACCCGTCCCTCCTGCTGCAGACGTTCCGCACCCGCATTGTCGGGGGGTTCATCCAGATCGAACTGGAGGACGCGTGACGGGCGCCATCCTCGCCGCATCGCACGGAACGTCGTCGCCGGAGGGCCGCGCAGCGGTCAGGCGGCTGGTGGACGCGGTGGCCTCGCGGAGCGCGGACGCCGTGGTCGGATGCCACGTGGATGTGGAGCAGCCGGACGTGCCGACCGCACTGGCGTCCGTGGCGTCCGCGGATCAGGCGCTGATCGTTCCGCTGCTGCTCTCGGCCGGCTACCACGTCTACGTGGACCTGGCCGAGTCGGCGGCGGGGGCGCCCCTCCCGGCCTCCGTCGCACCGGCCCTCGGACCGGACGACCGTCTGGCGGCCGTCCTCGAACTGCGGTTGCGCGAAGCGGGCTACCGGCCCGGGGACGCGGTCGTCATGGCCGCGGCCGGGTCGAGCGACGCCCGTGCGGTCGAGGACTGCCACCGTCAGGGCGAACTGCTCGCGCATCGGCTGGGGGTGGAGGTCGTGGTCGGCTTCATCTCGGCCGTCGCGCCGTCCGTGGCCTCCGCCGTCGAGTCTGCGCGCTCCCGCCATCCGGGGGCACGGGTGATCCTGGCGAACTACCTTCTGGCTCCCGGCTACTTCGCCGACCTCGCTGCAGCCTCCCCGGCGGACGTGGTGGCCGCGCCCCTGTTGACCCCGACGTCGACGCCCGTGCAGCTGGTGGAGGTCGTGCTCGACCGGATCGCCGCTCGGGCTGCCCTCCCCGCCTGAGCCGCTCCTCGCCTGAGCCGCCCCAGAGTTGGGCCTCTTGCGGCTGAGCCGTCCACCGATTGAGCTGCTCCCCTCCCGAGCTCGCTTGCGTCATTGCGGCGGGGACGAATCCGGATGATCGGTCGGATCTTCGGACCGATGTGCAGAAGGTGGTGCGCTGCATCTGCGCTGCACTGCACTGCGCTGCGGGTATTGCGTGCTG
The DNA here is from genome assembly GCF_046534635.1 of Leifsonia sp. SIMBA_070. Taxonomy (NCBI): domain Bacteria; kingdom Bacillati; phylum Actinomycetota; class Actinomycetes; order Micrococcales; family Microbacteriaceae; genus Leifsonia; species Leifsonia sp. SIMBA_070. The sequence continues at coordinate 270,547 of NZ_JAWRYK010000001.1, read as the reverse complement.
CGCGTATTGCCTGCGTTGGTCGGGGTGCGGGTTCCTGAATTCAGGAGATTCGGTCCTCGCAGTGCTCCCAGCGCCTCTATTCAGGACCCACGGCATGCTGAGCTGCCAAATCTCCTGAGAACAGGAGCAGCACTGCGGAGTCCACCCAGTCAGTTCGGCACCGGCTGGGCGGCCGCGATCAGCGCGGCGATCCGGCCCTTGCAGCCGCCGCAGCCCGTCCCGGCGCGGGTCGCACGGCCGACGGCGTCGACCGTGTCGCAGCCTCCCGTGACCGCCTCGCCGATGCGCCCGGCGGTCACGCCGTTGCACCAGCAGACCGTCGCGTCCGGGCCTAGCGGGTCCTCGGCGGGCACGCTCCCCGAGTCGGCCGCATCGAGCCGCAGCAGCGCGGACGGCTCTGCGGGCAGGACGGACCGGCGTTCGAACAGCAGCGTGAGCTCGGCCCCCGCGTGCGGCAGTCCGACCGACACGAAGCCCGTCAGCACGCCATCGCGGACGACCGTCTTCAGATAGGCGGCCCTGGCGCGGTCCAGCCAGACCGTCACCTCCGCGTCGGCGTCCCACGGGTCGGCGGCGTGGTCGCCGCCGGACACGACGTCGATGCCGGTGGCCTTCAGCATCACCGCTGTGGGCCGTTCCCTGAGCGCGACCGACGAGTCGGCGCCGGCAGCCACCCCGGCCGCTTCGGCGCGCAGGCGGCGGGCGAGAGCACCGGCCTGGCGCCAGCCCGGGCCGATCAGGCCGCTCGGCGCTCCGGGAACGCGGCCGTCCGCGGCGACGTCCTCCGGCGACGCCACCTGGGCGCAGTCGCCGATCGCGAACACGTCGGGGTCGGTCCAGCTGCGCAACTCCTCGTCCACGAGGATGCCCGCCGAGCACGCCAGGCCCGCAGCGAGCGCCAGCTCCGCCCGCGGCGCGACGCCGCAGGACAGCACCAACAGGTCACCGGGGAGGTAGGTGCCGTCGGCGCAGCCGAGGCCGTCGAACACCCGGCCGCCGGCCGCGTCGCGAAGACCGATGCTCTCCGCGCGGGCGTGCGCCGCCATCCCGATGCCAAGGTTGCGGGCGGCCTGGGTGAGCATGCGGCCGCCTGGCTCGTCCAGGTTCCGCGCCATCGGGGACGGACCGTGGTGCACGACGACCACCTGCGCGCCGTGCTCGGCGGCGAGCAGCGCGAACTCCATCCCGAGCACGCCCGCACCGAGCACCACGATCCGGCCACCCGAAGCCACGACCGGGGCGACGGCCTCCGCATCGGACAGGTCGCGCAGCGCGACGACGCCGGGCGGCAGCGCTCGGGTGCCGCCATCCAGTTCCGGCCCCGGCAACGCCGAGCGGTCGCGCTTGGCGCCCTGCAGCCCGTCGAGGGTCGGGATGTTGGCCCGCGCACCGGTCGCCAGCACCAGTCGGTCGTAAGGCAGCTCGTCACCGCTGTCGAGGACGACGCGCTGGCGGACCCGGTCGAGGGAGGCCGCCGTGTCGCCCAGCCGGATGTCGACGCCAGCGGTGCGGGCGGCCTCCGTGTCCGTCACCTCCAGGCGGTCGCGGCCGGCGGCGCCGACCGCGTACTCGGCGACGAGCACGCGGTTGTACGCGTCCTCGCGCTCGGCGCCGACCACCGTCAGCACCGCGTCGCCGGAGGCGACCGCCGGGAGCAGCTCCTCGACGAAGCGGGCCCCGACCGGGCCGTAGCCGACGAGGACGACGCGCAACGGACGCCCGCTCATGCCGCTACCTCCGCAGCGCGCTCGACGGTCACGGCCGTCCGCTTGAACTCCGGCATCGCCGAGATCGGGTCGACCGCGGCCTCGGTCAGCAGGTTCGCGCACTGACGGCCGGCGAAGTGGAAGGGGAGGAACACGGTGTCGATCCGCATCCCCGGCGTGAGGAGGGCGCGCGCCGCGACCTGGCCGCGCGCGCTTCGCACGAGGACGGGGTCGCCGTCCGCGATGCCGAGCCGGGCCGCGGTCGCGGGATGCAGCTCCGCACGTACGTCCGGCTGCGCCGTCAGCAGTTCGGGCACACGCCGCGTCTGCGCTCCCGACTGGTAGTGCTCCAGCAGGCGGCCGGTGATCAGCGTCAGCTCGCCGGGGCCGGCTCCCTGCGCGAGCTCCCGCGGGCGCACGGCTACCAGGCGAGCCCGGCCGTCGTCGTGCCCGAAGCGGTCGAGGAACAGCCGCGGGGTGCCCGCGGATCCCGCCGGGTACGGCCAGTGGGCCGCCTCCCCCGCGGCGAGCTGCTCGTCCAGCAGCGCGTGACTGAGCCCGGAGTAGTCGGCCACGCCGCCCGCGGAGGCCCGCGCCAGCTCGTCGAAGACCCCGGCGGGGTCCGTCGGCCACACCGAGGGCGCGTGGAGCCGGGCAGCGAGGTCGGCGAGGATGTCGAGCTCGCTCCGGACGCCGTCGGGCGGCTCAAGAGCACGGCGCCGGCGCAGGATGCGGCCCTCGAGATTCGTCATCGTCCCCTCCTCCTCCGCCCACTGCGTCACCGGCAGCACCACGTCGGCCAGCTCGGCCGTCTCCGAGAGCACGAAGTCGGAGACGACCAGCAGGTCCAGGGCCTCGAGGCCGGAGCGGATGGCACCCGCGTCCGGCCCGGAGACGACGACGTTGGAGCCGTGAACGAGGAGGGCGCGCACCCCTCCCGGCCGCCCCAGCATCCCGAGCAGCTCGACGGCGGGGACTCCCGGGCCGGGAAGGATGCCGGGGGCGACCCCCCAGACGGCGGCGACAGCCGCGCGGGCGTCCGGGTCGGTGATCTTCCGGTAGCCCGGCAGCTGGTCGCACTTCTGCCCGTGCTCGCGGCCTCCCTGGCCGTTGCCCTGCCCGGTGAGCGTCCCGTAGCCCGACCCGGCCCGGCCGGGCAGACCGAGCGCGAGCGCCAGGTTGATCGCGGCAGTGGCCGTGTCCGTTCCGTCGACGTGCTGCTCGACGCCCCGGCCGGTGAGGATGTACGTGCCGCGTCCGCGCGCGAGACGGCGGGCGACCTCCCTCAGCTGCCCCACCGGAACCCCGGTGTGCTCCTGCACCCGCTCCGGCCACCACGGCGCGACGCTGCGGCGGACCGCGTCGAAACCGGTCGTCCGTGCCTCCAGGTAGGCGATGTCGGCGAGCCCCTCGGCGAGGACGACGTGCAGGAGGCCGAGCAGCAGCACGAGGTCCGTGCCGGGCGCCGGCTGCAGGTGGATGCCGGCACCGTCGGCGGTGAGCTGCGCCGTCTGCGAGCGCCGCGGGTCCACCACGACGAGGCCCCCGGCGGCGCGCGCACCGGCCAGGTGCCCGAGGAACGGCGGCATGGTCGCGGCGACGTTCGAACCGAGCATCAGGATGGTGTCCGCGTCGTCCAGGTCGGTGACCGGGAACGGCATCCCCCGATCGACCCCGAAGGCCCGGTTACCCGCAGCGGCGGCCGAGGCCATGCAGAACCGGCCGTTGTAATCGATCCGGGAGGTGCCGAGCGCCAGCCGTGCGAACTTCCCCAGCAGGTACGCCTTCTCGTTGGTCAGCCCGCCGCCGCCGAACACTCCGACCGCATCCGGGCCGTCCTCCCGCCGGATGTCGGCGAGCCGGCCGGCGACCAGGGCGAGAGCTTCCTCCCAGGTCGCCGGCCGGAGGGCGCCGTCTCGGCGCACCAGCGGAGTGGTCAGCCGGCCGGGCGCCGCGAGCAGTTCCGCGGACGTCCACCCCTTCTTGCAGAGCCCGCCGCGATTGGTCGGGAACGCGCGGCCCTCCACCGTGAGGGGCGAGCCGCCCGGCGCAGAGCCGCCCGGCGCAGGGGTCAGCGTCATGGCGCACTGCAGGGCGCAGTAGGGGCAGTGGCTGTCTGCGGCCATTCCGGACCCGGCTAGATCCGCACGCCGCGGGCGCGACCGCGCAGGGCGATCCCCACGGTGATGGCCAGCAGCACCGCATAGGCGCCGACGAACCAGAGCAGTCCGGCCTCGTAGCCGCCGGTGGACGTCTTCGACAGTCCGAGCACCTGCGGGATGACGAACCCGCCGTAGGCGCCGAACGCCGAGACGATGCCGAGGGCCGCGGCCGCGGTGCGCTGGGCGGAGATGTCGCCTGCGGTGCTGTGCCCGTCCGCAGCCCCCGCGCGGAGTGCGAAGAGCGTCGGGATCATCCGGTAGGTCGCGCCGTTCCCTGCGCCACTCGCGATGAACAGCACCAGGAAGAAGCCGAGGAACAGCCAGAAGTTGTCGAGCGGCAGCGTGAGCACCACCGCGAGCGCCCCGGCGGCCATGATCACGAAGGCGGCGATGGTGACGATGCTCCCGCCGAAGCGGTCCGCCAGCCGGCCGCCGAACGGCCGGGCCAGGGAGCCGACGAGCGCACCGAGGAAGGCGAGCGAGACGGTGGCGCCGGCGACGGGCAGCGCACCGAAGCTCGGGAACTGGTCCGCGATGAGTTTCGGGAAGACGCCGGAGAAGCCGATGAACGAGCCGAAGGTTCCGATGTAGAGCAGCGCCATCAGCCAGAGCTCGGGAGCGCGGAGCGCCGCGAGCGACGCCTTCAGGTCGGCGCGTGCGTTGGAGAGGTTGTCCATCCGGAGCCAGGCGCCCACAATCGCGACGACGATGAGCGGCACCCAGATCAGCCCGGCGAGCGGCAGCTGCAGTGTCACGCCTGCGCCGATCGTGATGACGATGGGCACGGCGAACTGCGCGACGGCGGCGCCGAGGTTGCCGCCCGCCGCGTTCAGCCCGAGCGCCCATCCCTTCTTGCGCTGCGGGTAGAAGAAGGTGATGTTGGCCATCGAGCTGGCGAAGTTGCCGCCGCCGAATCCGGCGAGCGCCGCGACCAGCAGCATCACTCCGAACGGCGTCTGCGGATTCGCGACGCAGATGGCGAGTCCGACCGCCGGGATGAGCAGCAGCGCCGCGGAGACGATCGTCCAGTTGCGGCCGCCGAACCGCGGCACCATGAACGTGTACGGGAAGCGGAGGGTGGCGCCGACGAGGCTGGGCATCGAGATCAGCCAGAACGTCTGCGCGGTGTCGAAGGTGAAGCCCGCCGCCGGCAGCGACACGACGACGATCGACCACAGCTGCCAGACAACGAAGCCGAGGAACTCGGCGAAGATGGACCAGCGCAGGTTGCGCTGTGCGATGGCGGCGCCCTCCTGCTCCCACTGGACCGGGTCCTCGGCGTTCCAGCCGTCGATCCACCGTCCCGGCCGGCGGACCAGTGCGGGCGATGGTGAGAGCGTCGCCCCCTCGGTGGGAGCGGCGGATGAGGCGGGGGCTGCGGAGACGGTACTGCTCATGGGTGGACCTCCTGCGATGGCCGGGTTGACGTGACGGGCTGGCTCAACGCTAGGAACGCTGTGTTTCGGCCGGCGGCGCGCGACGTGAAAGGGGCGTAACGAACATCTCTCGTCGGTGTCTGCGGTGTGTGAGGCGGCCGAAACGAACCGTGATCTCCGGGCAACGCGGGCGTGATCGCGCGCTCGTACGGTGGACACCATCCCCTCGGGGCTCATGGATGGAGGTCCGCATGCTGCCGGAGCCGCACACGGTCGAGAGTTACCGACGGTCGGTCCTGGGCCTGGTCACCGCGCTGCCGGCTGAAACGGTGGGGCTGGCTGAAGGGCTCGGACGGACCACGGCGGAGGCGGTGACGGCGGCGTTCGCTGTGCCGCGCTTCGACAATGCCGCGATGGACGGTTACGCCGTCCGTGCTGCCGACCTCGAAGGAGCGAGCCCGGAGAGTCCCGCCGTCCTTGTGCGGCTCGAGCCGTCCCGCGCCGGGTCGCCGCAGCCCCGTCCGTTGCGCACCGGGGAGGCCCGGCCGGTGATGACCGGCGCGCCCCTGCCGCCCGGCGCGGACCTCGTGGTCCCCGTCGAGCGCACGACCAGCGGTCGCTTCGACGACGGCGCGACCGTCGCTCTGTGGCGGGACGCGAAGCCCCACATTCGCAATCGCGGGGAGGACATCGCCGAGGGTGCGCCGATCGTCCGCCGGGGGGTCGTGCTCGGTCCTCGAGACCTGGGGCTGCTGGCGGCCACCGGCCACACCGTTGTGCGGGTGCATCGCGCTCCGCGGGTCGCCCTGGTGGTGACCGGTGACGAGCTGTTCTCGGACGCGGGTCCGCGCGCGGGCATCCCGGATTCGAACTCCGTGTACCTGCGGGCGGCCGTCACGGCGCTCGGGGGCGACGTCGTCTCCGTGCAGCTCGTCCGCGACGACGAGGATGCGCTCCGCCGGGTGCTCGACTCCGCGGCCCGGAAGGCGGACCTCATCGTCTCCACTGGAGGGGTCGGCCCCGGAACCCACGACCTGGCCGGGCGGCTCGCGGCAGCCTCCCCCGACGGGACGCTCGCCCGCGTCGCGATGCGGCCCGGTCGTCCTCAGGCGCACGGCCGGTGGCGGGGAACGCCGTGGCTCGCGCTTCCCGGCACGCCGGCCGCGGCATTCGTCTCCTTCGAGGCGTTCGTGCGGCCGGTCCTGGCTCGGCTGGCTGGAGCCCTCACTGGAGGCGAACCCGCATCCGAGACGGTCTCCGTCGGCTGGCCCGGCCGGGCGGGAGCGGTCAGGTTCGTGCCGCTCGCCGTGGAGGCCGACGCGGACGCGATCGCGGTCCATCCGCTCGGTTCGCCGGATCACGCATCCCACTCGCTGTCCGCGATGTTCCGGGCCCCGCTCATCGCGATGGTGGGGGCGGAGACCGCGAACGTGGAGACGGGTCAGCTGGTCCCCGTGTTCGAGCCGGCATGAGCGTCGCGGCGATCGTCCTGGCCGGCGGCCGGGCCCGGCGGCTCGGCACGCCGAAGCATGCCGTGTCGCTCGGCGGGAAGACGCTGCTCGACCGCTCTCTGGACGCCGTGACTCTCCTGCCGACCGTCGTGGTCGGGCCGGAGGCGCTGCTCCCGGAACTGCCTGCGCGCCCCAGCGTCTCGCTCATCCAGGAGCGGCCGGCGTTCTCGGGACCGGCCGCCGGGATCGGCGCCGCCCTCGACGAGCTGGACCGCCGTGGCGTGGCGACCGGGACCTGTCTCGTACTCAGTTGCGACCTGGTCCGCCCCGCCGCCGTGGTCGAGCTGCTGCTCAGCGCGGCCGAGGAGTTCACCGATGGCCTGGTCCTCCGGGACGCCTCGGGCCGCACGCAGTGGCTCAGCGGGCTCTATGCCGTGGATGCGCTCCGCGGCGCCGTCTCCCGGTTGCGCTCGTCCGCCTCCCTGGACTCGGCGCCGGTCCGTGCACTGTTCGGCTCCCTGGCACTGACCCTGCTCGACGACCCTGGGGAGCTCAGCGCCGACATCGACACCCCGGCCGACCTCGTCGCCGCGAAGGAACGAATACTTCCCGCAGTGGTCACCCCTTCTCTTCGAGGCGTCGGCGGAGTTCGCCGTTCAGATGCCCCACTCGTCGAACTCGTCGGTGCTGGGTGAGAGCGCCTGTATCGTCGCAGCGCCGGCGCCCTGGGACTCGTCGACGACGGCAGCCTGCGCTTCGATCCCGACGGGAGCGCGGGCGCTGACGAGGATGTGGATCACACCCGCATCGGTGGCGAGTTGGACGTATTCGCCGCCACGTCCCTTCGCGTCGGCGATGCGCTGCGTGGCCTGTTCGGCGTTTTCATCGAGGACGGCTATCCGGCGGCCTGCCACGGTGACGAAGTATCGGGTCATCGTCTCCTCCAGTGGACGGATTGTACGCCCACCAGCTGTCGGCAGGTCGGGTCGGGCAGAGCCCACGCTCGCTCTGCCATAGAAGCTCGCTCTGCCATAGAAGCGGAGCTTTCTCAGCCCTGTCGACAGAATCGCGGGTTTTTCACCCTCGATTCACCCTCGGTCGACAAGCGAGGGCGGTTTCGCGTCGGCTCCCCGGCCGATCTCGCGGAGGCTGCGGTCGAGCACGGTGATCAGCAGGAACACGGCGGAGACCCCGATCACGACCCAGCCGAGCACGTGCAGCCCGCCGGTGCTCGCGAGGGCGCCGTAGACGTTGCCGTAGACGACGGATGCCACGATCGCACCCAGGTAGAAGAAGGTGCGCAGCAGGCCGGCCGAGGAGGCGATCCGCTCCGGCTGGGCCTGGTAGTAGAGGGTGTTCTGGATGGCAAGGTTGTTGAGGCCCTGCGGGATGCCGAGGACGAGCATGGTCACCACGAAGAACCAGATCGGCGTCGCCCCGGTCATGAAGAGCACCAGGATGCCCGCCACGAGCTGGGCGATGGAGCCGATGAGCAGCTTCCACAGAACTTCGGGCCGTCGTCCGAAGGCGAGCGCCACCGCGATCCCCGCGGCGAACACCGGCAGCAGCACGAGCCCAGCGCCGGTGGGGCTCAGCGCTCGCCCATCCTCCAGCCACTGCGTGAAGCCGTAGACGAAGGTGTACGAGATCGTCGCGGTGAGCAGAGAGCGCGTGTAGGTGAGCAGCAGCGGTCCGTTGCCGCCGAGCACCCGCAGGTCGATGAAGGGCGCATCCACCCGCAGCTCCCACCACACCAGGGCGGCGCCGGCGGCGAGCGCGACCGCGAGCATCCACAGGGTCGCCACCGAGATGTTCTGCAGGAACACGAGCAGGGCGAGCATCGTCACCGCGAAGAAGACGATGCCCAGGACGTCGATACGGGGCCGCTGATCGCGAGGCGGCTCCAGCCCCGTGACCCGCGGGAGGAGGATCCAGCCGAGGATGACGCTCGCCAGCCCCAGCGGCAGGTTCACCGCGAATGTCGCCCGCCACCCCCACGCCCCGATGAGGAGTCCGCCGAGAGTGGGCCCGATGACGGCGACGGTCTGCGTGGTGACGGAGAGGACGGTCAGGATGATGGCCGGCGAGGCCACCCCGGTGCGCTTGCCCTCCGCCCGGATCAGGTGCATCGCGGCGGGGTACCCCGCGCACGTGCCCAGCCCGAGCACGACGCGCGCGACCACCAGCCACCAGATGCTGTCGTGCGACTCCGGGATGGCCAGCCCGATCGCCCCCGCGAGCGCCACCAGCGCGCCGCCCGCGAGGAAGAGCCGCTTGACGCCGTAGATGTCGACCAGCCGGCCGACGAGCGGTTGACCGATGGCCGTGGCGAGGTAGAGGCCCGAGACGAGCCACACCGTCTCGGATGTCGGCGCCCCGAGGGCGATGCCGATGGGCGCGAGCGCGACCGCGATGATCGCGGTGTTGATCGGGTTGAGGACCGCGCCCAGCATCATCGGAGGGAGCAGGCGGCGGTCGAAGCGGTGCGGCGGCGGCGGCTTGAGCGCCATCAGTCGAGGATCCGTTCCAGGATGCCCGTCGCGGCGGAGAGGGTGCGGAGCTCGTCCGGCGACAGCTGCTCGGCGAGTGTCCCCTCGAGCCAGGCCAGGCCGGCCTCCTTCTGACCGGCGACCTGCGCCCATCCCGCCTCGGTGAGGTCGACGATCTGCCGGCGGCCGTCGTTCGGGTCCTGACTGCGGGTGACGAGGCCCAGCCCTTCCAGCGCCTCGACGATCGCCGCCATCGACTGCGGGCGGACGCGCTCGGCCATCGCCAACGCGCTCACCGTCGACACCCCGCCCTTGCTGAGCCGGGACAGCGCCGAGGCCTGGGAGGGGGTGATCGCCTCGGCCGTCGCCTCCCGCAGCTTGCGGAGCAGACGGGCGAGGACCGTCCGGAGGTCGACGGCGACCTGCTGCGGAGCTGCGTCATCGTTCGTCGTGGTCATATAGACAGCCTAGACTGCACAGTTTCACCTGTCCATTCGTGATGCGAGTAGGCAGCCGTACTCCCCCGGGTGACGACCAGCGCCGGAACCTGCACCCCCGGGAGGATTCGCCTGATCGGCCGGGCTTTTACCGTGAGCACTGGAGGACGTTCCTCCTCAGGATCGAAGGAGTCACTCATGGCAACCATGTCCCCCACTGCTCCGGCCGCACCTCGCCGCACGAGCACCGTCCGACGCAACGCTCTCCTGTTGACAGCGGGCGCGCTCGTCATCGCAGCCGCGACGACCGTCGTCGCACTGATCGCCCAGGCGCTCGGCGCCGGCGACTTCCCCGCCCTCAAGCCCGCCGTGTACATGTCCTTCGCGATCGCCGGCTTCCTGGCCGGCTACGTCGGATGGCGCATCGTCCGCGCACGGGCCGCCCGTCCCACCCGCGCCCTGCGCCTGCTGGTCCCGCTGCTCCTGGTCGTGTCACTCGTCCCGGACGTCGTGCTCCTGGTGACCGGGTTCATCCCTGGGACGACGGTCGCCGGCGTGATCGCCCTGATGCTCATGCACCCGATCGTCGTGGCCGTCGGCGTCCCGCTCTTCCAGCGGATCGCTCCCGTCGCCTCCTGACGGCAGCATCCGATCGCCGGCGCGGCTCCCGTAGTACTCGGACGGGCCACGCATCAGGTCGCGCATCGACGTGCCGAGCCCGACCCCGTACACCCGTCGCTCTCCTTACGTCGCCTGCTGGTCGGCGCCCGACAGTGCGGCGAGCGCCGCCGCGACGCGGCGTTCGCGCGTGTCGGCGGCCCTCAGGGTTCACAGCTTGCCACGGACCACCGGCGCGAAGCACGACGTCGGGAGCGGCGTGCTCACCAGGGCACCGTCTCCCCGTTGCGGTCGAGGTACTGCAGCCCGGCTGCGCCCCGCTGCGCGTCGACCGTGTCGACCAGCGGCGGGATGCTGTCCGCGATCTCGAGCGGGGCCTCCGCGCCGCCCATCGCGGTCCGCACCCAGCCGGGCGCCATCAGCAGCAGGGTCCGCCGGTCGTCCCGGTGGCGGGCCGCGTAGCTCCTCATCAGCTGGTTGAGCGCCGCCTTCGTCGCCCGGTACACCTCGAAGCCGCCGGAACGGTTGTTGCCGATGCTGCCCTGACCCGACGACATGACGGCGATCGTGCCCTCAGGATCGACCAGGTCGTCGAGTGCCTCAACGACGCGGATGACGCTGAGCACATTCGTGTTCATCATCCGGTCGAAGTCGTCGTCGGCGATCTCGGCCGCGATCTGAGCCCTCGGCGCGAGCGAGGCGCCCGCGACGATGAACAGCAGGTCGAACGTGCGGTGCCGCAGCCGGTCGGCGAGTGCCCGCACCCCCTCCACCTCGGTGATGTCGACGTGCTCGATCTCGACCCGATCGGTCATCCGCGCGAACTCGTGCAGCGGCGTCGGCGCATCGCCGCGCACCGTCCCCACGACGTGCGACCCGCGCGCGGCATACTCCTCGACGATGGCCTCGCCGAGGCCTCGGGAGGCGCCGATCACCAGCACCGTTCGGTTCGGGCTCGCAGTGGGAGTGTGCATCCGGATCTCCTTGAGGGCGCATCGCGCGCCCATTTCGCTCAACAGGTGTTGAGTCGAACCTAGCACGTTCGCTCATCATCTGTAGAGTGAAGCCATGGATGAGCCCCTCACGCGCGCCGAACGCCGGGCTGCGACTGCGGCCCGGATCCTGGAGGCCGCCCAGGCCGAGTTCGGGGCGCACGGTGTCGACGGTGCGACGGTGCGTGGGATCGCGCGTCGAGCCGGCGTCGACCCCTCCCTGGTGCTCCAGCACTACGGATCGAAGCAGGGCCTCTTCGAGCTCGCGGTACGGCCGGCGCCGGAGCTGACGGAAGATCAGGTGCCGCAGCACCTCGCGGAGGTGCTCGATCTGCGGCTGCGCGAACTGCCGCCGGCGACCCGAGCGCTGCTGCGGTCCATGCTCACCTCACCCGAAGCGGCCTCCGTCATGGGCGACTACCTGCGGGAGCGCGTGCAGAACCTTGCGCGCACCAGCGACCGGGACGACGCGGACGTCCGCGCTGCAGTGCTCACCGCCAGCATCCTCGGGATGACTCTGGCGCGGCACTTCCTCGGCCTCACGGAACTCCAGCGCGTCGACGCCGGCTACATCGCCGAGGTCGTCGAGCCCTGGTTCGCAGAACTGCTCTGACGGCGCCCGATCTTCGGCGTACCGTGCGGTGCATGCTGAACCAGGAGAACGGCCCCGACGAGCACGATGTCGACCTGCCCGCCGTCTTCGTGCTCCTCGCCGACGCGCTCCGGCCGGAATTCGACGTGATCGACACGATGGATGTCCTCATCGAGGCGAGCACGCGCTTCACGTCTGCGGCCGAGGGAGGCATCATGCTGGCCGACCGCGACGGCACGCTGCACGTCGTCGCCTCAACGAGCGAAAGCGCCGCAGAGACCGAGGAGTACCAGCTGTGGGTGGCCGAGGGGCCCTGTCTGGAGACCGCGCACACGGGCACCCTCCTGGACATCCCGGATCTGCGCCAGGAGGCTGACCGCTGGCCGCACTTCACCCGCATCGCGGCCGACCGCGGCTTCGTCGCCTCGCACACCTTCCCGCTGTCGGTGCGCGGCGAGACGATCGGCGCGCTCAACCTGTTCTCGACCCGGCTGGGGAAGCTCGACGACCGGGAGACCTCGCTGATCCGCGCCCTCTGCGAGGTGGCGACCATCGCGGTCCTCCAGCAGCGGTCGCTCCACGAGCAGACCGTCCTGTCCGAGCAGCTGCAGCAGGCGCTGGACAGCCGGGTGCTGATCGAGCAGGCGAAAGGCGTCATCGCGCAGAAGCACCGGGTGCCGATCGACCAGGCGTTCCGGATGCTGCGCACGCACGCTCGCACGACGAACGCCCGCCTGCACGACGTCGCCGACGCGGTGGTGAATCGGCGGCTGTCGCTCTGACGCGGCCAGGCCGGCGTGGCCTGGTCAGCCTTCGGCGGCTTCCTCCGCCTCTTCCCCATGCTTGACGATGTCGCCGTCCTGGAACAGAATGCCGCGCGCCGTCTCGCGCCACTGCGGCTTCGCCCGCAGCAGGAACTCGAGCTCCATGCTGAAGTGCTTGTACTCCTCGGCGAGCGAGTCGAGCATGATGGCGCGGGCCGTCGGGTCCTTCTCGACGGCGATGCGCTGCTCATACCAGCCGATGGCCTCCGACTCCTCGGACAGGCTTGCGCACATCCGGGCGAAGGTCCGCGTCTGCTCCGAGAGCTCGGCGGGCGGCTCGTGGTACTGATCCGTGGGCATCGGTGCAACCTCCCTCGGCGCCGGGCGGCGCCTCAGCAGCGAACGTACGCCTCCGGTCCCGCCCGGCGGGTCGGAATGAGAGGACGCTCAGCGTGTTGCGGTTGCGGTTGCCGCGCCGGGAAGCCGATCTCCTGAGAACAGGACCGCCGGGCGCCGCCCCACCACGGACAAGCGCGGGCTAAGGTCATACGTATGGCGAGCGAAGCGACGGACACGTCCCGGCTGATCCCCCAGCGCCTCCCAGCGGAGCGGCTGGGAGTGGCGGTGGTCGCCGAGCTGGTCGAGCTGATCGTCACCGGCCGGCTCAAGGAGGGCGACCTCCTCCCGCCGGAAGGCCCCCTGAGCGAGCACTTCGGCGTGAGCCGCACCGTGCTGAGGGAGTCCGTCAAGCGCCTGGAGGAGAAGGGCCTGGTCATCGTCTCCCAGGGCCGCGGAACCCAGGTGCGCGCGCCCGGCTACTGGAACATGCTCGACCCGGTGGTCCTGTCCGCCCTCATCGACAACGACGAATCGCTCGGCGTGCTCGATGAGCTCACGGTGGTCCGGGCGAGCCTGGAGTCGGCGATGGCGCGCTCCGTCGCCGAAGCGCACTCCGCCGACGAACTGCGCCGCCTGGAGAACGCGTTGACCGCCATGCGCGAGAGCGAGTCGGAGACCGACTCGTTCCGGCAGGCGGACGTGGTCTTCCACTACGCGCTGATGGAGATCTCGGGCAACCGGCTCGCCGAGAACATCGCCAAGCACCTGTACAAGCGGGCCGTGGAGTCCAGCCGGTATCAGGGCATCAACCCGCCCGACGCCGTCGCGAAGACGCTGGACGAGCACGCGGCGATCGTGGAGGCCATCTCGCGCAACGACCCCGCGGCGGCCGAGCAGGCCATGCACGACCACATCCACGTCTCGTGGGAGCGGCGGCGCCTCCCCGACCACGCTCCGCGCACCCGCGGAGGCGGTCAGGCTTCCAGCGAGTAAGCCTCCACGGCGGTCCCGCCGAAAACCCGGTCGGCCTCGGCCGCCGAGAGCCCGGAGAGCAGCGACGAGACCGCGTCCTTCCACAGCGGCGCGCCGCCGCCCAGCTCGGCGAGGGGCCAGTCCGACCCGTACATCAGCCGCGACGGGCCGAAAGCGTCGAGTGCCACGTCGATGCGCGGACGCAGGCCGTCCGCCGTCCACGATCCCGGCGCGAGCCCCGAGCTGAGCCCCGACACCTTGCAGAACACGTTCGGCGAGCGTGCGAGGAGGCGCAGGGCAGCCTCCCACTCGCTCGCATCCAAGCCGGGCACCGGCGGTCCGCCGAGGTGATCGAGGACGAAGGTCAAACCCGGATGCCGTCCAGCGACCTGCGCCGCCTGGCCGAGCTGCCAGTCACGGACGACGAGGTCGAAGGAGACGCCGACCGCTTCCAGCACGTCGAGCCCGTGTCCGACGTCGGGCCGCAGCAGCCACTGCGGGTCCGGATCGATCTGCGCGAGATGCCGGATGCCGACCACCGGTACGGTCGCCGCCTCCCGGATCCGGTCCAGCTGCGCCGCCACATCCCCGGTCAGGTCCACCCAGGCCACCAGCCCGGCCACGGCCTCCGGGTCCGCGGCCGCGAGCCGGATGCTCTCGTCGAGACTGTTGCTCGCCTGCACCACGACCGCCCGGCCGCATCCCGTCGCGGCGAGCATCGCACGGAGCTCGGCCGTGCCGAAGTCGCGGTCGATGGCGCCCATGGTCGCGGGGTCGATCCAGTCCTGCGGATCGGTGGCGCGGTTCCACAGGTGCACGTGGGCGTCGATCCGCGCGCTCACTCCAGGTGCCACACTTCGTCGATGTGCTGCCACAGGGCGCCCGGCTCGCGCTCCTCCGCGATCCGGACCTGACAGGGGTCGGTCAGCGTCCACCACTCCTGCGAGACCGGATCGTCCGCGATGCGCTGCAGGTCGGCGTCGTGGTCGTCGCCGACGTACTCGTAGTACGCGAACAGGATGTCGCCGAAGACGAAGATGCTGTAGTTGCGGATGTTCGATTCGCGCAGCTTCTGCTCCACACCGGGCCAGACGGCGCGGTGCAACGCGAGGTACTCCTCGCGCTTCTCCGGCCGGACACCGACGACGAGGGCGTGACGCTCGGGCGCGCGCGTCATGAGACGGGCCTCAGCGGGTTGCCGGGGAGGTCGATGACGTCGGGTTCGGCCACGAGCCGCAGGGCCGCGCGCTCCGGCCGGATGTGCGGACCGGTGGCGGGCGGTGTCGCTGGCGAGACGCCGGCGACCTGCATCAGCGACTCGTCCACGAGGATGCCGAGCCCCGGCCGGTTGCCCAGCACGATGCCGCCGTCCTCGAACCACTGGTCGACGTCCAGCCCGACCGGGTGGTGCAGATCCTGCACCTCGAAGGTCAGCAGGTTCGGCACGGCCGCGGCGGCATGTGCGACCGGGTTCGCGTTGAACGCAACGGGGCTGACCGGGAGGTCGCGGCCGTGCGCGAGGGTGGCGACGCGGAGGAAGTGGGTGATGCCCCACACGTTACCGACCTGGACGATGTCGACGGCGTTGGCGTCCAGCAGCGGCCGGTACTGCTCCAGCCCGGTGAGGTTCTCGCCACTGGCGACGGCCGCCCGGATCTTGCCCCGCAACGCCGCCATGCCTGCGGCGTCCCAGCGCCGCAGCGGCTCCTCCACCCAGGTGAGGTCGAGCTGCTCCTCGATCGCGGTCACGAAGCGCGCCGCCTGCGCCGTGTTCCAGGCCTCGTTGGCGTCGAACATGAGCGCCGGCCGCCGCGAGTTTCGGCTGAGGATGTCGCGCATGATCTCCAGGCGCGGCAGGTCGCGGTCGATGTCGCGACCTCCCTTGAGCTTGCCCGCCTTGAAGCCGCGGTCGGCGAAGTCGGTGTACAGGGTCACCAGTTCGTCGTCGGTCAGGCCGAACTCCAGCCCCGAGGCGTAGCCGGGGATGAACCGGTCGCGCGCGCCGAGCGTGCGCCAGAGCGGCTCGCCCGCGGCCTTGGCCTTGAGGTCCCAGAGCGCCATGTCGACGGCGCCGATGGTCCCGAAAGTGGCGCCGGAGTGCCCGGCCTTGAAGACCCAGTCGAGCATCCGGTCGTACAGCGCGACGACCGCCCGCGGGTCCTCGCCGTCGATGGCCGGGAAGACGCGGGCGATGTCGCCGTGCGCGCCCAGGCCAACGCCTTCGAGACCGCTGTCGGTCTCGATGATCAGCACGGGGACGGGGGTGGTGTGCCCGCTCTGGACACCGTTGACGTCGCCGGTCAGCCTCCCCCAGTCATGGACGGTGGTGAGGCTGCGGTAGCCGGTGATCTTCACGTGCGGTTCTCCTCGTGTGCGAGCGTTGTCATTCCTTCGTCCCCCCTGCGGTCATCCCCGTCACGAGGAACCTCTGCGAGAAGAGGAAGACGATCAGGACGGGCAGGATCGAGACGATGGTGGCCAGCGCCAGGGTCGGCAGCTGCACCGAGTCTGACCCGGCGGAGCTGGGGTTGAAGGCGGGCGTGGCGGACAGCAGCGAGCTGAGGCCGACCTGGATGGGGTAACCATCGCTCGAGGGCAGCATCACGAACGGAAGGAAGAAGTTGTTCCAGTTCTGCACGAAGCTGAAGAAGGCCACCAGAGCCACGATCGGCGTCGCCAGCGGCAGGGCCACCCGGGTGAACACCTCCAGCTCGGTGCATCCGTCGATGCGGGCGGCGGCCAGCAGGTCGCGCGGGATGCTGGTCGAGAAGTAGATGTAGGTCAGGTAGACGCCGAACGGGAAGAACGACATCGGCAGGATCACCGAGAGCGGGCTGCCGATGAGCCCCACGGTGTTCAGCTCCAGGAAGACCGGCAGCACCAGCGCTGTGCTCGGGATGAGCATGACGACCAGGGTGAGCACGAGCAGCGCCTTGCGCAACCGGAACTCGGTCAGCGCCAGGGCGTACCCGGCCGGGATGCTGACGACCAGGGTGATGACCAGCGCACCGAGCGCGTACATCGCCGAGTTGCCGATCCATACGGTGACCGCGCCGTCCTGGAAGCCGAACAGCTGGTTCCAGTTCGCGACGAGGTCGGCCCACGAGCCGAACGAGAACGGGTTCGCCACGGTGAGCGCGTGCGACGACTTGGTCACGGCCAGCAGCAGCCAGACGATCGGGATCGCGAAGAACAGCACGAACAGGAGGAGGACGACGGCCCCGATGGTGCGCCCGCTCCATCCGCGCAGGTTCACTCTGCGCCGATCGGTTGAGAGTGCGGTCATGGTCATTCCTTCTCGAACAGGCCGCCGCGGGTGACGAACACCCACGACAGCAGGAGCGCGACGATCAGCAGGAGGAGCGAGATCGCGGCGGCGCCGTTGAAGTCGTTCTGCTGGAAGGCGTACTGGTACGCCAGCTGGTTCAGGGAGTAGTCGTTCGGCACGACGGCGTTGCTCGCCTGGCTGAGCAACTGGGGTTCGACGAACAGCTGCGTGCCGGCGGCCAGCGACATCACCGCCATGTACGCGATCCACTTGCGGAGCATCGGGAGCTGGATGCGCAGGCCGATCTGGAACGCGTTGGCTCCGTCGATCCTGGCCGCCTCGATGATGTCGGTGCTGATGTTGTTCAGGGCGCCGTACATGATGACGATCCAGCCGCCCGCGCCGGTCCAGAACGCGATGATGGCGAAGATGAGCGGCAGGTTGCCCGGCTGGATCACCTGCACGAAGCTGTTCAGGCCGAGCAGGTGCAGGAGGCCGCTGACCGGGCTCGCGGTCGGGTCGAGGACGAACAGCCAGAGCAGCACGCTCGACGCTCCGGCGAGCGCACCCGGCAGGTAGTAGATGAACCGCAGGGAGGTGCTCGCCCACCGGGCGCGCAGTGCGTGCACGATCAGGGCGAGGGCGACGACGAAGATCAGCAGGCCGATGAGCCAGATCACCAGGTACAGGGTGACGTGCTGGACCGCCGGCCAGAACCGGAAGTCGCCGATCACCTTCACGAAGTTGTCGAAGCCGGCGAAGCCCCCATCGCTGTTGGTGAAGGCGAGCACGACCGCATAGAGGGACGGGAGGATGCCGAAGGCGAGAGCGAGGAGCGTGTAGAGCGAGACGAAGACGTAGCCGATGGGCGTCCGTCCAGGGGCACGTCCCGCACGCCGTGCCGACCGCCGGCGCTCGGGGGCGCCGACGGTCAGCTGGTCGCTCGGAGGAGCGATGGTCATGTCACTTCACCGTGTATCCGTCGACCTTGGCCTGGTTCGTGATGGCCTCCTGCCACGTGGGAAGCAGGGAGACGATCGACTTGCCGGAGGCCACAGCGGGCGTGATGGTCTTCGCCCACACGGCCTCCTGGCTGAAGATGCCGTAGCCCCAGCCGTCCCAGACCTGGGAGGCCGCAGTGACGACCGGCTTCAGCGGCGCCGCGTAGTACTTGCTGGCGTCCTGCTTGGCGACCCACTTCTCGGCGGCCGACGCGTAGGCGGGATAGCCCGGCGCGAGCTGCACCTGGTAGTCGTCAGCGGTGGTGACGAACTGCACGAACTGCTCGGCCGCCTTCAGGTTCTTCGAGTGGCTGGAGATGAACCAGGTGCCGCCTCCGACGTTGCCGGTGACCGGCTTGTCGTCGCCCTTCCAGGGCAGAGGCGCTGCCGCCGCCAGCTGGCCGGCGGGCACGTTGAGCGACTGCGGGTTGTTGAAGATGGCGCCGGCGTACCAGGCGGGGCCGGGCATCATCAGCACCTTTCCGGTGTAGTTCTTGATGAATTCGGGGGTGAAGACGCTCACCGCGGGGACGGTGCCATTGGCGCGGAGGGTGTCGAGCATCGACGCGGCGCGCTTGCACTCCGTGCTGTCGGTGTTGACGGTCACGCTCTTCGGTCCGGTGATGTTGTTGGCCTCGCACTTGCTGGCCCACATGAACACCTCCGGCGTCCAGGCGTCGCCCGCGGTGCCGATGATGTAGCCCGGGTGCTCCTTGGCGACCTTCTCACCGAGAGCCTGATACTCCTCCCAGGTGGTGGGGACGGAGTAGCCGAACTGGTCGAGCAGCGCCTTGTTGTACCAGAGCACCGCCTGAGCGAGGTCGTTGCGCAGGCAGTAGACGTGACCCTCGACGGTGCAGGGGTTGAGCGAGCCGGGGGTGAAGCCGCTCAGCGTGTCCTTCGGAACCAGGCCCGAGTCGAGCTGCGCTGCGAACGCCTGCTTGCCGTTGGTCTTCTGGCTGGCCCAGGAGGCGTCGTTGTTCTGGCTCGAGAAGACCACGTCCGGCCAGCCGCTGCCGGCGCGGTCGAAGAGTTGCATCTTCGTCCGGAACGAGTTGGAGCCGTTGGCCGACCCGTCGTAGGTCACGACCTTGATCTTGGTGTCCGGGTTCGCCTTCTCGAATGCCTTCGCCGCGGCCTGACGGTCCGCGTCCACCCAGACGGTGATCGTCGAGGAGGTGTCCTGCTTGGCTTCGGGAAAGCCGTACGACCCGTTCCCTGTGCTCCCGCCGGAACTGCATCCGGTGAGGGCCAGGAGCGCCGTCGCGGCGCCAAGTGCGGCTACGGTCAACGCCGATCGGCGGCGTGAACGCACCACAGTGTGGATTCCGACCATGAGATGTCCTTGTCTTGTCGACTTCGTTGACGACTCCGAGGAGGCGTGTTCCGACTATAGAGCATACGTATGATGTTTGCCAAGAGCGAGGTCAGCGGGTGACCGGATCGTCATCCGACAGCAGCCCGAGGTCCCCCGTGCGGGGCATGCTCTCCCAGTCACCGGGCCCCATGCACGCGAAGGCGCCGGCGATCGTTGCGAGCTCCAAGCAGTCCGCGACTCCCGCGCCATCGAGCCGGCCGCGGAGGAACCCGGCCACGAACGCGTCGCCCGCGCCGACAGTGTCGACGACCGGAACGGTCAGCGCCGGGCGCCGGGTCACCACGCCCTCCGTGAACGCGAGGCTGCCCGAGGCTCCCCGCTTGATGACCGCGAGGGCCGGCCCCTGCTCGACGAGCGCGCGGGCGAGCGCCTCGGGATCGGACGGACTCACCCCGGTCAGCAGGGCCGCCTCGTCCTCCCCCGCGAAGACGATGTCCGCTCCGGCGGCGACGTCCCGGTAGACGGGCGCCGCGTCGCCGTCCGGCCAGAGCGACGGCCGATGGTTCACGTCGAAGGAGACGGGCACGCCGGCGTCGCGGGCCACCGCGATGACCTCGAGTGCGAGTGCCCGCGCGGAAGGCGAGAGCGAGGCGGTGATGCCGGTGAGGTGGACGAGCGCCGCCCCGCGGACGAGGTCGCCGTCCACATCCCCGGGGGCGAGGCGGCTGCCCGCGCTGCCCGCGCGGTAGAACGACACCCGCGTCGTGTGCGGCGTCCGGCGCTCCTTGATCATGAGGCCGGTTGGCGCGGAGGGATCGACGATCGCGCGGACCTCCACGCCTTCGCCCCGAAGCTCCTTGACGACGCGGCGGCCGAGTCCGTCGTCGCCCACGCGACCGACCCAGACGGCCGGGGCGCCGAGACGGCTCACCCCGATCGCGACGTTGCTGTCGGCGCCCCCGACACCGATGCGCGCCTCCCCCACATCCGCCAGGTCGCCGACCTCGGCGGCGCGGAACAGTCCCATCGTCTCGCCGAACGTCAGCACGTAGCCGGTCATGAGGCCGCCGCCACGGCCTCCCGGCTCAGCCGTTCGACGGCGCCGAAGTCACCGGAGGCCAGCGCCGGGCGGGGAACCATCCAGCTTCCGCCCACGGCGACGACCGCGGGCAGCGCGAGGTAGCCGGCGGCGCTCCGGGGCCCGATGCCGCCCGTGGGGACGAACGACATCTCCGGGAAGACGGACGCCAGCGCGGCGATGGCGGCCGGACCGCCGAGCGGCTCGGCGGGGAAGAACTTGACCGTCCGGAGGCCGAGGGATCGGGCGCGGGCCAGCTCGGTTGCGGTGGCGATACCGGGCACGACGGGGATGCCGCGCTCCCGCCCGCGCTCGACGACCTCTTCGATCAGCCCGGGGCTGACGACGAATGCGGCGCCGGCGTCGACGGTGGCATCGAGCTGCGCGCCGTCCAGCACCGTCCCCGCACCCACCCGGAGCCGCGGCTCGGCCGCGAGGATGCGGATGGCCTCCAACGCCGCAGGTGTCCGCAGGGTGACCTCGACCTGGTGGATGCCCGCGGCGAGCAGGGCGGCGCCGAGGGGCTCCGCCGCCGCCACGGAGTCGAGCACGACGACGGGGAGGATCTTCTCGAACGGCGTCATCGGCCGAGCCACCCTCCGTCGACCGGCAGGATGCTCCCAGAGACGTACGCCGCTTCGTCCGAGGCCAGGAAGACGGCGGCGGGAGCGATGTCCGTCGCCCGGCCCCAGCGGCCCGCCGGGATGCGCTCCAGGATCGCCTGCGAGCGGTCAGGATCGTCCTGCAGCGCCTGCGTGTTGTCGGTCGCGATGTAGCCGGGGGCGATGCCGTTCACGGTCACGCCGCAGGCGGCCCACTCGTTCGAAAGCGCGCGGATGAGCCCGGCGACCCCGGACTTGGCCGCGGCGTAACCCGGCACGTTGATGCCGCCCTGGAACGAGAGCAGCGACGCGGTGAAGATGATCCGTCCGCTCCCGGCTGCGAGCATCCTGCGCCCGAGGATCGAGCTCAGCACGAAACCGCTCGTGAGGTCGACCTCCAGCACTTCGTCGAACCACTCCAGTGGGTGCTCGGCGGCCGGCGCCCGGCGGATGGTGCCCGCGTTGTTCACCAGGATGTCGACCGGGCGCTCATCGCCGGCGACGGCTTCCGCGAACGCGGTCACCGCCTGCCGGTCGGCGAAGTCCACCCGGTGCCCCTCGAAGATGCGCCCGTGCTCTCGCACCCGGTCGCCGATGGCGGACGACTCGGGGTCGAGCGTCGCCGAGACCCCGACGATGTCGGCGCCCGCAGCGGCCAGACCCTCCGCGATCGCGTAGCCGATGCCGCGTTTGACGCCGGTCACCACCGCGCGCCGGCCGGTCAGGTCGAAGGCGCTCACGAACCGCTCACCTCGACGAGGATCTTCAGCGCCTGTCCGGCCTCGAGGGTGTGGAACGCCGACTCCACGTCGGTCAGCGGCACCACGCTCGAGATCAGGGCGTCGGCCGGGATGGAGCCGTCGGCCACCAGCTCGACGGCCCGCTCGAAGTCCTGGCGCTCATACACCCGCGCGCCCAGGATGGTGAGCTCGCGCCAGAAGACCCGGTGCAGGTCGAGCGGACGCGGCTGGGGGTGGATGGCGACGACGACGACCGTGCCGCGCACCTTCGCGAGGCTGGTCGCTCCGAGAACGGCGGCCGCCGCTCCCGAGACTTCGAACACGACATCCGCACCGGCTCCCCCGGTCCACTCCTCGACCCAGGCCACCTGGTCGACGGCGGAGGGGTCGATGGTCGACAAGCCCATCTCCTCGGCGGCGGCCCGGCGGTTCGCGTCGATCTCGGCGATGATGACCCGGGCACCGAACGCGGTCGCGACCGTTGCGATGAGCGCCCCGATCGGTCCGGCTCCGATGACGACGACCGAGTCGCCCACGCCGAGGCCCGACCGTCGCACATCGTGGACGGCCACGGCGACGGGCTCGACCAGCGCCGCATTCCGTAGCGAGAGGCCCTCGGGGAGCCGCACCAGCACGTCGGCGGGCACAGTCCAGAGCTCCTGCAGCGCGCCGGGGCTGTCGATCCCGATGAAATCGAGGTTCTGGCAGATGTGCATGTTGCCGGCGAGGCACGCCGGGCAGGTGCCGTCCCATGACAGCGGCATGACGGTGACGGCGTCGCCGACGCTCCATCCGTCGACGCCCGGGCCGATCGCGGCGATCGTGCCGGACATCTCGTGGCCGATGGTGGCGGGCGTGGTCACCCGGGCATCCATGTCGCCGTGGAAGACATGGAGGTCGGTGCCGCAGATGCCGACGTAGGCGACCTGGATGGCCACCTCCCCCTGCCCCGGTTGGGCCGCGTCGCGCTCCTCGACCCGGATCGTCCGCTCTCCCAGATATTCAGCCGCCCGCATCGCCGACCAGACCTTCCTCATTCGTTCCCGCTGGGCCGGTGGTGGCTGCAGCGCGATCAGCTTAGACGAAATCGAAGGCAAACATAATACGTATGCTGAAAGGGCGGGATAGGATGGGCAGCGAATCCCTGCAGATACTCGACGAAGGCGTACCGATGACCGCACCGATCCTCCCCACCCGACCGCTCCGGACCGGACAGCAGCTGACAGAGCTGGGCCTCGGAGCGGCGCAGTTCGGCAACCTGTTCCGCGAGACCACCGACGAGGAAGCCGAACTCGCCGTGTCCGCCGCACTCGAGGAGGGCATCCGCTACCTCGATACGGCCCCGCACTACGGCCTCGGGCTCTCGGAGCAGCGCTTGGGGCGGGCGCTCGCGAGCGTCGACCGGGACAGGATCGTGCTCTCCTCCAAGGTCGGCCGGCTGCTCGTCGACAGCCCCGAGACGGCCGACCTACAGGACGACGACGGCTTCGTCGTGCCCGCCGCCCGCCGCCGGGTCTGGGACTTCAGCCGTGACGGCATCCATCGCTCGGTGGAGGCCAGCCTCCGGCGAGTGGGGACCGATCACCTCGACATCGCGTACCTGCACGATCCGGACGACCACTGGGAGGCCGCCTCGACCACCGGGGTCGCCGCGCTGGTCGAGTTGCGGGAGCAGGGCGTGGTGCGGGCGATCGGCGCGGGGATGAACCAGTCGGCGATGCTGACACGTTTCGTCGAGCAGACGGATGTCGACGTGGTGATGGTCGCCGGCCGGTTCACCCTGCTCGACCAGTCCGCGGCCGACGACCTGCTGCCGCTGGCTGAGTCGCGGGGCGTCGGCGTGGTCGCGGCGGCCGTCTACAACTCGGGCCTGCTGAGCAGCCCAGCGGTCGACGCCGGCGCGAAGTTCGACTACGGCCAGGCGCCGGCCGACGTGATCGAGCGAGCCCGACGCATCGCGGAGGTGTGCACGCGCCACGGCGTGGAGCTGCCGGAGGCCGCCGTGCAGTACCCGCTCCGTCATCCGGCCGTCACCTCGGTCGTCACCGGGATGCGGACCGCTGACCACGTGACGAGCACCGTCGCGCGGTACCGCGCCGACATCCCCGCCGACCTCTGGCGCGAGCTCCACGAGACGGGACTCGCGCCCGATCCCGCCCGCGCCCGCTGAGCGCTCGGGCTAGCCCTGGGCGGCTCGGCGGCGACGGGCCAGCAGCCACAGCGCGGCGCCGAGGATGATGGCGACCGCTCCACCGAGTGATGCACCCGCCGCCGCCGCCGCGAGGTCCGACCCCGTGGACGCGAGCTTGTCACCGACCGGGGTCACCGCGGTCACACCCGGACCGACCGGTGAAGCGACGACGGGCGTGCCCGCGGCCGGCGGCGGAACCGGGGTGGTTGCCGCGACCACGCGGAGGGTCACGGTGGCCGTGTCGCAGGCGGTGGGCGGAGCGACGGCGCACAGCTGGTAGGCGAGTGTGTACGTTCCCGGAACAGCCGTCGCCGGGACCGTGAGATCGCCGGCGGTCGTCAGCGCAGCACCGGTGAGCCCGCCGTCGGCGGTGATGGTCGCGGTGACGGCCGCCGGAGAGACGGCCGCGCCATCCACCGTGTCGTCGGCGAAGACGTTGCCCGCCGTACCGGCCGTGCCCGCGGTGACGGGAGCGGCGGTGAAGTCGTCGTCGACCGCATCCACCGCGGGGAGCGCCGTTACGCGGACAGTGGCCGACGCAGTGTCGCAGACGGCAGTCCGCCCGATGGCGGTCTGGCAGATCTTGTATCCGACGGCGTAGGTGCCGGCCGGTGTCGCTGCCGGGACCGTCAGCGTGCCGTCAGCGGCAACGGCGACTCCCGTCAGGCCGCCGTCGGTCAGGACGGACGGGGTCACGTCGCCCGGCTGGAAGCCGGCGCCGTTGAGCAGGTCGTTCACGAAGACGTTGCCTGCAGTACCTCCGATCCCGGAGTAGAGGGTGGTGCCGGTCAGGTCGTCGGTTTCCGCGTTCAGGAACGGGTTGCCCGCCGTCGCGCAGGCTGCCGCATCCCCGACTGCGAACTTGAGCCCGGTGGTGAAGGGGGCACTGATGGTCGGCGTGGCGGTAGTGGGGTTGAGGATCTCGGCAAAGCCGGTGCCCGTGCTGATGTAGAGGTGGCCGTCCTGCGCGGCAAGGCCTGGGCCGGTCGGAAAGACGACTCCGGAAAGCGGTGCGGAAGTCACGGTTCCGGTCGTGAGGTCGATCCGCTGGAGCGTGTTGGAACCTGCGGAGTACATGGTGCCGTTCAGCTCGGCGATGTCGTTCGTCAGGTTCGTGCTGACCGTAAGCGGTCCGGAGCTGCTCAGGGCGGCCACGTCGACGGGATAAAGCTGCGTGGGAGCGGTGTTGAACTCTACCCACAGCCTGCCCGTGTGGTCGAAGGCCGCTGAGAAGACGTTCCCTGGGCCATTGGGGAGGCCCGCGACAGGTCCGAGATCGGTCGTCGTTCCGTCAGCCTCCGCCCGGTACAGGTGCGACTTGAAACCGGTCGCCATGCCGAAGACGTACACATTGCCGGTGACCGGATCCTGCGCCACGGCACCGATCAACACGGCCGCCGTGGCCACCAGGGTGTCCGTCCCGGAGGGCGTCCGTTGCCAGATCTGCGACGATCCGCCGGTCGTATAGATGAGGCCGCTGCTGCACCCCACCGGCGCCGCTTGGGCAGCGTCGGACGGGCCACCGATCGCGAGCAGCCCTCCCAGCGCGAGCCCGGCCGTTGCGAGAGCGGCGGCTACCTTGCCGGCACGAGTCATCGACACAAGATCCCCTGATTCTGCCGCTGTCGGGCGACGCATAGAACGTTCACATCGTAGGGCCGTACCGCCGCCCATTCCGCGATTTCACCCTCGCTTCACCCTGAGGACCGCCCAGCGTCCGCTTGCGGGAAACATAATACGTATGATAACTCTGTCTGCGGGAGCATCGGGGCTCCCCCTTCAGAGGAAGCGACAGATATGACATCGACGTCAGACTCGCGACGTTCCAGGACGAGACGGAAAGGATTCCGCTCGGCCGCGCTCGCGCTGCTCGGCGCTGGCACGGTCATCGCGTCAGCGCTCATCCCGCTCTCGGCACAGGCCGCACCCGCGACCGTCTTCTACGCGGCACCCGACGGCAAGGACGCCAGGCACTGCAGCCAAGCGCAACCGTGTTCCCTCGAGCGCGCCCAGCACGTGGTGCGTCCCTCCACCAAGCACGGCGACGTCACGGTCGTCCTCGCCGACGGCACCTACCGGCTGAGCGAGCCGCTGCGGTTCGGCAGCGACGACGGCGGCGGCGGCGACCACACCATCCACTGGTCGGCCGCGCCCGGCGCCCACCCGGTCATCACCGGCGCCGCGAAAGTGTCAGGCTGGTCGCCCTCC
Source organism: Leifsonia sp. SIMBA_070 (assembly GCF_046534635.1). Classification (NCBI taxonomy): domain Bacteria; kingdom Bacillati; phylum Actinomycetota; class Actinomycetes; order Micrococcales; family Microbacteriaceae; genus Leifsonia; species Leifsonia sp. SIMBA_070. The sequence goes on along the minus strand of NZ_JAWRYK010000001.1, from coordinate 244,243 downwards.
TCTGCCGGAGCCGGCATCTGGGAGGCGCCGACGCCCGCCGGGCTCGACACGCGCCAGCTGTACGTGAACGGCGTGACCGCGCCGCGCGCCTCCATGAAGCTCGCCAACTCGGACGTCACGCCGACGGCGGCGGGCCTCACCATCAAGAACCCCGCACTCGCCTCTCTCGCCACCCTCCCCGACCAGGGGCGGATCGAGTTCGAGTCGCTGGGTGACTTCACCAACCGCTACTCGCCGGTGCAGAGCATCAGCCCGACCGAGATCACGATGAAGCAGCCCGCGTGGGACAACAACACCTGGGGCTGGGACACCGTTCAGAACTCGTTCCTGGCCGGCCCCAGCTGGTACCTCGACAACTCGCTGGCGTTCCTGAAGACCACGGGGCAGTGGTACATCGACCCCTCCGCCGGGAGGCTGTACTACAAGCCCGCAGCAGGCGTCGACCCCAACTCATTGGATGTGGAGCTGCCCCGCCTGCAGTCGCTCATCAGCGTGAGCGGAACCTACGACCAGCCGGTGACCGGTCTCGCCTTCGAGGGCATCCAGTTCTCGGGCACCTCCTGGCTCGGCCCGTCCACCGACGGCTACGCCGACCAGCAGAACGGCACGTTCATCAAGGGCACGTACGACTACCGGCCGGCGGACGGGTTCACCAGCTGCTCGCGCGGCTGCGAGATGTTCGAGCGCGCCCGCACCAGCTGGTACCAGGAGCCGGCGGCCGTCCAGGTCTCGGCCGCGAGCCGCGTCTCGTTCACCGGCAACACCTTCACCAACCTCGGCCAGTCGGCCCTCGGCATCGGGAACGACGCCAACGCGACGCTGTCCGGAGTCGGGCTCGGCGCGAGCAGCATCAGCGTCGTGGGCAACCGGTTCACCGAGGACGGCGGCCACGGCGTCTCGGTCGGAGGCGTCCTCCCCGACGCGCACCACCCGAGCGATGTGCGGATGACCAATAAGGACATCCTCATCCAGGACAACACGATCGATCACGTCTCTGTGGACTACAAGGACAACAGCGGCATCCTCAGCACCTACGTCACGAACGCACAGATCCTCCACAACGAGGTCTCCAACGTGCCCTACGACGGGATCGACACCGGCTTCGGCTGGGGCATCAACGACGCGGGAGGCTCGAACGACTACGTCGACAGGGGCTACTACAAGTGGAACCCGCTCTACACGACGCCGACCACGCTGAAGGACAACCGGGTCGAGGGCAACCTCGTCCACAACACGAAGGCGCGCTTCGCCGACGGCGGCACGGTGTACAACCTGTCGGCCAGCCCGGGCTCGGAGGTCGACAAGAACTACCTCTTCAACATCTCCGGGGTGGGCCTGTACCTGGACGAGGGATCGAACTCGCTGACGTACGACAACAACGTGGTGGCGGGCGGTTCGTTCGTGTTCACCAACGCGTACAGCCTCCGCAACAACACCAGCAACAACGTCATCCGGGACAACTGGTACAACAGCGGAGGTGCCTCGGCGCCGAACGCCGCCTTCCACAACAACACCCTCACCAACAACGTGAAGGTGACGGGAGCCAACTGGCCGGCAGGCGCGCAGGCGGTGATCTGCGGCGCGGGTGTCGCTCCGCAGTACCGCACGTCGCTCAACGCGAACCTGTTCGGCTTCAGCGGATGCCCGGTCAGCGCCCCAGTGGGCGCCGGCCTCCGCACGACGGGCGCGTCGGCGGTCTCCTCCGTCTTCGGACAGACCGGCGACGCCTTCGGTATCGCCGCGGCGGGAGCGGACGTCTGGGGTGCGGGCGGTCAGCACGACGACCAGTACGGTTCGATCTACCGTGCCGGCTCGTTCGCGGACGGCTCGACCGTCACCACCCGGGTGGTGTCGGTCAACGACGCCAACGTGTGGGCGAAGTCCGGCGTGATGGTGCGCAACGACATGACGAAGGCGGGCTCGTCCGCGGGCTACGCCGTGGTCGCCGCCACCGCGAGGAACGGCGTCGTCTTCGCCTGGGATGCGAACGGGGACGGCTACCTCGACACGCAGGCCCAGGCGAGCGTCGACATCTACCGTCCGATCTGGGTGCAGCTGACCCGCACGGGCACCACGTTCCAGGCGGCGTACTCGTACGACGGCGCGAACTACGTGCCCGTCGGGGCGCCGGTGACCCTGGCCTCGGCGGCGGCGACGCAGGATGCCGGGCTGTTCTCCACCTCGCACGACGCCTCGCAGTCGGCGATCAACCAGTTCGACTCGTTCTCGGTCTCGGCCGCGCACTGAGCTACTGACAGGGCGGGGACGGCTGCGATGCGGCCGCCCCCGCTCTGCTGTCCTCCGCGTCAGCCGGCCGCGGAAACGTTGGGGCTGTACGGCACTCGTAGCGTCTCGGCGAAGCGCTCGAACAGCGCCGGGTCGCCGTCCAGCTGCACGGCGCCGGTCTCGATCGCGGTCTGGGCATCCAGCTCGCCGGCCAGCACGTCGCGGATCTGCGGGCCGGCCGTGATGGTGAGGTCCGGGTCCGTCGCCGGCCCTGCGCCGACGCTGATGACGCCGCCCCGCATCAGGAGGTGCGTCTCGACGTCGCCGACGCGTACCGTGTAGGTCGTGTCCCAGTCCTCCGGGACGACTCCCTCACCGGCCGCCACTCGCAGTGCGGCGGTGATGGATGCCGTGGTGACGATCTCTCCGTCGCGCGGCGTCCGCATCCCCCCTGCACCCCAGCGCGAGAGCGCATCAAGTGCCGGGCCGAGCTCCTCGCCGCGCGGCGTGAGCGCGTAGACGACCGAGCGCTCCCCCGCGGGAGGCGCAACCCGCAGGACGATCCCCTCGTCTTCGAGCTCCTTCAGCCGTGACGCCAGGGTGTTCGTCGGGATGCCGGGGAGGCCGGCCACCAGGTCCGAGTAGCGCCTCGGACCTACGCTCAAGTCCCGCAGCGCCGGATGCTGCCCGCAACCGCACCGCACTCGGCCTGCTCCTCGCGGCCGTCTTCGTCGTCTTCCTGAACGAGACGATGATGGGCGTCGCTCTGCCGCAGATCCAGGAATCGCTGCACATCGACGCCACGCAGGGCCAGTGGCTGACCACCGCATTCGCGCTGACCATGGCCGTGGTCATCCCGACGACGGGATGGCTGATGCAGCGGCTGCGCACGCGGACGGTCTTCACCCTCGCGATGTCGAGCTTCGTGCTCGGCACGCTGGTCGCTGCCCTGTCCCCCGTATTCGAGACCCTGGTCGTCGGGCGCGTGATCCAGGCGACCGGCACCGCGATCATGATGCCGCTGATGATGACCACGGTGATGACGATCGTGCCAGCCGAGCAGCGCGGGCGGGTCATGGGCCGGGTCTCCATCGTCATGTCCGTCGCACCCGCCGTCGGACCGATCGTGGCGGGCGCGCTCATCCAGGTGCTCCCCTGGCAGGGGCTGTTCTGGGTGATGCTGCCCATCGCACTCACGATGCTCGCCATCGGGGCACGCCGGGTGCCGAATGTCTCGGAGATCCGGAAGGTGCCGCTGGACAGCCTGTCGGTGATCCTCTCCGCGTTCGCCTTCTCGGCGCTCGTCTTCGGTCTCAGCCAGATCGGTGCGGCCGCGGTGGGGCGAGGCCGCCCTCCAGCCCTGGATCCCGATCGTCGTCGGCCTTGCGACCCTCGGGCTGTTCGTCTGGCGTCAACTCGTGCTGCAGCGGACGGACTCGGCGCTGCTCGACCTTCGCACGTTCCTCTCCCGCGACTTCGCGGTCTCAGTGTCGATGATGACCGCGGCGATGGTGACGCTGTTCGGGGCCTTCATCGTGCTGCCGCAGTTCGCGCGCTACACGCTGGGGCTCGACCCGCTCTGGGTGGGCGCCATCCTTCTGCCGGGCGGGCTGCTGATGGGGCTCGCCGGGCCGACGGTGGGCCGGCTGTACGACCGCTTCGGCCCGCGTCCGCTGGTCATCCCCGGCTCGATCGGGCTCTCGGTCGCCATGTGGACCCTCGCGATCGGTCTCGGGCAGGGCTCCTCGTGGGTGGTGCTGCTCGGTGCCCACATCGTGCTGATGCTGTCCCTCGCCTTCCTGTTCACCCCGGCGTTCAGCGCATCGCTCGGCTCCCTCCCGCCGCAGCTCTACTCGCACGGAAGCGCCACCATCGCCACGTTGCAGCAGGTGGCCGGCGCTGCGGGCACGGCGATCTTCGTGGCCCTGTACGCGACCGGGGTCGCGGCATCCGGCGGCGCGAACCCCGACCTGCCGTCTGCAGCGGCCGCGGCGGATGGCGCTCACCTGGCGTTCCTGGCCGGCGGCGTCCTCTCCCTCGGCGTGATCGCCCTCGCGCTGTTCGTCCGCAAGCCGGCCGTCTCGGAGACTCCGGAGCACTGAGGGGCTGCGACCCCTCGGTCATCCGGGCTATCGTCGGCGCATGTGCCGGAACATCCGCTGCCTCCACAACTTCGAACCGCCCACGACGGACGATGAAGTCCGGGAGGCCGCCCTCCAGTTCGTCCGCAAGGTGAGCGGATCCACGCATCCGTCCCGCGCGAACACTCCCGCCTTCGAGCAGGCGATCGACGAGATCGCGGAGGCCACCCGCCGGATGCTCGACCAGCTGGTCACCAACGCGCCGCCGAAGAGCAGGGAGCTCGAGGCGGTGAAGGGCCGCCAGCGGCACGAGAAGCGCATGGAGCGCGAGGTCAGGATCCGCACGGCGTCCGCCTGAGCCGGCGGCGATCGTCGATGGTGCACGATGGGGGCATGACGACTGCGCAGGTGATCTCGGTGAGCCGCGACGACGAGCACCGCTTCTCGAAACAGGCCCGCGAGTCCATCACCCTGGTCGCCGGCCTCGGCGTGGAAGGGGATGCGCACTTCGGCGCCACCGTGCAGCACCTCTCCCGCGTGCGCCGCGACCCGACGCAACCGAACCTCCGTCAGGTGCACCTCATCCACCGGGAGCTGTTCGACGAGGTGACGGCGGAGGTCACGCCGGGCGAGCTGGGCGAGAACGTGACGACCGAGGGAGTCGACCTGCTGGGTCTCCCCCGCGGGACCCGCCTGCAGCTGGGCGACGAGGCGGTCGTCGAGCTCACCGGGCTCCGCAACCCGTGCGTTCAGATCGACCGCTTCGAGCCGGGCCTCCTCAAGGAGGTGGTGGGCACGGACGACAACGGCGCCCCTGTCCGCAAGGCGGGCGTCATGGCGGTGGTCGTCTCCGGCGGCGTGGTGCGGCCCGGCGACCCGATCGAGGTGCGGCTCCCGTCGGAGCCGTTCGAAGCGCTCGCGCCGGTCTGAACCGGCTAGTCCGCGGTCGCCGGGTTCGCCTCCAGCCACGCCAGCACCTGCTGCGCGTGGGTGTTCGGCGGGAAGATCGGGTAGAAGGCGTGCTCGATGACGCCGTCGCGGACCACCAGGGTCAGGCGCGCGTACAGACGGTCGTGGCCCTCCGCCGCGAACGTCGGCAGGGTGAGCGCATCGGCGAGCCGGAACTCCTCGTCGGAGAGCATGGTGAACGGCAGGCGCAAGCGCTCCGCCACCTCCGCCTGATAATCGGTGGGCTGGCTGGAGAACCCGTAGACGGCGCCCACGCCCGCAGCGGCGAGGTCGTCGTAGTGGTCGCGGAAGTCGCACGCCTCGGTGGAGCAGCCTCGGGCGCCGGGGATGGCGTCCCAGCCGTCAGGGAGGTCGACGCCCGGCCGGCCGGTCAGCGGGTAGAGGTAGATCACGGTCCGCCCGGATCCGAGCCCGGCCAGATCGACCGAACGCCCATCCGTCGCGGTGAAGGTCAGCTGCGGAACCGTCATGCCGGGCAGATGGTCGGCGGCGCCGTCGTCCTCCGGCACGGGGAGGCCGGCGGGGAGCGTGGTGTAGTCGGTCATGGTTTTCTCCTTCGGGAAGGTTCGGGATGCGCCCTCGTCGAGTCGTGCGACGAGCTGCGCCCGGCGGGCCTGGAGGGTGCCGACGATGCGGTCGATCTCGGCGATGCTGTCGCGGTAGGCCGCGAGCGACGACACGCAGTCGTCGCTGTGCTCGTGGCCGAGCTCCAGGCACTCGAGGAACGGCACCGTCTTGCGGGCCGTGATCCCGGTCGCGGCGAGCTCGCGGATCTCGACGACCGCCCGGAGGTGGCCGTCGTCGTACTCGCGGTACCCGTTCGTCGCCCGGCCCGGACGCACGAGTCCGAGCCGCTCGTAGTACCGCACCGCCTTCGTCGAGACGCCGGCCTTCTGCGCCAGCTCACCGATCCGCATCCTGCACCTCCGAGGAGAAACTAAGGCTTGCCCCATGGGACAAGGTCAAGTCTGAGGCATCGGACGACTCCCGTGAGCACTCAGGCGCGGTCGTGGAGGGTGACGTGATAGCCGTCGGGGTCGGCGAAGGTGAACGTGCGGCCGAACGGACCGTCGATCGGGGCCGCGACGATGGCGTGGCCGTCGGCGGCGAGCGCGTCGTGGATCTGCTGGACCTCGGTGGCGCGAAGCCACAGTGCGACGCCCATGCCGGGCTGGGAGACGGATGCCAGGTCGGTGCCGGGAACGATGTCGCGCAGCGCCAACGTGGGCGTGGTCTCGAAGACGACGGCATGCGGAGGGCCCGCCGGAGAGCGGACGAGGCCGAGGTAGCGCTCGTAGAAGGCCTGCGACGCGTCGAGGTCGCTGACCTGGAGGGAGAGGAAATCGGGGCCGATGGCGGGCATGGTGTGCTCCTTCGTTTCGTGTCAGTTATCTGACATAGAACAACCTATGTCAGAATGCTGACATGAGTCAAGACGGCATCGAGCTGGAGACGTCGGTCGGATATGTGCTGAAGGAGGCCGCGAGCGCCCTCCGCACCGCGATGGAGGCGGTGCTGCGCCCGCTCGGGTTGACCGTCACCGCGTACTCCTGCCTCGAACTGCTCGCACAGCGCCCGGGGCTGTCGAACTCGGACCTCGCTCGAGGCGCCTTCGTGACCCGGCAGTCGATGAACGTGCTGCTTCAGGCCCTGGAGCGCGACGGATACGTGACGCGACCGACGGAGGCTCCCGTCGGCAGAGTCCTTCCCACGCGGCTCACACCGCGCGGTCGGCGGATGCTCGAGAAGGCGAGCGCAGCGGTCCGCTCGGTCGAGGTCCGGATGCTGAGCGGTATGACCGCGGAGGAGCAGTCGGTGGCTCTCGGCATGCTGCGCAGCATGATCGGATCGCTGTCCGATGACTGAGCTCGTCGAGGCCGAGCCGCACGGCGCGAAACGGAGGCCATGACCGGCCTCCGCTCGCACGCCGACGGTTCCGCTGCCGACCGTCAGCCGGCGTCCGGGAGGGCGACGACCTTGCCGCGCACCTCGCCCGCGGCCGCCCGGGCGTGGATCGCCGGGAGTTCGCTCAGGGGGACGCGCTGGGCGACCTCCACGGTGAGCTCTCCGCTGTCCACCAGCGCCACCAGCTGGGTCAGCTGGTCCGCGTCGGATCGGACGAAGACACCCGCCGTCCGAACGCCGCGCTCCTCGTCGCCGGGGGTCGCCATCCACGCAGTCGTGGACACCACGATGCCGCCATCGCGGACGAGCGGGACGAGGCCCTCGAACTCGTCCGGGGTGATCGGCGCCAGGTTGAGCAGCACATCCACCGGTTCGGTGACGGATCCGAGCACGGTCGAGGCGGTGTGGTCGATGACCTCGTCAGCACCGGCAGCGGTGACCGCATCCCGGCTGCGCGGGCTGGCCGTCGCGATGACGTGGGCGCCGGCCCGCTTGGCGAGCTGCACCGCGTAGCCGCCGACAGCTCCGCCTGCACCGGTGATCAGCAGCCGCTGCCCCGCCCGCAGATCGGCCAGGTCGAAGAGCGCCTGCCAGGCGGTCAGCCCGACCGACGGCAGTGCAGCCGCGTCGGCGAGGTCGATGGCGGACGGCGCTGCGACGAGCGCCTCGGCCGGAGCGACCGCGAACTCCGCCGCTGAGCCGTTCTCTCCCATCGGGAGGAACCCGACGACCCGGTCGCCGACCTGCAGTCCCGTCACGCCCTCGCCGAGCCCGGCGACCGTCCCGGACACGTCGTAGCCCGGCACGTGCGGCAGGACCACCGGGAAGGGCAGGGTGCCGGCGCGGATGCCCGCGTCTGCTGGGTTGAACGCCGAGCCGGCCACCCGGATGAGCACCTGACCGGGGCCGGCGACGGGCTGGTCGGCGTCTTCGTACCGGACGACCTCCGGGCCGCCTGCCTGGTGGAAACGTACTGCCTTCATGATGATCTTCCTCTCTCGTTGCTTCGAATTCGAAGCGCCTGGAAGGACCGTAGCATCACTTCGAATTCGTAGCAAGTGCTTCGAGTTCGTAGTGACTGGTAGAGTGCGAGCATGGCGAATCGACCGCGGTCCCTCGACCCGACGGAGCTCGGCGCCTACTTCTCGCTGATCGAAGTGAGCAGCCTCCTGCGCCACCGCGTCGAGCAGCAGCTGCGGGAGGCGGGCGACCTCAGCTACGTGCAGTTCCAGCTGCTGGCGCGCCTGGGTGACGCGCCCGACGGCAGCCTGAGGATGACCGACCTCGCCGACGGCGTGGTCTACAGCCGCAGCGGGCTCACCTACCAGGCGCAGACCCTGGAGCAGCGGGGGCTGGTGACGCGTGCGCCCTCCGCGGATGACGAACGCGCCACCACCGTGACCATCACGGAGCAGGGCCGTGGGGTCCTCGCGACCGTCTTCCCCGGACACATCGCGGTGCTCGACGAACTGTTGTTCGAGCCCGTGACGCACGACGACATCGAGGCGCTCGGCGACGTGCTGAGCCGCATCCGCGACCGCATGCGGGCGGCGCCGCCCCGGTCGGCGGCGCCGCGACGGCACAAGTCGGGCTAACCGTGGCGGCCCCCGTGCCGCGCCCGCTCGAACGCTAGGCTCATGCGCATGATCGTGACGCCCATCCGGGTCGCCAGCCTCCTCGCGGGCGAAGAGCGGCTGCCCGTCAACGTGCACCTGATCGACCGGCCGGAGGGCCGCATCCTCGTCGACACGGGGCTGACCGAGCTGCATCCGGCCGTCGACGACATGGACCCGCAGCTCTCGCCGCTGACGGAGCACGAGGAGGTCGACCTCGGAACCATCACCGCCGTGGTCAACACCCACCTCCACTTCGACCACTGCGGCGGCAACCACCTCTTCGCCGGTCGTCCGGTCTACGTGCAGCGGCGGGAGCTCGACGACGCGCTGACGAAGGACGATTACACGATCCGCGAGTGGGTCGACGCGCCCGGGATGACGTACGTGCCCGTCGACGGGGAGTTCCAACTGCTCCCCGGCGTACGCCTCCTCCCGGCGCCGGGCCACACGCCGGGGTCGCAGATCGTCGTGATCGAGACCGGCGACGGCCCGATCGTCATCGCCGGCGACACGGCCGTGTGGTTCGGGCAGCTCGACGACCCCCAGACGGAGGGCCAGCGGCTGATCCGCGCGCTCGACCCGCAGCAGGTGTGGCTGTCCCACGCCGACGAGCCGTGGACGCCGCGTTCCGGCCGCTGAGCGGGCCCCACCTCCCAGCGGTAAGCACGATTCGTGACGAATCGGGGGTTTCCCCGCGCGATAGGCACGATTCGTGACGAATCGGGGGGTTACCCCGCGCGATAGGCACGATTCGTGACGAATCGCGGGTTACCCCGTGCGATAGGCACGATTCGTGACGAATCGGCGAACCTATGCGGCCTCCCTCGCGAGCTACCGTCTGAGATTCCCTGCCGACGGCGCCGAATCTCCATCCCCACCGCGGTGCGTCGGAGAATCGGGCCCCAGTCACCGACGGTGGCGGGCGTATCTCCGACGCTGCCGGGCGCCCCGACGCAGAATGGGACTGCCCCGATACGATGGCCGCATCGATACGAGGAGGCACGATGAGCACGAACCCGACGCCGCCCGTCCCGGCCGGAGCGATGATGCTTGAACTCGTGATGCTGCCCGTCGCCGACATCGATCGCTCGCTCGCGTTCTACCGGGACCGGGTGGGCTTCGCCGTGGATGTCGACGTCGCGCCGGCGGAGGGAGTGCGCGTCGTCCAGCTGACGCCTCCCGGATCGTACTGCTCCGTCACCATGACGACAGGTATGGCGCAGGCGTCCTCCGAACCGGGCTCGCTCCGCGGACTGCATCTCGTCGTCGCCGACATCGAGAAGCAGCGCGCCGACCTCGTCGAGAGAGGTGTCGACGTCTCCCCCGTTCAGGACATGGGCGGCGTGCTTTACACCTGGTTCGCCGACCCGGACGGCAACACCTGGGCGCTCCAGCACATGCCCTGGCGGTCCTGAATTCAGGAGCGGCGGACGAAACGGTCGTCGAAGCGGTTCGAATGCGCCCCAGGCACAAAACGGCCCTGCGGGGCCGCACAAGACACCGATGCCGTGAGAACCGATTCGACGAACACCCCCGCGAGCACCTCCTCCAAAGCCCACGCGTGACAGAATCGACCTCGTCGAGGAGGAAGCATATGGCAGCGACCATCGGCGATGTCGCCCGGGCCGCCGGCGTCTCGCGCAGCACCGTGTCGTACGCCCTCTCCGGTAAACGCGCCATCTCGGAGGAGACACGGGACCGCATCCAGGCCGCCATCGCCGAGCTCGGCTTCACACCCAACGCGGGCGCCCGCGCCCTGGCGACGTCGCAGACGAACGTCCTCGGCCTGTACCTGCAGTTCCAGGAGGACGAGTTCGCGCCCGCGATGCTCCAGTACGTCCTCCCTGTCTCGACCACTGCGCGCGAGAACGGCTACGACCTGCTGATGGTGACGGATGCGGATCGGGTGAACGCCGTCATCCGCACCACCTCCTCCGCCATGGTCGACGGTGTCGTGCTGCTGGACGTCACCTACGACGACGCCCGGCTTCCTGCGCTGAGGGAGGCTTCACAGCCGGCCGTACTGATCGGGTACGCCCGCAACGGCGAGGGCTTCGACTCGTACGACCTGGACTTCGGCGAGGCCGCTCGGCTCATCGTCGACCACTTGGCGGAGCTCGGCCACCGGGACATCGTGCTGATCACTCCGCCGCAGCACGTCTACGACCGCGGCGGCTCGTACGCCTGGCGGTTCCGCGATGCGGCGCTGGAGCGCGCCGCGCGGCACGGGATCCGGGTCACCGCGCACTACGGCGACTCCCGCCAGCCCGGCATCGAGCACTCGCTGGATGCGGCGCTGACCGAATCCCCGGACGCCACGGCGCTCGTGATCCACAACGACGCGACCATCGCCGCGCTTCCGGCCTACCTGGACAAGCGGGGGCGGCGCGTGCCCGAGGATCTGTCGGTCGTCGGGGTCTTCTCGCAGGAGTTCGGGCAGGCGTTCTCGCTGCCCTACACCGCCGCCGAGACCTCGCCGGACGCGCTCGGCCATGAGGCGGTGCGGCAGCTGATCCGCCGGATCGCCTCGCCGGAGGAGGCCGGCGAGCCCCGCGTGCGGTTCATCGAGCCTGTCCTGGTGGACCGGGGCAGCACCCGTCCGCTCGCCTGAGAACAGGCGACCTACGCCTCCCGCGCGCATCTATCTGACCAATCGAACCGCTTCGACTTGTCACAGCCCCTACTCGGCGCTACAGTAATCGAACCGGTTCGACGATGAAGGCCTGAGGAGGTGCCCGTTGGCGATCACGATCACCGACGTCGCCCGCCACGCGGGTGTCTCGCCGAGCACGGTCTCGTACGCGCTGTCCGGCAAACGCTCCATTTCTCCCTCCACCCGGGCCCGCATCGACGAGGCCATCTCGGCGCTCGGCTTCACCGCCAACGCCGGCGCCCGGGCCCTCGCCACCTCGCAGACGATGGTGATCGGCCTGCTCACCCAGTTCCACCAGGACGAGTTCGCCCCGGCGATGCTCCAGTACGTCCTTCCGGTCTCGGACACCGCCCGCGAACTGGGCTACGACATCCTGCTGGTCACCGAGACCGACGCAACGGAAGCTCTTCGCCGGGTGACCAGCGCCGGGATGGTCGACGGCGTCGTGCTGCTCGACGTCATCCACGACGACCCCCGGCTCGACACCCTTCGTGCCGCGCCCCAGCCGGGAGCCCTGGTCGGCCTCCCGAAGCGCACAGAGGGACTCGACGTCTTCGACCTCGACTTCGGCGAATCCGCGCGCATCCTCGTGGACCACCTCTACGGGCTCGGGCACCGCGAGATCATCGTCGTGTCGCCGCCGAAGCACGTCTTCGATCGCGGCGGCGCCTACGGCTGGCGGTTCCGGGATGCGGCCCTCGAGCGGGCCGCGCGCTACGGCATCCAGATGCACCCGTACTTCGGCGAGGCGCAGCAGCCGGCGATCGGTCAGAGCATGAACGCCATCCTGGACGCCCGGCCCACGGCGACGGCGCTGATCGTCCACAACGACGCAACGATCGCCGCGCTGCCGTCCATCCTCGCCGCACGCGGCACGCGGGTTCCCGCCGACCTGTCGGTCGTCAGCCTGTACTCCAAAGACTTCGGGCGAGCCTTCTCGCTGCCGTACACGGCGGTCGAGAGCTCCCCCGATCAGCTGGGCCAGCACGCGGTCCGGCAACTGGTGCGACGGATCACGTCGCCCGAGCTCGCGGGAGCTCCGGTGACCCGGTTCATCGCACCCGAACTGACGATCCGCGGGAGCACCGAATGAACCCGAACAGACACGCAGCGCCGCACATCCCCACCGGCGCTCCCCGGATCCCGAAACGACAGCACTGCACGATTCAAGGAGGAATACTGTGATCGCACACAAAGGGGCCCGCCTCATCGGCGCGGCCGTTCTGACCGCCGCCGTCATCGGCGGCGTCACCGCCTGCTCCGGCTCCGGCTCGGGCTCCAGCAGCAGCGCCGGAGGAACCTACACGTTCTGGGACCCGTACCCGCAGTTCGACGCCTCGGCCGACTGGACGAAGCTCGTCGAGCAGTGCGGGACGGAGGCCGGCGTCACCGTCAAGCGCACCGGTTTCGACACCAGCGACCTGACCAACAAGGCGCTGCTCGCCGGGCAGCAGGGCAGCTCTCCAGACCTGCTCCTCGTGGACAACCCGGTCGTCTCGACGCTCGCCGACGCGGGCATCCTGACCAGCACGTCCGAGAACAAGCTGGACACGTCCAGCATCCAGAAGAACATCCTCGCCGCCGGCCAGGTCGACGGGAAGACCTACGGCGTCCCGATCGGCGCCAACACGCTCGCCCTGTACTACAACAAGGCCGTGCTGAACGCGGCGGGAGTCGACCCGGCCACGATCAAGGACTGGTCGAGCCTCACGGACGCGCTGGGGAAGGTGACCGCCGCCGGCAAGAAGGGCATCACCTTCTCTGCCATCGGGACGGAGGAGGGCAGCTTCCAGTTCCTCCCCTGGTTCTGGGGCTCCGGAGCCGACCTGAAGCACCTGGACTCCAGCAAGGCCGTGCAGGCGCTGACCCTGTGGACGGACTGGGTGAAGAAGGGCTACGCGCCCAACTCGGTGATCAACAACACGCAGACCACCTCCTGGCAGGAGTTCGCCACGGGTGACTACGCGTTCGGCGAGAACGGCACCTGGCAGCTCGGCAACGTCAAGAAGGCCGGCATCGACTACGGCATCCTCACCGTCCCGGGCATCGACGGAGGCGCAGCCCCTGCACCGACCGGCGGCGAGTTCATGACGCTCCCGGTGCAGAAGGATACGAGCCGGTACGCGACCTCGAAGAAGATCGCCGACTGCCTCACCAGCACGAAGAGCTTCGTGAAGACCGACACCACGCTCTCGTACATCGCCCCCACCGAGGCGGCGCAGAAGGAGCAGGTCGCCGCGAACCCCGAGCTCAAGCCGTGGGTGGATGCGGTGGCCGCCGCCAAGGGCCGCACCAGCGACAACCTCGGCACCAAGTACCCGAAGATCTCGCAGCAGCTGTGGGGCGCGGTGCAGAACGCACTCAGCGGATCCCAGACTCCGGAGGCGGCGCTCAAGGCCGCCCAGAGCGCGGCCGAGGCAGCAACCAAGTAACTCCCCGAAAGCACGAGACATGACGACGACACAGACAGCGCTGCGCGGTCCCGTGCGGGGCGAGGGCGGGACGGCCGACACGGCCGCCCCGCCCCGGGCCCGCCGGCGGCGGTCCGGCCAGTGGGCGGCCTGGGCGTTCCTCGCCCCGGTCGTGATCTACCTGGTGGTGTTCTACGCCTTCCCGCTCTACCGCAACATCGAGTTGAGCGTCCGCGACTACACGGTCCGGTCGTTCGTGCAGGGCGACGCCCCCTTCGTCGGCCTGGACAACTATGTGAAGATCTTCCAGAACCCGACGTTCGGGCCGGCGATCCTGCACACCGCAGTGTTCACCGTGGTCTCCATCGCCTTCCAGTTCACGATCGGGATGGCGCTCGCGGTCTTCTTCCACCAGAACTTCCGGCTGTCGGCCACGCTCCGGGCGCTGTTCCTCGTGCCGTGGCTGCTCCCGCTGATCGTCTCGGCCTCCACCTGGTCGTGGATGCTGAACAGCGACTCCGGTGTGGTCAACGCCGCCCTCGAAGCCGTCGGCCTCCCGGGCATCAACTGGCTCACCTCCCCCGACTGGGCGCTGACGAGCGTGACCATCGCGAACATCTGGATCGGCATCCCGTTCAACCTCGTGATCCTGTATTCGGGCCTCCAGAACATCCCCTCGGAGCTCTACGAGGCCGCAGCGCTCGACGGCGCGAACGGGTGGCAGAAGTTCTGGCGGATCACCTTCCCGCTGCTGCGGCCGGTGTCGGCCATCACCCTGCTGCTCGGCCTCGTCTACACGCTCAAGGTCTTCGACATCATCTGGATCATGACCCGTGGAGGCCCCGGCACGTCGTCGACGACCCTCGCGACCTGGTCGTACCAGCTCGGCTTCGCCTCCACGCTCCCCGACTTCAGCCCGGCAGCGGCGGTCGGCAACGTGCTCATCGTCATCGCCCTGGTGTTCGGCATCATCTACATCCGCACGCAGCGAAAGCAGGACCTCGCATGAACGGCCGGCGACCCTGGTGGAAGACGGTGGTGGGCGTCGTGCTCACCATCCTGATGCTCTTCCCGGTCTACTGGATGATCAACGTCTCGCTGACGCCGACGACGGAGATGCGCAAGAGCCCGCCCAGCCTGTTCCCGCTGCACCCGACCTTCGAGGGCTACCAGGCCGTCCTCAGCCAGCAACTCCCCTATCTCGGGACGAGCCTGCTGATCGGGCTCGGGACGGTCGTCCTCGCCGTCGCCCTCGCCGCCCCGGCCGCGTATTCGCTCGCGAAGCTGCGGCCGAAGGGACGCGGAACGCTCAACTTCATCCTGCTGATCGCGCAGATGATCCCCGGCATCATCATGGCGATGGGGTTCTACGCGATCTACCTGAACCTCGGCATCCTGAACACGATCTGGGGCCTGATCATCGCCGACTCCACCATCGCGGTGCCATTCGGCGTCCTGATCTTCTCGGCCTTCATGGCGGGAATCCCGGACGAGCTGATGAACGCGGCCCGGATCGACGGCGCCGGCACCTGGCGCACGTTCCGCTCGATCGTGCTCCCGGTCAGCCGCAACTCGATCGTGACGGTCTCGCTGTTCGCGTTCCTGTGGGCGTGGTCTGACTTCATCTTCTCGTCCACGCTGAACAGCGGAGGGACGCTGCAGACGATCACGCTGGGCATCTACAAGTACATCGGCAACAACAACCAGGAGTGGAACGCGATCATGGCAACGGCCGTCGTCGCCTCCATCCCGGCGGCCGTGCTGCTCGTCATCGCGCAGAAGTACGTCGCTGCCGGCGTCACGGCGGGGGCGGTGAAGGATTGAGCGGCGACGACTTCTCGTTCGACGACGTCTCGTTCGACGACTTCTCGTTCGACATCGGCGAGGTACCGTTCTCGCGCCGGGGCGCGTGGCTGGATCTGTCGCGTGTGACCGGGCTGCACACGGTCGCCGATCACATCCACCTGGTCAGCCACACCCGCGGGATCCACCCGGTCTTCCGGCTCGAGCCGCAGCTCGACGGACTGTCCGCGGAGGCGGACGTCCGGGCGACGCCCTCCGTGCTGACCTGGTCGACGGCGTCCGGTGCAGTGGAGGCGGCCTTCGACGGGTCGGCCATCCGGTTCCGCGGGCGCGGGCTGGGGCTCACGTTCGTCGCGCCCGATGAGCTGACACCCTTCACCGGCGGCTACCTGTTCGTCGACCCGTTCGACGGGGCCGCGACGCTCACCAGCTACGAGTCGGGAAGGCGGTACCGCTTCACCGTCCTCGCCGGTCGTCCGGAGATCGTCGGCGCCGAGCGGGTGGGCGCGAGCGAGCGCTCGGTGAGCTTCGGCTCGACGGATGCCTGGGACGTGCTCGTCGAAGAGATCGAGACGAGTGCTGCACCGGCCGTTTCGACGATTGCTTTCGACCAGGTGGTAGATGCGCGCAGTGCCGAATTCCGCGACTACTGCGACGGCCTCCTCGCCGGCGAGCCCACTCCGACCGCGATCAAGGCCGCGTACGTGCTGTGGTCCGCGACGGTCGCCCCGGCCGGCTTCGTGACGCGGGAGGCCATCCTGATGTCGAAGCACTGGATGGACAAGGTGTGGAGCTGGGACCACTGCTTCAACGCCCTCGCGCTCGCTCCCGTCGACTCGGATGCGGCTCTCGACCAGTTCCTGCTCCCGTTCGACCACCAGACCGAGTCCGGCGCGCTGCCTGACTCGGTGACGCACTCCGAGGTGCTCTACAACTTCGTGAAGCCGCCCATCCACGGCTGGGCGTTCGCGCAACTGCGCGCCCGGGCCGCGCGTCCGTACAGCCGGCGACAGCTGGAGGAGGTGCACGGACACCTGGCCGCCTGGACCCGGTTCTGGCTGGACCACCGCCGGGCGCCGGGCCACGCCCTCCCGTACTATCAGCACGGCAACGACAGCGGCTGGGACAACTCCACCACCTTCGATCAGGGGGGCGTCATCGAGTCACCCGACCTTGCCGCCTTCCTCATCCTGCAACTGGGCGTCCTCGCCGACCTGTCCGCAGAGCTCGGACTCCCGGCGTCGGGCTGGTCCGCAGAGGAGGCCGATCTCCGCGCCGCGCTCTTCGACGAGCTGTGGACCGGGGAGCACTTCGTGGCGCGCTCGGTCTCCACCGGCGACCCCACGACGACGAGCAGTCTGCTCAACGCGCTGCCGATCGTGCTGGGTGAGCAGCTTCCCGCCGAGGTGGCCGAGCAGCTCGCGGCGACGATCGCGGGCCACCTCACCGAGTGGGGCCCGGCGACCGAGCCGCTCGACTCCCCCCTCTATGAGGACGACGGCTACTGGCGGGGGCCCATCTGGGCTCCCGCCACCGTCCTGATCGAGGACGGCCTGCGCCGCGCCGGGCGCTCGGCGCTGGCCGACCGCGTCGCCGCCTCGTTCGCCGCGACCTGCGAGGCCTCGGGATTCGCCGAGAACTTCGACGCGCGCACCGGCGCCGGCCTCCGCGACCGCGCGTACAGCTGGACGGCGAGCGCCTACCTCACCCTGCGCGCCGACGCGCTGGCCCGCACCGCATCCCCGACCCTCTCTGGAGCGCAATGACCGACACCATCGACCGCACCATCCTGGGCGGTCCCGTCGCTCCCCGCTCCTCCGTCCTGCGCCCGCTGGACCCGAGCGAACTCCGGATCGTCGGCGGCTTCTGGGGTGAGCAGCAGGAGCTCAACGCGACCGCGATCATCGGCCACTGCCTGACCTGGATGGAGCGCATCGGCTGGATCGGCAACTTCGACCGGGCGGCCGAAGGCACGGTCGCGGAGCACCACGACGGAATCGAGTTCGTCGACTCGGAGGTCTACAAGCTTCTCGAGGCCATGGCCTGGGAGCTCGGGCGCTCCGGCGACCCCGCGCTGGAGGCAACCTATCTGCGGCTCGTCGACCGGGTCGCCGGTGCCCAGGAGGCCGACGGCTACCTCCACACGTCCTTCGGCCGGCCCGGACAGCGTCCCCGGTACTCGGACCTGGAGTGGGGGCACGAGCTGTACTGCTTCGGCCACCTCTTCCAGGCGGCGGTCGCGCGCCACAGGACGGGCCACGCGGACACCCTCGTGGAGGTCGCACGGCGGCTCGCGGACCACGTGTACGTCGAGTTCGGCCCGGACGGGCGCGACGCGGTCTGCGGGCACCCGGAGGTCGAGACCGCGCTCATGGAGCTGGGACGTGCGCTGGACGAGCAGCGCTACCGGGAGCTGGCGCGCATCCTCATCGAGCGACGCGGGCGGAGGCGGCTGAAGACGACGCTCTTCCAAGGGAGCGAGTACTTCCTCGACGATGTGCCGGTGCGGGATGCCGAGGTCCTGCGCGGCCACGCGGTCCGCGCGATGTACCTGGCCGCGGGGGCGACCGACGTCGCCGCCGAATTCGGCGACGCCGAGCTGCTCGACGCGCTCCGCACGCAGTGGGACAACACCGTCGCCCGGCGCACCTACCTCACCGGCGGAATCGGCTCGCACCATCAGAACGAGGAGTTCGGGAGCGACTTCGAGCTCCCGGCCGACCGCGCCTACGCCGAGACGTGCGCGGCGATCGGCTCCGTCATGTTCAGCTGGCGGCTGCTCCTGCAGACCGGGGAGGCGAAGTACGCCGACCTGATCGAGCGCACGCTGCTGAACGCGGTGCTGGTGTCGCCGCGCGAGGACGGCAGGGCCTTCTACTACGCGAACACGCTGCACCAGCGGTCCCAGGGGTCCATCCCCGCCGAGGACGAGGTGAGCGAGCGGGCCGAATCCAGCATGCGCGCGCCCTGGTTCGAGGTCTCCTGCTGCCCGACGAACGTCGCGCGGACGCTCGCGAGCGCCGCCTCCTACATCGCCACGGCGACCGACGACGGGATCCAGCTGCACCAGTTCGCCGATGCGGAGATCGAGACGACCGTCGCGAGCGGCACCGTGCGGATCCGTGTCGAGAGCGGCGGGTACCCGTACGCGGGCACGCCGTCCGTCTCGGTGCGGTCCGACGGCGAGGTGGAGGTGAGCATCCGCATCCCGGCGTGGGCCGAAGGTGCGCGTGCCCGGTTCGGGGAGGAGGTCGTGCCGATCGTCGACGGGTACGCCCGCATCCGCGCCTCCTTCGCAGCGGGCGACCGCATCCTCCTGGAGCTACCGATGGAGCCGCGGCTGACCTATCCGGACGCACGGATCGACGCCCTCCGCGGGACGGTCGCCGTGGAGCGCGGGCCGCTCGTGCTGTGCGCCGAATCCGCGGACCTCCCCGCGGGCGTGGACGTCGACCGCATCAGCATCGACCCGTCGCAGCCTCCACAGGGCACGGCGGATGGCGCCTCAGCCGTCATCGCGATCGCCGAGCCGCAGGAGTCGTCGTGGCCGTACGGCGAGCGCCCCGCAGGGGGATCGGCGACCGCTGCGACGACCGCGACCGTGCCGCTCATCCCGTACCACCGCTGGGCCAATCGCGGCCCGAGCACGATGCGCGTCTTCCTGCCGATCGCCGCTCGCTGATCGCTGATCGCTGATCGCTGATCGCGCGGAGGCACGATTCGTGACGAATCGGGGCTCTCCCGCAGCAGAGTGCCCGATTCGTCACGAATCGGCGCTCTCGCGGAGCAGAGTGCCCGATTCGTCACGAATGTGCCGAGCATCGGGCAGACTCGAGCCGGGAGGGACCGCATGAGACGCATCGGACTGCTGGGCGGTATGAGCTGGGAGAGCAGCGCTCTGTACTACCGGCTCATCAACGAGGGCGTGCGGGACCGCCTCGGCGGACTGCACTCCGCGGACCTCGTGCTCATCTCCGTCGACTTCGCCGAGGTCGAGCGGCTGCAGTCGGAGGGCGAGTGGGAGCAGGCGGCGTCTCTCCTCGCCGCCGAAGCGACCCGGCTCGAGCGCGCCGGTGCGGAGTGCATCGTCGTGTGCACCAACACCATGCACAAGGTCGCCGATCAGGTCCAGCAGGCCGTGCGGGTCCCGCTCATCCACATCGGCGACGTGACGGCGCGGGCGGTGGTGGCCGCAGGGGTCGGCACCGTCGCCCTGCTCGGCACACGGTTCACCATGCGAGAGCTTCTACACGGAGCGGCTGGAGGCGCAGGGGCTGCAGGTTCTCGTCCCCCCGCCCGATGTCCAAGCCGAGCTGGACGGGATCATCTACTCGGAGCTCGTCCGCGGGGTCGTGACGGAGCCCTCCCGCGAGGCGTACCGACACGCGATGGCCGACCTCGTCCGGGACGGCGCCACCGGCGTGATCCTGGGCTGCACCGAGATCGAACTGCTGGTGCGGCCGGAGGACTCCCCCGTCCCGACGTTCCCGACCACCGCTCTGCATGCCCGAGCCGCCGTGGAGTTCGCCCTCGGGTGAACACGCAAGCCCCGTGCACGAACGTCGAGCGGAGTCTGCGCGCCCGTCACCGCGCCGCGCCGACGGCGCGCTGCAGGTCCTTCCGGTGGTCCCGGAGCCACTGCGCGCGACGCAGGATGCGGTCGCCGGCACCCTCTTCCCACATCCGCAGCCAGCCTCCGCCCATCGTCTCGGCGCGCCACTTCATCAGGAACCAGGACCGGTCCGCGAGGTTGGAGGCGAGCTCGACGAGGTTCGAGCGCTCAGCCTCCTCCAGACCGTAGGCAGTGACGATCAGCGCTCCGGCGACGGCCGGGTCGACGTCGCGGGTCGCAGCCTCGCGGTCTGCTTCCGGCATCCATCCGCCCCACCACAGGAGCATGTTGGACACCTCTTCCGCCCGTGTGGCGGGCCGCGCCAGGTCGAAGTCGATGAGAGCCCAGGCGCGACCGTCACGGAAGACGACGTTCTCGGGCGTGATGTCGAGGTGCCCGATGAACGTCGGCGGCCCGGCGATCGGCGCCGGAAGGCCCGCGATGTCCGGCGAATACGGCCGTTCGGCCCACGGAGGCACCCCGAGCGGTTCCATCGCGTCGTCGAACTCTCGCACGAGGCGTGCAACGCTGGCGACTCGCTCGGGATCCGCCACCCAACCGGGCCACGGACGGCCGGCGACCTCGCCCTCCACGAAGTCGAGGATGTCGCGGTCCTCCTCGTCGACCCCGAGGAAGCGCGGCGCACCCACGAACCCCACGTCGTGCAGGTGCGCGAGCACGCGACGGACGACCGTGGATGTGTCGCTCACCGGCCGCCGCACGGTGCGCCCCACCCGGACGACGCCTTCCGTCACGTCCCCGCCGGCGAGCGGAAGCTCGAGGTGCTCCGGGTCGGTCGTCATGGCGCGAGTCTAGCCAGCGCGATCCACACCTAGTCCGCCTGAATCACTCCGACGCGGTCAGGCGGGCGAAGTCCAGCAGCCGCTGCTGCGAGGCCGCGTAGGAGGTCGCGGAAGGCACATCCCGTCGCTCCTGGATCGCCTGGGCCACCTCCACCGCCGCGTCGATCGCCACCCGGTACGGCAGAGAGCCCGTGCTCACCCGCCTCACGCCGAGGCTCTGCAGGTCGTCGAGGGTGAGGCCGGGCACCACCAGAACGTTGAGCGGCAGAGGGATGGCCGCAGCGAGTTCCGCGATGGTCCCCGGATCGGTGACCCCCGGCACGAAAACCCCGTCCGCCCCGGCGTCCGCGTAGGCCAGTGCGCGCCGCGTCACGGCCTCCACCGTGTCGTCCTCGTGGAACCAATACGAGTCGACGCGTGCGTTGACGAACACGTCGGGCGCGGCCCGCTTGACGGCGGCGATCTTGGCTACCGGGATGGCCGGGTCGACGAGCCGGCCGGCCGCCGAGTCCTCCAGGTTCACGCCGTCGACGCCGAGCCCGGCGACGAGGCCGGCGACCTCCGCCGGGTCGTCGCTGAAGCCGTCCTCGATGTCCGCCGTCACGAACACCGGCAACACGGTCATCGCGCGGATGAGGGTGATCGTCGCCTCCCGGCCCGCGCCCTGTGCATCCGGTCGCCCACTCGCGGCGTTGACGCCGAAGCTGGTCGTACCGATCGCAGGGAAGCCGGCCGCCGCGAACGCCAGCGCCGACCCGACGTCCCAGGCGTTGGGCAGCAGAAACGGCTCGTCGGCGTAATGCAGTTCGCGGAACGTCATGGTGTCCCTTCCAGGAGGAGGGTATCGCCGGGAGGTCACCCGTGAGTAGGCCCGCGACCGCGCTCGGGCTGGCACACGCGACGCTATGCGTCGCTCCAGACCGGCCGCGCCTGCGCCGCAAGGGCGATCAGCGGGGCACTGTCGAGCACGACATGGGACTCCGGCACGTCGAGCGCCGGCCACTGGACGACGACCTCGATCGGGCCGGCGGGAGGCAGCGGCCACAGCCACAGGGCGTCGTCGAACCGGTAGCTGTCTTCGCCGCCTCCACCGCCTCCGCCGGTCTGCGTGAGGGTGTGCCGCTCCGGTGGGGAGTCGAACATTCCGGCCGACCAATCGGCGATCAGTTTCTGGCCGTCACCGAGGACAGCGCCGTAGCGGAGACGATCAGGGTCATGGCCCATGAAATGGCCGTGCATCTGGTTGTGCATTTCCTGCCACTCGCGACGGGTCGTACCGCCACGGCGGATGCGGCGATCTATGGCGAACTCGACGCCGTTGCTATAGACGCGCGCCATGGTCAGGATGACAGCGACCGTGTCGTTGATCGCGATCGTCTCACCGACGGGGAAGATCGCCGCGAGTTCGCCGTCTGATGGCTTCCACCACGGCTGCGAGACATGGTTGGCGGGTTCGATCTCGTCTTCGGCTGGATCCGGGGGAAAGAAGTTCACGGTCGCCAGCCGAGCACATTGCCGGGTGCTCACGCAAGGACCGGCGTGCCGTTCGGGCGGCTCGGACTGTGATCGGATCGTGCGCCTCGTGCGCGACCAGTGCGGGCAGTGTGGGGCGCCTGGCTCCGGATGGACGCCACGGGTCCCACATCGAGGAGACCGGCCAGCTAGCGGCTGGTCGACGAGATTGCGGTCCTGAACTCAGGAGAAACGACGCAAATCGTCCTCCATGTCCTGAATAAAGGACGTGAGACACCCGAGGAGGCCGAATCTCCTGAATACAGGACGCACACCGCGCACCGCACGCCGGCCACGGCCCGCCGCGTCGGTCGCGCGCGATGCCGGACACCGGGCCGATCAGGGGTGCCCTCCCAGTACACCCTTCGTCAGGGACTCCCTCACCGCCCGGAACCGGCCGAGGCTGGTCGCATCCGACCCCGAGAAGGAGAGCACTATGCGTGGTGTCATCATGTACGCGCCCGGCGACGTCCGCGTCGAGGAGCGCGAGGACCCGACGATCATCGACCCGACCGACGCCGTCGTCCGACTGGCCGCGACCTGCATCTGCGGGTCCGACCTGTGGCCCTACCGCGGCGCCGACCAGCCTGACCACCAGAAGATGGGCCACGAATACGTCGGCGTCGTCGAAGAAGTCGGCAGCGACGTGAAGACGATCAAGGCGGGCGATTTCGTCGTCGGATCGTTCGTCATCTCCGACGGCACCTGCGAGATCTGCCGCTCCGGGTTCCCGTCCAGCTGCGTTCACCGCATCTTCGTCGACAGCGCGATCGGCACTCAGGCCGAGAAGGCGCGCATCCCGTTCGCCGACGGCACCCTGGTCGCGACACCCGGTCAGCCGGACGCCGACCTCATCCCGCACCTGCTCGCCGCCTCCGATGTACTGGGCACCGGATGGTTCGCGGCTGTCGCTGCTGAAGCCGGGCCCGGCAAGACGGTCGCCGTGGTCGGCGACGGTGCGGTCGGCCTGATGGGCGTCCTCGCCGCCAAGCAGCTCGGCGCCGAACGCATCATCGCCATGTCCCGGCACGCGGACCGTCAGGAGCTGGCGCGCCACTTCGGCGCGACCGACATCGTCGAAGAGCGCGGCGACGCCGGTGTGGCGAAGATCAAGGAGCTCACCGACGGACTGGGAGCGCACTCGGTCATCGAAGCGGTCGGCAACCAGGAGTCCATGCTGCAGGCGATCGGAGCGACCCGTCCCGGCGGCAACGTCGGATTCGTCGGCGTCACCCACGACGTGAACCTCCCCGGAGATGCGCTGTTCTTCTCGCAAGTGCAGATCCTCGGCGGGCCGGCTCCTGTCCGTCGGTTCCTTCCCGACCTCATCCAGCTCATCTGGGACCGGAGGATCGACCCGGGCGCCGTCTTCGACCTCACCCTCCCGCTCGACGAGGCGGCCGAAGGCTACAAGGCGATGGATGAGCGCCGTGCCACCAAGGTCCTGCTGACCCTCTGACCGCGCGCAGGGAGGACAATCGATACCAACCAGGTCGACCGACAGGAGGAGCACCGTGAGCCACCGGAGTCATGAGCGCGAAGCACGGGCCGAAGCGCAGGCCGAGGCCCAGGCCGGGGCGGCCCTCGAAGCGACCGAGACCGACGACACCTCGGTGGACGCGGACGAGGACCTCGAATCCGAGGAGGAGCCCGGGTAGCTACTCGCTAGCTCCGGGCCAGGAACGGGTCGATCGCCGCCCAGGTCGCCTCCGGCGCTTCGAGGTGCGGGAGGTGTCCGGCCGCCGCGATCTCGACGAACTCTGCACCGGGCACGGCGTCGGCCACAGCCCGGCCATACGCGGGGGTGACGATCCCATCGCTGGCGCCCCAGACCATCAGGGCAGGGACCTTCACGGTGTCGAGGCGAGCCAGCAGGGTGGGATCGCTCATGCCCGTCCCTGCGATGACGGCCATCGTGCGTCCGTTCCCCTGCTGGATCGCGCGCTGCTCGTCCGTGAACGCCGCCGGGTCGCGGTAGCCGCGCTCGGGGTCGTGCCAGGCGACCTCGGCGAGGCCGCGGGCGTCGAGAGTGAAGAAGTCCGCGATCGGCTGTCCCTCCACCACCGCGCCGACGCCGTCGATGTCGACCACAGCGGCGATCAGTCCGGCGAAGCGATCGTCGGCCGCGGCCTGAAGGGCCAGCTCCAGCGCGATCCAGCCTCCGATCGACGAACCGACCAGGACAATGTCGTGCTCGCCGCGCTCGTGGAGCCACCCGAGATACGCCTGCGCCAGGTCCCGGACGGAGGCGATCGAGTCGGGCCGCGGCGTTCCCTCCCACCCGGGATGCGTCGGGGCCACGGCGTGCATGGTGCTCGCGAGGTGGCCCACGATGGGCGCCACAGTCTGCGGTCCGCCGCCACCATGGAGCACGAGGGCCGTGCGCGCGCCGGGATCGCCGGCCTGGATGAGGGGAAGGTCTCGGGGAAGCAGGGAGGTCATGATGTGCTCATCTCAACATGTTTATATACGGGTGTTGATACAGTAACACCATGACGACGGACCTGGAAGTGCTCGGCCTGGAGGTCAAGCGAGCGCAGTACCGCAACCACCGCACGATGGATGCCGCACTGCACGACGTCGGCATCACTCTCGTCCAGTGGGATGCGCTGCGCGCCATCGAGCGGATGCCCGGCGGCTCAGGGCACGACCTGGCGGTAGCGACCTTCCAGAGCGACCAGTCGTTCAGCGCCCTGGCCACCCGGCTCATGGACCGCGGGCTCGTCACCCGCTCCGCTGGTCGTGGCCGAAGACTCGAGTACGCGCTCACCGACAGCGGCCGGGCGGCGCTCGAGGACGGCTACGACGTGGCTCGCGGAGTGCTCCACGACCTGTTCGCGCCGCTCGACGAGACACAGCGCGCCGAGCTGCTGCGCACCCTCCGACTGCTCACAGCGGACGCGTAGCCCCGAGCAGCGCGCGGGTCTCTGCGATGTATCTGTCGCTGAACGCCGGGTCGCTGACCTGCGTGGAGGCGGCCATCGGTCGACCCTTCTCGTCGTAGTAGACGCCGGTGGCGTCCGACGGGTCCGTGACGATCCTTGCGATGAGCCGGCCGGCGATCGTGGGGGTGGACCAGTACCGGATCATGGGGGCGAGCGGGGACATCACCCGCTTGGCGACGAACTGGAGGAACGGGTTCGCATCCCGCCCGAGGTCCGTGCCCGGGCTGAAGCCCGGCTCCACCGCGCGGAAGCGCAGTCGCGGAATCTCGCGGGAGAGCGCGAAGACGGTGGCGAGATTGCCCTGCTTCGAGGAGGCGTAGGCGTCGTAGCCGGGCCTGTTCGACCCTCCCGGCGCCCATTCGCCGCGTGCACTGGCTTCAGCAGACAGGTACCGGCCGCCGCGGAAGCCGGCCGCGACCGCGGGCCTGCGCTCGGGGTCTTCCACGCCCGAGCAGGTGAACACGACATTCGCGCCGTCCGGCAGGTGCGGGATGAGCGCCTCCGTGAACGCGAACGGTCCCAGGTGGTTCGTCGCGAACGACAGATCCCAGCCCTGCGGAGACTTCCGCTCCGCAGCGGACGGCGTGGTGGCCATCATCCCGGCGTTGTTCGCCACGCCCGCCAGGGGCAGGCCTAGCGCCGCGATCTCCGAGGCCGCGCGTCGGGCACTGCGGATGTCGGAGAAGTCGGCGACGACCGCGACCGCCTGCCCGCCCGGACGCGCCTCGATCTCGGCCGCGACCTCGTCGAGCTTGCGCCTGTCGCGTCCGACGAGCACGACCGTGCCGTGCGCGGCCAGCTCGAGGGCCGCCACGCGGCCCATACCCGAGGTCGGACCGGTGATGACCCAGGCCCGGGAGGATGCGGAAGGTGAGGGGTTCGTCATGGTGTCTCCTGAAATGTCTTGGACGGTGCGGTCAGGCGTCGGATTCGACACCGGCGAGGACGCGCCAGATGGCCTCGAACGCCGCGTCGCCGCGCGCCTCAGCGGCCTCGGGCTCGCGGATCATGGCATCCATGGTCGCGTCGGCCATCGCGCTGGTCAGGCTCAGCACGAAGCCGAGAGGTGCAACGGCCAGCGGTCCCCCCGCGCGGGCTCGCTCGACGAGCTCGGCCATCGCCCGCTGCGAGGTCTGCACCAGCCGGTGGCTGTCCTCGCTGACCTCATCGGCGACCTCGAGTTGTGCGAGAGCCCGCCGCTTCTGCGGGTTCGCTGTTGCCCACCCCAGCCACTGCGACCACATGTGTCGCAGCTGCTCACGGGTGGAGCCGTCGCCCGCCAAGCCTGCAACGGCGACAGAGCCCATCTCGGCCTTCAACTGCACGTACAGCTCGTTCAGCAGCACGGCCTTCGTCTCGAAATACACGAACACCGACCCCGAGGCGACGCCGGCACGCTTGGCGATGGATGCGGTCGGCACGCTGAGACCGTCCGCCGCTATCGCTTCAGTCGCCGCTGCGAGGATCGCAGCTTTCTTCTCGTCACTCCGGGGGCGTGCCATACTGCAACCGTATAACTGACTGAGCAGTCAGTCAACTAGGTCAAGGATCGTCAGGACGAGCGCTCCAGCTGCTGCACATCCCAGTAGACGCAGGCGACGAGCGAGTGCGCGGGACAGACAGCAGCGCCTGACTCGTCCGGAGCAGCGATGCGATCGAACTCGCCTCGAGCCTTGTCGAGCAACATCGCGAACTCGGCTTCGGTCACGACGCACTGGTCGGTGGTCAGCCATTCGCGGAGCAGAACCTCCACGTCCTGGTGGTAGACGCGGGAGTCGGCCCAGACCCGCTGGACGATGCCCGCGATCTGATCCTCGCGAGGCGCCGGCTGAGCGCCATCCATCACCGGGAAGTGCGCCGGATCCTTGTGCTTCTTCTGGTTCATGTCTTCGACCTCAGTCTTCCTGCCGGGTCTTGCGCGATCCGGGGAGGTCCGGGTCGACCAGATCGGCGTATCCGGGGTTGCGGTCGATGAAGGCCCACACGATCGGGCACAGGATCGTCACGGTCTTGCCACGGGAGCGCACGTCCTCCAGGACGCGTCGGATCAGCTCGGTGGCGACGCCCTGCCCGCGGTATTCGGGGAACACCGCGGCCGCCACCAGGACCAGCCGATCATCGGTGGCAACGTTGTAGGTCAGGCCGCCGATCACCGTGTCACCGGAGATCGCCTCATAGGTGGAGATGGCGTCGTTGTCGGTGACGAAGAGGTCGATGCCGAGCGAGTGGTCGTCCGCTGCCACTTCGTCGATGAGGACGACCTGATCCTGAGTGAGAGTGCCCACGCCATCGGGGTATCCGGCCTCATCCGGGTATTCGAAATCTGTGTCGGCCATCGCTGGTCCTTTCGCTGGGTCGATCTCGCCGTCAGCCGCGGATGCGGATGACGGTCTTGCCCTTTCGCCGCTGCGTCGGATTCAGCGCGGCGATGACGTCGTCGAAGCCCGCGACCTCGTCGATGTTGGTGCGGAGCCGGCCGTCGCGGACACGCTGAACGATCTCGGTGAGCTGCGACGGCACGGACTCGACGACGAAGTCGACCGAGAGGCCATCCTCCGGTCGCACGTCGCCGAGGCCTGTCACGGTCACCAGCGTGCCGCCGGGCCGGATCAGGAGGGCGGACTTCTCTTGGATCTCCCCGCCGATGACGTCGAA
Source organism: Leifsonia sp. SIMBA_070 (assembly GCF_046534635.1). NCBI lineage: Bacteria > Bacillati > Actinomycetota > Actinomycetes > Micrococcales > Microbacteriaceae > Leifsonia > Leifsonia sp. SIMBA_070. The sequence goes on along the minus strand of NZ_JAWRYK010000001.1, from coordinate 216,052 downwards.
CACCAGGTCGACGCCTCCGACGTCTGCGAGGTCGTCGTTCTCGAGATCGACGAACTCGTGCGCTCCGTAGTCGAGCGCCTTCTCGCGGTCGCCGGCACGGCCGGTGCCGATCACGTAGGCGCCGGCCTCGCGGGCGAGCTGGGTCACCATCGTGCCGACGGCCCCGGCCGCGCCGTGCGCGAGGACCGTCTGCCCTGAGCGCAGGCGGCCGTGCTGGAACAGCCCCTGCCACGCGGTGAGCCCGGAGATCGGGAGGCTCGCGCCAACGGTGAAGTCGACATCGCCGGGAAGAGCGGCAAGATTCCGGGATTCGACCGCCACGTACTCGGCGAGCGTGCCGTCGCGGTGCCAGTCCGAGATACCGAACACGCGCTGTCCCACCGTGAGGCCCGTGGTGCCGTAACCGAGTGCGGTGACGACCCCTGCCAGGTCGTGGCCGACGATCGAGGGGGTGCGGTCCTTTCCGGCACGGTCGACGACTGTGGAGGGCCAGCCGACCTCGGTCGGCACGAACGCGGCGGCATGCACCTCGACGATGACGTCATTGATGGCCGGCTTGGGTTCCGGCCGGTCCTCCAGCCTCATCCCCGCCGGTCCCGCAGCCTGATCGGTCACCACTACTGCCCGCATGAGGCACCTCCTTGCGCAGGCCAACCGTGCAGGCCGGCGTGCTATGTCCAGGTTCGACCTCGTGGCCGAGTTACGGAACATCCTATTCGCAAATAGGACCATTTGGTCCTCTTAAGCCTGCCCCGAGAACCGAGGAAGGAGTGCGTCAGCCGGACGACAGGCTCTGGATGTGCGCGAGGGCCATGTCGATCGACGTACCCATCGGCGTCACATCGTGAGCCGTCTGCGCCAGCATGTAGCCGCCCTGCACAGCGCCGAGAAGGCCGGTAGCGAGTTCGTCGACCGGGGCACCCGCGGAAAGCTTGCCGTTTTCCTGCATTCTCCGGATCGCCCCGGCGAGAAGGTCCTTCCACTCGGCGAAGAGCGCGTGGAGGGCGCGGCGCGCTACGTCGTCGTGGTCGGAGACCTCGGAAGCGAAGGAACCGAGCGCGCAGCCGTACGCTCCGTGCCGCAGCGCGTTGTTCTGCACCAGCGCGTCCCTCCAGCGCCGCAGTCCCTCGATGTTCGAAACCCCGCCGAGGGCTTGCTGCTCGCGCTGGATCACCCGCTCGCCCATCAGCTCGATGACAGCGCGAACGATCTCGTCCTTGTTGGCGAAATGCCGGTAGAGCTGCGACTTGCTCGCACCACTTGCGGTGCGCACGTCGTCGAGAGTGGTCGATCCGACGCCGCGGACGTACATGAGCTCGGCCGCAGCCTCGACGATCCGTTCACGCGTCTTCGCGCCGCGCGCGGTGAGGCGAGCGGTGGTCGTCGTCTCGGCGGTCGCGGACACCTCCTCATGGTACGTCCCGACGGCCTCCTCAGAGGCTGACGCCCAGCGCGTCGAGTGCGGAGGCGAACTCGGGGATCTCAGTCGGCGGCACCTCGGTGAGCGTCGCGAGGTTGCGGAAGAACGGCCGCACGGAACCGGCCCCGTCGCCCTCCCCCAGCACGTATTCGACGATGCCCTGCTGCGCCAGCGCCGAGCCGCCGAGGCCGGCGTGCGCGAACCCCGTGGCCGGGGCGGAGACCGCCAGCACCTCGCGGCCGCCGACCGCCTCCTGGGTCACCGCGTACTGGTGCAGGTGTCCGCTTCCGAACGCGGCCACGTCGACGTCGGCGAGGGCGGAGAGCAGGCGGTCCCGCGACGCATCGGGGATGCTGATGTTGTGCTCGGTCACCGCGGGGTACGGGTTCCAGACCGGCTTGTGGCTGAACAGCAGGGTCGGCCGGGCGCCGATCAGCGCGGGGAGGGACTCGATCCACCCCCACTGCTCCTCCTCTTCGGGGAGGCCGCTGCCCATGATCTCGCTGTCGAGGCCGACGACCGCCCAGTCGCCCACCGTCTCCACCCAGTGGTCGGGGCCGAACGTCGACGAGAACGCGCGGACGCGCTCGGACGTGACCTGGATGTCCGCCCAGGCGTTCTCCGGCCGCTCCCCCACGTCGTGGTTGCCCGGCAGCACGCGGAGCGGCGCCTGGATGCCGGCCAGGATCTCCCGGGCAGCCTCGCGGTCCTCCGCGTTGTCCGGGTCGAGGATGGCGACGTCCCCGCTGTGCACGACGAACGTCGGGCGGATGTCGTTGATCAGCGCGACGAACCGCTGCAGGTTCTCGGTGGTCGCTCCTCCCAGGTGGGAGATGTGGGTGTCGGAGAGCTGGACGATCTTCACGGTTGTTCCTCTCGGGTGGGGACGGTCAGCGCAGTCCGGAACGGACGAACGCGTCGACGATGTAGCGCTGCAGGAAGAGGTAGATGAGGAAGATGGGCAGGCAGGCGAGCCCGGCGGCCGCCATGATGGCGCCCCAGTTGTCGCCCTCGGCGCCGAGGAAGCTGCGGATGCCCACCTGGATGAGCGCGTCCGACTGGTGCTGGAAGATCAGCGACGGCCACAGGTAGTTGTTCCACGCTTCGATGAACAGCATGATGCCGAGGGCGGCGAGCGCGGGCCGCATGTTGGGCAGCACGACCCGGATCAGGATGCCCCAGTGCGACCGGCCGTCCATGTGGGCGGCGTCGATCAGCTCCCGCGGGAACGACTGCATGTGCTGCCGCATCAGCATCACGGCGAACGCCGAGCACAGGTTGGGGACGATGACGCCACCGATGGTGCCCAGCAGCCCGAGCTGCGAGATCAGGACGTAGTTCGGGATCATCGTGACCTGGAACGGCACCAGCCAGGAGCCGATGAAGAGCAGGAACAGGATGTTCTTCCCCGGGAACTGCCACATCGCGAAGCCGTATGCGGCGAGGATCGCGATGATCAGCTGGCACACCGCGACCGAGAACGCCATCAGGAACGTGTTGCCGATCATGGCGAGGATGGGGATCTGCTGCCACACGGTGACGTAGCTGTCCACCGACAGCGGCCACGGGACCAGTGTCTGCGCGGCGGCGTCCGCCGGCTGCCTGAATGCAGTGGCGAACATCCAGTAGATGGGGAAGATGCTCGCGACGGCGACCACCGCGAGCACGATGTGCCCGACGACGGTCACCGAGCGTCCGCGCCGACGAGCAGCCGATGCCTCACCGGTTCGGGCCTCCACAGGAGGCGCGACGGTACGGACGGGGGCCGACGGATGGGCGACCAGGACGAGAGCCATGGAGTGCTCCTAGTTGTCGAAGAAGGAGAGGCGGTCGGACAGGGTGACGAGGCCGAGCGAGATGAGCCCGAACGCGAGGAAGAAGAGCGTGCCGGCCGCTCCCGCCGTGCCCGCGTCGAAGTTCTGGAACCCGATCTGGTACAGCAGGTAGTACAGGTTGGTGGTCGAATCGCTGGGCCCGCCCTGCGTCAGGATGTCGATCATCGGGTAGGTCCACTGGGCCGACAGCAGGATCGTCATCAGCACCAGGAAGACGATCGTCGGCGACAGCAACGGCAGCGTGATGCGTCGCAGGATCGTCCATCCATCCGCACCGTCGATGGAGGCGGCGTGCGCGTAGTCGGGGTTGATCCCCGCGATCCCGGCGGAGACGACGAGCACGCCGAAGCCGAGCATCTGCCAGCCGACGATCGCGATGATCGCCCAGATCGCCCCACTCGGCGAGCGAAGCACGTCGCCGATGTCGATACCGAAACCCTTCAGCGCGGTCGGGATGGCCCCGCCCGAGTCGGAGAGCAGCCAGCGCCACACTGCCGCAGCGGCGACGGGCGTGACGAGGAACGGCACGAAGATGATCGCCTGGTAGACGGTCTTCGCCCGGCCTCCCACCCGGCGCGACAGCAGGGCGACGACGATGGGGAGCACGACCGAGAAGACGAGGAACGCGGCGATGTACACGCCGGTGTTGACCAGCGCATCACGCAGCTGTGGCGAGGTCACCACGGAGGCGTAGTTCTTCAGGCCGACGGGGGTCAGCGGCTGCGTGGGCAGCAGGTTCCAGCTGTAGAACGACAGCTGGAAGGTCTGGAACAGCGGCCGGTAGATCCACACGACGAGGAGGGCGATCGCCGGGAGGACGTAGAGGTACGGTGCCAGCGGGACGCGACGTCGGCGGCGCCGCGTCCCGCCCGCTGCGGCCGGGCGAGCCTCCGCCGCCCCCACGACCCGGGCAGGTCCTGCGTCTGTGACGAACATGGTGCGCTCGCGCTTCCCGGTTACTCGCCGACCGAGGACTGCACGGCCGCCAGCTGCTCCTCGGGCGTCAGCGACAGGAACTTCTCCAGCGCCTCCCCCGACATCTCGTACGCGGTCGGGAACTGGCCGATCGGCACGACGGAGTGCTGGACGTGGTCGCCGTAGACGTGCACCAGGTTGTACGACTGTCCTCCGGCCTGGCCGCGCGCGGCGGGATACGGCATCACGAGGTCCTGCGTGTAGCAGGTGGCGGAGGCCACGGACACCGGGATTCCGGCGAACGTGTCGGTGGTCGAGTAGTGCAGGTGGCCGCCGAGGATGCCTCGCACGTCGGTGCCGCGGATGACGTCCGCCAGCTTCGGCTGATCGTGCAGTTCGAAGAGGCGGATGAGTCCCAGGTGGCTGGGGATGGGCGGGTGATGCAGTGCGAGCAGGGTGCCGTCCGGCGCCGGCGTCTTCAGCTCCTCAGCGAGCCACTCCAGCTGCTCGTCCGTGATCTCGCCCCAGTGCTGACCGGGCACTGTGGAGTCGAGCGCGATGATCCGCAGGCCGTTGACGTCGTACACGCGGTCGTAGGGCTCGGTCGTGGCGTCCTCGCCGAGGAGACCCACCCGGAAGGCGGCGCGCTCGTCGTGGTTGCCCATCACCCAGATCACCTGCGAGCCGTAGCGCTCCGCGACCGGCTCGACGAGGGCGCGGATGCGGTCGTAGGCGTCCGGGGCGGCCGTGTCCGCGATGTCGCCGGTGAACACGATGGCCTCAGGGCGGGTGTTCGACTTGTCGAAGCCGTCGAACAGCTCCTGCAGGTTCGCGTCGCTGTCGACGATGCCGTGCAACGGCTCGCGCTTCTCCACGAAGTGGGTGTCGCTGATGTGCAGGATGAAGTGGTCCGGGGTCGGGTATGCGGTGTGGTCGGTCATCGTTCTGGTCCTCTCGGTTCAGGCGTTGGTCGGGTCGGCCGGGCGCAGCAGCGCGGCGGCCAGCGCGGTGAGATCGTCGTCCGTCAGGCCGTGCGCGCGGAGGTAGCCGACCGGGGAGCCCCACTCGGCGTCCCAGCGGGCGATCACGGCCTCCATCAGTTCGGCGGGGCTCGCGGTCACGATCCGTTCGAGGTCGGGGCTGACGGTGGCGCCCGCCGCGCGCATCCGCTCGAGCATGGCGTCTGCCCACGGGCCGGCCAGGTTGTCCGCCGTCTGCGCGTAGTCGGCGACCACGTCCTCCCGGTCGACACCGGCCGCCAGCAGGGCCAGCGCGACGACGAGGCCGGTACGGTCCTTCCCCGCCGTGCAGTGGACGAGCACCGGATCCTCACCGGAGTCCGCGATCAGGCGGACCGCCGTGGCGAGCTGGGTTCCGTGCTGGTCGAGCATCACGTCGTAGACCCGTGCCAGCGTGATCTCCTCTGCAGTCGGCGGCGACTGCAGCGAGCCGGTGAAGACCGGGGTGCGGATGATCACGATCTCCTCGTGCAGCAGGCTGGGGCTCGCCGCCACCTCGTCGTCCGAGCGGAGGTCGATCACCCGGCGGATGCCGAGGTCGGCGACGGACTGCCGTCCGCGCGGGGTGAGGGCGTGGAGGGCGTCCGAGCGGTAGAGCTTGCCGGCGCGCACCGTCAGGTCTCCTGCGCGGTACCCGCCGACGTCGCGGAGGTTGTACGTGCCCTCGACGGGCAGTGGACGGGAAAGGATGTCGGTCATCGTCGTCTCCTCGGTGCTCGCTCGGTCGCTCACTTGACCAGCGCCTGGGCTTGCTTCTGGGCGTCCTGCATCGTCGTCTTCGGGTCCTTGCCGTAGTAGATGGAGTCCTCGACGGCCTTGGAGAAGATGGTGCTGATCTGGCTGTAGTTGGAGCCCGGGTACGACTCCCACGGCTGCAGCTTCTTCAGCTGGGCGATGTTCGGCGCGACGAGCGGGTTCGACTTCGCCCACTCGGCGAGCGGGCCGCTGCCCTCGGTCATGGTGTCGCGCAGCGGGAGGTAGCCGATCTTCGTCGAGATCTGCTCGTACGCCGTCGGGCTGGTCATGAACTTGATGAACTCCCACGCGGCCGCCTGCTTGGCCGGGTCCTTCGACATGATGAACAGCGCCGAGCCGGAGTTGGTCGGTGCGACGGTCTTGTCGCCGAAGGCGGGCAGCGTGGTGTTCTTCAGCTCCCAGCCGCCGGCCTTCGCGCCCGCCATGAACGCGCTTTGCAGCGCGGACGTCTGCACCTGGATGAGCGACTTGCCCGCGGCGAAGGCCGTGTACATGCTCGTCGAGTCGAGGTTCTGCAGCAGCCCGGCGTCGTTGAGCTTGCGCATCTCCTGCACAGCGCCGACCGATCCGGAGTCGCCGAACTCGATGGTCTTGTGATCGGCGCTCACGATCTTGCCGCCGTTCGACTTGATGATGCCCTGCATGCACCAGTCGCCGCCGGTCACCGTGCACGAGATGGTCACGGGCGGAGTTCCGGTCTTCGCCTTCACCTGCGCAGCCACCTTCTGGAGGCCGTCCCAGGTCGAGAAGTCGGGGTTCGTGACCCCGGCCTTCGCCAGCGCGGTGGCGTTGTACCAGAGCACCGGCGTCGAGAACACGTACGGGATGCCGTAGGTGACGCCGTTCCAGTCGCCCAGCTTGGTGGCGTTCGCGTTCATGGGGTACTCGCCGCCGAACGCATCCTCGACCGCCTTCTCTCCGACGAGCTTCGAGATCGGCTGGGCGCCCAGGTCGTTGGCGATGTAGTCCAGGCCGTCGAAGGTGAGCTGCGCGACATCCGGCGCCTTGCCGGCCAGCATCTCGGTCTGCACGCTGGAGATGTAGGAGGTGTTCGCTCCCGCGGCCGCGGTCGGCGCCTGGCCCGTCACGGTGATGTTGGGGTGCTGGCTCTCGAAGGTCTTGATGAGGCCCTGAATGGTGTCCGTCCAGGCCCCGGCCTGCGCCAGGTTGTAGCTCTCGAACGTGATCGACACCTTCTGGTCCGGGCCGAGGGTGGGGATGGTGGCGGTCGCTCCAGCATCGCCGGTGGACTCGGCCGCGACGCCGGCGCCGACGCAGCCGGACAGCGCGAGGGCGGTGACGGCGGCGAGCGCGGCGGTGGCGATCACACGGGTGCGGATGGGCATGGTGGTCGTGCTCCTTCGGGTTGTGGGGGTGACCCGGCGCTCAGGCCGGGACGGAGACGGACGTCGGAACGGAGGGAAGGTCGTCGGAGTCGGGCACCCACTCGAGGCGGCGCCCGGTCGCGCGGTCGAAGAGGTGGATGCGCTCCAGCGCGGCGCCGAGGGCGATCGGCTCGCCGCTGCGAACCCCACCGAAGTGGTCGCCGCGCGCGGTCAGCAGCGTCTCGCCGACCCGGAGGTACAGCACCTGCTCGCTGCCGAGGTTCTCGATCCGTTCGACGAGACCCTCCACTCGCAGCGCGCCGGTGGAGAAGTCGGCCGGGCGCAGGTGCTCCGGCCTGACCCCGACGACGACGTCGCGGTTCTCGACCTCGCCGTCCCAGAGTCGGGCCTCGAGCCCGGAGGCGGTGACGCTGACGACGCCGCCGACCGAGCCGACGACGCCGGGCACCAGGTTCATGGGTGGTGCGCCGACGAATCCTGCGACGAACACCGAGGCCGGACGGTGGTAAATGTCCTCGGGGGTTCCGGCCTGCTCGATGCGGCCGGCATCCAGGACGACGATCTTCGTGGCCATGGTCATGGCCTCCACCTGGTCGTGGGTGACGTAGACGAAGGTGGCGTCGAGCCGGTCGTGGAGCTCGCTGAGCTCCTGACGGGTGGCGGTGCGGAGCTTCGCGTCGAGGTTCGACAGCGGCTCGTCCATCAGGTACGCGCTCGGCTGTCGCACCAGCGCGCGGCCGACCGCGACCCGCTGCCGCTGGCCGCCGGAGAGCTCACGCGGCTTGCGGTCGAGGAGCTTCTCGAGCCCGAGGGTGGCCGCCACCTCGCGCACCCGGCGCGAGCGCTCCTCCTGGGGGACGCGAAGCACCGCGAGGGGGAAGGCGAGGTTCTTCGCGACGCTCAGGTGCGGGTAGAGCGCGTAGCTCTGGAACACCATCGCCAGGTTGCGCTTCTTCGACGGCAGCTCGGTAACGTCCACCCCGTCGATCAGGATGCGCCCCGACGTGGGTTCGAGGAGGCCCGCGATCATGCGCAGGAGGGTGGTCTTGCCGCACCCGCTCGGACCGAGCAGGACGACGAAGTCCCCGTCCTCGATCACGAGATCGACGTCGTCCACGGCACGGTGGCCCTTGAACTGCTGGGTCAGGCCCAGGATCTCGATACGGCTCACCATCGCTCCTCACACTCATGTAATGCGATTCCTTCGCTCGGTGCGCGGAGGAATTTTCGTTACATGGGCATGCTGGACAAAGGAGGTGAACAGCAGGCGACGCGGAGGGGACGGAGTGGGGACGCGACGGGGCACATTCCCCGTCGCAGGCGGATCAGCTCACGTCGCCCGCACTGGACGACGCATCCCCTTCGTCGCGCCCGACCAAATCCATCACCGCATCCATCACGGCCGGATCGGTCGCAGGCAGGCCGCCCGCCGCTGAAATCGCGAGTTCGAGCGCCGCGAAGAGGAGCACGTGGGCCAGGTTCCCGGTGATCAGGCCGGTCGACCATCGGGAGACGGATGCCCCGCACACCAGCGTGACGTCGGAGAGCTCGTGGAGCCGCGAGCGCTGGTAGCTGGTGACGCCGACGACGGTCGCACCGGACGCCGCGGCCGCCTCGGCGGAGCTCAGCGTGACGCCGTTGGAGCCGCTGCTGCTGATGCACACGCACACGTCGCCCGCTGTCAGGGCGCGAGCGGTCAGCTGCTGCACGATCGCGTCGACCGGCGCTTCGCTCGGACGGCTCGAGTTCAGGAAGCCGAGCGACGCCAGTTGCGCGATCGCCGCGGAGGCCCCGTTCCCGACGATGAGCAGTCGCCGGGCGGAGGCCATCGCGGCGACGGCCCGGTCGAACTCGTCGTAGTCGAGGGGCGCGAGCGCCGTCGCCAACTCCTCACCGGCCGAACGGAACATCGACGGCAGCCACTCGCGCGGCTCCCCCTCGTGCCCGGCGGTGTCGGGCTCCAGCCGGGAGGGCAGGTCGCGCAGCAGGAGCAGCCGCAGGTGCTGGAATCCTTTGAAGCCCATGCTCTGGGTCGCCCGGATGACCGTCGCAGCGGAGGTGGTCGTCCGGGAGGCCAGATCGGCCGCCGACATCATCGACACGTCCTCCGGATGCTCGACGATCTCCCGCGCGACGCGCTGCTCGCTGGGGACGAGCGAGGGGATCATCGAGTCGATGTAGCTGAGGGTGCCGCCGAAGGGCGGGTCGGCGCGAAGGGCGTCTGTCATGGTCCCGTGTCTATCACGGCGGGGCGAACGGGGAGCGTCCCGGTCCGCGCGGGAGGCGTCGTCACCGATCGAGCTGCAGCCGCCTCCACGCGAGCACGATCAGCACGATGAACGCGACGGGCGCGAGCATCCCGACCATCAGGGCGTCCCCGTTCACCTGGTCGGGTCGCAGTGCCCAGAGCGCCGGCGCGGCGGGCGGATACCAGGCGCCCGCGCCGGCGAAGACGAGCACCTGGGCGCTGGCGACCAGTCCGATGGTGACCGCGATCCCGCCGAGCAGCCGGCGGCTGAGGGTGGCCGCCCATGCGGCGGGGAGCGCCATGCAGGCGGTCGTCAGCACCAGCACCGGGATGCGCAGCACGACTCCGAGGTCCGCCCCGGACATGGCACCCAGGCCGGCCGCGAACCCGCCGAGGAGGAGGACGCCCGCGATCGCGACAGCGGCGAGAACCGACCACACCAAGTAGGTGAGGATCTTGGCGGACGCAATCACCACCCGGGAGATCGGGAGAGCGAACAGACCGGAGACGGTGCCCTCGCTGAACTCGCGCCCGAACGTCCAGCTGAGCAGGATGCCGCACCCGCCCGCTGCGGCCGCCGCCGTCACCTGCAGGGCGGCGTTCAGGTAGCCGGGCCACCCACCAGCGGCCACCAGCGGCCCCAGCTTCGCGACGACCCCCGGCGAGCCGGTCGTCGCCGCGATGGTCGTGGACAGGCAGATCGCAGCCACACCGATCGCCAGCAGTACGAGCGTGACCAGCGGCACGCGCGCCGCCCGCATCTTCTGCGTCTCGACCGACACGGCCGCGACCCAGCCCGGCGCCGTCATGAGGCGCTCCCCTGCGGCTCGCTGCGAGCCTCATCGTCAGCGAGCACCACCGCGAAGAACGCCTGTTCGAGTTCTGCCCCCGTCGGGTCCAGGCCCCCGATCAGCCGTCCGGCGTTCATCACCGTGATGCGATCGGCCACCCGGGCCACCTCATCCAGGTGATGACTGGAGATCAGGATCGCTGCGCCGTCGTCCGCACGCCGGCGCAGCACGTCGCGGAGCAGGATGGTGCCCGCCGGGTCGAGGGCGTTGGTCGGCTCGTCCAGGACCACGAATCGCGGGCGATGCTGCAGTGCGGCCGCCAGCCCCAGGCGCTGGCGGTTGCCGGACGACAGCACCCTGGCCCGCTTGGCCGAGAACGCTGCCAGCCCGAACTCCTTCACGGCCGCCCCGACGACCGCCTTCCGTTGGTCGGCGGTCACGCCCTGCAACGTCGCGTTCGCCTGCAGGTTGCCGGCCACGGTCAGCTCGCGGTAGGCCAGCGGCGTCTCGACCAGGTGGCCGACGGCCGCCCACACGCCGGCCGGCGCGTTCGCAGTGTCGTGGCCGCCCACCATCACCCGCCCCGAGTCCGGCCGCAGCATCCCGAGGAGCAGCTTCATCAGGGTCGACTTACCGGCCCCATTCAGCCCGACCAGGGCGTGCACCTCCCCGGGAGCCACCCGGAGCGAGAGGTCGTGCACGCCGACGCCGTCGGAGAAGGTGCGGCTGACGGAGAGCATCGCCATGCCCCCGTCGACGGGCTCAGTGGAAGAAGTGTGCACCATGGTTCGTGCCTGCAATCGATCGTCGAGAACGGTCTATCAGACCGCCCGCCGACCAGGCTTCCCGGCGCACCAGTTCGACGATACGCCGACGGACCGATCAGGTGTGTGCACTCTCTGCGGCCTGCTCGGCGCGGTCGTGCTTGCGCAGGCGGTACTCGCGCACGGTGAGGACGACGATGAAGATGTCGAATGCCGTCAGGAGGAGGAGTCCCCAGCTGAAGTGGACGACCAGCTCGAACCCCTGGTAGCCGATGAAGAGTGTCAGGAACCCGATCAGCCAGGGGTAGGCCCACAGCTTGCCGCGCAGGACCGCCACGACGAGGAAGATCTTCACCACGCCATGGGCGAGCAGGTACACGGCGCCGAACAGGGTCGTCGAGACATCGAGCGAGTCGGCGTAGCGAACCAGCCAGTTCGCGACGACGTCGTGCGGATCCTCGTGGAGTTCCGGTCGCGCGAGCGACCGCACCACCGCCGCGATCTGCTCCGGCGTGACGACGAGAAGGGCGACGCCGAAGACCAGCTCCAGCACCCCATCCAGCCCCTTCAGGATGAGGCTGATGAAGAAGGTCCGGTCCAGGACCCCATGCTCACGGTTGCCCGCCATGCGACCGAAGGTACGCTCAGCCAGGCTCGGGCGCGCCTGCCGCCCAGTGTGTATGCGGTGCGCGGCCGCAGCACCGGGTCCGCTAGGGTCGGCACATGCCGAGTCGCGAGGGGTGGTCGCGCGGGCGGGTCGGGTGGGCCCTGCTCGCAGCGGTGGTGCTGGTCACCGGGCTGGCGGGGTGCGTGCCGGCATTCGCGACGCCCGACGGCCGCGCCCACGACGCCGCCAGAAGTGGAGCCGATCGTCTCGCGAAGGCCGTCGACGACTCCCGCCCGCGGAACGTCCTGGCCTCCGACCTGGCGTACGAGTACGCCCAGCCCGGCTCACGCTGGCAGCAAGCGCCGGGGACGAACGAGACACTATCGGCGGAGGCGATCTCCTGGGAGGGCCAGACCCGCGACCCCGGCGGCGCCTACTTCGTGCTGCGGATCAGCGCCCACGCCGACGGTGGAGGCTGGGGCCGCTCGAGCGGAGACTGGTCGGGCTGCTTCGCCTTCCGCGCGCACGCCTTCTTCGCCTGGCAAGCCACCTCCGTGAGGGAGGTGGTATGCCCGCCGGGTACCCCGACGGCTCCGCCGTCACCGCTGCCTGCGCCGGCCCTCCCCGCGGACGCGGCGGACCGGCTGTCGTCGGTACTCGCCTCGGCGACGGCGAACAACCTCGCCGCCCAGCTGGCGGCCGCCTTCCCCGACGGCTCGGTGCGTTCCGACCCGGTGAGCGGCGCGCACCTCACCCGCGACAGCGGGGCGGAGGGCTCGGTCCTAGCCGCGGCGGTCGGCATCTCGGGCACCACGGACTGCAAGGTCGGGACGCGATCGGCCGACGGTAGGGTCCAGGTGTGGCACCCCCAGAACGTCACGTTGCAGCGCGGCGAGGCCGGGTGCACGATCTCGAACGCGCTGCACCCGGTGACGACGCACTGACGCGCGGGCGCCGTTGAGGATCGGCAATCGATCCAATGACAGGCTAGGGATGGGTTGATCGCTTCCCGCAACCGGTGTCGTCACGCCATTCATCTTCGGTTGAAGCGGCAGACTGGCTCACGTGAGTCAGACTACGAAATCACGTCGTCGGGACCTCATCCGCGCCATCGTGCTCGGCACAGTCTTTCCTGCGATGTTCATCGTGATCGCGTTCGTGCAACAACAACGGCTTGCCGACGCGCTGAGCAGGGCTTGGTGGATGGCCCTTCTGGCGTTCGTCATCGGGGCGCTCACGGTCGCACTGCCAAGGCAGCTGCCCCTCGTCGCATCGTTCGTCGCGATCTTGGTATTCGAGGGGTTATCGCTCTACACGCCGTTCGATGCCATCGCGCTGCTCTGCCTTGTCCTCGGCGGCTTCTGCTTCGGCCTGGGTGTGCGGTCGGTGATCTACCAGCGCAGTAGGCGGAACAGCCCTCGGAGTGCAGAACAACGAGGGGCTTCATCTCGCCGCTGACCGAGAAGGCTGTCAACCGGGAAGCGGTCCTCACGGTAGAAGGCGTCGAGATGCCAGCACTGGAAATCGACACCGAACCGTTCGTGTATGCCATCGGCGCAGAGCTCTCAAGCGACACGGTCCTTACTGCGGTCGTCCCTCGTGACGCGCTCCAGCGTTGGCTCGAGTGGAGCGGGCGGATTGGCCGGTTAGCGCTCTCCACTCGTCGGCAGGTGCAGGATCGCGCGAACATGCCGGTCATATTCGTCGAAGTCCACCGGGTTGAATCGGCGCGCGATGACAATGAGGACGAGAACCAGTGCGACGAGGATGACGTAGGTGCTCATGACTTCGGTGACGCCGTGTTGAAGCGAACTGGCCGGCACCCCTTCGGGCAGCCGGCGTAAATACATCGGATCAGTGGCGCGGCCGGCCAAAACGTCGTAGATAGCGAAGACTCCCCACAGGACGGCGACCAAGGGGAAGGCGATGAGGATCACCACATCCGACACCCGGCTTCGTGGCACCCGCTTCTTTCCCAACTTGAGTCGGTATTGGAGCCCGTCGTTGACGCTCAGGAGCTGGAACATCGAGGCCCACATGAACAAGAACAGGACGTTGACTCCATCGAAGGTGCCGATAGCGAGCCGGCCGATCGTCGGGGGAACATAGAGCCCTGCCATGTTGGACACGCTGAGAAGTGCAACGACTCCACCGATGGCCAGCACCGTGACTACAAGGGACATCCAGACGCTTACGCGGCTGTTTCGACGCAGCCGCGTTTCTTCTGCTCCGTGATTCCACATCCCGATCCCCCGAAGCCGAACATAGTTGAGTGATCCGTCTCTTCGAGCGACCCAAAACAAGGGTCCGGAGTACGTGCTCGCGGTCGCCTGAATGGCACCTACCGAAGAACGTGATGGTCCCGTCGCTGATGCGCGCCCGCGCATCGAGCAGGAATGGAGAAGCGCCCGCGCCAGGCCGTTCATACGGTCGAAGCATGAACATTCACAGCATCACCATCGAAACGAATCCGGACGCCGTACCGGCTGCGGAATCCTTCTACCGCGACGCACTTGGTCTCGGGGATCGTGTCGGCGTGCGCGCCGCCACACAGCCCAGCACAGGCTTTCGCGGCTTCGCTCCGTCGCTGATCTTCGTACAGCCGGGGGACGTGGACACCGCCGTCGAACGGGCGTTGGCCAGCGGCGCACAGGTCCTCAAACCGGTCGCGAAGAGCCTGTGGGGATACGGCGGCTCGTTCCTCGCACCCGATGGCACGGCCTGGCAGATCGCGAGCGCGAACAAGACCGCCACCGGGCCGTCCACCGGGGAGGTCGAGCGGCTCGTCCTGCTGCTCGGTGTCGACAGTGTGAAGGCCAGCAAGCGCTTCTACCAGGAGCAGGGCCTGACGGCGACCAAGAGCTTCCCCGTCTACGTCGAGTTCGACTCCGGCGTCGTCAAACTCGCCCTGTACAAGCGCCTCGCTCTCGCGAAGCAGGTCGGCATCGACCCGGCCGGCAGCGGAGCACACCGCCTCGCGGTCATCGGCGACGGGGCGTTCACCGACCCCGACGGCTACGCGTGGTTCGCCGCGGACAGCACCATCACGACCAGGTAGAAGTGGCGTCCGATAGCCGATCCCTCACTGCCCACGAATAGCAAACGGCTTTTGTATGTTGCGGGCGCAAGGTGATGTCTTCAAAGGTCCGGGCCGGCATTCTCGGAGCACCCGGGGCTCGCTGGCAGGGTCAGGATCGGGCGTGTTTCGGTTCAAATGATGAAGAGGCTGCAGGCGTCTTCGATCAAGCTGTCCACGGCCTCCACAGGCAGAGTCCCTGCTGCGGCGAATGCGGCCACGCCTTGCATGGTCGCGATGATCAGCGGCTTCAGGCGATCGGGTTCGAGACGGCGAAGGCTTCTTCGCTCCAAGCCCTCCTCGACGAGGGACCCGAAGGCGTCGTACAGCACACTCCTCGCCTCTTGGAGCGCTGCGGAGCCCACGCCCTTCCCGCTCGTGAACATGACGTCCACGAGCGCCGGGCTCTCGATGGCGAAGCGCACGAATGCGGTAGCGAACGCTCGGAACCGCCCATCGAAGTTGTCGCCGGCGTCCTCCCTGGCTCGGATCACCGCACGGCCGAGCCGTTCGTAGCCTGTCGCTGCAAGTGCCACGAGCAGAGCCTCCCGATCGGGAAAGTGTCTACTGGGCGCAGCATGGCTGACACCCGCGCGCCGGGCGAGGTCGCGGAGCGTGACCTGCTCGACGCCCTCCTCGCGCAGCACCTTTTCCGCCGTGACGAGTAGTTCGCCGCGAAGATTCCCGTGGTGGTACGGGCGCTGCCTTTCACTCGCGCCGTGGGCATCCGATGTAGTCATTGACAACACTATAGCCAATGCGCACAATGTTGTCTATGACTACATCTACCCCTTCTGCCCTGATTACCGGCGGAACAAGCGGCATCGGCCGTGCCACCGCAAAGCTCCTGCATGAGCGCGGATACCGCGTCGCACTCACCGGGCAGGGGGCTTCGAGCACTGCGCGAGCACGCGCCGAGCTTCCCGACGATGTCCTCGTGCTCCGGTCGGATTCACGATCTTTGGACGACACGGCACGGATGATCGACGAGGTCCGAGACCGCTTCGGCCAGTTGACCACCCTGTTCGTCAACGCCGGAGTCAGCCGGGCGACGCCGCTCGGTTCCGTCGACGAGCAGACCTGGGATGACGTGCTCGGCATCAACACGAAGGGCGCGTTCTTCACCGTCCAGAGCGCCCTTCCCCTGCTCGTGGACGGCGCGGCCATCGTCTTTACCGTCGGCATCGGCGCAACGCCGCCGTACGGCATAGCCGGCGGAAGCGTTGCCGCAGCAAGCCGGGGCGCACTGTTGGCGATGGTGCCGACGCTCGCCCTCGAGCTCGCAGCACGTCGCATCCGCGTCAACGCGGTGAGTCCCGGTGCCATCGACACACCGATCTGGTCGAAATTCGGGATGTCCACGGAGGCCGCCGACGCGCAGAAACAGGCCCTCGCCTCCCGAATCCCGCTCGGCCGACTCGGCGACGCGAGCGAGATCGCCGAAACGGTCGCCTTCCTCGCCTCAGACGGCGCCACCTATCTGACCGGGCAGAACATCGTGGTCGCCGGCGGCAGCGGGCTGGCCATGTAGCCGCACGTTCAGAACGCACTTACAGCGGCAGCGCCACAGCCGTGCCATCAAGGGATCCTGCAGCGGACGGCTGGCCAACCGAATCGCGCTCAGCGCAGCACCCGGTACCGGATGTGGGTGGCGTGCGGAGTATCGATCACCTTCAGGATCTCCAACTCGATCTCTCTGGGCAGCAGGTCGAAAAGCCGGTGTCCCTCACCGAGCAGCACCGGAATCAGGTGCACCTGGATCTCGTCCAATACGCCCTCCTCCAGCGCCTTCTGTGCGGTGTAGCCGCCCTGTACGTACACATCACGGTCGCCGGCGGCGACAGCAGCCTGCGCCATCGCGCTCGTCACGCCGTCGAGCACATACGTGACATTGGGATAACCCCACCGCGCTGCCGGCCCGGGAGGTCGGTGGCTCGGGATGAAGATGGGGACGCCGTTGTGGACATCGCCTCCCCAGTGGTCCATCAGCTCGGCGGTGCGTCGACCCGTGACCACCGCGCCGATCTCATCGAGTTCGCCGGCCAACGCTTTCGCCTCGCCGGTGAGCGCTGCCGGGTCGCCACCGGGCTCGTACCACTCGTGCAGCCTGTTCCCGTCGGTGCCCCCGAGGAAGTCATCCGGCTTCGACACATAACCGTCCAGGGACACTGACATATACAGGACCGTCGCCATCGTCCTTCTCCTTCATCTCGTTGCTTCGCCCTCGAATCCGCTGAGCGCGCGGACGCCAATAGGAAAGACGGTAGGCGAGAAGTGGGCGGCTGGCACCGCCTGTCGCGGTCCCGCGCGCCACCCGACCGCGGCGCGCGGGACGTGGCGTCAGAGCGCTGCGATGCCCTGGCCGCCCACCGCTCCGGGGACGACGACGGACCCGACGAGCGTCAGGCTGCCGTCGGGGTTCACCCGGAACGCGTCGACCCCTCCGTTGCCTCCGGTCTGGGCGTAGAGGAAGCGGCCGTCCGAGGACACGGCCGCGTCGACGGTCCCTGGTCCGGTGGATGTGGTCCCGAGCGCCGTCAACGTCCCCGAACCCGCATCCGTGTAGCCGGAGAGCGTGGCGCTGCCCGCGTTGGACGCGTAGAACGCAGAACCGTCGCGTACGATCCAGCACGTCGCGGCCTGCCCAGTGAGGGCGGTGGTGATCGGGGTGACCGCACCGTTCGGCTGGATCGCGAAGGTGGCGACAGCGTTGGTCCCCGCCTCCGCGACGACCAGGTGGCCCGCGGAATCGAAGGTCACGGCGAACGGCACCGCGCCGGGCTCCGGCGTCACCACCGGCTGCGCGGAGAGAGTGCCGAACCGGCCGACCGCGAAGACGTCGATGGCGCTTCCGTTGCCCTTGGTGGTCACCACCAGCTGGGAGCCGTCAGGCGTGAACGCCACCTGCCCGGGAGTGTGCGTGAATTCGGGCGTCTGCGTCGGGTCCAGTCCGAGGGCACGGTTCCAGGCAGGGACGCGGACGAGGAAGTCCCCGACCCGCAGGTACCCCTGAACCGTCCCTCCAGTGCGTGCGTTGAGCACGTAGACCAGACCGCTGTGGGCCGTCACGCTGACCGGGAAGGATCCGCCCGACGGCAGCACTTCGAGCCGGAACAGTCGATCGCCGCGCACGGCGAAGACCGTGATCGTATTGCTGCCCGCGTTCACCGCGTAGAGCAGGCCCCGATCGTAGACGAGGGACCCTTGCGAGGCCAGGTGGTCGACGACGGAGCCGGCGAGCGCGCCGCCCACACCGCCCGTCGGGTACGTGCCCGCGGGGTGCAGCGAGCCATCTGTTGCGCGGTCGTACGCGACCACGGCGTTGCCGGCGAGACCGTCAGTCTGCACGAAGACGGCCGACGTCGGATGGTTCGCGACCGGGGCGTCGGCGTTCGCGCGGTCCGGAGCCGCGAGCGCCGGTGCGGCGAAGAGGGCGGTCGCTGCGAGGGCTGCAGCGGCGGCGACAGCGAGACGGGATGGGGTTCTCATGATTCTCCTTCGGTCGATCTGTCTCCGGTGCGAGCGCACCGGTGCCGAGCACCTCGTGCACGGTGGCGCTCGACCGGTTAGTGACAGCGCGTCGCCGATGCTTACGGAACCCGCGGGGCCGGGGTCGTAGCATCGGCAGCATGGATGACCGCGGCGAGACGGAGGAGTGGCGCCGCACGCTCACGGCCGGCGGCACGGTCCAGCGGGAGGCCGAAGGTCGCCTCTACGCGCTCCTCCTCCGCATCGCCCAGGCGGAAGTCCGGCGCCGGTCCGCATCCCTCCGGTTCGCCGGCCCGGAGCTCGACGACATCGCCCACCAGGCGGCCGGGGACGCGGTCATCGGCGTGCTCCGGCGGCTCCACGAGTTCCGCGGCGAGAGCCGTTTCACGACCTGGGCCTACGCCTTCGTGATCTTCGAAGTGTCGACCAAGGTCGGCCGCCACTTCTGGCAGCACCCGGCCGTCTCCCTCGACGCCACCGGGTGGGAACGGCTCCCCGACAGGCTCGGCATCTCCCCCGAGGAGGCCGGCATGGCCGACGAGCTGGTGACCGCTCTGCGCACCGCCATCGAGACGGTTCTGACGAGGCGTCAGCGGGACGTGCTCCTCGCGGTGGTTGTCCAGGGCATCCCGCTGGACGCCCTCGCGCTCGCCCGCAGGACCACCCGCGGCGCCCTCTACAAGACCCTCTTCGACGCTCGACGGAAGTTGCGGGTCTACCTTGTCACTAATCATTATCTGGACGACGGAGGGAGGGGGGCCCCATGAGCGCACGCGACCACATCGAGCGTTTCCTGCGAACCGATCCCGCCGACGCCGGGTGCGCCGAGACGATGTCCCTCATGCACGTGTTCGCCGAACTCGTGCTCGCCGGTCGGGATGCGGCCGCGCGCTATCCGCGCATCGCCGCGCACCTCCGTGGCTGCGACGCGTGCAGCGAGGACTTCCGGGGGCTGCTGGCCGCGCTCTCCGCGTGACGCGGGGCTAGAGTTCGCCGCGGCGTTTGTCCGCCTGGGCTTCCGCCGGGGCACCTGCTGTAATCGCCGAAGGTTCGAATACCAGCAAGTGGGGTGGGCACCGGCAGGGCCGGTGCCCACCCCGAGGGTTGCTACTCGGTTGTCCGGCGGCGGCGGATCACCATGAGGATGCCTCCGGCAAGGAGCAGGGCGACGGCGGTACCGAAGATGCCCCAGCCGATCGTGGATCCGGTGGATGCCAGATCGCCCGGGTCGCCGGGGTCACCCGGCGCCGGCGGGTCGGCGAGGGTGTGCTCCGTGGCGCAGCCGGGGTTCCCGTCGGCAGCCGGCACGCACGCGGCCGTGGTGTCGGGGCTGGTGACGACGTTGGCGATGTGCTTGTCCCCACCGCCCGTGACGGTGACCGAGTAGGTGATCGTCACAGTCGCGCCGACGGCCAGCGGGCCGGTCCAGGTGAGCAGGTTCCCGGCTCGGGAGACCGCGCCCGCGGTGGCTTTCGCGTCGCCGTTCCAGGATGCGTCGTCGAGCACCTTCGACAGGTCGTCCTTCAGGTGCCCAGTGACCGCGGCGTCGCCGGTCTGGGTGACGGTGACGGTGTAGCGGATGGTGTCGCCGACCTTCACCGTGGCGCCCGGCTTGGCTTCCGCGGTCTTGGAGAAGACGTAGCCGCCGTACTTCTGCGTCGTCTCACACGCGGGCGTCCCGTCCGGTGCCGTCACGCACTCCCCCAGGTGGGAGCCGGGCGGCGGCGCGACCGTGTTGTGGAGCGTGGTGTCGCCACCACCGGCGACGGTCGCCTGGTAGGTGATCGTCACCACCTGGCCGATCGCCAGGTCGCCCGCCCAGGTGAGTGCATTCCCGGCCCGGGTCACTGCGCCGGCCGTGGCGGTCTCGCTGCCGTCGACGAAGGTCGCGTCATCGAGAACGCCCGACAGGTCGTCCACGAGGGCCGCGCCCGTCACAGCGGCCGGACCGACCTGCGTCACGGTCACGGTGTAGGTGACGGTGTCGCCGATGGCCACCGTGGCCGGAGACTTCGGGTCGGACATCTTCGAGTACGTGAAGTTGCCGGTCTGGTGCGTGGTGGTGCAGTCCGCGTTCTGATCCGGAGCCGGTACACACTCACCTCGCCCATCACCCGGGACGACCGTGTTGGTCAGGGTCATGTCCCCGGCCCCGGTGACGGTCACCGAGTAGGTGATCGTCACCACCTGGCCGACCGACAGGTCGCCCACCCAGGTCAGCGTGTTCCCCGACCGCGACACCGTGCCGCTGTCGGCGGCCTGGTCGTTGTTCCAGGTCGCGTCGTCGAGCACTGCGGTCAGGTCGTCTTTCGCGGAGGCACCGGTGACGGCACCGAGCCCGCGCTGGCCGACGGTGACCGTGTACGTGATGGTGTCACCGATCTTCACGTCCGCGCCCGGCGCCGGGACGGAGGTCTTGGCCACCGTGTAGTCCCCGGTCAGGTGCTCGGTCGTGCAGGATTCCGCATCCGCACATCCATCGCTGGTGACGACGTTCGTCAGGCGGGTGTCGCCCGCACCGGCCACGGTCACCGAGTAGGTCACGGTCACCGTGTCACCGACCGCGAGGCGTCCCGCCCAGTCGACCACCGGCGCCGCATAGGTTGCACCGCCGTCGGTCGAGCGGAGGTCGTCGTTCCAGGTCGCGTCATCGAGCACGGCCGTCAGGTCGTCCCGGAAGGACGCCGCATTCACCGGGCCGAGTCCCACCTGGTGCACGGTGACCGTGTACTTCACGGTGTCGCCGTGCTGGACGCTCGAGCCGGACGCCGGGTCGGAGGTCTTCTCGACCGTGTAGCGACCCGTCTGGTGGACGGTGGCGCAGTCCGCCGGGCTTGCACAGCCCGGGCTGGTGACCTGGTTCGCGATCCGGGTGTCGCCCGTGCCGGTCACGACCACCTGGTAGGTGACCGTCGCCACATCGTTCGGGCCGAGGTTCCCAGTCCAGTTGATGCGCTGGGTCGCAGGGTCGTAGCTCGCCGAACCCATCGACGCGTTGAGGGTCGCCGGGTCGAAGGTGGCGTCATCCATCACGGCGGCGAGGTCGTCCCGGAAGAACTGCGCCACCACGCGGCCCAGGCCGGCCTGGGTGACCGTCACCGTGTAGGTGATCGTGTCGCCGACCTGGACGTTCGCGCCCGAGGCAGGGTTCGACGTCTTCACCGTGGTGTAGGTCGCCGTCCAATGCTCGGTGGTGCAGTCCCCCGGGGCGTAGCACCCGTCACTGGTGACCACGTTCACCAGGTGGGTGTCGCCGGCACCGGTCACGGTCACGGAGTAGGTGATCGTCACCTTCGCCCCCACCGCGAGGTCACCGGACCAGCTGATGGCCTGCGCCGCGGGGTCGTATGAGACCGTCCCGGCGGATGCGGTGAGGTCGCCGTTCCAGGTGGCGTCATCCAGCAACTGCGTCAGGTCGTCCGTGAGGGAGGCACCGGTGAAGGCGGCTTCGCCCTGCTGGGTGACCGTGATCGTGTAGTCGATCGTGTCGCCCTGCTGCACGTTCGCGCCCGTCGCCGGATCCGACGTCTTCTGGACGCGGTACGTCGCCACCTCGTGCTCGGTGGCGCAGGAGGCCGCATCCAAACAGCCCGGGCTGGTGACCTGGTTGCCGATCGCGTAATCGCCGTCCGCCAGCGCGGCGCGGTCCTTCACGATCACCGAGTATGTGATGGTCGCGGTCTGCCCGACCGGGACCGTGCCGTTCCACGTCAGCGCGTCACCGGTCACCGACGCGGTGCCGATGCTGGCGGCGACGTCGCCCTGGTAGGTCGCGTCGTCGAGCACCTTGGTCAGCGAGTCCGTCAGCGTGGCGATCGCCGGAGCGTCTCCCTGCTGGGTGACCGTGACCGTGTAGGTGATCCGGTCGCCCGGGTGCACGGTGGCACCCGAGGCCGGGTTGGAGGACTTGGCGACCGTGTAGTTGGTCACCTGCACGCCCGCCGGGTCGCACAGGATGGTCGGGGCCTCGGCGTCCGCCGGGGTGTCGGCCGTGCCGCACGCGTTGTTGACGACCGCGCCACCGCCGTTGACGGTCACGGTGTACTCGTGCGTCTGCTTCTCGCCGCGGGCGAGAGAGGCCACCGTGAATGCGCCCTCGGGGAACAGGTCGTCGGTGATCTTCAGACCGGTGATGGTCCCCTGGCCGATGTTCTCGACCACGATGCGGTACGTGACCTGGTCGCCGGCCCGGAAGGTCGGGTAGTCGGCCGGGGTGTTCGCGTCGTGCCAGTTCCCGTTCGCGTCCTGCACCTGCTTCTTCAGGTCCACCGCGTAGCAGTTCGCGATGGTCGCGGTCGCAGAGGATCGCATCGGGAGCGCGGTGTGCTGCGCCCACGAGCCGGCCGAGTTCACCAGCAGCTGGCCCGGTTTGTTGTCATCCGTTGCCGGAGCCTGGCAGCTCGAGCCCGCGGGCGTCGTGTAGGCGATGCGGATCTTCTGCGTCGCACCCGGAGCCAGCGACGGTCCGATCACCCGGACCGCTGTCGGCTTTGCCGGCTTGGTCGTCGACCAGCCGACCGTGTTGCTCGTGACCGAGCCTGGCGTCCCGCCGTTCGACGCGTTACGGGGGTCGTTGCTCAGCGACGCGACCGGAGCGGTCGAGTAGTACACCGTCGAGCCGGAGGGAGCAGTGATGCCGGTCACCGCGTACGTGCCGTCGATGTTCGTGCCGCGACCGTCACCCGCCGCGGGGAGGATGTCGATCGTGTCGGTGAAGCTGCTGGCCACCGGGTCCTGCGAGTTGATCGTCAGCACCCACGCGGAGCTGTCACCCTCGAACGACAGGACGTTGTTCTCCGACGACTTGCCGAAGACCGTCGCCGACGCGCTCGGCACGGTCACGGTTGCCGTGGCCGTGCGGCCCGGCGTGCTCTCCGGACGGTTGTCGCCCGGGACGTTGATCACCGCGGTGTTCGTCAGACTCGTGCCGGGGGCGATCACGCTGTCCGCCGGGCGCTGCGCTTGGTAGTGGATGTCCTGGAAGACGTTCGCCTGCACGTTCGTGAAGTTCCACGCCAGTGTGCGCCCATCGGCGCTGACGTTGGCCGGCGCAGGTTGGCCGGACCCGGCCACGTAGACCATGCCGGCCGGCAGCGTATCGACCACTGAGAACGACACTGGCGGCGGGCTCGTCACCAAGTTCTGCGCCTGCGCGCGGAGGCTGTAGGTCACTGGAACGCCCGGCTCGGCGGTGGTGTCGGAAACGGTCTTCTCGAGCAGACCCATCGGACCTTGTAGACGGAAGGCGTCCCGGATGCCGTTCGTGTTCGGCCCGTACGTGCTGCCGGGGATGTTCGTGCCGCCTGGCCTCGTGCTGAGGTTGACCCAGCCGTTCAGGTTCGGGTAGCCGGGCCACACTGTGGTCGGGTCGGCAGGCGTGTTGAACGTGCCGATCGTCCAGCCCTCGCCACTGGTGGGCGCACTCTGGTCGATGTGGCCCAGTACGCGGAGGAAGGCCAGACCGGACGCCGTCCGAGGACGGTCTACGGCCGGGTTCCAGGTCATCTTGACCGCGGTCACTCCGGCAGGGAGCTGCATGAGGCTGTCAGTGGCGATGCGCGGGTCGTTCAAGGAGTGGCCGGCGGGCGGGACGACCTCGGTCCACATGGCGCTCGGTGAGGCCTCGCCGCAGGTTTCGGTCTTGGTGTTGATCGCTGCGGTCGTGTAGAAGAACCGTGCCGTGCTGTAGTTCAGGTAGTACTGACCGGGGTCCCAGCCGCCCCCATCCACCCACGTGGGAACGAAAGCAGGGTTCTGGTTCATGGTGCAGATACCGGCGAGCTGCGCGCCTCCGGCGCCCTGATAACTGTTCCAAAACCCGTTGTTGGCTTGCATGTACAGCGGAAGTTTCGAAATGGTTCCGTCTGCGAGCGCCCGGTTGTAGTCGTCGGTGTCGTCGATCCCCGGCTGCGGCAGCTGGATGTCGGCCGTGGTGCCCGGGCTCACCCACAGATTCGCGTCCCATTGAGCACGAGAGCTCGTCGGCGAGCCGTACCAGGAGTTACTGAAGCTCCCCGGCGGCGTAAGGGTCGTGTTGGAGGCGTTGTTGGTCGCATCCCCGTCGGCCCGTGTCGTGCCGTCGGTGAACCGGAACGTGCCGGGGTTCGCGGTGAAACTGACGTTGGTGATCTGGGAGACCGGCGCCGGAATGCTGAACTGGACGGTGCCCGAAGCGATGTAGGAGCCGTTGCCCGGTAGCGGCTGGCCGAGGCTGTCATTCGTGGGTGTGTGGACGAGTGTGTAGTCGAGATTGGAGAGCGAGACGGTGTAGCTCGTTCCCGTGCCGCTCACCGAACAGTTGGGGAAGTTCGTCCGGTCGCTCTGTGACGGGTCCGAGAAGGGCTGCCCGGTCGCGGGAGAAGCGGAGCCGATTGGTGCACAGCCCTCCCACTGCAACCCCGAGAGGGCGCCGGCGACGTTGGCGCCGACCGTCACCGGGAAGGAGTAGCTCGCCGGCCCCGGGCGGCTGCCCGCGGCGAGGATCAACGAGAAGTTCATCTGCACGAACGTTCGTGTACCACCTGTACGGCTCGGCCTCACGCCGCCCTGGTATCCCTGACCGGGCGCGGACACCAGCGAGAGGTCCATGCCATAGGTGTACGTGATCGGCAGTGGGCCGGGGTCGGCCGGTCCGGCCGTCGTTGTCGCGGCGTCCGAGGTCGCCGTGCCGGTGACCGTGAGGTTGCCGCCGGTGGTCGATGACGCCCTCAACGGCGTCTGGATCAGCGTGGAGGTGCCCTCCTTCACCGTGCCGAGGTTACAGAGCAGCACGGTGCCGTCTGGGGAGATCGACGAGACCGGCGTCACATCCTTCGTCTTGCACACGCTCGGAATGCTCGTGAACACGCCGTTCCCTGCCGTCAGCGTGGCTCGCACGTTATCGACCGGGTCGTTGGCATACGGGTCCGTGGCGTCGTTCGTATTGACACGCCACTCCGCGGTCACCGGCTGCCCGTACGGCGCCGACGTCGGTGCGGGGCTACCCGCCCACTTCGCGGTGATCTCGTGCACCGCGACGGGCGCAGCGATCGCCGGAGCTCCGAGCATGACGGTTGCCAGCGCGAACATGCTCGCCACCAACGATGCCAGCCAGCGCCATGGCGCCCCCAGCGTGAGTCGTCCATTGCTGTTATGCGAGCGTCGGTGCTGTGCAGACACAGATTTATCCCCTTCATCCTGCGTCAAGGTGGGTTGCGGACCTCGTTGTGAGACCGGTACCGCTAGGCGGGATGCTAGCGAACTCTGTGGGCTCTCACAGGGAAATTCACCCTCAAATCACCCTCACCCACCCGCTTTGCGCCCCGAACGAGGCACGCGACAGGATGCGCTCCCTCATCTATTGCGGAGCGTTATGCGCTTGTGAGCCCGAGCTACCGAATGGCGTCGACGGGCGTGGAGTCGGCTGGCTCCATCTCCGCGGCTGGCTCCATCTCCGCGACGGGCTCCACCTCCGGGCCGGGCTCCACCGGCGCGAGCCGGTCCTCGAAGAACACGCGGGACAGCGCCGCACGGACACGCTCGGTCACCGGGAGGCGCCCGTCCGCCCGCGGCCGCGCCTCGTAGGGATTGGCGGCCGCCGGGCCGTCGAGGCGGTAGCGCTGCTCCGCATCCACCCGGCCGTGCACCTCGACGTACTCACCGCCGGGCAGCCGGACGATCCTCCCGGTCTCGTAGCCGTGCAGCAGGATGTCGCGGTCGCGCTTCTCCAGGGCCAGGCAGACGCGCCGCGTGATCAGGAAGGCGACCACCGGGCCCAGCACGACCATCGCCTGGTACCCCGCGACCACCGACTCCACAGAGAGGTGAAAATGCGTCGCCACCAGGTCGGCGCTCCCCGCACCCCAGAGCGCGGCGTAGAAGACGATCCCGGCGACGCCCACACCGGTGCGCGTCGGCACGTTGCGGGGCCGGTCGAGGATGTGGTGATCGCGGTGGTCGCCGGTGACCCACTCCTCCACGAAGGGGTACACAGCGACCGCGAGCAGGAAGAGGCCGACGACCGCCAGCGGGACGAGGATGGCGAGGGTCCAGGTGCGGCCGAGCCACTCCACCTCCCAGCCGGGAGGGACGAGCCGCAGGGCGCCGTCGAGGAAGCCGGTGTACCAGTCGGGCTGGCTCCCGGCGGACGCGTCGCCAGGCGATGACGGGCCGTACAGCCAGACCGGGCCGATGGTGACGGTCGCCGCAACGAGAAGGATGCCGCCGGTCGCGAGCGCGAGGAGGCCCCCGGCCCGCACGGCCAGGTTCGGCCAGACGGGCACACCGACGATGCGGTCCTCCGAACGCCCTGGACCGGCGAACTGCGCCGGCTTCGCGAGGTACGCGCGCCGCGCGCGAGCGGCGATCAGGATGACCAGGAGCGCTGGGACGACGGCCACGTGGATCGGGTACAGGTTCTCGATGATCCGTCCGGGGAACTCGCCGCCGAACAGCAGCGCCGACAGCCAGGTGCCGATCACCGGGATCCCGAGGACGATGCCCTCCACGATCCGCAGGCCGGTGCCCGACAGCATGTCGTCAGGGAGCGCGTAACCGCTCCACCCGCCGATCAGCGCCGTGATCAGGAGGCCGAACAGCAGCACCCAGGAGAGCCGCCGGGGACGGCGGAACGCGCCGGTGAAGAAGGTGACGACGAGCTGCATGATGATCGCCGCCGGGAGCAGCAGGGCGGCCCAGTGGTGCGCCTGCCGCACCAGGAGCCCGCCGGGCATGTGGAATGTGATGGCGAGGATCGACTGGTACGCCTTCGACATCTCAGCGCCCGCTAGCGGCAGGTACGGACCGTCGTAGGTCACCCGCGTGCTCGACGGTGTGTAGACGAACATCAGGAGGAAGCCGGTCACGAACAGGACCATCACGGCTGCGAAGGCGGCGACCCCGAACATGTTGGTCCAATGGAGGGGGGCCCGCCGCATCCTGAGCTCGCCGCGCAGCGCGGCCAGCCGCTTGCCCGCCGATGTGCCGGAGACCACCCCGGCGAGGCGTGTCGTCACGGACGCGCGTTCCCGGCGATCGACGGGCATCAGGCGGCCCTCCCGACGAAGACGACCGCGCTGGCCCACACCAGCAGCACTCGGATCTTGCGCTCCCAGGTCGGGATCGCGAGCACGTGGTACCCGCGGTGCATCACCCAGGCGAGGAAGCCGGTGATGACGATGCCGCGCCACTGGAAGATGCCCTTCCCGAGCCCCAGCGTCGCGACGACGCCGAGCGAGTGGTGCACGTAGTCCTTCGGCCGCTCGCCGTGGAGCGTGGCGACGATGTTCTTGGCCAGGCGCTTCGCCTGCCGCACCGCGTGCTGCGCGTTCGGGACCGTCATGGCGCCGTCGACGGGCGACGCCAGGTCCGGGACGGCGGCGTCGTCGCCCGCCGCCCACGCGTCCGGGATGACGCCGTCGGGCGTGCCGACCCGCAGGTCGGCGTGGACCATGACGGAGCCGCGTGCCGTCACCGGCAGGTCCGTGGGGTTCGCGACGACCGGGTTGGCGCCGTTGCCGGCGGTCCAGACGACGGTGTGCGCGTCGAACTCGTCGCCGGTCGAGAGCACCAGATGGCCGCCCTCCGCCGACAGGAGTTGAGCGCCCAGGCGGAAGGACAGGTCCGAGAAGTGCAGCTCCGTGTGCGACTTCAGCCGCGCCGTGGCCCGGTCGAAGGCGTCCAGGAGGCGGTCGCGGATGGCGACCGCCTCCTGATAGGTCATGTACGGCCGCGGATCGATCACGACGATTCCGGCCTCGTCCTTCCGGAGCTTCTTCTCCAGCTTCCATGCGGTGTAGAAACCGGCGTAACCGCCTCCCACCACGAGGATCCGGCGCATGTGCTGCCTCCTGTCCAACCGGCTGATGCCTTCACCAGCTATGACCGCGCAGCAGCCCGAAGTGTGACATCCGGACGAGGATCCGGCCGAGATCGCACGCCGCGATCGCGCGCTGAGTCTTAGCGCGCGGTCTCCAGCCACTGCGTGTACGACGTGCTGCCCAGCCGCTGCTCGGTGATCGCCGGATCGTTGCCGGGGGTCAGCGACCGGTCGTCGACCGTGCCGCCGAAGTACCCGGCTGCCGTGTCGGTAGTCACGGTTCGTGCGTCACCGCGTGCGGCGAGGAGGCGGCGGGCGAGGTCGTCCAGCCGCAGCGGCTCCGGTCCGGCCACCTCGATGACGGCGTCCGCGGCCTCTTCGAGAGCGACATCGGCGAGCGCCGCAGAGACGTCCGCCGCGGCAATCGGCTGCATCAGCACATCCGAGAGGGTCGCCGTGTCGCCCTGCGTCCCTCCGTCGGTCAGCGCGCCGATGAACTCGAAGAACTGTGTCGCCCGCACGATGGTGAACGGGATGCCGCCCTCCCGCACGATGCGCTCCTGCGCGACCTTCGCGCGCATGTAGCCGATGTCGGGCAGTCGGTCGGCGCCGACGATGGACAGCACGACGTAGTGGCGCACCCCCGCCTGGCGCGCGGCCGCGACCACGTTGCCCGTCGACCGCTCGAAGAACTCCATCACGGGCCCGTCTTCGAACGACGGGGCGTTCGGAGTGTCGATCACCACATCCGCGCCGCGCAGCGCCTCCTCGAGCCCCTCCCCGCTCACCGAGTCCACTCCGGTCGACGGGGACGCCGCGACGGCGTCGTGCCCGCGCTCCCGGAGCAGCTCGACGACCCGCCGGCCGACCAGTCCCGTGCCGCCGATGACCACGATCTTCATGTCGTTCTCCTCTTCCGGCCCGCTCCCGATGAGCGGGCTCACCTACTCCGACCGGACGGGCGACCCCCGTGTGACAGCTACCTCGCGGACGGGGTCGTGTCACAACCCGGCCGCGCGGCCGGTCCTCAGTGGTGACCGCCCTGTGCCGCACAGCGAGGAGAAGGGACGACACCATGACCGTTGTCTTCAGACGTAAGGCCGTCGGCGAGCTGCGCTCGGCTGCGGCCTCCCGCGATCGCGCACGGCTGCGGCGGTTGCTCGACCCGGACGTCTCCGTCGTGGTCGACGCCGGCAAGCCGGACCGTTCACAGGTCAGGGTCGTCCACGGCGTGGAGGACGCCTCCCTGCTCCTCGCACACGGCCTCGGCGCCCAGCGCGACCTCGAAGTCGCCGAGCGCCCGGTGAACGGCCGGCCGGGCCTCATCCTCTCGCGCGACGGCCGCCCCACGGCGGTCGTCGCCGTCGACCTCAGCGGCTCCCTGATCAGCGTGGTCTGGGTGCGGCTGAATCCGCCCGTGCTCCGAACCGGGAACACCGTCTAGCCACACAGAAGGCGGCGCCATCCCGCTACTGCCAGTGTCCGAGCTTCGCGGGGTCGGCGACGACCCACACGTCGCGGGCGTCGCCGACCCGTCCTGACAGGGCGATCACCGCGACGACGTCGCCACCGCGCGAGGCTCGGACACCCGGCAGGCCGTTCACCGAGCACACGTCCAGCCTGACGGATTCGCACTCGCCGAGCAGGCGGTGGAGCGTCCACACCGCGCGCATCCCGAAGCTCTCGCCTGGCGTACCGTCAACCACCCGTGGACCGCAGTCGACCAGGAGGTGCACGCGCTGCCCGAGCACCTCGGGGATAGCGCTGCTGCACTCGGCGTTGCCGGCTTCGCACAGCGCTGCGGCCAGCTCGGCGAGCTCCCGCCGGGCACGCCGTCGGTGT
Source organism: Leifsonia sp. SIMBA_070 (assembly GCF_046534635.1). NCBI lineage: Bacteria > Bacillati > Actinomycetota > Actinomycetes > Micrococcales > Microbacteriaceae > Leifsonia > Leifsonia sp. SIMBA_070. Next base: position 186,148 of record NZ_JAWRYK010000001.1, on the reverse strand, counting down.
GCTGCCTTCATCCACTCGCCCTTCATCGCGCAGCAGCTATGACCGGGCGGAGGGGTGCCCTGTGACACACGGCTCAGGCGGGACGGGGTTCAGGCAGGACGGTATTCAGGCGGGGACGGGCAGCCGCTCCAGCTTCTCCGGGTTGAGCACCCACTGCAGGCGACGGATGCCGTCGACGATGGCGTCGATGCTGACGTAGGCGACGATCGCGCCGTCCCGCACCAGCACGGCGGCCGGCTCGCCGTTCGCCTCGACGATGTGGACGGCGCCCTCCCAGAAGCGGTTCGCGAACGCGTGCAGGTACTTCGCGACGACCTCGCGAGTGCGGACCGGGATCCGGGAGGCACGCGCCAGCCCGCCTCCGTCGGAGTAGCTGACGATGTCGGCGGTGAACAGCTTCTCCAGCTCCACCATGTCGCCGGACTGCGCGGCCGTGAGGAAGGCCTCCAGCATCCGGCGCTTCTCCCGGTTGTCCACCTCCCGAACGTGACGCTCCCCGGCCAGGTGCTTGCGGGCGCGGCTCACCAGCTGCCGGGCCGACGCTTCGGACGCCTGGATGATGTGAGCGATCTGCGGGTACGGGTAGTCGAACGCCTCCCGGAGCACGTACGCGGCCCGCTCGGTCGGGGTCAGCTTCTCGAGGAGCGTCAGGACGGCGAACTCGAGCGCTTCCCCGCGCTCCGCCCCCAAAGTGGGATCGGCGCTGGTGTCGACCGGCTCAGGCAGCCAGGGCCCGATGTACGTCTCGCGGCGCACCCGCGCCGACTGGAGCTCGTTGATCGCGAGTCTCGTCACGGTGGTGGCGAGGAATGCGGCAGGCTCCCGGACCGTCGAACGATCGTAGGTCTGCCACCGGATCCACGCCTCCTGCACCAGATCGTCCGCCGCAGCGACGGTGCCTAGCATCCGGTAGGCCAGCCCGAACAGGCGCGGCCGCACGGCGGAGAAGACAGCCGTCGCCTCCGCGAGATCGTCGGTCGAATCGATCGCGTCGCGGTCCGTCATGGCTCGAATGCTAGTGGCCGCCTTCCATGCGCGTCGAGAACGAAGCCGTCGCGAGCGACGGGCCTTCCTGGGGGTTGCGGATACCGATCCCCGACACGATCCCTCGGCGCCGCAAGCTCTGACCGCGAACGGGGCCCGCTGTGACACGACCGCGCTGTCACAACTCCTGACGGAACCCGGTCTGAGCTGTGACCGGTCAATTCGGGCCGCGTCGAGATGCTGAGGAGAGATCGAGATGAAGATTGTCGTCATCGGGGGCACCGGCCTAGTCGGCTCGAAGGTCGTCGCATTGTTGAGCGAGCACGGCCATGAGGCGATCGCCGCCTCCCCCAACTCGGGCGTGAACACGCTGACCGGTCAGGGTGTCGACGCGGCGCTGACCGGTGCGGACGTCGTGGTGGACGTCTCCAATTCACCGTCGTTCGAGGACAAGGCGGTGATGGACTTCTTCACTACCTCCACGAACACGCTCCTGGCGGCCGAGCGCCGCGCGGGAGTCGGCCACCACATCGCCCTGTCGGTCGTCGGCAGCGAGCGGATGACGGAGAGCGGCTACATGCGCGCCAAGCTCGCCCAGGAGAAGCTCATCGAGGAGTCGGGCATCCCGTTCTCCATCGTGCACGCCACCCAGTTCTTCGAGTTCGTGAAGTCGATCGCCGACGCTGCGACGGTCGACGGAACGGTGCGCTTGGCGCCCGTCCACATCGCCCCGATGGCGGCGGCGGACGTGTCGACGGCTGTCGCCCGGGCCGCGGCCGGTACGCCGAGCAACACCGTTCACAAGGTCCGCGGACCGGAGGAGTTCCTCCTCACCGACCTCATTCGGCGAGGGCTGACGGCGCGCCACGATGAGCGTACGGTCGTGGCAGATCCGGAATCGCGGTACTTCGGCGCCCTGCTCACCGATCGTGAACTGGTGCCGGGCCCGGACGCCGAGATCTTCGCCACGACCTTCGATCAGTGGCTGGCTCAGCAGGCGGCGGCTCCGGTTCGCTGAGCCGAACGGTCCGGCCGAGCCGTGAGGTAAGAGCGGGAGCACCGGGTTTCAGGCGGTCTCAACGCAGAGGTATGCGCCAAGCAGATCGCGGCTGGTCCCACCCGCCGCCGGACCGACGTCCGTTCAGCCCTCGTTCCAGCCGTGGGTGTTGAACCACTCGCGAGCGCGGAGCACGTCGTCCTCCGTCTCGTCGGCATCGACGGTATCGTGCGGCAGCAACGCGCCCTTCGTGTCGAGTTGCACGAAGCGCAGGCAGTGCGGGCACAGTGCACGGCCTCCGGGAAACCCGTCGGGCAGCGCCGGCGCCGGCTCGGCGGCCTCCCCGGAGCCGGGGCAATGCAGCGGATCCGCGCCGGCGTCCGTCCACATCGCCCCCTGGTTGCGGTGCAGCCCCGCGTGCCCGAGCGGCTTTGTGCAGCGCCGACCGTTGGAGCGGCTGGGGCAGGCGCGGACCAGGTCGGCTGGGGGCATGATCCAACGCTACGACCCGGGCTGAGACTGCGACTCCGCCGACGAGTGGTGAGTCGATGCTCGAATTTCGGTCGAGCGGTGACTTCATGTCACCACTCGGCGGAAAGGATCCGCGCCAGACCGCTCCTCGCGGCGCTCACGTACTGGGTCGTCAGGTCGGGTCGTTGCGCGATCGCCCAACGGACGAGATCGAGGTGGCTCAGCGCGGTGAGGGCGTCGAGCACCGGCTCGTCCTCCTGCGGGTCGATACCGGCGGCCGTCGCGAAGGAACGGAACTCGTCCGCGGTCACCACCGCGTCTTCGACGGCCCACTGGTACACGCGCCGCACGTCCAGCCACGGTGTCGGCCCCGTGGAGGCGGCGCCCCAGTCGATCAGCACCTCACCGCCCTCCCGCTCGATCAGGTTGCGGGGCGCCAGATCGCCGTGGCAGAGGCCGAACGAGAAGGGGACGTCGCGCAGAGACCGGAGGATCCCCCGCAGCCGGCCCAGCTGCCCCGGCGCGTAGACACCCAGGGCGATCAGGGCGTCATCATCCGCGAGGGCCGACACGTTATACGAGAGGTGCTCCTCCCACGCCGCAGGCAGATCGCGGCCGAACCGCGAGAACAGCGCGCCCGGTGCATCCGGTCCCGGCCGGATGCGCCCGATCCTGGCCGCGTAGGTCCCGAGCACGCTCCACGGGTCGGCGCTCGCCTCCGCGGCCGGCTCGATGTATTCGAGGATGAGGTACGGCATCCCGTCGTCGTCTCCGCGGCCGATGACCCGGGGCGACGGGATTCCGGCGGCGGCCGCCGCCTCGTAGGCCCACTCCTCCGTACCGAACTCGTCCGGGCGGGTCGGATCGACGGGCAGGCGCACGACCGCGTCGGCGCCTGCCTGCGTGTGGACTCTCACGACGGTGTTCATCACGCCGTGCAGGAGTTCCGCCCCCTCGGCGCGGAGGCCGTGACGCCGAGCGACCCTCAGGGCTCGGCTCTCTGGATCGGACATCGCGCTCATCTCAGCACATCGGGCGGGTTGACAATTACTTAAGTAGCTTACGAAAATGGGAGGGCGCCGGTGCGAACCCGGGAATGACCTGCTCCGGGAGGACGCATGACCTACTTGTCGCTCGATGGAGAGTGGACGCTCACCGCTGTCGAAGGGCCCGTGCCTCACGAGATCGCCGGACGGACGATCGCGGCACAGGTTCCGGGATGCGCGCACACCGACCTCCTCCGGTCCGGCCTCATCGCTGCTCCCTTCGACGGTGACAACGAGGCGGCGCAGCAGTGGATCGGCAGCACCACGTGGCGATACGAGCGCAGCTTCGACTGGTCCCCCGCCGATGACGCCCGCAGCGACCTGGTCGCCCTAGGGCTGGACACCCTCGCGACGATCAGCGTGAACGGGACGGTCGTCGCGCTCACGCGCAACCAGCACCGGTCGTACCGCTTCCCGATCGCTCACCTGCTCAGGGCGGGAACCAACACCATCGCCGTGGAGTTCGAGGCACCCGTCGAGGCCGCAGAGCGGATCGCCGCCGAGCACGGGGGCGCTCTGCCCCACGTCAACCACCATCCGTACAACTCGCTCCGCAAGACCGCCTCGAACTTCGGCTGGGACTGGGGCATCGACGTGGCGACCAGCGGGATCTGGAAGTCGATCGGTATCGACGGCTGGAGTGACGTGCGGATCGATCGCGTACGTCCACTTGTCGACGTCGTGAGCGGCGCCGGCATCCTCCGCGCCCACGTCGCCCTCGACCGGATCGGCGACCCGGCAGCGACGACCCGCGTGACCGCGACCGTGTCGCGGAACGGGCGCACCGTCGCCGAGACGACGGGACGGATCGCCGCGGAGGGCGTCCTCGAGCTCGCCGTGCCCGACGCCGAGCTGTGGTGGCCGGTCGGCCACGGCGACCAGCCGCTCTACGACGTCGTGATCGTCGCCGGCGACGACGAGTGGACCGGTCGGGTCGGCTTCCGGACCGTCGAGCTGGACACCTCGACCGACGCCGACGGCAACCGCTTCGTCCTCAGCGTGAACGGCGAGCCCGTCTGGATCCGCGGCGCCAACTGGATCCCGGATCACGCGTTCGCGACCGAGATCACGCCGGACCGGCTCTCCCGCCGCATCGACGACGCCCTGGAAGCGAACATGAACCTGCTGCGTGTCTGGGGCGGCGGCATGTACGAGTCGGACGACTTCTACCGGATCTGCGACGAGCGCGGCGTTCTGGTCTGGCAGGACTTCCTGCTGGCGTGCGCCGCCTACGCCGAAGAGGAGTGGCTCTCCACCGAGATCGTCGCCGAGGCGCGCGAGGCCGTCACCCGGCTCTCGCCGCACCCTTCGCTCGTCCTCTGGAACGGCAACAACGAGAACATCATCGCGTTCGCGGAGTGGGGCTGGCGGGCACGCCTGCACGGGCGCAGCTGGGGCAACGGGTACTACCGCGAGCTGCTGCCCGCGATCGTCGCCGAGCTGGACCCGACCCGTCCGTACTCGCCAGGCAGCCCGTACTCGTTCGACGACTACCTCAACCCCAACGACGACAAGAACGGCACCGTCCACATCTGGGACGTCTGGAACCAGAAGGACTACACCGCCTACCGCGAGTGGAAGCCGCGGTTCGTCTCGGAGTTCGGGTTCCAGGGGCCGCCGGCGTGGACCACCCTCACCGAGGTCGTCCACGACGAGCCGCTCGACCCGTACGGCCACGAGATGCTGGTGCATCAGAAGGCGGACGAGGGCAACGCGAAGCTCGCCCGCGGCTACGCCGGGCACCTCCCGGAGCCCCGCACGATCGACGACTGGCACGTCACGACCCAGCTGAACCAGGCGCACGCGATCCGGTTCGGCATCGAGTACTTCCGCTCGCTCACGCCGTACAACACCGGCACCATCGTGTGGCAGCTGAACGACGACTGGCCGGTCGTCTCGTGGGCGGCCGTCGACTTCGCCGAGCGCCGCAAGCCCCTCTGGTACGCGCTCCGCCAGGCGTACCGGGAACGTCTGGTGACCATCCAGCCCGCGGCCGGACGGTCCGGCAGCGACGGGCTGGAGGCGATCGTCGTGAACGACACCGCCGACGCGTGGTCGGGAGACCTCCTCGTCGAGCGCCGGTCCTTCGACGGCGCGACCATCGCGAGCACGCGTGTCCACCTGGATGTCGCGCCGCGGTCGGTAGCGGCGTTCAGCCTTCCCGAGGAGGTCGTCGCGTCCGGCGCGCCCCGGAGCGAGATCCTGGTGGCCACCCCGGACGACGGGTCCGCGCGCGCCGTCTGGAACTACGTCGAGCCGGTGGAGCAGGAGCTGCACCCCGACCCGCTGGAGGCACGCGCCGAGAGCACCGCGAACGGCGCACGCATCGTGGTGACCGCGCGTGCCTACGTGCGGGACATCACCGTGCTGGCCGATCGCGCGCATCCCGAGGCCACCGTGGACGACTCGCTGGTCACCCTCCTGGCCGGAGAGAGTGCGGTCTTCGAGCTCACCGCGCCGCAACCGATCGACGTGGATGCGGCCCTCTCCCCTCTCGTACTCCGCCATGTGAACGAGCTGCTGGCCGCGGCCGCGGCGACCGTGGGCGCATGATCGTCGGCGTCGAGACCGGCGGGACGAAGGTGGTGTGCGCGACCGCGAACGAGGACGACCCCTCCCGGCCGGTGCACAGCGAGACCTTCCCGACGGCGGATCCGGCGCCGACGATCGAGCGCATCCGCGGCTACCTGAGGGAGGCGGAGCGCCGGGGCGGTGTCTCCGCGATCGGCGTCGCCTCGTTCGGCCCGCTCGACGCGGACGCGCGCTCACCTCGGTACGGGACGGTGACCTCCACTCCGAAGCCCGGCTGGTCGGGGACCGACCTCCTCTCGCCGCTCCTCGACGTGGTCGACGTGCCCGCCGCCTTCACCACGGACGTCAACGCGGCGGCCGTGGCGGAGCACCGGGCACGAGGCGCGAACCCCGGCAACTTCGCCTACGTGACGGTGGGCACCGGCATCGGCGCCGGGATCCTGATCGACGGCGCCCTGATGGGCGGGAGCGGGTACCCGGAGGTGGCGCATCTGGAGGTCGTCCGGCACCCCGACGACCGGTTCGCCGGCGTGTGCCGGTTTCACGGCGACTGCCTGGAGGGGCTGGCGTCCGGACCTGCCGTGAGTCGGCGCTGGGGCGCGGACGGATCGTCCCTGCCCGCACGAGCGCAGCAGGCGGCGATCCGGCTGGAGGCGTTCTACCTGGCCCAGTTGGCGACGACGCTCCGCTATGTGGTCGGGACGGACCTGATGATCGTCGGCGGCGGTGTGGCGAAGACGCCGGGGCTGATCGCGGCGGTCGCCGACCGCCTCGCCGAGAACGACGGAGCAGCCGGCGGCTCAGGCCGCCCACCGCTGCAGGTCGAGCCCCCGGCGATGCCCGGGCGTTCCGGCGTCATCGGGGCTCTGCAGCTGGCGGCCGACGCGCTGGCCGCGGCGGGCGACCTCGCGCATGTCTGAGCTGTGGTGGGGCGGCGACACGATCGCCCTGGGCTTCCTGCTCGATCCGGACGGTCCCGCCTGCCTCACGACGATCGAACGCTCCAGCGGCGGCGACGGACGGATCTCGCCCTCCGCACGGATGTATGACCCGCACCGCGATCAGCCGCTCGTCGAGGTCTCCGCCCACGGTCACGGCCGGTTCCCCGGCGGGTTCCGGCACGTGGACACGGTGATCGGTCGCCGGCTGCGTTTCGAGTCGTACATCGCGGGCAGCAGCGGTCCCGACGGCCCCCTCCGGCCGGTGCGCACCCTCCGGATCCGCCAGCGCGACCCGGAGACCGGTCTGCGGGTGGACAGCGTCTTCGAGACGCACGACGGCGTCGCGGCCTTCCGGACGTGGACAGAAGTCGCCGTCGAATCCGGTGAGCTGGTGCTCGACTTCGTCTCGACGTTCGCGACGGCCGCGGTGTTCCCCGCGACGGGACGCGACGCGGACGGGCTCTCGCTCGTCTCGGCGGCGAGCGACTGGGTCGCGGAGAGCCGCTGGTCGACGCGGCCCCTCCGCGAGGTAGGCCTCGCCCGCATCGACAGGGAGCTCCAGCACCACCCGCCGCGGAGCCGCTGCGTCGTGAGCAACCGCGGATCGTGGTCGACGGGCGAGGCCCTGCCGACCGGAGCGCTGGTCGCCACCGACGGTCGCCCGGATTCCGCGGCCGTGGCCTGGCAGGTGGAGCACAACGGACCCTGGCTGTACGAGCTCGGCGAGACCCGTGCCTCGGCCTACCTGCTGCTGTCCGGTCCGACCGATCAGGACCACCAGTGGTCGGTCGCCGTGCGGCCGGGCGCTCCGTTCGTCTCCGCCCGCGCTTCCGTCGCTCTCGGCGGGTCGGGCGCTCCGGGCGGACTCGACAGCGCCCTCGGCGCGCTGACCGACCAGCGGCGCGTCATCCGCCTGCCCCGGGCCGCCGACGCCCAGCTCCCGGTGGTGTTCAACGACTACATGAACACGCTGATGGGCGATCCGACGACGGAGAAGCTCCTCCCCCTCATCGACGCGGCCGCAGAGACCGGTGCCGACTACTTCTGCATCGACGCCGGCTGGTACGCCGAGGGCCACTGGTGGGACACCGTCGGAGAGTGGCAGCCGGCACGAAGCCGATTCCCCGGCGGACTCGAAGAGGTCCTCGACCGCATCCGCGAACGGGGAATGGTGCCGGGGCTCTGGCTGGAACCCGAGGTCATCGGTGTGCGGTCGCCGCTCGCCCGAACGCTCCCCGACGCGGCCTTCTTCTCGCGTGGAGGTGTGCGTGTCGCCGAACACGGCCGGCACCTGCTCGACCTCCGCCATCCGGACGCCCGGGCCCATCTCGATGAGGTGGTCGACCGGCTGGTCGGGGACTTCGGGGTCGGTTTCTTCAAAATGGACTACAACACGATGCCCGGGCCGGGAACGGACCGGGACGCCGTCTCGGCGGGCGACGGCCTCCTCCGGCACGCACGCGCTCTCCTCGACTGGCTGGACGATGTGCAGCGCCGCCATCCCGGCCTCCTCATCGAGAGCTGTGCCTCCGGAGCCATGCGGATGGACTACGCCACACTGTCCCGGCTGCACCTGCAGTCGACCTCGGACCAGCAGGACCCCGTGCTTTACGCGCCCATCGCGGCGGCCGCCGCGGCGAGCATCCTCCCCGAGCAGGCGGGCCATTGGGCGTACCCGAACCCCGACATGAGCGACGAGCTGTTCGCGCTCGCTCTCGTGAACGGCATCCTCGGGCGCCTGTACCTCTCCGGCTACCTCAACCGGATGCCCGAGCACCGGCGCGGACTGGTGGCGGATGCCATAGCGGTCCACCGCCTGGTGCTCGCCACCGAGAATGTCAGCCACCCGCGATGGCCGATCGGTCTCCCGGGGTGGGAGGATCCGTGGGTGTGCGCCGGGCTGGCGGACGCGGGCGGCCTGTACCTCTCGGTCTGGCACCGGACGGGTGCGCCGGGCGACTCCCTTCGTATACCGCTCCCGGAATACGCTGGAAACGAGCTCGGGCGCGACATCGTCTTCCCTTCCGGGTACGACGGCTGGAGCGTCGAGTGGAGCGGCGAGGAGGCCGTTCTCACGGTGACCGTCGATGTGGACGGCCCGTCAGCCCGGGTGCTGCGCCTCGCGCCGCGCTGAGCCGGGGATCAGAGCGCGGCGGCCAGCTCCGCGTCGTCGATCGCCACCCACTCGCCCCGGTAGTGGTCGAAGCACACGCTGTTGTCGAGCGTCGAGCGGTCGATGACCGCCTCGTCGGACACCACCTTGCCCAGCCGCTCGGGGTCGGGCGCCGCAGCGGCCAGCAGACGCGTGTAGTCGTGGTGCGGGTCGAGGATCACCGCATCGGCCGGTCCGCGCTCGACGACCCGGCCCTTGTAGAGCACCAGGATCTCGTCCGAGAAGTGCCGGGCCGTCGCCAGATCGTGCGTGATGTAGAGGACCGCCAGGTTGTCCTCCCGCTGCAATCGGCCGATGAGGTTCAGCACACCGAGGCGGATGGAGACGTCGAGCATGGAGACCGGCTCGTCGGCGATCAGCACCTGCGCTCCGGGCGCCAGCGCCCGCGCGATCGCGACCCGCTGCCGCTGACCGCCGGACAGCTCGTGCGGCCGGCGATCGGCGAACGCCTCGGCCGGCGTGAGGTTGACGCGCTCCAGCATCTGCAGCACCCTCTCGTGGGTCTGCATCCGCCCCTTCGTGCGGTCGTGAAGCAGCAGGGGGCGCGCGATGTGGTGCTCGATCGAGTGGAAGGGGTTGAGGGAGGCGAACGGATCCTGGAAGACCATCTGCACGTGCCGCCGATAGACCGACCCCTGCACAGGAGTCCCGTCGTCCAGTTCGACGTCGATGCGGCCGGACGTCGGCTTCTCGAGCCGCGCAAGCATGCGCGCGATGGTGGACTTCCCCGAGCCGGACTCGCCGACGAGGGCCACCGTCCGGCCCGGCAGCAGATCGAAGCTGACCCGGTCCACCGCCCGCAGTGGTTCCCGGCGCATCCCCTTCCGTACGGAGAAGTCCTTGGTCAGGTTGGTGATGTGAGCGCTGGTCATCGGCCGGCCTCCCTTTCGTCGATGCCCGTGCGGATGAACGACCCGCGATCACCGCTGAGGCTGGGGAACGATGCGAGCAGCTTCCGGGTGTACGGGTGCTGCGGATCTGCATAGAGCTGGGCCGCGGGCGCGAGTTCGACGATGCGGCCTTCGAGCATCACGGCGATCCGGTCGCTGATCTCCAGCAGGAGCGGGAGGTCGTGGGTGATGAAGATGACGGCGAACGACAGCTCGTCGCGCAGCCGCACGATCTCGCGCAGGATGTCGCGCTGGACGACGACGTCGAGGGCGGTCGTCGGCTCGTCCATGATCATCAGTTGCGGTTCGAGGAGCATCGCCATCGCGATCATGACCCGCTGGCGCATCCCGCCGGACAGTTCGTGGGGGAACGAGGTGAGCCGCGCCGGGTCGACCCCCACGCGGCGCAGCACGTCGGCAGCGCGCTCGGAGCGTTCGGCGCGTCCCATCCCGGGCCGGTGGGCACGGAGGGTGTCCTCGAGCTGCGCCCGGATCGTGGTGACCGGGTTCAGGGCGTTCATGGCGCCCTGGAAAACCATCGACAGTTTGTCCCAGCGGAACGCGCGCATGGCGTCCTCGCCGAGCGCGAGCACATCGATGTCCTCACCGTCGCGGTCGTGGAATGTGACCGATCCCGAGGCGATCCTGGCCGGCGGGCGGTGCAGCCGGTTGATGGCGTAGGCCAGAGTCGTCTTGCCGCATCCCGACTCCCCGGCGAGTCCGAGGATCTCTCCAGGGGCGAGCGAGAGCGAGGCGTTCCGCACGGCGACCACCGGCTGCTCGACCTCGTACACGACGGTCAGGTTCTCCACCGTCAGCACGGCGGTGCGCTGGTCGGTTCCGGGGCGGGTCTGGGGGATGACGGTGCTCATGCTGCGGCCTTTCCGCGCTCCAGGCGAGCGGCTGTCCGAGCCCGCTTGCGGTGGAGGCGCACATTCTTGAGCTTCGGGTTGATGATCTCGTCGATCGAGAAGTTGATGAGCGAGAGCCCCATGCCGAACAGGGCGATGGTCAAGCCGGGCGGCACGAACCACCACCACGCGCCGAGTGGGAGCGCGAACCCGTTCTGTGCGTAGAACAGCATGGTTCCGAGGGTCGAGGAGTTCGAGGCACCGAGGCCCAGGAACGAGAGCCCGGCCTCCCCGAGGATCGCGGCGATGACGGCGAACACGAACTGCGAGGCGAGCACCGGGAGCAGGTTCGGGAGGATCTCGACGCCGATCACCCGCCACGGCCTCTCCCCGGCGACGCGCGATGCGGCGACGTAGTCCCGGCTTCGCAGCGAGAGCGTCTGCGCTCGCAGCACGCGGGCCGATGCCGCCCAGCTCGTGATCGCCAGCACGACGGCGATGGTCCAGAGGCCGCGGGACTCCTTGGGGACGAAGCCGGAGATGACGATCACCAACGGCAGACCGGGGATCACCAGGAAGACGTTGGAGAAGAGCGAGAAGGCCTCGTCGGCGAAGCCTCCGAGGTAGGCGCCGAGGATGCCGAAGAACGCCGAGAGCACCGTCGCCAGGATGCCCACGAGGAAACCGATGACGAGCGAGCCCCGCGTCGCGTAGGCGAGCTGCGCGAGCACGTCCTGGCCGGTCTGGGTGGTGCCGAGGAGGTGCTCGGCCGAGGGCGGGGTGAGGCCCGCGTCGCTGATGGCGTTCGGATCCTGCACGAAGTACGGCCCGATTGCGCCGAAGAGGATGATGCCTCCCACCAGGATCAGCCCGAGAGCCAGCCACGGTGTGAGGGTGGGAAGCATCGAGCGCCACCGCGACCGCGGCTTCCGCACGGCGATGGAGGCGGCGGCGATGCTGACGGTGCTGTCGTCGATGGCCGGTTCGGTCGCCGGCTGGATGTTGGTCATGATCGATTCCCTTTCCGGCGGGTCAGGCTCGTGCCCGGGTCCGCGGGTCGATGAGCCCGTAGAGCAGGTCGACGACGAGGTTGGCGCCGAGGACGGCGAGGGTGATGAACAGGAAGATGCCCTGCATGAGCGCGTAGTCGTTGTTCGTCACCGCCGAGAGCAGCTTCGATCCGATGCCCGGGTACGAGAACACCTGCTCGGTGACGATGGAGCCCGAGACCACGAACCCCAGCGAGATCGCGAACCCCGCCACCGACGGCAGCACCGCGTTCCTGGCCGCATAGCGGCGCAGGATCCGGCCCTCCGACAGGCCCTTGGAGCGAGCGGTGAGGATGTAGTCCTCGGACAGCGTGGACACCATCATGTTGCGCATCCCCAGCAGCCATCCGCCGATCGAGGCGATCACGATGGTCATCGCGGGCAGGAACCCGTACTGGATGGCCGACGCGATGAACTCGGGCGTCCAGCCGGGGTCCAGAGTCACGTCGTACCCGCCTTGCGCAGGGAACCAGTGCAGGGTGGTGGCGAAGATGTAGACCAGCACCAGGGCGAGCCAGAAGTACGGCACGGCGGCCAGCAGGGTCGTCGCGGGCACGAACGAGTCGAGCCACGTTCCGGGCTTCCACCCGACGAAGGCCCCGAGTGCGACGCCCGCGATGGCGGCGATGACCGTCGCGATGCCGACGAGGGCGATCGTCCAAGGAAGCGATGACGCGATCACGTCCGACACCGGCGCCGGGAAGTAGCTGACCGAGACGCCCAGGTCGCCGTGGAACACGTGCACCAGGTAGTTCCAGTACTGCACGATCAGCGGGTCGGTGGTGTTGCCGCCGAGGAGGAGCTCGTACGCCTTCCTGGTCTCCGGTGTCACCACGCCGCCGCGCTGTTGCAGCTTGGCCAGCAGGATGTCCACCGGATTGCCGGGAAGCAGGCGGGGGATCACGAAGTTGATCGTCAACGCGGCCCAGAGAGCCACCAGATAGAACCCGATCTTCTGCGCGAAGTATCTCATCGCGTCCCACCCGCCCTCATGTCGAACTCCTCCTCGGTCACGCGTCCGCCTACTTGCCGCTCGGCTTGAGCGCCTTGTAGATCTCGGCGTTGTCGGGCGATGCCCACACGGCCGGGAAGGCGAACAGGTTGTCCTTGGTGGGCCAGCCGGTGAACTTCTTCGCGTTGAACTCGCTCGTCGTTCCACCGGTCATGATCGGGATGTACGGCATGTCGGCGACGATCTTCTTCTGGATGGTGTCGAACTGCTTCTGCCGGGCCGCCGTGTCGTTCGGGTTGATCGTCGCGAGCGTGCTCACTGCGCTGTCGACCTCCGGGTCGCTGAACCGCGAGATGTTCATCGGTGCGGCGGTTCCCACCGGGGCGGTGTTCTTGGTCGTGAAGTAGTTGTTGTAGAGGTAGTACGGGTCGGACGCCGGCCCCTGGCCCAGTGAGTCGATGGCGAGCTGGAAGGTGCCCTTCGACTTCTTGTCGGTCCACTCGTTCCAGGAGGACTGCGAAGCGGTCAGCTGGATGCCGGCCTTCTTGAGCTGCTGAGCGACGGTGTCGATGGCGGTGATGTAGTCGGTCCAGCCGGTGACCACCTCGACGGTCAGCGAAAGCTTCGCGCCGTCCTTCTGGTAGATCCCGTCGGCGCCCTTGGCCCAGCCCGCCGACTGGAGCAGCGAGTCCGCCTTCGCGGTGTCCGGCTTGTTGGGGGCGATCGGCTGCTCGACGGAGGAGGAGATCAGGCTCTTCTGCGTCGTCGGCAGAGCGAAGGTCGGCGAGATGTCGCTCGCGGTGTTCTGGAAGGCGAGCGCATTGAGCTGGGTCCGGTTCAGCGCGTTGTAGATGGCCTGGCGCACGGCCGGGTCGGTCTGCGGCCCGGTGCAACCGAGGGACGTGTTCGCGCACGCGATGAAGGCCATTTGGTTCTGCGCCACGGTGATGGCCTGGTAGCCCGGATACGTCTTGGAGACGTTCGCGATGTTCGGCACGGGGCCGGTCTGCCAGTCGATCGTCCCGGCGGCGAGCGCATCGGCTCCTGCGGTGTTGCCCGACAGCGACAGGTACCGGATGTTCTTCACGGCAGGCGCGCCTCCCCAGTACTTCGGGTTCGCGGTGAGCGTGTACGCCTGGGCCTTGAAGTTGGAGAGCGTGTACGGACCGGTTCCGACCGGCTTCTCGATGACGTCGGTCGCGGGGTTCACCGTCTTCCAGATGTGCTCGGGGACGATCGGGGTGCGGGCGAGCACGGACGGCCCGCTGACGAAGGCAGGGTGCTTCCAGGTGAAGGTGACGTGCGAGTCGTCGACCTTGGCGACGGTCCCGTCGAAGCCGCCGGTGTTGATGGAGGGGGTCTTCAGGAGCATGTCGAACGTGAAGACCACGTCGTCGGCAGTGAACGTCTGCCCGTCCGACCAGGTGACGTTCTTGCGCAGAGTGACGTCGAGCTTGTCGCCCGCGTCGTTCCACGAGTACTTGGTCCCGAGGAGGGGCTTGGCGTCCTTGTTGTTGACGTTGGTGATGAAGAACAGGCCCTCGTAGATGGTGCCGATGCCGCCGATCTGCGACGGCGAGTAGGGGTTGAAGTTGATCTGGTAGTCGCCGGCCTGGCCGGTGTAGGCCACCAGGGTCGAGGAGGCGGACGACGATGCCCCGCCGGCCGAACCGGTGCAGGCGGTGAAGGCGAGGGTGGCCGCCAGTGCGGCGCCGCCCGCCACGATCGCACGGCGTCCCAGCCGTCGACCTCGTGCTGTGCTGAGGAACATCTTTGATCCTTTCCGGCCCGTCGAACGCATACGGAAGCGACGGTGCATCACATGGTTGCGGACGCCCTGAGCGCCGTGACGCTCATTCTTACGCAGATAAATAAAGTAGGTCAAGTATTGTTTCCACGACCACCTTTCCTCGCTAACATCGGCTACAGGAGAACGGGGGCACCATGAGCCGGACAGAGACCGCCGCGCGGGTTCCGACCCTCGCAACGGTGCTCGACGTCATCCGCGAGCGGGTGACGGTGAGCCGTGTCGAGCTCGCCGAAGCCACCGGGCTGACCGCGGCGACCATCACGCATGCCATCCGCGAACTGATCGATGTCGGCTTCGTGCACGAGGTCGGGACCGCAGCATCCAGCGGGGGAACCCCCCGGCGTCTGCTCGAGCTGGAGCCGACCGCGTGCTACACGGTCGGCATCCAGCTGGACCGGTTCACAGCGACCGGAGTGGTCGTCGACCTGGCAGGCCACATCGTCGCCCGGTCGAGCATGGCCGGCGCCCAGGAGGGCGAGCCGGCCGAGGTGCTGCGCTTCGTCGCGGACCACGTGAACGACCTGCTGGCGACGGCCGCCGTACCCAAATCCAAGGTGCTCGGAGTCGGGCTGGCCACCTACGGCCCGCAGGACCGCACGGCGGGAGTGCTGCTCACCGCGCAGCCGACGGCCTCCTGGCTGGAGTACCCGTTGACCGAGACACTGTCGGAGGCGCTCGGCGTCCCCGTCCTGATCGAGAACGACGCCACGGCGGCCGCGATCGGCGAGGAGGGGCTGGGCGGGGCCCGGTCCAGTTTCGCCACCGTGTACATGGCCGGGGGTATCGGCGCGGGAGTCGTGCTCGGCGGCCAGCCCTACCGGGGCGCCACCTCGAACGGCGTGGAGCTCGGGCACATCTCGATCGACGCCTTCGGGCCGGCGTGCAGCTGCGGCAACCGCGGCTGTGTGGAGAACATCGCGGGTCCGACGGCGGTGGTGCTCAAGGCGAACACCATCCCCGGGCTGGCCGACCGGCTGCGTCTCCGGGGCGACACGGTGGCCGACTTCGAGCGGATCGCGCGTGCCGCCACGTCCGGCGACCCCGACGCTCTCAGCATCCTGGAGGAGTCGGCCGCCGTCCTCGGGACCGCAACGGTCAGTCTGGTGAACCTGTTCGACGTCGCACGCGTCGTCATCGCCGGCGCAGCGTTCGCGACGGCGGGTCCGCTGTATCGGGATGCTGCGCAGGCCGCCGTCGACCGTGCGGCCTTCATGCGCTTCGCGCACCCGGTCGTGGTGGAGCTGTCGGACCACGTGTCGGACGCTGCCGCGATCGGCGGGGCCGTTGCGGTGCTGCGGAGGTCGTTCGAGGCGCGGACGGCCAGAAGCGGCGCTCCGGCCGGGCGGTGATCCGCGTCAGGACGCCGGCGGAGCTGTGCTGCCCCGCTCGACGACGATCGCGTCGCGCGCTTTCACGACAGCGACCGTCCGACCCTCGATGACCTCCAGCAGCGCTCCAGCGGCCGCGGAGCCGAGCGACCGCACATCCCGGTCCATCGCAGACAGCGGAGGGTCGCTCAGCTGGCACTCGGCCGAGTCGTCCCAGGCCAGCAGCGAGAGCTCCCCCGGAATCCGGATCCCCTCAGCGCGAGCAGCCTCCACGCCCGCGACGGCCATCGTCGCGTCGTCGTAGAGGATGGCCGTCGGCCGATCCGCGTCCGCCAGCAGGGCCAGCGTTGCGGTGCGCCCGCTCTCGGCGCTGTAGTCGCCCTCCACCGACACCCCGGTCGCTCCCTGGGCCGCAAGGGCCGAGTCGAACGCCTGCGTGCGGGCGGCCGTGTGGATGAGGTGCCTGGGCCCCCCGACACGGCCGATGCGCCGGTGGCCCAACCCCACCAGGTACGCCACGGCGTCGCTCATGGCGCGAGCGTTGTCGACGTCGATCGTGGGCAGCCGGCGCCCTCCGCCGAGCAGGATCGCCGGGAGGCCGAGCTCCTCGACCAGGGGGACACGAGGATCGTCCTCGACGAAGTCCACGATCACCACTCCGTCGATGCGCCCGTCGGCCGCCCACCGGCGGTAGTCGGCGATCTCCTCCTGCTCGTCCTCGACGATCCGCAGCAGTGCGGTACCGCCGTCCGGACCGAGCCGGTCCTCCATCCCGGCCACGAAGTCCCGGTAGAACGAGTCGACCCCGAACCGGTCGGATCGCGGCCGGACGGCGATCGACATCCTCACGGGTCCCGGGGCGGAGTGCTGCACGCTTGTAGTATTACGCATCGCGCGTCGCGAACGAGTCCGTCCCAGAGGAGCAGCCGTGGTCAACCCCAAGCCGGACCTCGGCGGTGCGACCAGCCGCGGCGTCGTCCTCGACCTCATCCGGACGAGGGGGCCCATCAGCCGGGTGCAGCTGGCGACCGCGACGGGCTTCACCCAGGCCACCATCTCGAACGTCGTCCGCCAGCTGACCACGGAGGGACTCGTCGTCGAGTCCGGCGAGAAGAAGTACACCGGCGGCAAGCCGCGGGTGATGCTCACCCTGAACCCTCGTTCGCGCTACGCCCTCGGCATCCAGCTCGGCGCCGACAGCACGACCTACGTGGTGATCGACGTGCGGGGCGACGTGGTCGGCCGAGTGCGCGAGCACGGCCTCCGCGACGCCCTCCCCGGCGACGTCGTTCCGCTGCTCGCGGATCGCGCCGCGGACCTCCTGGAGACCCTCGCCATCCCGCGCTCTGTCGTGGTCGGGGTCGGCGTGGCGGCCCCCGGTCCGCTGGATCTGGATGGTGGGAGCATCGTGGGCGCCCCCACCATGGACGCGTGGCGCGGCTTCCCGGTGCGCGACGCCGTGCAGGAGGCGCTCGGCCTGCCGACGGTTCTCGACAACGACGCCACCTGCGCCGCGGTCGGCGAGTTCTGGGGCGGGAGCACGGCGGAATCGCTCGCCCACTGCACGGTGTACATGGGCGCCGGAATCGGCGCCGGGATCGTCGTCGGCGGTTCGGTGTACCGCGGCGCGAGCTCGAACACCGGCGAGATCGGCCAGTTGCGGACGCGCACGCCGACGGGCGCAGTGGGCACCATCGAAGACGTCGCCGCTCCGCGCGCGGTCGCCGCCGCCGCGCGCGCCGCCATCCAAGCGGGGCGAGCGACGTCGATCCGGCTGAAGCCGGGCGACGATCCGTTCGACGCCTTCTCGTCCGTGGCGGTCGCCGCCGCACACGGCGACGGGCTGGCCCGTGAGCTGATCGCGGAGTCGGCCGAGTATCTGGCTGATGCGGTGCTCGCCCTGGCCGACATCCTCGACGTCGACTCCGTCGTGCTGGCGGGGCCGTCCTTCGCCGTGGCCGGGCCGCTCTACCTCCTGGCGATCCAGCACCGCCTCGCGACCGAGTTCAGTGCGCGTCAACAGCACCCGGTGCAGGCAGCGCTCTCCCAGCACGTCGTCGACGCGGCCGCCGTCGGCGCAGCGACCCTGGTGCTGCAGCGCGAACTGGCGCCGCGCTCGTTCGCGATCGGCCGCTTCGCGGTCGAGTGAGCCGCTATCGCATCTCGTCCCATGCGCGTCCGTCTGCCGCGCCGTTGCCACATTCGTGACGAATCGGAGCTCCGCCGCGCGCAGAACACACATTCGTCACGAATCGGCATTTGGCGCCAATCGCACATTCGTGACGAATCGGGGCTCCGCGGCGGCGGGAGGGCACATTCGTCACGAATCGGGGCGCGGGAGGGTGCGCAGGCGGGAGTGAGCGTGGCCTTTGTTAAGGGGTTGAAGTAATGTGGATGGGCGCGGGCGCGGCTTGCGCTCTCTGTCAGCGCTGACCCTCAGGAGCACCACGATGTCCCTCCCCCACGACCGAGCCCGCACCGCCTGGCCCACCGAAGGGCTCTCCTTCGGCGGCGACTACAACCCCGAACAGTGGTCGCGTGAGGTCGTCCTCGAAGACCTGGCGCTCATGCGCGAAGCCGGCGTGAACCTGGTCACCCTCGGCGTCTTCTCCTGGGTCGTCCACGAGCCCCGGGACGGCGAGTTCGACTTCAGCTGGATCGACGGGATGCTGGACCTGCTCCACGAGAACGGCATCCGGGTCGACCTCGCCACCCCGACGGCGGCCGTCCCGATGTGGCTCCATCTCGCGCATCCCGAGATCCTCCCGCAGGACGCGTTCGGGCATCCCCTCGCTCCGGGCGGCCGGCTCGGCTGGTGCCCCTCCTCGCCCGTGTTCCGCGGTTATGCGCTCCGTGTGGTCGAGGCGCTGGCCGAGCACGTCGCCGGGCACCCCGCGATCGCCCTCTGGCATGTCGGCAACGAGTTCGGAGGCGGGAACGCCCGCTGCCACTGCCCCGTGTCGAACGACCACTTCCGGGCCTGGCTCCGCGACCGTTACACGTCCATCGATGCCGTCAACTCCGCCTGGGGCATGGCGTTCTGGGGCAACACGTATTCGTCGTTCGACGAGATCACCACGCCGTCGGGCGCGACCGCGCACAACCCGGGCCAGTTGCTCGACTACGAACGGTTCTCCTCCGACGCCCTGCTGGAGCAGTACCGGGCGGAGCGCGAGATCCTCAAGCGGTGGACGCCGGACGTCCCCGTCACCACCAACTTCATGGTCGGACTCGGCCCGGATGTGGTGGACTACGCACGCTGGGCGCCCGAGATGGACATCGTCGCGAACGACCACTACACCTACGGCCCCGATCCCCTCCGGCGCCAGGAGTTGGCCTTCAGCGGCGACCGGATGCGCGGCATGTCGGACGGCGGCCCGTGGATGCTCATGGAGCACGCCGCCGGAGCCGCCAGCTGGCATCCGATCAACCAGCCGAAGGGACCGGGCGAGCTGGCTCGTCACGCCTTCGCCCACGTGGCACGGGGATCGAACAGCGTGATGTTCTTCCAGTGGAGGGCGTCCCGGTCGGGCACCGAGCAGTTCCACTCCGCGATGGTGCCGCACGCTGGACGGGATTCCCGGATGTTCGAGGACATCGTCCGGCTCGGCGCCGACCTGACGCACCTCGACGAGGTCATGGACACGGTCGTCGCTGACGTTCAGGTGGCCTTCCTGCACGACAACGAGGCGGGATGGGCGCTCAAGAGCGGCCTCAAGCCGACCAATCAGCCCTCCTACGCCGATACCGCCCGCGCCTTCCACAACGCCTTCTTCGATCGAGCCGTGACGGTCGACGTCGTTCCGGCCTGGGTGCCTCTCGACGGCTACAAGCTGGTCGTCGTCCCCGGACTCTTCCTCGCCTCGGAGGAGACCGCCCGGCACGTCGCCGCCTTCGCCGAGGCCGGCGGGACCGTCGTGGTCACCTGGTTCTCCGGCATCGTGGACGAGCACAATACCGTCATCACCGGCGGGTACCCTGGGGCATTCCGCGAACTGCTCGGCGTGCGGGGAGAGGAGTTCTCCCCGCTCACTCCGGAGCAGTCAGTCGACCTCGACAACGGTTGGCGGGGCGTGCGCTGGACGGAACTGCTGCGCTCCGTGGACGCCGACGTCGTCGCTGCGCACAGCGGAGGCGCGTTGGCGGGCCGGCCGGCGGTCACCCGCCGCGCGACGACCGGAGGCGGTGCGGCCTGGTATCTGTCCGTCGACCTCGACCGGCCGAGCCTGGACGACTTCGCGGCACGCATCATCGCCCAAGCGGGCATCGTCCCCGTCGCCACCGTGTCACCGGGCGTGGAGGCGGTGCGCCGTGCGTCGGCGGAGTCCTCGTATCTCTTCCTCATCAATCACGCCGACACCGAGGGCTGGGCCGATGCGTCCGGGACGGACCTCCTCACGGGCGCCGCCCACGAGGGGCGAGTCGCCCTTCGGGCCGGAGCGGTCGCCGTCATCCGAGAGCGCTGACCCGCAGGACGACCACTCGCTCGGGGAACGATCGCGGGAGCTGAAGCCCGGCCTCGGCGAGCGCCCGGCCGTTGAGCACGACCCCTGAGCCGTCCCCGTACCAGCGCGGGTCCGCGCGGCCTTCGTCGGGCGTGCCGACGACGACTGGGGCCACCCGGTACTGCGTGTCCGGGTCCAGGCCCGGCAGCGTGAACCGGCCGTACGGGGATTCGCCGGACCGGCCCACGAACGCGAGGAACAGCAGCGCCTCCGTCTTGTCGGCAGACACCGCTCCGTACAGCTGGAAGGCGGGGTCGATCTCGTCGGCACGCACGAGGTCGCCGGTGTGCAGAAGCGCACGGTGCTCCTTGTAGAGCCGGACCCACTCGGCGAGGTCCTGAATGTCCTGCTCGCCTGCCCGGCTGATGTCCCACTCGATGCCGAAGTGGCCGAAGACCGAGGTGCCCGCCCGGAAGGACAGCGCGTGCGCCCGCCCGGTCGTGTGGTTCACGGGCGAGCCGACGTGCGATCCGACCAGTTCGGCCGGCACGAGTTGCATCGTCCACCGGTTGATCTGCTGGCGCTCGAGCGGGTCGACGCAGTCGCTGGCCCACACCCGATCGGTGCGCTCGAGGACACCGAGGTCGACCCGCGCACCGCCTGAGGAGCACGACTCGATCTCGAGCCCCGGGAATCGGCGCTTCAGCTCATCCATCAACCGGTAGGCGGCGAGCGTCTGTTCGTGGACGCCCGCCGCGCCCGCCGGGAGCGTTCCGGCGTCGACCAGATCGCGGTTGTGGTCCCACTTGATGTAGGCGATCTCGTAGTCGGTGAGGATGGCGGTCATCTGCTCGAGGATGTGCTCGTACGCCTCGGGGATCCCCAGGTCGAGGACCTGCTGGTTCCTGCCGCGGAGCGGGAGGCGTCCGCCGGTCTGCATGATCCACTCCGGGTGCGCCCGCGCCAGCTCGCTGTCCTCGCTGATCATCTCCGGCTCGAACCAGAGGCCGAACTCCATCCCCAGACCGCGGACGTGGTCGACGAGAGGAGCGAGGCCGTTGGGCCACACGTCCTCGTCCACGGTCCAGTCGCCGAGGCCGCTGGTGTCGTCGCGGCGCCCGGTGAACCAGCCGTCGTCGAGGACGAAGCGCTCGACGCCGACCTCCGCCGCGCGTTCCGCGAGGCGGATCAGCCGGTCCAGGTCGTGATCGAAGTAGACGGCCTCCCAGACGTTGAGCGTGACCGGCCGCGGACGGAACGGATGCGTCGGCCGCGAGCGCAGGAAGCGGTGGAACCGGTGCGCCTGATCGTCCAGTCCCGCGCCGTACGCGCCGTACAGCCACGGGCCCCGGTAGCCGGCGCCCTCCTCCAGCAGGATCTCGCCGGGCAGGAGCAGCTCGCCGCCACCCACCACCTGGGATCCGGTGGAGAGCCGCTCCGCGTAGTGCCGGTGGTTGCCGCTGAAGGCGACGTGCACACCCCACACCTCGCCGTGCTGGAACCCGAATCCGGGCGTGCCGACGCTGAGCACGGTGGCGGCGTCCGGACCCGTGCGGCCCTTGCGGCCTTCCCGCTCGTGGGTCCCGACCACGAGCTCGCGGCGCTGCGGGATGCGCTCCTTGCTCCAGCGCCCGGCGAAGTCCAGGATCTCGCGCGCGCGTGCCGGGAGAGGCAGGGCGACGTTCAGCTCGGTCAGCTCGTAGACGCCCTGGCCGACGTTGCGCACCTCCGCCCGCGCGCGCAGCAGTCCGCTCGCCAGGAGCTCGACCTCCAGGGTGAGCTCCAGCCCCGCCCGCTCATCGTGCGCATCCACCGTGACGAGAGACGGGCCCGCTTCCACGAGTCGCCCGTCGGGGCGTGGATCAGAGTCGTCAGACGTTGCGACGGCGATGGACGCGACCGTGAAGAGGGGCGACCAGTCCGCGCCGCTCCGGTGACCCGAGAGGCCGGGCCGCCCCTGCCACCCGGCATGGTGCTCGGGGAGGAGGGCCACGCGCACGGCCTGGTCGACCACGTTCCCTGCGGCCTGCTCCTCGGCGGCGACCACCAGCGCACTGACGCTCTCCGCCGTCTGCGGCCCGAGCGATGCCCCCCAGTGGATGACCGATGGCAGCCGGCCGCCGGTGGCATCCAGGACGACACTCACTCCGCTCGCAGAGAGGTGCAGCAGCACGTCGGGCGGGAAGGTCTTGGGCACGGGAACTCCTTCGTCGGGGTGCGTGGTCAGTGCGTCACCGGGCCGCGATTCGCAGGGTGAGCGAACGGGCCTCCGGACGCAGCAGGGCGTCCGGCCAGACATCCGGGCCGCAGGCGCGCGATCCGAGTCCGTTCTGGGCGGCGTCGAGATACAAGTATGTCGCGACCGGCGCCCCCAGCTCGTACTGGTGCGCCGCGAGCCCGACCTCCTCGGCTGTGTGCCGGGCGAGCGTGAAGCCCGGACGCCGTCCCCGCGAATCCTGCTCTGCGTCGATCCGCAGCCAGTCGCGCCCCCGAGAGAGGAGGGCGAGCTGCCGCAGATCGCTGCGGTGGCCGCTCTCCTGCGGCCACGCGTACGGAACGGTCAGCTGGTCGATGCCGGCCCGGTAGCGGCCGACGCGCACTCCCCGGCGGGAGTCCGGGTACGACTCCCCCGGACCCGTTCCGAACCACTCCGCCTCGTCCACCTCGACCGGCAGGTCGAAACGGACGCCCAGGCGCGGCCAGACGATGTCCCACCGGGAGCTGGGGATCAGCTGCAGGGCGAGCCGCACCGTCTCCCCGTCCGTCTCCCAGGATTCGTCGAGGGTCACGGACACGCGCGTGTCGGCCGCCGCCCACCGGGTCCGCCGGCGGAGGGTGCTCTCGGTCCTCGTGGCCTCGAGGACGCGAGAACGCAACCGGTCGAGGCCGGCCTGGCGCCAGAGCGTCGCGTACGACGGACCCGGGATGCCCATCCCCCGACCCTCCATCGGGTCGCTGACGTCGTAGCTGCCGAGGTGCGTTCCGGCGTCGTTGTCGGTCGGAGCGCGCCAGAGCTGCAGGCGTGGACCGGTGACGGGCGTGCCGCCGAGGGTGATCAGCCGCCCATCCGCGAATTCCGCCGGGCCGAGCGTGTAGCGGCCCGCTACCTCGAGCGACGGCTCCCGCCCCGTACGCGTTCGCACGGCCGGTGCCGCCACCACGACCGCTTCCGGCCCGGACTGCGGCAGCGGCGCCTGCGCCGTGGCGAGCACGTGGCCAGCAACGGCCCAGGCAGTGTCGGCGGCGAGCGCCGCCTCCACCGTGAACCACAACTCCCCGGAGCCTCCCCGAAGAAGATCGTCATCGAGTTCCACCCCGACGGTGACGGACTCGCCCGCACGCAGCGAGCGACCGTCAGGCCCCGCCACGCCGAGCACGCCCGTGGCGACCGTCTCTCCGTCCCGCTCGATCCGCCAGGGGAAGACCAGATCCGAGGCGTCGGAGGAGTGGCGCAGGTTGCTCACTGTCACCGACAGCGTCCGCTCGGAGACCGAGATGGCGAAGCGGAGGGGCGCCGTCACGGCGGCGAACTCGACCAGCCCCGGCGTGGGGGTGCCGTCCGACATCACCATGCCGTCCAGGCAGAAGTGACCGTCGTTCACTCCGGCCTCGGCGAAGTCGTCGCCGTAGGCGAAGAACTCCACCCCGTCCGGCGTGCGGGTCCGGATGCCGTGGTCGCGCCACTCCCACACGAAGCCGCCGTGGAGGCGCGGGTAGCGGTCCACCAGCTTCTCGTAGAGGTCGATCCCACCCGGCCCATTGCCCATGGCGTGCACGTACTCGCAGAGCAGGAAGGGCTTCGTCCGCTGGCGCACGGATTGCGCACCCGTCGCGTTCAGCAGCAGCGCCGTCGAGTCGCTGCCGATGCTCTCGACCTCGGCGATAGTGGCGTACATCCGCGAGTAGACGTCGGTGTAGTCGCCCGCGTGGTCGCCTTCGTAGTGGACCGGCCGCTCCGGGTCGCGGGCGTGCACCCACTCCGCCATCGCCGCGAGGTTCGCGCCGGTTCCGGACTCGTTGCCCAGCGACCACATCACGATGCTCGGATGGTTCTTGTCCCGCTCGACCGTCCGCTCGATGCGGTCCAGGAAGGTCGACCTCCAGGCCGGATCCTCGCTCGGGTTGTCCATCCACTCGTCCGTGCCCGGCCCGAACTGGTCCCCGCCGTGGTGGAAGGCGTGGGTCTCGATGTCGCACTCCAGCATCACCCAGAACCCGAGCTCGTCGGCGAGGTCGAGCACCCGCGGATGCGGCGGGTAGTGGGAGGTGCGGATGGCGTTCACGTTGTGGCGCTTCATCAGCTCGAGGTCGCGGCGGACGAACTCCTCGTCGAAACCCCGGCCGAGGTCCGGGTGGGTCTCGTGGCGGTTCATCCCGTGCAGCACGACCCGTCTCCCGTTGACGAGGAAGCGGTCGCCGACGATCTCGACGGTCCGGAAGCCGAGGCGCAGCGCGATGGTCTCCGCGGCGTCGCGGCTGACGACGGTCGCGTCGTAGAGGCGGGGACTCTCCGCGGTCCACGGCTCGACCTTGTCGATGTGGAGGGGCGCGACGGCCGAGGCCTCCGCCCACTCGACGTCGATGTCCAGTTCGGGCATGCGGAGGCGCACCGGGAAGGCCGCATCGCCCGCGCGGAGCTCCAGCGTCACCGCTCCGGAGCCGGTCCGCTCGTCGTACCCCGTCCGGATCCAGAGGTCCTCGATCCCGCCGACCGGGCGCGCCTGCAGCGTGACATCCCGGAAGATGCCCGGTAGCCACCACTGGTCCTGGTCCTCGACGTAGGTGGAGGCCGACCACTGGTGCACGCGCACGGCGATCGTGTTGAGTCCCGCCCTGACCGCTTCCGTCACGTCGAACTCCTGCGCGAGCCGTGACCCGGTGCCGACGCCGATCTCGACGCCGTTCAGCCAGACCCGGTAGCGCGACTCGACACCATCGAAGCGCAGCACGACCGCTTCGTAGGCGTCGCGGGCCAGCCACTCCGCCGGCAGTGAGAAGGTCCGGCGGTGGTCGCCGGTCGGGTTCTCGTCGGGTGTGAAGGGCGGGTCCTGGGGGAACGGCAGTTGCACGTTCGTGTACTGCGGCATGCCGTAACGGCCGTCGCCGTGCAGCACCCAGTGGCTGGGCACCGGCAGCTCGTCCCATCCCGAGTCGTCGAAGGCGGGGTCCGCGAACGACTCGGGCGCCTCCCCGTCGGGGAGCGCGTCGGGCGCTCCCACGCTGCCGGGCACGCCGCTCAGCATCCGGAAGCGCCAGTCTCCGTTCAGCGACATCGCCGGTGCGTCGGAGTGCAGCCACGAGCGGGCAACACGACGACGGCCCCGTCCGGGGCCGACATCGTTCAGGTAGTGGACCGTCTGTTCCATGTGTCTTCCTTACACCGCCGCCCGGGGCGAACGGAATCTGAGGGTCAGCAGTTCGAACGGTCGCAGGTCCAGTTCGAGGCGGCGCGGCGAGGAGGAGCGGAGGGCGGTCGTCTCGACCGGTTGCTCCAGCAGGTCCGTCGCCTCCACGGCCTGCCAGTCGATGGAGGTCGTGACCGTCGCCGACGAACGGTCGCCGTGCGCCTCGTAGAGCCGCACCACCAGGTCGCCGCTGCCGTCCTCCGCCAGCTTGACCGTCTCGACGACGACAGCGGGGTCGGAGACCGTGACCAGCGGCGCCACCGGCGTTCCGCGCGTCGGTCGCGGCGGGAGGCTCTGCCGGTAGCCGTCCTCGATCGCCTCGGCAATGCCTCCGGGTCGCAGGCTCACCGTGAAGCGGTGGGCGCCCTGGTCGGCGGCCGGGTCCGGGTAGAGCGGCGCGCGAAGCAGCGACAGCCTCGCCATCACCATGGGCCGTCCGGAGGGGGCTGCCACTGTGCGCATGTCGTGACCGTAGACGACGTCGTTGGCGATCGCCACTCCCCAGGCCGGCTCCCCGACCTGGATCCAGCGGTGCGCGACCGTCTCGAACCGGGCGGAGTCCCACGACGTGTTGCGGTGGATGGCCCGGTGCAGGTGCCCGAACTGGATCTCCGACGCGGCACGGTCGGTCCGGACGTCCAGCGGGAACGAGAGCTTCAACAGCTTCTGGGACTCGTGCCAGTCGATGTCGAACGCGAAATCGAGACGCCCGTCGACGAGCCGGAGGCGCACGTCGACGACCGAATCGCCGAAGTGGTGCCGGACCTCGACCGCGTCACCGTCGATGCGGACGGCCGTGGGCTCCAGCAGCTCGCGTCCGGAGCGCTGGTCCTCCTCGTTGATGTCCCAGGCGTCCCACTCCCGTGGGGTGTCGCGCAGGAGCTGCAGCACGCCACCCGCCATGCCCTCCGGCAGGACCTCGCGGTCGGCGACGAGATCGCGTACGGAGACGAGCGCGCCCCGCCTGTCGACGACGACGCGCAGGGCGGCATCCTGGAGCACGAAGGCGTCGCCGTCGGCGTACGGGGTCGCCGCCTCGGGAGCGGTCGCCGGGCCGATCCCCATGGCCGGCACGCCCTGCACCGGCAGAGGCCCGGCGTTGGCGGCCAGCGGGATGTCGCCGTCCCCCGCGAGCGCGGCGAGCGACGCCTCGATGACCTCGTCGAGGATCGCCGCGACCCGCTCGTAGGCGGCCTCCGCATCCTGGTGCACCCAGGCGATGGAGGTGCCGGGGAGGATGTCGTGGAACTGCTGCAGCAGCACGGTGCGCCACGCATCCCGCAGCTCGGCGGCCGGGTACGGCGTGCCGCGCAGGATGGACGCGGTCGCCGCCCACAGCTCCGCCTGCCGCAGCAGCGCCTCGCTGTGGCGGTTGCCGCGCTTGGTCTTCTGCTGCGAGACGAGCGTTCCGCGGTGCAGCTCGAGGTACATCTCGCCGACCCACACCGGCGGGTCGGTCAGCTCCGCCTCCGCCGCGGTGAAGAAGGACTGCGGATCGGACAGCACGACCCGCGGAGAGCCCTCGAGGTCGCGCTTGCGGGCGGCCTGGGCGAGCATCTCGCGGGTGGGTCCGCCTCCGCCGTCGCCCCAGCCGAACAGGCCGAGGACCTCGCGGGCCGTCCCCTTTTCACTGAACGTCCGCTCGGTCCGCGCAAGATCGAGGGCGCCGAGGTCGGAGTTGTACGTGTCCGCCGGCGGCAGGTGGGTGAACACGCGCGACCCGTCGATGCCCTCCCACTGGAAGGTCGAGAACGGGATGCGGTTGGTCTCGTTCCAGGACGGCTTCTGCGTCACGAAGTACCGGGCTCCCGCGGCACGCGCGATCTGCGGGAGGGCTGCGCTGTACCCGAACGAGTCCGGGAGCCAGACCTCGTCGCTCTGGATGCCGAACTGCTCCAGGAAGTACCGCTTGCCCATCACGAACTGGCGCGCGAGGGCCTCGCCGCCCGGCATGTTGGTGTCGGATTCGACCCACATGCCGCCGACCGGCCGGATGCGTCCGGCGGCGACAGCGGCACGGACCCGCTCGAACAGCTCCGGCTGGCTCTCCTGCAGCCAGGCGTACTGCTGCGCGGAGGACGCCGCGAAGACGAAGTCCGGGTCGCGCTCGATGAGGTCGAGAACGTTCGAGAAGGTGCGGGCGACCTTGCGGACGGTCTCGCGGGTCGGCCACAGCCAAGCGCAGTCGATGTGGGCGTGTCCGACGGCCGAGACGCGGAGGGCGCTCGCGGCAGCGGGTGACGCGAGCACGGCGGCGAGCGCATCCCGACCGCCCGCCGCCGTCCCGGACACGTCGTCCGGGTCCATCACGTCGACCATCCGCTCGAGGGCGTGCACGATCTCGGCGCGACGGACGCCCTCCCGGGGCAGGACGTCGACGAGCCCGTCGAGGGTCACGACATCCTGCAGCAGCTCCCACACGGCCAGGTCGCGGCGGGCGACCTCCAGCCGGGCCAGCCGGTAGATCGGCTCCTCGCCGGCAGTGGCCCGGTGGCCGAGGCGCGTCGGTTCGTACTCGTACGGCACCTGGATGGTCGGGTTCGCCGCCGCTTCCAGCAGCAGCCGGAACGGACCGGGCTCCGGGAGGGGCACCCACGCGTTGAGCGGTTCGATCGCCTTCACGATCGAGCCGTCGGGCCGGTAGGCCGTCGCCTCGGCCTGGAAGCCGGGCTGGTCGCCCGCGAAGCCGAGGTCCACGACGAGCTCGGCCTCCTCGGGCGACCAGTCGGCGGGCGCCTCGCCCCACACGTCGAACCAGACGGTGTCCCACGGCCGGCCCCACGGCGTGCCCACCGCGGCGGGCTCGAAGGACCGGCTCACCGCATCGGCGAAGGGCACAGGCTCCCCGCCGACCTGCCACATGCCGACCTCTACCGGCCGCGTCTCGCGATAGAGGGCGGGTTGGAGGCGGAAGCGGGCGAACCGGCGTACGCGCTGCATTGCCAGCGCCTCCGCATCCAGGCGCGCTCGGCTGTTCGGATTGGACTCGTCGGCCACGCTCAGATTCCCCGCGGCGCGATCGGCTCGCGGGTGTAGTAGTCGACGAGACCGTCGGGCGACGGCAGGACCGGCCGGTCGAACTCCCCGGTCAGGTACATCGGCGTCACGACGTACGGCTCCCGCGCCCGTTCGGGGCGCGCCCAGCGGACGCCGTTCGCGATCACCCGCTGCACCTCCGGCTGGTGATAGACGGGGAACACCTCGTCGCCGGGGCTGAAGTAGAAGACGCGCCCGTAGCCGCGGCGGTAGGTCACCCCGCTGCGGAACACCTCTCCGCCGGAGAAGCTGCTGATGAACACCAGCTCGTCGGGCTCGGGGATGTCGAAGAACTCGCCGTACATCTCCTGGCCCGGGATGACGATCGGCTGGGGCACGCCTTCGGCGATGGGATGCCGTGGCGCGATTGTCCAGACCAGCTCGCGGTCGGCGTCGTTGCGCCAGCGCAGGCTGCAGGTGGTGCCCATCAGGCGGCGGAAGATCTTCGAGTGGTGCCCGGAGTGCAGCACGATGATGCCCATCCCCTCCAGGACGTGGCGGTGGATGCGGTCGACGACCTCGTCGTCCACCTCGTCGTGCGCCGTGTGCCCCCACCACAGCAGGACGTCGGTCTCAGCCAGGGTCTCCTCGGTCATGCCATGCTCCGGCTGGTCGAGCACACGCGTGGAGACCGTCACATCGTCGCCGAGCAGAGCACGGATGCCGTCGGCGATGGTGGCGTGCATCCCGTCCGGGTAGATGCCGCGGACGACGGGGTTCACCTGCTCGTGGCGGTTCTCGCCCCAGACGACCACTCGGATCGGTTGTGTGCTGGTCATCGGGCGCCTCCTGACGCGATCGAGGCCGGGGCGGATCCCCAGGCCGGTGTTGCGATACCGTCGGCAGCGCTGGTCCACGACATCAGCAGCCCGGCGACATCGTCGCGCTGCTCGTCGGCGATGGCCTGGGCGAGGGATTCCTCCAGCAGGTCCGCGATGACGACGCGTTCGCCCCCGCGCTCGCTGCTGCGGATGGCGCCCTCGACCATGGCGAGGCTGAGGACGTTCGCCCGCACCTCGTTCTGCGGAGTCGTTCCGGTGCGGAGGGCGCCGACGAACTCCTCCAGGGATGCCGCGATGCCCTCGCTCCTGTCCGGAACGTCGAACCCGACCCCGTCCGCCTCGACCCGGACGACGTCGTCGCCGTCCCAGGCCGCCGCTCCGCGCTCCCCCTGGACACGCCAGTCGGCGTTCCACGAGGTCTGCAGTCCCGGCGTGCAGCGGCTCCCCGCGTAGACGAACCGCGCCCCGGAGGCCAGCTCGAACTCGGCCGATGCCGCGGCGTCGCCCGCGAACCAGCTCCACGGCGGGTTCCACGAGCTGCACCGCACCGCGACCGGCTCGTCTCCGGTCAGGTAGCGCAGCTGATCGAAGTGGTGGATGGACATGTCCACCAGCAGGGGATGCGCCATCTGCTCCCGGAAGCCCGGCTCGTGGTCGGCGTGGAAGAACTCCGCGTCCACGACGGCGAGCGGGCCGAGGGCGGCCACGGCGCCGCGGAAGGCGGTCAGGTGGTTGAAGTAGCGGCGGGACTGGCTCACCATCAGCAGCTCGCCCGTGACGTCCGCGAGGGCGACCTGGCGGAGCGCCTCGGCGACCGTCGGGGCCAGCGGCTTCTCGCACAGCACCGGGAATCCGGCGCGGAGCGCCTGCTCGTTCACGACCCGGTGCGCCTGCGGCACGGTGACGTTGATCACGGCCGCAGCGCCCGCGCGTTCGGCGATCTCCGAGACGGAGTTGCCCACTGCGACGCCGTCCAGACCGGCCGACGCGACCGTCGACGCGGCGAGCTCCACATCCAGGTCGACGACGCCGGCGACGACGGCGTGCGGGGACTGCGCGAGCATCCGGATCCACTCGCCGCCCATTGCTCCGGCGCCCACGACCACGACAGGCAGGCGTTCCCCGGGCGCTGCGGAACGGTCGATGGAATCAGTCATGGTGGAGGTCACCCCTTCACCGCGCCGCCGAGGCTGGAGCGGAGCAAGTGCTTGCGCACGAAGACGTAGAGAATCGCGGGCGGGGCCACGTAGACGATCGCGCTGGCGGCGAGAAGGCCCCAGTCGACCTGGTTGTGCTCGCTGAAGGCCCGGAACAGACCGATCGACAGCGGGTACAGCTCCTGACTCTGCAGCATCACCAGCGGCGTGAGGAAGTCGCCCCAGACCCCCATGAAGGTCAGCATCGCCGCGGCGCCGAGGCCCGGACCGACGAGCGGCAGCACGACGCGCCAGATCGCCTGGAAGCGGGTGTTGCCGTCGACCCAGGCCGCTTCCTCCAGCTCGATGGGCACGGCCGAGATGGTGCCCTTCAGCAGCCAGAGCGTGATCGGCAGCTGGAGCACCGCCTCGACGAGGATGAGCCCGATGAGGGTGTTGGTGAGCTGCAGGTTCACCATGATCAGGTAGAGCGGCACGATGGTCGCCGGCGCGGGGATGACGCGGATCAGGAGGATGCCGTACATGAACGTGCGGCGGCCGGGGAAGTTGAACCGGGCGAGGGCGTAGCCGCCTGCGACCCCGAGGGTCAGATTCAGCGCTGTCGCGCCGATCCCGATGATCAGGCTGTTGATCAGGAGCTGCGGCGTGCCGGAGTTCGTGAAGAAGCGCACGAAGTTCTCCAGCGACAGGGCGGGCACCTGCACGATGGGGCCCGCGTGCCCGTCGACGGAGCTCAGCACCACCCAGGCGAAGGGCACCAGGCAGAACAGCGCCAGCAGGGCGAGCAGGACGTAGCCGAGAACCCGCTGCACCCTGTCGACCGCGGTGAGAGGCCGCTTGCGGAAGCGTCGAGCCGGGACGGAGGCCTCCGCCGGCGAAAGACGGCTGGTCGTTGACGTCATCTCACACCTCGACTTTCGCGAGCCGCACGTAGACGACCCCCAGGACCAGGACGATGGCGAGCAGGATCATCGACGCGGCGCTGCCGATCCCGACCTGGGAGAACTGCAGCGCACGTTCGTAGATGTAGATCGCCGCCAGGCGGGTCTGGCCCGCCGGACCGCCCTGCGTGAGGAAGTAGACGAGTCCGAAGACGCCGACCGTGCTGATCGTCGTCAGCAGGAGGTACAGGAACACCGGACCGCGGATCAGTGGGAGCGTCACGTGCCGGAACACCTGCAGAGCTCGGGCGCCGTCGATCCTGGCCGCCTCGATGAGCTCGACCGGGACATCCTCGAGCGCCGCCTGGAACATGATCATGGCGAAGGCGATGCCGCGCCAGATGTTGACCGTGATGATCGACACCATCGGGACGACCTGCAGCCAGTCGGTCGGGCTGCCCCCGAAGAGCCCGGTCAGCTGATTGAGCGTGCCGGAGGGGCTGTTCGACAGCACGCTCGCCCAGGCGAGCGACGCCACGACCTCCGGCACCACCATGGGCATGAGGATGGCGGCGCCGAAGATGCCCTTGCCCCGCACCCACGGCCTGCTGAGCAGGATCGCCGCGACCATTCCCAGCACCGTCTGCCCGATGATCGCGGAGTAGAGCACGAACTGACCGGTCTGACCGAGGGACGAGAGGAAGTCGCCGTTCGTCAGCAGATAGGCGTAGTTGTCGAACCCGACGAACTTCGGGTCGCGGGCGGCGAAGCCGGTCAGCTGGGTGTTCGTGAAGCTGAGGTACACGCCGTACACGGCCGGCACCACGATGAACAGCGCGACCAGCACGACAGCCGGCCCCAGCAGGATCAGGACCAGCGGCCACACGCGCCTCTTGCCGCGCCGCCGCGCCGACGGCGGCCGGATGGCCGCCGTCGGCGAGACGTCTACGTCGGTGATGGATGTCACTACTTCACCAGGTTGGGGCCGAGCAGGTCGGTCGCATCCTTGACGAAGGCCTGATAGGCCTGCGCGCCATCCGCCTTCCCGTTGAGGATGAGCTCGGTCGAGGTGGCGATCGCCTGGGCGATCTGGTCGGAGCCGTCACCGGTCGGCACGTAGACGCTCGTGCTGAGGTCCTTGCCGGCCTGGAGCAGCTTGGGCTCGTCGGCGTACGGCTTCACCGACGCGAGGTCGTCGCGCGGGGCCGCGGCGCCGGAGGCGACGAGCTGGTCGGCCAGCGGCGTGCCGCTGGAGAGGTACTGGGCGAGGAGCATCGCCTCGTCCTTGTGCTGCGACTTCGCCGGGGTGGCGTAGCCGAAGCCGAGACCGCTCCAGCCGAAGGGCTTGTCGCCGCTGCGGAGCGCCGGGTACTGCCAGGTGTCGACCTTGGTGGTCAGATCCGGGATCGGCGTGGCTCCCTCCGGGCCCCAGTCGTACTTCCAGCCCCAGGTGCCCTGGGCCGCGACCTGGATCTTGCCGGCCGGGAACTTGACGTACTTGGTCGGCTGCCACGGGTTCGGGTTCTCCAGATCCTGCACCGGCAGGAGGCCCTTGGTGTACAGCTCGCTGTAGAGGTCGAAGACCGCCGGGAATCCACTGCTCTTCAGGTCCCACTTGCCCGACTTGAGGTCGTAGTAGGACTTGTCGGTGCCACCGAGGATCGGCTGGAAGCCTTCGTTCCACGCGCCGCCGCCCCAGGCGGTGCCCGCCGGGAGCACGATGGGCGTGTCACCCGTCTTGTCCTTCACCTGCACGAGGCGCGAGATCAGGTCGTCCCACGTCTTCGGCTGACTGGTGTCGATGCCGAGCTGGGTGAGGATGTCCTTGCGGTAGAAGAGGTTCTGCACGCCCGTGTCGTGCACGAGAGCGTAGATGTGCCCGTCCTGCCGGACCATGGCCTTCTTGAACTGCGGGTAGTAGTGGCTCCAGCCGCTCCACTTGGTCAGGTAGTCGTCGATCGGCGCGAGGTAGCCCGCTCCGGCGAATCCGGGGACCAGGCTGTCACCCATGTCGATGAGGTCGGGCGCCTGGCCCGCGATGAGCTGCTGGGTGATCTTGGTCTTGAACTGGTCGTCGGTGAGGACATCGGCCACGAGCTTGACCTTGATGTCCTTGCCCTGCTTCTTCATCGCCGCTTCGAATCCGGGGAGCAGCTTCTTCATGGAGTCGATACGGGTCTGCTGATACTCCATGACCGTGATGGTCGTGGGCCCACCGCTGCTGCTGCCGTTGCCGCCGGGGGAGCAGGCGCTGAGCCCTGCTACCGCGACGATACTGACGGCGAGGGCGGCGATAACGCGGGTGCGCTTCATTGCGGTGCCTCTCCTGGTTGCCCCGTTGGCTACTTTGCCGAATCGATGGGACAAACGTTCGTCAGAATGTTAGGACATTGTTCTGACAGGAGTCAAGCGAATTCTCGCCGACTCCAGCGGTCGTGTCGGGAGCCTTTCGCCTGCGACTCTACTCGATAGAATAATCTGCACGGACGGCAACGACCGCCGATCCGGCGAGACGGGAGGGCGACATGCTCCGGGGCGCCAACCTCCCCCGCCTGGCGGATTACAACCAGGCCGTCATCCTCGACCTCATCCGTCGCGATCCCGGCGCGAGCCGGGCGGACCTGCAGCGGCGCTCGGGTCTCGCCTCGCAGACCGTGTCGAACATCGCCCGCCGTCTGATCGACGCCGGGATGGTCCTCGAGTGCGCGCCGACCGAGGTGATCCGAGGGCGGCCGAGCATCCCCCTGACGGTGAACAGCGACGGAGCCTTCGCCGTCGGCGTGCACATCGACCCCGCCCGGCTGACCCTGGTGCTCGTCGATGTGTCCGGCCAGGTGCGCCACCAGCAGCAGCTGCGGATGCCGCAGCCGTCCAGCCCCAACGACTTGACGTCGCTCATCGCCGTCAGCGCGGGCCGCCTGATCCGCGAGTTCGGCGTCGACCGCGACCGCGTGCTCGGGCTGGGGATCGCAGCCCCCGGCCCACTGGACGTCCGAACCGGCGTGGTGCTCCGTCCCCCGCAGCTCCCCGCCTGGCACGAAGTGCACCTGCGGGCCGATCTGCACGACGCCACCGGCTTGCCCGTGCTCCTCGACAAGGACGTCACGGCCGCCGCCACCGCGGAACTGCGCAGCTCGGCCAGCCCCGATTTCCTGTTCGTCTATCTCGGATCCGGCGTCGGCGCCTCCGTCGTCTTCGGCGGACAGGTGCTTCGCGGCGGGAGCAACAACATCGGCGAGATCGGCGACATCCTGGTCGACCCCACCGCCGAGGACCTCGGCTGGGGCGGGCGTCGCGGAGGGCTCGCCGCAGCCTGCGTTCCCGAAGCCCTGGTCATCCAGGCGGCGCAGGCCGGCGTCCTCCCCCTGCCCGACCTGCGGGACTATCTCGCTCTCGATGACGCGTGCACGACGCTGTCGCAGCTGGCCGCCGACGGGAATCCCCCGGCCTCCTTCATCCTGGAGCGCGCGGCACGCCGGGTCGCGACCGGCATCGGCGTGCTCGTCAACTTCCTCGATGTGCCGCAGGTGGTGCTGGGCGGCCCGATGTGGAGTCGGCTCAGCGCGGCGTTCCTGCCGGTGATGGAGGGTGCCGTGCGCGACGAACTCGTCGTCTCCCGCGACACGTTCACCGTCGTCGGCTCGGCGGTGAGCGAGCAGATTGCGGCGCTGGGCGCCGCAGAGCTCGTGATGGACCACTTCCTCGCACCGCATGCCAGTGTCCTTCTCACGGAGTAGTCATGACTTTCCAGATAGTTATGTTCTCTTGTCAGAACATACTAGGGTAGACCCCGTGAAGCACGAACCATCCGGCGACGCCCCCGACGTGCTGGCCATCGGCCGGGTCGGCGTCGACCTCTACCCGCTGCAGGACGGCGTGGGGCTGGAAGACGTCGACACCTTCGGCAAGTACCTCGGAGGCAGCGCCGCCAACGTGGCCGTTGCCGCTGCGCGTCACGGGCGCAGCGCAGCACTCATCTCGGCCACCGGCGACGATCCGTTCGGCCGCTATGTGCACCGCGAGCTCCGTCGTCTGGGTGTGTCGGATCGCTTCGTCGGCGTCGTACCGGAGCTGCCGACGCCGATCACGTTCTGCGAGATCTTTCCGCCCGACGATTTCCCGATCTACTTCTACCGCAAGCCCAAGGCGCCCGACCTGGCCATCACGGCGGAGTCGCTCGACGTGGATGCCATCTCCCGGGCCCGGATCCTCTGGGCGACGGTGACGGGGCTGAGCGAGGAGCCCAGCCGGAGCGCGCATCATCGCGCCTGGCAGGTCCGCGACCGGCGCGAGTTCACCATCCTGGACCTCGACTACCGGTCGATCTTCTGGGACTCCCCCGCGCATGCGACTGCGGAGATCGGGCGGGCCCTCCCCCACGTCACGGTCGCCATCGGCAACCGGGAGGAGTGCGAGGTGGCCGTCGGTGAGACCGGTCCTCTGCGAGCGGCGGATGCCCTGCTCGAACGGGGAGTCGAGCTGGCGATCGTGAAGCAGGGGCCGAAAGGGGTTCTGGCCAAGACGCGCAGCGAGACGGTGGAGGTCCCGCCGTTCCCGGTCGCAGTCGTCAACGGCCTGGGAGCCGGCGACGGTTTCGGCGGCGCCGTGTGCCACGGACTGCTGGAGGGCTGGGGCCTCGAACGGATCCTGACCTTCGCCAATGTCGCGGGGGCCATCGTGGCGTCGCGTCGCGAGTGCTCCACCGCCATGCCGACCACGGCCGAAGTGGACGCCCTCCTGGTCGGGGACGCGCATGCTGAGCGTTGACGGTCCGTCCCGCTTCGTCGGGGCACGGCTGAGCGAAGCGGACTTCGACCGCCTACGCCGCACCCGAGCCGAGGACCCGGCGCGCTTGCGCACCGTTCTCGCCTCCCGCCGCCGTCGTCCACTCCTCGCGGGCGACGGCCGGCTGTTCATCGTCGCGGCCGACCACCCCGCCCGGGGTGCGCTCGGGATCCGCGGCGACGAGCTGGCGATGGCCGACCGCTACGACCTGCTCGACCGCCTGGCGACCGCACTCAGCCGTCCGGGCGTCGACGGCGTGCTCGGCACCCCGGACATCATCGACGACCTGGCGCTCCTCGGCCTCCTCGACGACAAGGTCGTCGTCGGCTCGATGAACCGCGGTGGACTCCGTCATGCGTCGTTCGAGATGGACGACCGCTTCACCGCGTACGACATCCCGGGAATCGTGCGGGACGGCCTCGATTTCGCCAAGACCCTGCTCCGCATCAACTTCGCGGACCCTGGCTCGGCGGCCACGATCGAGGCCAACGCACGGGCGGTGGACGACGCAGCGCGCGCCCGGATGCCGATCATGCTCGAACCGTTCATCTGCGATTGGGTCGGCGACAGGGTGGTCAACGACCTGAGCACCGACGCCGTCATCCGCTCGATCGCCATCGCCGCCGGACTGGGGTCGAGCTCGGTCTACACCTGGCTGAAGCTGCCCGTGGTGCCGGAGATGGAGCGGGTGATGGCCGCCACCACCCTGCCCACCCTCTTGCTCGGTGGCGAGGCCCGGGCCGCAGAAGAAGAGGTCTTCGAACTGTGGGAGGGGGCTCTGCGCCTGCCCGGGGTTCGCGGACTCGTCGCCGGCCGCAGCCTCATCTACCCGTCCGATCACGATGTCGCCGCGGCCGTGGACAGAGCCGCCGCACTCGTCCACACCTCTGCGCCGGCCGAGGATGCGCCGGTTCTGGCCATCAGCGAGCACGACTGAGCCGATGACCCGACGGAACGAGTGGTACTTCCCGCGCGGCGCACTCGCGCGCGACGGGTGGGAGTCCGTCATCGACGAGCGCGTGCCGGGATGGCGGCACACCGGGCTGCGGATCGCCGACCTCGCGCCGGGCGACGTCCTGCCGCTCCCTGCGGACCCGGTGGAACGCCTCGTCGTTCCCCTCACCGGCAGCTTCACGGTGCACCATGACGACGGCTCCTCGGAGCTGGCCGGACGTTCGTCGGTGTTCGACGGACCCACCGACGTGCTCTACCTGTCCACGCGATCGGCCGCGACGATCAGGGGGCAGGGCCGCGTGGCGGTCGCGGAAGCCCCGGCATCGGTCGCGTACCCGACCCAGCACATCCACCATGACGAGGTGCCGGTGGAGTTGCGCGGCGCGGGCCGCTCCAGCCGCCAAGTCCACAACTTCGGCACGCCGCAGGCTCTCGCCGCCGACCGCTTCATCGTGTGCGAGGTGATCACCCCCGCCGAGAACTGGTCGTCGTACCCTCCGCACAAGCACGACGCGCACGGTGACGGCGAGTCACGGCTCGAGGAGATCTACTACTTCGAGACGGCGCTGTCCCGCTCCGTGCCGCCCGCAGCTGCTCCGCACGGTGCGGACCCGTTCGGCTACTTCCGGACCTATTCGTCCGATGCCGGGGACATCGACACCCTCGCGGAGGTCCGCACCGGCGACATCGGCCTGGTCCCGTACGGCTGGCACGGGCCGTGCGTCGCCGCACCCGGCTACGACCTGTACTACCTCAACGTGATGGCCGGGCCCGACCCGGAGCGCGTCTGGAACATCAGCGACGACCCGGCGCACAGCTGGGTGCGCGGCTCGTGGGAGGGACAGGAGATCGACCCTCGGCTCCCCTACCTGTCGCCGGACGACCGAACGGGAGACATTCGATGACCACTCGCAGGATGACCGTGAGCCAGGCTCTCGTCGAATTCCTCGCCCACCAGTGGACGGTGGACGGCGACCACCGGGAACGCACCATCGCCGGGACGTTCGGCATCTTCGGGCACGGCAACGTCGCCGGTGTCGGGCAGGCGCTCAAGCAGCTGAGCCACGACGAGCCCGGGCTGATGCCGTACCACCAGGCCCGCAACGAGCAGGCCATGGTCCACCAGTCCGTGGGGTACGCCCGGATGCGGCGGCGGTTGGGCACGATGGCGAGCGCGGCATCGGTCGGACCGGGTGCCGCGAACATGCTCACCGGAGCGGCGCTCGCGACCGCGAACCGCCTCCCTGCACTGCTCCTGCCGAGCGACACGTTCGCGACGCGCGTGGCGGACCCCGTGCTCCAGCAGCTCGAACTGCCGCACGACACGGGGGTGACCGTCAACGACGCCTTCCGCCCGCTGTCGCGCTTCTTCGACCGCGTCCAACGGCCCGAGCAGCTGTACTCCATCGCACTCCAGGCGATGCGCGTCCTCACCGATCCGGCGGAGACAGGCGCCGTGACGATCGCACTGCCGGAGGACGTGCAGGCGGAGGCGCTCGACGTGCCGCTCGCCTTCCTGCAGGACCGCGAGTGGAACCTGCGCCGGCCCGTGCCGGAGCGCGGCCCGCTCGCCCGCGCCGTCGCGGCCATCCGCGGCGCCTCCCGGCCATTCATCGTCGCGGGCGGCGGCGTCCTCTACTCCGGGGCCGAAGACGCGCTTCGCGAGCTCGTCGAAGCCACGGGCATCCCGGTCGGCACGACCCAGGCCGGCGGCGGCTCCCTCGTCTGGGATCATCCGCAGTACCTGGGCGGGGTGGGCGCGACCGGAACCGTGCCCGCCAACCGGGCGGCGGCCGAGGCCGACGTCGTGATCGGCATCGGCACCCGGTACAGCGACTTCACCACGGCGAGCCGGACGGCGTTCCAGAACCCGGATGTCGTCTTCGTCAACATCAACGTCGCCTCCTTCGACGCGTACAAGCACGGGTCGCAGCTCCCGGTGATCGCGGATGCGCGGGAGGCTCTGGTCGCGCTCCGCCGCGAGCTCGCGGACTACCGGGT
Source organism: Leifsonia sp. SIMBA_070 (assembly GCF_046534635.1). Taxonomy (NCBI): domain Bacteria; kingdom Bacillati; phylum Actinomycetota; class Actinomycetes; order Micrococcales; family Microbacteriaceae; genus Leifsonia; species Leifsonia sp. SIMBA_070. The sequence goes on along the minus strand of NZ_JAWRYK010000001.1, from coordinate 146,678 downwards.
CGAGGACGCGTTCGCGGCCGAACTCCGCCGCCTCACCGCGGAGTGGCACGCGACGGTCGACTCGGCCTTCGCAGCATCCCGGGCCGCCCTGCCGGGCCAGTCCGAGATCATCGGCGCCGTGCAGAGCGGGACCGACCCGCGGGACGTGATCGTCCAGGCCGCCGGCTCCCTTCCCGGCGACCTGCACAAGCTGTGGCGGGTGCGCGACGCCCTCGGCTATCACGTGGAGTACGCCTTCTCGACCATGGGCTACGAGATCGCCGGCGGACTGGGTGTCAGGCGCGCGGCGCCCGACCGCGACGTCGTGGTCATGGTCGGAGACGGCTCCTACCTGATGCTGCACACCGAGCTGGTCACGGCGGTCGCCGAGGGCATCAAGATCATCGTCGTTCTGATCCAGAACCACGGCTACGCGTCGATCGGCCACCTGAGCGAGACCATCGGCTCCGAGCGCTACGGCACGCGATACCGCAGGCAGGATGCGGAGCACGGCTTCGACGGTTCGGAGGTGCTCCCGATCGATCTGGCGGCCAACGCCCGGAGTTACGGTGTGGACGTCATCGAGGTGACGCCCGGCGACGACGCGATCGATCGGCTCCGCGCCGCCATGGCGGAGGCGAAGGCGTCGGATCGCACGACGCTCATCCACATTCAGAGCGACCCGCTCGACTACGCCCCCGACGGCGAAGGCTGGTGGGATGTGCCGGTCGCCGAAGCGTCGACACTCGCGAGCACGCAGGAGGCACGCGAACGCTACGAGGAAGCACGGTCGCGACAGCGGCCGCTCCTCGGCTGAGCGCGCGCCCGGCGCTTCGCGTCCGTCGGAGGTGTCAGCGGTTGACGAGGGTGACTTCGAAGGAATAGAGGTCGGGGCGGTAGCAGTGCTGGCCGAATTCGACGGCGCGTCCCGAGTTGTCGAAAGCGGTACGCGACATCGTCAGCACCGCGCTCCCCCGCCGGATGTCGAGCAGGTCGGCCTCGCTCGGGGTCGCCTCCCGCGCGCCGATCCTCTGCTTGGCCACGCGCATCGTGACCCCGCGTGCGCGAAGCAGCTGATAGAGCCCGTGCGTGTTGAGGTCGGCGGCATCGAGGTCGACGAAGTCCGGGGGCAGCGTGTTGTCGAGAATCGCGATCGGCACACCGTCCGCCAGACGCAACCGTCTGACGTGAAGCGTCGGGCTGCCGCGTTCGATGTCGAGGATCGTCGCCGCCCGCTCGTCCGCGGCGACCACTTGGGAGTCGAGGACGGTGGTCTCCGGCCTCTGCCCCGAGTTCTCGAGGTCCTCGTACAGGCTGCTCAACTCGACGTTGCGGGTCACCCTCCCGTGCACGACCTGCGTGCCGACTCCGCGGCGGCGCACCAACAGGCCCTTGTCGACCAGCTCCTGGATGGCGCGACGGATCGTGGGCCGCGAGAGTCCCAGACGCTGGCCGAGGGCGACCTCGTTCTCGAGGCGTGCGCCCGCGGGCAGCGTCTCGTCGATGATCGCCTTCTCGAGACGATTGGCCACCTGGTAGTAGATGGGAACCGGACCGGAACGTTCGAGATCCATGAACAAGTCGGTCGGCAGCGGATGCTCCGCTTGAACCATTCGGCCCCTCCACGAGGTAGTGAGATTGTGTTAACAATCACATTGTGACAGATCGTGGACGGCTGCCGCGTGTGCGACTACAAGCGCTGCGTCCGGGCCAGCACGGTCTGGATGATGACCACGATGGCGAGGAAGGCACCGGAGACCACGGCCTGGACCGAGCTCGACAGCGAGCCGACCTGGTTGATCAGATTCTGGATGACGGTGAGCAGCAGGACACCCGCGAGCGTGCCGACGAGGTTGCCACGGCCACCGGTGAGCAGCGTCCCTCCGATCACCACGGCCGAGATGGCGGACAGCTCCAGCCCGACGCCGACGTTCGGCACGCCCGATGAGGAGTAGGCGGCGGTCAGCGCGCCGGAGAACCCGGCGCACATCGCACTGAGCACGTACACGCTGAAGTGCACGCGCGCGACGGGGAGGCCCATCAGGGTCGCGGCGCTCTCCGAACCTCCCACCGCGAGCACCGCCTGACCGCCGCGCGAACGCGCCAGCAGCACGGAGCCGATCACCAGCACCGCCAGCGCGATGAAGACCGGCCAGCGCAGGCCGGCGATCCCACCCTGGCCGAGACCGGCGGTCGCAGCGTCCGAGATGAGCGGCGTCTTCGAGCCGCCGTCCGTGATCGCATACACCAGCCCGCGGATTCCGAGGAGACCGGCGAGCGTGACGATGAAGGCGGCCATCTTCGCGTAGGCGACCAGGGCTCCCTGGACCGCACCGATGACGGCGCTCACCACCAGCGGCAGAGCCAGTGCGCCGAAGACTCCCCAGGTCGACCCGTATGCGGCGAGCACGCCTCCGAGGGCGTACATGGACCCGACCGACAGGTCGATCCCGCCGGTGAGGATGACGAAGGTCATGCCGATCGCGATGATCAGCAGGAACGACGACTGCGTCGCGATGTTGGCGAAGTTGGACGCCGTGAGGAACGTCGGGAACGCGATACTGCCGGCGACAAGCAGGATCACCAGGATCACCGCGGCGCCGTAGCTCTGCGCGAGGGCGGCGATCCGCTCGCGGGTGATCTGCGTCTCCGCGGCAGGACCTGCCGGGGTCTCGAGAAGCGTCATCGCTTGAAGATCCTTCCACGCTGGATGTAGACGGCGGCGAGGATGATCGCCGCCTGCACGATCTGCGAATACGCATCCGGGACGTCGTGCTTCACGAGCGTCGCAGTGATGAACTGCAGGAGCAGTGCGCCGGCCACGGTGCCGGCGATCTTCACCTGGCCGCCCGTGAGCGGCGTGCCGCCCACGACGACGGCCGTGATCGCCGACAGCTCGATCAGGTTGCCGATGGTCGACGGGACGGACGCACCGAGGCGGGCGGTCCCGATGATCCCGGCGACCGAGGCCAGCGCCGCCGAGAGCACGTAGACGGAGAGCAGGATCCGCTTCACCGGCAGTCCGGCGAGCTGGGCCGCCCTGCGGTTGCCGCCGATGGCGAGCAACTGCTTGCCGAAGGTCGTCCGGTTGACGAGCAGGGCGACGAGGACGACCAGCACGACCGCGATGATCACGGCGTACGGGATGCGCCAGGGCGCCCCCTCCAGGAAGTTGCCGCGCCCGAGATCCAGCACGAACGCGTCGGTGACCGGACGGAGCTGCTCGTTGGCGATCAGGAGGGCGATTCCCCGCCCGGCGACCATCAGCGAGAGCGTCGCCACGATGGGCTGAACCCCGATGAAGGCCACCATCGAGCCGTTGATCACCCCGACGAGGAGGCCTCCGGCGATGGCGATCAGGATGGCGGGGATCGCGCCGTAGCCGATGTAGAGCGGGACGATCGCCGCGGCGAGCGCCATCACGGCCCCGACGGAGAGGTCGATTCCCTCCGTGCCGATCACGAGCGCCATGCCGAGCGCCACGATCAGCACGGGGACGACCTGCACGAACTGCGTCCGGAAGTTGTCGAGCTCGAAGAAGTTCGGCGTGAAGAGGAGGTTGAACAGCAGGATCAGGCCGAGCGCGAAGTACACGCCGTACTTCTGCAGCAGCCCGAGAGCCGAACCACGGCGCGGGAGTCTGATGGTGACGCTGGCCTGGCTCATCACGAGGCGGCTCCTTCATTGGTCGTCGGGGGGACGGTCTCGACATCGATGGCCGGCTCCGCGTCGGCCGCGGAGTCACCGGCCAGTGCGGCGAGCAGGGTCCGCTCGTCCACCTCGTCGCCACTGAGCTCGGTCTCGACCGACCCGTCGCGGAGCACGATGACCCGGCTGGAGCCTTCGACCACCTCCTCCACCTCGCTGGAGACCAGGACGATGGCGAGCCCCTCCCGGGCCAGTTCGTCGATCAGCGCCTGCACCTCCGCCTTCGCGCCGACGTCGATGCCGCGCGTCGGCTCGTCGAGCAGCAGCACCTTGGGGCTCATCGCGAGCCAGCGTGCGATCATCACCTTCTGCTGGTTGCCGCCGGAGAGCTCCGACACCAGTTGGTCGGGACTGGACGCCTTGATCCTCAGTCGCTTCATGAACACGTCGACGACCGCGTCCTGGTTGCGACGGCTGCTGAAGCCGGCCTTCGAGAGACGCGGAAGCGCGGCGAGGACGATGTTGTCCCGCACCGACAGCCCGGGGATGATGCCCTCCGTCTTCCGGTCCTCCGGGAGCATGACGACGCCCGCGCGGATCGCGGCGCCGATCGAGCCGCTCCGGACCCCGCGGCCGTCGACCTCCACCTGGCCGCGGTCGATGCTCATGACGCCCGAGAGCGCCTTGAGCGTCTCGGACCGCCCCGAGCCGAGTAGACCGCCGAGGCCGACCACCTCTCCCGGCTTGATCGTCACATCGATGCCATCGATCTGGTGCGCCCGCGAGAGGTCGGACGCCACGAGGACAGGAGGGGCGTCCGACTCCTTCACGCGCGTGAACGCCGTCAGGCCCGCGCGCTCCACCCGTTCGACCGACCGGCCGAGCATCAGCGACACCAGCTCGACGCGCGGCAGGTCGGCGAGGTCTCCGACGTGAACCGACTTGCCGTCGCGGAGGACGGCGACCCGGTCGCACACCTGGTAGATCTCGTCCATCCGGTGGCTGACGTAGACGATGGCGATGCCCTCGCTGCGCAGCTGGCCGATCACCCGGAACAGGGTCTCCACCTCCCGGACCTCCAGCGACGAGGTGGGCTCGTCCATGATCACGACCCGCGCGTTGATGCTGACCGCCCGCGCGAGTGCCACCATCTGCTGGATGCCGAGCGGGAGGCTGCGCAGCTGGCGGCGGACGTCGACGTGGATGCCGTAGGCCGCGAGCAGGTCGCGCGCGTCCGAGTGCATGCGCTTCTTCTCGATGAGGCCGAGGCGGTTGCGCGGTTCCCGCCCGAGGAAGATGTTCTGCGCAACGCTCATCAGCGGAACCAGGTTCACCTCCTGGTAGATCGTCGAGACGCCCGCCCTCTGGGCATCGAGCGGCCGACCGAAGGTGACGACGTCTCCCCCGAGGCGGACCTCGCCGTCGTCCGGCTGGTAGACGCCGGTGAGCACCTTGATGAGGGTTGACTTGCCCGCGCCGTTCTCGCCCATCAGTGCGATGCTCTGCCCGGCGCGGACCTCGAAACTGACCGCGTCGAGCGCGGTGACACCGCCGAAACGCTTGGTGACGGTGCGGGCTTCGAGCACGGGCGGATCGTCGTGCGGTGACATCATCGTCGGTGCCTTTCGTGGGTGCGGCCGTCGCCGGCCGGCCGGACGTGGAGGGCGGTGGGGGTCAACCTACTACTCCCGCCTGCCGCGCCGGGCGTCGTGCCCGGTGCGGCAGGCGGAGGATCGCGCGGATCCGGTCAGTAGGCCTCGTTCACCTTGTCCTTCGCGTTCGAGGAGTCGTACGAGCCGTCCTCGATGACGATCTTCTGGCCGACCTTGTCGCCGTTCAGGAAGCTCTTCAGCGTGGCGAAGGCGAGCGGGCCGAACCGGGGGTTGGATTCGATGACACCGTTGTAGGACCCGGTGACGATCTGCGAGACGGCGTTCTTCGTGCCGTCGACCGAGTAGAGCTGGATGTCCTTGCCCGGCGTCTTGCCCGCCGCGATGATGGCCGCCTGGGCGCCGAGACCCATCTCGTCGTTCTCCGCGTAGATGGCCGTGATGTCCGGGTTCGATTGCAGCAACTGCTCCGTCACGGACTGGCCCTTGTCGCGGGCGAAGTCGCCGGTCTGCTGGGCGACGATCTTGATGTCGGGGCCCTTCGCCTTGATCTCGTCGACGAAGCCGCTGGTGCGGTCGGTGGTCACGTTGTTGCCCGACGCGCCGAGCAGGATCGCGACGTTCCCCTTGCCGCCGGTTCCGTCGATCAGCTGGTCGGCGGCGCGCTTGCCCTGCTGCACGAAGTTCGAGCCGAGGAACGACACGTACGTGTCGCAGGCGCCAGAGCTCAGCAGGCGGTCCACGGTGATGACCGGGATCTTCTTCGCCTTCGCCGCCTGGAGCGCCGGCTCCAGCCCGTCGCTGTTGAGAGGCGCGACGATGAGGGCCTGCGCCCCCTGCGAGATCATGTCCTGGATGTCGGAGATCTGCTTGGAGAGCGTCGACTGCGCGTTGGTGGTTATGAGCTTCTTGACGCCGACCTTCGCAGCCTCGTCCTTGATCGACTGCGTCTCGGCGATGCGGAACGGGTTGTCCTCCTTCTCGGACTGCGAGAAGCCGACGACCAGGTCCTTCAGGTCGGCCTTGTCGCCGCCGTAGGTGCCGATGTCGCAGGTGGGGCCGGAGGCGGGCGCCGCCTTCTGGGTGGCCGGAGCGCCGGAGCCGCCGGCCGCGTCGGACGTGCCGGTGTTGGTGCAGCCGGTGATGGCCAGGCCGATGGCAGCGAGGGCCGCGACTGTCGCCGCGACGTGCTGCGTCTTGCGGTTCGTCTTCATTTCCAACTTCCTTGTTGAGTGTGCTGCAGGACCCGCTCGGGATCGCACGAAACGAGTCAGAACAGATCAGAACGATCCGTGCTGAATACTTTTATGCCAAAGTCTGCGCCGATTGTCCAGAACTCTGTCCGAAAGATTTGGACGAGGTTTCGGACAAATCACGTCACGGGCGTCGCCGCGATGTGCAGAGTCACCCCTCGGGCGGCGATCGGCTCGAGCTGGGCAGCGGCCGACCCCGCGTCGGTCACCAGCTGTGCGATGCGCTCCGTCGGCACCGTCTGCACGGCCGTCCGGGTGCCGAGCTTGGTGTGGTCGGCGAGCACGACGAGTTCGCGCGCGCACCCCGCTATGGTCCGGTCGGTCTCCGCGACGATCATGCTCGGGGTGGAGAGCCCGAACCCGGCGTCCAGCCCGTTGCCCGAGAGGAAGGCGAGATCGGCGTGAATGCCGCGATAGGTGCGCACGGCGGCGTCACCGACCACGGCCCGGATGGATCCGCGCAACTCACCGCCCGTCAGAATCACCTGGTTGGACGAGGAATCGACGAAGACATCGGCGACCAGCAGCGAGTTCGTGACGATCGTCAGCCCCGTCCGGCCGGTGAGCGCCCGGGCCAGCCACTCGGTCGTGGTGCCCGGCCCGACTGCGATCACGTCGCCGTCGTGCACCAGGCCGGCGGCGAGCCGCCCGATCGCCGCCTTCTCCGGCATCGCCTGCCCGATCTTGTCGGCGTAGGGCGCTTCCGGGTTCTGCGATCCCGCGGTGGCGCCGCCGTGCGAGCGCTGGACCAGTCCGAGCGAGTCGAGGAAGTCCAGGTCGCGCCGGACGGTGACTGGGGAGACGTCGAGCCGACGCGCCAGCGCTGCGATGGAGGCCGCCCCCTCGTCGCGCACGATCTCGGCGATGAGGGTGCGTCTCTGCGCTGCAATCACACGGGTATGGTTACCCGTCGCGATGCATTCTGTCCAGTTCCGATCGTTTCGGAACGGCTCAGGTGTCGCCGAGCTCGCGGGTGACCGGGTTGGGGAACGTCACGGTGATCGAGCGGTCGTCCTCCGGCTCGCGGCGCTCGGTCGTGGCCGACTCGATCGCTCGGTACACGGTGGCGCGGGAGGTGCCGAGCTCCTCCGCGATCTCGCGGACCGACGCCCCCTGGTCGCGCAGCGCGAGCACGCGCTCGACGTTCATATCGGAGAGCGCGCGTGGCCGGCCGCCGGTGCGGCCCCGGGCCTTCGCCGCGTAGACGCGGACGAGCGTGCGTTCGCGGATCAGGTTGCGCTCCAATTCGTTGAACGCCGAGATCGCGCGGACGATCGTCGGGCCGTCGATCCCTCCCGTGTCCAGTTGTTCGGCGAGGGTCTGCACCCCGACTCCCCGCTGGGCCAGCAGTTCGAGCAGCGAGAGAACGGATGCGGACGTGCTGCCCAGCCGGTCGAGCCTCCAGACCAGGAGCTTGTCGCCGCGGTCGACCGCGTCGATCGCCGCCGACAGCTCGGGCCGGCGGGGCGAGGAGGTGTGGAGGCTGATGTCCTCGAAGATCGTGGAGGCGCCCTGCCTACGCAGCAGGTCGCGCTGGAACTCGGCGTTGTGCTCGAGCGGGCCGACGTAGATGTACCCGATCACGGCCACCCGCGCTCACCACCTCACGCTGTCCGAAACCTGGTCCGAATCGTAGCACCCGGGCGCGTCGCATCCGCGGCGCCGGAACGCGAATCCCAGGCGACGCATAGGCGATCCACTGTCCTCCAAAAGGAGTACTGGTGTTTCGGACAGAGTTTTGCGACTATCTGTCTGGATACATCACCTTACGGACAAAGCCGTCCGATCGACAAGGAAGCGAGAGTGTGATGAAGAAACCACGACCACGCGCAGCGGCGGTCGCCGCAGCGCTGGCCATCGCCATCGGACTGGTCGCGGCGCCCGCGACCGGCGCCGCCGCGGCCCCCGGAGAAACCTGGAGCGGCCTCACCCCGCCCCTCAGCACGCCGTGGACGAGCAAGGTCAGCCCCACGAACGCCCTGCCCGACTACCCCCGCCCGCAGCTCGCCCGTCCGAGCGCCGCCGCCCCGACCTGGCTCAACCTCAACGGCCTGTGGCAGTACCAGGCGTGGGACGGCTACAGCGCCATCCCGTTCGGGAAGGACCTGGGCAAGCAGATCCTGGTGCCGTATCCGACGGAGTCCGCGCTCTCGGGCATCCAATCGCATGCCGACTACATGCTCTACCGACGGACGGTGGACGTGCCCAAGCAGTACACGAACGGCGGAAAGCACCTGCGCCTCAACTTCGGCGCGGTCAACTACGACGCGACCGTGTACGTCAACGGGCAGCAGGTCGCCCGGCACCTGGGTGGCTACGACGGCTTCAGCGCCGACATCACCGACGCCCTGACGGACAGGGGCCCGCAGGAGGTCGTGGTCGCGGTGCACTCCCCCGTCGACTCGGCCACCATCCCTGTCGGCAAGCAGCGGCTCAACCCCGGCGGAATCTTCTACACCGCCGCGAGCGGCATCTGGCAGACCGTCTGGCTGGAGCCGGTGCAGCCGGTCAGCATCGCGACGCTCACCGCGACGCCGAACATCGACACCTCGTCGTTCTCGGTCGCCGCGACCTTCAACGGCGACGCCGCCGGGGCGAAGCTCACCGTCGACGCGTGGGCCGACGGCAAGAAGGTCGCCTCGTCCAGCGGGGCGGCGGGCGGTCCGATCACCCTGGCGGTGCGCAAGCCGCACCTCTGGTCGCCGGACGACCCGTTCCTGTACACCTTCACGGCGACGCTGAACGCTCACGGGTCGACCGACAAGGTCGAGAGCTACGCCGGTCTCCGTCAGATCGCCGTCGAGAACGTCGGCGGCAAGCAGCGGATCACCCTCAACCACAAGCAGACGTTCCTGCTCGGGACGCTGGACCAGGGCTACTGGCCGGACGGCATCTACACCGCGCCGACGGACGAGGCGCTCAAGTTCGACATCCAGAAGACGAAGGACCTCGGCTTCAACACCATCCGCAAGCACATCAAGGTCGAACCCGCCCGCTGGTACTACTGGGCGGACAAGCTGGGGATGATGGTCTGGCAGGACTCGCCCTCGGTCCCGACCGGCCGCAACGGCAGCCTCAGCACGGGCGACAAGGCGAACTTCCGCGCCGAGACCGCGAGGATGGTCGACCAGCTCAAGGGTGTCACTTCGATCATCGGCTGGATCCCGTTCAACGAGGGATGGGGCCAGTGGAGCGTGCAGGCCGCGGCAGACGTCGCGAACCAGGTGAAGGCGCAGGACCCGACCCGGCTGGTCAACGCCCGAAGCGGGGCGAACTGCTGCGACACACCGGGAGACCCGGGCAACGGCGACATCATCGACTGGCACGTGTACCAGGGGCCGGCGCTTCCGGTGCCGGATGCCAAGCGCGCCTCCATCGACGGTGAGCACGGCGGTCTGACGCTGCCGGTCGAAGGCCACAGCTGGCCGGGCGCCGACGTCAACCCGTACGGCGCGGTGAAAGACAGCGCTGCGCTGACCGCCGGCTATGTCGCCAACACGGCGGTGCTGCGTGATCAGGGCGCCCCGTACGGCCTGTCCGGCTCCATCTACACGCAGATCACCGACGTGGAGGGCGAGCAGAACGGCTTCTTCACCTACGACCGGCAGGTCGAGAAGGTGGATGAGGCCGCCGTGCGGAAGGTCAACCTCGAGACGATTGCGGCCGGGGCGAAGACTCCGCCGAAACCGCCGGCGGGCACGCCGGGTCTCTCGGGGGTGAGCTCGTGGCAGTTCGACGAGACCGGCGGCGCGACCGCGGCCGACTCGGCGGGCACGAATCCGCTCACCGTCAAGGGTGGGGCGCAGTGGGTGTCCGGCTCGAAGGGCAACGCGCTCCAGCTGGACGGCACCGGCTCGGCCGTCTCGGACAAGACCGTGCTCAAGACCGACGGGACGAACTACAGCGTCTCGGCCTGGGTGAGGTTCAGCAAGCTGGACGGGGCGTTCCAGACCATCGTGGGTGAGGACGGCGACCAGAATTCCGCCTTCTTCCTGCAGTGGTCGGGCGCCGACCGCAAGCTCGCGTTCTCGTTCGCCGGGATCCGCGCGCTGGCGAACGACGTCGCCGTGCAGCCGAACGTCTGGTATCACGTGGTCGGGGTGCGAGATGTGACGGCCTCCACTCTCACCGTGTACGTGAACGGGGCGAAGGCCGGTCAGGCCAGCGTCCTCGGCAATGCCGACACGGCGACCGGCCCGCTGACGGTCGGCCGGGGCAAGTTCGGCGGCAACCCCGTCGACTACCTGAGCGGCGCCGTCGACGATGTGCGCGCGTTCGACCGGGCCCTGTCGGCCGACGAGGTCGCGCAGCTCTTCGGTTCGCACTGATCCACGGCCTGGGGCCGGTCGGCGTTCGCGCTGGCCGGCCCCGTCGGCGGTCGGCCTCAGTAGGCCGGACCAGGCACTAGAGTCGGCCCGTGGATTCTCTGCGGAACGTCACCCGGACCATCGTCGCCGCCGCCATCCTCATCGCGGTGCTCGTCACGGCCCTCGACGTCGCTTCGCGCGCGCCGCTGAACCCCTTCAACTTCTTCGGCTACTTCACCGTGCAGTCCAACCTCCTGCTGGCCGGCGCCCTCATCTGGTCGGTCGCCGACCGGCGCAGGCGCCGTGGCGACGTTCTGGCGTACGTCCGCGCGGCGACGACCGACTACATCGTCATCGTCGGCATCGTGTACGCGGCTCTGCTCGCACCGTTGGGGCAGGCAGGAGGTGTGCCGGTCCCCTGGGCGAATGTCGTCCTGCACATCGTCACACCGCTGTACGGCGCCCTCGACTGGCTGATCTTCCCGGACCGTCCGCCGCTGCGGTGGTCGGCACTCTGGACGGTGCTGATCTACCCGGCCGTGTGGCTCGCGGTCGTGCTGATCCGCGGCGCCACGGACGGCTGGGTGCCGTACCCGTTCCTCGATCCCGGGAACGGATACGGCACCATCGCGGTCGTTGCCGCCGGGATCACCGTTGCGGTGATCCTCGTCGGTGCGGCCGTCTACGCCGCGAGCAGGGTCCGCCTCTTCTCGCGCTGACCCGGCCGGCTGCGGGGACTGCTAGGCAGCAGGCCCGCTCGCCAGGCTGACGTCGGCCGTGTGGGAGGCTCCCTCGACGTCGGTCCAGGTCACGCTGACCGACTGGCCGGGGGTGAGCGTGCTCAGCGCCTGGGTCAGCGCCTGGGCCGAGGTGATCGTCGTGCCGTTCAGGGCGGTGATCGTGTCGCCGTCGGTGAGTCCGGCGACCGCGGCGGGGCCGCCATCGACCACGCCGGAGAGGGAGGCGCCGGCTCCGGAGACGCCGCCCGTCACGTCGTCGGAGGCCACCTCCACGCCTAGAAAGGCCGGGTAGCCGATGGTCACGGCGGACGATGCCTGCCCTGTCTCGATCTGCTGGGCGATGGCCAGCGCGTCCTCGATCGGGATGGCGTAGCCGGCCACGGTGGAGCCGCCCTCCGCAGCGGCGGTGTCGATGCCGATCACCTGGTCGTCGGCGTTGAAGAGCGGGCCGCCGGAGTCGCCGGCCTGGATGTCGGCGTCGGTCTGGATGAGACCGTCGAGCGTCTCCGAAGAGGCGGTCTGCTCCGCCTGGGTCGTGATGGTCTGCTCCAGGGCCGTCACGGTCCCGGGCGACGCAGAAGGAGTGCCTCCCGTCCCTCCAGCGTTGCCGACACCGGTGACCGCCTCCCCGACCGCAGTATCCGCCGACGTGTCGATGGAGGCGGTGCTGAGCCCGGACGCTCCGCTCAGCTGGAGGACCGCGACGTCATCGGTCGCATCCGTGCCGACGACCGTCGCCGTGTAGGAGGTGCCGGTGGCGACCACGGTCACGCTGATGCTGGTCGCGCCCTCGACGACGTGGTTGTTCGTCAGGATCTCGCCGCTCGCCGTCAGCACGATGCCCGTCCCTGCACTCTCGGCCCCCGCGTAGGTGAGTTCGGAGGTGATGTCGACGACGCCCACCTCCTGGGCGGCGGTGGCGCCGGCCAGGGTGGATGTCGTGCCGGTCGACGATCCCGTGCCGGTCGAACCGTCGCCGGACCCATAGCCGTAGCCGTATCCATATCCATATCCGTATCCCGAGCGGCCCAGCGCGGTGCTGATCTGAGGAGAGGCGCTGCCGGACGAGGCGGTGACGCCGGAACCGGAGCCGCCTGAAGTCGCCGCCAACCCGAAGGCGGAGCCGGTGACGACCGCCACCGCAAGAGCGGTCGACACGGCGATCGCGCCTCGGCGGCGCCGCCGCCGCACGGTGTGCTTCTCGGCTGCGTTGTCCGTCTGCCCGCCTCCGGTGGGGGCTCCGTCGATGGTGTTCATGGCTCGTGTCCTCTCGGCATCGCTGATGTGCTCAGCACACCGCACACGATTCCGGGGCCGCCATGAGCGTCCTATGCGAAAGCTTCGAGAAGACTAGAGCTGCCTATGAGGAGAGGGTGCGCTCCCTGAGAGTCGGCGTCAGCCGACGGTGAGGACGAGCTTGCCGCGGACTTCGCCCGACTCCCCGGCCCTGTGCGCCTCCGCGATGTCCTCCAGCGGGAACGTCCGCCCCACTGGAATCCGGAACATGCCATCGCCCATCAGCCGCATCGCCACCCCGATCGCGTAGTCGGCACGGCCGGAGTCGCCGCGACTGAACCGGACGCCATGCTGCTGCGCGCCCGGGAAGTCGGCGATGGTGATCACGTTCTCCGCGCCACCCGGTACGTCGATCAGCTCCGGCAGGACACCGCTGCCCGCGACATCGAGGGCACGATCGACCCCGGCCGGGACGATCGTGCGGACCCGGTCGGCCATGCCCTCGCCGTAGGCGACGGGTTCTGCGCCGAGGCGGCGCAGGTAGTCGTGGCTGCCCGGGCTTCCCGTGCCGATCACGCGGGCCCCACGATGCACGGCGAGCTGCACCGCCGCACTCCCGATGCTCCCCGACGCACCGCTGATCAGCACGGTGCTTCCGCGCGCGACGCCCAGCTGATCCAGGGCGCGCGCGGCGGTCTCCACCGTCGAGGGCATGGCCGCCGCCTCGACGAAACCCACCGACTCGGGGATCGGAGCCCAGATCGACAGGACGGCGAGTTCGGCCTGCGCCGCACCTCCGCCACCCACGCCCGCGACGCGATCTCCGGTCCGCACACCGGTAACGCCGTCGCCGACCTCGTCGACGACGCCGGCGGCTTCGTAGCCCAACGTCTGCGGGAGCTCCTGGTCCAGCTCCCCGGACCGCTTCTTCCAGTCGCTCGCGTTCACTCCGGCCGCCCGCACCCGGATGCGGAGCTCGCCGGGACCCGCATGGGGCTCGGGCAGCTCGGCGATCTCGAGGACCTCCGGACCACCGAACCTGCTGAACCGTGCCGCCTTCATCCTGCCGCCTTCATCCAGATGCGCGGCGTTCAGGGACCGACCGGGCCCCGAGGTTCGTCCCAGTGGCCCTCCTGCTCCGGTTCGCCGGTGGCAGCGAGGATGGCCTCCTCCACCTTCTCCTCACTCGGCCGACGACGGTCCACGGCGAAGAGGTAGATGGCGTCCAGCACGCCCAGGGTGTTCGACAGCAGCAGGGCGACGAACCACGGTTTGCTGCCATTCCTGGCCGCCCGCCACAGCGACACGCCTTTCCAGGCGAGGCTCCAGGCGATCACGGCGATCATGATGGCCTGTCTCGCCGGCGGGATATCCGGCATCCGCATCCCGAATGGACCTGTCTCGTTTCTCATTCGCCCATTGCACCGCCGTCGTCGAACGTGTGGCAAGAGAATAAACGGCCGCCTCTCCTTTTCAACGCGGATGAAGGCCCGCCAGGGCTGAGCACCACGCGGAACGGGGCCGCTCAGGCGTACTGCGGTCGACCGCCGACGCCGTAGGTCAGCGCGACGATGCCCGTGCCGAACACGCGCGAGTCGACCAGGTCGAGGGCGAAGTCCAGACCCTGCTGCGGGAGGAAACGCTCGCCCTCGCCGACGATCACCGGGAACTGGACCAGGTTCAGTTCATCCACCAGCTCGTTCTCGAGCAGCCACCGCGCGAGCGCCGTGCTGCCGACCACGAGCAGCTCGCCGCCGGGCTGCGCCTTGAGCTCGCGGATACCGGCCGCGACGTCGCCGGAGATCACCGTGGTCTGCTCCCAGCTGGGGTCGTCAACGGTGGTGGAGACCAGGTACTTCGGCTTGGAGCTGATCGCCTCGCCGAACCCGCCGTCGTCGCTGCGCGCCCCCCAGTAGGTGTCGAACAGACTGTACGTCTTCCGGCCGAGCAGGAACGCATCCGGCCGCTGCCAGGTCTCGAGGATGTACTGCACGGCCTCCGCGTCATTGTGCGGTATCGCCCAGCCGCCGCGGGTGAAGCCGGGGTCCATCTCCTCGTTGTTGCCTCCGTTGGCCTGGGCGACTCCATCGAGGGTGAGCTGCAGGCTGATGGTGAGTTTCATCGTGTCCTCCAGGCGTCTTCGGGTCCCATGCGATTCCCCCTTCATTGTCCGATGCGGGAACCTTATCAACGATAGTCTTAGCTGCCAAGGCCGGTATCCTGGGTCCATGCCATACCCCGCTCGCACCGACCGCGCCGCCATCGTGGCCGCCGCGATCGCGGTACTGGACGAGCACGGTCTGGATGACGTGTCGCTCCGTGCGATCGCGGCGCGCCTCGACATCCGCCAGCCGGCGCTGTACCACCACTTCGCCAGCAAGTCGCAGCTGCTGGATGCGGTCGCCGACGCGATCCTCGCTCAGCGGCACAGCGACCGCCTCCCGACGGCCGGGGAACACTGGGACCAGTTCGTCACCCGGAACGCGCGCAGCCTGCGGCAGGCGATGCTCAGCATCCGCGATGGCGGTCGCCTCATCGCATCGTCCGGGTCGCGAAGCCCGCAACTCGTTGCCGCCATCGCTCAAGTGAATCTGCTGGAAAGCGGGGGCTTCACCCCAGAGGACGCCATCCTCACCCTCATCGCCGTTGCGCGCTACACGATCGGCTCGGTGATCGAACAGCAGTCCGCCCGCGATGGGGGCGACATCGTCATCGAGACCGAGCGGACAGACACTGCCGCACAACGGTTCATCGAGAGCGTTCGACGCGTCGTCGAGCTCGGCCAGGACCACGAATTCGAGACCGGACTCGCCGCCCTGCTCAGAGGGTTCGCCCCTACGGCTCCCGCGAGGAGACCCTAGCGAGATCATCCTTATTGGCGATAACCTTCGTCGATCCGACGAAGGAGGAGGCATCGAATGGGAATGGTGCTCACCGACATGTCCGTCTCGCTGGACGGCTACGTCACCGGCCCGAACGACAGCCGAGAGAATCCATTCGGCGACGGAGCCGAAGACCTGCACGCCTGGCTGCGACCGACGGCTTCCGATGACGACCGGGCGATCGTGCAGCAGGTCATCGAGACCGTCGGCGCCATCGTCATGGGCCGGAAGTCGTTCGAGAAGAACGAGGGAGACGGCGGCTGGGGGGAGGCCGGACCCATGGGGGACGTCCCGTGCTTCGTCGTCACCCATCACGCGCCCGATCGCCCATACCCTCCGGTGTTCACCTTCGTGACGGATGGGGTGGCGAGCGCGATCCGGCAGGCGCAGACTGCTGCAGCCGGCAAGGACGTGCACCTGTTCGGAGCGACGGTGATGCAGCAGGCGCTGCCACTGGGCCTGGTGGATGAACTCCATCTGCACGTGATGCCCATCCTGGTCGGGGGCGGAACCCGGCTGTTCGGCCCCCTCGAGTCCGCCGTCGCCCTCGAGCGGATCGATGCGCGAATCACTCCCGCCGCCACACACCTCACGTTCCGGGTGATGCGTCCTTGATCCTCGGCCTCCCGTGCTTTGATGGGCGAGTGCTCCGAACCATGTTCGCATCGAAGATCCACCGCGCAACCGTCACCCATGCAGACCTTCACTACGTCGGATCACTCACCCTCGACCTCGATCTGATGGACGCCGCAGACCTCCTCCCTGGGGAGCAAGTCGCCGTCGTCGACGTGACGAACGGAGCCCGGCTCGAGACGTATCTGATCGCCGGGGAGCGCGGCAGCGGGGTCGTCGGGGTGAACGGTGCCGCCGCTCACCTCATCGAAATCGGAGACACGATCATCGTCATCTCCTACGTCCAGCTCGACGATGACGAGGCCCGCCGCTTCACGCCCCGTATCGTCCACGTGAACGCCGAGAACCGGATCGTCGCACTCGGCAGCGATCCCGCAGAAGCGCTGACCGACGGCGTGGAGGTGCCTCCCCAGGCCCTGCATCTGCTCGCGAGCTGGATCGAACCTGGCCAGGCCGGTCAGTCGATCAGCTCGCGCGGCAGCAACTCGTCCGGCACGTTCTGATAGGTGACCGGCCGCAGCCAGCGCTGGATCGCCGCACCCCCGACGGAGGTCGAGCCCGGCGCCGTCGTCGCCGGATACGGCCCTCCATGTGTCATCGATCGTGTGACCGCCACACCCGTCGGCACCTGGTCGAACACGACGCGCCCCGCGATTCGCTCAGCTGCCGCCACCACAGGGCGAAGCGCCGTGAACTCGTCGTCCTCGGCGAAAACGGAAACCGTGAGTTGGCCCGGCAGGCCGGCGATCCGGTCAGCGGCGTCCGCGAGATCGGTGTACGACAGGAGGGCCGTTGCCGGACCGAACGCCTCGTCGAAGTCGCCCAGATCGTCGGCTGGGTCCAAGTGCACGAGCTCCGCCGACCGCGCGCCGGGATTTCCCGCCGTCGATGCGACCAGCACTCGAGCGCCTCGGCGGTCACGCCACTCGCCGAGCGACGCGTCGAACCGCTGCGCGATCCCGTCGTTGAGCAGTTCCGTCCGGCCGGCTTCCGCAAAACGGCTCCGCAGGGCCGCAACGAGTTCAGGGGCGTCGCCGGGAACCAGCACCAGATTGGGTTTGGTGCAGAGCTGACCGGTGGTCCCCACCACGGAGTCGGCCAGAGCGTTCGCAAGAGCCGTCGCCCTCTGTCGTGCGGCGCCAGGGCTGATGAGCACGGGGTTCACGCTGCCGAGCTCGCCGAAGAACGGGATCGGCACCGGCCGTGAGGCGGCCAGATCGAAGAGGGCGCGACCGCCCGCCGTGGATCCGGTGAAGCCGACGGCCGCGACTCCCGGATCGGTGACGAGCCGCGCACCATCGTCGAAGCCGCTGACGATCCCGACGGCCCCCTCCGGCAGCCCAGCAGTGGCGATGGCCCGTCGGATGGCCTCGAATGCGAGCATGCTCGTCCGGGGGTGACCGGGATGGGCTTTCACCACGACCGGGCATCCCGCCGCTAGGGCGGACACTGTGTCGCCTCCGGGAACGCCGAAGGCGAAGGGGAAGTTGCTCGCGCCGAACACAGCCACGACCCCGAGCGGCACGAGCACGCGGCGCAGGGCATTCCCATCGGCGATCCGCCCGAGGTAGTCGCCTTCGTCGAGGATGTCGGCGAACAGCCGCGCTTGACCTGCAGTGCGCGTGACTTCTCCATCGAGGCGCGCTTCGGTGAGGTGCGTCTCCTCGTGAGCGGCGGCGACGAGCGCCGCGCGTGCGTCGTCGAGCTCTGCTGCGATCCCGCGCAAGAGGTCGGCTCGTCCAGACGCCCCCAGGTCGCGCAAAGCCCCGACAGCCGCACTGGCGCTCGCCACAGTGTCGCGCACGCTCATCCCTTCACCGCCCCGGCGCTCATGCCCTGCACGAGGAACTTCTGCACGTACGCGAACAGGATCACCACCGGCAGGATCGCCACCAGTCCCCCGGCGGCGAGCGCTCCGAAGTCGGCGCCGAACTCTCCGAGCAGATAGCTCAGGCCGACCGGCACAGTGAATTTGTCCTGCTGGCTCATGAACATCAGAGCGAACAAGAAGTTGTTCCACGCGCTGATGAATGCGAACGAGCCGACCGCGACGATACCCGGCTTCAGAAGCGGGAGCACGACGAGCCGAAACGCTTGGATCCTGGTGCACCCGTCGACCCAGGCGGCCTCTTCGATCTCCACGGGCACGTTGCGGATGAACCCGGACATCAGCACTAGTGAGAGGGGCAGGTGGAAGACGGTGTCCGCGATGATCAGGCTGATCAGGTTGTTGGTGAGACCCAGCGTGTTGAAGATCGAGAACAGCGGGATCAGCATCATGGCGCCCGGGATGAACTGGGTGCAGAGCAGGACGACCAGGAAGAGCGTCTTCCCGCGGAATGCGAAGCGGGCGAGTGCGTAGCCTCCCAGCAGGGCGATCACCGTCGAGACCACGAGTGTCGAGACCGCCGTGATGATGCTGTTCTGGAAGTAGATTCCGAAGCCGGAGCCGTTCCAGACGCTCGCGAAGTGGTCGAAGGTGATCGGCCACGGGATCAGCGATGTGGAGCCCGACGGCCGGAACGCGAAGAGCACCATCCAGTACATCGGCACGAGGGTGAAGAGCAGGAAGAGGGCCAGGGGCACCCACAGGCTGAGGCGGTCGAGAGCCCTGCGACCGCGGCGGTTCGGTCGGCGCCGATCCGGAGCAGGGGCAGTCTGCACCGATTCCTCTGCCGGGGGATGAGTCATTGGCCGATCGAGAACGGTCATCGCTCGGCTCCTCTCTTGGTGAGACGCAGATACAACAGGGAGAAGAAGGTGAGGATGACGAACGCGACGACCGTGAGCGCTGAGCCGTAGCCGAAGTCTCTGCTCTGGATGGCCGTCTGCGCCACGTAGAGCGGCAGCGTGGTGGTCGAGCTGGCCGGGCCTCCGCCGGTGAGCGTGTAGAGCAGATCGACGTTGTTGAACTCCCAGACCCCGCGGAGCAGCGTGGCCAGCACGACCGCCTGGCGGATGTGGGGCCACGTGACGGACGTGAACTTCCGCCAGGGCCCAGCCCCGTCGACGTCCGCCGCCTCGTACAGGTCACCGGGCACGGACTGGAGATCCGCGAGGATCAGGATGGCGAAGAAGGGGACGCCCTTCCACAGTTCCGCGATGACCACCGCGAGGAACGTCGTACCCTGCCCGGAAAGCAGGGAGGTGCCGTGCTCCCCGATGCCGAGATCGGCCAGGTAACGGCCGATCCCGGTCGCCGGGTTGTAGATGAGGATCCAGATGGTGGTCGTCAGGATGCCGGAGACCGCCCACGGTGAGAACGTCAGAGCCCGCGCCATTCCCCGCCCGACGAAGGTCCGGTTGAGCAGGAGTGCCAGCGCCAGACCGAAGACGAACTGCAGCGCCACCTCGACGACGACCCACTGCGCCGTGAAGCGGAGGCTCTGCCAGAACAGCGGGTCGCCGAACATCCTGGTGAAGTTGCCGAGTCCCGCGAAGCCGTCGTTCCAGGGCTGCGTCACGTTCGCGTTCTGCAGGCTGTAGTAGAACACGCTTCCCACGGGGTAGACGAGGAAGACCAGTACCAGCACCACCGTCGGCGCGATGAGCAGGTAGGGGTACCACCGTGTCCGCGCGGTGAGCGGGCTGCGCCGGCGTCCCTGGCGGGCGAGAGCGATCGTCATCGTGGATCCTTCCCGCACTACTTCTTGGTGCGCTTCAGGTAGTCCTGCTGCGCCGCGGTGAGCTGCTTCGCGGCGTCGGTCAGGAACGCCTTCACCGTCTGATCGCCCTGCAGCACCTTCTGCCACTTGGGAAGAAGATCCGTCGTCGTGATCGAGGTGAACTGCGGCAGGTAGTACGGCTGCTGCAGGACGACGGCGTTCTTCGTCTTCTGCGTCGCCAAAGCGGCGGTCATCGCAGGGTTCGAGGTGACCCAGCTCTCCTTGGCAACGTCGGTGTTTCCGGGCAGGTAACCGGACTTCTGCGCCCAGAAGGAGTCGCCTTCTTTGCCCATGGTGAATTCGAGGAACTTCCACGCTGCGTCCTGATGGGCGCTCGCCTTGAACATCCCGAATCCGGTGACCATCTGCCCGGTGACGATCGTCTTGCCGTTGTCGGCGGGGAACGTCCCTACGACGCCGACTTGCGCAGGCTTCAGCGTCGCGATGTGGGTCGGATAGGAGCCGATGCTGTGGCTCAGCATGCCGGCGCCGCCGTTGTCGAACTGGGCCACCATCGTCTTAAAGTCGGCGGTCACGTCGCTCTTGGCTGTGTCCTTGCCGTAGAGGGAGACGTACTTCTCCGTAGCGGCGACGACGGCCGGCGAGTCGAGCGTGGAGCGCCCCTTGCTGTCGAAGAACGAGCCCACTCCGGCCATCGGGTAGACCATCTGGACGAACTGCGGGAAGAAGCCGGCGCCGCCTCGGATGGTGTAGCCGAATCGGCCGGCCGACGGGTCGGTCAGGGCGTTCGCCGCACCGAAGAAGTCGCTCCAGGTGGTCGGCGTGCTGAGACCGGCCTGGTCGAACCAGTCGGACCGGTAGTAGAGCACGTCGGCGAGCGCTGTGGCAGGCGTGAGGTAGAGCTTGCCGTCCGGAGCGGCGGCCTTCGCCGATTTCAGCATGCCCGGGTCGATCTTCGTGGCGATGGGTGAGCTCGCGAGCCGATCATCCAGCGGTGCCAGAGCGTTCTGAGCGACAAGAGCTGCGACATCCGAAGCCTTCGGGGTCACCAGGTCCGGCGTCGACTTGGTGGCGATGGCGGTGCTGATCTTCTGCATGTACGAGTCGGTCGGGAGGCCGAGGTAGCTGATGGTGATGTTCGGATTCTCCTTCTCGAACATCGCGATCAACTCCTTCAAGTTGGCGGTGCGATCCGGCCGGGTGTCGGTGTCCCAGAGCTGCAGGGTCACCTTCTTGTCGGTATCGCCGCCGCCGCCGCTCGAGCAGGCGGCGAGCCCGAGCATGAGCGCTGCTGCTGAAGCGACGGCGACGATGCGCCGGACGGGTAGGGCGCGGCCGGAGGCCGAACGTGCGTGACGCGTCATTGCGTTTCCTCTCCGATGAGTGCTGTGCGTGAAGTGCGAAGATCGTTCGTCGACGTGGTTCCGCTCGACTCGGTCGATCATATACTATGGATCGTGTACCTCGCACCATACACCTCGAAGGAGAGCTCATGGACAGCCCGATAACCCGGCTCACACAGTCGGCCTCGCGCACCGGCCTGGTCGTCCAAGCGCTACGCCTGGCGATCCTCTCCGGCGAACTTCCCGCCGGCCAGCCGCTGGTCGAAGCCGACCTCGCCGAGCGCTTCGGCATCTCCAAGACCCCCGTGCGTGAAGCGCTCAAGACCCTCTCCGGCGCGGGGCTGGTGACGATGAGCGAATACCGCGGAACCGTCGTCCGCGTCGTGGACCCGCAGATGGCCTACAACGTCTTCGACATGCGGGCCCTGCTCGAGCCGACCGCGGTGGCGCGAACCGTCGAGAACGGCGCCGACGCCGAGGCAGCACGCTCGGCACTGCGTCGCGCAGACGCAGCGGGCAGCGAGGCCGAGCGGAGTCTCGCCAATCGCGACTTCCACCGCGCGCTCTACGCCGGGTGCGGGAACGACATCCTGGTCGCCACTCTGGACGGCCTCCGTGAGCAGACCGCCCTGATCACGGTCAACGCCTGGACGAAAAGGCCGAGCTGGAAGGACGAGGCGGCTGAGCACGGGCTGATCCTGAAGGCGGTCGAGGCCGGCGATGCCGCCGCCGCCTCCGCCCGCGTTCTCGAGCACATCCGCAGTTTCGAGACCCTGGCGATCCGCCAGCTGCAAGGAGTGAAATGACTTTCGCCGCCCAGCGGGAAGCACTGGCCGACGTCGTCGCCATCCCGGTCACGCCGTACTCCGCCGACGGAGCGGTCGACATCGACGCGTACGAGACGCTCCTGGACCGCCTCATCCGCAACGGCGTACGCACGATCACGCCGAACGGAAACACCGGTGAGTTCTATGCGCTCTCCCCGGTCGAGCGTCGCTCGCTCATCGCTGCATCGGCTCGCGTCGGCGGCTCTGCAGAACTCCTCGTCGGCGTCGGCCACGACATCGCAGAAGCGTCCGCAGACCTGGCCGTCGCCGCCGAGCACGGCATCCGGATGGCGATGATCCACCAGCCCCTGCATCCCCACCAGTCCGGCGACGGATGGATCGACTACCACCGGGCGATCGCCGCGACCCAGCCCGACATGGCCTTCGTCCTCTACGTCCGGTCGGAGTGGATCACCGGCGGCATGCTCCGGCGGCTGGGCGATCTCTCCCCCAACATCGTGGGAGTGAAGTACGCCATCCCCGACCCGACTGTCTTCGCCTCCGTGCGCGGGGCCGTCGGCCCGGAGCGCTTCGTGTGGATAGCCGGTCTCGCCGAGCCGTATGCGCTCTCCTACGCAGTGCACGGCGCCGACGGTTTCACCTCCGGTCTGGTCAACGTGGACCCTGCGATCTCGCTGAGCCTGCGCGATGCGCTGCGCGCCGGCGCGTACGCGGAGGCCGATGTCATCCTGCGTCGCATCGCCCGTTTCGAGGAGTTGCGCGCCGAATCGCGCTCGGCGAACAACGTCAGCGTGGTCAAGGAGGCCATGGCGCAGCTCGGGCTCTGCGACAGCCGGGTCAGACCCCCCAGTCGAGCCGTGACGGAGGAGGTCCGTGCCGAGATCGCCGCCATCCTCGACCAATGGCGGGCGAACGCACCGGCCGGGTCGGCACTCGTGGCGGTCGGCGCATGAGGATCGAGCGGATCTCCACCTTCATGCAGCGGGTCGGCGACCGTCCGCGCCTCCTGGTCCGCATCGACACGGACGACGGCGTGCACGGCTGGGGCGAGGCCTACAACCACGGACCGGATCGAGCACTGCCCCCGCTGCTCGACTACCTCGAGCTCCAGCTGGCGGGCGAGGATCCTCGACGGGTCGAGTATCTGTCGCAGAAGCTGCTTCGGACTGCCCGATTCCCCCAGGGCGCGCTGGGACTCGCGGCGATCTCCGCCATCGACCACGCACTGTGGGACATCACGGCGAAAAGCATGGGCGTGCCGGTCTACGCCGTGCTCGGTGGAGCAGTCCGCGATCGGGTGCGCGTGTACAGCGGGGTCTACACAGCCCCGGATCCGGACACGGTGCGAGACATCTGCGCCGAACAGCACGAACGCTTCGGGTTCGACGCCTTCAAGCTCAGCCCCTACCGAGGCGACCTCTTCGACAAGCGCTGGGGGCTCGTCGTGAACGAGAGCGCAGACTACTTCCGTGCGGTCCGCGAAGCCTGCGATCCCGCCTGGGACTTCGCGTTCGACGCGCACGCGAAGATCTTCGAACCCCACCAAGCGGTCGCCCTGGGAAACGCGCTGGCCCCCTGGCAGCCGATGTTCCTCGAAGAGCCGATCCGGCCGGAGAACAAGCAGGCCTGGGCCTACCTCCGCTCCCGGCTCGACGTTCCGCTCGCCACGGGCGAGAGCCTCTACTCCTCCAACGAGTTCCTCGACCTGCTCTCGGTCGGGGGTGCGGACATCGTGCAGCCGGACATCTGCGTCGTCGGCGGAATCTCCCAGATGCGACGGATCGCCGTGCTGGCGGAAGCGCACTACACGATGGTGGCGCCGCACAATCCCATGGGTCCCCTCGCCACCGCCCACAACCTCCACTTCGCCGCGGCCTGCAGCAACTTCTCGATCCTCGAGTACAAGCTCGACAGCACCAGCTGGTGCCCGGACCCCTACCTGCCGGTCGATGGCCATCTCGAATTGCGCCCCGACCGGCCCGGCTGGGGAATCGAGATCGACCAGAGCGCTCTCTCCGAGGACGACTACGTCCATTGGGAGCGTCACGTCCCCCGGCGCCCGGACGGATCACTCGGGTACTGCTAACCCGTCGGGTGCGGTGCGCCTGCGAACCTCGCACGAGCGCACCCTCCCGGGCTCCCGGCCGGAAAGAACACTTGCCCGCCTCACGGGACCATGCCTATACTCCATTTACAACGTTGAAGTACATCGTTGTAAACCCGACTGATCGACGAAGCCGTCGGTCCCATGAGAGGCATTCAATGAAGAAGATGCTTGCGACGCTCGCCGTCGCGGCCAGCGCTTCTCTCGCGCTGGCCGGCTGCTCCACCTCCCCCGGCTCCGGCGACTCCGGCCCGGTCACCCTGACCTTCTGGCACGGCTACACCGAGGCCGACGGCAAGGTGCTCGACTCGATCGTGGACGACTTCAACAAGTCCCAGGACAAGATCACGATCAAGACCACCACCAAGACCTGGGCCGTGATCGGAGACACCCTGCTCCCCGCGCTCTCCGCCAAGAAGGGGCCGGACATCGTGGCGATGCCGGCCGAGACCCTCCCGGTGTACGCGTCGAAGGGCGCGTTCGCGAAGCTGGACGACTTCTATTCCAGCAGCGCGACGAAGAGCGCCTCGATCCGTCCCGCTGCCGTCGACATGGAGAAGGTCGACGGCTCCTACTACGGCGTGCCCACCGGCTTCGTCCCGCTCTCGGTGATCTACAACAAGGCGCTCTTCGAGAAGGCCGGCATCACCGCGTTCCCCAAGACGTGGGATGAGTGGGTGGCGGACGCCAAGAAGCTCACCGTCGACGAGAACGGCGACGGGACGCCCGAGCAGTACGGCCTCGCCCTCCCGGACCACGCCACCGTCGGCAACGGCGTCTGGGCGAGCCTGTTCTACGGCAACGGCGGGAAGATCGTCGACGGCTCCAAGTCCGCGCTCGACTCCTCCCAGAACGCCGAGACCCTGTCGTACTGGGCGAAGGCCGTCACCGCGGACAAGATCTCGCCGACCGGGCTCGACGGCGTCGCCTCCGACAAGCTGTTCTCCTCCGGCAAGGCCGCGATGGAGATCGGGGGCCCATGGATGGCGGGTGTCGCCACCGACAACAAGATCGACTACGGCATCGCCGGCATCCCGGCCGGTCCGAAGGGCTCGGCCGCGTCGGCGATCGGCATCTCTGCCGCCGTGACCGCACAGGCGGACTCGGCGAAGAAGGCCGCGGCGGAGAAGTTCTTCGACTACTTCTTCACCAAGACGGTCGCCACGAAGTGGTCGCTGGGCTCCGGCTGGCCGCCGCTGCGCACGGACATCCCGTCGTCCGACGTGTCGTCGAACCCGGTGGTGGCCTCCCTCACCGATCTGGTCGGAGATGCGCGACCGCTGCTCCCCGGCGTCGCCAACAGCACGGACGTGCTCTCGGCCGTCGACGAGGCGACGCAGAAGGCACTGACCGGCGGCGACCCGGCCGCACTGCTGAAGTCCGCATCCAGTCAGGTGCAGCAGGCTCTCGGCAAGTGATCCAGACGGTGGGCCGCCGCTCCCCCCGGCGGCGGTCCACCCCCCTCCCTCGAAAGCGATCATGACCACTCTCACCCGCTCCCGCACGGGCCGCCGGCCGTACCGGCCGCCTGCCCCGCTCGGCGGCCGACCCCGGTCGGCACAGCGCCGGGGACCGATGGCTCTGCTCTTCATGCTCCCCGCGATCGTCATCCTGATCGCCTTCGTGGGATGGCCGATGCTCTCGGCTCTGCGCCTCTCGTTCACGAACGCGAGCGGCTTCGGGCTGGAGGAGTGGGTCGGCTTCGACAACTACGTGCAGGTCTTCACCGACCCCCGCGTGCTCGCCACCCTGGGCAACACCGCCCTCTACACGGTGCTGTTCACGCCGACGGCGCTCATCGCGGCCCTGCTGCTCGCGCTCCTGCTCACCAACCGACGGCTGATCGGCCGCGGATTCTTCCGCACGGCGCTGTTCCTCCCGTTCATCGTCTCGCTCGCCGTCGCCGCCTTCGCCTGGACGTACCTGCTCGACCCGCAGGTCGGCCTCCTCAACTTCTGGCTGCGCAGCGCCGGCATCCAGCTCGGCAACGTACTGCAGGACCCGGCCCTCGCGATGCCGACGGTCGTCCTCGTGGCGATCTGGAAGAGCTTCGGCTTCTACATGGTGATCTTCATCGCCGGACTCCAGGAGATCCCCGAGTCGCTGTACGAGGCGGCGAAGATCGACGGCGCCGGAGCCTGGCGGCGGTTCATCAGCATCACCCTCCCCCAGCTCAGCAACACGCTCGCTTTCGTGGTCGTCTTCGCGATGATCGCCGCGCTGCAGGCGTTCGATCAGATCTACGTCATGACCGGAGGCGGCCCCTACCGTTCGACGCAGACGGTCGTGATGGAGATCTACCAGGAGGGCTTCAAGAAGCTCGACCTGGGGCTCGCGACGGCGCTCTCGTACGTGCTGCTGGCCGCCACCCTCATCCTCAGCCTCATCCAGTTCCGCTTCTTCGGACGCCGTGAGAAGGACCTCGCATGACCGCCACCCTCAGCCCCGCCGCCACACGGAGGCCGGCGACAGCGCCGCGCGGACGGCGCATCGGACGCACCACCGAGCGCTGGCTCCTCTTCGCCGCCGCTCTGGTGCTGACCGCCATCGTGCTGCTCCCGGTGATCGTGATCGTCCTCACGGCGTTCAAGCCCGCGTCGGAGATCAACGCGTACCCGCCGACCCTCCTGCCCGGCACGTGGACGCTGGACAACTTCACCAAGATCTTCAGCGACCTCCCGTTCGGCCGGCTCTTCCTCAACAGCGTGGTCTTCGCGGGCGGCGTCACCGTCTTCGCGCTGGCGTTCGACTCACTGGCTGCCTACGCGCTCGCCCGGATCGACTTCCGCGGCAACCGCTTCGTGCTGATCCTCATCGTGGCGAGCCTGATGATCCCGTTCCAGGCGACGCTCATCCCCGTCTACCAGTTGGTCGCGCAGCTCGGCTGGGTCAACACCTTCGCCGGGCTGATCATCCCGCGGGCGGCCGACGCCTTCGGCATCTTCTTCCTGCGGCAGTTCTTCATCGCCCTCCCGCGCGACCTCGACAACGCGGCGCGGATCGACGGGGCAGGTGAGTTCCGCATCTTCCGGAGCATCGTGCTTCCCAATGCGGTCCCCGCGCTGCTCACCCTCGCCATCTTCACCTTCGTGAACAACTGGAACGACCTGCTCTGGCCGCTGGTCTTCACGACCTCGCCCGACATGGGGACGATCACCTCGGGCCTCACGCTGCTCACCGGTCCGAGCGGCATCATCCCCTACGGCACGATGATGGCCGGCTCGCTGATCGCGGTCCTGCCGCTCGCCGTCATGTTCCTGATCATGCAGCGCCGCTTCATCGAGAGCGTCGCGACCACGGGGCTCAAGTGACCGCGCCGCGCTGGTTCGAGGACGACCGCCTGCACCTCGGGCTCGGGATCGAAGACACCTTCGTGCCGCAGGAGCGGCCCGGCGAACGCGCCATCGACGAGTACGAGCTCACGGAGCACTACGACCGCTACCGCGAGGACTTCGCTCTCGCAGCGGGAGTGGGCGCCGAAGTGCTGCGGTGGGGCGTGCCCTGGTACCGGATCGCGCCGGAGCCCGGGCGCTGGGACTGGGAGTGGACCGACCGGGCCGTGGATGCGCTGCTCGGCGCCGGCCTCCGGCCGATCATCGACCTGCTGCACTACGGCACCCCCGTATGGCTGGCCGAGCAGTTCGCCGCACCTGACTACCCCCAGCACGTCGCCGAGTTCGCGGACCGCTTCGGCGAGCGCTACGGCGATCGCGTCGTCGACTACACGCCGGTGAACGAGCCGGTCATCCACGCGCTGTTCTCGGGAGAGTACGGCTACTGGCCTCCCTACCGCACCGGCGCGGACGGATTCGCGACCATCGCCGCGAACCTGGCGCGCGGTTTCGTCCTCAGCCAGGAGGCGCTGGCCGCCCGGATCGGCGACCGCGCGACGTTCGTGCACGTCGACGCCGCCATCAGCTACGTCGGGGACGACAGCGCGCCGGAGCACCACGAGGAGGCCGAGCGGCTGCGCCACCAG
Source organism: Leifsonia sp. SIMBA_070 (assembly GCF_046534635.1). Taxonomy (NCBI): domain Bacteria; kingdom Bacillati; phylum Actinomycetota; class Actinomycetes; order Micrococcales; family Microbacteriaceae; genus Leifsonia; species Leifsonia sp. SIMBA_070. Next base: position 118,550 of record NZ_JAWRYK010000001.1, on the reverse strand, counting down.
GTGCACCTGGTCGAAGACCTGGTCACCGGCCGGGTCGACGGCGCCCACCCGCTGCGTTCACGGCTCGCTCCTGCGGTGACGGACGCCGAACTGGACTGGTTCGCCGCCCACGCCGTGCACCCGGACATCATGGGCGTCAACTACTACCCGCGGCACTCCACCGAGTTGTTCGAGGCGGGCGTCCGGCACGGCGGGGGCTTCGCCGACCCCCGGCCCAGCGTCGATCGCGGCACGCAGGGCCTCCGCGAGGCGCTCGAGCGGTTCGCCGCCCGGTACGGCGCGCCGGTGATGGTCACCGAGACGTGCGTGACGGGCACGGTCGAGGAGCGCATCCACTGGCTGAACGAGTCGCTCGCCCTCGTCGAGGGCATGCGGTCCGAGGGCGCCCCGGTCGTCGGGTACGTCTGGTGGCCGCTGTTCGACATGTACGAGTGGACGTGGCGGCACAGCGACCGCCCCCGCGCCGACCACCTGCTGACGATGGGACTCCACGACCTCGTCGAGTCCCCCGACGGGCTGCTGCGTGCCCCGAACCCGGTCGCCGACCGCTACCGCGAGCACGCCCGCCGCCTCGCCCCCACCCCCTCCCGATGACGGAAGAACCGATGCACCACGCACATATCTCCCTCCAGCCCGCCGCCACGATCGGCGAAGTCGACCCGCGCCTGTACGGCTCGTTCATCGAGCACCTGGGCCGCGCCGTCTACGACGGCATCTACGAGCCAGGGCACCCGACGGCCGACGCCGACGGGTTCCGCACCGACGTCATCGAGCTCGTGAAGGAACTCGGAGTGACGACCGTGCGGTACCCGGGCGGCAACTTCGTCTCCGGCTTCCGCTGGGAGGACTCCGTCGGTCCCCGCGAGGAGCGGCCGAAGCGGCTCGACCTCGCCTGGCACTCCACCGAGACCAACGAGGTCGGGCTGCACGAGTTCCAGAACTGGCTGGACAAGGTCGGCGGCGAACTGATGCTGGCGGTCAACTTGGGCACGCGCGGTGTCTCCGAGGCCCTCGACCTGCTCGAGTACACCAACCACCGCGGCGGCTCCACGTTCTCGGAACGGCGGGTCGCGAACGGCCGCACCGAGCCCTTCGGCGTCAGGATGTGGTGCCTGGGCAACGAGATGGACGGCCCCTGGCAGCTGGGCCACAGCTCCGCCGAGGAATACGGACGCCTCGCGGCGAAGACCGCCCAGGCCATGAAGATGTACGACCCGGAGCTGCAGCTCGTCGTGTGCGGCTCATCCAGCTCGTCGATGCCGACCTTCGGCGAGTGGGAGCGTGTGACCCTCAGCCACACCTACGACGACGTGGAGTTCATCTCCTGTCACGCCTACTACGAGAACACGGGCGACCTGGGCAGCTTCCTGGCCTCGGGCGTCGACATGGACTACTTCATCCGCAGCGTCGTGGCCACCGCCGACAGCGTGAAGGCCGTCCGCGGGAGTTCTAAGACGATCGACATCTCCTTCGACGAGTGGAACATCTGGTACAACACCCGCTTCGAGAACGTCGACCGCATCACCGGGACGGACAACTGGCCGATCGCACCGCGGCTGCTGGAGGACACGTACACCGTCTCCGACGCCGTCGTCTTCGGCAGCCTGCTCATCACGTTGCTGAAGCACGCCGACCGGGTGAAGAGCGCATCCCTGGCCCAGCTGGTGAACGTGATCGCCCCGATCATGACGGAGCCGGGCGGTCCTGCCTGGAAGCAGACGACCTTCTTCCCCTTCGCCGCAACCGCGGCGCACGGGCGAGGCACCGCCCTGCGGGTCCACGTCGCCAGCGCCACGTACGACACCGAGCGCTTCGGGGCCGTGCCGCTCGTGGATGCGGTGGCCACCCACGACGCGGAGGCCGGCCGGTACGCGCTCTTCGCGGTGAACCGTTCCGTCGACCAGGCGACGGAACTGGTCGTCGACCTGGCCGTGCTCGGCGACGACGCCGCCTCCCTGACCGCGACGGCCACCACGCTCAGCGACCCCGATCCGGACGCCGCCAACACCCGCGAGAACCCGGACCGCGTCGCCCTGAGCGAGCTCCCGGTGCGCCGGGACGGATCGCTCCTGATCGTCGAGCTCCCCGCGATCTCCTGGACGGAGATCCTGCTGAGCTGAGCCGGACGTGACGACGAGCCCGACGTCGTGACGGCCCCTCCGCGCCCGCGGATGGGGCTCCAGTGAGAGAAGGAACCGACAATGTTTCCATCACGCACCACATCGGGTTCGTCGCCCCGGCGACGACTCAGGGCGCTCGCCCTGGCCGGCGCCGTCGCCGGCGCCCTGGTCGCCGCGAGCCTGACGGCCGCCCCGGCGTCCGCCGTCACAACCGGCAACGGGTCGCTCGTCTACTCGCCGGCGGCCGGCACCTCCTTCAACCCAGAGGGCGGCCGCGCGGCGGGCACCACCTACGCCAAGAACATCGTCCTGAAGAACAGCGGCGCAGCGAACGGCACCCAGCTCGTCACCTACGACCAGCTCGTCCTCGTGAACGGCGTCCAGGTCTACCCGATCTACCGGAGCACGGACGACGGCACGAGCTGGACCCATGTCTCCGACGTGGTCCCGAGTGCGACCTTCCCGACGCTGACCCGCACGTCCCAGCCGTTCCTGTTCGAGGTCTCGCAGGCGACGGGCGGGCTGGCCGCCGGCACCATCCTGCTCGCCGGGATGATCATGCCGCAGGACCGTTCCAGCAGCCGCCTGGTCGTGTACAAGAGCACGAACCAGGGGACGAGCTGGTCGTATCTGAGCACCATCGACACCGGAGGCCCCGCCACCTACGACCCGAGCCCGACCTCCACGACCTCGACCGTCTGGGAGCCGTCGCTCGCGATCGACGGTCAGGGCGGCCTGGTCGCGTACTTCTCGGACGAACGGCAGAAGGCGAGCGGCGTCCTGCAGGCGGTGGCGTACCGGCGGTCCACCGACGGCGGCGCGACCTGGGGAGCGGAGTCGAACGTGTCGGCCCCGAACAACCAGTCCGATCGACCCGGCATGATCACGGTGACCAGGCTCCCCGACGGCCGCTACCTGGCGACCTTCGAGGTCGTCAACCGGCCGTCGCAGTCGAACAACACTGCGCCGGTCTACTTCAAGACCTCCCCCGACGGCTTGAACTGGTCGCCGACGACCAGCATCGGGACGCCCATCACCCTGGCGAACGGCCGGGGCATCGGCTCCTCTCCGTACGTGAAGTGGGTGCCGAGCGGCGGCCCGAACGGCATGGTCGTCGTGGCCTCGAAGTGGTCGCTGGATGCCTCGGGCACCATCGACGGAGGCCAGAACTTCTACGTCAACTACAACCTCGGTGCCGGCCCGTGGGAGCGCCTGCCGATGGCCGTCACCTACGACGGCCCCGATGCGGAGGGCGGCACCTTCAGCGGCTTCGCCCAGAGCATCGACTACTCGGTCGACGGACGCACGCTGTACCAGGCGACGAACGTCGAGAACCTGACGACCACGTACAACGACATCCGGGTCGGCTCCATCCCGCTGGATGCGCAGCACTACGAGGCCGAGAAGGCGGCACGCACCTCCGACACCTCGCTCGTCACCGACCCTGACGCGTCCAACGGCAGCAAGGTCGGCAACATCAACAACGCGACCAGCTCGGTGACGTTCACCGTGCACGTCCCGTCGGCGGGCTCCTACACGGTGAACGTCCGCTACGACAAAGGGACGGGCGCGACATCGACGCACAACGTCAGCGTGAACGGCGGCACCGCATCCACCCTCAGCTATCCCCCGACCGTGAACTGGGGCCGCTACGGATGGGCGCAGAAGACGGTCACCCTCAACGCCGGGTCGAACACCATCGCGTTCACCAAGGGGAGCTCGTTCGCCGAGCTCGACACCATCCAGGTCTACCAGCCGGGCACCGCGCTGGACCCGCAGTTCCGCGTCGTGAACAGGAATAGCGGCAAGTACCTGGAGATCGCGGGCGCCTCGCTCGCGGACGGTGCAGGCGCCGGTCAATGGGGCGACACGGGCAACGCCTGCCAGGTGTGGAACGTGCACCCGGTGTCGAACGGCCTCCAGCTGTTCAATGCGAACAGCGGCAAGCTGCTCGAGATCCCCGGCGCTCAGACCGCCGACGGGGTCCGCGCGTCGCAGTGGGGCCCGACGGGCAACGCGACCCAGGTGTGGTCGCCGAGCACCTCCGGCGGCTATTGGACGCTGACCAACGCCAACAGCGGCAAGCCGCTCGAGATCGCCGGGTCGTCCACGGCCGACGGCGCGTTCGCCCAGCAGCGCACGGCAGACGGCAGTGCGACGCAGCAGTGGCGGCTCACGCGCGAAGGCATCCAGTAGGCCGACCGACCGGGGCGACGGCGAATCGGGCCGCCGTCGCCCCTCCTCCTGCTCAGCTCTCCGCTCAGCTCTCCGCTGCGAGGGCGGCGACGAGGGCGGGCGTCGACTCCCGCTCAACCACCCGGAACGGGACCGCGATCTCCTCCGGCGCGAACGGCTCGGCGCCGCCCTGGATGCGCCGCAGCAGCAGCTCGATCGCTCGCCGGGCGATCTCGTCGCGACCGGGATCGATGGTCGAGAGCGTCGGCATCGAATAATGGGTCTCGTCGATGTCGTCGAAGCCGACGAGCGCCACATCCTCCGGCACCCGGAAGCCGGCTTCCTGGAGCACGCGCATGGCGCCGAGGGCCAGTGTGTCGTTGAACGCGACGACGGCGTCGAACTCGTGCCCGGTCTCCAGGAAGCCCCGCATCGCCTGCGCACCGTCAGCCCGATGCCAGGTGCCCGCCGGGACTACGAAGCGTTCGTCGTAGCCGATGCCGGCCTCCTCCAGGGCACGTCGATAGCCGGCCAGCCGGAGCCCTGCGGACCCGATCACCTCACCGGGGTGCGCGCCCAGAGCGAGCACGCGGCGGCGACCCCCGGCCAGGACCAGTTCTGTCGCTGCGCGCGCCCCCTCCACGTTCTGCATCGTCACGTGGTCCTTCGGGCCGTTGAAGATGCGCTCTCCCAGCAGCACCATCGGCGTGGCCATCTCGGCGATTGCCGCGCGATCGCTCTCGTCGAGCGCCAGGACGCTGTAGAGGATGCCGTCGACCATCCGTCCCTGACGATTGCGCAGGACCGAGAGCTCGCTCTCGCGGTCGTTGCCGAACTGCTCGATCAGCACAGACAGGCCGTGCTCCTTCGCAGCCCGCATGACCGAATCGGCCAGCTCCGCGAAGTACGCGTTGCGCAGTTCCGGAATGATCAGGCTGATCACGTTCGTCCGCCCCGAGCGCAGGCTCCGCGCAGACAGATTCGGCGTGTAGTCGAGTTCCGCGATCGCGGCCAGGACCCGACGCCGCGTGCTGTCCCGCACGTGCGGGTAGTCGTTGATGACGTTCGAGACCGTCTTGATCGACACACCGGCGAGCCGACTCACATCCTGCAAGGTCGCTGCCATACCGATGTCCTCCCGACGCCGTCGCGCCTACTGTACAACGTTGTAGGTCGCTCCCATACCTCCTCCGGCCGACGCGCGGATGACCCACCTCAGGAGCGCAGGCTCCGCAGGCCTGCGCGGAGCTCGTCGACCAGGATCTCGGGCTGCTCGAGCGCGGCGAAGTGGCCTCCTCTGGGGGCTTCTGCGTAGTGAATGAGGTCGGTGTACGTGTCTTCGATCCAGGTCCGCGGCAGCAGGGGGATGTCTCGCGGGAACACCGTCACGGCGACGGGAAGCGTCAGCTTCGGGCCGGCCATCGTTGCGGTCCGGTTCTCCCAGTAGATGCGGGCGGAGGATGCGGCCGTGTTCGTGAACCAGTACAGCGAGATCGTGTCCAGGATGTCGTCGAGCGCGATCGCGTCTTCGGCGAGCCCTTGATTGTCCGTCTTGGATTGGAACTTCTCGTAGATCCACGCAGCCTGCCCTGCCGGCGAGTCGGCGAGGGCGAAGCCGGGGGTCTCCGGCTTCGTGCCCTGGAGGTGGTTCGATCCGCCGAGCGGGCCGCCGTACAGGGCCAGGGTGTCGACGGCGTGCTGCTCCTCCGGTGACAGCGCCTGAGGGATGTCCGCCGGGAACGCGTAGGGCGTGTTCAGGTGGATGCCCACCAAGCCATCGGGCGGCATCGCCCCCAGCGTGGTCGTCACGACGGAGCCCCAGTCGCCGCCGTGCGCGGCCCATCGCGTGTAGCCCAGGCGCCGCATGAGTTCGGTCCAGGCGGCGGCGATGCGCTCGACGTTCCACCCCGTCTCGGCCGGCTTGCCGGAGAACCCGAAGCCGGGAAGTGACGGAATGACCACGTCGAAGGAGTCCTCGATCCTCCCACCGTGCGCGACCGGGTCGGTGAGCGGGCCGATCAGCTTCATGAAGTCCACGATCGAGCTGGGCCACCCGTGCGTCAGGATCAGCGGCATCGCATCCGGGTTCGGTGAGGTCACGTGGATGAAGTGGATGTCGAGACCGTCGATCTCGGTCAGGTACTGCGGGTACTGGTTCAGCGTCGTCTCGAAGCGACGCCAGTCGTAGTCGTGCAGCCAGTGCTGGATCAGCGACTTCGCGTTGTCGAGACGAACGCCTTGGGACCAGTCGCGGACCGTCTCGGGGTCGGGCCAGCGGGTTCTCCCGAGCCGGTCCTTCAGGTCGGCGATGTCTGCGTCGGGAACCGCCGCGGCGAAGGGCCGGATCTGTGTCGAGGTCGTCATGGGTGCACTCCTGTTCGGTATCTGGTGCGACGTTTCGTTGCACATGCGTGTGCAACGCTTGTGGCGCCACCGTACCTCATTGCACAGCCGTGTGCAATGATGGAGGCATGAGGCCAGACTCCACCCGGGCGCGTGCCATGGACGACACACGGAACCGGATCCTCGACGTGGGCCGGGACCTGTTGGGAACGAACCCCGATGCGGGCATGGCGGACATCGCAGCAGCGGCGGGCGTCGTCCGTCGGACGGTGTACGGGCACTTCCCCGCCCGCAGCGACCTGATCCGCACCCTCGCCGAGCGCGCCGCCGAGGAGATCACCGACGCGGTCCAGGACGTCGACACCGCGGACGTCCCCGCCGATGCGGCCTGGGCGGAGTTCGTCGCACGCGTCTGGCCTCTCGCGCACCGGTACCGGGTGCTGCTCGCACTGCGGCGCGGCGAGCAGGGGGACGAGATCCACGCTCTGCTGGCGTCCGTCGACCGGACCCTCGCCGACCTCGTGCGCCGGGGGCAGGAGGAGGGCGCCTTCGGACAGCACCTCCCCGCACTCGTCCTCGGCCAGCTCGCCTATTCGGCGGTCTTCACCATCGCCGACATCCATCGTGCAGACGGCACCTTGGACGTCCGCGCCGCCACCATCACCAGCCTGCTCACCCTCGGCGTGCCCGGATCGCGAGCGATCAGCCTCGCTGAGCGGTCGACGGCCCACTGAGCCAGGTCAGCGTGGCCGACAATCAGCGCAGGATGGCTCGGACCTGCTCGCGGATGTCGGCGCACACCTCCGCGTCGGTGGAGTGCAGATGGAGGGGCGACGCCAGAGTGAGGAACATGGCGGCCGAGATGGTTCGGGCGAGTAATGCGGCGTCTTCTCGCCGAAGTCGTTCGTCGCTGCGCAGGATCTCCACGTAGGCATCGTCGACTCGCTGGCTCAGTTCGAGGCCGACACGGTGGTATGGCTCCTCCGGGTCACCGAACACGAGCTCCCGCAGGTACGTCCTGCCGTTCTCGATCTGCCGGCGGTTGCATTCCACGATGGGCTCGACGATGGCCATGACCGCATCGACCGGGGACGCCTTCGTGGCGGCGGCGGACACACCGGCCTCGACCGCCTCGGCGTAGTGGGTGTTCTGTACGAGCAGGAGAAGCTCTGCCTTGTTCTTGGCATAAAGGAAAAGGGTGCCGGTGCCGATATCGGCCGCGTCCGCGATCTGCTGCGTCGTCACCTCGTCGACTCCGTGGCGGTCGAAGAGCTCTGCCGCGGCTGCCGTGATGCGCTCCAGCTTCTGCTGCTTGTTGCGCTCGCGGCGACCGAGCGGGGAGGGCTGTGTCGCGGTCATCAGACTTCCAGAGTACCGCATTCATGGGTTTGATCATTTGCGACTGTACTCAAACATGAGTAGACTCAGTTCTTGCAACCAGGAAACGAGGCGCGAAAGACATATGAAGGCATTCACGATCGACCGCTACGAGGGCGACATCACAGAGGCGGATGTTCCCGAACCCACCGTGGGTGAGCGGGATGTGCTCGTCCGCGTGCACGCGGCCGGGGTGAATCACCTCGACGCCATGCTCGCGCGCGGCGACTTCAAGGCGACGCTCCCCTACCAACTGCCGCTCATCCTGGGCCACGACGTCGCCGGCGTGGTCGAACGCGTCGGGTCGGAAGTCAGCCGCTTCACGGTCGGCGACGAGGTGTTCGCCCGGCCAGCCGACCTCCGCATCGGCACGTTCGCGGAGCGCATCGCGATCGCCGAGAGCGACGTCGCCCTGAAGCCGACGACACTCACCATGACCGAGGCGGCATCGCTGCCGCTGGTCGCCCTGACCGCCTGGCAGGCTTTGGTGGAACGCGCCGACGTGAAAGCCGGGCAGCGCGTGCTGATCCACGGCGGAGCGGGCGGCTTCGGTTCGATCGCGATCCAGCTCGCCAAGCATCTCGGGGCGTCCGTCGCCACGACCGCGAGCGGCTCGAACGTCGAATGGCTGCGGCAGTTGGGCGCCGACGTCATCGACTACCGCTCGGACGACTTCGAGTCCCGGCTGCAGGGCTACGACCTGGTCATCGACACCGTCGGCGGCGCGAACCTCGAGAAGTCACTGCGCGTGCTGCGCCCGGGAGGCCAGGCGATCAGCCTCGTCGGGCCGCCCGACCCGGGCTTCGCCCGCCAGCTCGGGCTGAACGCCGCCCTCCGCGTGGCCATGCGCGGCCTCAGCGCGAACATCCGCCGGCAGGCGCGACGCCTCGGCGTCGACTACTCCTTCCTGTTCATGCGTGCGGATGGCGCGCAGCTCGCCGACATCGCGGCGCTCGTCGACGCGGGCACGCTTCATCCGGTGATCGGCCGGGTCTTCCCCTTCGCCGAGACCCCCGCCGCGCTCGCCGCCGTCGAGGCCGGCGGCCTCCGCGGAAAGATCGTCGTCAGCCTCATCGGCTGACGCCTCCACGATCCAACCCAGAACCCCTGAACCGACCACGCGAAAGGCACGACCATGAACGCCCGACAACCCGCCAACACCTCCTACGCGAAAGCGCCGAACCAGACCCTGACGACAGGAGGAACCTCCTTCGCCTACCGTGAACTCGGGCCGAAGGGCGGCGTACCCGTCGTTTTCTTCGTGCACCTGGCCGGCACCCTCGACAACTGGGACCCTCGCATCGTCGATCCCATCGCCCAGAACCGCCACGTCATCGCCTTCGACAATGTCGGGGTCGGTGGCTCATCAGGCACGGTGCCGGCCACCCTCGAGGAGGCCGCCGACGACGCCTTCCGCTTCATCAGTGCTCTCGGCTACACAACGATCGACGTCTTCTCGTTTTCGATGGGCGGGATGATCGCCCAGGACCTCATAGTGAAGCATCCCGGGCTGGTGCGGAAGCTCGTGCTCACGGGCACCGGCCCGCGCGGCGGCACGGACATGGACAAGGTGGTCGGCGTCACCTACTACGACACCCTCCGTGCGACGCTGACACGCTCCGACCCCAAGGAGTTCCTGTTCTTCAACCGGGACGCCGTGGGCAAGCGCGCGGGCAAGGCGTTCATCGAGCGCCTCCGGGAGCGCACCGCCGGCCGCGATGCCCCCATGCGCTTGAAGGGGTTCCAGACGCAGCTGCGTGCGATCCAGCGCTTCGGCCGATCGGCACCCTCCGACCTGTCGGCCTTCACCATGCCGACGCTGATCGCCAACGGGGACAACGACCGCATGGTGCCCTCGACGCTCTCCCACGACCTCCACCGCCGCATCGACGGCTCCGAGCTGATCATCTACCCGAACTCGGGGCACGGCGGCATCTTCCAGTACCACGAAGACTTCGCGCCCCGAGTCGTCGAGTTCCTCCAGCCGTGAACGACTACCCGACCATCACGCCGAGAACTTCGTTCAACGCCTCTGTCGAGCTCGGGTGCCACAATGTCCGCAGGTCTCAGGCGGAGTGAGGGAGGCTCGGCCTGCAGGGGCGCCGCTTGGTGACGCTATTCCAGGTTGCCGCGATCGGCGCCCTCGTACGGCACGTCCGTGTCGTCGCTTCGGTCGTCTCGCGTCTTGTCCGCGCTGTCCTCCACGTGCGCTTTCACGTCGGCGACCGTATCCTTCACGCTGCCCTTCGCCTGCTCCGCCTTGCCCTTCACCACCCGAGACTCGTCATCGGTCGCCTTGCCGACAACCTCGTCGATCTTGCCCTTCACCTTGTCTCCGGTCGCGTCGAGCTTGTCGTCGATGCCCATGACGTCCTCCTCATCGGTCCGCATGTATCCCTGTGCTCCGGGTCACCGTACGCGGGTCCGGAGTGTTGGGTAAGCGGTCGTGGTTCCCCTCGAACAGCTGCGCCACCTCGCCCGGAGACTCGCCCGTCGCTCGATCGTCGGTCGCCTCCCCGCGATCTCCCGAGCTAGGGTGACTCGCGTGAGCGACCACGCCCTCCCCTCTCGCATTTCGACAGTGGTCATCGGGGCCGGTCCCGGTGGTCTCGCCGCGGCGGCCGAGCTGAAGCGCGCAGGAGTCGAGGCTGTCGTCATCGACAAAGCCGACCGGGTCGGTTCGAGCTGGGCCGGCCACTACGACCGTCTGCACCTGCACACGTCGCGCGGGCTCTCCGGGCTGCCCGGCTTCCGCATCCCGCGCCGCTACGGTCGCTGGGTCGCGCGCGACGACGTGCTGCGCTACCTCGCCCAGTACGCCGCCGTGCACGACCTCGACGTCCGGCTGGGGGTTGCCGCTTCGGCCGTTGAGCGTGTCGGTGGCGAATGGCAGGTCTATTGGGCTCGAGGCGACGAGCGCGGTGTCATCACTGCCGACGCCGTCGTCATCGCGACGGGCTACAACCACAGCCCGAAGATCGCAGACTGGCCCGGGCTCGATGCTTATCCGGGCACCGTCCTGCATTCGAGCGCCTACCGGAATTTCGACGCCCTCGGCGCTCGCGATGTGCTCGTCGTCGGGCCTGGAAACAGCGGAGCCGAGATCGCGGCCGACCTCGCCGAGGCGGGTGCCACGGTCTCGCTTGCGGTGCGCACACCGCCGAACATCGTGCGCCGCGCGGTCGTGGGCATCCCCAGCCAGGCTCTCATCCTGTCGATGGCCCCATTCCCACTGAAAGTGCAGGACGCGCTCGCGGGCGCGTTGCAAAGAGTGGCCGTCGGAGACCTGCGCACGTACGGCATCCCGAAGTCGCCACGCGGGATCGCCACCCAGCAGGCCCGCGACGATGTCACGCCGACGCTCGACGTCGGCCTGCTGCGCGCCCTCAAGGCCGGTCGTGTCACCGTGGTGGCGGCGATCACGAGGTTCACCCCGGATGCCGTGGTGCTCGCCGACGGCACGGAACTGCACCCCGACGCCGTCGTGCTCGCTACCGGCTTCCGGCGCGGCCTCGAGCCGCTGGTCGGTGAACTCGGCGTTCTCGACCGCAATGGTCGTCCGCTGGTCAACGCAGCGGCGCAACTGCCCGCGCATCCAGGGCTCTTCTTCCTCGGGTATTCGAACCCGCTGACCGGCAACCTCCGCCAGCTCGGCATCGACGCCAGGAAGATCGCGAACGCGATCTCGGGCACTTCGACGAGGCGGGCGGCGAGACGGCATCGGTGACCCGAGCCGATCGGGCTATTGGAGCAGAACGCTTGAGCGGCCGGGCCTCACGCGGATGCCCGGGTGTGAATGCGCGCACCCTCCGCATTGAAGAGGCAGAGCACCTCGAGGACCCCGGGGCCGGGATTGCCGAAACCATGCGGGACATTGGTGTCGAACTCGGCGGCCTCGCCGGCCTCGAGGATGAGGTCGTCGTCGGCAAGCAGGAGACGCATCCGACCGGAGATCACGTAGATCCAGTCCCATCCCGGATGCACCCACTGCGCGATGTCCTTGCCCGGCGTCGGTGGCAGTACTTGTTTGAACGCCTCCCAGGATCCCGCGCCGCCGGACAGTGGAACGGTGACCACACCATCCCGGACGCGCGGCTTCGGATGGATCCTCGGATCACCCAACGAGGAAGCGCCGACGAGGTTGTCGAGCGGCTGGCGGTAGAGCCGGGCGAGCGGCAGCAAATGCTCCAATTGGGGGCGCCGAGCACCGGACTCCACGCGGGAGAGCGTGCTGACAGCGATGCCTGTGGCATCACTGACGGCCCGAAGCGTGAGCTTCCGGGACTCCCGAATGGCCCGCAATCGACTACCGATCCCCGCTAACTCATCCGTGACAGGTCCTCCCGAGTGTTGACAGCTTGGCAAAATGTGTTGTCGATTCTATCTGGGTCCCCCACGATGAACCCATGAACAGCACTCATCGCGACGTCGACACCGATGTGGTCATCGTGGGTGGCGGACCTGCCGGCCTCAGCGCCGCGCTCTCCCTGGGCCGCGCCCGCCGTCAGGTTCTCGTCGTGGACCAGGCGCGACCACGGAACAGGACAGCACTCCACATGCACGGAGTGCTGGGGCACGACGGGCTCCCGCCCCTGGAACTGCTCGAGAAGGGGCGAAGGGAGATCGCAGCCTACGGTGTGCGCGTCGTCGTCGGCGACGCCGTCTCGGCGCGGGCGGACGAGGAGGGTGTCGAGGTCACGACCGACGCCGGTACGATCCGCGCACGTCACCTCATCGTCGCGACCGGTCTGACCGACGAGTTGCCTGAGATCCCGGGCCTGCGTGAGCAGTGGGGCACGGGGGCCGTGGTGTGCCCGTACTGCGACGGTTGGGAGCACCGTCACCACGTCATCGGCGTCGTCGCCACATCAGCGCAGAGCGTCGGGCAGGCGCAGCTGCTTCGTCAGTGGTCGGATCGCGTCGTCTACTTTCCCAACGTCGTCGGCGAACCCGACGCGGCCGAGGCGGACGCCCTCGCACGTCGCGGGATCCGGGTGGAACGCGGTGCCGTGGAGAGTCTCGTCACCTCGAACGACCGGCTGGAGGGCATCCGCCTCGCTCAGCGGACGGTGCCCGTGGACGTGGTCTTCACCGGGCCCACCCTCAGACCCAATGACGCCCTCCTGCGGTCGCTGGGCGCGAGGGCGGCGGATGGCCCCGCCGGGTCATGGATCGACGCCGACCGGGACGGACGGACCTCCCTTCCCCGGGTGTGGGCGGTCGGGAACGTCGTCGATCCACGCGCGAACGTCTCGGTGTCGCTCGGCCTGGGTTCGCTGACCGCCGGCGCCGTGAACGCGGAACTCGTCCAGGAGGACATCACCCGCGCGCCCGCGGTGGGCACGTCGCCTCTGGCGTCCGGCACCGCTCTCTGACAGTGTTGCTGGCAGGATGGCCTGGTGACCGACATCGTGCCCTCCGCCCTGCTCGTGATTGGTGGTGACCGGCGCGCAGAGCGACTACTGCGTGCGGACCACCGCTCAGAGCGCGGCGGTCCGTGGCTACGATGTGGTCCTGGTCTCCGACGCGCACACCACCACGGATACGGAATGGGAGGGCGTCGCGATCAGTGGCGAGCAGATCGTCGCGCACACGAATCGCTACTTCGACGGCCTGAGGTACCCCGGCCAGCTGTTCGGTGTGGAGGCTGCCGCATGCGTGGCCCTGTGAGCCGATGAAGCTCGGCCTCTACCAGTCGTTCGACCCTCGCCTAGTTCCGCTGATCGACTCCACTCGTGCGTTCTATGAGAAACGCGGGACGGGACGAGGCCCGAACAGCTGGAACGAGCTTCAGGCGATCCGCGACGCGGCGAGATCTCCCGCACCCTCGAGCCCTCCTCCGGTCCTCGAGGTTGCCCGTCACGACGGCCGGAGCGTCCCCGTGCGGATCCACTACCCGACGTCGGCAACCCCCAGGGGTGTCTTCCTGGACTTCCACGGCGGTGGGTTCTACATGGGTACGGCAGCAGGAAGCGATGTCCGCAACCGTGAGCTGGCCGACACGCTCGGTATCGTCGTCGTCAGCGTCGACTACCGGCTCGCGCCGGAGAGCCCATGGCCCGCGGCACCCGACGACGGCGAGACGGCAGCTCTGTGGCTTGCAGAAAACGCAGCCGACCGATTCGGAACAGAGCAGCTCACCCTAGGCGGCTTCTCCGCGGGTGCCACCCTCGCCATGACCACTCTTATTCGCCTCCGCGATCGCGGCATGGCGGCTTTCAGCGCCGGCGTGCTGCAGTTCGGGACGTACGACCTCAGCGGGCGGACCCCCTGGGGGCGCCTGATTGCGGACGAGTACTTCATCGAGGCCTACGCCGGCGCGGCACTCGACCGCACCCACCCGGACTTCTCCCCGATCTACGCCGACCTCGCAAACCTGCCGGCGATGCTGATCATGGTGGGCGAGGAGGACATCCTGTTGCGCGACAACCTCGCCATGGCCGCGCAGCTCTCCGCAGCCGGCATCGATGTCGACGTGAAGGTCTATCCTGCATCGCCCCACGGTTTCACCGGACACCCGACGCCCATGGCCAGTGCAGCACTCGGCGACCTGCACACCTGGCTCGACGGCCAGCTCGATCGCTGAACCCCGGAGCGGCCGTGAATGCCGGTCACTCGTACCGCAGCGATTCGACAGGGTCCGCCTTGGCCGCACGCGCCGCGGGGAGGGTGCCGGCGAGGAAGGCGATGGCCACGACGAGCAGGATGATCGAGGCGATGGATGCCGGGTTGAAGGCGATGAGCGACAGCCCCGGCAGGCCGGAGAGGAGGCTGCTGGAGAGTGCCGAACTGATGGCTGTGCCTGCGCCGATCGCGATCACCGCTCCGATCGCGCTGCCGAGGAAGCCGAGGAACGCCGCTTCGAGGCTGAACAGGCCGAAAATGCGCCCGCTGCCCATGCCGAGAGCTTTCATGAGCCCGATCTCCCGCGTGCGTTCCTGGACGGACATGTAGAGCGTGTTGACGATGCCGAAAGCGGCCGCCAGAAGGGCGATGATCGCGAAGGCGTTGAGCACGAGCACGATGCCGTCGATCACCGTGGTGATGGTGCCGAGCTGATCGGAGATCGTCGTGCCGGTGTAGCCGGAGGAGGTGAGCCTGCCCTTGAGCGCGTGGATCTGAGTGTCCGAGGCGTTCGGGTCGAACCAGACGGTCGCCGAGGCGTAGCGGTCGGCCTGCTCCGCGGACAGCCCGGTGCTCTGGGCTGCGAAGAGAGCGTCGCTCAGCGCGTCGTTGGTGAGCACGCTGGCGCCGGTGGGGCTGGCGAGACCCTTCTCGGTGACGCCGACGACCCGGGCCTGGATGACGTGCTGCGTTCGGCCGGCGTCGGTGACCGCGAGACGGACGGTCGCGCCGAGCGCCGAGCTGTCGCGGGAGAACCCCAACGGCGCGACGTAGGAATCGGGGAGAGCGACCTGCAGTTCGCGCGACGACTTCTCCGGCTTCTTCCCGGCCGCGAGCACGGTGGTCTGGCCGGGAACGAGCTCTCCGACGCTCGCGACGTACTTGGTGCCGCTGCCGACCTGCACGTAGTCGAGGGTGATCCTGCGGACGGGCTCCGCCTTCACGACGCCGTGGATGGCCGTGATCGTCGTGATGTCGGCCGGAGTCAGTGCCGTCACGGTCTGGCCGGGGATGCCGCTGGCGACCGCCTCCGGGTCGTACTCTTTCGGCTTCGCGTCCGCCTGCGGACCGGTGCTGTCGGTGCTGGTCTTGGTGACGGTCATCGCGTCGGAGGCGCCGACGCCGGAGACGGTGGAGGCGATGTAGGCGTTGATGCCCGTGCCCAGTCCGCTGGTCAGGGTGAGGGTGAACGCTCCGACGAAGATCGCCAGGATCGTGAGGATGGTCCGCGTCCGCGACCGGAACGTGTTCGACACGGCGGAGCGGATCAGGTCGCCGGTTTTCATGCGGCCACCTCGATCGCGGAGTCTTCGACGATGGCGCCGTCACGGATGAGGATGCGCCGGTCGCAACGCGCAGCGAGGTCCTCGTCATGCGTGACCACGATGAGCGTGATCCCGTGCTCCCGGTTGAGCCCGAAGAGGATGTCCTCTACGACCCCGCCTGTGGCGGAGTCGAGGTTTCCCGTGGGCTCGTCGGCGAAAAGGATGCGCGGATTGTTCACGAGCGCCCGGGCGATGACGGCCCGCTGCTTCTGACCGCACGACAGATTGGCGGCCTTGTTGCGCGCTTTGTCATCCAGCTCCAGCTGTTCGAGTGCGGCATGCGCGCGGCGCCGGCGTTCACCGGGCCGGACCCCGGCGATCTTCAGCGGCAGGACGACGTTCTCCAGCACCGTGTCGTTTCCGGTGAGGAAGAACTGCTGGAAGACGAACCCGAACGTTTTGTTTCGCGTGCGATTGAGCCGGGACCCCCGCAAGGTGCCTGTGTCGACACCTTCGAGCGCGACGGTTCCGGACGTGGGTGCATCCAGAAGGGCGAGGAGGTGCATGAGGGTGGACTTTCCCGAACCGCTCTTTCCGACTATCGCGACGGACTCGCCCTCGTAGATGTCGAAACTCACTCCACTCAGTGCATCGAAGCGGTTCTGGCCGCGGCCGTACGACTTGCGCACGTCGGTGACCGAGATGATCGGGGTGCTCATGGTGCTCCTTCGGGGTGGTCAGGGTGTGTCCGCATGATGGGACCGTTCCAGCGTCACCGCTGCGCCGCCGCGGCGCGTCCCCCGCACAGGGACTCCGGATACTGCGACCGCGGTATCCGCGCATGCCGCCGCAGGGGGACTCGCTCGAGCCTCGAAACCGGCAGACTGGGGAGATGATGCGCCCGCTTTCGTCCGGCGACCTCTCCGCGGGCCCGCTGCCGCGGCCTCCGTGGTGGTTGTCGGATGTCGTCGTGAGCCTGCTGATCGTCGCGACGGTCTTCCTGCCGGTTCCCGGTGCCGAGTTCCATCCGGCGGGCCCGGTGGCGATGGTGCTCTCGTTGCTGCCCATCCTGATCCTCCCGTTGCGCCGATGGTGGCCGCTCCCGGTGCTCGGCATCCTCCTTGTGCTGTTCGCGGTGGTGGCGTTCCTCGGAACCCTGTCACCGGGGATCGGCATCGCCGTTGCCGTCGCGGTGTTCCAGGTGGCCACCCGCCGCACCCGCACGGTCGGCCTCATCGCGGCGGGGGTCGCTGTCGTCGTCATGGTGGTGGTCGTCGCCACCTACCCCGTGTCCATCGGAAACGTCTTCGACCCCCGGGTGCTGCAGTTCGCCCTGATCGTGGCGTTCGCTGCAGCAGCCGGCGACGGCGCCCGCTTCCATCGTGCCTATATCGCGGCGATCACCGAACGCGCTGAGCGCGCCGAGCGCACCCGCGAGGAGGAAGCGCGACGCCGGGTCACCGAGGAGCGTCTCCGGATCGCTCGCGACCTCCACGATGCGGTCGCCCACCAGATCGCCGTGATCAGCCTCAACGCGGGAGTCGCGTCGTCCTCGCTCGACGCCCGTCCGGAACGAGCCCAGGAGGCGTTGGCGACCATCCGCGCCGCCTCGCGCAGTGTGCTCGGCGAGATCGGCGACCTGCTCGCCGTCCTCCGGTCCGACGAGGCCGCGGACGTGGGGGCGACCCCGCAGCCGGGCCTGGAGAGCCTGGACGAGCTCATCGGCCAGTTCGACCGCTCCGGCCTCCGAGTGCACCTGCGCGTCGACGGCGACCCTTCGCGGGTGGCGGGGGCCGTGAGCCGGGTCGGCTACCGGGTGGTGCAGGAAGCGCTGACCAATGCGCTCAAGCACGGCGATGAAGGCCGTGCGCATATCCTCGTCGAGGTGGATGACGCACTCACGATCACCGTGGTGAACCCGATGGCGATGGCCGGGGAACGGAACGCGCACAGTTCCGGACTGGGGCTCGTGGGGCTGCGCGAACGGGTGGCCGCGGTCCGCGGCACGGTGGAGGCCGGTCTGACGGCGGCAAGCTGGAAGCTTGTGGCGCGCATCCCGTTGCCGAAGGAGGTCCGATGATCCGGGTGCTGGTGGTGGACGATCAGTTTCTGATCCGGCGTGCCGTGTCCGAGCTTCTCGGCGACGCGGACGACATCGAGGTCGTCGGCACGGCGACGGACGGGCGGGATGCCGTCGAGCTCTCCCGGCGCCTGCACCCGGACGTCGTCATCATGGATATCCGCATGCCCGAACTGGACGGCATCGCCGCCACCACAGAGATCTGCGCAGACCCGGACCTGAGCGAGGTGCGGGTACTGATCCTCACCACCTTCGACGAGGACGAATACCTGGTGGCCGCCTTGCGCGCGGGCGCGAGCGGGTTCGTGGGAAAGGGCGCGGAGCCGGACGAGATCGCTCGCGCCGTCCGCGCGGTGCACCTGGGAGACGCCCTGCTCTCCCCCGTCGCGACCCGTAACCTCGTCGACCGGTTCCTCGCCTCCGGCGCCGGGCCGGCCGCCGGCTCCATCCCGGAGGTGAGCCAGCTGACCGAGCGGGAACGGGAGGTGCTGCTCCTGGTGGCACGGGGGCGCTCCAACCAGGAGATCGCGGAAGACCTCTACATCTCCCCGCACACCGCGAAGACCCACGTGAACCGCATCATGTCGAAGCTGCACGCGCATGACCGCGCACAGCTCGTGATCGTCGCGTACGAGTCACGCCTCCTCACCCCCGGCAGCTGACGAGCACCGAAATACCGCGGTCGCGGTACGCCGAATGCCGCGCCGGGAAGACGCGCCCCGGCACGCCGCGAACGAGCATGGGGACGTGACCGATTCGACCGCTTCTGCGACTCCTTCTCCTGTGGCTTCTTCGGAGGCGAACCCGCAGGCGCCCGGCGCCCAGCGACGCATCCTGCTCGTCTTCGCGGGCCTTCTCGTGGCGATGCTGCTGGCCTCGCTCGACCAGACGATCTTCTCGACGGCGCTGCCCACGATTGTGGGAGAACTGCACGGCGTCAACCACATGCTCTGGGTGACCACCGCCTATCTGGTGGCATCGACGATCATGATGCCGATCTACGGGAAGCTCGGCGACCTGATCGGCCGCAAGGGGCTGTTCATCGGCGCGCTCGTCGCGTTCGTGGTCGGTTCGGTGATCGGCGGCCTCGCCCAGGACATGACGTGGCTGATCATCAGCCGCGCCACCCAGGGAATCGGCGGCGGCGGACTGATGATCCTGTCGCAGGCGATCATCGCCGACGTCGTTCCCGTCCGGGAACGATCGAAGTACATGGGCGTCATGGGCGCCGTCTTCGGCATCTCCAGCGTCGCCGGCCCGCTCCTGGGCGGCTGGTTCACCGAGGGCGTCGGCTGGCGCTGGGCCTTCTGGATGAACATCCCGCTCGGCCTCATCGCGATCGCTCTCGCCGTGCTGTTCCTGAAGATCCCGAGGCGTCGCGCACGCGTCCGGTTCGACATCTGGGGCACCATCACCATGGCGGTCGCCGTCACCTCGATCATCCTCGTCGCTTCGTGGGGCGGCACGCAGTACGAGTGGGGATCCTCGATGATCATCACTCTCATCGTCGTCGCCGTCATCGCCAGCGCCGCCTTCGTGCTCGCCGAGCACAAGGCCGCCGAGCCGATCATCCCCTTGTCGTTGTTCCGCAGCCGCAACTTCGTGCTCGCCACCATCACAGGGCTCTTCATCGGCGTGGCCATGTTCGGCGCCCTCGCCTACCTGCCCACCTACCTGCAGATCGTCGCCGGCGTGAACGCGACGGTTTCCGGCCTCCTGCTGATCCCGATGATCGTCGGGCTGATGGCCACCGCGCTGCTGACCGGCCAGCTCGCCTCCCGCACCGGACGCTACAAATGGATGCCCATCGCCAGCATGGTGGTGATCGCAACGGCGCTGCTGCTGCTCTCCACACTCACCGTCTCGACGCCGCTCTGGGTGCTGCTCGGCTACCTCTTCCTCCTCGGCGCGGGAATCGGCCTCTGCATGCAGATCCTCATCCTCATCGTGCAGAACTCGTTCCCGGACTCGCTGGTGGGCACGGCGACCGCGTCCAACAACTTCTTCCGTGAGATCGGGGCCTCTCTCGGTGGCGCTGTCGTCGGTGCGCTGTTCACGTCGCGCCTCACCAGCATTCTGAGCGAGCGGCTGCCGGGCGGCGGCGGCGTCGCCGACCGCAACTCGCTGACGCCCGCAGCCATCAACGCCCTCCCCGAGGGCGTGCGGAGCCTCATCGAGGGCGCGTACAACGACGCGCTCACCCCGGTGTTCGCCATGCTGATCCCCATGGTGCTGGTCGGTCTGGTGCTTGCGGTCTTCATCAAGGAGGCGCCCCTCCGCGCCACCCTCGAGACCGAAGAGAGCGACATCCGGCCGGTGGAGCAGAGCGCCTCGCCGATCAGCTGACCGGTCGCGATGAGCGCGGGGCAACGGGCGCGGTGTCGTTCAGCACGTCCGCGGATCGGGTCGCCGGGGCGAGGACCGACAAGAGCTGCAGGCGGTCTTCGTGACCGGCGCTCGGAGTCATGACGATCATGCTGGCTCCGCCGGCGAGGCCGTACGCGTCCCACTCGACATCGATGTCGCCGACCCGGGGGTGCCGGATGGTCTTCCCTCCTTCGACGCGGTCGCGCACATCGTGTCGAGCCCACAGGTTCCGGAATTCGGCGCTGCGAACAGACAGGGCGCCGACGATGGCGATGGCCCGAGGGTGCTCAGGATCTCGGGCGATAGCGGTCCGGAGCATCCCGATGTATTCGATGGCCATGGCGCGGCAGTCGGCGAACCGTAGTTGCGCCTCGTCCCGGAACAGGGTGAGCAGCACGTTCCGTTCCGCGGGGGGAACGTCTTCCGGGTCGCCCAGAAGTTCGGCGGCGAGAGGATTCCAGGCGAGGACATCGAGGTGCTCGCTGATGATGAACGCGGGCAGCGCTGTCGCGTCGAGGAGGGCTCGGGCGTTCCGGGGAACGCGAGTGGGGCGCCGACGGGGTGTTGCGGGTGGGTTCCGGGCGGCCTGGGCGAGGCGCATCAGGTGGGAGCGTTCCACGTCGTCGAAATCCAGGGCCTCAGCGATGGAGTCGAGTATCGCGTCGGAAGGGTGCGCGTTCCGGCCTTGTTCGAGCCTCTGGTAGTAGTCGGTGCTGAGGCCGGCCAGGGCGGCGACCTCTTCGCGCCGCAGGCCGGCGACGCGGCGACGTCCGCCCGGCTCGAGTCCGAGCTGTGCCGGGGTCGTCTGCTCCCGTCGAGACCGCAGGAACAGACCGAGTTCGCGGGCGGGCGACGATTCGGTGGGCATTGCATCATTGTCACGTACGACGGCCCCGGCAGGGTCGTCCTGGCAGACCTAGGCGAACCGGGGCGACGGAGATCCGACGGATCGTTCGTAGCGTCAGGAAACATGACTCACTGGACCGCATCGGACATCCCCGACCAGACCGGACGCACCGCCATCGTGACCGGCGCCAACTCCGGCCTCGGCCTCGTCACCGCCACCGAACTCGCCCGGCATGGAGCGCAGGTGGTTCTCGCTGTCCGGAGGCCGGCATCCGGCGAGACCGCTGCCGACGGCATCCGTGCTGCGGTGCCGGGGGCGAAGCTCGAGGTCCGGACCCTCGACGTCGCTTCGCTGGCCTCGGTGCGAGCGTTCGCCGCGGAAATCGCCGCCGAGTACGACAGCATCGACCTTCTGGTGAACAATGCCGGCGCGGAGAATCTCGCCGGTCGCCGGAGCACGGTCGACGGGTTCGAGTTCCACCTGGGGACCAACATGCTAGGCCATTTCGCGCTGACCGGGCTGCTGCTCGACACGATCACTCGAGGCGCCGGTCCACGTGTCGTCTCCCTCAGCTCCATCACGCACAAGAGAGCCCATCTCGACTTCGACGACCTTCAGTCGGAGGAGCACTTCGATGCCAACCGGGCCTACGGAGCCTCGAAACTCGCCACCACGACATTCGGCATCGAACTCGACCGCCGACTCCGAAAGGCTGGGTCACCGATCATCAGCACCATCGCTCACCCGGGGCTGTCCCGATCGAACTTCATCGACAGCGCCTGGAAGGACCGCAGCGCTGCGGCACAGCTGCTGGGCCGATTGTTCTCCGCCATCGCCACCCAGCCCACCGAACAAGGCGCCCTGAACCAACTCCACGCCGCAACGGCGCCGGGGGTGCACGGCGGTGACTTCTTCGGCCCCGGCGGTAGAGGCGAACGCACAGGTCACGTGACCCGGGTCGCTGCGTCGAAGGAGGCGCAAGACCCGACTGTCGGCCAACGCCTGTGGAGTGCCGCCGAAGTCCTCACCGGCGTCGCCTACCTGTAGTTGCGACCGGAATCCCGCGCATGGACAGGGCCGCCGCTTACGCTCATTGAGCCCTCAGTCGGCTCGATCGTTCGCCGCCCACAGCGCCAATTCGATGCGTGCGAAAACGGCAGGCATCTGGCCGATGAGCCGCTGTTCCACGTACTCCATACCGGCAGTGATGAGCTCGGCATCCGCGAAGGCGAAGCTGACAGTGAATCCGTCATCCGTTCGCCATGCCTGAATACCGCTATTCACTGCGACCACTCCCGAATCGCAATCTGACGGCGACGTCGAAATGGGCTCGGACAGAGGGGGCGACAACCGTCCTGGACGGGCGATGTCTTGCACTGTGCCTGCTCGCTCTGGGCTCACACCTATACTCCAATCGGAGGGCTCGTCATCGAGTACCGGACCCCATGCTGGCATAGTTACTTACATGTCAGTAAGCGCCTGGTTGTAACGCTTCCATAACAGCCGTCGCCGGCTCATCGGACTCACAAGGAGGTCTCCCATGCACGAAGGCCCTGCCCTCGATGGCGTCGACCAGCCGATTTCGAAGCAGCAGGCACGTACGCTGGAACGCCGAGAGGCGGTGCTCAAGGCCGCCATGCAGGTCTTCGGTGCGCACGGCTACAACAAGGGCGCGCTCGTCGAGATCGCCCAGCAGGCGGGCATGACCCACGCGGGAGTGCTCCACCATTTCGGCAGCAAAGAAGGCCTACTGGTCGCCGTGCTGCGCTACCGCGACGGAGAGGCGGTCGGCGGAGTGCAGGGCCGGCCCCAAGTGACCGGTCCGGCCTTTCTCCCGCACTTGCTCGACACGGTTGAGGAGAACACTCATCAGCGAGGAGTGGTGCAGACGTACGCGGTGCTTTCGGCCGAATCGGTGACTGAGGGCCATCCGGCCCAGGAGTACTTCCGCAGCCGGATGACCAAGCTTCGCGAAAAGCTCGTCGCAGTGCTACGCGAGGTCGTCGGTCACGGCCCGTCAGAGAAAGAGCTGCGCGACGCCGCCAGCGCACTGATCGCCGTCATGGACGGGATGCAGGTGCAGTGGCTGCTCGACCCGGAAGCGGCCGACATGCCTGCCGCCGTGGAACTCGTGATGAATGAGATCGTGGATCGGCTTGCTTCCGGGACAACGGCACCCAGCGTCCGCGGGGGCCGACCTTCGCGCGCCCATCAGCCTCACCGCCCAGGCCTCTGAACGATCAGAGGTCGACGACGACCTTGCCGCGTACGTGCCGGCCCGCCTGGAGTTCGACCGCAGCACGGACGTGCTCGAGATCGAACGTCGCAGCGATCGGCACTCGCAGCCGGCCCGCGGCGACCAGGCGAGCGATGTTCTGGAGAGCCTCGGCGCCGGCATTGGCCCCGTTCGCGGCCGGCACGCCTTCCACGACCGCTGCGATCGTGCAGATTCGCGCATCGGGGACGCCGAGTTCGCGCGCGACGCGGACGGTGTCGGTGCCGTGCAGGTCGAGCGCGGCCGTGATCGGGACACCGAGTGCGCGGATTCGGTCGGCGAGACCACTCCCGTAGGCGACGGGCTCGGCACCGAGGCTCGCGAGGTATCCGGCGGTTGCCGGAGAGCCTGTCCCGATCACGCTCGCACCCGCGATGCGGGCGAGCTGCACTGCGAAGACGCCGACGCCGCCACCCGCTCCACCCATCAAGACGGTGTCGTCGGGGCCCAGCTCGAGAACAGCCAGGGCGGCCGCCGCGGTGCTGCCGGCGATCGCCAGCGTCGCCGCCGTACGGTCGTCGACACCTTCGGGCGTGTGGTGGGCTACGCCCGTGGTGATGTCACCATGGGTGTCCACGATCACGTAATCCGCCAGGGCCCGCGAGAGCGCCGCACCGTAGACGCGATCGCCACGCTGGAACCCGGTCGCTCCGTCGCCGAGCTGGTCGACGAATCCGGCGTAGTCCGTGCCGAAGCCAGACGGCAGGGTAAGCCCGAACCGGGCGGCGGTGGCGGCGTCAGAAGTCATGAACCAATCCATGGGGTTCAGCCCGGCCGCGGTCACTTTGATCCGGATCTGCCCTGGCCCCGGGTGCCGCGCTGGGACGTTGTGCACTGCCAGCCTTTCCGGGCCCCCGAACGATTCGAGCAGAACCGCTCTGCTCTCGCTGACTTCGCGTACTCCGCCACTCTGCTGCATGCGTTTCTCTGTCTCCTGTCCAAAAACGGACTATGCTCCGTATCGCCTGCCACTCTAAACGGAGCGTGTTCCATTTGTCCACTGCCGATCATCGTCCGACCCGCGCCGACGCAGCGCGCAATCGCGAGCAGCTGCTCGCCGTAGCCACGCGGGTACTCGCCACAGAGGGCGCCGAGACCTCGATGCGCGCCATCTCCCGCGAAGCCGGCGTGGGCATCGCGACTCTGTATCGTCACTTCCCGACCCGGGAATCCCTCGTCGAGGCCGTCTACAGCGACCAGGTCGAGCGGCTGACGACCGGCGCTCGCGCGCTGCTCGCACAGAACCCCCCCGCCGAAGCACTGCGACAGTGGATGGATCTCTACGGCGGGTGGATCGCCACCAAGAGCGGCATGCTCGACACGCTTCTCGCCATGGTCGAATCCGGTGATCTGGCCCACGCGAAGACCCGCGATGAGATCCTCGCGGCGATCTCCACCATCCTCGACTCCGGCGCCGCTGAGAACGCGCTGCGGTCGGATGTGACCGCCCTCGATGTCTCCGCCAGCCTCATCGGCATCTTCACGGTCACCCGACAAGCCGGCGGTGCCGTCCGCACCGACCGGCTGCTCGACATCCTCCTCGACGGTCTCCGGCCCCAGCGCCATCCCCGTAAAGACGCTGACCACGACCACCCGGGATCGGATGACGACGAGCGTGTTGCCCGCTGATGCCGGAACGTGACGACGACGGACGCGGATGGGCGCTCCGACCTGAGCGCGTCAAGCGAGCCGGCTTTCGACCGGCTGCCGAGGACATCGCGCTGGCCGTCGGGCTCGCTGTCCTGGCCGTGGCGCCTCTCGGCGTGCCCGCGCTCGAACTGGGCGAACTGGCAGCCCGCACCTCCGCATACAGCGCGTTCGTGTTGCTCCTTCTGCAGACGCTTCCGCTCGCGATCCGACGGCGCGCCCCCGCGGTCGCGCTTGCCGTCATCGGCGTGGCGTGGGGCGGTGCACAGCTCCTCGGCGCCGACACAGGTCTCGCCGGCCTGGGTCTCCTCATCGCCCTGTGGTCATCAGGGCGATATCAATCGGCCCATCGCCGCTGGACCGTCGCCGGCGGCACCCTCGCCTACGGGCTGCTCGCCGGGCTGCTCGTAGCGGCGGGCTCTCCAGAACGGCCCGTCGATTGGGTGACGTTCTGGATCGTTCTCGCCGCCCCGTGGTGCGCCGGCGCGGTGATCCGCGAACAGCGCACACGACAGTCAGAGCGTGAACGCCTGCTCGCCGCCCAGGCCGCCGCCGACGCCCGCTCCGTCATCGCCGCAGATCTCCACGACGTTGTCGCGCATCACGTCACGGCCATGGTGGTGCAGGCCGAATCAACCGCATTCGCGACCGACCCGCTCGAGCACGACGAACGCACGGTCGCACTCGAGTCGATCGGCACTCTCGGGAGGGCTGCACTGGACGACCTCCGAGGGCTGCTCGACGCCCTGGACCCGGGATACGACAACGGAGGTGTCCGCCCGCCGGCCAGTGTTCAACATCTGGTGGCGCGGATACGGTCCACCGGCTACCCGATCACCCTTGATGGCGCCGACACCCTTCAGTTCGGACCGGCGACGACCGCGGTCGTGCACGATGTGTGCCGGGAAGCGGTGACGAACGCTATGAAGCACGCGCCCGGCGCTCCCGTGCATATACAGCTGACGGCGGTGAGCGGCGCGCGGATCGAGCTGCTGATCGAGAACCCGCTCCCCGCGGTATCCCACTCCCCTCGGCCCCGGCCCAGCGGAGGTGGCGGCCGGGGTCTGAACATCATCGAACGCCGGGTCTCGGCAGCCGGCGGCAGTGTACGGATCGAGCGAGCACCCACGTATCGCATCACCGCCTTACTGCCGATCGATTTTCATCACCCCTCAGGAGACCGACGATGACCGGTGACTCCGCAGGGCAAGCCCACCCGATTCGGGTCGCCATAGTGGATGACCAGCAGATCGTGGTGGAAGCATTCGTGCGCGTCCTCAAATCGCGCGAGGAGTTCTCTATTGTCGCCACCGGGAACACCGGCTATGACGCCGTCGCCATCGCCGAAACCGGCGGCGTAGACGTCATCGTCATGGACATCCGAATGCCTGGCCTTGACGGTATCGGCGCCACCAGGAGGATCCTCGGCGCCGGTCCGCGCGCGCCACGCATTCTCATGGTCACGACCTTCAACCTCGACAGCTACGTATACGAGGCGCTGCGAGCGGGAGCGAGCGGCTTCCTGCTCAAGGATGCGCCACCTCACGACCTGGTCACCGCAGTCAGGACCGTGGCGCGCGGCGACGCGATGGTCGACCCGAGCGTGACGCGGGCGCTTATCGGCTCGCACGCGCGGCGGATCCGGCCGCCTGCGGAGCCGGTCGAAGCTCTCGCGATGCTGACGAAGCGGGAGCACGAGGTGTTACGACTGCTGGCAGCCGGGATGTCGAACGCGGAGATCGCCGACCACCTGGTCGTGACCCGCGAGACGGTCAAAACCTACGTATCGCACCTGCTGAGCAAGCTCGGATTGCGCGACCGGGTGCAAGCAGTGGTCCTCGCGTACCGGGCGGGAATCGTCGACGACTGATCCACCCCGATCATCATCCTTTGGGGGAACCGTGGATGTTCAGCCTTTCCTACGCTCGAAACGCGGCCGGATCACGGCCCCGTACGAGGAGGACATCTCAATGAACACCACCATCGACACAACAGGAGCCCCGTCTCGGCTCCGCCGGACGCTGGCCCACCCGCTCTCGTGGATGCTCGTCGGCATCGTCGCGATCGTCGCAGTGGACGCGGTGTGCACGGCCCTCGGCTCAGCGCTTGGCACGGTGGGCACCATCCTCGGGGCCCTCCTTGGCGGAGTGCTCTCCATTCTGATCTACCGCCTGGTGATGACACGCCTCGCCGGCCGCTCCACACCCGAACTCACCCTCGTCCCGCGACGGGCCGCACGAGGAGCACTGCTCGGCGCCGGCATCGGCGCCGCATTCATCGGCACGTCGGTCGGGCTGATCGTCGTGCTGGGTGGATACACCATCACCTGGCAGCCGATCGATCCGGCGCGAACGGTGGCGGTTGTGGTCGCGGTGAACATCGGTGCGGCCGTGGTTGAAGAACTCGTGTTCCGCGGCGTGGCATTCCAGGCCATTGAACGACTCGCCGGCGGCGGCGTTGCCGGCCAGACCCTTGCTCTTGTGCTCACGGCGGCGTTCTTCGGTGGAGCGCACATGCTCAACCCCGGCGCGACACTGTGGAGCGGCATCGCGATCGCTCTTGAGGCGGGCGTACTCACAGGAGCTGCGTTCCTCTGGAGTCGTGACCTCTGGCTGGTCATCGGACTCCACGCAACCTGGAACATCCTCGAAGGCCTCCTCGGGATCGCCGTCTCCGGCCACCGGGATGCCGGACTATCGATCACCGTGGCGCATGGCCCCGGCATCCTGACCGGAGGCGAATTCGGTCTCGAGGCGTCGGTCATTCCCGTGGTCCTCAGCCTCGTCCTCAGCGCCGCCATGCTCCGGGCCGCACGGAAGAGGCGGAAAGCCCTCCAGCAGGGAATCGAGTCATTCACCGCCTAGGTGGCACGGAAGCGACTCTTGACTGCTTCGGGCGATCGGTGGCACCATGACCGCACGCGGCTTACGAGGCTCTCGCTGCAGCCGCGCCCACCCCTCCAGCAGATCGATGAGGATCCATTGCACACTCTGATGTTAACGTCAACATTCAAGCGGAGACTAAAGCTTACTGCGGCCGCCGTCGCCGCTGCCGCGGCCATCACGCTCGCGGGATCGCTCGCCGGCGCCCCCGCCTCCGCCCAACCGCAGAACTGGTCGCACGCGTCTGATACCGCGGACTTCAAGGGAGTGAACTGGGCGGATCCGCGAGACAACTACGCCAGCGACGCTCTCGTTCCCACCGGCCTCAGCACGACGGACGATTATCTGCAGGTCCTGAGCACCAGCCACCGCGTGCTCCAGGGCTTCTCCCGCAACCTCGGAAGCAACACCGTCCGCCTGCCGATCAATCCCTCCACCGTCGGCACCGCCTGGTGGAAGTCCTACCGGGCAACCGTCGATGCGGCCACCCTCTCCGGGTACAAAGTCATCATCAGCTACTGGGAAGCGGACACCAGCAAAGACGGAGTCATCGACAATGTCGACCAGTGGAAGTCGATGTGGAACACGGTCGTCTCCACCTTCCGCCTGTATCCGAACGTCTATTTCGAGCCGATGAACGAGCCGCACGGCTACAGCCTCCAGCAATGGGTCGGGATCACGTCCCAGTGGCTGGCGGACCATCCGCAGGTTCCCCGCAACCGCGTGGTGATCAGCGGCACCGGATACAACGACAACGTCGTCGGTGTCGGCCAAGCGCCCGAGCTGAAGGGCACGCTCCTCTCCCTTCACTTCTACGGGTATTGGGCGTCCTACACGACACAGGCCGAATGGACAGCGGATCTCGCGAAGCGGATCGGAACGTATACCGATCGAACCCTGATCGACGAGGCCGGCGCCCCGATGACCATCGGGCTCAACTACGGCGCCCACAACGGCAACGTCTACACCGCCTACTTCGCCGCCGTCACCGACTTCGCGCGCGACCACCACATGGGCATCGTCTACTGGCCCGGTCTGCGAGCGGGCGATTCCTACTCGATCGAGTCGCTCGCCCCGAACGGAACCCTGACCGATAACAGCGCAACCGGGGTCGCCCAGCTCAAGTGGGGCTACGGCTACGGGTCGCAGGAGCCAGAGAACAACCTCCCCGCGGCTCCGCCCGGCCAGAGCCTGATCGGACAGGCCTCGCAGCGCTGCGCCGAGGTCCCCGGATTCAGCACCACACCCGGGACGGCACTGGATCTCTGGGACTGCAACGGCGGAGGAAACCAGTCATGGAATCTGACGGCGGACAACCAGTTGCAGATCTACGGCAACCTCTGCATGCAGGCAGGGACGGATGGAGTGACCGCGGCACCGGGTAGCGCGGTCGTCCTGGCCGACTGCACGGGCGCAGCAACCCAGCAGTGGAGCTTCACAAGTGATGGCAGCGTCACAACGGCCGCCGACCCGGGACTGTGCCTGGACGCTTCAGGGGCCGGGACGGGCAACGGCACCGCCGTCGACCTCTGGTACTGCAACGGCCAGTCGAACCAGCTCTGGACCAGAAAGTAGCTGAACGCGTGCGAGGGCTGACGGACACCGGTCGGGTCCGCCAGCTCTCCACGCCTGGAGCGCTACTACTGCGCCGTGAGCCCCAGGCCTTTTCATGAGCCACGGTGGATCGCGCCCGCCGTTGTATCGGCCGGGCTGGGCTGCCCCGATCGGCCGCGTTATCCGACACGCCCCCGATCGCCAGACGCGCGGCTCGATTGCGGTGACACTGGCCACGTGCAGCATCTGCGAATCGTCGCCCCCGCCAACCTCGTCGACCAGGTGCTCACGACCCTCCAGGACAACGTGGCGACGACCAACATCGTTCGCATCCCGAATGCCGCTACCCGACCTGCCGGCGACCTGGTGCTCTGCGATGTCGCCCGGGAAGGGGTGAGCATCCTGCTCGACCAGCTTCAGAAACTCGGGGTGCAGCACGAGGGCTCGATCTCCGTCGACGACATCGGCATCGAGATCTCGGATGCGGCGAAGCGCGCAAGCCGAGCCGCCCCCGGGCACGCCGCAGACGCAGTTGTGTGGCAAGAGATCGAGCAGCGCACACATGAAGAGACCAGCCTCTCTCCCACCTTCCTGACGTTCATGTCCGTCGCCACCATGATCGGTGCGATCGGTGTGGTCTTCGACGAACCCATCCTCATCGTCGGCGCGATGGTCGTCGGCCCAGACTTCGGCCCGCTCGCTGCGCTCTCAGTGGGCCTCGTGCGGTGGCGACGTCGGATGATCGGTCAATCCGTCCTCGCGCTCGCCGTCGGGTTCGCCGTCGCTATCGCGATCACCATCCTGTTCACGTTGCTGCTCACCGCGCTTCACCTGATGTCACCGGCCGACCTGCTGCGCTCCCGGCCTCTGACTGATTTCATCTGGCGTCCCAACGTGCTCAGCTGGGTGGTCGGTTTCCTCGCCGGCATCGCCGGCTTACTGTCTCTGTCGACCGCGAAGTCGGGCGCACTCGTCGGCGTGCTGATCTCGGTGACGACCATTCCGGCCGCCGCGAACGCCGCCGTCGCCTTCGCTTACGGGGCCACCGAGCAGTCCGTCGGTGCGCTCATCCAGTTGGTCATCAACCTCGCCGCGATCACACTCGGCGGGGTGGCGACCCTGATTGTGCAGCGCGTGAGCCAGCGACGGCGCGCAGCACAGGCGATCACCGGGCAGCAGGACGGTACGGTCTAACCGTCTCGTCGGCAAGGCGCCCACGAGCATGGACGGTTCCTGTCGCGGGCCGGGCGAGGAGCCAGCATGGCACCCGGGACCACCTCCCCCTCAATCCACCTGACGAAGCCACGCCTCGGCGAGGGCCGCGTGCCCGGCAGGGCTCGGGTGCACACCGTCGGCCGCCCACGTCGCGTTGCCTGTCGTCGCCGCTAGGCCGGCGAACATGCCGTCCGCGGCGACGAGGTGGGCGTCGAACTCTTCGGCGAGTTGCCTGACCACCTGGATCTTGGCGTCCAGATCGGGACGCCACGCGCGCTGCTCGTCGCTCACTGGAAGCAGGAAGGGCTCGATGAGGATGAGCCGTACCCCTCGCTCCGCCAGGGGTGCCAGCAAGCCCCGGTATCCGTCCCGGTACTGGTCTGTGGTGACCTCCTCGAAGCCGAGCGAATAGTGGAAGCCGCAATCGTTGATCCCCACCAGGATCGAGACGACGTCGGGTTCGGCGTCGAGCACGTCGGCCTGCCACCGCGCTGTCAGGTCCGAGACGCGGTTGCCTGCGATGCCCGTGTTCAGCCATGCGGGCTGACGGTCCGGGTGACGGAGACCCCATTGTCCGGCCACGCGCAACGGATAGCCGTATCCGAGCGGGTTCTCGCCGACCGTTCGCTCGCAGTCGGTGATCGAGTCTCCGGTGAACATGACCCGCATTCCGGTCTCGAGTGTGATCGTCATCGATTTGTCCCTTCGCCTGTCCAGCTAGTGTCAACGTTGACATTAGCAAGGTTTGTGCCGCAGGCTTGCACGAGCGCCGCGTGAACGGGCGCATCGCGGCCCCGACGGCCTCGACTAACGGAGGGACACACCATGACGTTCCCGTCGCCGGCGGCGAGTCGGCCGGTTGTCACAGCCGGCGATGAGCGTATCGGCCGGCTCTACGAGTCAGCCCTCGGCGCCATCGGTCGCAATGTGCGGACCAGTGCCGGCTCGCGGATCCTGTGCGCGGGCGCCGACTACCCGACGCCGTGGACGCGCGACGCCGCGATCAATTCGTGGAGCGCCGTCAGCCTCCTCGACCCCGAGCTGGCTGAAGCGACCCTGCGAGAGGTCACCGAGGTGGGAGCACGGGGACCGGTCGTGCAGCAGGACGATCAGCTGTGGGATCAACTGGTGTGGGCGATCGGTGCCAGGCGGCACGTCGAAGTGACGGGCGATCGGCAGTTCGCGCACTGGGCGGCCGGAGTGGTGGAACGCACCCTCGCGCTCCGTTCCGATGCCTACCGACCCGAGCTCGCCCTGTACGCCGGCGGGGCCCTCATGCAGGACGGCATCTCCGGCTACCCGTTCCCGGACATCGACCGCCTCGACGACTCGAGCTTCATCGGCGACTACCCCGGCTCGCGGGAGATCGCGGCCCTCTCGACCAACGTCATCTACGCCGCCGCCTCCGACGCCGCCGTGTGGCTCCGCCAGATCGCCGGTAGGGAATCGGACGTCGCCCTAGAGCCCACCCGTGGTGCTCAGCTGCGCGCAGCAGTGAGACGAGCGTTCCGCGACCCGGCGACGGGCACCTGGAGCTACCTCGTCGATGAGGCCGGGCGACGGATGGGCTATCAGGAGCTGCTCGGGCTGGCGCTCCTGCTCGAGCACGGCGACTTGAGCGACGCCGAAGCCGCAACGCTGACGGAGGGCGTCCAGCGATGCCCGGCGGGCATCCCCCTCGTGTACCCGCACTTCCCGCGTTACGACGACACGAGACCGGGTCGGCACAACATGATGGTGTGGCCCATGGCGACCGGTCAGTGGGCCGTGGCAGCTGCCCGCCGCGGTGCCGACGCACCCTTTGCCTCCAGCCTCGAGGACTTGGTGTCCGCCGTCTCAACGTCCGACGACGCGTTCTTCGAGGTCTACGACGCGCGCGACGGCTCCGTTTCGGGAGGCTGGCAGGTCGGCACCTGGTGGCCCTCGGTGCCCGACCAGACCTGGAGCGCGACGGCCTTCCTCCGATGCGTTCATGAAGGGCTCCTCGGGATGCGCGCGAGCATCGACGGAATGCACTTCGAACCCATCCTGCCGGCCGGAATCGACCACATCGAGCTCACGGGTCTTCCCTGGCGAGGCGACGAGTTGCACATACGTGTGCGGGGCTGCGGATCTACCGTCGTTTCCGCCACGGTGGACGGCGTGGCGTGGGATACGAGCAATGGGCCGATGACGATCACACCACACGGTGGACGACGCGAAGTGAGCATCGAACTTCGAGCCTCCCGCGAACCGTGAGCGACCCATCCGCTCCTCGGCGGCTGCGAACGGATTTCCGGGATGCGCCGATCGACATCGACGCCCCTCCGCTTCTGACGTGGGAGCCGGACGGCCGGCAGGAGGCGGTCGAGCTCGAATTCGGGCCGGTCGGCGGACAGACCACGCTGGAGCGCCGCCGTTCCGCTTCGGCGAGCTGGGAGCTCGGGTTGCCGCCAGCATCCATGACCGGATTCATGTGGCGCATCCGAACCGCGAGCGCCAGTCGTTGGAGCCCGTGGAGCGAGTGGTCTCGATTCGAGACCGCATTGCTGCGCGAATCGGACTGGGGCGAGTCTCGCTGGATTCGATCGGCGCTGGCGGGAGCGAGCCCGATCCTCTCCACCCGCTTCGACGGCGCCGCCTCCAGCAACCTGCGCCTCGCGGTCTCCGGGCTCGGTGTGGTCGATGTCCGCGTCAACGGCTCGCCCGTCTCGGAGGCGGTGCTCGATCCGCCCCCGAGCGCTTACGACGCCATCGTCCACTATCGACTGTGGGACGTCTCGGAGTTGGTGCGCCCGGGCACGAACACACTGGCGGCCCGCCTCGGCCGTGGGTTCTACGCCATGTCCACGCCGACCAGCTTCGGATGGCATGCGGCACCGTGGCGCGGTGTGCCCAAACTTCGCGCGGTCGTGTATGACGTGGAACGTCCCGGTCGCCCTCTGCTCGTCTCGGACAGCACCTGGACCTCCGAGCTGACGGAGGTCACGGACGATTCCTTCTATACGGGCGAGATCATCGACTTCCGCCGCCCGCAGGCCATCGGGGCGGCGGCTCCCGCCACCGCGCCCGCCGGCGCCCTGCGGATCAGCCGCCAGCCTCCGGTCACGCGCCGCGAGCGCGTCGACATCCTCGGCACTGTGCGCACAGGTAGCGCTCGCCACCGATTCGATCTGGCGGCGAACATCGCAGGAATGATTGCGGTGAGCACCGAGGACGGCACCTCACCGACGCTCCAGGTGAAGCTCGGCGAGAAACTGGGCGACGCCGGCGAGGTGCTCGCAGACGATCCCGCCGTGCCCGGGGAGCTGCAACGCTCGACAGTGATCGGCGCGCCCTCCGGTGCGACGATCTCCTTCGGGCTGAGCTATGCCGGATTCCAATACGCGGAAGTGTCCGGAACGACCGCACCCGTCTCCATCATTGTCGACCGCGTGTCCGCTGCCCCGACGTCCGTCGGCTCCTTCAGTTCCTCCGATCCTCTTCTCGACACCATCCACCGGGTCACCCGGCTGACGCTGGAGAACTGCCTGCAGGGCACGCCCGTCGACACACCGCTGTACGAGAAGCAGGGATACACGGGTGACGCGCAACTTCTGACCGAGACCTATGCGTACAACTACTGGATGCCGAACTACCTCGGTGGATGGTTCGAGAGCAGTGTTCTGCCCAGCCTCCACGACGACGGGTCCCTTCCGGGCATCACCCCGTCGCCGCCGGGAGACTGGATCTTCGACACGCCGTCACCCGCCTGGGACGCCGTCCTCTTCGAAGTTCCGGAAACGCTCGCCCGCCACTACGGCGATCTGTCGATGATGCGCCGCTCACTCCCAGCCCTCCGCCGCTACCTCGGGTTCCTCGCCGAACGCTTCCCCGGCGGGATCGTGGATGTCGGCCTCGGCGACTGGAACGCGCCTGGGCACATCATGCCCCCGAGCATCCGGCCGTCGTGTCAACGGCCTACTACTACCGCTTCCTGACGCTCATGGTCTCGTTTCTGAGACGCGTCGGTGCGAGCGACAACGCGAACACCTACGCTGCACGGGCCGAGGCCGTGCGTGCTCGCTTCAACCGAACGTTCTGGAATGCGGCCGGCTGGTACGCCGGACCTGGCGACGGCGACTTCCGCCAGACGAACAACCTGCTCGCCGTATCGTTCGGGCTCGCAGAGGGCGAGCGGCGCTCGGCCGTCCTCCAGAGCCTCGAACGAGACCTTCGTGCCCGTGACATGCACCTCGACACCGGAATGGTGGGCACCCGGCAGTTGCTGCGTGTGCTCGCCCGTCACCTGCCCCGGCTCGCGTTCGAAGTCGTTCGGGCGCCGGGATATCCGGGCTGGTCGCACTGGATCGGCAACGGCGCGACGACCCTCTACGAGAACTGGGAGCTGGACGGCCGGTCGCACGATCATGCCATGTTCGGCAGTATCGACGAATGGCTGTTCGCGGATGTCGCCGGTTTGTCGCCCGGGGCCGACGGCTGGTCGGTCGTCCGTCTGGATCCGCGGCTTCCCGGGGACGGCGCCTTCGCCTGCCGGGCGTCTCTCGACACGATCTCCGGTCCCATCGACGTCGAGTGGGAGGATCGCGGGCCGTGGATCCGCGGACGGGTCACGGTGCCGAACCATGTGTCCGTCGTGGTTCCCGGCGGCGCGGGCGTCGAGCGCGGTCGCCGCAGCGTCAGGCGCGGACGCCTGACCGAGCACACGATCGAGCTGGCTGTCCCGAGCGCCCCCTGAGACGTCCGACGACGACGTCAGGCGGATTGCAGTCGGTGCAGCTGCGCATACCGGCCCCGGCGGCGAGCAGCTGCTCGTGCGACCCCACCTCGATGATGCGGCCTGCCTCGAGCACGACGATCCGGTCGGCCTCGCGGATCGTCGACAGCCGGTGCGCGACCACCAGGGTCGTCCGGTCGCGCATGAGTGTGCTCAGCGCCCCTTTGATCTTGTACTCGGACTCCGCATCCAGCGCACTCGTTGCTTCGTCC
This sequence comes from Leifsonia sp. SIMBA_070, assembly GCF_046534635.1. Taxonomy (NCBI): domain Bacteria; kingdom Bacillati; phylum Actinomycetota; class Actinomycetes; order Micrococcales; family Microbacteriaceae; genus Leifsonia; species Leifsonia sp. SIMBA_070. The sequence goes on along the minus strand of NZ_JAWRYK010000001.1, from coordinate 82,811 downwards.
AGGAGCAGGATGCGCGGATCCCGCACGAGGGCCCGCGCGATCGCGAGACGCTGGCGCTGCCCGCCGGAGAGTCGCGCCCCCCGTTCGCCCACCACGGTGTCCCAGCCCTCCGGGAGCACGTCGACGATGTCCATCGCGTTCGCCTGCTCCAGCGCACGGCGAACCCGAGCGTCGTCGACATCGGGCAGACCATAGGTCACGTTCTCTCGAATGGAGCCCTCGAACAGCACGGACTCCTGCGGCACGACGGAGACGAATCGCCGCGCAGTGCGCAGGTCGAGCTCCTCCATGTCCACCCCGTCGAGCAGGATGCGTCCGGTCGTCGGCCGGAGAAAGCCGAGCACCAGGTTGAGGAGTGTCGACTTGCCGGACCCGGAGTGCCCCACGAGGGCGACCGTCTCGCCGGCGGCGATCTCCAGGTCGACTGTCTCGAGCGCGCGCGACGTGGCACCGGGGAACTGGTAGCCGACCCCCTCGAGCATGACTCCACCGCGGACATCCTCGACCGCGCGCTTGCCCTCGTTGCGTTCGATGTCGGGCTCCTGAAGCACCTCGGCCACCGACCGGAGTGACTCCGACCCGCGCGCGCCGATCGGGAGCACGCCGAGACTCCGGTCAAGCGCGCCCGTCAGCAACCCGAAGTAGCTGCCGATCAGCACGACCTGCCCGGCCGAGACGGGAAGCCAGCCTTCAACCGAGATGAGGGCGGCGAGCACCAGGCAGCCGAGCGCCAGCACCTGGAACAAAGCCCAGGAGAGCGCGCCGAAGCGGCCGTTCAGCGCATCCAGCTGCACACCCGCCCTGCGGACCCCTTCTGTGCTGTCGGCGATACGGCTGGAAGCGACGTCCTCCAGGCCGTGCGCCCGCGTGACCGGGATGAGGCTGGCCATCTCGCCGACCCGAGAGGACAGCCGCTCCACCTCGCGGCGCAGGGCCTCGTTGCGGGTGCCCGACCGTCGCCGCATCGCCCTGCCCAGTCCGGCTGCGACGGGGACGGTCAGCACGTACACGGGGAGGAACGCGGGGGCGCGGAGGGCGGTCATCGTGACGGCCCCGACCACGACGAGGGCAGAGGAGAGCAGAGTGGGTCCCGCCTGCTGCAGCATCAGCTCGATGCTCTCGACATCCCGCACGACCTTCGACTGGATGACCGCTGCGCTGGAGCGGGAATGGAAACCGATCGATAGGCTCTGGAGGCGCTGGGTGAGCGCGTTGCGCAGCCGCGATCCCATCCGCCTGCTCGCACCGTTGTAGAGGTGCAGGAAGAGGATGTTCGTCGGCACATTGACCACCACCATGGCGGTGGCGAGCGCGGTGGGCGCCAGCAGCTCGGATGCGCTTCCGCGCGTGGCGACGATGTCGACGATGGAGCTCGTCAGCACGGGAAGGAGCCACAGCGGGCTGTCCTTCACGACGAAGAGCACGACCGAGGCCGCCAGCGTCGCCCGGAAAGGCCGGAGCAGTCCGAGCAGGCTACGAAGCGGTCGTGTCCCGTCCACCGACGCGACCGAAGAACCGGTCACTGGGTGGTCATCGTTCCTCTTCGGGCCGGAAAATCGCGACGCCGACGGTCGTGTCGCTCTGCCCGTAATAGGCGAACCAGGTATTGCCGAACCAGACCAGACCCTCGACGAATGTGACGTTGTCGACGAGCCCGTGCCTGTCCGCATCCGTCGTGGGTTCGAGCCAGGGTTCGAGCATGGCGGCCACCGGCACGGTCGGCCGGGAGGGATCGAACAGGATCTGGCCGCAGGAGTAGTACACGCCGCCTCCCGGCATGTGCACGGCACTGTTGTGCACGAGGAGGATGTGACCGGTGCGGGTGAGCAGCGGTTGGGGTCCGGTCTCCACCAGATCGCCCATGAACGTCCCGGGTCGCGGGATGAGGACAGGCTCCTGATCGACCAGTCGCCACCGCAGCAGATCCTCCGACTCGGCAAGGTAGACGTTGCCTTCGCCCACGTACATCAGGTAGCGGCCATCGACCGGGGTCTCGAGAATGACGCCGCCCTTGCTCCACTCATCGGTGGGCGTCTCGCGAAGACCGGCGAACGTGTTCAGCCCCGGCAGGATCGGCCCATGCTTCGTCCAGTGGCGCAGATCCGTCGAGGTGGCTAGGCACAGCCGCGCGGTCTTCCTGTCCCAGCCCGTATAGGTGAGGTAGAAGGTATCGTCGATCTTCACGACACGGGGATCCTCGCACCCGTGGATCTCGTATGGGTGCTCGGGCACCAGGACCGGCTCGGCGTCCCGCTCGAAGGTGTACCCGTCCTCGCTCGCGGCGAAGCCGATCGACGACACGATGTCCTCCGCATGCGCCCGGTAGAGCAGCACCACCCGACCCTCGTGGACGATGGCGGCCGGGTTGTAGACATTAGCCGACTCCCAGGGCTCAGGGCCGGGACGCAGCACCGGGTTCAGCGGTGACGGCGTGAACGGCCCGAGGGGGTAGTCGATGGCGGGGTGGTTCATGGTTCCTCCCGATTCGTGAAGGCGCGACCGGGCTGACACCCGGCCGCGCCTCCGAGGTGCTCAGTGTTGCGTGTCGATCAGCGACTGGATCCCCTTGACGGTGCTGGAGATACCGGAGGCGACATCCGCCGTGCCACCGAGCGCCGGGTTCCAGCTGGCGGTCACTACATCGCCGGCCTTGGTCGCCCACGGGTCGAGCAGCTGGGTGACGAACTTGTTCTTCGCAGCGAGCTCGAACTTCGCAGTTGCGCCGATGGTCGCGAGCGCTCCGCCCTGCGATTCCAGGTTCTTGAAGTATCCGGCCGATCCGGGCGTGTATGCGATCGGCGCCACCGGAACCTTCGACATCACGTCATTGAAGCCGGTCGCCTCCATGTACGCGATTGCCTGGTACGTCGCATCGGGATTCTTGAGCGACGCCGGCGAGCAGACACCGTTCGCCTCGATCGGCTGCACGTTCTCCTTCGTGCCGGCCGGCCACGGCGCGAAGCCCCAGTCGAAACCCGCTCCGTTCGGCTTGATGAGCTGGGCGAGCCACTGGCCGCCGAACATCATTCCGGTGCCCCCGTTGGAGAACACGGCGATCGAATTCGTCGCGTCGAACGTCGGACCGGTGAGAGAACCCGCCTTCACCGCGTCGGCGTACTTCTCAGCGCCGGACCTGAGCTGCGGGCTCGCCGTGACCTTCTTCGCGCCGAGGTCCTTGTCGAGGAGCGGCTTTCCGCCGTTCGCGACCGAATAGGCGGACAGGCCAAGGGGGCTCTCGAGCAGGGGCCACTGGGTCACCAGCCCCGGTCCTTGCGTTCCGGCGGCACCGGTAACCGCTTTCGCGTCGGCGAGCATGTCATCGTAGGTCCAGTCCTGTGTCGGCAGAGGAACGCCGGCTGCCTTGAAGATGGCGGCGTTGTAGAAGACGCCGTACGTGTTCGCGAGAGTCGGAATGCCGTAGATTTTTCCGTCCGTCGACGTGAACAGATCGAGCGCTCCCGGAGCGAAACTCTTCTCGTCGAGGCCCTTGCTCTTGTCCTTCAGGTAGCTGGTCCAGTCGAAAAGCAGACCTTCGGCCGCCAGGTTCTGCTCCTGAGTGGTGGAGCACCAGAAGAAGTCGGGCGCCTTTTTAGCCAGCAGGAGAGAGGCAAGCTTCTGCGCGTAGTCGGTGTTCGGCGCATCCTGTCGCGCCATCGTGATGTCGTCACTCTTCGTGAACTTTTTGAAGGTGGCGTCGAGGGCGGCGTTGGTGTCCGTCGACTCCCACGTCATGTAGCTGACGGTCGCCCCCTTCGACGAATCGGACTGGCCCGAGGAACTGCAGCCGGCGAGGGTGAGTCCCGCTGCGGCGACCGTGGCGATGAGCGCCAGAGTCCGTCGTTTCATGTTCTCTCTCTTCGTTGAGCGGCGCGCTGCGCCGTGGATATGCGGTGGTGGGTGGTGCGGTGGTGGCGGTGGGTGGTGGGTGGTGCGGTGGTGGTCCTATTTGCCGGTCGTTCCGAGTGCGCCGAGCCCTTCCATGAAGTACCGCTGGGCCAGGAAGAAGAGCGCGAGCGGGGGCAGCATGTAGAGCAGGTTCGTCGCCATGTAGTAGTTGTAGGCCGAATCGCCGGCGTGGTCGCCGATGAAGGAGGCCATGCCGATGGCGAGGGTGAAGTTGTCGCTGGACTGCAGGTAGATCAATGGGTTCAGGTAGTCGTTCCAGGAGAACTGGAAGGCGAGGATCGCGATGGTGATCCAGGCCGGTCTCGTCAGCGGGATCATGATCCGCGTGAAGATCGTCCAGTGGCTGGCTCCGTCCAACATCGCCGATTCGTCGATATAGCGGGGTATCGACAGGAAATACTGCCGGGCGAGATAGACGAAGATCGGGCTCGCCAGGAAGGCAGGGAGGATGAGCGGCACGAAGGTGTCGATCAGTCCGAGGTTGATGTAGAGCTGCTGCAGCGGGATCAGACCGATCACGGGTGGCACGAAGACGCTGAAGGCGATGATTCCAAACCAGAGCTTCCGGCCGGGGAAGGAGATGCGCGACAGCCCGTAGGCCACGACCATCGAGCTCACGACAGCGCCGATCGTCGACAAGAGTGTGACGATCGCGGTGTTCAGCAGGAGCCGGAAGAAGTTGATCTTCGCGGGGCCGACCACGTAGTTCTGCCAGTCGAACTCCTTCGGGAAGAAGGACGGTGGCAGCTGCTGGATGTCGCCGTTGCTCTTTAGCGAGATGGAGACCATCCACACCAGGGGCAGCAGCATGCTGATCGCGAGCAGCACGCACAGTGCGTACCAGGCGATGCGCGACAACCTGAGGGGGACCCGCGATGACAGCGGGCGGCTGCGGGTGACGACGGCGCTCATGCGGCATCCCCTTCGTAGGTGTAACGGCTGCTGACGCGGAGCAGCACGGCGGTGACGACCATGACGATGACGAAGAGAACCCAGACCTCAGCCGTCGCGTACCCGAGTTGCGGCGCGGAGATGAAGTCGGCGAAGCCGTCGTTGTAGATCTTGTACATCAGCAGGTTCGTCGCCGTTCCCGGACCGCCCTTGGTGAGGACGGCGACCTGCGTGAAGGTCTGGAAGGCGCCATTGAGCTGCAGGACGAGCTGGAGGACGAGGATGGGCCCCATCATCGGCAGGGTGATCTTGATGAAGCGGCGCACCGCCCCGGCTCCGTCCAGCATGGCCGCCTCGTACAACTCCTGGGGAACCGTCTGCAGCCCCGCGAGGAAGATGATCATCGTTCCGCCGACGCCCCAGATGTTGACGATGACGACCGCGGGCATCGCGACGTGGGCGTCGCCGAGCCACATCGAGGTGGGGAGGTGCAGGAATCGCAGGACTTCGTTGGCTAGACCGTAGGTCGGCTCGTAGATGTACTTCCAGAGGGTGAGTACTGCGACGGCGGGGAGCACCACGGGGAGGTAGAAGATCGTCCGGAAGACCCGGACACCACGGAGGCCGCGGTTGACGAGCACGGCGAGGAACAGTCCTGCGATCATCGACGCGGGCACGGTCAGGAGCACGTAGTAGGCGGTCGCACCGAGGGAGGGCCAGAACACCGGGTCTTTGGTGAACATGTAGGCGTAGTTGTCGAGGCCGTTCCAGATGGCTGGCGTCAGGCCGTTCCACTTCGTGAACGAGTGGTACAAGGAGGTTATCGCCGGGTACAGCACGAGCAGCAGGAAGCCGATGATGCCGGGCGCGATGAAGAGGTAGCCGGTCAGCGTGGTGCGCCAACGTCGGCGGGGCCGGGCGACCGGGTCCGGCTGAGGCTCGGCCTGAAGCGCGTCAGCCGCGAGCGGTGTGGTGAGAGTACTCATATCGCCATTCCTGTCAACGTTGACATTTCGAGGACAAGCATGAAGTTACCCGAGCGGACAATCAATGTCAACGTTGACATTCCGCCTCGAGCAACTCCACCTGCGTCAGCGGCAGCAGTCGTCCACCGCAGTTCTCAACGGTGAACCGGCGGATCGCACCAGCCGCGGGCACCGCGAACGCTCGTGTGCGATGCGCTTCGTCCCAATGGGCTGCCACGACGTGGGAGAGGTGGCCGCCGTCCGCGGTCTCGAAGGCGACGCGCCAGCGATAGTCCCCGGGCGACGCCACGGTCAGCGTGTATACCGATGCGGGATGCGCCTCAGTGGGCTCGACGCTGCAGCTGCTGCCGGGTGCCAGAGACACGACGCATTCGCCGCGGTCGTCGGTGAGAGCCTCACAGTCGGGGACGCCGCGAGTGAGCGATCCCCGGGTCAGGTCTCGTCGTGCACGGGGTCTTGTCGGCTCGTCCGCGGTCGGCGCTCCCCATCCGCTGGGCGCATCGCCGAGCGAGAAGACGATGTGCCGCGCCTCCGCGAGCATTGCGGCAGGCACCCTGGGCGAATCCCACGCCTGCCCGTCGATGGTGACCCCGCGGACCCACCGATGGCGCTGCGGATCTCCTCGTGCTTCGACGACGAGGTCGCCCACAGGCCGGCGAAGACGCATGCGCGGGAGCATCGGCGTCGTGAGGACGAACTCGGCACCGGGCATCAGCGGATACATTCCGAGGGAGGAGAGCACCAACCACGCAGACATCTCGCCGTTGTCCTCGTCTCCGGGATACCCTCCGCCGATGTCCGAACCGGTGAACCGGGAGCGGACTGCCGCACTCACGATCTCCTGCGTGCGCCACGGCCGGTCGGTCGCCGCGTACAGGTACGGGATGTGGTGGGCCGGCTGATTCGACAGGCCGAACATGCCCATGCGCATGTTGCGTGCCTCGATCATCTCGTGGATCACCGTGGGATAGCTGCCGCGCCACCGCTGCTGCGCAGTCTCTGGTGTTGAGAAGAACGCGTCAAGGGCACGAGCGAGCCCACCGCGGCCTCCGTGCAGGGCTGCCAGGCCGTCCGGATCGTGCGGTACCGAAAAGGCCATCCCCCACGCGTTGGTCTCGGTGTAGTCGCCACCCCAACGTCGCGGGTCGAATCCGTCGCGCATCCTTCCCTGATCGTCCCGCCCCCGGAAGAATCCCGTCCCGGGGTCGAAGACGTTGACGTAGTCCCGCGCACGCAGGCCGAAGTACACGGCGTCGGCCGCGAACTCGTCCGCCCGTGGCCCGTGCCGGTCACGATGGTGCAGGGTGCGCGCCATTTGTGCGATGGCTGCGTCACAACTCGCGCCCTCCAGCGTCCACGAGACAGACTCCGCAACGGAGTCGTCGACCCATCCGCGGAAACGGGAGCGGCCCAGACCGCGGCGGCCGACCGCAGAGCGACGGGACGGCACCGTGGCGTTGCGCACCGCAAGATCATAGGCGGCTTCGGCGCCGCTCCAATCCGGGAGGGCCTGCAGGATGTTGGCGGCCACGATATCGGAGTTGGTGCCGACCATCGCGTCCAGGCAGCCTGGAGCGCTCCAACGCGGCATCCATCCGCCGTCGATGCCGTGCGCCACCATCCCGTCGAACAGGCGCGCCGCCTCCTCCGGATCCCGGAGGGCGAACCACGGCCAGACCGTCCGGTAGGTGTCCCAGAAGCCGTTGTTGACGACGGCGGGACCGTCGAGCACGCGCCGTGAACTGCGCCACGTGGCGTCGGGCGACGATCTCGGGCTCACGCTGTCGACATGGACGACGCGACCATCGGGACGGGGCTCACCGACATCGTTGGGGTAGACGTGCATCCGCGCAAGTGAAGAGATCAGGCTCAGTCGCTGCTCGTCGGACGCGCCATCGAATGCGAGAGCCGCGACATACGGTTCCCAAGCCTGCCGCCCATGATCGGCGAGCTCCGCTGAACTCACCGACCAGGGCATCTCGCGCTCCACGTGAGCCCGCGCCTCGGCGACTCCGACGTACGAGACGCCAACGCGCACGCGCACGGCGACCACCGGCGCGGCGAACTCCAGCGTTCTGCGTGTGCGCGGACGCGGCCCATCGCTGTCCGCGTCCATCCCTCGAACCTCCGCGTCACAGGTGATCCAGACGAAGCGCGCCGGCGCGCCCACGGAGGCCGCGGACGTCCCATCCACCCGTGCAACCACGACGGTACGGCCGTCACGGTCGCGCTCCTCGGCGATGACGCCGTCGTCGGTGAGCTGGTCGATCACGAGCGCTGAGATCCCAGCGGGATCGGCGAATGCGAATTCCACCGCATGTCCGGCCGCGCGAGCCGCGGCGCTCGACCCGTCGTCGAACCTGACGGTGTATTCGTGCGGCCGCGCCGACTCGGCATCGTGCCGGAAGGTCCGTCGCCGTGCACGGCGGCCAGAGGCGCCGCTCCGGGCGCGAGGGAAGACCTGCAGGGCGCCGCGCTCCCCGACCCACGGACTGGGGATGCTCGAAACGGAAAGCGCCTCGAGTCCGGTCCGCCCGTGCTCGTCGGCGTGCGCGGACCACGAGTAGATCCAGTCGTCCCGGGATGCGTCCGTCACCGGGACTGCGAAAACCGAACCGTGCGGAAGAGCGGCAAGAGGAGCAGTGTTCCCGCGCGAGAGCTCCATCGTCGAGCGTGTGCCCCGCCGGGTGTCGGCCCAGTCGATGGGATCGGGTCCGCGCCGGGACACCGGGCCCATCCCGTCGAACTCGACCCAGCCGGTGACTCGACGCGTCGTAGGCGACCGCGACGACTCCGGTGCGGCCCAGAGCAACTCGATGGCTGTGGCCCGCGCGCCCACCCACGGCGACAACCCGAAACGCTTGAGGGTCCACTGGAATGGTGGGAGCGTCCCCGAATCGCCCTGTGCCAGCGGCGAGGCGGCGAAACCGTACTGGTCCAGCAGGTCGTCTCCCGTCGTCGTACCGTCGGCCAGGCGCAAGCGGATGCCGACGTATGACCCGCCGACATCGAGCTGTTCTCCCACCGGGTGTCCCCATTCGGGGAAGACGGCAACGCGCACCTCGTCGTCGGTACGGATCAGGTGGTCGATGATGGCGAGTGTAGCGACGCCGGCATCTGAGGCCCGCGGGTCCACCGAATACGCCAGGCACGGCCCTCGGTCGAAGGCGACACCCGCGCGGTCGGCCGGAGCCACCGAGGGGCCGACGCCCCTGAGGAGGCGCAGTCCGCCGCGCGCGCGCGTCATGGCTTCCGGGTGGCTCGCATCGTGACGATCTCGAACGGCGCGAGGTCCAGTTCGACCGCGTGGTCTTCGAGAATGAGCGCGGGCTCGTCGTCGAGCGGTGACTCGTGCAGATCGACGCGACCGACCCCGACCACTGACTCGTCGAGGCGGACGACGGCGCGGGAGCACTCCCCCGCCGCCTCGTAAAGCCGCACGATGAGATCGCCGCTGCGATCGTCGGCGAGCTTGATCGCCGAGATTCGCGCAGAGCCGGAGGCGACGGCAAGAGGCGCCACAGGAGCGCCGGTACCCGCGACCTGTCGCGGTGGGAGGTTGACGCGTAATCCCTCGTCAGTCGCGTCCAGCGGCGTCACGCCGAACACGACGCGGTAACGCAACGCGTGCTCGCCGCGGTCGGCAGCAGGATCGGGGAAGCTGGGCGACCGGAGGATGGACAGCCGGGCGACGACTCCCGGCCGCGCCCGGTCGCCGAACACCTCTCGCCGGAAGTCGTGCCCGTACGTGGAGTCGTTGACGATCGCCACACCGTAGCCCGGTTCGCCGACATGCACCCAACGGTGCGCACTGACCTCGAACTTCTGCGCCTCCCACGTGGTGTTGGTCGTGATCGGCCGGTCGATGTAACCGAACTGGATCTCGGACCGCGCGCTCTCGGCTTTGACCTGCAGGGGGAACTCAGCCTTGAGGATCGTCTCCCGCTCCTGCCAGTCCACGGAGAGGCCGAAATCGACAGCACGCTCCCCCTGGACGATCGTCGCCCGGCGGCGGATGCGCGACGCACCGACCTCATATTCGGTGTCGACGACGACCGCGCGGTCTTCCGTGCCGATCTTCACGGAGGAGGGGGCCCCAAGGGAACGTCGCGACGAACGGTAGGACTCGTCCAGGTCCCAGGCGTCGAATGCGTTCGGGAGGTCGGTGTGCATGACGAGGCGTCCCAGCTCCTCCCCTGCTGGAACGATGTCGCGACCGGCAGCGATGTCCCGCACGCTCACGATCCGGCCGTCCCTGTCGATGTTCAGCCGGAGCGGCCCATTATCGACCAGTATGCCGTGCTCCGTCTCGGTCACCGTCGGCGCCACGGCGCCGCCGGCCGGGCCATCGCCGTCGACAGCCGAGGCCGCGCCGATCACGGCGTCGAAGACGATGGCCCGGTCACCCTCGCCGGCGAGCGATCGCATCGCCCGCTCGACGATTCCCTGCCCGTCGGCGAGGATCGCGTCGTACTGTTCGCGCGCCTCGCGGTGCACCCACGCGATCGAGCTTCCAGGCAGGATGTCATGGAACTGGTTCAGCAGCACGCGCTGCCACAGGTCGTCCAGTTCGTCGTAGGGATAGGTCGCGCCGGTGCGGACGCATGCCAGCGCACTCCACAGCTCGGCCTCGCGAAGCAGGTGTTCGCTGCGCCGGTTGCCCCGTTTCATCGCCGCCTGGGACGTATAGGTCCCGCGGTGTCCCTCCAGATACAGTTCTCCGACCCACACCGGCAGGTCCTTCTGGGGCTCGACCTGTGTGCGGAAGAAGTCGGCAGGCGCCTCCACCTTCACGGTCGGAGAGCCTTCGAGGTCGGCCTGGCGGCGCGCCCTCTCCATCATGAGGGCGGTCGGCCCGCCACCTCCGTCGCCGTGCCCGAACGGCACGATAGACGCGCTGGAGTCGTGGTGGTCGCGGTGATTCCGCGACGCATGGGCCAGTTCGGCCGGTGTGAGCTCGGAGAGATAGGAGTCCACCGGCGGCATGTGGGCGAGCAGACGCGACCCGTCGATCCCCTCCCAGACGAACGTGTGGTGCGGGAATCGGTTCACCGGCTGCCACGCAAGCTTCTGGGTGACGAAATAGCGCATCCCCGCCAGACGCGCGATCTGAGGCAGCGCAGCAGTGTATCCGAACGAGTCGGGGAGCCAGAGCACGTCGGACTCCGTGCCGAACGCATCGCGGAAGAAGCGCGTGCCCTGGGTGAACTGGCGAACCAGTCCCTCTCCTCCTGGCAGGTTGGTGTCGGATTCGACCCACATGCCGCCGATCGGCTGGAAGCGCCCTTCGGCCACGCGATCGCGCACCCGCTCGAACAGTGCGGGATGGTGTTCACGCAGCCAGGCGTATTGCTGTGCCGAGGAGGCGACGAAGAGCAGCTCCGGATACTCGTCCATCAGCGCCAGGACGTTGGAGAAGGTCCGTGAGACCTTGCGCACCGTTTCGCGTGTCGGCCACAGCCACGCTGAATCGATGTGCGCGTGCCCGATCGCCGACACGCGGTGCACACTCGGCGCGGCGGGCCCGGACAGTGCAGGGGCCAACTGCGCGCGCGCCTCTCCGACCGTGCCGCGCACGTCGTCGAGACGGACGGCGTCGCACGCTCGGGAGAGCGCGGCGGTCAGGCGCGCACGCCGGGGATCCGTGGTGGCCAACTGCTCGATGAGCCCTGCGGCGACGTCGATGTCGACGACGAGTGCCTCGACCTCCGGGTCACGCGTGGTCAACGTCGCGCGTTTCAGCACGTACAGGGGCCGATCAGGGGCGGTCAGCCTGTCGCCCAGGTCGGTGGGCAGGAAGGCATTCGCGATGATGTCCGGGTTCGCGGCGGCTTCGACGTAGATGTCCACCGCCTCACCTCCCTCGGCATCGTGCACGACGGTGACGTACTGATTTCGCGGTTCGATGCCCTTGAGGTAGCGGCCGTCCGCGGCGAAGGCGAGGCCCTCCGCCTGGAACCCGGGGCCGGCCCCTGGGTCGAATCCGAGGTCGATGGCGACCTCCACCCGGTGGCCGCGCCATTCCGGGGGAACGACTCCGCGCAGTCGGAACCAGGTCGTCGACCAGGCCGGTCCCCAGGGCATCCCGACCTCGAAGGGAGCGAACTCGGCTGCGACGGCTGCGGCGAATGGCTCCGGTTCGCCCGGCAGCGTGCGGCTGGTGATCTGCACCTCCGCGGTGCCCAGCTCGATGGCCGGCGTCAGCCGCTCAGCGGAAAGTCGCCGAGCCCGGGCAAGGGTCAGCGCGGTGGTGTCGTGCACGAGGTTCTCCTGATCTGCGGACGAACCGCAAATGTCAACGTTGGCATTAATGTCAACGTTGACATAGAACGGTGCTAGAACGCAAGCCGACTTCCGGCCGTTTCAGCGAGCGGGGCCGTAAATGGGGTCGGAGTGCACCTGAAGCCGCGCCCGGATGGTTCGGCGCCTCGGCTCGTCGCTCGGATTCGCCAGGCGTTCGAAGAGCAGCTCGGCACCCGCCTGACCCACAGCGAAGGGGTCGCTGTCGATCACCGTCACGCCGAACTGCTCCGCCAGCTCGAAGGAGTCGAAGCCGACCATGGCGATGGGGCGGCGGGCGAATGCCTTCGATTGGAGAACGCCGATCGTGAGTCGGTTGTTGTCCGAGAAAAGAGCCGTCGGCGGATCGTCCAATCCGAGCAGCTCCGTGGTCGCCGCTGCGCTCTCCGCCTCCGTACGCAATCCCCGCCGCACTATCGACGCGTCGATCGGGATGCCCGCCGCCGCTAGGGCCTCCGCATAACCGTCCCACCGCTTCGGCACGCCGTGGCCTGCAGCAGGATGACCAAGGTAACCGATCCGCCGATGGCCGAGCGAGAGCAGATGCTCGACGCCTTCCCGCGAGCTCGCCGTATTCGTCGTCACGACCGAGTCCGCCCCGGTGCCGAGCGGATCGGAGTCCACGAAGACGAGCGCCGACCCGAATCGCGTCTGCGCAGCAAGGTAAGAGAAATCCGTTCCGGTAGGCGCGACGATGAGCCCCGACACACGGTTGGCGAGAAAGGACTCGATCGAACGCCGTTCGATCGCGGGGTCGCGTTGGGCGTCCGCGCTGAGCACGAGGAAGTCATGCGCTGCAGCGACCTCATGGATGCCACGCAGCAGCGGAGGGAAGAAAGGATTCGACAGGTCGCCCAGCATGACTCCGATCGTCCGCATCGCCTGGCCGGAGCGGCGCAGGCCTGCGGCGATGTCGTTCCGCTGGAAGCCGATCTTCTCAGCTTCGAGCAGGATCCGCTGGCGGGTCGACTCGCGCACGACGCCACCCATCAGGGCGCGAGACACGGTTTTGACGCTCACCCCCGCCGCGTCGGCCACATCCTGCATTCGCGGCCGGATCGCGGGCGTGCTCGCTCCGTGTTCGCTCACTGCTCCCCCTTCCTCCAGTTCGGTGCACTGCTGGATCAAAGAATAGGAGGTCTTCGACCTACGCGTGTGCCCGGACCGCCGAACGTCCCTGCCCACCGCCGCGGATGCGGGGCGGGCAGGGAGCGCTGGTGGCCTGCACATGACGATGCCTTCACCGTCATCGGCGATTCAGCCCTTCGTGAAGTCGACCCTGACGAGGATCTGCTGACCGGTCGAGGACGTGTAGTACGTGTAGTAACGGGTCAGCCCATGATCAGTGGTGTATTCCGGGTGCGCGAATGCGGCGTATTCGACGCCCGACGTCGTCGGTGCCGTGTACAGGACGTCCGGAGCACTCCATGGCCCCCAGGGAGTCGCGGACGTCTGGTAGTAGACCTGATGGCTCAGGAAGGGCATGTAGCTATTCATGTAGAGCTTCGTCGCAGGGTCGAAGTGGACCGTCTCCCCGGCTGCGCCGCCGTTCATGACCGCTACCGAGGATGCCGCATCGGCGGACCACACCGGCCGGCCGTTCGCCGTTCCTGCATAGAAGCTCCAGGCAGCCCGATCCTGAACCCGGTCGATCGGCGCCCGAGCAACACCGCACGCGTTCGTGTTCGTGCAATTGCCATAGGCGTACAGCTCGTTTCCTACGAGCACGGTTCCACCGTTGCCGAAGTTCTGCGACGGGGAGAACAGGAGGGTGGGATCTTCGCCCTCGGGGCTGGTCAGGGAGGAATCCTGGTGCTCGACGTTCAGTCGAGTGATCTGGTGGGTTCGCATGTCCACTGAGACGATGCCGCTGCCGAGAGCCTGTCCGACGAATCCGGATGCACACGGTCCGGTGTCGAGCCCGCCCCGGCACAGCTTGCCGTAGAACACGAGGATGCGCTGGTGAGCCGGGTCGGCCACCACAGAACCGGGCCAGAATGCGAACTGCGTCCCGCAGTTGACATCCGTCGATCCGGAGCAGTCGCTAGAGGCGTGCGCGTTCTGGAACTGCGTCTCCGCTGCGGAGTACGGGACGAACTCGGTGGGCGAGCTCGTGTCAGTGAGATCGAATGGGTTCGCCGACTGCACGCTGATCCCGTCGCTGGCGTCGAGGTCGGTGGTGACAGCAGCCGTACTGGAGAGGAAGCCGGTCGGGTCTTGGAGCATGGTGTCGTCGAAGAACCAGTACGACTTGCCGTGGTATTCGACGCTCTGGCCGTTGTCACGGGCAGCGACGTGGGCGTTCTGGTCGACGGGGCCGAGAATATGGACATCCTTGACCGTGAGGCCGCCATTCGCTTGAGCCGGCTGACCTACCGGTGCGGATGAAGGCGCGACCGCCACCGCCGGTGAGGCCACCGAAAGCGCCAGCACGGCGCCTAACGTTCCTACCGCGCTGATCCACCTACGATGTGCCATCGTGACCGCCGCTCCTCAGTGAGTGCCCGGGCGCCGTGCTCGGTTCCCGCACAGTATGTCAACGATGACAATTCGTGTCAACGTTGACATCGGGTCATGGCCATCCTGAGTTTCGACCAGCAGGCGGCACGCGGCGGGGAACGTTCACCGGCCAACCCCTGGATCACGGTTCGCACGGACTCGAACTGCGACCTTCGCAGTCGCGATTTCACGTGGGGACATAATGCGGGCAAATCGTCCCGGAAACGAAGAAACGGCGGTCCGATAAGGACCGCCGTTCCCACTGTTGATAAGCCTTGTAGCGAGGGCGGGACTCGAACCCGCGACACCACGATTATGAGCCGTGTGCTCGTATGGCAGGGTTCGCGTGCTCTGTGCGAAGGTCGAAAGTCCCGGAAATCCAAGGAATCGCGGGCCAATCGAGCCGCCTCCAATCACACGCACGCCGCACAAGTGTGTCCAAATTGTGTCCACGTACTCGCTCAGCAGGTCTGGCCGGTGCTGACTCGCACATCGACGAAGACGGTGGGATTTGAACCCCTGCCGCGGCCTCTTAAGCGGTTTCGAGGTGCCCTCAAATTAGCGAGATGACGCGCTTGTTCACGCATATGGGGCGGCCTTCAAGGACCTCAGTGTGGGGTTTTTGTGGGGGCTGGTCGCCCGACGTCGATGTCCAAGTACAGGCTGAAAATGCGGCACTCCCCCCTCACGAGTTGTTCGCGTGGAGTGCGGCGTCAAGTGGGAGCCAGCCGGCAGAAGGTATCGAGAGTCACAGTGAAACGACGTCGGTGAACCGTGTCAGTGCTGGCGGTCCGGCCAGGTAGTTGCCTAGTCCCGAAGCGCCGGGCCCGGCCCGCCAGGCCCGGTAGGCCTCGTCATGCTCAAGCGATTGCCAGTGCTCGACCGCAAGCACGTGTGCGGGGTCTGTCACATCCGTGACGACCTGCACACCAAGGCAACCGTCGAAAGCGCGCGTGTCCGCGAGGATATCGAGCAGCGCGCGCGGTCCGTCCTCGAGGTGGTCGGTCGCAAAGCGCAGGTCGAGGAGGGAGGTGACAGTCATGCGGGCGACGCTAGCACTAGGACGCCTGCCGACTCACGCCGCTGTAGTGGCAGCCCACGGAGATGTTGGGGCCTGCCAAGTGGAAGACCCGACTGTCGACAAACGCCATCAGTCATGTACGAGGAATAGATTCACAGCGTTGGCCTCCCCGGCGCGCTCTCTCCCCCGAGAAGTCGGGTGCAACACTGCCACAGCTGATGAAGGCCTGACTTGTAATGTCTTCACGTGACTGAATACCCGACGCCCACCCCTAAGCTGACGATCTCAATCGTTGCACAGCGGGTAAGGCGGCTCCCCGGCACCTACAAGGTGGTCGACTCGACTCGATTGGCTGACGTTGACAACGCCCGCATGGTCACGGTCGTCGTGGACGATGAGCAGACCTTTGTGGAGGACGCGGGCAGTGGCGGGGACTGGATAGCTCTGTACACGGGCGACACGGCGCACGACCTCGATACGGCTGGCATGACCGTGTCCCTGATCGCTCCCTTGTCGGTCGCAGGTATCCCCATTTTTGTCGCCTCCACCATGTCAGCAGACCTGGTATTCGTCCCCGCGCGTTCCTTTGAGGCCGCCGTGTCGAGCTTGGTCGCGGCAGGGCACACCGTCGTCGACGAGCGCTCCGATGGGCCCGGCAACGAAAGTTGAGCTCGATCCCGCCTGACGGCGCTAGCGTTCTTGCGCCAGGGTCTGGAATACCGCTCCTCGCTCAGGCTCGTGTACCGGGTATCGAACGGGATGCAGACAGACAATGCGGCGCCCCTAGGACGGCATCAACCGGTGCACGCGATGGCGGAGCTCGACCGGATGCCCTGACCGCTACGACCCATGCGGTTTGGTAGAGGGGGTGCAGCTCGTCAGCGTGGTCCGGTCGATATTCGCCATTCGCTTCTGGGCGCCTTCGACACGATCCTCTTTCCTGGGTAGTCCGAGGATTGCCTGATGCGCGAACCAGTGGCCACCTGCGCCCGCTGGCACAGTCAACCAACGGAGCCGGTCAGGAAAGCGCTCGGTGATCTCATCGAATTTCTCGCCGATGGTCTGCCCGAGAAGAGGCGTCATGCTGGTGCCGGACCCGTAGGAGGCGCCCGCGCCGCCGGCACCGGGAGTGGCTGCGGTCACGCGGAAACCGACGACGCGGTCACGACTCCGCAGCTTGGTCGGCAGAACGGGCATCGTCGAGGTGTCCGCTGTGGACTGCGCGCAGGGTGGCGATTGCCTCGTCCCGCCATGCGCGGGCGGCGGGCATGATCTTCGTGAACGCGCTGGAGGGATGGATGTGGCCGTGCTGCAGGGAGGACGTGGCGGAAACGCCGGCGTCCCGGAGCTTCTCGGCGTAGGCCTCGGCGTCGTCGCGGAGCAGGTCGAACTCGGAGGGCATGATGTGGGCCGGCGGCAGGCCGGCGTGAGTTTTCGCGAGTAGGGGTGAGGCGTACGGGTCACGCGGATCGCCGTCCTCGCCCAGGTAAAAGGTCACGAGCCGTTCGACGTCTGCGCGATGGAGGGCATAGTTGGAGCCGAGTTCCGCGTCGGAGTGTGAGGGCAGGCTCATGGTGAGGTCGACTGCCGGCACTTCGAGAAGTTGAAAGAGGATAGTGGGACCGTTTTCATCGCGGTTCTTGAGGCACAGCGCGGCAGCGAGGTTCGCGCCGGCCGATCCGCCGCCCACGGTGATCCGCGACGCGTCGACACCGATCTCGTCGGCGTGCTCGATGACCCAGAGCAGTGCGGCCTGGCAGTCGTTCAGCGGGATGGGGTGCTGGTACTCGGGTGCCTTCCGGTAGTCGACCGTGATGGCGACGCAGTGGGCGCCGACGGCTCGTTCCCGGCCGATGATGTCTGTGTATACGCTCAGCCCGGTACCGGCGACCCAGCCGCCGCCGTGGAAGTACAGGTGCGCGGGAAGCGTCTCGTCCAGAGAGGGGCGGTAGATCGCGAGAGCGATCGTGCCCCCCTCGACGGGAATGTGCACGATGCGCTTCTCAGCAACTTCGGGACCGGGTTCCGCGACCAGCTCGACCAGGGCAGCCCCGTCCGCCTCGCTCAGGGCGCGCCACGCGGGGAAGTCGATCTCGGCGGGCAGCGGGGGGGTAGGGACGAAGGCGGTGAGGATCGGATCAAGTGCCATGAGAATTCCTTCTGACGTTAGAGGCAGTGGCGTAGTGCGCGGCAGAGTTCTTCCGCCCGGGTGTCGGATTCGCCGCCGGGGCGGAGGGTCTGGTATCCGAGGGCGACCTCGCCTTCCAGGCGGGCGAAGCCGAGTTGCCCTCCAGCTCCGTCGTGGCCGAAGCTTCCCTCGCCGGCCATCTGCCGGGTTGCGGAGTTCAGCATGAAGCCGGTCCCCCACCGGTGGCCGGCATCGACACCGACGAACGGGGCGCCGGCGGAGACTGGGAGGCGCGCATCCCGGATGGTGTCCGGTCGCAGAAGCCGGATCCCGTCGACGTCGCTGACGGTCGCCGCATACGCCCGGGCGAGGTCGTGCGCGGACGAGACCAGATTCCCCGCGGCGATCTCATACGAGAGGAACTCTGGTCCGTTCGCGCTGGCGAAGATGTCCAGGCCGTCGAACGCGCCGTTCATCCCCATCACCCGCTCGATCAGGTCAAGGTCTGGGATGGCAACGGCCGCCGGGGGGGTGCTGGGCAGCGGCTCACCCAGAGGGGCGAAATCCGCATCAGTCGCGCCGATTCCGAAGGTCATCGACAGCCCGAGCGGGCCGGCGACCCTGTCACGGAGCCATTCGCTGGGTCGCTTGCCCGTGGTTCGCCTCAGCACTTCTCCCGCGAGCCAGCCAATGGTCAGAGCGTGGTAGGCGAAGGCCGTGCCTGGCTGCCAGAGCGGCTCCTGCCGGGCGAGGGCGTCGGTGACCGGGAACCAGGCGCGCAGTTCTTCGACGGTCATGGTCTCGTCGGGGGCTATTAGGCCGGCTCGGTGCGCCAGCAGCTGCCGCACGGTGAGCCGCTCTTTGCCCTGCTCGCCGAATTCGGGCCAGTACTGCGCGACGGGTGCGTCGAGCTCGAGCAGGCCTTCCTCGGCGGCCATCAGCAGGCAGACCGCGGTGATCCCTTTGCTGACGGAAAACATCACGCTCCGCGTGTTGCGGGTGAAGGGGCCGCTACCGGTGCTGCCGCCCCAGAGGTCGACGACAAGTTCGCCGTCCACGTAGACCGTGCATGCCGCTCCGGTGTCACCTCGCTCGGCGAAGTTCTCGGCGAAGGCGTCCGCGACCTTCCCGAATCCTTTGGCCACGTACCCGTCGGTGCTGATTAACGTCATCATCGTTGTTCCTGGGTCCTCACGCCGAAACGGCGGTCTCGTCGACCGGTTCGGTCTCGTGGTCGAATTCGTTGATCATGCGGCCGCTGCGCACCCCCCACCAGCCGATCCCGACACCGACCGCGGCGAGCACGGACATCACAATCAGGAACCCTGGCAGCGATGTGGTCAGCAGCACCGGGATCGGGGCGAGCAGAAGCGCGGGGACCAGGCGGGCCCCAGAGAAGATGACTCCCTGACCGGTGGAACGCAACAGGGTCGGGAAGGCCTCGTTGACCCATACTCGGAAGATCGGCTCTCCGCAGAACACGGTGCCGAACCCCGAGGTGAGGATCATCGCCACCAGGGTGATGAGGCTCACGCCGAACACCACAGGGATCAGATACGCGGCGACGAACATCACTCCGCCGATGAGGAAGAAGGTGAGCCGGAACCGGGTGTCGACCACGCGCATGAACAGGTACTGGACGATGATCGCCAGAGGTACCAGGAGCAGGATGAAGACGGAGAACTGGGAGACTGGGACGCCGGCGAAGTTGGCCGCGATGTACGCTGCGTAGGAGCTGACCAGCGTGATCGGGATGCTCACCAGAGTGAAGAACGCCGCGAGGACGAGGAACGGGAAGCGCAGGGGCGGCTTCACCAGGTCACGGAACCGGGTTCGCTCCGCTCGTATGGTGTGGATCCCACTGCGTCGCTCATTCCGGGCCTGAATCCATGACGCCGATTCCGGGATGCTGAGCCGCAGAACCAGGACCAGGACCGCGACGACAGCGATCATGCCGAAGATCGCCTGAGCACCGGCCCTGCCCATGCCGCCAGTGAACGTTGCAACGAGCACGGCCGCGCCGATTCCGACGCCGGCGAGCAGGTTCGACAACACGAGGATCTTGCCTCGGTTCTCATCGGTCGCAGCTTCCGCGATGGTGGACAGCGATACCGGAATGTCCGCGCCGATCGCAATTCCCATGAGGGCGATGCCGGCGAAGATCACCGGGAACTGGGTGCCGAAGGTCGCCGTGGTGGCACCGACCGCAATGAGCAGCATCGTGGTGATGAAGACGCGCCGGCGACCGAAACGGTCCCCCAGCCGACCGCCGATGATGGCGCCCACTGCGACGCCGAAGGTCAGCACACTGGTCAGCAGCCCTATCTCCTCCGGTTTCAGCCCGATCGTCTGCTGGTAGATCACCAGCGCCAAGCCGGTTCCGACCAGGGCCGCCCCATCTACGAACGATGCCATCCCGGCGACCCAGCCCACCCACCAGGGGTTCACGGCCCGTCGCTGTGGTGCTGAGAGCTCGGTCATTGTCTTCTCCCTCGAAGCTGGACCCCTTGCCCGGAACCCTGGCTGACTTCCTCGATCAAGGACGCAAGCCCGACCATACCGCAACTTTAGCCATATTGAAAGTATTCGTGGCGGACAGGTTTCGATGTGGCTAAACTTGACGGAGAGCGTTGGAGGCAGCGAGGAGCGGAGGAGCCCGTGACAACCACAGAGCCACCGGCCGAGCGAGCGAAAGGCAGGCGGGGCCGGTACGCGAACGGCCAGCAACGTCGGGAAGAGTTCGTCAACCAGGCGTTCGACCTCTTCGCCAACCAAGGGTTCCAGCGGCTCTCCCTCCGCAAGATCGCGGAAGAACTGGGCGTCAGCCACGCCGCCCTGAGCTACCACTTCCCCGCGAAAGAAGATCTCCTCGAAGCCGTCTTCGACAAGCAGACCGAGAACGACCTCCCCTTGCTAGAGAAGGCGCTCGCCGAGCGGGGCATCCTGGACCTTCTCCCCGAACTGATCAGGCAAAGCGAAACGACACCCGGCCTCGTCCTGCTCGACGCAACTATGCAAGCTGAAAGCATCCGCCCCGAACACCCCGCGCACCGCTACATGAAACAGCGCATCAACCAGCTCAACATCGACGTCAACCGTGAACTCGAACGGGAACGCGATCGCGGGCGCATCCGCCCCGACCTTGACCTCGATATCGCCACTCGCCAACTCACCGCGATGATCAGAGGTCTGCAGCTGCAATGGCTTTACGACCCCACTATCGACATGGAAGCGCACGTAGCGCCCTTCCTCGAGTACCTACGCTCGTGATTCCGTTTTAGACCGAACGGAACGTCCGTGACCGGCGTCGCAGTGCCGGCGGCCGGGCCGCGGAGGATACGGGGCACCAGCCGGGCCGGTCGTCCCCGGCGGAGAGATCGAGAGCGAGTGGGAGCGGTTCTTCGCAATCACTCCACAGGTGCTCCACCTCCAGCCCCAAGGACAGGGGCTATCGACTCCCAGGCGCACACGTTGATTCACGCACGATCAACTTGGTGGGAAGCTCGATGCGCTCACCCGGCCGGGCAGTACCGGATCGGACTTCCTGAATGAACTCGACCGCCCGCGATGCCATCTGGCGGATCGGCTGACGAATGGTTGTGAGCGGCGGTACGAGGGAGACCGCGAGAGGGGTGTCGTCGAACCCGACAACGGACAGGTCCTCCGGGATCCGCAGGCCCAGCGTCTTCGCCGCTCGGTACACCCCGGCTGCCATGGCGTCATTGCAGGTGAACACTCCGACCGGGAGCGATGCGTTGCTCAGTAGCGGGCGAAACGCGGGTGCGAGATCGGCGTCCGTCCACGAAGCCTTGACGGTCGTCACCTCAGCGTCCGGGACGCGCTCCTCGATACCGCGCCGGAAGCCGGCCTCACGAGCTCGACCGAACCGGAACGGCGGATGGCCGACGACCACGATGAAGCGTCGGATTCCGAGCTCGGCCAGATGGATGCCGGCGTCATACCCACCAGCCTCATCCGTCGTGCCGATGCTCTCCAATTCCCCATGCGCATCAGAGCGCGGGTCAAGCAGCACCACCGGGATGTTGAAGCCGCGCAACTGCGCCAACTGACGTTGGGTCGGGCGGATCAGACCGAGGATGATGCCACCCGACTTCCGGGCAGCGGCGCGCGTAGGCCAGTCGTCAGCAGGGTCGTCACGTTCGGAGGTGAGGACGAGGTCGTAACCGAGTCGGGCGGCAGCGGACCGAGCTCCGCTGGCAACTTCATCCGTCCACGGGTCATCGAAAACACCGAGGACGAGCTCGATCATGCGCGGGTCCGTCGTCGACGGTCGTCCACGAGGTGTCGGGCTCCGTTGATACCCGAGCTCTCGAGCCACGATCTGGACCCGAGAACGCGTATCCGCAGGCAGGTCCCCCCGACCCGAGAGGGCACGGGACACAGTGGACAGGGACACACCTGCTGCGGCCGCGACATCCGCCATCGAAACGCGTCCGGCGTTCTGCATCGGCCCGTTCTCCCTCCCGACCTGAGTCACATCTTATTGCGCAAACGCTACGCGTCACTACAGGTCATCGACGTACGATCACACCACTAACCCGCGATCCCCCGGACGCAGCCCACCCCACCGCGGCCCCGAACCCACAGCTCCAAGCAGGTAGGTCAATGACGACGACGCTCCAGACTCCCGACATCGCGCCGGTGACCCCGACCGAGACGCGCAGGCCACGCCGCCGACGCAGTTCCGTCGGGCGCGCACTGTGGTGGTTCGCCCTGCCCGCGGTCGCCGTCTACCTGCTCATCGTCATCATCCCGACCGTCCAGGGCGGTTACATGGCCCTGACCAATTGGTCGGCCTTCAAGCTCGATCCGAACTTCATCGGATTCGACAACTTCGTGACCCTCTTCCATGGGGATTCCGGCGCCGCGGCCCTGAGAACGCTCTTCATCGCGGTCGCCACCGTCCTCGTTCAGAACGTGATCGGACTTCTCCTGGCGATGATGCTCAACGGGCGTCTCAGAGGAAGAAACGTCCTTCGAACCATCATCTTCGCGCCGATGGTGGTGTCACCCCTCGTGGTCGGATACCTCTTCAAGTACATCTTCGGGCCCCCGGGAACCGGCGCGATCAACGTCGCCTTGAAGTCGTTCGGTGTGCAGCAGATCGACTTCCTCGGCAATCCGACTTCCGCCTTGTGGATCATCATTCTGGTCGTCGTGTGGCAGTTCACCGGATCGACGATGATCATCTACCTCGCAGGACTCCAGGGGGTGCCACCCGAGCTGCTCGAGGCGGCTTCCCTGGACGGCGCGGGAACGTGGGCGAAGTTCCGGCACATCACCCTGCCGCTACTGGCACCCGCTGTGACCATCAACCTCATGATCGGGTTGATCGGCGGCCTGAAAATCTTCGATCAGATCTTCGCCATCACAGGTGGCGGACCGGCCGGCTCGACGGAGACGATCTCGACCCTCATCTTCAAATACTTCTCACAATTTGGCGACTACGGGCTCTCCGCCGCTCTGGCGGTCGTTCTCGCTATCGGTGTCGCCATCCTCTCGCTCGTGCAATTCGCCGTGCTCCGACGTCAGGAGAGAAACGTATGAACGCCCTCAAGGCCGGTCGCGCCGGCGCCTACGCCTTCTCCTACGGCAGCAGTCTCCTGTTTCTGATTCCTGTCTACCTTCTCGTCAACCTGGCGATCCGGCCCGCTGGTGACTTCACGCCGGCGTTCGTCCCGAGCATCCACGCCACAGGTGACAACTTCGCCCAAGTCTGGGCCCAGTCGGGACTGCCCTCAGCCATCGTGACCAGCATGCTCATCACGACCGTGTCCTGCCTCGCCATCCTGATCATCTCGACGATGGCGGCGTACCCGCTCGCGCGATCGACGGCAAAGCTCTCGACGACGACCTTCTACTTCTTCCTCATCGGCTTGCTCCTGCCGGCGCAGGTTGCTCTGCTTCCGCTCTATCTGACAATGCGCGACTTGGGCCTGCTCGGCACCCCCTGGGCACTCATCGTCCTGTACGTGGGCGGCAACATGCCGTTCGCGATCTTCCTGACCACGACCTTCCTTCGCTCCAGCGTTCCCCTGGAATTCGAGGAAGCGGCACGGATCGACGGATGCCGTGACTCGCAAGTGTTCCTCCACGTCGTCCTGCCGCTGCTTCGACCAGTGCTCGGAACCCTCATCATCCTCATCGGCGTCGGCATCTGGAACGACTTCTTCAGCCCACTGCTCTACCTCGCCGGTAGCGGAATCACCACCATTCCTGTCGCGATCTACCAGTTCGTCGGCGCCTACTCGACCAACTGGTCGCTCATCTTCGCCGCGCTGATCATTTCGATGGTCCCTGTGCTGACGATCTACCTCCTCTTCCAGCGGTACGTCATCCAAGGCTTCGCAGGAGGCCTCAAGGGCTGACGCCTCTGGCGCGACCCGCTACAACCAGCGCTTCCGGTCCCGAACCGGTCGGCATCACCCCCAACCACCACCAGCACTCACAGAAAGCAGGATCGATGAAGATTCGAACTGGACTAGCCATCGGCGCGCTAGTCATGACCGGCAGCCTCCTTGCCGGCTGCTCCGGCAGCGCCAGCCCCGCCCCCGCAAGCTCCGACGGAAAGATCACCGGAACGGTGACGGGCATCTGGGACTCGACCTTCAAGGACTCGATCGATCCGATCGCAAAAGCCTTCGAGAAGAAGCATCCCGGAGTCAAGATGGACATCTCCTACCAGGGCGGAGACCTGGGCGGTGTCCTCAGCACTCAGCTTCAGGCCGGAACGGCCCCAGACCTCCTCATCACATTCCCCGGCGGCACACCCGGTGCCGGCGGCGGCACCAACGTCGTTACCCTCGCGTCCCAGGGCCGGCTCCTCGACATCTCCTCCTCGGCGTGGACCAAGACGATCCCTGACCAGTGGAAGAGCGAGGTGGACTACAAAGGCAAGACCTACGCGTACCCCGGCATCGCGCAGGGTATGGGCGCCATCTACAACCAGAGCACTCTCGACAAGCTCGGACTCAAGATCCCGACCACGATCGACGAGGTCTACACCCTCTGCGCCGCCGCGAAGAAGGCAGGCGTCTACGCCTACGCGCAGGGGCTCGGCGACGCACTCTCCGGGCCGCAGATGCTTTCATACGCGCAGACCGCTTCACTGGTCTACGGCCCGCACCCGGATGCAGCCAAGCAGACTCCCGCCGGCACTTTCAACTTCGCAAAATCCGGTTGGAAGGACCAGCTGGAGATCTATAAGAAGATGCAGGACAAGGGCTGCTTCGGTGAGGGCGCGCTCGGTCGCGATCGAAACCAAGGTGGCGATGAGGTCGCTGCGGGCAAAGCCCTGGGTATCGTCGACGTCTCGGCTGTCATCGGCGCCGTCGAGGCAAAAGCACCGAAAGACAGCTTCGTCTTCGCTCCGATGCCCGCGACAAACAACGCAAAGGACACCTTTGCGACCGCGCTTCTGGGATACACCATCGCCGTGAACGCCAAAGCCAAGAACCCCGTCGCTGCCCAGGCATTCCTCGAGTTCCTCTCCGAGCCGGACCAGATCGCAAAGCACGCCGCCGCCTTCGCCGCCCTCCCTGCGATTCCGCAAAAGGGTTACAAGGCCCCAGCGGCACTCGAAGAGTTCGCGAAGTACATCGACGCGGGCACCTTCACCAAGCTGCCGGTGTGGCCGAACGCGGCGACCCAGCCGGCCATCAACCAGTCGATCCAGTCGATGCTGCTGGGCAACGACACTGTCGACGGCACCCTCGCCAAGATCCAAGCGGCATACGACAAGGGCGTCCAGTAAATCGGTTGCAGTCCTCTGCGTCCGCCGCCTCGTCAGAGGACGGGGCGGCGGACGTTGTCTTGCACCACCCGAAGACCGCTCCACACGATTCACAAGGAGGTCGCCTGTGTTATCCAGTCCGACACGCGAGGAATCCGGCACCCAGCGATCAACCAGTCGACCTGGCAACGGCGCCACCGAACCCATCCTCCCGGGCTTCTACCCGGACCCGACCATCTGCCGGGTCGGTGAGGACTATTACCTCGCAACCTCCAGTTTCGAGTACTTCCCCGGTGTTCCGCTCTTTCACAGCAGAGACCTGCTCAACTGGTCGCAGATCGGCCACATACTTTCTCGGCGAACTCAGTTCCACCGCGGTGACGGTGCCGAATCGACCGGGATCTACGCCGGAACCCTCCGCCACCACCAGGGCCGCTTCTGGTACATCACGACCAACGTCAGCGACTTCGCCTCCGGCCAGGTCGTGGTCTCCGCAACCGACCCCGCTGGGCCTTGGTCGGAACCCGTCTTCGTCGGTGACGCCATCGGCATCGACCCCGACCTCTGCTGGGACACCGAGGGAAATTGCTTCCTGAGCTGGAAAGCGATGGATTTCATGTCCGAGACGGGCATCCTGCAGTCTCGCATCGACCTCGAATCAGGCGCACTGCTCGATGAGCCCTACCCGATCTGGCAGGGAAGCGGGCTGGACGCAGCCGAAGGACCGCACCTGTACCACGTGGACGGAACCTGGTATCTGATGCTCGCAGAGGGCGGCACGGAGCGCGGCCACTCGGTGACCATCGCGCGCGCCCCACATCCGAGCGGGCCGTTCGAAGCCCACCCCGGAAACCCCATCTTCTCCCGGCGCAGCGTGGTCTCGCATCCGGTCCAGAACGTCGGTCACGCCGATTTGGTCCAACACACCGACGGGAGCTGGGCCGCGGTGTATCTCGGCGTACGGAACCGCGGATCGACACCAGGCTTCCATGTGCTCGGACGGGAAACATTCCTCTCTGGTATCGACTGGGTCGACGGCTGGCCGGTATTCAATGAGTCGGCGTTCGATATCCCCCTATCGGATAACTCCTTCTTCGACGACTTCCGCGCAGCACGATTGGCTGATAGGTGGGTGACGCCGGGAAGCGAAGCGGAACGCGTCGTTCGCCCATCGTCGGACGGTGGCCTCGAGTTGCTGCATTCGCCCGAGTCGCGTGGCCTGCTGTGCACACGGGTACGGGATCTGCAATGGACTGCAGATGCCGTCGTCACCGGGTCCGCTCGACTCCAGCTCCGCGTCGATGACAGCCACTGGTACGGACTGGCCGTCGATGACGGCGTCGTCCGAGCTCTCGCACGGGTTGGGGGCATCCAGCATTCGCTCGGATCTTTCCCCCTCGCCGGAGAGCGGACCGTCCTGCGCGTCAGGAGCGTTGCGCCACGGCCCCGTCCGAAGCCCCTGCGCTTGGCCGGTCCCGACGACATCGTGCTGTCCGTCGTCGACGACGACGGTGTGGATCACGAGCTCGGACGACTAGACGGACGCTACCTGTCGACAGAAGTGGCCGCCGGATTCACCGGAAGGATGCTGGCCGTCGGCGCAGGAATCTCCCGTGGGCGACTGATCTCCTTCACCTATGCAGCGGGTTGACATCGAACTACAGCTCACGTCGACGAACACCACGAGAGAAAGAGACCGTGCATGACGGCCAACACTGAGACCCCCTCCGGCGGCACGGCCGCCAACGCGGTTCGAGGGTGGAGCGAACCAGGCTTCGGGTCCGTCGTCCACGCTTTCGCCTCGACTATTCCGGACGATGGTCAGACCGGCGGCGCCCTGTCCGTCTGGATCGAGGGCCGACCGGTCATCGAGGTCCATGGGGGCATAGCGGACCACCGCACCGGCGAGCCGTTCACCGAGCGCACCCTGCAACCGATCTTCTCGTGCTCAAAAGGAGTCGCCAGCCTGCTGGTCGCACGGCTCGTCGAGCGAGGACTGATCGAGTCGTTCGAAACACCAGTGGCCGCGATCTGGCCGGAGTTCGCGGCCAACGGGAAGGACTCGCTGACCATCGGTGACGCACTCGCCCACCGAGGCGGTGTCTCCGCACCCCGGGTCGACCTGACCCAGGAGCAGGTCCTCGACGGCGCCACCCTCGCCGATGCCCTCGCCGCGCAGGAGCCCCTGTGGGAGCCAGGGACCAACCATCACTACCACGCGCTGTCACACGGCGTCTTCACCGAACAACTCGTAGCCCGAAGCGCCGGCGTGCCGATCTCCCAATTCCTCCAAACCGAACTCGCCGTCCCATTGCAAGCCGAGGTGTTCTTCGGGCTCGGCGATGAACAGTCCCCGCGACTCAGCCATTGGATCGACGCGGAAGGAGAAGTCAGCCAGTTCGCGGACCAAGAGCCCATCGCCGATCCGGAAGCAGCGTACTGGCACGACCGCGCGATGACACTCGGCGGTGGGATCGGTATCCCCGACTTGAACCGCCCGGAAGTGTTCCACCACGTGCTCGCGGGAGTGGGCGGAGTGGCCACCGCCTCAGGTTTGGCCCGCATCTGGTCATCGACAGTGACACCGACCCTGGGCTACCGATCCATCAGCGACGAGATGATCGCGACCTTGAGCAGCCCCAGGAGCTCGGGACCCGGAAGGTTCCCCGTCAGTCCCCCTCCCTACCAGTCGTGGGGCGCCGGCGTGATGATTCCCTCGGACTGGGAGCGATACCTCACCCCTCGTTCGTTCGGCCATGACGGCGCCGGCGGGCAAGTCGCGTTCGCCGATCCCGAAACGCGTATCGCCGTGGCGTATCTGACCAACCGCATGGGCGATTGGGCCCGCGGTCAACGGATCGTGTCGGCTCTCAGCCACGTGGTCGGAATCTGAGTCGGCTCGGTCTCCGATCGGCTTTTCACCTCACGCATCCCCTTGGAGAGATTCATGCCCCCACCGCATCGCTGCTTCATCAACGGCCGATACATGTTGCACGGCCGGCCGCTCCTCCTGGTCGCCGGGGAAGTCCACAACTCCGGATCGAGCACGCCGGCCGCGATCGAAACCGCGCTCGACGCGGCAATCCGGCTCGGCGTCGAGACCGTGCTCGCGCCCGTCGCCTGGGAATCGATCGAACCCGAGGAAGGACGATTCGACTTCTCCCTCGTCGACGCCCTGGTCAACGCCGCCCGGGTTCGCGGCCTGCACCTGATCCCGTTGTGGTTCGGCACCTGGAAGAACGGAATGTCGACCTACGCCCCGATCTGGGTGAAGGGCGATCCCCAACGCTTCCCGCGGATCCTCAACTCCGACGGACTGATCCTCGAGGCAGTGACGCCGTTCTCCGACCTCGCTCGCGACGCCGACGCTCATGCGTTCGCTGCGCTCATGCGGCACCTTGCCAGTGTCGACGACGGCAAGACCATCCTCATGGTGCAAGTCGAGAACGAGGTCGGTGTGCTGAGCGACGCGCGGGACCGTAGCCCGCTCGCCGAGTCCAGATGGAACCAGCCTGTACCGACCGAGGTCCGAGACGCCATCGCAGCGTCCGGTTCAGGACGCCTTTTCGACGCCCTCCAACTCGGAAGCCGGCACAAGTCTGCAGACTGGTCGAGCCTGCTTGGGGACGAGGCGGAAGAAGCGTTCATGACAAGCGCATACGCGAGCTACATTGAGACCGTCGCCCGCGCCGGCCGCGAAGAATTCGACGTCCCGCTGTTCGTGAACGCCTGGGTCGACGCGAACGCCGAAAGCGACGGCGGGGACACCGACTTCGCCCTGGCCGGCGGGGTCCGCCCCGGAGAGTACCCCAGTGGAGGACCGCTGCGGCACACCGCGAGCATCTGGCGTGCACTCGCCCCGTCGCTCGACTTCCTCGCACCGGACCTCTACTTCGGCAGCTTCGACACGATCGCCGAAGCGTATCGCGCAATCGGCGGCGTCCTGTTCATCCCCGAGATGCAGTGCAACCGCACCGGTGTGGAGCAGATGTTCAGAGCCGTCGGCCAGCTGGGCGCGGCCGGCGTTGCGCCCTTTGCCTTCGACCTCATGCGGGAGGACGACGCCCACTATGACGAGGTTCGCGACGCCTTCGCACTCCTCGCCGCGCTCGGCACCGTTTTGGCGCAGCATCCCGATGCCGAACTCCGCGGATTCACGCTGACCGCGCAGGAGCCCTCGCGTGAACTCTTCGACGGTTCGCTCGAGGTCACATCGAAGCACATGTCAGAGATCTTCCCCTCGCCCCAGAACGGCGTCGGCTGTGTTGCGCGCATCACGAAGGACAGCTACGTCGTCATCGGGCGCGGTTTCGCTGTCCGCCCCCTGAACGGCCTAGGCCAGCGCGGAGCCTGGGCGGCCGTCGAAGAGCTCGAGCGGGCAGACGACGGATTCACGGTGCGACGACGACTGAACGGCGACGAGATCGGCGGCGGGGAGTGGGTCCGCCTGCCGATCGTGAACCAGACCCAATCCGACCTCTTCCCCATCCGGCAGAACCTGCACCTGTCCGGCGTCCTCCGCGCCACCACATATAGCGCGACACCGCCCACGGCGGTCGTGCCCGAAAGGACTGTCCCCAACCGATGACCTATTCAGTGCAGCTCTGGTCCGTCCGAGCCGATTTCGCGACGGACCCGACCGGGACATTGCGTCGACTTCGCGCGGCCGGCTTCACAGCCGTCGAGCCCTTCGACATCTTCGACCTCGCCGAGAACCACGCCGCAACTCTCTCCCAACTCGGCTTGAGCGTTCCCTCCGCCCACGTCCCGCTCCTCGAACGGACCGATCTCAGTGAGGTCATCGCCGCCGCAGCGACACTCGGAACACACACCCTTATCGATTCCGGCCGGCGTGACGGGTGGGACGACCCCGCAGCCATCAGCGACTATGCACAGCAGCTGAACGCTCACGCACACGAAGCGGCTGCTCGCGGTCTGCAGGTCGGATACCACAACCACTGGTGGGAACTCGGGACCTCGGAGGAAACCGCCCTCGAACGTTTCGCCGGGCAGCTTGATCCGGCAGTCGTCCTCGAGGTCGACATCTATTGGGCAGCGGTCGGCGGCGCTGATGTCTCCGCGCTGCTCAAGCGGCTGGGCACACGCGTAGCCCTGATGCATGTGAAGGACGGCGCCGTTATGCCGAATCCCCCGTCGCAGAGTCAGGTGCCCGTCGGCTCAGGCGAAGTTTCGATCTCAGAGGCGCTCGACGCCGCCCCCCACGCCCTGCGCGTCCTGGAGTTCGACGACTATGTCGGCGATGTCTTCCACGCCCTCAAGATCGGCCTGGGCGTCGTCATCGCACTGGACGGACGGAGATGAGCGAGATGCGAAACAGGCCAGTGGGTATCGGCATCATCGGTGCCGGTGCGATCAGCACCACCTACCTCGAAAACCTCACCCGATTCCCGGACGTGGAAGTCCACTTCGTCGCGGATATCGACACAGGCCGGGCGCGCGCCCAAGCATCGCGCTTCGGGGTGCCCCATGCGGGCACCGTCGATGACCTGCTCAACTCGGATGAGATCGAGATCGTGGTCAATCTGACCGTTCCCGCAGCGCACGCCCCGGTGGCCAAGCAAGCCCTCGAAGCCGGGAAGTCGGTCTGGTCCGAGAAGCCGTTGGCCCTCGACCGCCGATCGGGAGAAGAACTCATCGCCGAAGCCGCGGCCAGAGGACTCCGCGTGGCCAGCGCACCCGACACGTTCCTCGGTCCGGGCATCCAGTCCGCACTACGCGCGATCAACGACGGGCTCATCGGTTCGCCGGTCACAGCGCGCGCCTTTTTCCGCAGCCCCGGGCCAGAGCCATGGCACCCGCGCCCGGATTTCTACTATGCCGCAGGCGGCGGTCCGCTGTTCGACATGGCCCCCTACTACCTGACCGCGTTGGTGCAGCTGCTCGGGCCCATCGCAGCCGTCAGCGCCACCTCCACCAGGCCACGCTCGACCAGGGTGATCGGCTCGGGCGAGCGACGCGGCGAGGAGATTCGGGTGGAGATCGACACGCAGTACTCAGCGCTGTTGCGGTTCGAGAACGGCGTCACCGCTCAAGCCGAATTCAGCTTCGACTCGCCTTTCGCCTACGAGCCTCTGCTCGAGGTGACCGGAAGCAGCGGTGCCATCACGATCTCGGACCCCAACGCCTTCGACGGAACCCACTACCTGTGGAGCTTCGGCGACGACTCACCGCGAGAGATCGCCGCCGACGGATCCGGCATCGGCCGCGGGACAGGGGTCGTGGAGATGGCCCGTGCGATCCGACGCGGAGTACCGCAGCGAGCGTCGGGTGCACTGGCTTACCACGTGCTTGACGTGATGATCTCCATCCAGGAATCGGCCGAGGAACGCTGCTGGATCGATCTGGCCAGCACTGTAGAACGGCCCGCTCCGCTTCCTGACGACTTCGACCCCCGCCGGCGGACGGTCGGCTAGACCGAACGCCGACCGAGGAGCGCCAGCACTTCATCTGCCGCAGCGCGCATCCCTGCTCGTGTGGGATGGAAGGGCGCACCGTCGCCCTTCCGAGTCTCGGACCCGAGGACGTAGGGCTGCGCGCTTCCGGCGCCGTGCCCGGATTCATAGGCCGAAGCGGGAACTAGATCCGCGCCCGTACTCTTCGCGGCCACCACGAAGAGGCTGGACAATTGTGCGGCGACTGCTCGGAAGTGCCGGATCTCGCTCTCGGTCAGGGGGAGAACCGGCCCGGACGTGCTGTCGTCGTCGAAGACGGGGAGATAGTCCACCAGGATGATGCGGGCACGTGGCGCTCGACGTGAGCACTCCATCACGATTCGCTCGAGCCCCGCAATAGCGAGCTGGACCTGCTCGTCGCTGGGTTGGATGAGCGGCGAGCGGCGAAGCGCCCGGCGTCCCAGCGATCGAGTGAGCGGTCGGCGGATCAGACCGTTCGCTCGGGCACGTGCGGCCAGGCTACCCACGTATTGGAGGTCGTTGCCGCCGGCCGTCAGCAGGACGAGATCCGTGTCCGGACGGACGCTTCCGATCTGCGGAAGGAACCGTCGCCGGCCAACGCGCTGTCCGCCGTGCAAAATGGTGGCCGTCGTCGCGCCGGAGACCGTTGCGTCGATGAGTCGTCCACCGAGCTTGCGGCTGACGAGGTGCGCCGCATTTTCGCCGGATCGACCGGCCGCACGGTTCACCACCGGAGCGATGCCGGGGCCCGCCGCGAAAGAACTGCCCAGAGCCACAATCGTGGGGAAGGAGTGGGCACCGCCAACGTTCATCCTCCGGTCCTCGTCTGTCGTTCGCGTGGGTTCCGGTGCCGGCGTTCAGCCGAGTGTGCGCGTGTCGCTCTCGGGGCAACGCCAGTCCTCGTGTCCACCATGAGCCACAGCAGCAGTGTCGCGACAGCCATGGCGAATCCCATGACGAGCCCGAGAGGGCCAAAGGTCGTGACCCCGAGGACGCCGACAAGGGGCGCGGCCAGTCCGGCGAGCCCAAAGTTCGCGGCGCCCATCACGGCTGCTGCGGTGCCCGCGCGTGCCGCCTGATCGCCCAGACCGATTGCGCCCAAGCACGGCCCGCATGCCCCCGCGAGGGCGAAGAACAGCAGCATGATCACGACGATGGGAGGCAACCCTGGCAGAAGCGACGGAAGTACGCTCAGCCCGAGACTCGTCAATGCCATCGTCGGCAGCACGACTGTGAGCACCGCAACCGGCGATCTGCGCTGAGCGCACATGGCGGAGACCTGGGTGCCGGTGACGAAGGCGACAGCGTTGCCTGCGGAAATCAGCCCGTACCCTTGCGGCGACAATCCGACCTTCTGCTGGAACAGGAAAGAGGAGGCCGACAAGTAGGCGAAGACCGAAGACACCATCAGTCCACCGATAAGTGCGACACCGACGAACCGCCGGTTTCCGAGAAGCATGCGGTACGAGTGCCAGACGGCTCCTCTGTCGCGGCGATCCGAACGGTGTTGCTCGGCAAGCGTCTCGGGAAGCCAGAGAACGCAGGTAGCAAGCATGACTGCGCCATAGACGGCGACGATCACAAAGATGCCCCGCCAATCCAAAAGCTGCATGAGTTCCGCCCCAAGGAACGGTGCCACGACGGGGGCGATACCCGTGAAGAGCGCCACCCGCGCCAGTCCCCTGATGAGCTGACGTCCGTCCGCCACATCACGGATCATTGCGAGAGCCACGACCCCGCCTCCGGCCGCGCCAGCGCCCTGAACCACCCTCAGCGCGAGGATCCAGGTGATCTCGGGAGCCGACGCGATCGCGAGACTGGCGCCCACATGAGTCGCGGTGGCGATCAAGAGCGGTATTCGTCGTCCGACGCTGTCGCTCCACGGTCCGACCACAAGCTGGCCGAGGGCGAATCCGAGAGTCGCCGCGCTCAAGGTGATCTGGATCTGGGTCGGTGTCGTATCCAGGTCGCTCTGCATCTGAGGGAAGGCAGGCAGGTAGAGATCGATCGTCAGCGGACCCAGCACGGCGAGAAGTCCAAGGACGACCACAAGCCGCGTGGGCACGCGAGGCGAAGAGCTGATGGACTGGGCAGCTGAGGTCACTTGGGCTCCGGTCACGGGAAACGATTTCCGGGGCGGAACCGGGAGGTGATGATCGAAACCAGAGTGCCAGGTGCGGCCTTTTGCCCGGCCATCGTTGCGCAAAACCGCCTGATCTCGACTCCGGCGTACGAGGATTGCACTGCGTTTCCACCCACTCCCGTTCTGAGGACGAGGACGATCGACTTGGCAACTCTGCGACGACCCCACGAACCGGCTCGTCTTGCGCGGCGACCCCTCGGGGCGAGTGGACTTGTTGTGACGGCGTTGGGGATCGGCGGAAGTCCGATGGGCGGCTCCGCGGCGCTCTACGGTCACGACACCACCAGGGAGTCCGCGATTCGCACCGTCCAGCGTGTGTTCTCCAGTCCGGTAAACCTTCTGGACACGTCCAACAACTATGGTGAAGGACGCAGCGAGCTACGCATCGGCGAGGCCATCGCCCTCTCTGGCGGGGTGCCCCCAGGGTTCGTGCTGGCCACCAAAGTCGACGCCGAGCCGGGCACAGGACGGTTCGACCGCGATCGGGTGCTCCGATCCTTCGACGAGAGCCTGTCGCGGCTGGGCGTCGATTCGGTCCATCTCCTGCAGCTTCACGACCCGGAGATGTACGTCAGCGCAACACAGGCCCTCGGTCCGGGCGGAGCTGTGGCCGGCCTGATCGAGCTTCGGGATTCGGGCCGGGTCCGGGGGATCGGGATCGCCGGTGGACGAACCGCGGAGATGTCCCGATATGTCGCCTCGGAGTGCTTCGATGTGCTCTTGACCCACAATCGCTTCACCCTCGTCGACCGAACGGCGGATCGCTTGATCGAGGAGGCGACAGCACGCGGGATGGGCGTGCTCAACGCGGCTCCATTCGGCGGAGGTGTCCTCGCCCGGACACCACAATCGGGCGATCGCTATGCCTACGGCTCGGGAACGGTGGAGCAGGTCGTGGCCGCAACCGCCATGCACGGCCTGTGCGCCCGGGCGGGCATCCCGCTTGCCGCGGCGGCCCTCCAGTTCTCGCTGCGCGACGCGCGCATCCACTCGACGCTGGTTGGAGCGTCCAGCCCGGGGAGGATCGATGCGAACCTCGCCCTGCTCGAAGTAGAGATTCCGGACGAGACGTGGGAGGCGCTCGAGGAGCTTCTGCCTCCCCGAGAGTCCTGGATCAACGACTGAGCGTCAGCTCATGGTGTCCAGGAGGAAGTTCGATGTCGGCGAGGTCCCGCCATCGGACGACTGCCGGAGCTGCCGTGTCGACCGTAAGCGCCACCAGGTCCCCCACGACCCTCCAGCGAACGCGGACAGGCCCTGATGGCAGCTCAATCGAGGTCTCGCACCATTCCAGTCCGGGACCCGGGCGCGGTGCGATCAGAACCCGTCGATAGCCCGGTTCAAGCGGCGCGATCCCACCAACCGTGCGGTGCATCCAGTCCGCGACCGACCCCAGCGCGTAGTGATTGAAGGAAGTCATCTCCCCCGGGTTCACCGAGCCGTCCGGGAGCATCGAATCCCAACGCTCCCAAACGGTCGTCGCGCCCATCTCCACCTGATACAGCCAGGAAGGGCACTCCGTCTGCAACAGGAGAGCGTACGCATCGTCGACGTAGCCGGACTCCGAGAGCGCTTCCGTCAGATACGCCGTGCCGGCGAACCCGGTGCTGATCCGGTGGCCATTGGCACGAACCAGTGCAGCCAGCCGGGCTCCCGCGGTGTCACGTTCACCATCGGTGAGGAGACCGAACACGATGGCGAGCGCGTACGCAGTCTCCGTCTCGATCTGCAGCGCTCCGTTGTGAACGTAATGGGATCGGAACCCCGCGCGCACCCGCGTGGCGATGCTACGCCACCGCTCGGCGTCAGCCTCGTGGCCAAGGATGTCCGCCGCACTGGCGAGTATGCCGAATGTCCGATACCCGCTTGCCGTGGCGACGAGGGTGGGGGGTGTGCGGGAGGCCGCGGGGTCGTCCGGTGGCGCGAGCGGGTCGAGCCAGTCACCGAACTGGAACCCCCGGTCCCAGACCCCGTCCGCCGACAGCACGCGGGCGACCGCCTCGCCGTGCAAGGTCATCGCACGGTACAGGCGACCCAGCCTCGCTTTGTCTCCGTCGTGTTGGAAGAGCGCCCACGGCACCCAGACTGCCGCGTCTCCCCAGACTGCGGTGGGGAATGGGGACCCGAGCACCGGGTCGCTCTCGGCCCCGCGCTCCAACGCGAACATGTTCGGGACCACGAAGGGTACGACACCTCCGGTGTATTCCGTCTCTGCGGTGAGGTCCAGCATCCAATCGGTGAGGAAATCTTGGGCGTCGAAAAGGAAAACGGCGGTCGGCGCGAACACGGCCAGATCACCGGTCCAGCCGAGCCGCTCGTCTCGCTGCGGGCAGTCCGTCGGCACGTCGACGAAGTTGCCTCGCATGCCCCACACGACGTTCTCGTGGAACCGGTTGAGTTGGGGGTGGGAGGACGAGAACCGGCCGATTCGCCGCATCGAAGACCCGATGACCACGGCTCGCAGCGCATCGTGGAGCTCTGCGGTGGATCCGGTCCAGCCGGTGATCTCGGCATAACGGAAGCCGTGGAAGGTGAAGGTCGGCTCGAAGACATCCGGACCGCCGGACAAGATGAACGTGTCCGTGGCGCGGGCGGTACGCAAAGGCCTGACGGCGAGCTCACCGCCCTCGAGCACCTCAGCATGGCGTGCGACGATCGTCGAACCACGGGAACCGTGGACGCTGAGACGAAGCCAGCCGACGAGATTTTGCCCGAAGTCGATGAGCAATCGTCCTGAAGGGGAATACCAGATGCGCAGCGGTTCGAGGTACTCCTGGCGTTCGATCGGCGGTCCGACGTAGGGCTCAATGCTTGCGGCAGGGGTCGGAACCGTCGTCACAGCCCGCCAGGTCGCCGGATCGCCGGCCCGGGCGTCGATGTCCTGACCGTCGTAGAGGTCCGCGCGGATGCTGGGGGACGGAGCCCACTCCCAGGATTCGTCGGTCACCACCACCCGAGTTGATCCGTCAGCGTAGGTGATGGTCAACTCCGCCGCCGCTGCTGCTCGTTCGCCGTACAGTCCACGGCTTCCATAGAAGCCCAGCCGTCCGGCGTACCAGCCTGCTCCGAGGTCCAGCTCGAGGACGGAGCCAGCGCCCAACAGGTGCGGGTCGAGGTCGTGCTCGGCGTATCGGAGCCGCCATTGGTAACTCGACCACCCCGGTGTAAGGACCGAGGAACCGATCCGGGCCCCGTCAAGCCGCGCCTCGACCACCCCCAACGCCGTCAGTCGAAGCACCGCGCTGACGATCGTGTCGCCGCTGATCGCTGGGGCGAGAGCCGCGCGCATCCGTACGACGCGGGCAGGGTCGGAATCGCCGTCGGGAGCGATGAAGCGGGGCGCCCAGGAGAGCACTATGGGTCCAATCTGTGCAGCACTGGTGGAGAAAGGTCGGGGGGTGCCGCATCCGATGGGACGCGGCACCCCGATCTGATCTACTTCACGACGACGTTCGTACGATCCAGGTTCTGAACCGTTGTGAGCGTCTGCGTGCTGTCCCCGTCACGCTGCGACCCGACCCGGATGGTCGGGTAGTACGTGCCAGCCGCAGTGAATCGGTACGAGGTGTGGACGACCAGCGTGGTGCGGCCGGAGGGGATCGTCACCGGCTGGAAGTTCCCGTCCCCCTTCGGGTCCCACTCGACCGAGACGATCGAACCGGTACCCGGCGGCACCTGGATCCGAGCGTTGAAGTCAACGGTCTCCCCGGTCCGCGCATCGCACCGATGACCGGCTCCCTGAATGGTCAGATCGACCAGCGGCTGAACCCCGCCGCGGTTGATGGAGTCCGAGAGCACCAACTGGTTGTCCTGCGCGATCCGATACGAGCTCGATTTCGCCGGTACTGTTCCACGCTCGACCCACGAGGACAAGTCGTCGAGCGCACGGTAGACGATCGGGACATAACCAACCAGACGATCAGCCCCGGCACCCGTGCGGTTCTCGGGGTTGTGATCGGCGTTCTCCGTGTACCACACCCGGAATTGGGCATCGGCGCGCGACCCCAGGGCAGACCGGATCTGATCGGCGTACCATGCGCCCTCCCACGGATACGCGTCCGCATCGACGGTGCTGTTGACGGCGATGACCTTGACGTCGATGGCGCCGCTGAAAGTGGCCCCGCCGGTGATGCTCGACGAGATGATACGTGCGACGTTGGTCGCACGCTGGGGGTACAGCGGCGTGCCATCCGCGTTCCGGAACTGTCCGTAGGCGGCATCGAAGCCTGACGCGGGAATGGTGTAACGGTGGTAGGCCATGAGTGCCAGCCGCGCGCGCAGCGAGGGGTCCTGCGCAACGGCCTGCCGGAAGAAGTCTCCGAGCGCCGATTGCTCGGTGCCGAGGTAGCCGGGCTTGCTCCAGAAGTCCGCGACATAGGTCGGGTCGATCTGAGGCACGAGGGCGACGAAACCGTCGAATGCGACCGTCGTGGCCAGGTAGTCGAAGTCCTCCCACGCCTTCAGCGGAATGCCCATACGAGTGGCCTCCTTCAGAACGGAGCTCTCCATGGGCGAGAGACCGGCATACGGGTTTCCGCTTCCTCCCGGGCGCTCGGCCGCCTCCAGCTGATCCTTCTTGTCCTTGAGCACGAAGGTGGCGAGCGCACGGACCGAGAAGTTGTGGATCACCGAGAGCGGCGACCCCTGCACGATTGGAACCGCGCCCTGCCACACCCCCGAGGTGTACTCGAGTGCGCCGTCGACCTGGAAAGCGCCGCCGCTCCAGCCGTACAGGTAGCCGAAGATTCCGGCGCCGTTCACTCCATAGAAGTTGGCGGCCACCGTACGGGCGAACTTGGCCGCTGCCGCAGCATGGCGGTAGCCGGCGATCCCACTCGTCTGCACGCTGTAGCCACCGTGAGTTGTCGCAAAGGCCACGCTGTCGACGGGCTCCTGACCGTCGAGTGGGTAGGTGAACTGGAAGAACCTGTTGTGCCACGCGTTCTTCGGCGGCAGGTAGATGCGGAAGGAGACCGATGTGCCGTCGAAGTGACCCTGAACCAGGTGCGCGGTTGCAGGCTGCGTCACGTCGGACTGACTGTCGATCACCGGGGTTGCGTAGGTCGGATCGACACACGTCGCGTCCACGGATACGGGGGCACCAGCGGTTTTCGCCGCGCAGTTGGGCGGTGGGGTGTCGGCGGTGGCGGCCGGCGCGAGGGGACTCATCACGAGAACCGCGGCCATAGCGGCGGCGGCGAACAGCGTACGCTTCATGTGTGCTCCAGCTTCTTCGATGGTAGGAGTGCGGTGCGCAGCGCCCGCGGAGACAGCGCGGGCGCTGCGCGGTTGGTCGGACCGCCAGGGAGTGGGCCGCCCAACCGAGCTTCAAGTATGCGGATGGGTGGCCCTATCTCCTAGGGGCCCGGGGACTTTTGCGCAACTAAGAGAGCGACACTCTTCCAGATTCGGCCGACAACGAACGGGCCAACGTCTGGAGGATGTGCTCGTACTCGCGTCCTGTCGCGCGAGTCATGCCGAGTTCGCAGGTTCGGTTGAGGGATGCGTAGGCCGCGGTGTCCGCATGGACCGCCTGCGCCGCCTGTCTCGCGGTGGCGGAGGCGGTCAGCTCGGGATGGAGCATGCCACGGTCACCGGCGAAGGCGCAGCAACCCCAATCATCCGGCACGATCACCTCCTCAGCGGCTGCCTCGCTTACCCGCCTGAGCGCGTCCTCCAGGCCCAAATGCACGGAGGAGCAGGTGGGATGCAGCGTGACCGAGGGGATCTTCTTCCCGACCGGGAGTCGCGGAAGAACCTCGGCGTCGACGAACTCCACGGCATCGATGACCCGAACCCCGGACTCCTGAGCTGATTCGAGCAGGATCCGCAGACCCTCGGTGCATGAGGACGCGTCGCACACGACCGGCAGTTGCCCGTCGCGGGTCGCGCGCAGAAGCGAAGCGGTCACCCGCCCCTTCATTACGTCGTACCCCTCAGTGAGGCCCTTGGATTTCCAGGGTGTGCCGCAGCACAGCGAAGGGATATCGTCCGGCGTGGCGACGACAACCTCGGCACGCTCGCAGAGCTCCAGGAACGACGCACTGACACCGTCATTGCCGACCGGCCCGAACATGGTGTTCGTGCAGCTGGAGAAATAGACGGCGACGGCGTTCTCCGCAGCGATCGGGCGTCGCTGCGTTCCCCCCGGCGGGAGGTCCTCCGAGTACTGGGGCACGACATCGGGGCCCAGGAGCACGCGGCCGACAGCGGTTGCTACGTGAGAGAGAAAAGGAGGCATGGCATCGGCGACAGTCATCGCCATGCCTCCGGCATTGCTGACGCCTCTCCAGTGTTTGGATGCGGTCTTCCAGCCGGCCTGCATCACGGGGTTCTGATTCTCGGCGCGCAAGCGGCGCACGAGATCGCCCGTGTTGATCAGCACCGGGCAGGCGGTCTGGCACATGCCGTCCACGGCGCAGGTCTGCACGCCGTCGTACGAGTACTCCATCCGCAGCTGCGCCGCGAGGTCCTCATCGCCGGATGCTTCGGCGTCAGCCAGCTCCCGCCGCAGCACGATGCGCTGCCGAGGTGTCAACGTGATGTCCTTCGAGGGACACACGGGTTCGCAATAGCCGCATTCGACACAGCGATCCACCTCTGCCTCGACCGTCGGAGCGGTCTTGAGATTGGTGACGTGTCCGTCCGGTTCCTCGTTCAGCAGAACGCCGGGGTTGAGCAACCCTGAGGGATCGATCAGCCGCTTGATCTCGTGCATCACCGCGTAGAGCTCGTCGCCGTACTGACGACGGACGAACGGCGCCATGATGCGCCCGGTGCCATGCTCGGCCTTGAGTGTGCCGCCCTGTCCCAGAACGAGTTCGACCATCGCCTCGGTGAATGCCTCGTACCTCGCCATAGATTCGGGGTCGTCGAAGCGTTCGTTGAGCATGAAGTGGATATTGCCGTCCTTCGCGTGCCCGAAGATGACGGAGTCCTCGTACCGGTACTTGTCGAACAGCAGGGTGAGTTCTCGGCACGTCTCGTAGAGCCGCTCGACCGGAACGGCGATGTCTTCCAGCAATGCGGTGGTGCCCGAGGGGCGGTTGCCGGCGACGAGGGTGTAGAGGCCCTTCCGGAGGTGCCAGAGCTGTGCGCGACGACTTGCGTCGGAACTCAGGTGGGCGGGCTCGGTGAGCGTGAGGCCGCCGAAAACGGCTGGCGCGTCGGCGAGCCGGGCGGCGAGCGCATCAGGTGTCTCCTCCTGATACTCGACCAGCAGCGCAGCATGATCGACCACCCGCAGTGCTCGCAGTTGGTCTGTGGCGTCGGGATCGCGCTGGGCGACGCGCAGGCTGGTCGCGTCGAGCAGTTCGATGGTCGCGAACCCCGCGGCGACGAGCGCAGGCAATGCAGAGGTCGCGGCTGACAGTTCGGGGAACAGCAGCAGGCCGGTTGCGACGTGCGGTAGCACCGGGACGGTGTTGAAGGTCGCCTCCGCTACGAAGGCGAGCGTTCCTTCGCTACCGATGACGAGGTGCTCCAAGATCTCCACGGGCCGGTCATGGTCGACGAAGCTGTTGAGGCCATACCCCATCGTGTTCTTGATCGAGTAGAGCGACCGGATCGTCGCCACCGACTGTGGGTTCGAACGGACACGGTCGCGGAGGACGAGGAGACCGTCGTAGAGAGCCGGCTCCATGGTGCGCAAGTGGTCGTCCGCGTCCGGTCGGCCGGTGTCGAGCACCGTGCCGCTGGGCAGGACGAGGATCGCGGACTCAAGCGTGCGGTAGGTGTTCGCGTGGGTGCCGCAGGACATCCCG
This sequence comes from Leifsonia sp. SIMBA_070, assembly GCF_046534635.1. Classification (NCBI taxonomy): domain Bacteria; kingdom Bacillati; phylum Actinomycetota; class Actinomycetes; order Micrococcales; family Microbacteriaceae; genus Leifsonia; species Leifsonia sp. SIMBA_070. Next base: position 40,987 of record NZ_JAWRYK010000001.1, on the reverse strand, counting down.
CTCGAGTTGTTGGAGACCACGCCACCGATCGTGCAGGCGATCTCGCTGGCCGGGTCTGGGCCGAGTTTGCGCCCGTGCCGGGCGAGTCGCGTGTTGACCGCGCGCACGGTGGCGCCAGGGCCGGTGCGCACGCGTGCACCATTGTCGAGCACGAGAATCGAGCGGAAGTTCCGGCGGGTGTCGACCAGGACACCGGAGGTTCCGGCCTGGCCGCTCAGGCTCGTGCCCCCCGACCGGAACGTCAGTGGAACGCCCCGTGCATGGCTGGTCGCGAACAGGCCGGCCACCTCCGCCGCCGAGGCGGGCGCGGCAACGGCTTGCGGGGTCAGCAGGTAATGCGAGGCATCGTGCGCTGCGGCCAGGCGGTCGGTCGCGCGGGTGCGGACGGACTCGCACACCGCCTCAATCGCGGCGACGAGGTCCGTGTCGACGGGCGGAAGACGCATCTCAGTGGGACTCACGACTGACCTTCGAACCACTGGAACCGACGAGGAAGTCCAGGTCGGCGCCAGTGTCGGCCTGCATGACATGGTCGACGTAGAGTCGCTCCCACCCGCGCCGCGGGTTGGCGAATCCTTCTCGTGTCGCCGTGTTCGGCACGCGGGCGGCGAGCTCGGCAGCAGGGACCTCGAGGTCGAGGCGGCGGCCGCGGACGTCGAGGGTGATCCAGTCGCCGGTGCGCACCAGGCCGAGGGGGCCGTCGGCCGCGGCCTCGGGGGTGACGTGGAGCACGACGGTTCCGTACGCGGTCCCAGACATGCGGCCATCGCAGATGCGGACCATGTCGCGCACGCCCTTTTCCAGCAGCTTCTTCGGCAGAGGCATGTTGGACACTTCGGGCATGCCCGGATATCCCTTCGGGCCGCAGCCGCGCAAAACCATGACGGAGTTCTCGTCGATCTCAAGATCGGGATCATCGATGCGGGCGTGGAAGTCCTCGATGCTGTCGAACACGACGGCGCGGCCTCGGTGCTTGAGCAGATGCGCCGAAGCGGCGGCGGGCTTGATGATCGCGCCGCCGGGTGCGAGCGTGCCGCGCAGGACGCTGATGCCCGCCGCGGGCAGCAGGGGCGTTTCGCGGGGGGTGATGACGTCCGGGTCCCAGATCCGGGCGTCGTCGAGGTAGTCGACCAACGGCTTGCCGGTGATGGTCAGTGCTGTCGGGTCGAGCAGGTCGCGCACCTCCCGCAGGACGGCGAGGAACCCGCCGGCGCGCTGGAGGTCGTCCATCAGGTACTGGCCTGCCGGTTGGAGGTTGACCAGCAGCGGCACCTGCGCCCCGATGCGGTCGAAGTCGTCGATGGTCACGTCGATGCCGAGCCGGCCGGCCACAGCCAGCAGGTGCACGACCGCGTTCGTCGAGCCGCCGATCGCGGCCAGGGCGACGATCGCGTTGTGGAAGTTCCCCTTGTTCAGGAAGGTGCTCGGGCGGCGGTCCTCGGCGACCAGCTGAACCGCGAGCCGGCCCGTCTCGTGGGCAGCCTCCAAAAGCCGAGTGTCCGGCGCGGGTGTGCCGGCGAGTCCGGGGATCACCGTACCGAGCGCCTCAGCCACCAGCGCCATCGTGCTGGCGGTGCCCATCGTGTTGCAGTGGCCCTTGCTGCGGATCATCGACGATTCGGACTTCATGAACTGCTCTTGGCTGAGTGATCCGGCCCGGACCTCTTCGCTCAGCCTCCACACATCGGTTCCGCAGCCGAGGGCCTCGCCGCGGAAGTGGCCGGTCAGCATCGGGCCACCCGGTACAACGACCGCGGGAAGATCGACCGACGATGCGGCCATCAGCAGTGATGGGATGGTTTTGTCGCAGCCACCCAGGAGCACGACGCCGTCGACCGGGTTCGCGCGGAGCATCTCCTCCGTCGCCATCGCTGCCATGTTCCGCCACAGCATCGCCGTCGGCCGCACCTGCGTCTCGCCCAGGGATACCACCGGGAGTTCCAGCGGGATCCCGCCTGCCTCGTAGATGCCGTTCTTCACCGACTGAGCCACTTCGGTGAGATGCGAGTTGCACGGGGTGAGATCGGAGGCCGTGTTCGCGATCGCGATCTGCGGACGGCCGGTGAACGCGCTACCCGGGAGCCCGCGCCGCATCCACGCGCGGTGGATGTATGCGTTGCGGTCGTCACCGGAGTACCACTCGGAACTGCGAAGGTTCGACACCGTTGTTCCAACTCTCGGAATAGTGGTCTATATGATGAAACTGTTGCTAGCATAAGCGACCGACGAGGAGGACACCACCGATGCCGCAGAATCCGAGAGCCAGCGTGGGGGAAGAGCGTCTGGTCGGAACCGATCGCGTGCTGGCCGTTCTCACCGAACTCGCGACCCATCCCGCCGGAGCCTCGCTCGAAGAGATGGTGAAGCGCACCGGGCACCCCAAGCCCACCGTTCACCGCGCATTGGCGTCCCTCAAGCGCGCGGGCCTCGCCATGCAGGACGGCCGCGGCCACTATGTCCTCGGCGACGAGTTCCTGCGCCTCGCGTTCGCCCACCACGAAGCCCGGCCCGAGCACATCCGTGTGCGCCCGATCCTCGACCGGCTCTCGGAGCGCTTCAACGAGACCATCCACTTCGCCGTGCTCGATGGCATGGAGGTCGTGTACCGGGACAAGGTTGATCCCCTCACAGGTGCGGTACGCCTCACGTCGACCATCGGCGGCCGGAACCCGGCACACTGCACCGGCGTCGGCAAAGTTCTCCTGGCTTCCCGGCTCCGCACGCTGGACGAGGTGGAGCGATGGATCGGCGACCGACAGCTTCAGAAGCGCACCGCCAACAGCCCGGGGACCGCGCTCGAGTTGCACGCGCAGCTCGTCGAGGCGAGGGAACGCGGATATGCGATCGATGACCAGGAGAACGAGCCTGGCATCAATTGTCTGGCCGTTCCCGTCTATCTCGCCTCGCCGAGCGAACCTTCGGGGGCCGTGAGCGTGAGCGCGGTCGCGTACCGGACGCCGCTCTCCGCTCTGGTGGCGGCGCAGGACGAGATCCACGACATCATCCGGGAGACGACCGGCTGGCAGGAGCGAACAGCGTGACCCACGACCTCACCCTGGCGACCGACGAGGCGTTCTTCCTGGCCGAGGGCCCGCTCTGGGATCCGATCCGGTCCCGGCTGCTCTGGGTCGACATCCCCAGCGGCACCGTGCTCGTTGGCACGCTTCGGGCTGACAGCACCATCGACATAGTCGATCGCGTCAGCGTCAACGAAACAGCAGGTGCGGTGGCCGTCGCCCAGCGCGGGGAATGGCTTATCGCCGGCGGCCACCGACTCATCGTGGTCGATCCGCACGGAGGCGTTCTTCCGCTCGCACCGCTCGTTGACGGCCCGCGACGCTTCAACGACGGGAAACCGGACCCAGCGGGGCGATACGTTGTCGGCACTTTGTCGCTGGAGGGCGGATCGGTGACAGAGAAGCTGCTCCAGGTCGACAGCAACGGCAGCGTCCGCGTCATCGACGATGACCTGACCCTGTCGAACGGCCTGGCGTGGACCGGCGACGGCAGCATTCTCTACAGCGTCGACACCGAGCGCCGCGTCGTCTTCCGACGCGGTTACGACGTCGCAACCGGCGAGACCGGGTCGCGGGATGTGTTCCTGACCTTTGACAAGGGCTATCCGGACGGCATGACAATCGATTCTGAAGACCACCTCTGGATCGCGATGTGGGGAATCGGCGAAGTCCGCTGTTACTCACCAGACGGCCGCCTGGTCGAGGTCGTCACCGTTCCCGCACCGCACACTTCCAGCGTCTGCTTCGCCGGGCCCGACCTCGCAACTCTCGTTATCACCACGGCCACCCAAGACCTCGACGAGGTTCAGCGCGAGGAGTTCCCCCTCTCGGGCCGACTCTTCACCATCAAGCCCGGAGTCCGCGGACTCCCTCAACCCCTGTGGGCCGGGATGTCCGACCCCGCCTTGTTCCAGTAGAGGAAACAGATGAAACTCCTTCGCATCGGCGCGACCGGCGCCGAGAAGCCCGCCGTCCTGGCCGACGAGCACAGCTACGTGGACCTCTCCGATGTTGTACTCGACTTCGACGAAGCCTTTTTCGCCCACGATGGCATCGGCACGATTCGATCGGTTGTCACGCAGCGGATCGAACGCGGCGAGGTCGAGGAACTCGGCGACCAGCGCATCGGCGCCCCCATAGCGCGCCCACACCAGATCATTTGTGTTGGCCTGAACTACTCCGACCATGCCGCCGAGACCGGCCAGGCCGTGCCGAGCGAACCGATCCTCTTCACCAAGTCACCGAACACCCTCATCGGCCCGAACGACGACGTCCGCATTCCCCGCGGCTCGACCAAGCCAGACTGGGAGGTCGAGCTCGGCATCGTGATCGGCAGGCGCACCAGCTACCTCGACACGGTCGAGCAGTCCCGTGACCACATCGCGGGTTGGACGCTTGTGAACGATGTCTCCGAGCGCGCCTTCCAGATGGAGCGCGGCGGCCAGTGGCTCAAGGGCAAATCCGCTGAGACCTTCAACCCCGCCGGCCCCTATCTGGTCACCCAGGACGAAGTCGCCGACGTCAACGAGCTCGGCATGTGGCTGGATGTCAACGGCGTTCGCCGCCAGACCGGCACCACCTCGACCATGATCTTCGACCCGTACTTCATCGTTCACTACATCAGCCAGTTCATGGTGCTCGAACCGGGTGACTTGATCAACACTGGAACCCCTCCCGGAGTGGGGATGGGCTTCCGGCCCGAGATCTGGCTGCAGGCCGGCGACGTGATGGAACTCGGGATCGATGGCCTCGGCGTGCAGCGTCAGAACGTGATCGCGCCACGATGAAAGCCTTCGTCGTGCGCGCCCCCGGCGAGGCCGGCGTCGAAGAGGTCGCCGACGCCGTCGCCGCTGCTGGCGAGGTGCTGATCGACGTCAAGCGCGCCGGTGTCTGTGGTACCGACATCGAGTTCTACACGGGCGAGATGCAATACCTGCACGACGGCAACGCAGAGTTCCCCATACGGCTAGGACACGAGTGGATGGGCGTCGTCACTGCGGTCGGAGAGGGCGTCGATCCGTCCTGGATCGGACGGCGGGTGACCGGGGACACGATGGTCGGCTGCGGGAAGTGCTACCGCTGCCTCGACGCCCGACACCACGTGTGCAAGAACCGCTTCGAACTGGGCATCCGCGGAGGGCTGCCCGGCGCACTGGCAGAGCACCTCGCCTACCCTGCCGCCTACCTTCACCCGCTTCCGGACTCCGTCAGCGATTCCGCCGGCGCCCTCGTGGAACCGGCCGGCAATGCGCTGCGTTCGGTGTGGGGGGCCGACCTTTCGCCGGGCGACCGGGTCCTGATACTCGGTGCGGCGACGATCGGACTTCTGGTTGCCCTCTTCGCTCGTGCCGCCGGAGCGGAAGTGCATCTCATGGGACGCAGTCCCCGGTCGCTCACCTTTGCGAGGACGCTCGGTTTCGACGCCGCCTGGACCGAGCAAACGCTCCCCGAGCTGCCATGGGACGCTGTCATCGATGCGTCAAACGCCGAACACCTTCCCGCAAAAGCCCTCGAACTCGTGGAGCCCGGCAAACGCGTCGTCTACGTGGGGCTCGCCGGAAGCCCGAGTCTGATCGACACCCGAACGCTCGCGCTCAAGGACGTGACAGCGGTGGGCATCCTCGGCGCCAGCCAGGGACTCGATGCCGCGATCACCGCTTTCGCCGACGGCTCTGTCGATCCGGAACCGCTGGTCTCAGCGGTCATCGGGCTCGATGAGCTCGCCGGCGTCCTGGCTGGGGGAACCCCGGCCGACGCCGGTCCCGGGCCCAAGATCCACGTCGCCATCGGGGACGTCTGATCGTGAGCGAATTCGAGGGGCGAGTGGCAGTAGTAACCGGCGGAGCATCCGGAATCGGCGCCGCGATCACGCGCCGGCTGAGGAGTGGTGGCGCCGAGGTCGCCGTGCTCGACAGGGACGTGAGCGCAGGCGATGAGAATTTCCGTGCCGACATCACCGACGACGCGTCGGTGCGCGCCGCGATCCGCGCCGTGGCGGAGCGGTACGGACGCATCGATATCGTGATCAACAACGCCGGAATCGGGGCGCAAGGCACCATCGAGACGAACGGTGACGCCGAGTGGCATCATGTCTGGGATGTCAATGTAGTCGGCATCGCTCGCGTCACGAGGGCAGCGCTGCCACACCTGCGCGCGTCGGACGCGGCGGCGATTGTCAACACCGGCTCGGTGGTTGCGACCGTCGGCCTGCCCGAGCGCGCGCTCTACAGCGCGACGAAGGGAGCGGTGATCGCTCTCACCCGCGCAATGTCCGCCGACCTGCTGAAAGACGGCATCCGAGTCAACGCCGTCTCGCCAGGAACGGTCGACACTCCCTGGGTCGAACGGTTAATGAATGCAACAGACGATCCGGCGGCGACCCGCCGTGCGCTCAAGGCGCGGCAACCGCATGGCCGGCTCGTCACGGCGGACGAGGTCGCTGACGCTGTTGCTTATCTCGCGAGTCCCCGGTCGGCATCGACGAACGGTCTTGTGCTCGCCGTCGACGGCGGCCTTTCATCGATCAAACTCCCCGAAAGGAACCCGTCATGAGAAGAGCAGTCGTCACCGGTGGAGCCAGAGGACTGGGCGCAGCCAGCGCCGAGCGCCTCCGGGCGGACGGCGTCGAGGTGGTGACCATCGACCTCGCCGGCGATGTGGACGTGCGCCTCAACATCACGGACGAGGATGCCCTGGCCAAGGCGGCTGCTTCCATCGGCGCGGTGGACATTCTCATCAACTCGGCGGGCATCGTCGGGCCCAACAAGCCGCTACTGGAGACGACCACGGCCGAGTGGTCGTCGGTGCTCGGTGTCAACGTGCTGGGTACCACGGCGACCATCCGGGCTTTCGCACCCAGCATGGCGGAACGCGGCTGGGGTCGCATCGTCAACTTCGCCAGCATGGCCGGCAAGGATGGCAACCCGAACCTGTCGATCTACTCCGCGTCAAAGGCGGCGGTGATCGCCCTCACGAAGTCGTTGGGTAAGGAACTCGCCACAACCGGGGTGCTCGTCAACGCCATCGCGCCAGCCGTGATCGCCACCCCAATGAACGACGACACCGCCCCTGACGTCCTCGCACACATCACCAGCCTCATCCCGATGAAGCGCGTCGGCCGCGCGGAGGAGGTCGCCGCCCTCGTCTCCTGGCTCTCCTCGGACGAAGTCAGCTTTTCGACCGGTGCGGTCTACGACATCAGCGGAGGTCGGGCGACTTACTGACGGCCCCGCAGGTCGCACACAGAACCTGGCCAAGCTCCCGAGACCCCGTTGCGTTCTCGTCACGATCCCGGTGTGAACCGGAAACAGCCCCTGTCGCACAGGCAACCAGGAGGTCGACGCCCGGAACGGTCGCGATCATTCAGCTCGGTAGCCCGATCCGACGCTCCCCCGAACGCAGCTGCTGAATGACGACAGCTAGAACCAGCACTCCCCCGGTTGCAACGTCTTGCCAGAAGCTGTTGACATTCAGCAGCGTAAGACCGTTGGAAAGGACACCCAGCAGCACCACCGCCAAGAGCGTTCCGATCACGCTCCCCTTGCCTCCTTTAAGAGCGGCGCCTCCCAGGGCCGCCGCAGTGACCGCCTGCAGCTCCAGCCCCGCGGAGCCCGAAACCGGCTGGCCGGACCCCGTGCGGGCCGTAATCAGGACTCCGGCGATCGACGCGACGAGCCCCGTGACCACGAAGACCCCGACGATGTAGCGGTTGATATTGATGCCGGCCAGCCTCGACGCCACTCCGTTGCCACCCACCGCGTAGACATTGCGGCCCCAGCTGGTGAATCTAAGGAAGACATACACGAGGGCCGATATCAGAATCAGGATCCAGATCAGAGTGGGTATGCCAACAAGAGACCCGCGCGATATGAATATGAAGAATGGGTCGGAGCCGGTGTAGCCCTGCGCCGAACCATTCGAGATGAGATCTGCCACGCCGCGGTAGGCGGCCAGGGTGGCCAGAGTCGCGATCACGGAGTTCACGCGCCCAAAAACGATGATGCACCCGTTGATCACGCCGCAGATCACGCCGACCAGCATCGCCGCTGCGACGCCTACCATAGGTCCCGCTGCAGTGAAGACCATCGCCGACACCACCGAACACAAGCCCGCAAGGGAACCGACAGAGATGTCGAGCGCTCCAAGGATGATCACGATGGTCTGCACAACAGCGAGGAGGCCTGAGATGGCGACAGCCTGGCCGATCACACGCATGTTGTCGAGCCCGAAGAAGAGCGGATTTTGTACTCCGATTACCGCAACGAGAACGACGATCGCGATGACGAGAGAAAGGTTTTGGACACCGATCCGCTGGACGATGCGCCGGGCAAGCGAGCGTCGGGGCGCGACCGTGTCCTGCTTCAACACGATGAGGGTGTCAGTCATTGTGGAGTCCTTCGTTGCTGTCGGAAGTTGGGGCCTGCTCGCGCGGGGCAGCGTCGTCGGTGAGCGCCAAGGAGAGGATTCGTTCCTCGGTTGCATCCGCACGGTTCAACGAACTGGAGAGTCGCCCGTGCGCCATCACGTAGATGCGGTCGGATAGCCCCATCAACTCAGGAAGTTCGCTGGAAACGACAATCACTGCGGTCCCCTGAGCAGCGAGCCCATCGATGATTCGGTAGATCTCCGCTTTCGCGCCGACGTCAACACCCCGTGTGGGTTCGTCCAGGAGCAACAGTTCGGGGGCGATCGCCAGCCAACGCGCGAGCACCACTTTCTGCTGATTTCCACCGGACAACCGCTTAACCAGTTGGCCCGGGCTGGGCGTCCGGATGCGCATACGACTGATGAAACCGGAGGCGATCGTCCTCTCGCGCCGAGCAAGCACAAATCCGGCGCGGGAGATTTTAGGGAGGACCGTGAGCACAATATTGTCGCTGATGCTGCGTTCTAGGATCAGCGCTTCGGCTTTGCGTTCCTCCGGCGCGAATCCGATGCCGACTGCGATCGAGTCAGCGGGGCTCTTGAACGTGACCGGTCGGGACTTGTATGTGATCGATCCGCTGCGGACGGGGATATCTCCCACGATGGCGCGGAGGAGTTCACTACGACCCGCTCCCACGAGACCCGCAATGCCGACGACCTCTCCGCGGCGGACCGTTAATTCGACCTCGTGGACGTCGTCGGTGGTGACACTGTCGAGCTGCAGGATCGGCTCACCCGGCTGGTGCGGGGTGCGCTCGAACAGCTGCGAAAGGTCGCGGCCGACCATCATTCGGACCAGCTCATCGCTGCTCGTCTCAGAAGTTTGTCGTGAGCCGACCAGTGTCCCATCCCGAAGCACCGTTACCCGGTCCGCAAGTTCGAACACTTCGGGCAGACGGTGAGAAACGTAGGCGATCGCCACTCGCCGACGGCGAAGTTCCGCTAAGAGCCGGAAGAGTATGTCCACTTCGTGCTCCCCCAACGACGAAGTTGGTTCGTCGAAGCAGATGACCTTCGGCGAGCCTTGCAGAGCTCGCATGATCTCGACGATCTGCCGCTGCGCGGCGGTGAGATCCTTGCCAAGCATTCCCGGGTCGATCGAGCTGCCAAAACCATGCTCAGCGAGTTCTTGCCCAGCCTCTCGTTCGAGAAGAGACCTGCTGTACCGCCAGCCACGCTGCCGAAGAGCACCAATGTAAATGTTCTCGGCGACGCTCACGTCGGGGGCGATCTCGGGCTCCTGGGCAACGACCCTTACCCCCATCCGTCGGGCGTGAGCCGGGTCGCGAAACGCGACCTCACGTCCCCCTAGAAGAAGCGCGCCCGAGCTGGGTGCGTGGTCGCCGGTGAGGATCTTCAACAGAGTTGATTTGCCGGCACCGTTTTCTCCCATCAGGGCGACGACCTCGCCTGCCCGAAGTTGGATGGATGCACCCGAGAGGGCGGCCACCGGTCCGAATCGTTTCGCTACATTCACGGCCTCGAACACGACAGGATGAGCCTCGGGCTGGCCGGGTGAGTTGTCTTTCATGCGTACTTCTCCCTTAGCAAGAGGCGGGAGCCCCGGGGATTGCGGGCTCCCGCCTGATGGGTCAGTTACAGGTCATCCCGACGTCCTTGTAGTTCTTTGCGTTCACTTCGAAGGTCTTTGCGATGGACTTCGGGGGCAGCGGGGTGCCCTCACGCAGTAAGCCGATCATCGCGTCGGCGGCGGTCTTGCCGACCTGAATGCCGGATACGAAGACATCGGCCTTGTTGCCGGTGGTAAGGCCGGCCTTCCAGTCCTTGCAGGCGAGGTACGCGCCGAGGCCCACACCGATGATGTTCTCTGGGGAGACGCCGGAATTTTGCAGAGCCGTGACCACCCCGGTGGAGTTATCGTCGTTGCAGCCCCAGACGATCCAGTGCTTCACGTCCGGGTTAGCGGTTATCACGGCACCTGCCTTGTTCTGAGCGTCCGGGCTGGACATATCCGTGCCAATGACGATCGTCTTAGGCGCCTCAGCCGATCCAATGGCCTTCTTGAACGCGTCTTCGGACCCTTTGGCCCGGTCCACACAGACGGAGAGGTCCGGCTTGTAGGCGGAGAGGATGCGCGTGTCCGACGCATTCCAACCAGCCGCCTGATACAACGGCCCAGTCTGGTCCCCAGCCATCGCCCCCATCGAGTGGTCGTCGAAACCGGCGAAGGTTGCCTCTTTGCCGCTGGCGTCCTTGATCGGGTCGTCCAGTGCGATGAGCGGGATGTTGGCAGCCTTAGCCGCCGAGATCACCTGCGGGCCGATCTGCTGGTCTGGGACGGTGATGAGAATGCCGTCGACTTTCTGGGCGATCATCGCATCGAGCTGGCTGATGGCCAGATTGGAGTCGGACTTGAGGTCGATAACCTTAAGAGTCACCTTCCCTGCCTTGTCCGCGGCGGCCTTGGCACCCGCGGCCTGATCGACGAAGAACTGCTGGTCTCCTTGCTTCTGAAGAAGCGCAATCGTGATTGGGCCGCTTTTCACGCCGGAGGTCTGCCCGGCCGCGTTGGTTTCCTGCCCGGATGAGCACGCGACAGTGGCGAGCAATATGGCTGCGGCGATCGAGACGCCCGCCAGCACTCGGCTCGGACGGTAAGGGGTGGTGAACTTCATGTTGATGGTCCTTTCGTGGGATGCGGTTGCGACAGTGCGAACCGGGCCCGAAGAGCGCAGTGGGCGCCCGGAGGCGTGGAGCGGCTCTAACCGGACGTGGTTCCCGGATGCGCTCGATCAGGGATGACCAAGCGCGAAGATCGGGGCTGCTGCGTGAAGTAGTTCATTGCGTCGTCTCTCCGTTGAGGTGAACTCGATCGTGATCGGGCCCCGCTGGCGTCCACGATTTCATCTGGAACATCCACCCGCATCCGAACTTCGATGCAACAATCTCCTACAAATGGAGGGATCGGCATGGACGGTGTACTTAAACGACTCTCGACCAGCGAGTCCGAGGCAGAGGGCGCGATCAGAGCGATCGCCTTTTTCGAACGGCTAGTTGCGGCGAAGGCCGGTGTTGACGAGATCGTTCGAGCGGCCGCCCAATTGACCGGGCTGAAAGCGGGAGTGAAAGGCAAGCCCGGGTTTCCCTCGTTCGCGTGCACACCTCACGGACAGAAGCTCGAGTCGGTCCCGCCCCCGGGCGCACTCTCACGCAGCGTCGAAGCGGCGGGCGAACCCGTGGCAACCGTGTGGTTGCTGGAATCCGATGAGGTCACATCCCTCATCGAGCTCATCCTCGAACGGATGGCGATGGCGGCCGAAGCAGTTTTCGTCAAAGGAATGACCATCGGCGCCTTTGTCGGGAGCCCCGTTGTCCAGCTTCTCTCGCGCGACACCGGCAACGCGGACCGGGCTGCTGCTGCCCGCGCGATCGGATTCCATGCCACGTGGCCCGTAAGAGCCGTGGCGGTCAAACCGGCCGCCTCGGAGAGCGAGATCAGCGACAGCCTGCAGAGGTGGGGGGCCCAGAACGCAATCGAGGTGACGCGGGTCACGATGGATCGGGGAGTGGCGATGTGCCTGATTCACGACATTCCCGGACATCGCGAGATCACACTCCCGGAGTGGGGGCTGCAGGTTGGGCTCGGATCCAAGGCCAACCTGCAGAACGCATACGAGTCGGGCGACAACGCGCGGCTCGCACTACGGATGACATCGGAGACCTTGGGACCGGCTCAGGCCGACTTCGAAATCCTCGGCCCCCTACAGATGATCGCCCGGACGGACCCAGAAGACGCCGGCGCCTCACGCCTCGTCCAACAGCTTCGGTTCCTCATCCATACTCCCAATGGCCTGGCAGAGGTTCAGGCTCTGGACTCCTTCTGTGAGCATCGAAGCCTTCGCAAGGCTTCGATCGCGCTGAACCTGCACCACACCTCCGTGAACTACCGGCTTAAGAGCATCGAAAAGAAGCTCGGCATAAACCTCACCGACGAGGGATCGATGTTCGCCCTCTCGCTGGCATTGAAGCTCCTCCGCGTCGCCGAGTGGTCCGATTGACCTCCATTCGTCGGAAGAACTTTCTTCGCTTCGCGGAGGCGCCCTGCGGGGACCGCCTGGCAGATTGGTTCGAACACTGCACAACTGACGAGGGAATCAATGACGATGGACCCAGAACTCGATGCGGCAAGCGTGCTGATGGCTCCGCCGGACATCTCCGACCCTGAAGCCGCTCGCTTCGTGGCGGTCTTGACCCGCGATCACCGTTCCTCGGCGATCGTTGAGACCGAGGGCAGGGTGACCTTTGCCGACTCGATCATCACGGCCGTTGACGGAACCGAGATCGGGGTCCGTATCTACACTCCGAATTTCTCGCGCGGTGTCAAGGCGGGCGTGGTCTACTTCCACGGCGGAGCCTTCGTCGTTGGAGACCTCGATTACGAACACGCGAGATGCCTTCGCTACGCCGCCGACGCGGGCTGCGTGGTCGTGTCGGTCGACTACAGGCTGGCACCGGAGCACAAATTTCCGCTCGGACTTGAGGACTGCTACAGCGGCCTGGTCTGGACCTACCAGAACGCCCGCGACATCAACGTCGACCCAGCCCGCATCGCGGTTGCGGGAGCAAGCGCCGGCGGATGCCTCGCCGCGGCCGTCGCCCTCCTCGCTCGGGACCGCGGCGGTCCTCCGATCGCCCTGCAGATCCTGCTATACCCGGTGTTGGATGACCGGATGGGTACGCCCTCGATGCTCGCCTTCAACGACACTCCGGTCTGGAACAACGTCAGCAACGCTGAAATGTGGAAGCACTACCTGGCGCTCCCCGAAGACGCCTCCATCTACGCCGCGCCAGGCCGCGCCGAAGACCTCTCCGACCTGCCGAGCGCTTACATCCTCGCAGTCGAGCTTGATCCGCTTCGCGACGAGGCGCTCGATTACGCCACCCGCCTTCTCGCGGCCGGCGTAAAAGTCGAACTGCATCACGTGGCTGGCGCTTATCACGGCTTCGATCACGACGTTCCAGACGCGGCAATCTCTCGTCGCTGGATGAACGACCAGTCAAGCTATGTCCGACGCTTCCTCCGCCACTGAAAGATGCCTCTACGCGGCGTCGACCCGCGAGGCCCCCACCCCTCATGCTGCTCATCATTGGTGGCCAGCGCTCCGGCCGTGATCTACCCCGCAAGTAGATCGCAGTTGTACCTGACCCTCGATAGTGCCAGTGCGTTGTGGCCGACAATCACATGGCGGCTCACCTGGAATGACTGCGCACGCTGGGCTATGGATCTGGGTCAGTTGATTCTGATGTCGCAGAAAGGGTGGGCGGAACGATCATCGAACGGACTCGGTGAGTACTGCGCCGTTCGTCCGGGCGATGCAGCCTAGCCACGCTAGGCTCGGCTTTGCGCGGCGTTCGAAGGTCTGCCTGTCGACGGTGGCCAGCCCGAACGTGGGATCCCAATGGCCCCATTCGTAGTTGTCCAGGAGGCTCCAGTGCAGGTATCCACGAACGTCGGCGCCGTCCTCGATCGCCGAGGCGAGTCCGCGTAGAGCTTCTGCCGTGTAGGCGATCCTGCGGTCGTCGTCGCTTGTCGCGATCCCGTTCTCGGTCACGAGAATGGGAAGACCGGTGAGCTCCCACGTGTGGCGGACGGCCATGCCAAGAGCATCGGGACGGTATGCGGCACCGGTTTGCGTGTTGTCCGGGTGGTCCGGGTGCGGCAGGATTCCGTTGGCGTCGACCTGCTGGCTGGAATACGACTGGACGCCCACCCAGTCATCGCCGCGCGATCCTTCGAGGTACAGGTCCTCGTACGCGTAGCGCACCTCGGCCAGCTTCTCGTCATTGCCTGGCGCCGCGGTGAGGGCGCCGTTGGCGATCGTCCAGCCGACCTTCGCATCGGTGCGTTCCCGGACGATCTCGCGCACGGCGTGGTGAAGTTCCACCATCCGGTGACCGAACCGCGGCTCGGGTACGGGCAGGCTGGCTGCGATCCGTTCGCGTTGCGCTTCTCCGTCGATGGTCGGGCTCTGCCATTCACCGAGCTGCCCGGATTTCATCGCCTCTTGGAGCATCACCATCATCGCCTGCATGTTGGGCTCGTTGATGGTGGCCACCCAGTTCACTCCGTCGAGGATCTGCGTGGCAGTGGTCGCGAACGATGCGAACCGGTCGACGGCCTTCTCTCCGAGCCAGCCTCCCTCTTCTGCGAACCAGAGCGGTGACGTGAAGTGCTGAAGGGTGATCACCGGCTCGAGGCCGAGCTCGATCGCCGTATCGATCATCCGGCGGTAGTGGGCGAGCTCGGCGCGCGAGACCTGACCGGGCCGCGGTTCGATGCGGGCCCATTCGATTCCGAATCGGTAGGCCGTGCAACCGGCCCCTGCCAGGAGCTCCATGTCCTCCCGATAGCGGTGGTAGCTGTCGAGGGCGTCCCCGCTCGGCTCCATCCCGGGTATGACACCCTCTCGCGCCCACCAGTCGCTGCTGACGTTGTTGCCTTCGATCTGGTGCGGGGCCGTCGACGCCCCCCAGACGAATCCGGCGGGAAATGCGGTCATTTGCATATCCTTCTTTCTCCGGTCACCTCGCGAGGGATGCCTCGGGGGTGAGCTCCCGTCCAAGCACATCTCGATGGGGGCTGTGGTCCGATGCTCAGATCGGCAAAGGTACGGTCCTAGTCGGGTCGTGGATCGCTGCGGGATCGCCGGCAAACGAGGAGACCTCGAACGTCACCCCCCGGGACGGCGGCTGGAATCCGCTTGCCATCCAACGTTGCGTAGGACGAAGCGAGCCGTTCACTGCAACGGGACGAGATTCGCCCGGCTCGAGCCATACCGGCGTGAACCCCAGCAGTACCCGCCGGGGAAAGTCCGGCTCGTTGAGAAGCGCATACAGCTGCACCACGTGACGGCCCCGACGACTGCCAGTGTTCGTCACGGTCGCCGCCGCGACGACGCTCTCGCCTTCCACCGACTCGATGACGAGATCGTCGATGCTGAAGGTCGTGTACGAGAGGCCGTATCCCAGCGGGAAGGCCGCATCGTGACCATCTCGGTCGAGAAGTCGCTGCCCGAACCACCGGTCGTAGGTGATCTCTGACGCTGTACGGTCGAAGTACGGCAGATGCGCTTCAGCGGTGGGGATCGAGTAGGGCAGTCGCCCGGTGACATCCGTCGCGCCGAGGAGCACCTCAGCCAGGGCAGCACCACCTTCGCTCCCGCTGTACCAGCCGAACACGACGGCCGGCACCTCGTCACGCCACTCCTCGGTGATCACAGCGCCGGCACCGACGATCACCACGACGGTTCGAGGATTAGCAGTCACGGTGGCGCGGATCAGCGCGACGTCCTCCTCCTTGAGCCGCAAGGAGGTGCGGTCGCCTCCGTCGGCCTCTCCCATGATGTGTTCGCCCTCGTTCGCCATTTTCGCGAGGTCGACGCCGGGTGGGAAGGGCGGGAAGACTGCACGAACGCCGGGCGCGCTCATTCCGTCCGCGCCGAGGTACTCACCCTCATCGGCGAAGGTGTTGCCGACGACGACGACGCTGACATCCGAGCGGCGTGCCGCGTCGGACGCGGCACGCAGGTCGTGACTGAGCACCGCCTCGATGTCGATGTCCAGCAGCAGCTCACGCAGACCGTCGAGCGGAGTGATCACGTGGGGAGTGCGGACGTTCGATGACCCTTTGTCCCCGGTGTTCGCTACTCCGGCGAGCGCACCGATGACGGCCAGGCGGCGGATGCCGGCCGCGTCCAACGGAAGCAGGGGGACGCCCCCGACCTCGTCGTTCTTGAGGAGCACGACCGCCTCACGGGCGGCCTCGTGCGCCAGCGCCCGGTGCTGTGCCGAGAACACGACGTCTTCGTTCGGCTCCCGGTCCAGTGTCGAGGCGTAGTGGCGCAGCTGAGTCGCGATGATCCGCAGGCCCGACCGATCGACGTCCGACCAGGACGCTCGGCCCTCTTTCAGATCAGTCGGCAACCAGTTGGCACGCTGCTGCCGAAGCGGTGCCTCCACATCCAGCCCCGCTCGGAGAGAGGCCGAAGCATCGCGCAGCCCAAAGATGAAGTCCGACATAGTCACGCCTTCGAACCCCCACTCTTCGCGCAGGACGTCGGTGAGCAAGGTCGGATTCTGGCCGGCCCACTCGCCGTTGACCGAGTTGTATGCTGCCATGATCCCGTCCGCGCCCTCCTCCACCACGCGACGGAAATGCGGCAGATAGACCTCGTGCAGCGCGTCGTCGTCCACCGTGACGTTGACGGAGAAGCGGGCGTTCTCCATCGAGTTGAGAGCGAAGTGCTTCGCCAGCGCCATGCCATGCCGGCGGACACCACGGGTGAGCGCCGCTCCCATCTCGCCCAGGATTAAGGGATCTTCGGAGTAGGTCTCCTGGATCCGCCCCCAGGCGGGGTGGCGCGGCAAGTTGATACACACCCCGGCAAAGAGGTTGCCGCCTTGAACGCGCATCTCCGCGCCGATCGCCGCGCCGATGCGTTCTTCGAGCTCGACGTTCCAGGTCGCGCCGCGCGCCATCGACACGGGGAACGCCGTCGACTGGCCCATCACCACGCCGCGGGGGCCGTCGCTGAACCGCAGGCCGGGCAACCCGATCCGGGTGATCTCGCCCATGACGATCGGCTGAGAGTTGTAGGCCCGGCCCATCTCGGCCATCCCCGACCAGAACTCGCCGTCACCGTCGAGCAGCCAAAGCCGCTCTTCTGGGGTGAGCGCGCTCAGAATCGCCGTCGCCTCTTCAATGGCGTCCGAACCCGCTCGGACGCGATCGACGGCCCGTCCGAAAACGGTAGCGGGGTCGTAGCTGTGAACGGTCACGATGATGCCTTTCGCCGAGGATTACGTGGGTGTGTGCTTTTAGCGCACGGCTTTGATGCGAAGGATTGCAAGGCCGCCGACCAGCGTTAGGACGCCAGCGACAACGTAGAGCAGTGGGTAGTTTTTGTCGGCTGCGCTTACACCGATCGCGAGGATCAGGGATGCGGCGACGGGAGCCACGGCCTGTGGGATGGTGACAGCGAACTGGGTGATGCTGATGTAACGGCCGGCCTCGGTCTCCTTCTCCGGGAGCACGTCGATCATCAGAGCCTGGTCTACCGCGGAGAAGATTCCGATCGCCAGGTTGGCTAGGACCGTGCCCACGACAAGGAGGGCAAGGCCAGATGCCATCGCTTGGATGATCGCCCCGGCCAGGAAGACGGTAGCCGCGGTAAGAATAAATGGCTTTCGCCGCTTGAGACGGTCGGAGAGGAATCCTCCACCGACGGCGCCGACAATTGTGCCGAGGACACCGGTAATGCCTGCGATCGCGATGATCCCCCCGACTCTGTCAACGGCCAGACCCAGCTTCGCGGCGAAGAAAAATGCGGTGAACGTGGTGCTGAGAGTAAGTCCGAAGAAAAAGAAGAACCGACCCAGCCAGTTCCAGCCAAAATCCCTGTTTTGCATGGGATTGAAGACGTAACGCGAGATGACGGACCTAAAAGTCAGACGCGAGTGGAAGTCGAACCCACGGCTATCGCCTTCCTTGAAAAAGAACACGAATACACCAACGAGGACGATCGCGACGGCGCCGGGGACAAGGAAGAGCGCGAATGGCGAGGCGGCAAGTGAACCGGCGAGAGCCGCCCCGAACGTAGGTGCGATCATTGACGCCAGGCCCGTGATTCCTGCGACACGTCCTCGCTGGGACAGAGGCAGACGGTCGGCCTGGATCGTCACAAAATTGTTGATCACCTGCGAAAAGGTGACTTGCGCGAGCACCCACCCTAGGCCGAGCACGTACAGGTTGGGTGAGATGGCGAGGACGAACAAAGAGATCGTGCCGCCGGTCATACCGCCGATTAGCCAGGGGCGACGACGACCGAGACGGGACCGTGTCCGGTCACTCAATTGACCGCCGAGGGGGCCCACGAGCAACGCCGCAAGTGAGCCAAGTCCCAGGATGTAACCCAAGTATTCCGGGTGGGATGGCGCGAGAGCGCTCACTCGGATGGACAGCGAAATCGCCAAGGGTGTTATGAACGCCAGTGATGCCCCGAAGACGCCGCCGAAAAGTAGCCAGATGAATCCAGCGCGGACCTTCGGGAGTTCAGCATAGCTGCTGTTATCAGCGGCCGTTGAGAGCACCTCGACGGCTTCTGCCGCCACTGGGCCGGCTAGCGGTGACGCTACGCCGGCATTTGAAGCGGCGTCTTCAATCTCGTCCATAGTTTGACTCCTTTGTCAGGGGCTGACGTATTGAAAACCCCATTGAAACGCGAATTTCGCCGACACTATCACGAAAGTCGCCTTGGAGTGGTAGTTTCAACCCGTGACCGGGCAGACATCGAAAGCGCGAGGGCCGTACGCGAAAACGGCCGCCGTGCGTGAGCGAATCATCGACGCGGCCATCGACGTCTTTGCGATCTCAGGATTCCGCGCGAGCACGATGAAGGACATAGCCGACCGCGCGGGCATCAGCCAGCGCGGACTCGCGCACCATTTCGCCAGTAAGTTCGACCTGCTCTCGGCGGTCTTGTCCGTGCGTGAGCAAGAGAGCGCTTCGCTCCTCGCGCCCTCGCCCTCCGGCCACCCCGTCGATGCGCTGGAATCCATGCTCGAGGTCATCGCGGACAACAACAAGCGACCGGGGCTTGTCGAGCTCTACAGCATTCTCGCGGCCGAGGGCACGACAGAGGACCACCCTGCCCACGCTGACAACCGCTATCGTTACGACTCCCTCAGGCAATATTTCGCTGTAGCGTTCGACGCGTTGCAGGCCAGGGGTGAGATCCGGTCGATCCAGAAGCCGAACGAGCTTGCCGCTAGTTTCCTGGCTCTCATCGAGGGACTCCAACTTCAATGGCTGTATGACCGCGATGCCATCAATATGGAGGCGCTTCTCAGGGCATACCTCTATTCGCTCATTCCCGGATACGAGGCCCTCAAGACGGCAGAGGCAACCCGGGCTCAGGCGGAGCGGTAACCCCGTTAGCTTCCTAGCCTTCGTTCCCGGGTGGAGCCAGGAACGCTGACCAACCCAGCGGACAAGGCGGACCCCGAGCAAGAGGTCGTCGACGGCGGGCTGAAACCAGGGTTGTGGGTCACGCCATGGAGGGCGGCACCCACAACCGTGCCTCGCCCACGGCGTCAGTCGAGCCCTTGCAGGTGCGCGCCAGCTGTCGGCGCTGCGATCACCGCACCGCCGGCCCGGCGAACCCGTTCCAACGCTAGGAACGGCACGCACGCGGTCTCGGCGGTCAGCGCGGCCAGGTACCCGATGGGGGTGTGCGGGTCGGCGGCGATCGCCCACCCATCCACCGCATACCTCGAAACGGTGTCCACGCATTCCTCCTTCTCCTCCGGGCTCGGGCTGGTCGAGCCGACCACTCCTATCAGTCCCCGTTGCAGTTCCGGGCCCATGTGTGTGGTGTCGATGATGAATACCCGCATGATCGTTCACTCCCCTGCTCGATCGTTTTGTTTGCCTTTCCGGCGGAGAGATCGAGAGCGAGCGGGAGCGGCGGAGTGCCGGGACGTGGAATACCGGAGTGAGCGAAGCGAGGGAGGATATGCCGCGAAAGCCCGGCACGGTAAGCCGCGGGAACGAGCTACGATCGCCCCGCGGAAAGACACACAAACCCATAGGGCCAGCGCCGCCGAAGGCGGCTCAACAGGTTCTAGGCCGGCGGACGCCTGGAGTGGTTGCAGCTGATCTCGACGCCCCCCGGCGCTTATTTGGGGCGAGATCGGCTGGCACTGCCCACCCCGAGAAACCGGACCATTCTCGACGATCAGGTGGTCGGCGACGTGACCAGGTGAGCCGAGTCGGGTGCCGCCATCCGCACGGGTGAGTGACCTTTCCGGCCGTTCATCGTAGTTCGCTCCTGCGGCTGCGTGCCGGGCTTTCGCGGCATATCCTCGCTGCGCTGCGGTATTCCACGGTCCCAGCACTCCGCCGCCACCGCTCACGATCGATTCCCCTTGCCGGAAAGGCACACACAAAAGTCGTCCACAAAGGGGACACATCATGAGCACCACAGCCGCACACCGAGCCGGTTTGAGCGCCGACGAACAGAAAGCACGCGCCGAGACGCTCCACAACTCCATCAGTGAACAGGTGGAACAGCTGAATGACTCGGAGAAGTGGCGGGCCTTCTTGGAGTTCGCCGCAGCGTTCCACGCCTACTCGCTGAACAATCTGCTGCTGATCCTCGCCCAGAGGCCGGACGCAACTCAGGTGGCCGGGTTCCGGAAATGGCAGAAGCTGGGCCGCCAGGTTCGCAAAGGTGAGACCGGCATCCGCATCTTCGGCTACTCCACCAAGAAGATCACTGAAGAAGACGACAAGGGCGAGGAGTTCGAGCGACGCATAGTGCGATACCCGATTCTGACCGTGTTCGACATCCGCCAAACCGACCCCATCGACGGCGCGGAAGACCCCAGCAGCATCACGCAGCAACTCACCGGCGCTGATGACCACGGCGTTATCGGCGCCCTCACCAACTACCTGCTCGCCGAAGGCTGGAGCATCCACTACCGTCCACTGCCGGGCAGCCGAAACGGTTACACCGATCCGGATTCGCAGGCCGTGGTACTTGACGACCGGCTCAGCCGCGAGCACGCAGCGAAGACACTGATCCACGAAACCGCGCACATCCTGCTGGGACACACCAGCGACCCGCTCGACTACGTGAGCCACCGCGGCCGGATGGAGGTCGAAGCCGAATCCGTGGCGTACATCGTCGCCGGCCTCCTCGGATGTGACACCGCCGTGTACAGCATCGGCTACATCACCGGGTGGGCCAACGGCGACACCAACCTAATCCAAGCCACCGCCGCGCGTGTACTCGCGGCAACGCACCGCCTAGCCACCATCACGCAAAGCGCAGCCGCAGCCTAACCAGGCTCGACGCTTTCTCGGGATTCCAACTCTAGTTCGACGCCGAGGGCGCCGAGTATTCCGCCGCAGTTCCAGCAAAAGTCAACGAAATTCAGGGAGTCAAGCGGTCTCCTGAGGAGACCCTTCTGCTGCATCAGGCAGCACTTGAATCGCCTCGCTTGAATCGGCCTGCGTGACATCGCAGGTGCTGGATTCGAGAGAGCATTTGGGGCCCTTCAGAGCACCGAGCGAACCGCTTCCACCAGCCGGCGGCCGCGGTCATCACCAGAACCCACCAACGTGCTGGTCACATAAGCGAAGCCGACACCATGGTCCGGGTCCGCGAACGCCAGCTGACCTCCCGCGCCGTCATGCCCGAAACTGCGCGCAGTCAGATAGGGCTGCGCATCCGAGGTCAGCTGGAACCCCATGCCGAACCGGGGATAGGGCGCGCCACCGGCCACCAGTTGCGGGCCCTCAGAGGCCGGCGCAAGCGCCTCGGCGAGGACGCCCGCGCCAAGGGCGCTGACTTCATGGGTCCCGACGACGGTGCTGGACCACAACGCGGACAGGGCGCGCGCGGTCGCGATGCCGCCGGCGCCCGGGATCTCCGCTGCCTGCGCTCGTGGATCGTTCAGCCCCGCGTCTGCACCGGCCCCGGACCCGACAAGCGACGGAGGAAGAGCACCGCCGAGGGTCATCGCGAACAGCGGAAGGGCATCGCCCGACTCGGCCCGCTCGAGAAGGCCGACCGAAGCCGCCACCTGGCTCGGCGCCGTCTTGACGTGGGCGACCCTAGCCAGCACGTGAGGAGGAGCTCCGATCCAGGCATCCAGTCCGAGTGGGTCGGCCAGGGTCTTAGTGAAATAGCGGCCGATGGTCTCCTCGGTGGCACGCCGGACAATCTCGCCGACCAGCCAGCCGAATGTCAGCGGGTGGTACGCGTAGCCGTCGCTCGGCCGCCAGCGCGGCGCCTGCCGCGCCAGCAGTCCGGGGAGGCTCGCGCCGCCTACCAGCTCCTCGAAACCGATCGGCACGTCGAACGCCGGCAGGCCCGCGCGGTGCGAGAGCACATCAGCGATCCGCACCTCACCTTTCCCGGCCGCAGCGAACTCCGGCCATAGCTCGGAAACGGGTTGCTCGTACCGGACGGCACCGCTCTCGACCAGCTTGGCGACGAGTATCGACAGCATCCCCTTGGTGCAGGAGAAGACGACCGTTGGCGTGTCTCCGTGCCAATCGCGGTCCCTGACGGCGTCCGCCCGGCCGCCCCAGGCATCCAAGACAAGTTTCCCATCGGCGTGAACGGCTACCGCGGCGCCACCAAGGTCGTCCGCCTCGATGAGCGCTCCGAAGACCGTCGCGACCGGCTCCCAGCCTGGCGCAACGATCCAATCGTCGTGGCGCACCTACTTCAGCCCGCTCGTCGCGAAGCCGGCGATGAACTGGCGCTGCAGCACGGCAAAGAGCAGGATGATCGGAGCGGTCGTCAGCACAGCACCCGCCATGATGAGCTGGTACTTGTCGACGAACTGCCCCTGCAAGTTTGCTAGGCCCGCCGAGACCGGCAGGTGCTCCGGCGAGCTGTTGACCACGAGCGGCCAGAGCAAGTCGTTCCAACTGTTGACCACTGTCAGCAGCGCCAGCGCCACCAGCGCCGGCCGGACCAGCGGAAGCAGGATATGCCAGTAGATCTGGAACGGGTTGCAGCCGTCCAGCCGTGCGGCCTCATCCAGTTCCAACGGCAGAGTCATGAAGTACTGACGGAGCAGGAACACCCCGAACGCGCTGAAGATGCCAGGGAGGAACAGCGCCTGCAAGCTGTCCAGCCAACCGAGAGTCTGGATCACCTGGTATTGCGGGATCAGGAACAGCTGCCCGGGCACCATCAGCACGCTAAGGAAGACGGCGAAGATCGCGCCGCGGAAACGGAACTTAAGACGGGCGAACGCGTACGCGGCCATGGAGCCCAGAAGCAGCTGCCCGGCCGCCCGGGCAGCGGCAGCCAGTGTCGTGTTCATCAGTTGCACTCCCACGGGGAACGACGCCGAGAAGATCTCGAGATAGTTCCCCCACTGAAAGTGAGCAGGCCAGAGCACGGGCGGCACCTGAATGGTCTCCTGGTAAGACTTGAGCGATGTGATCACCTGAATCACATACGGCAGGGCCATCACGATCGCTCCCACGATGAGGACCACGTGGGTCAGGACAAGACCCGGATTGAGCGCCTTGGAGCGAGTCTCAGGCATAGTGCACCCACCGTCGCTGCAGACGGAACTGGAGAAGGGTGAGAAGCATGATGATCACCATGAGACCGAACACGATGGCCGAGGCCAGTCCTTTGTTGTTGTCGATGAACGCCGTCTTGTAGAAGAGGTAGATGACCGTCTCGGTCTGCGGGATGACCGGGCTGGATTTCCCAATCATCACGTAGATGAGGTCGAACATCTGAAGGGCCCCGATGGTCGTCAGCACCGACACGAAGAACACCGTCGGGCTCACCGCCGGCAGGGTCACGCTGAAGAAGCGCCGCACCGCGCCAGCGCCGTCCAGTGCGGCGGCCTCATGCAGTTCCGGAGGCACCCCCTGCAGTGCGGCGACGAACAGGATGATCGGGTAGCCCAAGCTCGCCCAGACGCCGACGATACTGATCGAGATCAACGCCGTGCGGGGGTCGCTCAGCCAGGTCGGCCCCTGGATCCCCACAGCGGCCAGCGCCTGGTTGAGGATGCCGAAGTCCCCGTTCAGGATGAGCTTCCACAACCAGCCGATGGCAACGGGCATGGTGATCACCGGCAGGAAGAACAGCAGCCGGTAGACGGACACGAACCGCAGTGACCGCCGCGAGAGCAGGGTGGCGATCAGCAGAGCCACCGGGATGCTCAGCAGCACAATGGCGGTGTAAATCACCGTGTTCAGGAGCGCGCGTCCGACCTCCGGCGAAGTGAACACCTGCGCGTAGTTGGCGAGGCCAACCCAGGTGACGCCGCCGAAGACGCCCCACTCGGTGAAGCTGTAGTAGAACGTGACGAGCACGGGACCGATGTAGAAGACGAGCAGCCCGAGCGCCATTGGCCCAAGGAACAACAGCACCCATGGCAGGGGTGTGCCCTCGCTCGATCGACGTCGTACGCGATGCGCCGCCGGTGGCGGTTGGGTGCGGGGCGCCGCCTGGGGGCGATGGACATCCACGACCATGAGTTAACCCTTTCGGTGGGGCCCGCCGACCGCATGGTCGGCAGGCCCACAGTTGTTGTGGGACTACTTCTCCTTGGCGAGCGAGTCCTCGATGACCTTGGCCATTTGCTTCGTCACATCGGCGACGCTCGCCGTGCCGTTGTAGGCCGGTGTGAAGACGGTCACCTCCTGGTCCTCCCAGACCGACGTCGCATTCGATGAGGGCAGCAGCTTCGCCGTGGCAATCTCCGGGAGGATGTTCTCGATCCCGACACCCGGGATGGCGTCGATCCAGGCCTGGTTGGCGTTCTTGTTCACCGGGCCGCCGGCAACGCCGGACTTGGACAGGATCTTCTGGCCGGTGTCACCGCTGAGGAACTCCGCGAACCGGTACGCGTCGGCAATGTGCTTGCCGGCCGCCGCGATGGCTGTGGTCGTCGTGGCCATCCCGGAACGATCGACCGACCCCTTCGGCATGGCGACCAGTCCGAGGTTGCCCTTCCCGAGGGCTGCGCTGTAGGAGGTGGCGGTCCAGGGTCCGCTCGTGATCATCGCTGTCTTGCCCGAGCTGAACCAGGAGTCCGCCGGGGTGTCTGTCGTCTGGGCGACGGAGGGTGAGTAGCCCTTCTGCACCAGGTCCGTCCAGACCTTCAGGCCCTTTTGGGCAGCGGGCGAGTCGATGTCGGTTCCTTTGCCTTTATCGGTGATGATGTCCGCACCGTAGCTGTACATGGACTGGTAGAAGGTGCCGTAATTCCATACCGGCGCCGCGATGCCATAGATGCCAGCCGACTTGTTCGTCAGCTTGGCGGCAGCGGTGGCGACGTCATCCCATGTCCAGTCGTTGGTCGGCTCGGCGACGCCGGCAGCCTTGAAGAGCGTCTTGTTGTAGTACAGACCAAACGGCAGCGCCTGCCAGGGCATGGCGTACAGCTTTCCGCCGATCGTGTACGGCTTCATGACAGAGTCCGGGATGCCGGAGAGGTCGACCTTCGAGTCCTTGCGAAGCGTGGTCAGGTCGGCGAGCGCGCCGTTCTTCGCGTAGAGGCCGATGTGGATGTTCTGCAGCCAGAACGCGTCCGGCGCAGTCTTGCTCGAAATCTCCGTGTTCAGTTTCGTGAAGTAATCGGCGAACGGTGTGAGCTTGAGTTTGACGGTGATGTTGGGATTCTCTTTGTGGAATTCGTCGGCAGCCTGCTGGAACGCCGGCCGGAACTCCTCCGCCCAAAATCCGTAAGTGATGGTCACGGGGCCGTCGTCCCCGGATGCGGGCGACGTGGACGAACAGGCTGCGAGACCGATCCCGAGCCCGGCGACGGTCACGATTGCGGCGAGCCCGCGCACGAGCCTGCGCCGGCTCCTGTGTTGGGAAAACATCATTGTTCTACTTTCTTGTCATGGTGCAGGGGGTAGGGCTGTGTCGGCAGAAATTCGGTGGTCCATTCCTCCTTTCAGTCGGTGATATTTACGTCCTGGACGTGAAGCAGAGCGAGTGTCTCGGGGAAGAGGTCGGGGCTCTGCAGCCCGAACCTCTCCAGCGATTGCCCGCTGACGGTCAGGCCCGTGGATGACCACGCCGGCAGGGTCCGGGGATCTCCTCCGGGGGCCTGCAGGACGGTCACCCGGTAGCGGCGGAGCGGATCGAGGCCGGGCAAGCGAATCAGGCCGGGAGGGGACCACACGCCCGTCGCAACGGCAGAGAGCGAGTACACCGCCTCCGAACCGTCGTCCGCGACGACGCCGTGAAGCCAGAGCGCCGGATCCGGATGGTCTCCGTGGACGGTCGTACCGGTGTGCAGGAGGTGGCGGAACCGGGTGTGGAGTTCGACCCATCCGGTCAGCTCCGCGAGGTCGTCCGGGGTGGCAGCACTAAGGTCCCACTCGATTCCGAAGTGCCCGAAGAAGGCGGTCCCTGCGCGGAACTGCAAGCTGTGCGTGCGACCCGTGGTGTGCGACGTGGGTGCGCCGATGTGCGAGCCCATCATCTCCGGCGGAATGAGCAGGCCGGTCCAGCGCTGGATCTGCTGGCGCTCCAGCGGGTCGATGCAGTCGCTGGCCCAGATGCGGTCGGACTGCTGCAGCACCCCGAGGTCGGCGCGTGCTCCGCCCGAGGAGCACGATTCGATCTCGAGCCCGGGGTGCTGCGACTTCAGCTCACCCATCAGCCGGTAGGCGGCGAGCGTCTGATCGTGGACCGCGGCGCGGGCGCTGCCGCTGTGCCCGGCCTCCAGGAGGTCGCGGTTGTGGTCCCATTTGATGTAGTCGATCGCGTACTCAGCGATGAGCGAGTCCATTGCGTCCCTGATGTAGGCGTAGGCCTCAGGATCAGACAGGTCGAGTACCTGCTGGTGGCGAGATTCCAGGGGCGATCGCCCCCGGGGGCCGAGGATCCATTCGGGGTGGCGGCGCGCGAGCTCGGAGTCCTGGCTGATCATCTCGGGTTCGAACCAGAGGCCGAACTGCATCCCCAGTGACCGGACGTGCCGCACCAGGGGGCCCAGGCCCCGGGGCCAGACCGCCGGGTCCACGATCCAGTCGCCGAGTCCGGAGTGGTCGCTGCGCCGGCCGAGGAACCAGCCGTCGTCGAGGACGAAGCGCTCGACACCCACCGACGCGGCGAGATCGGCCAGGCGCTTCAGGGTGCCGAGGTCATGGTTGAAGTACACCGCCTCCCAGGTGTTCAGCGTGATGGGGCGCTCGGCGATGGGGTGCTGCGGACGGCCCCGGAGGTGGCGGTGGAACCGTGATGATAGATCGTCCAAGCCATCGCCGTACGCTCCGTAGAGAAGAGGAGTGGAGTAGCGCTCGCCCGGAGCCAGGACGACCTCGCCGGGGAGGATCTCCTCGCCTCCGCCGATGATCGACGCACCCTGGCTGTCACGCTCGACGAACGTCACGTGGTTGCCGCTCCAGGCGGTATGAAGCCCCCAGACAGCGCCCGAGCGGAATCGGAAACCCTCCTCACCGGCGAGAAGGAGAAGCGACGAGTCGGTCCCGGTGCGGCCACGGCGACCGGTGCGGACGTAGCTCCCCTGCACCAGGGGGTGACGCTGCGGGCTCCGTTCACGGGTGTGCCGCCCGGTGAAGTCGAGGATCTCCGTCGCCTCAGTCCGCAGCGGGAGCGAGAGCCGCAGTGCGTTCAGCACGTACGGCGTCGTCCCGATGTTCTGGAGCTCGGCCTCCATCGTCACGAGACCTTCCGGAGTCAGGGCGATCGTCATCGCGATCCGGAGACCGACCTCCGCGTCGATGGCGTGCACACGGACCGATCCGCCATTCTGGCCGTCCGGCTCGTAATCGAGGATCACGCTGTCGACCACGAATCGTGTACTGAACAGGGCGCCGTCGCGGTGGCCTTCCAGCCCGGGCAGCCCGAACCACCCACTCGACTGCTCGGCGAGGATCGAGCGCGGTTCCGGTTCGTCGATAGAGTTGTGCACCGCGGGCGGGACCGCTGTCAGAAGTGTCGACGACAGTTCGGAGTCCTGCAGGTAACCGAGATCGGCGCCCCAATGGATGACGCGGGGGAGGCTCGGTCCAGCGGCGTCCACCATGAGGCTTACTCCGGCGGCCCGGAAATGCACCAGGGGTGAAGGGGGGGCGGTCTCGGTCCGGGAGAGCTGCGACAACGTCATCGTATCCACGAGAGTTACTTTCATACATGAATCAACTCGGTGTCAAGAGAAAACTTTTGGTGCGATTTTCGCGGACGTTATTTCTATCCAGGTAGCTACCGGTGCCCCTATTGAGTAATGTGGATTCATGTCGTTGTCGCCCCCTCTCGTCGTTACGGGGTGGCCGAGAATGTCCGCCCCCGCACGCGCGGTACTCATGAGCCTGGTCACCGGCGGACCCTCGTCACGGTCCGAACTCGCCGCCGAACATGGCGTATCCCGCTCGAGCCTTACCCGTATCGCGCGGGAGCTCGTCGATAACGGCCTGGTTGTCGAAGGTGTCACAGAGCTGCGGGCGCCCACCGGCCGACCCTCCGAGCTGCTGCGCGTAAAACCGGACGCGCGCCACTTCGTCGGCATCAAGCTCACCGCCGACGTGCTCTATGCCGCGGTCGTCGACCTGGGCGGAACCGTCATCGCCGCCGCGGAGCAAGCGCTCGGCTCGCGGATCCCGGCCGAGGTGGCCGCCCAGATCGTGGGGACGACGCGCTCGCTCCAGGTTGAGACGCCGACGATCGCCGGCGTCGGCGTGACCCTGGCCGGCTCGGTCGTGACCGTCGGATCCGAGCAAATGGTGATCGACTCCGAGTTCCTCCAGTGGCGCGACCTCGATCTGTCGTCAGTCCTGTCATCGATCGACGGCCTCCCCGTCACGTGGGGCAACGACGTGCAGGCTCTCGCCGCCACCGAACACTGGTTCGGACCGGGCGCCCACCTCGACTCCCTCGTCCTGATAACCGTGGGCGCCGGAGTCGGATGCGGCATCATCGCTAACGGCGCACTGGTCCTCGGGGCGACCGGCTCCCCGGGTCGCCTCGCGCACCTGCCGATCGACCGTTCTGGCCCGATCTGCAGAAGCGGCCACCGCGGCTGCGCGAACGTCTACCTCACGAACGACGCGATCGCGCGCTCGATCTCCCAAGCGCTGGGGAGTCCGGTGAACTACGCGGAGGCGGTCGAGCTGGCTCAAGCACGGAACCCTGCGGCGTTGAGAGGGTTCGACGACGCGGGCGCAGCTCTGGGTCAGGCGGTAGGGTTGGTCTCGAATCTCCTCGACCCGCAGAAGATTGTGGTGACCGGCGACGGTCTCGCTCTCTGGGAAATCTCCCCCGCCGCCATCCGGCACGGGATCGAACTGTCGGCCGAACGGGCACCCGAGCTCCTGAAAGTCGAGGCGGTGCCGTTCGAGTTCGAAGAGTGGGCGCGCGCAGCCGGAGTCCTGGCGCTGCAGGCCGCCGTCGACATCGCACGGTGAAGCCGCATGCGCCCAACCAAATCCCGGGCCCAGAACCGTCCGCGTGGCAAACCATATCCATGCGGAGTGGACTCCGGGCGACCGGCTGGCGGCGCGAAACGTGTTCCTGATCTCCACTGGACCGATCAACGGCGATCTCAGCGCGGGCCGCGCCTTCCAAGAGCCACATCAATGCGGCTTCGTTGCCGACCTCGAGAGACACTCCCTCAGCGTCGCGCCCACTGAGGAGTCCGTGCCGTTAAGCGTCACCGACACGGGACGGTCGTCGTGGTGATCACGAACCGCAGGTCCCCCCCGGACCGACTCCACGAATCCGTCCGCTGCTGCTCCCTTTTCGAAGGGAACCCCGAACCGGAGATCCGGCTCTCGTCGATGAGCTGCTGCAGGACGGCGGACATTCCGTCCTGATCCAGTCGGGTCGCAAGGAACCACGCGCCCCCTCGACATGACCGTTTCGTGTAAGCGCGGGCCGGCCGGCGACTGGCCCGCTCGAAGCCGGCGCGGGGCTGCGCATCCGTGACGTGAACTGACTCCGCCCACTCGGCCGCAGTCGTACACCCCTTGAAGAACAGATCGCCTCTGACGTTGACGACTGGCGGTATCGTGTGGATCGACTTGACGGGGATGCCCCGCGGGCGCTGTGCGGCCCCCAGCGGCCAGAACTCCTCAATCCACAGGCCGCTCCGACAGCGGCCAGTTGACGCCGCCCAGTTGCATGAGCTGAACGTCTTTGTCCCACACGTCTTCCGGCCATTGCTCCGGGTTGTAGTCCCCGCCATACCAGGGTGAGTCGATGAACGGTAATCCGATGGGGTCAGGGGTTCCTTTCGCGCGTACTCGACGAGCGCGTCAGAGTGAGAAAGACAGGTCGACGAGTCGGCTACTTGATGGCTCCTGCGCTGATACCGTCCACGATCTGGCGCTGCGCGAAGAGGTAGAAGACCAATACCGGCACGATGGAGATCAGGGTGGCCGCCAAGAGGATTTGTGGCTGTGGCGTCTCGGCCGAGACGAAACTCGTCAGCCCGCGCTGGACAGGCATCAGCGAGTTGTCGTTGAAGATGACGAGTGCCATCAGGTACTCATTCCAGACCGCGAAGGCCTGGATCACGGCCACAGCGGCAATCCCTGGTTTGGCGAGCGGAAGCATGATGCTCGAGAAGATTCGCACAGCGGATGCCCCATCCAGTGCCGCCGCCTCCTCGAGATCCTCCGGCTGAGACGTGAAGAAACTGCGCATGATCAGGGTCGATATTGGAATGCCGGTGGTGATCAGGATGAAGATGTACCCCTGGCGGGTGTTCGCAAGATCGAGAGCTAGGAGCACCTTGTACTGAGCAAGGAACATGGCCGGCGCGGGAATGATCATGACGGCAAGGATGAGCGCGGTGAAGACGCTCTTGCCCTTGAAAGGGATACGTGCGAGCGCGTATCCGGCGAGGCTCGACACTAGGAGAATGCCGGCCACCGCGCACAGCGTGTACATGGCGCTGTTCGTCAAGTACACAGCGAGATTGCCCTTGACCCAGGCCGTGGCGAAGTTCTGCCACTGGGGAACCTCGGGCAGGATCGCATCGCCCTTGAGCAACTCCGGCAGAGTCTGCATGGAGCCTGACACCATCCATAGAAGAGGAAAGAGTGCACTCAAGGCGGCAACGGCCAAGAGCGAATACAGGGCGACACGCGCAGGTCGTATCGCTCGTGGGCGTTCTGTGAGCCTGCTCGGCGCTGCATCCCGGATCTCCGTGTAGCTGGTTGCTTTGGTCGTGGTGGTCATCTGAGACTTTCCGTCGGTTCAGGCGTTCGCTCGCCGACGCGAGAAGCCCAACTGGAGCAGGGACAGGAGAACGAGCGCGCCGCCGAAGAGGACGGACATTGCGGCGGCCTCGCCGTAGTTGTTGTACGTGAAAGCCTGCGTGAAGATCTGCAAGGTGGGGACCATCGTCGAATACCCGGGGCCACCGTTGGTCAGCACCTGCACGGTTCCGAAGATCTGGAGGGCAGCAAGCAGCGTAAGAAGGCTGACGATGGCCGTGACAGGCGCAAGCTGCGGCCAGGTGATGTAGCGGAATCTGCCCCAGGCTCGCGCACCGTCCAGCTCAGCGGCTTCATACAAGTACTTCGGGATATCTTGCAGACCGGCGAGGAAGAGGATGAACCCGAAACCCCAGTGCAACCACAGGAAGACACCGATGACGGCCCACAATGCTGTCGTCGGATCGTTGAGCCAGTCATGCTCGAGCCAAGGCAGCCCCGCCCAACCGAGGAGCTTGTTGAAGATTCCCGAACGGGAGTCCAGCATGGCCGAAAAGACCATTCCGACGACGACCACCGAAAGCACGCTCGGCAGGTAGTAGACGGTGCGGAAGAACGTGCGTCCTTTGCGGACCGCATTGACCGCGAGGGCCATCACGATAGCGATGCCATTACCGACAATGAAGCCGACCGCACCGAAGATGACTACGTTCTTCATCGATGCCCAGAAGGCTACGTCTTTGAATGCGGCCTGATAGTTCTGGAAGCCGACCCACGGCGTAGCAGCGCTGACGCCATCCCATCCTTGGAAGCTGAGCAGCATCGCCTCGACGAACGGCACCAGCGTGAACACCGCGATCAGGGCAACCGCGGGCAACAGGAATAGGTACCCGGTGATGGTCCTGCGCCGCGTGACGAGGCGCCGCCTGCGCGGCGCCCCGGAAGGACGCCGCACAGGGGCGCTTTGGACGGAGCTGGTCACTGGCTGCTGTCCTGCGCACTCTGAACGTCGGAAGCAACTTCATCAACGCTCATCTGCCCGAGGACCAGCCGCTGGACGTCACGGCTGATCGCATCTTTCACCTGGGGGCTGAACGTGTTCGGGATGAGCTGGAGGTGCTTGATCCCCTGCGCGAACCCAGTAAGAGCCGGGGGCAGCTTGGATGTGTCGTTGATCAGGGCAGGGCTGGTCGGGATAATGAAGGCCTGATCGGCGAAGTATTTCTGCTGAGCCGGCTCGGTCAGCCACTTGACGAAATCAAGGGACGCCTGCACGTTTTTACCCCGCGGGTTTATCGAGGCGCCCTTGCCGGGAACCGCAGCGCTTCGCGGGGCGTACTTGCCGTCGGGTGCCTTCGGCAGCGTGAAGGAAAAGTACGCGGTGTAATCGGGGGATGTCGCGTGGCCGACCGACACCCCGGGCGACGCGTCGAAATAGGCCCCTACGGTGTGCTTGGTGAAGAAGTTGGTCTCTACCGTTGGATTGTCGTTCGCGCCGCCCGGTAACGAGGCACCTGAGATCGCCCCGGCCTTCTTCAGGTCGGCGATGAACTGGAACGCATGTTTCCACCCGGCCGACGTCCACTTGTACTTGCCGTTGAACGTGTCTGAGATTTGCTGGTCGGTCAGCCAGTTGGAAGCCACATTCTGAAGGAGGTACGGCGTCAACGATGCTGCAACCGAGAAGCCTCCAGTTCCAGACCTATTGCTCGCGGCGAGCTGCTTGATGAGGTCATCTGTGGTCTGGGGCAGCTTGTTTGCGTTCAGTCCCGAGTTCTTGTCGTCTGCAAGAACCGCATACGACAGGGTCTCCCAGTGGACGGAATACGTTCCGGGCTTAACGCCGAGGTTGTTGCCCTTGTCGAAGGAGGAGAGCTTGATCACCTGCGAAGAGAAGCTGTCCCCCCACGCGCCCTTCAGCTCCTTGCTGAGGTCCATCGCCCAACCGGCCTTGTAGAAGGGAGCCATGGTCGTGTGATCGAGCGCGGAGTAGATGTCGGGCATCTGCTTCGACTGGGCGTCCGCCTGGAGCTTGGCCGGGAAGTCCACTGGGCCCGGGGTGTCGACCGTGACGATCACACCGGTCTTCTTGCCATATTGTGCCGCCAACGCAGTCAGGGCGGCCTGCTGGCCTCGGGACTGGTTGAGAAACGTGATATGCGCTCCGCGGTCACTCGTCGGTGAGCCTGTGGTCGCTGATCCGCCACTCGCGCAGCCGGCAAGCAGCAAAGCAGCGGTGCCAACGACGACGGCCGATGTCACGGCCGCGCGTCGAGTCGATCGAATCGCTTTCTGTGAATGCATGTCCTCACCTTTGAAAGACGGCCGGACCCGTCCGGCGCTGTTGACAAGACGGGCGTTCCAACGCCGCCCGTGAGTGAACTCCGAGTGCGTTATAGAGTTCGGGAGAAGGCTAGCTTTGACTCTCCATGCTGTCAATTCTTAGGAGATAAGAGTTTTGGCGCATTCTTGAGTAATATTTGCTTATGACCAGCACCGTTGGGATTCGCGGCCCGCGCGGCAGCTATGCCAAGACCAAAGAGCGACGCCAGTCGATCGCCCAGGCGGCATTGGACCTCATCCTGGAGCATGGACACCGGGCGCTGATCACCGCGGACGTCGCGCGAAAGACCGGGTTGAGCGAGCCGGGAGTTCTCTATCACTTCCCCACCAAGGACGACCTCCTTCTCGCGGCCCTTCGGCTGTCCGACGAATTCGAATGGTCCACCATGCCACTCGGAGAATCCGTCCGGAAGGCACCCGAACGCGCAGCCGAGAGCCTCAAGCGAATCAATATCGTCCGCCTTCACACCGCGATGTTCGGCGAGTCGAGTGATCCCAGCCACCCGGCTCATAAGTACTTCAAGGAGCGGTGGCGAGAGGGCGACAGACGAATGACCGAGAGCATCCGCCGATTTCAGGCAGTGGGGGTGATCGATGAAAGCGTCGATCCGCGCCAAGCCTCCCGGTGGATCCACACCGCGTGGGAGGGGCTGCAACTCCAATGGCTTGCGGAACCCGATTTCGACATCGAGACAGAGCTGCGCCAGTTGATCGAGCGCGTGCTTGGCGTCAATATGTGCGAGATCGACGACGAGGCCGGCACTTCAGCGTCGAAGAGCGGCAGAGCCTAGAACCGGGGCCTCCCCGATCGACGCACGAGCGAAATAGCTACGCGGTTCGGAATATTCCTTCGGTGGTCAATGATGGCGAACCGGTCCGCGACCCGAGTGTCGACGAGACGCCTCCGACACGCACGTCCACGTCACCGGTATCGACGACAAAGCACCATCACTCGCCGCGTAACCACATGCCGTCATCGGCAGCTCGAAGACAACGCGTCACGTCTCACCGGTCTCCAGCTCAACACGCGCAAACTCGACCTAGTGTTACGCGGGCCGGGTAACACCGCCGGTAGGGAGACTGCGGTACAGCTGCGCCACCTCGGGGGCTGGCAGCTGGACGGCCAAGCGGGGTGTGATCGCGAAGGTACGCCTGGACTCGCTGTTGTTCAGCCGAGCAGTCCCGGCAGGGGGCCTCCAATGACGCGCGCCGAGATCTGGCCGGTACCTTGGCGAGCAACGGGGCCATCTGTTCGTCCGTACCCCTGTAGGCCCTTGATCTGGTTGGGAAGCACCGACGTTGGCTGGCAAGCGTTCTCCTCGAGCGTCATCGACGCCAGCAGATCGACTGCTCTCTCGGGAAAGAGTGCCCCGCCTCTTCGCGAGGTGGCATCAATGCTACTCACTTAGATTTAGCCACACGGGACCCAACTGAACTATGCTCGCCAGTAATTTGGCATCCGATTGCCAAAATGTACCTCCCGCTGAAGAGGAGTCTCGTGACCTCACCGCAGAATCCGTCAGGACCATTCGATCGTTCCGGCCTGCACGCCGTGAACCGCCTCATGACGAGCACGCTCCGCCGACCGGCCGAGCTCTCCCTCGACGGCGTCTGGCAATTTCAGTTGCTCCCGTCCGACACCGCCCCGAGCACCGGAGCGTGGCAGGATGTGGTCGTCCCCAGCCTGTGGACCATGTCGTCCGAGGAGGATCGCCCGCAGTACACCAACGTGCCGATGCCGTTCGAGGAGGTGTACCCGACGGTGCCGGCGCATAATCCTGTCGGCGTGTACCGCAGAGAGTTCGAGTTCACCCCGGGCAGCGGACGACGACCGATCCTGCACGTGGGCGCCGCAGAAGGTTACCTGAGAGTCACGGTGAACGGCATCCCCGTTGGCACAAGCGGCGACTCGCATCTGGCCGCCGAGTTCGACCTCAACGGCGTCCTCGTGGAGGGCACCAACCTCCTTGAACTGTCCGTCAGCAAATGGTCGTCAGCGAGTTATCTCGAAGACCAGGATCAATGGTGGCAATCCGGAATCAGCCGGCCGGTCTACCTCTACTCCATAACCGACATCAGTCTGGCGGACGTCTCGGTCGTTGCCGATTTCGATCCCGAGTCACGGCTCGGCAGCCTGAGCGTGGTAGCCGCCACCTCCGGCCTGAAACACCAGCCGGCGGTGGAGCACAGCATCCGAATCCGGGTGCTGGGCGAAACTCGATCGACCGGTATCGCCGCACGCACGCCCACCAAGACGATGCCGCCGCCAGAGCGCGACCGCTCGGAGCGGCCTCCGCAGCGCTTCCCCGAGGATTTCATGGACATGCTCAGCCTGACAGCTGCCGACGCTCCACCTCCCCCGGAGTTCATCGCACCGGCGTCAGCCGTTGGTGACACAACCCCACAAACGGCACAGGCCGACCCGGGGTGCGCCCGCGTCGACCTGACACAGCTCCACGTCAAACCATGGTCGGCCGAGTCGCCCGAGCTGGAGGACCTGGTCGTCGAACTTCTGAACCCTGACGGCGACGTCGTCGACTCGACGGCTCTGCGAATCGGCTTCCGTCGCGTTCGCGTCGAAGGCCGCAACCTTCTAGTCAACGGCGAGCCGATTCTGATCCAAGGGGTCAACCGCCACGACGTCGACCCCGTCACCGGTCGAGTGATGACAAGGGAGCGCTTCATGAGCGAGCTCGCGCTCCTCAAGCGCTTCAACGTCAACGCCATCCGCACGTCGCACTATCCCAACGACCCTGTCTTCCTCGACCTCTGCGACGAATACGGTTTCTACGTCGTCGACGAGGCAGATATCGAAGGCCACGCCTTCGCCGACACCATCGCCGATGATCCGCTCTACCTACCGGAAATTGTCGAGCGCGTGTCCCGGATGGTCCTTCGTGACCGAAACCACCCCAGTGTGATCGTCTGGTCGCTCGGCAACGAGACCGGTTACGGGTCAGCTCACGATGCGGCTGCCGCCTGGACGCGACGCTTCGACCCGACTCGACCGGTACAGTACGAGGGCGCTGTTTCGGCGAACTGGCACGGCGGACATGCGGCGACCGACATCGTTTGTCCGATGTACCCGGCGTTCTCAAGTATCTCCGCATACGCCTCCCACCCCCAAGCCGACCGTCCGCTGATCTTCAGCGAGTACGCGTACTCGCAGGGCAATTCGACCGGTGGGCTCGACGAGTACTGGCGCCTCTTCGAGAGTCTCCCTGGGGTGCAGGGCGGATTTCTCTGGGAGTTCCTGGATCACGCGCTCGACCCTGATCGGTCGGGCAGGATGCTTTACGGAGGCGACTTCGGGGACCCCGCGAATAACGGGCAGACAGTTCTCAACGGTATCGCCGCGTCGGATCTGACCCCGCGGCCCGCGATGTTTGAATTGCGCGGAATCTTCAGTCCCATCTGCGTCGTCTCAGACGCGCAGGCCGCCCACGCGGGTCGGCTCAGGATTCGCAACCGACAGTCCTTTGAGACGCTGGACAGGTTCGTCCTGGAGTTGCACGTGTCAAGCCGCTACGGAAACAGCGCAGCAACCACCGTCGGCACACCCGAAGTGGCGGCCGGCTCGGAGGCCACAATCGCGATCCCCG
Source organism: Leifsonia sp. SIMBA_070 (assembly GCF_046534635.1). Classification (NCBI taxonomy): domain Bacteria; kingdom Bacillati; phylum Actinomycetota; class Actinomycetes; order Micrococcales; family Microbacteriaceae; genus Leifsonia; species Leifsonia sp. SIMBA_070. Next base: position 3,896 of record NZ_JAWRYK010000001.1, on the reverse strand, counting down.
AAGAGATCGTCAGAGCACTTCAGGACGCCTCAGCTCTTGCCCTCAACATCACCGTCCGTACCCGCACGGCCGCCGTCTGGGCCCAAGCCGGCTCGGAAGTCGCCGTCCACCAGGTGGTCGTCCGCTCCGCATCCGAACCGATCCGCAGCGGAGACTCAGGAGCCGCCGAGGTCGACGAGGACGGCCGGATCGCGCATCCGCTCCTCGCCCGCGCACCCCAGCTGGCGCTCTGGCGCGCGCTTACCGACAACGAGCTGTCTTTCGCGCTCGATCAGAGGTTCGTCCGCTCCGGGTTCTTCCGCCTCGACCTCGACGGACCGCCCCACGTCGGCCAACACGCCACTACGACAGAAATCGTCACGCGGTATCGAACCGCCTTTGGCGACCCTGTGATCCACCGCCGCACCGTCTCCCGACTCGGCGAAGAGGACTACCTGTTCGACGAGGAGGTCACCCTTCCGGCCGGCACCCGAGACGGCCTTCGTGTCGGGATGAGATTCGAGCTGGTGCCTGGGTTCCAGACTGCGGAATGGGTCGGGCTCGGGCCGTGGGAGAACTATCCTGACCGCCAGGCGAGCGCCCTCGTAGGTCGCTGGACCAGCGAGATCGACGAACTCGCCGTACCGTATGTCCGGCCGCAGGAGAACGGGAGCCGAAGTGGGGTCACCCGGCTGGAGATCCTCGGCGAGCACGGGCGCGTGACGATGCTGAGCGAAATTCCGCTTCACATGAACGTCAGCCGCCATTCGCCCGAACAACTAGAAGCCGTCGACCACTGGTGGAAACTTCCCCCGTCGCCAGCAACGGTGGTGCACATCGATGTCGCCCAACGAGGCGTCGGAACCGGTCGAATCGGACCGGACACCCGTCCCGTGTACCGGCTTTCCGGTGACCGCTACGTCTGGTCCTGGCGGCTTCGTTTTGACGAGCACCACGAGTTCTGACTTGACGACCATCGAGCCTCTACTTCCCCTCCGACCACTGGGACTCACCGGCTTGCGGGCTACCCCGGTCGCCGTCGGCACCAGCGCCTTGGGCGGCATGGCCCGTGCGTACGGATTCGAGGTCGATGAGGAGGTCGCGATCGCAACGATCGAGGCTGCGCTGGCGAGTCCTGTGAACTTCATCGATACGGCCAATTAATACGGGAAAGGGGCGAGCGAAGAGCGTATCGGCAAAGCGTTCGCCAGAGCCCCAGCCTCTCGTGGAGTGGTGCTCGCCTCAAAGGCCGACCCGTTGCCAGGAGGTCCGTTCGACGCTTCGCGCGTTGTGGAGTCGTTCGCCGGGAGCACCGCGCTGCTCGGCGTCGAATCGGTGAAGCTTTTCTACCTGCACGATCCGGATCGGTACGATTTTGCCCACATCACGGCCCCGAATGGCGCCCTCAACGGTATGAAACAGCTGCGGGCGGAAGGGCTGGTCGACTCCATTGGCGTTGCCTGCGGAGACGTCGCTGAGCTGCGGCGTTACCTGGACACCGGCGCCTTCGACGTCGTGCTGAACCACAACCGCTACACCCTGCTCGATCGGTCCGCCGAGCCCCTCATAGGTCTGGCAGCGGATGTGGGCATGGCATTCGTCAACGCCGCCCCGTACGCCAGCGGCATTCTTGCCGGGTCTAGCTAGCGACAAGCTCGATACCGTTACCGCAGTGCCGGCGCGGAGGTTATAGCCAGCGCGGAGCGCCTACGCAATCTATGTCGCCGCTTCGACACGGACCTTGCAGCAGTAGCGCTTCAATTCTCAACGCGGAATCCGCACGTCGCATCGACCGTGGTGGGTGTATCGCGCTCTGGAAGGATACGACAACTGATCACCAACGCGACAATCCCGATACCCGAAGAGGTGTGGTCCGAACTGGACGACCTCACGACCGAGCTCGGGATCCTCCATTGAGCAAATGAATCGCGAGCGCCGGGCAGGCCCCCTGCGGCTTCGCGCACCCCCTCAACGTGCTCACCTGCAACCTCGTCGAGAAGAAGGAAGGTGATGTCGAGATTTCGGCCGCTGGAAAACCAATCGAGGAGATGGTAAGGCCTAGCAAGGCTGAGCGCGAAGCGTTCGGCCGAGTGATTGGCAAGCGCGAATACGCAGCCTCTGAAGCCGCTATCCCGGCTTGCAAGCGCGATGGTCATTTTCTTCAACGCTGATCCGACTACGGCGCTTCCTCGATCACCCCACTCTTCGGGGCGGCCTTGTCCCACTCAATCAGACGAGGGCGTACTTCCTTTGCCACTGCACGTGGAACGACCGTGTGCTTGGGGCTTCTACACGGAGATGCATGAGGTAGTGGTGCGGCTCGAGGAGTTATCCGACCGTCATGGCCTTCGTAATCAGTTCCTAGCGCTTCGCGTAAATGTAGAAGGAGTTTTTCAGCCTTGCGCTTGAGAAGCGCTTAGCTCTGCTCGGCGAACTAGTCGTATTGCCGGTATCGCGCTCGAGTCTGCCTCTGAGGTCGGTGACGCAAATTGCTGAGCTGCGCTGCGCCTCGCTTGACCGTTTGAACTCGCGCCCGACATCCGTGGACTTCAGCTAGACCGCATGGGGTCAGGGACCGCATGAGGCTTACCGCGTTCGGGACCTAACCCATTCCTCCTCAGCAATCGCACGAAAGGCCTGGTACCACGTCAGCGGAAACGAAAAGAGGTGGGCCTTTCGGTCATCGCGCGTCGGGACGGTACTCCCGGGCCCAAGTAGCAGCGGCAGCCCGGAGGGAATCGAGGAACTCACGCTTCTGGTCTTGATATCCAAGCATGCTCGCCCGCGACTTGGCGACGGCGCTGAGCTTGACGAATCCATAGCGGGTCGCCCACTCCGGATGAATGCGCAGAAAATCGCGAACCTCGATGTTGGTCTGCCAGAGCAGTCCGCGATATTCAACGACGCTCACATTGAACGCGTCTGCTCCTCGCTTGCGCCAGAAGTATCGTCCCGGGCGACGACCGTCCTCACCCAGATACTCGTATCCGAGACGTGCCAAGCCGTTAATAGCTGCATCGGGTCCGCTTCCTTCGCAGGCGCCGACTAAAATGTCGACGATCGGCTTCGCAGGCAGTCCCGGCACGGCAGTGCTTCCAAAGTGCTCGATACCAAGTGCGTATTCACCGAGCACTAATTCGATCCGTAGCGCCTCGATCCGATACAACTCGAACCAACGGTCGTCATGAGGCGTGATTTCGACCCAGTCCTCCTCGGCACTCATCCGGCAAGCATCGCACTCATTGATCCGGCAACAAAGAGGTTCGCTACCCACTGCCCCAACCGCTGATCGCCTACTTCTGCTCGTCCGCTCTAGTGCGCCGCGTCAAGAGGCCACGGTAATTCACAAGATCAGCTGGTTCGTCGGCATCAACAAGCGGCGCCTCTACCATTCCTCTGGCATGGAACGCCCGCAAACCACGGTTGCTGAAATCAAGGCAGACGCGGCGAGAAAGAGCATCGATTGCATCGTGTGCTCGATGGAACTGAAAGACGCGCCAGCGGGCTCCCGATGATTCCGACGACGACCCGGCAAACAAACATCCAATGCACTGGTTGATCCGGGACGGGTCAGCAGTCGAAGAACGGCCCGACCGCTTGCCCTGCAACCCGGTCTCCCGCCGCCCATGTTTCCAAACCGAACGTGAGGGCGATCCGCCGGATGGAGGAAACTCTCGGAGAGGTAAGCGGAAAAGGCATCGAGAAAACGGTAAGGACCAACAAGGGGGGGGAAGACGAGAGCGAAAATCAACCAACACCATTAGGCGAAACGGTAGAAGGGCCAAAGGCCAAATCGACATCAAGGGGCTAATGCACGTACGCGCTACTCTTGCGGAGTAATGTTATGTCTCAGGACATAGGTGACGATTCTGCCTCAGGACATCGGTAACACTTCAGCGGTCTTTGGTGGTGACACT